>CAVQGT010000007.1:0-531714 GCA_963712145.1 uncultured Actinomycetota bacterium | reverse complement strand
CGGATGGCGGGGCCTTGGGCTGACCACCAGCGGGCTGCGGAGCGTTGCCACTCGGGGGCGTCGGTGGACCGGAGGATCGCCTGCAGGCCGTCCGATCCGGTCATCCCCAGGGCGTAGACCTTCGCTCGCTCGCGGAGAGACCACTCCTTGCTCAACGAGTTCCGCAGAGCTTGGTCGGCGAGCGGGGTCGGGCTCATGTGGCCGAGGCCCTGCGCGATCGGGGCGGCGATGTCGTCGACCGGGTGGTCGATGAGGGTCAGCATCCGCATCCGGTGGCTGTCGGTGCTGAGGTAGCGCACCAGCGTCGCCGAGCGGGTGCGCATCCAGCCGGGGTAGCCCTCGTCCACCACGACGCGCAGCAGCTCGTCGGTCACGGCCTCACCGAACGGCGATGAGGCGATCAAGAGGGCGGCGAGGTGGCGGCGCTCAGAGTCCCGGTGGAACAGCGCCTCGCGGATCAGCCGGCCGAGCATCCGGTCCTCGTCGTACGTCGGCTCCTGCGGGACCCGCCCGCGAGCGTTCTCCGCAAGGTCGTGCGCGATGCTCCGCGCCTTGTGAGCGACCATCTCCTCGCCGTGCTCGACGACGTAGCCGAGCTTGCGGCGTCCTGCCTTCGTCGCCGCGTAGACCAGCGTCGACCGCATCCCCTCGGGGAGGTTGGCGATGAGCTGGGCGAGGTCCTCGCTCGCCTTCGCCGGGTTCTGCCGCCACAGCCGGAGCACGGTCATGTCGAGCTCGGAGCGCTCGTCGGGGGTGAAGTCGCCGTTCGCGACCTTCGTGGTGGCACACCAGATCGCCACGGAGAAAACCGCCTCGTTCGACGGGTTCGCGATCATGTCCAGGATGAACCGCGCGGCCTCGCGTGTCGGCAGACGGTCGAGCAGGCCCATCGGGTTGGTGATGACCTGCACGTCCGGGTCGGAGATGTACGCCTTGACCGCCTCGACCAGGAAGTCCTGGGCACGCAGCACCGACGCCATGTTCATCGCGGCGGTGCTGTACTGCCGGTAGGCGACCTTGATCGACCGTGGCAGCTCGTTGACGAGGCGCTGCGTCAGTGCCTCCCAGGTGGAGGCCCGCAGGTGCACCATCGGCGCGACGGAGAGATGCCAGCCCAGCTCCTGCCAGTCCCGGGCCAGTGCTTCCCCGTCCTCGGCCAGGTCCAGCAGCTCATCGAAGCGCTCGGCGAACTCGCGGGTGGTGGGGTCGAGCTTGGGACGCACGACCCGCGTCCGGACCCCGGTCAGGCTCGCGCGGATGTAGCCGGTGAGCGAGGAGATCCGGCCGGTCTCGAGGCCCAGCGCGGTCTCGTAGGCGGACATCCCCTCGTAGGAGATCGGGATCTCCCCCGACTCCCAGCGGCTGAGCAGGCTCCGGCTGGCCGGGAAGCCGACCTCGCCGAGCGTCTCGACGAAGCGCTTGCCCTCCTGGAACTCCGGGTTCCGGTGGTGCAGGCGTGACATCGCCAGCAGCCACCCGATCCGGGCGTCGATGTCGGGCTTGGACGAGTTCAGCGGCGTCTCGTCGTTGGCGATCTTCTGCACGCGGCCGGGGCGGCGCGTCGTCGTCGCCATACACCCCTCCGATCCGCCGATGTCCTCAAGGGATCATAAGGCGAGCCGAAGGTGCAGGTCAGCGAAGTGTCGGACGCACGTGCAGGCCGACCTCGGGGTCGACCAGGACCTCCTGGGAGGCGGCGATCCCGTCGGCGAGCAACGTCGCGTCGAGCGCCACGTTTCGCTTCACCATCCCGAGCGCGATCGGGCCGAGCTCGTGGTGCCGGGCGCTGCTGCCGACGAAGCCGACCACCTTGCCGTCGAGGACAAGGTCCCCACCCCGTGTCGGCAACCGGTTGTCGGAGCCGTCGACGTGCAGCAGGGTGAGCCGGCGCGGCGGCCGGCCGAGCGTGTGCACGCGCGCCACCGTCTCCTGGCCGCGGTAGCAGCCCTTGTCGAGGTGGACGGCGGGACCGATCCAGCCGGCCTCGTTGGGGATCGTCCGGTGGTCGGTGTCCAGCCCGAGGCGCGGCTCGCCGCGGGCGATGCGGAGGGCCTCGAACGCCCACATGCCGCAGGCGGGGCCTGCCGCCTCGGCGAAGGCCCGGAGGTCCGCGCGCGGGATGAAGCGGTAGCCGGCGTAGGGGGCGGTGCTCGCGGGAGTGCCCTCGGCAGGCTCACCCGCCTTGGCGGCCGGGCGCCAGACGACGGCGAGCTCGTCGGTGACGTCGGCGACCTCGACGCGCATCATGAACCGCATCCGGTCCAGCCACTCCACGAGCGCGGGGGCCGCGCCGGGCTCGACGTGGGCGGTGAACGCCTCGCCGTCGTCGGTGCCGAACATCGCGTGCTCGACGTGTCCCTGTGGGCTGAGGATCAGTGCACCGGTCGGGGTGTTCGGCGCCAAACCCTCGAAGAACTGGCTGGTCAGTGAGTGCAGCCAGGTGAGCCGATCGGGACCGGAGATACGGACGACGCCCCGGTGGGAGAGGTCCACGAACCCTTCACCGGTCTCGAGCGTGCGCTGCTCGCCGTTGAACGAGCCGTAGTGAGCGGCCACCGGTGCGTCGATCCCGTCACCGGACACGGCGCCCGGAAGGTCGAGCAGCGGGCTGGGGTCGGTCACTGTGACTCCTCGTTGATCGCGAACTGGATGGTCTCGACAAGCGCGACCACCCGATAGAACGGCTCGGGGCCGTGGGTCATTCCGACAGACAGTCCGAGCAGGTGCCGAAGACGGTCAGGTGGCCGACGTCGGTGGTGAATCCGTACTCGTTCTTCAGCGTCTCGGTCATCGGCTCGACCACGTCCGGGCTGACCTCGGTGACCTTGCCGCAGGACCGGCAGACGAGGTGGACGTGCGGCGGGGTCGCCGCCGAGTGGTAGGTCGGCGCCCGGTCGGTGATGTGGGCGTGGCGGACGAGGTCGAGCTCCTCGAGCACCTCGAGCGTGCGGTAGACCGTGGAGATGTTGACCGCGCTGGACTCCTCCCGGACCGCGGCGAGGACCTCGTCGGGGGTGGCGTGGCCGAGTCGCTCCACCGCGCGGAGCACCAGCTCGCGCTGCGGGGTCAGCCGGTAGCCCCTCGCGCGCAGCCGCGCCTGCCAGTCCTCTGGCCGGGCGTGGGTGTGGTCGTGGGGCACGTGGCGAGTGTAGGTCGTGGCGGAGTGGTCTCGAGACGCTCGCTTCGCTCGCTCCTCGACCAGCGGTCCGAGCTGACCAGCGGTACGAGCTCGTTTCGCTCGCTCCTCGACCCGCGGCTCACCGCCAGGCGCGCTCGACGCTGGGGGCCAGGGTGCCGGGGCGGACGCGCTGGGGGTGGTCGCCGACCTTGATCCAGGCGATCTCCTTCGCGGTGGCGAGGTCGATCACCGCGACCGCGTCGTTGCCGCTCATCGACATCCAGCAGGTGTTGCCCGGACCCTCGGTGGACCAGTAGGGCTTGAGGTACTTCCGCTCCTCGATGTCGCCCTTGCCGTCGAGGATCGTGAACTCCATGGTCCGCCGCTTGATGATCGCGGCGTAGTCGTCCATCGTCCCGGCGGCGCAGATCTTCGTGCCCTTGTGGTTCATCGAGAGCCCGTGGTGCGCGGAGTCGAGGACGTACTGCTCGCGCGGCATGTCCGGCACCCGGTTGGGCAGCGGGATCAGCCGGGTGACCTTGCCGGTGGCCGGCTCCTTCTTGTCCCCCATCGCATAGTCGCCGCCGCCGTTCGGGTCCTGGGCCTTCAGGTCGAACTCGACGAAGCCGTGGAAGAACGACACCTGGTAGTAGACGAACCGCTCGTCCGGCGAGATCGCCATCGGGCGCACCGCCGAGCTCATGTTCTTGTAGCCGGCCTCCTCGAGCTCGAGGCCCATGTCCCAGCGGCGCGCGACCTTGAAGGTGTCGTTCCTGACGATCTGGAACCACCGGTCGGACTTGATCGGGTCACCCAGCGGGTCCAGCTCGCCGGCGTCCACCGGGCGTGTAGACGCGGCCGATGCTGGCGTGGAAGATCCGGCTGCCGTCCCGGGAGAAGTTGCTCTCGTGCGGCGTCTCACCGGACACGAACGTCCGCAGGCGCTTGCCGGTGCGCGGGTTGTCGGCGCCGCCGAGGACGAACTCGTGCACCGCCTTCGACGTGGAGTCGGAGACCACGAGCCGCTTGCCGTCCGGGGAGACCCCCATGTGGTCGGTGCGGTAGCCGTCCATCGGCTGCCGCTTGATGATCTTCTCGCTGGCCAGGTCGATCCAGACGACGTCGCCGAAGCTGGGCCGGGAGACGGCGAGGATCTTGCCGTCGCGGGTGGAGAACATGTCGTCGACGTACTGGTCGTTGCCCTCGCCCACGGCCTGCTGGATCGCCAGGTAGAAGGCCAGCTTGTCCGGGGTTGTCTGGATCTCGGCCATGCGCTCGTCCTTGTCCGGGACGATGTTGATGCGCTTGATCACCTCGAAGGTGTGGCTGTCCACGACGTCCGCCGTGCCGGCCCAGTTGTTGCCCACGAACATCACCGCCCGCGCCTCGCCCTCCGCCGCCGCCTGGGCGCCGGCTGCGGCGGTCCGGGTGGGGGCCGCAGCGGCGCCCAGTCCCCCGGCAAGGGTCAGGGCGGTCGTCGCCGTGACGGCGAGCGCGAGGGTCGTGGCGAGGGTGCGGCGCATCGTGACTCCAGCTTCGGGGACGGTCACTGGTACCAACGCATCAAGTCCGCCTGCGTTACGTCACATGGGTTGTCTGGGCGGACTAGTCTGGGTCAATGAGGTGGGGACCCAGGCATGGCTGAGAGGCTGCGACGCCTCGAGCATCTTGCGGCTGTCCTCGGCGACGCCGTCACGGTGGACGACGTCGTGCGAACAGCGCTCACCGAGGTCATGGCCATCGAGGGCGTGGTGCGGGGCGGCCTCGCGCTCAGCCACGGCGGCGGCCGCGAGCTCCGGTTCGTCGCCACCGACCCCGAGGCGCTGAGCCCACTGGGGGTGCGTTGGTCGACCTTCGACGCCCTCGACGACGTCCCCCTGGTCCGCACCGTGCGCACGGGCGAGGCGTTCTACCTCTCCAGCCCTGACGACATCGAGGAGCACTTCCCCGGTCTCACCGAGCGGACGAACCGGGTCGGGGCGCGCAGCCTGGCCTCGGTCCCCCTGCTCGTGGACGACGTCTGCGTGGGTGGCCTGGCGCTGGCCTACAGCGCCGAGGTCGCTCTCACCCCCGAGCAGGTGGCCTTCCTCGCCGCGTTCGCCGCGCAGGTGGCCCAGGCCGTGAAGCGCGGCATCGCCTACCAGGTCCAGTACTCCAACTCCGAGCAGCTCCAGCGCAGCCTCATGCCGCACTCGCTGCCCGAGCTCGACGGGCTCAACATCGGCGCGCACTACCAGCCCGCTGCGCTCACCGTGGACGTCGGCGGCGACTGGTACGACGTGCTCCACACCGACGACGGATCGGTCATCCTGACCCTCGGCGACGTGATGGGCAAGGGCGTCCCCGCGGCCATCGTGATGAGCGAGATCCGGGTGGCGACGCGCGCCTACGCCCTGCTCGACCCCGACCCCGCGGCCGTGCTGGAACGGCTCAACAACCTCGTGGCCTACCTGCCGGTGGCCGACCAGGTCGTGACCATGCTCTACGGGTGGGTCGACCCCGAGCGGACCACGTTCACCTACGGTGTCGCCGGCCACCCGCCGCCGCTGCTGATCAGCCCGTCCGGCCGGCCCGCCGTGCTCGACAGCGACACCGGGCCCGCGCTGGGGATCGGCAGCTTCACCTGGCGCAGCAACCAGGTGTCGCTGCAGGACGGGATGACCGTGCTCGCCTACAGCGACGGCCTCGTCGAGAACCGGGAGCTGGACCTGTTCACCGGGATCGACCTGCTCCGTGACCGGGTGGCCGAGCTCGCGCCCCGTCGGCGCAACCCGCGCGAGCTCTGCGCCAGGCTCAGCGACCTGATGGGGTCCGACTACTCCCAGGACGACGTGACGATCCTCGCGGTGACCGCCGCCCCGGACCAGGCCCGGGCGAGCATCGAGCTGCCCGGCGACCCCAGCGCGGCCCGGCAGGCACGGCAGTTCGTCTCGCGGGTCCTGCGGGAGTGGTCGGTCGACGAGGACGTCGTGGACAACGCCGAGCTGTGCGTCTCGGAGCTGGTCACCAACGCCGTGATCCACTCCGGCACCACGTCGTCGGTGACGGTGCAGGCGGACCGGGAGTACGTCCTGGTGCTGGTCCAGGACCGGGGCGGCCGGGGCGCCGTACGCCGTCCCGAGGAGCTCGACCCGGAGAGCGTCTCCGGCCGCGGGCTCACCCTCGTCGACGCGATCGCCTCCGCCTGGAGCGCCGAGCACAGCACCGACGGCACCACGGTGTGGTTCGAGCTCGCCCTGGCCGGCGCGACCACCGCCGCCGACGTCCTGTCGACGTTCGGCGACTGAGCTCTCCGAACGGACAATCCGGACAAGCCGTCCGGCCCCGTAACCCCCGTGCCTGCTGCGCGTTTGACGGTGTGACCAATGAGGGAGAACCGGCTCGGTCCCGGCTCATGGATCACTCAGGGGGAGCTGGGATGGAGCAGCACTGGGACCGCGCCTCTGCCACCGAGGCGGCGCTCATCACCCAGGTCGGGCTCGGCGACGAGCAGGCCTTCGACACCCTCGTGGCTCGACATCGCGGGGCGGTCACGCTCCTCGCCCACGTCCTCGACCCGGGCCGCCGGCACCCGGGGCTGGTGGCCGAGGTGTTCGAGGTCGCGCACGGGAACCTGCGTCTGATGCTCGCGCCGAGCGAGTCGCTGCGGCCCTACCTGTTGCTGCTGACCCGCCGGCTGTTCGAGGAGCACCCGGACGGCGCCCCGGACGACCCGCTCGAGACCGAGCACTACGTGTCCGACGTCCCCTTCGGCGTGCCGCTGGCCGGCGAGGCGCATCCGGCCGTCGCGGTGGAGTTCTCCCGGTTGCCCGACGCGTGGCAGCTTGCTCGTCTGGATGCTGGAGGTCGAAGGCGCCGGCGCGGACGAGGCCGCGGCTCCGATCGGGGTGTCTCCCCTCGTGGTCCCGGCGCTCGTGGCCGGGGCTCGTGCCGCCCTGCGGCGGGCGCTGCTGCTGCGGCACCGGTCGCGGACCCTGCCGGCCGCCTGCCTGGGTCACACCTTGCGGCTTGGTCGGAGCGCGGTCCGGCCGATCCCGCGGGTGGTGCTGCGGCATGCCGCGCAGTGCGAGCGGTGCGTCGTACTCGTCGACGACCTGGCCGCGGTCGAGCGCGACCTGGGCGATGTCCTTGCCCGGCACCTGCTCGGACAGGCAGCGGACGGCTACCTGGCGGCGAGACGGGCCACGGCAGGACGACGGGACGGCCGCAGAGACCATCCGAGCAGTCACCCCCGCGCTGACGGGCGACTGAGGTAGCGTCCCGTATCTTCGTGCGAGACGCGATGACCACCAGCAATGAAGGAAGAGCCTTGCCCATCCAGTCTGAAGACCGCCCCTGGGGGTCCTGGCACGTCATCGATGTCGGTTACGGCTACAAGATCAAGCGGATCCACGTCCAGCCGGGCAAGCGGCTCTCGCTGCAGAAGCATCAGCACCGCAGCGAGCACTGGGTCGTTGTCTTCGGTGTCGCGACTGCCACGATCGATGACGTATCCATCACGGCCGGCCCGGGAGACTCCGTGGACGTTCCCCAGGGCGCAACCCACAGGTTGGCCAACCAAGGCGCCGAGGAGCTCGTGATCGTCGAGGTTCAGCACGGCGCGTACACGGGTGAGGACGACATCGTTCGCCTCGACGACGACTTCGGCCGCTGCGACGAGTAACGCTGCCGGGGCGAACTACGCCGTGACGTGACGCACGGCTCTACTGGCGGACGAGACGTCCCCAGAGGTGGGGCTGGAGCTTCTGGCCGACCGCGGCCATGTCGTAGGCCCAGAGCAGGTCGCCGTCGACCATGCCGTACATCCGGTGGCCGGCGGTGTAGTCCTTGGCGGTCTGGGTGCGGGCCACGGCGTCGGTGGTCATCTCGAGGCGGGGCGTGCCGATCTCGGCGGTGCCGTGCCAGATCTCGACGAAGCCGGTGTTGTGCGTGAGCAGCCACTCGAGGCTGCCGTCGGCCTTGGGCCGGATGAAGCCGGTCTCGATCGCGGCGTCGCGGACCTTGTTGCCCTCGTCGTCGACGATCCAGGCACGGCTCATGTAGTGGAAGAAGGGACGGCCGTCGTGCGTGAAGATGCACTCCTGGCCGAACTGGAACTTCTCGATCGTGGGGTAGTCACCGTGGCCGTTGCCGCGCCACGTCCCCAGCAACCACGCGATGGGGGCGCAGTCGGGGTGCAGGTTGTCCGGGATCTCGAACGGCATCAGATGTGGCGGGTCGAGCGGCCGGGGTCGTTGTCGCCCTTGAAGAGCTTCCACAGGACCAGGACGGCGACGAAGCCGGTCAGCAGCACGACCAGCGCCATCAGCGAGATGAATACGGCTTCCATGGACGGTGAGTCTAGTGTCTGGAGCATGGCGAACCGACTGGTGGTCAAGGTGACCTGCGGCACCGACGACCCCGAGCGCGCGAACCAGGCGTTCACGGTGGCGGCGTCCGCCGTGGCGGCCGGCGCCTCGGTGTCGCTGTGGCTGACCGGCGAGGCGGCCTGGATGGCGGTGCCGGGGCGGGCGTCCGACCTGTCGCTTCCTCAGGCCACCCCCGTGGCGGACCTGCTGTCCGTCGTACTGGAGGCAGGCACCGTGACGCTGTGCACCCAGTGCGCTGCGCGTCGCGGACTCGACGAGGCCTCGGTGCTGCCGGGGATCCGGATCGCAGGAGCGGCGGTGTTCGTCGAGGAGGCCCTCACCGACGGCACCCAGGCGCTCGTCTACTAGCGACGCTTGGTCTGGAGCAGGTCCTTGGCCTCGGCGGGGGTCATCGGCGTGCGCTGCACGATCCGGGCCAGTTCGACGACGCGGCTGACCAGCTGCTCGTTGTGCTCGACCGGGACGCCCTTCGCGAGCGTCAGCACGTCCTCCATGCCGACCCGCAGGTGGCCGCCCTTGCTCAGGCTCGCGAGCGCGACGGCGAGGGTGGAGCGGCCGATGCCCGTGGCCGACCACGACGTGGTCACCTCGGGCAGCGCGTTCACGGCGGCGACCAGCGCGTCCGTCGTGCCGGGCATCCCGCCGGGCACGCCCATCACCAGGTCGACGTGGACGCGGCCGCCGTACGGCAGGCCGTACTTGTCCAGCAGCCGGTTCAACGAGGCGACGTGGCCGAGGTCGAACAGCTCGAACTCGGGGACGACCTCGCGCTCCTGGCTGAGCTGGTAGAGCTCGGTGATGAACGGCCACGGGTTGGAGAAGACGTCGTCGCCGAAGTTGGTGGTGCCCATCGTCAGGCTGCAGGAGTCGGGCTGCGCGTCGAGCACCTTGAGCCGCTTGTCGAGCGGGTCATGCACGCTGCCGCCGGTGGAGAGCTGGACGACCAGGTCGGTGGCCTCGTGCAGCGCGTCGACGGTGTCGGTGAGCCGCTTCAGGTCCAGGGTCGGCTTGTGCTCGTCGTCGCGGATGTGCACGTGGATCATGCCGGCGCCGGCCGCCTGGCAGCGCTGCGCGGTCTCGACGAGCTCCTCGAGCGTGGTGGGCAGCTGCGGGCAGTCCTCCTTGGAGGTCTCCGCGCCGGTCGGGGCGACGGTCACCAGCAGCTTGCTCGGGTCGAAGATCGGGGCGCTCATGGCGCACATCGTGTCAGACTGCCTGCGCCGCCGTCGACTCAGCCACAGGAGGATTTCCCGATGCGTGCCGTCGTCCAGCGAGTTCTTTCCGCCTCGGTGACTGTTGACGGGAAGGTCGTCGGCTCCGTCGAGGGTCCCGGGCTGCTCGTGCTGCTCGGCGTGACGCACTCCGACGGCCCGGACGAGATCGCCTGGATGGCGCGCAAGGTCTGGGAGCTGCGGATCATGCGCGACGAGAAGTCCGCCTCCGACCTGGGTGCGCCGGTGCTGGTGGTCAGCCAGTTCACGCTCTACGGCGACGCCCGGAAGGGACGCCGGCCGACGTGGATCGCGGCGGCACCGGGGCCGGTGTCCGAGCCGGTGTACCTCGCCTTCTGCGGGGCCCTGCGCGACCTCGGCGCCACCGTGGCCGAGGGGAGCTTCGGCGCCGACATGCAGGTCGCCTCGGTCAACGACGGCCCGATCACGATGATCCTCGAGACGCCATGACCTCGCACGATTCGTGACATACGTGGTGGCTTAGGGTGAGGAGACCCGTTTGCGGGCACGTGTCACAGACAGAGACGAGGGACCGTGGAACTGTCGGACTACCTGCGCATCATGCGGCGCCGCTGGAAGCTGATCGTCAGCTGCCTCGTCGTCGCGACGGCCGTTGCCGCGGCGGTGACCTTCCAGATGACACCGCAGTACGCCTCGTCGGCCCGGCTCTTCGTCTCCACCACCCCCAGCAACACCGGTGAGGCCTACACCGGCAGCCTGTTCTCGGCTCAGCGGGTGACGTCGTACGCCGACCTGGCGGCCGGCCAGGAACTGTCGTCCCGGGTCATCGACTCGCTCGGTCTCGACATGGACCCGGCCGACCTCGCCGCCAACATCGAGGCGACCGTCGTCCCCGAGACCGTGATCCTCGAGGTCAGTGTCACCGACCCCGACCCGGAGCAGGCCCAGATCCTCACCAAGGCCGTGGCTGCCGAGCTCACCGACTACGTCGCAGAGCTCGAGACCCCGCCGGGCTCCGAGCGGCCGCTGCTCAAGGCCTCGGTGGTCGACCCCGCCGTGCTGCCGACCACGCCGGTCTCCCCCAAGCCGGTGCGCAACCTCGGACTCGCCGCGATCCTCGGCCTGCTGCTCGGGCTCGGACTCGCGGTGCTGCGCGAGCTGCTCGACACCACCGTGAAGAACCCCGCCGACGCGGCCGACGCCTCGGAGTCGCCGGTCATGGCCGGAATCAACTTCGACCAGTCCGCCGTCAACGAACCGCTCGTCACCTCCCTGGACTCGCACGCTCCACGGGTCGAGGCCTTCCGAGTGCTGCGCACCAACCTGCAGTTCATCTCCGTCGACGGGGACAGCCGCGTCTTCGTGGTGACCAGCTCGCTTCCGGGCGAGGGAAAGTCCACGACGGCGACGAACCTCGCGATCACGCTGGCGCAAGCCGGCCAGAGCGTGCTGCTCATCGACGGCGACCTTCGTCGGCCCCAGGTCACGAACATGCTCGGGATGGACGGCAGTGTCGGTCTGACCACCGCGCTCGTCGGCAAGATCAGCGTCGAGGACGCCGTCCAGGTGCACCCCGAGACGGGATTGCACGTGCTCGCCAGCGGCGCCGTGCCACCGAACCCGGCCGAGCTCCTCCAGAGCCACGCCATGCACGACCTGCTCGAGCTCACCCGCAAGCGCTTCGACATCACGATCATCGACGCGCCGCCGCTGCTGCCGGTGACCGACGCGGCCCTGCTCGCCTCACAGGCGGACGGCGCACTCCTCGTCGTCCGTCACGGCAAGACCACCCGGGACCAGGTCCGGGCCTCGCGCGACCGGCTGAACGCCGTCGACGCCCGCGCCCTCGGCGTCGTGCTCAACATGGTGCCGAACAAGGGCAAGCAGTACGGCTACGGATATGGCTACGGCTACGGCTACGCCCCCGAAGCCGACCAGGTCGCCACCCGAAGGTTCGGCTTCCGTCGCTCAGCCGAGCGCAAGGAACCCGTCGGCAGGCACGGCCGCCGCTGAGTCTCCCCGTCGCTCAGCGGGCGGCGACGAAGTCGCGGACGCTCGTCGGGACGTCGATCTCCGGCTTCCAGCCGACCGCGTGCTGGAGCCGGGTGTTGTCGCCGACGATCTCGCGGGGGTCGCCGGGCCGGATCCGGGACTGGTCGACCTCGACCTGCACGGTGCCGTGCGGAAGCTCCGACTCGAGCAGGCCGAGCAGCTCCTGCCCCGACCACGAGCGACCCGAGCACACGTTGAACACCCGGTCGGCCAGGCCCTCCGCCTCGACGAGCAGCCGGTAGGCACGGACCACGTCCCGGACGTCGGTGTAGTCCCGACGGGTCTCGAGGTCGCCCACCCGGAGCGCCTCCCCCGTCGCCGCGGTGCGTTCCAGGCCGGCGAGCAGGTCCGGCACCAGGAAGCCCCGGCCCTGGCCCGGGCCGATGTGGTTGAACGGCCGGGCCACCACCGCGTCGAGCCCGCGGCCCGCGTAGTAGGTGACCAGGTTCTCGACGAGGACCTTGCTCACGACGTAGGGCGAGCTGAAGCCGATCCGGCTGGTCTCGTCGAGCGGCTGACCCTGCTGTGCGTCGTACACGGCACCGCTGCTCACCACCAACAGCCGGACGCCGGGGCTGTCCGCGAGGACGCCCTCGCAGAGGTGGGTGACCATCGCGCTGTTCTGGTCGAGGTAGCGCTGCGGATCGTCGAACGAAGGGCCGACGGCGGACAGCCCGGCCAGGTGGACGACGGCGTCCACGCCGAGCCCGCACGGCCAGGCCGCGGTCAGGTCCTGGCTGACGTAGTCGGCCAGGCCGTCGGGGTGCCCGTCCGGCTCGTGTCCGACGCCGACGACCTCGACGCCGGTGGCGAGCAGCTCGGCGACCATGTGTCGGCCGACGAAGCCGTTGACGCCGGTGACCGCGACGCGCTGCGCCCGAGACATCTGCATCAGGCCTCGTCGGAGAGGATTCGAATGTCGTTCGCGACCATCCGCTTCACGAGGCCCTGGAAGTCGACCTCGCGGCGCCAGCCGAGCACACGCTCGGCCTTCGACGGGTCGCCGAGCAGGATGTCGACCTCGGCCGGACGCATGAACTGCGGGTCCTGGCGGACGTAGGGCTTCCAGTCGTCGATGCCGATCTCGGCGAACGCCAGGGTCAGGAACTCCTCGATCGAGTGCGTCTCCCCCGTGGCCAGCACGAAGTCGTCGGGCTCGTCGTGCTGGAGCATCTGCCACATCCCGCGGACGTAGTCGCCGGCGTAGCCCCAGTCGCGCTTGGGCCACAGGTCGCCGAGGGTGATGTGGTCCGCGATGCCGAGGTGGATCTTGGCGACACCGTTGGTGATCTTGCGAGTGACGAACTCCAGGCCGCGGCGCTCGCCCTCGTGGTTGAACAGGATGCCGGTCGAGACGAACATGCCGTAGCTCTCGCGGTAGTTCCGGGCGATCCAGTGGGCGTAGAGCTTGGCGACGCCGTACGGGCTGCGCGGGTGGAACAGCGAGTCCTCGTTGTAGCCCGAGCCCGGCCGGTTGTAGTCGAGGCCGCCGAACATCTCCGACGTCGACGCCTGGTAGAACCGCGACTCGTTCTCCATGCCCGTGATCCGCACCGCCTCGAGGAGGTTCAGCACGCCCTTCGCGGTGATGTCCGCGGTGAGCTGGGGGTTGCGGAACGAGTAGCCGACGTGGCTGATCGCGCCGAGGTTGTAGATCTCGTGCGGGCGCGAGATGGTCATCGCCTGGATCAGCGACGTCTGGTCGGTCAGGTCGGCCTCGATCAGCCGGACGTAGGGGAACTCGTAGGAGAACATCTCCTTGCGCGCGTTGGCCTGGCCGCGGAGCAGGCCGTAGACCTCGTAGCCCTTGCTGTGCAGCAATTCGGCCAGATGCCCGCCGTCCTGACCGGTGATGCCGGTGATGAGCGCGCGTCGCGGCTCGTCTGACGCCTGCTCCCTTCGGGTGCGCCCGTCGAGACTCTATCCGGCGCTGCGCACACCCGGCTCAGCGATGTCCCGGCACGCCGGTTCCCTCAGCTCGGGATGCCGTAGGGGTCGCCGGCGGCCCGGTCCAGGGGGACGACCTCGCGGCCGAGCGGGAAGAGCGCCAGCGGGATCATCTTCCAGGCGGCCACCCCGAAGGGGATGCCGATGATCGTGATGCAGAGCAGCAGCCCGGCCACCAGGTGCGCGATCGCCAGCTCCCAGCCGACGACGATCACCCAGACGATGTTGCCGAGCAGCGACCAGAAGCCGGCCTGCCGCTGCCACACGACGGTGCGGCCGAACGGCCAGACCACGAAGCCGGCCAGCCGGAAGGACGCGATGCCGAACGGGATCGTGATGATCAGGATGAACGCCACGATCCCGGCGACGGCGTACCCGATCGCCAGCCACAGCCCGGCCAGCAGGAACCAGAGGATGTTGCCCAGAGTGCGCACCGCCCCATGGTCGCGCCCGGACTTCACCGGTCCCAGGGCCCGAAGGCCCTAGTCGGGCCGGCTCAGCGGTAACCCAGCACCTCGTGCCGCTTCTCGGCCCAGGCCAGCGCCGAGGCGATGCCCGCCCGGAGGTCCAGCTCGGCCGACCAGCCCAGGACGTCGCGCGCCTTGTCGACCTTGGCGTAGGCACCCACGGCGTCCCCCGGCCGCGGCGGCGCCTCCTTGACCGGCACCTCGGCCCCGAAGACGTCCTGGAACGCGGCGACCAGCTCGCGCACCGTCACGCCCTCGCCGGTGCCGAGGTTGATGACCGTGCTGGATGCACCTTCCTGCGCGATCACGTCGTCGAACCGCTCGACCGCGGCGACGTGGGCTCGTGCGAGGTCCCAGACGTGGATGTAGTCGCGCACCCCGGTGCCGTCCTTGGTCGGGTGCTGGGTCCCGGTGATGGTGAAGGCGTCCTTCTGCCCCAGCGCGGCCAGGGTGAGCTGGCCCAGCACGTGGGAGGGCTCCCGGACGTAGACACCGGACTCGAGGTCCGGGTCGGCCCCGATCGGGTTGAAGTAGCGCAGGATGATCGCCCGGAGGTCGGTCGCCGCGGCCAGGTCCTCGAGGACCATCTCCATCACCCGCTTGGTGCGGGCGTAGGGCGAGGGCGGGTCGAGCGGGGCGGACTCGTCGACCCCGAAGCCCTCGACGGTGGCGTAGAGCGAGGCGGACGACGAGAAGACCACGTCCCCCTTGCCCAGGGCGGTCAGCTCGTCGAACAGCTCCAACGACTTCGCCACGTTGTCGTGGTAGTAGGTGTAGGGGTGCGCCACGGACTCGGGCACGATGATGCGCGCGGCCATGTGGATGGTGCAGTCGAGATCCGGGTGCTCGTCGACCACCCTGCGCAGCAGCGCCCGGTCAGCCACGTCACCCTCGTAGAAGATCCGGTCGCGCACGAACGCGCGCGGCCCGGCCAGCAACGAGTCCAAGATGACGGGCACGTGGCCGGCCGCCTCGAGTGCCTTGGCCGTCGTGCTTCCGATGTAGCCGGCGCCGCCGGTGACGAGAACCTTCATGTGCTGCACCGTATCCGGCCGGATGCATCGGGCGCCTCCTCACCGGGACGTACCTCGGGGACCTCCGGCCCTCACTCCGGGACGCCGCCGCTGCCTAGGCTCGAAGCAGGTGGTGCTCATGACTGTGGTCCCCGGCTGGGCGTGGTACGTCAACGCGCAGCTCGCGCAGGTGCCCCGGATCGACCTCGGCGTGCAGCGTCCCGAGGCCCCGGCGACGATCGGCGGCGAGACCCGCGCGGTGAACATCCTGCTCGCCGGCACCGACTCCCACGAGCAGGGCGAGGTCGCCCGCCTGGTCCGTGAGGGGTGGCGTCCCGGTGCGGTCCGGAGCGACACGATCATGCTGCTGCACGTCAACGCCGCCCGCGATGCGGCGTACGTCGTCTCGGTCCCCCGCGACACCTGGGTGTCCATCCCCGGCCACGGCGACGCCAGGATCAACGCGGCGTTCTCGCTCGGCGGCCCGGAGCTCTACCTGCGCACGATGGAGAAGTTCACCGGCCTGGAGATCGACCACCTGGCGATCCTGGACTGGAGCGGCTTCGCGGGGCTGACCGACGCGATCGGCGGCGTCGAGGTGACGATCCGCGAGACCGTCGTCGACACCAGGCACGACATCACCTGGGAGGCGGGGACGCACACGCTCCGCGGCGAGGAGGCGGTGATGTACGTGCGGATGCGCCACGGGCTGACCGCCGGCGACGTCGACCGGATCCACCGGCAGCAGAACTTCATCCGGGCGGTGCTCGACCAGATGATCTCGCGGCGCGCGCTGGCCAACCCGCTGACGTTCTCCGCGACCGTCCGGTCGTTCGCCGGGCTGCTCACCCTCGACGACCGGTTCGACAACGACGAGCTGTGGAACCTCGCCCTGACCTCGCGGAACCTCCGGCCGGCGGACATGGTCTTCGTGACGGTGCCGTTCGAGCGGCACGCCACGATCGACGGGCAGAGCGCCGTGATCGCCGACCGGCGCGCCACCAGCCGGCTGTTCGACGCCGTGCGGGACGACCGGCTCGACCGCTACGTGCGGCGCGCCAACCTCGAGCTGCTGCCGGACCCGGATCAGGTCCGGTAGCGGTCAGCCCGTCGCGGCGCCGATGCGGACCTCGCTGACCGCGATCGTGTTGCGCGCGCCCCTCGTCGAGGCGAGCACCTCGACCACCACCTGGTCGGCCGCGGTCAGCGGGATCCGGACGCTCTGCAGCTCCCGGTTCGTCGCGGAGCCGTCCAGCCGCTGCACGATGCTGGTGCCGTCGGGGAACGTCCAGCGCACCCGGGTGATCCGGTTGTTCTCCGCGTAGCGGTCCACGCCGCTGCGCGGGTCGGTCTTGGCGTAGCCCGGGACCAGGCCCACCTCGCCGATCTCGACCGACCCCGGCAGCGCGAGGGTCAGGGTCTGGCCGACCCCGTCGCCGTCGCAGCGCCACGCGGTCGACAGGTCGCCGTCGTAGGTGTTGGACGGCGCGTAGCGGATCCGGTTGCCGGCCGAGTCCACGCTCGGCGCCGACTCGCACGACGCGGAGGCGCCGCCGATGGTCGCGGAGTCGGTGCGGCCGTCGTACCGGTCCTCCACCGGGTTCGCCTCGTCGGACTTCTCCGGCTTCTTCGACGGCTTCGGCGTCGTGGAGCCGTCCTCGCTCAGCACGACGCCATCGGGCTCCTCCGGCGTCACGTCGGCGTCCTCGACGGAGCTGGAGAAGACCAGCCCGGAGACATAGGCCCCGAGCAGCAGTACGGCGACCGCGCCCGCCAGCAGCGCGGGGACCAGCCACGCGGGGCGATCGGGCGCGGGGCCGTCGAACTCGTCGCGGTGGGTCGGCCCGTCGTACTCACGCCGCGGCGCCTCCTCGGCGAAGAGGTGCTCGAAGTCCTCGATCTGCTGGGTCTGCCCCTGCTCCTCGACGGACGGTTCGGCCTCCGGCTCGCCCGCGTCCGGCTCGCCGCGGAGGGCGCGCTCGTAGGCACGGCGGTACGCCTCGGCGTACTCCGGGGAGACGTCCGGCGGAAGGTCGCCGGGGGGCAGCGGGCTCGACACGACGCCCCAGCCTACGGATCCCGGCGTCGGCCCGACAATGCGAGGGTCACTCACCGGGCGGAGTCGGCGGCCGCCGTCTCGCGCAGCATGGTGCCCATGCCGGACCAGAAGCCGGCTCCCCAGCCGATGTGCATCGCGACGAACGCCGCCGGCAGCCGGGAGCGGTCACCCCTCCGGTCCAGCCGGGGCGCGCACCGGACGGACTCGGCCGCTACCGCGAGCAGGTAGGGCGCCACCATCGCCGCCGCCCGCTCCGGTCGGCGCAGGCCGACGACGCCGGCGGCCGCCAGGTAGGCGACGAACGCGGGCGGCAGCACGTGGCGCGCGCTGAGCGACGTCGGGTGGAGGCGGGCCACGTCGGCCTTGCCCTTGCCGTAGCGGTGGTACTGCCGGTAGAGGTCGCGGATGGACTGGCGGCACTGCCAGTCGATGACCATCCGCGGGTCGAACAGCAGGGGGTGCCCGGACTTCCGCATCCGGTAGTCGAACTCGTAGTCCTCGTTGGCGACCAGGTCCTCACTCCACCCGCCCAGGTGCCGCACCAGCTCCGTCGGGTAGGCCCCGAAGGGCAGGTGGTCGACCTGCTGGACCGCCGTGCCGTGGTGGTAGGTGGAGTTGCCGACGCCCAGCTTGCTGCTCATCGCCACCGCGATGGCCCGGCCTGCGGGGGTCCGGCCGACGGCGTCCTTGCGACCCCCCACGCCGCCCCAGCCGCCCTCACGCAGTCGCTCGACCGCGGTGTCGACGTACGTCGGTCCGATCGTCGAGTGCGCATCCACCCGGACCAGCCACTGCCCCCGTGCCTCCTGCAGCGCCAGGTTGAGGGAGGACGGGATGTGCCGCCGCGGGTTGTGCACCAGCTCGACCCGTGGGTCCGCGGCCCGATGCGCCCGGACCACCTCGGCGGTGCGGTCGGTCGAGGCACCGTCGACGACGACGATCTGCAGCCGCGGGTAGTCCTGCGCGCGCACCGAGTCCAGGCAGGTCCCGATGAAGCCCTCCTCGTCGGCAGCCGGGATGACGACCGTGACGAGCTCGTGCTGACCCATGTGCCCCTCCCGTCCCCGACCGACGCTAGGAGGCAGTTTGCCGGACAGCAATCGCCCGATCAGCCCCCTAGATGACTAGTCCGGTAGAGGCATGCTGACCTCGCATTTCATCAACTTCTCGACTTCTTCGGGGCGATGGTTACAGGTCGCCGCGAGGAACGTCGATAAACGCCTAGCAACACCAATCCCCCCTCAACCCCCTGTTTGGAGCCCCTGTGAAACGAGCGCTCTCCTCTGCACTCGCCCTCGGCACCGGGCTGATCGCCGTGCTGGCTGCCGGACCCGCCTCGGCGGTCACCGTCCCCGGCGCGCCTTCCCCCTGCACCGCATCCGCCCTGACCGGGGGCGGCTTCCGGGTCACCTGGAACCGTCCGGCTGACGACGGCGGCGGCGTGATCTGGCGCTACGTGGTCAAGGTCAAGGGCCAGGCCGACCCGGTCGTCCGGCTCAGCGCCGCCAACAAGACGACCGAGAACTCCCAGCGCAGCTACAACTGGACCCAGGCCACCAACGGCAGCTCGCCGCTGACGTTCCAGGTGCGGGCCGTCAACAGCGCCGGCGTCAGCAAGTGGTGCCTGGCGCCAGCAGACGGCGGGACGACGACCGACCCGGCCCCGGCACCTGCGCCGGAGCCCGCACCGGAGCCGGCCCCCGCAGCCGGCGCCCGCGCCCTCGCCGTCCGGCCGACCGTTCGTCGCCTACGGCGAGAGCTCCTTCTTCCAGTCGGAGCTCGCCGGCGCACCGGTCGACAGCGCTCTGACGTCGTCGTTCCGGTCCTTCATGAAGACCCACCCCGACCAGAGCGACGTGCCCTACCCCTCGATCAACGGTGTCAACGGCAACAAGTGGGGCATGGTCCACGACCTGGCGGACTGCTCCGACCCGGTGTGGAAGATCAAGCCGTCCGCGTCGCTCGGCGCGGGCGCCAACCCCGAGCAGTGGCAGTCGCTGACCACCAGCGGTGCCGGCTTCCACGCCGACGCCGGCCTCGGCGCCCGGCTGACCGGCACGTCGGACTCCCCGATGGTCGTGATCGACACCTGCACGGGCGTCTCGCTGTGGGCCTCCAACGCGGTCAAGGGCACCGGCAACGTCATCTCCGTCGGCTCGTTCGGCGCGTTCGACCACGACAGCAACGGCCTGGACCGACGCAACCCGTTGTCGAACTCGAGCGTCAACGAGCGGTCCCGCGGGGTCATCCCGGACTCGATGATGATCCGGAAGGACCTGATGGACTACGCGCTCGCCACCGGCACTGACCTCGGGCACGCCCTCGAGATCTTCCTCGCCGAGACGGACTCCTCAGCAGGTCACGTGCACCCGATGGTCGGCGACGAGTCCGGCAAGTACGGCTTCGGGGCCGAGGGCACCCGCATCGCGGTGTCACCGTCGGTGAACCTGGCCGGTCGCAACTGCTCGCCGGAGGCGCTCGTGCTGGCCCGGACGCTGCAGAACTACGGCGGCTACATCGGTGACAACGCCGGCAACGAGACCACGATCAAGGCCGAGCAGGAGACCTCCACCCATCCGGTGTGGAAGGGCACCCTGGCCTCCGACGAGCTCGCAGGCTGCATCACCTGGGACGACTTCGTCGTCATCAAGCCCGGCTGGCAGTAACCACCAGCCCGGTCGTCCGACCTCCGCCCTGCTCCGGCCATCACGGCCGGGGCAGGGCGCTGGTGATCCCCCGATGTCAGGCTCCCTGAGGCGCCCTCTCCCGGAGGACGCTCGTGGCGACGTACCAGTCGTAGACCTTGTCGGCCTGCTTGAGCAGCCACTTGGTCCACGGGTCGTCCATCTGGGCGTCGAGGAGGCGCTTCTGCTTTTCGCGCTCGGCCGACGGCCGGCCCACGTGCGACTCCACCACCTCGCCGCGGCACTCCAACCGGTTCATCTCTTCGACGAGCGCGAACGCCGCGGCCTCGTTCTGCGGCGTCGGCCGGTAGACCTCGAACTCCGTGCCGAACCGCTCGTTGACCGCCGCGATCACGGAGCCGAAGTCCCTGACCACCAGCTCGAAGGGCGCCACGACGAACCCGCCGGCCCCCTTGCGGCAGGTCCGGTAGAAGTCGAGGTACTCCAGCAAGGCGTCGCTGGGTGTCAGCGTCGGGCGGCGGATGAGGTAGGACCGGACCGCGTCCTCCGGGCGCCGGATCAGCAGCACCGTCGGAAGTCCCTTCCGCACCGCCCGCAGGATGTGCGGCGCCCCGTGGAGATGACGCCCGATGTGGTGCTCGGGGCCGTTGGCGACGATGAACGCCGCCACGCTGAAGGTGTTGCCGGAACGGAGGAATCCGTCCATCACGATCGCGGTGTCGCGCCGCGCCAGGGTGGCGCGCTTCGAGGGCCGGGCGAGCATCGCGAGGTCCCACAGGTACGGCGCCTTGGCCAGCGGCCGACGGCTGTGGTGCCGCAGGCGGTCCGCCGAGCGAAGGATCTCCCCCGCGGTCATGACCTGCCTCCTGCGTCGACGAGTCCTTCCCCGGCGCGGGCGACGAGTGGGTAGCCGAACCTGATCAGGAACGGCAGCGTGGCCGCGGTGACCGCAGCCTGGTCGCGGCTCGGCATGTCTTGCATCCATCTGTAGTCCGGCACGATGCGGACCTCCCCTGTGTCGAACCTGCTCGGGTTCCCCGAGAGGTTGTGGTTCTTCCCCAGCAGGACCGTGTCGTCGTTCACGAACGGCGCCGGGCCGGGCTCCCCGATCAGGTCGAGGATCCTGTCGACGGTCGCGCGCGGCCTCTCGGCGAAGTCCTCGTAGCTGATCGACAGCCATCGCTCGGCGTCCAGGTTCCGCCGCAGCAGCTCGGACCCGGCGGCGTTCTCCATCCATCGCAGGACGGTCTTCGACGAGCGCTTCGTCGGCATCGCGGTCCGGCCGGTCGCCGCCGGGAGCGCCTTCGCGCGTCGCCAGGAGTGCACGACCGCGCGGGGGTCGCGCACGACGTGGACGACGTAGTGGTCGAACTGCCCGGACGCCGCGAGGATCGCCGCCTCCTGGGGTCGCTTCGACGCGTCGACCAGAGTGGTGGCACCGGTGACGTCGAAGACGGCGTTGACCAGCGAGACCGTGGCGTCAGTCAGCCGGCCGAGCCGGGGCTCCACCGGTCGCTGTGAGCCGGGGCTCGTCAGCAGCCGACGCCGTCCGGCCAGGGAGTTGACCTGGTGCTGCCCGGCGACGATCTCCTCGACCGCAACAGCCAGCTGTGACGTGCCCAGATCGGAGGGCGCGACGCCCAGCGACCGCTCCACCACGGGAGCCCACACGGGACACGTGGCCGGCGTCCCGCCGCAGCCGCACAGACGCTGCTCGACCAGGTCACGCCCCCACAGCCAGCGAAGCTCGCCCGCGCCGAAGACCCCGGGCACCTCCCCGAGGATGTTGCACAAGATGGTGGTCCCGCTCCGCCCCGACCCGACGATCGAGAGCACCTTTCTGTGCTGGCGCATCACGGGCTCATGAATTCCAGGCGGAGTTCGTCGATGTGGCCCCGGGTGTAGTCCTCCTGGCCGTACTTCGCGCCGATCGCGACGGGCTTGGCGTTGCCGATCGAGCCCAGGTTCGCCGTCACGGACGCGGTGATGCCGTCGACTCTCGCGGTCCAGGTGGATCCCGTCCGCGAGCACTGCACGGCGTGCCACAGACCGTCGGCGAGGTTGACCTTCGGGGCGATCGCGCGCGCCGTCACCCGGCTCCCGGCCGGCGTGATGCCCTGAGCGATGCACCGCACCTTGCCGGCGGTGCCGATCTCCAGCTTGAACTCGCCGCCCTTCACGCCGGCGGTCCCCTTGCGGATGATGTCGAAGGTCTCCCCGCTGCGCGGGAGCCTGACCAGCCGCAGGTACGCCGAGGCGGTGAAGTCACGCGATCCCGGGTTCATGGTCTCGGAGTTGGCGACCTCGATCCAGCCGCCGTCGAACAGGAACGACGTGTTCATGTAGCCGGGCTGGCCCGCGACGACGTTGCCCCGGATCAGGCCGCTGTTGCCCGCTCCGGAGCTGTCCACGGCGATGGTGGCTCCGCTCGGCTCGTCGAGGTGCCAGACCCCCACCTCGATGGGCGCCGCCGAGGCCGGCGAGGCGAACAGCACCGCGGCCGCGAAGAAGAACGCCAGCGGCGTGCCCAGGGCGGCGCAGTGGCGCCCCACCCTCCGGCCCCGCGGTCCCGCATAACGTCGGCTCATGTGCCTCGATCCCCCGGACGATGTTCGAACGTTTCGGCCCAGATGACCCAGACGATCGGCTCGCGTCCCAAACGCGTGCAGATTCATCGTGTTCGTGTGGTGCGCGCTGGTCAATCGGTCGATCGTCGTAGCCAGGTGCTCGTCACAATGTGGGTTGTCCGCCGATCGTGGACCACCTACGGTGTCGGCCCGCGCGGGCCCGACGGGACGCGCCATCAGGGGGCAGCGATCTGGAGCTGGGCTTCATCGATGAGTCCCTGCATGTAGTCGTCGTTGCCGTACTTCGACCCGATGGCGACGCTCTTGCTGCTGACGACCGAGCCGAAGTCCAAGGTGATGGACTTCGAGTAGCTGTCCCTGCGCACGGTCCACGTGGTGCCGGTCCGCGAGCACTCGACCCGGTGCCACTGGCCGTCCAGCAGATTGGCCTCCTTCGCCACCACCCGGGCCGTCACGCGCGTCCCCGCGACCACGCCCTGCGCGATGCACTTGACCCTGCCGTGAGAGGCGATCTCCAGCTTGAACTCCCCGCCGGTCTTCCCTGCGGTCCCCTTGCGGAGGACGTCGAACGTCTCGTCGGTCGCCGGCTCCCTCGTCGGTTTCACGTACGCCGAGAAGCTGAAGTCAGCGGTTCCCGGGTTCAGGTCCGCAGCCGTGGGGACCTCGACCCAGCCGCGGGTGAACGCGTAGGCACTCCCCTGGTATCCCGGCTCCCCGGCGACCACGCTGCCGCGGAGCGTCCCGTTGTGCCCGGCTCCGGAGGAGTCCACCGCCGTGACGGCACCGGCCGACTCGTCGAGGTGCCAGACCCCGACCGGGACGGTCGCGGCAGAAGCCGGGGCGGCAACCGCGAGGGCGGTCGCGAGTGCCAGCGGTGCGGTAAGACGGATTCTCATTCCTCATCCCCCCGGACGAACTCGAGCGTGGCGACCACGTCGGCGGACCGGTCGGCGCGTGACAAGGGCATGCGCGTGGAACATCGTGCGTCGCCGATTTCTCGAGGGTCAATGGGCCGTTTGACGTAGCCGGCCACCCGCCCGTTCGGCGGTTGTCGACCCTCGGCGCCCTCCTTAGGTTGGACCCTTTCCACGACTACCAGCAGGGGGGGTCCTGACGTGACTCGTGTGCTCCTCGTAGGAAAGGGCGCGCCCGACCGGGGTGGCATCCCGACGTTCCTGGAGAACCTCCGGGGTGGCGACGTCGGGCGTCAGCATGAGGTCACCTTCCTCAACGTGGCGCACAGCGGCGTCCCTCAGGGTGGCGAGATCACCGCGGGCAACGTCACCCGGACCGCGAAGGACGCGCTGGCAGTCTGGCGGCAGGCTCGAGGCCACGATGTCGTGCACATCAACTCGGCGGTGGCACCGGGGGTCACGGCCGTCCGGGCCGGGCTGCTCGCGGCAGCTGCGCGGCTCCGCGGCTGCGCGGTCGTGATGCACGTGCACGGCGGGAACCTGTCGACCTGGCTGGAGCACCGGCGCAACCGGCTCGTCCTGAAGGTCGCCATGGCACCGGTGCAGCGGGTCGTCGCGGTCTGGACCGCTGGACAGGAAGCGCTGACCGAGGTGCTGGGAGCCGATCGGGTCCGGCTGATCGAGAACGGGGTCGACTGCGACCGTTACGACCTGCCGGAGCCGGCCGCCCGCCCGCCGCGGGTGCTGTACGTCGGGCTGCTCACTCCGCGCAAGGGCGTCCTCGATCTCCTGGAAGCCTCCGCCCAGCTCACTGCCGAGGGTGTCGAGCACGAGCTGTGCCTTCTGGGCGGGACCCCCGACGAGGGTCCGGCCGCGGCCGAGCCGGTGCTCGAAGCGGCAGAAGGTCGGGCCACGCTGCTCGGCACCCGGCCACCGGAGGAGATGCCGGCCGCCTACGCGACCGCCGACGTCTTCTGCCTGCCCTCGTGGTGGGAGGCCATGCCCATGTCCGTCCTGGAGGCGATGGCTGCGGGGCTGCCCGTGGTCGCCACCGACGTCGGGGACGTGGCCCGGCTCGTCGACGACGGCGCGACGGGCTACCTCGTCTCCCCGCAGTCACCGGACGAGCTCGCGGCTGCGCTCCGCAAGCTGATCCTCGACCCGGAACGAGCCCGGGAGATGGGAACGGCCGGACGGGAACGGGTGGAGCAGCACTTCTCCGCCAAGGTCACCGCCCGGGCCGTGTGTGCCGTGTACGCCGAGGCGTCGGGGGCTCGGGCATGACGATCCTGTGCTACCACGCCGTCCAGCCGCGTTGGACCGCACCGATGTCGATGGAGCCCGAGGCATTCGCCCAGCACGCGGCCTGGCTGGCGCGGCGGCGTACGGTGCTCCCGCTCGCCCACGCGGTCGGCCGACTCGATGCCGCCGGCCGGCTGCCCGGCAGGGGCGTCGTCCTCACCTTCGACGACGGCTTCAGCAGCCTCTACGAGCACGCGTTCCCGGTGCTGCTCCAGCACCGGCTGCCGGCGACGGTCTTCCTGGTCGGCAAGCCGCTGGCAGAGGAGGGCACGGACGTCGACTGGGTCGACCGGCCCCCGCAGGACCGGCTGACCACCCTTGACCCGGACCACATCCGGGAGATGCAGCGGCACGGGATCTCGTTCGAGTCGCACAGCTACGCGCACGCCGACCTGACCACGCTCAGCTACGCGGACTGCGTGCGAGACCTCCGGTCCAGCCGGGAGCTGCTGGAGTCCCTTCTGGGGCACCCGGTCCGGCTCCTCGCCTACCCCCGCGGGCGGCACAACGCCGACGTTCGGGCGGCCGCGGAGCGGGCCGGCTACAGCCACGCCTTCGCGCTGCCGGAAGGACGGGAGGAAGCCGGACGCTACGCGGTGCCCCGGGTGGGGGTCTACCACGACAACACGGTGAGCCATCTGCGCGTCAAGCTGGCCAGGCCCTACCTGGCCGTCCGCACCAGCCGTGCGGCGCGGCTCCCGAAGCAGCTGGTCCACTCGGGCGGGCTGCGATGACGACAGCCGGCGGCGGCCCGGTCTTCCTGGTGGGCTCGATGCGATCGGGGTCCACCATGCTCCGACTGATCCTCGACAGCCACCCCTCGATCGCGATCGGCCCGGAGACCGGGTTCATGCGTGCCGTGCAGGCCACCAAGGAGATCCCGAACTTCACGCCCGGGCGCGGGTGGTACCGCCAGCTCGGCTGGACCGACGAGGAGTTCGACGCACGGCTGCGGGAGTTCTACGACGGGACCTTCCGCCGGTACGCCGCCGAGCAGGGCAAGCCTCGCTGGGGGGAGAAGACCCCTTTCCACACCGGCCACATCGCGGCGATGGCGGACCTGTTCCCCGACTCCGTCTTCGTCGGGATCGTCCGTCATCCGGGGGCCGTGGCTCGCTCGCTCGAGAAGAACTTCCACTACACGTTCGCCGACGCCGTCTCCTACTGGGCCGGCACCAACCTCGACCTGGTCCGCGGAGGAGCCGCGCTGGGCGCACGGTTCGCGTTGTGTCGCTACGAGGACCTGGTCAGCGACAGTGAGCCCGTCCTCCGCTCGCTGACGGAGTTCCTCGGCGAGCCCTGGTCCCCCGACCTGCTGGCGCACCACCAGGTGCAGCGCGAGAAGGGGGCGCCGCGAGTCACCAACGGGAGCACGGTCACCCGTGACCCGATCGACGCGGCCCGAGCGGAACGCTGGGCGGACACGATGGCGGCGGAGGACTCGCAGGCACTTGCCGAGGTGAGCCAGCTGGCGGCCTTCTTCGGCTACGACCCGCTCGACCCGCACGTCAGCCCGTTCGGCTGGGGCGAGCCGGTCGTCAAGCACGCGGTCCTCGGCGACCTGCTTGCCGATCGCTGGGCGAGGCTCGGCGGCCGGCTTTCCATCGCGCCGCCGGCCCACCTGTCCTACGCAGACGCCTCTCCCGAGGAGCTCGCGCAGCGGCTGGCCCAGGTGGAGGCGGCGCTTGCGCGGACCAGGACACGTCGCGCGGTGCGGATGGCCGACGCCGTACGCCGGGTCCAGCGTGGCCGCTCGGCCGCGGACCTTCGTGCCGCCTGGACACTGGTGCGCCATCCCCAGCCGCAGCGAGAAGGAAACCGATGACCAGCCCGTCCGCGGTCCGTCCGAACACCAGTACTACGTCATTCGGCTGAGAGCGCTCTCATGTCGTTGCCTCATTGCCACCCTACGAGCACTCAGGTTCGATGGAGTGACGCCCGCGCCGACCCCAGAGGGGCTCGGACTTCCCTGGGGAGGGACGCATGAGCGGGCACCGGGGAGGGACACAGGACATGGCTTTTAACATCTCCACCGGGCGGTCTCACGCGGAGGAGACCGTCACGCAGGGGTGCGACTTCGACCTGCACGGGCTGGTGGGGGTGCGTCTCGTCGACGCGCGTGCAGCGGACGTGGCGACCGTGCGCGGCCAGCTCGGGCTCGCGCCGACGACCCTGGACAGGGATCCGGACATCGTGGTGCGGTTCGTCGAGTCCCTGCCGGTGGGAGCGCTGACCTACGTCGGCGTGCACGACACAGGGTTCCACGACGACGAGTTCCTGGTGCTGCGGGGCCGGGGCGGCGCCCCCGCCAGGACGCGGCTGCCCTTCGACGCGATCGGGCGGACCCCGGAGATCGTCTGCGAGCGCGGGGTCCCGGTCGTGCCGCACCTGCTCGCGATCGTCAACCTCACCGCGCTCTCCAAGGACGTCCTTCCGCTGCACGCGTCGGCGTTCAACGTGGACGGCACCGGGGTCCTCGTGACCGGCTGGGCCAAGGGCGGCAAGACCGAGTCGCTCCTGGCCGCAGCCCGTCAAGGCGCCCACTACGTCGGCGACGAGTGGGTCTACATCACCCCCGACCGGACGATGTTGGGCCTGCCCGAGCCGATCCGGTTGTGGGCCTGGCACCTCGACCAGCTCCCCGAGGTGTGGAAGGCGCGCCCCGCCGGACAGCGCGGTCGGGTGACCGCGTGGCGCACGCTGGCACGCGCGACGCACGCTGCCGCAGGAACGTCGGGACCCGCGCGCGGGATCGCCCGGAGGGCGTTGCCCGTCCTCGAACGTCAGGCCTACGTCCAGGTCCCGCCCGAGCAGCTGTTCGGCGCGGGAAAGATGGACCTGCGGGGCCACCTCGACGCGGCCGTCCTGGTGATGAGCCACAGCTCCGCCCAGATCACCTGCGCCCAGGCCGGTCCGCGCGAGCTGTCCACGCGGATGACCGCTTCCCTGGCGGAGGAGCGGGCCCCGTTCCTGACGCACTACCGCCAGTTCCGCTTCGGCTGTCCGGACCGCAGCAGCGAGCTCGTCGAGACGGCCGCCGAGATCGAGGCGCGGCTGTTGACACTGCACTTCGACGGCCGGCCGGCTGCCGTCGTGAGGCATCCCTACCCCTGCGACATCGGGGCCTTGGGGGAGGCAGTCCTGGCGGCAGCGTCGGCCACTCGCGAGCCGGCCGTGGCGGTCGAGAGGGAGGGGGCCTTGTGAGCGCAGCAGGCGAGACCAGGAGGCGCGCGGAGCGGCGGCCGGCCGGACGGCGGCGCAGCCTGACGGTGGCGCTGGTGGGTGCCGACGGCGCGGGCAAGAGCACGCTCAGCGGCATGCTCCAGGCGCCGGGCGCCCTGCCCCGACCGGTGAAGACGATCTACATGGGGGTCAACCTCGAAGCCAGCTCGTTGATGCTCCCGACGACCCGGGCGCTGCTCTCGGTGAAGCGTGCTCGCACCGAAGCTCCCGCTCGACCGGAGCCGCAGGACGCCGGCCACCACAGCGACGTCGGTCAGCAGGGAGGCAGTCCGCTCAAGGAAGCGGTCCGGCTCGCGGTCTGGGCCCTCGAGGAGTGGGTCCGTCAGCTCGCCGCCGCCTGGTACAAGGCGCGGGGCTACATCGTGGTCTTCGACCGGCACTTCTTCGCCGACTTCTACCACCGCACGGCCTCACCGGAGGCCGACACTCGGGGCGCAGCGGCCCGGCTGCACGACTGGATGCTGCGTCGGCTCTACCCGAAGCCCGACCTGACGGTCTGCCTCGACGCACCTGCCGAGGTGCTCTACGAGCGGAAGCAGGAGGACAGCCCCGCCTTCCTGGCGCAGCGCCGCCAGCAGTACCTCGACCTCGCGACGGTGATGCCGGCCTACGCCCTGATCGACGCGACCCAGCCGCTCCAGAGCGTGTTCGACGACGTCACCGAGACGATCTCCGACCACTGGGCGAGGTCCGGATGACACCGTCGCCCAGAACCAGCAGTACGCCGTCTCGCCGACCCGGATCCCCCGCCGTCGTCGTGGGCGTCGACAACATCACCGGCCTGCAGACCGCGCGTCTCCTCGCCGACCGGGGCGTGCCTGTCGTCGGCGTGGCGTCGAGCCTGAAGCACTGGGGTGCGCGGACGAGGTCGTGCGTCGAGATCCTCGAGTCCCCGCTCGCCGACACACGTCTGCTCGAGACGCTCCACGACGTCGCAGATCGCTGGGCCGGGCCGGGCGTCCTGTTCCCCTGCACCGACCTCAGCGTCGCCTTCCTCTCCCGTCACAGGGACCAGCTGCCGGAAGGGCTGAGGCTTCCCCTCGCGTGCCACGACACGGTCGACCTGCTCATGGACAAGTCGAGCTTCGCGACCTACGCCGCCGGCCGAGGTCTGCCCGTGCCCCGCGCAGCGACGATCCACGACGCCGGCGAGGCGGAGGACGCCGCCGCCTCGTTCGAGTTCCCCTGCGTGCTGAAGCCCGGCCTCAAGTCCGCGGCCTGGCTCGGCCACACGAAGGCCAAGGGGTTCGTGGTCCACAGCCGCGAGCACTTCCTCTCGCTCTACGAAGAGATCTCGACCTGGGCGCCCGAGATCCTGCTCCAGGAGTGGGTGGACGGCGCCGAGACCGACCAGTACACCTGCAACGCCTACTTCGACGAGCACGGCGACCCCCTGGTCACGTTCATGACCCGCAAGGTGCGCCAGTGGCCACCCCGGGTCGGCACCGGCTCCTCCGGGGAGGAGTGCAGGAACGACGACGTGCTGAAGACCACGATCGACGTCTTCGGCGGCCTCGGCTTCCACGGGCTGGCCTACCTGGAGATGAAGCAGGACGTGAGCACCGGTCGGCTGATGATCATCGAGCCCAACGTCGGCCGGCCCACCGGTCGCTCGGCCACCGCCGAGGCAGGCGGCGTGGAGCTCGTCTACACGGCGTACCGGCACGCGCTCGGACTTCCCCTTCCCGAGGCGCGCACGCAGCGCTACGGGGACGCGAAGTGGATCGACCTGCGGCGCGACGCCCAGGCCGCCCTGGTCGCGAGCCGGCAGGGCACCCTCCCGCTGAGGGAATGGGCCCGCTGGCTCCGCGGCCCCAAGGCACACGCGATCTGGTCGAGCCGGGACCCGCTGCCCTTCGCGACCGACCTGGCCCAGGCCACCTTCGCGGGCGGACGGATGCTGGCCCGGCATCTCTCCGGCCGCAACCCCCACACGACACCTGCGGGTGGCAACGGCGCGAAGACGCCGACGGACGATCCGACACCAGCACGGCCCGGTCCGGCCGTAGAGAGTAGGCACCCATGATGGCCAGCGTCACGAGGCCTTCGAGCGACGCGTTCTCGACATTCGGGTGGGGTCTGAGGCACTACGCCTGGGTCGTGGTCAGCGCGATGGCGGCCCTGGGCTTCCTCGTGCCCTACGCACTGAACGCAACCACACCGGTCCGGTACGAGGCAGCAGCCCAGGTCGGGCCGGCCGGCGAGCTCAAGCTGCAGAACCTCGATGCGCTGCCGCGACTGGGTGAGTCGGTCTTCCGCAACGGGGCCGTGGCCGAAGCAGTCCGTGAGTCCTTCGACCCGCCGCTGCCGGACACCGATCCGGTCATCCCCGACCGGGCCAATCTCGTGGCGCCGCAGGACAACGTGGTCTTCACCGTGACGGGCCAGGGCTCCTCGGCCACCGAGGCGAAGTACGTCGCCGACGTCGCCGCCGGCACGATGGTCCAGGAGCTGAACAAGTACGACGGCGCGGTCGGCTCCTTCGCCTTGCAGCGCTCGGCCACGATCCCGGCCAGGCCCGTCCCGGTGACCGGGGGCGTGTCAGCCGTTGCCTTCGGCCTCGCCGCGGGCGCGCTGTGCGGACTGGCCTTCATCGCCGCCCTGATGGCCTGGCGTCGACCCGTGATCGATGCCACGGCCGCCGAGAAGGCGGCCGGGGCTCCCGTCCTCGCCATCCTCCAGTCCAGTCCGTCAGGGGGCCTCCGCGGGCTGCCCCAGCTGTGCCAGCGCCTGCTGCGCGGCTCGGCGGAGGCGGTCTTCCTGACCGGCCCGCCGTCCAGCCGGCTGGACCGTCAACGGCTCGCCAGTCAGCTGCGCACCCTGCTGACCGGGCCGCGGGCGGTGACGATCCTGCCGGGCGGGCAATCCGGCTCCAAGGGACGGTCCGGCGACGAGCGCAGCCGGGGGCAGGGCAAGCGCTTGACGATCATCGACGGCCCCACGCAGGTCGAGCTCGCCAGGAGGGCGGACGACACGCTGACGCTGCTGGTCGTGCCGATGGGAATCCGCGAGGCGCAGCTGCGCCGGCTCTCGGAGGACTACCTCGACCTGGACGCAGCCGGCGTCGTGCTGGTGCGGCACGGCTCCTGGCTGGGAGCACGCCTGCCTCGTGCGAGCCTCCGTCTCGGCAGCAACCGCCGCGCGGAAGCCGCCTGAGTCCCTCCGAGAGGACCACGAGATGAGTCCCGTGCTGATGGTGCTGGCGGTGCCGCTGGCCATCGTCACGGTGCTGGCCTGCCTCCGCGAGCCGATGAAAGTGGCGCTGCCGATCTTCGCCGCGCTGATCCCCTTCGGCGGCAGCCTCGCGCTCGGGGCCTCGCGGTACTCCTCGCTCTCCTCGCTGGCCGGCCTGCTGCTGGCGTTGTCCCTGGCACTGCAGGTCGTCACCACGCGTCCGTCCGCTCGGCGGATCCCGCCGGACCTTCCGCTCTGGATCCTCTTCCTCGGGCTTGCGGTCGCCACCTCGCTGTGGAGTGCCGAGCCGAACGAGACCCGGACCGGCGTGATGGTTCTCGCGAGCCTGGTCACCGTCTACGCGCTCGCGTCGTTGAGCTCGATCGACCGCACCGCCCTCCGGCGCACCGAGAACGCGATGATGCTGGGGTCCGTGGCTGCCGTGCTCTACGGCCTCGTCCAGCTGTTCTTCCTGGGCGGGTTCCCGGACGGCACGCCCGGCGAGGGCCCTTCACCGACCGGACGGTTCGGGAACGATCTGTTGGGGCCGAACCTGCAGGCCGTCGCGCTGATCCTCCCGCTCGCCCTGGCGCTGAACCGAGCGGTCGGGCGCGAGGAGACCCGGGTGCGGCGAGGGATGTACGCACTCGTCGCCGGCCTCATGGTCCTCGGCACCCTCATGACCGCGTCGCGGGGTGGCCTGGTGGCCACCGGGGTGGCGGTGATCGTCCTGGCGCTCGCTGGTCGTCCCGAGGCGCGTGGCCGGCTGCTTGGCTTCACGGCTGTCGGCGCCGCCGCTGCCGCGGCGGTGTGGCTCTATCACCCGATGGGCCTGGCCACCCGCACGTTCGAGTCGGTGACCTCGTCCTCCGGACGCACCGACATCTGGGAGGTCGGCGCAGCCGCGTGCCGGACCTACTGCTCGTTCGGGTCCGGCTGGGGGACCTTCCCTGCGGTGTACGCCGAGACCCAGGCGTCCGTGCCCGGGGCGCGCGTCCTGGTCGGGGAGGGCGCCTACCAGCCCCACAGCGTCTGGTTGCTGGCGGTGATCGAGCTCGGCATCCTGGGACTGATCCTGATGGTCGCGGCGTTCCTCCTCACCATCCGCGAGGCGTCCAAGCTTTCGCCGGCACGGCGTGGTCCCGCCATGAGCGCGCTCGCCGGGCTGCTCATGGGGCTGTTCTTCCTGTCCGGCATGGAGTTCAAGTTCTTCTGGATGGTGCTGATCTTCGTGGCCGTCAGCCGCAACCTCGAGCTGGCCGAGGCCGAGGAGGCGGCTGCGACGTCGGCGCAGCCCACCGATGCCCCCGGAGTGACACGGCGGAGCTAGGAGCGAACACCCCGCCACTCACGGGCGGGCGGCACCGAGCAGTCCTGGCTCGGGCTCGACCATGCTCGCGCGACCGACTGGGTTCGCAAGGACCGGACCGGCGTCGTCGACGACTCCGCCGGGGCGGGTCGGGTCGTACGACTCGGCGACGACGTCCCAGAAGCGTGGTTCGAAGCGGAGCCCGCACAAGGCGTCCGGCTCCAGGCTCCACAGCTGTCCGCGTCCCTCGGTCTTGGTGTCCTCCAGCTTCAGCGAGGTCTGGCCGCCGGAGTCACCGATGTAGACGCCATAGCGCTGCAGCGCGCGGGCAATCACCAGGGCGTCCGGGTCCAGGCCGAGCCGGCGGAGGTCGACGGATGCCTTGATCCGCAGCCGGGTCCCCTGCGGGGGGATCGCCGGGCCCAGCTCTCCCTTGTCGCCGTCCGAGCCCACCATCGGGAAGATGTGCTTGTTGGCGACCGGCGGCCCGGCAGCGATCTTCAGGATGTGGCGCACCGCCCCGTTCTGGACCTGGTCCCAGGAAACGGCCATGGTGGCTCCGTTGTTGCCCCGGTGGGAGCCGGTGTTCCGCGCGTCGTCCGCCCGTCCGGTATTGACGTGCAGGCCGTTGGAGTCGAGGTAGGTGACGGTGGCCCCCGATGCACTCCACTCGTCGTTGGCGCCGTCGTACTCCGCGTGGGTCATGGCGACGACGTAACCCTTCTCGAGGTCGTAGACCGTCATGTTTCCGTCGCTGTTGGCGGCCGGGTGGGCACCAACGGGGATCCGCAGCTCCGTCAGCTCCGGGGGCAGCTCGTGCTCGCTGCTTCGCACGTCGTACTCGGGGTCCGAAGGCGCTGCCCAGTACTTGGGGATGCCCCACGGGTTCTGGCCCGTTCCGGCGAGCATGAGGCAGCCGTCACCGCTGTCCGGCCCGGTTCGCAGGTATTCGAGGATCGCCTCCTCGTGGGGGTGCACAGGCGTCCGGTCGGGGAGCGGTGTGTTCCACCAGGAGTCCGCTGAGAAGGCTCGCCGCACGCGGTCCGCAGACGGCGCCCGGAGGCTCGAGGTCTCGTCCAGGTCGCGGAGATCCAGCTGCGCGACCAGGGCCGCAAGGAGGAGCATCCCCAGCGCGCTGGTGAACAGCGCCGGAGACCGGGTGCCGCGGTCGGCGACCAGCCGACGGAGACGGAGTGGCAGCTGCAGGGCCAGTCGCCGCCATCGCTGCAGCTGCCGCCATCGCCGATAACGGGCCGGCAGCCCGGCAAACCTCGGGTGCTTCACTGGATCACCCACCGGACCAGCGGAACCCGTCGCAGCTCGGGGAAGGTGTCACCGAGCTGAAGTGCCCGCCGGCTGGCCACGAGCACGCCCAGCGACGCCAGCGCCGCCGCAGCGATGCTCAGCACGATGCCCGGGGACGCCACGAGCTCGAACACCCACAGCGTCCCGACGGCGGCGAGGATCGCTGCATAGGCGCCCCAGCAAGAACGGCTGACCAGGCCACTGCGCAGGCTCTTTCTCAGCGCCGCCTGGTTGAGCAGGTTCTGGCTCACCATGATGATGCAGTTGGCGGCGGCGGCGCCGATCGCGCCGTACCGGGGCGCCAGTGCGAAGCACAGGCCGATGTTGCCCACGGCGATCAGGATGTTGACGAACACCAGGTAGCGGATACGCCCACAGACCTGCAGGGCGTAGGCGTTGAAGCCGAGCACGACACTGACGTAGTAGCCGATCGCGAGGACCGAGAGGATGGTCGCCGACCCCGCGTACCTCTCGCCGAAGAGGGTCACCGTCGTGGCGGACGAGAGCGGTCCGGTGAGAGCGAAGATCGGGAAGGTGAAGACCGCGACGAAGACGGCGGTCTGCCAGTACGTGTCGCGTAGACCCGACAGGTTCCCGCGTGCGTGCAGCTTGGCGATCATCGGCAGGAACAGCGTGGCGAACGACGTGGTGACGGCGGTGTTGAGCCGCGCGGCACTGAAGACCGCACGGTAGTCCGCCACCTCGGTCGTCGAGTGATACATGCCGAGCACGACGACCCCGCCCAGGGCGAGCGACAGGAACGCCAGCTCCCCCGTGATCATCGGGAACGAGAAGACGAAGACGGCGCGGTAGGGCACCACCACCCCGCCCGATCGCAGCTCCCTCAGCAGTCCGCGCCGACGCAGCGCGCCGATCAGCAGCCACGTGTAGATGACGAGACCGAGTAGCGCGCCGAAGACGTAGCCGAGGGCGAGCAGGCTCACCCCGGCTCCGGTCACGACGCACACGACGACCACGGCGAGCCGCACGGCCGGGGCCATGAGGTACTTGCGGACGAAGATGGCCCGGGGCGCGCTGAAGACGGCGAAGAGCGAGACGAAGACCTGGTCGAGCGCCTCGAGCGGCGACAGGAAGACCAGGATCAGCACCACCTGTACGGCGTCCTGACTGTCGAACCCCGACCCGATCAGCTGGTCGCGGAACAGGAACATCAACCCGATCCCCACCGTGCTCGTGGCGAGGATCGTGCCGACCGACAAGAACATCGCCCCGAACATCCGGGGGTAGTCCTTCTCCTCCTCGTAGGTCGCCAGGAACCGACTGAGCACCCGGCCCTGCCCGAGGCTGAGCAGGATCGACCCGGCGTTGGCGAGAGCCAGGGCATAGGCGAACGCGCCGAAGTCGGCCTTCGTCAACGCCCGGACGATCACGACCTGCGTGGCCATGTTGAGGGCCATCGCGAGCACGCGACCGACGACGAGGAGGGCCGACCCACGGACGTGTTGTCGACCCATCGCTACCGCGGTGTCATCACGCTCCTGGGTTGCCGCGGTCCCCATGTCCTGCACGTAGTCAGCCCCCTCGCCCCGCGACCACGGCCGCGACGGTGCGGAACACGATCTTGACGTCGAGCCACAGCGACCAGTTGTCGATGTAGGCGTTGTCGAAGCAGACGCGGTCCTCGATCGAGGTGTCGCCACGCAGCCCGTTGACCGCCGCCCAGCCGGTCAGGCCCGGGCGCACTCGGTGTCGCAACGTGTAGCAGCCGTACTCGCGCCCGAACTGCTCCACGAAGTAGGGGCGTTCCGGGCGTGGCCCGATGATGCTCATGTGCCCACGCAGGACGTTGACGAGCTGTGGCAGCTCGTCCAGCGAGGTCTTCCGGATGAACCGTCCGACCGGCCCCATGCGCTCGTCGTCGCTGACCGACCAGAGCCGGCCGGACTCCTGCGCCGTGGCGGGGCGCAGGGACCGGAACTTGAGCAGCGTGAAGAGCTCGCCGTTCTGGCCGACCCGCTCCTGGCGGAACAGCACCCCCCGGCCTGTCTCCAGGCGCACGGCGAACGCCACGGCTGCCATCACCGGACCCGCGATCACCAGACCCACTGCCGCGAGGACGAAGTCGCAGAGGCGCTTGACGCGCAGGGGAAGCGCCGCCAGCACGGAGGGTCGCAGGCGGATGAGAGGCACGTGGAAGACACGCTCGGCCCGCGGAGTGTGCAGCACCTCGAACAGGGGCGGGACGACGAAGAGGGTGCACGGTCGTCTCGGGTCACGGCCGCGGATACCGGCGAGGACGTCCTCGGCGCTCACCCCGCTCAGCGTCGCGAGCACCACCGGGGTCCGGTGCTCCACCGTCACCCGCGGCAGATCCGTGCAGCACTCGGCGAGAAGCATCCCCGAGACGCGCGGCGAGGCCTCAGGCATGGGGCCGACGTAGCCCACGACGCGCAGGCCGGTCTCCGGGTGCTCCTCGAGGATCCGGCCGAGCTGAGCAGCCGTCGGACCGGTGCCCATGATCACGGTCCGGTAGGTCACGATGCCGCGTGCCCGTGCCCAGCGGATCACTGCGTAGGCCACGACGCGCCCGAGCACCACCAGGCCGAGCGCCAACGTCCCGGTGCGGACGCAGGCAGCCGGATCGTGCCCTGCCATGGAGACCAGCAGCGCCGTCACGAACCCGGTGGCCAGCACGACCGCCAGGCAGATGACCGGGAGGTCGTCCAGCACCGAGAGCGTCAGCCGTGACCGGTAGAGCCCGTTGCCCCACATCGCCAGGAGGATCGCCACTGCCAGCAGCGCCATGTCCAGGTGCCGGAAAGGCAGCAGCACATGGACGACCCCCAAGGCCGTCAGGTCGCTGAGCAGCAGCGCTGCTGAGACCCGGTCCAGGAGCCGGCCCCGGTCGGCCACCGCCGGCGATGACAGGGCGACCGACAACACCCCTTGCGCTGTGTCGGGGACGACGGTCTCAGGCAGTGTCCCCTCGACGGTCGGCAGCTCCGTGTCCAGCAGGCCGCCCAGCTCGGCGGTCGGCTCCAACTCGCGTGGAAGTTGCTGCGATCGTCGCTGTCTCGGAAAGGGCAGGTGCCGCTTCCGTGCGTGCGTCGGAGCACTTCTCACGGTCGTCGGAAACAACACCATCAACGCCCCCCCAGGCTTCGAGCGGTGACGACAGCCGCGCGCAGTGCACGGTCGGTCGCCCTGGTCTCGCCATGTAACCCCGCGTCCGACAGCACCACATCCTCATCTAGACGTAGATTTTGTTCACGCAGATCGCCTTGCTGTATTGGTTTTCCTGGGGGTTCATCTGCCCGATGCCGAAGAGGTGACTCACATCCCCTGACCGGGGCCGTTGTGACTACGCAAAGACGGGCCGTCAGAGCGGTTGCTCTGACGGCCCGTCTCGGGGTAGCGACTAGATCGGGATCTCGACCTCGGCGACGACGCCCTGCTGGGCGGTCACCTTCTTGTCCACGATCTCGGCCTTCGGCGCCAGGGTGCGCAGCGTCCACTCACCCGGGGCCGCGAAGAACCGGAAGTGGCCGGTCGCCGACGTCGGCACCTCGGCGGTGAACTCACCCGTGCGGTCCAGCAGCCGGACGTAGGCGTTGCCCACCGGCTGGTCGCCCCGGGTGACGACACCCTGGATCACCGACTCCTTCGCGACGTTGACGCCGTCAAGCGACAGGCCGCCCTCGGTTGCGCCGCACATCAGGCCTCACCGGCCTCGTCGCCCAGGGCGACCGGGACGCCGACGAGGGAGCCGTACTCGGTCCAGGAGCCGTCGTAGTTCTTCACGTTCTCCTCGCCGAGCAGCTCGCGCAGCACGAACCAGGTGTGGCTCGAGCGCTCGCCGATGCGGCAGTAGGCGATGGTGTCCTTGTTCCAGTCGACACCGGCGTCCGTGTAGAGCTGGCGGAGCTCCTCGTCGGACTTGAACGTGCCGTCGTCGTTGGCCGCCTTGCTCCACGGCACATTCGCCGCGGTCGGGATGTGGCCCGCCCGCTGCGCCTGCTCCTGCGGCAGGTGGGCCGGGGCGAGCAGCCGGCCGGCGTACTCGTCAGGGCTGCGCACGTCGACCAGGTTCTGCGCGCCGATCGCGGCGACGACCTCGTCGCGGAAAGCGCGGATGGACTTGTCCTGCTCCTGCGCGGTGTAGCTGGTCTTCGCACGGGTGGGCAGCTCGTCGGTCAGCTCGCGGCTGTCCAGCTCCCACTTCTTGCGGCCGCCGTCCAGGAGCTTGACGTCCTGGTGGCCATAGAGCTTGAAGTACCAGTAGGCGTAGGCGGCGAACCAGTTGTTGTTGCCGCCGTACAGCACGACGGTGTGGTCGTTGGAGACGCCCTTCTCGGACAGCAGCGCCTCGAACTGTGCCTTGTTGACGAAGTCCCGACGGACCTGGTCCTGAAGGTCGGTGGTCCAGTCGAGCTTGATGGCGCCCTTGATGTGGCCCTTGTCGTACGACGTGGTGTCCTCGTCGACCTCGACCAGGACGATGTCGTCGTCCTCGAGGTGCTCCTGGACCCACTCGGCGGTGACGAGTGCGGACTCGCGGCTCATGGTGATCTTCCTTTCCGATGATCTACGTGGTCCGGGGATGTGGGGTTGTTCCCACTCAGCGGGTGGCCGGTCGGGCCGGGACGGCCCGCTTGGCGAGGAGGTAGACCTCGCAGCCGAGACAGAAGCCGAACGCCGCGTTGAGGAACGCTGCGGCGAGGGCGGCCCCGGTGGCGACGGCACCGAGCAGGGTGGCGCCGCTGAGGTAGCCGGCGAGCGCCACCACGGCGAACCCGAGGCCGACGGCCTGGGCGAACCGCGGCGGTGCGGCGTCCTCGAGCTCGCTCGGTGCACCGAGGCGCGGCCGGACGAACTTGCGGAACAGCCAGCCGTAGGGGGTGTTCTGGATCCCGGCGAAGGCACCGACCGCGAACAGTGCCGCCTGGGCGGCGAGCAGCGCGACGGTCAGGGCCGTGGACGACGACAGCAGGGCGAGGGCGAGCACCACGGTGGTGAGCGTGGCGGCGAACCGCGGACCCCGCGGGTCGATTCGGCCGGGTGAGCCGACGGGGCGGGCGGTCTGGGCCTCGGTGGCTCCGGTGGTGGCGGACATGGGTACTCCTGCGCAGTAACGAACGGGCGGCCTGGGCAAAGGCACGGGAACGTCGGGCGGCGTGGCCGGCGGCCAGGCATGCACGAGAGGCAACCGGTAGCCCACCTTAGTCTACTAAGGTGCTACACAAAAGAGAGGTTGCGGCGACGTCCCGTCAGGACATTCGACACAGCGCCGAGCGCGTGCGGCAGTGATCCACTGCGCGGCGCTTGGTCAGCATGGTCGAGGACATGTCGAAAAGAGTACGGGCGGCCGACGGGCGGAGGGAAACGTCTGTCTCACTTCGTGGACTCGCGTACCAACATGTGAACGTCGGATCGTTCAGCGGACCGCGGCTGCCTCGATGACGGCGGGGATGTCGGCAAGCGCGCCGGGCCGACCGACGAAGTACCCCTGCACGTAGTGGCAGCCGGTGTCCCGCAGGTCCTCGAGCTGGGTCGCGGTCTCCACCCCCTCGCAGATCGCGGGAAGGTGCAGGCTCTCGGCGAGCTGGATGATCGCATGCAGCAATGTCTGGTCCCGGGCACCACCCGGACCGGGCCGCAGGAAGACCTGGTCGATCTTGATCATGTCCAGGGGCAGCTCCCGCAGGTAGCTCAGCGAGGAGAACCCGGTCCCGAAGTCGTCGATCGCGACCCGGATCCCCCGCGCGCGCAGCTCGTGCAGCGGCGTCCGACTCCGCTCCACCATCATCAGCCCCTCGGTCACCTCGAGGACCAGGGCGGACGGCGCGAGGCCGTGCTCCGCGAGCACGCGGTCGACCACTGCCGGGAAGTCGTCGTCGAGCTGCAACGGCGAGACGTTGACGCTGACGTAGGCATCGGCCCCGGTCTCGCCCCGCCACTCCACCAAGCCCTTGCAGGCCTGCTCGATCACCCGCTGGCCCAGCTCCTTGATCAGCCCGGTCTGCTCGGCGACCGCGATGAACTCCGCAGGCGGTACGACGCCCAGCTCGGCGTCCGTCCAGCGGGCCAGGGCCTCGAGCCCCGACACGGCTCCGGTGGCGACCTCGACGATCGGCTGGTAGGCGAGCGTGATCTGGTCGGCGGCCACAGCTGCCTGCAGCGCCTCCTCGACCAGGAACCGGTTGATCACCTCGTCGTGCAGGCCGGCGTGGTAGCGGACGTGCCGGCCGCGGCCCTGCTTCTTCGCGCGGTACATCGCCAGGTCGGCGTTGCGCAGCAGCGTCTCGGTGGTGTCGCCCGGGACCGCCTGCGCGATGCCGATGCTCCCGGCCACGGTGACGGTGACCTCGCCGAGCCGCATCGGCGTGCTGCGCAGCGCGATCAGCAGCCGGTCGGCCAGCAGCGAGACCTCGTCAGGCGTGCGCCCCTCGACGAGCAGCGCGAACTCGTCGCCCCCGAGCCGGGCCGCCGCGCCGTCGTCGCCGAGGCAGTCGAGGATCCGGCCCGCCGCGGTGACGATCACCTGGTCGCCGTACCCGTGCCCGAAGCTGTCGTTGACGGTCTTGAAGTCGTCGAGGTCGACGAAGAGCACCGCGGCCGAGCCGCCCACCTCGGCGATCCGCTCGAGCGCGTGGTCGACGCGGTCGTGGAAGAGCCGACGGTTGGGCAGCCCGGTCAGCGAGTCGTGGAAGGCCTGGTGGCTGAGCCGCTGCTCCAGGTGCTTCTCGCGGGTGACGTCGACGAGGACGCCGTGCCAGGTGACGACGCCGTCCTGCTCGAGCGCCATCGCGTCGTCGCGCACCCACAGCCAGCTGCCGTCGCGCCGGAGCATCCGGTAGCTCGTCGAGTTGGTCTCGGGCTCACCGGCCGCCCGGTCCGCGACGAGCTGCTCCTCCTCGATCGCCCGCTCCCGGTCGTCGGGGTGGAGCTGGTTGAACCACAGGTCGGGGTCGGCCATCCACTCCGTCGCGGTGAAGCCGAGCATCTCCTCGATCTGCGGGCCGACGTAGTGCCAGCGACCCCGCGGGCCGACCTCGGCGATGTAGACGACCGCAGGGACGCGCTCGACGAGCATCCGGTAGCGCTGCTCGGCCGACCGGAGCTCGCGCTCGAGCCGCTTGCGGTCGGTGATGTCCTGCACCATGCCGATGACGTAGTCCGGTGCGCCGCCCGGCCCGTAGACCATCGAGGAGGTCAGGCTCGCCCAGAGCAGGCTGCCGTCGCGGCAGATGAACCGCTTCTCCATGTGGAATTGGTCGATCTCGTGCACGGCCATCTGCCGGTACAGCTCGACGTTGCGGGCGACGTCGTCGGCGTAGGTGAACTCCGTCCACGACATCGACGCGAACTCCTCGGCGGAGTAGCCGAGCATCTCCCGCAGCGTGTCGTTGGACATGATCGTCTGGCCGTCGAGGTCGACGATGCCGATCCCCACGGGCGCGAGCCGGAAGATGGTCTCCAGCCGCTGCAGCTGGCCCGCCGCATCCAGGCGGGAGTCGACGACCGCCTCCAGGTCGATGGGCAGGCCGGCGCTCCCGACCGCCGAGGACCCATGCATGCGTCCAACGATACGGGCGTTCCGACCGTTGGATGTCGGTTTTAACCGGTTTAGTCCGAGTTGCCGAGGGCGCCGCGGGCGAGCCGATGCAGCGCCGGCACGAGGAGCCGGTCGAGGTGGTCGGCGGCGGCCGCGGCGGCCGCGGGCCCGCGCCGATACGGGTCGGGTACGTCGTCCTCCGCGCGGGCCGGCTTCAGCCCGGATCCGGCCGCCGACAGCAGGTCGCGGCCGGCCAGGTCCTCCCCCAGCCCGCCCAGCACGGCGTCGAACTGGCCGAGGGTGAACAGCTTCCGGAACGCGGCCGGCCGGTCGTCGAGGATGAACGACCGGTGGCTGAGCTCGGCGGTCAGCACCAGGTCGGCCTCGTCGACCATGCGCATGGTGAGCCGCCGGCTGCGGAACTCCCCGCCGTCGACGCCGCGGCCGGCGAGCTGCGCCGCCATCTCGTCCTCGACGGGGTGGTCGACGAACCCGTGGATCCCCGCGCTGGAGACCTCGACCGACTCGTCGTCCCGCAGCAGGTGCCGGGCCATCACCTCGGCGTAGGCGGATCGGCAGATGTTCGCCGTACACACGAACAGCACACTGATCGGATCGTTCACATCTCCCCCGGCGCTCACGAAGCGATCACGCGGCCCAGCGTGGCGATGACCTCGTCCTTCTTGGGCGCCCCGGCCGCCCGGGACACCTCCTGGCCGCGAGCGTCGAGGATGAGGGTTGTCGGGGTGCGCAGGATGCCGAGGCGGCGCACGAGCTCGAGGTGGTGCTCGGCGTCGACCTCCACGTGGACGACACCGGGAACCACCTCGGCGACCTCCCCCAGCGTCCGGCGGGTGGCGCGGCACGGGGCGCAGAACGCGGACGAGAACTGCAGCAGGGTCGCCCGCTCACCGAGCTCGTGCTCGATGTCGGAGTCGTGCAGGACGCTCACCTCGTGGGCGTCGGTCTCGGGCGCCCCCTTCACCGGGTGCGTGCCTCGAAACCGGCCGTCCCGGGCGGCCCGGAGCAGGCCGAACGCGGTGGCCAGCACCAGCGCAGCGACGAGGACCCAGGCTCCTTGGCTCATGCCGGGATTCAACCATCCGGGACCCCTGCGGATTCCCACCCGTCCGCACCCGCGGTGGTTGAGGAGCGAACGCAGTGAGCGTCTCGAAGCCATCGCTGTTTCCGAACTGTTCGGAAACTGTCGGTGGGTGGTGATGGACTACCTGGTATGACGACGCACGCACCCGAGGCACCACCGGCCACCCTGGCCGACGTGGTCGCGGGTGCGCGGGACGCCATCGCCGAGCTCGCCCACGCGCTCTGGGCGGCGAAGTCGCCGGCGGAGCTGTTGGCCACCAACCAGGAGCTCGAGCGCCTGCGCTCCACCCTGGCCTCGATCCAGGCCATCGCCGCAGTCCAGATCGACGAGACCGACGCCGCCCGCACCGAAGCCTGGGCCTCCACCCGCGACTACCTCACCGCCACCGCCGGCGGCCGCCGCGCCCACGGAAGCCGACTGCTGCGCACCGCCGAAGCCATCGTCGACCAGCACACCGCCACCTGGGACGCCCTGCACGCAGGGACCATCTCCCCCGAGCACGCCGAGGTCATCGCCAACACCCTCAAGCACCTCCCCCTCGACCCCGCCCTGCGGCGCGACGCCGAGACCCTGCTGCTGGGCGAGGCACCCCACCTGGACGCCACCGAGCTGCAGGCCGCCGGCGACCACCTGCTCGAGGTCATCGACCCCGACGGGACCGCCCGCCGCGAGGAGCGCAAGCTCGACAAGCACGAACGCTCCGCCCACCTCAACCGGACCCTGGCGATCATCGACGACGGCCTCGGCGGCGTGAAGCTCCGCGGCCGCGGCACCGTCGAGGACGCCGCCGTCATCAAGGCCGCCCTCGCCGCGCTCTCGGCACCGCAGCCCAACACCGACCCCGACTGCGGGACCGAAGGCAAAGACCCCCGCGACCACGGCGCCCGGACCTGGGACGCCCTGGTCGAGACCTGCCAGAAGACCCTCGACACCGACGTGCTGCCCGAGTCCCACGGCGCCAAGCCCCGGGTGATGGTCCTCATCGACCACGACGCCTTGGTGTCCGGCCTCGGCACCGCCACCCTCGACACCGGCCACCGGATCTCCGCCACCGCGGTCCGCAAGCTCGCCTGCGACGCCGAGATCATCGCCGGCGTGCTCGGCGCCGACGGACACGTCCTCGACGTCGGCCGCGCCCACCGACTGGTCACCCTCGGGATCTGGCTCGCCCTGATCGCCCGCGACCGGCACTGCGCCTTCCCCGGCTGCCGCCGGCCACCCATCGCCTGCGACGCCCACCACATCGAGCACTGGGCCAACGGCGGACCCACCGCACTACGCAACATGGTGCTGCTCTGCCGCGCCCACCACACGATCATCCACACCACGCCCTGGGAAGTGCGGATCAACCCCACCGACGGACGCCCCGAGTTCAAACCACCACCCGGCAGGCACCGACTCCACCCAGACCTCCGCGAACGCCTCGACACCGCCGACGACTGGGTCCGAGAACGAACACCCCGCGCCTGACCCGGCCCCTCGTGGAGCGGTGGGGGTCAGCTGTTGTGCATCAGCTCGTGCTCGTGCTCGAGCCGGACGGCGAGCGGAACCTCCGGCCCGTACTCGACGACGTCGTCGCGCCACAGCTCCTGGCTCGGGAAGTGGACGTTCTCGGTTTCGCTCATGACATGCCCCTTTGTTGAAACCGCCAGGCGACAGAGGTAGTCCCGAAACCCCCGTGCCGCTCCTCAGGTGCCCCCCTGATGACGGCTGGTGTGGTGGGCCGGCTGGGACCGGCCCGCTTCGAAGGTACGTCGGCCTCCGGGCCACGTCACGGCATCTGGATCAATCCGGCCCGATCGGGCAAGGGCCCCTAGTCCGGACGGACCGGTGCCCAACGCGCATCTGGTCCAGATGACGTGGTCATCCCCCGGCGAAGGGCGGGAGCAGCTCGACGGTGTCCCCGGGGCGGAGTCGTACGTCGTCCGGGTCGGTCGCCCCGACGGGCCGGTCGCCCACGAGGATCGAGCAGACGCCGATCACGTCGGGGAGCCTCGGTCGGTCGGCCCGCAGGTCCCGGATCTGCTTCAGGACGGCGGCCAGCGTCGTACCGGCACCCACCTCGACCGTGTCCGAGTCCACCCCGGCCGCGGCCCGGGCCGCCGCCCAGTAGCGCACCACGACCGTCCCGCTGGCTGGCTTCTCGGGTGGGGAGGGGGTCATATTCGCTATCCTGCCTTATCGCGCCAGCCAGTCCGGGCACCAGATCGGCGGTCGCCGCGATGCCCCGAGCGGCTCAACGGCGAGCCGGCATGATCCACCGGAACCGTCCGGGAGGTGCGATGAGCACCCTGTTGCTGCTGACCAGCACCACGCAGCCTTCGGCCGAGGTGCTGCCCGCCCTCGCCCTGCTCCCCCACCAGGTCAAGATCCTCGCCGCCGAGGGCAGTGCCCTCCTCGAGGCGCCCGAGGTCGACCTGGTCCTCGTCGACGGCCGCAAGGAGCTCGCCCACGCGCGCGACCTGTGCCGGCTGATCCGCACCACCGGCTCCGACAGCCCCGTCCTGCTGATCGTCACCGAGGGCGGCCTGGCCGTCGTCGCCGCCGACTGGGGCATCGACGACGTGCTGCTCACCACCGCCGGACCGGCCGAGGTCGAGGCGCGGCTCCGGCTCGCCGTCGGACGTCTCGCCGCCGCGCGCAACGCCGACGACCCCGAGGCGCACGTGATCCGCTCCGGCGAGGTCTCGGTCGACGACGCGACGTACACCGCCCGCCTCGGGGGCCGGCCGCTCGACCTCACGTTCAAGGAGTTCGAGCTGCTGAAGTACCTCGTGCAGCACCCCGGCCGGGTCTTCACCCGTGAGCAGCTGCTCCAGGAGGTCTGGGGCTACGACTACTTCGGCGGCACCCGCACCGTCGACGTGCACGTGCGCCGCCTGCGCGCGAAGCTCGGGCCGGAGAACGAGACGTTGATCGGGACGGTCCGCAACGTCGGCTACCGCTTCGTCACGCCGCCCAAGGAGACCAGCTCGGAGCGCGAGCCCTCCGGCCGCTGACCCTGTCTCACGCCCGAGCGTCAGAACGGTTCCCATGTGCAGTTCGGACGCGTTCCCGAGACGAATCCGTGCTGTTCGGGCACTCATGTGCGATTGCGACCGGGGCAGCCGGGACAGCCGGCGCAGCCGGGGACCAGCCGCCGCTGCGCCGGGCCTGCCAGGCCAGCGCCGCCATCACGACGGCGACCGTGCCGAACACCGCCTGGAGGACGTTCAAGCCCAGGAACGGCATCTGCACGACCAGCTCGAGCGCGAGCATCGCGCTTGCGAACAGCACCCACTCCGGGGCGCGAGGAGATCCGTGGAGTGCCGCCGCTGCCGCCACAGCCGACGGCACTGCCACGGAAACCAGGAGCCACAGCGCGGGCAGCTCCCAGCCGGAGACCCCGAACCGCTCGAACGGGTCGAGCGCCGAGTCGGGCGGGGTCGCGATTCCAGCCAGGAGCTGCACCGTGCCGGCCGCGCCGCCGAGGGCCACGAGCCCCTCGACGGCGACGAAGGTACGACGCCACGGCCGTCGCTGGGGACGCCCCGAGGCGTTGCCCACCGGGCGGCGTACCCGGTCACCAAGGTCGATGAGGTGTTCCGTCCCCCACCCGGTCAGCCCGGCCATCGACACCGCCATCAGGGCACCTGCCCCGAGGCCTGTCGCGATGATCGTGGGCGTGGGCTGGCCGGGACGCCACAGCGGGGTGGCCACCGCCATGGACACGAACAGGCCGGCGCCCCAGCCGGCTGCGGTGATGAGAAGCCACCGCGCCGCCCGGGGGACGTGCCTCCGGAGCTCGATCCGCTGGCCCCGTCCGATGCTGCAGAGCAACAGCGTGCCCAGCAGGACCGCGACAAGGACCGAAAGCAGCATCGCCCCGAGGACGAGCAACGGGGGCTCCTCGCGAAGGAGACCACCTACCAACGCGGGGACGCAGAACCCCGCCAGCTCGCCCATCGACACAGACACCGTCCAGGCCCGCAGGACGCCGTGCTCGCGAGCACGACCAGGCGACACGCGCGGGGCCAGGACGCCGGTCATGCTTCGAAGTTATGGCGCCCCGGTCACCACCGGACCTGGCAAATGCCCCCAGGCGAGGTGACCTAGGTCCCGGCGGGCGTGCCCAGGGGGGCGGTCGGCTCGACGGCCGTGAGGGCAGCCGGTACGACGGGCGGCTCGGCCCGCTGGGCCGGGATCGTCACGGCCGGCTGGACCGGCTGGACCGGCTGGGCCGGCCGGCGGACCGGGATCGCCAGCACGGGCTCGGGATCCGGCTTCCGGGTCGCGCGGCGCACCGCACCCGGGAGCGAGTCCTCGATGCGCCCCATCCAGAGCACGAAGAGGAGGCAGCCCACCGGGAACATCGTGGTGACGAGCAGCATCAGCAGCAGGTCCATGTCTGCCTCCTGGTCCGGAACCTAGGGTGGTGGCCATGTCCCCGCCTACGTCCATTGGTCCCGTAAACCCGGACGACTTCGACGCCTCGGCCCTCACCGCCGTCGTGGCCGCGGCCGCCGAGGCCGACGGGGCCGAGCCGCTCAACGAGGCGGCGCTGCTGGCGCTGCGCCACCACGGCCTCGCCGGTTCGACGTTGTACGCCGCCGGCGCGGACGGGTTCGCCTGGGTGCACGGCGCGGCCGACGACCCCGAGGTGGACCTGGTGGTGCATCCGGCGGCGCGGCGGCGGGGGCTCGGCACGGCGCTCGCGGGGGCGGTCGTGTCCGGTCACCCCGAGGGCGTTCTCAGCGCGTGGTCGCACGGGAACCACCCGGCCGCGGCCGCCCTCGCGGAGCGGTTCGGCCTCGCGCGGGTGCGTGACCTGTGGGTGATGCGGAAGTCGCTGCGTGGTGACGTCGGCGACGACACTGGTCCAGTGAAAGCCCCGGACGGGGTCGTCGTACGCGCCTTCGAGCCCGGACACGACGAGGAGGCCTTCCTCGCGCTCAACGCCGAGGCGTTCGCCGGCCACCCGGAGCAGGGCAAGATGACGCGCGCCGACCTCGACCTCCGGATGGCCGAGCCGTGGTTCGACCCCGAGGGCTTCTTCGTCGCGGAAGCACGCTCGGGTGACGCGGGGGAACTGCTCGGGTTCCACTGGACCAAGGTGCACCCGGGGGAGCCGCCGCACGGGGAGGTCTACGTCGTCGGTGTGTCGCCGAAGGCCCAGGGGATGGGGCTGGGGCGGCTGCTCACGCTGACCGGGCTGCACCACCTCGAAGCCCGCGGGCTCGTCGAGGTGATCCTCTACGTGGAGTCCGACAACGCCCCGGCGATCGCGGTCTACTCCGGCCTCGGGTTCACGCACGTGGACTCGGACACCCACGTGATGTACCGCCGCGGCTAGGCCGGGCCGGAACCAACAGGTCGGCGCCGCCGTCCCATCGGCATGCGCACCGCCCTCACGCTCGTCGCCGCGGTGCTGGCGCTCGGCGGCTGCGGGGACGCCGCGCCCGCGGCCGGGACCTCGGGGGTCACCGGCACGGTCCACCTCGGCCCGCAGTGCCCGGTCGAGACCCCGGACCAGCCGTGCGACGACCGGCCGGCAGCCGGGGTCGAGGTGACGGTGTCGGAGCAGGTCCCGGGCGAGGCGTACGTCGCCGGCGCGACCGTCGCGCGCGGCACCACCGACGCCGACGGCACGTTCCGGATAGCCGTCGCGCCCGGGAGCTACGTCGTCACCGCCGAGGCCGGCATGTCCTGCGAGCTGATGGACGCACGGGTCGCCGAGGACGCCTACACCTCGGTTGACGTCCCCTGCGACACCGGGATCCGGTGACGGTCGGGGTCAGGCCGGGCCGTGCATGGCCGCCCGGAGCTGAGCGGCGATCTCGGCGACGGCTGCGCGGTTGCTGCGGCCGACCCCGACGATGTTGAAGAAGCCGTGGATCAGGCTCGGGAAGCGCTTGAGCGTCACGTCGACGCCGCTGTCGGCCAGCCGGCGCGCCCAGGCCTCGCCCTCGTCGCGCAGCGGGTCGAACCCCGCGGTGGCGACGTACGCCGGGGCCAGGTTCTCCGGGATCTTCTCGGTGAACGCCACCGACACCAGCGGGTCCCGCTCCTGCTTCACGTCGGCCAGGTAGCTGCTGTTGGCGAGGTCGATGAACTCGGTCGTCAGGTAGAACCCCTCGCCGAACATCCGGCGGCTCTCGCTCTTCTCGGCCACGTTGGTCAGCGGGTAGACCAGCAGCTGGAAGTGGCACGGCACGCCGGCCTCCGCGGCCTTGAGCGCGACGACGGCGGAGAAGTACCCACCGGCCGAGTCACCGCCCACCGCGATCCGCTCGGGGTCGACCCCGAGGTCGTCGGCGTGCTCCGCGACCCACTGGTACGCCGCCCAGCAGTCCTCGACGGCCGCGGGGAACCGGTGCTCCGGGGCGAGCCGGTAGTCCAGGGCGAGCACGCGCACGTCGGCCCGCTCGGCCAGGAACCGGCACACCGCGTCGTGGGAGTCCAGGTCGCCGTAGACCATCCCGCCGCCGTGGATGAACACCAGCAGCGGCGACGGGTCGCGCCGTCCGGCCTGCGACGTCGGCACGTAGAGCCGTGCCCCGATCGCGCCGTCGCCACCGGCCACCAGCAGGTCGCGCACCTCGCCGATCGGCTGCCGACCGCCCGCGAGCCTGGCTTCGCGGAGCATGGCGACCCGCCCCTCGGGGATCGGCAGCGTCTCGACGCCGGGCTCCTTGAGCAGCTCCTTCAGCCGGAGCGTGAACTGGGTCTCCGCGTCGAGCACCTGCCCGTCCAGGATGACCGGCTTGCCGGCCAGCCGGCGGATCAGCGCCGGCGGGAGCGCCATCACGCCGCGGAAGAACGCAGCCTCGGTCCGGACCAGACCGGCGTGGATCAAAGGGTGGGCCATGACCGGAACCTATCGGTTTGGCTACCTCCTGTTCACCTGGTGGTGTCACGATGCAGACATGACCGTGGAGGACCGTCCCCTGGCTGTGGTGCCGGCCGAGCCGTTCGACATCGAGCCGCCGTACGACGCCGACGCCGAGGACCTGCCCGCCGACCGGTTCCTCGACCGCGAGCTGTCCTGGCTGCACTTCAACACCCGGGTGCTCGAGCTGGCCGAGGACCCGAACCTGCCGCTGCTCGAACGGGTCCGGTTCCTGGCGATCTTCGCGTCCAACCTCGACGAGTTCTTCATGGTGCGGGTGGCCGGCCTGAAGCGGCGCATCGCCGCCGGGGTCGCCGTACCCTCCGCCTCCGGCCTGATGCCGCGCGAGGTGCTGAGGCACATCTGGAGTACGACGGGCGACCTCATGCAGCGCCACGCGGAGCTGTTCCGCAAGGAGATCATCCCCGCGCTCGCCGAGCAGGAGATCGAGCTGCTGCGCTGGTCGGACCTCGACCGCGAGGAGCAGAAGGCCTGCAAGGCGCTGTTCCGCGACCGGGTCTTCCCGGTGCTGACCCCGCTGGCCGTCGACCCGGCACACCCCTTCCCCTACATCTCCGGGCTGTCGCTGAACCTGGCCGTGCTGGTCCGCAACCCCAAGACCGGCAAGGAGCACTTCGCCCGGGTGAAGGTCCCGCCGATCTTCAGCCGGTTCGTGCCGGTCGGGCCGCAGCGGTTCGTGCCGCTCGAGGACGTCATCGCCGAGCACCTGAAGCGGCTGTTCCCCGGCATGGACGTGCTGGCCGTGCACACGTTCCGCGTCACCCGCAACGAGGACCTCGAGGTCGAGGAGGACGACGCCGAGAATCTCCTTGCTGCGTTGGAGAAAGAGCTGCTCCGCCGCCGGTTCGGACCGCCGGTCCGGCTCGAGGTCGAGGAGTCCATCGACGAGCACGTCCTCGAGCTGCTCGTCTCGGAGCTCGGGGTGTCGGATCAGGAGGTGGTCCGGCTGCCCGGCCCGCTCGACCTGACCGGCCTCAACGACATCGCCGACATCGACCGGGCCGAGCTGAAGTTCCCCGCGTTCATCCCCACCACGCACACCCAGCTGGCGGAGGTCGAGTCCGCCTCCCCCGTCGACGTGTTCGGTGCGCTGCGGAGGAACGACGTACTCCTGCACCACCCCTACGACTCCTTCGCCACCTCGGTGCAGCGCTTCATCGAGCAGGCGGCGGCCGACCCACACGTGCTGGCCATCAAGCAGACGCTCTACCGCACCTCCGGCGACTCGCCGATCATCGACGCCCTCGTCGACGCGGCCGAGGCCGGCAAGCAGGTCCTGGTGCTGATCGAGATCAAGGCCCGGTTCGACGAGCAGGCCAACATCAAGTGGGCCCGGCAGCTCGAGCACGCGGGCTGCCACGTGGTCTACGGGCTGGTCGGGCTGAAGACGCACTGCAAGCTCGCCATGGTGGTGCGTGACGAGCCGGACGGGATCCGCCGCTACGTCCACATCGGGACCGGCAACTACAACCCCAAGACGGCGCGGTACTACGAGGACTACGGCCTGCTGACCGCTCACGACGGGATCGGCGAGGACGTCGCGCACCTGTTCAACAACCTGTCCGGCTTCTCGCGGAACGCCTCCTACGAGAACCTGCTGGTCGCTCCGGACTCGGCGCGCGACGGGCTGCTGCGCTGCATCGCGCAGGAGGTGGAGCACCACCGCGCCGGCCGGCCCGCCCGGATCCGCATCAAGGCCAACTCGGTCGTCGACGAGGCCACCATCGACGCGCTGTACCGCGCCTCGCAGGCCGGCGTGACCGTCGACCTGCTGACCCGTGGCATCTGCGCCCTCAAGCCCGGGGTGGAAGGCCTGTCGGAGACGATCCGGGTGCGCTCGGTCCTGGGGAGGTTCCTGGAGCACAGCCGGATCTTCTGGTTCGAGAACGGCGGGCAGCCGCGGGCCTGGATCGGGTCCGCGGACCTGATGCACCGCAACCTCGACCGGCGCGTGGAGTGCCTCGTGCAGCTGCCCGGCGCCCCCCAGGTCGAGGAGGTCGGCCGGATGCTCGACCTGGCGTTCGACGAGGGGACGGCCTCCTGGTGGCTCGAGCCGTCCGGGACCTGGACGCGTCATCACCTCGCCGAGGACGGCTCCCCCCTGCGGGACATGCAGGCCGTCCTCGTGGCGAGCCCCCGCCGCCGGCGTACCCCCTCCAGCTCCGGCACCCCCACCCGCTGACCCCGGCCGGCCCGCCCGGCCCGCCCGCCCCGCATCCTCGATCGCGGGCTCAGTTGGCACGCATTTGCACTTCGGGACACCCGAAACAGCAAATCCGTGCCAACTCGGCGCGGGCGACCCTGTGGATGACCAGCGACGCCCCGCGGCGAACTCGGGCAGGCTCCGGTCATGTCGACCGGAGCGCACAAGTGGGACCCGATCTGTCCTGCGCGCCCTGACCTCGTCCGGCCGGTCCCCGCCGATCCCCAGGGCCTGGCCGGGCCCACCCCGGGACAGGCGCGCGGACCCACGTGGCGGTGCACGACGCCCGGGCCTGTTCGTGCCGGCCCACGTCACGGACGACCTGCCCGAGCAGCGGGTCCTGGAGCAGTCGATGCGGCTGCCGACAGGTGGGGCGGTGACCGGATGGGCAGCCTGCCGGTGCTGGCGGGCCGCGTTCTTCGACGGCCTGATGCCCGACGGGCGCACCCGAAGGCCGGTACCGCTCGCCATCGGTCCCGCAGGCCGCATCCGAGAGCTTCCTGGCAGCCGCATCCTGCGCGACCGGCTCGACCCGGCTGAGGTCGTCGTGCTGGACGGCGTCCCCTGCACGGTCCGGCTGCGAGCGCTGTTCGACGAGATGCGCGTGGCGCCCGACCTCCGCGAGGCCGTCGTCGGGATGGACATGATGGCCGCGGCTGAGCTGGTGTCGATCTCCCAGATGAGCAAGTACGTCGCCCAACACATCGGCTGGAACGGCGTACCACAGACCCGGGATGCCCTGGAGCTCGCCGACGAGCGCAGCAAGTCCCCCATCGAAACCCGCGGCCGACTGATCTGGGTGCTGGACGCCGGTCTCCCGAAGCCGTTGGTCAACCGGCCGGTGTGGGACCTGGACGGTCGCCTGCTCGGCATCCCGGACCTGTTCGACGAGGAGGCCGGCGTCGTCGTGGAGTTCGACGGCGCGGAGCACCGAAAGGCCCGTCGTCACACTCGGGACGTCGTACGGGAGGACCGCATGCGACGTGCGGGCCTGGAGTACGTCAAGGTCACCGGACTCGAGCTGGCGAACCCGGACGTGGTGGCCGACCGCATGCTGTCCACACGTGCACGCGCGAAGTGGCTGCCGGCCGCGAAGCGTCAGTGGACGGCGGTTCCCCCACCGGGCTGGCAACCTGCGCCCACGCTCGACGAGCTGTTCGCACAGCGCGCGCGGGACGAGTCCTGCCGCGGCACGTGGCCCAGCTGAACCCTGATTTGGCACGAATTCGTCGTCCCCAGCGCCAGCAACTGCAAATACGTACCAACTCGCGCGCCTGGCGCGCCGCCCGCGAGGGGGGTCAGCAGGTGGCGAAGAGGACCGGGCCGGTCGAGATGTCGCTGAAGACGTACTCCGAGCCGCGCGGTTCGAGCCGGAGTACGACGGTCTCGCCGTCCGCCTCGCCGGAGGTGATCGTGAAGCGCTCCCCGAACGTGCCGCCCTGGCCCGGGGCGTCCCCGGCGGCGAGGTCGACCCGCGCCTGGAGGTTGTCGGAGGCCTGGTCGGAGGACTCGAAGAGCATCCCGACGGTGAGGGAGCGGTCCGGCTGCTGGGCGATCACCAGGCCGGACAGCGGGCTCACCCCGCCGGCCTCCTCGACCAGCGACGCGGCGACCCGCTGGTCCTCCTCGTCCGCGGACGTCATCGCGAGGTCCTCGCAGGCGAAGTCGTCCGCCCACAGGGTCGCCGTGACCGGCGTGCCGGCCACCGAGGTCAGCGCGCCGGCATCGAGCCCCGACGAGTCGCCGCTGATGATCGAGGAGGTGGTCGACACCGGCGCGGGGTTGTCCGACATGACCAGGAGCTTCTCGGAGGGCAGGACTGCCATGTTCTGCATCACCGGCGTCAACGTGGGGTCGAGCGCCGCCACGAGATCGGCCGACCCCTCCCAGGTGCCGCCCTCGGCGGCGGGCGCGGAGTAGCCGAGGTCGCGCAGCCGGTCCTCGATCCCCTCGACGTCGGCGTCGGAGGGGAGCTGGAGGACGACCACCTGGCCGTCGGGGGCCTGCCCGAGCACCTCCCACGAGACGTCGAGCGGCGAGAAGCCGTAGTGCTCGGCCAGCGCGGCCGTCGACTCCGCGACCGCCGACGTGGACGTGAGGTCCTGCTCGAAGGCCCGGTCCAGGAAGGCGGACACCTTCCCCGGCGCCGACGAGGCCGAGAGCGACCCACCGTCCGCGGCCGAACGGACCGCGGCCCAGTCGGTGTACGTCGCCCGGAGCGTCGAGGACGGCAGGTAGCCCACCGCGCGCTCGTAGTCGCTCGGCCGGTCGAGCAGCCGCCACAGCAGCGCGCCGCCGACCACCAGGGCCAGCAGCAGCGCCAGCCCGGCCGCCAGCACGACACGACGCCTGCTCATCAAGTGTTCATCCTTCGCTGCCGCCGGATCGGACGCTGGGATGTGAGACTAGCCGGGTGGACAGCCGGGAGATCATCGCGGCCGGGGCCGTGGTCTGCCGCAAGGGAGCTCCGGGGGCCAACGGGCCGCAGGTGCTGCTCGTGCACCGGCCGAAGTACGACGACTGGTCGTTCCCGAAGGGCAAGCTCGATCCGGGCGAGCACATCCTGGCCTGCGCGATCCGTGAGGTCGCCGAGGAGACCGGCCTCGACGTACGCCTCGGGCCGCCGCTCCCCGACGTGACCTACCTCGTCGGCAACGGCACCCTCCGCCCCAAGCGCGTGCACTACTGGTCCGCGCGGGTGGTCGGCGACGACGGCGTCCACCACTATCACCCGAACCAGGAGATCGACGAGCTCGAGTGGCTCGACGTCGAGACCGCCCGCGCGCGACTGACCCTCGACCGCGACCGCGTCGTCCTCGACGACTGGGCCAAGGTCCGCAAGCGCTCCACGCCGCTGCTGATCCTGCGGCACGCCAAGGCCCGCTCGCGGAGGTCCTGGCGCGGCGACGACCGCGAGCGCACGCTCACCCAGGCCGGTGAGCTGCAGGCGGACCAGCTGGTCCCGCTGCTCGGGGCGTACGGCGTGCAGCGGGTCGTCTCGAGCCCCAGCCGCCGGTGCTGGACCACGGTGGCGCCGTACGCCGACATCACCGACGAGGACCTCGAGGTCACGGACGCGCTGAGCGAGGAGACGGCCACGCCCGAGGGCGTGGAGCAGGTCGTGCACGAGCTGCTGGCCCGCAAGGAGCCCGCCGTGCTGTGCACCCACCGCCCGGTCCTGCCCCTGGTCCTGGGAGCGGCCGGCGTCAAGGATCCCGAGCTCGAGCCTGGCGAGCTGCTCGTCGTGCACCACCGCAACGGCCAGATCGTCGCGACCGAGCGCCACACACCCTGAGGAGCGCGAAAAGTAAAGAGATGCACCGCGCCACGCCGCTGTTCATGTGACGGCCGTCTCACGGCCCGCCAGACGTCTCCCAACCGGCTGCCAGCGTTCACCTGGCGTTCACCCGGGGCGGCGGGTCGCTTCACTTCGCCTGCCTAACGTCCACGGTGAAATCAAATCCACGTGTCTTCGAAAGATCACAGGAGATCGAAGTGAACACCACTTCCATTCGCCGCTTCGCGGCGCCGGCCGCAGCGCTCGCGCTGGGCCTCAGCCTCACGGCGTGCGGCGCTGCCAACGAGGAGCCTGCCAGCGACGGCGGCAGCGGCCTCTCCGGCACCCTGAGCGCCGGTGGCGCGAGCTCGCAGGAGGCCGCGCAGAACGCCTGGCGCGCCGGCTTCCAGGAGGCCAACCCCGAGGTCACGGTCAACTACGACCCGATCGGCTCCGGCGGTGGCCGCGAGCAGTTCATCTCCGGCGGCTTCCCCTTCGCCGGCTCGGACTCCTACCTCGACAACGAGGAGGGCGAGCTCGACGGCGCGACCGAGCGCTGCGAGGGCAAGGCCCCCATCGAGGTCCCCAACTACGTGTCGCCGATCGCGGTCATCTACAACCTCGAGGGCGTCGACGACCTCAAGCTCTCGCCGAGCACGCTGGCCGGCATCTTCGCCGGCACCATCAAGACCTGGGACGACGAGGCGATCAAGACGGACAACCCCGACGCGGAGCTGCCGTCCGAGCCGATCAACCCGGTGCACCGCTCCGACGAGTCGGGCACGACCGGCAACTTCACGAACTACCTGAGCGTTGCCGCCGAGCAGGACTGGACCCACGGCGAGGTCGAGGTCTGGCCGATCAAGGGCGGCGAGGGTGGCAGCGGCACGTCCGGCGTCGTCTCCGCGGTCTCGAACAGCGTGAACTCGATCGGCTACGCCGACGCCAGCCAGGCCGGTGACCTCAGCGTCGCCTCGATCGGCGTGGGCGAGGAGTTCGTCGCTCCGGAGCCCGAGGCGGCCGCGAAGATCTTCGAGGTCTCCCCCCGGGTCGAGGGTCGTGGTGACACCTCCATGGTCTACGACCTCGACTACACGACCGAGGAGTCGGGTGTCTACCCGATCGTGCTGACCTCCTACCTGATGGCCTGCCCGTCCTACGCCGACAAGGCCGAGGGTGAGCTCGTCAAGGAGTACCTCACCTACATCATCAGCGAGGAGGGCCAGCAGACCTCGGCCGAGAGCGCCGGTTCGGCCCCGCTGCCCTCCTCGGTGGCCGAGGAGGCCCAGGGCATCGTCGACGGGATCACCGTGGGCTGACCTGACCCTGTTGCAACAGGACCACGAGGGTCCGTGCTGCCAGCGTCCGCGCTGGTGGCACGGACCCCGCGGACCGTTCCGGGCCCGAGCCCGACCATGCTGTACTTCGTTCAGACGATTGATCCCCCAGTCGTGAGAGGAACCCCGTGGCAGTGACCGAGGCGGCCAAGCCGCAGGTGAGGCGAAGAGGCGACGTCGTCTTCTCCTCGCTCGCCCGTGCGGCCGCGATAACGATCCTGGTCGCACTTGCCGGCGTGGCCATCTTCCTGACGCTCGAGGGCGCTCCCGCCCTGACCGCGCCGCCGTCCGCCATGGAGGGCGACAACAGCATCGTCGTCTACGTGTGGCCGCTCCTGTACGGCACTCTGCTCGCGGCACTCCTCGCGATGCTGATCGCGGCCCCCCTCGCGATCGGGGTGGCCCTGGTGATCTCGCACTTCGCGCCGCGCCGCGCCGCGAAGACCCTCGGCTACATCGTCGACCTCCTCGCGGCCGTCCCCAGCGTCGTCTACGGCCTGTGGGGAATCGACTTCCTCGGCCAGCGGATCCTCCCGTTCTACGGCTGGCTCGAGGACAACCTCGGCTTCCTGCCCTTCTTCAAGGGGCCGGCCACCTCGGGCCGGACGATCCTGACCGCAGCGATCGTGCTTGCCGTCATGGCCCTCCCGATCATCACCGCGATCACCCGCGAGGTCTTCGCGCAGACGCCCCGGCTCCACCAGGAAGCGGCTCTCGCCCTCGGCGCGACGCGCTGGGAGATGATCCGGATGACTGTCTTCCCCTACGCCCGCTCCGGCATGATCTCCGCGACCATGCTGGGTCTGGGCCGGGCGCTCGGCGAGACCATGGCCGTGGCCATGGTGCTCTCGGCCACCGGAGTCGTGACGCTGAACCTCATCTCGACCACGAACCCCTCCACCATCGCGGCCAACATCGCCCTCAAGTTCGGTGAAGCGTCGGGGATGAAGATCAACGTGCTCGTGTTCAGCGGGCTCGTCCTCTTCATCGTGACCTTCGTCGTCAACTTCCTGGGCCGTGCGATCGCCGCGCGTGGAGTGAAGGGAGAGCGATGACCACCGCCACCCCCGCTCCTCCGCGGGCCACCCGCGGCGAGCTGCCGCTGACCCATCCCACGCTGCCGCGGTGGGCACCGGTGCTCGTCGCCGTCGTGTCCGCGGCCGGGGCGATGCTCGTCGGCCTCGCGCTCGGCTGGGGCATCTTCGCCATGCTGCTCCTCGGGGCGGCGATCTACGCCGTCGCCTGGCCGACCTGGACGCTGGTCGTCGAGGGCGAACGCGCCGCGAAGAACCGGTTGACCACGGTCCTGGTCTGGGCGTCCTTCGGTCTCGCGATGATCCCGCTGACCACCCTGGCCTACCAGGTGATCTCCCGAGGCATCGGCGTGCTCTCGGTCGAGTTCTTCACCTACTCGATGCGCAACGTCGTGGGCGAGGGCGGCGGCATCTACCACGCCATCCTCGGCACGCTCGTGATCACCCTCTACGCCACCCTGATCTCGGTTCCCGTCGGGATCATGGCCGCCATCTACCTGGTGGAGTACGGCAACGACGGCCGCCTGGCGCGGTGGGCGACGTTCCTCGTCGACGTGATGACCGGCATCCCCTCGATCGTGGCCGGCCTCTTCGCCTACGCCCTGTTCGCCCTGATCTTCGGCCCGGGCGTCCGGATGGGCATCGGTGGCTCGATCGCGCTGTCGATCCTGATGATCCCGATCGTGGTCCGCGCCACCGAGGAGATGCTCAAGCTGGTGCCGGACGAGCTGCGGGAGGCGTCGTACGCGCTCGGTGTCGCCAAGTGGCGCACGGTCACCAAGGTGGTCCTCCCCACCGCGATGGCCGGAATCGTCACCGGGGTCATGCTCGCCGTGGCCCGGGTCGCCGGCGAGACCGCTCCGCTGCTGATCATCGCGGGTGACACCGACTCGGTGAACCTCAACGCGTTCTCGGAGCGGATGGCCACCCTGCCCGTGTTCATCTTCTACAGCTACACCCAGCCCGGGGTCCCCCCGGAGTTCGGCCAGGAGCGCGCCTGGGGGGCAGCTCTCGTGCTGATCTCCATCGTGATGATCCTGAACCTGCTTGCCCGCGCGATCAGCAGCCGCTTCTCCCCGAAGACCGGCCGCTGAGCGAGACGAGAGAGACAACAACTGCCATGGCCAAGAGCATCGACGTTTCCGACCTCGACATCTACTACGGGGACTTCCTCGCCGTAGAGGGTGTCTCGATGACCATCCCGGCGCGCTCCGTGACGGCCCTGATCGGGCCCTCCGGCTGCGGGAAGTCGACGTTCATCCGCACCCTCAACCGGATGCACGAGGTGATCCCGGGTGCGCACGTGAAGGGCAAGGTCGTCATCGACGGTCAGGACCTCTACGGCGCCGACGTGGACCCCGTGCAGGTACGCCGCCAGATCGGCATGGTCTTCCAGCGGCCCAACCCGTTTCCCACGATGACGATCTACGACAACGTCCTCGCCGGCAACAAGCTCAACAGCAAGCGCATGTCGCGGTCGGAGGCCGACTCGATCGTCGAGAAGTCGCTGCGCGGCGCCAACTTGTGGAACGAGGTCAAGGACCGGCTCAGCAAGCCGGGCAGCAGCCTCTCCGGCGGGCAGCAGCAGCGGCTCTGCATCGCGCGGGCCATCGCGGTGGAGCCGCAGGTGCTGCTGATGGACGAGCCGTGCTCCGCGCTCGACCCCATCTCCACGTCCGCCATCGAGGACCTGATCCACGAGCTGAAGTCCGACTACACGATCGTGATCGTGACCCACAACATGCAGCAGGCCGCCCGGGTCTCGGAGGACACGGCGTTCTTCAACCTGGCCGGCGCCGGCCTGCCCGGCCAGCTCGTCGAGATGAACCCGACCAAGAAGATCTTCTCCAACCCGGACGAGCCCTCGACCGAGTCCTACATCTCCGGCCGCTTCGGCTGACCCACCCCACCGAGTCGGCGCGTGTCGGCTGGCCCAACCCCGTCGAGTCGGCGCGTGTGGCTGGCCCAACCCCGTCGAGTCGGCGCGTGTGGCTGGCCGAGTCGACCAGACGCGCCGACTCGACGATCTCCAGCCGACCAGACGCGCCGACTCGGCGTTTAGGGGAGCTGGAAGACGAAGCGGCAGATCCAGTAGACGATCGCGGCGACCAGCCCGGCCATCGGGAAGGTCAGGATCCACGCCGCGACGATCGAGCGGGCCACGCCCCAGCGGACGGCCGAGAAGCGCTTGGTGGCGCCGGCGCCCATCACCGCGGAGGTGATCGTGTGGGTGGTCGAGATAGGGGCCTCGAACACGAACGCCGTCGTGTAGAGGACACCGGCCGCGACCGACTCCGAGGCGAAGCCGCGGGCCGGGTCGAGGTGGATGATCCGGCGCCCCAGAGTGCGCATGATGCGCCAGCCGCCGGAGTACGTGCCCAGCGAGATCGCCGCCGCGGAAACCAGGATCACCCAGACCGGGAGGTCGTCACCCTGCGCCACGTAGCCACCGGTCAGCAGCGCCAGGAAGATCACGCCCATCGTCTTCTGGGCGTCCTGGAGGCCGTGGCCGAGCGCCATCGCCGCCGCGGAGACGGTCTGTGCGAGCCGGAACCCGCGGTTGACCTTGTTCGGGTTGGCCCGGCGCCACACCCACATGATGATCAGCATCAGCGCGAAGGCGGCGGCGAAGCCGAACAGCGGCGAGGCCACCATCGGGATCACGATCTTCTCGACGATCACGTCCCACTTGACCAGCGAGCCGGACGCGATGGCCGCTCCGACCAGACCACCGATCAGGGCGTGCGAGGACGACGAGGGCAGGCCGTAGTACCAGGTGATCAGGTTCCAGGCGATTGCCCCGAGCAGCCCGGCCATCACGACCACCAGGCCGTGTGTGCCCTCCTCCGGCGAGATGACCTTCCCGACCGTGTCGGCGACCTCCTGACCCAGGAAGGCGCCGACGAAGTTCATGATCGCCGCCATGATCAGGGCCACGCGCGGCGTCAGGGCGCGCGTCGACACCGAGGTGGCGATCGCGTTCGCGGCGTCGTGGAAACCGTTGGTGTAGTCGAAGACGAGGGCAACGACGACTACCGCGATGATGATCGCGAGCTCCACGCTCAGGACTCCTTGACGGCGATCTGCTCGACGATGTTCGCCACCGTCTCGAAGGCGTCGATCGCCGACTCCAGGGAGTCGACGATGTCCTTCAGCTTCATCACCTCGAGCGCTTCGTACTTGCCGCTGAAGAGCTTGGCGAGGATCCGGCGGTAGCTCTTGTCACCGGTGTTCTCGAGACGGTTGATCTCGATCCAGTACTCCTCGAGGTCCTTCATCGTCTTCAGCCGCGGCATCGCCTCGGCGGTGAGGTCGGCGCAGCGCTGGAGAACCTCGACCTGGTTGGCCAGCTCGCTGGGCAGCGAGCCGACCTCGTAGAGGAGGACCAGGTCGACGGCCTCCTCCATGTAGTCCATGACGTCGTCGAGCCCGGACGCGAGGTTGTAGATGTCCTCGCGGTCGAACGGCGTGATGAACGTGGTGTTGACGCGCCGGATGATGGCGTGGGTGGACTCGTCCGCCTGGTGCTCGGCGTCACGCATCTGCTGCGCAATGGCTTCGCGGTCGCTGTCGTCACCCAGCATCTTGGCGAGCAGCGCAGCGCCGTTGACGAGGTGCTGGGCGGACTGGGCGAACAGGTCGTAGAAACCCGTGTCGGAGGGACGGAAACGCAGGGCCACAGCGAACTCCTGGTGAACGGAACGGAAACCTGGAACATGCTAGGGGCCGAGCCGCCGTGCGACTAACCCAGTCATACCGGAATACCCCAGTGGGGTATATGCTCGGGATATGAGCGAAGCCCCCGGCTACCACGACACCAAGGCCGCCTACCTGACCCGGCTGCGCCGCATCGAGGGCCAGGTCCGGGGCATCCAGCGGATGGTCGACGAGGACACCTACTGCATCGACATCCTGACCCAGGTGTCGGCGGTGAACAAGGCGCTGCAGAGCGTCGCCGTCGGGCTCGTCGAGGACCACCTCAACCACTGCGTGCGCGACGCCGTCGCCGCCGGCGGGTCCGAGGCCGATGCCAAGGTGGCGGAGGCGACCACCGCGATCGCCCGCCTGCTGCGCACCTGACGACAACCACCAGCCAGAGCACGGAAGTCCCTTAGGAACAAGGAGAAACGAGCGATGAGCACCACGACCTACCAGGTCACCGGGATGACCTGCGGGCACTGCGCGCAGGCCGTCACAGCCGAGGTGTCGGCGATCGACGGGGTCACCGACGTCCAGGTCGACGTGGCCTCCGGCAACGTCGAGGTCACCGGCGAGGGAGTCACCGAGGAGGCCGTCCGCGCGGCCGTCGACGAGGCGGGGTACGCACTGGCATGACCGGCACCTCGACCCGCGAGCAGGAACAGCACGTCGACCTCCTGGTCGGCGGGATGACCTGTGCCTCGTGCGTCGGCAGGGTCGAGAAGAAGCTCAACCGACTGGACGGCGTGAGCGCCACCGTGAACCTCGCCACAGCGTCCGCGTCGGTCGACTTCGACCCCCGCCTGGTGACGCGCGACACGCTCGTGGCGACGGTCGAGGCGACCGGCTACTCCGCCGCTGTCGCCGCTCCCGGCGGGCCCGGCGAGGAGACCGAGGAGCCGGCGGACGAGGCGGGCTACCGCCGTCGCCTGCTCGTCTCCGTCCCGCTGACCGTCGTCGTGCTGGTGCTGATGATGGCCCCCGGCATGCCCGAGGACCCGTGGGTGATGTGGGCCGGGCTGGTTCTGGCCACCCCGGTGGTGGCGTACGGCGGCTGGCCGTTCCACCGGGCCGCCCTCGTCAACGCCCGGCACGGCGCCAGCACCATGGACACCCTGGTCTCCCTCGGCACGCTGGTGGCCTACGGCTGGTCGGCCTTGCAGGCGTTCACCGGCGGCATGCACAGCTACGTCGAGGTCGCCGCCACCGTCACCACGTTCCTGCTGCTCGGCCGGTGGAGCGAGGCCCGGGCCAAGCACCGGGCCGGCTCCGCGCTCCGGGCACTGCTCCGGATGGGCGCCAAGCAGGCCACGGTCCTCGAGGACGACGGGGCCGAGCGCCTGGTCGACGTCGACCTGCTCCGGCCCGGGATGCGCTTCGTGGTGCGCCCCGGCGAGCAGATCGCCACCGACGGCGTCGTCGTACAGGGTCGCTCCTCGGTCGACGAGTCGATGGTGTCCGGGGAGAGCCTCCCGGTCGACAAGGGCGAGGGCGACGAGGTCATCGGCGCCACCGTGAGCTCCGGCGGCCGCCTGGTCGTCGAGGTCACCCGCGTCGGCGCGGACACCACGCTGTCCCGGATCACCGCCCTGGTCGCGCACGCGCAGGCCACGAAGGCTCCCGTGCAGCGGCTCGCCGACCAGATCTCGTCGGTGTTCGTCCCGGTGGTGCTCGGCGTCGCCGTGCTCACCTTCGCCCTGTGGGCCTTGCTGGGCGACGCCGAGGGCGGCTTCACCGCGGCCGTGGCCGTGCTGGTCATCGCCTGCCCCTGCGCGCTCGGGCTCGCCACCCCGACGGCGCTGCTCGTCGGCACGGGCCGGGCCGCGCAGCTCGGCATCGTGATCCGCGACGCCTCCGTCCTCGAGTCGGCCCGGCGCATCGACACCGTCGTGCTCGACAAGACCGGCACCGTCACGACCGGCGAGATGAGCGTGCACTCCGTCGACAGCCACCACGCCGACGCGGTCCGGCTCGCCGGCGCACTGGAGGCGGCCAGTGAACACCCCATCGGCCGGGCCATCGCCGCCTACGTGGCGCGCACCGGCCCGCAGCCGTGGCAGGCCGCGCCGGCGCAGGTCACCGACTTCGACGCGCACGCAGGCACCGGCGTCTCCGGCATCGTGGACGGCCGCCGGGTCCGGGTCGGCCGCGCGCCGTCCGACGTGCGCGTCCCGACCACCCAGGAGCGCGGCGACTACCGGTCCGAGACCCTCCCCTACGCCCTCGCCCAGGCGGTGGGCGCCGCCCGCGACGCCGGGCTGACCGCCGTGCTCGTCGAGGTCGACGACCGGCCCGCCGCGGTGTTCTCGGTGGGAGACACCGTGAAGCCGTCGAGCGCGGCCGCCGTACGCCGGCTGCACGGGCTCGGCCTGCGCACCCTGCTGCTCACCGGTGACCACACCACCACCGCGCAGGCGGTCGCCCGCGAGGTCGGCATCGACGAGGTGGTCGCCGAGGTGATGCCGGCCGACAAGGCGGACGCCATCGAGGGACTCCGCGGCCAGGGCCGGCGGGTCGCGATGGTCGGCGACGGCGTCAACGACGCGGCCGCCCTGGTCCGGGCCGACCTCGGCATCGCGATGGGCACCGGCACCGCGGTCGCGATCGAGGCCGGTGACGTGACCTTGATGAACGAGGACCTGCGCACGGTCGCGGACGCGATCGAGCTCTCCCGGCGCACGCTGAGCACGATCCGGCAGAACCTGTTCTGGGCGTTCGCCTACAACGTGGTGGGGATCCCGGTGGCGGCGCTCGGCCTGCTCAACCCGATGATCGCGGGCGCGGCGATGGCCGCGTCGAGCGTGTGCGTGGTGGGCAACTCGCTGCGGCTGCGGGGCTTCAGCCCGACCCGCTGAGACCAGCCGGCCGTCGGGCCGGAGGAGGGCGGAAGGTCAGCCCTCGCGCTGCTTCTGCACCGGGATGGTCGGCGGCTCGACACCCAGAAGCCGATCGATGGCTTCCTGCGCCAGGGTCGCCTCGGACTCGCTGGCGGCGATGATGAGGTTGGTGGTCAGCTCCACCTCGGCCAGGAGCTCAGAGTCCTCGAGGGGCACGTCGAGCTGGTCATCCATGACGCTGCTCCTCCCGTCTCGCATTGCTCTTCTCCCGCCGACGAACTTTGGTTGTTCCCTGCATCTATTGTCGCCGACCAGGTAGCCGTCTACCCATAGTCAATTCGGACAAAACCGAAGGGCCCCAGCGGTTACCCGCCAGGGCCCTTCATGCCTAAGAGGCGTTCTCTCTGAGGATCAGAGGGCGCGAACGTTCTCCGCCTGCGGGCCCTTGGGACCCTGCGTGACGTCGAACTCGACCTTCTGGTTCTCGTCCAGGGACTTGTAGCCCTGGGTCTGAATCGCCGAGTAGTGCACGAAGACGTCGTCGCCGCCGTCCTCCTGCGCAATGAAGCCGAAACCCTTCTCGGCGTTGAACCACTTAACGGTGCCCTGAGCCATGCTCGTTTACTCCTACGTACGGGGGCTTGGCGCCGCCACTTCGGCGACACCAGCTTCAGATGCGGTGAAACGCCGTGCCCCTCGAACAAGCATGTTGCTCAACTCAAGAGAAAACGCCGTCGGATCACAAACTCCGCGGGCGTGACCTGCTGGAACTTGCATCTGCTGCACGCCCACAGTAGCAACATCGGGGCCGGATTCCGAGTGGGGACCGCGAACGAGGTGTAAAGCCTCCCGGCCTCGGGCGCGTCGTACTGCTGACAGCCCGCCACCCGCAGCGGCTGCGGACCAGTGCCCGCCTGGGATTCGGGGGCCCACATGCTCGCCTCTGCACGTCGGTTCTTGCTCGTCCTGGCCTGCACCACTGGTCTGGTCGCGGCCACCCCCCGGGCCCGCCGGTGCCACCGTCGACTTCCGGCACCCGGCGGGCTGAGGACTCGTCGCGGAGTTCCGGACCGGGCGCACCCCTGGCCGCTACATTGGGAACGCAGCGGGCACCAAGAGGCCATGGGGAGGCCGTCCGGGGTGAGAGCCCCCGGGTTGCTCGGACCCACGACCTGAGGGGGGCCTCAAGGTATGCAGCAGGACTCTGCGCCGCGACGCCGCCTCGGCGCCATCATCGGCACCGTCCTCGCCGTCGCGGTCGTCGTGGCCGGCGCGTCGGCGCTCACGATGGCGGACCCCGAGCCCGCTCCCTCCCCCGACGACACTCCCGCCACCACGTCCACCGCCGACGACGAGCAGACGCTCGACCTGGACCTCGGCCGCGTCACCGACCCAGCCGCCCTGGCCACGTGCCTCGCCGACGACTTCGCGACCGACCTCGGGTCGGTGGACGTGCTGTACGCCGTCGAGCAGCGGTCCGTCGACGGCAGCAGCCCGGTGCTGCTGCTCCGCAACGCCGGCGGGGAGCTGCGGATGTGCGACGCGGCCGGACCGGACCGCCCCGCACAGCTGCCGCTCCCCGAGGCGTCAGACGCCGAGCCTGTCGCCTTCCTGACCAACGGCCGGATGGCCTGGGACTGCTCGGACACGACGGTGGCGAGCTACACCGCGACGACCTGGCTCGCCGTGGTGCCCGGCGTCGCCCGGGTGCAGCAGCGGTTCTGGGTGGACGGCGCACCGGGCCCGTGGTTCAGCACTGCGGCGAGCGGAGGCTACGCGCACCTGCAGACCTGGCTCGACGGTCCGCTCGCGGAGGGCGTGGAACTGGAGGTGGAGCACCGGGTGCTCGACCACGACGGCGACCCGTTCGCCCAGTCGGCGCTGCCCAGCGGCAGGCAGCCGCTGACCGGCTGCACGGGCGACGACGCCCAGATCGGCTGACCGGCCGCACCCGCACGGCACCGGGCGGGGAATCCTCCGCCACCCAGGCCGAAGGATTCCCCTGGCCCCGCGTCGTAGCCCGGTGGGGCGATCGCCCTGGTACGACTGCCCCGGGTGACACGACACGAGTCCGCTGGGCCGGGTGGAACGCCGCCGTCACCCGGCCGGCTCGGCTCCCCGTGACGCGAGGACGTGTCCTCGCGCATCGGAAGTATCGGCACGAACCGCCCCGATCTTGAGCCGCCAGGCGCACGCTCAGGGACGGAACGTCGCCCGGAGCGCCTCGATCGCCGTGAACCGGGGGGTCCAGCCGAGCTCGGCCTTGGCCCGGCTGGTGTCCATCACCGCCGGGTGGCTCATCGCCTCGATCCACTCGGCTGCGGAGGGAAGCAACGGCAGTCGGGCCAGCGCTCGGGCAGCGGCGTGCGTCGGCCCGGCCGGCAGCGGCACGGGCAGGACGCCCAGCTCCCGCGCCACGTCCAGCGCACTGAGCACGTCGTCCGCGGCGATGTTGTAGGCGCCCGGCGGACCGGCGGCCACCACGCACTGGAGCAGTGCCCGGCCGACGTCGTCCTGGTGGATGAACTGGATCGGCAGATCCGGAACGAGCAGCGGCAGCGGCACCGGCAGCCTGCCGTCCTCGCCGAGCACCCGTCGGCCCAGCCACGCCAGCCGGGCGGGCAGCTGGACCTTCGCGCCGACCGCCTGAGGACCCAGCACGATCGGCGGGCGCAGCAGGTAGAGCGCGGTCCCCGGGTTCGCGTCCGCCTCGTCGGCGAGGAGCTGCTCGAGCTCGGCCTTCTCCTGCGCGTAGAACAGCCGGTCGGCGGGCCGGGTCGGCCACTCCTCGGTCATCCCGACCGGGTTGTCGCGATGGAAGCCGTAGGCAGCGATCGACGACGCGTAGACGAACCGGCGGGCCCCGACCGCCACCGCGGCCCGGAACGCGTTGAGGGTGCCCTCGACGTTGATCGCGCGGGTCGTCTCACGCCTGCCGCCCGTGATCAGGAAGGCCAGGTGCACCACGACGTCGGCTCCGGCGAAGGCCTCGGCCAGCGCGTCAGGGTCTCGTACGTCGCCCTGCCGGTACTCCATCTTCGACCAGCCGTGCGCAGCCGGGTCGAACGGACGACGGGCGATCCCGACCACCTTGGCGACCCGCTCGTCGGCCTGGAGCAACGGCATCAGCCCGAACCCGAACGTCCCGGTCGGACCGGTGACCGCGACGGTCAGGTCCTGCTCGGGCTCGCTCACGCAGTCCTCCTACCCCGGGCAGACCGCGCCGGAACGTCCGGACGGCGCCGACGGGGGCGACCACCTCACCAGTCTGGCGCGCCGACCAAGCCGCGGAGGCGTCTGCATAGGCTGGCGGCATGGAACAGAGACGAGTCGGCTCCCGCAAGGTCAGCGCTCTCGGGCTCGGCGCGATGCCGATGTCGGTGCGCGAGCACAACGACGAGGAGCGGGCCTTGGCGACGGTCCGCACCGCACTCGACGCGGGCATCACGCTCGTCGACACCGCCGACGCGTACTCCCCCGACGAGGCAACCTTCGGCCACAACGAGGTCGTCATCGCCAAGGCGCTGAAGCAGTACGGCGTGGGCCCGGACGACGTGCTCGTCGCCACCAAGGGAGGCCACACCCGCCGCGGCAAGGAGTGGCTGCTCGACGGGACGCCTGCCTACCTCCGCGAAGCGTGCATCGGGTCGCTGCGCAGGCTCGGGGTCGAGCAGATCGGGCTCTACCAGCACCACCGGCCGGACCCTGACACCGACTACGCGGAGACGCTCGGTGGCCTGAAGGCGTTGGTCGACGAGGGCCTCATCGCGGCCGCCGGCATCTCCAACGCGGACCAGGACCAGATCCTGCTCGCCAAGGACATCCTCGGCGACGGCCTGGCCGCTGTGCAGAACCAGTTCTCGCCCGCCTTCCGCAGCTCGCAGCCCGAGATCGACCTGTGCGCGGAGCTCGGGATCGCCTTCTTGGCCTGGAGCCCGCTCGGCGGGATGTCCGACGCCGGCGAGCTCGGCAGCAGGTGGCAGCCGTTCGCGGACGTCGCCGCGAAGCACGGGGTCAGCCCGCAGCAGGTCTGCCTCGCGTGGGAGCTGTCGCTGTCCGAGGCGGTCATCCCGATCCCCGGGGCGAGCCGGCCGGAGTCGGTCGCGGACTCGGTTCGAGCCGCCGACCTGGTGCTGGACGACGAGGACCTCGCCGCCCTGGCCTGAGGCCCCTCGGCCCGAGGTCAGTCCTCAGCGTGCGAGGGGCAGTCCGGGTTGGGGCAGTAGTCCACCGCCGCCATCTCGCCGGGCCGCATCTCGGGCCGGTTCTCGTTGGTCTCGTCGAAGTCCACCACCGCCGACGCCAGGTGCGTCCCGCAGACGGGGCAGTGGGTCGGCCAGTCCTGCTCGCCCTGCGGCGCTGCTTCGTCAGTCATGCCGACACGCTAGCGCCCACTCGCGAAAACCGTGGAAGGCCGTGCGGCCCGACCTCTAGGTTGTAGGTTGCACCGCCGGGGGACGTGCCTTCACGAGCTGCGCTCCGCACTCCCCCGACCCGGCCGCACGGCCAGCCGTACTCGGGGACGGGACTCACCTCCCAGCAGAAGGAAACGCACCCATGACCGACACCGCCCTGGCTACCCATGCCCAAGCGCGGTCCTCTCTCACACCCGCGGCGCGCGTCAGCGACGCGCGCAAGGCCTACGGCAGCGACGACGCCACCGTGGTGGCTCTGGACGGTGTGACCGTGGACTTCATGAGCGGCGAGTTCACCGCGATCATGGGTCCGTCGGGCTCGGGCAAGTCCACCCTCATGCACTGCGTGGCGGGCCTCGACACCCTGACGTCGGGTCACGCGTTCGTCGGCGGCACCGACCTGGCGACGCTCTCCGACAAGCAGCGGACGCTGCTGCGTCGTGACCGCCTCGGCTTCATCTTCCAGTCGTTCAACCTGTTGCCGACGCTGACGGCCGAGGAGAACATCTGCCTGCCCGCAGACCTCGCCGGCCGCAAGCTCGACCAGGACTGGTTCGACACCGTCGTCTCGACGCTCAAGCTCGGCGACCGCCTCGGGCACCGCCCGTCGCAGCTGTCGGGTGGCCAGCAGCAGCGGGTCGCCGTGGCCCGCGCGCTCGTCTCGCGGCCCGAGGTCGTCTTCGGCGACGAGCCGACCGGCGCGCTCGACTCCAAGACCGGCACCGAGCTGCTGCGCTTCCTGCGCAGCGCGGTGGACGACCTCGCCCAGACGGTCGTGATGGTCACGCACGACCCCGTCGCCGCGTCGTACGCCGACCGCGTGGTCTTCCTCGCCGACGGCGCGATCGTCGACGAGCTGGCCCAGCCGACGCGCGACACCGTGCTTGAGACGATGAAGCGGCTGGGTGACTGATCCGTGGTCAAGCACTCACTCAGATCCCTGCTGGCACACAAGATCCGGCTCCTGCTGACCATCACCGCCGTCACGGTCGGCGTGGCCTTCGTGTCCGGCACGTTCGTGCTCTCGGACACGATGAGCAGGTCCTTCGACGAGCTGTACGCCGGCCTCACCGAGGGCACCGACGTAGCCGTCCGGGCCGAGTCGGCGTACAACGACATCAGCAACGCCGGCCAGCAGCGGCCGCTCGACGAGGCGCTCGTCGAGCAGGTCGCGGACGTCCCCGGCGTCGAGGTCGCGCAGGGCGGCGTCACCGGTTTCGCGCTGATCCTGGACAAGTCGGGTGAGCCGATCCAGCCCGGCGGGGCGCCCACCCTCGGCTCGAGCACCGCGAAGGACGACCGGCTCGCGGGCAACTTCTCGTTCCGCGACGGACGCTCCCCGTCGGGTCCCGGCGAGGTCGCGCTGGACGCGGCGTCGGCGCGCAAGGCCGGCTACGAGGTGGGCGACACCGCGAAGATCGTGTTCCAGAACGGCACCGGCTCGTTCAAGGTCGTCGGCCTGGTCGGCTTCGGCGAGACCGACAGCCTGGCGGGCGCGACCCTGGCGGCGTTCGACCTGCGCACGGCGCAGGAACGGCTCGACAAGGTCGGCCTGGTCGACCAGATCGACGTCGTCGGCTCCCCGTCGGTCACCCCGGAGGACCTCCGCGACGCCATCGCGGAGACCCTGCCCCGCGGCGTCGAGGCGCTGACCGGCGCCGAGGTCGCGGACCAGGGCTCGGCCGCCGTGCGCGAGGGGCTCGGCATCTTCACCAACATCCTGCTGGTGTTCGCCGGCGTCTCGCTGCTGGTCGGCTCGTTCGTCATCTGGAACACCTTCAACGTCATCGTCGCGCAGCGCCGCCGCGAGACCGCGCTGCTCCGCGCGGTGGGCGCGACCCGCCGCCAGGTGCTCACCGGCATCGTGTTCGAGGCCCTGGTCGTCGGGGTCGTCTCGTCGGCACTCGGCCTGCTCGCCGGGGTCGGCCTCGCCGTCGGCATCCGCGAGCTTCTCGCGTTCGTCGGCATCGAGGTGCCCACCACGTCCGCCGCGGTCGAGCCGCGCACCGTCGTGGCCGCCGTGCTCGTCGGCGTCGTGGTCACGCTCGTCGCGGCCGTCGTGCCCGCCTTCGGCGCCACCCGCGTCGCCCCGGTGGAGGCGCTGCGTGAGTCGACGCCGACGGCGCAGAGCCTCGGCCGCGCGCGCCGGGTCGGTGGTTTCGCCCTGCTGGCACTGGGCTTCGCCGGGCTCGTGGCCTGTGCCGTCGTCGGCCGGCAGCCGCTGCTCACCGCGGCCAGCACGTTGGTCGCCTTCACCGGCCTGGTGATGGCGGGCCCGCTGCTGGCCCGTGCGATCGCCGGTGTCGCGAACCGGGGCCGGCGTGGCAACGGTTGGCGGCTCGCCGCACGCAACGTGCGGCGGGCTCCCCAGCGGGCCGCCGCGACGGCACTCGCGCTGACGATCGGCCTGACGGTCGTCTGCGCCGTGGCGGTCACCGCCTCGTCGGCGAAGGCGTCCGTGGCCGACCTGGTCAGCGGGGGCAACCGCGCCGACCTGATCATCTCGCCGCTCGCGCAGTCGGGAGGCGCCAGCCCGGTGGTCGCCGACCTCCTGCGGGAGCGTGCCGACGTGGCGACGGTGGTGGAGATGCGTTACACCGGCGCCCGCGTGAACGGGCAGTCCACCGCCCTGGCCGGGCTCTCCACGACGGGCATCCCCCAGGTCGCCGACCTCGGGGTCGCCACCGGCAGCCTGGACGACTTCACCGGCGGCACGATGCTGCTCGGCACGAAGGCGGCAGAGAAGCTCGGCGTCAGCACCGGCGACCCGGTGACGGTGACCTTCCCCGAGACCGGGGACGTCCCGCTGACCGTCGTCGCGACGTTCGAGCGCGACGCGTTGATCGGCTCGCAGTACGTCGTGGCGCTGTCCGACTACGCCGCCAACGTGACCTCGCAGCTCGACCAGGCGATCCTGGTCCGCGAGGCCGCCGGCGCCGACGCCGCACAGGTCCGCGCGGACGTCACTGCCGCCCTGGCCGACTACCCCAACCTCGACATCCAGGACGCGGCCGACCTGACCGCGGACACCCAGGCCGAGATCGACCAGCTCCTCGGCCTGGTGACGGCGCTGCTCGCGCTCGCCGTCGTCGTCGCAGTGCTGGGCATCGTCAACACCCTGGCGCTGTCGGTGGTGGAGCGGACCCGGGAGCTCGGGCTGATGCGAGCCGTCGGGGCGACCCGCCGCCAGGTGCGCAGCCTGGTCCGGCGGGAGTCGGTGCTGATCTCGCTCCTCGGCGCCGTCACCGGGGTGGTGCTCGGCACGGTCGCCGGCGTGGCACTGAGCCGGGCCATGGTCGACGACGGGATCAGCCGGATCAGCCTGCCGACGCCGACACTGGTGGCCTACGTGGTGGTGGCCGCGCTGGTCGGCGTGCTCGCTGCCGTCGGACCGGCCCGGCGCGCGAGCCGCGTCGACGTGCTGCGCGCGGTCACGGTCGAGTAGCAGGACCGTCCACCGAGAGGGCCTTCCGTCGTCACGACGGGGGGCCCTCGTCGTTCCGACCGCCGGGTGGAGCCTCAGCGCAGCAGGGCGAGGGACTGACGAGCGATCTCCCACTCCTCGTTGGTGGGAATCACGAGCACCGCGACCTCGCTGCCGTCGGGCGACACGGCCCTCGAGCCGTCGTCCGACGACTGGTTGCGCTCCGGGTCGACCTCGATGCCGAGCCGCCCGAGGCCGGCGAGCGACGCCGCACGGACGTCGGCGGCATGCTGGCCGACTCCGGCGGTGAAGACGACGGCGTCGACGGTGCCGAGCACGGCGTAGTAGGCGCCGACGTACTTGCGGATCCGGTAGCAGTAGACGTCGAAGGCGAGCTGCGCCCGCGGGTCGCCGGCCGCGCGGAGCCGGTCGAGCTCGCGGAAGTCGTTGTGGCCGGAGAGCCCCTTCAGCCCGGACTCGCGGTTGAGGTAGCCGTCGATCTCGTCGAGCGACCAACCCAGCTGCCGGTGCAGGTGGGCGTGCAGCGCCGGGTCGACGTCGCCGGAGCGGGTGCCCATCACGAGGCCCTCGAGCGGGGTGAGCCCCATCGAGGTGTCGACCGACCGGCCGCCCTGCACCGCGGTCGCCGACGCGCCGTTGCCGAGGTGGAGCACGATCGCGTTGAGCTCGTCGACCGGCTTGCCGAGCATCCGGGCCGCCTCGTGGCTGACGAACGAGTGCGACGTGCCGTGGAACCCGTAGCGGCGGATCCGGTGGTCGTCGCGCCAGGCCAGCGGAACCGCGTAGGTGTAGGCGTGCGCGGGGAGGGTCTGGTGGAACGCGGTGTCGAAGACCGCCACCTGCGGCACGTCGGGGAAGATCCTGCGCGCCACCTCGAGGCCCTCGAGGTTCGCCGGGTTGTGCAGCGGCGCGAGCGGGACCAGCTCGGTCACCTCGGCGATCAGCTCGTCGTCGACGCGGGCGGGATCGGCGAACAGCGGGCCGCCGTGGACGACCCGGTGCCCGACCGCGGCGATCGGGGTGCCGGCGAGGGAGGGTCCGTGCTCGTCGAAGGCGGCGATCGCGGCGACCAGGGCGTCCTCGTGCGAGCGGACCTCGCGCTCGCTGCGGTGGGCGTCGCCGTCCGGGCCGGTGTGCGTGAGGATGCCGGTCGGCTCGCCGATCCGCTCGACGAGACCGGTCCCGAGGGCGTTGCCGGTCCCCGCGTCGACCAGGGAGTACTTCAACGAGGACGAGCCGGCGTTGATGACCAGCACCAGGTCGCTCATGCCTCGCCGCCGTTGAGGCGCTGCTGGGCCTGGATCGCGGTGATCGCGACCGTGTTCACGATGTCGCGGACGGTCGCGCCGCGGGAGAGGTCGTTGACCGGCTTGCGCAGGCCCTGCAGGACCGGGCCGACCGCGACCGCACCGGCCGACCGCTGCACGGCCTTGTAGGTGTTGTTGCCCGTGTTGAGGTCCGGGAAGATGAACACCGTCGCCCGCCCGGCGACTTGCGAGTCGGGCAGCTTGGTCCGCGCGACGGCCGCGTCGATGGCGGCGTCGTACTGGATCGGTCCCTCCACCAGGAGCTCTGGCGCCCGCTCCTTCACCAGCGCGGTGGCCCGCGAGACCTTCTGCACGTCGGTCCCGCTGCCGGAGCTGCCGGTGGAGTAGGAGAGCATCGCCACCCGCGGCTCGATGCCGAAGGCCGCGGCCGTCGTCGCCGAGGAGATCGCGATGTCGGCGAGCTGCTCCGCGGACGGGTCGGGGTTGACGGCGCAGTCGCCGTACACGAGCACCTGGTTCTCCAGGCACATGAAGAAGACCGACGAGACGACCGAGACCCCCGGGGTCGTCTTCACCACCTCGAGCGCCGGCCGGATGGTGTGGGCGGTGGTGTGTACGGCGCCCGACACCATCCCATCGGCCAGCCCGAGCTCGACCATCATCGTGCCGAAGTAGGACACGTCGGTGACGATAGTGCGGGCCTCGTCGAGCTCGATGCCCTTGTGCTTGCGGCGCTCGTAGTACTCCTGGGCGAACCGCTCGCGCAGCTCGGCGTCGAGAGGGCTGAGCAGCCTCGCCCTGGACACGTCGACGCCCACGCTCGCGGCCTTGGCGTTGATCGCGATCGGGTCGCCGAGCAGGGTGAGGTCGGCGACGCCGCGGCGCAGCAGGATGTCCGCGGCCAGCAGGATCCGCTCCTCGTCGCCCTCCGGAAGCACGATGTGCCTGCGGTCGCCGACCGCCTCGTCGAGGAGCTGGTGCTCGAACATCAACGGGGTGACCGCCTCCGTCCGGGCGACCTCGAGCCGGTCGAGCAGCGCATCGCCGTCGACGTGCTCCGCGAACAGCGAAAGGGCAATGGCGATCTTGCGGGGTGAGTCGGCGGTGAGCCGGCCCCGCACCGCGGTCAGCAGGGAGGACGTCTGGTGGGTGCCCAGGTCGGTGGCGACGATCGGCAGGGTCGCGCCGCTGCCCTCGAGCAGCTTGGTGATCTGCTTGGGCAGCTCGAAGCCGCCGTTGAGCACGATCCCCGACACCTGCGGGAAGTTGGCGGACAGGTGCGCCATCAGCACGCCGAGCACGACCTCGGGCCGGTCCCCCGGCGTGATGACGACGGCACCGTCGAAGATCCGGTCGAGCACGTTGGGCATCGTCATCGCGGCCACCACCAGGCCCGTGGCCTCGCGGTTGAGCAGCGCCCCGTCGCCGGAGACCAGCGACCCGTTGCACACCGACATCAGGTCGCCGAGGGAGGGCGCGCTGAGGAGCGCCTCCTCGGGGATGGCGTACGCCGGCACGTCCCCGCGCGACAGGGCTGCGACGTCCTGCTGCACCTCGGCGGCGTCGACGCGGTTGGCGATGATCGCGAACAGCGTGCCGTGGTTGGCGGCGAGCTCCGCGACGGCCATGTCGGTGATGGTGTGCAGGTCGGCCGGGGAGCGGCCCGAGCCGTTGAGGACCAGCAGCACCGGCGCCCCGAGGTTGGCGGCGATGCGCGCGTTGAAGGAGAACTCGGTCGGCGTGCCGACGTCGGTGTAGTCGCTGCCGACGATGACCACGGCGTCGCACTTCTCCGCGACCCGGTGGTAGCGCTCGACGATGAGGTCCAGGGCGGACGTGGGGTCGGCGTGCACGTGGTCGTAGGTGACGCCGGAGCACTCGTCGTACGAAAGGCTCACCGCCTCGTGCGCGGTGAGCATCTCCAGCACGTAGTCCCGGCCGCCGTGGAAGTTGTCGCCGTCCTTGCGGACGATCGGCCGGAACACCCCGACCCTCTCGACACGGCGCGAGAGCTCGTCCAGCACGCCGAGCGCGACTGCGGACTTGCCGGTGTACCCCTCGACCGACGCGACGTAGACGCTGCTTCCCATGCACCGACCCTAACGGTGCCGACGCATCGCCCGACCTGGGTTCAGTCGGTGCGCACCGCGCGGATGGTCTTGCTGGTGTCAGCCTTGCAGCCCTCGATGCGACGGACCTTGGCGTAGAACCGACCCTCGGTCCCGGTGTTGCCGGTGTTCCACCGGTAGACGTCGCCTTCGAGCGACGCGGTGTCGGTCGCGAACTTCACGTCGTCGCCACCGCCGCGGGTGCCCTTCTGCTTGAAGACGATGACCTTCCGGCCGTCGGCGCACTTCAACGGCTTGGGACTCTTCACGCGTCCGGAGAGGTCGGTGCCCTCCGCCTTGATGGTGACCGTGGTGTCCGCGTCGACCGCGGCGCCGGCCCCGGCCGTCAGCCCGGCTGCGACCGTGACCGCGAGCGCCGGGACGATCAGGAGCTTGCCTCGCATGACGTTCCCTCCGTGTGGATTCGTCGGGTGGCCCCCTCGCGAGCCTAGGTCTCCGCGCCGGCCGCGATAAGGCCCGTGCGGGCCATTGCTCCCGGCGCGAAGACCGACCGGCCGCCGACGTGCTATGCGGCACATGAGGTCGGCGTCGACGGGTTGCTCACCGACCGGCGCGCTGCGGCCACGGCGGCACGCCCAGGAGCGGGCCGGTCGGACCACCGCGGCGTTCGGTCTCGGTCCGGAACGGGTTCGGGTTCGCCGGGCAGACGGTGCCGGCCGGGGGCAGGCTCCCCCTCCGCAGGTAGGCGTCGACGTACTTGGTGACGCACCCGCTGCGGCCGTAGGCGGTGTGGCCCCAACCGGCGTAGCTGAGCAGGCGGCTGTTGCGCAGCAGCCTGTCGCTGGCCACCGCACCGTCGTAGTCGGTGACTCCGTCGAAGAAGTTGCCCACCACCAGCACCGGCGCGGACGTGCGCGCGGTCCACGGCCCGGTGTAGCGGTCGTCGTTGACCGGCCATCGTGCACAACCGGCGTTCCCCCACCACCACAGCGGCCCGAACTGCGAGCCACGGGCCGCGTAGTCACCGACCTTCTTGAACTCCGCGAAGGAGGACGGGAACTCGGTGTCGGCGCAGAGGTTCCCGTAGAAGGCGTCGAGCCCGTTGTCGTAGTCAGCCTCGGTGTCAGACCCCCCGAGTCTCGCCGACAGCGAGGTGCGTACGCCGGCCACCCTGGCCGCCGAGCTCCCCTGCCCGGCGAGCACCGCGTCGGCCAGCAGGTCGAGGAGCGCCGCCGCTCCTTCGGGCCCGTCCCACACCTCGGGGGCGTACATCGCACCCACGACATCGGCGATCAGGAAGTCATACGTGTACGCCGTACCGTCCGGCAGCTCGAGGGGCTCCCGCCGCAATGTCCGGGCGAGGCGGTCCCACCGCTTGGCGGCACCGGCCCGGGTCCAGAAGGCGCAGTCCCTGCGCGCCTTGTCGCACAGCCGGAGGAACTCCTCGAACTCCTCCTGGGTGGCGACCCGGTCGGCCTCGATCTGGCGGCCGCTCACCCACAGCCGCGGGTCGAGCACCCCGTCGATCGCCAGGGCTCGCACCTTGTCCGGGAAGAGGTTGGCGTAGGTGTTGCCCAGGAAGGAGCCGTAGGAGAACCCGAGGTAGGTGAGGGCGCGGTCACCGACGGCCCGCCGGAGCACGTCGAGATCGCGGGCCACATCAGCAGTGCCCATGTGGGAGGCGACCTCCTGCCCGTCGTCGAGACACTCCTGGCCCAGGTCGGCAAGCGTGTCGAAGAACGGCTGGTACTGGTCCTCGAGATAGGGGAACACGGGCAGGTCGGCGAAGAACTCGACCAGCTGCTCCTCGGAGTCGAAGCAGTGCAGCGGGTCCGAGGACGCGACGCCTCGTGGGTCGAAGCCGACCACGTCGAACCGCCCGCGCAACGCGGTGCCGAGGAACTCACCGAACCCGTCGAGGACCAGCGCCACCCCAGACGCGCCGGGCCCACCGGGGTTGACGAAGACACTGCCGATCCGGCGAGCCGGGTTCGCGGCCGGGAACCGCGCCAGGGCGATCTCGGTGGTGCCGTTCGCCGGCTCGTCGTAGTCCAGAGGCACGGTCGCGGTCGCGCACTCGAGCCCTGGCTTGTCCGGCCCGCAGGGATGCCAGGCGATGTCCACGGGGGGCACACCACGGCGCTCCGCCGCGAAGGTGCCGGCCGTCGCTGACACCGTGGTCGCCGTCGCCGTCGCCACCAGGGAGACGATCAGGAACGCTGCCACCGCCACCCGCCCCCACACCGAGTGCTTGCTGTCGTCCATCGTCCTGTCCCCCCGTAACGGAGCAGTGGTCTCGACGGTAAGCCCGGCTCCGCCGGCGATTCCAGAGCCGTCGCTGGAGATGAGTCGATGTGACTAGCGCGGCACCGGCATCAAGATCAGGCCGCGCCCTGCACCGCGAGAGCGGCGATGTCGTCCCACGTCCGCATGGCGGAGGATCGGCGCGGACGGCCTGCTGACCGACCGCGCCGCCGCCTTCGTGAGGTGGCACCGCCGCTGACCTCACGGTTCAGCCCGGTACGACGACGGTCGCGAGCATCTCGTCGAGCACGGACTGGCCGGGCCGCGGGACGATCGGCTGGCCGGCCAGCCCCCGCACGCGGTCGAACGCGTCGTGGATCGCCAGGCCCGAGAGCACCGGCCCGTGCGCCGTCGCGACGATGGTGGGGCGCAGCGCCTCCACCGCGTCGACGTGCCGGTCGTACTTCTCGGTGTCGAGCCACTGGTGCCACGGCGACACCAGGCTGTTGATCAGGTGGAACGAGTCGTCGTACAGGTCCGTCGGTATCTCCTCGACGTGGTGCAGCTTGCCGGGAGTCAGCGCGGCGAACGAGTCGACCGCCCACATCACGCCGGTCCGCTCGTCCAGCAGCCCGCGCGTCGTCGGGCCGTCGAAGATCGGCGGCAGGACGAGCCGGAAGCTCCGGTCGCCCGCGGTGAAGGTCTCGCCGGGCTCCCGCCAGATCATCCGCTCCATCGGGAGCGGCTCCTCGAGCGCCAGTCGCTCGGTCGTGAAGTAGTTCGTGACCAGCGTGGCGTTCGGGCAGAGCTCCAGGACGTCTCGCAGGGCCCCGGTGTGGTCGCCGTCGTCGTGGGAGAGGAACACCCACTTGACGTCGAGCGGGTCGACGAGCCCGAAGACCTGCTCGAGCCAGAGCTCGCGGTGGATCGGTGCGCCGGTGTCGACGATGACGGGCTCCTCGCCGCGGATCAGCATCGAGTTCACCGGCAGGAACTCCGCGGGTCCGACCTGGGCCAGGTTGGTGATCAGGAAGGTCTCGGCCCCGAGCTGGACCGGGTCCGTCACGGGGATCGGGTAGTGCATGGTGGCTCCTCGGGGTCTCAGCTCTCGATTGCGTAGACGTCGGACTGGCCGTTCAGCAGCCGCACGTCCAGGTGGCCGTCGGTGCGGAGCAGGCCGCGTTGGGTGGCGGAGGTGACGACGTACCGTCCCGTGAACTGCTGCATGACGCCCAACGGGAGGTAGAGGGCGCACACCTTCCCGGGGGAGAACAGCGCGAACGACTGGCCCTTGCCGCTCTCGACCCGCAGCGTCGCGGTGGCCGGCTCGCACCCGCCCACGGTGGGCAGCGAGCCGTCGTCGGCGGCAATGGCGCCGGTGAAGTCGCCGGAGAAGGGGCGGCCGGACAGCCAGCCCTCGTAGCCGGCGCCGTCAGCGATGGCGACCGAGGTTCCCAGCCCGGCGACGTGGATCCGGGGGGTGGCCGCGGTGGCCGTGGCCGTCGTGCCGAGCACCGCGGCGGAGGCGGTCAGGGCGGCGGTGACGAGGATTCGCTTGCGGGACATCTAGCTACCTTTCGAAGGGGTAAGGACGGTTCTGACCGCCCTACCGGGAACGTGTTGACCTCCACGGTCCCGGCGGAGAGGGTCCTCAGGTATCCCTCGCGCTCGGGCACTTGCCCGGGCCCGATCCCCCCAAACGGGGGGGTCTCAGGAGCGCCGCGCCGCGCTAGCGTTTTCAGCCATGAGGGCAACTGCTCCGGCGCAACGCCTGGTGGGGGTCATCCAACGTGCGGGCACCCGCACAGCAACCGACGACGAGTTCTTCGCCGAGGTCAGCGACGCGGTCGCCAAGGACGTGCCGTTCGACGGCTCGATGTGGTTCGGGGTCGACCCGTCGACCCTGCTGGCCACCGCCCCGGCGCGCGTCGAGAACATGGACGCCGAGTACTGCTGGCCGTTCTGGCACGGCGAGTTCAACGACCACGACGCGATGCTCTTCCGGGACCTCGCCCGCCAGCCGGTGCCGGTCGCCTCACTGCGGATGGCGATGAGCGACCACCCGTTGCGGAGCCCGCGCTACCGCGAGTTCATGAAGCCGCAGGGGTACGACGACGAGGCCCGAGTGGCCTTCCGCACCGGGACGACGACGTGGGCCGTCGCCGGCCTCTACCGGGAGCAGGGACGTCGCGCCTTCGACGCCGACGACCTCCAGCTGCTCGCCGACATCTCCTCGGCGGTCGGGGCCGCGCTGCGCGCCCGCAACCTGCTGCAGTCCCCGTCCGCGGCGACGTTCCTCTCCCCCGGCGTGCTCATGTTCAACGCCAACGGCGTGCTGCTGTCGGCCAACCTCGAGGCGCGCGCCTGGCTCGGCGAGATCTACGGGCCGGAGGGCGACGGCGAGACGTGGGCCGGCCTGCTGGCGCGCTGCTCGTTCCCGGACCAGCTCGTGCAGTACCCACTGATGCACTCCCTGGTCTCCCGTGCGCGCGCCGTCGCGCTCGGGTACGACGAGGGGCCGGCCCGACTCCGGCTGCGCGACCGTGGCGGACGGTGGATCGTGATGCACGCGTCCTGCCTGGACGAGACGTCCGCGGACGGACCCGTCGCAGTGGTCGTCGAGCCCGCCAAGAGCGCCGAGATCGCGCCGCTGATCGTCGAGGCCTACCAGCTCTCACCGCGCGAGCGGGACGTCGTGCGCGGCGTGGCCCGGGGCCTGTCGACCCCGGAGATCGCCGCGGAGCTGTTCTTGTCCAGCCACACCGTCCGCGACTACATCAAGTCCGTGTTCGAGAAGGTCGGCGTCAGCAGCCGGGGTGAGCTGATCGCGAAGCTGTTCGCCGAGCACTACTCCGACGCGCTACACGCCTCGCTCGTGCACACCGGCTGACGTCGCCCGGTCACGGCGATCCCTGCCCCGCGAGAGCGGCGATGCCGTCCCACGTCCACGTGCCTCGCACTCCCGGTGCGTCGACGAGGTAGTCGGCGACCCGGCCGGAGTCCCATCCGTGCGCCTCGCGCAGCCCGGCGGAGATCCACCGCAGGTAGGGCGCACTCGGGGCGGCCGGCTCCAGGCTCGCGACGTCGTCGTGCGTGACCGTCATCAGCGGCGCCCCGTCGAGGACACCGAGGCGGGTGACGGTCTCGTAGCGCCCCGGCCCCATCGTGTGCACCGACGCGACGTCGCCCAGCAGGCCGGCCAGGTCGCGGGCGAACTCACCGCCCGGTGGCCTCCTCATCTCCTGGGCGGTGATGTCGGCGAACTGGTCCGCGGTCACCAGGTAGGCCCGGCACGCCGCGCGGCCGGACGCGTGCGCGTCGTAGAACGCCATCCCGCCGTCCCAGACGCGTGACCAGCCGGCGAAGACGAGGCCGCCCGGCATGTCCAGGCTGACGATCCGGTCCGGCTCGCTCGGGTCCCGGCAGCCGTCGTACTCCCGCGTCCCGCCGGCCGGTCGTCCGCCGGCCAGGTAGCAGCGGAACCGCTCCAGGCCGAGGTTGGACCCGTAGGCGACGTACCAGACGCTCTGCACGCTCCGTCCTCAGCCCGGGAGCGGAGGTTCCTCGAGGGACAGCCGCGCCTCCGCGAGCAGGATCCGCTCGGCGTCCCGGTAGCGGCGGTCGGCCTCGGCACGGGAGTCGCCGACCGCGGTGAGGCCGACGCGGCCGTGCTCGGTGAGCGCACTGATCATGTGGAACACGATCCCGACCTGGCGTGACTGGTCGAAGTGCAGCCCGTGCCTCGCCACGATGTCGAACAGGTCCGAGGGGATCAGCCCGCGGAGCTCGTCGGACTCGAGGTGGTCGGTGGCGATCAGGTGCTTCTCGTTGCCGCGCGGCGTGATGAACAGCGCCGTGGACGGGTCGTAGCGGCCGTCGGTGAGGAACTGCAGCGTGAGGAACGGGTGCGTCGTACCGCCCTTGCGCAGGTTGAGCTCGATGGCGTACGGCGTCCACTCGCCGGCAACGCCCCGCACGACCACGAAGTCGACCGCGAAGCGACCCAACGCGCCCTCGCTCGCCAGCCGGTGCCCGATCGTCTCGGCGTGCTGCGTGATCATCCGGGCGTACTCGGGTGCCGCGGGGAAGATGCAGCCCAGGTAGCTCTGGCCGCTCGCCCCGCCGAGCAGCTGGTCGTGCGTGGAGAGCAGCTCGACCTCGCCGCCGGGCAGGACGCGCAGCTGGACGCTCGGGCTGAGGAGCTCCTGTCCGGTGATCCGCTCCTCGACGATGCCCGCGCCCTCGGCGAACTTGGCGAGGTAGACGTCGAGCGGCGTGGTCCGGGACTCCAGCTCCATCTCGCGGAGCCGCTGCACGACCCCGGAGCGCTCGTCGGGCGCGCCGGGACTCGGCAGCCCGGAGAGCCGGACCACCGCGTTGCCGGCACCGGAGACCCCCTCGTTGAGCTTGACGATCACGCTGTCCATCGCGGGGCGCTCCGCGCGCATGCCGACGATCGCGTCGGCCATGTCGTCGAGCGTGCGCAGGTTCTCCACGCCGAGCGGGTGCGGCACCCCGAGCTCGGCGAACATCCGGCGGCAGCCGCTCTTGGAGCCCAGCGGGGCGAGCCGCGGGTCGGCGGCGTACATCGGGATGCCGAGGCTCAGCGCGACGTCACGCTCGAGCTCGGTCGTGTTGTAGGGCACGAGGTGCGACCGCGATCGGTTGGGGATCAGCGCCGCGATCCGGCCGAGGAGCCGCGGCCGCTCGAGCAGCTTCTCGCTGAGCGACCGGGGGGATGCGTCGTTCAGCGCGATCAGGGACAACCGGGCGCGGGCGTGGCTGGGGATGACGCCGGGAAGGAGGGACAGGTAGTACTCGACGATCTCCGGCGCGATCGGCATCGAGGTCACGTAGATCATCCGCAGCCTGGGCTGCCGGAGCAGCATGAGCAGGAAGAGGAACCGCTCCTCGAGGGCCTGCGTCATGCTCCCGCTCGAGGCGGCAGCCCGGTCCAGGGTGATCGACGGTACGACGACCACCGACTCGTCGTCGTGGTTGAGCCGCGTCGCCTCCCAGACACCGGTCATCCGGGCCTGCAGCGCGTCGAAACGGTGGTAGCGCTCGTCCTCGGACAGGGCGGACAGCACGTCGGGAGCAGCGACGGGTGCGGTCCAGAGGTCCCCGGTCACGACACGGTCCGCGAGTTGTCGACGCCCTTGACGCTGTAGGCGTGCACCTTCCTGCTGAACCCGCGCAGCTCGCGGGAGCCCGCGTCCTCACCGACGACGAGCGTGCCCGCCGCGGAGAAGACGCGTTCGGTGACGAGGACCTGCCAGGCCTCCGCGTCCGCGCAGAGCCGGGCCGCGAGGTTCGTGACGCTCCCGATCGCGGCGTAGTCGAGCCGGCCGTCGAACCCGATCTTGCCCAGCGTCGCGTAGCCCTGGGCGATCCCGATTCCCATCGCCAGGTCGTGCCCCTGGCGCGCCCAGGACTCCGCGAGGCCGCGCACGCGAGTGCGCATCGCCATGCTCATCCGGATCGCACGGAGCGGACCGTCGTCACAGCGCACCGGGTCGTTGAAGAACACCATCAGGCCGTCACCCGCGAAACGCTCCAAGGTCCCCTCGAACCGGAAGATCAGGTCGCCCAGCGCCTCGTGGTACTCCTTCAGGACGCCCATCACCTCCTCCGGCTCGCTCGCCTCGGCGAAGGTGGTGAAGCCACGGAGATCGCAGAACACGACGACGATCTCGCGCCGGTGGCTCTCGAGGAACGACTCGTCCCCCGAGTCGACGATCAGCTCGGCCAGCTGGGGCGACAGGAACCGGCGCAGCCGACTCATCCGCTCGAGCTGCGCGACCTGCGTCTCGACCCGGGTCTCCAGCTCCCGGTTCCACGCCGCCAGCTCGCCGGCCTGGCGCTTGATCGTGTCCTGGTAGCGCTTGATCCGCGCCAGGGACGCCACCCGCGCGAGCAGCTCGCTCTGGTTGATCGGCTTGGTGAGGAAGTCGTCCGCCCCCGCTTCGAGGGCCTTGAGCTTCTGCTCGTCGCCGCTCGCCGTCACCATGACGACCGGCAGGTACGCCGTGTCGACCTGGTCCCGGATCCGCCGGCACACCTCGTAGCCGTCGAGTCCGGGCATCACGATGTCGAGCAGGACCAGGTCCACGTCGCTCTCGTCGATCACCTTCAGCGCCTCCTCGCCGGAGGACGCGGTGAGCACGTCGTACCCGCGCGGGGTGAGGATCGCCTCGAGCAGCCTGATGTTCGCCGGCTGGTCGTCGACGACCAGCACGCGCGAGCTCGGGGCACCGTCGGTCATGTCACGCCCCCGAGCCTGAGGAAGTCGCGGACCTGCTGGGGAAGTCGCGGCACGCTGATCGGCTTCTCCACGTAGCCGTTGAACCCCGACTCGAACGCCCGCTCCCGGTCGTCGTTCATCGCGAACGCGGTCACCGCCACCACGGGCACGTCAGCGTTCTGCGCCGCTCGCCCGGATCTGCCGCAGGGCCTCGGCCCCGTCGATGCCCGGGAGCTGCAGGTCCATCAGGATCAGGTCCGGCGCCTGCTCGCCGGCGAGCCGCACACCGTCCTCCCCCGAGGTCGCCTCGATCACCTCGTAGCCGGAGTGCATCAGCACGTCGCGGACGAGCTTGAGGTTCTTCGGGTTGTCCTCGACGACCAGGATCCGGCTCGGGCTCATGACGACTTCACCTCGACTCCCTCGTTGTCCGGTTGGTGGGCCGGGACGGCCACTCCGGCCGCGACGAGGGCGTCGAGCAGCTCGTCGCGGCTGACCGGCTTGACCAGGTACGCCGCCGCTCCCAGCGCGACACCACGGGCCCGCTCATCGACGATCGACACGACGATCACCGGGATGTCCCGGGTCTCCGGCTCGGCCTTGAGCGCCTGGAGCACCGACCACCCGTCGATCCCCGGCAGCCGGATGTCGAGCAGCACCGCGGCTGGGTGCACGCGCCGCACCTCCTCCAGCCCGGACTGGCCGTCGCGGGCGGTGGTGACGTGCGAGGCGACGCTCGACAGGTACGCCGTCAGCAGGTCCATCGACGGCCGGTCGTCCTCGATGACGACCACCTCGCCGACCAGAGGGGGCGCATCGTCCGCGTCAGGCCCGTCGGCCGTCTCGTTGTCCCGGGCCGGCAGTGAGACGCCGAACGTGCTGCCGACGCCGACCTCGCTCTCCATCCACATCCGGCCGCCGAGCAGCTCGACGATCCTCCGGGACAGCGTGAGCCCGAGCCCGGTGCCCTCCTCGCGCGAGCTCCCGCGGCCGCCCTGCTGGAACGACTCGAAGATGCGCTCGCGGTCCGCCTCCGGGATGCCGATCCCGGTGTCGGCGACGGTGATGTCGATGCTCGAGTCACCCCTCGCCGCGCGTACGACGACGGACCCGCCGTCACCGGTGAACTTCACCGCGTTGGTGACCAGGTTGAGGACGACCTGCTTGAGCCGGAGCTCGTCGGAGTACACGAGGCCGACGTCATCGGCGGTCTCGACGCTCACGTCGATGGCGTGGACGGCGGCCCGCTCGCGCAGCATCGACACCGCGTCCTCCAGCAGCGAGCCCAGCTCGAACGACGAGTACTCGAGCTCCATCCGTCCGGCTTCGACCTTCGAGAGGTCCAGGATCTCGTTGAGCAGCTCCAGCAGGTGCTTCCCGGACCCGTGGATGTCGCGCAGGTACTCCTCCTGGCGGTCGTTGATGTCACCGAACATCCGCTCGAGCAGCACCTCGGAGAAGCCGAGCACCGCGTTGAGCGGGGTCCGCAGCTCGTGGGACATGCTGGCCAGGAACTCCGACTTGTGCCGGCTCGCCAGCTCGAGCTCCGCGCTCTGCTCCTTCAGCTCGCGGTAGAGCTGCGCGTTGAGCAGGGCCAGCGCGGACTGGCTGGCGAACGTCTCCAGCAGGTCGAGCGTCTCCTCGGAGAAGTCCCCGGTCGTCTTGCGGCGGACGACGAGCGAACCGACGATCTGCTCGTCGCGCAGCATCGGCACCGCGACCACGGATCGCCAGCCGGCGTCGTAGAGCACCTGCAGGTGCGGGTCGAGGTCGATGGCGCCGAGATCCGTCACGGCCAGCGGGTGACGCACCTTGGCCGCCCGGCCGACCAGGGTCTCGTCCAGCTCGATGCGGACGCTGCGCAGCCGCTCGATGACGACCGGCTCGGTCCGGTAGACGCTCCGCACGATGAAGCCACGGTCCCGCTCGGAGTACTCCATGATCGATCCGCCGTCGGTGCCCGACAGGCGGACCGCGTGCATGGCGATGGTCGACAGCACGTTGTCGACGTCGAGGCTGGAGCTGACCGCCTCGCCGACCTCGCGCAGGGCCTCCAGCTCCTCGACCTTCTTCGCCAGCTCGACGCCCCGGGCCTCCAGCTGCTGGACCAGCTTCACGCTCTTGACCGCCATCGCGGCCTGGACCGCGAACGCGGAGACGATCGCCATCTCGCGCTCGTCGAACGGACTGACGGCGTTGCGCCAGACCGCGAGCGCGCCGACCACCTCGTCGTCGAGGAGCATCGGGGCACCCATCGTGGTCCGGAAGCCGGCGACCCGCTGCAGGTCGAGTCGACCGTAGTCGGGGTCGGCCAGCACGTCGGGGATCTGCTGGGCCCTCCGGTCGAGCGCAACGCGGCCGACGAGCGTGCGCCGGTCGAGCGGGTGGGGGTTCTCGGTGATGATCCTGATCGACTCCTCGGACAGCCCGACGGCCTTGATCACGCGGAAGACGCCGTCCTCGAGGAGGTAGAGGTGGGCGGCCTGCGAGCGACAGAGCCGCCGCGCGCTCTCGACGACCGTGGTGAGGACGGTGTCCGGGTCGCCCGCCGAGCGGCCCATCGCGGAGAGAACCTCGTTGGCCGCCTCGAACTGGTCGGCCAGCGCGGCGAAGTCGCTCTCGAGGCGCTCGTGCTCAGCGGCACTGACGGTGCCGACGGATGTGGATCGCGTTCCCTCGCCCATCGCGTTCCTCCCGATCGCCGAGTTCCACGGCGATGCTTCTTCGAGTGTCCCGAAGAAGCCCGGGAGCGGCAATCGCCCGAGCGAGCCAGTTCCTTGCACTCCCGACTATTCGGTGGGCGGCCCCGCCGGCAGCCAGGCCGCGACGAGCGTTCCGCCCCCCGGGCGGCTCGCGACCGTGCACCGGCCGCCGGCGACGGTCGCCCGGTCCTGCATGTTGAACACCCCGCGGTGCCCGGGTGACGACTCGAGCGGCTCCGCGACCAGTCCGACGCCGTCGTCACCGACGGTGAGCTGGAGCCCACCGTCCGCACGGTCCACGACGACCCACACGTTCGCCGCCCCGGCGTGCTTGCGGATGTTGATCAAGGCCTCCTTGGCGATGCGGTACCCGATGGCGCGCGTCGGGTCGGGCACGTCGGGCTCACGCTCCCCCTCGACCGTCCACCGGGTCGCCGTGCCGTCGAAGATCTCCTCGGCGGCGCGGCACAGCGCGCCGGTCAACCCCTGCCGCAGGTCCGGGGGCTCGAGGTCGAACAGGAGCGCACGCAGCCGGTCCGTCGCTCCGGTGATGCTCGACTGGACCGGATCGAGTGCCTCGAGCAGGTCGGGCGCACGTTCACGCAGCCGCCGCTTCAGGACCCCGAGCCGGAGGTCGACCGCGGCGAGCGCCTGCACCGGGTCGTCGTGCACGTCGGCGGCGATCTGCGCCCGCTCGGCGTCCTGGGCGTCGACCAGCCGGCTCAGCAGCGCCTCTCGCTGGTCGGCGAGCTCGCGCAGCGCCGTCTCGGCGGTCAGCCGGTCGGTGATGTCGCGCTGCACGGTGGCCAGTGCGAATGGCTCGCCGGTCTCGGAGTCGCGCATCAAGAAGCTCGCGATCGCCACCGGGATCGCCGGCCCGCGGTGGTTGCGCAGCGTGGACTCGCCCTCCCAGTGGCCGTGTGCGATCACCGCGGGCTGCTCGATCTCGACGGAGGCCGCGAGTCCCTCAGGCGTGAGGTAGTCGGAGATCGTGGTGGTGGTGACGTCGACGTCGGAATCCATCCCGATCATCTGACGCCCCTGCGGGTTGACGTACTTCACGGTTCCGTCGAGGCTCGCGATCGCGATGAAGTCGGGCGACGCCTCCACCAGCGCCTTGAACTCCTTGAGATCGGAGTTGGCGGCCCGGAGCGCCGCCTCGGTGGCCCGGATGTCGGTGACGTCCTGTCCGATCCAGGCCGTGCCGAGCGGGGCGCCGGTCTCCGTGTGCGAGAGGTGGAAGGCCTCGACGCGTGTGGTCACCTCCGCGCCGGCAACGACGAGGGTGAGGTCTCCGGACCAGCGACCGGCCGTGTCCAGGGCGCTGCGCAGCTCGACAGCCTTCTCCTCGGCGACGTGGACCGCCAGGGTCTTCCACACATCCAGGCCGGAGGCCCCGATCCCGTAGGCGCGGACGCGCGGGTTGAGATAGGTGATCTGGTCCTGGTTGTCCGAGATCGCGATCATGTTGTCCGACGCATCGGCGAGCGCCTGGAACTTCACCAGCTCCTCGCGGGCCGATCGCTCGGCGAGGAGCAGCAGAGCGTTGTCGAGCACCAGGGCGCAACGATCCCCCAGGTCCACGATCAGCCCGAGATCCTCTGCACCGAACGGTTCACCTCCGGCGAGACGGACCAGGTCGACGACGCCGATCAGCAGGCCTCGCGAGCGCAGCGGCACCCGCAGACCCGTGCCCGTCGCCGCGGCATCCCCGACCAAGGGAGTGAGCAGCTCCGCATGAGGGGAGCCCGGCCCGGCGACGGCGCGGAGGTCGAGCGGTTCGGGCGAGGACAGCCCGTCCAGGTCCGCGACCTCGAGGTGGATCGCCTTGCTCACCGCCTCCGGCGACCAGGTGTGGGACGGTGCGCCCGCATCGGCGTACCAGACCGCTCTCGGCTCGAGCCACTTCCCGTGCGGCACGCACAACCAGGCCACGCCGATGTCGGCGACCGCCTCCGTCAGGGACCTGGCCGCGACGTGCAGCAGCTCGTTGACGTCGGCGACCTCGCGGTTGAGCGCCACCGACAGGTCGGCGAGCAGCAAGGACCGGTTCCGAGACGCCCGCTCCGCGGCCTCGATCCGCCGCTGCTCGGTGACGTCGGTGGTCACACCGACGACACCCGTCACCTTCCCGTCGCCGTCACGGACCGTCTCGTAGAAGACCGACAGGCGGCGCTCGCCGAACTGGCGCTCGATGACGAAGGACTCCCCCGAGATCGCCCGCCGCATGTGCTCCACGGCCTCGGGGTCGTTCTCGTACAAAGCGAACAGGTCACGACCGACCAGCTCCCCGGGACGGAGACCGAGCTGTGCCAGACCTGGACCGGTCGAGAGGGCGCAACGACCGTTGGTGTCGAATCCGAACATGATCTGGGGACCCACCACCAAGCCTTCGTCGGCGGAATGCTCCATGTCGTGCCCCCCTCGGTCGACGCTCATCGGAGGTCCGGCCCGCCGGCCACCTCGGGAGGAATCACCGTGATCTCCCCGTGCGCGCAACGCCACAACAGCTCCGGCAGCAGGTCGCCGAGATGCCCCTTCGTCAGGTAACCCACGGCGCCGGCACTCAGCATGTCCGCCACGATGCGCGAACCCGACTCGGCGGAGATCGCCACCACGCTGGGGGCGTTCGGCAGCGCGGCCAGGGCCTCGGCCGCGCTCGTTCCGCCGCCGGGCATGTTCACGTCGAGCAGGACGAGGTCCGCGCCGCTGTCGGACGCCATCTGCCAGGCCTCCTGGCCCGTGGTCGCCATCCCGACCACGGCGAAGCGCGGGTCGTCCTCGATCACGCTCACCAGGGTCGACAGCATCTCGTGGTGGTCATCCGCGACCACGACCCGCAGGCGCTCCATGCGGCCCCCTCCGACTCAGGATTCGACTGTACTGCTGCTGAGCCGTTGGCGAGGGCCTCTCGATCGGCCGGGGCAAGACGGGGCGTGTGGTCAGAGCCCCAGTGTCGCCTGGGTGGCCAGCAGCGCCTCGGCGGAGGCCTCGAGCTGGCGCTCCTCGTCCGGTTCCAGTCGAAGGTCGAGCACCTGGTCCACACCGCGTGCGGTGACGATGCTGGGCATCGAGAAGGCCACGCCGCGGAACCCCCGGTAGCCGTCGTGCACGGTGCTGACCGGCGCAACGATGTGCTCGTCTCGCAGGATTGCCTCCACCAGCCGAGCGCCGGCGAGACCGATCGCGTAGTTGGTGGCCCCCTTGCCGCGGATCACGCGGTACGCCGCCGTGCGCACCTCGTCGGTGATGCCGGAGAGCTCCTCCTCGGTGAAGCCGGTCGATGCGCCGCCTCGCCACTCCCGGATCGGCACCGGCCCGATGCGCGCCTGTGACCACGGCGCGAACTCGCTGTCGCCGTGCTCGCCGATGATGTGCGCGTGCACGCTGGACGGCGACACCCCCGCGCGCTGGGCGAGCAGCAGCCGGAGCCGGGAGCTGTCGAGCATGGTGCCCGAGGACAGCACCCGCCCCGCAGGCAGCCCGGACATCGCCTGGGCCGCCACGGTGAGCACGTCGCACGGGTTGGTCACCAGGACGAAGACCGCGTCGGGTGCGCGCTGCAGCAGCGTCGGCATGAGCTTCTCGAGGAGCGCGACGTTCGTCGCCGCCAGGTCCAGCCGGGTCTGGCCCGGCTCCTGCTTGGCGCCCGCGGTCACCACCACGACATGGGCGCCCTCCAGGACGGCGGGGTCGGCGCCCCCTTCGACCTCGCTGGCTCCGGTGAAGGCCGCGCCGTGGGCGAGGTCGAGCACCTCGGCGACCACCTTGGGCTCGTTGACGTCGTACAGGGCGATCGTCCTCGCGGATCCCCGGGTGAGGCAGGCGTAGGCCATGCTCGACCCCACGCTGCCCGCGCCGACGATCGCGATCTTCCCGCTCTCGAGTACTGCCATCCGAGGATTGTCCCGAGCAGCAGCACAGGTGTACAAGGGCGCGTGCCCGCGCGCGGCACCTCCAGCACTGAGCGTAGGACAAACGGGTCTTGGCCAACCGTCGGCGAGGCCGTCGACTACGAGCATGACCAGGACAGCCAGCGAAACCGTCGTCCGACAGCACGGCGACCTGCTCCAAGGCCTGCCCTTCAGCGACACGACGACCACCAGGCCGCCACCCGCGGCTTCATCGGCGCGCTGGAGCCCGGCGTGGTGCATGACGCGGAAGGCCGGGTCGTGTGGGACATCGACTCCTACGCGTTCCTGACCGGGACGGCTCCGGAGACCGTCAACCCGAGCTCTGTGGCGACAGTCCCAGCTCCTCACCCACCAGGGCCTCTACGAGGTGGTGCCGGGGATCTACCAGGTCCGCGGGTTCGACCTCTCCGTGATGACGTTGGTCGAGGGCGACAGCGGCGTGATCGTGATCGACCCACTCATCTCGATGGAGACCGCGGCCGCCGCCTTGGCGCTGTACCGCACCCATCGCGGGGACCGAGCGGTCACCGGCGTGATCTACACGCACAGCCATGTCGACCACTTCGGTGGCGTCAAGGGCGTCACCACCCAGGAGGACGTCGACGCGGGCCGGGTCCCGGTGCTGGCCCCGGAGGGCTTCGTCGGTCACGCGATCTCCGAGAACGTGTACGCAGGAACCGCGATGGCCCGACGGGCGGCCTACATGTACGGCGCGCTCCTCGACCGGGGCCCGCAAGGTGGCGTCGGGGCGGGTCTGGGGCAGACCACGTCCACGGGCACGATCACGTTGATCCACCCCACCCTCGACATCAGCACCACGGGGCAGGAGGAGGTCGTCGACGGCGTACGGATGATCTTCCAGATGGCGCCGGGGAGCGAGGCGCCGGCCGAGATGCACTTCTACTTCCCGGACTTCCGGGCGTTGTGCCTGGCGGAGAACGCCACCCACACCTTGCACAACATCCTCACCATCCGGGGCGCGTTGGTCCGTGACCCGCACGCGTGGGCCGGCTACCTCAGCGAGGCCATCGAGCTCTTCGGGGACCGCACCGACGTGGCCTTCGCCTCCCACCACTGGCCCACCTGGGGCCAGGAGCAGGTGGTCGGGTACCTCTCCCTCCAGCGCGACCTCTACGCCTACCTTCACGACCAGACGCTGCGGATGATGAACGCCGGCATGGTCGGCAGCGAGATCGCCGAGGCCATGGTGCTTCCGCCGGCACTCGAGCAGGCCTGGCACACCCGCGGCTACTACGGCTCGGTCAGCCACAACGTGAAGGCGATCTACCAGCGCTACATGGGCTGGTACGACGCAAACCCGGCCAACCTCTGGCAGCACCCGCCGGTGGAGCGGGCGGTCCGCTACCTGGAGTTCATGGGCGGTGCAGACGCGGTCGTCGGCAAGGCGAGGACGTCGTACGACGAGGGCGACTTCCGCTGGGTCGCCGAGGTGCTCTCCCACGTGGTGTTCGCCGAACCTGACCACGCCGAGGCCAGGGAGCTGCTCGCCGACACCTTCGAGCAGCTCGGCTACGGGTCCGAGAACGGCACCTGGCGCTGCGCCTACCTCTCCGGCGCCCACGAGCTCCGTCACGGCACCTTCGGCACCCCGACGGTGTCGACGTCCGCCGACATCCTGGCCGCGCTCGACCCGCCGCAGATCTTCGCCTCGATGGCGGTGCGGGTCAACGGTCCCCGGGCGTGGGACGAGAAGATCCACGTCGACCTCGACCTCGGCGACACCGTCCGGTACCGGCTACGGCTGGTCAACGGTGTGCTGACCCACTCCACCGCGGCCCAGGTGACCGCGGCCGACGTGACCCTGCGGATGCCGAAGGCTGCACTGCCGGCGCTGCTCGGGGGCGGGTTGACCCCGGAGGCTCTGGCCGCACTGGGCGTCCAGGTGGAGGGCGACCTCGGTGCCGTGGCCCGCCTGGTGGCGACGTTGGATCCACCCGACCCCGACTTCGCCATCGTCACGCCGTGACCGGCTCCCGTCCGGACGCGGAGAACGACCTGGCCAGGATCAGCACACTCACGAGGAACACCCAGAAGGGGAACACGAGGGGCGTCCAGAGGCTGAACGAAGTGACCACGAGCAGCGTCACGGCCAGCAGGTAGGTGACCCCGACCAGCCACCGCGGCATGAGGCCCGTGCGGAGCCAGATCGTGCCCAACGAGATCATGAAGACCCCGGCCATCCGCAGCGCGTAGACGTTGCTGACCTCCAGCATCGTGGCCCGGCCGAATCGGACCACCTCGACGTCGTAGGCCCGGTCCGGACCCACCGCCGCGCTCGTCAGGATTCCCCCCGCCACTGCCATCGACATGAAGACCATCGCCAGGAACAGCAGGCCACTGCCGAAGAAGACCGAGGAGAAGAATCTGTCCTCGAAGTCACCGAGAAGGTCTCGCAGCACCCCGACGAACCACAGGAAAGCGATACCGGCCAGGGGCATCAGAACCAACGCCAGCCGGAGGCGACCGGCACCCTGGTCAACCCAGTCCGGCTCCGCGAAAGGGTCGGCGGGGATCGATGTACGCACCAGCACCAGGCTGGCGGTGAACAACAGGGCGAACAGCAAGCCTGCCACCGCGGCTGCCCGGGGGGTGGTGAGGCGCCGCGGCCCAGTCTTCTCCGTCATTTCACCATCTTGGCACCGGCGCATGACCCGGCGGCGCATCCCGTGGTTCGGCGTGCGCCCGCTCAGATCCGGCGGGGAAAGACAGCCAGGAAGGTCGCGGCCATGACGAAGAACCCGAGGCGCAACGCGCGCCTACCTGAGCCGCTGCCTGCGACCGCTACCTCTCGGACGCGTCGCTTTCTACCGGCTCCGCCGTCACAGCCGGGTGGCCAGCAGAGCTCAGGCGCCGGCCGCCCTGGCGCGGGCCAGCAGGTCGGCCTCGGTCTCCGGTGTGATCCCGATTCCCTCGGCCGGGTCGACCGTGCGGGTCCACGCGAGCGTGTCGCGGACGGTCTCGGCCAGCGGGCGTGGCGTCAGCCCGGTGGCGTACGCGCGGGACGGGTCGCAGGCCATCACCCAGATGTCCGGGTCGCCTCCGGACCAGAGCGGGAAGGTGCCCTCCGGCACCTGCGCGGCCGCGACGACCTCGGGGTCGATCCAGGTGACCCGCGTCCCCTCCGGGCCGACCGCGTCCACCAGGGCATCCATCGTCTCGCGCCAGGTGAACACCGGCTGGGGGCTGCACGCGTGGAACGCGCCCTCCCGGCCATCCTGCAGCAGCTGCACCATCCAGGCGCCCATGTCCCGGGCGTCGATCACCTGCAACGGTGTCTCCGGCGGTCCGGGGACGGCCACCTCGCCACCTCGGGCGACCCGCGCCACCCACCACGGGAACCGCCACGTGTAGTCGTCGGGGCCCACCACGAACGTCGGCCGCACCAGCACTGTCGAAGAACCGTGGCGCTCGACGGCTGCCCGCTCGCACAGCACCTTCAGGCCGCCATAGGTCTCGCCGGTGACCTCCTCGACGGTGGGGTCGTCCAGCTCCGCGAGCGCGGCGTCCTCGGTGATGCCTGGGCCGTCGGGAGCGGCGTACGCCGAGACGCTGGACACCAGCAGGTGGTGCCCACCCCGGCCGCCGAGGGCGTCGGCGAGCCGGTGCACCTGGGCCGGGACGTAGGCACAGGTGTCGACCGTCGCGTCCCACTCGCCCGAGGCCAGCGCCGCCAGGTCGCCGTCGCGGTCTCCGAGACGGTGCTCTACCTCGGGGAACAGGTCGGGCCCGGTGCGACCGCGATGGAAGAGCGTGACCTCGTGGCCGCGGGCGAGCGCCTGCGCCACGACGTGCTTGCCGACGAACCTGGTGCCACCGATCACGAGAATCCGCATGGGCGCCACGGTAACGCCGTCGGCATCAGCGGACGCGGACTGGCGCTCAGGACCGCCTCTTGCGCGGCGAAGGCGGGTCAGGCTCCGGCTCGGGCGTCCGAGCGGCGATGTGCTCCTCGGTCACGTCGTCCGCGGCGTGCGTCGCTGGGCTCGTCCGCGGGTCGCCCGGTCGCGGCCACGCCGGTCTCGCGGTCAGGCGGCTCCGAGCCCGGTTCGACTCCGTGCACACCAGGCCCGGCGGGCAAGTCGACCAGGCCGTGTGCATGGCGTGCCTCCCGGACGCCCTGCGAGATGCTGTGCCACAGGTGGTCCTCGCCGACCTGCTCCATGAGCCCGGAGGCCCTCAGCGCCCGTCGTACCGGCCACATCACCCGGACCAGATAGAGGTCGATACCGCGCCTGCGCAACACCTTCAGCAAGTGGGCGAGCGCGTCCGCGCTGGTCACGTCCATCTGGTTGGTGGCCTCGAGGTCGAGCACCAGCACGCGGGTCCCGGGCACCGCGTCCACCCGGGCGAGGATGGCGTCCTGGATCGGTGCCGCAGTCACCCAGAACATCGGGACGTCCACTCGGAGCACCAGCACCCCGGGGTACGTGGGCCGCTCGTCGTGGTTGCGGACGCTCCCCCAGGCGGCCTTCTCGTGCGGCACCTTGCCCATCACCTCGACGTCGACCCGGCTCGACCGGTAGACCAGGCCGACCACCGAGGCGCCGACAGCCAGCAGCAGACCGTTCAGAGGCCCGAAGACAAGCACGCCGGTGGCGGCGATCGCGGCCGCCATGACGTCGTTGCGGCGGACCTGCGCGTAGCGACGGAGGGCGCCCCAGTCCATGAGCTTCCAGACGGCGTTGACGACGATCGCGCTGAGCACCGCCCGGGGCAGGTCGGACAGGACTGGCGCGATGGCGACGATGACGAGGAGGGCCAGCACGGCTGCTGTGAGACCGGCCAGCTGGGTGCGACCCCGCGCGTCGTCGACCGCTGCGGTCTTCGAGAGGCTGCCTGCCACACCGATGCCTCCGCAGAGGCCGCAGGCGATGTTCGCCGCCCCGGTCGCGACCAGCTCCTGGTCCGCGTCGATGCGGTAGTCGCCTTGGCCGGCGAAGAGCCGTGCCGCGCTCAGCCCTTCGGCTAGACCTACCAGTGCGAGCGCCGCTCCGGCAGCGAGCAGGCTCCACAATTCCTCGCTCGCCACCGAGGGGATCCCGGGAGTGGGTAGTCCGCGCGGCACCCGCCCCACGACCTCGACGCTGTGCGCGGCGAGGTCGAGCACCGAGGACGCGACGAGCCCGAGGACCAGCACGAACAACGCCCAGACGAACCGGGGGGCCACTCGCTGGCCACCGAACAGCAGAACCAGCGCCACGACGGACACCGCCGTGGTGATCAGGTTCCCGTCGCCGTGGGTGAGGCTGGACCCGAGTGCGCCCAACCGCTCGACAACCTGGCCCTGCGGCGTCGGGACGCCGAGCAGGTGCGGCACCTCGCCGAGGATCACAAGGACCGTCAGCCCGAGGACGAAGCCGGTGACGATGGGCTTGGACAGAAACTCCGCCATCCAGCCGATGCCGAGGAACCCGGCCACGACGAGCACCAGTCCCGCGCCGATTGCGAGGGCGGCGGTGTACGACGCAGCCTGTGCCGTGCCGGCGACACCGAAACCGGCGAGGAGCGACCCCGAGAGCACGGACACCGTCGAGACTGGACCGACCACGAGCTGGCGCGACGAGCCGAACACCCCGTAGACCACGAGGGCGACCGGCACGGAGTAGAGCCCCACCTGGACCGGGGCACCGGCGATCGATGCGTAGCCGAGGGCCTGAGGGACCGCGAGCGCCGCGACCACGGCCCCCGCGACGACGTCACCGCGCAGCCAGCCCCGCTCGTAGCGCGGTAGCCACGTCATGATCGGGAGCCGGCGCCATGAGCGCTCGGACCCGGCCCGCGTGCCGTCCCTCATACCGGCCCACCTTCACCCGCCCACCTCTTGCAGGCTTGTCGCGCGGGTAGCCTTCGCCCCGAACCACCGATCCGCGAACGAAACCACGCCGCCACCGAGGTCACCGCAGAGAACTCGACAGTAGCCCAGCCAGCGGTCACCTCGCCCCGCCCATAGTTCGAGATTGCGAGACCCGTCGTTCGCTCCGCGACAGCCGCCGTGCCGCCGACAACCAGGGCCGCCCTCGACTGCGGCATACTTGCCTCCGCGGACGGTCCGGCAAGGAGCGAACTACACGGGAGTTGTCCCGAGGGTTCTGCCATCTAGACTCCTGACCTCCCGGGCCTCTAGCTCAATTGGCAGAGCAGCGGACTTTTAATCCGCGGGTTGTGGGTTCGAGTCCCACGGGGCCTACAAAGCTGCAGGTCAGCGCCTCGGCCGGTGTCGTCATGGGCTATCGTCCCTGCATCTTCAGCCCTTGCGGACAACCCTGTAGATCGTTTCGGACTTCGGTGCCGGGCGTGGCACATCGTTCCAGCCGATCTCCTCGGCCTTCCCGGCAATGACGCGCTTTACCTCGGCGACGTCGACCTCATCGTCGAAGAACGCGATCGACAAGCCGTTGCCAGTGTTGGGGTCCACCAGGTGGTAAGCGTCTCGCACACCCGGGACGGCCTTGGCTGCCTCGATGACCCACTGCCTGTCGTCGTCCGGCATGGGCTCCCACACCGCGATGCGAGCGATCATCGCCCCTCCTAGGTCGCGTCTCCTCACGGTAGTACGCACATAGCCGATGTCCGCGCTCTCGTGCCGAGATCCGTGCGCTTGGCGGGGCTCGTCTTGCCTAGTCGCAGATGCGGACCGGGTGATTTTCGGCTGTGGGCACGAACACGACCTGCTGCCCCAGCGCCTCGAAGACTGCGCGGTTATCGGACACCATGGTGAGCGTTCCAGTCTGGTAGGGGTCTCCCCAGCCAGGCGGGGGACCGTTCCGGCGCTTGTTGTACAGGGGCGGCTTCGCGTGCCACCAGTCACCGTGGATGCGGGTGTTCTCGACACCACAGTGGGTGTAGACCTCGAACTGCTTGCCACTCGGCGTGACGCCTTTCGACGGGGTGTCGCTCGGCGCGATGCTAGACGGGGTGCTGCTCGGCGTCTCGGGGGGAGCGGTTTCGATGGACCCATTGCCCGTGCTCGTGCAGCCCGCCGTGAGCACAACAACTGACAACGTAGTTGCGCTCAGGGCGCGGTGGTTGCCGGTCATGCATCTTCGACGCGCGGCCACCGCCGGTGGTTCCCACCCCCAAGCAACCAAACGCACTCTTCTGCCGCTGACCTTCGCCGGACAGCGGAGCCTGCCCAGTAGAAGCGCGCGGATCTACCGCGAGCAGTAGCTCCGGCGCAGGCCGCGGTCATAGGTAGTGGCCGACTGGCTCGTGTATCCCGTGTCGCTGCCACGCCAGGCGCGCCTCGTCGCCGTACAGCCAGACCACCTTGAACTCCAGCTCTTGCCCGTCGACGCTCCAGCGGAGGAAGGCGGCGCGGAGTTCATCGACCGAGGTCCAGGGCGGGTAGTCCTCCTCAATGCGCTCTCGGCGACCGTCGGACCAGGTGATGAGCAACCAAACTCTCTCTTGGTGTCCGCCAAGTCCCCAGAACCGCTCGACCTGAGTCGCGAGATGGCCTACGACCGCGTCGGTTTGACGGAGCTCAGCGACGCCATCGCGAAAGGTCTCGAGCGATTCGTCGGGGACATGCTTGCGGCGCATCCCGCCAGTCTGCCAGCGCCGGAACTAACGCCCGGATTTGCCGCGTTGAGGGAAGACCGCAACTGCCAATGAGCGATCGGCGGCCTCCTCAGTCGAGACAGAACTCGTTGCCTTCGATGTCCTGCATCACGATGCACGAGTCGGTGCCGTCATACAGCAGTCGCACGCGGGTCGCGCCGAGCGGGACCAGCCGCGCGCACTCGGCCTCGAGTGCGGCCAGTCGCTCTTCACCGACGAGTCCGGTGCCGACCCGAACGTCGAGGTGCACCCGATTCTTGGCCACCTTGCCTTCGGGCACGCGCTGGAAGAACAGTCGCGGACCCACGCCCGAGGGATCGACGCAGGCGGACCACGAACCCTGCTCTTCGGGCGGCAACGAGCGCTGGAAGTCGTCCCACGTGGCGAACTCTTCGGGGAGCGGCGGGACGACGTACCCCAGCACCTCGCACCAGAACCGGGCGACGCGCTCGGGTTCGGTGCAGTCGAAGGTGACCTGGAGCTGCTTGATCGATGGCATGGGCCCACACCCTAGTGGCGCGTCCGACCCACCACCACCAGGATTAATCGCGCGCCACGGGGGCATCCGCTTATGCCGCGATCCGCTCGTTGTAGAGGGTGTCCGTGGTCTCCCTTGCAGCAAGGGAACCGCGTCAGCGCACTGGTCTCGGCTACACCCTCGCCTGGGAAGTATCTTCGCTGGGCTGGGTGCGTGGATCAGATCTGGCGATGACCTATCAGGGTGCTTCGAGAACGAAAAAGAGGAAGCACACGAACGCGCTCCGATCGCCCAGGTCGGGCGGTAGGAGCTCGCGGGGCGTATCGGTGGCGTAGGGAGGCTCGCTGACCTCTCGGATCTGGAACCCGGCATCGGTGAACGCATCGGTCATGGCGTGCAGCGGCCGGTGCCAGTAGGTCAGCGTTCCTTCCTTCCCCGCGAACGTGAAGGTCTCTGAGTACTGAGTGACAGCGAAGTAGTCACTGTCTGGGTAGTTCACCAGGTAGGCGCTGGGGTGGGGCACCGACAGGATGAGTCGTCCGCCGGGCCGCAGCACGCGACGCAGCTCCGCAAGTGGTGCAGCCCAGTCCTCCAGGTAGTGCAGGCACAGAGAAGCGACGACGTCATCGAAAGCGTCGTCGTCGAACGGAAGCCGTTCACCGAGGTCGGCGACGTGCAGGTCGGCGTCGGCTCCCAGCCTCTGCCGGGCCAGATCGATCATCGCCGCGCTCAGGTCGAAGCCGGTCACGATGGCTCCCCTGTCGCGCAGTGCCGCAGTCAGCGGGCCAGAGCCGCAGCCGGCGTCCAGTACCCGCTGACCGTCGACGTCCCCGGCCATGCTGACCATCGCCGGTCGGTTGTAATAGGCGTTGAGGAGGCTGGACTCGTTGTGGCGCGCGTAGGCGTCCGCGAAGGTGTCGTAATCGGTGGTCACTCTTGAGCCCTCCGGTAGAGATCTGTCGATCAGTCCGATCGTGAACCTACTGCCAAGACTCGGTGGCCAGGTGGTAGCGCTCCGGTCGGAGTCGGCGGCAGAGATGGAGGCCGACTGATGAATACGCGCGGGCCTGATAGCAGGCTGTCCAGCACTTGTGGCGCGATGATCTCCGATCACCCACAAAGTGCCGCGATCCGCGCGTCCGCACCGATGACCGCCCGTTGAAGTTCAGGCGCGGGCGTCCCGCATCGCCTCCGCCAGCGCCGTGCCTAGGAGTTCGTGGGCGAACGGAGGCAACTCCTCAGGCCGGAACCAACGGATATCGTCATGTTCATCGGGAGCGAGGTTCGTCGGCGTTCCCTGCCACTCGCCGACAAGCCACGCGCTGAGGCGTACGGATTCCCCTCCGCTTCCTGCGTCCAGCCGACACAGATGGATCGCCGAGCCTGTTGCTATCTGCACGCCCAGTTCCTCGTGCATCTCCCTCGTGAGCGCAGCCAGCTCTGTCTCGCCTGTCTCGATGTGTCCACCGGGCAGATCCCACACACCCGGGTACGCGCGGCGGTTCGGACTCCGGTGGACGAGTAGGACTCCACCTTCGCGAACCAGCGCCGCGACAACGACCTCGTGCATGGGGTGGATTAGAGCATGGCCCTCCGACCAGCCAATCTTCCGGAACTTCCGCATTCCGCTCGGTTGGAAGCTACGTCTTACCGCGACAGCAGAGATCCCTGCATTGCTGGATTGACCTCTAAGTGATCAAGGCGCCGGGCTCCCGCCGGCGCAGGGCCTGCGGGCTGCGCTGGCGCGCCGTCCTCGGCAGCATCACCGCTACCGCCGCCGCCATCATCGCGGCCGCGCTTGGTGACATTGCGTACCGCGCGGAACGCGGCACGAGCGGTCATTTCGGCGGTCAGGTGCTTCTACCGCGATACTCGTGGGCATGCTGGAAGCGCTGGTCGAGGTCATCGTGTCGCTGTATGCCCGCCTCGTGGGCCGCCCTTGGCAGCGACGCCGAGCCGAGCGGCTCATCAAGCAGGGGAAGGTCAGGTGCGTCCTGTTCGACGCCGACGAGGGCGTTCTTCCTGGCCGGTCCGTTGATGGTGTGGCCGACGTGTCGGAGAAGCGACTGCGCCTTCAGGGCCTGGAACTCTGGGTTCGTGGCATCGAGGGACCGCCGGACGAAGGGCCAATCGACCCCTTCTCGCAGGACGGAAAGTTCTACCCGTCCGAAGGCAACCTGGTCTTCGAGCCACCGGCGTGCATCTACAGACTCCGTCTGCACAACGGGTCCACGGTGAGGTGCTCGGTTCTCGCATTCCAAGCCGGGCAGGTTCTGGCTCTTCTTGGCTTCAGCGAGGACCGACGAGTGACCTAGCCCGCTCATCGGCATGGCGCGCGGACAGCGGCAGAAGCGGACGTTGATGCTGGGCGCGCCGGAGGTGGTCGTCAGTCGATGCACTGGCTCCAGGCGCCAGCACGCCAGGCCCCCGCGTCGGTACGCCAGACATCGACTTGAACCAGGCGTCGGCCGTTCTGGTTGAGGAGGTCCACCACGCGCACGGCATCCTCGCGCCCCGCACCGCCGTCGACCCCTCGCGCTTGTATACGCAACGATGCGACATGGCCCCGCTCCGTGTAGCGCAACATCGCGGCCTTCAAGCCATCCCAAGTCCGAGCAGTTGCGACGTAGTCGTACTGGCTCACGCAGTCGCCGCCACCAGCCTGCTCCCCAGGGTGGTATCTGGTGGGCTCCGTGGTCCCTGCGCAGGCACTGAGTGTCCCGCACGCGAGTAGGGCGAGGCTCATCCGCACAGACGCTGTCATGCCCATGGGACGCAGTCTCCCTCCTCGTAGTTCCGAACGACCGCACATCGGCAGAACAGGGCGCCTTGTAGAGGCGCGGACCAAGGTCCGCAGCCCGTCACAGGCTGCGAAGGCGCCGTCCCAGTGGGCCGAGCTGGTGGTCCACGATGTCGAGGATCAGATCGGGATTCACGCGGAAGTACTCGTGGACGATGTTGCGTAGGCCTGCGATAAGAGGTATCGCGCCGTGCTGGCGGTGATCAGTGACGGCGATACCGTCGTCATCCGTCGGTTGGGGGTCTGCAGGTGGACTGTCAGGGTTGCTCGTTGTCCCACTGCTCGTCATCCCGCTGATTGCTTTCGTGTACCCGTGGCCTGCGTTCGGCGGAGTCATGGCTGGGAGCCAGCGCACCGAGAGGCCCGGTCACCAGCTCGGTGACCGGGCCTCTCGTCTTCACCTCAGCGGATGTCGAACCGGTCGAGGTCCATGACCTTTGTCCACGCCGCGACAAAGTCCCGCACGAACTTCTCCTGGCCGTCGGCACAGCCGTAGACCTCCGCGATGGCGCGAAGCTGCGAGTTCGAGCCGAAGACCAGGTCGGCCGCGGTGGCGGTCCACCTGACCTCGTCGGCGCCGCGGGCGCGGCCGTCGTACACGTTTTCCTCCGACGCAGATGCCCTCCACTCCGTGCCCATGTCGAGCAGGTTGGTGAAGAAGTCGTTGGTCAGCGTCCCCGGACGCTCAGTGAGCACGCCGTGCTGCGCCCGGCCCACGTTGGCGTCGAGGGCACGCATCCCACCGACCAGGACCGTCATCTCGGGGGCAGTGAGCCTTAGCAGGTTGGCGCGGTCGAGCAGCAAGGTCTCCGGCGGCAGCTTCTCCCCACGGCGCAGGTAGTTGCGGAACCCGTCGGCCTTAGGCTCGAGGACGGCGAACGTCTCCACGTCGGTCTGCTCCTGCGAGGCGTCCGTGCGCCCCGGCATGAACGGAACCGTGACGTCGTGCCCGGCGTCGCGCGCCGCCTTCTCGACGGCGGCGCACCCGCCGAGCACGATCAGGTCCGCGAGCGAGATCTTCTTGCCACCGGCCTGCGAGTTGTTGAACTCCTGCTGGACCTGCTCGAGCGTCTGCAGGACCGTGGCGAGCTCCGCCGGGTTGTTGACCTCCCAGCCCTTCTGGGGCTCCAGGCGGATCCGCGCCCCGTTGGCACCGCCGCGCTTGTCGGTGTCGCGGTACGTCGACGCCGAGGCCCACGCGGTCCCGACCAGCTGGGACACCGTCAGCCCCGAGTCCAAGATCGAGACCTTGAGCGCGCTGACGTCCTCGTCCGTGACCAGCTCGTGGGCGACGGCCGGCACCGGGTCCTGCCAGAGCTGCGGCTCCGGCACCCAGGGGCCGAGGTAGCGGGAGACGGGACCCATGTCGCGGTGCAGGAGCTTGTACCAAGCCTTCGCGAACGCCTCGCCGAACTCGCCGGGGTTCTCCATGAAGTGCCGCGAGACCTTGGCGTACTCCGGGTCCTCGCGGAGCGCGAGGTCGGTGGTCGCCATCATCGGAGCGTGGCGCACCGACGGATCGTGCGGAGCCGGGACGGCATCCGCGGCTGCGCCGTCCTTGGGCTTCCACTGCTTGGCGCCGGCCGGGCTCTCGGTGAGCTCCCACTCATAGCCGAAGAGCGTCTCCCAGAAGCTGTTGTCCCAGGTGATCGGCGTCGGCGTCCAGGCACCCTCGAGACCGCTGGTGATGGCGTCCTCGGCCTTGCCGCTGCCGTAGCTGCTCTTCCAGCCCAGGCCCTGGTGCTCGACCGGGCAGCCCTCGGGCTCGGGCCCGACCAGGTCAGGGTTGCCCGCGCCGTGGGTCTTGCCGAAGGTGTGGCCGCCAGCGATCAGGGCGACGGTCTCGTAGTCGTTCATCGCCATCCGGCGGAATGTCTCCCGAATGTCCCGGGCCGCCGCCAGCGGGTCCGGCTTGCCGTTGGGGCCCTCCGGGTTCACGTAGATCAGGCCCATCTGCACCGCACCGAACGGACCGGTGAGCTCGCGGTCGCCGCTGTAGCGCTCGTCGCCGAGCCACGTGTCCTCTGGCCCCCAGAAGATCTCCTCGGGCTCCCAGATGTCCTCACGCCCGAAGCCGAAGCCGAAGGTCTCGAGCCCCATCGACTCGATGGCCACGTTGCCCGCGAGGACCAGGAGGTCGGCCCAGGAGATCTTCCGGCCGTACTTCTGCTTGACCGGCCACAGCAGCCGGCGGGCCTTGTCCAGGTTGGCGTTGTCGGGCCAGCTGTTGAGCGGGGCGAAGCGCTGGGATCCGTCACCCGCACCGCCCCGGCCGTCCTCGATCCGGTAGGTGCCGGCGGCGTGCCAGCTGAGCCGGATGAAGAGCGGTCCATAGTGGCCGTAATCCGCGGGCCACCAGTCCTGAGAGTCGGTCATGACCTGCGTGACGTCTCGCTTCAGCGCCTCGAAGTCCAGGCTCTTCAGCTCCTCGGCGTAGTCGTAGTCCTCGCCCATGGGGTTGGACTGCGGCGAGTGCTGGTGCAGCACCTGCAGGTTCAGCTGGTTGGGCCACCAGTCCTGGTTGGACCGAGGCCGGGAGGTCTTCGGGGTAGGCGAGTCGATCGCCGGGTTCTCGCTCTCGCTGCCGTGCTCAGACACTTCGCTTGTTCTCCTGTCGTGGCGTCTTGCTTGTCAACTCGTTGCAGATGTTGCGACACACTCGGGGCATATCCCCCAGTAGGTGATCTCGGCCTCGTCGATCGAGAAGCCCTGTTCGTCGGAAGCGGTCAGGCAGGGAGCCTCACCGACGGCGCAGTCGACGTCGGCGATGGCACCGCACGACCGACACACGACATGGTGGTGGTTGTCCCCGACCCGCGACTCATAGCGTGCCACCGAGCCGGCCGGCTGGATGCGCCGCACCAGTCCTGCGGTGGTCAGCACCCGCAGGACGTCGTACACCGCCTGGTGGGACACGCTGGGAAGCTCCTTGCGCACCGCTCCGATGATCGAGTCGGTGCCGGCGTGGGGATGCGCGTGCACCACGGACAGGACCGCCAGCCGCGGCCGGGTCACGCGGAGCGCGGCCCCGCGCAGCATGCCCTCGTAGTCCGAGATCGTGTGCACCCTGCGCAGTATGCTCCGTTTTCTTGACTGCATCAAGAAGCGTGGTGAGTCCCGCAGCTTGGGATCTCCCCCAGCCGCCGACCTGATCGACGATGGTTGCGCGCGGACGGAGCTGCGGACGGGCGACTCGAGCGGTCAACGTCCTTCTTGGGCCATCATGTCCAGGGCGACCGTCGCGGCGAGCACCACTACCGGGTCCTGGCCGGGCGCGACCTCCACGCCGTACGTGTCGGCCACCCGGAACCACTTCTTGGACACGGATGCGACCTCGGTGTCGCCGTCGGTGAACGTGTACTCGTGGTCGACGATGTTCCCCTGGATCTTCAGATCCGGGCCATTCTCGACCTCGACCGTCCAGCGATCCCTGAGCGGGCTGATCAGCGCCTTCTTCACCATGGCCAGCCGATGGCCGTCGGCATCCTCGACTTCCATGGCGTCCTTGATCCGGAGCATCTTCTCCTGGATCTTCGCGAGCTTGTGGCCTTCCGCGTCCTCCAGGACGAGGGTCTCTCGAAGGCGGAGCGCCTTCCCGTCCACCTTGTACGCCTTCTCCCCGCTGTCGGTCTCGATCCAGAAGTCGTCGCCGAACGACACCAGACGCTGACGCATCTTGTAGTGGACGCTCCCGTCACCTCGGCGTTCCTCGCGGCGCTCTTGTCGCCTGCCTCGCATCGTCCTCACACCTCTCACTGGGGTCGCTGCGACCGTAGGCGGCGCTCAGTCCCTGCGGCTCACCCCTCGCGGATGATGCGGCACGCCGAGGGGTGTCGTTGTAGTGGTCTCTGGTCTTCGTGACGAGAGGGATCACCATGGCGCTGAACGAGTACGAAGCGGGTTCGACGTTCCCGGGGAGGGTTGGAAGGACGACCGACGAGTCGGAGCCCGCCTGGCCGAAGCCGACCCGCGCCGTACCGGGGGCACCGAACGTGCTGACGGTTGTCCTCGATGACACGGGGTTCGGGCAGCTGGGCTGCTACGGCAGCCCGATCGAGACGCCGAACTTCGATGCTCTCGCCACGGACGGTCTGCGTTACAACAACATGCACACCACGGCGCTGTGCTCGCCGAGTCGTTCGTGCATCCTCACCGGACGCAACCACCACAGCAACGGCATGGCCTGCATCACCGAGTTCGCCACCGGGTACCCCGGCTACAACGGCGTGATCCCGTTCGAGAACGGCTTCCTGTCCGAGATGCTGCTCGGGCACGGCTACAACACGTTCATGGTGGGCAAGTGGCACCTGACGCCCAGCAACCAGGAGACCGCCGCGGGGCCGTACGACCGGTGGCCGTTGGCGCGCGGGTTCGAACGCTTCTACGGGTTCCTCGGTGGCGACACGAGCCAGTGGTATCCCGACTTGGTCTACGACAACCACCAGGTCGAGCCGCCGGCCACGCCCGAGGAGGGCTACCACCTCACCGAGGACCTGGTCGACAGGTCGATCCAGTTCATCGCCGACTCCAAGCAGGTCGACCCCGACAAGCCCTTCTACCTCCACCTCTGCTTCGGGGCCACGCACGCGCCCCACCACGCCCCGAAGGAGTGGGCGGACAAGTACGCCGGAAAGTTCGATGACGGCTGGGACGTGTACCGCGAAAGGGTCTTCGCCCGACAGAAGCAGCTCGGCATCGTCCCCGCAGACGCCGAGCTCTCCCGGCACGACCCGGACGTCCCGGACTGGGGTGCTCAGCCCGAACCGGCACGCAGGCTGTTCAGCCGCATGATGGAGGTCTTCGCCGGCTTCCTCAGCCACACCGACCATCACCTGGGCCGGCTCCTCGGCTTCCTGCGCGATGCAGGACTGCTCGACAACACGATCGTGATGGTGATCTCCGACAACGGTGCCAGTGCAGAAGGCGGTCCGACCGGCACCACGAACGAGGCGCAGTTCTTCAACAACGCCCAGGAGTCCCTGGAGGACAGCCTCGCCTCCATCGACGAGATCGGCGGCCCCAAGCACTTCAACCACTATCCGTGGGGCTGGACGTGGGCCGGCAACACACCGTTCCGGCGCTGGAAGCGCGAGACGTACCGCGGTGGGTCGTCCGACCCGTTCATCGTCTCGTGGCCGACGGGGATCAAGGCCAGAGGAGAGGTGCGGACCCAGTACGCGCACATCATCGACATGGTCCCCACCATCCTGGAGCTGATCGGGATCACCCCGCCCGCCACGATCCGGGGCGTCACGCAGTCGCCGCTGCAGGGCGTCAGCCTCGTGCCCACGCTCGACGACGCCGACGCGCCGAGCAACCACCACACCCAGTACTTCGAGATGCTCGGGCACCGCTCCATCTACCACGACGGCTGGCGAGCGGTCTGCCCCTGGCCCGGGCCCTCGTTCACCGAGGCGGGAGTCGGATTCGGACAGCCCATCTCCGCGGAGACCCTCTCCAAGCTCGATGCCGAAGGCTGGGAGCTCTACCACGTGGCGGAGGACTTCGCCGAGACCCGCAACGTCGCGAGCGACCACCGCGACAAGCTCATCGCGTTGATCGGCATGTGGTACGCCGAGGCCGGGAAGTACGGCGTGCTTCCCGTCGACGGCAGCGGGGTGGAACGTCTCATGGTCGAGAAGCCGCTGGTGGCCGTGCCCCGGGACCGCTACGTCTACCAGCCGGACACACAGTCGATCCCGTTCTCGGCCGGACCCCGCGTGCTCAACAGGCCGCACAGCATCACCGCCAGCGTCGACCTGCCCGAAGCTGGAGCCGAGGGCGTCCTGCTCAGTCAGGGCACCGCGGCGGGCGGCTACTCGCTGTTCATCCAGGACCGGCGGCTCCACTACGTCCACAACTACGTCGGCCGCAGCCTGCACAAGGTCTCCACACCTGATCCGCTGGCTCCCGGTGCGCACGAGCTCCGCTTCGAGTTCGAGCCAACGGGTCAACCAGACCTGGCGAACGGGCGGGGCGCCCCGGGACGGCTCCAGCTCTACGTGGACGGGAACCTCGTGGCCGAGGAGGAGGCCCCTGTGACGACCCCGTTCATCCTCAACCCCGGCGCACTGACGTGCGGCGCCAATCCGGGCTCCCCGGTGACACCCGACTACCCCACACCGTTCCGCTTCACCGGCACGCTGCACTCCGTCGTGGTGGACATCTCCGGCGAGCTCATCATCGACAGCGAGGCCGAGGCCCGCGTGGCGATGGCCCGCCAGTAGGACAAAGCCCTTCAGGTCACCAGGGGAAGGAGCGCTCGACAGAGCGCGGGCAGCCTCAGCTGAGTCCACCGATGGGAGGTCAGGAACTCGACGAGCGGCTCCAGGCGGCGGTCATCTGGTGCGGCCGGCTCGAGCCTGCCCCACGACCCGACGGCCGCGCCGGGCACCCCGACGAGCCCCGTGCGCAGGCTCTCCCGGTCGCTGGCGGCCACCATGAACCGGGCGACCAGCTCAGGCGTGAAGCTGCGCCACGCGTAGGGCTCCAGAACCGCGCACATGGCGTCGACCGCTGCCTGGTCGCCGAAGGTCCACGTTGTCACGATGTGCCGTCCTTGCCGGAGTTCGTCCCACCTAAGTCAGGTGTACCCGCCGGAAGGCACCCGAAACAGCACAGAAGGGGCACCAGGCGTCCGGCTCGGACCGGCTGCTCATCCGAGCGGGGTGATGCCCGGCGGCAGGCAGGCAGGCACGATGAAGAGGACCGCCGCCGCACGCCGGCGCTGGCCGCGCCCGTGTTGCCGAGCGGGCCGGACGGTACGGGAAGAGGAGACCGAGATGCCGTTGGCAGCACGAGAGCTGGACCCCCGGGACCGGCGGCGCTGATGCCCATGGCCGCGGCCCCCGCCGCCTTCCACGTGATGGCGAAGCCGACGGGAGCCATCTGCAACCTGGACTGCGAGTACTGCTTCTTCCTGTCGAAGGACCAGCTCTACCCCGGCAGCACCTTCCGGATGGAGCCGCACGTCCACGAGGCCTACATCGACCAGCTCCTCGCCGCTCATGAAGGGGCCGATGAGGTGGTCGTCGCCTTCCAGGGCGGCGAGCCGACCCTGATGGGACTCGACTTCTTCCGGCGGACCCTCGAGCTCGAGGAGGAGCTCAGGAGACCTGGTCAGCGGATCCTCAACACCATGCAGACCAACGCCACCCTGATCGACGACGAGTGGGCGGAGTTCCTGCGCGAGCACGGTTTCCTGGTCGGCGTCTCCATCGACGGCCCCCGCGAGATGCACGACGCCTACCGGGTCGACAAGGGCGGCAAACCCACCTTCGACCGGGTGGTCCGCGGCATCGACGTACTGCGGCGACACGGGGTCGACTGGAACGCGCTCACCACGGTGAACGCGGCCAACGGTGACCACGGCCGCGAGGTCTACACGTTCCTGCGCGACGACCTGGGGGCGCAGTTCATCCAGCTCATCCCCATCGTCGAGAGGGTCACGCCGGAACTGCTCCCGCTCGCGGAGGCAGGCTGGGGGCGTCGGCACGGTGAGCGGCCGCTGTACCGCCAGCAAGGTGGCCTCGTCACCCACCGGACGGTCGGCGCCGAGCAGTACGGGCGGTTCCTCATCGAGGTGTTCGAGGAGTGGGTGCGGCACGACGTCGGGGACGTGTTCGTCCAGGAGTTCGACACGGCGCTCGCGCACTGGATGGGGATGGACCAGACGGGAATGTGCGTGCACGCCCGCACCTGCGGGTCGGCGCTCGCCCTCGAGCACAACGGCGACGTCTACTCGTGTGACCACTACGTCGAGGACGACTACCTCCTGGGCAACATCGCCGAGGGCCGCACCCTGCTCCAGCTCGCCAGTGTCACCGCAGCAGGCTGCGTTCGGCGACGCGAAGCTCGACACGCTGCCCGACTACTGCTTGCAGTGCGACGTCCGGTTCGCCTGCAACGGCGGCTGCCCCAAGGACCGGTTCCTCACCACACCGGACGGCGAGCCCGGTCTCCACTACCTGTGCGCGGGCTATCAGCTGTTCTTCCGGCACGTGGACGAGCCGATGCGCGTGATGGCCGGCCTGCTCCGTCGCGGGGAGGACGCCACCGGCGTCCGGGACTGGTACGACGCGCGCCACCACCTGTCACGCATCGAGGAAAGAGGGACACGATGAGCAACGGGAACACCGGCGCCGCCGCCGGCGGAGGGGCGATCTACGGCCTGGGCATCTTCGGAGCCTGGGTGTACTACTGGCAACAGGCGGACTCGCTCTGGGAGTACGTCCTCGCTGTGTTCCAGGGTCTGTTCTGGCCGGCCTTCATGGTCTACGAGGGCTTCGGGGCCCTCGCCGGCTGAGTCGCGGCGGCACGAGCCGTATTGTCTCGGCGTGGACATCACCTCCCTCGGCTACCGGACGGACCTGGCGCTGCTCGAGCTCGGCGGCAGCGAGATCGAGCACCGGGGCGACCACGTCGTCGTACGGTCGCCCCACAACCCGACGTTCTGGTGGGGCAACTTCCTCCTGCTGGCCGCCCCGCCGGCTCCCGAGGAGGCCGCGGGGTGGCTGGAGACGTTTGCCCGGGAGTTCCCGGACGCCGACCACATCGCCCTCGGCGTCGACAGCGTCGACGGCAGGCCCGACACCCTTGCCCCGTTCGTCGACTGCGGCCTGAGGGTCGAGGGGTCCGCCGTCATGACCGCCTCCCGGGTGCACAAGCCGCCGCGGCCGAACCGCGATGCGGCGTACCGTGCGCTGACGAGCGAGGACGACTGGCAGCAGCTGGTCGACGTCCGGATGGCGTGCAACGACGACGGGCACGAGCCCGCCGCCTACCGGGAGTTCGTCGTCGCCAAGGTGGCCACCACCCGTCGTCTCGTCGAGCAGGGCAACGGCGCCTGGTTCGGCGCGTTCGAGGACGGCCGACTGCTGTCGACGATGGGACTGTTCCGCGCCGGGACCGGGCTGGCGCGCTTCCAGAACGTCGAGACCCTCCCGGAGGCGCGTGGCCGGGGGCTGGCCGGGACCCTGGTCCACCACGTCAGCACCTACGGGCTCACCGAGCTCGGCGCCGACACGCTCGTCATGGTGGCCGACCCGGACTACCTCGCGATCCGCATCTACCGGTCGGTCGGGTTCGCCGAGACCGAGCTCCAGCTGGGAGCGGAGAAGCCACCCGCCTGAGCGTCTCAGGAATGATCCCCGCGCTCCCGGGTATTGCGGGGTCGTGCGACCGGCTGCACTCACGCAGCTGCGGCGTCGGGTTGCACGAGGCCGCCCCCGGGAGACGGTGGATTCGGGGGCGGCACCTCCCCCGCCGCGACTACTCGGACAGCAGCGACCCGAGCGGCCCGAGGTCGATGTTGAGGTCGGCCGTGGTCAGGCCGTAGCGGCCCTTCAGCTCCTCCATGGCCTCCTCGAGGTGCATCAGGCCGATGCCCAGGCCCTCGACCTGCTCATCGGTGAGGTCGCCCTCGTCGACGCGGCGCAGCGCCTGCTTCTCCATCAGCTGGCGGACCAGCTCGATGACGGTGAGCACCAGCTTGAAGAGGTCCCGCTCGACGGACTCCGGGTCGGTCTCGAGCCGCTGCGGGAAGATCCGGGCCTGCTCGCTCATCGCTGCCCCACCATCCCGACCATGTCCGCGCGCACCGAGGTGATCAACGCGTGCAGCCGAACCTGGACCAGGTCGACCCCGGCAAGGGAGATCACGACGTCGCCCGCGAGCACGACTCCGGTGCCCAGCAGCCGGTCGAGCAGGTCCACCAAGGCGATCTGCGGCGACGCGGGCGCGTCCGCCGATGCCCCGACGTCGACCGTCGTGGTCACGTCTGCTCCAGCACCGCGAAGGAGTACGGCGGCCACGGACCGCCCGCCTCCAGGTGCGCCTCGGGATGCCGCTCGGCGAGCTCCGCCACCGCAGCAGCGAAGGCCTCGCCGTCCTCGACCGCGACGAGGTAGGCGCCGTTCAGCGTCATCACGCCCTCGTGGCCGGTGAGGCGTGGGTCCTGGGCGGGCAGCCGGCGGCTCGCCACCGCGTGTCGAACGAGCGTCGCATGGATGTCCTCGGCCAGCTGTGCCGCCTGCTCCTCGGACTGCATCCGCCGCTGGGTCTGGTCCCGCTTGCGCTGGAGGTAGGCGATGCCTGCGCCCTTGCCCTGCGTCGCGGCCGGGGCGTCTGCCTCGGCGGGCTCCGGCTCGGGTGCCGACCGGGCGTAGCTCTTCACGCTCCACTCGAGGCGGCCCTCGACGCGATCGAGAACTTCGGTCAGGGCGTCGTGCCACTCCTCGAGCCGGTCACGAACCCCGTCGTCGTCGAGGCAGATCGTCGCGAGCCGCAGGGGTGCCGTCGGGCCGTGCGGGGCGACGGCCTGGACGACCGCATCATGCCCGCGTGCGACGGTCTCCAGCCAGGCGAGGTCCTCGAGGTTGCGCCGCAGGCCGTCCTCGCCGAACTCGTCGAGCCGGACCGTGCTCACCACGGCCGACAGGCCGCGGTGCTCCACGAGCTCGAGGGTGCCGCCCCTGAGCCCTGCGGTCTCGTCCAGCTTCGCCGGGTCGAGCCGGCGGGTGATGGCGTACATGTAGCGCCCGGTTCCGGCCTCAGCCATCCGCGCGCTCCTTCGCCCGGCTCGTCGCGCGCTCGCCGTTCGAGCTGCCGGCCTCCAGGGCCTCGAGTCGCTCGCGCAACCTGCGGTTCTCGTCGGCGAGCCCCTGCTCGCTCGTGGTGAGCATCGGGTCGTTGCGCCACCAGTCGATCCCCATCTCCTGGGCCTTGTCGACCGAGACGATCAGCAGCCGGATCTTGATGGTGAGCAGCTCGATGTCGAGCAGGTTCACCCGGATGTCGCCGGCGATGATGATGCCCTTGTCGAGCACCCGCTCCAGGATGTCGGCGAGGTTCGCCGGCTGCGGCCGCGAGCTCGCCCCCGCCATCGGGGGGTTGTAGGGGCGCGTCGTCGGGGCCGCGCTCTGCTGCTCGGTCATCCGGACCCCTCGCCGGCCGACCCGCGCGTGTAGCGACGCATCCGCCGGTAGCCCTCGAGGTCCCCGTCCGAGTCGACCGTCAGCTCGTAGAGAGCGAGCACGTCCGTGGTCTCGGGGATGCGTCGCACCTCCAGGACCTCGACCTCGATCCGCCAGCCGTCGTCGGTCTTCTCCAGCCCGATGACGCCCTCGGCGTCGCGGCCGGTCATCTCAAGCAGCTGACGTGCGGCCTCGGCGGCGATCGCCATGCCGGTCTTCTTCTTCGGGGCCGCGGCCCGCGGAGCAGAACTGCGCTGGGCGGTCGGCCTCGACGTGGTCTTCTTGGTCGTTGTGCTGCTCGAGCCGGCCTTCTTCGCCGTGCTCGAGCTCACCTTCTTCGTGGCCATCGGTCACTCCTCCCAGGGTGCCGGTCTGCTGCGGCTCACCAGCAGCCGCTCGACAAGCTCGTCTTCGATGGCGGTCGCCTCGTCGTCGCTCAGCTCCCCCGTCGACCGGGCGCGGTCGACCTCCTCCAGCTGTGCCTTGATCCTGGCCGGGTCGTAGAACTCCTCCTCGGCCTGCTGCCGGACCTGCTCGGCGGCCCAGACGGCACCACGAAGCGGTGCCACCGGGAGGCCGAGCAGGCCGGTGATGAGTCCCACCGTCAGCCCTCCACGAAGTCGTACGGCGCCATCGGTCCCATGAGCTGGAGCCGGACCCGTTCGTGCATCGCCTCGGCGACCGACTCGAGTGCGTCCTCGAAACCGGGCCGTGCCTCGTCGTCCACGAGGAACGCGACATCCATCATGTGGTCAACGGACGCGCCACCCCGTGGGGCGTAGGACGCGACATGGGGCAGCACGGCGTCGAGCACGATCGCGGCGTCCTGCTCCCGCTTGGCCTCGAGCGCGCGGGACACGAGCTCGCCGAGCCGCACCCGCTCAGCCTGGCCGACATGCTCGGGCAGGTCCCGGGTGCGCTCCCGCAGCACGGCGATCTCGGCGTCCTCGGCGACGACCTCCGCGAGCACCGCCGCCTCGTTGTAGCGGCCGCGCACGTTGAACTGACGGCGACCGGCGAGCTCGGCCAGCAGCCCGGCGAACCGCTCGGCCTGCGGCTCGAGCACGTCGTGCACGACGTCCTCGAGCTGCGGCACGACCGCGCCGAACTGGACGGGAACGACCGGGCCTGCGGCGGCGAGCGCGTCGAGGACGGCGGTGTGGGCGAGCAGGTCAGCCCGCCGGCCGGGCGGCCGGTCGAGCGCGATCCTGCCCACTGCCGCGCCGACGTCGCCCAGCAGCACCAGCTCCACGGGTGAGCCGTCGACCCCGGTGAGCCCGTCGGGCACGCGGGCCGGGTCGGCGGGCACCACGCCGTAGACGTAGAGCCCGTCCGACTCGGGAAGGTCCGCCAAGGAGGCAGGGGACGCGGTTGCCTGCTGGGTCACGCTTCCTCGCTCCGTCTGCTGCGCGAGGTCTTCTTCGCGGGCCGCCGCGAGCGGCTGTCGTCGTCGCCGCCGGTGAGGGCGTTCTTCGCGCCCTTGATGGCGCCGCCGACCTTCTTGCTGGCGCCGGTCTCCTGCAGGTCGCCGACGACCTCGGTGATGTCCTTGCCGCCGTGCTCGTAGAGGTCGAGCCGGTTGGTGGCCTCCGCGAAGCGGAGGTAGGTGTCGACGCTGGCGATGACGATGCGGGCGTCGACGGTGAGCAGCTCGATGCCGACGAGCGAGACCCGGACGTAGGCATCGATGACGATGCCCTTGTCCAAGATGATCTCGATGACGTCAGCGAGGCCGCTCGGGGCGGGGCGCTCGAGGTAGCCACCACCCTTGCGCTGTGAGGTTGCGACGGTCATGTTCGTTCCTTCCGAGATGGGGGGTCAGGCGGCGCGACGGCGCCGGCGAGGTCGTTCTTCCTCGACCTCTTCTTCTTCGGGCTCTTCGTCCTCGTACTCGTCCTCGGGCTCCTCCTCGAGCTCCTCGTCCTCGGGCTCGCCCTCCTCGTCGTACTCGTCCTCGAGCTCTTCCTCCCCGTCGTCCGGCTCCTCTTCCTCGCCGTCCTCCTCTTCGTACTCGTCCTCGGGCTCTTCCTCGAGCTCTTCGTCGTCCTCGTCGTACTCGTCGGTGGCCTCGTCCTCGTCGCCCTCGTCCTCGTACTCCTCGGCGGCCTCGTCCTCGTCGCCCTCGTACTCGTCGGCGGCCCCGTCGTCGCCCTCCGGCTCCTCGCCGTCGGCCTCGTCGTACCCGTCGTCCTGCTGCTCCTCCTCCACGACCTCGTCGTGGCTGCGGGCGAGCTCACCCTCCTCGATGACGCCGCGCCAGCCCTCGACCTCGTCGGGGTTCTGGATGATCTCGGTCATCACGTGACGGCGGAAGTGCTTGAGCTCCAGACGTGCCCGGCGGCCCTGCGCCCGCCAGAGGTTGCCGGTGCGCTCGAACAGCCCCTGGGGGTAGTACTCGAGCACGACGAGGATCCGGGTCAGGTTCGGTGCGAGCTCGTGGAAGGTGACGGCACCGTCGACGCGGCCCTTCTCACCCTCGGAGCGCCACATGATCATCTCGTCGGGGACCTGCTCGAGGATCTTGCCCTGCCACTCGCGGTGCGACCAGAAGACCTGCGCCTTGAAGTTGATCTTGGTTTCTTCCTCGGCGTCTGCCTTCTCGACCTTCTTCATGAAGCCCGTCCACTCCTGGAACTCCGTCCAGGCGTTGTAGGCCACATGCACCGGCACGCCGACATCGATCTCCTCGATGATGTTGGTGGCCTTGGTGCCCTTCTTGCCGCCCCCACCACCTCCGCCGCCGAGCTTCTCCTTGACCTTGTCCTTCGCACCGGACAGTCCGCCCTTGAGCGCGCCCTTGACGGGCGACCCGCCCTCGGCGGCCTCCTCGACACTCTTCTTCGCGACCTTGCCGGCGAAACCACCGTTGTCGGCCATGTCGTTGAGCCGGTCGGTCAGACCGGTCAGCCTGTCGCTCGCACTGCCGAGCGCCTTCTCTCCCAGCGTGCTGAAGCCGTGCGACAGCTCGTCCTTCAGCCGGTCGAAGGGAAGCTCGTCCACGAGGGACTTCAGGCCGCCACTGTTCTCAGAGTTCTGTGCCATCTCGATCAGGCCGCCTTCCGGGTGGAGCTGCTCCGCGACGACGTGCGTCCACGGGTCCCGCTCGAGGTCGTCTTCTTCGCGGTGGACTTCTTGGCCGTCGCCTTCTTCGCGGCGGTCTTCTTGGCAGGCGTCGCCTTCTTCGCCGGCGTCGCCTTCTTCGCGGCGGTCTTCTTGGCAGGCGTCGCCTTCTTCGCCGGCGTCGCCTTCTTCGCGGCGGTCTTCTTCGCGGGCGTCGACGTCTTGGCGGCGGACTTCTTCGCCGGGGCGGACTTCTTCGCGGCGCTCGTGGCCTTCTTGGCCGTGCCGGACGAGCTGCGCTTCGCAGCCGGTTCGGCCGCCTTCTTCGCCGTCGAGGAGCTCGAGCTGGCGGTCTTCTTCGCGCCGGATGAGGATGCTGCAGCGCGCTTGCGGGGCGCGGACTTGCGCGCCGGTCGCGAGCCGGACCGTCGACGCGGACTCTCTTCGGACGTCCGCCGCGAGGAGGTGCGGCTGTTGCGGCGCTGCCGCGGAGCCTCTTCCTCCTCAGGCTCCTCGTCAGCCGCGTCCTCCGGCTCCTCCTCGGACTCGGGCTCCTCGTCCTCCTCCTCGTCAGCCGCGTCCTCAGGCTCCTCGTCAGCCGCGTCCTCCAGCTCCTCGTCGGCCTCCTCGTCGAGGTCGTCGTACTCGTCCTCGTCGTACTCGTCCTCCGGCTCGTCGCCGGCCGGCCCGAGCGCGAGTCGTTCGGAGCGCTCGCGGATGGCGTCACTGATCCCGTCCATCCGGCTGTTGGCGGTGGCGATGGCGGCGGCGCGCGCGGCGTCGAACAGCTGCGAGCGGATCTGGTCCGAGATCTTCGACAGCTCCGGACTGCCCTCGACCAGCTTTGCTCCCTGCTGCATCAGACCGCGCGGATTGGTCGCGATCTTCTGGCCGGCGAGCATGCTGCCCAAGGTGATGGCCAGCTTCATCTTCTTCCGGCGACCGAGGAGATACCCTCCGGCCACCCCAACCACAAGCTTCGTGGGGACGCTCATATGAATCTCCCTCTCCCGAGATGTGTGATCTCTCCCGGCCGAGCCGTACCCCGGCCCCCGGTTCACAAACCCCGAGACAGGCCAGGAGGGAGTCACACCGGCGTGTCACACAGCACAGAAGGCGGTCGGATCAGGTAGAGACCAAGACGATGATCGCGGCGAGGATCACCGTCAGCGCCAGGCCGATCAGCACGTGGCGCCAGAGCGTCTTGAGGGCGGCGTGGTCCCCGGATTGGCCGTCCATAACTGCCTCCCACCGTGACCGAGAGGATTCGAGAGTACGCCCGTCCGGGCATCTCGGACGAGTCCGATATCGACCGGTCCAACCGGTCCGCTCAGCGCGCGGTCAGGGAGCAGCGGGGCGGGCCGGCGGCGCCGCCTCGACCCGGTCACGGCCACTGCGCTTCGCCGCGTAGAGCGCCGCGTCCGCGCGAGCCAGGCTCTCCGCGACGGACGCACCGGCCGCCACGTCGGCGTACCCGATCGAGCAGGTCACCTCACCGGGACAGCCGGCCCGGAGTCGGTCGAGGACCTCGTACGCCGACTCCTGGTCGGTGTCGCGCAGCATGACGCTGAACTCCTCGCCTCCCCATCGGGCCACCACGTCGACGTCCCGCACCGCCGACCGGGCGTAGGAGGCGAACTCCGCGAGCATCCGGTCCCCCTCGAGGTGGCCGTAGGTGTCGTTGAACTTCTTGAAGTGGTCCAGGTCGACCAGGGCCACAGTGAACGGACGGCCGGTGCGACGCGCGAGCCGGACCGCTCCCTCGAGCTCCCGGTCCCAGCCGCGCCGGTTGAGCAGCCCGGTCAGGGCGTCGGTGACCGTCATCGCCTCGAGGTCGTGACGCATCGACTCGGCGAGCAGGGCGGCTCCGGCCTCGGTCGCGACCGCCTCGACGCCGGTCCGCTCCAGCTCGGACACCTCGGCCTCGCGGTCGTGCCACACCAGCGCGAGGACGGCCCGCACCGATCCGGACGTCCCGACCGGCTGCCAGAGCATGCTGGCCGCCCGGTCCTGCAGCAGCTGTGCAGACACCAGCGGGTGTTCGCCGGCCCGGGCGGCGAACACCGGCTCGCCGGTGCGCCACACGTGCGCGGTGGCCGACGGCTGGTCCAGCGCGATCGTGCGACCTTCCTCGCTGTCGCGGCCGAAGTGCTCCGTGACGACCAGGTGGTTCTCGTCCAGCCGCTCGATCATCGACGCGCTCGACGCCGTGGTGAGCTGGAGCAGGCTGGAGAGCACGGCCGGCCGCGGGTCCACGCCCTGCTGCGTCGCCCGGGCGATCGCCACCGCGGCCCGCAGCGTCTCCCGCGACGTGCGGGCCTGGCCCTCGGCGAGCTTGCGTCCGGTCACGTCCTGCACGTGGGCGAGGGTCCACGGCTGTCCCTCCGGACCGCGGACGCGTCGTACCGTCAGCCCGGCCCAGCGCACCGACCCGTCGGGCCGGAGGTACCTCCCCTCGACCCGGGCGATCCCGTCGGCCGCGGACGCGACGAGCTCGCCCAGCGAGCTGAGCCTGGCGCGGTCCTCGGGATGCGCGAAGTCCACCGAAGCACTGCCGACCACGTCCCGGAGCGGGCGACCGAGGATGCCGCACATCGCGGCGTTCGCCTCCACGATGGCGCCCGACTCGTCGGCGAGGGCGATCCCGGTCGGGCTGTTGTCGAAGACCCCGCGGAAACGCCGCAGTCGCAGCTCGTTGACCGCACGCAGCTCGTCGAGCTGACGGAGCTGGTCGGCGAGCGCGTCGTGGGCGAGCACGAGGCGCCCGGAGACGGCGCGCCGGACCAGGAAGACCCCGATGCCGAGCAGGCAGGCCAGCGCGAGCTGGACGGCGTACTGCGGGACCTGACCCATCGGCTCCGGCCGGGTGAGCGCGACCACCCCCACCCAGGCCAGGCAGCCCACCAGGAACAGGACCGCCGCATGCAGCCTGCTCTTGCAGACCGCCCCGACGCCCACCAGGGTCAGCATCAGCAGCGCGGTGCGTTCGAGGCGGCCCTCGACCGCGAGGTGGACGACGTTGTTGGTCATCGGGGCCAGGCACAGGGCGGTCAGCATCCCCGTCGCGGCTCGACTCGACGCGGCCTCGATCCGCCTCCACAGGGCCAGGCTCAGCACCGCGGTGAGGGCGGCGAGCACCACCATCACGTGCTGGGCAGCACCGTCCAGCATGACCACGTGCACCGGGACGAGCAGCGCGAAGACCACGGCGAGCGCGGGGGCCGCCATGCGCACGGACACCCGGGTGCCTGCCGTCGTCGGGTCCTCGGGGTCCGGATCCGCACGCGTCAACCGGGCCGGCGCCCCGTTGCTCTCCACCACTGCGCCCGTCCCCTTCGTCCCTGTCCGTCCATGTTCCCACTCACGAACACTGCCAAGGCGGGCTTCCCGGGACCAGGGTCGTCCGGTCACTCCTCGACGGTCAGGAACGTGAAGCGGCTGCGGCCCGAGTGCTTGGCGACGTACATCGCGGCGTCCGCGGCGGACAGCACCTCGCTCGCGCTGCGGTGGGCCTCCTCGACGATCACGCCCCCGATGCTCGCGGTGACGCCGCTCCGGGTGTCCTCGAGGCCGCTCACCTCGTCGCGCAGTGTCTCGACCAGGCTCGACGCGACGAGCTCCGCCGACTTCTTGTCGGCGTGGGGCAGCAGGACCGCGAACTCGTCGCCACCGAGCCGTGCCACGAGGTCGGTCGAGCGCATCCTCTGGAGCAGCACCCGGGCGACGTCGACGAGCAGCTCGTCGCCCACCGCGTGGCCCAGGGTGTCGTTGACCTCCTTGAAGTGGTCGAGGTCGAGCATCAGCACGGCGCCGCGCGGTCCGTAGCGGCGGCAGTCGTCGATGTGACGAGCCAGCTCCTGGTCGAACCGGCGCCGGTTCGCCAGGCCGGTCAGCGGGTCGTGCTCGGCGAGGAACGCGAGCTGCCGTTCGTAGCGGTAGCGCTCGGACACGTCGACCACGTTGGTCAGGATCAGGTCCTCGCCGCCGTTCTCGCCGTGCAGCATCGTGCTGATCAGCGCGACGTGCACCTCCTCGCCCTGGGCGCCGCGCACCGACCACTGCGTCTCCGCACGCCGCTCGGCCGTCTCCCGCACCCGGGTCAGGTGTACCTCGACGGTGAGGTCGTCGGGATCGAAGGACAGGCTGTTCAGCTGCCGACCCGCCATCTCCGACTCGCCCAACAGCCTGGTGAAGGCCGGGTTCACCTGGACGACCACGCCGTCCGGCTCGAGCAGCGCGATGCCCTGGGGAGCGTCCTCGAACAACCGCTCGGCCCGCTCCTTCGCCACCATCAGGGTCCGCTCGCGTTCCCGCTCGCGGCTGACGTCGCGCACCATGAGGATCGCCTGGCGCCGGTGGGTGGTGGACGGCAGCGGGCTCGCCTGGAACTCGTGCTCGGCGTCGCCGACCTTCGCGTAGACCGGCGGCACCTCCTCGCCGGCGAACGCCCGGGACAGGATCCGGTCGAGCGTCCCGGGCGCGTCCCGGTCGACGATCTCCTGCAGCCGCCGGCCCGCCCCGTCGCGCAGACGCCGGGCCAGGATGCCGGCGCCGGTGACCACCGTGATGCCGGTCTTCTCCTCGACCATGACCACGGTCGTGTCGGGCAGGTGGTCCATCAGGATCCGCCACCGCTGCTCGGCCTGGGTCAGCGCCCGCTCGGCGCGCGTCGCGGAGGTCGCGTCGACGGCCACGCACAGGTAGCCGGTGACCTGCTCCTCGTCGTCACGCAGGGCGGTGATCGACATGCGCACGAACCCCGACTCACCGTCGGAGCGGCGCAGTGCCCAGATCCGGCTGGCGGCCCGGGTGTGCGCGAGGCGGGAGAGCACCGCGAAGTCCGGAGTCACCCCCAGCTCCTCGGCCACGGCGTCCAGCTCGGCCGGCTGGAAGCAGACCGAGGTCAGCTCCCGGCCGACCACGTCTGCAGCGGCGTACCCGGTCTGCTTCTCCGCCCCGACACCGAAGGAGGTGATCACACCATCCTTGTCGGTGGTGACCAGGCTGCTGAGCGTCGCGCCACGGACGATGCCCTCGAACCGGGCGGCGATCTCCTTGGACCGCAGGGACTCGACGGCCAGCTGCCGGACGACCTGCTGGACGACGGGTGCGATGACCAGGGCGATGCCCGTCCACAGCACGGCCTGACGCCACTCGCCGAGGGCGTAGTCCGGCGGGCCGACGACCAGCACCGGCAGCACGAAGGTGAGGGCGGCGAGCACGGCGGACGCGTAGAGGTCGCGTCGAGTGCCGAACACGGCGAGCCACAGGATCGGGATCGCCACCAGCGGGGCGAGGCCGGACTCGCTGCCTCCCGTGGCGTCGCGGAGCACGACGATCAGCGGGAACGCGCCGAGCGGCGCCACCAGGTCGACCCAGCTGCGCTCCTCCCGCTCGAGGGAGATCTGGTAGGCCTTCGCCATCGCCCAGACCATGGCGGCCGCCACGACCAGGTGCCAGATCTTGGTGGTGTAGGGCGGCAGGGCGACGTTGATCAGGCCGAGCAGGCTGAGCAGCAGGAACGGCATCGCGGTGCGCGCGGTGGGCCGGGCGGCGGGGACGTCCTCGGCGGGTGGCTGGAAGGTCTCGACCAAGGGTCAGCCCTCACCCGGCGGCGTCGGCAGGCCCGTCGCCCCCGGGGAGGAGCGCTCAGAGCGCGCGCGCAGGCCGATGATCACGCTCTCCCCACCCATGACGGCCCCCCTCCAGGGCACGGGCTCGCCGGTGCGCGGGGCGGCCGCACCGAGCAGGCGGGGCCCTGGACACTGCAAGCATCCGATATGTCGAGCCTAGGCGACGCCACCCCCGCGTCCGGACGGAATACACTGTTCCGCCCCAAACGTCCGATTGGCCATGCCCCGAAAGGATCAGGGGAGCGGTAGTCCGTCCCCGCCGAGGTACGCCGTTCGGTCGACGTCGAGCCGCCGCCTCATCACCGAGACGGCCTCCGGGTTGGAGTCCACGAGGACGAACCGGCGCCCCATCGCGGCGGCCACCGCGCCCGTCGTACCGCTGCCGGCGAAGAAGTCCAGCACCCAGTCCCCCGGGCGCGACGACGGCTGGAGGATCCGCCGGAGCACCCCCTCGGGCTTCTGGTTCGGGTAGCCGGTCTTCTCCCGGCCACCCGTCGGCACGATCGTGTGCCACCAGACGTCGGTCGGCAGCTTGCCGCGCGCGGCCTTCTCGGGGCCCACCAGCGTGGGTGCCATGTAGGGCACCCGCTCGATGCCGTCCTGGTCGAACAGGTGGGCGCCGACCTGCTTGACGTAGACCAGGATCGTGTCGTGCTTCGCCGGCCAGCGGTCCTTGGCCCGGCCGCCGAAGTCGTAGGCCCAGATCACCTCGTTGAGGAAGTTCTGCCGGCCGAAGACCTGGTCGAGCAGCACCTTGCAGTAGTGCGCCTCGCGCCAGTCGATGTGGAAGTAGAGCGTGCCGGAGTCCGCAAGCAGCCGGCGGGCCTCGTCGAGCCGTGGGCCGATGAACTCCGCGTAGTCCACGAACGTGTCCGGGTAGGACATCTGCCCGGTGACCTCGGTGGAGTACCGGTTGCCGCGGAAGCCGGTGCGGTCGCCCGTCCCGTCGGTCTCCCGGACCGAGCGGAGCGTACGACGCAGCCGGGACGAGCCCGTGTTGAACGGGGGGTCGATGTAGATCAGCTGGAAGGCGCCGTCCGGCAGTGTCGGCAGCACGTCCATGTTGTCGGCCTGAACCACGAAGTCGGACGTGCCGGCGAGATCGATCATCACCGTGCCCTCCCCTTCTCACCCGGCTCCCCAGCCGCCCCCCGCGTACCCGCCGCATCACCGGTCGTTGCCCCGATCACACGACATCGTGCCGCCGCCACCCCGGGCGCGCACCGTAATGAGGGAAACGCGTCGACCGGCACCCCCGCGCCGCGCCGCCGGGCGCCCCGCGTTCACGTGTGTCCTCGCCCACAGCGATCGTCCGGAGAATGCAACGTGTTCTAACCTCGCAGGATGGATGCGGACTCCTACCGACCCTCGACGTTGACCGCCGAGCAGGCAGCGCAGTACGACGAGGTGTTCGGCGCGCTTGCGCGCAGCACCCGTGGGCTCGTCGAGGCCCAGCTCATGACGGAGGTCGACCACGACGTCGTCCGCGAGGTCACCGCAGAGATCGACGGCCTGACCGCCCGCCTCCGGAAGCAGTCCCGCACCGAGCCGCTGGGCATCGAGGTCGGCGCGGACGGCCACACCCGGGCGCACGGCAACGCCGTGATCGGGATGCGGAACGCAGTTGCTCCCCCGCTGCGCGTCGAGCGGTCGCCGGACGGGAAGGCCTGGTCGAAGTTTCACCTCGGCCCGCAGTACGAAGGCCCACCCGGCCTCGTGCACGGCGGCGTGAGCGCGCTGCTGCTCGACCAGCTCTGCGGCGAGGCCGCGGCCGCGGGCGGGTCGCCGGGGATGACCGGCCGGCTCACCCTGCACTACCGCCGGCCGACGCCGCTCGGCGAGCTGAGCGGCGAGGCGTGGATCGACAGCGTCGAGGGCTACAAGACCACCGTCAAGGGTCACCTCCAGGACAGCGACGGCAACGTGACCGTCGAGGCCGAAGGGCTGTTCATCCTGCCCCGGTGGGCGCGCGAGCTGATCGCGGAGCGCGAGGCGAAGCCCGACCGCTTCGAGTGATCCTGCCCGCGACCGCAGGGAACCGGAAGGGACCTGTGTCACTGGCGTGGACCGTGCACAAAGGGGTAGGCATGGGACATGACCGAGAACCGCGAGATCTACGGCGAGTACAGCGTCGACGACGAGGACCAGCTCCAGCCTGAGGACTCACTCGTCGACCGGGGCGTGGACGACGCGTTGGACGAGGGGTACTCACCTCCCGAGAAGTGGTCCGGCGCCGAGCGCTACGGCAACACGCCCTGGGAAGAGGAACACGGCGAGTCGCTGGACCAGCGGATCGCCCAGGAGGAGCCGGAGCCCGACCCCTACCTCTCGGCAGAGCTCGAGGACGAGCACGTCGGCGGCGAGGTCGGCAGCGCCCGCGCCGGCCGGCTCGTGGCCGACCACGAGGCGTCCGAAGGCGACTTCGAGCAGGACATGGAAGGGCACGACGTCGGCATCGACGGCGCCGGCGCGAGCGCCGAGGAAGCCGCCATGCACATCATCGACAACGAGGTCCAGCTCGACGACGCCTACTGACCCTCCGATATTGGTATGGATCGGGGACCGGATTCCGCGCCCAACCCATACCGATAACGGTGGGGGTGGAGGCGGGACCAGGGTCGGTCAGGCGCGGGTCTCCTGCCGGACGCCCCGCTGGCCGCTGTCGGTCAGCCTGGCCTCCTCGGCCGCCTTGGCCTCGAGCTCGGCCCGTCGGGTCGTCTCGATCAGCTCCTGAGCGGCGTCGTACGCCCCGGGTGCGCTGACCAGGTCCGAGGCACCGCCCGACAGCCGGGCCAGCGCGGCCCGCGCGAAGATCTGCTGCTCCGTCGAGGTCCGCTCGGACCGGCCACGGCCGATGAAGCTGACGAACCAGTGCAGCAGTGCCGTGATGCGGTTCTTGAAGCCGGTGATGTAGACGAGGTGCACGGCGAGCCACATCAGCCAGGCCACGAAGCCCGTCAGCCGGAGCTTGCCCACCATCGCGACCGCGCGGAAGCGCGAGATCGTCGCCATGCTGCCCTTGTCGAAGTACTTGAACGGCTCCTGCGGGGCCTTCCCCTCGACCCGGCCCTTGATCTCCTTGGCGGCGTACTTCGCGCCCTGGATGGCGACCTGCGCGACACCCGGCAGGTTGTCCAGCGAGATCATGTCGCCGACCACGAACACCTCGGGGTGCCCCGGCAGGGTGAGGTCGGAGTTGACGCCGATGCGCCCGGCACGGTCGAGGGGTGCGCCCGTCTGGTCGGCGAGGATCTTGCCGAGCGTGCTCGCCTGCACGCCGGCAGCCCACACCTTGGTGACCGCGTCGATGCGACGCCGGGTGCCGTCCTTGTCCTGGAGCTCGAGGCCGCGCTCGTCGACGTCGACCACCATCGCACCGAGCTGCACCTCGACCCCGAGCTTCTCGAGGTCGGTCTTGGTCTTCTCGCCCAGCTTGGCCCCGAACGGCGGCAGCACCTGCGGCGCCGCGTCGAGAAGGATCACCCGGGCCTCGCGGGTGTTGATCCGCCGGAAGTCCTTCTTCAACGTGCGGTGGGCGAGCTCGGCGATCTGGCCGGCCATCTCCACCCCGGTCGGGCCGGCGCCGACGACGACGAACGTCAGCAGCCGCTGGATCTCGTCCTCGTCCTCGGAGAGCTCGGCGAGCTCGAAGGCACCGAAGATGCGCCCCCGCAGCTCGAGCGCGTCGTCGATGCTCTTCATCCCGGGCGCGAACTCGGCGAACTGGTCGTTGCCGAAGTAGGACTGGCCGGCCCCGGCAGCGACGATCAGGGAGTCGTACGGCGTCACCGTGGTCCGGTTCAGCACCTTCGACGTGACGAGCCGGTTCTCCAGGTCGATGTCGACGACCTCGCCGAGGATCACCCGGGCGTTCTTCTGCGAGGCCAGCACCTCACGGGTGGGCGGCGCGATCTCGCCCTCGGAGAGGATGCCGGTCGCGACCTGGTAGAGCAGCGGCTGGAACAGGTGATGCGTGGTCTTGGCGACCATCGTGACCTCGACGTCGGCCCGGCGCAGCGCCTTCGTGCCGAACAGGCCCCCGAAGCCGGACCCGATGACGACAACCTTGTGCCGCTCGGTGCCGTCGACGGCAGGCTCCTGCGTGTTGGTCATGACTCACCCTTCCGTGTGTCGGGACTTCCATGATCGGGCTTCATCAGTCCCAACACCTAGCCTGTCCAATCCCATGCACGCTCAATGCATGGCACGCCTCACACTGCGCCGGGCAGGATGGACGGGTGAGCACCCACTTCGACCTGGCCGTGATCGGCACCGGCTCCGGCAACACGATCGTCGACCGGGCGTTCGAGGACTGGGACGTGGCGATCCTCGAGAAGGGCACCTTCGGCGGGACCTGCCTCAACGTCGGGTGCATCCCCACCAAGATGTTCGTCTACCCCGCCGATGTGGCCGACGCGGCAGCCCACGGTGACCGGCTGGGCCTCGACACCCGGTTCGACCGGGCGCGGTGGCCCGAGCTCCGCGACCGGATCTTCGGCCGGATCGACCCGATCTCGGAGGCCGGCCGGAGCTGGCGTGCGACCGGTCGGTCGAACGTCCGGCTGTTCGAGGGCCACGCCCGCTTCACCGGCCCACGCACCCTCGACACGGGCACCGGGGAGACCATCACCGCCGATCACGTGGTGATCGCGGCCGGATCCCGGCCCGTGCTCCCCGAGGTCCCCGGTCTCGACGACGTGCCCTACTACACCAGCGACTCCGTGATGCGCATCGACGCGTTGCCCGACCGGATGCTCGTGCTCGGCGGCGGGTTCGTCGCGGCGGAGCTGGCCCACGTGTTCTCGGCGTTCGGGGCGCACGTGACGGTGGTGAACCGGTCCGGCCGGCTGCTGCGCGAGGAGGACGCCGAGGTCTCGACCAAGTTCACCGAGATCGCCCAGCAGCGTTGGGACGTGCGGCTCGACACGCAGGCCGTCCGGCTCGAGAAGTACGACGGGGGCATCCGCGCGACGCTCGACGACGGCTCGACCGTCGAGGCGGACCTCCTGCTCGTGGCGACGGGACGTCGCAGCAACTCCGACCTGCTCGACCTCGAGCACGCCGGTGTCGAGGTGGACGGCCGCGGTCTCGTCAAGGTGGACCGGCACCAGCGCACCACCGCCGACGGGGTGTGGGCGCTCGGCGACGTGAGCAACAAGTTCCAGCTCAAGCACGTGTCGAACCACGAGGCCCGCGTCGTACGCCACAACCTGCTGCACCCCGACGACCTCGTGGAGGCCGACCACACCCACGTCCCCCGGGCGGTCTTCAGCAACCCGCAGGTCGCCAGCATCGGGGTGACCGAGGACGAGGCGCGAGCCCAGGGGCGCTCGTTCGTCGTGGGCAGGCGCGACTACGGAGACACCGCCTACGGCTGGGCGATGGAGGACGACCACGGCTTCGCCAAGGTCCTCGTCGACCCCGTGACCGGACTGTTGCTCGGTGCACACGTGATGGGCGCCCAGGCGTCCAACCTGATCCAGCCGTTGGTGCAGGCGATGACGTTCGACCAGACCGTGGAGCAGGTCGCCCGGGACCAGTACTGGATCCACCCGGCACTGATGGAGGTCGTCGAGAACGCCCTCCTCGACGCGCTCCCCTGAGCGTCGCGGGCGGCCCCCTGACGGCGACCACTCCCGCACTCATGTGCTGTTGTGACGCGTTCTCCGCGCGCGGGCGTGCTCCTCCCGCACCCATGTGCTGTTGTGACCGGGCGCCGGCGCGCGCCCTACGATCGTGCGGGGGCACGCCGCCCCTCGGACCGAAGGACACCAGTGATCGCAGGCAGGTACTCGCTCGAGCGTGAGATCGGCCGTGGCGGCATGGGCGCGGTCTGGCTCGGCCATGACGAGGTCCTCGGGCGTGACGTGGCCCTGAAGCGCATCGGGATGCTGCCGGGGGCGGAGAGCGTCGACCTCGCCCGGGCCGAGCGCGAGGCGCAGCTGGCCGCGCGGCTCAACCACCCGCACGTCGTCGCGGTCTTCAACCTGGTCGTCGATCCGGAGACGGACTCCCGCTGGCTGGTGATGGAGTACGTCGAGGGCACCACCTTGGCCCAGCTCGTCAGGGAGCAGGGCCGGCTCTCGCCGGACGAGGCCGCGCCGCTGCTGTGGCAGGTGGCCGACGCCCTCGTCGCGGCCCACGCCGAAGGCATCGTGCACCGGGACGTGAAGCCGTCCAACATCCTGGTCGACCGGCGCCGGCGGGTGAAGCTGAACGACTTCGGCATCGCGCGGACCGCGGCGGACCCCTCCCTGACCCAGACCGGCCTGGTCACCGGGTCACCGGCCTACCTCGCCCCGGAGGTCGCCGCCGGGGGTCGGGGCGACGAGGCCGTCGACGTGTGGTCGCTGGGCGCCACGGCGTACCACGTCCTCGCGGGCCACCCGCCCTACGACTTCGGCGACAACATGCTCGGCGGGCTCTACCGCCTCGTCAACGAGGAGCCCCCGCGCCTGCCCGACGCCGGTTGGCTGGCGCCGCTGCTCGAGGGGACCATGGCGAAGGACCCGTCCCGACGCTGGACGATGGCGCAGGTCCGCGACTTCCTCGCCGGGCCGGACGCCCGCATGGCGCCCCCGGCGCCGGCGGCCACGGTCCCGCTCGCGACACCTCGAGCCGAGGATTCGCCGACGACCCAGGTGCTCGGGGCGGTCCCACCCGCGCCCACCGCGGGGCCCGAGGCCGCGCCGCCGGCCACGTCGCAACGCCCCCAGCGCGGGCCGGTCAACAAGGTGCTCGCCGGGGTCGTCGCCCTCGCGCTGGCGCTCGTGCTGGGCCTGGTGCTGCTCGCCGCCCTGCCCGACGGGGAGCAGCCGGAGGACGACACCGCGCAGAGCCCCGCCGCGACCCCCGAGGACACCGAGTCGAGCCGACCCACCGCGTCGAGCCGACCGACCGCGTCGAGCCGACCGAGCGAGGCGGCCGAGCCCACCGCACAGGGCATGGAGTCCTTCGCCCGCGACTACGTCGCAGCGATCTCGACCGACCCCGACACCGCCTGGACGATGCTGACCCCGAAGTTCCAGGCGGAGAGCGGAGGCCTGGAGAAGTACCGGGACTTCTGGGACGGCGTCGGCGACGCCGAGATCCTCAGCGTCTCCGCCGATCCCCGGACCCTCGTGGTCAGCTACCGGGTCCGCTTCGACAACTTCGGGACCGGACGCCGGCCGACCGTGCTCGAGCTCGTGTACGACGGCGACCGCTACCTCATCGACGGGGAACGGACCGCGGGGTAGCGACTCAGCGGGGGCGGATCGTGACCTCGGCGACCTGCTCGAGGCGCGGGCGCTCGAGGTCGCCGTCGTGGACCACGCCGGTCTCCCACAGCAGGTAGAGCCCCTCAGGGCGGTCCTCGAGGGTGGCGATGCAGTTGTCGAACCACGGCCGCCGGAGCCGCCGCCACTTGAACGGCTCGCGGGGCACCTTGGCGGAGGCCGACACCAGCGAGCCGAGGAACCCGGCGACCCCGTAGGCCAGCGTCGCGGTGGCGAACCGCATCACCCGGGGCAACGGGTTGCGGATCGGTGAGCAGACCGCCTGGATGATGCGGGCTCCCCGCCGGCGATGGCGCACCTCGGAGACGTAGGAGTGGTGCACGTCGCCGGACAGGAAGGTCACGGTGCGGGGCGCCGGCCCGCGCTTGCCGTCGGCCACCTCCTCGGCCATCGCGGCGACCTGGCGGAAGGTCCGCTGGAAGGCCCCCCAGTGCTCGAGGTCGACGGCCTGCCGGAGGAACTCGGCGACCCGGGCCGCGAGCCGTCCCCAGGCACCGGCCGCGACGGCCTCGTTCCAGGCCTCGAGGTGGTGCAGCCCGGGTGGAAGCAGGAACGGCAGCGAGGTGCCGACCAGCAGGTGGCTGAACCCGCCGACCATGTGCTCGTCGAGCCAGGCGAGCTCCGCGTCGTCGAGCATGCCGCGACGCTCGGGCTCGAGGACCCGGGCGGCCCGCGAGTCCAGCACGATCAGCCGCGTCCCGGACACGTCCCGCGTGAAGCTCCACTGGTAGGACTCGGGGTCGGCCTCGGCCCGTTCGACGAGGGCGTCCAGGTCGCTGGTCAGGTCGAGCTCACCGGCGCCGTCGTACTCCTGCAGCTGCCGCCACAGCGGGTCCGCCGCACGCTCCTCGTGGGAGAGGTTCCCGACGTGCTGGTAGACCCAGTACGACGCGAGCCCGGCCATCAGGCGCTGGTGCCACCACGTGGTGGCGTCCATCTTCTTCTTCCACGCGATCGAGGTGTTCCAGTCGTCGCGGATGTCGTGGTCGTCGAAGATCATCGCGCTCGGCAGCGTCGAGAGCAGCCACCGGATCGCCGGGTCCGTCCAGGCCAGCCGGTAGAGGTGGGCGTACTCCTCGAAGTCCTTGAGCTCCTCACCCGGCGGCTCGTCGATGTCGCGGCGTGAGGCGATGAACTCCTGCATCTGCTCGGACGTCTCGTCGGCGTACACCTGGTCGCCGAGGAACAGCACCAGGTCCGGCCAGCGGGCGCCGTCCTCGCCGGCCATCCGGACGGCCAGCGCACGCAGCGCGTCGACCCCGTGGGTCCGGTTGCCCTCCTCGTCGTGCGGCACGCTGGTGCGGCACGAGCCGTAGGCCAGCCGCAGCGGCCTGCCCGGCATCAGGGTGGCGATCGCGCTCGGCGGGAACGGCGAGTCGGTGGGCGGCCACACCTCGACGTCGTCCACCCGCACGGCGTAGGGCGTGACGCTGCCCGGCTCGAGCCCCTCGACCTCGACGAGCGCGTAGTGGTGCCCGTGCACCCCGAATGTCTGGTGCTGCCACGTCTGCCCGCCGGCGTGGATCGACACGATGGCCGGCCCGGACGTCTCGACCCAGATGCCGGCCGACGTGTCGTCGACGTACCTCATCAGCGGCCCCAGCACGAGCCCGTTTTCTCCCATGCGTCAGTTGTACTCGTTCGGGGCACACTGCGGACAGCCGTCCGCGCGGACGGCACCCGGAAACAGACGGAGTAGGTTCACGCAAATGGCAGCGACAACCCAGCAGCACCGGATCGGCCGCATCGCCGACGACAGCAACCTGCTCGACCACGCGGTTCGCGTGGGGCTCGTGTCCTACGGCGTCCAGCACCTGCTGATCGCCTGGCTGGCCCTCAAGCTCGCCTTCGGCGACCGCTCCGGCAAGGCATCGAGCAGCGGCGCGTTGCACGAGCTCGCCCAGTCCGGTCTCGGGCAGGCCTCCCTGTACGTCGTCGCCGCCGGCTTCGCCGCCCTCGTGGTCTGGCAGGCCCTCGAGGCAGCGGTCGGCCACCGTGACGAGGACGGCGGCAAGCGCGTGTGGAAGCGGGCCGTGTCCGGGTTCAAGGTCGTCCTCTACGCCACCCTCGGCATCTCCGCGCTGAAGGTCGCCACCGGTTCGTCGAGCAAGGGTGGCACCGACACCTGGACGGCGAAGCTGATGAGCGCCCCCGCCGGGCAGCTCCTCGTCGGCGTCGTGGGCGTGGTCATCCTCGTGGTGGCCGGCTTCCTGATCCACCGCGGCTGGAACGAGAAGTTCCGCAGCAAGCTCGACGTCGACGGCAAGACCGGCCACGACGGCCGCGCCTACGTGCTGTTCGGGAAGGCCGGCTACATCAGCAAGGGCGTCGCCCTGGTCATCGTCGGCGGCCTCTTCCTGTACGCCGCCTGGACCCACGACCCGAAGAAGTCCGGGGGCCTCGACGCGGCGCTCACCCAGCTGCTCGACCAGCCGTTCGGCACTCCGCTGCTCGCCGTGATGGCGGTCGGCATCGCCTGCTACGGCCTCTTCTGCTTCGCCTGGGCCAAGCACCTTGACCGCTGACGCGGTGCTCGAGACCGACCGCCTCGTCGTCCGCGACTGGCGGCCGGAGGAGGCCGACCGGTTCTTCGACATCTACTCCCGCTGGGAGGTCGCCCGCTGGCTCGGCGCGCAGCCGTCGGCCATGCAGGACCGCGCCGAGGCCGACGCGCGCATCGAGCGGTGGCGCGGGCTCAACGCCGAGCACCCCGACGAGGGCAGGTGGGCGGTCGAGCGACGCTCCGACGGCGTCGTGATGGGCACCGTGATCCTGGTGCGCCTCCCGGACGGGGACGGCGAGCTCGAGGTCGGCTGGCACCTGCACCCCGACGCCTGGGGCCACGGCTACGCCACCGAGGCGGCCCGCGCCGTGCTCGCCCGGGCGTTCCGACGCGGTGTCGACGAGGTGTTCGCGGTGGTGCGGCCCGACAACGCCGCCTCCATCGCGGTGTGCCGTCGGCTCGGCATGACCGGCCTGGGCCGGACCGACCGCTACTACGGGTCCGAGCTCGAGCTGTTCCGCATCGACCCCCAGGTGCACGGAGAAGACGCCGGGCACCGATAACCTCGTCCCCATGCGGCGCTGGGTCCGGTTCCTCAAGGAGACCCCTTGCCTGGTGCTGCTCGTGGTGCAGCTCGGCGGGGTGCTGCTCTATCCCTTCATCGCCGGCGACGTCACCGGTCGCAGCGCGTTCGCCATCTTCGGGATGGTCGTCCTCGTCCTGACGATCCTGGCGCTGCGTGCGACGCCGTACTTCACCTGGATGAGCGCCCTGGTGTTCGTCCCGGCCGCCGCGCTGCTCCTCATCTCCGTGTTCACCCGCAACGAGGCGCTCTTCCCCTGGTCGGCCGGCTTCGAGATGGTCCTCTACTTCTACGCAGGCGTCTCGATGCTGGCCTACATGCTCAAGGACGAGGACGTCACCCTCGACGAGCTGTGGGCGATCCCGGCGGTGTTCACGTTGTTCGCCTGGGCGTTCACCTACCTGTTCGTCGTGGTGCAGGCGCTCGACCCCGGCGCGTTCGGCGGCGGGGACCAGCGCGACTGGATGGAGCTGCTGTTCCTCTCGTTCACCACCCTGTCGAGCACCGGGCTCTCCGACATCGTCCCGGTGACCGGGCATGGTCGAAGCGTGGTCATGCTCGAGCAGGTCGCCGGAGTCTTCTACATTGCCATGGTGGTCACCCGCCTGGTCTCGCTCCGCGCCGCCCGGAGACGCGCATGAGCCTGCCGCTGCTGCTGACCCCAGAACCGCAGTCCGTGCGCCGGGCCCGCCTCTGGGTCGTCGAGGAGCTCCAGGGCCTCGGCCGCGAGGACCTCGCCGACGCCGCCGAGCTCGGCGTCTCCGAGCTCGTGACCAACGCGATCCTGCACGCCGACCCACCGATCACGGTTCGCCTCGGTGGCACCGCGCAGCACCCCCGGGTCGAGGTGCACGACAACTCGCGGCGTCCCCCCGCCGTGAACAAGGACATGGCGGAGGACGACAAGCTGCTCCGCACGGTCGGCCGCGGGCTGGGCATCGTCGCGCTCTACTCCACCAGCTGGGGCGCGGACGTCTCGCGTGACGGCAAGGTCGTCTGGTTCGAGCCCGCGCTCGAGCCCAGCTTCCTCTTCGACGAGGGGCTCGAGGGCGAGCTCGACACCGAGCTGACCGGTGACCTGCCCCACGAGGCCGCGGACCTGACCGGAGACGTGTTCGACCTGGAGCGGGAGGTCGACGCACTGCTCTCCGAGGCGGGCGACCCGGCCCAGCTGGTGCCGGTCCGACTGGTGGGGATGCCGGTGCGGGTGTTCGGGGCGTTCCGGGTCTGGTACGCCGAGATCCGCCGTGAGCTCAGGCTGCTCGCGTTCGCCCACGGCGACGAGTACCCCGTCGCAGCCGAGCTCGCCGCGATCACCCTGCAGGTCGAGCAGGAGCGGCGGCAGGCCCACGGGATCGAGCGGCTCGACGCGGCCCTCGACGCCGGCCTCGAGCGGGTCGACCTGGAGTACCTCGTCCCGCCCTCCAGCGCGACCACGATGGCCCGCCTCGCCGACCTGCTCGACCGGGTGGACGACTTCTCCCGCGAGCACCGGCTGCTGACGATGGCGGCCGTCCCCCAGCAGGTCGCGCTGCGCCGCTGGTACACCCACGAGTTCACCCGTCAGGCCGAAGGCCTCGCCCCGCTGCCCTGGCCCGGCTCGTACGACGTCGACCCGACTGCTCGGTGAGGCCACGGATCCTCCTGGCCGTCGCGGTCGGAGGCGCGCTCGGCGCCTGTCTGCGGCACCTGCTCAACCTCGAGGCGCCGGACCTGCCGGGGGCCTTCCCCTGGACCACGTTCGGGATCAACGCCGTCGGCTGCTTCCTGCTGGCGCTGCTGCCCGCCTCGGCGGCGGTGCGGCGGAACCCGCTGCTGCCGCCACTGCTCGGCACCGGCGTGCTGGGCGGCTTCACCACGCTGTCGGCCTACTCCGAGCAGACCCGAGCCCTCTACGCCGGCGGCCACACGGGTCTCGCCGGCCTCTACCTCGTCGGCACCTTCGCCGTGTGCCTGGCAGCGGTGGCCGTGGCGGACCGGCTCAGCACCGCGGCAGCACGCCACGAGTTCGACGCGGAGGAGGGCGACCTGTGACGTTCGTGTACGTCGCCCTGGGGGCCGCGATCGGCGCTCCGCTGCGCTACGCCCTCGGCCACTGGTTCGACGAGGACCTTCCCCTGGGCACGATCGCGGCCAACGTGGCCGGGTCGTTCCTGCTCGGCTGGTTCACCGCGCTGGCGCTCGCCGGGGACGCCGAGGCACTCCTGGGCACCGGGTTCTGCGGCGCGCTGACGACCTACTCCGCGTTCGTCGTGCAGGCCCACGACCGGGGTCCGCGTCGGGGTGCGATGACGGTGCTGCTGACCGTCGTACCGGCGATTGCCCTGTGTGCACTGGGGTTCTGGCTCGGCACCTGAGGCACAGCCTGAGCCGCACTCCTAGGCGTAGCCGAGCTCGTGCAGCCGGTCGTCGTCGATGCCGAAGTGGTGAGCGATCTCGTGCACGACGGTGACGTTGACCTCGTCGATCACGTGCTCCTCGTCCTCGCACATCGCCAGCGTCGGGTTGCGGTAGACGGTGATCCGGTCCGGCAGCACCATCGTGTAGTCGCCACCGCGCTCGGTGAGCGGCGTCCCCTCGTAGAGACCGAGCAGGTCAGGGTCGTGGGCCGGCGCGTCGTCCTCCACGAACACCACGCAGTTGTCGATGAGCTCGGACAGCTCACCAGGGACCTGGTCGAGCGCCTCCGCCACCAGCTCCTCGAACCGTTGCCTGCTCATCTCCAGCACATCTCCATTGTTGTCCGCGGTGCCACGTCGCGGGGCGCGGGGGGCGATTTGGTCGGTTGGCGTGTGAGCCCTATGCTTTTCCGGTCCCCGACGGCAGTCGCGGCCCGACGGCCTCTTCGAGGGCATTGCCCCCATCGTCTAGTGGCCTAGGACCCCGCCCTTTCACGGCGGTAGCACGGGTTCGAATCCCGTTGGGGGTGCGGTACCGGATCTCGATTCGGAACAAGCGCCGGAGTGAGTTAGCATTACGCCGCTTGAGAAAACCGAGCAGGAACAGCAACACCAGCACCACCATGGCCCCGTAGCGCAGTTGGTTAGCGCGCCGCCCTGTCACGGCGGAGGCCGCGGGTTCGAGTCCCGTCGGGGTCGCCGAGAAAGAGCGCCCTGGACATCGTCCAGGGCGCTCTGTTCATTTCCCGGCCGGCACGGCGCTCGTGGACCGCGGGTGAGCCAGCCCACACCACGGACTGAAATTATTGAAGCGTCAATAAAGTTCTACGGACATGAGCACTCACGCACTTGCCCTGTCCCCCGACGCCCAGGACCTCCTCTTCCGCGAGGCCCGCACCGCGAACTCCTTCACCGACGAGCCGGTCACCGACGAGCAGGTCGCAGCGATCTACGACCTGGTGCGGTTCGGACCCACCGCGCTGAACGCCCAGCCGCTGCGCATCACCCTGGTCAGGTCCGACGAGGCCCGCGAGCGACTGCTCAAGCACATGGCGGACGGCAACCGTGCCAAGACCGCCGACGCGCCGCTGGTGGCGATCCTCGCGGCCGACACCGAGTTCCACGAGAACCTCGAGCGGACCTTCCCGCACTTCCCCGGCGCCCGCGACCTGTTCGCCGACGAGACAGCACGCGGCCAGGCCGCGAAGTTCAACGCCTCCCTGCAGATCGGCTACTTCCTGCTCGGCGTCCGCGCCGCCGGCCTGGCCGCCGGACCCATGGGTGGGTTCGACGCCGAGGGCCTCGACGAGGAGTTCTTCGCGGGCACCGGCCTCACCAGCCTGCTGGTGGTCAACATCGGCCGTCCGGGCCCCGACGCCTGGTTCGACCGGCTGCCGCGCCTCGAGCACGACGAGGTCGTCAGCGAGGCCTGACGCGCTGCACGGCTGGGCGGTGGCGACCTGCGCCGCTCAGCCGAAGTCGCGCCGCGTCGTGCCCGAGACGGCGTTGCCGGCCTCCAGGGCGCCGAACGCCCGCCTCAGCGACTGCGCCCGGCTCTCGACCCGCTCGACGGCGTGCCGCAACGGGGAGTCCTCCGCCAGGTCGATGGCGAGCAGGTCGACCGCCTCCTCCAGTGCGGTGAGCCGGTCCTCGAGCTCGCCGAGCACGTCGACACCACTCTGCGACTCCTCGACCTGCCGGCGCAGGAACGCGGCCTGCGTGGACAGTCTCCTGCCGGCGATCCAGAGGTCCACGAACACCTGGACCTTGGCCCTGAGCATCCACGGGTCGAACGGCTTGGAGATGTAGTCCGCGCCGCCGGCGGCATAGCCCCGGTAGGCGTTGCGCTGGTCCGTGTCGACGGCCGTCAGGAAGATGATCGGGACGTCCTTGGTGCGGCTCCGGCTCTTGATCTGGGCAGCGGTCTCGAAGCCGTCCATCCCCGGCATCTGCGCGTCCAGCAGGATCAGGGCGAAGTCGTCCTTGAGCAGCGCACGCAGGGCCTCCTCGCCCGAGGACGCGGTCACCAGCACCTGGTCCAGCGTGCTCAGCACCGCCTCGAGGGCGAGCAGGTTCTCCTGCCGGTCGTCGACCAGCAGGATCCGCGCCCGCTCGCTCACGCCCACCACCCCCGGAAGATGGTCAGCAGCTGGGCGACGTCGACCGGCTTGGTGACGTAGTCCGAGGCACCCGCCTTCAGGCTGTTGTCGCGGTCCCCCGGCATCGCCTTGGCCGTGAGCGCGATCAACGGCAGGTCGCGGAACGACGGGATCTTCCTGATCTCGCGCATCGCCGTGTAGCCGTCCATCCCCGGCATCATCACGTCCATCAGCACCAGGTCGATGTTCGGGTCACTCTGCAACGTGGCGATCCCCGACTCGCCGCTGTCCGCGTAGGACACCTCGATCCCGTGCTGCTCGAGCGCGCTGGCCAGGGCGAACACGTTCCGGGCGTCGTCGTCGACGATGAGGATGCGCTTGCCGACGAGCACGTCGTCGTGCTGCCGACCTTGCTGGGCCTTTGCCTCACCCACCGGCAGCTCGACGTCGGAGCGGTGCAGCAGCACGGCGATCTCGTCGATCAGGTCGCCCACCGCCGCAGGTCGCTTCACCACCATCGATCGGGCGTGCTGCCCCAGCCTGGCCTCGTCCCGCTTCGACAGCGTGTCGGGAGGGCTCACCACGACCGGGATGCCCCGGAGCGTCTTGCGGGAGCTCATCCGCTTGAGCACGTCGAACCCACTGCCGCCCGGGAGCTTCAGGTCGAGAACCACCGTGTCGAAGGTGCGAGCATCGAGGGCAGCCAGGCCGTCCTCCAGGCTCGTCGCGACATGAAGGTCCACGTCGGAGACGGAACCGAACAGCGCGATCACCGCGGAGGTCCCGTCGGAGGCGTCGTTGGCGACCACCAACAGCGACCTCGTCCTCCGGCCGACGTAGGTGGTCAGGGTGGTCAGGGCGGCACCAAGCGTCTCGGGCGTCACCGGCAGATCGACCACGGTGAGCGCACCCAGCAGGCGCGCCACGTGGACGTCATCGGGCGACGGGGAGGCAGGCACCGCCACCGCGGGGATGTGGCGCGTCTCGGTGTCGCCCTTCAACGCATGGAGCAGCGAGGCTCCTCCGCCGCCCGGGAGATCGAGGCCGACGAGGATCGCCGTCGGCTGGTGCTGCCGGGCGGCCTGGACCGCCTCGTCCGGCTCCGGCGTAGCGAGCACCTTGAAGCCGTGGGCGCGCCCGAGCTCGACGGCTGCCGAGCGCTGATCCGCGTCGGAGAGCGCCACGAGCAGAACCCGGTCGTCGCGGAGGATGGCGCCCACGTCGTCGGCCACGAACTTCTCCACCCGGGCCGGTTCGTCGGTGTGCGGCCCTTGGCCGTCCGTGAGAGCGACCTTGGCCGCATCACCGGCGTACCGCAGTGGAAGGTAGAGCGTGAAGGTGCTGCCCCGCCCGGGCTCGCTCTCCACGTGGATCTCGCCACCGATCAGGCGGGCGATCTCGCGGCTGATCGAGAGGCCCAGGCCCGTGCCGCCGAACTTCCGACTGATGGTGCCGTCGGCCTGCTGGAACGCTTCGAAGATCACCTTGAGCTGCTCGGGCGGGATCCCGATGCCGGTGTCGGTGACCGAGAAGGCGATCACCGTCTGGTCGCCGTTGAGCCCGGGCGTGGTGAACGGCTCGTCGGCGGCCAAGCGGATGTCCATGCGGACCTCGCCGGTGGAGGTGAACTTCACGGCGTTGGACAACAGGTTGCGCAGCACCTGCTGGAGACGGTGCTGGTCGGAGAACAGCATGCGCGGGACGTTGTCGGCGATCCGGACCGTGAAGCGCAGGTCCTTCTCCGCGGTGAGCGGGCGGAACGTCGCCTCGACGTACTCCACGACCCCCGCGACCGCGACGTCCGCGGGATGGACGTCCATCTTGCCGGCCTCCACCTTCGACAGGTCCAAGATGTCGTTGATCAGCTGAAGCAGGTCCGTGCCGGCACTGTGGATGGTGCGGGAGAACTCGACCTGCCTCGGGTTCAGGTTGCCGTCGGAGTTCTCCGACAGCAGCTTGGCGAGGATCAACAGGGAGTTCAGCGGCGTGCGCAGCTCGTGCGACATGTTGGCCAGGAACTCCGACTTGTAGCGCGATGACAGGGCCAGCTGCTCGGCGCGGTCCTCGAGCCCCCGGCGGGCGTCCTCGATCTCGAGGTTCTTGATCTCGATCGCCCGGTTCTGGGCGGCGAGCAGCCGCGCCTTCTCCTCGAGCTCGGCGTTCGTCTGCTGCAGCTCGCCCTGCTGCGACTGCAGCTCCTCGGACTTGTTCTGCAGCTCGGCCGCGAGGCGCTGCGACTCGACCAGCAGCTCCTGGGTGCGGGAGCTGGCGATGATCGCGTTGAGCGAGACGCCGATGATCTCCATGAGCTGCTCGAGGAACTGCAGGTGGACCGTGCTGAACGAGGCGAAGGAGGCCAGCTCGACCACGCCGAGCACCTGCTCCTCGAAGACCACCGGGAGGATCACGATCGTCAGCGGGGGCGCCTCGCCGAGCCCGGACCCGATCCGGATGTAGTCACCGGGGACGTGGGAGAGCAGGATCGGCCTGCGCTCGACCGCGGCCTGGCCGACCAGTCCCTCCCCGAAGCCGAACCGGCTCGGCACATCCCTGCGGGAGCGGAACCCGTACGAGGCGATGCGGCGCAGCGACCCGCGGTCGTCGTTGCCGGTCTCGCTGACGAAGAAGGCTCCCTGGCTCGCGCCGACGAGAGGGGTGAGCTCGCTGACGATGAGCTGGGTGACGTCGAGCAGGTCCCGGCCACCCTGCATGTGACCGGTGAACCGGGCGAGGTTGGTCTTGAGCCAGTCCTGCTCCTGGTTGGCGCGGGTGGTCTCCCGGAGGTTGTCGATCATCTGGTTGAGGTTGTCCTTGAGCTCGGCGACCTCGCCCTCGGCGTCGACGCTGATCTGCTGGCTCAGGTCGCCCTGGGTGACCGCCGTCGACACCTCGGCGATGGCGCGGAGCTGGGTGGTGAGCGTGCTCGCGAGCTGGTTGACGTTCTCGGTGAGCTTGCGCCAGGTGCCGGAGACGTCCGCCACCTCGGCCTGACCGCCCAGCTTGCCCTCCGTGCCGACCTCCCGGGCGACGCGCGTGACCTCGTCGGCGAACGACGACAGCTGGTCGACCATGCGGTTCACGGTGGTCTTCAGCTCGAGGATCTCGCCGCGGGCGTCGACGTACGACTTCTGGGTCAGGTCTCCGTGGGCCACCGCGGTCGTGACGAGCGCGATGCTGCGCACCTGGCTGGTCAGGTTGCCCGCCATCGAGTTCACCGACTCGGTCAGGTCCTTCCACGTCCCGGCAACGCCCCGCACGTGCGCCTGCCCGCCGAGGATGCCTTCCGTGCCGACCTCCCGCGCGACGCGCGTGACCTCGTCGGCGAACGCGCGCAGGGTGTCCACCATCGCGTTGATCGTCCCCGCCAGCGCGGCGACCTCGCCACGGGCCTCGATGGAGATCTTCTGGCTGAGGTCACCGCGGGCGACGGCGGTGGAGACCGTCGCGATGCTGCGCACCTGGTTCGTCAGGTTGCTCGCCATCGAGTTCACCGAGTCGGTGAGGTCCCGCCACATCCCCGCCACGCCCGGGACGCGCGCCTGCCCGCCGAGCATGCCCTCGGTGCCGACCTCGCGGGCCACGCGCGTGACCTCGTCGGCGAACGCCGAGAGCTGGTCCACCATCGTGTTGACGGTGCTCTTCAGCTCCAGGATCTCGCCTCGTGCGTCGACGGTGATCTTGCGGGTCAGGTCGCCGCTGGCGACAGCTGTGGTGACCTCCGCGATGTTGCGCACCTGCGACGTCAGGTTCGCCGCCATCATGTTGACGTTCTCCGTCAGGTCCTTCCAGGTGCCGGAGACGTCGTGCACGTCGGCCTGGCCACCCAGCCTGCCCTCGGTGCCGACCTCGCGGGCCACGCGCGTGACCTCGTCGGCGAACGCCGAGAGCTGGTCCACCATCGTGTTGACGGTGCTCTTCAGCTCCAGGATCTCGCCGCGAGCCTCGACGGTGATGGTGCGGGTCAGGTCGCCCCGCGCGACGGCGGTGGTGACCTCCGCGATGTTGCGCACCTGGGCGGTCAGCGTGCCGGCCATGAAGTTCACCGAGTCGGTCAGGTCGCGCCACGTGCCCGAGACACCGGGGACGGCCGCCTGGCCGCCGAGCTGTCCCTCGCCACCGACCTCTCGGGCCACGCGCGTGACCTCGTCGGCGAACGCCGAGAGCTGGTCCACCATCACGTTGACGGTGGTCTTGAGCTCGGCAAGCTCGCCCCGGACGTCGACGGTGATCTTCTGGCTCAGGTCGCCGCGCGCCACCGCGGTCGTCACCTGGGCGATGTTGCGCACCTGGTTGGTCAGGTTGCTCGCCATCGAGTTCACCGAGTCGGTGAGGTCCTTCCACGTGCCCGCGACGCCCGGCACGTCGGCCTGACCACCGAGGATTCCGTCGCTGCCCACCTCGCGGGCGACCCGAGTCACCTGGGCCGCGAAGGCGGACAGCTGGTCCACCATCACGTTCACGGTGCTCTTGAGCTCGGCCAGCTCACCCTTCACGTCGACGGTGATCTTCTGGCTCAGGTCGCCACGCGCAACGGCCGTCGTCACCTGGGCGATGTCGCGCACCTGCGCGGTCAGGTTGTCGGCCATGTAGTTGACCGACTCGGTGAGGTCCTTCCAACGCCCGGCCACACCGGGCACATCGGCCTGGCCGCCGAGGATTCCCTCGGTGCCGACCTCACGGGCCACCCGGGTCACCTCGTCGGCGAACGTCTGCAGCGTCGCCGTCATCGAGTTGAGCGTCTCCGCGAGCTCGGCGACCTCGCCGCGGGCGGTGACGGTGATCTGCTGGCTCAGGTCACCGCGCGCGACAGCCTGGGCCACCGAGGAGATGCCTCGCACCTGGCTGGTGAGGTTCAGCGCCATGATGTTCACCGAGTCGGTGAGGTCCTTCCAGGTCCCCTTCACGCCGCGGACGTCGGCCTGTCCGCCGAGCCGCCCCTCGGTCCCGACCTCGCGAGCGACGCGGGTCACCTCGGCGGCGAACGACGACAGCTGGTCGACCATGAGGTCGACGGTTGCCTTCAGCTGGGCCATCTCCCCGGAGACCTCGACCGTGACGGTGCGCGACAGGTCACCGTTCGCGACCGCGGTCGTCACCAGGGCGATGTCCCGCACCTGTGCCGTGAGCCGGGAGGACATCGTGTTCACGGCGTCGATCAGGTCGCGCCAGCTGCCATCGGCCGAGCGCACCCGCGCCTGTCCGCCGAGCTTGCCCTCGGTGCCGACCTCGCGGGTCACCCGGGTGATCTCGTCGGCGATCGAGGAGAGCTGGTCGACGAGCCCGTTCACGCTGCGAGCCAGCCGGAGCGGCTCGCCCCGGAGGGTCTGCCCGTCCACCCGGATGTCCATGCGCTGGGTCAGGTCGCCCTCCGAGACTGCGGCGACCACGCGGGCGAACTCACCGGTCGGTCGCACCAGGTCGGCGACCAGGCCGTTGGCGGCCTCGGCGCACTTGACCCACCCCCCTTCGCCGATCCCGGGGTCGACCCGTTCGGTGTGCCGCCCCTCGCGCCCGGCCAGCCGGTGGACGCGGTTGAGCTCCGACGCCAGGTGCTGCTGCCGCTCGGCGATCTCGTTGAAGAGGGTGGCGAGCTCGGCCGTGACGTCGCCGTCGGCGACCGGGAGCCGCTTGCGGAAGTTTCCGTCCCGCATGGCGGTGAGGCCGTCCAGGAGAGGCTTCAGCTTCGCCGGGTCGATGCCGCCTTGCGCGGGCGCGGCAGCGGCTGAGGTCGCGCGCGCACGTTTCCTGACCTGGCTCGACTCGGTGTCGGCGGTCGACATGGTCCTCGGCCCTCCTCGAGGTCGCGTCCCCCGTCGCAGTCTGTCACTCAGTTCGGAGTACGAATACTCTTCCGAGACCATGAACATCCCGTTCGAGGCACACCGCTCCTTCGAGCCGCGCGAGAGCTCGGTGGGCGGCGCGCGGAGGTTCGTCCGGGACGTCCTGGACGGTTGGGGCATCTCGGACCTACAGGACTCGGCGGCGCTCGCGGTGAGCGAGCTGATGACGAACGCGGTCATCCACGCCGGCACCGCAGCCACGGTCCGCCTCGCGGTCGCGGACGGGGAGCTCCGGCTCGAGGTCGAGGACTCCCATCCTGACCGCGCACTGCCCATCCAGCCGACGAGCCCGCCCGCCGAGGCCGAGGGGGGACGGGGGCTGCTGATCACCTCGGCACTCGCTCCGAAGTGGGGGGTCAGCTACACCCGCACCGGCAAGACCGTGTGGCTCTCCTTCAGGCTCACCGAGGCGCCTCGGCGTACCCACTCCCCGGTAACGGCAGAAGGGCGCGAGGACGGCGAGCCGGCCCAGACCACCGGTCCCGCGACCACACGGGTGTCGGGAGGGACCGCCGCTTCCGAGCCGCTCGGGCTGCGCGACGAGGCGCTGAACCGGCTGGGGGTCGACGAGTACCTCGACCTTGCCGTCGAGCGGGCCCGGGACCAGCTCGGGGCCGACGCGACCTACCTGGTCCTGGCTCGCGACTTCGACCTCCAGTACGAGGTCCGTGCGGTCAGTGGGCTGGACCACGAGCTGCGCGGCACCCGCTTCGACCTGCACGCCCCGGGTGCACCCAACGCGCGCAACCCGCACCTCCCGGTGGTGATCGCCGACCTGGTCACGGAGCCGGTGCCCCTGCTCGCCGGAACCGCCCTCCGCTCACTCGTGGTCGTCCCGGTGACCGTCGACGGCCGGGTGACCGGGGCGCTGGCCGCTGCGTCCGAACGCGCGGGCGGGTTCGTCGACCAGCAGGCCGCGCTCCTGCAGCGCGTCGCCGACACGATGTCCGTCGCTGCCGACCGCGCCCGGCTGCAGGCGTCGGAACGCGAACGCCGCGGGTGGTTCAGCTTCCTCGCGGTGGCCGGCGACCTGCTCGCAGGCTCTCTCGACCAGCGGATGACCATGGCGATCACCGGCCAGATCCTCGTCCCCCAGCTCGCGACCTGGTGCGCGGTCTACCTCGACGACCCGCGGGGAGAGCCGGTGCTCCAACACGTGTGGCACTACGACGAGAACCTCAACGACCCGCTGCACTCACTCCTCACGACCACACCTCCGGACTCGATCCAGCACAGTGACGACCCGCGGCTGGAGGGTGAGGTCCTGTGCATGCCGCTCGTCGCGCGCGCCCAGCAGATCGGGACGCTCGTCCTCGGTCGGCAGCTCGGGGACCCGCTGACCGGCGAGACCCTGCTCGTGACCCAGTCGGTGGTACGACGCGCCGCGCTGGCGATCGACAACGCACGGGCGCACGGGGAGCTCCAGTCGGTCGGCGAGGCACTGCAACGAAGCCTGCTGCCCACCACGTTGCCCAGCATCCCCGACATGGAGCTCGGTGTCGTCTACGAGGCTGCCGGGGCGGCCAGCACGGTGGGCGGCGACTTCTACGACGTCTTCGGGGTCGGCGGGGGTCGTTGGTGCTTCGTCGTGGGCGACGTGTGCGGCACCGGCGCGCAGGCGGCGGCGGTGACCGGTCTGGCCCGTCACACCATCAGGGCACTGGCGCTGGCAGGGTTCCCCGTGTCGGACATCCTCGAGCGGCTGAACACAGCGATCATCGAGGAGGGCGAGCGGTCCCGATTCCTGACCCTTGCCTGCGGGATGCTGGAACCGGCCCCAGGAGGACGGTTCCTGATGACCCTCGTGTGCGCCGGCCACCCACCACCGTTCCTGGTGCGTCCCGGCAGCGAGCCCACGCAGGTCGGCAGGCCGCAGTCCCTCCTCGGGGTGGAGGACGCCGTCGCGTACTCCGCCGAGGAGCACCTGCTCGAGCGAGGCGACCTGCTGGTCGTCGTCACCGACGGCGTCCTGGAGCGCCGGGACGGCACCCGGATGCTCGGTGAGGACGGCCTCCTGGACGACCTCCGGGCTTCAGCCCACCTCCCGGCCCAGGCCGTCGCCGACCGGGTGCGTCGCCTGGTCCTGGACTTCGCCTCGACCCCACAGTCGGACGACATGGCCATTCTCGCGATCCGCCTGGGGCGCACCTGACCTGGATTCTGTCCCCCCGCGTCGTTGTTGTAGAGTTTCGTGCGCTTGGGCAGGTAGCTCAGTTGGTACGAGCGTCCGCCTGAAAAGTGGAAGGTCGGCGGTTCGACCCCGCCCCTGCCCACAAGCACACGCCGCAGGCCAGACCTCCCGGGTCTGGCCTGCGGCTCTTTTCATCCCCCGGCCGGGCGGCTCGGCGCGACCCATCACCCCTGCCCGGAACGACCTTCCGGTTCCGACTCGCTGATGATCGGGCCGCCCCTAGACTCGACCGGGTCGGGGGGCAAGGCTGGGATTGTCGGAGAATGCCGCGAGAGAGGGCACCCGCATGCGCGCGATGCTGCAACGCAGCGGGGAGATCGGTCGAGACCTCCTCGCCGTGGACTGGGCAGCGACCCCCCTCGGTCCGCTCGAGACGTGGCCGCGCAGCCTGCAGACGGTCGTCCGCATGATCATCACCTCGCGCTTCTCGATGTGGATGGCGTGGGGGCCGGACCTCACCTTCTTCTGCAACGAGGCCTACCGTCGCGACACCCTCGGCAAGAAGTACCCCTGGGCGCTGGGCAAGCCCGCATCGGTGGTGTGGTCCGAGGCCTGGCCGGACGCCGGCCCGCGCATCCAGCACGTGCTCGACACGGGCGAGGCGACCTGGGACAAGAACCTGCAGCTGTTCCTGGAGCGCAGCGGCTACGTCGAGGAGACCTACCACACGTTCTCGTACAGCCCCCTCACCGACGACCGGGGTGCGATCGCCGGCATGCTCTGCGTGGTCACCGAGGACACCCAGGCGGTCATCGGGCACCGACGGATGGGGGTGCTTCGGGACCTCGCCGCCGCTTCCTCCTCCGACCTCGGCACGGTCGAGTCACTGGCCCAGGCGTGCCGACAGATCGCCGCCTCCCCCGAGGACCTGCCGTTCACACTGGTCTACCTGCTCGACGAGGAGACCGGCAGCGCTCGACTGGCCGCCGGCTCAGGCTTCAAGGAGGAGCACCCGGCGGCCCCGGCAGAGCTGGTGCCGGACAGCCCCGACGCGGTGTGGCCGGCCAGGTCGACCCTCACCGGCCAGAGCGCCGTCGTCGAGGACCTCGAGCGACGTTTTCCCGCCCTGCCGGCCGGTTGCTGGTCAGAGCCTCCGGCGACCGCCGTCCTGCTCCCGCTGGCGCAGAGCGGCCAGGCGCGCCCGTACGGATTCCTGGTCGCGGGCGTGAACCGCTACCGGCAGCTCGACGACGACTACCAGGACTTCCTCGAGCTGGTGGCCGGTCAGCTCGCACGCATCATCGACGACACCCGCGCCTTCGAGCTCGAGCGGCAGCGCGCCGAGACCCTCGCGCAGCTCGACCGGGCCAAGACCGACTTCTTCACCAACATCAGTCACGAGTTCCGCACACCGCTCACCCTCCTGCTCGGACCGGCCGAGGACGCGCTCGTCGACCCGGACCAGCCGCTGCCGGAGCGACAGCGCGACCGGGTGGACGTGATCTTGCGCAACGGCCAGCGGCTGCTCAAGCTCGTCAACACCCTGCTGGACTTCTCACGGTTGGAGTCGGGGCGTCTCGAGGCTCACGTCGAGCCACTCGACCTGGCCGTCTACACCCGCGAGCTTGCCGCGATGTTCGACGCAGCGGCCGAGCGGCTCGGGCTGACGCTGACCGTCGACTGCCCCCCTCTGCCCGACGACGTGTACGTCGATCGGGACCTCTGGGCCAAGATCGTGCTGAACCTGCTGTCGAACGCGCTGAAGTTCACCTTCTCCGGCGGGATCACGGTCCACCTGCACGCCGAGGGTCACGATGCGGTGCTCACGGTCACCGACACCGGCACCGGCATCCCTCCCGCTGAGCTGCCGCACCTCTTCGAGCGGTTCCACCGCGTGCACGGCGCAGCCTCCCGGACCCACGAGGGCTCGGGCATCGGCCTGGCCCTGGTGGCCGAGCTCGCCGCCCTGCACGGCGGCCACGTCTCCGCGGACAGCGAGGTGGGGCGGGGCAGCACCTTCACGGTGCGGATCCCCCTCGGTTCGGGTCGACTCGCCGGCGAGGCGGTGGGGCGGAGCGGCGAAGCCAGCACGGCCTCCGCCTTGCGCGACTCCGAGGGCTTCCTCGGTGAGGTGCTGCACCTGGCCGAGGATGCTCACCGGGAGGAGGCAGCGGCGCCACAACCAGCACTGCGCGGAGACGCCCCGCGAGTCCTCGTCGTCGACGACAACGCAGACATCCGGGACTACGTCGTCACCCTCCTGGCGGAGGACTACCAGGTGGACACCGCCGTCGACGGAGTCGAGGGCCTGGCGAAGGCCCGCGAGAGCGTCCCCGACCTGGTCCTCACCGACGTGATGATGCCGAGGATGGACGGTTTCGAGCTGCTCGCGGCCTTGCAGGGGGACCCGCTCACTCTGGGCATCCCCGTGGTGATGCTCTCCGCGCGCGCCGGCGAGGAGGGGATGCTCGAGGGCCTGGACGCCGGCGCTGACGACTACCTCATCAAGCCGTTCACCGGCCGAGAGCTGCTGGCCCGGGTGCGTGCCAACCTCGAGCTGGACCGAGCCCGTCGGGTGCGGCGCCAGCTCGAACGCGGTCGGTCCCTGCTCGACCAGGCCCAACGACTGGCCCGGGTCGGCAGCTGGGAGATCGACCTGGGCAGCGGCGCTATGGAGGTCTCGGACGAGTTCCTGCGCATCACCGGGCGGACTCGTGAGGAGCTTGCGCGCCTCGTCTACCCCGCGACCGTCCTCGACCTGATGCATCCCGAGGACCGGCAGCGGGTGAAGGAGACCCTGGACGCCGGACTCGACGGCTCGGAGATCTCCTACGAGGCACGGATGCTCCTCCCGGGCGGCGGCAGCGTGCTGGTCAGCGTGCACGGCGAGGTGGTCCGCGACGTCCACGGCAACCCCGAGCTGCTTCGCGGCTCGGTGCAGGACATCACCGAGCGCAGGGCCGCCGAGGAGGCGCTCGCTCTCGCGGCCGCGAACGCCGAGGCAGCCGCACGGGAGCACGCGATCGCCGACCAGCTGCAGCGCAGCCTGCTGCCCCCGCTCACCGTCGACCTCGCGCACCTCGAGGTCGCGACCTACTACCGGGCCGGGGTCGAAGGCACCCAGGTCGGTGGCGACTGGTACGACGTGATCGAGCTCGGCGCGGGCCGGACCGCCCTCGTGGTCGGAGACGTGATGGGCCGGGGGGTCCAGGCCGCGGCGGTCATGGGTCAGCTGCGGGCGGCGATCCGGGCCTACGCTCGGCTCGACCTGCCGCCCGCCGACGTGCTCGAGTTCCTCGACGGCATCGTCCGCGAGCTCGGGGAGAACCAGATCGTCACCTGTCTGTACGCCGTCTTCGACCCGGCCGACCGGACGCTCCGGATGGCCAACGCCGGGCACCTGCCGCCGATCCTGGTCGGACCGGACGGGGTGTCGCAGATCCTGTGGGGCGCCGAGGACCCCCCGCTCGGCGCCGGACCGTTCACGCTCACCCAGCAGGACGTCAAGCTCGACGCGAACTCGCTGGCCGTGCTCTACACCGACGGCCTCGTGGAGCGGCGGGGCGAGGATCTCGAGCTCGGGGTGCACGCGCTGGCCCGGCTCGCCGGCCAGGTGGGAGAGCCGGTCACGGGGATGCCCGAACGCCTGGTGCAGGCGCTGCTTCCCGACGGACCGGACGACGACGTGGCCGTGCTCGTGGCCCGCGTCGACCCGCCGGAGGGCGAGCACGCTCTCGTCCATCGCTTCGAGGCCAGTGAGAGCGCGGTCATCGAGGCGCGTCATCTCGTCTCGCGGCACCTCACCGACCTGTCGGTGCCGGAGCGGCTCGTCGACGACGTCGTGCTGACCACCAGTGAGCTGCTCACGAACGCCATCGTGCACGGGCTCGGCCCCATCGACGTGCGGCTGCGCGCCAACAGCCGCGAGGTGCTTCTCGAGGTGGAGGACCGCGCCACCTTCCAACCCCGCAAGCTGCGGCCGACGGTCGAGGACGAGCACGGACGTGGCCTGCAGATCGTCGCCGTGCTCGCTGATCGATGGGGCACCCGGGCCACCGAGGACGGCAAGTCCGTGTGGTGCGTGCTGTCGGTCGGCGCCCGCCAGGGGCCCGAGCCCGACTGAGCCCCACGAACCCCTCCCATCTGGTCCTTTCGGGCCTGTTGCGCGCTCGAATCGACGCGCAGACTCGGGGCACGGTACGCACAGCCGCTGGGAAAGGCAGCACATGAAGACATCGGGGGGAATCACATCCATCGAGCCCGGGGACGTGCTCGCAGCGCTCGGACAGGCGCTCATCGTCACCGACATCTACGGCACGGTGGTGCAGTGGAACCAGGCTGCGGAGGAGCTCTACGGCTGGACCGCCGAGGAGGCCGTCGGCGTCCAGATCAACGACCTGTGCGTCCCCGACATGGCACAGGAGACGGCCGACGACGTGATGGCGGCGCTGCGCGACGGCGTGCCCTGGTCGGGGAGCTTCCCGGTGCGACGCAAGGACGGCAGCATGTTCACCGCACTGGTCACCGACTCCGGCATCTACCACGACGGCGAGATGGTCGGGATCGTCGGCTTGTCCACGAACCTCGGGTCGGCGCTGCAGCCCCTGCTGGAGCGCTCGACGGACGCGGCCCTCGTGCTCCGCTCCGACGCCGTCATCGTGTTCGCCAGCAACGCCGTCGAGCAGCTGTTCGGCTGGAAGGTCGACGACCTGGTCAGTAGCTCGGTCGTGCCCCTGCTCCATCCCGACGAGGTGGCTGCGCTGGCCGACGTGCTCGAGCGAGTAGTCGCAAAGCCCGGCGCCCACCCTCCGGTAGAGATGCGGGTGAAGACCGCCGACACCTGGACGTGGGCGGAGCTCGCCCTGACCAACTTCCTCGACGACCCCGAGGTGCGCGGGGTGGTCTGCAACCTGCGGCCCAGCGTCCGCCGGGCGGCGCAGGAGGACGCGGAGACCCGCGCCGCGCAGCTGCAGACGGCGCTCGACACCCGGGTGGTGATCGAGCAGGCCAAGGGCTTCCTCGCCGGACGGGACGGCCTCGAGCCCGAGGAGGCGTTCACGGTGCTGCGAAACCGGGCCAGAAGCCACCACCGTTCGCTGCACGACGAGGCACGACGGACCCTTGCGGGGGACCACGGCCGGGCATAGCCCGTTCTAGCGGTTTTCACGTGGTCCCATTGTCATCGCTGTAAAACCGTTGTTACGGTCACTGCCACTTCCCCCTCCCTGCACTGCAGTGGAGAGCCGCCCCAGATCATCGGCGGCGTGTGACCGCTTGGACGGTAGACATGCAAAGTCTCCTCGAAGCGCCCGTTCACCTCACCCGACCGACCCGCCTCGCTTACGCAGCAGCGGTGCTCCTCCGGGTAGTGACGGCGCGAGGATGGTGTGCCGAGACCGCCGCACGCGATTTGCGTGCGAGGCTCCGGGACGACGAAACCCTGCTGCGGCTGCTCCAGGCCCGTGTCTCGCGGGCGATGCTGGTGCGGCCGACCGCGACAGACGCTCGTGCGCACGCAACCCTCGAGCTCGCGCTCGCCGGCGTCCCCGGGGGGCGTGGCCGATGAGCGAGGGTCACGACCCGTTGCGCCGGTCGCTGCGTCGGGATTCGGCACACACCCTGTCGCACGAGACGGCCGGCCCGGGCCGGGAGCAGCGGCGTCGCAGCGACGTCTCCGGCTCGCCGCCCTCTCCACGCTGGCGCTTCACCAACGCGGTGCAGGCCGCGCGTGAGCTGAACCTCGGCAGGGGCACCTGACCAACGGGGCGCACTCGGGAAACGCACGAGGGGCAGACCCGGCCGGGCCTGCCCCTCGCGTTCGGTGTAGCGCTGCCGTCATCAGCGGACGGTGCGGCTCACCTTCTTGGAGACGTACACGCCGTGCTCGGTGCGCACGGTCGCGTAGAACTTGACGGTCGTGCCGGGCTTGTAGCGCGCAGCGAGCACCGTCGAGATCCGGCCGAGATTGTTCAGCTCGGTCTTCAGCATGCGGGTCGCATCACCCTTGACGACGCGGAAGACCTTGACGGTCGCCCCCGGCGCGGCGGGCAGGGTGTCCACCTTGACGCGGACGCGGTGCGCCGAGGCGTCAGCGAGCTGGAGGCCCACTCGGGTGTCGTCGTTGACGATCGTGCCGCGTCCGGTCGCCTCGGCCACAGTGCCGTAGCCCGGCGAGGACACGTTCACGAACATCCGCTCGTTGCCCTCACGGAGCTTGTCCGAGAGGACCTTGACCACGATGACGCCGCTGGTCTCGCCCGCCGGGATCGTGAGCGTGCCGGTGGCCGCCTTGTAGTCACTGCCTGCCACCGCCGTGCCGTCGGCCGTCGCGTAGTCGACGGACACCGAGCGGCCCGCGGGGTCGCTGAGGGTCACGGGGAAGCTCAGCTCAGCGCCACCGTTCCCCTCGAGGACGCGGGCGTTGCCGATCGAGGCAGCCGGAGCGACGGGCTCGAGGTCGAAGCCCTTGGCCGAGGTCGTGTGACCGGTGGCCGCGTCGACCATGCCGACGGTGATGTCGTCGAGGAAGTACTCGCCGTTCATCTGGGTGGCCGCGCCGGCGCCGCCGACGAGGAACGCCAGGCCGCCGGCGGGGTTGCTGCCGTCGGCGTTCTTGACGATCTTGGCGTCCGGATGAGCGACGGCGTACTGCTCGAGCGTGATGCTGCCGGTCGGGCCCGGGTCGCCGTCGACGCCCCAGACACCGGTGCCGGCATCCCAGCCCTGCCAGGTGCTCTGCGCGACGGACCCGTTGTTCGCGGGGTAGTAGAACAGCGTGTTGTCGGTCGTGCCGTCGCCGTCGTTGTCGACACTCAGGCGCAGGTAGACCGGCTGCTGCGGGGTGGCGTTGCCGCCCGTGGCGCGCTGGAAGGTGCTGAACTCGAGCGAGCGCAGGTCGCGCACGAACGTGCCGTCGAACTGCGTGGTGCGGAAGAGCTCCACCCGGTCCGAGTCGGTGTCGTCGCTCAGCGCGAAGCGCAGGCTGCCGCCGCCGGCCGGCGGGGTCGCCGGGCCGTCGACGAACGACTGGACCGAGGTCAGGTAGACGGCGTCGTTGTAGGCCTGGTGGTGCCAGCCCTGCAGGTTCGTCGGGTCGACGGTGAGCTCGGTGACCGATCCGGCCTGCTCCGCGTTCGGCCCGAAGTCGAACAGCGTGTCGACGCCGTCCTCACCGATGACGACGCGGTCGACGAAGTACTCGCCCTTGGTCTGCGGGTCGGCGTTGCCGAGGCCGTTGCCACCGGTCACCAGGGCGACCGCGCCGAACTCGGCGGGGTCACCGTCCCAGTCGGCACCGTTGTTGTAGAGCGTTGCCTCCGGGTGCGCAGCGGCGTAGTCGGAGAGGCTGACCGTGCCGGCCTCGCCGGTGTCGCCGTTCACGCTGAGCTTGCCGCTGTCGACGTCCCAGTGCTGCCACTCGCCGTTCTTGACCACGCCGTTGTTGGCGGGGATGAAGAGCAGGCTGTCGTCCTGGTCGCCGTCGTCGTCGCTGTCGACGTTCAGGCGGAGGTACGTCGGCTGGCGCAGGTCGCCGGTGCCGGACGCACGGCGGGCGAACGTCGAGTACTCGAACCGGGTGAGGTCCGCGAGGGCGACCCCGTCGTACTTCGTGGTGCGGTAGAGCTCGGTCTGGACGGTCGACTGGCCGATCGTCACCTTGTGGCTGCCGGTCCCGAACGGGGTGCGCTGCGGGCCGTCCACGTCGGACTGCTCCGGCTCGAGGTACGCGCCGGTGGGGGTGTTCTCGTAGGCCTGCTCGACCCAGTCCGCGTGGCCGGTGACCACGGAGGCGGGCGAGGGCTCGGCCGCGAACGCGCCGGGCGCGACGAGGCCGGACAGGACGATGGATCCGGCGGCGAGCATGCCGACGCGACCCCTCCTGAATGTGTTCATGAGGATCCTTCAGTGAATGTGTGCTGATTGCGTCGAAAAGGACGTGCGGGCACACCGGGTGCGACGCGGAGACCCCCGAGATGCCGGACCTGCCTCGACGATGCCGCTGCTTGACTCCGCTATCAGGATCCAGGGAGAAGAATAGCCGGATTCCTGGAGAAAACTGCCAAATACAAAAATTGCCCCATCAACCACCGGACGGAGCCGCCGATCAACCGGGGTACCGTGGCGAGGCCTGCCGGCGGTGGAGCCAACCGGTGTCACCGCGGGCGGCCGAGAGGCGAACGCCATGACGGCGTCGAACGATTCCCCTGTCCCCCGAGCCGAAGGGCTCAGCCTCGGCGTGATGGCGCTCTCCCACAAGGAGAACGAGCGCCGACTGCCGATCCACCCGCTGCACTTCTCCCGCATCGACCCGGCGCTGCGACGACGCATCTACCTCGAGCGCGGCTACGGCACTCGGTTCGGCGTGACGGACGAGACCCTCGCTTCGCAGGTGGCGGGCCTTCGCTCGCGCGACGAACTGGTCGCGGGGTGCGACGTGCTGCTGCTGCCGAAACCCCAGTCCACCGACCTCTCCGACATGCGCGAGGGTCAGGTCCTGTGGGGCTGGCCGCACTGCGTTCAGGACGAGAAGCTCACCCAGATCGCGATCGAGCGACGCCTCACCCTCATCGCCTTCGAGGCCATGAACCACTGGAAGTCGAGCGGCTCGTTCGCCCTGCACGTGTTCCACAAGAACAACGAGCTGGCCGGCTACTGCTCGGTGCTGCACGCGCTCGAGCTCGTCGGGTCCACCGGTGACTACGGTCGTCCGCTCCGGGCCGCCGTGATCGGGTTCGGATCCACGGCTCGGGGCGCCGTGACCGCACTGAACGCTCACGGGGTCAGCGACGTCACGATCCTCACCCATCGGAACGCTGCCGCGGTCAGCTCACCGATCCACTCGGCCCGGATCCTGCAGTTCGAGCCGCGCTGTGATGTTCCCGGGCGTAGCCGCGTTCTCGCGCCGGACGGCCCCGTCCCCCTCGCCGAGCTTCTCGCCGGAGTGGACGTCATCGTCAACTGCGTGCTCCAGGACACCGACGCGCCGTTGATGTTCCTCACCGAGGAAGACCTTTCCACGCTCACGCCAGGCACCCTCGTCGTCGACGTCTCGTGCGACGAGCAGATGGGCTTCAGCTGGGCCCGGCCCACGTCCTTCGAGGAGCCGACGTTCGTGGTGGGCGACAACATCGTCTACTACGCGGTCGACCACAGCCCGTCGTACCTGTGGAACTCGGCGACCTGGGAGAACAGCGAGGCGATCCTGCCGTTCCTGGACGTCGTGCTCGCCGGTCCCGCCGGCTGGGACTCGAGCGACACCATCCGGCGTGCCATCGAGATTCGCGACGGCGTGGTCCAGAACCCGGCGATCCTCGCTTTCCAGGACCGATCGGAGCACCACCCGCACGGCCGTAGGTGACCGCACGAGGTCAGCCAGCGGCGGGTGTGAAGGCGTCGGGGTAGCGCGTCGGGTCGAGGCGTGCCTCGGTGAGGATCATCGGGTGGTCGCTGGTGCGGGCGACCAGGCCGCCGGTGAGCTCCTGGTAGCGGTGGAAGCCCACCTTGCGGTGGCCGAACACCCAGTCCACGAAGCGCGGGTTCTCCGCGCGGCAGGTGCCGTCGCGGTGGCTGCCGCCCCGGGCCGCCTGCATCGGCGCCCCGCCGGTGATCGGGCAGAACGCCTGCTCACGCTCGTTCATGTCGCCGGTGAGGAAGACCGGCAGGCCGGACCTGCTGAGCTTGCGGACCAGGCTCACCTCGATGCGGATCGCCTTGCGACGCCAGCCGTCCTGGCCGGGGTGCTTCGCATTCGTCGCGGGGTTGTGCACGTTCACGAACCAGGCCGTCATGCCGGTCCTCAGGTTGCGCAGCTTCACGACCGGCATCGGCCGACGGTTGCCGTCGAAGTAGGGGATGTCGACGGTGCGCCGCTTCAGCGCCTCCCACTCGGTCCGGTCCCACGCGATCGAGTTCTCGGTGTCGATGTCGCGCATCGTGAACCCTGGGTGCACGTCGTAGCGCTGCTTCGTCCGGTCGAGGAACGCGCGCAGCTGGTCGGACTGCATCTCCTGGAAGCCGACCACCTCGACGTCGTGCTTCTGGACGAGGCGTGCGACCCCGCCGGTGCGCCGGACGCCGGAGGCGTAGCGGGCGTGCTGGCGGGTGTGCGAGCTGCCGAGCACGTTGAACGACGACACGGTGAGGTCGGTCGACACGGACCGATGTGCTTCACCGCGCACCTCGCTGGGAACGTCAGGCGTCGCGGAGGCGGCACCGGTGACCCCGACCACAGTGGCAGCGGCCGTGACTGCGCAGGCCAGCCGGTGGGTATGACGTCGCAGCGAGGGGTTCTTCGTGAACGCGCCGGGGGAAGACATCTCTCGAACGTAGAAGAACCCCAGGGGTCCCTCGCAAGTTCGCTCGGCCTCCTCACGCGGGGGCAGTGACGAAGACAACGAGCTACCCGGTCCGACCAGCCCACATCAGGAGAGCCATGTCACTCAGGTCCAAGGCACGGCACGCGTCCCGCTATCGCGCCATCGCCGCGCTGCTCGTCAGGCACGGCCGCGGCGACCTGATTCGCTCGGCGGGCCTCGACGCAGCTCTCCCCGACGAGGAGATCCACCCGGGCGACCCCGATGCCGCCGCCGGCCTGGCCGACGAGCTCGAGGCGATGGGGCCGACGTACATCAAGCTCGGCCAGATGCTGTCGACCCGTGTCGACCTGATCAGCCCTGCCTACGTCGAGGCGCTGTCCCGGCTCCAGGACGACGTGGAGCCGTTCGCCTTCGAGGAGGTCGAGCGGATCGTGACCACCGAGCTGGGCGTGCGGCTGTCCACGGTCTTCCCGACCTTCGACCCGAAGCCGCTCGCCGCCGCGTCGCTGGGGCAGGTGCATCGCGCCACCCTGCGGGACGGCCGCGAGGTCGTCGTCAAGGTGCAGCGCCCGGACATCCGCGAGCGCATCGTCGAGGACATGGAGGTGCTGCGCGAGCTCGCCGATCTCCTCGACACGCACACGGACTTCGGCCGACGCTTCGCCGTCGCCGATCTGCTCGAAGAGTTCCGCCGGTCCCTGATCGACGAGCTCGACTACCGGCGCGAGGCCGAGAACCTGACCACGATCGGCGCGATCCTGAAGGATCGCGAGCGGATCGTCGTGCCAACGCCCTACCCGGACTTCACGACCAGCCGGGTGCTCACGATGGAGTTCGTGCGCGGACGCAAGGTCACCGACCTCGGACCGCTCGGGCGGCTCGAGCTCGACGGGGCCGCGCTCGCCGACGACCTGTTCGGCGCCTACATCCGGCAGGTCCTGGTGGACGGCGTGTTCCACGCCGACCCGCACCCGGGGAACGTCCTCGTCACCGACGACGGCCGGCTGGTGCTGCTCGACATCGGGATGGTGGCGCGGGTGGCGCCGGCGTACCGGGAGAAGCTGCTCAAGCTCCTGCTCGCGCTCGCCGACGCCCGCCCCGACGAGGTGGTCCGGGCTGCCCGGACGATGGGGCAGGAGCTTCCCGACTACGACCCGGTGCGCTTCGAGCGCGCCGTCGACCGTGTCGTCAGCCGCACCGCCGGCTCGAACCTGGCCGAGCTCGACCTCGGAGCGATGGTCCTCCAGCTGATCCGGGAGGCCGGGGAGTACGGCCTGCGCATGGACCCCGAGCTGACCATGCTCGGCAAGGCGATGCTCAACCTCGACCAGGTCGCCACGGCGCTCGATCCCGACTTCGAGCCGATCGAGGCGCTGCACCGGCACACCACCGGGCTGATGCGGACGTCGATGAAGAGCTCACCGGCGGCCGTCCTCTCGTCGATGCTCGAGGCGAAGGAGTTCGCGGAGGCACTGCCGGGCCGGGTCAACCGGGCCTTCGACGCGATCGGCGAGGGTCAGTTCGAGCTGCGGATCAAGGCGTTCGACGAGGACGAGTTCCTCGCCGGGCTGCACAAGCTGGCCAACGTCATCGCAGCCGGGTTGGTGCTCGCGTCGATGATCCTGGCCTCGGCGTTCCTGGCCCGCTCCTCGGGCGACTCTCCGACCACACAGAACCAGATCGCCATGGCGGTGTTCGTCGTCGCGATCGTCATCGCGCTCACGATGCTCGGGCGGATCCTCTGGCAGTCCCACCGGCTGCGCAAGCGCCGCTGACCCGGCAGCGCCGCGAACCGGGCGTGGCTCAGACCCAGGCCCAGAGGCGCACCTGCGTGCCCCGCGACCCCGAGCGGACCTGCACGAGCTCGCACAGCTGGTTGGCCATCCAGATGCCGCGGCCGTTCTCGGACTCGAGGTCGAGCAGGCCACGGCCCACGAGCGGGTCGTCGATCCTGCCGGAGTCGCTGATCTCGAGGACCAGTGCGCCCGGCTCGCGCCAGATCGCCAGCTCCCCTCGGCCGCCGCCGTGCAGCACGCTGTTGGTGGCGAGCTCATGGGCGGCGAGCATCAGGTCGTCCGCGCGCGCGGGACTCATGTTCTGCTCGCGACACACGTCGCGCACCTGGCGCCGCACGATGGCGATGTCGTGACCCACGAACCGGTACGTGAGCGCGTGCGACGGCACGTCCGGCAGGGGAGACGTGAACCCCTCCAGCGCGTGCGCGTGCCCGCCGTACCTCACCTCCCGCGCGCCGGAGCGGACCACCGGGTGGTTGCGCATCGCCTCCACGACAACCGCGATGGGGAGGGCAGACGTGTCATAGGGGCAGAGCAGGCTCCAGCCGGGGCCGTCGTCGAACGCGACGTTGAGCAGCGACTCGTGCAAGCCCGCCTCGTCGAGCTCCACCTCACGGCGACCGGACCAGGCCGGCTCGCCGACACCGCGAACAGGCCCGGAGTCACAGGTGTCCTCGAGGAAACGGCGCCACTCGGGGATGATGCAGGCCGGGTTCGCGCCGAGCTCCGACATGTCCACGAAGTCGACGCGGACGGCGTCGGCCCCGAGCTCGCGCTCCAAGATGGCCAGCTTCTCGGGAACCATGGCGACGAGGACCGGTTCATGAAGAGCGACGCCCTCGCGGATGAAAGGCAGCACAGCGCGTCCGACATCGTCCTGTCCCGAGTAGAAGGCCAATTCGTGCCGGAACCGGTCGGAGCCTGGCTCGACTGCGCTGGTTGCCTGACCCACCACGCTCTCCCCTTCTGGTCCCCCACGGCGTGCAGCTCCATCCTGCGCTCCTTTCGAGCGCGGGAGAAGTGGTTTGGCTCGAAAATGCAGGTTGTCCAGCCCGGTTGTGACTACCTCGAGTAGTCACACCGGGCCAACCCACATGAATCTTCCGCGTCATGCCATCGCCGTGAGCAGAATGAGGCGACGCGCGGGCGACCGCGAGGGTCCGGATCGGGAGGTGCCCAGGTGCAGCGCTACATCGACGAGCTGCGCCTGCTGCACGCCATCACCCTCTCCGTGGTCGCCACCGACGAGCTCGGCACGATCACCTTCGTCAACGAGGCCGCCGCCGACGCCTACGCCACCGCGGCCGAGGACCTCGTCGGGCGAGACATCCTCGACCTGATCGGCGCCGAGGGCGACTTCGACTTCCGGTCGGTGCTCGCCGGGGTGACCTGGCGAGGAGACCTGACCGTACGACGACCCCACGGCGGATCGTTCCTGGCCGCGGTCTCTGCCACCCCGATCCGCAACGGCGACGGCGAGGTCGTGGGAGCGGTCGTCGTCGCCGAGGACATGACCGAGATCCGGGAGGCCGAGGCCGAGGCGGCAGCCAGCGAGCAACGGCTGCGGCTCGCCCACGAGGCCGCCCAGCTGGGCAGCTGGCACTGGGACATGGGCACCGGGATCACCGTGTGGGACGAGCAGCTCGAAGCCATCTACGGCTTGCCGCCCGGCGGGTTCGACGGCACCTTCGAGGCCTGGCTCGCCACGGTCCACCCGGATGACCGCGAGTACGCGCTGGGCGTCGTCCAGCAGGCCCTCGAGGCCCGGTCCGCCTACGTCCTGCGCAACCGGATGTTCTGGCCCGACGGCACGATGCGCTGGATCGAGGCGCACGGCAAGGTCACCACCGACGAGCACGGGACACCCACCGGGACCATCGGTTGCGTCCGCGACGTCACCGACCGCGTGATGGTCCAGGAGCGCGAGGCGGACGCTGCGGCCCGCGCCCTTCTGCTCCAGCAGGTGACGGCCGACTTCTCGCGCGCGTGGACCCCGGAGCAGGTGGCCGCCGTCCTGGGCGCCAGCCTGGTCAAGGTCGCGGACATCGTCGGCGCGGGAGTCCGCCTCGTCGTGCCCGAGGAGCTCACCGGAATCAGCGGCAGCGACGTCTTCGTGGGGGCCACCGACCGTGAGCTCCCGGCCGAGGACCTCCAGCTGCTCGACACGCTCGCGTCACAGTGCGCCATCGCCGCCGAGCGAGCGCACCTGCTCCGCCGCACCACGGCCATCGCGGAGCAGCTCCAGTCCAGCCTCGCCGCGAGCCCTCTGCCCACGCTCGACGAGCTCGAGATCGCGGTCCACTACGCCCCTGGCGGCGACGACCTCGAGCACGTGGGCGGCGACTGGTACGACGCCGTGACCACCTCGACGGGTGAGGTGGCCCTCGTCGTCGGCGACGTGATGGGCCGAGGTGTGCGGGCGGCGACCACGATGATCCGCGTGCGCGCCGGAATCCGCGGGCTGCTGACGGTCAACCCCGCGCCGAAGGCGCTGCTGACGTCGGCCGACGACATGATGACCCGCGACGCACCCGACCAGTTCGTCACCGCCGCGGCAGCCCTCCTCGACCCCGCCACCGGCGACTTCACCCTCTGCAACGCCGGGCACGTCCCGGTGGTGGTCGTGCACAACGACGGCCGGACCGAGGCGCTGGGCGGCGGCTCGGGCGTCCCGCTGGGCATCGTGCGTGGGCTCGAGCGCACGGTCGTGCAGGGCACCGTCGAGCCCGGCGGGATCGTCATCCTGGTCACCGACGGCGTGGTCGAGTCCCGCAAGCACGACCTCGACCACGGCATCGCTCTGCTCCAGGAGCGGGCGGCGGAGCTGCGCGACCTGCCTCTCGACGAGCTCGTCGTGGCCCTCGCCGACCTGGCCGACCACACCCTGCGCGACGACGTCACCGTGCTGGCGGCCCGCCGCCGCTGAGCGCCTACCGCAGCAGGCCGAGGGCGTAACCCTCCTCGGTGAGCTCCTCCCGGACGTCGGGGTGCGCGGCCCGCTCGATGAGCTGCCGGGCCTGGTCGCCCTCGGTGTGGCCGAACAGCTCCGCGACCCCCTGCTCGGTGACGACCGCGGACGGCTGGAACGACGTGAGCGGTTCCTCCACCATGGGCACGATCGTGGAGACGTCGGCCCTCGGGTGCCAGGACCGGAGCGCGATCAGCGCCTGGCCGCCGTGCGAGTGCAGCGCGCCGACGATGAAGTCGGTCTGCCCGCCGAAGCCGCTGTGGATCCGGCCGCGGATCCGGGAGGCGTTCACCTGGCCGTACAGGTCCACCTGCAGGGCGGTGTTCACCGAGACCATCGCGTGGTTGCGGGAGATCAGGCCTGGGTCGTTGGTGGTCTCGGTGCGGAGCAGCCGCAACCGCGGGTTGAGGTGCGCCCACCGGTAGAGCTCGTCCGAGCCGAGCAGGAACGACGCGGTCAGGGGGTGCTGCGGATCCATGCAGCCGCGCCGCTCGAGCTCGAGGATGCCGTCGCTGACCATCTCCGACCACACCCGCAGGTCGTGGTGGCCGCGCAGGCCGGCGAGCACGGCGTCGGGCACCGCGCCGATCCCGAGCTGGAGGGTGGCGCCGTCGCCGATCCGGGACGCGACACGGTCGGCGATGGCCGCGGACACGTCGTCCACGAGGGCCGCGGCGGGCCGGCCGAGCGGGTCGGTGGCCTCGACGACGTGGTCGAACACGTCGACCGGCAGCTCGCCGTCGCCGTACACGTAGGGGACCTCCGGGTCCGCCTGCGCGATGACCATCCCGCCGCGGGCCCGGACCGCCTCGATGGCGGCCGGCATGACGTTGACCTCCGCCCCCAGCGACAGCTTGCCGTCGTACTCCGTCGAGGTGTGCACCACGACGAGGTCCGGCGGAAGCGCGGACCCGAACAGCAAGGGCACCGTCGACAGCCGGGCCGGCACGTAGGCCAGCCGGGGCGAGCGGCGCGCACCCGGTCCGACGAAGGCGGTCTCGAGCACGACTCCCTCCCGGTCCGGTACCCCGGCGTGCGGGTTCAGCAGGTGCAGCACGTAGCTCTCGAGCTGCGCGTCGATCTCGCGCAGCACCGTCCACGGGGTCGCGGCGTTGCCGCTCACCACCACACGCGGTCTCGCCGGCAGGCCGGCCAGCGCGCTTCCCAGGTCCTCGATCCGGACCCGCTTCCGTGCCTCCACGACGTGCTCCCCTCGTCCGCGCCCATCCTTCCGTCTCCGGCGCCCGGAGGGGAGGGGACCTTCGGCCCTGAATGCGAGGGTCTTCCCACCTGCACCTTCTGCCCGCTAGGTTCGGTTCGCTGACTGCCGGGGGGCCGAGCTGTCAAGGAGACAGTCGTGCCCCTCCCCCGCTCCTCCCGTCGATCCACCCTGGCCGTGCTCGGGGTGCTGACCTCCGCACTTCTCGCCGTCAGCGGGGTCGCCCTGACCACCGCCCCGGCGCACGCCGACGGCCCCGGCTCCGGCACCCCCTGGGTCGTCACCGTCGGCGACTCCTACATCTCCGGGGAGGCCGGCCGTTGGGCCGGCAGCTCCAACACCTCGAGCTCGTACGCCGACGCGCTCGGCTCGAGCGCCTACTACGACAACGCGTCCGGGACCGGCGAGCAGATCGACCGGTGCCACCGCAGCAAGTCCGCCGAGGCCTACGTCGGCGGCGGCGTGAACGGGCTGAACCTCGCGTGCTCAGGCGCGAAGACCACCACGTTCACCGACGGCAACGGGCGGTTCAAGCCCGGTCTCGACTTCTACGACGACGGCGCCGGCAGGCTCGGCCAGGCAAAGATGCTCCAGCAGTTCGCCGCGACCCACAACGTGAAGATGGTGGTCGTCTCGATCGGCGGCAACGACTTCAACTTCGGCTCCATCGTGCAGACCTGTGTCACCGACTTCCTCACCTCACCGACGTGGTGGAAGGACTACTGCAACGACGACAGCAGCGTCACCTCCAACTTCACCTCCAGCAACGTGACGGCCGTGCGGGCGAAGATCGCCGCGGCCTACCAGAACATCCGGACGGCGATGCGCAACGCCGGCTACGCCGACACCGCCTGGACGATGCTGGTGCAGAACTACCCGTCGCCGATCCCCAACGGCTCCGGCTTCCGTTACTCCGAGAGCGGCTACACCCGGCAGGACACCGGCGGCTGCGGCTTCTGGAACGCCGACGCCAACTGGGCGAACGGGACGGCGCTGCCGACCATCAACGGCGCGGTCACCGGAGCGGTCGGCCAGGCCGGGATCACGAACAGCAAGACCCTCAACCTGGCCTCGGCCTTCAACGGCCGCCGGCTCTGCGAGAGCACCGTCGGGCTCTACGAGGAGAAGGGCCTGACCTCGTGGACGCAGGCCGGCGCGGTCGACAAGACCGAGTGGATCAACCAGATCCGCACGGTCACGACGTGCTGCTCGGACAGCCCGTACTACATCCAGGAGTCCCTGCACCCGAACTACTGGGCCCAGCTCGCCACCCGCTCCTGCGTCCGGCAGGCCTACAACGCCGGCGTGCCCCGCGGCGGCGCGTGCACGGTCAGCGGCACCGGCCTGCTCAACGGAGAGCCGAGGATGACCCTCAGCTGACCCGACGCGGGGTGCGCCGGACCACGACGGCCAGGACGAGGGCGAGGACGGCGACGAGGCCGAGAAGCCAGCCCCACAAGGGGATCCCGCCCTCGTCCACCGTCTCGGAAGCAGCCATGTCGGGGGTGCCGCCGGCGTCGTCGGTCAACGGATCGGCGGCGCCGTCCGGCTCGACGGCCGCCGGGTCGGACGGCGCAGCACCGGCCTCGTCGTACTGCGGGGCTCCCTCTCCTGCGGTGCCGACCACGTCGACCGACAGCAGCAGCGGCACCTCCCCTGCGGAGGCGTGCTCGGAGTCGCCGTTGAGGAATGCCGCGCAGTAGTAGGTGCCGGGCAGCGACGCCGCCTCCACTCCGGCCCCGTCCCGGTTCCGGTAGCGGACCGGCGGCGCGGCGTAGTGCACCCGGACGGGACGGGAGGCGTTGAAGAGCTCTCGGTCCTGCTCGAGCTGGCTGGGGTCGAAGAACCCGTTGTGCAGAGGGCCGTGGGCCCCCACCATCGCGGTCGGGTTGCGGTAGGCAAGCGACTCGTTCACCGCCCGGCTGCGGCCGAACTCCACGTCGCAGACGAGCTGCTGCCCCCAGTCCAGCTCGACTCCGTAGAAGAGCGTCTCCCCGACGAGGATCGAGTCCTCGTAGACGCCAGGCTCGAGCACCGGTGCGGAGGTGAACGACGGCGACCCGAACACCGGCGCGGGCGCACCCGTGGCGTCGCCCCGGGCGTGGTAGTCCCCGCTCTCTGCCGGCCCCGGGAGGGCCGCTGTGCTCGAGACCCCCGGCTCCTCCACGTAGGTCACCTCGAGCGGCTTCACGCCCGAACCGTCGACCCGGTTGACCGAGAAGACGAAGGGCCCGCTCCCGCACTGCGCGAGGTCCTCACCGGAGACGGTCAGCGCGGCGGTGATCGGGGTGAGCCGGTCGAAGGCGCCCGTCCCGACGCCGCGCTCCTGGTCGCACACGTCGCCCTCGCTGCTGCTCACGAGCACCTCCACCTTCTCGCTCTCGCTGAGCGAGAGGCTGGTGGGACGGTCGGTCGCCGAGAGGTGCACGGTGCTGCCTGCAGCCGGTTCGACGAGGTAGGTCTCGGTCTCGCCGCCGTCGCCGATCGTGTCGAGATAGCGGCCGGGGTCGAGCTGCGGTGCGTCGGCCGCGTCGTCGCCGCCCTCGACCGGGATCCCCTGCGGCTCGTAGGCGCGGGACGCCCGCGCGGAGAGCCGGCTCAGCTGGTTTGCCAGCGCCGCGGCGTCGGGTGCGTCGTAGAAGGTCCCGCGCCCGGCCTGGGCCACGCAGGTGAGCTGGTTGCGGGCGGCGTCGTCGACCTGGAAGCCGACCACGTCGACGTGCAGGTCGAGTCCCTGCTGGGTCAGGTCGCGGGCCACCTGGCAGGGATCTCCTCCGCACGACTCCTCGCCGTCGGAGACCAGCACGATCGTCCGCGCGCCCTCGTCGGGCAGGTCCGCCGCAGCCTCGCGGAGGCTGTAGGCGATCGGGGTGTTGCCCAGCGGCCGCGCCCTGCCGAGCGCGGTCCGCAGCGCCTTGCGGTCCAGCGGCCCGACCGGGGTGACCAGCTCGGAATCCTGGCACGAGCCGGGTCCGTCGCTGATCCGGGAGCCGTAGACGCGCAGGCCGACGTGCAGGTCGCCGGGCAGCGAGCCGACCACCTGGCGGAGCGCCGACACGGCGGCCTTGAACCGGGTCCGGCCGTCCCCGTGCGGCTCGGTCATCGACCCGGACGCGTCGAGGACCAGGACCATCCGGCCGTCACCGTCGGCACCGGGCCCGTTCTCCGGCTCGGCTCCCGCCGGCGTCGGCAACAGACTGAGCAGCGGTGCGACGAGCAGCAGGGCAAGCCCGGCCCGGACCGGGCCGCTCGTCGGTCGGGTAGTCCGCACGGTGATCCCCCAGGATTGAGTGTGACTAGTGCTGGGTAGTCTAGGCGCGCGGCGTACACCACCCCTTCGGGCTATCAGCCCCGGGGGTGGCGTGGTATTTTTCGGACATTCCGGCCGGGGGACGGATGTCGGGGCAAGCCTCACGCGCGCTTCGATCCACCTCCCCCCAGTCGAATCCTGGGAGGAAGCACGTGGGTCTTCAGGTCCTGCTCGTCGGTCGCCTGCGCCCCGAGCTCGGCGTCTCGGGCACCCACGAGGGGGTGCCGGTCGCCGACATCCGCCGCCCCGAGGCGGTCCAGGACGCCGTCTCCCGGCTGACCGGTCCCGACGGGGCCGTCCTCGTCGTCTGCTCCTCCCGCGACGCCGCGGAGGTCCGTCGGCAGCTCAATCTTCTCTCGGTCGCGCTCCCCCGGGTCACTCTGCTGCTCGAGCCGGTCACCGGCTCCCCGCTGGCTGTGGCCGTCATCGCCGCTCTGGTCAACGACGCCGACGGCACCCGTGACCCCGCCGCACAGCTCGGCATGCTCGACCGGCTGCGGGAGCGGGCCTGGTCCGCGGTGTGGCTGCCCTCGGTCGCCAAGCTCGACGAGCCGCACCCGTCGCTCGTCCAGCACGCGCGCAGCTGGCTGGGCGGAGGCGGCTTCGTCGCCGTGCACTCCGGCTCCCCCCGGGTGCTGTCGTGCAGCGGTACGACGATCCCGCCGCTCGACGGCACACCCGAGGACGGCGTACTGATGGTGGCCGACAGCGGCGCACCGTCCTGGGTCGTGCCTGCGTTCGTCGCCGCCACCGGCACCGCGGACCGCAACGACTACGCCACCTGGCGGGACCCCCGCGACGCCTTCGGCGTGCCGACCTGCGCCGAGTTCCTGATCGTGCCCCGCGACCTCGACGACGAGGACGCCGTGCCGGCCGACGCCCGCGAGTGCCCCGGGTGCGGCAACCTGCACGGCCGCGACATCTGCCCCTACTGCCGGATGGTGGCCATCGCCCCGTCCCTCGACACCGCATCGACCGAAGACCTGCAAGGAGCTGACGCGTGAACCCCAGACAGCGCCGCGGAGTGCTGTTCATCCTGCTGGCCGGAGCCGGCGCCATGGTGGTCTTCCTCATGGTGGCCCGCTACGTCGGCGGCGTGAACTCCCAGATCGCCCCGATGGTGACCGTCTACCAGGCCGCCCAGAACATCCCGGCCTACCGCGAGCTCACCTCCGAGAACGTCGTCGCGGTCGAGGTCCCCCAGCGCTACGTCCCGCCGCAGGCGCTCCGTGAGGGCACCCAGCTCTCGGGCCAGCGGGTCGGCTTCACCGTCGCGAAGGGCACGTTCATCGGCGCCGACATGCTGCTGCCGCCCTCCGAGCTCAACGCCAACGAGCGGGAGATCGCGATCGAGGTCGACGCGGTCACCGGCATCGCCGGCCGGATCGCCAGCGGCGACTTCGTCGACATCTACGCGGTGTTCGCGACCCAGGACGGCACCGGAGGCAACTCGCAGGTGCTCGTGCAGAACGTCCGGGTGGTCTCCGTCGGAGGCCGACAGACCCGCAACAAGGAGACGGCCGAGGGCGCGTTGCGCGAGGCCGACGTGCTCCCGGTGACCGTCGCCCTCGAGCCGGAGGACGCCCTGAAGGTCACCTACGCCGACTCGTTCGCCACGGCCGTCCGGCTCGTCGGCCTGCCGCCCGGCATCCAGACCGAGAGCCGCACGGGAGAGCTCGACTCCGTCGACTCGTCCTCGCTCGGCCTCCCCAAGAGGAGAGTCTCGTGAGCCACTCCGTGATCATCGGTGCCGGCGACCAGGTCGTCACCTACGAGATCCGCTCCCTGGTGGGCGAGGTCGAGAACTTCAAGGTCGAGGACGTCGCCGACTCCTCCGACCGGCTCGAGGAGTCGGTCCTGCGACGCGACCCGGACGTCGTGATCGTGCACTCGGGGATCGGCCCCACCCCCGTGCTCCAGCTGGTCCGTGACCTCGCGATGCGGCGACCCGGCACGGCGATCCTGGTGATGGCCGACCAGGTCACCCCCGAGGTCTTCACCGAGGCGATGGACGCGGGTGCACGCGGCGTCTTGCAGCATCCGGTCGGTCTCGAGGACCTGCAGGCCCGGCTCACCTCGGCCGCCCAGTGGGCCGCGCAGATGCGCCGGCACCTCACCTCGCCGGCCGACGTCGTCAACCAGAGCTCGGGTCGCGGCCGGGTCTTCGTCGTCAGCGGCTCCAAGGGCGGCGTCGGCACGTCGACCGTGGCGGCCCACCTGGCCTACGAGTACGTCCGCTCCGTCCCCGGCAAGTCCGTCTGCCTGGTCGACCTCGACGTGGAGAAGGGCGACCTGGCGAACCTGCTCGGCGTCTCCCACCGGCTCGACATCAGCGACCTCGCGAAGGTCGCGGACGACCTCGGGCCGAGCACCGTGAGCTCGGCGATCCACCGCGACCCCAGCGGTGTCGGCCTGCTGCTCGCGCCCAGCAACATCGAGGACATCTCCAGCGTCGGCGACCGGGAGGCGCGGCTGATCATCGGTGCCGTACGCCGCCAGTTCGACATCGTCATCGTGGACGCCGGCACACACGTCACCCCGGTGACCGCCGCGGCCGTCGAGGTGGCCGACGAGGTCCTGCTCGTCACCAACCCCGACGTGCTCGCCCTGCGCGGCGTGCACCGCACGCTCGACGCGTGGGGCCGGGTCGGCGTGCGCAAGCCGGACAACACCCGCGTCGTGCTCAACCGGGTCAGCAAGGTGGCGGACATCCAGCCCGAGTCCGTCGTGCGCCTGATCCCCACCGCGCCGTGCCGGCGCACCCTGCCCGCCGGCTTCAAGCGACTCGAGCCCGGGCTCAACCACCGCTCGCCCGCCGAGGTGAAGGACCGCGGCTGGTGGCAGGCGGTCAACAGCCTCGCCCGCGAGGTCGGCCTGATCGGCGCGGAGGACGGCGCGCCGGCCCCGGCGTCCCGCGACCGCCGCCGTGGTGGCCGCCGGACCCGTGCCGCCAACGAGGCCGGCCAGGCTGCGCTCGAGTTCACCGGCATGTTCCCCGTGGTGATGTTCCTGGTCCTCCTGGTCTGGCAGGTGGGCCTGACCTCCGTCTCGCTCGCCCTCACCGGCCACGCGGCCAACGAGGCGGCCCGGGCGATGGCCGTCGGCGAGGACGTCGACACGGCGCTCGACCATGTCCCGGACTGGTTCGCGCAAGACATGACCATCACCCGCAACGACTCCGCCGGCACCGTCAGCGTGCGCACCATGCTGCCGATCCTGTCCCCCGGCTTCACCGCTCAGGGCTGGACCTTCGCCACCGAGGTGGGGGTCGTCGATGAGCCGTCCTGACCGGTCCTCGGCGCGCGACGAGCGGGGCACCTCGACCCTCGAGGTGGCCGGCATCGCGCCCGTCGTCCTGTTCGTCACGCTGGCCCTGCTCTACGCCGGCTTCGCGCTCTACGGCATCACCGCGACGCAGACCGCTGCCCGGCAGGCGGCACGGGCAGCATCGCTCGGCGACGACCCGGCCGCGGCGGCCGACGCGGCCCTGCCGGGATGGCTCGAGCCCGACGTCAGCAGCTACGGCGTCGGCTCGTCCGGCTCCGGTGTCCGGGTGCGGACGAACCTGCCGGACTTCATCCCCGGCACCGACCTGGTCGTCACCCGTGAGGCGGTCATGCCGTGAAGCGCGTCCAGTTCCAGGCCTCCGACGTGGTGGACGGGGAGACCCGCGGCATCACCACGACCCGCGAGGAGATCGACACCGGAGCGGACGAGCTGCTGGTCAGCTCCTTCCGCGAGAAGCTCCTCGACGAGATCGACCTGACCGAGCTGTCGAAGCTCGACCTGACCCAGCGCCGGGCCCGGCTCGAGCGCGTGATGACGCACCTCGTCGCGCGCGAGGGACCGTTGCTCTCCAGCCGGGAGCGGACCACCCTGATCCGGCGGGTCGTCGCCGAGACGTTGGGCCTCGGCGTGCTCGAGCCGCTGCTCGCCGACGAGGCCGTCACCGAGATCATGGTCAACGGGCCGGACACGATCTTCGTCGAGCGGCTCGGTCGGATCGAGCAGTCCCCGACGCGGTTCGTCTCCACCGAGCAGCTGATGCAGACCATCGACCGCATCGTGTCGACGGTGAACCGGCGCGTCGACGAGTCCAGCCCGATGGTGGACGCGCGCCTGCACACCGGCGAGCGCGTCAACGTCATCCTCCCGCCGCTCGCCCTCGACGGCCCCGTGGTGACGATCCGGAAGTTCCCGCGGTCGTTCACGATGCCCGAGCTCGTCGCCCGGGACACGGTGGACGAGCCGACCGCGGCGTTCCTCACCGCCTGCGTGCGCGCGAAGCTCAACATCGTGGTCTCCGGCGGCACCGGCTCCGGAAAGACCACGCTGCTCAACGCCCTGTCCGCTGCGATCCCCGACCGCGAGCGCATCGTCACGATCGAGGACGCAGCCGAGCTCTCGCTCCAGCAGGCGCACGTGATCCGTCTCGAGTCGCGCCCCGCGAACGTCGAGGGGCGTGGCCAGGTCACCATCCGCGACCTGGTCCGCAACTCGCTGCGCATGCGCCCCGACCGGATCGTCGTCGGCGAGGTCCGTGGCGGCGAGACGATGGACATGCTCTCCGCGATGAACACCGGCCACGAGGGCTCCCTGACCACCGTGCACGCCAACTCCCCCGAGGACGCCCTGAGCCGGCTCGAGACGCTGGCCTCGATGAGCGAGCTGGAGATCCCGTTCCAGGCCGTGCAGGAGCAGGTCAACAACGCGATCGACATCATCGTGCAGCTCGACCGCGGTCCCGACGGCAGCCGCCGCGTGTCGAACGTCGTGGCGCTGGAGTCCCGCCGCCGCGAGGAGTACCGCCTGCACACGGTCAGCCAGTTCGAGGCCCTCCCGATCGGGCCGGACCGGATCGTTCGCGGCCGCCACGTGGCACACCCGCTGTCCGACGCCCTGGCCACCCGGCTGCGTCTCGCGGGCGAGCAGCTCCCCGACGAGTTCGAGGCCGACAGGTGGTAGGGGGCCCGACTTGCTGCTGATCCTCACCGCACTGGCGCTCACGCTGGGCGTGTTCTACGTCGGCCTGCGTGAGCTGGCCCTCGCGACCCGCGACCAGCGCCGCCTGGAGTCCGCGGTGCTCCCCGAGGAGTACCGCTCCGGTGGCCTGCGCTGGAGCACCGTCGACCGGCTGCTGCAGCGCACCTCCTGGGGGCAGCGGCTCCGCGAGACGCTGGAGATGAGCGGCGTCGAGACCGCGCCCTCGAAGTTCCTGGCCGTCTCGCTCGGCGTCTCGCTGGTGCTCGGCCTGATGCTGACCCGCTCGCTGTCGCCGCTGCTCTTCCCTGCCGGCCTCGCCCTCGGCGTCCAGGCCACCCGGGTCTACCTGCGCCGGGCCAAGAACAAGCGCCGCGAGGCGTTCATCTCCCAGATGCCCGAGCTGGCCCGCACGCTGTCCAACGCCACGTCGGCCGGACTGTCCGTTCGTACGGCGCTCGCGCTGGCCGTCGACGAGCTGGCCGACCCGGCGCGCTCGGAGATCCGCCTGGTCACCGAGCAGCTGAACCTCGGCGCCTCCCTCGACGCCGCCCTCACCAACATGGAGCGGCGGCTGCCGTCTCGCGAGGCCGCGATCCTGATCAGCACGCTCGTCGTGGCCGCCCGCTCCGGTGGAGGCCTGGTCTCGGCGCTGCGCGACATCGCCGGCACGTTGGAGACCCGCAAGGAGACCCGCCGGGAGATCCGGACGACCTACGCGCAGGCCCTCGCGACGGCGTACGCCGTGCTCCTGATGGGGGTTGGCGTCCTCTTCCTGCTCGACAGCGTCCGCGAGGGCACCGTCGACACCATGCTCCGCGAGCCGCTCGGCCAGATCGCCCTCGTGATCGCGGGCGCCATCTACGCCGGCGGCATCTTCGTGATCCGCCGGATGACCCGGGTGGAGGTCTGAGGTGGAGGGCACCATGGCACCCGTCCTGCTCGCCGCCGCCGCTGCGGGCGTGTTCCTGCTGGCACTGACCGGCCTGCGGATGGCCCGCGGCGACGCCCTCGAGGGTTGGGACGTCGGCGACATCGTGCTGCTGCGCGACGAGTCGAAGAAGCGGAACCGGCTCGGCCCGATCGACGCACTCGCCCAGCGGCTCGCGCCGCGACTGGCCCGGTCGCTCGGCCCGCGCACGCTGGCGCGCATCCGACGTCGGATCGACCTCGCCGGACGCCCTCAGGGGATGACCGTCGAGACGTTCCTGCGGCTGATCGTGAAGTACGCCATCATCTTCGGCTTCTTCTCGTTCTGCCTGTTCCTGCTGGGCAACACGTTCAGCGCGCTGCTGTGCCTGGTCGCGATCCCGCTGCTGCCGTTCTCCAGGCTGTCAGGGCACCAGCGCCGCCGGCAGGAGCGGATCGCAAACGACCTGCCGGACTTCCTCGACATCCTGTCCGTGACCGTCTCCGCGGGGATCAGCTTCCGGACGGCACTGGGCCGGGTGTCCCAGCGGTTCGACGGCCCGCTGCGCGACGAGCTGCTGCAGACGCTGCACCAGCTCGACGTCGGCGTGCCCCGTCGCCAGGCGTTCGAGGCGCTACGCGACCGCTGCGACTCCGACCCGATGGACTCGTTCGTCTCCGCGTTCCTCCAGGCCGAGGAGCTCGGCGCTCCTCTGGCGCTGACCCTGAACAACATCGCCCTCGACATGCGCCGGGAGTCCGCGCAGGCCGCCCGCCGCAAGGCCGCCCGCACGGTCCCGCGGGTGACGCTGATCGTCTCCGTGGTGCTGGTGCCGCCGACGCTGCTGATCATCGTCGTCGGCCTCTACCTCGGCTCCGACGTCGACCTCGGGCAGGTGCTCGGTGGGTGAGGACCGGGTGAGCCGCACCTTCACGACCAGCATCGTCCGGTGGGCGCTGGCGGTCCGGCTCGTCTCCACGCTGATCGCGCTGTTCCTGCCGATCCAGTCGCTGACCCAGCCGCGGGTCGTGGTCGCCCTCGCCCTGCTGGGTGGCTGGAGCCTGGTCTGGCTCGCCCCGCGCGACGGCACGATCCAGGTGGTGCGGCGGCACCCCATCATCGCCGTCGGCGACGTCCTCATCGCCGTCATCGTCACCGCTCTGGTCGGGGTGAGCAGTCCGCTCGTGTTCGCGACGCTGAGCACGGCACTCGTGATCGGCGTGCTGTTCCGTCCGGCCACCAGCTTCCTGGTCACCGGCGTGCTGGTCTCCGGCTACCTGCTCGCCGCACTGTCAGAGTCGGTGGGCGGCCAGGCGGCGTTCGTCTACATGTTCGTGATCCCCGCGACGTACGTCGTCCTGGCCCTGCTCGGCGGCGTCACCCGGCACCTGCACGAGCAGGTCCTCGTCGAGCAGGCCAAGCTGTCCGCCTCCTCCGCCGAGGCCGCGGCCGCCGCCGAGCGCGCCCGGCTCGCCCGCGACATGCACGACTCGGTGGCCAAGAGTCTGCACGGCGTCGCCCTCGCGGCTGCCGCGCTGCCGCGCTGGATCGAGCAGGACCAGGACGTCGCGGTCCGCCAGGCCGAGGCCATCCAGCAGGCCGCCGAGCAGGCGTCGCTCGAGGCCCGCGACCTGCTGGTGTCGTTGCGCACCCTCCAGGAAGGCCCGCTCGTGGAGCGGCTCACCGACCTGGTCGCCGACTTCCGGGTCAGGTCCGGCCTGGAGACCGCGCTCGCCGTCCGGAACCTGGCCGACCTCGACCCCCGGGTCACCCACGAGATCCTCCAGGTCGTGGGCGAGGCCCTGGAGAACGTCCACCGGCATGCCGCGGCGCAGCGGGTGGTCGTCGAGCTCGACGGCACCGCCGACACCGTGGTCGTCCGCGTCACCGACGACGGCACGGGCTTCGAGCCGACCCAGGTGCCCCGCAGGCACTTCGGGCTGCTGGGCATGCGCGAGCGCGCGGCCTCGCTCGGTGGCGCGCTCTCGGTGGAGAGCGCGATCGGCATCGGCACCACCGTGGGTCTGCAGCTCCCGATGCGTGCGGAGGCCCCGGCGTGACGACCGAGGCCGTGCGGGTGATCCTCGCCGACGACAACGCCGTGCTGCGGATGGGGATGGCGAGCCTGCTGTCCTCCGACCCCCGGATCACCTTGGTGGCGGAGGCCGAGAACGGCCGCGAGGCGGTCGCGCTCGCCGAGGAGCACCGCCCGGACGTGGTCGTCCTCGACGTACGGATGCCCGAGATGGACGGCGTCGCCGCCGCCGCCCGGATGCCGGAAGGCACTCGGATCCTGATGCTGACCTACTCCGACGAGCCCGAGGTGATCAGCACCGCGATGGCCAGCGGTGCGCACGGCTACCTGGTGCACGGGTCACACAGCCCCGAGGAGATCCTCAACGCCGTCCTCGCCTCCGCCCGCGGCATGTCGGTCTTCGGGCCGGCCGCGTCCGCGGTGCTGTTCGACCCCGAGCGGCGCAGCAACCACGCCTCGACGCCGGCCTCGCGCGGCACCGACGAACGGGCGGCCCGGTTCGGCCTGACCGCACGGGAGGCCGAGATCCTCGACATGATCGCGGAGGGTCGCACCAACCGCGAGATCGCCACAGCCTGCTTCCTCGCGGAGAAGACCGTGAAGAACCACATCAACCGGATCTTCACCAAGCTCGGCGCCGGCAGCCGGGCCGAGGCAGTCAGCCTCTGGCTCCGTCCCCGGGCCTGACCGCGGGCCCGGGCCAGGACTTGGGCCCGGGCTTGGGTCCTGGGGCCCACGACGGGCACAGCCGGGCTTCATAACGTCTTCCTCACAAGCTCCGCTTCACCAGAAGCGAACGATCCAGCACCGACCAGCAAGGGGTTCCTGACATGACCGAGTCGCTCATCAAGCTCTACGCCGTCCTCACCGCCCGCATGACCGTCGCCCAGAACGAGAAGGGCCAGGGCACGCTCGAGTACGTCGGCATCGTCGTGGTCGCCGCGATCCTCGTCGGCGCGGTCGTGGACGCCATCAACGGCGGCGACATCACCACCGCGATCAAGGGCAAGATCACCGAGATCATCAACGCCGGCTGATTCGTGACCACCGGGATCACCTCGCGCAACGAGGAGGGCGCTGCCGCAAGCGCCCTCCTCGTCGCTGCGTTGCTCATCGGCTTCGCCGTGTTCACCTACATGGCGATCCCCTTCGGCACCGCGGTCGACGCCAAGGCACAGAACCGGACGGCTGCCGACGCGGCCGCGCTGGCCGGTGCCGAGGGAGTCCGCGAGGACCTGCTGCTCTCGCTGGGCGACGACGGCATCCCCGGGTCCTGGTCCGACCTCCCCGGCGCGGCGGGATTCGGCCGGTACGCCGCCGAGGAGTACGCCCGCTACAACGGGGCCACGCTGGTCTCCTACTGGTTCGACGCCACCGACGGCACCGCGCACGTCGAGGTCGAGGGGCACCAGGTCGACGGCGAGCCGAGCCGCTCCACCGCGGTGGCCCAGGTCGACCTGCCCAGCTGCGACCCGCTCGACCCGCCGGAGCCTCCTGCTCCGACCGAGGAGCCCGAGCCCGAGGACCCCAAGGACCCCGACAAGCCGCCGGCTCCCACCGAGCCGCCCCCGCCGCCTGCCCCGGTCGACGTGTCGGTCAGCTGTGACGGCTTCGACCTCACCTTCCAGATCCGCTACACCGAGGACGGCGGCGTGGAGGTCCACTTCCCGCCCGGCCAGCTCGACAAGATCCGCGACGCGATGGACGTCCGGCTCATCGACTGACCAGCCGCACCGCACCGCATTCGCACTCATGAGGAGAACCCCTTGACGACCCGTCCCCGCAGAACCCTGGCCCTCCTCGCGGCGGCACTGCTGCTCACCGGCTGTGGCGCGGGCGGCGACAAGGAGGACACCGCCGCCGAGATCCCCGAGGGCATGGTCGCCGTCGAGACCGAGGTCGGCACCGTCGCACGCCCGGACGACTGGAAGCCGATGGAGTCGGCCGAGATCAAGGACCGGGTCGCGGGCTTCCTGATCACCGGCGAGGGCAACCAGGTCGTCGGTCAGATGGACGTGTTCGTCAACCAGGTCCCGGCCGGGACCGCGGCGGACACGCTCGCCGGCGCCCAGCAGGGCGAGCGGATGCCGAGCTTCCCGAACCTGCGCCACACCCGGCGCGACTTCGTCGAGGTGCCCGGCGCCGAGAGCGCGTTCCTCACCGAGAGCACCTACACGACGGCCGACTCCGGCGAGGACGCCCGGAGCCTCGACCAGCTCGCGCTGACCGAGGACGGCGACTACCTCCTGGTCCGGATCTCGTCGAGCGCGGCGGCCTACGACGAGACCCTGTTCCAGCAGGTCGTGGACACGATGACGCTGAGTGGCGGCGAGTCCTCGTGAGCACCGCTCTCCGCCTGTTCCTGGGCTCCGTCGCGGTGGCCGTGGCGGCGACCCTGCTCAGCTACCTCGTCGCGTCAGCCCTGCTGCCCTACGGCGTCCCGGGCGAGGCGGTCGGCTTCCTGAGCATCGCGGTGATGGTCCTCGTCTGCGGCCTCGGTGCAGCCCTCGCCGCGCGCCGCTGGCCGGCCGAGAACGCCGTCGAGATGGCCATGGGGCTGACCGGACCGGTCGCCCTGGGCCTGGTCATGCTGCTGCTGTCCGCCACCCCGTTCTGGTTCCGAGCCCTGACCTTCGTGGCGTTCGTGGCTGCGGGGGTCGCCGGCCTGCGGGTGGGGAGCCGGGACGCCGACCCGAGGGAGCACCGGCTGCGCGCCGAGACCGGCTCGGGCTCCTTGGAGTTCGTGGGCGTCGTCATCCTTGCCGCCGTGCTCGTCGCCGCCACCGTGGGTGCGGTCGCCTCCAGCAGCCCCGGGGTCCGTGACACGATCTGGGCGAAGGTATGCGAGATCACGGGCGGCGGCTGCACCGCGTCCGAGGCTCCGAGCAACGAGGACTACAAGCCCGAGGACTGCGAGCTCTACAACAGTGAGCGCAAGGTCAGCGCCACCGTGGACATCACCTTCGTCCGCCTGGGCGGCGGTGCCACCGTGCAGCGGGTCGAGAAGAGCAACGGCGACGTGGAGATCACCATCCTCGAGGAGGGGCGCGGTGGCGCCGTCGCGGCCGCCGGCGGGCACGGCGGGTTCAAGATCGGCGACAAGAGCGTCGGCTTCGACTGGGAGGCCGAGGCGGCTGCGACCATCGGGCTGCAGGGCGGCGAGACCTACGTCTTCGACAACCGCGAGGACGCCGACGCCTTCCAGCGCTACATCGAGGGGGAGACCGCCGAGGACATCGTGGTCTCGGCCAACCCGGTGCTCAGCGGCATCAACTGGGTCAAGGAAAACGTCACCGACGAGAAGCCGCCGACCAACAACGGCGTGCAGAAGGACTTCGTCCGGTTCGACACCACCGTGGAGGCGTCCGCCGCAGGGTCGCTCGGCTACGGCGCCGGGGCCGGTGCTGAGGGCAAGGCCATGGTGGCGCTCGGTGTGGAGAACGACCGCGGCAAGGACCGCGACGACCCCGCGGACGACAAGCAGACGATCTACTACCAGATCGACTGGTCCGTGGCGGCCAACATCGGCCTCCCGGTGGTAAAGGGCGTCGACATGAGCCACGCGGCGTCCGGGGTCATCAAGGTGACCACCGACGCGTCCGGCGAGCCCACCCAGGTGCAGTTCGTCGACCGGTCCGAGGGCACCTTCGAGTTCGGTCTCCAGGCCGACGAGCACTCCACCGCTCCGGTGGGCTCGGATCGTTCACCCAAGGGCCTGGAGAGCTTCGGCCTGGACTTCAAGGCCGGCCCGAACTCCTCGGTGGTCGTGACCCAGTCTCTCGACCTGGACACCCCTGAGCGCAAGCAGGCCTTCGCGGGATGGCTTTCCGCGGCGGGTGGCATGAACGTCGCCGGCTCGGTCGGGATGACGACGATCCCCGGCGTCGACAGCGAGAACGGCGACAACATCACCAGCCTCGGCGGCGGCGACGAGTTCGCCGACATGATCAGCAACGACGCCACGGTCTCCGTCGTGGAGTACGACGGCACCAGCTGGGGCTTCGGCGGAGGTGCCGGGGTCAGCCTCGGGGCCAAGGGCTCGTTCGACGCGTCCTACGACGAGAAGGACGCGAGCGCGGTGAAGGCGGCCTACCTCGGCGCTCCGGACGCCTCGGGCAACCGCACCGCCTACGACCTGCCGGAGTGCGTGGCCTGATCGAGGTCAGTACGACGGGCGGGGCGGCTCAGTCCGTTCCGCCCGCCGGCCGCACGGTCGACCCGACCGCGAGCCCCCAGCGCTCGAACGCGCCCGCCTCCGCCTCGAGGATGGACCGGCTGCGGAGCAGCAGCGGCCCCATCCGGCCGGGTGGCATGGTGCGGACGGCCAGGACGCGGCCGGCACGGTCGACGTACGCCACGTCGATCGCGAAGCGCATCCGCAGGGTGTGCACCTGACGGCACGGCTCGAGCCACAGCCCGCCCTCGAGGCCGTCCCGGCCCAGAAGCCCCTTGCGTCGTTGACGGTTCGTGGTCGCCAGCTCCACGCCGTCCACGACCTGACCGTCCACCTCGAGCGGCACCGATCGTCCCCCGTCGCGCATCACGTGACGAGGCCGGCGATCAGGACCACGCCGACGACCGTGGCACCCAGGCCGAGCAGGCCGAAGACCCACGGGATCATCCGGGTCGCGGTGTCCTCGTGGATCACCGGTGGCTGGTCCGGTCTCTCGGGGTCGTACCAGACCTGCACCGGTGTCCCGACCTTCGGCCGAGCGGTCGTGCCGCTCGGCTGCTGGAACCGGCGCTTGGTCCCCTCCCGGTCGACGAACTCGACCTCGGGCGACTGATAGATCGCCTCCACGGTGTTGACCTGCCACTCGGAGCCGACGACGACACCGTCGACGACGACACCGCGCGTGCGGCGGTCCCTCTCGTAGTTGAGGTTTCCGTAGGCGAGCGTAAGGAAGGCGAGGCCGGCAACGAGGGTGCCGAAGGCTGCGAGAGTTTCCATCGCGCTCGATCCTCGCACACGGCGGGAGCCTCTCGACGAGGGCAACCTCGGCCTGCCCTACCCTGATCGCGTGGCTCCTCCCCCGCGCCAGTCCGGCTGGCCGCTGGCGGTCATCCTTGTGGTCCAGTTCCAGGTCTTCGGCATCTTCGCTGCCGGGGTCATAGAGGACACCGGCCTGTTCCGGTTCCTCTCAGCCGCGATCGCGGCGTTCATGGCGTTCCTCGTCGCACGGAACGTCCGGCGGCTGACCGGGCTGCCCGCGGACACGGCGACCAAGGGGCAGCTGGTGGGCCTGATCTGCGGCCTGGCTCTCAGCTGCTTCTACATCGTTGGTCCCGTGTTGGACGGGACCGTCCCCTGGACCGTGGTGGCGGCCGCCGTCGCGCTCGTCGCGTTCATGCTCTTCCTCGTCGTGCGGGAGGCCCGACGTCTCACGGCGAACGGCCGCACTGCGGACGACCGTCCGGGTGCACGTGCGGACGTTGAACCTTCGTAGAGATGAACGCGCCGGAGGACGTCTACACGCACGGTCACGTCGAGTCGGTCCTGCGGTCCCATCGGTGGCGCTCAGCCGGCCGGGTCGAGAGAACGTCGGGTACTTCGTGCCCGTGAAGGACGCCCTTCGTCGGGCGGTTGGCTCGCCTGGGCGACGCCGTAATCACCAACCATCGATGTCGACTACGTCGCTTTATCCGAACTGTTCGGAAAGTGTCGGTGCTCGGTGATGGACTGTGTCCATGGCAGTCGCGACCAGCTTCGAGCTCCCGCCGGGATCCCCGACGGGGGTGGTCGAGACTGCCCTGGACATGCTGGACGAGCTGGACCAGGTGCTCTGGTCCGCCAAGACCCCCGCCGAGCTGCTCGGCGCCAACGTCGCTCTCGAGGCACTTCGGTCTCGGATCGCGGCGACCCAGGCGCGGGTGGCTGCGGAGATCGACGCCACCGACGCCGCGAAAGTTGAGGGCTGGGCCTCGGTGCCCGACTACCTGACCGCCACCAGCGGCGGCCGGCAGGGCTGGGGGAACCGGCTCCTGCGCACCGCTCGCGCCCTGACCGGCGACCGGCACGCTTCCCACAGCGCGCTGCATCAGGGGGACGTCTCCCCCGAGCACGCCGAGGTGATCGTCAAGGTGATCAACCTGCTCCCCGTCGATCCCGGCCTGCGCGACGAGGCCGAGCGGTTCCTGCTCGCCGAGGCCCGCCACCTCAACGCCACCGACCTCCAGGCAGCCGGCGACCACCTGCTCGAGGTCGTCGACCCCGAGGGCGTCGCCCGCCGGGCCGAGAAGAGCCTCGACAAGAACGAGCGCTCCGCCCACCTCAACCGCACCCTGGCGATCATCGACGACGGCCTCGGCGGCGTGAAGCTCCGCGGCCGCGGCACCGTCGAGGACGCCGCCGTCATCAAGGCCGCCCTCGCCGCGCTCTCGGCACCGCTGCCGAACACCGATCCTGAGGACGGAGTCGAGGGCCGCGACCCCCGCGACCACGGCGCCCGCACCTGGGACGCCCTGGTCGAGACCTGCCAGAAGGCACTCGACACCGACACCCTGCCCGAGTCCCACGGCGCCAAGCCCCGGGTGATGGTCCTCATCGACCACGACGCACTGGTGTCCGGCCTCGGCACCGCCACCCTCGACACCGGCCAACGGATCTCCGCCACCGCGGTCCGCAAGCTCGCCTGCGACGCCGAGATCATCGCCGGCGTGCTCGGCGCCGACGGACACGTCCTCGACGTCGGCCGCACCCACCGACTGGTCACCCTCGGGATCTGGCTCGCCCTGATCGCCCGCGACCGGCACTGCGCCTTCCCCGGCTGCCGCCGGCCACCCATCGCCTGCGACGCCCACCACATCGAGCACTGGGCCAACGGCGGACCCACCGCACTACGCAACATGGTGCTGCTCTGCCGCGCCCACCACACGATCATCCACTCCACCGGCTGGGAAGTCCGGATCAACCCCGCCGACCACCGGCCCGAGTTCAAACCGCCGCCCCTCGGCAGACGCCTCAGACATGCCCTCCGAGAACGCGTCACCGGCGACGACTGGATCCGAGAACGCACCCCACGCGAATAGCGGACCACCGCATAGGCGCAGATACTCAGGGCGAACCTAAGTCTTTGGACACTGCCCGCCATCTCGCCCGTTGTGGCTTGATTGAGACATGACCCGCTACGCCGACCCTCAGCGGTGCCCGGACTGCGCGCACGCGATCGAGTACGCCGCCGAAGCCTGCCCGTCCTGCGGCCTGCCGCTGCGCGGACCTGTTGCCCAACAGCTCTTCCAGACCCTGTCCCAGGCGGACACCCTGCTCACGACGCTGCGCGCCGGTGCCGCAGTCCCCGTGGGCGCCCCGGCCGGACTGGTCTCGGGCGGGCAGGTCGGGCCCGGGCAGGTCCCGGCCGGGCAGCACCCGCTCGGACCCGCACCCAGCGGACCGCACCCAGCGGACCCGCACCCATCTCGCCCCGGCCGGGCATCGCCGCCGGCCCTTCGTTCCCGATGACCCCGCTCCCCCACGCGCCGGCCGTCCACCACACGCTCAGTGCCGCCTCGGTGCCGAAGATCCTGCTCGGGCTCGGCGCCGCCTGCCTGCTGATCGCGGCGCTCGTCTTCCTGGCCGTGACCTGGTCGGCCATGGGGATCGGGGGTCGGACCGCGACGCTCGTCGGCTTCACCGCCGTCACCGGAGGCCTTGCGGCCTGGATGGCGCGCCGGGATCTTCGTGGTGCGGCCGAAGCGCTCAGCCTGGTGTCGCTCGGGCTCCTCACCCTCGACACGTTCGGGGCGCGCTCGGCCGACTGGCTCGGCGACATCAGCACCCCGGCGTTCCTCGTCGTGCTCGGCGTGCTGCTCGCCGTGACCGCCGCCGCTGCCGCGCTCGGGGCCCGGCGCACGCCGGCCGGCGACCTCGTCGGCGCCCAGCTCGTCGCGGGTGCGGGGGTCTCGCTCGTGGGGCTCGGCGTCGCCACGCATGACGGGCTCACCACCTCGTTGGCGTCGATCCTTGCCGTCGTCGTCGCGGGCGCGGCGGCGTACATCGCCCACCGGCTCACCCTCCGGTTCACGATGGCCCTCTCCGCAGCCGCGGCCGGCGTCTTCTGGTGGGCCCAGCTCGCCAGAGCACTCGACGCGGTCACGCCGCCCACCCTGCAAGGGATGTGGGTCGACCTCGACGCCTGGCAGCTGCTCGTGTCCGCCGCCCTGGTCGGCAGCGTGGTCGCGCTCCGCGTGCTCCCGGAAAGCGTCCGTGTGGGCGCGGCATCGCTCGGGTACGGCGTGCTCACCCTCACCCTCGTCCTGCCGGCTCTCGACGAGTCGGCGACCTCGGCCCAGCTCGCCGCCCTCGCGGCGCTCGGCGCTGCCGGCCTGGTCGGCTGGTTCCTGCCCCGGCCCTGGGGGCTCACCGCCGCGCTGACCCAGGTCGCAGCCGGCCTCGCCACCGTCGCGTCGCTCGCCCTGATCGGCGGGCTCGCCCTCACCCGTCTCGTGGAGGCGGCCGCCGCGCACTGGACCGGCGCCACCGACGGGCGACTCGGTTCCGTGTCGTCCGACATCCCCGCTCCCTGGCTCGCGCCGCTGTGCGTGCTCGCGCTGCTCGGCACCGGCCTGGTGCTCGCGAAGGCCTCGTCGGTCGCGGACCGGGTGGTCTCCGCGGTCACCGACCTCCGGGTCGCCGTCGCCCTGCTGGTCGCCAGCGCCGTCGTGACCCTGGCGTCCTACCCGGTGCCCGTCTGGACGGTCGTGGTCCTCCTGCTCGCCGCTGCCGTGGGCTTCCTCGGCTGGTGGTGGGTGCGCCAGTCCGCCGTCCCGCTGGCCCTGTCGGCGATGTTCCTCGCCGGGGCGGTCGCCCTCGGCTGGTACGACGAGTGGCTGACCGTCATCTCCCTGACCGGACTGCTGCTGATCGCGGGCGCGGTTCACCTCCGGGCGCGCCAGACCGACACCAGTGCCGTCGCCGGAGCCATCGCCGCGTTCGCCGTGGCCGGCAGCGTCTGGACCTGGGGGGCGCTGGTCGAGGCCTCCGCCCCGGCCGTCGCCCTGGCCGGCCTGGTCCTGCTCGCCGCGAAGGTGCTGACGCTGCACCTCTACCCGGACGAGTGGTGGGGCTGCGACGCCCCGGTGGCCGCTCGCGCCGGGGTCGAGGTGGGCGCCGCAGTCGCCGCACTGCCGCTCGGACTGGCCGGCGTCCTGCTCGCCGAGGCTGACACTGCTGCCACCTGGACCGCCGTGAACCTGACCGTGGCCGGTGCGGCCGTCACCGCACTGTCCCTGATCCGGGAGGACCGGCGCGCGCTCGCCTGGCTGGGCGGCGCCCTGCTGGCCCTGGCCAGCTGGGTCCGGCTGTGGGACATCGGCGTCCGCGAGCCCGAGCCCTACACGCTGCCGACCGCCCTGGTGCTGCTCACCCTCGGCCTGCTGCACCTTCGCCGCCACCCGGACACGAGCACGATGACCGCACTGGCGCCCGGCCTGGGCCTGGCCCTGGTGCCGAGCCTGCTGTGGGTCCTGGCTGACCCGATCGGGCTACGGACGCTCCTGCTCGGCATCGCCTGTCTCGGCCTGGTGCTGGCCGGGGTGCGACTGCGGTGGACCGCTCCGTTGACGCTCGGCGCTCTCGTGGGCGCTGTGGAGGTGATCCGGCTGGCGGCGCCGTACATCGGGGAGGCCGTCCCGCGCTGGGTGCTGATCGGCACCGCGGGCGCCGTACTGATCCTGATGGGAGTCACCTGGGAGCGGCGGCTCCAGGAGGCACGGCAGGCGATGGGCTACGTGCGCAGCCTGCGTTGAGAAACGGCACGCGCGTGACCCCAGCACCTCTCGAGGATGCTGGGGTCACGCGCTTTCCGGAAACCTTTGGAACAGCCCCCCAAGGCGAACCCCAAAAGCTGTGTGTCGACGGCCTGAGCTAGCTCTGGTCGTCTGCGCGACGCTGCTCGGGAACCATCCCGGTGAGCAGTTCGCGTACTTCGGACTCGCGGTAACGGCGATGTCCGCCCAGAGTTCTGATCGAGCTCAGCTTGCCGGCCTTCGCCCACCGGGTGACCGTTTTCGGGTCAACCCGGAACATGGCGGCGACTTCGGCAGGCGTGAGCAACGGCTCGGACTCCGGTGGCCGCGTATTCATGGCGGGCCTCCCTCACAGTTATGCCTACCCGAACGCACAAGGACGCCTCCGGGTGGAGACTCCCCTTCCCCAGTGTTGCACCCCAAGAGTAAAACTGGGTGAAACTTACGACAATGACCCATTTGAGTCACTAGCCACACCGCCCAATTGCTTTACTTGCCCGTTCCCTAGTGAGTCGTGAGTGAAGTCGCGGTTGGAGACGGTCCGCAATAGGCTGGGTACGACGCCCGCACCACCCCCGTGGGCGTCCGACAATCCGCCCGCACCACCCCGCGCGGGCCCGAAACGGAAGGGTCACCACCGTGACCAGCAACGCTCCCTCGGGCGTCTTCGCCCAGGTATCCGGCCACGAGCAGGTCGTCTTCTGCCACGACGAGCCGACCGGCCTGAAGGCGATCATCGCCATCCACTCCACAGCCCTCGGCCCCGCCCTCGGCGGCACCCGGTTCTACCCCTACGCCTCCGAGCAGGACGCGCTGGCCGACGTGCTGAACCTGTCTCGCGGCATGTCCTACAAGGCCGCGCTGGCCGGGCTCGACCTCGGCGGCGGCAAGGCGGTCATCATCGGGGACCCGGCGGCGATCAAGACCGAGGCCCTGCTGCGCGCGTACGGCCGCATGGTGCAGTCGCTCGGCGGCCGCTACTACACCGCCTGCGACGTCGGCACGTTCTCCGAGGACATGGACCAGGTCGCCCGCGAGTGCGACTTCGTGACCGGCCGCACCGTCGCCCATGGCGGCGCCGGCGACTCCTCGGTCCTCACCGCCTTCGGCGTCTTCCAGGGCATGCGCGCGGCCGCCGAGGCGACCTGGGGCGCCCCGACCCTGCACGGCCGAACCGTCGGCGTCGCCGGCGTCGGCAAGGTCGGCCACCACCTGGTCCGCCACCTCGTCGAGGACGGCGCCACCGTGGTCATCACCGACGTGAACCCCGAGGCAGTCGCCCGGGTCCAGGCCGACCACCCCGAGGTCCGCGCGGTCGCCGACGCGGACGTCCTGGTGGCGGGTGACCTCGACGTCTACGCCCCGTGCGCCCTCGGCGGCGCCCTCACCGACGAGGTGGTGGCCGTGCTGAGCGCGAAGGTCGTGTGCGGTGCGGCGAACAACCAGCTCTCCCACGACGGGATCGAGAAGCAGCTCGAGGACCGCGGGGTGCTCTACGCCCCCGACTACATGGTCAACGCCGGTGGGCTGATCCAGGTCGCCGACGAGCTCGAGGGCTTCTCGTTCGACCGGGCCAAGGCACGTGCGACGAAGATCTTCGACACCACGCAGCAGGTCTTCGCGCTCGCCAACGAGGACGGCGTGCCGCCCGCGGTGGCGGCCGACCGGCTCGCCGAGAGGCGGATGCGTGAGGTCAGCCGGCTCCGCGGAGTCTGGCTCGGCTGAGCCCCGGCCGCGGCGCACCGCCGCAGCTGAACAGGCAGATCGACCCCCGCGTGGCTCGGCCACGCGGGGGTCGATGCGTCCTGGACCGGACCTGCCTGTCGAGATGCGGGTCCGACTCACCACGCGCGATCGTCGCAAGGGCATGCCTCAGGTCATGCGGGCCCACCCGGATCACCCGTCAGGGTGGAAGAACGAGATCAGTCGCGCGACGAGTCTTTGTAGTTCGTCGCCCAGTCGTCGCTGTCGTCGGCGTCACCGTCATCGACGGTCCGGCTGACGGAGCTGTCGCCGCCATGCAGTTCCTTGGCCAGCGCGCTGAGGTCCGTCTCGTGGGTACGGTACTTCAGGTCGCGGGCAACCTTGGTCTGCTTGGCTTTCGCTCGGCCGCGCCCCATAGGGTCGACCCCCTCGCACACTCGGCCGGAGTCACGTCCACACTCACCCCGGGCGACGGTGGTCAGTCGCCGGAGAGTCGGGCGGCACGCGCGTCCGGTCTCTTCACTGGTTTCTCGTGGGGACAACGGTACCTGCCCGCTGGCTGTTCCCGCACATCAGGTGCCGATCTGGACCGATATTTCGCGCAGGGCGAAAGCGCGGACCCGGCCGATCACCAGCCGGGGTGCTGGCCCCGCAGCGTCACCGAGCCGCCGGCGGCCGCTTCGAGTGCTCCGGAGGCCTCGACAACCTCGCCGCAGACCCAGGCGTCGATGCCATGGCCGGCGAGCACGCTGATCGCGCGGTCGGCGTCCTCGGGGTCGGTCAGCGAGACCATCCCGACGCCCATGTTGAGCGTGCGCTCCAGGTCGGGCTGGGCGACGTCCCCGACCCGGCGGACCAGGTCGAACACCGGCTGCGGGGTCCAGGTGCCGCGGTCGATCCCGGCCACCAGCTCCTCGGGCATCACCCGCTCCAGGTTCGCCGCGAGGCCGCCGCCGGTGATGTGCGACATCGCGTGGGTGCGGGTGTTGCGCGCCAGGTCCAGGCAGGCCTTGGCGTAGATGCGGGTCGGCTCGAGCAGCTCCTCGCCGAGCGTGCGGCCGAGCTCGTCGACCTGCCGGTCCAGGGACCAGTTCGCAGTGTTCAGGAGCACGTGGCGGACCAGGGAGTAGCCGTTGGAGTGCAGGCCGCTGGAGGCCATCGCGATCACCACGTCGCCGGGGCGGACCAGGCCCGGGCCGAGCAGGTCCGCGGCCTCGACGACACCCGTGGTCGACCCGGCCACGTCGTACTCGTCGGGGCCGAGCAGCCCCGGGTGCTCCGCGGTCTCGCCGCCGACGAGGGCGCAGCCGGCCTGGACGCAGGCCTCGGCGATGCCCTGCACGATGGCGGCGATCCGCTCCGGCACGACCCGGCCGGTGGCGATGTAGTCGGTGAGGAAGAGCGGCTCCGCGCCGCAGACGACCAGGTCGTCGACGAGCATCCCGACGAGGTCGAACCCGATGGTGTTGTGGATGTCCATGGCCTGCGCGATGGCGACCTTGGTGCCGACCCCGTCCGCCGAGGTGGCGAGCAGCGGGTGGTCGAAGGACTTCAGCGCGGACGCGTCGAACAGCCCGGCGAAGCCGCCGATGCCGCCGACCATCTCGGGCCGTCGGGCCTTGTCGATCCAGACCTTCATCAGCTCGACGGCCTTGTCGCCGGCGTCGATGGACACCCCGGCAGCCTCGTACGTCGCGCCCGTGGGCTCGGGGTTGCTCATGGTCGTCCTCTGTCGTGTCGTCAGGGGCGGTCGAGGGCGTCGGATGCGCCGGCGCCCCGGGTCAGCGAGAGGCCGGCGGGGCCGTCCTGCGGGTCCACGGCCAGCGTCGGCTCGAGCTCGAGCAGGTGCTTGCCGAGGTCCTCGGGGTCGGGAAGCTGCACGGGGTAGACCCCGTCGAAGCACGCACGGCAGAGGTTGTCGTTGGGCACCGTGGTGGCCTCGACCAGCTCCTCGAGCGAGATGTAGGCGAGCGAGTCGGCGTCGATCGAGCGGCAGATCTCGTCGGTGTTCAGGCCGTTGGCGATCAGCTCGGCGCGCGTCGCGAAGTCGATGCCGTAGAAGCAGGGCCACTTCACCGGCGGGCTGGAGATCCGGACGTGGACCTCGCGGGCGCCGGCCTCGCGGAGCATCCGGACCAGGGCCCGCTGGGTGTTGCCGCGGACGATCGAGTCGTCGACCACGACGAGCCGCTTGCCCTCGATGACGTCGCGCAGCGGGTTGAGCTTCAGCCGGATGCCGAGCTGGCGGATCGTCTGCGACGGCTGGATGAACGTGCGGCCGACGTACGAGTTCTTCACCAGGCCCGTGCCGTAGGGGATGCCGCTCTCCTCGGCGTAGCCGATGGCGGCCGGGGTGCCGGACTCGGGCACCGGCATCACCAGGTCGGCGTCGGCGGGGAACTCGCGGGCGAGTCGGCGGCCGATCTCGACGCGGACGCTGTGCACGCGCTGGTCGTTCATCATCGTGTCCGGCCGGGCCAGGTAGACGAACTCGAAGAGGCAGTGCTTCGGCGCGGGCTCGGCGAAGTGCCGGCTGCGCAGGCCGTCCTCGTCGACGACGACCATCTCGCCGGGCTCGATCTCGCGGATGAACGAGGCGCCGACGATGTCGAGGGCGGCTGTCTCGGAGGCGACGACCCAGCCGCGCTCCAGCCGGCCGAGCACCAGCGGCCGGATCCCCTGCGGGTCACGGGCGGCGTACAGCGTGTGCTCGTCCATCCAGATGAACGAGAACGCGCCCTTGATCGTGGGGAGCAGCTCGGCGGCGTTCTCCTCGAGGCTCTTGTCCGGGTGGTGCGCGAGCAGCGCCGTCACCAGGCTGGTGTCGTTGGTCGACACCGGCGCGTTCTTCATCGACAGGTCGAGCACGTCGGGGCTCGCGGCGAGCTCGGCGACCCGCTCGGCGAGGTCACGCGTGTTGGTCAGGTTGCCGTTGTGGGCCAGGGCGATCGACCCGGTCTCGGTCGGCCGGAACGTCGGCTGGGCGTTGTGCCAGGTGCTGGCACCGGTGGTCGAGTAGCGCGCATGGCCGACCGCGAGGTGGCCCTGGAGCGAGGCGAGCGTGGCCTCGTCGAAGACCTGGGAGACCAGGCCCATGTCCTTGTAGACCAGGATCTGCCTGCCGTTGCCGACGGCGATGCCGGCCGACTCCTGCCCGCGGTGCTGCAGGGCGTAGAGGCCGTAGTAGGTGAGCTTCGCGACGTCCTCGCCGGGAGCCCACACTCCGAAGACCCCACAGGCGTCCTGCGGACCTTGGTCGTGGGGATCGATGGCGTGAGTCAGGCGGCCGTCTCCGCGGGCACTGGGCACGGCCCCTATCGTACGGGCACGACCGGCCGCGGCGGACCTCGGCCGTCCGCGCGAGACCTCGCGCCCGTCAGCCGCTACTTCTGGGCGAGGTTGGCCAGCAGCAGCGCCTCGGCGATGCAGACCCGCTCGAACTCGGCCAGGTGCAGCCCCTCGTTGGCGCCGTGCGCCCGGGTGTCCGGGTCCTCGACGCCGGTCACCAGCACGGACGCGTCCGGGAACGCGTCCCGGAAGGCCGCGATGAAGGGGATCGAGCCGCCGATGCCCATGTCGACCGGCTCCACGCCGTCCCACGCCTCCTTGAAGGCCGCGCGGGCCGCGTCGTACGCCGGGCCGGTCGCGTCGATCTGGGTCGGGGCGCCGGTCTCGCCCTCGTGGAAGGTCACCTGGGCGCCCCACGGCGCGTGCTTCTCGAGGTGGTCGCGCAGGCAGCCCATCGCCCGGTTGGCGTCGTCGCCGGGGGCGAGCCGGACCGAGATGGCGGCCTTGACCATCGGGATCAGGGTGTTGCTGGCGTCGGCGGTGCGGGTCGCGTCGAAGCCGACCACCGAGAGCGCGGGCTTGGTCCAGAGCCGCTCGACGATCGAGCCGTCGCCGATGAGCTCGACGCCGTCGGCGATCCCGGACTCGGCGCGGACCCGGTCGGTCGGGTAGTCCACGTCGGCGGCGGGGCCCGCGTGCAGCCCCTCGACGGCGACGTTGCCCTTGTCGTCGTGCAACGTGGCGAGCAGGCGGACCATCGCGGTGACCGCGTCCGGGACGACGCCACCCCACATGCCGGAGTGCACCGCGTGGTTGAGGGTGCGGAGCTCGACGACGCCGTCGACCAGGCCGCGCAGGCTGGTGGTCAGGGCCGGCACGCCGATGTCCCAGTTGCCGGAGTCGGCGATCACGATGACGTCCGCCTCGAGCATGTGCTGGTGCTCCTCCAGGAAGGTCTCGAGGGTCGGCGAGCCGACCTCCTCCTCGCCCTCGATCAGCAGCGTGACCCCGACCGGGAGGTCGTCGCCGAACGCGCGCACCGCGGCCAGGTGGGCGGCGATGCCGGCCTTGTCGTCGGCTGCACCGCGGCCGTAGAGGCGGTCGCCACGCTCGGTCGGCACGAACGGCTCGCTGTCCCAGTGCGCGAGGTCGCCGACCGGCTGGACGTCGTGGTGGGCGTAGAGCAGCACCGTCGGGGCGCCCTCGGGCGCGGGACGGCGGGCCACGACGGCGGGTGCGCCGCCGCCCGAGGACAGGATCTGCACGTCGTCGAAGCCCTCGGCCCGGAACAGGTCCGCGGTCGCCTCGGCGGAGCGGCGTACGTCCTCGGTCCGTGCCGGGTCCGCGCTCACCGAGGGGATCCGCACCAGAGCTTCGAGGTCGGCGCGCACGGAGGGCATCACGTCGCGGACTGCGGCTCGGATCTGGTCAGGCGTGAACGAAGTCGTGGTCATGGCGGCCACCCTAATCCCCCGGGTTGGGTAAAAACGCCGCGCCGTCGACTGCTCGCTACCTACGCTTCTGGCCCGCACCTTTTGCCCGAAATGAGCCACCTATGCGCGCACCGGCCCGCCTGCGCACCGCGTTCCGCTCCCTGCTGGTCCCGGCAGTGGCGATCGCCGTCTGCGTGACCGTCCTGCCGGTCCAGGCCACCGCGCCCCGCGAACGCACCGGATCCGAGCCCGCACCCGCGGTCGTCTTCGCCACGACCCGGGCTGCCGTCCACGCGGCGGTCTCGGCCGCGCCGGTGCCGACCTCGACCGCACCGGTCTCGACCTCGGCCCGGCGGCAGGCCACCACCTCCTCGGGCGCGAGCCGTTGGACGGGCTACGCGTTCGACGCGTGCCGCGCGCCGTCGAGCCGGGTGATGGACCGGTGGCGGGTGGCGTCGCCGTTCCTCGGGGCCGGCATCTACATCGGCGGCGCCCTGCGGGCGTGCCCCCAGAAGCACCTGACCCGCGGCTGGGTGCGACACCAGACCGAGCAGGGGTGGCGGCTGCTGCCGATCTGGGTCGGTCCGCAGGCCAGCTGCACGTCGTACCGCCGCACGATCTCCACGCGGCCGGCGGTCGCCCGGGCGCAGGGGGCGAGGGCCGCGCGCGGCGCCCGGAACGCCGCGACCGCGCTGGGCCTGGGCCGCGACAGCACGCTCTGGTACGACCTCGAGTGGTTCCAGCCCGGCAACCGCCGCTGCGCCACCTCCGCCCTGCACTTCCTCTCCGCCTGGACCGAGGTGCTGCACCGCAGCGGCTACGAGTCCGGCGTCTACTCCAGCGTCAGCGCGGGCATCGCGGCGCTCGGCCGGGAGCGTGGCAGCACGCGGTTCACCGCGCCGGACCGGGTCTGGTTCGCGTGGGCGAACGGCCGCCGGGACGTGTCCTGGCGCAAGTACGTCAAGGCGCCCCGGTGGAAGCTCGACCGTCGCGTGCACCAGTACGCACTCGACGTGCGGGCGTCGTACGGCGGCGTCCGGATGGCCATCGACCGCAACTTCGTCGACCTCGGCTCCTCGCCCGAGGTCCGCCGCGCGCCCGCCGTCTGCGGCCGGCTCGCCGACCGTCCCATCTACGGCCGGTTCCGCACGGGCAGCACCTGGCCGCGGGTCCGGGTCGCCCAGTGCCTGCTGCGCGCGGCCGGGCACTTCGACGGCGAGGTGGGCGTCCCCCACGGGAAGCAGACCCGTCAGGCGGTGCGGTCCTTCCAGCAGGACCGCGGCCTGCGGGTGACCGGCCGCATCGGCGACCGGACCTGGACCGCGCTGCTGGCCACCGGCCCCCGGGACGTGCTCAAGCGCGGCTCGGAGGGCACCTCGGTACGCCGGCTCCAGCGCGCTCTCACCGCGGCGCTGCCCGGCGTGGTCGCGGTGCACGGCCACTTCGGTCCGGGCACGACGAACGCGGTACGCCGCTACCAGGCGCGCACCGGCCTCCGGGTCAGCGGCGTCGCGACACCCGGCACGTGGCGCGCCCTGAGGACCGGCGTGACTCCGCAGCCCCGCCACCACGGCAAGGCCCACGGCGCACGGCAAGGCCAAGCCGCACAAGGCGAAGCACCCGAAGAAGCACCGGCGTTGAACCTCGAGTCGTAGGAGGACTGCCGGCGCCCGGTGCCGGAGATCCTCCTCCGTCTCAGGCCAGGGGGAGCAGCGGGGAGAGGTCGGAGCGCTCACCGGAGGCGCGCACCCGACCGGAGTCCGCGGCCTCGACCCAGGACAGGTCGCCGACGGCCAGGGCCACCCAGGTGGCGGGGTCGGTCTCGACCACGGCCGGCGGGGTGCCGCGGGTGTGCCGGGTGCCCTCGACGCACTGGGCCACCGCGAACGGCGGCACCCGCACCTCGACCGCGCCGCCCGGGGCCTTCGCGACGAGCAGGGCCAGCAGGTGCTTGGTCAGCAGCCGCAGGTCGGCCGGCTCGGCGGTGTCGGACCGGAAGCGCCCGAGGGCGTCGGCGACCGCCGCGGGGTCGGCTGGACGGAGGCGGACGGGCACGGGTCCAGTCTGCCGGACAATGCACGGAACGTCGGGTTAGGGTGCAGCCCTCTACCTCGGGGGTTCCGCCCATGCGCCTGAACAAACGCCACCTCGTCGCCGGCCTCGTCGCCGGGGTGGTCGCGATCGCCACCCTGGCGATCATCCAGCCGGCCGACGCCGCGACCACCCGGGTGACGCCCGGCTCGTTCACCGGCTACGCCTTCGACGCCTGCCAGGCTCCGGCCCAGGAGGCCATGGACGCGTGGCTGGAGCGGTCGCCCTACTGGGGGATCGGCATCTACACCTCCGGCGTGAACCGCTACTGCGACGTCCAGGAGAACCTCTCGGCCGACTGGGTCGCGGAGCAGGACGGCAAGGGCTGGAAGCTGCTGCCGATCCACGTCGGGCTGCAGGCCTCCTGCCGCACCGACGTGAAGCGCTGGGACCTGATCGACGGCGACCCGGCCGACGACTACGCGGCCGCCCGCGAGCAGGGGCGGGAGGAGGCCGTCGAGGCGGTCACCGCCGCGCAGGGCTACGGCATCGCGAAGCGCAGCACGATCTGGTACGACCTCGAGGCCTTCGACACCACCAGGACCAACTGCCGCGAGTCCGCGCTCAGCCTGGTGTCGGCATGGACCCGCAAGCTGCACGAGCTCGGCTACCGCAGCGGCTTCTACTCCAGCGCCGCGTCGGGGATCAAGATGCTCGACGACGCGCGCCTCGACAGCACCGACTCCTACACGCTGCCCGACCAGATCTGGATCGCCCACTACGTGCGGCGTGATCCGCCGTGCGAGCTGACGTGGGGCACCACCAGCACGGAGTACATCTCCGACGACGGCTGGCGGGGGCAGCGGATGCGCCAGTTCTGCGGAAGCCACGACGAGACGTACGGCGGCGTCACGATCAACATCGACACCAACTACCTCGAGATCGGCGGGGGCTCCCGGGCGCCGAAGGCATCGCCGCACTGCGGGGTCGCGGTCGACTTCCCGACCTACCCGAAGCTCGAGCGGGGGGACCGGAAGCCGCAGGTCGCGGCCGCCGAGTGCTTCCTCCGTCAGCAGGGCTTCCTCGACGGCAAGGTCGACGACCGGTTCGACCGGGCCACCGCCCGCGCGGTCCGGCGGTTCCAGCGCGCGTGCGCCAGCCTGACGGTGAGCGGCACGGTCGACGGCCGGACGTGGACCGCGCTGCTGTCGTCCGGCAGCACGCCGCTGATGAAGTACGGCTCGGCGAGCAACGCCGTACGCCGCCTGCAGCGGGCGCTCAACGCCGCCGACCGAACCAGGCTCGACGTCGACGGGGTGTTCGGCAAGACCACCCGCGCGGCGACGAAGGCCTACCAGCGCGACCACGACCTGGCCGGCAGCGGTGTGGTCACCGACGAGCTGTGGGACCTGCTCCAGCGCGGGCGACGCTGAACGGGAAGGTCGCCTGAAGCACAGGCGTGTCATTCACAAGGTTCCGAAGGAATCCCGTTACGGTTGGGAATTTTGTGACTAGAGTGACTCCAGCTCACTGACGCTCTGGAGTCCTCATGCTGCTGCGCCACCGCTCCCTCCGCCGGCTCACGACGCCCCTGTGCGCCGCTGCCGCCGCCCTCACCACGGTCGTCGCCGGCCTCGTCCTGGCCGCCCCCGCGCAGGCGTCGAACGTCGTCACGCCGGGCAACTTCACCGGCTACGGCTTCGACCAGTGCCTGGCACCGAACCAGTCCGCGATGGACGCCTGGCTGCGGCACTCGCCGTTCCTGGCCGTCGGCATCTACATCTCCGGTGACTCCCGGGCCTGCCCGAAGCAACCGAACCTGACCCCGACGTGGATCGACACCCAGCTCGCCAACGGCTGGCGACTGCTGCCGATCACCCTCGGCCCGCAGGCGTGGTGCACCACCCGCGACCGCTACCTCCAGCAGGTCCGGATCAACCCGGACCCCGCCAACAAGTACGGCAAGGCCCGCAAGCAGGGCCGGGCGGAGGCCGCGAAGACCATCGCGCGCTCCGAGCAGCTCGGGATCGCGCCGGGCAGCACGCACTGGTACGACATCGAGGCGTTCGACACCCGCCCCACCAACTGCCGCGAGTCCGCCTTGAGCTTCCTCTCCGCGTGGACGAACAAGCTGCACGACCTCGGCTACGTGTCCGGCGTCTACTCCAGTGCCGGCTCGGGCATCAAGATGCTCGACGACGCGATGACCAACCGGCCGGGCGTCTACTCGATGCCGGACCAGATCTGGGTGGCGCGCTGGAGCGGCGTGCCGGGTCAGATCAACGACAGGTCCAACACCTACCTGCGCAGCACCTCGTGGATGCCGCACGCGCGGGTCCACCAGTACCGCGGCGGCCACGACGAGACCCACGGCGGCGTCCGGATCAACATCGACAGCAACTGGCTCGACCTCGGGAAGGGCTCGACCGCACCGAAGGCGCCGACCCACTGCGGCGGCGTGAACCTCGACTTCGCCAGCTACTCCAGGCTCGTGCTCGGCTCGCAGGGCGACCTGGTCCGCGCGGCGCAGTGCCTGCTGCTGAAGAAGAAGTTCTACGCCGGCGAGATCACCGGGACGTACGACGAGGCGACAGCCGCAGCGACCCGGGCCTTCCGGGCGAAGGTCGGCCTGCCGGCCGCGAACCCGGTCAACCGCACGGTGTGGACCGCCCTCATGGCGCAGGGCCGGCAGCCGCTGATGAAGTACGGCTCGGCCAGCCACGCCGTCCGCCGACTCCAGCGGGCGCTCAACGCCGCCGACTCGGCCGGACTCCCGATCACCGGGGTGTTCGAGGCGAAGACGTCGGCTGCGGTGAAGCGCTACCAGTCCGACCACAAGATCGCGTCGACCGGCGTGGTGCTCGAGAACATGTGGTCGAGGCTCGCCGCCGGCACCCGCTGAGGAACCGGCTGCGCGGTTGCACGGTCGTGCAATGCACGAATCCGTAGCCCTGCAAGCCGTGACGAGACGGGCGCCCCCTCGTTGGGACACCGTTGGGCCGCCCACCGGCGGCACGTCTCGGAAGCAAGGAAGTCCATGCGCCTTTCCTCAACGGTGGCCGCAGCCGCCTGCACCGCGCTCGCCCTCGGCACCTCCCTCACGGCCGCGAACGCGGTCCCGTCCACCGACCTCGGCTCCACCTCCGGCTACATCGTCGTCCTCGAGGACGGCACCTCGGCCCGCACGCTGGCCGCCGCGCAGGCGGACCGGTTCGGCTTCGACCTCGGCCACGTCTACACCTCCGCTCTCCAGGGCTACTCCGCGCAGCTGACCGACCAGGCCGCCGCCGCGATCCGGGCGCTCCCCTCCGTCGCCTGGGTCCAGAAGGACACGAAGGTCGAGACCACCGCCCAGACCACGCCCACCGGGATCAACCGCTCCGACGCGGACGTGAGCCCGACCGCGAAGATCAACGGCACCGACGAGCGCGTGAACGTCGACGTCGCGGTCATCGACACCGGCGCGGACCTCGACCACCCCGACCTGAACATCTACGGCGCCGGCGCCAAGAACTGCTCGCTGCTGGCGCTCACCCCCGAGGACCTCAACGGCCACGGCACCCACGTCTCCGGCACGATCGGCGCCCTCGACAACTCCGCCGGGGTCGTCGGCATGGCGCCGGGCGCCCGGATCTGGCCGGTCAAGGTGCTCTCCGACGCCGGCTCGGGCCTCAACTCCGACGTCATCTGCGGCATCGACTACGTGACCGCCAACGCGTCCAAGATCGAGGTGGCCAACATGAGCCTCGGCGGCGGCGGGACCGACGACGGCAACTGCGGCAACACCAACAACGACGCGATGCACAAGTCGATCTGCCGGGCCGTGGCCGCCGGGATCACCTTCGTGGTGGCGGCAGGCAACGACTCCGCCGACGCGGCCGAGTCCACCCCGGCGGCGTACGACGAGGTCATCACGGTGAGCGCGCTCGCCGACTTCAACGGTCTCCCGGGCGGTGGCGCGGCGTCGACCTGCCGCACCGACGTCGACGACACGTTCGCGAGCTTCTCCAACTACGGCTCCGACGTCGACATCATCGCGCCCGGCGTCTGCATCAACTCGACGTGGATGACCGGTGGCTACAACACCATCTCCGGCACGTCGATGGCGAGCCCGCACGTGGCGGGTGCCGCGGCGCTCTACAAGGCGCTGAACCCGACCGCCACGCCGGCCCAGGTCAAGGCCGCGCTGCAGGCGTCCGGCACGACGAACTGGTCGAACAGCGACGACCCGGACGGCATCAAGGAGAAGCTGCTCAACGTCGCGACCTACTGATCCGCCCCTCCGACACTGGTATGGGTCCGGGCCCGAATACGGCGCCCAAGCCATACCGATAACGGAGGAGCCACGCGGCCCGTCCGGTCCTCCACGGGGGGACCGGGCGGGCCGCGCCCGTTCAGGGGGTGGGGTCGAGCTCCCGGGGGGCGGGCGCGACGGGAACGGCGTACCCGTCAGGGTGCTGCGGGTGCCGCCCGCGGGCCGGCACGATCGCCTGGGTGGCGGGCGGGAACTCGTGGTCGAGCATCCTGCGCATCAGCCGGCGGCTCGGCTCCTCCACGAAGCGGAAGACCGCCCAGGCCACGAGCACGAGCACCGCGATGAGGACGAGCTCGCCGAAGTAGCGGGCATCCCGCTCGAGCCGCAGCACCCCGGTGAAGCGGGTCGCGTCGCGGTAGAAGTGCAGCGCCGGGCCGTGGATCAGGTACAGCGAGTAGGAGACCGCGCCGCCGAGCACGAGCGCGCGGGTCGACAGCAGCGACACCAGCGGCCCCCGGCCGATCGCGAGGGCGCCGATCAGGACCGGGAACAGGACCACGACGAGGTGGCCGAGCACGTGCGGCGCTCCGAAGCGGGTGGAGTAGAGCATCGCCACCATGGTCACCACCGTGAGCACGGCCACCACACCGCCGAGGCGGCGCTGCCGATCGGTCAGCTCCAGCCGGCTCATCGCGGTGCACAGCAGGACGCCCGAGGTGAACTCGGTGAGGATCCGCAGCAGCCAGGTGTGGTCGCCGGCGATCTTGCCGTCCTGGATCACGTCGAGCACGAGCGGGGCGAGCACCAGCAACGAGGCCAGCATCAGCCAGCGCGCCTGCACCAGCCGGTGCAGGCGGAGCGCGACGAGCGCGAGCAGCGGGAAGAGCAGGTAGGCGAGCCATTCCGCCGAGAGCGACCACGCGGGGCCCGCCCAGCTGGTGCCGGCGGCGCGCGGCGACGTCCAGAGCTGGACCATGAACATCTGCTCGAGGAACGCGTGGGCGTCGAGCCGTCCGGCGCGCGTGCTGTGCCAGAAGTGGGCACGGAACCAGATCAGGAAGCCCGCGCCCAGGAGCACGACCATGTACGCCGGCCAGATCCGGGCCAGCCGGAGCCAGAGGAACCGGCCCACCTTCGCCAGGTCGAGCCGCGGGCCGAGCTGGTCGAGGTAGTTCAGCGCCAGCACGAACCCCGACAGCACGAAGAACAGGTCCACGCCGGCGGTGCCGAAGCCCACGATCGGCTTCAGCGCCCGGAAGACCTCGCGGTGCTCGTCCTTGAGGTAGTCGGTGTTCGCCCGGGTCGAGTGGTAGACCACCACCCACAACGCGGCGAAGAAGCGGACGCCCGTGAGCGCCTTGATCTGCTCGGTGCGCAAGGGGTCCTCCAGGTCGGACGGCAGATCGGGCAGCAGATCGGGCGGCGGGTCAGGCGAGCGCGGCCGGCAGGGTCGCCGCCCAGCCGGCGCGGACCTCGGACAGCGGCACGCTGAACTGGCCCTGCACCTCGATCACGGCGTCGTCACCCTGCCCGTCGGTCACGCCGACGCGGAAGTGCGGGAAGCCACGGGCGCTGCACATGTCGGTGAAGCGGACCTCCTCGGACCGCGGCACCGCGACGATCGCGCGGCCGGCCGACTCGCTGAACAGCGCCACGAACGGGTCGAGCTCGTCGGGCACCCACACCCGCGCGCCGACGTTGTTGCGCAGGCACGACTCGACCAGTGCCTGGGCAAGACCGCCGTCGGAGAGGTCGTGCGCCGCGTCGATCAGCCCGTCGCGCGAGGCGTTGATCAGGATGTCGGCGAGCTCCCTCTCGACGGCGAGGTCGACCTTGGGAGGCAGGCCGCCGACGTGCCCGTGCACGACGTTGGCCCACTCCGAGCCGGAGAGCTCCTCGCGGGTGGTGCCGAGCAGGTAGATCTGCTGCCCCTCGGAGACGAAGCCGGACGGCGTACGACGGGTCACGTCGTCGATCACGCCGAGCACGGCCACCACGGGGGTCGGCAGGATCGCCGTCTCGCCGGTCTGGTTGTAGAGGCTGACGTTGCCACCGGTCACCGGGATGCCGAGCTCCTGGCAGCCGTCCGCGAGACCACGGGTGGCCTCCGCGAACTGCCACATCACCGCGGGGTCCTCGGGCGACCCGAAGTTGAGGCAGTCGCTGATCGCCAGCGGGCGCGCGCCCGTCGTGGCGACGTTGCGGTAGGACTCGGCGAGGGCGAGCTGCGCGCCGGCGTACGGGTCGAGCAGCGCGAAGCGCCCGTTGCAGTCGGTCGACACCGCGACACCGAGGCCCGTCTCCTCGTCGACGCGCACCATCCCGGAGTCCTCCGGCTGCGCGAGCACGGTGTTGCCCTGGACGTAGCGGTCGTACTGGTCGGTGATCCAGGACTTGTCGCACAGGTTCGGGCTCGCCGCCAGCCGCAGCAGCGTCTCGCGCAGCTCCTCGCCGGTGGCCGGCCTCGGCAGGGCCTCGGCGACGTCGGCCTGGAGCTTGTCCTGGCTCGCGGGCCGCTGATAGGGCCGGTGGTACGTCGGCCCCTCGTGCGCGACGGTCCGCGGCGGAACCTCGACGACGGTCTCGCCGTGCCACTCGATCGTCAGCACGCCGGAGTCGTTGACCTCGCCGACGACGTGCGCGTCGACCTCCCACTTGGCGCAGATCTCGAGGAAGCGGTCGACGTTGTGCGGCTCGACGACCGCCATCATCCGCTCCTGCGACTCCGACATGAGGATCTCCTCGGGAGCCAGCGTGGAGTCACGCAGCGGAACCCGGTCGAGCCACACGTGCATGCCGCCGTCGCCGGCGCTGGCCAGCTCGGAGGTCGCGCACGACAAGCCGGCGCCGCCGAGGTCCTGGATGCCGACCACGAGGTCCTCGCCGAAGATCTCGAGCGTGCACTCGATCAGCAGCTTCTCCATGAACGGGTCGCCGACCTGGACGCTCGGCCGCTTGGCCGGGCCGGTGTCCTCGAAGGTCTCGGAGGCCAGGATCGAGACACCGCCGATGCCGTCGCCGCCGGTGCGGGCGCCGTAGAGGATCACCTGGTTGCCGGCGCCGGACGCCTTGGCGAGGTGCAGCTGGTCGTGGCGCATCACGCCGACGCAGAGCGCGTTGACGAGCGGGTTGCCGGCGTAGGTCTCGTCGAAGACGGCCTCGCCGCCGATGTTGGGCAGGCCGAGGCAGTTGCCGTAGCCGCCGACGCCGGCCACGATCCCGGGCAGCACGCGGTGGGTGTCGGGGTTGTCGAGCGGCCCGAAGCGCAGCGGGTCCATGACCGCGACGGGACGGGCGCCCATGGCGAGGATGTCGCGGACGATGCCGCCGATGCCGGTGGCCGCACCCTGGTAGGGCTCGACGTACGACGGGTGGTTGTGCGACTCGACCTTGAACGTGACGGCGTACCCGTCACCGATGTCGACGACGCCGGCGTTCTCGCCGATGCCGACCATCAGGTGCGCGCGCATCTCGTCGGTGACCTTCTCGCCGAACTGCTTGAGGTGCACCTTGGAGGACTTGTAGGAGCAGTGCTCGCTCCACATCACGGAGTACATCGCCAGCTCGGACGACGTGGGGCGACGGCCGAGGATCTCGCGGATGTTGGCGTACTCGTCGGGCTTGAGCCCGAGGTCGGCCCACGGCTGCTCGCGGTCGGGAGTAGTGGAGGCGGCGTCGACGGTGTCGAGGGCCGGACGCTGATCAGTCACCGAGTCGGACTCCGTAGTCACTGGGGGGTCCCCGGGGGATGCTGGGATCGCGGCTCAATCTACCGGGCGTGCCCTGTTTACAACCGACGAGGCCAGGTGTGAGCGTGGACCCCACCCGCACGAGGACTGGAGGAACCCATGCCGGAGCTGGACCGACGGACACTGTTCAAGGCCGGCGCGGCCGGGACCGGCGGGCTGGTGCTCGGCTCCTTCGGCGGCGAGGCGGTGGCCCGACCCGAGAAGGGCCGCGTGCTCGCCCAGGGGATGGTGGTGCCGTGGGGCATCGCGTTCCTCCCCAACGGCAACGCGCTCGTCGGTGAGCGGCGCACCGGTGACGTGTTCCGCGTCTCCCGGAACGGCGGCAAGACGCGCATCGGCCACGTGCCGAGGGTGGCGGACAACGGAGAGGGCGGTCTGCTCGGCCTGGCGCTGCACCCGGACTTCGCGAGCAACCACTGGGTCTACGCCTACATCACGACGGCTTCGGACAACCGCATCGTCCGGATGCGGTACGACGGCGGCGGGTTCGGTCCGCAGCGGCTCGTGCTCGGCGGGATCCCGGTCGCCGACAACGGCCGGCACAGCGGCGGGCGGCTGGTCTTCGGGCCGGACGGGCTGCTCTACGCCAGCGCGGGCGACGCCGACGGGAAGCAACGGGCGCAGAACACCGGCTCGAAGGCCGGCAAGATCCTCCGGCTCACCCCCACCGGCGAGGTGCCGGCCGGCAACCCGTTCGGCAACTACACGTGGTCCTTCGGGCACCGCAACGTCGAGGGGCTCGCGTTCGACGGCGGGGGCCGGCTCTGGGCGACCGAGTTCGGCGACCAGGCCCGCGACGAGCTCAACAGGATCGTCAAGGGCCACAACTACGGCTGGCCGGTCGTCGAGGGCGGCGACGGCCAGGGCGGTTTCCACGACCCGTTCGTGACGTGGAGCCCGACCAGCACCTGCTCGCCCAGCGGCCTGGCGATCGCCGGCGGCCGTGCCTGGGTCGGTGCCCTGCGCGGCCAGTGCCTGTTCTCCGTCCGTCTCACCGGACCGGACGCTCGACGCAAGAAGCGCTGGTTCGGCGGTGACTTCGGCCGGATCCGCACGGTCCAGAAAGCACCGGACGGGTCGCTGTGGATCACGACCAGCAACCGCGACGGTCGCGGGACTCCTCGGGCCCACGACGACAAGGTGATCAGGATCCGGCCCTGAACGTCCTGGCGAAGGAGCACCTCGTCCCGCCCGGCCGGATCGTCGGCCTGGACGTGGCGCGCTGCGTCGCGCTGATCGGCATGATCGCCACGCACACGCTGGCCTCGACCGACGCCCAGGGCAACATCTCCGTGGTGCAGCAGGTCGCCGGCGGGCGGTCGGCCGCCCTGTTCGCCGTCCTGGCGGGCGCGAGCATGGCGCTGATGTCCGGGCGGACCGAGCCGGTCACCGGCGCGCCCGGGCTCCGGGTGGCAGAGCGGCTGATCGCCCGGGCCGTCCTGGTCGCCCTCATCGGGCTGGCGCTCGGCGAGCTCGACACCTCGCTCGCGGTGATCCTCACCTACTACGGCGTGATGTTCCTGCTGGGCATCCCGTTCCTCCAGCTGCACTGGCAGGCGGCCGCCGTGCTCGCCGGCATCGGGATCGTGACCGCGCCGGTCGTCTCCCACCTCGTGCGGCCCTACCTCCCCGAGCCGAGCTACGAGAGTCCGTCCTTCCAGTCCCTTGCCCAGCCGCTGCACCTGCTCAGCGAGCTGGTCTTCACCGGCTACTACCCCGCGGCCACGTGGCTGCCCTACCTCGTCGCCGGGATCGCCGTGGGCCGGCTCGACCTGACCCGGCGGCAGGTCGGCCTGGTGCTGGCGGTCGGCGGGCAGGTCGTCGCACTGGTCGGCAAGGGGGTCTCGGCGCTGCTGCTCGACCAGGACGGTGTGACCGAGACCCTCGCCCGCACCTACACCGGCCCGGCCAGCGGGTCGACCCTCGAGGAAACCCTGGCCCACGGTTTGTACGGCACCACCCCGACCGGGAGCTGGTGGTGGCTGGCGGTCTCCGCACCGCACTCCGGGACGCCGTTCGACCTGATGCACACGATCGGCACCAGCCTGTCGGTGATCGGGATCGCCCTGCTCGTCGCTCCGCTGGCCCCCCGGCTGTTCGCGGTGGTGCTCGGTGCGGGCGCGATGACGCTCACGCTCTACTCCCTGCACGTGGTCCTGCGGATACCCCAGCTGTGGGACGGGTACGGCGACACCGTGTTCGCGAAGCACGTCGCCCTGGTGCTGGTCATCGGCGCGGCGTTCCGGCTCGCCGGGCGCAGTGGTCCGCTGGAGAAGCTGCTCGCGGTGCTCGTCTCCCGCATCGGCAGCGCGCCGCCCGCTCAGCCGCGGGTCGACTCCTCGCCCAGGTGATCGCGGGCCACCGACTTCGGCACCACCATCGTCCAGGCATCGGTGACCAGCTCGGTCATCTCCTGGAGGTCCAGCGCGGCGAGTCGGGCGACGACCCACTGGTAACGCAGGTCCGACGGCTTCGGCATCAGGAACTTGTCGGGGTCGCTCTCCACGAGGGCGGCCCGCTCCTCCTTGGGGAAGCCGAAGCCCATCAACGTCTCGTCGTGGGAGAACGCCACGTAGACGAGGCGGCCGACCCGGAACTTCACCCGGTCCCGGACCAGGTGCTCGGTGGTGCGCGGCAGCGCCATCGCCACCCGGCGGACGTCCTCCACCGTCGGGGCAGGCTGCGCACCCCTGCGGGGCGGGCGGCCTGGCACCGGAGCCTCCTAGCCGACCGCGGCGGTGAGGACCGAGGTGAAGAAGCCGAGCCCGTCGGTGCCGGGACCACACAGGTCCTCGACCGCGTGCTCGGGGTGGGGCATCAGGCCGACGACGTTTCCGGCGGCGTTGGTGATCCCGGCGATGTCGCGCAGCGAGCCGTTGGGGTTCACGTCGAGGTAGCGCGCCACGACCCGGCCCTCACCCTCGAGCTCGTCGAGGGTGCGCTCGTCGGCGACGAAGGAACCCTCCCCGTTCTTGAGCACGACGGTGATCTCGGCGTTGTCGTCGTAGGCCGACGTCCACGCGGTCCGGTTGTTCTCGATCCGCAGGCGCTGGTCGCGGCAGACGAACTTCTGGTGGTCGTTGCGGATCAGCGCACCGGGGAGCAGGTGCGACTCGCAGAGGATCTGGAAGCCGTTGCAGATGCCGAGCACGGGCATGCCCTTGCCGGCCGCCTCGATCACCTCGGTCATGACCGGCGAGAACCGGGAGATCGCCCCGCAGCGCAGGTAGTCGCCGTACGAGAAGCCACCCGGGAGTACGACGGCGTCGACTCCGCGCAGGTCGTGCTCGCCGTGCCACAGCGGGACGGCCTCGGCACCACCGAACAGGACCGCGCGCCGTGCGTCGACGTCGTCGAGCGAGCCGGGGAAGGTGACGACGCCGATCTTCACGCGGTGCCGCCCTCGGCCCAGGCCTCGTCGGTGCCGCCGGTCTCGTCGGGGCCGTCGAGCTCGACGTAGACCTCGAAGTCCTCGATCACCGGGTTGGACAGCAGCTTCTCGGCGATGTCGTGGATCTCCGACCAGCGCTCGGGAGTCATCTCCCCCTCGACCGTGAGTTCGAAGCGCTTGCCCTGCCGGACGTCGGTGATCCCGCTGAACCCGAGCCGGGGCAGCGCGCCGTGCACGGCCTTGCCCTGGGGGTCGAGGATCTCGGGCTTGGGCATCACGTCGACGACGACACGGGCCACGGGAGCTCCTTGGCTCTAGGAGGGAGGTCGCCCCGAGTCTAGTGACCCGAAATCCACGAGAAGCACCTGCCCGTCGCCGGGGAGGTGCTTCTCGTGCGGAACGGCGATCACCGGGCGGTCCGGGTCAGTGCAGCTCGCGCTTGAGGATCTTGCCGGTGGCGGTCATGGGCAGCGAGTCGGCGACCTCGATCACGCGGGGGTACTTGTAGGCCGCCATCTCCTCCTTGCACCAGGCGACCAGCTCCTCGCCGGTCGTCGCGGCGCCCTCGTTGAGGATCACGAACGCCTTGATCTCCTCGCCGTGGCTCTCGTCGGGGACCCCGATCACCGCGGCCAGAGAGACGTCGGGGTGCGTCATCAGCACCTCCTCGATCTCGCGGGGGTACACGTTGAAGCCACCGCGGATGATCATGTCCTTGGCCCGGTCGACGATGTAGTAGAAACCGTCCTCGTCGCGCCGCGCGAGGTCGCCCGAGCGGAACCATCCGTCGCGCATGACCTCGGCCGTCGCGTCGGGACGGTTGTAGTAGCCCTTCATGATGTTGTGGCCGCGGATCGCGACCTCGCCCACCTCGTCGTGGCCGTCGACGGTCTTCCACTCGCTGTCGATGAGCTTGCACTCGACGCCCCAGATCGGGATGCCGATCGAGCCCGGCCGCGGGTCGCGCTCGGGGTCGCTGAACGTGGCGACCGGCGAGGTCTCGGACAACCCGTAGCCCTCGAGGATCGTGACCCCGAGCTGCGCCTGGACCTGCTTGATGATCTCGACCGGCAGCGAGGCGCCGCCGGAGACGGCCACCCGCAGGTTGCCGGCGATCTTCTTGACGTCGACGCCCTCGAGCGCGCCGAGCAGGCCCCACCACATCGTCGGCACACCTGCGAAGAAGGTGATGTCCTCCTTCTCCAGCAGGGCCACGGCCTGCTGGGCGTCGAAGCGCGGCAGCAGCACGAGGGTCGCCCCGACGGAGAAGCCGCCGTTCATCTGCACGGTCGAGCCGAAGGAGTGGAACAGCGGCAGCGTCAGCAGGTGCCGCTCGTGACGCGTCGGGTCCGACCCGAAGAGGCGGTTGCAGGTCAGCGCGTTCATCACCAGGTTGGAGTGCGAGAGCTCGGCGCCCTTCGGCTGCCCCGTCGTACCGCTGGTGTAGAGGATCACCGCGGTGTCGGTCTCGTCGGTGACGACGGTCTCGAAGGCGGGCGACTGGCCCTGCAGCGCCTGGCCGAGCGTCTCCGCGCCCTCGACCGACGCCGGGGCGGCCGGGTCGGCCATCACCAGGAAGAAGCTCTCGCAGCCGTCGGCGGCGTCGAAGCCCTTCTTGCCCTCGGTGCCCATCGGCAGGTCCGGGGTGCCCTGGAAGCAGAAGTAGGCCTTCGCCTCGGCGTCACCGAGGTGGTAGGCGATCTCCCGGCCCTTGAGCAGCACGTTGAGCGGGACCACGACCGCGCCGGCCTTGAGGATCCCGTAGTAGATCACCGGGAAGAACGGGAGGTTCGGGCACGACAGCGCCACCTTGTCCCCGGGCTGGATGCCCCGCGACACGAGCAGGTTGGCGACCTGGCTGGCCATCGCGTTGACCTGGGCGTAGTTCAGCCGGGTGTCCCCCAGCACCACGGCGTCCCGCTCCGGGTGCCTGCGGGCGCTGTCCTCGAGCAGCACGGACAAGTTGAGCACGGGAGTCTCCTTGGGTCGGCCGGCCTGATGGGCCCAACCTAGCCGGGGCTCCGCAACTGCAGAAGAGGTCTCAGAAGGTCTGACCGGTGAGCAGCTCGTAGGCCTCGATGTAGCGGGACCGGGTGCGCTCGACGACCTCGGCGGGCAGCGGCGGCGGCTGCTCGCCGGAGGACTTGTCCCAGCCGCTGGCCGGCGAGGTGAGCCAGTCCCGGACGATCTGCTTGTCGTACGACGGTTGCGCGCGGCCGGGCTGCCACTGGTCGGCCGGCCAGAAGCGCGACGAGTCCGGGGTCAGCACCTCGTCCGCGAGCACCACCGTGCCGTCGGGGCGCCGGCCGAACTCGAGCTTCGTGTCGGCCAGGATGATCCCGCGATCACGGGCGACCCCCTCGGCACGGGCGTAGACCTGGAGCGTGAGGTCACGCAGCCGGGCGGCGGCCTCGTCGCCGATCGCGCCGACGACGGCGTCGTACGAGACGTTCTCGTCGTGGTCGCCGACCGCGGCCTTCGTGGCGGGGGTGAAGATCGGCTCGGGGAGGCGGCTGCCGTCCTCCAGGCCGTCGGGCAGCGCGATGCCGCAGACCTCGCCGGTGGCGCGGTAGTCGGCCAGCCCGGAGCCGGTGAGGTAGCCGCGCACCACGCACTCGACGGCGTACATGTCGAGGCTCTCGCAGACGACCGCGCGGCCCTTGACGGACTCGGGGACGTCGGTCGACACGACGTGGTTGGGCACCACGTCGGCGAGCTGGTCGAACCACCACAGCGACATCTGGGTCAGCACGACGCCCTTGTCGGGGATGGTGCTGTCGAGCACGTAGTCGTAGGCCGAGATCCGGTCGCTGGCCACCATCAGCAGCAGGCCGTCCGGGAGGCGGTAGAGGTCCCGGACCTTGCCGGAGTGGAGGTGCTCGGCGCCGTCGATGTGCGGCGCGGGCGGGATACCCGGCAGAGGGCTCGTCATGGCGGTGATCCTACGCAGCCCCTCCCGGCGGAGAAACTTCCGCGGTGCTGTCGATCTCGGGCGCCCTCGTGCGTCGTACCTGTGACACTGACCGCAACGGAAGGACCCTCGAGATGAAGTACGTACTGATGTTCTGCGACACCCCCGATCTCTACGACCAGGTCGACGAGGAGACCGCGAAGGCCACGTACGAGGAGATCTTCGCCTGGTTCTCGGAGCACGGCGCGGCGGGCCGGATCGCCAACGGCGGCGCGGAGCTGCAGCCCTACACCACCGCCACCACGGTGAAGGGGGCGCCGGACGGACCCGTGGTGGTGGACGGCCCGTTCTCGGAGGCCAAGGAGGTCGTCGGCGGTTTCACGATCGTCGACGTGCCGGACCTCGACGCAGCACTGGCCATGGCCCGCACCTGGCCCGCCCTCAAGCACCCGGGCGTGAGTGTCGAGGTGCGCCCGATCGTCGAGCACGAGATGTGACGACCCCGGAACGTCCCGACGCGGACGCCGCCCTCAGCGCGGCGATCCGTGCCGAGGCCGGCACGATCGTCGCGTCCCTGTACCGCCTCGTCGGCGACTTCGACGTCGCCGAGGAGGCGGTCCAGGACGCGGTCGTGGAGGCGTTGCGCGCGTGGCGTGCCGGCGGCGTCCCCGAGCGGCCGGGCGGCTGGCTCCAGGTCGCGGCGCGGCGCAACGCCCTCGACCGGCTCCGGCGCAGCAAGCGGCTGGACGCGGTCCTCGACCGGATGCGGGAGGACGTGCCACCCGCCTCCGAGCCGACCGACGTGGACGAGCGGCTGCCGTTGATCTTCGGGTGCTGCCACCCGGCGCTCGCCGTCGAGGCCCGTCTCGCCCTGACCCTTCGGGCCGTGGTCGGCCTGACGACGGCCCAGATCGCCCGGGCGTTCCTGGTCAGCGAGGCCACCATGGCTCAGCGCATCGTCCGGGCGAAGCGCAAGATCGTCAGCGCCCGGATCCCGCTCACGATGCCCGCCCCGGAGGAGCGCGCGGCCCGCCTGGACGACGTGCTCACCGTGGCGTACCTGATGTTCAACGAGGGCTTCGTCTCCACGGCCGGCGACCAGGGGGACGACCGGGACGTCGCCGACGACGCCCTGTGGCTGGCCGGGCTGCTGGCGACGTCGATGCCGCAGGAGGCCGAGGCGGTCGGGCTGCTGGCCCTGCTCACGTTCCAGCACGCCCGGCAGCCCGCCCGGTTCGACGACCAGGGCGGCCTCGTGCTGCTCCGCGACCAGGACCGCCGCCGCTGGGACCGGGCCGCCATCGCGTCCGGCGAGGCGCTCCTGGAACGGGCGTCCGCCCTCCGGTCGCCGGGTCGGTTCCAGCTCCAGGCGGCGATCGCGGCGTGCCACGCCTCCGCCCCGACCTGGGAGGCGACGGACTGGCTCCAGATCCTCGCGCTCTACGACCTCCTCCTGCGGCACGACCGGACCCCGGTGACCCGGCTCAACCGGGGCGTCGCGCTGGCCCGCGTCCGGGGAGCGGAGGTCGCGCTCGCGTACGTCGACGACCTCGCCGCGGACCTCGACGGCTACCACCTGTTCCACGCCACCCGGGCAGACCTGCTGCGCACCCTCGGCCGCCCCGAGGAGGCCGTCGTCGCCGACCGGCGCGCACTCGAGCTCACCCGCAACCCGGCGGAGCAGGCGCTGCTGCGCGGCCGGCTGGGCTGACCTGTCGCTTGGCGCGGTGCGGGAGGCTGGCACGGTGACCGACGTACGACGACCCGAGGCGGAACCGGCCTACGAGCCGGACCCGCGTCGCTGGCGGATCCTCGCCGTGACGCTGGTCATCGGCTTCATGGCGCTGCTCGACGTCACGATCGTCAACGTCGCGCTGCCGTCGATCCGCGAGGGCCTCGGCGCCTCGGCCGGCGAGGTGCAGTGGATCGTGTCGGGCTACGCGCTCACCTTCGGCCTCACGCTCGTCGCCGGCGGCCGGCTCGGGGACGCCTACGGCCGGCGCCGGATGATGCTGGTCGGCCTGGTCGGCTTCATCGTGTCGAGCGCCGCCGTCGGACTCGCTCCCGACGAGTGGTGGGTGGTCGCCGCACGACTGGCCCAGGGCGTGGCCGCCGGGCTGCTCACCCCGCAGAACAGCGGGCTCATCCAGCAGCTGTTCCGTGGACCGGAACGGGGGCGGGCGTTCGGCTACTTCGGGCTCACCGTCTCGGTTTCGGCCGCACTGGGGCCGATCCTCGGCGGCCTCATCATCGCCGCGCTCGGCGAGGAGCACGGGTGGCGCGCGATCTTCCTGGTCAACGTGCCGATCGGCCTGCTGGCGATGGTGTTCGTCGCCCGGCTCGTCCCCGGTCGACCCCGACCCTCCGGCGCCGGCACCCGCCGCGACCGGCTCGACCTGCCCGGGGCGCTGCTGCTCGGCGGCGGCGTGCTCTGCGTCCTGCTGCCGCTGGTCTCCGCGATGGACGGCCCGTCGGCCCTGCTCGGCCTCCTCGCCCTGGCGCCGGTGCTGTTCTTCGCCTTCGCGCGCTGGGAGCGACGTGTCGTGGCACGCGGCGACGCCCCGCTGCTCGACGTGGCGCTGCTGTCCCAGGCACCGGGCTACGCGTCGGGGATCCTCGTCGGCACGCTCTACTTCACCGGGTTCACCGGTGTCTTCCTGGTGCTGTCGGTCCACCTCCAGGACGGCCTGGACCTCTCGCCGCTCGCCACCGGCCTGCTGCTGACGCCGTTCGCGGTGGGCTCGGCCGTGACGGCGCCGCTCGCCGGCCGGTGGGTCTCGGTGATCGGGCGCAAGGTCACGGTGATCGCGCTGGTGGTCGTGATGACCGGCCTGGCCGTCGTCGCGCTGCTGCTGCCGGGCCACGACGGCGACGGGCTCTGGCCGCTGCTGGTCCTGCCGCTGCTGGTCGCGGGTCTCGGCGGCGGCGGCGTGGTCTCCCCCAACTTCACGCTGACCCTCGCCGACGTCCCGCCACGGATGGGCGGCGCCGCCGGCGGTGCGCTGCAGACCGGCCAGCGGATCGGCTCCGCCCTCGGCGCGGCGCTGATGATGTCGGCGTACCACGTCACGCTGGCCCGCACCGACGACACCGCACCGGCACTGCTCGCCGCGCTCGGCACCGCCCTCGTCATCATGACCGGCGCGCTGGTGCTCGCCGTCCGGGACCTGCGCCTGGACGCCGACCGCGAGCTCACCCCACGCTGAAGCCGAGGGCGCGGGACTGCGGGTCTCTAGAGACGGGCGCCGCATCTGCCGCAGAACCGCATGGCGGGACCGGCTTCGGTTCCACAACTCGTGCAGAACCGGGACGAGTCTGCTGTTGGCTGTTCCGGAAGCTCGCGAGCGGTGACCACCGATGCGTGTCCGGTCGGCCTCGTGGAGACCTGCTGCGGGTCGTTCTCATCGCCTCTCGGGCCGAGGCCCGAGGCCCCGAAGCCGGTCGGGTGGGCAAGTCGGGGTGCCGCCCCGTCACCGGCGACGTCCGCCGCGGGGACGGACTGACCGGCTGCGGCGCCGGGTGGTGCAGCTGCGGCGTCCGCCGTGCGCGGCCCTCGTCCTCGCCGTGTCATCCAGAGCACAGCACCGACCGCGCCGGTCACCAGCAGCAGGATGCCGGCGATCACCAGAGCCCACTGCCAGGTCGACCATCCGGAGGAGTCCTCCGCCGACGTGGGGGCCGGCGGGTCTGGCAGGTCGCGGGCCTGGCTCAGGTACTCCTGCGCGAGTCCGTTGGCCGGCTGTTCGCGGACCACCTCACGCAGGTTGCGGACCGCCACGGCCTTGTCCTCGGCCAGCAGCGCCGTCACACCCCGTCGGTACGCCTGCGTGGTCGGGGACAGCTCGCTTGCGACGCCGGCACCGTTCATCAGCTGGCGCAGGTTGTCGACCGGGACCGCGTAGTTGAACGGCTCGCCGTCGAAGCTGGCGCTGTTCACCCCGACCACCTCGCCGTTGAGGTTGACCGTCGGTCCGCCGCTCATCCCGCCGCTGATCGGCGCGGAGAGCTGCAGCACGGTCAGCAGCCCGTCGGCGACCGTCTTGCTCGTCGAGGACACGGTGCCGGGGTTGAACGTGGGCACCAGGTCCGGGTCGGTGAAGTTGTCGATGACCGCCGGGTAACCGATCGACTGCACCTCGTCGTTGATCCGCACGTCCTGCTCGGCCAGCGGGACGGCGTTGAGGCCGTCGGTGTCGACCTTGAGCAGCGCGACGTCGCCGTCGGCGAACTTGCGGTAGCTCTCCACCAGCGCCGGGGTGCTTTCGGAGATGTCGACGCCGGAGACCGCCGCCCCCCAGGCGGCGGTGACCGCGCGGTCGACGCTGTCGCGTTTGACGACGCTGGCGCTGTCGGTCTCGTCGATCACGACGGTGGTGTAGTCCTGGAACTCGTCGAGCTCCTCGAAGGTGGTGCCCTCCTCGTAGTAGCCGTACTCGAGGGCCCAGTTGATGGCTGCGCGGCGCAGCGCGACCTTCCCTTCGCGCGGGTCGACGCAGTGCCCTGCGCTGCCGATCCAGCCGTCGGGGTTCACCACGAACCCGGTGCACGCCCCGCCGACGGTGAACTCCATCGGCTCGACCTCGCCGGTGACCGGGTCGTACTCGCCCAGGTAGGCGCCGATGTCCTTGTCGCGGACGTAGCCGCTCCACTCGATGTACAGGTACACCACCGCCGGCTGCACCAGCGGAGCCACCGCCCTCGAGGACCCGGTCGAAGCCTCATCTTGCGCTGCCGCCGGCGACCCCAGAGCCACCATGGTGAGGGCGGCCGCGGCGGCCGCCAATCGTCGCGCTCCGCTGCACCCCGTCATCAGACCCTCGCTCCCCGGCATGGCGTTTGGGGAGACGGCCTCCCCCCCGTCGTGTCATAAAACGCCTGCGTCAAGGACAGGGGCAATGACCTCTTCTACGGGGCTGCCGCCTGATCCATCCCAACCACCCGGCAGCGAAGTTCACGTGCGCACCGATACGCCGTGCACCGACACCGGAACCGAGTAGTGCAGAGCCCGGTACTACATGTGCCACGCCCGCTCATCGAGAGCGCCCGTCTGGGTGATCTCGGACCCGCAGGCACCAGGGCTAGCGTCGGCGATCGGCGTCAGACACGCCCCGGTCCGGGCCGGAATGGTCGATGAGGGGCGCTCTCCCCTACGCCGACCGCGAGCTCACCCCACGCTGAAGCCGGTGGCGCCCAGCGGTTCGACGGTCTGCTCGTCGAGGCTGTAGACACGGGCGCTCGGCGGCCCTTCGCGGCACCAGTCGACGAGCTCCTCCACGGCGTCCGGGGTGCCCTCGAAGTACGCCGACACGGTCCCGTTGGGCTCGTTGCGGACCCAGCCGGCCACACCCGTCCGCCGGGCCTCCTGGGCGCAGTAGTAGCGGAACGAGACCCCCTGCACCGAGCCGTGCACGACGACCCGACGGGCGGCCTGTTCGGCAGATGCCTTCATGGCTCCACCCTGCCACGCCGCCCGAACCCTGGACGGGACCGCCGTCGTCGGATATCTCTTTACCTTCGGGCGGGACGGACCGCGTCCCGCCTCGACACTAGGGAGATCTCGGGTGAACATCCCACGAAGCCGCCTTGCCCTCGGCGCAGTCACGGCGGCCGCCCTGACGCTCGGCACCGTCACCACGGCGACCGCGTCCGGCCCCAACCCCCGCAGCACCCAGGAGTTCCAGGACGCCGTCAGCGTCCCGAAGATCGAGCGCCACCTCGCCTCGCTCCAGGCGATCGCGGACGAGCACGGGGACCGCGCCGCCGGCACCGACGGCTACGAGGCGAGCGGCCAGTACGTCGAGCAGGTGCTCGCCGACGCGGGCTACCAGACTCGTCGGCAGTACTTCCCGTTCCTCTACTTCGAGCTGCTCGAGCCCGAGGAGCTGACCGTCAACGGCGCGACCCCGCGCGACCTCACCACGCACGTGATGAGCGGCAGCCCGAGCACCGACGACGACGGCGTGACCGGCGACCTGCTGGCGCCGCCCAACGCGCTCGGCTGCAACGGCATGTGGGGTGACGTGGACGCGACCGGCAAGATCGCGATCGTCAGCCGCGGCACGTGCTCCTTCCTGGAGAAGAGCCGGGCCGCAGCGGACGCCGGCGCCGAGGCGGTCATCGTCTACAACAACGGACCGGGCGAGCTGCACGGCACCCTCGGCAGTGACCCGGCCGGCGCCGTGCCCAGCAGCGGGATCACCCAGGACCAGGGCAAGGCACTGCTCGCGGAGATGGCGGCCGGACCGGTCAACGTCACCCTGCGGCTGATCACCGTCTCCGAGATCCGCGAGACCTTCAACGTGCTCACCGAGACCCCGCGCGGCAGCTCCGACAGCGTGGTCATGCTCGGCGGCCACCTCGACGGGGTCCTGGGCGGACCGGGGCTGAACGACAACGGCTCCGGTGTCGCCACGCTGCTCACCGCCGCCACCGAGCTGGCCAAGGTGAAGGGCATCGAGCACCAGGTGCGGTTCGCGTTCTGGGGCGCCGAGGAAGGCGGTCTGGTGGGCTCGACCCACTACGTCAACGACCTTGTCGCGAACGACCGCGCCACGCTCGACGCGATCGCGACGTACCTCAACTTCGACATGATCGGCTCGCCGAACTACATCATCTCCACCTATGACGCCGACGAGTCCACCCACAAGGCACCGGTGAAGATCCCCGCCGGCTCGATCGAGACCGAGGACGTCTTCACCGACTACTTCGACAGCATCGGGCAGGACCACGTCGACTACCCCTACAGCGGCCGCTCCGACTACCAGGCCTTCATCAACAACGGCGTCGCAGCGGGCGGGCTCTCGTCGGGGTCCGACGGCCTCAAGACCGCTGAGCAGCAGGCGCTGTTCGGGGGTACGGCGGGCATCTCCTACGACCCGAACTACCACTCGGCGAAGGACGACATCTCCAACGTCAACCTCGAGGCGCTCGACATCATGAGCAACGCGATCGCGCACGCCACGCTCGTGCTGGCCCGGGACACCGGGCTGGTGGAGCCGGCGTCGAGCACGACCTCCTACCGCACCACCCGGGTCGCACCGGCGCACGACACCGTCCGCCGCTGATCGGGGCGGGACCACTCGAACGGGCAAACCCCCGCTTCCGGGCCGGATTCCGGCTCTGGGGCGGGGGTTTGCCCGTTCGACGGGTCAGCCGCCGAGGCAGTCCCGGAGCCGGGCCAGGTCGGCGGCGATGCTGCGGCGCACCTGGGCGTTCATGAGCGGCCGGGCCCAGCCGAAGAACCTGCCCGGGCTTCCCGTCGCACGGATCGCGACCTCGGTGGCGTCGTCGTCGACCGGGGCCAGCTCGTAGCGGACCACCATCGGGAACGGCTTCTCCACCTGCATCTCCACCAACCGGTCCGGCTCGTGGGCGGTGACGACGTAGCCGTAGTCGAACGACCGGCCCAGGAACCTGGCCGTCCGGACGACCGTGTGTCCCTCCCGGAGCGGGCCCGGCTGGTCGGGGCGGCTGCTGGTGATCCCGCCCGTCCAGGCCAGGTCGTTGGCCGGGTCGAACATGAACCCCGCGACCTCGGCCGGAGTGCGGTGCACGACGGTCGTGGGCCGGACGTCGACGGCCGCCATCAGAGGATCGCGCCGGGGTTGTACGTCGCGGCCTCGGGGTAACGGGTGGTCACGTCCTCGATGCGGCGTACGACGGCCTGCACCTGCGCGACGGCCGCACCGGTGAACGTGATCGGGTCGGCCACCAGCGACGCGAGCTGCTGCTCGGTCAGGCCGAGACGCTCGTCGGCGGCGAGCCGCTCGAACACGTCGTTCTCGGCCTGGCCCTGCCGCATGGCCAGCGCGACGCCGACTGCCGCGGTCTTGATCGCCTCATGCGCGGACTCCCGGCCGACCCCGTTGCGGACCGCGGCCATCAGCACCTTGGTGGTCGCCAGGAACGGCAGGTAGCGGTCGAGCTCGCGCTGCACCACGGCCGGGAACGCCCCGAACTCGTCGAGCACGGTCAGGAACGTCTGGAAGAGTCCGTCGGCGGCGAAGAACGCGTCGGGCAGGGCGACCCGTCGTACGACGGAGCAGGAGACGTCGCCCTCGTTCCACTGGTCGCCGGCGAGCTCGCCGACCATGGAGAGGTAGCCCCGCAGGATCACGGCCAGGCCGTTCACCCGCTCGCACGACCGGGTGTTCATCTTGTGCGGCATCGCCGAGGAGCCGACCTGGCCCTCCTTGAACCCCTCGGTGACCAGCTCGATCCCGGCCATCAGCCGGATCGTGGTGGCGAGGTTCGACGGACCGGCCACCACCTGCACCAGCGCGGACACCACGTCGAAGTCCAGCGACCGGGGGTAGACCTGGCCGACCGAGGTCAGCACGTTGTCGAAGCCGAGGTGGGCGGCCACCCGCTGCTCGAGGTCGGCCAGCTTGTCGGCGTCACCGTCGAGCAGGTCCAGCATGTCCTGCGCGGTCCCGACCGGGCCCTTGATGCCGCGGAGCGGGTAGCGGCCGAGCAGCTCCTCGAGGCGGGCGAGCGCGACGAGCATCTCGTCGGCGACCGTCGCGAAGCGCTTGCCCAGCGTGGTCGCCTGGGCCGCGACGTTGTGGGAACGGCCCGCCATCACGAGGGCCTCGTGCTCGGAGGCCAGCCGGCCGAGCCGGGCCAGCGTGGCCACGACCCGGTCCCGGATGAGCAGCAGCGAGGAGCGGACCTGCAGCTGCTCGACGTTCTCGGTGAGGTCGCGCGAGGTCATCCCCTTGTGGATGTGCTCGTGCCCGGCGAGCGCGCAGAACTCCTCGATGCGGGCCTTCACGTCGTGCCGGGTCACCCGCTCGCGCGCGGCGATGGAGTCCAGGTCGACCTGGTCGAGCACGGCCTCGTAGGCCTCGACCACTCCGTCCGGGACGTCGACCCCGAGGTCGCGCTGGGCCTTGAGCACGGCGACCCAGAGCTGCCGCTCCAAGACGATCTTGTGCTCGGGCGACCAGATGGTCGCGAGGTCGGCGCCTGCGTAGCGGGTGGCGAGGACGTTGGGGTGTTTCGAGACGCTCACTTCGTTCGCTCCTCAACAACCGATGCTGCGCACATGGTTTCCTCAGACTTCTGCGGCGATGTCGGTGCGGTGGTGGCCCCCGTCGATGCGGATCTTCGCGACGCCCTCGTAGGCCCGGGCGCGGGCCTCGGCGACATCGGTGCCGACGGCTGTGACCGCGAGCACGCGCCCGCCCGCGGTGACCAGGCGACCCTCGTCGTCGACGGCCGTGCCGGCATGGATCACGTCGACATCCTCGAGCCGGTCCGCGTCGTGGACGCCGTGGATCACGTCGCCCTTGCGGGGGGTGCCGGGGTAGTCCTTGGCCGCGACGACCACGGCCACCGCCGCGCCGTCACGCCAGCGCAGCGGGCCGACCTCGTCGAGCCGGCCTTCCGCGGCCGCCTTGAGGACCACCCCGAGCGGCGACTCGAGCAGCGCGAGCAGCGGCTGGGTCTCCGGGTCGCCGAAGCGGGCGTTGAACTCCACGACGCGCATGCCGCGCTTGGTCATCGCGAGCCCGGCGTAGAGCAGCCCGGCGAACGGCGTCCCGCGGCGGGCCATCTCGTCGACGGTCGGCTGGAGCACCCGCTCCAGCACCTCCGCCACCAGGCCCTCGGGCGCCCACGGCAGCGGGGTGTAGGCACCCATGCCGCCGGTGTTGGGACCCTCGCCCCCGTCGAAGACCCGCTTGAAGTCCTGGGCGGGCAGCATCGGGACGACGGTCTCCCCGTCGGTGATCGCGAAGAGCGACACCTCGGGGCCGTCGAGGTACTGCTCGATGACGACCTGCTGGCAGGCGGCCGCATGGGCCAGCGCCTCCTCGCGGTCCTCGGTCACCACGACGCCCTTGCCGGCGGCGAGCCCGTCGTCCTTGACCACGTAGGGCGGGCCGAAGGCGTCGAGCGCCTCCGCGGCCTCCTCGGGAGTCGTGCACACCCGGGCGAGGGCGGTGGGTACGTCGGCCGCGGCCATCACGTCCTTGGCGAAGGCCTTCGAGCCCTCGAGGACGGCCGCCTCCTTGGACGGGCCGAAGCAGGAGATCCCGGCCGCGCGCACGGCGTCGGCGACCCCGGCGACCAGCGGCGCCTCCGGACCGACCACCACGAGGTCGACCCCGAGCTCGGTGGCGAGACCGGCGACCGCAGCACCGTCGAGCGGGTCCACGTCGTGCAGGGTGGCGACCCCCGCGGTGCCCGGGTTGCCCGGAGCGGCGTGCACCTCCGTGACCTCGGGGTCGCGCGACAGGGCCAGGGCGAGGGCATGCTCCCGCCCGCCGTTGCCGATGACGAGCACCTTCATTCGGGGCCCCCGGCACGGTTCGACCGGAGCGAGCAGCGTGTTGGGGTGATCATCGGAGGATCACCGTCTGCTCGCGGCCCGGGCCGACGCCCACGGCCCAGAACGGGGCCCCGGACATGTCCTCGAGCGCGCGGACGTAGTTCTGGGCGTTCTTCGGCAGCTCCTCGAAGCTGCGGCAGCCGGAGATGTCGCTGTTCCAGCCGTCGAAGAACTCGTAGATCGGCTTGGCATGGTGGAACTCCGACTGCGTCATCGGCATCTCGTCGTGCCGGACGCCGTCGATCTCGTAGCCGACGCAGACCGGGATCTGCTCCCAGGCCCCGAGGATGTCGAGCTTGGTGAGGCAGAACTCGGTGAGGCCGTTGATCCGGGCGGCGTAGCGCGCGATGACCGCGTCGTACCAGCCGCAGCGACGGTTGCGGCCCGTCGTGGTGCCGAACTCGGCGCCGAGGTCGCGGAGCTTGGTGCCGTCCTCGTCGTGCAGCTCGGTCGGGAACGGGCCGGCGCCGACGCGGGTGGTGTACGCCTTGACCACGCCGATGACCCGGCTGATCCGGGTCGGGCCGATCCCGGCGCCGGCGCAGACGCCGCCCGCGGTCGGGTTGCTGGAGGTCACGAACGGGTACGTGCCGTGGTCGACATCGAGCATCGTCGCCTGGGCGCCCTCGAAGAGCACCGTCTTGTCCTGGTCGAGCGCGTCGTTGATGACCCGTGAGGTGTCGGCGACGAACGGCTTGATCTTGTCCTTGTAGGCGCTGATCTCGTCGAGGACCTGGTCGACCTCGATGGCGCGCCGGTTGTAGACCTTCACCAGCAGGTGGTTCTTCTGCTCGAGCGCGGCCTCGACCTTCTGGGTGAGGATCTTCTCGTCGAAGATGTCCGCGACCCGGACGCCCATGCGGTTGATCTTGTCCGCGTAGGTCGGCCCGATCCCGCGGCCCGTCGTACCGATCTGGTTCTTGCCGAGGAAGCGCTCGGTGACCTTGTCGATCGTGGTGTGGTAGCTCGTGATCAGGTGCGCGTTGCTGGAGAGCAGCAGGCGGCTCGTGTCCACGCCCCGGGCGTTGAGGCCCTCGATCTCGGTGAGGAGCACCGCCGCGTCGACCACGACCCCGTTGCCGATGACGGGGGTGACCCCCGGCGTGAGGATGCCGGAGGGCAGCAGGTGCAGGGCGAACTTCTCGCCGTTGATGACGATGGTGTGTCCGGCATTGTTTCCACCTTGGTAGCGGACGCAATAATCAAGGGTGGAACCGAGCTGGTCGGTCGCCTTGCCCTTGCCTTCGTCACCCCACTGGGCTCCGACGAGGACGATCGCGGGCATGCATACCCCTCTCATGACCGCGTGGGCGCGGCGCTCGCTGGCCGGAACCGGCCGGGTGGCGGCCGAAGTCCGGTCAGGGTCGGTACTTCTCCGGGCGCCCCGGTCGCCAGGGTCCTGCAGGCGTCGAGGCACAGCGGGGCCAGAAAACGCGGAAGCCCCGGAGTGCAACAGCACCGGGGCTCTTGCGACCCAACGTTATCAGAACGCGACCTTCGGCCTAGCCCACGCTCGCTCCCCGGAATGACCGTCCGGGCCGCCGGGTACTGTCCCCTCTCGTGGAACCCCAACTCCTGATCACGAACGCCGACGCGGGCAGCAACGACTCCGAGCAGCTCGAGAAGGCGCTTGCCGTGCTGCGCCGGCACGGCGACGTCGAGGTCTGCGCGACGTCCGACCAGGGGGAGCTCGACGGGGTGCTGCACCGCCGCGGCGGCCGCCGGGTGATCGTGGCCGGGGGCGACGGCAGCCTGCACGCCGTGGTCGCCGCGCTGCATCGCCGCAACGAGCTGTCCGACGCGATCCTCGGCCTGCTGCCGCTCGGCACCGGCAACGACTTCGCCCGGGGGGTGGACATCCCGCTGGACCCGGAGGAGGCGGCCGAGCTGATCGTCCGGGCCGACCCGCGGCCGGTCGACCTGATCGTGGACTGCACCGGCGAGATCGTGGTGAACAACGTGCACGTCGGGGTCGGCGCCCAGGCCAGCCGCAAGGCCGGCAAGTGGAAGCACCGGCTCGGCCGGATCGGCTACCCGATCGGCGCGGCCCTCGCGGCCGTGAACCCGCCGTTCGTGCGGCTCCGGGTCGAGGTGGACGGCGAGGAGGTCGCCGACCTCGCGCACCCGATCCTGATGGTCGCCATCGGCAACGGCCGCACCGTCGGAGGCGGCGCCGAGGTCACCCCCGAGGCCGACCCGGAGAGCGGCAAGCTCGACGTGATGGTGTCCTTCGCGGTGGGCCCGCTGTCCCGGTTCGCCTACGCCGCCCACCTGCGCAGGGGCGAGCACCACCACCGCGACGACGTCCTCTACGTGCGTGGGTCGACGGTGTCGATCTCGGGACAGTCCTTCTACTGCAGCGCCGACGGCGAGGTCTACGGACCGGAGCGCACCCGCACCTGGCACGTGGAGCCGGAGGCGTTCCGGATGTCCTTGCCGAGCTGACTTTTCCGCTTCCCTGCTTGGGACCTGGGCCTCAGAGCCAGCCGCGCCGGACCGCCTCGACCCCGGCTTGGAAGCGCGACGAGACCTCGAGCTCGTCCATCAGCTCGGCGACCCGGCGCCGCACCGTGCGCAGGCTCAGCCCGAGCGTGCGGGCGATCTGCTCGTCCTTGGCGCCGCGCGCGAGCTGGTCCAGCAGCAGCCGGCGGTCGCTGACCCGGACCGCGTCGTCGTCCTCGGCGAACGCGTCCAGGCCCGGCACCGCCAGGGCTCTCTCCCAGAGACTCTCGAACAGCTGGGTGAGCGCGACGATCAGGGACGGCTGCCGGATGATCAGCAGCTGGTCGTCGGGGACGTCGAATCGGTTGGGGAGCAGCGCGGCACTGCTGCCCATCACGGCCAGCCGCCCGGGCACCTCGGCGAGCACCCGGACGTGCTCTCCCAGCTCGGCCCGGCGCCGCACCATGTCGGGCGCCTCCTCGAGCACGCGCGCCGGGTAGATCACGCGCGACCTCCGACCGGACCGGAGCAGCTCCTCCACCCAGGCGTCGGCCTTGGCGCCCTCAGGAATCCGCCACTGGTCGGGCCGGATCCACAGCAGGTCGCCGGTCGAGCGGCCGGACAGGCTGCGCACCACGTCGATCACCTCGTCGTGGTGGATGGTCTCCACGCCGACGGCCTTGCCCCGGGGCTGCCGGGCGACCATGTGCTCGGCGGTCAGCCCCGGGAGCATCCGCTCGAGCGCGTCGAGCTGGTCCTGCACGCTGCGCAGCCGCTGCCCCTCGTCGCTGATCATCCGCGAGAGAGCCCGTTCGGGCGCCTGGGCGACGACGGTGTCGCCGCGCACCTCGACGAGCCCGGCGGCCACGAACCGACCGACCCCGTCGGCCACCTCGGGCACGGTCGACCCGACCAGCCCGGCCAGGACGTCGTACGTCACCGGGGAGTTGCGGAGCACGACGCGGTAGAGGTCCTCCTCCGCCGCGGCGAAGCCGAGCACCGCCATCGGGCTGATCCCGTCGCCTCGTGGTTCCACGATTGGCACTTTACTGCCAGTGGCAACTAAAGGTCAGGACTGCCTGGACAAAACCTGAGAATCTTTGAGTGCGGCCGATCGGGGAGTTCCATCGGGGGATTCGGGGAACGCCCCTGGTCGGCCCACAACGTCGAAGCGCCGGAATCGCAGCAGGGGACGATTCCGGCGCTTCGCCTGTTTCTGCACGCGTCTAGGTGAGCCTCAGCCGAGCAGCGCGGCGTGCGCCTCGGGGCTGGAGTCCCGCAGGAACTCCGCGCACCGCGTGGCCTCCGGCGCCTCGCCGATCCGCTCGGCGGCCACAGCCAGCGCGGCCAGCGCCCGCAGGAAGCCGCGGTTGGGCTCGTGCGACCACGGGACCGGCCCGTGCCCCTTCCAGCCGTTGCGACGGAGCAGGTCCAGGCTGCGGTGGTAGCCCACCCGGGCGTAGGCGTAGGCGGTCACGTCGTCGACGGCGTCGTCGGCGAGGGCCTGCTCGGCCAGGGTGGCCCAGGCGATCGGCGACTCCGGGTGCCGGCGTACGACGTCCGCCGCGGGCGCGCCGTCGAGCTCGGCCGCCGCCGGGTCCTCGGGGAGGTGCGTGGGCGGGGGGCCGGCCATCAGGTCCTGGAAGGTCATGGCGCCCATTGTGCCCGCGCCCGCTCGTGCCCGGCCGCCACCCCCGTGCGACCGACCGGTTGCTCCGGCTCCTCGCGGGCCCGGCAAGGGCCATAACGGGTCACCGTGACCGGCTATGGCCCTTCGCGGGCCGTCGCGAGGGGCCCGGATCGCGCATGGTGACCCGTTGGGGCCCCGGTAGAAACGGTCAGGCGGTGACCGACGTGCCGGCCGAGCGGAGGTTCTCGCAGGCCTCGACGATGCGGGCGGCCATGCCGGCCTCGGCGGCCTTGCCCCACGCGCGCGGGTCGTACTGCTTCTTGTTGCCGACCTCACCGTCGACCTTCAGCACGCCGTCGTAGTGGGTGAACATGTGCGCGGCCACGGGGCGGGTGAAGGCGTACTGCGTGTCGGTGTCGACGTTCATCTTCACCACGCCGTAGTCGACGGCCGCGCCGATCTCCTCGGCCGAGGAGCCGGAGCCCCCGTGGAAGACCAGGTCGAACGGGCGCGAGCCGGCCGGCAGGCCGAGCTTCTCGACGACGGCCTCCTGGGCGTGCTTGAGGATCTCCGGGCGCAGCTTGACGTTGCCCGGCTTGTAGACGCCGTGCACGTTGCCGAAGGTCAGCGCGGTCATGTAGCGGCCGTTCTCGCCGGTGCCCAGTGCCGCGACGGTGGCCAGGGCGTCCTCGGGCGTGGTGTAGAGCTTGTCGTCGATCGCGCCGACGACACCGTCCTCCTCGCCGCCCACGACGCCGACCTCGATCTCGAGGATGATGTGCGCGGCGGCAGCCTTGGCCAGCAGCTCCTGGGCGATCTGCAGGTTCTCGTCGAGCGGCACGGCCGAGCCGTCCCACATGTGCGACTGGAACAGCGGCGCCTGACCGTTCTTGACGCGCTCGGCCGAGATGTCGAGCAGCGGGCGGACGAAGCCGTCGAGCTTGTCCTGGGGGCAGTGGTCGGTGTGCAGCGCGATGTTCACCGGGTAGCTCTTGGCCACCTCCGCGGCGTACGCGGCGAACGCCACGGAGCCGGTGACCATGTTCTTGACGCTGGGGCCGGACAGGTAGTCCGCGCCGCCGGTCGAGACCTGGACGATCCCGTCGCTGCCGGCGTCGGCGAAGCCCTGCAGCGCCGCGTTCAGGGTCTGGGAGGAGGTGACGTTGATGGCCGGGTAGGCGAAGGAGTCCCGCTTCGCCTTGTCGAGCATCTCGGCGTAAACCTCGGGCGTCGCGATGGGCATGAGCGTCTCCTGTGTCGTACGACGAACTGGGATGGCCCGTGAGCCACGCCTCACTCTAGGCCGCGCGCCCGGGTCGGCGGCAAGCCGGTTCACTCGGCGGGCAGGGCCCCGGTCTCGACCGGATCGACCTCGTCGCGCTCACGACCCGGGGTGGGCAGGTTGAAGCGGCGGATCACCAGGCGGAACACCGTGTAGTAGAGCAGCGCGTAGCCCAGGCCGACCGGCACGATCAGGAGCGGGTGCGTCGCGGCGGTGAAGTTCAGGGCGTAGTCGATCGCGCCGGCCGAGAACGCGAAGCCGTCCTTGATCCCCAGCGCGTTCACCAGCGCGAGCGACGTACCGGTGAAGACCGCGTGGATCAGGAACAGCGGCCAGGCCACGAACATGAAGGCGAACTCCAGCGGCTCGGTGACCCCGGTGAGGAACGACGTGAGCGCGCCGGACAACATCACGCCGCCCACCAGCTTGCGCCGGCCCGGCGCCGCCTCGTGGTAGATCGCCAGAGCCGCCGCGGGCAGCGCGAACATCATGATCGGGAAGAAGCCGGTCATGTAGGCGCCGGCCGTCGGGTCACCGTTGAGGAACCGGGCGATGTCGCCGCGGACGACCTCTCCCCCGGCGGTCTCGAACGAGCCGACCGCGAACCAGGGCACCGAGTTGACCAGGTGGTGCAGGCCGAAGGGGATCAGCAGCCGGTTCACGAAGCCGTAGATGCCGGCGCCGAGGATGTGGTTGCCGACCATCCACTCACCGAGCTCGTGCAGACCGCGGTCGAAGGCCGGGTAGGCGAACGACAGCGCCACGGCGAGCAGCATCGCGGCGTTCGCGGTGACGATCGGGACGAACCGGCGGCCGCCGAAGAACGCGAGGTAGGGCGGCAGCTTGATCCGGTAGTACCGCTGCCACAGCAGCGCCGCCATGATCCCGACCAGGATGCCGCCGAAGACGCCGTAGTCGATGAGCACCGCGCCGCCCTCGTTGTCGGCGTCCAGGACGTAGGGCGACATCGCGGCCGTGACCGCGTCGAACACGAGGTAGCCGATCACCGCCGCGACCGCGGTCGAGCCGTCGGACTTCCGGGCGAAGCCGATGGCGACGCCGACCGCGAACAGCAGACCGATGTGGCTGAACAGCGTCCCGCCGGCGGCGGCCAGCACCTCGGCCACCGGCTCCATCCAGGGCCACCGGCTGGCGAGCGCCAGGCCGCTGTCGCCGGCGCCGAGCATGTCGGGCTGGCCGAGCCGCAGCAGCAGCGCGGCGACCGGGAGCGCGGCGATCGGGAGCATCAGGCTGCGACCGAGGCGCTGGAGCACGCCGAGGCTCGGCCGGCGTCCCGCGGGCTCGCCGGGAGGAGAGACCTCGGCCCCCTTCGAGACGTCCATCCGACCCCCTACTCGTCCCTGCCCTCCGGCTGGTTCCTGGTTGATCAGCATGCCGGATGGTTAGATTCAGCCATGAGCCAAGCGGAGCAGATCGTCGCCGGGCTGGGTGGCAGCAAGAACATCGTAGAGATCGAGGCCTGCATCACCCGCCTGCGCACCGCTCTGCTCGACACGACCCTGGTCAGCGAGACCCTGCTCAAGGGCGCGGGCGCCCACGGGATCATGCGCGCCGGGTCCGTGGTCCAGGTCGTCGTGGGGCCGCACGCGGACTCGCTCGCGAGCGAGATCGAAGACCTCCTCTGATGGTCAGCATCCTGTCGCCGGTCGCCGGCCTGCGCCAGGAGGTCAGCGACGTGCCCGACCCGGTCTTCGCCGCGGGGATGGTCGGCCCGGGTGTCGCCATCACGCCGCACCACGGCAAGCAGACCGTGGTGGCGCCGATCGACGGCAGGCTCGCCAAGCTCTACCCCCACGCCTTCGTGATCGTCAGCGACCTGGGGCCCGGCGTGCTGGTGCACCTCGGCATCGACACCGTCCAGATGAACGGTGACGGCTTCACCACGCTCGTGTCGGAGCAGGACCGGGTGCACGCCGGTGACGACATCATCACCTGGGACCCGGAGTACGTCGAGGACACCGGCCGCTCGTCGATGTGCGCCATCGTGGTCCTGGACTGCCCGTACCCAGCACATGCCCTCTCCGACAACGGGTGCGAGGTCAGCTCCGCCGAGCCGCTCTTCGCCATCGACTGTTGAGCCCCGGCCGACCGGCAGTCCTTTCCTTCACCCGGCGAGGGACACCCTCGCCGAACACCCTGCCAGGGGTCCCGGCGCGGCTAGCCTGTGCGGACCGACCACAGGGGGAGACAGCATGAGCGAGCACGACGACCACGCCGGAGCCGGCCAGTTCCCCGCCTGGTGGCAGCCCTCCGCGTTGCTGGCCCCCGCGTCGAGCGCGGTGGCCGCGTTCGCCGTCGCCGCGACCACCCTCAGCGGCCAGAACCTGCTGCTGGTCGGGATCCAGTCCCTGCTCGGCCAGGGGTTCGGGTCGGGCAGCTCGCCGGCGGGCTACTACACGGTGTGGGGCGTCGCGGCACTCGTGCCGCTGGTGGTCGCCGTACTGCTGGCCCAGATCACCCTCCGCGCCACGCGGGCCGGCTGGGAGGCGACCCTGGCGCGCGCCGCGGTGGTCCTGGCCGTCGTGGCCGCGCTCGGCGCGATCCTCACCATGCTCGGCGGCGTCCTGCACGACGGCCTGCTGTAGGCACCGTCCGCTTCGCCGCGGAGCGCACGCGTCACCCGCGCCACGGGTCCTCGAGGTCGGCGTGCTGACGGATCCAGGTGTGCATCGCAATCGCGGCCGCCGCCGACGCGTTGATCGACCGGGTCGAACCGAACTGCGCGATGGAGAAGGTCCCGTCGCAGGCCTCGCGGGCGGCGTCGGACAGGCCGGGACCCTCCTGTCCGAAGAGCAGGCACACCTTCCGGGGCAGCTCGAGCGACTCGATCGGCTGCGACCCGGGCAGGTTGTCGATCCCGAGCAGGGTCACCCCCTGCTCGTGCATCCGGTCGGCGAGCTCCGCCACGGACGGGTGGTGCAGCACGTGCTGGTAGCGGTCGGTCACCATCGCCCCGCGCCGGTTCCACCGCCGGTTGCCGACGATGTGGACCTCGCGGGCGAGGAACGCGTTGGCGGTCCGGACGATCGTGCCGATGTTGAAGTCGTGCTGCCAGTTCTCGATCGCCACGTGGAAGTCGTGCCGCCGGGTGTCGAGGTCGGCGACGATCGCCTCCATCGTCCAGTAGCGGTACCGGTCGACCACGTTCCTCCGGTCGCCCTCGGCGAGCAGCCGCGCGTCGTACTGGTCGCCCTGGGGGAGCGGCCCCCGCCACGGGCCGACGCCGACCTCCGGCTGCCCGTGCGGCATCGGGTCGTACGGCGCCCGCTGCTCCTCGGGGGGATCGGTCTCGTGCACCCGACGATGCTAGGCGTCGGTCCTCGCCGCGGGTTCGACGGGACGCGACGGCGTCCACAGCAGGGCGGCATAGGCGGCGAGCGCGACCGCCTGGAACGCGAACAGTGCGGTGGTGAGCTCGTCCTCGACCGACCAGGTCGCGGCGGCCGTCAGCGCGCTGAGGACGGCGGCGAGCCCGGCGAGTGAGGCCACCGGGCGCCACGCCCATTCCCCGGCCGCCACCCGACGGACTGTCACCAGTCCGGCGAACACCCAGGCCGCGTCGAAGGCCAGGATCAGGACGCCGATCAGGAAGACGTAGAACCCGGTCATGTCGTCCCCCGGCGGGTCCCACCGGTAGGGCTCCGAGACCGTCCAGCCGCCGGCCACGCCCCACAGGGCGGCCAGCGCCACCACCACACCCGACGCAGCCCAGCGTTGTTCCCCCGTCATACCGGCATCCTGCCGCAGTCGGGGGCTCGGTTCCGCCGGTTAGGGTTCATCCGTGCTCTCCCCCCTGCTGATCGCGCCCCTGCTCCTCGGTCTGGACTGGATGGACCCGGAGTGGCTGCTCGAGCAGTTCGGCAACGAGATGTTCTGGGTCAGCGTCGCGATCGTCTTCGTCGAGTGCGGCCTGCTGTTCCCGATCCTGCCCGGCGACTCGCTGCTGTTCAGCGTCGGACTGTTCATCCACCGCAGCGAGGTCGGCGAGGCCGGCATCGACGTACCGATCCTCTGGGCCTGCGTGATCCTCTCCGCGGCCGCGTTCCTCGGCAACGTGGTCGGCTACGAGATCGGCCGGGCGATCGGCGAGCCCCTGCGCCACCGGGACGGCAGGTTCCTGAAGAAGAAGTACTTCGACCAGACCCACGAGTTCTTCGAGAAGTACGGCGCCCGCGCCCTCGTCCTCGGCCGCTTCGTCCCGATCGTCCGGACCTTCATCACGCTGGTGGCCGGGGTCGGCGAGATGGACCGCCGGCACTTCCTCACCTGGTCCTTCGTGGGCGCGGTGCTGTGGGCAACGGGCCTCACCCTGACCGGCTACTTCCTCGGCGGGATCGACTTCCTCCAGCACAACATCGAGGCGGCCGTGCTCGTCATCGTGTTCGTGTCCGTGCTGCCGATGGTCTTCGAGTACTGGAAGCACCGGCGCGCGAGGGTCTGACCGACCCGGCGGCGTGGCCGATCTGGCAGCCTGACCCTGTGGAAGCCACGCACCCGCTGGACCGGGCCCTGCGCCGGAGCCGCGCGTCGGCGAGACAGCGCGCCGCACGGCTCCGCGCCAACGCCTGGCACATCGCGCAGTGCGCCGTCGCGGCCGGCGTGGCCTGGCTGGTGGCCAGCGACCTGCTCGGTCACGACACCCCGTTCTTCGCGCCGATCGCCGCCGTGGTGGCGCTCGGGACGTCCTACGGCCAGCGGCTGCGCCGGGTGGCCGAGGTGACGCTCGGCGTGGCCATCGGGGTGTTCATCGCCGACCTGTTCGTGCTGCTGTTCGGCTCCGGGGCGTGGCAGCTCACCGTCGTGGTCGCCCTCGCGATGACCACGGCGTTCCTCCTCGACGCCGGCCGGCTCTTCATCACCCAGGCCGCCGTCCAGTCGATCGTCGTCGTCACGCTCCTCCCCGACCCGGACGCCGCGTTCACCCGCTGGTCGGACGCGCTCGTCGGTGGGGCGGTGGCGTTGCTGGCCGCGACCGTCGTACCGCGGGCGCCACTCCGCCGGCCTCGGGAGCAGGCGGCCGTCGTGGTCCGCAAGGTGGCCCAGCTGCTGCGGGGCGCCGCGGAGGTGCTGACCGACGGGGACGTCGAGCACGCCATGGAGCTGCTGGCGGACGCCCGGACCACGGACGAGCTGATCCGCGAGCTCCAGGACGCCTCCGACGAGGGGCTGTCGGTCGTGGCGTCCTCCCCGTTCCGGCTGCGCCACCGCGAGCCGCTGCGCCGGATGGCCGAGCTCGTCGAGCCGATCGACCTCGCGATGCGCAACACCCGGGTCCTGGTGCGCCGTGCCGCGGTGGCGGCGTACCGGCGCGAGCCCGTGCCGCCGTCGTACGCCGGCCTCTGCTCGGCGCTCGCGGAGGCGACCGACCAGGTCGCCGCCGAGCTGGACGCCAACCGGATGCCGACCGCGGCGCAGCCCGCGCTGCTCGAGGTGGCCGCCGGCACCAGCCAGGTCGAGCGCGGCGAGGGCCTCTCCGCGGAGGTCGTGCTGGCCCAGGTGCGCTCCGTGGTCGCCGACCTGCTCCGGATCACCGGGATGGGCGTGATCGAGTCGACGGACGCCGTCCCGCCGCTCTCCCGCTGAGCCGCGCCCACCCTGCGACTACGCTTCGGGGGTGAACCCCCTCCCCGTCCTCCTGCTCGGCCTCGACTGGCTCGACCCCGAGCACCTCCTGAACCAGTTCGGGGACTACGCGCTGTGGGGCGCGGCTGCCGTGATCTTCGCCGAGTGCGGGATCCTGATCGGCTTCTTCCTCCCCGGCGACTCGCTGCTGTTCACCGTCGGGCTGCTCGTCGCCCAGGACAAGATCTCCTACCCGCTGTGGCTGTGCTGCCTCGTGCTGTTCCTGGCCTCGATGGTCGGCAATGCCTGCGGCTACTTCATCGGCGACAAGGCGGGCCCGAGGATCTTCCAGCGCGAGGACTCGAAGATCTTCAAGAAGCAGTACGTCGAGAAGACCCACGAGTTCTTCGAGAAGTACGGCAACCGGGCGATCGTGCTCGCCCGCTTCGTGCCGGTCGTGCGCACGTTCATCACGGTGATGGCCGGCGTCGGCACGATGAGCTTCCGCCGGTTCATGATCTACTCCGCGGTCGGCGGCGCGCTGTGGGCGATCGGCGTGACCCTGCTCGGCTACTACCTCGGCACGATCCCGGTCGTGGCGAACAACGTCGAGGTCATGCTGCTCGCCTTCGTGGCGATCGCGATCGTCCCGGTGGCGATCGAGTACCTCCGCGACCGGGCCGCCCGGAAGCTCGACGAGGTCACCGGCGACTGACCGCCCCGCCTGACGTCAGAAGGCGGAGATCGAGGCGGGTGCGCGTTCGGACCGGCTGAGCGCGCGTACGACGGCGGCCTGGCCGTGCCGCATGGTCGCCACCCCGACCAGCAGCGACAGGACCGGCTCGAGCACGGCGCCCGGCAGCTCGGGCGGCTCGACGTCGAGGCTGACCGCCAGGTCGTCGGAGTGGACGACGATCTCCATCATCCGGGTGACCAGGAAGTCCTCCCAGGACAGCGACCACGCCCACCAGGTCATCTGGACCGCCTCGGGCTGCTCGGTGCCCTCGCGGAGTCCCTCGAGGTCGGCCAGCGCGACCTGCACGCCGGCCAGCATCGCCGCGTGCCCCGGCGAGGCGGCCTGCTCCGCCGCCTCCCGGATGCCGACGTTGGCCTCGTGGTCGGGGCCGCCGGTCACCCAGGCTGACCTGCGGTAGTGCTCCAGCAGCGGGATCGGCTCGTCCTGCGACCAGCGGGCCGGGTCGCGCCACGCGTTCTGCACGAGCAGGACCTCGCTCGCGAGATGCACGGCGAGCGCGCCGACGGTCATCCCCTCCAAGGCGCTGGGCCGGTCCCACGCATCGGCCACCTCGGGCCGCTCCAGCAGGCCGACCGCGGAGCGTGCGGCCTCCAGGTAGGCCACGCCCATCAGGCTCACAGGCCGAGGTCCTGCGCGTCGAACGCCCAGCGGTACTCGAGTCCCGCCTCGGCGATGCGCTCCCGCGCGCCGGTGTCGCGGTCCAGGATGCACGCCACGCCGACCACCTCGGCGCCGGCCTCGCGCAGCGCCTCCACCGCGGTCAGCACCGATCCTCCGGTGGTGGAGGTGTCGTCGAGGGCGAGCACCCGCCGCCCCTTGACGTCGGGGCCCTCGATGCGGCGCTGCATGCCGTGTGCCTTCCCGGCCTTGCGGACCACGAAGGCGTCGAGCTCGCGGCCCTGCGCGGCGGCCGCGTGCAGCATCGCCAGCGCGACCGGGTCGGCCCCCAGGGTCAGGCCGCCCACCGCGTCGTACTCCCAGTCCTCGGTCAGCTCGAGCATGACCGTGCCGACGTGCGGGGCGGCCTGGGCGTCGAGGCTGACCAGGCGGAGGTCGACGTAGTAGTCCGCCTCCTTGCCCGACGAGAGCGTGACCTTGCCGTGCACGACGGCCTTCGAGGTGATCTGGTCCTTGAGGATGTCGCGCGAAGTCATGGCCGCCACCCTATGCCTGCGACTTGGGCTCCGTGGCGACGAGATGTCCGAAGGCGATCATCCGGTTGTCGGTGTGGAACAGCTCGGCGCAGGTGGTCAGCGTGATCAGCCGCGGGTGGTCCTTCGGCGCCACCCCATCCGGGTCGGGGTTCACCGGTTTCGGGCCGACCACCCAGACGTCCTCGAAGGTGACCACGAGGTCGTTGGGGTCGGTGTCGAGCACGTAGGTGTAGACGGCGTCGCGGGTCTCGACGACCACTTGGTCGCCGGGGCGCAGCTTCGGCATGTCCCGCAGCGGCTCGCCGTGGGTCACCCGGTGGGCCGCGAGGGCGTAGTTGCCCTTCTCGCCGGCCTGGGCGGCGTCCTCGAAGTGTCCGAACCCCTTGGTGAGGACGTCGTCGGCGACCCCCTCGAAGACCGGCATCACATAGTCGTCGCCGAACCTGGGGATCCGGATCAGCGCGGTGGCGTCGCCGAGCTTCACGTCCTTCGCTGCGGGCTCGGCCTCCACCGTCGGCGCCGGCTCATCCCGCCACTGCCGCTCGAGCGCCGCGACGGCCTCGCGCTGCTTGCGCTCGGACACGATGTTGGTGCCGAAGAACTGCCAGCCGACGTAGCCCAGCAGCGCCAGCCCGGCGGCCACCATGCCCAGGCCGAGCCAGAACGTGATGCCGCGCCCGGACCGCTGTGTCATGCGGTGATTCTCCCCCACACCGAGAACCGGTTGCACCGACTCGCCTACAGTCGCGGGTATGCCTGTCTCGACAGCACGCAGCAGCCGGGCGGCCCGACGGCTGCACAACATCCCGCCCACGGTCTTCTCCGAGATGTCCGCGCTGGCCGTGCGGACCGGTGCGCTCAACCTCGGTCAAGGGTTCCCCGACGTCGACGGCCCGCCGTCCGTCGTGGAGGCGGCGGTCGCGGCGCTGCGAGCCGGGCGCAACCAGTACGCCCCCGGTCCCGGAGTCCCCGAGCTGCGGGCCGCGGTCGCGGCGCACCAGGCCCGGCACTACGGCCTCGACCTCGACCCGACGACCCAGGTCCTGGTCACGGCCGGGGCGACCGAGGCGATCGCCGCCGCGATCTTCTCGCTGGTGGATCCCGGCGACGAGGTGGTCGTGCTGGAGCCGTTCTACGACTCCTACGTCGCCTGCATCGAGATGGCCGGAGGCGTACGCCGTCCCGTCACGTTGCGCGCCCCGGACTTCCGGCTCGACGTGGAAGCGCTCCGGGCCGCGGTCTCGGACCGCACCCGCATCCTGCTGCTCAACTCCCCGCACAACCCGACCGGCTCGGTGCTGACCCGCGCCGAGCTCGAGGCCGTCGCCGCCGTCGCCGTCGAGCACGACCTGGTGGTGGTGACCGACGAGGTCTACGAGCACCTCGTCTACGACGGCCGCGAGCACATCCCGCTGTGCACCCTGCCGGGCATGTGGGACCGGACGGTGTCGATCTCCAGCGCCGGCAAGACCTTCTCCTTCACCGGCTGGAAGGTCGGCTGGGTGACCGGGCCGGCCGAGCTCGTCGACATCGTGATGTCCGCGAAGCAGTGGCTGACCTTCACCAACGCGGCACCTCTCCAGCCGGCCATCGCCCATGCGCTCGATCACGAGGCGGGCTTCTACGTCGACCTGGCGCGGGAGCTCCAGGGCAAGCGCGACCTGCTCTGCGAGGGGCTGTCGGGCCTCGACCTCGACGTGCGAGTGCCGGAGGCGACGTACTTCGTCACGACCGACGTCCGCCGCTACGGCTTCGAGGACGGCCGGGCCTTCTGCCTGGCACTGCCCGAGCGGGCCGGCGTCGTGGCGATCCCGACGCAAGGGTTCTACGACGACCAGGACGAGGGCCGGCACCAGGTGCGCTGGGCCTTCTGCAAGGAGACCTCGGTCATCGAGGAGGGTCTGCGCCGGCTGCACGCCGCCGACCTGCACGCCTAGACCGGCAGTCCCTGACCTGCGCGCACCGAGTGGCCGGTCGCCCACCGGCTCCGGGCGCTGGGGCGGCGCGTCGGCTTCGCCGCCGCGGCCAAGCCCTTCGACGCGCCCGGTGCCGGCGTTCGTCCGGCCTTCAGCGCGTCACCAGACCGGGGGCTTGCCCGACTGCTGCGGGGGCTGCTGGGGGCCGGCGGACGGTCCGCTCGTCGGCGGGCCGTTCTGCGGGGGTGGGGTGAAGCTGCGGGGCTTGCGGGAGTACCAGGCGTTGGCGCCGCGGCTGAACAGCAGCCCCACGGTCGCGGCCGCCGGCACCACCATGACCAGCCCCGCCAAGCCCGCGCCGATGCTCACCAGCGCCGTGATCGCGGCGGAGACGGCGAGCACGATCCGGGCCCAGCCGATGCGGCGGAACGCCAGCACCGCCAGGATGATCGCGGACAGCGACCAGAAGATCGCGATGGAGCTGCCCACCCAGAGCGCCGCGAGCAGGTCGTCCATCGAGACGTTCATCTCGTCGAAGCGCGCGTCCGCGCGGATCGCCTCCACCAGGGCGTCCTGGCCGAACATCAGCATCAGCACCACGATCAGGAAGACGAACGTGCTGAGGCCGGCGAAGAGCCAGGTGATCGCGGTGGCCACGATGACCGACGCGGGACGACGGTCCGGGTCCTGCGTGGTGCCGGCCGCCCAGGTCGGCGTGCCCGGCTGCTGGTCATAGGCCGGCGGCGCCCAGCCCGGGTCGGGGCGACTCCCGAAGGGGTACGCCGCCGGGGGCGGCTGGTCGTGTGCCGGCGCGCCGCTCTGCTCGGGCGCGCGCGGCGGCTCCTGCGGTGTCTCGGTCCGGGCACCGGGAAGGGCCCACGGGTCGGGCCGCCGCTCGCCCGAGACCGAGGGCACCGGGGCCGGCTCCCGGCCGGCGAACCAGTCACGGGCCGGCTGCCCCCACAGCATGACCGCGGCGAACGCGACGATCATCGCCATCGCACCGCTCGAGAACGGCGAGGTGATGAGCAGCAAGGCGGCCACGATGCTGAAGCCGATCCGTGCCGCCTGGTGCCGCTGGAACACGTAGATCGCCAGCACCGCCGCCACTGCCGCGAGGGCGCCGCTGAAGAGCACCAGGCCGTGCAGCACGTCGATCGCCCAGCCGGTGGAGACTCCGAGGCCTTCCCCGGGCGGCTCGGCGAGGAACTCGTCCACTGCCTCACGCATCTCGACCGAACGCAGCCGCTGCAGCGCGTCGAACAGCGACAGGACGACGAGCGCGCTGCCGACGACCCCCATCACGCCGGCCGTGGTGACCTGGCGTGGACGGGCCAACGGCTTCTGCTCACTCATGCGGCCAATTCCACCACGCCGCCCAACCCCTCCGACGTCGGTGGATCCGGGGGGCGTATTCCGCGCCCAACCCATACCGATATCGGTGTGACGGGGGGTCATGGGGTCGCCGGGGTGAGCGCGAGACCCTCGCCGGACGGGTCGACGTCGACCTTGACCGAGCTGCCGTCGAGCACCTCACCCGAGAGCAGCAGCCGGGCGAGCGGGTCGCCGATGGCGGTCTGCACCAGTCGGCGCAGCGGACGGGCGCCGTACGCCGGGTCGAACCCGGTGCGCGCCAGCCACGCGTGCGCGGCCTCGCTGACGTCCACGCTGATCCGCCGCACGGCCAGCCGACGGTCCAGCTCGGCGATCTGCAGGTCGACGATGTGCGCCAGCTCGTCCTGGGTCAGCGCGTCGAACATGACGATCTCGTCGAGCCGGTTGAGGAACTCGGGCTTGAACGCCTGCCGGACGACCGACATCACCGAGTCGCGCTTCTTCTCCTCGTCGAGCGTCGGGTCGACCAGGAACATCGAGCCGAGGTTCGAGGTGAGGATCAGCACCACGTTGCGGAAGTCGACCGTGCGCCCCTGACCGTCGGTGAGCCGGCCGTCGTCGAGCACCTGGAGCAGGATGTCGAAGACCTCCGGGTGCGCCTTCTCGACCTCGTCGAGGAGCACCACGCTGTAGGGCCGGCGGCGGACCGCCTCGGTGAGCTGTCCACCCTCCTCGTAGCCGACGTAGCCGGGGGGTGCGCCGACGAGGCGGGACACCGAGTGCTTCTCGGAGTACTCGCTCATGTCGATCCGGACGATCGCGCGTTCGTCGTCGAAGAGGAAGTCGGCGAGGCTCTTGGCGAGCTCGGTCTTGCCGACGCCGGTCGGGCCGAGGAACAGGAACGAGCCGGTCGGCCGGTCGGGGTCGGAGATGCCGGCGCGGGAGCGTCGTACGGCGTCGGAGACGGCCGCGACCGCCGACCGTTGCCCGATCAGCCGCTCGCCGATGACGTCCTCCATCCGGAGCAGCTTGGCCGTCTCGCCCTCCAGCAGCCGGCCGGTCGGGATACCGGTCCAGGCCTCGACGACGTCGGCGATCTCCTCGGGCCCGACCTCCTCGCGGACCATCGGGTTCTCGATCACCTCGGCTGCCTCGGCGGCCTCGATCTGCTTCTCCAGGGCCGGGATCTGGCCGTAGAGGATCTCGCTGGCCTTGCCCAGATCACCCTCGCGCTGGAAGCGGTCGGCCTCGCTGCGGAGCTGGTCGATCTGCTTGCGCAGCTCACCGGATCCCTCCAGCGCGGTCTTCTCGCGCTCCCAGCGGGCCTCGAGCCCGCGCAGCTCCTCCTCGCGGTCGGCGAGGTCGGCGCGCAGCTTCTCGAGCCGGTCCTTCGACGCCTCGTCGGTCTCCCGCTCGAGCGCGAGCTCCTCCATCTTCATCCGGTCCACCGCGCGGCGGAGCTGGTCGACCTCCTCCGGGGAGGACTCGATCTCCATGCGCAGCCGCGACGCCGCCTCGTCGACGAGGTCGATCGCCTTGTCGGGCAGCTGCCGGCCGGAGATGTAGCGGTCGGACAGCATCGCCGCCGCGACGAGCGCCTGGTCGGTGATCTTCACGCCGTGGTGCGCCTCGTACTTCTCCTGCAGGCCGCGCAGGATCGCCACGGTGTCCTCGACGGACGGCTCGCCGACGAAGACCTGCTGGAAGCGGCGCTCGAGGGCGGGGTCCTTCTCGATCCGCTCGCGGTACTCGTCGAGGGTGGTCGCGCCGATCATCCGCAGCTCACCGCGGGCCAGCATCGGCTTGAGCATGTTGCCCGCGTCCATCGCGGAGTCCCCGCCGGCGCCCGCACCGACAACGGTGTGCAGCTCGTCGATGAACGTGATGATCCGGCCCTCGGAGTCCTTGATCTCCTGGAGCACGGCCTTGAGCCGCTCCTCGAACTCGCCGCGGTACTTCGCGCCGGCGACCATCGCGCTGAGGTCGAGCGAGAGCACGCTGCGGCCCTTGAGGGAGTCCGGCACGTCGCCGTCCACGACCCGCTGCGCGAGCCCTTCGACGACGGCGGTCTTGCCGACACCGGGCTCGCCGATCAGCACGGGGTTGTTCTTGGTGCGCCGCGACAGCACCTGGATGACCCGGCGGATCTCGGCGTCGCGGCCGATGACGGGGTCGAGCTTGCCGGCCCGGGCGGACGCGGTGAGGTCGACGGCGTACTTCTCGAGCGCCTGGTAGGTCGACTCCGGGTCCTGGCTCGTCACCCGAGTGGAGCCGCGCACGCTCGTCAGGGCGCCGCGCAGGGCGGCCCCGGTCGCCCCGGCGCCCTTCAGCACCGTGCCGGCGGGGCTGTCGACCTCGGCCGCCGCGATGAGCAGGTGCTCGGTGGAGACGTAGTCGTCCTTCATCTCGCCGGCGATGTCGCTGCCCTTGGCGAGGATCTGCAGGGCGGCACGGGAGTACGACGGCGCGGCGACCGTCGCACCGGAGGCGGCCGGGAGCTTCTTCAGCTCGGCCTCCACCCCGGCGATGACCGTCGCGGGCTGGACGCCGGCGGCCTCGAACAGCGGGCGGGCGATGCCCTCGGGCTGCGCGAGCAGGGCGGCGAGCAGGTGCACCGCCTCGACCTGCGCGTGACCCCCCGAGGCGGCGGTCGAGATGGCGGTGTTGATGGCTTCTTGGCTACGGGTGGTGAACTTCGATGCGTCCATGCGGTGCGTTACCCCTTTGGCGTGCTGTGGGCGGGCGTTGCTCGGGAGCACCCGCGTGCTCCCACCGTATGTAACGGCGCAAGAGTTGAGTCTGTTCCACTCAACTCTGCGAATCTTCGCAGGTCACGGCACGCGCGTGTGGGCTACTTCCGCACCCTGATCGTCACCGCGTCAGCGTCGGCGAGACCACTCGGGTCCGTGACGACGAGGGTGTAGGTGTAGGTGCCCACGGGCCTGGACTGCGCCAGGACCGCGGTGGTCCCGATCGCCTGACCCCCGAGGGACCACGCGTAGGTCAGCGTCGCGTTCTCGGGGTCGGACGAAAGCCTGCCGTCGAGGCTGAAGGCGGCCAGCTTCGACTGCCGGTTGACCCGGTAGGACCGGTCCGGCCCGGCGTCGGCCACCGGCGCCAGGTTGGCCGGCGGCGGCGGGGGCTCGGTCGCGCCGCCACCGAGCGGGCCGCGCGAGATGTCGAGCAGGAAGGACCCGCCCGCTCCGTCCCCGCCGGGCCAGGCGTACACCCGCAGGACGTAGGTGCCGGCGACCTGGGGCCGGATCGCGACGGTCTCCTGGCGACCGGTCGCGCACGAGACCCCGGAGAGCGCGCACTGGCTGTCGGCGACGAGGTTGCCGTTGGGGTCGCGGAGCTCGACGTCGAGGTCGGGGGACCACTCCCCCGCCGTGAACCCGATCTGGCAGTAGACGTCGCAGAGCAGCTGTCCGCTCGTGAGCGTCAGGGTCAGGGCAAGCGGCACTCCCACCCCGTCGGCCGCGACGGCGATCGGCACGTCGACCGAACCGCTGGACGGGACCGCCCCGGTGCGGCGCTCCCACGCCGGGAACGCGGTGCGCCGCGGGGCGGCCGAACCGGCCACGGCGTCCACGAACGCGCGCACGTCGACGAGACCGGCACCCCAGTCGTTGTCGGTGCCGTCCACACCGCGGTCGAGGGCGGTGGCGGTCAGCGCGGCGCGGATCTCGCCGGGTGTCGCGGTCGCGTCCGCGGCCAGCGCGAGCGCCACGGCACCGGCGACGTACGGCGTCGCCATCGAGGTGCCGCTGTAGGTGACGTATCCGGACCCCGTGCCCGCGTCGGCGGAGCGCACGGTGACGCCAGGCGCCACGATGTCAGGTTTCTTCCGCCCGTCCGTGGTCGGTCCACGGCTGGAGAAGGCCGCCAGCCAGATCCCGTCGTCGCGCCGGTCGGTGCCGGCCGGCGCGGAGTGGTCGGAGGCGGCACCCACGGTGATCGCCCCGGTCGCCACGCCCGGCGCGTTGACGGTGCCCGGCGCGTCGCCGCTGTTGCCGGCCGCCACGACCACCACGTCGCCGCCCGCGGTCGCCTGGTTCACTGCGATGCTCCCGGCGTCGGTTCCGTTGCCACCGCCACCCCCGAGCGACATCGAGATCACGTGCACACCCGGCTGAGCATGGCACCACTGGATCCCGGCCACCACGTCGCTGTCGCTGCCCGTGCCGCTGGCGTCGAGCACCTTCGCGGCGAAGAGCGATGCGCCGGGCGCCACCCCGACGAAGTCGTCGGCCAGGGTGCCACCGGTCCCGTCGCCTGCGGCGATCGCCGCCACGTGGGTGCCGTGACCGTGGTCGTCGTACGCCGTCGTCCGGCCGTTGACGTAGTCGACGAACCCCACCGTGCGCGGGGCGATCTGCTCGTGCGCAGGGTCGAGCCCGGTGTCCACCACACAGACGCCGACCCCGGTGCCGTCGACGCCGGGGCGGTCGAGGAGCGCCTGCGCGGCCCCGTAGTCGCGGTTCGTGGCGTCATCCAGGGCATGCATCTGCCCGTCCCGCTCGATCCGCCGGAGACCGGGCTGGCGGCTGAGAGCTCGCGCCTGGGCGGCGGTCATCGTGGCGGCGTACCCATCGATCAGGGGCAGCTCGTGCCGGATCCGGAACGCGCCCACCGCACGTTGGGACGCACCCGACCCGGGACCGGTCACGATCACCCGGAGCTTGTCGCCGGGGTGGGCGGCCGCGAGCGTTGCCTCGAAGTCATCGGAGACGTGGTCACCGTCGCGGTCCTCACGGGGACCACGGTCCGGGGCCGGCACCGGGGGGCTGACGGACGGCGCACCGGGTTGGTCAGCGGCCGGCGCGGCGGCGGCCAGACCTGCGGGCGCGAGCGCGGCGACCGAGAGAGCGGTGACGGCGAGCCATGCGGGAAGTGACATCGCGGGAAGCCTTCTAGGAGGCCGAGATCCGGTTGCTCCTCACCGTAGGGACCGGAGGAACGGGACGTCCATGGCGCAAAAGGGCCAATCGGGGTGAGCCACCCGCCGTGGGTCAGACGCGGCCTCGGCGCCATACCGTGACGGACTGCCCCGTGGCCTGGGTCCGCACCGCCGGCAAGTTCTTGCGGGTGGTGTCCTGCAGCGTGCTGCGCAGGGCGTACTCGGTGGTGGTGAGCTGGTCCTCCAGCTCACGCACGCGCATCCGTAGCGCGTCGACCTGGTGCTCCAGGTCGAGGATCCGGCGGACCCCCTCGAGCCCGATGCCCGACGAGGTGAGCTCGGCGATCTCGCGCAGCTGCTCGATGTCGCGCCAGGAGTAGCGCCGACCGCCGCCGCCGGTGCGCCCCGGCGAGACCAGGCCGAGCCGCTCCCAGGTGCGCAACGTCTGCGGGTGCAGGCCGGTCAGCTCGGCGGCGACGCTGATGACGTAGACGGGAACCTCCGGCCCCGGCTGGCCGATCCCCAACGGGCGCGTGCGCTTCATCGCCGCGTCTCCTCGAACAGGTTGGCGCGCAGGTCGCCGCCCTCGGTCGCGGCGCGGTAGGCCTCGATGGCTTCGCGGGTCTTGGCGTCGAGGGTGGCCGGCACCTGGACGTCGACGGTGACCAGCAGGTCGCCGCGGCCGTCCTTGTGCGGCACGCCCTTGCCCCGCACGCGCAGGGTGCGTCCGTTGGGAGTGCCGGGTGGCAGCTTCACCGTCACCGGGTGGCCGTTGAGCGTCGGCACCTTGATCTCCGCACCGAGCGCCGCCTCGTCGAACGACACCGGGACGGTCAGGGTGAGGTTGTCGCCCTTGCGGCCGAACAGCCGGTGGGGCTGGACGTGCACCTTCACCCACAGGTCGCCCCGCGGCCCGCCTTGCTCGCCGTTGGCGCCCTTGCCGCGCACCCGGATCCGCTGGCCGTCCTTGACGCCGGCGGGGATCCGCGTGGAGATGGTGCGGTTGGACAGCCCGCGACCGGAGCCGTGGCAGGTCGGGCACGGGTCGTCCACGACCAGGCCGCGTCCACCGCAGGCCGGGCAGGTCTCGTTCATCGTGAAGGCACCGCCCACAGAGGCGGCGCGCATGCCGACCCCGTCGCACTGCGGGCACACGTGCGGGACGGTGCCGGCGCGGGCGCCGGTGCCGTTGCAGTCGCCGCAGGGGGCGTCGGAGGAGAGCCGCAGCGAGATCGTGACCCCGTCCACCGCGTCGGTGAAGCCGATCGTCGCCTCGGTCTCGATGTCGGCGCCGCGACGGGGTGCGGCATGGCGGGTGCCGCGGCCGCCGCCGAACATCGACCCGAAGAGGTCGCCGAAGCCACCGGACGAGGTGGTCGTCGCCGCCGCCGAACAGGTCGTTGACGTCGAAGGGACGCCCGCCGGGCTGGCCGCCCGCGAACGGACCGAATCCCCCGGCGTAGGCGGCGCGCATGTCGTCGTACTTCTTGCGCTTCTCGGCGTCGCCGACGACGTCGTAGGCCTCGGCGACCGCCTTGAAGCGATCCTCGGCCGCCTTGTCGCCGGGGTGGGAGTCAGGGTGGTTGGCACGCGCGAGCTTGCGGTAGGACTTCTTGATCTCCTCGGCGTTCGCGTCCTTGGAGACGCCGAGGACCTTGTAGAAGTCCTTGCTGGCCCAGTCAGAGTTCGTCATGCCAACCTCCCTTCTCCTCGTACGGCGGCACTGGTGCCGGTCCTGCTGGTGGTGCCTGTGCTACTCGGTCTCGCCCGCGGGCTCGGGGTCGACCACGGTGACCCGGGCCGGCCGGACCACGCGGTCGCCGATCTTGTAGCCGGCGGACACGACGTTCTGGCAGGTCGTCGTGGTGACGTCCTTCGAGTGCCCGTGCATCAGAGCCTCGTGCAGCATGGGGTCGAACTCGTCGCCCGACGCGCCGAACTTCACAAGTCCCTGCCCCGCCACGATCCGCTCCAGCGCCTCGGCGACGGCCTTGAAGCCGCCCTCGAGCTCGCCGTGCTCGCGGGCCCGGTCGACGTCGTCGAGGACCGGGAGCAGCGCGGCCAGCACCGAGAACTTGGCGTTCTGCAGGACCAGCTCGCGGTCTCGGTCGACCCGTCGCTTGTAGTTGACGTACTCCGCCTGCAACCGCTTCAGGTCGTCGGTGAGACCGGCCACGAGCCGCTGGGCGTCCCCGAGGTCGGCCTCGACCTCGGCGTCCGCATGGGCGGCGGTGTCGTCGTCCGCCTCGACGTCACCCGAGACCACGCCCGGAGCGTCCACGGCCGGGTCGGCCGCGGCCTCACCCGGGCCGGGGCCCCCAGTCTCCTGGGGGTCCCGGGTCTCGGCGTCGAACGAGGTCTGACCTTCGGACGGGAAGTGGTCCTGGGTCACTTGGCGTCACCCTCGGTGGCGTCCGTGTCCGTGTCCTCTTCCACGATCTCGGCGTCCACGACGTCCTCGTCGTTGTCGCCGGTGCCGGTGGTGCCACCCGCGGCGGCCGCGTCGGCCTCGCCGGCGGCGTACATCGCGGCGCCCATCTTCTGGCTGGACTCGTTGAGCTTGGCGAGCGCGGACTCGATCGCGGAGATCGACCCCTCCTCGGTGCTCTCGAGGGCGGCCTTGAGCGCGTCGACGTCGGCCTGGACCTCGGTCTTGACCTCGTCGGAGACCTTGTCGCCGTTCTCGCTGAGGAACTTCTCGGTCGCGTAGACCACGCCGTCGGCCTGGTTGCGCGTCTCGACCTCCTCCTTGCGGCGGCGGTCCTCCTCGGCGTACTGCTCGGCGTCCTTGACCATCTTGTCGATGTCTTCCTTCGACAGCGCGGAGCCACCGGTGATCGTCATCGACTGCTCACGGCCGGTGCCGCGGTCCTTGGCGGACACGTGCACGATGCCGTTGGCGTCGATGTCGAAGGTGACCTCGATCTGCGGGACGCCGCGCGGGGCCGGCGGGAGGCCGGTCAGCTCGAAGTTGCCGAGCGACTGGTTCTGCGCGGCCATCTGGCGCTCGCCCTGGTAGACCTGGATCATCACCGAGGGCTGGTTGTCGTCGGCGGTCGTGAAGACCTCCGAGCGCTTCGTCGGGATCGTGGTGTTGCGGTCGATGAGGCGCGTCATCACGCCGCCCTTGGTCTCGATGCCGAGGCTCAGCGGGGTGACGTCGAGCAGCAGCACGTCCTTGACCTCGCCCTTGAGGACACCGGCCTGGAGCGCCGCGCCGACGGCGACGACCTCGTCGGGGTTGACCGACTTCGAGGGCTCCTTGCCGCCGGTCAGCTCCTTGACGACCTCGGCCACCGCGGGCATGCGGGTCGAGCCGCCGACGAGGATGACGTGGTCGATCTTGGCGACGTCGATGCCGGCGTCCTTGATGACCTGCTTGAACGGCGCCTTCGTGCGGTCGAGCAGGTCCGCGGTCATGCGCTGGAACTCGGCGCGGCTGATCTTCTCCTCGAAGTGCAGCGGGCCGGACTCCGAGTGGGTGATGTAGGGCAGGTGGATCGTGGTCTCGCTGGACGACGACAGCTCGATCTTCGCCTTCTCGGCCGCCTCCTGGAGGCGCTGCTTGGCGATCTTGTCGGCACCGAGGTCGACGCCGTTGTTGTCCTTGAACTTCTTGACCATCCACTCGACGAGGCGGGTGTCCCAGTCGTCGCCACCGAGGTGGTTGTCACCGGAGGTCGCCTTGACCTCGACGACGCCGTCACCGATCTCGAGCAGGGACACGTCGAACGTGCCGCCGCCGAGGTCGAAGACCAAGATGGTCTGGTCGGACTCCTTGTCGAGGCCGTAGGCCAGCGCGGCCGCGGTCGGCTCGTTGACGATCCGGCTCACGGTGAGGCCGGCGATCTCGCCGGCCTCCTTGGTGGCCTGGCGCTGGGCGTCGGAGAAGTACGCCGGCACGGTGATCACCGCGTCGGTGACGGTCTCACCGAGGTAGGCCTCGGCGTCGCGCTTGAGCTTCTGCAGCACGAAGGCCGAGATCTGCTGGGGGGTGAAGTGCTTGTCGTCGATCTGGGTCTTCCAGTCGGTGCCCATGTGACGCTTGACGGACCGGATGGTCCGGTCCACGTTGGTGACGGCCTGACGCTTCGCGACCTCACCGACCAGGACCTCGCCGTTCTTGGCAAAGGCGACGACGGACGGGGTGGTGCGGGCGCCTTCCGCGTTGGCGATGACGGTGGGTTCGCCACCCTCCAGGACGGAGACGACGGAGTTCGTCGTACCGAGATCGATGCCGACCGCGCGAGCCATGTGGTGTACCTCCATGTTGCGACCCCGCGTCTGCGGCGGGAGCCAGTGGTTGCTTTTCGGGGTTCTTGGGGGACGGAGCGACCCGTCGCGACGAGTCTGACAAATAAGTTGAGTGCGTTCAACTCAACTTTTCCCGCCGGTGGGTCCAACCGGTCGAAGGCAAAGTTTGTTCCCACGCTCGTAACGGCCGCAGCACCTCCTCGTTGTACGCGACGGACGGCGGACCTCCCTCGTCCCGCACCCGGGGGGGCGCATCAGCCGAGGGCAGGCTCCGGGGGGGACCCGTAGGCCGGCCTTCTTCCAGGAAGGCACCACCACTCATGTCCGTATCGGATCGCGCGCGCTCGCGCTCGTTCATCAGGCGGGTCGCCGTCGCGCTCGCCCTCGCCGTCGGGGTGATCGGCCTCGTGCCCGGGGCGGCTTCGGCACACCACCCGGAGATCAAGGCCTCGGCCGACTGCACCGGCGAGGTCAGCTGGACCGCCAGCTCCTGGTCCACCGGGCTGCAGGGCACCAACCCCGACATCCGGGTCGAGCGCAGCGTCGCCGGTGGGGCCTGGACCGAGATCGCCCGCGGCTCCTTCGACGCCGCCAACGAGTACAAGTTCTCCGGCAGCTTCGACGCCGGCCTGCCCTACCCCTCGAGCGTGCAGCTCAGGGTCAAGTCCCTGGCCAGCTGGGCGAACGGCGTCGCAGGGGGCCAGACCTGGGGCCCCGTCACGGTGACGTTCCCGGCCGACTGCGTGCCCGCCGGCCGAGGCCAAGCCCACCGCCGCCCTCACCGCCGACTGCACCGGCTTCACCGCCACCCTGGCCAACCTCGAGGGCACCGCACCGGCCCAGTTCACCCTGATCGCCCCCGACGGCACCACCGAGGACATCACCGTCCCCGCCGGCGAACAGACCACCCGGGAGTACGACGTCACCGAGGACACCGCACGCACCGTCAAGATCCTCACCAACGGCCAGACCCTCACCGAGAAGACCTACACCGCCGACTGCATCCCGCCGGCCGAGGCCAAGCCCACCGCCGCCCTCACCGCCGACTGCACCGGCTTCACCGCCACCCTGGCCAACCTCGAGGGCACCGCACCGGCCCAGTTCACCCTGATCGCCCCCGACGGCACCACCGAGGACATCACCGTCCCCGCCGGCGAACAGACCACCCGGGAGTACGACGTCACCGAGGACACCGCACGCACCGTCACAGATCCTCACCAACGGCCAGACCCTCACCGAGAAGACCTACACCGCCGACTGCATCCCGCCGGCCGAGGCCAAGCCCACCGCCGCCCTCACCGCCGACTGCACCGGCTTCACCGCCACCCTGGCCAACCTCGAGGGCACCGCACCGGCCCAGTTCACCCTGATCGCCCCCGACGGCACCACCGAGGACATCACCGTCCCCGCCGGCGAACAGACCACCCGGGAGTACGACGTCACCGAGGACACCGCACGCACCGTCACAGATCCTCGCCAACGGCCAGACCCTCGCCGAGAAGACCTACACCGCCGATTGCATCCTCGGCGAGGACGTGGTCCGGCCCCGCCCGCCGGTGAAGCTGCTGCCGACTGCCATCAAGGGCGTCTCCACGGTCAAGCCGCAGGCTGCGGTGCTCCCGCAGACCGGCGCCTCCGACCAGCAGGCCCCGTTGCTCGCAGGCCTGCTGCTTGTCGTGCTCGGCGGCACCCTGCTGGTCGCCCGCCGGGGTGAGCGAGCCTGATCCAGCACCTGCACCGCTAGCACGCAACTCGGCCCCGTCGTCCCAGCGGCGGGGCCGAGACCCGTTCCGGGGGGACTCGCCCACGCCGGGCGGCGGGTTGAGTACCTGCGCGGATACATCCCTCGCGCCGCTGTCCGATGCTGGGCGGAGGACACTACGAGGGGAGCAGGGATGGTGGGGCCACGCGCTCGTTCCAGATGGGTCGCGGCGGCGTGGGTCGGCGCGGTCACCGCCACCGTCCTGAACGGGATCGTCGTCGGCTACGGCGCGATCTGGCTGCAGTTCTTCGGCGAGACCGCTGACGCCGAGGACTACTCGGTCTCCGCGGGCGGCTACGGCGCCGCCGCCGTCGTCCTGGCACTGGCGGTCCCCGCGATCCTGACCCATCCGGCGCCGAAGTGGCTGGTCTGGCCGGCAGGCGTGTCAGCTGCAGCCCTGGGCCTGTTGGCGATCAGGTCCGCCGCAGCGTCCGCCCAGGCGGAGGCAGTTTCCTCCCCGATCAACACCGCCTGGGACGGGATCGGCGGCGTGCTGTGGGCGCCGTGGACCTGGGCCCTGGTCGCCCTCGGCATCCAGGGCCTGTACCGGATCGTCAGACGGGCTTAGCCCGACCGAGGCACCCGTCGGACGGGCAAACCCTGCCGCCCGCGACCGATAGTGGGCCCGGGCCACCGGTTTGCCCGTTCGAGGGGCTCAGCGGACGGTGACGGTGACCGGGTTGGAGGACCGGTTCAGGGCGTGGTCGATCACGCGGATCTTGGCCTCGCCGAGCCGGCTGGTCAGGATGTAGGTGTTGTAGATGCCACCGCTGACGTTCGCGTCGACGCCGAAGTCGGTCCAGCCGCCCTCGAAGCGCTGCACCTGGAGCACTGCCCCCTCCCCGGTCGGGTAGACCCCGGTGAGGTTGATCCGCTCACCGGGCGACACCTCGGTCGGGAACGCCTGGAGGGTGATCGTCCGCGAGCGTGCCGACGGGCTGGGCTCCGCGGACTCCGTCATGGTCACGGACTCGGTCGGGCTGGGTTGTGGGAAGTCGCTCGGGTCGACGTAGGAGTCGGGGGTCGTGGTCGGCTCACCGGTCGGCATGTAGAGGCTGGGCGCCAGGGTGGGGCCACCCGCGGACGACTCGCCGACCCCTGAGATCTTGACCGCCCCCAGGGCGATCACGCTCACGATTCCCCCGACCAGCAGCGAGATCACGACGAGCGCGCCCAGGCCCATGAGGACCGGATGGGTCCGCGAGGACTCGTCATCGTTGCCGTCTGCCATGCTCCGATCATCCTGCACGCGGCCAAGTCCGACGAACCGTCCCCCCTGACCACGTGCCGGGGGACGGTCTGCGCGGTGCGTCGCCGGGGTCAGGTGGCCGGGGTCGCCGTCGCGGCCGGGTCCGTGGCGTTCTCCGGGAAGTGGCACGCGACCTGGTGCCCGGGCGCGAGCTCGAGCAGAGGCGGCTCCTGCGTCTTGCAGATCTCCTGCGCCTTCCAGCACCGGGTGTGGAACCGGCAGGCCGGGGGCGGGTTGATCGGAGACGGCACGTCACCCTGGAGGCGGATGCGCTCCCGCGCGGCACGCCGCTTGGTGTCGGGGATCGGGACCGCCGACATCAGCGCCACGGTGTAGGGGTGCATCGGCCGCTCGTAGAGCGGGTCGCGGTCCGCGATCTCGACGATCTTGCCGAGGTACATCACCGCGACCCGGTCCGAGACGTGCCGGACGACCGAGAGGTCGTGGGCGATCATCACGTAGGTGAGGTCGAGCTCCTCCTGGAGGTCCTCCAGCAGGTTGACCACCTGGGCCTGGATCGACACGTCGAGGGCGGAGACCGGCTCGTCCGCGACGATCAGCTTCGGCTTCAGCGCGAGCGTCCGGGCGATGCCGATGCGCTGGCGCTGGCCGCCGGAGAACTCGTGCGGGTAGCGGTTGTAGTGCTCGGGGCTCAGGCCGACCAGCTCGAGGAGGTCCTGGACCGCCTTCTTGACCCCGCCCTCCGGCTTCACGTGCTGGAGGCGGAAGGGCGCCCCGACGATCTTGCCGACGGTGTGCCGCGGGTTCAGCGAGGAGTAGGGGTCCTGGAAGATCATCTGCACGTGCTTGCGGATCGGGCGCATGGCCCCGTCCTTGAGGTGCGTGATGTCGCGCCCCTCGAAGACGATCTTGCCGTCGGTCGGCGTCTCGAGCCGCGTGATCAGGCGGCCCGTCGTGCTCTTGCCGCAGCCGGACTCGCCCACCAGCGAGAGCGTCTCGCCCTGGCGCACGCTGAAGCTGATTCCGTCGACGGCCTGCACCGCGGCGACCTGGCGCTGGAGCAGACCCTTGCGGATCGGGAAGTGCTTGACCAGGCCGCTCACGGAGAGCAGCTCGGGTGCGTCCGCGCGCGGTCCCTTCGGGGCCGGTGCGGGCACGGGGTCGGTGGCAGTCATCGCTGAGGGGATCCTCGTTCTCGTCCGGGTCTTAGAGCTTCGGCTTGATCTCGTCGCGCCAGATCTTCTGTCGCTCCGCGGTGGCCAGGTGGCAGGCGACGAAGTGTGCCTTGCCGGTGTCGACCAGGTCGGGCCGCTCGGTCTGGCTGAGACCGTTCGTCCGGTCGGCGTAGGAGCAGCGCGGGTTGAACGCGCAGCCCTGGGGCACGTTGATCAGGCTGGGTGGCGACCCCTTGATCGGCATCAGCCGCTCCGACCGAGCGCGGTCCATCCTCGGCATCGAACCCAGCAGGCCCCAGGTGTAGGGGTGCTCGGGATCGTTGAAGATCTGCTCCGCGGTGCCGTACTCCGCCGCGCGGCCGGCGTACATCACCAAGATGTCGTCGGCGAGCTCGGCGACCACACCGAGATCGTGTGTGATCAGGATGACCGCGGAGTTGAACTCCTTCTGCAGGTCCCGGATCAGGTCCAGGATCTGCGCCTGCACGGTCACGTCGAGCGCAGTGGTCGGTTCGTCCGCGATGAGCAGCTCGGGGTCGCACGAGAGCGCCATGGCGATCATCGCGCGCTGGCGCATGCCGCCCGAGAACTGGTGCGGGTAGGCGTCGACGCGCTGGTGCGGCTCGGGGATCCCGACGCGGTCCAGCATCTCGATCGCGTGCTTGCGGGCCTCGGACTTCGAGACGTTGTTGTGGACGCGGTAGGCCTCGATGATCTGGTTGCCCACCGTGTAGTAGGGGTGCATCGCCGACAGCGGGTCCTGGAAGATCATCGCCATCCGCTTGCCGCGCAGCAGGCGGACCTCATCGGACGAGGAGGCGACCAGGTCCTTCCCGTCGAGCAGGATCTGGCCGGAGATGTTCGCCGAGCCGGCCTTGTGCAGTCCCATCACCGACATGCTGGTGACGCTCTTCCCGGAGCCGGACTCGCCCACGATGCCGAGCGTCTTGCCGCGCTCGACGTGGAACGACAGTCCGTCGACGGACTTCACCAGGCCGTCGTCGGTCGGGAAGTGCACGCGCAGGTCGCGCACGTCCAGGAAGCGGTCCCCGGCCGGAACAGGGGCCGCGGCGGGCTTGTCGATCAGCTCTGTCACTTGGTCCGCACTCTCGGGTCGACGACGGCGTACAGGAGGTCGACCACCAGGCTGGCGATCACGACGAAGAAGGCGGCCAGCAGCGTGACGCCCATGATCTTCGGCAGGTCGTTGGCGAAGATTCCCTGGACGGCGTAGCTGCCCAGGCCGTTGAGCGAGAACACCCGCTCGGTGAGGATCGCGCCGCCGATCAGCAGGCCGAAGTCGAGGCCGAAGATCGTCAGGATCGGCGTCAGCGCCCCGCGGAGCCCGTGCTTGACGACGACGCGGCGCTCCTTGAGGCCCTTCGCCCGGGCGGTGCGGATGTAGTCCTCGCCCATGGTCTCGAGCATCCCGGCGCGGGTGAGTCGGGCGTACTGCGCGGAGAAGAGCAGCGCCAGGGTCGTCCACGGCAGCAGCAGGTCATAGGCCCAGGCGGCCGGGTTCTCGAAGAACGGCGTGAAGGACCCCCCGGGCGCGGTGATCCCCCACCGATAGCTGAACAGGCTCAGCGCCATCAGGCCGGTCCAGAAGATCGGCATCGACACGCCGGCGAGGGCCACGGTCATGGCTCCCCGGTCGAAGACCGACCCACGTTTCAGCGCCGAGAGGACACCGGTGGCGACACCGAACACCACCCAGATGACGGCGGCGCCGATGGCCAGCGAGAACGTCACCGGGGCGCGGTCGACGAGCTCTGGCCAGACGGGCTGCCGGGTGAGGAACGAGTAGCCGAGGCAGGGGGCCGGGCACTCGACGGTCTGGGCGCCCATGTCGTACTCGGCGCCCACGAAGATGCCCTTGGCCCAGGTGGCGTACTGGACGTAGATCGGGTCGTTGAAGCCGAGACGCTCCGCGGTCAGGGCGACGGTCTCGGCGGTCGCCGCGCGCCCGACGTACCGGGTCGCGAGGGACTCGGCCGACGCGCCGGCGAGGCGGGGGACGAGGTAGAAGATCGAGAAGGTGATGACGCTGACGACGAACAGCAGGACGAGCGCCGCCGCGATTCTTCTGATGAGGTAGGTGATCACGCAGTTCTTCGGCAGTGGCGCCCGGCCGGGGGAGTCCCCCGGCCGGGCACCGTCGCCTTGCCTCTCCTAAGAGTTGGAAGAGGGCTCGATCACTCGAGACCCAGCTCCATGTAGTCGTACATGCCGTAGGAGTTGTTGACGAACACGTTCGTCAGGCCCTCGCCGCGGATGAGCACGCTCTTGGCGTAGACACCCGGGTAGATGACGGCCTCCTCCATGACGCGCTTGTCGATCGCACCCCAGGCGGCCTCGCGCTTGGCGTCGTCGAGCTCGAGGAGCGCGTCGTCAAGCATCTGGTCGACCTCGGGGATCCGGACACTGGTGTTCGAGGAACCACCGGTCTCGCGGATCACGCGGCTGTCGACGATCTGCGACAGGAAGCCGAAGCCGTCGTTCCAGTCGGCGCCCCAACCGTTGGTGCACAGGCCGAGCTCGTTCTTGACGACGAACGGCGGCAGGCCGCACTGCTCCGAGAAGTACGTCGCAGCCGGGTAGCCCTTCAGCGTCAGCTTGATGCCGACGCGCTCCAGCGCCTGCTGGAAGGCCTCGGCAGTGGCCTCCTCCTTGGGACGGTCGGAGCGGTAGCCCATGGAGATCTCGAACCCGTCGGGCTGGCCGCAGGCCTCGAGCGCCGCCTTGGCCTTGTCCAGGTCACCGGTCTCGCCGGCCGGGTAGAGGTCGAAGTCCTCGTAGCCCGGGATCTGCGGCGGCATGATCGTCGTCGCAAGCTCACCGCCGGCGAACTCGCCGCCGTAGGCGGTCTGGTAGGACTTGTGGTCCATCCCGTACATGATCGCCTTGCGGCACTCGATGTTGTCCAGCGGCTTCACCGTCGGGTTGATCGAGGTGTACCAGAGACGCGCGATGGTCGGGTTGTCGACCAGCTTCTTCTTCTCCGGGTCGCTGAGCACCTGGCTCATCGCGGCCGGCTGGACACCGGTGCCCGCGAGGTCGACGTGGAGGTCACCGGTCTGAAGGCGCTGGTCGATGTCGTCGGCGTTGACGTTCAGGGACACGTCGTAGCCGTCCGGCAGGGCCTTGCGGTTCGGGTCGGTGGCCGGGTCCCACTCGGGGTTGCGCTCCAGCGTGAAGCGCTTGCCCGGCTCGAACTCGGCGAACTTGTAGGGACCGGTCGACACGATCTCGTTGCGGTACTCCGCACCCGTGTCCTTGTCGGCGGGGACCGGCATGGTCTGCGTCAGCTGAGCCATGTAGTCGAAGCCGGAGAACGCCTGCTTGAGGTGGAAGACGATCGTGTAGTCGTCCGGGGTCTCGATCGCCGAGTCGGTGTTCATGTCCGGCGTCTTGAAGGGACCCTTGTAGCCCTCGGGCAGGTCGAGGAACTGCTCGAAGTAGGCCGGACCGTTGGGGAAGGTCTCCTTGTCGGTCGACCGGAGCACGGCGTACTTCACGTCCGCTGCGGTGACCTCGGTGCCGTCTTCGTACTTGACGCCCTGGCGGATCTTGTAGGTCCAGGTCTTGCCGCCGTCGCTCGGCTCGCCCAGGTCCTCGGCGAGGTCGGGGACGAGCTCGTTGCTCGCGTCACCGGGGGCGGCGCGGAACATGAGCAGCGAACGACCGTAGAGACGGGCGAAGTTCCAGGAGAAGCCGTAGTACGTCTCGCCCGGGTCGAGGGTGTCCCAGTCGCTGGAGTGCGCCATCTTGATGATGCCGCCCTTCTTGTCCGACGGGTTGAAGACGTCGTCGAGCGCGGCGTTGAACTCCGGAGTGGCAGAAGTGCCGTCGTTCCCGTCGTTCCCGTCGCCGTCGCCGCCGCCGCAGGCACTCAGCGTGAGTGCTGCAACCGCAGTGAGGGCAGCCAGTGCCCTCCAGCGCTTGTTCCGCATCGTGTGTTACGCCCCTTCTCTCAAAGTGTGTTGCAGTTCCCTAACGGGTTCGTGGGTCGAGGGCGTCGCGCAGACCGTCCCCGAAGAGGTTGAACGCCAGCACGGTGGCGAAGATCGCCAGGCCGGGCCAGAGCATGAAGTGCGGTGCGGTGTAGTAGACGACCGCGTCGGAGAGCATGCCGCCCCAGGTCGCGGTCGGCGGCCGCACGCCGACCCCGAGGAAGGACAGCGCGGCTTCGAAGAGGATGTTGGTCGGGATCAGCAGCGTCGCGTAGACGAGGATCGGCGCGACCAGGTTGGGCAGCAGCTCGGTCTTGAGGATGTAGCCCCGTCGCGCCCCCAGGCTCCGCGAGGCGTCCACGAACTCCCGCTGCCGCAGCGACAGCGTCTGGCCCCGGACGATGCGCCCGATGTAGGGCCAGTTGAAGAACCCGATGATGAAGACCAGCAGCACGATCCGCAGCGTGTTGCCCTCGAGGCCGAAGGCCTCCTCCGGGAAGACACCGGCGAGCGCGAGCGCGAAGACGAGCAGCGGGAACGCCAGGAACATGTCCATCAGCCGGCTGATCGACGCGTCGACCCAGCCGCCGAAGAAGCCGGCGGTGACGCCCATCGTGGTGCCGATGGCGACGGACAGGATCGTGGCGAAGAAAGCGATCAGCAGCGAGATCCGGGAGCCGTAGACGACCCGGCTGAAGATGTCGCGCCCGTTCTGCGGCTCCACCCCCATCAGGTGCTCCCAGCTCATGCCGCCGAAGTCACCCAGCGGAAGCAGCGTGCCGCCCTCGGTGTCGATCAGCTCGGGGTGGAACTCGTTGGGCGGCCAGCCCAGCCACTTGACGATGAGTGGCGCGAAGATGGCGACCAGGACCAGGAAGACCAGGAAGCCGGCTCCGGCGAGGGCGATCTTGTCGCGCTTGAGCCGGCGCCAGGCGATCTGGCCGAGGGAGCGCCCCTCGATCCTCGGACCGCTCCCGGCGAGAACGGCCTCGGGGTCGGCGACGGTGGAGCCCGGTTCGACTTCCAGCGGCGTGCTCACGCGTTCAAGGCTCCTAGGACAACGACGTACGGGCGCACTGATGTGCACCGATAGGCAAACGTCGTCCTACTTGGCCGCCGAGTCAAGGATCGACAGGGCCGTGTTGCTCAATCGTGACGCAAGGGCAGCGTGAGTGTCACAAATGAATTCGCCGGCCGGCGAGCTGATTCGTGGGCACAACGTCTCACTCGGGGCAAACCGGACAGAACCGTTCAGACGCCCCGTTTCCACAGCAGCTCCTCGACGAGGCGTCCGCTGCGCCAGCCGTCCACGGTGCGCACCAGGTCGTGGCGGTAGAGGCCACCGAACTCCCAGAGCAGCTCCGACCCGTCGGCCTGCGGGAGCACCATCGGATTGAGGAAGTACGCCGTCACCGCGGCGGTGTCGCCGTCGAGGACCACCTCCTTCTGCCCCAGCACGTGCTGCCGGCGGGGGAACATCGGCAGGTTCTCGGCGAGCCAGGCCTTCACCTCGGGGTAGCCGCCCGCGATGCCCCCGGTCGAGGTGTAGTCGATCGCGGCGTCGGGTGTGAACACCGTGTCGAGCCGGTCCCACTCCCCCGTGTCGATCGCCCGCGTGTAGCGGGTCAGCAGGTCGTCGATCTCCAGGCGGTCGGACAGGGTCTGCAGATCCACCAACGGCTCGCTCTCGCCAAGAAACTGAAACAGGTTCTAGTATGGTCGCACCTTTCCGCGACGAGAACCAGAGGCACGCATGCGCTTCACCTACGCCGAGGCGATGACCCGGGCCGAGTACTACGCGCCGCTCGCCCAGGCGGCCGAGGCCGCCGGCTACACGAGCATGACCGTCGCCGACAGCCTCATCTACCCGCGCGAGTCGGACGCGACGTACCCCTACACCGACACCGGCGACCGGGAGTTCCTCGAGGACAAGGAGTTCATCGAGACGATGGTGCTGGTGACGCACCTGGCCGCCGTCACCTCGACACTCCGGTTCACGCCGTTCGTGCTGAAGCTGCCGGTGCGCCCGCCGGTGCTGGTCGCCAAGCAGGCGTCGTCGATCGCCTTCCTGAGCGACAACCGGCTCGGCCTCGGGATCGGCCTGTCGCCCTGGCCCGAGGACTTCGTCGCGATGGGCGTGCCGTGGGCGCGGCGGGGCAAGCGGATGGACGAGTGCATCGACATCATCCGCGGCCTGACGACCGGCGAGTTCTTCGCCTACGACGGCGAGTTCTTCTCGCTGCCCGCGATGAAGCAGACCCCGGCTCCCACGCAGCCGATCCCGCTGCTCGTCGGCGGCCACAGCGAGGCCGCGCTGCGCCGCGCCGTGCTCAAGGGCGACGGCTGGATGCACGCCGGCGGCGACGGCGACGAGCTGGACCGGCTGCTCGCGCGGATCGCGGAGATCCGCAAGGCCGAGGGGGTCGAGGACCAACCGTTCGAGATCCACGCGATCTCGTACGACGCCTACTCGGCCGACGGCGTGAAACGACTCGAGGACAAGGGGATCACCGACTGCATCGTCGGCTTCCGGGTGCCCTACATCAAGGGTCCGGACACCGAGCCGCTGGCGAAGAAGGTCGAGCACCTCGAGCGCTACGCCGAGGACGTCATCGCGAAGGTCAACCCGTGAGCGACGACCAGGCCGCACCGCCGGCGGGCCCGCTGACGGCGCCACTGACGGCGGCGATCGCGGAGGCGGAGCAGCTGATCGCCTCGGCGCCGTTCATCCGGACCGAGCAGGACCTGCTGGAGGGCTACGCCTACCTGGCCGGCCGGATCCGCGCCTCGGTGCAGCTCGCCTTCGACCACGACCTCGACCGGCCGGTGTTCATCAGCTCCACGCACCAGTACTCCCGGCAGGGCCTCGACAACCCCGACGCGCTCTACTTCCACGCCTACATCCGTGACGACGCCGAGTACGTCGTGCGCGGTGTGCGCGGGACGACTGCCGACCTGTCCTTCCAGGTGATGGACGGCAACTACGGACCGTCTGCCGCACCCGGCAGCGTCGCCGCGTTCGACGACCGGGGCTTCCAGATCGAGCCCGACGGAACGTTCGAGATCCGGTTCGGGCCCGCCCGCGAAGACGCGGGGCCGAACTACTTCGCGCTCGGTCCGGGCTCGCAGACACTGATCGTGCGCGAGGTCTACGACGACTGGAACGGCGAGGAGCGCGGGCAGCTGTGGATCCAGCGCGTCGGCGCCGAGGGGACACCGGCCGCGCCGCTGCGCCGCGAGCGGCTCGCCAAGCAGTACGAGATCGCCGGCAAGCTCCTCGTCGGCAGCATCAAGACCTGGTTCGCCTTCCCGGACTGGTTCACCTACCAGGAGCCGGTCAACACGCTGACCGTCCCGAAGTCGACCCCCGGCGGGCTCGAGTCGCAGTTCTCCTCGATCGGCCACTACGACCTCACCGACGAGCAGGCGCTGGTCGTGACGGTGCCCCGGTGCGGCAACGACTACCAGGCCATCCAGGTCGGCTCGGCGTGGTACGTCTCCACCGACTACGAGAACCACCAGACGTCGCTGACGATCGCGCAGTCGCACGTCGACGACGACGGGCTGGTCCGCTACGTCGTCTCCGAGCAGCAACCCCGGGATCGCCAACTGGCTGGAGACGACCGGGCACACCCGCGGCGTGATGATGCTGCGCTGGCAGCGGCTCGACCGGGCTCTCACCGCCGAGGACGGGCCGCGGGTCGAGGTCGTCGACTTCGACGTGCTGCACGAGAAGGTGCCCGAGCTCGCCGGGCAGCGCGTGTCGGCCGACGAGTACGCCGCCCGGATCGCCGCCCGGCAGGAGGGCGTCGCCCGGAGGATGCTCTCGTGAACCTCTTGCAGGACAAGGTGGTCGTGCTCTCCGGCGTCGGGCCGGGGCTCGGCCGGTCGCTGGGCGAGGTCTGCGCCGACCAGGGGGCCCACCTCGTGCTCGCCTCCCGGACCGAGCGGCGCCTCGAGAAGGCAGCGGCGGCCGTCCGCGAGAAGGGTCGCCGCGCGCTCGTCGTACCCACCGACATCATCGACCCGGCCGCCTGCCGGGCCCTGGTCGACGCGACGCTCGCCGAGTTCGGCCGCGCCGACGTGCTCATCAACAACGCGTTCGCGATCCCGCCGATGGAGCCGCTGACCGCGCTGCCCGAGGACTCGCTGCGGACCAGCAACGAGACCAACGTGCTCGCCCCGCTGCGGCTGACCGGCCTGTTCGCCGACGCGCTCGCCGCCACGAACGGCTCCGTGGTGATGGTGAACAGCGCGGTGATCCACCACTCGCGGGTGGAGTTCGGCGGCTACAAGCTCGCCAAGGGAGCCCTGCTGCACATGGCGTCCTCACTGGCCACCGAGCTCGGGCCGCGGGGCATCCGGGTCAACACGGTGGCGCCCGGGTGGATCTACGAGAACGTGCAGAAGGCCTATTTCGACTGGCTCGCGTCCGAGCGCGGCGTGACGCACCAGGACGTGTACGACGAGATCGCCGCCACCACCGACCTGCACCGGCTGCCCCTGCCCGAGGAGGTCGCCAACGCCGTCGTGTTCCTGGCGTCGGACCTGGCCTCGGGGATCACCGGCCAGTGCCTCGACGTGAACTGCGGGGAGTTCCACAACTGATGCGGACACGAGACGACGTCGGCAGCTTCGAGGACATCCGGGACGCGGCGGTCCGTACGACGGGCCTGACCGACTTCGGCGGCGACGAGCACGAGGAGGGCCTCCGGATCCTGCTCGACGACCTCGCCGGTCCGGCGGGACTCACCCCTCTCGGCAACTACATGCAGCGCGCCCAGGTGAAGAGCGCCCTGGTCGGTCGACTGCTCGCCCAGTCCGGCTTCGCGGCGCACCCGGCCTACGCCGACGTGAAGGTCGAGCGGCCGGTCTTCGTGACCGGGCTGCCGCGGACCGGGACGACCGCGTTGCACCGGCTGCTCACCGCCGACCCGTCGCACCAGGGGCTCGAGCTGTGGCTCACCGAGTTCCCGCAGCCGCGGCCGCCGCGCGACACCTGGGCCGACGACCCGGTGTTCAGCGGCATCCAGGCGGCGTACTCCTCGCACCACGTCGAGAACCCCGAGTTCATGGGCATCCACTTCCTCGACGCGGCCTCGGTCGAGGAGTGCTGGCGGGTGCTCCGGCAGTCCGGCAAGTCGATCGGCTACGAGTCGCTCGCCCACGTGCCGGCGTACTCCTCCTGGCTGGCGAAGCAGGACTGGACCGACGCCTACCAACGACACAAGGCGAACCTGCAGCTGGTCGGGCTGAACGACCAGGACCGGCGCTGGGTGCTGAAGAACCCGTCTCACCTCGTCGCGCTCGACGCGTTGATGGCGGTCTACCCCGACGCGCTGGTGGTGCAGACCCACCGGGACCCGGTCGTCGCGGTCGCGTCGGCGTGCTCGCTGTCCGCGGAGGCCACCCGCGGCTGGTCGACCGTCTTCGAGGGCGCGGTCATCGGCCGGACGCAGCTCGAGCTGCTCTCCCGGTCGGTGGCGACGTTCGCCGAGGCCCGCTCGCGCTACCCCGCCGGGCAGTTCGTCGACGTGCAGTACGACGACTTCGTGGCCGACCCGGTCCGCACCACGCACGGGATCTACGAGGCGTTCGGGCTCGACTGGACGCCGTCGGTGGCGGCCGCCGTGGAGCAGCTGGACGCCGAGTCCCGGCAGGGCGGTCGCCGGCCGTCCCACCGCTACGACCTCGCCGACTACGGCCTGACCGAGGCCGAGGTCCGCGCCGCCTTCTGACGCGCCGGCGTCGGTCGCGGTGAACCGCCGCAGCTGAACAGGCAGGTTCGACCGGTCGGGCCGCAGCTCAGGCGTGGCGGGACCAGCCGAGGAGCAAACCTGCCTGTCGAGCTGCGAACCGGCGGCTACTGCCTGAGCAGGGGGCGGAACGACTTGCTGGACCACCCGAGGCCGGACTGGGCCGGCGGCTGCGGGAGGTTGCGGCCGCCGTACACCACGTCGCCGTCCGCGTCGGAGTAGGTCAGCCACGTCTCGGCCGGTCCCTGGCCCTGGCCGGGCTTGGTCCAGTCGCAGACGCCGTCGGGGAACGTCTCCTCGAGGGTGGCCCACTGCTCGTCCGTGAACGGCACCAGCATGAAGTCGTAGTCGGCCCGGTCGAGCGGCCGCAGCCGGCAGGCGACGCGGTCGTTCGCCGGGTCGTCACCGGCGACCTCGCGCGGCGTGCTGAGCCGGGTCTGCAGGTCCGGCTGCGTGCACACCACGTCGCCGCCGGGCAGCGTGAGCATGTTGACGCCCGGCACGTTCTCGCAGCGGTCGGTGATGTCCTCGGGCCGGTCCTCGACGATCTTGGCGCTCAGCGGGACCGTGCGCTTGTCGGCCTCGACCGCGGTGAGCCAGCGGTCCATGGCGAGGAACGCCTCGTTGGCCCAGCGGACGTCGCCGATCAGCGGGGTGTCGCCGAACCACATCACCCGGTTGTCGGTGTGGCCCTGGTCGCGCTGGAGCCGCTCCTCGGTCCAGAACGCGTGGGCGTAGTCGTGGGCGATGCCCGGGTCGGGGCCGCCGTGGTTGATCATCGCCACCTGGTCGAGGTGGTTGGCCTCGTTGACCAGACCGGTCCGGTAGACGTTGGCGATCGCGCCGGGGTCGCCCTGGATCCGGGTCGGCACCGGGTCGGCGTTGATGTCGAGACCGCCGACGGCCGCGTTGAGGTCGAGGAACTGCGCCGGGGTGATCAGGCCGCTCTTCAGCGCGTCGAGGCCGTACTGAACCCCGACGTTCGCGAACGGGATGCCCGCGAAGCCATGGCCGGCCGCCTTCTCCTGCTCGCTCCAGGCGCTCTCGGGACGGGGGCCGAGCGGGTTGATCATCATGTCGAGGATCGAGCAGCGGACACCGGCGGGGTTGGTCTCGGAGTCGAAGCGGGTGCTCGGGTCCCCGGCCACCGGGTCCTTCGTCCCGGAGCACGCGTTCTCGGGGTTGATCGCGGCCTTGAACAGACCCTCGTCGGCAGTGACCGCGTTCATGTGCGTGAGGTGGCCCTCCACCTGCGCCATCTGGGTCGGCGACCACACGACGCCCTGGCCCCACCGCGACGGGTCCTCGAAGTACTTGCGCAGCAGGTGGTAGTCGGCGAACTGCGCGCCGGCGGTCAGCACGTCCGGGTAGGAGCACGTGGTGACGAGCCCCTGGTAGACGCCCGGGTAGGCGTTCGCGATGGTGTGCTGGGCGATCGAGCCGCCCGAGCAGCCGGTGCCGATGGTGTAGCGGATCGGTCCGTACCGCTCGACGATCCGTTCCTTGGCCATCATCATCGACTCGGCCTGGCGGGGCAGGCTGCAGTTGTGGCCGGTGTTGTTGAGCGCCGTCGACATCACCGCGAAGCCCCTGCCCAGCGCGGTGACGTAGCTGTTCTCGATGCCGGGGAAGGCCGGGATCGTGCCGGAGTAGTCGTCGAGCCGGGGGCTGCCCGGGGAGTACGACGCCCCGCAGTTGCCGCCGTGCGTGGTGAGCACCTTGCGGTTCCACTGCTTCTGCGGCTTCCACGCGGTCCAGCTCTTGCCGGGCCGGAACAGCGTGATGATCGTGTAGCGGTCGCGGGCCTGGTAGCCGTCCTCGCGGCGCACGATGAACGGCATCGTCACTCCGCGGTCGGTCGTCGTCGAGGCCACGTCCGACGGCGGGTTCTCCGGGTCGTAGGGGTGCAGGCCCGGCTTCGTCGGGTCGGTCGACTTGTAGAGCAGCGAGTAGCTGGCCGGCTCGTTGCACTGCGCGTCCAGCGCGGTGGCCTGGCACTGGTAGGGAGCGTGCTGCGGGCCCGAGAAGATCGGTCCGCCGTTGGGGTGGTTGGTGACCACCCGCTGGCCGGCGTACCCGGGCGCCTTGACGCGTACGACGTTGTCACCGACCCGCAGCCCGTCGACCAGCCCCATCAGCCGGCGGCCGCTGAGCCGGAAGTCCTCGGTCACCTGCCGGTCGCCGACGAGGACCCGGACCTTGCCGGCGTCGAGGCCGCGGGGCAGCCGGACCGCCAGGAGCACGTCGCCGCCGGAGACGAGGTCGGCGCGGTTGGACAGCACCTTGATGGTGAGGGCCTTGGCCGGGGCCGTCCGCGCCACGACGGCCGCCTGGGAGCCGGCGATCGGCAGGGCCGGCACGGTCAGGGCAGCGGCGACGAGCAGCGGGGCGAGATGACGAGCGCGCACGGATCCTCCTGGGGTGACTGCAACCCCAACGACGAGAACGTGTTCTGGCTACGGCTCCTGGTCCGGGAGTCCGGACTGCGCCGGGTCGCGGAGCGCCCACCACGTGTCCATCCGCGGGACCGCGCCGGCGTCCCGCCCGTCCTGCACGACGCGGCTGACCCGGAAGAGGAAGGCCGCGATGCCGGCGGCGCCCTGCATCCAGCCGACTCCCGGTGGCAGCAGCGGCTCCTCCGCCCGGTGCTCGATGAACCGCCAGTAGGCGTGCGACCCGTCGACGACAGCACGCTCGACCAGGGTGTCGGCCAGGCGCAGGGCGAACTCGAGGTCCCGGTCGTCGCCGGAGCGGTGCCAGGAGTCGAGGAACACCTCGCCCACGCCCGCCGTGCCGCAACAGCGGCCGTCGTTGTCCCAGAAGCCGGGGTGGAGCCGGTCGGGCAACCCGGACGTGCGGACGCTGTGCAGGCATCTGCGGTGCCACGCGAGCGGCTCCTCACCTGCGACGTCCCGGACACCGGCACGGTCCAGGGCGAGGAACAGCAACGAGGTGCCGGTGGGGCCGTGGCACCAGGTGTAGGTGACCTCGTCGTCGTCCCGACCCTCCTCGTGCGGGACGAGGCGAGGTACGGCGAACCCGTCGTCCCCGGTGTCGCCGAGCGAGACGAGGTGCTCCGCGCCGCTGCGGGCGGCTGAGGTCAGCTCCGGTCGGTCGAGCTCGGCCCCGGCGAGGGCGAGCGCCGCCGCGATACCGGCGAGGCCGTGCGAGAGGTTGGGCATCTGCGCGCCGACTTCGACGCAGAAGCGCCGCGGCACGAACAGCCAGTTCGCGCCGGTCGGCACGGGCTCCATCTCGGCCATCAGCACGGCCGCGGCCAGCTCGCCGAGCTCGCGGGCGCCATCCGTCCCCTGCCGTCGGGCCCACAGCGCGGCCAGCAGCACCCCGGCCGTGCCGAGGGTGAGGTCGTTGACGCGGGAGTCGGGCAGGCACTTCGGCGGGCCGACGACCGTCTGGGGCCACCCGTCCGGCGAGGCGAGTGCCACCAGCCGGGCCACGGCGGCCTCCGTCCCGGGAGCCTCGAGCGCGGTGAGGACGCCGATGGAGCTGACCAGCCCGTCGAAGTAGGTGCAGTCGGTCGCGGTCGGGATCCCCTCAGTGACCCGCTGGGCGATTCCGTCCGCCAGACGGATCTCCTCGCTGCTCCAGGGTCGAGCGAGACGGATCTCGGACAGCACCTGGGCGAGACCACCGACCCCGCTGTGCAGCCCGTCCCGGTCCCAGGTCGGCCCCGCCGTCTCCGGGACGGTCGCCGCCGCCGGGATCCAGGGCCCGTCCTCCCAGCGCACCTGGTCCAGCACCCATCGCCACGCGGCGTCGGCGACCCGGCGGTACGTCTCCGGAGCGCGCGCGGTCACCCCCCGATCATGGCACCGCGGCCCGCCCTCAGCGCGCGCGGTGACGGTGATCCGCGCACCGTGGCCCTCGCGGAAACGCTTCGGCTCCGGTGGAACTGCTGCGCCGGGCTCGGCGGATCCGTACGTTGGCTCTGCGCGCGTCGCCGCAGGGGTCGGCGAGACGAGAAGGGGGGCGGTGCTGATGAAGCAGCTCCGTTGGGTCGCGATGGCCCTGGGGGTCCTGAGCGTCGTGCTGTGGCTGGCGTCGTACAGCTGGATCCTCGGGCTCACGCCGCCGACCCGGTGGATCAGCCGAACCGCCTCACCGTGGTGGGTCGCGGAGGTCGCGGCCGTCGGCGCCGGGGCCCTGTCCGTCGTCGCCGGCCTGGTCGTGGCGATGCGCTCGGCGGGAGGAGCCCGTCGTGCTCCGCTCTGGGCCGCGGCCCTGGGTGGCTTCGCTGCGGCGATGTCGCTGCTGAGCCTCTCGATGTCGGCCTGATCCGACCGGGTCAGCGCGCGGTGACGGTGATCCGGGCGCCGTGACGCGGCACGCTGGTGATGTTGCGGACCTTCGGGTAGTCGGCGGGCCCGGCGGGGAGGGTGACGTCGTACGACGCCAGCACCTCGCGCAGGACGGCCACGCCCTCCATCAGCGAGAAGCCCGCGCCGATGCAGCGGCGCACTCCCCCGCCGAACGGGATCCAGGTGTTGGGCGCGACGTGGCCCTCGAGGAACCGCTCCGGCCGGAAGTCGCGCGGCTCGTCGAAGTTGTCCTCGCGGGCGTGGCTGATGAGGATCGACGGCCCGATGTTGGCGCCGCGGGGCAGGTCGTAGCCGCCGATGGTGACCGGCTCCATCAGGTGGCGCACCACCATCGGGATGACCGGGTGCAGCCGCATCGACTCCTTCATCACGGCCTCGAGGTAGTCGTCGTTCCCCTGGTCGGCCGCCGCCCGCGCCTTGGCGAGCTGGTCCCCGTCGCGGCCGAGCTCGTAGAGCGCCCAGGACAGCGCGGTGGCGGTGGTCTCGTGGCCGGCGAGCAGCAGCGTCACGAGCTGGTCGCGCAGCTCGGTGTCCGTCAGCGGGGACTCGTCGGTGTCACCCCCGACGCGGAGGAGCTGGGACAGTACGTCGGTCCGCTCGGCCAGGTCGGTGGCGCGGCGACGCTCCGCGATCTCGGCGTACATCACGCGGTCGAGCTCGCGCTGGTTCTCGACGGTGCGCTTCCAGGGGCCGAACCTCTGCAACCAGGGGTAGCCCCAGCCGAGCAGGATCGCGGGGCTGATGTCGACGGTCTTGTTGACCAGCGGTCGCAGCTCGGCGAGGCGCTGCTCGTCGGTGACACCGAAGACGACGCGCAGGATCACCTCGAGGGTGAGCGCGTTCATCCGGTCGAGCGACCGGAACGTGTCACCGGCGGTCCAGCCGTCGACCTCCTCGCGCGCGATCCGGGTGACCAGCTCCTGGTAGCCGCGCAGGGCGGCGCCGTTGAACGCCGGCATCAGCAGCTTGCGGGCCCGCTTGTGCTCGGAGGAGTCCTGGAGCAGCAGCGAGTGCTCGCCCATGATCGGGCCGAGGATCGCGTTGCCCTTGCCGGCGTGGAAGACCTCGGGGTCGCCGGCGAAGATCTCCTTGGCGTGCTCGGGCCGGGTGAACAGCACCAGGGCGGCGCCGCTCGGCATGATCCGGACGGTGAAGACGTCGCCGTACCGCCGGTGCATCTTCGGGACGAACCAGTGTCGGAACCGCACGAGCGCGATGCTCTGCACCAGGGCGGGCCACCTCGGGCCGGGCGGGAGCGCCCCGGCCGGGATCTTCGGCGCCAGGTTCTCGCTGAAGGGGCGCATCCGCTGCAGACGGTCGTCGGTCACGGACATGGGGAGGCCTCCGGAGCTAGAACGTGTTTCGCATACTACGGGTATGCCCGTTCTCGCGGAACCCCTCGACGACCGGCCGCCCCGGGGTCAGTCGCCGGAGCCGGCGGCGTCCGCGGCGGCCTGGCGGGAGGCGCGCTCGGCCACGGCGTACTCGTCGGTGCGGGTGTCGTAGCGCCAGAAGTCCTTCAGCCAGGCAGCGGTGGCCGCCACCCCGACGACGCACAGGACGCCGCCGCTGGTGATCGAGCCGCGGACCGACCAGGCGTCCGCGACGAGGCCGGCCCGGGTCTGGCCGGCGAGCGGCCCGATCGAGTAGGACAGCATCTCGATGCCGGCCAGCCGTCCGCGCATCGTGTCCGGGATCGTCTGGTTCCAGATCGTGGAGCGGAAGATCCCGCTCACCATGTCCGCGCCACCGGCGAAGGCAAGGGCCGCCGCGGCCACCCAGAGGTTCGGCGCGAGGCCCATCATCGCGATCGCGGTGCCGTAGAGCATCGCGGAGATCACCACCGCGCGCCCGTGATGGTGCACGCGCGAGGTCCAGCCGGAGGTCGCGGTGGCGAGCATCGCGCCGATCGTCTCCGCGGTGTAGAGCAGGCCGAGCAGCTCGGGATGGCGGAAGATGTCCTCGGCCAGGGCCGGGAAGAGGACCACCGGCATCGCCATCAGCATCGCCATGATGTCGACGAGGTAGGTGCCGAGCAGGTCGCGCCGGCGGACCGCGTAGCGGATCCCTTCCCGGATGCCCTGCAGGCTCGGCGGCGTGGTCTCGCCGACGTGCGGGTAGGAGCGCATCGCCAGGAAGAGTCCGGTCGCGACGAGCAGGCCGACCGCGTCGACGACGAAGCACCAGCCGACCCCGACGTAGGCGAGCAGCAGACCGCCGACGGCCGGGCCGACCAGTACGCCGACCTGCGTCCCGAACGACGACAGGGCGCTCGCCGCGGGGATCTGGTCGTGCCGGACCGTCCGGGGCTCCAGCGCCTCCTTCGAGGGCCGCTGCATCGCGCCGGCGGCCGCCGCGAGCGCACCGACCACGTAGATCACCCAGATCTGCGGGTCGTCGGAGAACGCGTTGACGGCGAGCACCCCGGTCAGCACGACCTGCGCGAGCGCGGTGCCGATCAGCATCTTCCTGCGGTCGACGTGGTCGGCGAGCGCGCCGCCGTACAGGCCGAAGAAGATCAGCGGCACCAGCTCGACGATGCCGAGCGCACCGACCGCGAAGTTCGACCGCGTCTCGGTGTAGAGCTGGTAGGGGACGGCGACGTAGGCGACCATCCCGCCGAGGTAGAACACGGTGCCGGCGATGAACAGCAGCCGGAAGTCCCGCGACTCCTTGAGCGGAGTGGTGTCCAGCCGCATCGCCCGGAGCCGTTCACGCATCGTCACGGCCGGAAGTGTGACACCGGGCGACCCCGCCCGCACCCGAGTTTCGTCAGGCCTGGGAGAGCAGGAAGGCGCACACGAAGCCGAAGGCGGTGACCAGGCCGACCAGAGGCCCGGCGTGGTCCACGGCCTCGGGCAGCATCGTGTCGGCGAGCATGGTGAGGATCGCGCCGGCGGCGAACGCCTGCACGACGCCGACCGCCACCGGGTCGGCCTCGCCGAGCGCACCGAAGCCGACCGCCGCGGCGAGCGTGCTCGCTGCCGCCACGGCCGCCCACAGGCCGAGGATGGCGCGCACGCTCCGCCCGTCGTGCCGCATGCCCGTGGCCGAGCCCATCGCCTCCGGCACGTTGGACAAGAAGACGGCAGCGACCACGGCGGAGCCCACGCCGTTTCCGTCGAGCAGGCTCACCCCGATGGCCGCCGACTCCGGGATGCCGTCGAGCAGCGCCCCGAGGACCAGTGCCGACGCAGCCGCCCCGGGCTGCGGCCCGGTCGGGCTCTTGCGCCGGTGCCCACCGCGCCGGTCCAGCCACCAGTCTCCGGCGAAGAACACGAGGGCGCCGCCGAGCAGGCCGAGCACGACGGCGGCGGCACCGGCCTCGTCGTACGCCTCCTTGGTGAGCTCGAACGCCACCGCGCTGAACAGCACGCCGGCGCCGAAGCCCATCACCAGGCCCACCAGCCGGTTCGACACCGGGAGCCAGAGGCCCGCTGCCGCACCGAGCAGCAGCGCCGCCCCGCCGACGAACCCCCACCAGGCCGCTTCGAGCACGGCATCGCCTCCCGGTCTTCGGCCACGCCACCTCGCGGCGCGCGTGCCCAGGCTATGACGGGAGCAGGCCGTCGCGCCGCGCGATCGCCGCCGCCTCCGTGCGCCCGCTGGCACCGAGCTTGGCCAGGATGTTCGACACGTGCACGCTCACGGTCTTGGCGCTGATGAACAGCTGCCGCGCGATCTCGGAGTTGCTGCGCCCCTCCGCGACGAGCCCGAGGATCTCGACCTCCCTCGTGGTGAGAGCCTGGCCGGCCGCGTCCCGCGACTGGCGGGGACGGACCTCGGCGGCACGCGCACCGAGCTCGGCCAGCAGGGGGCCGGCGCCGAGGCGGCTCGCCGTCGCCCTCGCCGCGTCAGTCAGGGTGCGGGCCTCGTCCGGGTGTCCGCAGGCCCGCAGCACCGCAGCGAGCCGGGCCTGCGAGCGGGCGATCTCGAACGGATGGCCCAGCGCCTCGAAGGCCGCAACCGTGCGCTGCCACGAACCGAGCAGCTCCTCGGGGTCCGGGCTGTCGACCCCGGCCAGCCAGCGCAGCCGCAGGTGCTCGGCGTGGACCCGCTCCACCCAGGCGACCCCCTCGGGGCCGAACGGCCGCTTGCGCTTGCGCACCCGCTTCATCACCCCCTCGACGCCGACGAGCAGCTCGGGGGCACGGTCGGCGAGGGCCGCCCGCTCCGCCTGCGGCGCCCGGCCCGCGGCGTCGGCGAGGTGGCCGAGCACGAGCGCGGAGAGCCTGATCCGGGCCTGGAAGTGCTCGGAGAGCAGCCTGCCGACCACGTCCACCGCCCGGTCGTAGGTCGCCAGCACCGCGGGGACGTCGTCCTGCTGGGCATGCCAGTCGATCTCGGCGGCCGCGGCGCTGATGCCGACCAGGCCGTCGCGGTCCCACAGCGGCCGCACCTGGTCGAGCACCCGGGGCGCGAACGTCTCGCCGCGGTGCACGCAGACCATCGACCGCACTCCGAGCAGCATCGCCTCCGGGATCGGGGGCGGCGCCTCGCCCTCGACCGAGGTGAGCGCGAGGCAGTCCGCCCAAGCGCCGAGCTCGTAGGCGACGAGGGCCGCCATCAGCCGAGCCTCGAAGCCGTAGGGCGCCCACGGCCGGCCGGCCCGCTTCGCGACGTCGAAGCCGAGCAGGTAGGCGTCGAAGGCCGCCTGCAGGTCACCACGCTCGTGGTGGAGGCCGGCGAGCATGTAGCGGCCCCTCATCTCGGCATGGGTGTCACCGTTGCGACGGGCCTGGTCGACGACGTCGGACAGCGCCCGCTCGGCCGTGTCCGGGTCGCCGGAGCGCTCGTCGACCTGCGCCAGGGTGGTGGTGGCGTCCGCCACCAGGGACGACATGTCGAGCTTCTCCGCCAGCCCGAGCGCCTGCAGGGCGAACCTCGTGGCCGACTCGTCGTTGCCCTCGCGGGCCTGCGCCCGGGCATGCAGGCCGAGCAGCTTGGCGCGCAGCGGGGTCGGCTCGTCCGGGACCAGGTCCAGCGCCTCGGCGCTGCTCCGGAGCGCGGATTCCTTGGGCTCGTCGAGCAGCAGGGCGGCCAGGGTCAGCGACATCAGCAAGCGCGCCCGCTCTTCGTCGGGCAGGTCGGCCGGGCAGTGCGCGAGCTGGGAGGTGACGAGCTTCTCCGCACGCTCGGGCTGGCCGGAGGCGATCAGGGCGTCGGCGGCCTTGACCGCGAGCGTGACCGGGTCCACCCGCTCGCCTGCGGCGGTGACCCGCCGGTCGGTGACCAGCTCGAGGGCGGTCTCGTAGTGCCAGGCGGCCTCGTCGGGGCCGCCCACCGACATCGCCTCGTCGCCGGCCTCCGCGCTGGCCACGACCGCGGTGTCCGGGTCGTGGGCGAGGCGGGCGTGCCGGGCGAGCTCGGCGGCGGTCCCGTCGACACGCTGGCTGCGGAGGGCCTCGACGTACGCCGCGTGCAGACGGACCCGCTCGCCGGGCAGCAAGTCGTCGTACGCCGCCTCCGCGAGCAGGGCGTGCCGGAAGGCGTAGCTGTCCGCACCGAGACGGAGCAGCACGTTCTGCTCCACGGCCGTCCGCAACGACCGGTCGAGCTCGTCCTCGTCCTGGCCGATCACGGCGGCGAGCAGCCGGTGGCCCACCCGGCGGCCCGCGCAGGAGGCGGCCCGGACGACCTCCCGGGCACCCTCGTCCAGCCGGTCGAGCCGGACCAGCAGCAGGTCGGCGAGGTCCTCGGGGATGCGGCCCTCACTGCCGTCCGCGGCGGCGCTGACCAGCTCCTCGGCGAAGAACGCGTTGCCCTCGGCGCGATGCACGATCGCGTGCACCTGCCGCTCCGGCAGCGGCCCGGGCAGCAGCGCACGCACCAGGCGGGCCACGTCGAGGTCGGCGAGGGGGTCGAGCTGGAGCCGCTGCACCGACGGCACGCGCGCCCACTGCGCGAGGTTGCCGCGGAGCGGGTGACGCCGGTGCAGGTCGTCGGAGCGGTAGGACGCGATCACGCCGACCGGCGAGCGGAACCCCCGGGCGAACAGGAAGGAGAGCAGGTCACGCGTGGACCGGTCGGCCCAGTGCACGTCCTCGACGACGAGCAGGACCGGCTGCTGCTGGGCGAGCATCTCCAGGGCACCGTGGACCGCCCCGAAGAGCTCACCACGGTCGAGGTTCTCCTCGTTGACCGGCAGCGAGCCCGAGAGCAGCCTCCGGCCGGGCTGGAGGTGGGACAGCGCCGGGTGGGCCTCGACCAGGGTCTCCACGAGCCCCGGCTCCTCGACCGCCATGCGGCCGAACAGCTCGGAGAAAGGAAGGTAGGGCAGGGCGCTGTCGCCGAAGTCGAGACAGTGCCCGACCAGGCTCCGCCAGCCCGCGCCGGACGCCCGGGCGACGAGCTCGTGCAGGAACCGGGACTTGCCGACGCCGGCGTCGCCGGCGAGCAGCACGGCCCGGGACTGCGCGTCACCGCCGAGGCCGAGCTGCTCGGTCAGGTGCGCGAACTCCCGCTGCACGCCCCAGGAAGGGCGTCACGGGATCGGGTTCGGGGGCCACATGGGCCATCATCTCGCCGAGGACCGACAGAACGGGAGCGATTTCCCGTGCTGGTGACTCCGCGGGTGCGACGGGGTCGGGGCTCACGGTCAGGCGACGGCGATCGGGCGGCGACGCTGCTGGGGCAGCTTCAGGCTCGGTCGGCGCGGGACCCAGCGGCGGCGGCCGCCGGCCGGCTTGTCGAAGCTGCGCTGGGAGTAGGAGCGCTGTGCCCGCTCCCGGCGGTAGTCCAGCTCGGCCGACCAGTAGGGCTGCAGTGCTGCGGTGGCGATCTCGGACATCTTCATTACCTCTCCTCGGATCTTCTCGATGAGTTGATCCTGCGCGTCTGAGGAGGGGCCTCACATCAGAAGAACTCCCTATCTCCTGAGGAGGGCCGGGGAGGGTGCCTTAGGCGCTGCTCGGACGAGCCATTGGGACGTGCACTTGGCCCGCAGATCCGGGGTGCGACTGAGCCTGGAGACGGTCCTCGAGCACCGCGAGTGCACGTCCTTGTGGTCGTGGCTCAGAGCGGCCGTCCGGCGCGGAAGACCTCGCGGACGAGCGGGACCCCCGGGCGGTAGGCGAGGTGGAGGTACGACGGCGCCTCCAGGACGACCAGGTCGGCGGACGCCCCGCGGCGGAGGTGGCCGACGTCCTCCCGACCCAGGGCACGGGCGCCCCCGACCGTCGCGGCGGCCAGTGCCTCGGCCGGCGACATCCCCATCTCCCGCACCGCGAGCGCGATGCACAGCGGGATCGACGAGGTGTAGCAGGAGCCGGGGTTGCAGTCGCTGGCCAGCGCCACCTGGACGCCGGCGTCGATGAGCGCCCGGGCGTCCGGGTAGGGCGAGCGGGTGGAGAACTCCACCCCCGGCAGCAGGGTGGCGACCGTCCCGGTGTCACGCAGCGCCGACACGTCCTCGTCGGACAGGTAGGTGCAGTGGTCGACCGCGGTGAGCCCGAGCTCGCAGGCGAGCTGGACGCCGGGTCCGGGGCCGAGCTGGTTGGCGTGCAGCCGACCACGCAGGCCCTTGGCGGCGCCGGCCTGGAGGATCGCCCGGGCCTGGTCGGCGTCGAAGGCGCCCCGCTCGCAGAACACGTCGACCCACTTCGCGTAGGGCGCGCACGCGTCGAGCATCGGGCCGGTCACCAGCGCGACGTAGTCCTCCGGCGTGGTCCCCTCCGGCACGACATGGGCGCCGAGAAAGGTCGTCTCGGAGGTGGCCTGCCGCGCGAGCGCGAGGCTCCGGGCCTCGTCGCGCACGGTGAGGCCGTAGCCGCTCTTCACCTCGACGGTCGTGGTGCCCTGCCGGAGCATCTCCGCCACCAGCCGGGCCAGGTTGGCGGCGAGCTGCTCGTCGGTCGCGGCGCGGGTGGCCGCGACCGTCGTACGGATCCCGCCGGCGGAGTACGGCGTGCCCGTCATCCGCGCGGCGAACTCCTCCGCGCGGTCACCGGCGAAGACGAGGTGGGCATGCGAGTCGACGAACCCCGGGACGACCGCGCGGCCGCCGACGTCGTACGCCGCGTCCGCCACCGGCGCAAGGTCCTCGGGCCCGGTCCACACGACCTTGCCCGCCTCGACGACCAGCGCGGCGTCCTTCAGGACCCCGTTCGGTCCGGGGTGCTCGGGGTCGTGGGTGGTGAGCTCCCCGATGTTCGTGAGCAGCAGCGTGCTGATGGTCAGTCCTCCCAGATCCGGCGGATGGCGTGGTCGAGGGCGATCCCGATCTCCCGGTGGTCGCCGCGGTCGACCACCACCTTGCCCTGTGCGACGACCTGCACGACGTCGGCCGCCGACGCGGCGAACACAGCCGTCTCGATGCTGCCGCCGGTGCCGGCGGTGCGGGGCGAGCGGAGGTCGAGCGTCACCAGGTCGGCGGGCGCACCGACAGCGATCCGTCCGGCGTCCGCGAACCCGAGCGAGCCGTGGCCGGTGACGGTCGCCGCCTCGAGCAGCTCGGCCGCGGACCACTGGCCGCGTTCCTGCGAGGACAGCCGCTCGTCGAGCTCGACGGCGCGCATCTCCTCGAAGGCGTCGATGACCGCGTGGCTGTCGGTGCCCAGCGTCAGCCGCGCGCCCGCGTCGTGCAGCAGCCGTGACGGGCCGATCCCGTCGGCCAGGTCGCGCTCGGTCGTCGGGCAGAAGCAGGCATGCGTGCGGGTCTCGCCGAGCACGGTGACGTCGGCGTCGGTGAGGTGGGTGGCGTGCACGGCGGTGGCGCGCTCCCCCAGCACGCCGGCCTCGCCCAGCACCCCGGTCGGCGTCTCGCCGTAGGTCTCCCGGCAGGCCCTGTTCTCCGCCAGCTGCTCGGACACGTGCACGTGCAGCGGGGCCTCGTGCCGCTCCGCCCACTCGGCGACGAGGTGCATCTGGTCGCGCGGCACGGCGCGCACCGAGTGGATCGCCGCCCCCACGACGGCATCCGCACCGGCGGTCTCGATGCGCTCGACGCGCGACGCCCAGGCCTCGGCGTCGCCGTCGCTGAACCGGCGCTGCGTCCCCTGCGGCTCCCGGCCGATCCCGGCCGCGAGGTAGCAGGTGTCGAGCAGCGCGATCCGGATCCCCGCGTCACGAGCGGCCTCGATCAGGGCGATCCCCATCGCGTTGGGATCGTCGTACGGCGTCCCCGCGGCCCCGTGGTGCAGGTAGTGGAACTCGCCGACGCTGGTGAAGCCGGAGGCCAGCATCTCCCGGTAGGTCGCCCGGGCGAGGTCGTAGTAGCTGTCCGGGTCGAGGCGGGCGGCGACGGCGTACATCTGCTCGCGCCAGGTCCAGAACGTGCCGCGCTCACGCTGCGTCCGGCCCCGGAGCGCACGGTGGAAGGCGTGGCTGTGGCAGTTCGCCATCCCGGGAATCGTCAAGCCGGCAAGGCGATCCGCACCGTTGGGCTCGACACCGACCTCGACCGAGGTGAACACGCCGTCGGTGATCTCGACGCGCACCGAGTCCGAGACGGCGCCGTCGACCCAGGCCTGCTCCAGCCAGTACGCCGTCATGTCGTGAGCCTTTCCAGCGTGTCCGCGAGCGCATCGACGCCGGCGAGGCAGTCGGCGGTCTCGGCGTGCTCGACGGGGTTGTGCGAGATGCCGGTCGGGTTGCGCACGAACAGCATCGCCGTGGGGATGCCGGCCGCCGAGAGGACGCCCGCGTCGTGGCCGGCCATGGTCGGGATCACCGGCCAGTCGTCGCCGTCCTCCTGCGCGGCGATCCGGTGCGCCAGGTCCTCGTCGAACCGGACCTCGGCCGTGACCGACTCGGCGGTCAGCTCCGCGGACGTCCCGTCCCGGCCCGCCCGCTCCTGCGCCATCCGGCCGACCTCGGCGACCAGGGCGTCGAGCTGCTCGGCGGACTCGGCCCGGGCGTCCAGCCAGGCGGTGACGTGCGAGGGGACGGCGTTGGTGCCGTTGGGGCGGACGTCGACGCGGCCGAACGTCGCCCGCTGGCCGGAGAGCCGGGCCTGCTTGTTGGCGGCCAGCGCGGTCATCGCGTAGGTCAGCATCGGGTCGCGCCGGTCCTCCATCCGGGTCGTGCCCGCGTGGTTGGCCTCACCCGCGAAGTCGAACCGGTAGCGCCCGTGCGGCCAGATCGAGCTCGCCACCCCGATCGCCGCGTCCCGGTCCACCAGGTCGCGGCCCTGCTCGACGTGCAGCTCGACGAAGCAGTCCATCCGACGCGACAGGTCCATCCAGACGTTGTCCCCCTCGGGGTCCGGGTGCGTGCCTCCCGCCTCGAGAGCGTCGAGGAACCAGATCCCGTCGCGGTCCCGCAGCTGGGTGGCCTGCTCCCAGGTCGTGGCGCCGGTGGCAAGTCGGGAGCCCAGGCAGGCCAGGCCGAAGCGCGACCCCTCCTCCTCCAGGAACAACGCCACCCCGATCGGCTTGGCCGGGGTGAAGCCCCGGTCCCGCAGCACGTCGACGGCGGCGAAGGCGGAGACGACACCCAGCGGTCCGTCGAACGCACCCCCGTCGAGCACCGAGTCGACGTGCGACCCGGTCACGACCCCGGGCCACGCGTCCTGTTTGTCGGGGTACCACCACGCGATGGTGTTGCCGATCTCGTCCTGCTCCATCAGCAGCCCACGGGAGCCGGCCTGCTCGTAGAACCACTCCACGCACTCGCGCTCGGCCGACCCCCACGGCGTGCGGAAGTAGCCCCCGGTCTCGCTCGACCGTCCGACGGGCGCGAGGTCGCGCCACATCTGCTCGAAGTCAGCGTGCGACATGATGCGCTCCATGGAGTTCCAAGAGGTGGTACGACGGCGCCGGATGGTCCGACGCTACGACCCGGACCGGCCGGTCGACCCGGAGGTGCTGGACCGGATGCTCGCCAACGCGGTGCGCGCGCCGAGTGCGGGCTTCAGCCAGGGCTGGGCGTTCCTGGTGCTCGACGTCCCGGCCGACGTGGCGCGGTTCTGGGCGGCGACCACGCCGACGGCCGCCGACGACGACGGGGCCCCGGCCGAGCCGAGCGGCTGGCTGCGCGGCATGCGGACGGCCCCGGTGGTCGTCGTACCGCTGTCGCACAAGGACGCCTACCTCGACCGCTACGCCCAGCCGGACAAGGGCTGGACGGACCGGGACGAGGCCCGGTGGCCGGTTCCCTACTGGCACATCGACACCGGGATGGCGTCGCTGCTGATCCTGCAGACCGCCGTCGACGAGGGCCTCGGGGCGTGCTTCTTCGGCATCCCGCCGGACCGGGTCACGGCGTTCCGTGCGGAGTTCGGCGTGCCGGAGGGCTACCAGCCGATCGGCGCGATCACGGTCGGCCACCGGGTGCAGGACACCGGCGCCAAGGGCTCGCCGACCCGCCGGCCCCGTCGTACCCCCGACGAGGTCGTGCACCGCGGCGGCTGGTGACCACCGGTTTCCTAGACTGGCGGCGGGGTGAGAGCGATGCCAGAGGATCCGATCGACCGCGAGCGCAGGCTGCGCGAGGCAGCCGTGACGAAGGCGCTCGGCCAGCCGCCGCCTCCGCCGGAGGACGACGACGAGGCCGACGAGGAGGCCCCCGACCGCTGGGAGCACCAGGCGCTCTGGGTCGACCACCAGATCCGCGCTGCGATGGACCGCGGCGAGTTCGACAACCTGCCCGGTGCCGGCAAGCCGCTGAAGCTGCCCGACCGGCACGACCCCGACTGGTGGGTCAAGGGGCTGATCGAGCGCGAGAAGATCACCGGCGTCCTGCCCCCGGCCCTCTCGCTGCGCCGCGAGGACGCCGAGCTGGACGGCGAGCTCGACCGGATCGCGTCCGAGGAGGAGGTACGGCGCGCCCTCGCCGACTTCAACGCCCGTGTCGTGGCGGCCCGGCGCCAGCTGCAGGGCGGGCCGCCGGTCGTCACGCCGACCCGCGACGTCGAGGACGAGGTCAACGCCTGGCGGCAGCGCCGCGCCGAACGCCGCGCCGTGGTCCGCGCCGCCGAGCTCCGGGCGAAGGCCGAGCAGCCCCGCCGCCGCTGGTGGCGCCGCCGCTGAGTCGTGTCGCAGAGAGCGGCCAACCGCACTCTGGTCGAGCACCCCGAAACGGGCATACAGTGCCACCCACCAGGAACCGGATGCGAGGGTGGTGCCCGACTGGCGGCCACCGAAATCCCGCACCCCGGTCATCGTCCTTCGGGGGTCCGTCTCGTGATGTCTCGCGCCGCTCACACCCAGCTCGTGGTGAGGTTTCTCGCTCTCCTGCTGGCGACAACCGCCCCGCTGGCGTTCGGTGCGCCCAGTGCCACGGCCGACCAGCCTGAGACCAGGACCAAGTCCATGCACCAGGGCTTCTCGACCCGCGGGAAGATCCTGTTCTACGAGCCGAGCTACTGCGTCCGCTGGCGGGTGAGCGGAGTGCTGAACTACCGCGCGGTCTACGAGAAGTACTGGGGCGAGGCAGTCCCCCAGTGGCTCTACCGCTACTACGTCGACAGGGTCTCCATCACCGGCACCGCGCTCGAGGTGAACACCTTCAAGCGCGACGGCAGCACCTGCACCAGCAAGCGGAAGGACTGGTCGAAGCTCAATCTCGGCATGCACGCCCGTGGCTACACGTGCCGCTTCAACCCATCGATCAGCGTCTCCGCCCCCTGGGGTGTCTCGGTCAGCGCGTGGCCCTCCTGCGGCGAGGAGGAGCTCAAGACCCTGCGGTCGTCGAACATCCCCGCGGCGAACCACCACGTCATGCGCCGCAGCGACAACGCCGACCGGATCGCCTTCAACGGACGACAGAAGCGCGGTCCCTACGAGCAGAAGAAGACCGGCCTGAACTGGAGCTGCTACGGCCTCAACTTCGACCTGAACATCCTCCAGAGCGGCGTTGGTGACGACACGAAGTACTCGTCGCGCACCAAGGCGTGCCCCGGCTGGGACGGGAGCCTCGCCATCTTCTGACAACGCCTCAGCCCTCCTGCATCGGGACCCGCACGCCGCGCTCGGCCGCCACCTCGGACGCCCGGTCGTAGCCCGCGTCGACGTGCCGGATCACGCCCATCCCCGGGTCGTTGGTCAGCACCCGCTCGATCTTCTGCGCGGCGAGGTCGGTGCCGTCGGCCACGGTGACCTGGCCGGCGTGGATCGACCGGCCCATGCCGACGCCACCACCGTGGTGGATCGACACCCACGTCGCGCCCGACGCCGTGTTGACCAGCGCGTTGAGCAGCGGCCAGTCGGCGATCGCGTCGGAGCCGTCGAGCATCGCCTCGGTCTCGCGGTAGGGCGACGCGACCGAACCCGCGTCGAGGTGGTCGCGGCCGATCGCGATCGGCCCCTTCAGCTCGCCGGAGGCCACCATCTCGTTGAACTTCAGCCCGGCCCGGTGCCGCTCGCCGTAGCCCAGCCAGCAGATCCGCGCCGGCAGGCCCTGGAAGTGCACCCGCTCACCGGCCATCGTGATCCACTTCTTCAGGCGCTGGTTCTCGGGGAACAGCTCGAGGATCGCCTTGTCGGTCGCGGCGATGTCGGCCGGGTCGCCGGACAGCGCGGCCCACCGGAACGGGCCCTTGCCCTCGCAGAACAGCGGCCGGATGTAGGCCGGGACGAACCCGGGGAACTCGAACGCCCGGTCGTAGCCGCCCTTGCGGGCCTCGTCGCGGATCGAGTTGCCGTAGTCGAAGACCTCGGCGCCCCTGTCCTGGAACTCCACCATCGCCTTCACGTGCGCGGCCATCGACTCGCGAGCGCGCTCGGTCAGCTCCTCCGGCGCCTTCTCGCGCAACGCCGCCCACTCCTCGAACGCGATGTTGCGCGGCAGGTAGTAGAGCGGGTCGTGCGCGGACGTCTGGTCGGTGACGATGTCGATCGGCGCGCCCTGCGAGAGCAGCGCCGGCACCATGTCGGCCGCGTTGCCGAGCACCCCGATGGACAGCGGGCGGCGCTCGTCGCGAGCCTCGACCGCCAGCGCGACCGCGTGCTCGAGCGAGTCGGCCCTCACGTCGAGGTAGCGGTGCTCGATGCGCCGGTCGATGCGGGACTCGTCGCACTCGATGCAGATCGCGACGCCGTCGTTCATGGTGACCGCGAGCGGCTGCGCGCCGCCCATGCCACCCAGGCCGGCGGTCAGCGTGATGGTGCCGGCGAGCGTGCCGTCGAACTTCTTGTCGGCGACGGCGGCGAACGTCTCGAAGGTGCCCTGCAGGATGCCCTGGGTGCCGATGTAGATCCAGGAGCCCGCGGTCATCTGGCCGTACATCGTCAGCCCGAGGTGCTCGAGCCGGCGGAACTCCTCCCAGTTGGCCCAGTCGCCGACCAGGTTGGAGTTGGCGATCAGCACGCGCGGCGCCCACTCGTGGGTCCGCATCACGCCGACCGGCTTGCCGGACTGGACGAGCAGCGTCTCGTCGTCCTTCAGCGTCTGGAGCGTGCGGACGATCGCGTCGTACGCCTCCCAGCTGCGCGCCGCCTTGCCGGTGCCGCCGTAGACGACGAGGTCCTCGGGCCGCTCGGCGTTCTCGGGGTCGAGGTTGTTCATCAGCATCCGCATCGGCGCCTCGGTCTGCCAGGAGCCGCAGGACAGCTCCGGGCCGCGGGGCGAGCGGACCTCACGGGGTCCAGAAGTCATGACAGCTCTCCGATCGTTTGTTCGACCTCGCGGACCAGGGCGCCCGAGCGGACGTCCTGGTGCGCGTGCTCGATCTCAGGGGCGAGGTGGCGGTCGGGGCCGGGGCCCTCGACGTTGCGGCGCAGCAGCGCGATGGCCGCCGCGGTCGCGGGGGACGGCTCCAGGGGCGCGCGCATGTCGAGCGCCCGGGCCGCGGTGAGGTACTCGATGGCGACGACGCGGGCCAGCCCGTCGACGGAGCGGCGCAGCTTGCGGGCGGCCGACCAGCCCATCGACACGTGGTCCTCCTGCATCGCGGACGACGGGATGGAGTCGACGCTCGCCGGGTTGGCCAGCCGCTTGAGCTCGGACACGATCGCGGCCTGGGTGTACTGCGCGATCATGTGGCCGGAGTCGACGCCCGGGTCGTGCGCGAGGAACGGGTGCAACCCGTGGCTGCGCGCCTTGTCGAGGAACCGGTCGGTCCTCCGCTCGCTGATGCTGGCCACGTCGGCGGCCACGATCGCGAGGAAGTCCAGCACGTAGGCGACCGGCGCCCCGTGGAAGTTGCCGTTCGACTCCACCCGGCCGTCGTCGAGGACCACCGGGTTGTCCACGGCGCTGGCGAGCTCCCGCCCGGCCACCACGGCGGCGTGCTCGACGGTGTCGCGGGCCCCGCCGTGCACCTGCGGCGAGCACCGCAGCGAGTAGGCGTCCTGGACCCGGTTGCAGTCCGGCCCGCGGTGGCTCGCGACGACCCCGGAGTCGGCGAGGATCCGGCGCAGGTTGGCCGCGGACGCGCCCTGGCCGGGGTGCGGCCGGAGCGCCTGGAGGTCCTCGGCGAAGACCCGGTCGGTGCCGAGCTGGCCCTCCACCGACATGGCGGCGGTGATGTCGGCGGCCTTGAGCAGCATGCGCAGGTCGGTGATCGCCAGGACCAGCATGCCGAGCATGCCGTCGGTGCCGTTGATCAGGGCGAGCCCCTCCTTGGCGGCGAGCTCGACGGGCGACAGGCCGGCCTCGCTCAGCGCCACCGCAGCAGGACGTCGTACGCCGTGCTTGTCGGTCACGTCCCCCTCGCCCATCAGCGCCAGCGCGCAGTGCGACAGCGGCGCGAGGTCGCCGGAGCAGCCGAGCGAGCCGTACTCGTGGACGACCGGCGTGATCTGGTGCGTCAGCATTCCGGCCAGCGTCTGGACGGTCTGCAGCCGCACGCCGGTGTGGCCGGTCGCGAGCGTGGAGAGCCGCAGCAGCATCAGCGCGCGGGTCACCTCGCGCTCGACCTCGGGGCCGCTGCCGGCCGCGTGCGACCGGACCAGCGACCGCTGCAGCTGGGCCCGCTGCTCGGTGGGGATGTGCCGGGTGGCGAGCGCGCCGAAGCCGGTGGAGATGCCGTACGCCGGCACGGGGGCCGCGGCCAGCGTCTCCACCGCTGCGCGGGACCGTTCCACCGCGGCGACCGCGTCGGCGCCGAGCTCGACGGCCGCGCCGTGACGGGCCACCGCCAGCACGTCCTCGAAGCTGACCGGGCCGACGCCGACTGTCACTGTCTGGGGCATGCCACCATTCCACTCCATCGGCGACCCCGCGGCCACGCATCCCCGGCGATCCTGTCTCGGATCCGAGACATGGCTAGGCTGACTGCATGCAGCTGAGATTCGCGACCGGCGGGGCGGCCGAGGGCTGGGCCCGCGTCCAGATGGCGACGAGCCCGTTCCTGGTCGCCTCCGAGCAGGCGGTGCTGCACGACATGCGGCACCATCCCTCGACGCTGGCGCGCTACGTCGTGGTGGAGGACGGCGAGGTGCTCGGCCTCACCCGGCTGCGGGCCGGCACCGATGGGGTCCCGACCCTGACGGTCCACGTCGACCCGGCGCACCAGGGGCGCGGAGTCGGGCGCCTCCTGCTCGACCGCGTGCTCGCCGTCACCGGGGGGAAGGCCCTGACCGGCCTGGTCAACGGCGACGACCGGTCGCTGGCCGTGGCCCGGCACTGGGGCTTCGTGCCGGAGCGCGAGCACCGGGTCTCGGCCGTCGACCCCCGCGACGCCCCCGCGGCCCCACCGGCGCCGGACGGCCTCCGAGTGGTCCCGCTCGCCGAGGCCGGGGCCGAGGCCGTCTGGGCCTGCCACCACGCGGTCGCCGCAGACGACCCCTCGGGGCTGTCCGGGCCGCTCCCGCTGGAGGAGTACGTCGCCCGCGAGTGGGACGGCCCGCTGCACCGGGCCGACCTCGGCCGCGCCGTGCTGGACGGGGGGACGGTCCTCGCGTTCAGCCAGGTCGACGTCGCCGGCGAACGAGCCTGGAACTCGATGACCGGCTGCCTGCCGCACCGTCGCGGCGAGGGGCTCGCCACCCTGGCCAAGGTCCACGCGCTGCACGCCCTCGCCGCCGCCGGCGTCAGGACGTGCTCCACCGGCAACGACGCGGCGAACGGCCCGATGCTGGCCGTCAACGAGCGGCTCGGCTACCGGCCGTCCGCCGCCGTGTGGAGCGCGCGCCGGCCGGGCCGATGAGCCAGGTCCCCGCAGCCACCCGCGCGCTGAGGGTGCTGCGCTACCTCGCCAGCCAGCCGGACCCGGTCACCCTCGAGCGGCTGGCCGCCGCGGTCGACCTGCCGCGCTCGACGGCCTACCACCTGGTCAACGCGATGATCGAGGAGGGCTTCGTCGCCCACCTGGCCGACGAGCACCGCTACGGCCTCGGCGTCGCGGCGTTCGAGGTCGGCAGCGGCTACTCGCGCCAGGAGCCGCTGCAGCGGATCGCCCGCCGGCCGCTGGCCGCCCTGGTCGACACCCTCGGCCACTCCGCGCACCTGGCGGTCCTGCACGGCCGCGACGTGCTCTACGTGCTCGAGGAGCGCGCGCCCGGTCGACCGCCGCTGGTCACCGACGTGGGCGTGCGACTCCCGGCCCACCTGACCGCGAGCGGCCGGGCGATCCTCGCGGCGCTGTCGGCGGCGCAGGTCCGGGCGCTCTACCCCGACCGGTCCGCCTTCGTCGATCGGCACGGCCTCGGGCCGTCCTCCCCGAGCGCGCTCCGGGCCCTGCTCAGCGAGACCCGGCAGCGCGGCTACGCGGTCGAGGAGGGTGAGGTGACTCCCGGCCTGGCCTCCGTCGCGGTGGCCGTGCTCGACCACAACGGGCACCCCCTGGCCGGGGTGGCCGTGACGTTCCCGGTCGAGGACTCCCCCGCGCCCGGCCGGGTCGCGGACGCGACGCGTCGTACCGCTGCCCAGCTCACCAGGCGGCTCCGCGGCGCGGCGTGACCTCAGCGACTGGAACTCGTTGCTGTTCCCAACAACGAGCTCCAGGAGTGTCATGGCCGGCGACCGCGTCTTCCCCCCGTCCGAGCGACCCGACGGCCCGGTGCGGCGCCGCCGGCTGGTCTGGTCCGCGGCCCTGGTCTCCGGGGCGGTGCTCGGCGCGACGGTGATGGTCCCGTCGTACGGCGACGACTCCGACTCCGCCGACCGCACGGGCAGCCTCGTCGACCGCTACGAGAAGGCCGTCGCCGACAGCCGGGAGGCCGAGTCGACCGACGCGGACGGCCAGGCCGTCGGCGAGGACGGGCACGCCCACGACCACAGCGACCCGTCGACCAAGAACGCCGTGTCCCGCAGCGACGCCACCGGCCCGGAGACTCAGGACCCGACCACGAACGCCGAGAAGCTCGCCGGCATCTCGGCGGTCGCGAAGCAGCGCACCGAGCCGCAGCCCGAGCTGGTGCCGATCGCCAAGCGGGCCGAGCGGCGAGACGTGCCGGAGGACCGCTACGCCATGGCCGGCGGCTGCTACGCCCTGCAGGCCGGATCCGGGAAGTGGGTCGCGCGGAGCGCTGACGGGTTCGCCGCGAGCAAGGCCAAGCTCGCCGGCGGGGAGCCGTTCCACTTCCAGGCCACCGACCTCGGCAAGTACCTCCTGTTCGGCAGCACCGCCGACTTCGTCGCCCAGGACAGCACCCCGCTGCTCGGCGGAGAGGCGGCCGTGTCGGCCACAGCCGCGAGCGAGTCGGCCGACTGGACGGTCCGGCGCGCCGGGTCGGCGTACACCTTCACCCTGAGGTCCAGCGGCGACAGCCTCGCCGTCGGCGACGGCGGCACGCTGGTCCTCGCCGAGACCCCCGCGAAGTTCCGGCTGCACACCACCACCGGCTGCGCGGAGTGGCCCGAGGTCGACGTGAGCATGAGCGGCCGCACCTTCCGCGGCGTCTCCGACATCCAGGAGACCCGTGGCTACGTCGACGCCCACACGCACGGGATGGCCTTCGAGTTCCTCGGCGGCAAGGCGCACTGCGGCCGGCCGTGGCACCCCTACGGCGTGACCTACGCGCTCAAGGACTGCGACGACCACACCTACACGAACGGCTACGGCGCGGTCCTCGAGTCGGCGCTCTCCGGCCGCCCCGGCCACGACCCGGTCGGCTGGCCGACCTTCAAGGACTGGCCGGCACCCGACTCGCTCACCCACGAGGGCACCTACTACAAGTGGATGGAGCGCTCCTGGCGCGGCGGCCTGCGGCTGTTCGTGAACCTGCTGGTGGAGAACAACCAGCTGTGCCAGCTCTACCCGCTGAAGCAGAACTCCTGCAACGACATGGACTCGATCCGCCTGCAGGCCAAGGACATGCGGGCGTTCGAGCGCTACATCGACGCGCAGCACGGCGGCCCGGGTGAGGGGTGGTACCGCATCGTCACCAACCCGTTCCAGGCCCGCAAGGTCGTCAACCAGGGCAAGCTCGCCGTCGTCATGGGCATCGAGACCTCGATCCCGTTCGACTGCACGATGAAGGCGGACATCCCCCAGTGCGACAAGGAGTCCATCGACAAGTCCCTCGCCGAGGTGCACAAGATGGGCGTGCGGCAGATGGAGCTGGTCAACAAGTTCGACAACGCGCTGTCCGGGGTCGCCGGCGACAACGGCGAGGTGGGCGCGCTCGTGAACGGCGCCAACTTCCTCGAGACCGGCTCGTTCTGGGCGATGGAGCACTGCGAGCCCGAGTCCGAGGGCGCGCACGACAAGGAGCAGTACTCCGCCCCGGAGATCGACCGCGCCCAGCAGGACGCCATCTTCGGCGCGATCTACCAGATCTTCGGCCCGCAGCGGGTCGCGCCGGTCTACGACTCCCCCGCGCACTGCAACAAGCGCGGCCTCACCGACCTCGGCAAGCACCTCATCAACCGGATGGCCGACCGCGGCATGGTGTTCGACCCCGACCACATGAGCGTCTCGGGCCGCAACGCCGCCCTCGACCTGCTCGAGGACATCGATTACCCCGGCGTCATCTCCAGCCACTCCTGGTCCACGCCGGACGCCTACCCGCGGATCTACCGGCTGGGCGGGACGATCATGCCGTACGGCGGCGACTCCGAGGGCTTCGTCGACAAGTGGCGCCAGCACCTGGCCTGGGCGGACCCGCGCTACTACTTCGGCATCGGCTACGGCGCCGACATGAACGGCCTCGGCGCGCAGGGCGACCCCCGCGGCGCCGACGTACCCAACCCGGTGACCTACCCGTTCGACGCGCTCGGCGGCGTCACGGTGAAGAAGCAGGTCAGCGGCGAGCGCGTCTACGACATCAACGTCGACGGCGTCGCGCACTACGGCCTCTACCCGGACTGGATCGAGGACCTCACCAAGGTGGCCGGCGACCAGGGCGACGACATCTTCGCCGACATGGGCCGCGGCACGGAGGCCTACCTGCAGATGTGGGAGCGCGCCGTCGGCGTCAGCAACGACGCGTGCCGCGACCCGCGGGCCCTCAAGCCGGCCTCGGTGATCCGGGACCTGCCCAAGGGTGCGAGCGCCAAGAAGGTGCTGCGAGTCGCCGGCCAGCCGCACGAGCGGCTCGACGACACGTTCAGCTACTGCGCCCGATCGGCGTCCGGCAGAACGACCGAGGTCGAGGTCCTCTTCGACGGCGCCGACCGCGTCTCCCGGGTCCGTTGAGACAGTTACCCGTTGGTAGGATTTGTCACATGGTCCTGCGGCTGACCCCGCTCCCGATTCACCGTAGTCTCAGGCCCGACGTGTCATCGCAGACCCGGCATCCCCTGCCGGCAGGTTGGAGTGAGTAATGGCTCTTGTGACGATTCTGGGTGTGTTGATGACGGCGATCGCCCTGCCGATCGCCGGACGACGGGTCTGGTTCCTCTACCGCCTGATCACCAGCGGTGAGCCGGCACCCGGGCGGATGGAGAACGTCAAGGGCAACATCGGCGGCACCATCAAGGGCCAGCTCGTCGAGGTCCTCGGCCAGCGCAAGCTGCTCAAGTGGTCCGTCCCCGGCGCCGCCCACTTCTTCGTCTTCTGGGCGTTCCTGATCCTCGCCACCGTCTACCTCGAGGCCTACGGCGCCCTGTTCGACCCCGAGTTCGCCATCCCGGTGATCGGCCACTGGGCCATCCTGGGCTTCGCGCAGGACTTCATCGCGGTGATGGCGCTCCTCGGGCTCGTCGCCTTCGCCCAGATCCGGCTGAAGAACTCGCCGGAGAAGCTCGGCCGCAAGTCCCGGTTCAAGGGCTCGCACCTCGGCGGCGCCTGGCTGGTGCTCTTCATGATCTTCAACGTGATCTGGACGATGTTCCTGTTCCGGGGCGCGGCCTCGGCGGCCGGTCACCTGCCCTACGAGAGCGGCGCGTTCGTCTCCAACGCCGTGGGCTCCCTGCTCGAACCCCTCAGCGAGGGCGCGGTCGAGGCCCTCGAGCACGTCGGGCTGCTGCTGCACATCGGCGTGATGCTGGTCTTCCTCATCATCGTGCTCAACTCCAAGCACCTGCACATCTTCGTGGCGCCGCTCAACGTCATGTTCAAGCGCAAGCCCGTCGCTCTCGGCGGGATGCTGCCGATGATGAGCAACGGCAAGCCCCTCGACTTCGAGAACCTCGACGACCTCGACGAGGACGCCGCGATGGGGATCGGCAAGATCGAGGACTTCAGCTGGAAGGGCATGCTCGACATGGCCTCCTGCACGGAGTGCGGCCGCTGCCAGTCGCAGTGCCCGGCGTGGAACACCGAGAAGCCGCTCTCGCCGAAGCTGCTGATCATGGAGCTGCGCGACCACGCGTTCGCGAAGGCGCCCTACCTCCTGGCCGGTTCCGACGAGGAGCGCGCCGCCCTTCCCGACGAGGTCAAGGCCGAGGCCGAGCGTGAGCTCGTCGGAGCCACCGAGGGCGACCCGTCGACCCCCTCCGGCGGCGCGGTCATCGACCCGGACGTCCTCTGGTCCTGCGTCTCCTGCGGCGCCTGTGTCCAGCAGTGCCCCGTCGACATCGAGCACGTCGACCACATCATGGACATGCGCCGCTACCAGGTCCTGGTGGAGTCGAACTTCCCCTCCGAGCTCAACTCGCTGTTCAAGGGCCTGGAGAACAAGGGCAACCCGTGGAACATGTCGCCCAACGCGCGCATGGACTGGGCCAAGGACCTCGACTTCGAGGTCAAGCAGGTCGGCACCGACGTCGAGGACCTCGACGAGGTCGACTGGCTGTTCTGGGTGGGCTGCGCCGGCGCCTACGAGGACCGCGCCAAGAAGACGACGCGCGCCGTCGCCGAGCTGCTCGACATGGCCGGGGTCAGCTTCGCCGTGCTCGGCAACGGGGAGACCTGCACCGGCGACCCGGCGCGCCGGGCCGGCAACGAGTTCGTCTTCCAGCAGCTCGCGATGCAGAACGCCGAGGTGTTCAAGGAGACGAAGGTCAAGAAGGTCGTCTCCACCTGTGCGCACTGCTTCAACACCCTGAAGAACGAGTACGCCGACTTCGGCGTCGAGCTCGAGGTCGTCCACCACACCCAGCTGCTGAACCGCCTCGTGCGCGAGGGCAAGCTGACCCCGGTGGCCGCCGCCGACGGGCCGAAGAAGTCGATCACCTACCACGACCCGTGCTACCTCGGCCGGCACAACCAGGTCTACACGCCTCCGCGCGAGCTGCTCCAGGTCATCCCGAACGCCGAGGTGAAGGAGATGCCCCGCAACAGCGAGCGCTCCTTCTGCTGCGGCGCCGGCGGCGCCCAGATGTGGATGGAGGAGAAGATCGGCGAGCGGATCAACCTCAACCGCACCACGGAGGCCGTGGAGACCGGCGCCGACCAGATCGCCGTCGGCTGCCCCTTCTGCCGCGTGATGCTCTCGGACGGCCTGACCGCCAAGCAGGCCGACGGCTCGGCCCGCGAGGAGGTCGAGGTGCTCGACGTGGCACAGCTGCTGCTCGCCTCGGTCAAGCGTGCCGACCAGCCGGCTGCCGCGCCCGCGACCTCGGGTTCGGACACGGCGGCCGCCGCGGCCGGCTCCGGTACGGCGACCGCCGTACTCGACAAGCCCGACACGGCCACCGAGCCCGAGACGACCCCGGCGCCCGAACCGGTCGAGACGAAGGCCGAGCCCGAGCCCGGTGACGTCACGCAGACCGAGGAGACCGTCACGGAGACGGCCGAGGTCGGCCCCGCCGCCCAGGCGACCGAGGAGGCGACCGAGGAGCAGGCCGCCGAGCAGCCTGCGGCCGAGCCAGCCGCCGAGGAGCCCGCCGACAAGGACGACGACAAGCTGTTCTGACGTCGCATCTCGACAGGCACACCGCACCATCCGACGCCCCCGGCCCGCCTGGCCGGGGGCGTCGTTGCATCGATCTGCCTGTCGAGATGCGCGTGACACCACCCATGACGTCACCTGACACCAATTGACGTCAGAATGGTGTTGACATGACGTCACCGTGGTGTCAGAGTGGTGCACATGGACATCACGCCGTACGTCGACAGCCTCCGCCAGGACCTGGCCGCAGCCGCCGAGGCCGGGGGCCCCGAGGCCAAGGCCGCCGCCGAGCGGCTGGCGCTCGCTCTCGACCCCGCCATGCGACTGGCCCTGATGGACGCGCTGTCCCAGGCCGCCGCCGAGATCACCAGCGAGCTCCCGGCCGGCTCGATCGACGTCCGGCTCCGGGGCCGCGAGCCCCAGTTCGTCGTCGACGTGCCGACCATGCAGATGGCCCCCGTCGCGCCGACCCCGCCCGCCCCGCCGGCACCCCCCTCCCCGGAGGACGCCGAGGAGCTCGAGGGTGACGACGCGGTCGCCCGGATCACGCTGCGGATCCCCGAGTCGGTGAAGTACAAGGCCGAGGAGCTCGCCGCCAAGGGCGGGCACTCGCTCAACAGCTGGATCGTCAACGTGGTCCGCGCCGCCACCCGCGAGCGCGCCATCAACGTCGACATCGACCTGTCCAGCGTCCCCTTCTTCGAGAACCCCGTTCCGGGCGGTCGCGTCCGCGGACCGAAAAGGATGACCGGCTGGGTCTGACCCGGCACCCCCGCACCACCTAGCCGACCGGCGACCGCCGGCCGGGCGGACCAGCACACCCTCTATGGAGCTGACATGCAGAAGACCTTCGAGACCCCCGGCCCCACGTCGCTCTACGTCGAGCTCGGCACCGGCGACGTCACCGTCCGATGCGACGACGTCACCGAGTCGGCCGTCGTCGTCGACGGCAAGGACACCGACGACGTGGTCGTCGAGCAGCGTGGCAACCAGATCGTCGTGATCGGTCCGAAGAACCGCACCGGTTTCCTCGGCCGCAGCGACGCGCTGAGCGTCCACGCAACCCTGCCGCACGGCAGCTCGCTCGCCACCAAGCTGGGCTCGGCCGACGTCACCGCCACCGGGCGCCTCGGCGAGACCCGGATCAAGACCGGCTCCGGCGACGTCACGCTGGAGTACGTCGACGGCAAGGCGCTCGTCGAGGCGGGGTCCGGCGACATCGAGATCGGCGAGATCACCGGCGACCTCCGGGCCAAGTCCGGCTCCGGGACCGTCGAGGTCGGCAGTGCCGGCGGTCCGGTCTCCGCCTCGACGGGCTCAGGCGACGTCGAGATCGGCGTCGCGACGCAGTCAGTGACGGTCAAGTCGGGCTCGGGCGACATGCGAGTGCGCGACGCGCAGTCCGACGTGGCCCTGAGCACCGCCTCCGGCGACCTCATCGTCGACTTGATGCGGCACGGACAGCTCCAGGCCAAGAACGTCAGCGGCGACATCCGGGTCGGCATCCCAGGCGGCGTACCGGTGTGGACCGACGTGTCGAGCGTGACGGGTCGCGTCCGCTCCAGCCTGGAGGGCGCCGGCCAGCCGGCCGAGGGCCAGGACTTCATCGAGCTGCGGGCCAAGACGGTCAGCGGCGACATCCACCTGGAGCAGAAGTGAACATCCACTGGGGCTGGGCCCCGAGCCCGCGGGCCGAGCAGCCCGACGAGGACGACCGCGCCGTACGCCGCACCGACCAGACCGACCACCACCGCACACGCCCCGAAGGGACCACCGACCATGTCTGACTTCAGCTCACTCCTCGACCGCGTCGCCGCCCAGCAGATCGACGAGCGGGTCCGCGCCCGGGCCGCGCAGATGCCGTCCCAGCGCCGCCCCCGCGGCCGGCACGCCCTGGCCCACCGGCTGCACGCGCTCGCCAACCGCCTCGACGGCTGACCGCGCTACCGAGAGGCACGTCCCCCGGGTTGCCACGCCTTCCAGGCGTGGCAATGCCGCGTCCGGGCGGCACGTGCCTGTCGGAGGGGTCCTCAGATCTGGGTGCGGTGGAAGCTCAGGTGCGAGCGCGACGGGGTCGGGCCGCGCTGGCCCTGGTAGCGGGAGCCGTACTTCTCCGAGCCGTAGGGGTGCTCCGACGGCGAGGACAGCCGGAAGAAGCACAGCTGGCCGATCTTCATCCCCGGCCACAGCTTGATCGGCAGCGTCGCCACGTTGGACAGCTCCAGGGTCACGTGCCCGGAGAAACCCGGATCGATGAACCCCGCCGTCGAGTGCGTGAGCAGACCCAGCCGGCCGAGCGAGGACTTGCCCTCGAGGCGGGCGGCCACGTCGTCGGGGAGCGTGACGACCTCGTACGTCGACCCGAGCACGAACTCGCCCGGGTGCAAGATGAACGGCTCGTCGCCCTCCGGCTCCACCTGCCGGGTGAGGTCGGGCTGGTCCTCGGCCGGGTCGATGTGCGGGTACTTGTGGTTCTCGAAGACCCGGAAGAACCGGTCGAGGCGCACGTCGACGCTGGACGGCTGCACCATCCCCGGCTCGTAGGGGTCGAGCGCGACGCGGCCGGCGTCGATCTCAGCGGTGATGTCGCGGTCGGAGAGGAGCACACGCGCACCTTACCGATCCCGCGCCTCGGGGGGCCGCACTTCCTCGGCTCCCGGACACTTTGCAGAATGGCTCCATGCCTGACCTGATCGACCAGCTCACCCGACGCGGTCCCGTCTTCCACCGGTACGTCGCCCTCGGCGACTCGTTCACCGAGGGGGTCGGCGACCCGGATCCGCGCTGCCCCAACGGGGTCCGCGGGTGGGCCGACCGGGTGGCGCAGGTGCTCGCGACCCGCGCCGACGACTTCGGCTACGCCAACCTCGCGATCCGCGGCCGCAAGCTCCCCCAGATCCTCGCCGAGCAGGTCGAGCCCGCCTACGCACTGCGCCCCGACCTGGTCACCATCTACGCCGGCGGCAACGACATCCTGCGCCCGAAGGTCGACATCGACGCGCTCGTCGCCGACTACGCCAACGCGGTCGGCCGGCTCAGCGACTCCGGCGCCCACGTCGTCCTGTTCACCGGCTTCGACCTCGGCTTCGCCCCGGTGTTCCGGCACCTGCGCGGACGGGTCGCGGTCTACAACGAGCTCGTCCGGGAGGTCGCGGACGAGCACCGCGCCACGCTGGTGGACTTCTGGCGGCTGCGCGAGTTCCGCAACCCGCGGCTGTGGGACGTGGACCGGATGCACCTGTCGACCGCGGGCCACGAGCGGATGGCCCACGCCGTCCTCCGCGCCCTGCACGTCGAGCCGGACGTACCGGTCGCGGACCTGCCGCACGTGCCGTTCCTGTCGAAGAAGCAGCAGCGGGCCGAGGACTGGGCCTGGGCCAGGACGCACCTGCGTCCCTGGGTCCAGCGCCGGATGCGCGGCACCTCCTCGGGCGACGGCCTCTCCCCCAAGCACCCGGAGCTCAGCCAGGTCGGCCGGGCAGGCCACGGCGCTGGCGTCGGCGTCCACGCCGGGCTGTAGGACCGCGGCCGTGTCGCACTACGTCGCCGTGGTCGGCCCCTCCGCGCCGGAGGACCCCGCACTGCTCGTGCAGGCGACGGAAGCCGGTCGGCTGCTGGCGGGCCGGGGCTGGCTGGTCGTCACCGGCGGCCTCGGCGGCGTGATGGCTGCCGCGGCGGCCGGCGCGGCCGAGGCCGGCGGCCCGGCACTCGCGCTGCTCCCCGGGTCCGACCGTGCCGCCGCCTCGCCGGGCCACACCGTCGTGGTCCCGACCGGGCTCGGCGAGATGCGCAACGCCCTGCTGGTGCGGACCGTCGACGCCGTGCTCGCCGTCGGCGGCAGCTGGGGCACGCTGTCGGAGGTCGCCCTGGCCGCACGCACCGGCGTACCGGTGTTCAGCGTCGCCGGGTGGGACCTGTCCTCGCTGGGCGATCCCGACGTCCCGAGCGGGGTGGTCGCGTGCAGGTCGGTCGAGGACGCGGTCGGGCGGATCGCGCAGGTCCTCGGCTGAGCACCACGCGCGTCGGCTACTATTCCAGCCGTCGGTCCGTCAGGGCCGACGTGCGGATGTAGCTCAGTTGGTAGAGCGCGACCTTCCCAAGGTCGATGTCGCGAGTTCGAGTCTCGTCATCCGCTCCAGTTCTCTCCAGGACCCGGTCCGGAACCCCTCGCGCGGCCTACCCTGCAGCCATGCGCCGTCTGCACGCCGCCTACCGGTCCACCGGCGCCGATCTGCCGTTCCGCAGCCCGCTGCCCGCGCACGGCGTCGCGATGGAGGGCTACTTCTGGCGCTTCACCGACCCCACCACCGGTCGGGTCGTGATCGCCCTCAACGGCGTCAACCGGGCCGACGACGGGCACTGGTCGACGCTCGGCCTGGCCGGCCACCCCGGCGGGTTCCTGCACACGACGGCGCACCCGGAGTCGGCCGCGCACCCCGCCGGGCTCGGCGCCTACGCCGGCAGCGCCTTCCGGGGCGAGCCGGACCGGCTCCGGGTCGACCTCGGCCCGCGGTCGCGCCTCGACGTCGCGATCACCAGCCCGACCCCGTGGCCGCGCCGGGCCCTCGGCGGCTCGAGCGTCTTCCAGGTGGTGCCCGGCCTCAACCAGTACTGGCACCCGTGGCTGCTCGGCGGCACCGCGACCGGGACCGCGACCCTCGGCGACGACGAGTGGTGCCTGGACGGCGCTCAGGTCTACGCCGAGAAGAACTGGGGCAAGGGCGGCTTCCCCGACGCGTGGTGGTGGGGCCAGGCCCAGGGGTTCGACGAGCCCCGGGCCTGCGTGGCGTTCGCGGGCGGCCTCGTCAACGTCGGGCCCCTCCGAACGACGGTCACCGCCGTCGTCGTACTCCTGCCCGACGGCACCCTCGTCCGGCTCGGCGACCCCGTCGTCTCCCCGGTGCGCGCCGAGGTGACCGACGAGGACTGGCTGCTCCGCGGCCGCAGCGCCCGGTGGTCGATCGACGTGGAGGGGCACTCCCCGCTCGCCGCCGCGCACGTGCTGCCGGTGCCGCTGCCGAAGGAGCGGCGCAACGTCCCCGGCGCGATCGAGCACCTCGCCGGGTCGATGAAGGTGTCCGTACGCCGCCGCGGCCGGCTCGTCTGGTCGGGCGAGTCGACCCTGGCCGCACTGGAGCACGGCGGGATCGACCGGGCCCGCGCCGAGGTCACCCGCCGAGGGCACGGCCCCGGGGCCACCGGCGCACCGCCCGTGGCACCCCGACCGACCGGGCCGGCCGGCTGAGGGCGGGGTCCCGCGGTCCGCGTACCCCGCCTATCCTCGCCGCATGGCCGACTTCACCGGGTTCCCCGTCGCCGCCCTCGACTTCTACGACGACCTCGAGATGGACAACACGAAGTCGTTCTGGACCGCGCACAAGGACACCTACGACGCCGCGGTGAAGACGCCGATGGCCGCGCTGGTCGCGGCGCTCGAGGACGAGTTCGGCAAGGCCAAGGTGTTCCGGCCCTACCGCGACGTGCGGTTCGCCAAGGACAAGACGCCCTACAAGAACCATCAGGGCGCCTTCGTCGCCAGCGGCCCCGCGACCGGCTGGTACGTCGAGGTCTCCGCGCCCGGGGTTCGGGTCGGCGTCGGGTTCTACGAGGCCAGCTCCCCCCGCCTCGCGGCGATCCGGTCGGCGATCGACCACGACCTGCACGGCGCCGAGCTCGAGCGGATCATCGCCGAGCTGACGGCCGGGGGCTGGACCCTCGGCGGCGACACCCTGAAGACGACGCCACGGGGGTACGACGCGAGCCACCCGCGGATCGACCTGCTGCGGCACCGGTCGATGACGCTCGGGAAGTCCTACGGCTTCGACCCGGTCATCCACACGCCGGAGCTGCTGGACCGGGTCCGCGAGGACTGGCGGGAGGCGCGGCCGTTCGTGGAGTGGGTGGACACCCACGCCGCGGAGTGATCAGGCGGGCTTGCTGATCGTCGCCATGGCGCGGTCGAACTCCCAGTGCGCCCGCATCGAGGTGATCAGCCCCGCTTCGTTCACCCGGTAGACGAAGACGCCCTCGGTGTCGACGCGGGTGCCGTCCTCGAGGATCGTGGTGATCGTGCCGACGTTGGCGCACGAGTCGCCGTTGGCGAAGGAGTCCTCGATGGTGAAGTGGAAGCGGCGTACGCCGGCGATCGCGAGGTCCCAGAACTTCCCGATCCCCTCGTGACCGTGGTGGCCTGTGCCCGCGGGGTCGAACATCGACGGCCCGACCGGGTCCTCGACGACCCCGTCGGGTGCGAACAGGGCGAGCCAGTCCTCCTTGACGCCCTTCGCCACCGTGGCGGCCGAGCGCTGCGAGGCGCGGCGGGCAGGGTGGTCGCCGTCGGGGGCGTTCCAGGTCAGGGCGTCGCTCTCGATCACCCCAGAACTGTAACGCGTTCTAGTTCCACCCGTCGACCCTCCCGATTCGTCCGCGGTTCCGAGGGGTCCGGCCGCGGAGCGACCACGGACGAATCGCGCAGGAGGGGTGTCAGTGCGGCTGCCAGGCGTCCTCGGAGCCGGTCCGGGACGTGACCGCCTTGGGGAGCTTGCCGTCGGCCAGCTGGCGGATCGACACCTGCTCGAAGACGTCACGCAGGCTGCTGCGCGCGGCGATCCAGACGTGCTGGAGCACGTTGGCCGAGCCGGAGTAGGCGACGGCCTCGGGCCGCAGGCCGTAGACGCTCACCAGCGGGCCGTCGACCGCGCGGATCACGTCGGCGACGCTCACGTCGGCCGCGTCGCGGGCCATCCGCCAGCCGCCCGACTGGCCGCGCTGGCTGATCACGATCCCGGCGCGACGCAGGTCGGCCAGGATGGCCTGGAGGAACCCGTGCGGGATCTCCTGCAGGCGACCGAGCTCCTCGGCACTGACCGGGCTGCCGCCGTCACGGGTGGCGAGCTCGATGAGGGCCCGGAGGGCGTAGTCGGACTTGGCAGAGACGCGCATGGAGAAAGTCTCTCAGACATCTACACAAATCCACCGCCGTCCCGCCCGGAAGTTGCGGGCGTGCAGCAGGGCCCGGCGGAGGGTGCACGCCACCGGGCCCTGCGTCCAGGGGTGAGGGTCAGGCCGCGGCCGGCTCGAGCTCGGGCTCGGCGGCCTCCTTGGCCTCGCGCTCCTGCTTGAGCGCCCAGACGATCAGCAGCACCCAGGCCACGAAGATCGCCGCCGCGGAGACCATGACCATGCCCGGGTCCGCACCGAGGGTCTCCAGGATGGTCTTGCTGTTGGTGAGGATGATCAGGCCACCGGCGGCCACACCCAGCACGCGGGCGGGCAGCTTCTTGACCAGCCAGGCCGCGAACGGGGCGGCGACCACGCCACCGGCGAGCAGCGCGCCGGCGATGTCCCACGGGATGCCCGCGCTGCCGAGAGCGAACAGGAAGCCGAGCGAGCCACCGATGGCGACGACGAACTCCGAGGTGTCGATCGAGCCGACGACCTTGCGCGGCTCGAGCCGGCCGGACGAAAGCAGCGAGGTGGTGCCGACGGGACCCCAGCCACCGCCGCCGATCGAGTCCATGAGCCCGCCGACGACACCCAGCGGGGCCAGGAAGGCGGCAGACACCTTGCCCTTGAAGTGCGGCCGACGGCCGCCGAGCACGAGGAAGCGGTAGACCACGTAGACGCCGAGGCCGAGCAGCAGCGCGGCCACCCAGGGCTTGGCGGTGTCACCGTCGAGGCTGGACAGGAAGGTCGCACCGGCGAACGCGCCCAGGCCGCCCGGCACGGCCATGATCCCGACCGTGCGCCAGTCCACGTTGCCGAGCTTGTGGTGGCTGATCCCGGAGACCAGCGTCGTGCCGATCTCGGAGAAGTGGACTGCCGCAGAGGCGGCCGCGGGCGCGATGCCCGTCGCGAGGAGCAGGGTCGACGACGTGACGCCGTAGGCCATGCCGAGGGACCCGTCGACGAGCTGAGCGAAGAACCCGACGAAACCGAGGACGAGAAGACTGCGCATAGGAATGCACCTTGCCTATGTGTAGTGAATTTGTTGTCTTAGTACGATCACCAGGGTAAGTGCAATGCCGGATTTAAGTCAATCGAAGTAGTAGTGTTCGGCGTGTCACACGGCGTCCGGGCCATCTGAGGGAGCGCCTATCCTGAGGCGCATGACCTCCGAGGCGGCACCGGCCACCCGACGCGTCGTGCTGCACGTCGGCGTCCCGAAGAGCGGCACCTCCTTCATCCAGGCCACGCTCCGCGCCAACGCGGACCGGATGCGCGAGGCCGGCGTCTTCTTCCCCACCCAGCAGCACAAGGGCCTCTTCCACGCGGCCCTCGAGCTGACCGGCAACCACCCCGGCTGGGGCGTCCCCCAGCGGCGGGTGAAGGGGTCGTGGGCGGGGCTGTGCAAGCAGGCGCGCGCCTTCGAGGGCACGACGGTGTTCAGCAACGAGCTGTTCAGCAACGCGAGCCGGGCCGAGGTCGAGGCCGCGATGCGCGAGCTCGACGGCCTCGAGGTCCACCTCGTCGTCACCGCCCGCGACCTCGGCCGGCAGCTTCCGGCGGAGTGGCAGGAGGGGATCAAGCACGGCCGCGGCCTGCGGTTCATGCCGTTCCTCGACCGCATGCTCGACCCCGAGCGCAGCCACGACCACGCCCAGAAGTTCTGGCGGCACCAGGACATCCCCGAGCTGCTCGAGCGGTGGGGCGCCGGCCTGCCCCCGGAGCGCGTGCACCTCGTGACCGCACCGCCGCCGGGCGCCCCCCGCGACCTGCTGTGGCAGCGGTTCTGCGCGGTGGTCGGCGTCGACCCGGGGATCGCCGAGTTCCCCGAGGTGGGCGCCAACACGTCCCTGGGCATCACCGCGATCGACGTGCTGCGCCGCGTGAACAAGGAGCTCCGCGGCAGCAAGGGCAACCCGCCGCTGCTGCGGCGCACCGTCAAGCAGTCGTTGGTGAACGGCGCGCTGCGCCAGGACCGCTCCCCGCGCGTGGCCACCCCGGAGAACCTGCTGCCCCGGCTGACCGAGATCACGGACGGCTGGGCGAAGCGGATCGACGCCGCCGGGTACGACGTCGTCGGCGACCTGGCCGACCTGACCCCGCGGCCGGCCGAGGGCGCGCCCGCCGAGCACCGGGTGCCCGTCCGGCAGTCGCGGGACCTCGCCGTCCAGGCCGTCGCGGTGCTGACCCGGGAGGTCGCGACACTGCGCGCCGAGGTCCAGGAGGTCGAGCGGCTGCGCAGCCGGCTGGCCGAGCTCGAGTCCCGGTCCGACCGCGCCGGCTCCGTCGTACGCCGCATCCGCGCCCGGCTCCGCAACGACTGACCGGCCACCCAGTGCGCCGTATGGGCCATTCGCCCCACCCGTTGGAGGCATAGTCCGCCGTCCCCGCCGCGGCTAGCATCGGGGTCTTGCATCACAGGTGGGGGTTTTGAGGCGTGGAGAGCACACGGCTGGCCGTCGAGCACGAGATCGAACGGCGCGTCGCAGACCGCTACGCCGAGTGGTTCCCGGGCCACGAGCTCAGTGGCCGGCCACGGCTCGTCGAGCTGAGCAGCAGGCACAGCTGCCGGATCTACCTGGTGCGTCCTCCCGAGGACTCCGCACCGGGCGTCCTGGCCAAGACTCGGCTCGAGGTCCCTGCCCGTCAGGGCCCGCAGGCACGGAGCCGGCCGACCCTCGCCACCGGTCCGCTGAAGCCGACCGAGCAGGCCGAGCTGGAGTACACCAGTCTCGAGACCATCTACGAGGCCGTCGGCGAGAACCATCCCCGGTTCGGGGCGGTCAGGCCGCTCGACCTTCTTCCGGAGCAGAACACGGTCCTGATGGGCTACGTCACCGGCGCCGCGACGATGCGGCGAGCACCTGATCGGCCTGAGCCGGCTGACGCCCTGGACGCGGCCGGCCCGAGACCAGGACACCGGCGAGGTGTGGGCTCGGGTCGGCGGCTGGCTTCGACTCTTCCAGCAGATCACACCCGCCACGCTCCTTCCGGTGCGGCAGGGCAGGCGCGAGGACGTCGTGGACCAGTTCCGGGCCTACCAGGATTTCCTGGCCGCCGAGGTGGGGGCATCCGCGTTCGCGGGCCTCGGTGACCGCGGGGCGGAGCTGGCGGCTGCCGTTCTCCCCGAGCTCATCCCCTCCGCCGCCGGCCACGGTGACTACGCGCCGCGCAACATGTTCCTGGGCAGCGGGGGGCGGTTGACTGTCTTCGATCCCCTGCCACGCTGCGCGGTCCCCGCACAGGACGACCTCTGCCGCTTCCTCGTCGGCATGCGCCTCCTCGGGCTCCAGCTGCACACCCACGGCGTCGCCTACTCCGCCGCGGACCTCGAGCGTCGTGAACGTGCGGTGATCGCCGGCTACTACGTCGACCGGCCGGTTCCCGCGGCGGAGCTGCGCTGCTACCAGGCGATGATCATGCTGGACAAGTGGTCAGCCCTGGTCCAGCCGGGCGGCAGGGGGTGGAGCACCCGCGTCAGACGCTCCTCGGCCGACCTCGCTGCTCGCTACCTGGCCGGCCAGGTCCGACGGCTGCTGGATCTCGCCTCTGCGGCCGCCGACGGCTCCAGCGACCGATGAGCGGCGAAGCACCGGAGAAGACCGACCCGTCCGGCGCCGGAGGGGGCCCGCTGCGGACCCTCCCGGACCGGTGGACACGACCTGCCACCCTCCTCGCGTCGGCGCTCCTCGCCACGATCCTTCTCGTCGGTGGCGCCGTGCTCCTTGGCGACGAGGACACCAGTGGCGCGACCCCCGGAGGGGGTGGGCCCCAGGCGCCACCCCGGGCGTTCACGGCCCTGTCCTGGTGGAACGCGCCGCTGCCGGACGACCCACCGCTCAACCCGGCCGGGAGCCGGATCCTGGAGTACCTCCGGACAGGTCCGGAGAGCGGGGCCGGCTGCCTGATGCTCGCCGGGGCAGGCGACAGCCCGTGGGGCCAGCCCGTCTACCAGGCCGGCCCCGGGGACAAGGAGTACGACGTCACGGGCATCCAGGGCCACCAGCCACCGGAGCTCACGACGCTCCGCATCCCTGACGACGCCCGGCCGGCCGACAACGGAGACGGCAGCATGACGCTCTACGACGAGGGCAGGGGATACGTCGTTGCCCTGACCGATGCCGAACGGGACGACTTCACCGGCCAGTGGAGCGCCTCCGGCGCCACCGTCACCTACCTGGACTCGAACGGGCTGCACACCCGGACGGACAGGTCCGACGACCCGCGCAACCGGGGGACGCATCGGGGGAACAGCGGAGCCGTCATGGCGGTGACGTGGGGCGAGGTCAGGGCGGGAAGCATCGACCACGTCCTCAAGGTGGCCTCGGGTCCCGAGGTCTCGCGGCGCCACGTCTTCCCCATGGTCGGCTCGGACGGTGACTACGCCGGGGACGATCCCGCCGTCCCTCCCCAGGGACTCCGCTTCCGGATCAAGCCGTCGGTCGACCTCTCCGACCTCGGTCTGCGGCCGGACGCGCTCGTGGTGGCGCGTGCGCTCCAGCGCTACGGGTTCTACATCGGCGACTCGAGCGGGACCACCGCGGTCAAGCTCGAGAACACCGTGGCCGAGGGGTACGGACAACTGTGGCGGCTTCCGGCGGACGCCCTCTGTGACCTGCCGTTCACCCCGGACTACTGGGACGTCCTCGCCGAGGGATACCACCCGGGAGTCGGGTGAGGGTTCGCCTCCCCGCCCGTCAGCGAGGCTTCCGGAGGACCAGTCCCGGGTGCATACTCGGCTGGTGGTCGACGTGCCCAGCTCGGAAGCGACGATCGCGTCGATGTACGACGAGGGCGCTCTGGCCTACGAGCAGCACTGGGCACCCGCGCTTCATCGTCACGCGCGGGACCTGGTGGCCTCGCTGCCGGCGCCCGGCGACTCCGAGCCGCGCGTGGTCGTCGACGTGGCGATCGGCTCCGGCGCGCTGGTCCCGGCCCTGCTCGCGGCCGCAGGACCCGCCGGACGGCTCCTCACCCTGGACCGGAGCAGGGGCATGCTGCTGCGGTCGTCGCCGGAGGTCCCGCGGATCCAGGCCGACGCGGCCCGCCTGCCGCTTGCCGACGGGTCGGTCGACGCGGTCGTGCAGGCGTTCGTGCTGTTCCTGCTGCCCGATGCCACCCTGGCCGTGGCGGAGGCCGCCCGCGTGCTGCGGCCGGGCGGGTGGCTGCTCGCCGCCACCTGGGGGTCGCAGACGGGCACCGGCGCCGACGGCCTGATCCGCGAGGAGCTCGACGCCGCGGGAGCGCCGACGTTCCCGGAGCTTCCCCGCTCGGACCACCTGACCGACTCCGCCCAGGCCATGCAGGGCCTCCTGGGTGCCGCGTTCACAGACGTGCGGACGACCTCACGATCCCTGGACGCGCGCTTCGACGCCGAGTCAGCCCTGCAGATGCGCACCGGGTGCGGCGTGCTCGGCTGGCGCTACGCCCGCCTCGACGACGCCACCCGGCAGGCCGTCCGGTCCCGGCTGGTGGCGCGGCTCTCCGAGCTGGACGCGGACACGCTCGTCGACCGCTCGGAGGTCCTGCTCACCACCGCGCGGCGGCGCGCCTGAGCCCCGACGCTGCCCGGCCCGTCGGCCCGTCAGCCCGTCGGTCGGTCCGTCGGTCGGTCGCGCGGTCGCAATCGCACATGAGCGCGCGAGCGACACGGATCCGACGCGGAGACGCGTCCGAGCAGCACTCATGTGCTGTTGTGACGGGCAGGACGGGCACCGGCCCGGGGTGGATACTCGGTGGGTGGCCGGTTGCTGCGACTCGCACGAGTACGACGAGACCTTCGGCGGGAGCTTCGCCCGTCGGATGGCGAAGCGCTACCGCCGCCGCGGCCTCGACCCGACCGCCGGCCGGCTGGTCGACTTCTTGGCCGGGGACGGTCTCGCGGGGGCTACCGTGCTCGAGATCGGCGGCGGGGTCGGCGAGATCGGCATCGAGCTGCTGCGCCGAGGCGCCGCTGCGGTGACCAACGTCGAGCTGTCCTCCTCCTATGACGACGAGGCCCGGCGCCTGGCGGAGCAGGCCGGGGTCGCGGACCGGGTACGGCGACGCATCGTCGACGTGGCGGACACCCCGGGCGCGGTGGAGTCGGCCGACCTCGTGGTGCTGCATCGAGTGGTGTGCTGCTACCCCGACTACCAGCGACTGCTCGGTGCCGCGGCCGACCGGTGCCGCCGGCGGCTGGCGTTCAGCCACCCGCCTCGAAACGCCGTCAGCAGGGCCCTCTTCGCGTCGCAGAACGCCTTCTTCGCCGCGCGGCGCAAGGAGTTCCGGGTGTTCGCCCACCCGCCGGGCGCCATGCTGGAGGTGCTGACGGACCGCGGACTGCGCGCGGCCCTCGCGCACCACGGCCTCACGTGGCAGGTCGAGGGCCTGACCCGCGCAGAGGGCACCCGGCCCGGTCAGCCGGTCCGTGCTGCTGCTGGACACGACTTCACCGATCACCCAGGTTAGGCTAACCTAACTGCATGATCGTGTGTCACTGCCGCGTGGTGTCGTCCGACGACATCGCCGACGCCTTGGATTCCGGCGCCCGGACGGTCTCCGAGGTGTGCCGCCGGACCGGCGCCGCCCAGAACTGTGGCACCTGCGTCTTCTCCGTGCGCCAGGTCGTCTGCCAGCATGAGCCCGTCGATGCCGTTGTCACCCAGGAGGACGTCCGTGCAGCCAGTTGACCCGCGCATCGTCGAGCTGCTCAACGACGCGCTCACCTTCGAGCTGACCGTCACGAACACCTACTTCCTGCACGCCCGCATGCTTGACAACTGGGGGCTCACGAAGCTGGGCAAGGTCTTCTACGACCTCTCGATCGACGAGATGCGCGACGCCGACGCCCTGATCAACCGGATCCTGATGTTCGACGGACATCCGAACGTCCAGCGGCTGCTCGCCATCCAGTCCGGCGAGACCGCCGAGGAGATGCTCGAGCTGGCTCTGGCGAGCGAGAAGGCCGCCGTCGCCCAGTTCAACGCCTCCGCGCAGGAGTGCCACGACCTCGGCGACCACGGCACCGCGTCCGTCTTCGAGGAGATGGTCCGCGACGAGGAGAAGCACGCCGACTGGTTCGAGAGCCAGATCGACGCCATCGCCCGCGTCGGCGCCCCGCAGTACCTCGCGCAGCAGATGGACGCCGGCGCCGGCCCGCAGTAGCGCAGTCGCTCAGGCCGTGTACCGGGCGACGAGCAGCGCGATGTCGTCCTCGCCGCGGCCGGGTGCGCACTTCTCGAGCACCTGCGTCGCGATGTCGCCGGCCGACGCGGAGGGCGCCACGTCCGCCAGCGCATCGAGGAGCTGGTCCATGCCGCGGTCGAGGCCTGTGGCCCGGTCCTCGACCAGGCCGTCGGTGTAGATCACCAGCGCGCCGCCGACCGGGAGCGCGACCTCGGTCTCGACCCTCCGGACTGCCGGCGCACCCAAGGGAGCGGACCCACCCCCCTCGAGGTACTCCACGCTGCCGTCGGGGTGGACCAGCGCCGGCGGCAGGTGCCCGGCCCGCGCGATGCGAGCCACCCCGAGGTCGGTGTCGACGAGGACGTAGACCAACGTCACGATCTCGTCGACGCCCAGCTCGATGTTCAGTCCGTCCAACGCCGTGAGGACCGCGCACGGGGCAGGGTCGAGAGCGGCCAGGGCTCTCACCGCCATCCTGATCTGCCCCATCTGCGCAGCGGCGTGGAGCCCCTTGCCCATCACGTCGCCCACCACCAAGGCCACCCGCTCGTCCCCGAGGACGAGGCAGTCGTACCAGTCGCCGCCGACCTGCACTCCGTCGACCGCCGCCACGTAGCGAGCCGCCACGTCCAGCCGGTCGGGTCGCGGCAGTCGCGCCGGCAGCAGCGAACCCTGGAGGGTTCGGGCGGCCGCGGCCTGCTCCTCGTACGCCTGAGCCCGCGCGATCGCCTGGCCTCCCTGCGCCGCGAGTCCTGCGAGCACCCGTCGCTGGTTGGGTGACCACTCTCTGGGCCTGAGGTCCCAGACGGACAGGACGCCGATCGGCTCACCCCCGACCTTGATCGGCAGAGCGGCGAGGGATGCGGCTCTGCCCATCGGCAGGTCGACGATGCCGGGGAACCGTTGCCGCACCTCGTCCTGCGTGTCGATGAACAGCGGCTCACCCAGGGCGAACACTTGTGGAGCGGGCAGGTCGAGGTCCCAGTGGGTCTCCCTCAGCCGAGCACGCATCGCTGCGTCGTACCCGTCGGCGCCGAGCAGCCGCAGGGACTCGTTTCCCTGCCCGACCAGGACCGAGGCGTACGTCGCTCCCGCCACAGCACGAGCATTGGCGGACAGCACGTCCGCCACTTGGGCCGACGTCACCGAGCGGGAGAACGCCTCGGCGGAGGCGAGCAGCCCCGAGGTCACCGCCAGCGAGTCGCGCAGCTGGGACTCGCGACGGTCGAGCTCCGCCGCGCTGTAGGACTCGGCGTCACGGAGCCGTGCGAGCACGGCACTGAGCGCACCGAAGGCAAGGACGAGGTAGGTCCCCACGCGCAGCGAGAGGCTCCCCCACCACACGGGGTCGAACCGTTCGGCGCCGATCGCGTTCAGCACCACGTCGTAGACCGACAGCGACAGGGCGACCCCGACCCAGCCGTGCAGCGGCGCGGTGGAGCGGCCCACGCGGAGCACCCACACCGCGGTTGCGGCTGCGGTGAGGATGGCCAGGACGACCTCCTCGGCGATGAGCAGCGGAGTGAACTCCGTGCCGGCATGGATGAGCTCCGGGAGCGGGACCTGGTCGGCGGCCAGCAGCAGCGCAAAGGCCCAGCCCCCGACGACGGCCGGTAGTCGCCAGCGGACCGGCACCCCGAGGGCCCCGGCGGCGACCCCTGCGGCGAACGCGAGGTGGAACAGCAGGTACAGCGCGGCACTCGACTGGTCGCCGGTGCCTAAGAACCCGCCGTCCGGCGCGACCACCGGGAAGGAGACCAGCTGGAGGACCATCGCGACCACCCCGACGGCGACCCCGGCGCTGACCCAGGCGAGCCGCGGGTCACGGTCGGCCCGGGCGCGGCTGCCCAGGATGAAGACCGCGAACGTCGCGCAGATCGGGGGTGCGGCGAAGAACGCGACGATCAGTCCGCGGGGCGGATGAACGTCGAGCAGCAGGGCCCCGACATAGATCGCCGCGGCGCCGAAGGCACCCACGAGCAGCAGCAGGACGTCCACCCGCCGGTCCGGACTGTCGGACCGCGGGCTCATCAGGAGGCCGTGCTCCACGTCCACAGGCTGCGCCACCCACCCATCGTGCCAAGCAGACGGCACGGCCACAGGAGACCTTGGTCCTGCCCTCGATGCGGCGCCCCAGGGCGGCCCGTCTGGTCCACCACGGCGGCCCGGATGTGACCTGCGGCATCTCGGGGTTGTCTTTGGCTACTCACGGGTACGATAATGAAGTTACTGGCGAGTACGGTCGTTTTCTTCGCGCCGGCACTCCGGATTCCCGGGTATCCCCTAGAACGAAGGTGGAGCTGTGAGCCACTACAAGAGCAACATCCGAGACATCGAGTTCAACCTCTTCGAGGTGCTCCGCCGCGACGAGGTCCTGGGCCAGGGGCCGTTCGAGGACGTCGACGTCGACACGGCGCGCTCGATCCTCGCCGAGGTCGACCGCATGGCGCGTGAGGACCTGGCGGCGTCGTACGAGGACAGCGACCGCAACCCGCCCGTCTTCGACCCGAAGACGAACACCGCACCGGTTCCCGAGGCGTTCCAGAAGAGCTACCGCGCCTGGATGGACGCGGAGTACTGGCGCCTCTCGATCCCGGCGGAGCTCGGCGGGCAGCCCGCGCCCTCGACGCTGAACTGGGCGATCGGCGAGCTGGTGCTCGGCGCGAACGCCCCGATCTGGATGTACGCCTGCGGCCCGAGCTTTGCCTCGATCGTGCAGCGCAACGGCAACGAGCGCGACCAGTTGATCGCGCAGTACATGGTCGACCGCGAGTGGGGCGCCACCATGGTCCTCACCGAGCCCGATGCGGGCTCCGACGTGGGCGCAGGCCGCGCGAAGGCCACCCTCCAGGACGACGGCACCTGGCACATCGAGGGCGTGAAGCGCTTCATCACCTCCGGTGAGCACCAGATGAGCGAGAACATCATCCACCTCGTGCTCGCACGCCCCGTGGGCGTCGAGGGCGTGGGCGGTCCGGGCACCAAGGGCCTCTCGCTGTTCATCGTGCCGAAGTTCCACTTCGACCACGAGACCGGCGAGCTGACCGGTGAGCGCAACGGCGTCTACGTCACCAACGTCGAGCACAAGATGGGCATCAAGGTGTCCAACACCTGCGAGGTCACGTTCGGCGACTCCGCGGTCGGCGGCGGCGAGCCCGCGAAGGGCTGGCTGCTCGGCGAGGTGCACGACGGCATCGCGCAGATGTTCCAGGTGATCGAGAACGCCCGGATGATGGTCGGCACCAAGGCCATCGCGACGCTGTCGACCGGCTACCTGAACGCTCTCGAGTACGCCAAGGAGCGCGTCCAGGGCGCCGACCTGACCCAGGCGTCGGACAAGACCGCGCCGCGCGTGACGATCACGCACCACCCCGACGTACGCCGGTCGCTGCTGACCCAGAAGGCGTACTCCGAGGCCATGCGCGCCCTGGTCCTCTACACCGCCTCGTGGCAGGACCGGGTCCAGATCGCGGAGTTCAACGGGGAGAAGGACGAGCTCGCCGAGCGCGTCAACGACCTGCTCCTCCCGATCGTCAAGGGCTACGGCTCGGAGCGCTCGTGGGTGCTGCTCGGCACCGAGTCGCTGCAGACCCTCGGTGGCTCCGGCTTCCTGCAGGAGTACCCGATCGAGCAGTACGTCCGGGACGCGAAGATCGACACCCTCTACGAGGGCACGACCGCGATCCAGGGCCAGGACCTGTTCTTCCGCAAGATCGTGAAGGACCAGGCCAAGGCGCTCGGCTACATCGCCGGCGAGGTCGAGTCCTTCATCAAGGCCGAAGCCGGCAACGGTCGCCTGAAGATCGAGCGCGAGCTGCTCGCCAAGGCGCTCGAGGACGGCCAGGCGATCGTCGGCACGCTGATCGAGCAGCTCATGTCGGCGGACCCGTCCGCCGAGGGCGGCGAGATCCGCAACATCTACAAGGTGGGGCTCAACACCTCCCGCCTGCTGATGGTGCTGGGCGACATCGTCTGTGGCTGGCTGCTGCTCCGCGGCGCCGAGGTGGCGCTGGAGAAGCTGGCCGGCGAGGTGAGCGGCAAGGACAAGGCGTTCTACGAGGGCAAGATCGCGGCCGCACAGTTCTTCGCGCGCACGCAGCTGCCCAAGCTGACCGCCGAGCGGGCCATCGCCGAGGCGACCGACCTGTCGATCATGGACCTGTCCGAGGACGCGTTCTGATCCACGACCCCCGGGTCCGATGACGACGGCCGCCCCACCTGCACGGTGGGGCGGCCGTGGTCGTCTCCGGGGTGACCGAGGCCTCGTACGCCCGTGATTGACCGGGCCGAAAACGGGGTATTCCTCCATCGACGAGGGCACACGCGTGCCGTCAGGGCGACCTGGTCGCCGCAACTGAAGGAGAGAACACCATGGGTATCGGTCTGGGCGTAGTACTACTGGTTCTCGGACTCATCCTCGTGCTGGACGTCGTCCAGTTCGACATCGGCTTCATCGACGACCAAGGCCTCGGCTGGATCTTCCTCATCGTGGGTGTGCTCGCGATCGTGCTCGCGCTGGTGATGAACCAGCAGCGCTCGCGCACCAAGCACGTCGAGGAGCGTCGCTACGACGGTCCGCCGGCGCGCTGACCTGAACAGACGAAGGGCCGCCCCACCTCACGGTGGGGCGGCCCTTCGTCATGTCACGGGCGCTGCTGTCAGCGGCGGCCGGCGGGGTTGCTGTAGCCGTCGCGACGCTCCGCACGCGCCGCGCGGTCGGCGTTGCGCTGCTCGAACGACCGGCCGTCGGTGCGGGCGTCGGTCGCCCGGGCGGGGCGGTCGTCACGGCTGCGCGCCGGGCGCTCGTCCCAGGTGCGAGCCGGGCGGTCGTCACGACGGGCCGGACGCTCGCCGTACGACGAGCTCCCGCGGCTTCCGCCGCCGTACGACGAGCTCCGGTCGCTGCCGCCGCGGTAGCCGCCGCTGCGACCGGCCGGGGCGCGGCCACCGGGGCCACGGCGACCCGGGCCGCCGGCGGACGAGCCGCCCTTGCGGGGCGCCGGCGCCTTCGTGCCGGACTCGGCGAGCACCAGGGCGTTCATCGGGCGCGGCGTCGTCCGGATGTCGTGGTGACGCACCTCGACACCGGCTCGCGACTGCATCCGGACGATCTCGTCGAGCTGGCGCGGCGTGGTGATCGTGACGACCATGCCGGACTCGCCGGCGCGGGCGGTGCGCCCGGAGCGGTGCAGGTAGGCCTTGGGGTCGTTCGGGGCGTCGAAGTGCACGACGACGTCGACGTTGTCCACGTGGATGCCGCGGGCCGCGACGTCGGTGGCGACGACGACCTTGGCCTTGCCGGTGGTGAACTTGTGCAGGTTCCGCTCGCGGACGCGCTGCGACAGGTTGCCGTGCAGGTCGACGGCCTCGATGCCGCCGTTGGTGAGCGCCTCGGCGAGCTCGGTCGCGCCCTCACGGGTGCGGGTGAAGACGATCGAGCGCGGGTTGCCCTCGACGATCGCGGTGGCGGCCTCGATCTTGTCGCGGAACCCGCCGACGACCATCACGTGGTGGGTCATCGTGGTGACGGCCCCGGCGTTGGGGTCGAGCTCGTGCAGCTTCGGGCTGCGCAGGTGCGCGCGGACCAGGCGGTCGACGTCGCCGTCGAGCGTGGCCGAGAGCAGCAGTCGCTGGCTGCCCTCGGGAGTGGCCTTGAGCAGCTGGTTGACGGCCGGGAAGAAGCCGAGGTCGCAGAGGTGGTCGGCCTCGTCGAGGACGGTCATCAGGACGTCGTCGAGCAGGCAGTGGCCCTTGTCCATCAGGTCCTGGAGCCGGCCGGGGGTCGCCACCACGATGTCGGCGCCGCCGCGCAGCTGCTTGATCTGGCGGTCGTAGGCGGTGCCGCCGTACACGGTGGTCAGCTTGAGGCCGACCGAGAACGCGAGCGGCTCGAGCGAGCGGCGCACCTGGGTGGCGAGCTCGCGGGTCGGCACGACGATCAGCGCACGGGGGTGCTTGGGCCGGCTCTTCTCGCCGGCGAGGCGGGCCAGGACGGGCAGGCCGAAGGCCAGCGTCTTGCCGGAGCCGGTCTGCGCGCGGCCGAGCACGTCGCTGCCGGACATCGCGTCGGGGATGACCGCGGCCTGGACCGGGGTCGGGTGGGTGATCTCGACCTTCGCCAGCGCGGCGACGACCTTCTCGTGCAGGCCGAGCTCGACGAACGAGGGGCCCGTCTTCTCAACCGACTTCGCGGCAGGGGTGGACGTGGGGGCAGGGGTCACTGCGGACAAGAGTGAAGCTCCATCGGTGTGGATCTGGGCGCGCGCTGCCCGGGACCACGGCGTGGACCGGCGAGCCTGCAGAACGCAATGCGTTTCCTCGGGCACCCGATCTCAGGTCTTGCGCGACAACGACCGCGCACCACACCGGGCGACAAGAAAGGCCGGGAGCTAGCACCCCACGGCCTTGGCTGTCCCCAAGTCTAGCGGGGATTCGGCCGCCCCCTGACCACAGCGGGCCCCGCGCGAGGAGACGTCCACCACGTCCGGTCGGTGGCCCGCTCGGAGCTCAGCCGCCCGACGTGAGCCGGCCGACCCGGCCCTGGGACCCGGACGCCCAGCAGGCGCCGTCGGCGGTGCAGACGACCGAGTCGTAGCCGGTCGCGCTGAACGTGACCCAGGTGCGGCCGCCGTCCTCGCTGACGTCGCTGCCGGACGGCCCGACCGCGACGACGGTCCCCGCGGCGCCGTACACGAAGTCGGCGCCGGAGCGATAGCCGCCGAGGTCGCCGCCGCCGGTCCAGGTGGCGCCGCCGTCGTCAGTGAATCCGGACGCGTCGACGCCGTTGTCCTCGTCCAGGTAGTCGCCGCCCACGGCCACGCCCTGCCGGGGGTTCTTGAACGCGAGCGAGAAGACGCCGCCGGCGTCATTGGCCGGGATCGGCGCGTCCACGACGTCCCAGGTGAGGCCGCGGTCGGAGGAGTGGAAGACCCGGGAGGCCGCGCCGCCCGAGGCCATGAACGCCTCCTTGCCGACGGTCACCAGGCAGGTGCCGCTGGCGGCGAAGTTGAACTCACCCTCCTCCGCAGCCGGCATCCCGTCGGTCGGCAGCACCTCCCAGGTGCGTCCGCCGTCGCTGGTGCCGATGATCCGGAACCTGCCGTCGACCGGGTCGCTGACCGCGAGCCCGTGCTTGCCGCCGGGGTAGAAGTCGAGGCAGTTGAAGAACGCCCGCGGCTCGTCGTTGACGAACACGAGGTCCCAGTCGGCGCCGCCGTTGTCAGTGCGGTAGATCCGCGAGGCCTCCCCCTCACCGATCGCCAGGACCGTGGCGTGGTCGGCGTCGCGGGCCTCGACGTCGCGGAACATCAGGCCGGCGGCGTCCGGCGGGCTGACGTCCTGCCAGGTGGCGCCCGCGTCCGTCGTACGCCAGACGCCGCCCTTGCTGCCGCCGACCCAGGCGGTGTCGCGGTCGACCGCGTCGAGGCCGCGGAGACCCTGGTCGGTGCCGACGTCCACGGCGGTCCACGCCGGGTCCTCCGGCGGGGCGGCCTGGGCCGGCAGGGCGGTCAGGGGTACGACGAGGGCAAGGGCGAATGTCCCGAGAAGGATGCGCATGGACGCACACCCTGCCGCTCGTTCGCCGGGCTGTCTAGACCCCCGGACCACCGCCGTTCTCGAGCATGCGCTTCAGACCGTTCCAGATCTCGCGCTCCATCCTGGCTCCCACCATCCCGACCAGCGGCCCGAGGGCTCGCAGCCACCCCTTCGGTTGCACCTGCCAGTCCCAGGCCATGACGGTGCGGCCGTCCACTTCGGAAAAGGTGAGCGTCCCCGAGGTTCCCATCATCGAGCTCGTGGTCCGTGAACCCAGCCGGTGCGGACGGTCGTACTCCGTCAGCTCGACGAGCATCTCCATGCCCGACTTCCCCATGCGCGCCCGGAACCGGGTGCCCTCCCCGAGGGGCAGGGGCGTGAGCAGCTCGACGCCGGTCATCGCCGGGTTGAACGAGGGTTCGTTGCGCGAGTCGGCGACCGTGTCGAAGACCTGCTCGATCGGCGCCGCTATCCGGACCTGCCCGGCGATGTGGGCCACACCCTCAGGCTAGCCAGCCGCTGAGCCGGAGAGCGGGAGGACGAGCTCGGAGGCTCCGCCGTCGACGACGCGCACCGGCACGCCCCAGTCCTGCTGGTGCATGTGGCAGGCCGCCCCCTCGCCGCCACCGGCGTCGCACGAGGCGGCGCGCGCGGCGATGTGGAGTACGCCGTCACCGACGGTCGCGTCGAGGACGAGCGTGCGGGTGAGGTCGGTGCCGCGACCGTCGCCGGCCTTGAGCAGGGCGGCCGGCGTGGCCTCGACGAGAAGCTGCGACGGCGGGCCGAAGCGGTCGTCGACCTTCTGTCCCGGCGGGGGCTCGAACGAGATCACGAGCTCGACCTCGCCCGCCGCCACCTCGGTGACCGGCCGCTGGGTGGTGTGCGCGAACCCGGCCGCCTGGGCACTCGCCCCGAGGGGGACCCGGACGAGCCGGTGAGCGGCCGACTCGACGACGACGAGGTGCCCGCCGTCGAGGACCGCGCCGCTCGGCTCGGCCAGCCCGGTGGCCAGCGTGCTGACCTCCCCGCTGGCCGGGTCGTAGCGGCGGACCGCGCCGTTGTAGGTGTCCGCGACCGCGACGGAGCCGTCCGGCAGTGCCGTCACGCCGAGCGGGTGCTGGAGCAGCGCGCCGTCGGCCGGCCCGTCCTGGAAGCCGAAGTCGAACAGGCCCTTGCCGACCACGGTGACCACGCGGCCGTCCCCACCGGCTTCCACGTAGCGCAGCGACGACGTCTCGCTGTCCGCGATCCAGAGCCGGTCCTCGGTGGGCGCGAGGCCGGAGGTCTGGGCGAACCAGGCCTCGCCGAGAGGCCCGTCGACGAGCCCCTCGTTGGTGGTGCCGGCCGCGACCTCGACGGCGCCGGTGCGCGGGTCGAACGTCCAGAGCTGGTGGATGCCGGCCATCGCGACCCAGACCCGGTCCCGCCACCAGGCCACGTCCCACGGGCTCGACAGGCTTGCGGTCCCGGTGGTCGCGGAGCCCTGCATCCACTGGTGGCCGTCACCGGCGACGGTGCGGACCTCACCGGTCTCCAGGGCGATGCCGCGCAGGGTGTGGTTGACGGTGTCGGCGACGACCACGTCGTAGCCGACCTCGGCCGCGACGTCGTCGGGCAGCAGGCACAGGCCGTTCGGCTCGTTGAAGGCCGCGTCTGCCGCTGATCCGTCGGCCAGGCCCCTGTCGCCCGACCCGAAGCGGCGTACGACGGTCTCGCCGTCCTCGGCCAGCTCGACGACCTGGTGGTGGCCCGCGTCGGCGACGAGGAACTCCTTGCCAGGGAGGCGGATCGCCTTGGCCGGGAACTTCAGGTCGCCGGCCTGCGGCGTCGGGGCGACGTAGGGCGAGTCACCCGGCTGGAGCGTGCCCTTGGCGAGGTGCTCCTCGCGCAGCCGGCCGACCAGGGCGTCGATGGCGTGGGCGTGGCCCTCGCCGGCGTACTGCGCGACGACGTAGCCCTCGGGGTCGATCAGCACGAGCGTCGGCCAGGCCCGGGCCGTGTAGGCCTGCCAGGTCACGAGGTCCGGGTCGTCGAGGACCGGGTGCCGGACGTCGTACCGCTCGACCGCGGCGACCAGCGCGTCCGGGTCGGCCTCGTGCACGAACTTCGGCGAGTGCACCCCGATGACGACGAGCTCGCCGTCGTACTTCTCCTCGACCTCCCGCAGCTCGTCGAGGACGTGCAGGCAGTTCACGCAACAAAAGGTCCAGAAATCGACCAACGTGAAGCGGCCCCTGAGGTCGGCGAGCGTGAGCGGGCCTGCGGTGTTCAACCAGCCGCGGCCGACGAGCTCGGGCGCGCGGACGCGAGGACGGCGAGTCATGGCGCCCAGTCTCCCCCGGACGCACGACCCACCCGGAAAGGCCCTCGCGCGTGTGGCGCAGGTCGCCCTACCGTGGGGCGGGGAGGACGAGCTCATGGGGGCAGTCCAGGTTGACAGCCCGGCGGTGACGCCGCGCAACGCGCGGGTCGCCGGCGTGATGGTGTACGCCCTCGCACTCGCGGGCTGGGTCGCGGTCGTCGGCCTGCCGAAGTCGACGTTCATGGCCTTCACCTGGATCTGGCTGGCCACCATCGCGTGGAACAACCAGGCTCCGTGGCGGGCCCACCTCGCCTTCCCCCGGGACTGGTGGCTGCCGTTGGCCGTGCTGACCGTCTACCTCTACAGCCGGGGGATGGCCGACGACCTCGGATTCGTGTCGGTGCACGTGACCGAGCCGATCGAGGCCGACCGGGCGCTGTTCGGCGGCGCGCTGCCCACGGAGTACCTCCAGGCGCAGCTGTGCGGTGTCCCGTGCGAGAAGTCGATGCCACCCGAGTGGTACGACGTCGTGCTGACGACGATCTACTACACGCACTTCTTCGTCGCGCCCGTCACCGCCGGGGTGCTGTGGGTCCGGGACCGACCGGCCTGGGTCGGGTTCATGCGGCGCTACCTGTCGCTCAACATTGCCGCGCTGCTGGTCTTCATCACCTATCCCGTGGCGCCACCGTGGCTGGCGTCGCAGGACGGCTTCATCAGCGGGGACATCGCGCGGATCACCGGGCGTGGCTGGTACGACCTGAGCGAGGTCGGTTTCCACCGGAAGCTCTCGGCCCTCGGCAACCCGGTGGCCGCGATGCCGTCCCTGCACGCGGGCATCGCGCTGTTCGTCGCGGTCTATGCCATGTCGCGGGTCCGGAACCGGTGGCGCTGGCTGCTGCTGCTCTATCCGCTGACGATGTCGTTCATGCTCGTCTACTACGCCGAGCACTACGTCATCGACATCGTGGCCGGGTACGCCGTCGCCGGCCTGGTGCTGTGGGGCTGCGCGGTGTGGGAGCGCCGCCGCCGGCCGGCCGCCGAGGGGTGGGAGGTGGGTTCCCGACCCCGTCGCGGCAGAGCATGATGTGGGCCATGGCCAGCCCCAGTGAGAACCGCGCAGGACAGCCCGCCGAGCCGAGCGACCTCGTCGACGTCGCGCACCTCGTCACGGCGTACTACACCGGCGTGCCCGATCCCGACGACATCGACCAGCAGGTCGCGTTCGGCACCAGCGGCCACCGGGGCAGCAGCCTCAGGACGGCGTTCAACGAGACGCACATCCTGGCCACGACGCAGGCGATCTGCGACTACCGCAAGCAGCAGGGGTACGACGGGCCGCTGTTCATCGGTCGGGACACCCACGGCCTCTCCGAGCCGGCCTGGGCCTCCGCGCTGGAGGTGCTCGTCGCGAACGACGTGACCGTCCTGGTCGACGACCGGGACCGCTACACACCGACACCCGCGGTGTCGCACGCGATCATCCGCGCCAACCGCGGCAAGCAGAGCGGGCTCGCCGACGGCATCGTGGTCACGCCGTCGCACAACCCGCCGTCCGACGGCGGCTTCAAGTACAACCCGCCCCACGGCGGGCCGGCGGACACCGACGCCACCTCGGTGATCGCGGCGCGGGCCAACGAGCTGATCAAGGCGGGACTCTCCGACGTGCGGCGCGTGCCATTCGCCCGCGCCCGCGCGGCCGTCGGGTCCTACGACTTCCTCGGCAGCTACGTCGACGACCTGCCCAACGTGCTCGACCTCGACGCGATCCGGTCAGCCGGTGTCCGCATCGGCGCCGACCCGCTCGGCGGCGCGAGCGTGGACTACTGGGGCGCGATCGCCGAGCGGCACAAGATCGACCTCACCGTGGTCAACCCGCTGGTCGACCCGACCTGGCGCTTCATGACGCTCGACTGGGACGGCAAGATCCGGATGGACTGCTCCTCCCCCAGCGCGATGGCATCGCTGATCGCACGCAGGAGCGACTACGACATCGCGACCGGCAACGACGCGGACGCCGACCGGCACGGCATCGTCACCCCCGACGTGGGGCTGATGAACCCGAACCACTTCCTGGCCGTGGCGATCGGCTACCTCTTCGGTGGCGCCCGACCTGACTGGCCCGAGGGGGCAAAGATCGGGAAGACGCTGGTGTCCTCGTCGATGATCGACCGGGTCGCCGCTCAGGTGGGCCGGCCGATGAGCGAGGTGCCGGTCGGCTTCAAGTGGTTCGTCCCCGGCCTGATCGACGGGTCCTTCGGGTTCGGCGGCGAGGAGTCCGCCGGGGCGTCGTTCCTGCGCAAGGACGGCACCACCTGGACGACCGACAAGGACGGCATCCTCCTGGCGCTGCTCGCCTCCGAGATCCTCGCGACGACGGGACGCAGCCCCAGCGCGCACTACGCCGACCTGGTCGCTCGGCACGGGGACCCGGCGTACGCCCGCATCGACGCTCCGGCCGACCGGGCGCAGAAGGCCAAGCTGGCGGCGCTCTCCCCCGAGGACGTGACGGCGGACGAGCTGGCCGGGGAGCCGATCACCGCCAAGCTCACCGAGGCACCGGGCAACGGCGCCAAGATCGGCGGGCTGAAGGTCACCACGGCGTCGGCCTGGTTCGCCGCGCGGCCGTCGGGCACCGAGGACGTCTACAAGATCTACGCCGAGTCGTTCCAGGGGCCCGAGCACCTGGCGCGCGTGCAGGAGGAGGCACGGCAGGTCGTCGGGGCCGCCCTGGGTTGACCGGTCACCCCGCGGAGGCCAGGTCGCCCAGCTCCGCCTGCGCCCGGTCGAGGACCTTCGCGGGGCCGAGCCGCCAGGACTCCTCGCGGAGCTCGTCCAGCTGCTCGGCGCCCACCAGCGCTCCGACGGGCGTGTAGGAGCGCCCGCTGAACCGAGCGATCTCCTCGTCGACCGCAGCCGCACCGGGCGCGGCGTCGGCGCAGATCAGCAGCAGGGCCGCGGTGCGGGACCGACCTGCCGCCGCGAGCAGCTCCGCGGCGTTGCGTGCCGTGGTCCACAGCTGGGTCGTCTGGCCCGTGCGCCGCCAGAACGCGATCAGGTAGCCGAACCCCTCGGCCGCGCCCGGCACGTCACCGATCCGGGCCTGGGTGGATGCGAGCGACACCCGGGCCACCCCCTCCACGAAGCTGCAGCCGACCCGGGAGGCCTCGTTGATCGCCTCGGCGAAGCAGGGGACCGCGTCCTCGGGGTGGGCTTTCGCGCGCAGCTCGCCCTCGACGTACGCGACGAAGGCGCGGTGCGAGCCGCAGGTGATCATCGACCTCGCTCGGTCCAGCAGCTCGCGGGCAGTCGTCGGGTCCCCGCCGTACGCCGCGGCGAGGGCGGCCGAGCCGACGAACGCGCTCGCCTCCGCCCCCGCGCCATCGGCCGCGCGCAGCCAGGCGTCGCGGGCGGTCGCGAACTCGCCACGGAAGTGCGCGAGCACCGCACTCACGCTCCAGGCACGGCTCAGCGCAGCCAGCTGGGTGGCGGGGTCGACGGTCGCGATCACCTCGTCGGCACGACGTGTCGCGGTGTCGAAGTCCCCGACCAGCCTCGCTGCCTCTGCTGCGCCGGCGAGCAGCGTCGCTCGCTCCGGGTGCGCGGCGAAGGCCGGGTCCTCGGCGAGCTCGCCCGGCCAGCTCCAGATCTCACGCAGGTCGCGCCACGTGACGACCTGGTTCACCGCAACCGTGATCGCCACCCTGGCATCGGCAGGGGCCAGGTCGCGTGCGGACCGTAGGTTGTCCAGCTCCGCCCGCAGCCGGCGGTCGGTGGCGGCCTCGTCCGGCCCGAGCATCCGCTCGCCGATGTCCTCCGCGATAGCGCGGCACCGCTCGACGAAGCGCACGTGTGCTTCCTCGGTCTCGCCCAGCCTGAGGATCTCGTCGACCAGGAACGCGCGCACGGTGAACAGCAGCCGGTAGCGCGCAGTCTCGGCGTCTGCCACCAGCAGTGACGCGTCGACCAGGCGATGCAGGCGGTCGAGCGGGTCGCCCTGCAACGACGCGGCGAGGACCTCGACCGTCGCCAGGTCGACGCCGCCGACGAACGGGGCGATGGCCCGGAGCAGCCACTGCTCGTCCGCCGTGAGCAGGCGGTACGACGAGTCGATGGTGGCCCGCAGCGTCCGCTGCCGTTGGTCCTCGGGACCCTGCCGCCCGGTGGACAGGTCGAGAGCCCGGTCCAGCCGTTCCCGGATCGCCCGCAGCGGCATCACGGCCACCTGTCGCGCGGCCAGCTCGATGCCCAGTGGCAACCCGTCCAGGCGTCGCAACACCTCGACCAGGTCCGGAGCCTCCTCCTCGGTGATCTCGAAGTCCGTCCGCCGTCGACGCGCATGCTCGACGAAGGCACGCACACCGGGCTGACGACGCAAGGCCACCAGGTCCGTGGCGTCCCTCGGGACCGGCAGTGGCTGCAGCCGCACGACGTACTCCTCCGGCACCTGCAGCGTGACGCGCGACGTCGCGAGCACTCGTACGCCGGCCGCGTCGCGCCGCAGCGCAACGACGAGCTCGTGGCATGCCTCGACCACGTGCTCGCAGTTGTCCAGGACCAGGAGCAGCTCCCGGTCGGCCAGGGCGGCGGCGACCTGGGCAGGACGGGCCTCGCCGTTGGTGCGCAGGCCCAGGTCCGACGCGACCGCCTGGCAGACCCGATCGGGGCGGTCGACGACGCCGAGCGGGACGACCACCGCCTCGCCGCCCTCGGACCGGCCCGCCGCGATGTCGAGCGCCAGCCGGGTCTTGCCGACGCCACCGGGTCCCGTGAGGGTGACGACCGAGTGCGCGCCGAGCAGCCGCACGACCTCCTCCCGGTCGTGCTGCCGGCCCACCATCGGACCGTCAGGCTTGGCCACCCGGCGCACGAGGGGGGCACGTTGGACGGCCCCGGCCGCCACCTGGTGCTCCAGCTCGGCCAGCGCCGCGGTGGGATCGAGCCCGGTCTCGTCGGCCAGCCTGCGCCGGAACGACTGGGCGGCGGCCATCGCCTCCGCCGAGCGACCGTCTGCGGCCAGCGCCCGCACGTGCAGCAGCGCGGTGGACTCACGCAACGGCGACACCGCGGCGGCAGCGGCGGCGTCCACGACCACGTCGCGGTCGCCGTGCGCCAGCCGTGACCCGAGCAGTTCGTCGACCAGCTTCAGCCGCAGCTCGTCCAGCCCGACGGAGGCGATCTCGAGCGCGGGCAACGACCGGAACTCCGCCAGCGCGGGACCCCGCCACAGCTCCAGTGCCGCGGCCGGGTCCGATGCGGCCAGCCGCCGGGCTGCGTCGGCGTCGAGCTCGAAGGGCTCCAGGTGGAGCCGGTATCCGTTCGCCTGCCGCTCCAGCCGGTCCGCCAGCGGGCCGAGGTGCCGACGGAGGCGGTGGACGTGGCTGTAGAGCGCCTGGACGGCGTTCTCCGGAGGGTCCTCCGGCCACAACGAGTCGACCAGCCGGTCCGTGCTCACGCCCCGGTCCCCCTCCAGCGCGAGCAGGGCCAGCACGGCGCGTCGCCGGGAGCCGACCACGTCGACCTCTCCGCCCCGCACGCGCAGGACCAGGGGCCCGAGAACCTCCACGCTCAGGGCCAGGGCGGAACGGTCCATCTCTGCACTGTGCCCGAGGTGCGGGGCCAGCGTCACGTGGTTTGCGGGCCGGCGAAGCTCTCGCTGGCGACCCACGCCCGGAACCGCCGCAGACCAACCGCCTCCACCAGGCCGCGGGTCTGTGAGACCTGGCGCAGCAGCGCGTCCACCTTGCGGTCCAGCACGTCCTCGTCGAGCTCCAGCAGGAGGTCGAGCTCGTCGTCGGCGCACACGCGGGGCCGACCCAGCTCGAACACCCCGAAGTCCTCATCGAGCTCCTGGTCGACGGCCTCCTCCCGGGCGACCGCGTGCAGCAGCCTGGGCCGCGCCGACGCACGGGCCAGAGCGAGGTCGGTCCACCCGCTCACCGCCTGGTGGTCGGGGTGACCGGTGAACCCGTCCGGCCCGAACGTGACCACCGTGTCCGGGCGCACCACGTCGAGGACCGCGGCGATCCGGGCAGCCGCCTCCTTGCCGTCGACATCGGCGCAGCCGCCGTCGGGATAGTCCAGCCAGTGGTGCTCCTCGACGCCGAGGATGCGCAGCGCCTCCTCGAGCTCGGTCGTCCGGATCGCAGCGAGTCGCTCGTGGTGCTCGGGCGGGGCACTCGCGACCCCGCCCTCCCCGCGGGTCGCCGTCACGCAGACGACGCGGTGCCCCGAACCGGTCAGGGCGGCCGACAGCCCACCGGCGAGGTAGGTCTCGTCGTCCGGGTGCGCCCAGATCATCAGCACGGTGCCGAGGTGGTCCATCTCCCCATGATGGCGCGCCCTGCTGTCACCCGACTTCCACGACCAGACCAGCCGTGCGAGCGCGGTGCCAGCCAGACCCCGGACCGTCGTGTCGACGGCGCCGACCGGGCGCCCCGATGAAAGGAAACCCCCATGACCGCCCAGCTCGACGCACCGGTCCTCGACTTCGGCAAGCTCGAGGAGTTCGCCGGCAAGGTGGCGGCCGACCAGGCCGCGGCGTACAACGCGATCCTCGTCTACCTCGGCGACCGTCTCGGCCTCTGGCAAGCCCTGGCCTCCCTCGAGTCGGCCACCGTCGCCCAGCTCGCGGAGCGCTCCGGCATCACCCCTCGCTACGTGCAGGAGTGGCTCTCGGCCCAGGCGGCCAACGGCTTCCTCGCCTACGACGCCGCGACGGACTCCTTCACGCTCTCGCCCGAGGCCGCGGCCGTGCTCACGGAGGAGGAGAGCCCGACCGCGATGATGGCCGGGTTCGAGCTCATCGCCGCGGTGTGGGCCGGGGTCGACAAGCTCGCGCACGCCTACACCACCGGCGAGGGCATCGCCTGGCACCAGCAGGACCCCCGGCTGTTCAGCGGAGTGGCCCGCTTCTACGGCACCCTCTACCGCAACTCGCTGCTCACCGAGTGGCTGCCGGCGGTCGACGGTCTGGTCGAGCGCCTCCAGTCGGGCATCCGCGTGCTCGACGTCGGCTGCGGCCTGGGCGTCCCGACCATCATGCTGGCCGAGGCCTTCCCGAGCTCGACCTTCGTCGGCGTGGACTACCACGAGGAGTCGGTCCGTCTCGCCAACGCCGCTGCCCAGGAGGCCGGTGTCGCCGACCGGGTCCGGTTCGAGGTCGCCGACGCGACGTCGTACGCCGGCAGCCACGACCTGGTGCTGTTCTTCGACGCCGTCCACGACTTCGGCGATCCCGTCGGTGCGCTCGCCCACGCCCGGAGCGTGCTGGCGCCGGACGGGCAGGTGGTCGCGGTCGAGCCGTTCGCCGAGGACACCCTGGAGGCCAACCTCGCCAACCCGATCGCAGGGGTGTTCTACGTGGGCAGCTCGGCTCTGTGCGTCCCGCACAGCATCTCCGAAGGCGGTGCCGCGCTCGGCGCCCAGGCCGGACCGGCGCGGCTCACCGCCGCCTTCCACGACGCCGGCTTCACGACCGCCCGCGTGGCCGTCGCGACGGCGTACAACCTGGTGATCGAGGCGACAGCCTGAGCGACGGGCCCCGTTTGCGCCTCCCCGTCGAGTCATCGCGCTCGCCGGGGAGGCACGACCGTTCGTCGCGGATCCCGGCTGCTCCGGCGAGACGGGGCTGGCGCATCGCGGCCGATGCGAGTGGGATCGAGGCAAGCCGACCCCGGAGGTGCTCGTGTTCTACCCGCTGACCGTGCGTGACTTCCTCGACCGCGCCGAGACCGTCTATCCCGACCGCGTCGCGGTTGTCGACGAGCCCGACCAGCCGGCTCCGAGCCTGGGCAGCATCACCTACCGCGAGCTCGCCACCCTCGCCCGCGCGCAGGCGGCGCAGCTCGACCACCTCGGGGTGCCCGTCGGCGGCCGGGTCGCGGTGATCTCGCAGAACTCCGCGCGGCTGCTCACGTCGTTCTTCGGCGTCAGCGGCTGGGGGCGGATCCTGGTGCCGGTGAACTTCCGGCTGAGCCTGGCCGAGATCGAGTACATCGTCGGCCACAGCGGCGCCACGGTCGTGTACGCCGACCCGGAGCTGAAGGACAAGCTCGACGCCCTCGACGTGCCGCACAAGTTCGTGCTGGGCGAGGACGACCACCTGTTCCTCCGCGACACCGAGCCGCGCGAGTGGGACATGCCCGACGAGGGCGACACCGCCACGATCAACTACACGTCCGGCACGACCGCGCGGCCGAAGGGCGTGCAGCTCACCCACCGCAACCTCTGGCTCAACGCCACCGTCTTCGGCCTGCACGCCGGCGTGAGCGACCGCGACGTCTACCTGCACACGCTGCCGATGTTCCACGCGAACGGCTGGGGGATGCCGTACGGCGTCACCGGCATGGGTGGTCAGCACGTCGTGCTGCGCAAGGTCGACGGCGCGGAGATCCTCCGCCGGATCGACAAGCACGGCGTGACGCTGATGTGCGCCGCCCCTGCCGTGGTGAGCGCGGCGCTCGACGCCGCGGCCGACTGGGACGGCGAGATCCCCGGCCGCGACCGGGTCCGGATCATCGTCGCCGGCGCTCCCCCGCCGACCCGGACGATCGAGCGGGTGATCGAGGAGCTGGGCTGGCAGTTCAACCAGATCTACGGCCTCACCGAGACCTCGCCGATCGTCACGGTGAACCGGATGCGGGCCGAGTGGGACGACCTGTCCGTCCACGAGCAGGCCCAGCGGCTCGGCCGGGCCGGCGCCCCGGCGCTCGGCGTACGCGTCCGCATCGACGACGAGGGCGAGGTGCTCACCGCGTCCAACCACAACCTCGACGGCTACTGGGAGCAGCCGGAGGAGACCGCCCGGGTGCAGCAGGGCAACATCTTCCACACCGGCGACGGCGGCTACCTCGACGACGACGGCTACCTGGTCATCTCCGACCGCAAGAAGGACGTGATCATCTCCGGCGGCGAGAACGTCTCCTCGATCGAGGTCGAGGACGCGCTGATGTCGCACCCCGACGTGCGGGAGGTCGCGGTGATCGGCATCCCCGACGGCAAGTGGGGCGAGATGGTCACCGCCCTGGTGGTCGCCGACGGCGACGTCAGCGGCGCGGACCTGATCGCGCACTGCCGGACCGCGCTGGCCGGCTACAAGTGCCCGAAGCGGGTGGACTTCGTCGACGAGCTGCCGCGCACCGCGACCGGCAAGCTCCAGAAGTTCAAGCTGCGCGAGCCGTTCTGGAAGGACCAGGACCGCCAGGTCCACTGACCGGCCCGGCCGAGACCCATCGCCGGCGGCCCGTTCGGGTCGCCAGGACCGTTCACGGACCGTTCCGCGGTCCTGCGGGCCCGAATGAGGCGGGGCGGACGGCCGGGCGTGGCGAAGAGCACGGTTACAGGGCGTGGTGCGCTGGCTAGAGTTCCGCGCATGACGCCCCCGACCTCTGACGCTGCCCGGCTCGCGGAGTACGTCGACGCCTGGGCCGCCAGCGTCGACGAGACCGTCGCCCTGCTCCGCAGCCTGTCCGACGAGGACTGGCACCGTCCGACGGACCTGGCCGGCTGGGACGTGCGCGCGGTCGCGGCGCACCTCGCCCACCTCGAGTCCGAGCTCGCCGGCAACGAGCAGGAGCACGTGCAGGTCCCCGAGCTCCCGCACATCACCTCGCCGATGGGCTACTACACCGAGATGGGCCCGATCGCCCGGCGCGACTGGACGACGGAGCGGATCGTCGACGAGCTCGAGTCCGCCGCCGCGACCCGTCTCGCCGAGCTGCGCGCGAACCCGCCGACCGACGGCTCGGGTGCGCCGCCCCGGACGCCCGGCGGCATCGGCTGGGACTGGAACACGCTGCTCTCGAACCGGGTCGTCGACGTCTGGATGCACGAGCAGGACGTCCGCCGGGCGGTCGGCCGCCCGGGCGCGATGGACTCCCCGGGCGCTGAGCACACCGTCTCGGTCTTCGCCCGGGCCTTCGGCTACACGGTCGGCAAGCGCGTCGCCCCGCCGACCGGCACCTCCGTGGTCCTCGACGTCACCGGGCTGCGCCCGATCCACCTCGCCGTGCGGGTCGACGACAGCGGCCGCGCGATGCCGTCCGAGGCGACCGCGGAGTCGGCGGACGTCGCGCTCAGGATGGACCTCGAGACGTACGTCGTGCTCGCCGGCGGGCGCCGGGCCCCCGAGGACGTCGACGTGTCGGTCACCGGCGACGACGCACTCGGCCGGCGGGTCCTGGCCGCGCTGGCCGTCACACCGTGAGCCGTTCCGGCAACCGGGGGCTCCCCTGGTCGCCCCAGGACGTGCCCGACCTCACCGGCCGGCGCGCCCTGGTCACCGGTGTCACCAGCGGGCTGGGCGAGGCCACCGTCCTCGAGCTGGTGGGCCGCGGCGCCGAGGTCGTCCTGGCGGCGCGCAATCCCGACAAGCTGGCGGCGACGATCGCGGCCGTGCGACGCCGCCAGCCGGACGCCGTCGTACACCCACTGCACCTCGACCTGGCCGACCTGACGTCGGTGCGCCAGGCGGCCGAAGGGGCCCGGTCGCTCGGCCCCCTCCACCTGCTCGTGAACAACGCGGGCGTCATGGCGACGCCGTACCAGCGCACCACCGACGGCTTCGAGCTGCAGATGGGCACCAACCACCTCGGCCCGTTCGCGCTGACCGGTCTGCTGCTCCCGCTGCTGCTGGAATCGGGCGACGCACGGGTGGTCACCATCGCGTCGCAGGCCCACCGGATGGCGCTCCGGGCGCCGCTGAACGACCCGCGACTGCCGGAAGGGCACTACCGCCGCTGGCAGGCGTACGCCGGCTCGAAGCTCGCCAACCTGCTGTTCACGTTCGAGCTCGAGCGTCGCGCCCGCGCTGCCGACCTGCCGTTGAAGGCGCTCGCCGCGCACCCGGGCTACGCCTCGACGGGCCTGATGGGCGCCGGCCGGATCGGCGAGTCCACCCAGGTGCGGACCCGGATCCTCACCGGGGCGTTCGCCGTCGCCGGGCAGAGCCCCGCGATGGGGGCACTGCCGACGATCATGGCGGCGACCGCGAACCTGCCGGGAGGGACCTACGTCGGCCCGAGCGGCTTCGCCGAGATGCACGGGATGCCCAAGGTCGTCGGGACGCGGAAGCTCGCGCGCGACGCCGGGGCCGCCCGCAGGCTGTGGGAGATCTCCGAGCAGGCGACCGGGGTGACCTACCCCTAGCCGGGCGAGGGACCTTGGCCCCGGTTCGCGGGCCGTGCTGCTCTGGTGGGGCTGCGCCGGTGCCGAAGACGATGAAACTGGCCGGGGGGAGCCAGGACGGAGGTTCCGATGGCCAGGACAGTCGTGGAGCCCCGGCCGTCACCGGCGCTGGTGCTGCCTGCCTGGGCGGTCGCCGGGCTCGCCGTACTCCTCCTGGCCGCGTTCGGAGCCGGGTTCGTCACGAACCGCTTCACGCGACCGGGCCCCGAGACGCTCGCCCCGGACTGGGTGGTGCTGCTGGTCGACGACAACTTCGACGCCGTGAACCTCGGCAGCGCGCCGGACCTGGCGGCGACCTTCCACGAGGACGCGGTCCTGACCGACATGAAGACCGGCGTGCAGGCGTTCGGGGTCGCCGAGATCGTCGAGGTCATGCTCGACGGCGATGACACGTCGCTGGTGCGGACGAGCGACGTGGTCTACCAGGACGGCTACGCCACCTGCACGTTCCAGTTCAGCGCGGAGCCCGGCAGGGTTCCCGCAGTCGCGACCTTCAAGATCGAGGAAGGCAAGATCTTGCACCAGTGGGTCATGTCGGACGAGCCGGGCGGCTTCGTCTAGGTCGCTGCTTCGCGCCGCGCCCTCACTTCGGAACACCGCAGACAACCCCGCTCCGTCCTTGCGACGATGCTGGCGTGACTGTCCATCCTGCGCTCCCTGAGCTGACCGAGCCGCTGCTGCCCGAATCGGTCGACAACTACCTGGTCACCAAGGTCCCGCTCTGTGCGGTCGACACGACCGCGGCCGAGCTCCAGGCGTCGCTGGTCGGACGCGAGCACGAGTCGGCCGCCGACGTCGCGGTCTGCGCGTTCGAAGGCGACGGCGCCCCGTCCCACCGATTGCTCGGGCTGATCCCGCTGGAGAGGGTTCTGGCCGCGGACCCGGGCACCCTCGCCCGCGACCTGATGGACCCGGACCCGCCGGTGGTCGCCCCCTGGACCGACCAGGAGGAGGCGGCGTGGAAGGCCGCCCACCACGGCGAGTCCAGCCTCGCGGTCGTCGACGCCGACGGCCACTTCCGGGGTCTGGTGCCGCCCGAGCGGCTGCTCGCAGTACTGCTGGCCGGTCACGACCGCGACCTCGCCCGACTCGGTGGGTTCCTGACATCGTCCGCCTCGGCCCGCCACGCGATGGACGAGCCGGTTAAGGCGCGCCTGATGCACCGGCTGCCGTGGCTGGTCATCGGACTGCTGGGGTCGGCCGGCGCGGCGATGCTGGTGCGGAGCTCCGAGGCCGATCTCGCCTCGGACGTGCGGCTCGCGTTCTTCATCCCGGGCATCGTCTACATGGCCGACGCGGTGGGCACGCAGACCGAGGCCCTGGTGATCCGCGGCCTGTCGGTCGGCGTCTCGATCCGTCGCGTGTTCCGGCTGGAGATCCTCACCGGGCTCCTGGTCGGGTTGGCCCTCGCGGCCGTCAGCTGGCCGGCGCTGTGGCTGGTCATGGGCTCCGCCCCGCTGGCGACGACGGTCAGCCTGGCGCTCGTCGCGGCCTGCGCGGTGGCAACCGCGATCGCGATGTCGCTGCCGTGGCTGGTGACGAAGCTCGGACGTGACCCGGCCTTCGGCAGCGGCCCGCTGGCGACCGTGGTCCAGGACCTGCTGTCGCTGGTCATCTACTTCCTGATCGCCTCCGTGTTCATGGGTTGACCCGGCGGCGTCGACCGCGCGCCGACGGACGTCGTCCCTCTAGGGTGGCCGGGTGAGCGAGGAGACGAAGGACCACAAGCCCGACGCACCGCAGACCGAGACGTCGAAGAAGCCGGCCGAGCCGACCGACGACGTGGTCGCCACCAAGCACCACCTCAAGGTGGGCCGGAGGACGATCGACTACACGGCCACGACCGGCCGCGTGGTGTTGCGTGACGAGGTCTACGAGGACGGCAAGTTCGTCGGCTTCAAGGCGAAGGCCGAGATGTCGGTGACGTCGTACGTCGTCGACGGCGCCGACGAGAAGCGGCCGGTGACGTTCGCGTTCAACGGCGGCCCCGGGTCGTCGAGCGTCTGGCTGCACATGGGCCTGTTCGGTCCGCGCCGCGTGCTGATGGGCGATGCGGGCGAGCTCGCGGCACCGCCGTACGGTCTCGCCGACAACCCCGAGAGCCTGCTGGCGGTCAGCGACCTGGTGTTCATCGACCCGGTGTCGACCGGCTACTCACGCGTCCTCGAGGGCGAGAAGCCCGATCCGTTCCACGGCTACCAGGGCGACATCGAGTCTGTCGCGGAGCTGATCCGGATCTGGACGTCGCGGCACAAGCGCTGGATGTCGCCGAAGTTCCTGGCCGGCGAGTCCTACGGCACGCTCCGCGCCGCGGCGATGGCCGAGCACCTGCAGTCGCGGCACAGCATGTTCGTCAACGGCCTGGTGCTGATCTCGTCCGTGCTCGACCTCTCCTCGATCGACTTCGAGAACCAGCGCAACGACCGGGCGCACGCGCTCTACCTCCCGACCTACGCCGCGATCGCGCACTACCACGGCAAGGTGCGCGGCTCGCTGAAGAAGGTGCTCGCCGACGCGGAGGAGTACGCCGCCCGCGAGTACTCCTGGGTGCTCTCCCGCGGTGACCGGCTGACCGCGAAGGAGCGCGCGCACGCCGTACGACGCATCGCGTCCCTCACCGGGCTGACCGAGGACTACGTCGACCGCGCCGACCTGCGCATCGAGCACTGGCGCTTCTTCGGCGAGCTGCTCCGCGACGAGCGCCGCACCGTCGGTCGGCTGGACGGCCGGTTCTCCGGCCCGGCCGCCAGCGCCATCGCCGAGAACATGGACGCCGACCCGTCGCACGACGCGATCATGGGGCCCTACGCGGCGGCGTTCAACCACTACGTGCGCGACGAGCTCGGCTACGAGAACGACCTGCCCTACGAGCAGATCTCCCGACGCGTGCACCCGTGGTCCTACAAGGACTTCGAGGGCAAGCCGATCGACGTGACCCCGAAGCTCGAGCGGGCGATGCGGCAGAACCCGCACCTGAAGGTGCACGTGGCCTACGGCTACTACGACGGCGCGACCCCGCACTTCGCGGCCGAGGACGTCCTCGCGCACCTGCAGATCCCCGAGGAGCTGCGCGCGAACATCGAGCACGCCTACTACCCGGCGGGCCACATGATGTACGTCCACGAACCGACACGGCGCCAGCAGAGCAAGGACCTCGCCGAGTTCGTGACCCGCAGCTCGCCGGCCCGTTGATGCGGGGCCTGCTCGCCTTCGCCCTGCTGCTCGTCGGTGCGCTGATGGTGCCGGTCGCGACAGCCGGCTGGTGGCTGCGCGACACCGTGGTCCCGCAGGCGGCCTACGTGAAGACTGTCGCGCCGCTGGCCTCCGACGAGGACGTGCAGGACGCCGTCTCGAAGAAGCTCGCGGCCGAGACGATGGACTCGCTGGGCACGCTCCCGGACGCCGTGGCCGACCGGGTGCAGCCGCTGGTGCGGAAGGCCGCCCGCGTGGTGGTCGCGAGCCCGGCCTTCGCGGAGGCCTGGGAGGACTCGAACCGGGCGGCGCACAAGCAGCTCGTCGGCGCCCTGGCGGGAGAGTCGGACTCGGTCAAGGCTGACGGCTCGACGGTCGAGCTGCGGCTCGGCCCGCTCGCCGACGCGGTGCTCAAGGAGGTCGACGACGCCGGCATCCCGTTGAGCGGCGTGGTGCCGCGGACGGACACGGCGTACCCGATCGGCGACACCGAGGACCTCGCCCGGGCCAAGACGGCGTACAACCTGCTCGACGACTACGGCCGCGTGCTGCCCGTCGTCGCCGGTGCGTTGCTGCTGCTGGGGCTGGTGCTCGCCCGGCAGCGGGCAGCCGCGCTCACCCTCGCGGCGATCACCTCGTTGCTCGGCCTGGGCGTGCTCTGGCTGAGCCTCGGCGTCGCCCGGTCGACCTACCTCGACAACCTCCCCGCGGCGGTCCCGGAGGCGGCGGGTCGGGCGTACTTCGACATCGTCACCGCGGGCCTGGAGCAGTCGATCGGCTACGTCGCGGCCGCCGCCGCGGTCGCGGCGGTGGTCGGCCTGGTCGGCAGTCTGGCCGCCGGCCGCCGCCACTGACCGCCGAGTCGGCGCGTATGGCTGGCCCCACCCCGCCGAGTCGGCGCGTTTGGCTGGCTCATTGGTCAACCTGGGGGAAGGCCGAGGCGTCGACGTGCGTCAGCGACGCCTTGGTAGAGGATCCGCTCGATGTCACGGGTGGGTCCGAAAACGTTGTTCTTGCGGACCGGCACGATGGTCCAGCCGTGGTTCTTCTCGATCCAGCGCCGCCGGCGTTGGTCGTGGTCGACGTCCTCGTCGCTCGAGTGGAACTCCTCCCCGTCGTACTCCACGGCGAACCGGAGCTCACGGACGCCGAGGTCGAGGTAGTAGATCGCGCGGCCGTACGCGTCGTGGATCGGCACCTGAGGCTCGGGAGGCGGAAGGCTGGGAAGGTCGCGCCAGCGCAGTCGCAACACCGACTCCGCGGTCGACTGGGATCGGGGGTCAGCCAGGGGCGCGAGGGCGCGCAACTGTACGACGCCGCGCTGCTTCCGGAACCGTTCGACTCCAGCGAGCAGCTGTTCATGCGAGAAGTCGCCCATCCGGAGCAGGGCGTCGAGCGCGCCGATGGCCATGTCCCGGGGCGCAAGCCTGCCGACGTCCCAGGCCGTCCGGATGGGTGCCGCAACGGTGAGCCCCTCGAGAGTCACGACGTCACCAGGGCCGAACGACCGCTCCCCGCTGGAGCAGAGGTCGTTGCGCAGACGACCTTTGCCGCGCGGACGGAACAGCGAGACCGGAGGCACCTCCAGATGCTGGTTGGGCGGCAGGACCCCGGTGTAGAGCCAGACAGCTGTCCAGTCGACGATCACGGCGTCCTCCGGCACGACCAGGTGCAACGCCTGAGCTCGAAGCATCAAGGTCTCGGGTGCCTGAGCAGCGACGAAGACGCCCTTCACGAGGCGCCGGATGTAGTGGTCGCGCAGGAGTCGGCGAAGCACTGCCCGCGTCACGCCGGCGTCGGCGGCCTGGCTTGCCGTGAAGGGTCGGTCGAGCGCCAGTGGGAAGTCGGCGCCGAGGAGTGCCTGGGTCGTGAAGAGCGTTGGCTGGGTCACTCCAGAAGGTTGCCGCGGGCACGCCATACCAGCGGTCTGTTATCCACACCGCCCCACGACGCGACCAGACGCGCCGACTCGACGGGGCTCAGCCAGCCAGACGCGCCGACTCGACGGGGGTCAGCCAGCCAGACGCGCCGACTCGGCGGTCAGATGTGGCGGCGGGACTGGACGATGCGGAACCGGCTCGCGACGTAGGCGGTGTCGGTGTAGGAGGCGTTGGCCGCCGGGTTGGCGCCGGTGCCGTGGAAGTCGCTGAACGCCGCCGACTGGTTGACGAACACGCCGCCGGTGAGGTTCTCCGACAGTGCCACCCCGGCGTCGAGGGCGGCGTCGCGCATGGATGCGAGCACCTCGGGCGAGGTCGAGTAGACCGCGGCGGTCATCGCGCCGTGGGCCCGGACGGTACGCCGGAACAGGTCGATCGACTCCGGGGTGCCGGAGGTCTCGATCAGGTAGGCCACCGGGCCGAAGCACTCCTCCTCGTAGACCGAGGTGTCCGCGGCGGTGAGGCCGACCAGCGTGGGCGTCCGGACGATCGCGTCGTCGTACGCCGGGTGCTTCACCGCGCGCGACTCGACGAGCACCTTGCCCTTGGAGCCGACGCCGGAGAGCCGCGAGAGCACGCCGTCGTTGACCACCCCGCCGAGCAGCTCGACCGCGCGGGCGTCGTCGCCGAGGAGCTTGCCGAGCGCCGCCTCGATGCCGGCGGCGACCTCGGCGGGCGACATCACGCCGTCCTCGGTGGCGATGCCCTCGACCGGGATGTAGAGGTTCTGCGGGGCGGTGCACATCTGGCCGGTGTAGAGCGAGAGCGAGAAGGCCAGGTTCATGCACAGACCCTTGAAGGAGTCGGTCGAGTCGAGCACGACCGTGTTGACGCCGGCCTTCTCGGTGAACACCGTGGCCTGGCGAGCGTTCTCCTCGAGCCAGTCGCCGAACGCGTTGCCCCCGGTGAAGTCGATCAGCTTCACCTCGGGCCGGACGGCCAGCACCGCGGCGAGGCCGTCGGCGGGGTCCTCGGCCGCGAGCGTGACGAGGGCCGGGTCGAAGCCGGCCTCGGCGAGCACCTGCTGGCAGACCTGCACGGTCATCGCGAGCGGCAGGACGGCACCCGGGTGCGGCTTGACGACGACGGGGTTGCCGCAGGCCAGCGAGGCGAACAGGCCGGGCCAGGAGTTCCACGTCGGGAAGGTGTTGCAGCCGACCACGAGCGCGACCCCGCGCGGCACGGCGGTGAACGTCTTCTCCATCCGCAGCGGCTCGCCCTTGCCGGGCTTCTCCCAGACCGCGGTCGCCGGCGTGCGGGTCATCTCCTCGTAGGCGTAGGCCAGAGCCTCCAGCGCGCGGTCGAGCGCGTGCGCACCGCCGGCCTGGAACGCCATCACGAACGCCTGGCCCGAGGTGTGCTGGACGGCGTTGGCGAGCTCGAAGACCCGACCGTGCAGCCGGTGCAGGATCTCCAGGCACACCCCGACGCGGGCGTCCGGGCCGGCGTCGCGGAACGCCTTCATCCCGGCGAGCGATGCGGCCAGAAGCTCGTCGACCCCGGCCGGTGCCACCCGCGGGTAGGACACGTCGAGGGCGAAGCCGAACGGCGACTTCTCGGTCGCGACCGTGCCGCTGGAGCCGGGGGTGTTCACCGGGAACGTGGTGCCGGCGTGGCCCTCGAAGGCGGCCTTGCCGTCCGCGGCGGCGTTCTCGCCGTAGACCCGCGGGGAGGGCGACTCGTTGAACGCCGAGAAGTACTCCCGGGTCCGGGTGGCCTCGATCGCCTCGCGGAGCGTCTTCTCGTGGGCGGCGAACATGTCGGCAGCGTTGCTCATCGGGTCCTCACTCGCACGTCTGGGACCCCTGTGACCGATTTGTGACAGCACAGGGACGGATGTGCGGCCAGTCTGTCACACGCCGTAGGGTGGCGAGGTGCCGCTGCTCCGCCCCCTTGCCGACGCCGACGTGCCCGACGTGCTCGCGCTGAACGAGCGCAACGTCGAGGCCCTCGCACCGATGGACGAGGACCGGCTGCAGCTGCTGCAGAAGTGGTCCGACCGCTTCGACGTGCTGGAGCACGACGGCGGGTTCGCCGGCTTCGTCGTCACGTTCGCCGCGGGGTCGCCGTACGACTCCGAGAACTACCGCTGGTTCACCGAGCGGCACACGAGCGGCTTCTACTACCTGGACCGGATCGTGCTCCACGAGGGCGTGCGGCGGCGGGGTCTCGGCGGCTTCGTGTACGACGAGCTGGAGCGCGTCGCCGCACGGCACGGCCGGCTCTGCCTGGAGGTCAACCTCGTGCCCCGCAACGACGCCTCACTCGCCTTTCACGACCGGCGGGGCTACCAGGAGGTCGGCCGGATGGGCGACGCCGCGCACCTGGTCTCGCTGATGGAGAAGACGTTCCGGTGACGCCCCAGGAGCGGGCCGACCGAGCCGCGGCGGCGATGTGGGCCGGCGACGCGGCCAGCCAGGCCCTCGGGATGTGCCTCGTCGAGGTCGGCCCCGGCCGCGCGGTGATCGAGATGCGGGTCCGCGAGGACATGGTCAACGGGCACGCGATCGGCCACGGCGGGCTCACGTTCGCCCTCGCCGACTCGGCGTTCGCCTTCGCCTGCAACTCCTACAACCGCAGCACGGTGGCGCACGAGTGCGAGGTCCGCTTCACCGCGCCGACCCGGCTCGGCGACCTGCTCGTGGCCGAGGCCGTCGAGCGCAGCCGGCAGGGCCGTGACGGCGTCTACGACGTGACCGTCCGGTGCGGTGCGACCGTCGTCGCGGAGTTCGTCGGCCGGAGCAAAGAGATCCGCGGAACCCTGTTCGAGGAGGGCGACACAGCATGACCACCCCACGAAACTGCTCGCCGCGCTCGCACCTCCGCAGGGACCCCGCATGAGCTGGCGGAGCAAGTTCACGATGCCCGACACGACCCGTGAGCAGCTGCTGGACTCGCAGCTCGCGAACCTCCGCCAGACGCTGCACCACGCCTACGCGAACGTCCCGCACTACCGGCACGCGTTCGACGAGGCCGGGGTGCGCCCCGACGACCTCGAGCGCCTCGCGGACCTGGCCCGCTTCCCGTTCACCACCAAGGAGGACCTGCGCCGCAACTACCCGTTCGGGATGTTCGCGGTGCCGCGCGAGAAGCTCGCCCGGATCCACGCCTCCTCCGGTACGACGGGCAAGCCGACCGTGGTCGGCTACACCGCCGACGACATCGAGACCTGGGCCGACGTGATGGCCCGGTCCATCTACGCGGCCGGCGGCCGGCCCGGTGACCTGGTGCACGTCGCCTACGGCTACGGCCTGTTCACCGGCGGCCTGGGCGCGCACTACGGGGCCGAGCGGCTGCACTGCACGGTCGTCCCCGTCAGCGGCGGGATGACCGAGCGGCAAGTCCAGCTCATCCTCGACTTCCGCCCCCGCGTGATCATGGTGACGCCGTCGTACTTCCTCGCGATCCTCGAGGAGATGGAGCGCCAGTCCGTCGACCCCCGCAGCACCAGCCTGGAGATCGGCATCTTCGGCGCCGAGCCGTGGACCGACGAGATGCGCCGGGAAGTCGAGAACAGAGCGGGCATCAAGGCTGTCGACATCTACGGCCTGTCCGAGGTGATGGGGCCCGGGGTCTCCCAGGAGGCGGTCGAGACCCAGGACGGCCTCCATGTCTGGGAGGACCACTTCTTCCCCGAGGTGATCGACCCGGTCACCCACGAGGTGCTGCCCGACGGCGAGGAGGGCGAGCTCGTGTTCACCAGCCTCACCAAGCAGGCCATGCCGGTGATCCGCTACCGCACCCGCGACCTGACCCGGCTGCTGCCCGGGACGGCGTACCCGGCGTTCCGCCGGATGCAGAAGGTCACCGGCCGGACCGACGACATGATGATCGTCCGCGGCGTCAACGTGTTCCCCTCACAGATCGAGGAGCTGATCCTCGAGGTCGAGGGGCTGACCCCGCACTACCTGTGCGTGCTGACGAGGCCGGGCACGCTGGACGAGCTGACCGTCCAGGTGGAGGCCCACGGCTCGGTCGCCGAGGACGGTCGCGAGGCGCTGGCGGCGCAGCTGAGCAGCCTGGTGAAGCACCGGATCGGCGTGACGGTGCGATCCGAGGTGCTTGCCCCGCACGCGTTGGAACGCTCGCTGGGCAAGGCGAAGCGGATCAGCGACCGACGCCACCCCAGCCCGCCGCGATAAGCACGGTCGGCGGCGGGGGTCGCGTCTAGACTCGTCGGGCACCCCCTGGGAAAGGCTCATCGTGCTGCGCAGAACCACCGTCGCCTCCGTCGTGATCGCCCTGTCCGCTGCCGTCGTCGGCACGGCCACGGCAGCCGACATCGACAGCTACTACGCCACCAAGGGCGACACCGGCGTCGACGTCGTGAGGTACGGCCTGGACCTGAAGTGGCAGCCCGGCAAGCGCACGCTCATCGGCACGGCGTCGCTGCGCATCCGTGCCACGGAGACCGCCCCGCGGTTCCAGCTCGACCTGCACCAGGCGATGGACGTCGCCTCGGTGACGGTGGCCGGCGTGTCCGCCGCGTTCACCCACGACGGCAAGGACCTCGTGATCGCCTCCCCGGTGATCCAGGACACCCGCTACGACGTCGTCGTGAAGTACGCCGGCAAGCCCAAGAACGTCGCCGCTCCGACCACCCGCCTCGACAGCACCGGCCTCGGCTGGCACACCACCGAGGACGGCCGGACCTGGACGATGCAGAAGCCGTACGGCGCCTACACGTGGTACCCGGTCAACGACCACCCGTCCGACAAGGCGCTCTACACCGTGCGTCTCGACGTCCCGGACAAGTTCGTCGGCGTCTCCAACGGCCGGATGGACAGCCGCGAGACCGCCGGCGGCCGCACCGTCACCGAGTTCGTCAACGACCAGCCGATGGCGTCCTACCTGGTCACGGTGGCGATCGGCCCCTACAAGAAGTACACCCAGGACGGGCCGCACGGGCTGCCCCTCACCTACTGGATCCCCAAGGGCAAGGACGAGCTGCTCCAGCCGCTGAAGAAGACGCCCGACGCGATCGCCTGGCTGGAGAAGAAGCTCGGGCCGTACCCGTTCTCCCGGGCCGGCGTCATCGTGACGCCGGGCGACTCCTACGTCGAGTCGCAGACGCTGATCACGTTCGCCGAGTCCAACTACCGCTACGGCAACCCCGACGTGCGCGAGCAGATCGCACACACCCTGGCGCACGCCTGGTACGGCGACACCGTGACGCCGAACGACTGGCGTGAGCTGTGGATGATCGAGGGGATCACGACCTGGCTGCAGGCCAAGTACGCCGTCGCCAACGGCTGGGACACCTGGGATTTCTGGAAGCGCGAGTTCGCCCGCAACGACCAGTACTGGCGCGACCTCTACGGCCCGCCCGGCGAGTACGACCGCAACGACTTCGACCAGCGCAACGTGCACTACGGCGGCGCGCTGATCATGCAGAAGCTCCGGGCCAAGATCGGCGCGCCGGCGTTCGACGCAGCGCTGCGCGCCTGGCCGCAGGAGAACCTCGACAGCGTCCGCGGCCGCGCCCGCTATATCGAGTTCCTCGAGGAGCGCAGCGGCCAGACGCTCGGCCCGTGGTTCCAGAACTGGCTGATGAGCGAGACGACGCCCACGTCATGATGGCGTCGTGATGCTCAGCGACCTGGTCGTCATCGACCTCACCCGCGCCCTCGCCGGGCCGCACGCCGCGATGATGCTGGCCGACCTCGGCGCGCGCGTCATCAAGGTGGAGCAGCCCGACGGCGGCGACGAGTCCCGGTCCTGGGGGCCGCCCTTCGCCGGCCCCGCCGAGGACCCGATCTCGACGTACTTCATGTCCTGCAACCGCAACAAGGAGTCGGTCACCGCGGACCTGAAGTCCGACGAGGGCAAGGAGCTGCTGACCCGGCTCGTCGCCCACGCCGACGTGCTGATGGAGAACTTCCGCACCGGCGTCCTGGACCGGCTCGGCTTCTCGGTCGAGCGGCTGCACGAGATCAACCCCCGCCTGGTGATCCTGTCCATCACCGGCTTCGGGCACGACGGCCCCGAGGGCGGCCGCGCCGGCTACGACCAGATCGCCCAGGGCGAGGCCGGGATGATGTCGCTGACCGGCCCCTCCGCGGACGAGCCCACCCGGGTCGGCGTACCGATCGCGGACCTGCTGTCGGGCATGTACGGCGCGTACGGCGTCCTCGCCGCGCTCCACGAGCGGCACACGACGGGACGCGGCAAGGTCGTCCGCGCCAGCCTGCTGGCCTCGATCGTCGGGGTGCACGCCTTCCAGGGCACCCGGTGGACGGTGGCGCACGAGGTGCCGCACGCGATCGGCAACCACCACCCGTCCATCGCGCCCTACGGCTTGTTCCACACCGCGGACGCCCCGATCCAGATCGCCTGCGGCAACGAGAACCAGTGGCGCGCGCTGGCGAAGCTGCTCGGCATCGACGACCCCCGGTTCGACGGCAACCGGCAGCGGGTCGGCCTGCGCGACGAGCTGGTCGGCGTGCTCGAGGCAGCCCTGTCCGGCGGCACGGCCGAGGACTGGCTGGCCCGGCTCGACGACCTCGGGATCCCGGCCGGCAAGGTTCGGACCCTCGACGACGTCTACGCGTGGGACCAGACCCGGAGCCAGGGCCTCGTGATCGAGGTCGACCACCCCACCGTGGGCCGGGTCGAGCTGCCCGGGCCGGCGCTGCGCTTCGACGACAACGCGCACGCGGGCGACCGCAGCGAGCACCTGCCCCCGCCCCGGCTCGGCGAGCACAACGAGTCGGTGCGCGCCTGGCTCGACGGTCTGGACGGCTGACCGCTCACCGGACGCTTGGTCTAGTCCCGGGCGACAACTTCGCCCAGGTGCCGTGGGAAACGGCGGGTGACGGGGAACACATGCAGCGCCTGTCACCCACCACCTGGAGTAACCATGCCCCCACGTTCCCGGCGCCGCACCCGCGCCGGCCTCGTCTCCGCGGTCACGTCCCTCGCCCTGCTCGGCCTGGTGCCGACCGTCACCGCGGGGTCGGCCCAGGCGGAGGACACCGCCTTCGCGCCGCAGCTCGTCACCGTCGACACCCCCACCCGTGAGCACAAGCGGCTGCTCCAGAGCCTGGGCCTCGACCTGACCGAGCACGCGGGCCACGACTACGTCGAGGTCGTGCTCCACAACGGCCTGGACCGGGACCTGCTCGCCGAGGCCGGGCTCAGCTACGACGTGCGCATCTCCGACCTGAACCGTCGGGAGGCCGAGAACAACGCGGTCAACGCCGCGTACGCCGCCGCGACCACCACGTCGCCGCTGCCGTCCGGCCGCGACACCTACCGCACCCTCGACGACTACAACGACGACATCCGCGAGCTGTCCGTGATCCGCCCCGGCATCGCCAAGCGCATCACGATGCCGCACAAGTCCCTGGACGGTCGCACCGTCTACGGCATCGAGATCGGCCGGGACGTCAACGCCCCGGAGGACGGGCGGCCGGTCTTCGCGCTGTTCGGCGTGCACCACGCCCGGGAGTGGCCGAGCGGCGAGCTCGCCATGGAGTTCGCCTACGACCTGGTCAAGAACTACGGCTCGGACGCGCGCATCACCCGGCTGCTCGACCGCGCCCGTGTGGTGATCGTGCCCGTCGTCAACGTGGACGGCTTCCACCTCTCGCGCACCGACGGCGCACTGATGGACCTGCGCGACCTCAACGAGGCGGACCCGCTCGGCGGCACCACCTCGGTGCTCGCCACCCCCGGCAACGCCTACAAGCGCAAGAACTGCCGTCTCGTCGACGGGACGGACACCCCGGACGGCACGTGTGCCCTCGCGGCGACCAGCCCCGGCGGCTACGGGCGCGGGCGTCGACCTCAACCGCAACTACGGCGGCCTCTGGGGCGGCCCCGGCGCCTCGGCGACGTTCGCCGACCCGACCTACCGCGGGCCCGCGCCGTTCTCCGAGCCCGAGATCCAGAACGTGCGTGAGGTGGTGAGCAGCCGCCACGTGACCACGCTGATCTCCAACCACACCTTCTCCAACCTGGTGCTGCGGCCCAACGGGGTGCACCCCGACACCATCGGCCACGACGGCCTTCCCGTGGGCGACGCCCCGGACGAGGCCGGCCTGAAGGACCTCGGCGCCGAGATGGCGGCGGCCAACGGCTATGCCAACATCCACGGCTGGGAGCTCTACGACACCACCGGCACCACCGAGGACTGGTCCTACAACGCCACCGGCGGCTACGGGTACACCTTCGAGATCGGCGCCAACGAGTTCCACCCGCCGTTCCCCGAGGTGATCGACGAGTACCTCGGCGCCGGCCAGTACGCCGGCAAGGGCAACCGCGAGGCCTACCTGGTCGCCCTGGAGAACACCGTCGACACGGCGACCCACGCGGTCATCACCGGCAAGGCCCCGAAGGGCGCGACGCTGCGGCTGAAGAAGACGTTCGCGTCGCCGACCTGGGAGAGCTCGTTCGCCGACACCCTCGACACCACGATGCGGGTCGGCTCGAGCGGCAAGTACACCTGGCACGTCAACCAGTCCACGCGGCCGATCGTGCAGGCCAAGCTGATCGAGGTCACCGAGGACTCCGCCGTGAGGTCGCAGACCTTCCAGGGCGGCGCGACCACGGTGGGCCAGAGCGTGGACCACGAGTTCACCGTCACCGAGTCCGGCATGGACGTGCTCGGGGTGACGCTCGACTGGCCGACGCCTGACGACCTCGACCTCGAGGTCTACCGCAAGAACGCGGACGGGTCGCTGACCCAGGTCTCCACCTCGGGCAACGCCCCGGGCGAGAAGGAGTCGCTCGAGGTCGCCGCGCCGACGCCCGGCACCTACGTGCTGCGCGTGGTCAACTACGCGTCGGTCACGTCGAGCTACACCCTCGAGGCCACGCTCTACGACTCGACGACGGTCGCCGCCCAGGAGGTTGCCGGCCTGATCGAGAACTGGACGCTCTCCTGCGAGAAGGACGGCCGCGTGCTCCAGCAGGTCCCGGTCGTCGTCGACCGCGGACAGCAGGTGAAGGTCGACCTGACCGTCTGCCAGAACAAGTGGAAGTCGGTGTTGTAGGGCGCCGCTTCCCGCCTCCGAACGTCGTGCCCCCGGTCCTGTGCCCTCAGACCGGGGGCACGACTGCGTGACCTGCAGGACGGCGGCTCGTTGTCCCGGTTGTCAGTACGACGAACCTGGAGACGCCCATGCCACGCCGGTCCCGCCTGAGCGCCCTTGCCGCATCGACCACCCTGGCGGTCCTCGCCGGGCTCGCGCCTGCCACGATGTCCGGTCCCGCCGACGCCACCAGCGAGGCGTTCGCCCCGCAGCTGGTCACGGTCGACACGCCCACCCGCGCCGACAAGGCCAGGCTCCAGGCCCTGGGGCTCGATCTCACCGAGCACGCCGGGCACGACTACGTCGAGGTCGTGCTGCACAACCGCCTCGACCTCTCCCGGCTGACCGACGCCGGGTTCAGCTACGACGTGCGGATCGCCGACCTGGTGCGCCGCGAGGCCGAGATCAACGCGATCAACCAGGCGTTCGCCGCGTCCACCGCGAAGTCGAAGCTGCCCTCGGGCCGTGACTCCTACCGGACGCTCGAGGACTACAACGCCGACATGGCCGCGCTGGCCGAGGACCGCCCCGCGATCGCCAAGACGTTCAAGCTCAAGCGCCCCTCGCTCGACGGGCGGACCATCCGCGGCATCGAGATCGGCGCCGACGTGCGCAAGGCCGAGGACGGTCGGCCCGTGTTCGCGCTGTTCGGCGTGCATCACGCCCGCGAGTGGCCCGGGGGCGAGCTCGCCATGGAGTTCGCGACCGAGCTGGTCGAGAAGTACGGCAGGAACGACCGGATCACCCGACTGCTGAACAAGGCCCGCGTCGTCGTCGTCCCCGTGGTCAACGTGGACGGCTTCACCATGTCCCGCACCGACGGCGCGATGATCGACCTGCGCGACCTCAACGAGGCCGACCCACTGGGCGGCACCACCTCCGTGCTCGCCACCCCGGGCAACGCCTACAAGCGGAAGAACTGCCGTCTCGTCGACGGCGAGGACACCCCCGACGGCTCCTGCGCTGCCGCGCTGACCAGCCCCGGTGGCTACGGCGCGGGCGTCGACCTGAACCGCAACTACGGCGGGTTCTGGGGCGGCCCCGGCGCCTCGGCGACCTCCGCCGACCCCACCTACCGCGGGGCCGAGGCCTTCTCCGAGCCGGAGACCCTCAACATCCAGGACCTGATCAGCAGCCGCCAGGTCACCACGATGATCTCCAACCACACCTTCTCCAACCTGGTGCTGCGGCCCAACGGCGTGCACCCCGACACCATCGGCCCCGACGGCCACCCGGTCGGGAACGCCCCGGACGAGAAGGCGCTCAAGGCGCTCGGCGCTCGCTTCGCCGCGCAGAACGGCTACGCCAACATCCACGGCTGGGAGCTCTACGACACCACCGGCACCACCGAGGACTGGTCCTACAACGCCACCGGCGGCTTCGGCTACACCTTCGAGATCGGCGCCAACGAGTTCCACCCGCCGTTCCCCGAGGTGATCGACGAGTACCTCGGCGCCGGGAAGTACGCCGGCAAGGGCAACCGCGAGGCCTACCTGATCGCGCTCGAGAACACCGTCGACAACGCCACCCACTCCCGGATCGCCGGCAAGGCCCCCAAGGGCGCCACGCTCCGGCTGACCAAGACCTTCGACTCCCCCACCTGGGAGGGCTCGTTCAAGGACAGGCTCAACACCACGATGAAGTCCCGCGGCGGCTCGTTCGTGTGGCACGTGAACCCGTCGACCCGACCGGTCGTGATGGAGAAGGTGGTCAAGGAGACCAAGGACGTCGAGGTCCGCTCCCAGACCTGGGAGGGCGGCGCGACGGCGGTCGGCGACGAGGTCGACCACCCGTTCACGATCTCCGAGAAGGGCCTCGACCAGCTCGTCGTCGACCTGGACTGGCCGACCCCGGACGACTTCGACCTCGAGGTCTACCGCAAGCAGTCGGACGGCTCCCTGCAGCAGGTCGGCTCGTCGGGCAACCCGCCGGGCGACAAGGAGCGCGTGGAGATCGACGGTCCGGCGACCGGCACGTACGTCCTGCGGGTGATCAACTTCGCCGCCGCGAGCCCGTCGTACACGCTGAAGGCGGCACTGCTGAACGAGAAGGTGATCTCCTCGGAGACCGTCCCGGGCAAGGTCGAGCGCTGGACCCTGACCTGCGAGAAGAACGGCAAGGTGCTCCAGAGCGTGAAGGTGCGCGTCGACCGTGGCGACCTGGCCCGCGTCGACCTGGCGGAGTGCCGCCGCCGCTGGTGACCCGCGTCTGACCCCTCACCGGTCGGCCCGTCCCTCCTGCTGGGGCGGGCCGACTGGGGTTCAGGCGCAGTAGATCGGCTCGCGGGCGGCCGGCCAGCGCTCGACGTCGCTCGGGTCGTCGATGCTGACGAGGTACGCCGCGGTGTGGCCGGGGCCGAGCCACAGCTGCCGGCCGTCGCGCTGCAGGCCGGTGTCGGTGGCGTCGTCGGGCAGCGTCGCGGCGCCGTCGTACGTCGACCGCAGCGTCTGCTCCAGCTCGCCGTTGGTGTCACGGACGTACTGCTCGCCGTCGCGCCTCGGCCCGAGCGTGACGAAGGTGATGTCCTGCCAGTCGCAGTGATCGGAGCCCTGGAACGACCGGATCTTCGGAGTGGGGACCCGGGCCCCGGAGCTGTCCGTCCAGACCCCGATGCCGAGCGCGTCGGTCACGTCGGCCGGCAGCTCGGACGACGTCGCACTGGGCCCAGGACTCGATCCCCCAGCCTTCGCCGTCGTTCCAGTCCCGGATGCCGTCGGCGGCGATGAACGCGATCCTGGTCCGCTCGTCCACGTCGTAGGAGAACAGCACCCGGTCGTCGTCCTCCCGCTCGACGCGGTAGCCCTCGACCGGCAGCTGGTAGGCCCAGGCCTCGTTCTCCATCCAGTTGTCCAGGGCCTCGACCGGCGTGCCCTGGACCGATTCGAGCCCGCCGTCCACGTAGTCGCCCGACCCTCCGTTGACGGGCTGCCAGTCGCACTCCAGCGCGAGCCCGGCGGCTCCGGCGCGCTTCATCACCGGACGTGTCTCGTCCCCCGGGTCGGCGGACACGCTCATCGGCCCGTCGTACGGCGCCGCCACCGGGCCGTCCTCGGTGACCACGGTCGACGTACCGCAGCCTGCGGCCACCAGCATGACTCCCACCGCGAGCGCACGACGCACGGCTGCCCCCTTCGTTCGGTCTCCCACTCTGACGCCTCCGCACCGTGCTCGGTTCCGCCGAGACCGAATCGTGTCTCGGGACTCACGGTCCTGGTGGTCCGGCCCGGCCGGTCGTGGTCGGATGTCCCCATGGCACCCGCGCGTCTCTCCGCCACCGAGCTGATCGACCTCGTCCTCGACGCGGGTTCCTGGACCTCGTGGGACACACCACCGCAGCGTGGACCGGTCTCCGAGGAGTACGCCGCCGAGCTGGCCGCCGCGCAGGAGAAGACCGGCCTCGACGAGTCCGTGATCACCGGCGAGGGACTGATGCGCGGCCGCCGGGTCGCCGTCGTGGCCTGCGAGTTCCGGTTCCTGGCGGGCTCCATCGGCGTCGCGTCGGCCGAGCGGCTGGTGCGGGCGATCGAGCGGGCGACCGCGGAGGGGCTGCCCCTGCTGGCCGCCCCGGTGTCGGGAGGCACCCGGATGCAGGAGGGCACGGTCGCCTTCGTGCAGATGGTCAAGATCTCCTCGGCGATCGCGGCCCACAAGACCTCCGGCCTGCCCTACCTGGTGTATCTCCGCAACCCGACGACCGGCGGCGTGATGGCGTCGTGGGGCTCGCTCGGCCACGTGACCGTCGCCGAGCCCGGCGCGCTCGTCGGCTTCCTCGGCCCGCGGGTCTACGAGGCGCTCTACGAGAAGCCCTTCCCCGAGGGCGTGCAGACCTCCGAGAACCTCTACGCCCACGGCCTGATCGACGCGGTGGTCCCGCCCGAGGAGATCGCCTCGATCCTGGACCGGGCGCTGACGGTGCTGCTGGCCCGCGGCGACGTCTCCCTGGAGCCGGCCAACCCGTCGACGACGAGATCGAGGACGTCGACACCTGGGAGTCGATCACCCGGTCGCGGCGTCCGGAGCGGCCCGGCGTACGACGTCTGCTGCGGTTCGCCGCCACGGACGTGATCCCGCTGAACGGCACCGGCCAGGGCGAGTCCGACCCCGGACTGTTGATCGCGCTGGCACGGTTCGGCGGGTCGCCCTGCGTGTTCCTCGGCCAGGACCGGCGCGGCCAGACCGAGGCGCACCCCCTCGGCCCGGGGGCGCTGCGTGAGGCGCGGCGCGGGATGCGACTCGCGGCCGAGCTGAACCTGCCGCTGATGACCGTGATCGACACCCGCGGAGCCGCCCTGTCGGTCGAGGCGGAGGAGGGCGGCCTCGCCGGCGAGATCGCCCGCTGCCTGGCGGACCTGGTCACCCTGGACGCGCCGACGCTGTGCCTGCTGCTCGGCGAGGGGACGGGGGGCGGCGCCCTCGCCCTGCTCCCGGCCGACCGCGTGATCGCGGCGCAGCACGCGTGGCTCTCGCCGTTGCCGCCCGAGGGCGCGAGCGCGATCGTGCACCGCGACCTCGACCACGCGCCCGACATGGCCCGCGCACAAGGGGTCCGCTCGCTCGACATGCTGGCCGCAGGGATCGTGGACCGGATCGTCGCGGAGAAGCCCGACGCGGCCGACGAGCCGGAGGCGTTCTGCGCCCGGCTGGGCGACGTGCTGCGCTACGAGCTGGCCACCCTGCTGCACCGCGAGCGGGCCACGCTCGTGCCCGAGCGTGCCCAGCGCTACCGGGCCCTGGGGCTCACCTGACCCGAGCGCGAGGACCGATTTCTGTACCGAATCGGCACCATCCGCCCCACTCGTCCCAGCCGGTCTAGACGCCTGGTCCACCGATCGGCTGACACTTCGTATGCGACCGTGCCATTCACGGACTAGTCGGGCGTCGCTGGGCCGCATCGCCTTCTAGCGTGTGACCCGAACACGGCTCCGACGGAACTCCGGTGACCGGGAAGCGCCCCGCAGGCTTTCGAGCTCCCCGGTCACCGACGGACCTGGAATCCATTCCGCCGGAGCCGCCCCCAAGGCACGGGGGTTGCCCGGTGCCCGGTCTTCGGAGGGGAGGACCGGCGCACCGGGCATTTCCGGCGCCCAGACCGCACCCGGGGCCGGCGTCAGTCGTCGTTGCGCCTGGTCATGTCGCGGAAGGTCTCCGGCTGCGTCTGCTCGAGGTGGGACCGCGCGCGGACCCGGTAGCGCCAGATCTGGATCGCGCCGAGCACCCAGCCGACGTACTGCACCGACATCGCGACGGAGTAGGCCCACGACGGGTAGTCGGTGCTCGACCCGGGCGTGAGCACGTCGAGCAGGACGCCGATCGCGAGCACGACGAGCAGCGAGGCGAGGAAGCCGCCGACGTTGACGATGCCGGTGGCCGAGCCCAGCCGGGAGGCGGGGTTGAACGTGCGGGCGACGTCGAAGCCGACCATCGACCCCGGCCCGCCCAGCCCGGTCGCGATCACCATCGGGACGAGCAGCCACACGGGCGCGTCCCCTGGCCACAGCAGCACGGCCGCCCAGGTCACCATCATCGCCGCGACGATGGAGAGTACGACGGTCGAACGCTGCCACGGGTTGTGCGCGATGTAGCCGCCGATGACCGGACCGCCGAGCATCATCGTGACGACCAGCAGGGACAGCAGCAGGCCGGCCACAGTGGTGCCGGTGTGCTCGCCGTGCACGAAGAACGGGTAGCCCCACAGCAGACCCATCACGTTCGCCGCGAACTGGGCGGTGAAGTGCGACCAGAGGCCGAGGCGCGTGCCCGGGTCGAGCCAGGAGTGCTTGAGGTCCCGGCCGACCGTGCGGATGTCCTTGGCGCTCCGGGACGGGGGCGCGCCCGGCGGAACGTCCCGGACGATCAGGACGATGAGCAGCCCGAGGACCAGGCCGACGGCGGCGGACAGGGCGAAGGTCTTGGTCCAGCCGAAGGACTCCAGCGACCGGGCGAGCGGGATCGCCGCGACCAGGGCGCCGCACTGGCCGAGCAGTGCGGTCCACGCGGTCAAGATCGGGTTGCGCCGCGGCGGGAACCACGACGCGATGATCCGCAGCACGCTGATGAACACCATCGCGTCGCCCATGCCGACGAAGATCCTGGCGACCACGGCTCCGGCGAAGCTCCCGGTGAAGGCGAACCCGAGCTGCGCCGCGGTCATCAAGATGGCGCCGGTGAACAGCAGCCGCTGCGGACCGAACCGGTCCAGCAGCACGCCGACCGGGATCTGCATGCCGGCGTACACGAGGAGCTGCAGCACCGTGAACGTCGACAGCTCCGACGCGGAGATGTCGAACCGCTCGGTGGCGGCCAGCCCGGCGACGCCGAGGGACGAGCGGTGGAAGACGGCAAGGAAGTAGACCGAGACCGCGGTCAGCCAGACGACCGCCCCGCGCCGGCCGGGGGCTACCGGCCGTTCGTGGGCGAGGGTCAATGCGACTCCCGCGCGAGGGCGATCGACCACTGGAGGTGCTCGTTCACCACGCGGCAGAACGCCTTCTCGTCGTCCCCGCGCAGCGCCTCGAGCACGCGCTCGTGCTCAGCGATCGCGGCGTCCATCCGGTCCTCGCGGCCACGCACCATCACGGAGGTGAACAGGGTCTGCCGCTCGCGCAGCATCCGGTAGATCGACGAGAGGACGGCGTTGTCGGCCGCGTCGACGATCAGCTCGTGGAACACCCGGTCGGCGTTGGTGAACCCGGCGGTGTCACGCTCCCGGCGACGCTGCTGCATCTCGGCGTGGGACCGCTCGACCTGCGGCAGCAACGTGGCGCGCCGGGCGAACGACTTCGCCGCGGTGTGGTTCTCGACGAGCGCGCGGGCCTCGAGCACGTCCTCGACGTCGTGCATGCTGAACTCGCTGACCACGGCACCCTTCTTGGGGTGCAGCTTGACCAACCCCTCGACCTCGAGCCGCAGCAGCGCCTCGCGGACCGGGGTCCGGCTCACCCCGACCTCGTGGGCCAGGCCGCCCTCGGTGATCACGTCGCCGCCGCTGTAGACCGCGTTCAGAATCGCCCACTTCGCGAAGTCGTAGGCGCGCGCAGCCGCGGAGCCGGCGGCAGGGACGGAGGAGTCTCTCATGTTGCATCTATCGTAGGCGCGCACCTTCGCAAGGGAGGACGAACCTCGTAACGCGCTCATCTCCGGCTCGTTGAGTGCGATGTGAAACATGTTCTAGGTCGCCGGGTCGCCACCGCCTCACTCGCACTGACTCTCGCCGCGCCGGCCGCCGCAGGCGCCGTGCCCATCCCGCCCGGACCGTTCGACAGCAGCGTCCCGCAGTTCCAAGGCGCGCCGGCCGAGCCGCGACCCGTCCGCCAGGGCTCGCTGCCGCAGCACCCCCACCTCGCGGCGAACGGGGCGAGCAGCATGCACAACGACGCCTACGCGAGCGATGCGTACGCGGGCGGCGGGCCGCTCGGCCGGGACCTCCAGGTGTCGAGCGCGACGTACGGCGTCGAGGAGTGCGCCACCATGTCCTTCGACCGACAGGGCAGGATCGTCGCGCTGTGCGGGGGTCTCGAGGGGTCACGGCTGATGCTGCTCGACCCGGACACCCTCGACGTGCTCGCCGCGCACCCGCTCCCGCCCCGCAAGCCGAGCACCGAGACCTCGCCGCTCGAGGACCTCTGCGGCGGCGCGTACTTCTACCTCGACGAGCAGGACCGCGCGATCGTCGAGACCACCAACGCGCAGGTGTGGGTCCTCGCCGAGTCCGAGACCCCGGTAGGACCACCCACGTTCAGCCTCGAACGGACCTACGACCTCAGCTCGGCGGTGCCCGAGGGCGACTGCCTGATCGCGCTGATGCCCGACTGGGACGGACGGATCTGGTTCGTCACCCAGGACGGCGGCGTCGGCACCCTCGACCCCGCCACCGGGCGCGTGCGCAGCATCCGCCTCGACGGCGAGCGGATCGTGAACTCGTTCGCCACCGACGAGACGGGCGGGGTCTTCATCGTCAGCGACCACGCCCTCTACCGCTTCGACGCCGGCCGCCGCGGCAGGCCGATCGTCACCTGGCGGGAGCGCTATGACCGCGGGTCGGCCGAGAAGCCGGGCCAGCTGTCGCAGGGATCCGGTACGACGCCCACGTTGGTCGGCGACGACCTGGTGGTGATCACCGACAACGCCGAGCCCCGGATGAATGTGCTGTCCTACAAGCGGGGCGCCGAGCCTCGCGACCGACGGAGGGTCTGCCGGCAACCGGTCTTCGGCAAGGGCACCAGCGCCACCGAGAACAGCGTCGTCGCGGTGGGCCGCTCGGTCATCGTGGAGAACAACTTCGGCTACACCGGCCCGGCGACCACGATGAACGGCGGATCGACCGCGCCGGGCATCGCGCGCGTGAAGGTCGGCCGGACGTCCTGCGGCACGATGTGGACCTCCGCCGAGACCGCTCCGACCTCCGTTCCCAAGGCCTCCCTGGCCAACGGGCTGCTCTACGTCTACGCGAAGGCGGCCGGCACGACCGAGGACCCGTGGTACTTCACGGCCATCGACGTGCACACCGGTCGCACCGCCTACCGCCGCCTGACCGGGACCGGGACGCAGTGGAACAACCACTACGCTGCGATCTACCTGGGCCCTGACCGGGCCGCCTACATCGCCACCTTGGCCGGCGTAGTCCGGCTGCAGGACGGAGCCACCCCATGACCAGCACCTACGTCGTCACGGGATCGGAGTCGGGGATCGGGGCTGCCACCGCGGCCAGGCTGCGGGCCGATGGGCACCGCGTGATCGGCGTGGACCGGACCGAGACCGACGTGACCGCGGACCTCGGCAGCCCGGCCGGCAGACAGGAAGCCATCGCGAGGATCGCCGAGCTCGCCCCTGACGGGATCGCCGGGTTCGTGCCCTGCGCCGGGCTCGGCGGGTTCACCGGCACGGACAGCGCACTGCTGGTGTCGGTGAACTACTTCGGCGCCGTCGAGCTGGCCGTCGGGCTGCGGCCGTTGCTGGCCAAGGCCGCCGCCGCGGGCGAGCCGGCCGCCGTCGTACTGCTGTCCTCCAACTCCGTCACCTGCCAGCCCGGGTGGACCAGCTCCGTCGTCGGCCCCTGCCTGGAGAACGACGAGGCGAAGGCCCGCGAGCTCGCCGCCGGGGTGGACGCGGTCAACGTCTACCCCGCGACGAAGGCGGCGCTGGCCTACTGGGCGCGCCGCGAGGGCGTGAAGCCCGACTGGATCGGCGCGGGCATCCGGATCAACGCCGTCGCGCCCGGCTTCATCACGACCGCGATGACCGATCAGCTCCGCGACGACCCGACGCTCGGCGTGTTCGCGGACGCCTACCCGACCGCGATCGGCCGACCGGGACGTCCGGAGGAGGTCGCGAGCACGATCGCGTTCCTGCTGTCGGACCAGGCCGGGCTCATCGTCGGCGCGACCCTGTTCATCGACGGCGGCACCGACGCGATCATGCACCCGATGAAGCCCGAGGGCATGAACGTCCCGCCGATCGTGATGAGCGTGGCCTCCAAGGTCGCCGGCGTCGCCACCAAGCTCAAGTCCCTCAAGCGCTGACCGTCGAGTCGGCGCGTCTGGTCGCCCTCAACCCGTCGAGTCGGCGCGTCTGGTCGCCCTCAACCCGTCGAGTCGGCGCGTCTGGTCGACTGAGTGCCAACCAAACGCGCCGACTCGGCGCTGTTTCGCCAGCCGAACGCGCCGACTCGGCAGAAACGGCGGTCAGAAGAAGAGCGCCCCGGCGGGGTCCTCGAGGATCCGGGCCACGTCGGAGAGGAAGCGCGAGCCCTTCTCGCCGTCGATCAGCCGGTGGTCGAACGACAGCGCCAGCGTGGTGATGTCGCGCGCCTTGATCCTGCCCTTGTGGACCCACGGCTGCTTGCGGACGGCGCCGAAGCAGAGGATCGCGGACTCACCGGGGTTGATGATCGGCGTGCCGGCGTCGACCCCGAAGACACCCACGTTGGTGATCGTGAAGGTGCCGCCCGCCATCTCGGCGGGCTGCGTCTTGCCGTCACGGGCCGTGCGGGCCAGCGCGTTGATCGCCTGGCCGAGCTCGACGAGCGACATCGACTCCGCGTCCTTGACGTTGGGTACGACGAGGCCGCGGGGGGTCGCCGCCGCGATGCCGAGGTTCACGTAGCTCTTGAACACGACCTCCTGGGCGGCCGTGTCCCAGGTGGCGTTGATCTCCGGCGTACGCCGCATCGCCAGCATGCAGGCCTTGGCCAGCACGAGCAGCGGGGACACCTTGACGTCCGCGAACTCGCGGTCGGACTTCAGCCGGTCGACGAGCTTCATCGTCTTCGTGACGTCGACGGTGACCCACTCGGTGACGTGCGGGGCCGTGAACGCGGAGTCCACCATCGCCTGCGCCATCATCTTGCGGACGCCCTTGATCGGCTCGCGCGTCTCCCGCTCACCCACCGGCATGTGGCGGGTGGGCTCGGCAGCCTCTACCGCCCCGGAGACGGCCGGCACGGCGGCGCCCGCGGTCGCGGACTGGACGTCCTCGCGGGTGATCGTGCCGTTCGGGCCGGACGGGGTCAGCGTGGTGAGGTCGACGCCGAGGTCCTTCGCGAGCTTGCGGACCGGAGGCTTGGCCAGCACCCGGGTCCCCGTGGGCTCGGTGGTGTGGGCGGCCGGGGTCGCCGGCACGGCGGTCTCGTCGGCCTCGACCACGTCGGAGAACTCGCGGCTGCCGGGCACGAACGCGCCCTGCACCTGCAGCTGGGCGGCCGCACCGGCGTCGGTCGACGGCGAGGCCCCACCACGACGCGGGCGCCGCTTCGCGTGGGTCTCGCGCGGGCCGTAGCCGACGAGGGTCTGGTTCTCGCCGCCTCCGGTCGCCGCCGGGTTGGACATGTCGATCTCCATCGCCGGGGCCGCGGCGGCCGGAGCCGACGCGGCGGGCGCCTCCGGAGCCGGGGCCTCCGCACCGTCGCCGATGCGGATGATCGGCGTACCGACGGCGACCGTCTCACCCTCGGGGACCAGCAGCGCCTGGATCGTGCCGGCGTACGGCGACGGGAGCTCGACCAGCGACTTGGCGGTCTCGATCTCGACCACGATGTCGTTGACCTTGATGACGTCGCCGACCTTCACCTTCCAGGTGACGATCTCCGCCTCGGTGAGGCCCTCGCCGACGTCGGGGAGCTTGTACTCGTTCACGAATATCTCCTGTGCGTCAGTAGGCGAGCGAGCGGTCGACGGCGTCGAGCACCCGGTCGAGGTCGGGGAGCCACTCCTCCTCGATGCGGCTGGGCGGGTACGGCGTGTCGAAGCCGCCCACCCGGAGCACCGGGGCCTCGAGGTTGTAGAAGCACTCCTCGGTGATCCGCGCCGCGACCTCCGCGCCCATGCCGAGGTTGACGTGCGCCTCGTGGGCGATGACCGCGCGGCCGGTCTTTCTGACCGACTCGAGGACCGGGCCCATGTCGAGCGGGGAGAGCGTGCGCAGGTCGATGACCTCGATGCTCTGGCCGTCGCCGGCCGCGGCCTCCGCGCTCTGCATGCAGGTCTTCACCATCGGGCCGTAGGCCAGCAGGGTGAGGTCCGAGCCCTCGCGCACGACGCGCGAGGTGAACAGCGGCTGCGGCTGGACCGACTCGTCGAGCTCCGCCTTGTCGGCGTGGTACTGCCGCTTCGGCTCGAGGAAGACGACCGGGTCGTCGCACTTGATGGCCTGCTGGATCATCCAGTAGCCGTCGACCGGGTTGGAGCAGGCGACCACCTTGAGGCCCGGGGTGTGCGCGAACTGCGCCTCGGGGCTCTCGGAGTGGTGCTCGACCGCGCCGATGCCGCCGCCGAACGGGATCCGGATGACCATGGGCATCTTGACCTTGCCCTGGCTGCGGAAGTGGATCTTCGCGACCTGGCTGACGATCTGGTCGTAGGCCGGGTAGACGAAGCCGTCGAACTGGATCTCGCACACGGGACGGTAGCCGCGCATCGCGAGGCCGACCGCGGTGCCGAGGATGCCGGACTCCGCGAGCGGCGAGTCGATGACCCGGTCCTCACCGAAGTCCTTCTGCAGGCCGTCGGTGATGCGGAAGACGCCGCCGAGCTTGCCGACGTCCTCGCCCATGACGAGGACCTTCGGGTCGTCCTCCATCGCCTTGCGCAGGCCGGCGTTGAGGCCCTTGGCCAGAGTGATCTTGGAGGTGGCCATCAGCGCGCTCCTGCCGTGGTGTCGAAGCTGTCGAGGTAGGCGGCGTAGCCGGCCTTCTGTGCGTCGAGCTCGGGGCTGCCCTCGGCGTAGACCTGGTCGAAGACGTCGAGGATGTGCGGCTCCGGCAGCGCCTTGCAGCCGGACCGGAGGTGCTCACCGAGCTGCTCGGCCTCGAGCTCGATCTGGTCGAAGAAGTCCTGGTCGACCAGGCCGTTGCGGGTCAGGTAGACCTTCACCCGTTGGATCGGGTCCTTGAGCTTCCAGTGCTCGACGTCGGACGAGAGCCGGTAGCGCGTCGGGTCGTCGGTGGTCGTGTGCGCACCCATCCGGTAGGTGTAGGCCTCCACGAACGTGGGGCCCTGGCCGTCCCGGGCGCGCTGCAAGGCCGCCTTGGTGACGGCGTACGTCGCGAGCACGTCGTTGCCGTCGACTCGGACGCCGGGGAAGCCGAAGCCGAGGGCGCGCTGGTAGAGCGGGATCCGGGTCTGCCGCTCGATCGGCTCCGAGATCGCCCACTGGTTGTTCTGGCAGAAGAACACGACCGGGGCGTTGTAGGAGGCGGCGAAGATGAACGCCTCGTTGACGTCGCCCTGGCTGCTCGCGCCGTCACCGAAGTAGGCGACCACGGCCGCGTCACGCTCCGGGTCGCCGGTGCCGACGACGCCGTCGCGCTGCATGCCCATGGCGTAGCCGGTGGCGTGCAGGGTCTGCGCGCCGATCACGATCGTGTAGAGCGCGAAGTTGCCGTCGTTGGGGTCCCAGCCGCCCTGGTCGACACCGCGGAACAGGCCGAGCAGGCGCAGCGGGTCGATGTCGCGGCACCAGGCGACGCCGTGCTCGCGGTAGGTCGGGAAGACGAAGTCCTGCTTGCGGAGCGCACGGCCGGAGCCGATCTGTGCGGCCTCCTGGCCGAGCAGCTGGGCCCAGATGCCGAGCTCGCCGTGCCGCTGGAGCGCGGTGGCCTCGGTGTCGATGCGACGGGTCAGCACCATGTCGCGGTAGAGGCCCTTGATCGCCTCGTCGTCGAGGTCGCAGGAGAACTCGGGGTGCTCGACCCGCTCGCCCTCGGGGGTCAGCAGCTGGATCAGCTCGGGGCCGCCGTCGGCGGCGTGGGGGCCGAAGACCTCGCCGAGGTCCGGGCCGAACTCACTCTTGGCCTGCGGAACGTCGCTCGCAGTGCTCACGGTCAACTCCTTTGTGTCGTCGGCCTTGCGGGGTCTCCGCGGCCGGCTCTGGAGCGGACGGCGGCCGCGCGACCCTGACGCGGGGTGATGCGTCTCGGTCGACCAGCCGTCGTCGCTGTGTGACCGGTGACACACCGGTCGTTCGTGCTCCATAAGGTACCGGGACCGCGCCACACTGCCTAATCCGTCGGCCTCACCTCAGGCGGTGCCGGCGATGGCGGGATGTCGACGTCCACGTGTCCGAAAACCGCGCGACTTCTGCCCTCCCGAGCCCCTACCCTGTCAGGGGCAGAGGGAGGAACTGGGTATGACAAGCAGGGCGAAGCCGGCGCCGACTTTCGGACTGGTCGTGGCCGCGTTGGCCGTGGTGTACGTCGTCTGGGGCTCGACGTACCTCGCCATCCGCATCGTCGTCGAGGAGGCGCCGCCGCTCACGTCGATGGGGCTGCGCTACACGACGGCGGCCGTGATCCTCGGCGCCATCCTGGTCGCCCGGGGCGGCCTGCGCCGCTTGCGCATCAACGGCCGGCAGGCGCTCGGCGCCGCGTTCCTCGGCCTGATGCTGCCGCTGCTCGGCAACGGCATGGTGTCCGTCGCGGAGGACCGCGGCGCCACCTCGGGCGTCACCGCCCTGCTCATCGCGATCGCGCCGCTGATCATCGTGGTGTTCCGCGTCGTCGAGGGCGACCGACCCAAGCCGCTGACCACGGTCGGCGTGCTGCTCGGCTTCGTCGGCCTCGCGGTGCTGGTGCTGCTCGGCCGTGGCGGCGCCGACGGGTTCGGGATCGGGCCGGCCCTCATCGTGCTGTTCGCCTCGACCTGCTGGGCGTTCGGCTCCTACGTCCAGCCGCGGCTGTGGCTTCCGGAGGACGTGTTCGTCACGACGGTCTACGAGATGCTGTTCGGCGGCCTGATGCTCGTGTCGCTCGGCTTCGTCTCGGGCGAGCGGTTCACTGCGGCGTACGACGCCCGCACCTGGGCCGCCCTGGCCTACCTCGTGGTCTTCGGGTCGGTCATCGCGTTCACCGCCTACGTCTGGCTCGTCGCGAACGCGCCGATCTCCTTCGTGGCGACCTACGCCTACGTGAACCCGATCGTCGCGGTCTTCCTGGGCTGGCTGGTGCTCGACGAGGTCGTCAGCGGGGCGGTCCTCGCCGGCGGCGGGATCGTCGTCCTCGCAGTCGCCCTGGTGATCGGCGCGGAGCGCCCGCCCCGCAAGCTCGAGGCGGCGGTGGCGTCGTCCGGCGAGCCGGTCCCGGAGTGCGACGAGGCGCTTCCGGACACGTCCGAGATCGACCCGATCGATGGTGCGGAACCCGCGACTTTCGCAACAAACTGACCGGAGGACGGGAAGTTCGTCACGACATGTCCGGCTTCTCCTGACCCATCTGGGTGGTTCTGCCGGTTAGGTCTTTTCCGAGACCGTAACTGCGAGCACCGTGTCGAGAGATGTCGCGTCCGACCGTGCGGCGCGGCCGTAGTCCAGGGGGAACCACTGTGAAGCAGCCATCTGCACTGCGCCGGATCGCCGTCGGCGTGCTCTCACTCAGCCTGGCGACGACCGTGGTCTCGGCGGCCACGCTCACCGCCGCGGAGGCTGCGGAGGCGCCGACGACCCGCGTGTGGATCACGAAGTACCACAACGTCAAGATGCCCTCGCAGCTCCGACCGGGGGTGCACCGCTTCGCCGTCCGCTCCGCGCGGTCCTCGGGCTTCCAGATCATCAAGCCGCGCGCCGGCTACACGAAGCGCGAGCTCTCCCGCGACGTCGCTCGGATGTGGGAGGACGTCCAGGTGATGAAGCGCTTCGAGCGCAACGTCCGTCTGATCGGCGGCGTCAGCTCCCGGCCCGGCGAGCCCGGGTTCATGTGGGCGCGCCTGCCCGTCGGGCACTACTGGGTGGTCGACACGATGCCGGAGAAGCTGCTCGCCCGGAAGGTCAAGGACCTGCGCGTCAGCGGAGACCGGCACCCGGGAGTGCTGCCGGGTCGCGCAACGCTCCGGGCGGTCAACGAGGTCGACTTCGCGGCGTCCCCGAAGGCCATCCCGGGATCGGGTCGCCTGATCCTGCGCAACAACAGCACCGACAACCACTTCTTCGGGATGGCCAAGCTCCGCGACGGCAAGACCATCGGCGACTTCGACGAGTGGGTCGAGAAAGCCATGCAGGGCAACGAGACCCAGGCGCCTGTCAAGTGGGGCGTCGGCATGGAGACCGGCGTGGTCGGTCCGGACCGGGCCATGTCGATGACCTACGACCTGCCGCCGGGGAAGTACGTGCTGATGTGCTGGTGGCCCGACACCGACATGGACAACATGCCGCACGTCTTCATGGGCATGTACCGCGAGGTCACCGTGCGATGACGCTCGCCCACTAGACCCGGGGGGACGGCAGGAGGCGGCCCCGACCAGCCACGTGGTCGGGGCCGCCTGCATTTTCCCGCGACTTCTCCCACCCAGCCGGCCCCGAAGCGGTTGACTGCTGTCGTGGACCCCGAGCCGGAGGCTGTCCGACCCACGTGGAGCTCGACCTGGCTTCCCGGGCTCGCCGTCCTGCGCCGGTACGACCGGTCCTGGCTGCGCGGCGACCTCCTCGGCGGCGTGACTGTGGCGGCCTACCTGGTCCCCCAGGTGATGGCGTACGCCGTCGTGGCGGGCCTGCCGCCGGTCACCGGCCTGTGGGCATCGGTGGGACCGCTGGCCGTCTACGCCCTGCTCGGCTCGTCGCGGCGGCTGTCGATCGGGCCCGAGTCCACCACCGCCCTGATGACCGCGTCGGCCGTGGGCGCGATGACCGCGGGCGACCCGGACCGTTACGCGGCAGCCGCGGCCGCCCTGGCGCTGATGGTCGCGGTGGTCTGCGTCCTGGGCAGGGTGGCGCGTCTCGGCTTCCTGGCCGACCTGCTGTCGCGCCCCGTGCTGGTCGGCTACATGGCCGGCATCGCGGTGCTGATGGTGGTCAGCCAGCTCGGCAAGCTGACCGGCATGCAGGTCGCAGGCGACACCCCGCTGGAGGAGTCGGCGTACGTCCTGACCCATCTCGACGCAGTCCGGTCCGCCACACTGACGATGGCGTTGCTGGTCACCGCCGCCTTGCTCCTGGCGCAGCGGCTGCGCCCGCGCTGGCCGAACCCGCTGTTCGCGATGCTGCTTGCCGCCCTGGCCACCTCGGTCTTCGAGCTCGAGCAGCACGGCATCACGACGGTCGGCTCGATCCCACGGGGATTCCCGGTGCCCGGCCTGCCGGACGTCGAGCTGGGGGTGCTCATCGAGCTCGCGCTTCCAGCCGTCGGCGTCGCGATCGTCGGCTACACCGACAACGTGCTGACCGCCCGCGCGTTCGGCGCCCGGCACCGCGAGCGCATCGACGCCAACCAGGAGTTCCTCGCTCTCGGCGCAGCCAACGTCGCGTCCGGGCTGATGCATGGCTTCCCGGTGAGCAGCAGCGGCAGCCGCACCGTCATCGGTGAGTCGCTCGGGGCGAGGACCCAGCTGTCCTCGCTGGTCGCGATGGTCGGCGTCGTGCTGAGCATGGTGGTCCTCGGGCCCGTGCTCGCAAGCTTTCCCGTGGCGGCGCTCGGCGGCGTCGTCGCCTACGCCGCGATCCGCCTGGTGGACGTCGCCGAGATGCGTCGCATCCTGAAGTTCCGCCGCGCCGAGCTGCTCGTCACCGCCGCCACCACCCTCGGCGTCCTCCTGCTCGGCGTGCTGCCCGGGATCGCCGTCGCCATCGGCCTCTCGATCGTCGAGGTGCTGAGTCGCGTCGCCCGGCCGCACGACGGGATCCTGGGCTACGTTCCCGGCATCGCGGGGATGCACGACGTCGACGACTACCCGCAGGCGGAGACCGTGCAGGGCCTGGTGGTCTACCGCTACGACTCGCCCCTGTTCTTCGCCAACGCCGAGGACTTCCGGCGACGCGCCCTCGCCGCAGTCGACGACGCGCCCTGGCCGGTCGAGTGGCTGCTGCTGAACACGGAGGCCAACGTCGAGGTCGACCTGACCGCCGTGGACGCGCTCGAGGACCTGCGGGTCGAGCTCGCCGGGCGCGGCATCGTGCTCGCGCTCGCCCGGGTCAAGCAGGACCTCCGCGACGACCTCGACGTCGCCGGCCTCACCGCCCGGGTCGGGGCCGACCGGATCTTCATGACGTTGCCGACCGCGGTGGCGGCGTACGTGCAGGACTACGCCTCCCGGCACGGCGTCCCACCACCCGGCGCCCCACCGCCGCTGTGACCGGGTCCGCTAGCGTCGAAGGATGACCGACCAGACCGTCTCAGCCCGTACGACGATCGCCGCGCCCCCGGACGTCGTGTTCGCCATCGTCGCCGACCCGCACCAGCACCCACGCATCGACGGCTCCGGCTCCGTCCGTGGCGTCGTCGGCGGTCCCGACCGGCTGGAGAAGGGCGCCGAGTTCCACGTCTCGATGAAGCTGTTCGGACTGCCCTACAAGATCACCAACCACGTGGTCGAGTTCGAGCCGGACCGTCGCATCGCGTGGCGGCACTTCGGCGGCCACCGCTGGCGCTACGAGCTCGAGCCGACCGCAGACGGTGGCACCGAGGTGGTCGAGACGTTCGACTACTCGCGCTACTCGCCGGTGTGGAAGACATTCATCGAGCTTCTCGGCTTCCCGCAGCGGAACCGGCACGGCATCGAGGGCACCCTGCAGCGGCTCAAGGCGGCCGCCGAGACCGACGCCGTCCGGCGGGCCTGAGGCGACCATGTCCGCCGTACGCGTCGAGAGGAACGGCCCGGTCACGACGGTGCTGCTGTCCCGGCCGGCGAAGCGCAACGCCGTCGACGGTCCGACCGCGCACGAGCTGGCCGACGCGTTCCGTGACTTCGACGACGACGAGTCCGCTGCTGTCGCGGTGCTGTACGGCGACGGCGGGACGTTCTGCGCCGGTGCCGACCTCACCGCGTTCGGCACGGACCGGCAGAACCGGGTGTCCCCTGGCGGCGACGGCCCGATGGGCCCCACGCGGCTGCGGCTGGGCAAGCCGGTCATCGCCGCGATCTCCGGTCATGCCGTCGCCGGCGGGCTCGAGCTCGCGCTCTGGTGCGACCTGCGGGTCGCCGAGGAGGACGCCGTGCTCGGGGTCTTCTGCCGGCGCTGGGGCGTGCCGCTCATCGACGGCGGGACCGTCCGGCTGCCCCGGCTGATCGGCACGAGCAGGGCGATGGACCTGGTGCTGACCGGGCGCCCGGTGGCTGCCGACGAGGCCCTCGCGATCGGCCTGGTCAACCGGGTGGTGCCGGCCGGGACCGCCCGCGTGGCGGCCGAGGAGATCGCCGCGTCGATCGCGGCGTTCCCGCAGACCTGCCTGCGTCGCGACCGGCTCTCCCTGCTCGAGCAGGACGGGCTGTCCGAGGAGGCCGCGCTCGCCAACGAGCACCTGCACGGGATGGTCTCGCTCAGGACCGATGCCGCAGACGGCGCCGCCCGGTTCGCCGGCGGCGAGGGACGCCACGGATCCTTCGGCTGACCTGCGACGCGTCAGGCAGCAGGGAGGTACGGAGCGATCCTCTCCACGAAGTCGGTCGCGGAGGAGACCGCCGCGAGCACGGGCGCCATCAGGCCACCCAACCGCGTTCTGCTGAGCGCGACCGCACCCGACGAGGAGCTCCCCGAGCCGGCCTGGGAGCTCACGCCGACGAAACACAGCAGTTCGGCGAGCTCGCGGAGCCTGACCACGTCGCCGTCCTGGCGCGCGCTCCTCAGCCCGTCGTGAACGAGGGCGGCGGCCGACGCCGGCTGCCCGGCCGCCACGAGCCTCCGCGCCCGGGTGACCAGGTCCGCCGGGACCGTCGCCGCGAGCACCTCGTTGATCCGGTTTCGCATGGTCGGGCGGATCCAGCTCGCCAGCTCCTCGCCCAGCGAGTCCCTCGCGATCCGGTAGCCACTCGGCGCCTCGACCACGAAGCCGTAGTCGACCAGTCGCCCGAGGACGCCCTCGAGCGAGGCCGCGGGATGGATCGCCGCCACCGCCTCGGCAAGCTCCGTCGCGGACAGCGAGGTTCCGGACACCGCGAGCACGCACAGGGTGTCGAGCTCCGCGGCATCCATGGTGCGCAATGCCGCGCGGAACATCTTGGCGGCCCGGAAGTCGGGAGGCTGCTCCGACGGCTCGGCAACGGCGAGGCCTTCCTCCCGCCAGATCACCATGCCGTTGTCCATCCACCCGCGGATCACCGCGGTGGCTGCTCCCGCGAGGCCGGCGGACTCGTGCCGTAGGCGTCGCACCAGCTCCGGGGAAGGCTCCCCCTGCAGCAGCATCCGCGCCATGGTCTCGAGCTCGTGCGGGTCGAGTGGTCCCATCCGTACGACGACGTCACGGGCCGCGTCGCCGACGCCGATCCCCTCGGGGCACTCGGTGCACCGCACCACGATGCGCCCGGCGTACCGGTCGGCCAGAGCATGGACGATCCCCACCGCCCACGGCGGCGGCATGCTGCGGCACGACAGGACCACGAGGCCCGGCTCTTTCGCCCCGTTCCCCCCGTCGAGGAGGCGCGTCGCGTAGCTGTCGAAGGGGAGCTCGCTGACGTCGTACAGCGGCAGGCCGAGCTCGTCCGCTGCGAGGCCGGCGACCAGGGACCGTCCCGCCCCTGCCGGGCCGCAAAGCCACACCACCCCGGGCGACTCCGACGTCTCCGCCAACGAGCGGGTCGCCGCGACCAGAGCCGACACGGGGCCGTCGACCCCGATCGGCTTCGGGCGCGGCTGGCTCCCCGCGGTGCCGGTCAGGACCTTCATGTGCAGGGCCCGGGTCTGCGGGGCTGGGTCCACGCCCAGCCGCTCGGCGAGGTCGCGCCGCAGAGACTCGTAGACATCCAGGGCGCGAGCGGTCTCCCCGAGGCCGGCATGCGCCCGCATCAGCGCACGCGCCACACTCTCGTTGAGCTCCACGCCACTCGCCCGGTGAGCCAGCTCGAGGCTGTCACGCATCCATCCGCAGGACGCAGCCGCCGTCGCGCCGTCGATCAGCATCCGCAGCCGGTGCTCGCGGAACCACTCGCAGGCTTCGCTGTCCCACTCACCGGCAGTGACCTCGATGTCGCCTGCGTGGAGCGCCTCGGCACGGCGGGTCAGTGCGACGACGCCGGCTGCGTCCCCGGCCCGTCGGGCCAGGTCGACCTCGTGCACCAGCTCCGTGTAGGCCCACGTGTCCACCCAGGCATCCACGAGCACCAGCGAGCCGGCGCGGCGCTCGATGCAGTCCGCCCCGAGCGTCTTGCGGAGCTGGCTGGCAGCCGTCCGCAGGCTGGCCCGCCCCCGGTCCCAGTCCACCCGCGGCCAGAGCCGGTCGATGACGGCTGGCACCGTCATCGGCCGACCGCCGTTCAACGCCAGCAGTCGAAGCAGGTCCAGCGTCTTCGTCGTCTTCCACTCCGACGCCCTGACGATGCTCCCGTCGGCCCGACGAACGACGAGCGGACCGAGAAGTCGTACTTCGATGCAATTCATACCTGTTTACCCCCGGTAGTCAGATCCCCCTCAGACCCGAGGCATCCCGTTCTACGTCGTCCGGACGAGACTTCGGTAGTCGTTCTGGGCGAAACCACCCCCCAGTCACTAGGTGTCATCAGTGGTCTAGCCATACCGAGTCAGTCCAAGTCACGCCGGTCGGTCATTGGGCATACGCCGGACATATCAGCGCCGCTGGTCTTTGACGATTCCTTGGCGCCGGGCGATCGCCCGTTGACGTTTCGATGACGCGGCCGTGGCGCCATTGCACCGCGCATCGGAATCGATGCGCCCAGCTGGGGCTGGGGAACCGCAAGGAGATTCACATGAAGACACGACTTCGTGGACGACCGGCAGCAACCGGAGGTCCACCTCGACGAACGCCATACAAGACCGCGGTGGGTGCGCTCTGCGCAGCCCTCACGGGACTGTCGTTCGCGGTGGTGCCGGTGACCCCCGCGGGTGCAGCAGTCACCGACAACGACCCCTCGTTCGAGGTGAGCGAAGGCGACCTGCGGTTCATCCTCAAGCAGATCAAGATCAGCGAGGCGCACGAGAACGACGGTGACCTGCTCTGCGAGAGCGAGACCGACACCACGGGCACGTGCGTCCCTCACCCGCTGCTGCCCTGGGGGCTCCGGACCGTCGACGGCTCGTACAACAACCTCATGCCGGGACAGAGCAAGTACGGCGCGGCGGACCAGCCGTTCCCGCGGCTGCTCCCCGAGTACCTCCGCGAGGGCGAGACGGCCCCGGTCGGAGCTCCCCCGCAGCCCGGTGACACCTCGATGTGCGAGGACCCCGCCGGCAGCTGCTACGAGCAGACGGCCGGGTTCGTCTACGACTCCGAGCCCCGGATGGTCAGCAACCTCATCGTCGACCAGACCATCAGCAACCCGGCCGCCGTCGCGGCCGCCGGCACCGTGCCGGGTTCGACGACGGACCCGAACACGGGGCGGATCTTCATCCCGAACGAGGCGCCCGACGAGGCCCTGTCGGCGCCCTTCAACTCGTGGTTCACGCTGTTCGGTCAGTTCTTCGACCACGGCCTGGACCTGGTGCAGAAGGGTGGGGCGGGGACGATCATCGTGCCGCTCTCCGAGGACGACCCGCTGTACGAAGCCGTCCCGCCGCAGATGCGGTTCATGACGTTGTCCCGGGCCACCGTCAACGGCACCAACCCCGACGGCTCCCGCCAGCACACCAACCAGACGACGCCGTTCGTCGACCAGAACCAGACCTACACCTCTCACCCCTCGCACCAGGTCTTCCTGCGCGAGTACGAGCTCGTGGACGGCGACTCCCGAGAGCACCGGACACCTGCTCGACGGCGCTGCGGGCGGCCTGGCCAGCTGGGCAGAGGTCAAGGCCGCCGCGGCCGCGAACCTCGGCATCGCCCTGAGCGACGAGGACGTGCTGAACCTTCCGCTGCTGGTGACCGACCTCTACGGCCAGTTCACGCCCGGCCCGAACGGTCTGCCGCAGCTGATGACCGCCGACGGTCCGGTCGAGGGCAACCTCGCCACCCCGGTCTCACCGAGCGCGGTCGGCGCGATGGGCAGCGGGCACGCGTTCCTCGACGACATCGCGCACAACGCGGCGCCCGGGGGCGGCAAGACCGCCGACGAGGACACCGAGAGCAACGACCCGATGGCGCCCCGGCCGACCGGGACGTACGACGACGAGCTGCTCGACGCGCACTTCATCACCGGTGACGGGCGAGGCAACGAGAACATCGGCCTCACCTCCGTGCACCACGTGTTCCACGCCGAGCACAACCGGCTCGCGGACAGCATCGACGCGGTCATCCAGGCCGACCCCGGTCTCAAGGCCGGCTACGAGAACGGTGGCTGGGGCTACGGCGCCCGGCTGTTCCAGGCTGCTCGCTACGTGACCGAGATGGAGTACCAGCACCTCGTCTTCGAGGAGTTCGCTCGCACGGTCTCGCCGACGATCGACCCGGTTCCGTTCAACGAGAGCGGGTACCACAGCACGATCAACTCCGACATCCCTGCCGAGTTCGCCCACGCCGTCTACCGGTTCGGCCACTCGATGCTGACCGGGACGATCGACCGCAAGGGCTTCGGGGCAACCCAGGTCAGCCTGTTCGACGGGTTCCTCAACCCGGGTGCGTTCACCGAGAACGGTGCGCTGACCCCGGACGAGGCTGCGGGCTCGATCATCAACGGGATGGTCGCGCAGACCGGCAACGGTATCGACGAGTTCGTCGACGACACCCTGCGCAACCAGCTGCTCGGGCTGCCGCTGGACCTGACCACGATCAACATGGTCCGGGCCCGCGAGGCAGGAGTCCCGCCGCTGCAGACCATCCGGGCGCACTTCTACGACGAGTCCGCCGACTCGGCGCTGAAGCCCTACGAGAACTGGACGGACTTCGGCAACGGGCTCAAGCACCCCGCGTCGCTGGTCAACTTCGTCGCCGCCTACGGCACGCACCCGTCCATCACGGCGGAGACGACGATCGCCGGCAAGCGGTCCGCCGCCCAGGCACTGGTCGACGCCGGGGACGCCTTCCTCGACGCACCGGCCGCCGAGTCGGGCCTGAACGAGGTCGACCTGTGGGTCGGCGGGCTCGCCGAGGAGGGCATGCCGTTCGGGGGGATGCTGGGCAGCACGTTCAACTACATCTTCGAGCGCACGCTCGAGGACCTGCAGAACGGTGACCGGTTCTACTACCTGAACCGCAACATCGGCCTGAACCTGTTCCACCAGCTCGAGGCGAACTCCTTCTCGGCGCTGGTGCAGCGGACCACGGCAGCCTCCGAGGTTCCGACCAACATCTTCGCTTCGCAGGACGGTGTGGTCTACGACCTCGACGTGATCGTGGCGCAGGTTGCCGCCGGTGGCGTCATGCCCGACGGCCTCAGCCAGATGGCCAACGGGACCTACCGCTACGTCGGTGAGGACCACATCCAGATGCACGGTCAGCGCACCGCTGACGACCGGATGCGGGCCGACATCGGCGACGACGCCCTCTGGGGCTACGGCGGAGCCGACCGGATCGAGGGTGAGGCAGGCAACGACCAGTTCGTCGGCGGTGCCGGCGACGACATCCTCACCGACCTGTTCGGCGACGACAACATCAAGGGCAGCAAGGGCAACGACGCGGTCCACGCCGGGCCGGGGATCGACCTGATCCACGGCGGTTCCGGCAAGGACTTCATCATCCACGGCCAGGACGACACCCAGACCTTCGCGGGCCAGGGCGACGACCTCCTGCTCGGCGGCGCTGCCCACGACATCTTCGCCGGCAACGAGGGCGACGACTGGCTCGAGGGGGCAGCAGGCTCCGACCTGGTGCAGGGCGACAACTCCAACGGGTTCCAGGACGACCCCTTCGGCGGGAACGACGTCCTGATCAGCGGTCAGGGCAACGACGACAACGACTCCGAGGGTGGAGACGACGTCATCGTCGCCGACCCGGGGACCGACCGTCACGAGGGCATGCTGGGCTTCGACTGGGTCACCCACAAGAACGACCCGAACCCCGGCAACGCCGACATGGACAACACCGTCTTCCAGCCGCCGTCCGTGCAGAACATGCGCGACCGGTACGACCTGGTCGAGGCGCTGTCCGGATGGGACCACGACGACGTCCTGCGCGGCTTCGGCAACGTGGACGTCCCGCCGACCATCCTGGGCGACGACGTGTGCGCAGAGCTGGGGCGGCCTGCCGGCTGCACCGGTCACGAGCTCACCGAGTCGCACCTCGACATGATCACCGGCCTACGGGACCTGCTCGGGGACCACGCCGCTCCGTTCATGGCGAACAACACCACCAACGACATCCTCATCGGTGGTGCCGGCAGCGACACGTTCGAGGGGCGAGGCGGCGATGACTTCATCGACGGCAGCGCGTGGCTCAACGTGGGTCTCGAGCACGGTGGGACCCGCCACGAGAGCATGCGCGACCTCCAGGCCGGCGTGTTCGCGGACCCGCAGACGGTGAACCCCGCGGACATCTCGATCGTCCGGGAGATCCTCGTCGCGGAGACCGACGGCGTGAACATGGCCGTCTTCTCCGGAGCGCAGGACGAGTACGACGTCACCCAGAACGCCGACGGAACCGTGACGGTCGCTCACGTGGACGGAGCCGCCACCGACGGCACCGACACGCTGCGCAACGTCCAGCGGTTGTCGTTCTCCGACGGCGTGGCCGACCTGGAAGACCTGATCAACACGCCGGCGACGGGGTCCGTGGTGCTCAGCTCCACGACACCGACCGAGGGCGTGGCGGTCACGGCGGACGTCGCCGGCATCGCGGACGCCGACGGCATCGACCCTGAGTCGTTGGTGATCACCTGGCAGGCCGGGGACGCCACCGACGGGTTCACCGCCGTGGGCGAGGGCGAGACCTTCGCCCCGACCCAGGCCGAGGTGGGCAAGCAGCTCCGCGTCCTGGTGAACTTCGTCGACGGTGACGGGGTTCCCGAGCAGGTCGACTCCGAGGTCACGGGTGCCGTGGCCGACGACCCGGCCCTGGGCAACCCGGCCCCCGGTCCTGGTCCCATCCCCGGTCCTGGTCCTGGTCCTGGTCCTGGTCCTGGTCCTGGTCCCGGTCCCGGTCCCGATCCCGTCGACCCTGGTCCGGTCGACCCCGGTCCGGTCGAGCCGGTCAACAGCCCGGTCTCCGGAGCACCTGCTGTCACCGCGGTGACGGCTGGGGCACTGGCGGCAGTGACGGGGACCATCGCAGATGCCGACGGGCTGGGCGCGCTCAGCTTCCAGTGGCAGAAGGACGCGGGGACGTCGTTCACCGACATCCCGGGTGCGACCGAGCAGTCCCTGGCCCTCACCGACGCCGTGCGCGGCGCTCGGGTGCGGGTCGTGGTCTCCTACGTCGACGGCTTGGGCACGGAGGAGTCGGTGACGTCCGACGCCGTGCTGGTGCCGACGACTCGGGCAGGTGCGGTCACCATCCGCGAGCTGGTGGCGGGCGCCCCTGGTGGCCGCTCCACCGCCAAGGTGAAGTGGGCTGCACCTGAGGTGACCGGAGGCTCACCGATCGACGGCTACCGCGTCGTCGCCCTCAAGGTCCGCAAGGACGGGAGCGCCGTGCGCCGGTACTCCGCCGTGGTCGGTGCCGACACGCGCGCCTTGAAGGTCGAGCTCGAGCAGGGTCGCTACCGGTTCAAGGTGCGCGCCATCAACGAGAACGGCCTCGGTCCGGTGGTCGTCACGAAGGTGGTGAAGGCCAGGTGATGAGCCGCCGTCATAGCGCGTGTCGACCCCTCCCAAGCGGCACGAGCCTCTGACGGCACCGCGGCCCCCCACCTCATCCGGCGGTGGGGGGCTGCTCCTTGCCCGGGGAGATCTGTCACCTCCCCGGGCAAGTCCACCCCGGGAAGTGACAGGTCGCCTGCATCCCTTGGTGATCCGTCAGGCGAGGGAGTCGAGCCAGGCGTCGTGGAGGTCGGAGAAGCGGCCCTCCCCGCCCGCGATGAGGTCTGCCGGAGCGCCGTCCTCGACGATCCGGCCGTGCTCGAGCACCAGCACCCGGTCGGCGATCTCCACCGTGGACAGCCGGTGCGCGATGATCACGGCCGTCCGCTCACGCAGGATCGTCCGCAGCGCGTGCTGCACCAGCCGCTCCGACGGCACGTCCAGCGAGCTGGTCGCCTCGTCGAGGATCAGCACGTCGGGGTCGGCGAGGAACGCCCGGGCGAACGCGACGAGCTGGCGCTGCCCTGCGGACAACCGGCCGCCGCGGTTGGCGACGTCGGTGTCGTAGCCCTCCGGCAGTCGGGTGATGAAGTCGTGCGCCCCGATCGCCCGCGCCGCCGCGTGGACCTCCTCCAGCGACGCCGAGGGCTTGCCGAACCGGATGTTGTCGGCCACGGTCCCGCCGAACAGGTAGTTCTCCTGCGTCACCATCACGACCGACCGGCGCAGCGTCGGCTCGTCGAGGTCGCGGAGGCTGACCCCGTCGAGCAGCACCCGACCGTCGCTCGGGTCGTAGAACCTCGAGAGCAGCTTGGCGATCGTGGTCTTGCCGGCGCCCGTCGTACCGACCAGCGCCACCGTCTGACCGGCGGGGACGGTGAGGTCCAGGCCGGGCAGCACCGGCACGCCGTCGACGTACTCGAAGCGCACCTGGTCGAAGCGGACCTCGCCGCGCACGTGCGGCATCGGCACCGGGGCGACCGGCTCGGCCACCGTCGGCTCCTCCTCGAGCACGCCGGAGAGCTTCTCCAGGGCGGCCGTCGCGGACTGGAAGGTGTTGTAGAACTGCGAGATCTCCTGCATCGGCTCGAAGAACGCGCGCAGGTAGAGCAGGAAGGCCGCCAGCACGCCGACCGTGATCTCGCCGTCGTGGGCGAGGTAGGCGCCGTAGACCAGCACGACCGCGATCGTCACGTTGCCGATCAGCTTGATGCCGGGCATGAACCACGCGACGAGCCGGAAGGCGCGCAGGTTGGCCAGCCGGTACTGGTCGTTGACGTCGTCGAAGATCTCCTGGTTGCGCGCCTCCCGGCGGAACGCCTGCACCGCGCGGATGCCGCCCATCGACTCGACGAAGTGGACGATGACGAGCGCGACCTTCTCGCGGGTGACGCGGTACGTCGCGGCCGACTCGCGGCGGAACCAGTTGGTCAGCCACATCAGGAACGGGAAGCACAGCAGCGCGACCAGGCCGAGCTTCAGGTCCAGCACGAGCAGCAGCACGCCGGTGCCGAGCAGGGTGAGGACGGCGGTGACCAGCCCGTCGAACCCGGTCTCGAGCATCTCGTAGATCGCGTCCATGTCCGAGGTCTGCCGCGAGATCACCCGGCCCGACGTGTAGTCGTCGTGGAACGCCGGGCTGAGCTTCTGGAAGTGCCGGTAGACCCGGCGTCTGATCTCGAACAGGATGTCCTGCCCGATCCTCCCCGAGAGCACCAGGAACGTGCGGCGGGTGACCGCCTGGAGCACGACCGCGCCGACGGCGATGCCGACGATCGTGAACAGCACGCTGGTGTCGTTCGACTGCTGGATCGGCGGGATCCCCCGGTCGATGCCCTCCTTGACCAGCCAGGGGATCGACAGCCGGGCGGCGTTCTCCACCAGCACGATGGCGACCAGGATCCACAGCCACTTCTTGTGCGGGCGGACCAGGTCGGCCAGCAGCCGGCGCGAGCGGGACTGGAGCAGCCCGGACACCTCGAGGCTGAGTTCGTCCGCGCGGTGCTCGGCGGCGACCCCGCGCCACTCCTGCTCCCCCGCCGGATTCGTCCGCTCTTGCGAGCCGTCCGCCGACGTGGTCACCGCGGACGAGTCGGTGTTGGTGGGCGTGCTCATGCCAGCGCTCCCTCGAGCTCGGCGTCGGCCGCGAGCAGCTCGCGGTAGACGGGGACGTTGGCCAGCAGGTCACTGTGCGCGCCGACGTGGGTGATGGTGCCGTCCTGGAGCAGCGCGACCTTGTCGGCGAGCAGCACGGTGGACGCCCGGTGCGCGACGACGATGCCGGTGGCGTCGGCCAGGACCCGGCGCAGCGCCTCCTCGACGAGCTTCTCGGTGTGCACGTCGAGCGCGGACAGCGTGTCGTCGAGCACCAGGATCCGCGGCCGGGAAAGCACCGCCCGGGCGAGCGCGAGCCGCTGCCGCTGGCCGCCCGAGAGCGACATGCCCTGCTCGCCGATCCGGGTGTCGAGCCCCCACGGCAGGTCGTAGACGAAGCCGGCCTGGGCGACCTCGATCGCCTCGGCGACGTCCTCGTCGGACGCGTCGCGCCGACCGAGGGTGAGGTTCTCCCGCGCGGACATCGAGAACAGGGTCGGGTCCTCGAACGCGGTGGCCACGATCGTGCGCAGGTTGGCCAGCTCGAGGTCGCGGACGTCGACCCCGTCGATGGTGACCCGTCCCGCGGTGACGTCGTACAGCCGCGGCACCAGCGCGGTGAGCGTGGTCTTGCCGGAGCCCGTCGCACCGACGACCGCGACGGTCTCGCCGGGGGCCACCTCGAGGTTCACGTCGCGGAGCACGGTCTCGCCGGGCTGGTCGGGGAAGGCGAACCCGACGCCCTCGAGCCGGAGGTGCCCGCGGGGCTCGGTGAGTACGACGCTGCCGGAGGTGATCGCGGGCTCGGTGTCGAAGATCTCCAGGATCCGCGCCGCGGCGGTCATCGCCTCCTGCGCCATCGCGAGGATGTAGCCGAGGGCCGCGATCGGCCACACCAGCGTCAGCATCAGCGTGATGAAGGCGACCAGCGTGCCGGGAGTGAGGTCACCGCGGCCGACGCCGATGGCACCCAGCAGCAGCACGACCACGACGGCGATGTTCGGGATCACCTCGAGGAAGGTCCAGAACTTCGCGGACAGCCGGACCTTGTCCATCGAGGTGCCGTAGAGCTGGCGGGCGCCCTTCTCGTAGTTCTCCGAGACGTGCTCGCTGCGGCCGAACGACCGGATCACGCGGATGCCGACCGCGCCCTCCTCGGCCAGGGTGGCGAGGTCGCCCTGCTCGTCCTGCACCTGGCGGGAGACGACGACGTACTTGTTCTCGAAGCGGTTGGAGAGGAACACGATCGGGACGGCGGTGACGGCGACCACCAGACCGAGCGGCCAGTACATCGACAGCAGCAGCCCGGTCACCACCACCAGCTGGGTCACGTTGATGACCAGGAAGAGCATGCCGAAGCCGAAGAAGCGCCGGATGCTGCTCAGGTCGGTGGTGACCCGCGACAGCAGCTGGCCGGAGTGCCACTTGCCGTGGAACGCCATCGGCAGCTCCTGGAGCCGCTCGTAGAGGTCGTGCCGCATCGCGGTCTCGATCGCCAGCACCGAGGTGGACTGCACCCAGCGGCGCCAGAAGATCAGCGCCGCCTCGAGCACGCCGAGGCCCAGGGCCAGCAGGCCGAGCGGGAGGATCATCCCGGTCTCGCCCTCGGCGATGGGCCCGTCGATCATCGCCTTGGTGACCAGCGGGATCGCGATGGAGAGCCCCACGCCCACCAGCGCCGTGCCCAGCATGATCGCGAGCGCGAGCAGGTGCGGGCGCAGGTAGCCGCGCAGACGCCACAGTGAGTGGACTCCTGCCGACTCGGGTTGGTCGGTTCCTTCGGTCGGCTTCTGTGACGTCATCTGCTGGTGGCAGTCCCCTCGTACGGCGTGCGGTAGCCCGGCACGGGTCACGCGCCGGGCAGAAGAAGTTGTAAGTGGCAGATTACCCCCTGCTCCTGACGATCCCAACCGATTTTCTGGACCTGCCCGTCCCCGCGGGGACGCTGCATCGGCCACGGCTAGGGTGACCGCCATGACGACTCCCGAGGCCCGCGCCCCTCAGGTACGCCCGGCGATCGCCGGCATCCCGGCCTACGTCCCCGGCAAGCCTCCGGCACCGCGCCCGGGCGTCACGACGTACAAGCTCTCCTCGAACGAGAACCCGAACGCGCCGCTGCCCGGCGTGCTCGAGGCGGCCACCGCCGCAGCCGCCGCGATGAACCGCTACCCCGACATGGGCTGTACGGCGCTCTACGCCGCGCTGTCGGAGAAGCTCGACGTCCCGACCACGGACCTGGCGGCCGGGACCGGCTCCGTCGCGGTGCTCTACCACCTGCTGCAGGCGTTCTGCGAGGCCGGCGACGAGGTCGTCTACGCCTGGCGCTCGTTCGAGGCCTACCCGATCGCCGTGTCCGTCACCGGCGCGACGTCGGTGCAGGTCCCGCTCGGCCCCGGCGCCCGGCACGACCTCGACGCGATGGCCGCTGCGATCACCGACCGCACCAAGGTCGTCATCGTCTGCACGCCCAACAACCCGACCGGGCCCGCCGTCGGCAAGGCCGAGCTCGAGGCGTTCCTCGACAAGGTCCCCTCCCACGTGGTGGTCGTCGTCGACGAGGCCTACCGCGAGTTCGTCCGCATCGACGACCCGGTCGACGCCGTCGACCTCTATCGCACCCGACCCAACGTCGTCGCGATGCGGACCTTCGCCAAGGCCTACGGGCTGGCCGGGTTCCGTGTCGGGTACGTCGTGGCACCGGAGCCGATCGCGGCGGCCGTCCGGGCCTGCGCCCTCCCGTTCGGGGTCTCGTCGATCGCGCAGGCCGCCGCCGTGGCCTCGCTCGAGCGGGAGGCCGCGCTGCTCGAACGGGTCGACGGCATCGTCGCCGAGCGGACCCGCATCGTGACCGCGCTGCGCGAGCAGGGCTGGGACCTCCCGGACGCCCAGGGGAACTTCGTCTGGCTGGCGCTCGGTGGACGGACCGGCGACTTCGCGGCCGCTGCCGAGGAGGCCGGGATCATGGTCCGGCCCTTCGCCGGCGAGGGCGTGCGCGTGTCGGTGGGCGAGCCCGCCGGCAACGACCGCTTCCTCGAGGTTGCGGGACGCTTCATCGGGTGACGCACACCCGTAGACCCCCCGTCGGGTTCGCGCTGGTGCTGGCCGGGGCGTCCATGTTCATCGTGAACGCGGGCGTCTCCCGGGTGGCGCTGCGCTCCGGGGTCGACCCCGTGACACTGACGACGATCCGAGTCACCGGGACCGCGTTCGTGCTGCTGGTCGTCGCGACCCTGTTCCGCCGCAGCGCGCTCCGGCTCCCCCGCGGCCGGCTCGCGGTGCTGCTCGTGGCGCACGGCCTCATCGGCGTCGCCGCGCTGCAGTGGACCTACTTCGTCGCGATCGACCGGCTGCCGGTGGGGATGGCGCTGCTGCTGGAGTACCAGGCACCGATCCTCGTCGCGTTGTGGGCTCGCTTCGTGCAGAAGGAGCAGGTGCGGCCGCGGATGTGGGTGGGGCTCGCGCTCGCGATGGCCGGCCTGGCCGCTGCCACGGGCATCGGGAGCGGCGTCTCGTTCGACACCTGGGGCATCGTGGCCGGCTTCGGGGCCGCGGTCTGCTTCGCCGCCTACTTCCTGATAGGGGAGCACGGCATCGGCCTCGTGGACCCGTTCCGGGTGATCCTCTGGTCGTTCCTCGTCGCGACGGTGGCGCTCAACCTGGTCTCGCCGATCACCTCGTTCGACACCTCGCTGCTCGACGACCAGGTGTCGCTGCTCGGACGGCTGGAGGACATCGTCGTCCCCGTGTGGTCGCTGCTCGCGTGGATCGTCGTCCTCGGCACGCTGCTTCCGTTCGGCGTCGAGCTGCTCGCGCTTCGTGACCTCAGCGCGACGACGGTGACGATGATCGCCATGCTCGAGCCCGTCGGCGTCAGCGCGCTCGGCTGGGTGTGGTTCTACGAGGAGCTCAGCACGGTCGCCCTCATCGGCGGCGTCGCCGTCGTCGCCGGGATCCTGCTCGCCCAGTCGGCTCGCCGCGCCCACGTGATGGTGGAGCCTCCGCACCTCGGATGACTCATCCGGGCCTCCGGCATAGCCCGGATGTCCGCATTTCCGTGCCCGTCCGAGCTACGAGGTTTGTACCAACGGCGTCAAATCGTGCCCGGTAAGGCAAAAGTGCACCCCCTGACTCTGGCGCAACCCGGACAGACGTGACCAACATGGCCACGTGGAGTCGGGGGTCGACTCCGACAAAAGGACCGTTACGACGCTTCGCGCGAGCTTGCTGGGGGGCATTCTCGAGTTCGCGAGGTCGCCTGGCTCGACACCCGTGCGATGTGCACCCTCCGCGGGACATGCAGCACCACACCACCTTGGGGGGCCTTGGTGGGCGTAGTGGCTGCGAGGCCGGCTCGTGCCTACGCACGAGCCTTGACCTCCCATGCCCCTGCCCGCCCGCGGGTCGTTCAACGTGGCCGACTGATCCGGAGGGGTCATGACCAGTCTGCCTTCCCACCGTCGCGCGACGCGCGGCACCTTGTTCCTCGTCGTGCGTCTCGTGGCCGCACTTGCGCTCGCCCTGATGGCGCTGCCCGCGGCCAACATCTCGGCGTTCGCGGACGACGTCGGCACCGAGCCGGTGGTGAGCACGGAGCCCGCCGTGGACGACCCGGCCCCGCCGGACGAGGAAGGCACCGACCCCGCGCCTGACGACGTGGTCGAGGAGCCGCCCGCCGAGGTGGAGGCACCTCCCGCCGAGGAGGAGGCCGCGCCCGCGCCGACGACGACGGCCCTCGAGTCGGCATCGAAGACCCTGACCCGGCTGGGCACGGCGAAGAGCTCGACCGACCTGGTCGGGCCCACGGTGCTGGTGACCGCCGCGTTCACGGGCTCGGACCTGCTTGCCGCGGACTACATCCGCGACGACGAGCGGGGAGCCGACGACGAGCCCGGCCAGAAGGACCTCACCCGGTTCTTCGGCTTCTCAGCCGCCGCCGGCACCATCAAGATCGGCTGGAACTGGGACGAGGTCGACTGGTCCGGCAACAACACCGGCGACGGGTGCGCGCTCTTCGACACGGACGCGAACGGCAAGGCCGACTACGCGGTCTGCGTCACCATCACCGGGAACCCGGCGACCCAGCTGGACAACACCTCGAACCCCAGTCCGAGGCTGTACTCGTGCAACGACAGCCGCGTGGACCGTTGTGCGGGACCGACCCTGATCGCCTCGGGCAGCGCCAGCTCCGTCGACTGCGAGGTCGACCAGACCGACACCGACCCCTTCGCGACCGGCGACGAGTACCCGACGGACACCTCCGCGCTGTGCACCATTCCGCTCAGCCTGTTCACCGGAGGAGGGGCTCCCCAGCTCATCAACGTCTGCTCGTTCCCGTCCCAGGAGCCGAACTCCGACCCGTCGGACTGTGTGCTCATCCCACGCGACGCCTTCCTGACGGTCGCGAAGGTGGTCACGCCGCCCTCCGCTGTTGACGGCACGCTGTTCGGGTTCACGTTCACGGGCACCAGCCCACCGCCCTCGTTCTCGCTTCCGGCCGGGGGGAGCAGCACGATCCCCGTGAGGTCCGGGACGGACTTCGGTGTGTCCGAGACCGTGCCGGACGGCTGGACCCTGGCCAGCGCCACGTGCTCGAACGGGCAGTCACCGTCCGCCCTGAAGCTCGCCTCCGCCGCGGAGGTGACCTGCACGTTCACCAACACGCGGAACGCCTCGGTGACCGTGAACAAGTCCTGGGTCATCAACGGCACCAGCTACACCAACGCCACCAAGCCCACCGGCTACTCCGCCACCCTGACCCTCACCGGCCAGAACAGCCCGGCCTTCGGCACCACCTACGGCGGCTACTCGTTCGGCGGGAGCGTCACGATCGGTGAGACCGTCGCCGTCCCCACCGGCTGCACCAACGAGGTCAGCGGCGGCGGCCTCGGCACCAAGACCCTGGCCGGCGGGAACAACGTCTACTCCGTCATCAACACCGTCACCTGTCCGGCCACCGTCCAGGTCAACAAGACCTGGGTGATCAACGGCGTCACCTACAACCAGGGCGACACCATCCCCACCGGCTACACCGCCACCCTCACCCTCACCGGCCAGAACAGCCCGGCCTTCGGCACCACCTACGACGGCTACGTCCAGGGCCAGAACGTCACCGTCGGCGAGAACGTCACCGTCCCCACCGGCTGCACCAACGTCGCCAGCGGAGGAGGCCTCGGCGCCCACACCCTCGCCAAGGGACCCAACGTCTACTCCGTCACCAACACCGTGACCTGCGGTGCCTCGGTGACCGTGAACAAGTCCTGGGTGATCAACGGCACCAGCTATACCAACGCCACCAAGCCCGACGGCTACTCCGCCATCCTGACCCTCACCGGCCAGGACAGCCCGGCCTTCGGCACCACCTACGACGGCTACGTCCAGGGCCAGAACGTCACCGTCGGCGAGAACGTCTCCGTCCCCACCGGCTGCACCAACGTCGCCAGCGGAGGAGGCCTCGGCGCCCACACCCTCGCCAAGGGACCCAACGTCTACTCGGTGACGAACACTGTCACCTGCCCGTCGACGGTCCAGGTCGTCAAGTCCTGGGTCATCAACGGGACGCGTTACACCAACGGCGAGAAGCCGGACGGCTACTCCGCGACGCTGACCCTCACCGGCCAGAACAACCCGGCCTTCGGAGCCACCTACGAGGGATACGTCCAGGGCCAGAACATCTCCATCGGCGAGAACGTCACCGTCCCCGAAGGGTGCGTCAACACGCCCAGCGGAGACATCGGCACGAAACAGCTCGCCAAGGGACCCAACGTCTACACGATCACCAACACCGTCACCTGCGACTCCTCGGTGCGCGTGAACAAGACCTGGGTCATCAACGGCACCACCTACCAGCAGGGCGACACCATCCCCACCGGCTACACCGCCACGCTGTTCCTCACCGACCAGGTCAACCCGACCTTCGGCACCAGCTACGACGACTACACCCAAGGTGACGTCGTCACCATCGGCGAGCTCGCCGGCGTCCCCGACGGCTGCACCAACACGCCCTCCGGAGACATCGGACAGCACACCCTCGCCAAGGGCGTGAACGTCTACACGATCACCAACACCGTCCGCTGCGCCGCCACGGTCACGGTCAACAAGACCTGGGTGATCAACGGCGTCACCTACCACCAGGGCGACACCATCCCCGCCGGCTACACGGCCGGCCTCACCCTCAGCAAGCAGCAGGCACCCGCGTTCGGGGAGACCTACACCGGCTACATCCAGGGCGAGACCGTCAGCATCGGCGAGACCGTCGTGGTTCCGGACGGCTGCGCGAACGATGCCACCGGCACCGGGAACAAGACGCTCGCCAAGGGACCCAACGTCTACACGATCACCAACACCGTCACCTGCGACTCCTCGGTGCGCGTGAACAAGACCTGGGTCATCAACGGCACCACCTACCAGCAGGGCGACACCATCCCCACCGGCTACACCGCCACGCTGTTCCTCACCGACCAGGTCAACCCGACCTTCGGCACCAGCTACGACGACTACACCCAAGGTGACGTCGTCACCATCGGCGAGCTCGCCGGCGTCCCCGACGGCTGCACCAACACGCCCTCCGGAGACATCGGACAGCACACCCTCGCCAAGGGCGTGAACGTCTACACGATCACCAACACCGTCCGCTGCGCCGCCACGGTCACGGTCAACAAGACCTGGGTCATCAACGGGCAGCAGTACGCCAACGGCAGCCAGCCGGCCGGCCACACCGCCACCCTGAGCCTGACCAAGCAGCAGAACCCCTCCTTCGGGGAGACCTACACCGGCTACATCCAGGGCGAGCAGATCTCGGTGGGCGAGCTCGTCAACCTCCCCGAGGGCTGCAGCAACGTGCCCACCGGTGACATCGGCACCAAGACGCTCGCCAAGGGCGCCAACGTCTACTCCGTCACCAACACGGTCACCTGCGCCGCCACGGTGCAGGTCATCAAGTCGTGGGTGATCAACGGGACCACCTACACCAACGCCAACAAGCCGAGCTTCGTGTCGGCCTCACTGGGCCTGACCGGCCAGAACAATCCCGCCTTCGGCACCACCTACCCCGGGTACACCCAGGGCGACGTCGTGACGATCAGCGAGAGCGTCACGGTCCCCAGCGACTGCACCAACGTCGCCGGCGGAACCGGTAGTCGCGTCCTCGGCCGTGGCGCGAACGTCTTCACCGTGACCAACACCGTCACCTGCCCGCCGGCGTGGGACCTGGCCAAGTCCAGCAACCCGGCGTCGGGCTCCACGGTGACCCCGGGTGAGACCGTCACCTACACGCTGCATGCCGCGAACACCTCCCACGGTGTCGTGGCGGGAGCCACGGTCACCGACAACCTGAGCGACGTCCTCGACAACGCCTCACTTGCCGAGCCGCTCGCTTCGGGCCTGTCGATCACCGGAACGACCCTGACGTGGGCGGTCCCGGCCATGGCGCCGGGAGAGAGCGCGTCGGTGAGCTACACCGTCACGGTCTCCGACGGCCAGTGGGACCAGACCCTGCGCAACGTGGTCACGCCGAACGGTTCGGGCGGAAGCTGCGACGAGCCTGACGACTGCACGACCGAGCACTTCACGCCCGCCTGGTCGCTGGTGAAGTCCAGCGAGCCGCTCACGGGTTCGACCGTGCAGCCGGGCGACCCGGTCGCCTACACCCTGACCGCGACCAACACGTCGCTCGCCACACTGGAGGGTGCGACGGTGAACGACGACCTGTCGGACGTCCTGGACAACGCGACGATCGACGAGGCGACACTGGCAGCCGGGCTGTCGCTGAGCGGGACCACGCTCACCTGGGCGGTCCCGACCCTGGCGCCCGGTCAGGTCGCGACAGTGAGCTACACCGTCACCGTCTCGGAGGACGCGTGGGACCAGACCCTGCGCAACGTGGTGACGCCGGTGGGTCTCGGCGGCGAGTGCGAGGAGCCGGGCGACTGCACGACCGAGCACTTCACGCCCGGCTGGGAGCTGACGAAGGTCAGCGACCCGGTGAGCGGGTCCGAGGTGGATGCCGGTGACGACATCACCTACACCCTCACGGCCGTGAACACCTCCGATGCGGTGGTCGAGGGCGCGACGGCGGTCGACGACCTGTCCGAGGTGCTCAACAACGCCACCCTGGACGAGGCGTCGCTGCCGGACGAGCTCACGTTCAGCGGCACCACGCTGACCTGGGCGATCCCGACGCTCGCGCCTGGCGAGGAGGCCAGCGTGAGCTACACCGTCACGGTCGACACGGACGCGTCCAGCGTGATCCTGGAGAACGTGGTGGTCCCGGTGGGCGCCGGCGGCATCTGTGTGGAGGCCGACGACTGCACCACCACGCACGACACCCCGGAGATCCTCGGCGAGGAGGTCGTGAAGCCGCGGCCGCCGGTCGTGCTCGGGGAGGAGGAGCTGCCACCCACCGGCGCTCCTGGTGGCAGCACCCTGGTCGGGCTGCTCGGAACGCTCGCCCTCGGCCTCGGCGCCCTGCTGATGTCGGCGGACCGGAGGCGGCGTACCCAGCGGCACGTGCGCTGAGCTCAGCGCAGTGATCACGAGGCAGGGCCCCAATCCCCCGGCGGGCCCTGCCTCGACCGCGGTGGCGGTCCCCGGCGCTTAGGCGGGGGCCGTCAACCGGGTGGATCCTCCGTGGGTTCCTCACCCTGTCCGTCCGGCAACGACAGCCGGGGCGCCGGGCCGACGAAGGCGGCCAGCACCTCGAGGGCGACCCAGCAGAGCGCGACGCAGACGAGGAACCGGAAGACGGCGTCGGACGCTGGGCTCGTGCCCTGCGCGACGTTCCACCACGCCGGCGAGCTCAGCAGCGCGGCCCCACCGAGCACCGGTGCGGACAACGGGCTCATCACCACTCCCCTCGGTCGAGTTCGATCATCAGTTCATGGACATGACGGGTGCCTGGCCGTTGACGACGCCGACCGAGCGGATCTCGACGGGACCGTCGAGCTCGCTGTAGCCGAGGACCGGCAGCCGCGGCAGCGACGGGCTGGTCATCCGCCGCACCGCCGCGCGCACCTGCGGCGCACAGACCAGCACCGGGGTCAGGTTCTGCTCCTCCGCCTCACGTCCGAGGGCCGTCAGCTGGTTCAGGACCGCCTGGGACAGGTCGGGGTCGACGGCGAGGAAGCCACCGGCCTCGCCCACCCGGAGCCCCTCCAGGAAGCGCTGCTCGAGCATCGGCTCGAAGCTGATCACGCTGAGGGTTCCGTCGACGACGTACGGTGCGGCGACGGCCGGCCCGAGCGTCACCCGCGCCGCCTCGACGAGACCGTCGATGTCCTTGCCCGTTCGTGCGCGCAGGGAGAGCGCCTCGAAGATCCGCGAGAGGTCCCGGATCGAGATCCCCTCGTCGAGCAGGCACTGCAGCACCCGCTGCACCTCGCCCAGGCTGAGCTGCGAAGGGGTGAGCTCGTCGATGACGGCGGGATGGGTCCGCTTCACCACCTCGGTGAGCAGCTTGACGTCCTCACGGCCGAGCAGACGGGACGCGTAGCCGCGAACGATCTCGGCGAGGTGCGTGGTCAGCACCGAGGCCCGGTCCACCACCGTCGCCCCGGCGAGCTCCGCCTGGCTGCGCAGCTCGACCGGCACCCAGACCGCGGCCAGCCCGAAGACCGGTTCCTGGGTACGCCGTCCGGGGATCGACTCCAGGCCGTCGCCGATGGCGAGGACCGTGCCGGGGGGCGCCTCCCCGCGAGCGACCTCGACGCCGAAGAGGCGGATCGCGTACGTGCCGAGCGGCAGGTCCAGGTTGTCGCGCGTGCGCACCGGAGGGACCACGACGCCGAGGTCCGCGGCGACCTTGCGACGTAGCGCCTTCACCCGGTCGAGCAGGTCGCCGCCGGAGGTGGTGTCGACCAGGTCGATCAGGTCCGCGGCGAGCTCGAGCTCGAGCGGGTCGACCCGGATCTCCTCCATCAGCGCCTCGACCGAGTCCGGCGCGGGGCCGCTCGCGATCTCCGGCAGCGCCGACTCGGGAGGAACGTCGGGTTGGACCCTCGTGGAGAGGAACAGCACGATGCCGCCGATCACCAGGAACGGCAGCTTCGGGATGCCCGGGATCAGGGCGAGACCGAGCGCGGCGAAGCCGGCGATCCGCAGCGGCTGCTGCTGCCGGGTGAGCTGACCGATGAGGTCGGTGCCCATGTCCGAGTCGCCGGCTGCGCGGGTGACGATGATGCCGGTCGCCACGGAGAGCAGCAGCGCAGGGATCTGCGAGACGAGCCCGTCACCGATGGTGAGCAGGCTGTAGGTCTGGACGGCGTCGCCGAACGACATCTTGTGCTGGAGGACGCCGATCGTGAAGCCACCGATCAGGTTCACCAAGGTGATGATGATCGCCGCGATCGCGTCGCCCTTGACGAACTTCGAGGCACCGTCCATCGCGCCGTAGAAGTCCGCCTCGGCCGACACGTCCGCGCGACGTCGGCGAGCCTCGTCGTCGTCGATCAGGCCGGAGTTCAGGTCCGCGTCGATCGCCATCTGCTTGCCCGGCATGGCATCGAGGGTGAACCGGGCGCCCACCTCGGCCACGCGACCGGCGCCGTTGGTGACGACGACGAACTGGATGACCACGAGGATCGAGAACACGATGATGCCGACGATCAGCGAGCCGCCGATGACGAAGTGCCCGAAGGTGTCGATCACCTTGCCCGCGTAGCCGTCCAGAAGGACCAGCCGGGTCGCGCTCACGTTGAGCGCCAACCGGAACAGGGTGGCCACCAGGATCAGCGCGGGGAACGACGAGAAGTCGAGCGCGCGGTGCACCGACATCGCGGTCAGCAGGATCAGGACCGCGGCGGTGATGTTCGCGGCGATCAGCACGTCGAGGAGCACGGCCGGCAGCGGGACGACCAGCATCACCACGACCGCGACGATGGCGACCGGGACACCGATCTGCGCCATCCGCCGCTGCGTGGCGCTGGACGGTTGCGACTGGGCCACGGAGCCCGCCTTTCGAACGAGTTGCTTCTCGACAGTTCCCTGTCACGAGCACCGTCCGTGGTGCGCACCGGCAGCCATCCTGGCTATGGGCTCCTATCGGCCGGGCGACGTGTCACCTGAGGCATTCGCGTCCACGGGTGAACGGGACCGCCGGCGCGGCAGCTCGGGCAGGGGCGCGGGGTCACGCGGTGTCCGGTAGTGCCCCGGTGGGGCGCCGGCGGCCCGGCGGCTCAGGACGAACGCGAGCACCTGCGCGACGGCGTGGAACAGCTGCGGCGGGATCTCCTGCCCCACCTCGCAGCTGGCATGCAGCGCCCGGGCGAGCGGCACGTCCTCGACGAGCGTGACCCGGCTCTCGGTCGCGAGCTCGCGGATGCGCGTCGCGACCGCCCCGGCGCCCTTGGCCACCACCCGCGGTGTCCCTCGGGACGGCTCGTACTTCAAGGCGACCGCCACGTGGGTGGGGTTCACCAGCACCACGTCCGCCAGCGGCACCGAGGCCATCATCCGGCTGCGCGCCGCCGCGAGCTGGCGGGACCGGATCTGCCCCTTCAGCATCGGGTCGCCCTCGCTCTGCTTGTGCTCGTCACGGACCTCCTTCTTGGTCATCCGGACCTGCTTGCCGGTCCTGCGGCGCTGCACGGCGTAGTCGACCCCGGCGGCGAGCAGCCCGGTGATCGCGATGTCACGCATCAGCCCGGTGGCCGCGTCGGCGGCGAGCTCGAGCGCGACCGGGATCGGCACCAGGCCGCCCAGCACGGGCATCAGCTCCTCGACCGCCCGCCACACGAAGAACGCCACCAGCGCGCTCTTGATCAGCATCTTCGCGCCCTCCCAGAGCGCGTGCGGGCCGAAGAGCCGCTTGGCGCCCTGCAGCGGACTCAGCCGGGACCACTTGGGCTTGAGCATCTTGGAGGCGATGAAGAACCCGCCCTGAGCCACCGCCCCGATCACGCTGATCACCAGCACGAAGGTGCCCAGCGCCAGCGACAGCAGCAGGGTGAGCCGTCCGGCCTCCCCGAGCAGGGTCATCGCGCTCGCGACGTCGGCGTGCTCGGTCATGGTCAGGCTGCGGGTCAGCAGCGCCTGCACCGCGTCGATGGCCATGCCCGCCAGCCAGTTCAGCAGCAGCGCCACCGCGAGCATCGCCGCCCAGGCGCCGACCTCGGGCGAGCGGGCGACCTGGCCCTCCTTCCGGCTCTTCTTGAGCTTCTGCGGAGTGGCTTTCTCGGTCTTCTCCTCGGACGCGCTCACCCGAGCGCCCCCGTCGCCTCGGAGATGACCTCCACCATGCGCATGAGGGCGTCGGGGAGTACGGCGAACGACATCCCCACCACCAGCAGGGTCAGACCGATCTTGGCGGGGAACATGATGCCGATCGCGTTGAGCTGCGGGGCGACCTTCGTCAGCAGGGCCAGCCCGAGGTCCGCCACGAACAGCACGGCGACGACCGGCAACGCGATCTGGACGGCGGACGCGAAGAAGATGCTGAACACCGTGGCGATCACGTCGGCCGCGCTGCTGGGCTGCCAGACCGTCCCCAGCGGGATCGTCTCGAAGGATCGGAGCAGGCCACCGATCACCAGCAGGTGCGCGTCGCTGGCGAACAGCAGCATCATGCCCAGCATGCTGAAGAGCTTCCCGTGCACCGAGTTCATGTTCATCGACAGCGGGTCGAAGGCGGCGGCGAGGCTGAAGCCGCCGAACACGTCGATGAGGTCACCGGCTGCCTGGACCGCCGCGAAGACCATGAACGTGATCACGCCCATCGTCGCCCCGATCAACATCTCCTGCACCGCGACGACGATCAGCGGACCCACGTCGACCGGCGGGTCCACGCCGCGCAGGTCGGGGGCAACGGTCAGCGCCAGCCCGAGGGCGAGCAGCGCCTTCACGAGCGTGGGGACCGCCCGGGAGGAGAACGGCGGCACGATGAGCAGCCAGGCAGCGAGCCGGATCGACGCCAGGACGTAGGCGATCAGGGGCGCACCGTCGAGGGTGATGACCACGGCTAGCCGAGGAGCTCGGGGAGACGCGCGAAGAGGTCCTGCGTGTAGGTGATCAGGGTGTGCAGCATCCAGTTCCCGCAGAACAGCAACGAGACCCCCACCCCGATCAGCTTCGGGACGAACGCGAGGGTGAACTCCTGGATCTGGGTCATCGACTGCACCAGGGAGATGAAGAAGCCGATGACCAGGGCGGGCACCAGGATCGGGGCGGACAGCTTCAGCGCCACCACCATCGTCTGGAGGGCGATCTCGAGGACCGCGCTGTCGGTCATCGGCTAACCCCCGTAGCTCTGCACGAGCGCCTTGATGATCAAGCCCCACCCGTCCACGAGGACGAACAGCAACAGCTTGAACGGCAAGGAGACCATCACCGGCGGCATCATCATCATGCCGAGCGACATCAGTCCCGCACTCACGACGATGTCGATCACGAGGAACGGGATGAAGATCATGAAGCCGATGATGAAGGCCTGCTTCAGCTCGCTGAGGATGAACGCTGGGATCAGGGTGGTGAGCGCGACGTCCTCGGGCGACTCGGGCTTCTCCCGATCGGCCACCTCGGTGAGGAGGGCGATCTCCTTGTCACCGGTCTGGTCGAGCATGAAGCTGCGCAGCGGCTCCACACCGTCCTCCCATGCCTGCGTCTGCGACTTGGTGCCGTCGAGGTAGGGCTGCAGGCCCACCTCGTTGATCTCCGCCAGCACCGGTCCCATGATGAACAGGCTCAGGAACAGCGCGAGTCCCGCGAGCACCTGGTTGGGCGGGATCTGCTGAAGGCCCAGCGCGTTCCTGGTCAGGCCCAGCACGACCAGGACCTTCGTGAAGCTGGTGCAGGTCAGCAGGATCGCCGGCACGAGCGAGAGCAGGGTCAGCCCGAGCAGCACCAGGATCGGCGTGCTCGGCTTCTTCGTCAGGTCGTCGAACTTCACCGTGACGTCGCCGGAGCCGCCGGTGGGGCCGTTCGGGCCGCGCGGACCCTCCGGGGCAGCCGGGACCGGCGCTCCGAGCAGGGCACCCACGGCGACCTGGGTGCCGGCCACGGTCGTGCCGGCGGTGGTGGGTCGAGGTGCGGCCGAGGCGGTCGAGCCGAGCAGCACCTGCCCGAGCAGCACGGCGGTCACGAGGCCGGCGAGCGCCAGCCAGGTGCCCCGCGAGGGACGATGCTCAGTCATGGACCGCACCGTCAGGCGCCACGGTGCCCACGCGCCGCGTCGCTGCCGCCCAGGCCTGCTTCCAGGTCTGCGCGGAGACGACGGAGCCGGCGAGTGCCCCCGCCGCGGGTTGCGCACGATGGGCAGGCGCAGCCGGTTCCGGCGACGTCTCCTCGACCTCCGCGGGGTCCAGCTCGGTGAGCAGCTGTACGCCGCCGTCGCTGACACCGACCACGAGGACCCGGCCGCCCACCTCGACGACCGCCACGGACGCCGTACGCGACAGGGACTGCCGGCCGCGGACCCGCAGGACCGCCTGGCCGCCACCCAGCCGGCGTGCGCTCACGCGCGCGACCAGCCAGAACAGGCCGAGGACGACGCCCAGGGAGACCCCGAGACGGAGGACGAGCTCGAGCACTGGGGTCAGACCGCAGCGGTGTGGGAGACGATCTCGGTCACCCGGAGCGCGAAGTCCTCGTCCACGACGACTACCTCGCCGCGGGCGATGAGCCGGCCGTTGACCAGCAGGTCCGCCGGGCTTCCCGCGGCACGGTCGAGCTCGAGGACGTCGCCCGGCGTCAGGGCCAGCAGGTCGCGGACCGAGAGCCGCGTGCGGCCGAGCTCGACGGTGACCTCCATGGCGACCCCGTGCAGCAGCTCCACGCCGCGGGCGGGGGTGGCCCCGCGCACCGACGTGGGCGCTGCGGCAGCGGTGGCGGCCGGCGCACCCATGAACAGCACGGCGAGCACGACGCCGTCGGCGGTGAGCGGCACCGCCACGGCGGCGCGCCCGATGGCCGAGGCCAGGTCGGCTCCGGAGAGTGCCTGGCCCGCACCGACCGAGGCGCCCATGGCGGTGGCCGCGGCGTCCAGGGCCGGCTGGAGGGCAGCCCCGAGGTCGAGAGGTCCGCTCGGCACGGCCGCCAGCGCGTCGGCGAGGTCGGCGCCGACCAGCAGTCCGATGCCCGCCTCCGTCTGGCCGGTGACCGTCGCGACCGCCCCGGCCGGCCACTGCAGCGCGTCGAGCGCGCTGACGGCGACCGGAGCGACGGCGACCAGGGTCTCCCCCGCCGGGACCAGCGGTGCGGCGGCCTCGGCGGCGGCGACCGCCAGGTCGGCCAGCGCGCTCGGGACGGTGGGGTCGGACACGGTGGTGCTCATGAGTTCTCCTGGGGTGCTGCGACGACGAGGGCGGCCAGCCGGGTGCCCTGGGTCCCGGCCGTGGCGTGAGCGAACACGACGTCGGCCGCCGTGACGTCGAGCGGTGCCTGGGCGGGGTGCTTGAGACGGACGACGTCGCCGACCTGGAGCCCGGAGAGCTCCACGGGGTCGGCGGCGGTGCCGCGGAACCGGACCGCGACGTCGACCGGCACCTCCTGGAAGCCGGCGGCGAGGCGGGCGGAGGCCTCGGCACGCTCCGCGCGCTGGTGCTCGCTCACCGCCTGCGAGCCCCCGCTGGCGTTGAGGTAGGGCAGCAGTCCGTTGAACGACATCGCCAGGGTGAGCGGGTGCTCGGCGTCGTCGCGGTGCAGCGCGAACCGTCCCACCACCATGGCGTCCGTCGCGTTGGCCAGCTGGGCGAGCGTGGGGCTGTACTCCACCCCGACGATGGTCGGCTCGATGGCGACCAGGGTCGACAGCCCGTAGCGGACCTCGGCCACGAGACGCTCGTAGAGGCCCTGCACCACGGTGCTCTCGAGGTCGGTGAGGGGGCGGTCGGGCTGCTCGGCCGGACCGGGCCCACCGAGCAGGCGGTCCACGCAGCCCATGACCACGGCGACGGGCATCTCGAGGACGGCGGGCTGCTGCACGGGCTGGATGTTGATCACCGTCATGTAGGTCATCTCCGGGAGGGAGTCGACGTACTCGGTGTAGGTGCGCTGCTCGATCTCGACGAGCTCGATCCGGCAGGCCGACCGCAGCGCGGAGGTCATCACCATCGATGCCTGCCGGGCGAAGGTCTCGAACGCGATCTGGAGGGTGCGCGAGTTCTCCCGCGACAGCTTCACGGGCCGGCGGAAGTCGTACGGCGTCACCACGCCGGGCGTCCGGCGACGTCGGTCACGACCGGCACCGGGCACGACCCGACCCTGGGCCGCGCGAAGGGATGCGTTCACGACCAGAGGTATCGGTACCTCTACCCCGATCCTGAGCAGAAACGACGGGACGACCTCGGGGACGTCTCGTTCGCCGGCGCGCCGGAGGTGTCGCGCGCCGGTGTGGTGGTTCGGAGAGGGACCCCTACTGGGTCACGAAGTCGGTGAAGTAGACCCCCATCACCTCGCCCTCGTAGGCCTCGTCGAGGTGGGCCTCGAGCTTGTTCTTGAGCTGGTGGCGGTACTTCTCGCTGCGCAGCTGCTCCATGGTCCGGCCGGTGAACAGCTCGATGGTCGCGTCGAGGGCCTTGCTCCCGTCGAGCTCCTCCTCCACCTCGTCGGTGGCCTGCAGCGCGATCCCGATCCGCAGGTAGTGGCCGCCCTCCAGGTTCACCTGGATCGCGTCCAGCTTCAGCACCTCGCCCGGGTGCGGAGCCTCCTCGGCGCCGGCCGGCCGCAGCATGAACCACCAGCCGGCGACCGCGACGAGCGCGAGCACCAGGAGTCCGGCGATCAGCTTCACCGGCTTCCCCTTCTTCTCGGTGTCCTCGTCCGCGCCCACGACGGCGGCGTCGATGTTGCTCATGTCCCTCTCCTCGTCACAGCTTCTCGGCGTCGCGCAGCACGTCGGCGAACAGGCGGCGTACGTCGTCACTGGCCGCGGACAGGACCACGATGTCCACCCGCTTGTTCAGGGCCTGCGACCCCGGCTCGCTCGGGTCGACCAGGGGTCGCTCATGTCCGAAGGCGACGGCCGACAGGTGGTCCGCGGGCACGCCGCGCTCCTCGTGCAGGTAGCGCAGCACGTTGACGGCCCGCGCCGCCGACAGCTCCCAGTCGCTGGGGTAGAACTTCGGCTTCACCTTGACCTGGTTGGTGTGCCCGGCGATGTCGATCTGGTTCGGCAGCGTGCGGAGCACCGGCGCGAGCACGTCGAGCACCTGCCTGCCGCGCGGGCTGAGGTCGGCGAGGTTGGCCCGGAAGACGATGTGCCGGGAGACCAGGCTGATCCGCAGCCCGCGGCTGTCGATCTCCATGGCGACGTCGTGCAGGTAGCCCTTGGCGGCGAGCGCGCGGGCGATCCGCTTCCGCAGCTCGTCGAGCTTGGCCACCTCCGCCGCGGCCTCGGCGTACTTGTCCTCGTCCTGCTCGGACGTGTTCTGCTGCATGATCTCCCGGACCGACTCCTCGACCTCCGGACGGACCGGCGGCAGAGGACGCGCGCCCGCGTCGGCGAGCACGCTCCGGTCACCCTGGAACGGCGAGGCCTCGCTGCCGAAACCGGCGGCCATCCCGTCGCGCAGCATCTCGAACCGCTTCTGGTCGACCTGGCTGACCGCGAACAGCACGATGAACAGCACCATCAGCAGCGTGATCATGTCCGCGTAGGTGATCAGCCAGCGCTCGTGGTTGCCGTGCCCCTCGACGTGCTGCCGGCGCTCTCGTCTGCGAGCCACGTCAGGCTGCCTTCGCCTTCGCCTCGGCCTCGCGGTCCCCGACGGGCAGCAGCGACTGCAGGCGCTGGGCGACGACCCGCGGGTTGGCCCCGGACTGCACCGCCAGGACGCCCTCGATGACCAGCTCCATCCGAGCCGACTCCAGCTCCCCCATCCGGGAGAGCCGGCTGCCGATCGGGAGCCAGATCATGTTCGCGGTCATGACGCCCCACAAGGTGGCGACGAAGGCACCCGCGATGAGGTGTCCGAGCTCGTCGGGGTTGGAGAGGTTCTCCAGCACGTGGACGAGGCCCATGACGGTGCCGATGATCCCGATGGTGGGCGCGTAGCCGCCCATGTCGTTGTAGAACTTCGCCGCGTGCCGGTCGGCGCTGCGCTTCGCGTCCAGCTCGGCCTCGAGGATCTCGCGGAGCTCGTCCGGGTCGGTCCCGTCGACCGCGAGGCTGACCCCGCGCTTGAGGAAGTCGTCGTCCACCTCGGACACGGCCGCCTCGAGCGTCAGCAGGCCTTCGCGGCGGGCCTTGTCGGCGAGGCCGACCACCACGGGCACGAGGTCGCCCGCCGGCGCGTGCTTCCAGGTCAGGGCCCGCTTCAGCGACGTCATCGCGTGCTTGGCGTCGGTCATGGTCCCGCCGGCGACGGCCGCACCGATCGTCCCGCCGAACACCAGCAGCATCGGCGGGAGCAGCAGCAACGAGGTCGGGCTGCCGCCCTCGAGGATGTTCGCCCCGATCACGGCGACGAACCCGATGCCGAGACCCAGCTGCGTTGCCCGGTCCATCACGGCCTCCGCGGAGCGAAGGGGACGGGCGACTGGACCGGCTCGTCCGCGGTGGCCTCGTCGTCCGGCACGGCGGAGAGGCGGGTACGACGTATCGTCGCGTCCCCGACCCGCTCGAAGCCACCGGCCGCGGCGAGCACCTGGGCGCGGTAGCCGAGCACAGCGGCGACCACGTCCTCGAGGGACTCCTGGACGAGGTACTTCGCGCCGTCGACCAGCGTGATGATGGTGTCCGGGGTCCGGTCGACGCGCTCGATCAGATCGGGGTTGAGCGCGAACTGAGCGCCCGTAATACGCGTGAGCGGAACCATCGGTGCACCATCCTTGTGCGGTCGAACATGCCGGCCGTCCTTGGCCCGCACCCCTCACATCGGCGGCCGGGCCCCGCACCTGAGCGGTTCCCGGTCGCCGACTGCCGGGTCAGCGCTTGATGTTCACCAGCTCCTCGAGCACCTGGTCGGACGTGGTGATGACGCGCGAGGTGGCCTGGAAGCCGCGCTGGGCGATGATCAGGTTGGTGAACTCCTGGGCCAGGTCGACGTTCGACATCTCCAGCGAGCCGCCGATCAGGTCCCCGCGCCGACCGGTGCCGGGGGCGCCGAGCTGGACCGCGCCGGAGTTCACGGTGTCGCGGAACGACGTGTCGCCGACCTTCTCCAGCCCCTCGGGGTTGGTGAAGTTCGCCATCGCCAGCTGGAACAGCGGCTTCTTCGTGCCGTCGGCGTAGATGCCGGTGATGATGCCGTCGCCGCCGATGTTGTAGGAGCGCAGCGGGTTGGGGAGGGTGTCGTCCACCATGTCCGAGATCTTGATGTCCGTCGGGGCACCCGTCGCGTTGATGGTCCCGGCCGCGTCGGCGGCATAGCCCTGCACGATGTCGCCGTCGACGGTGACGAGCTGGCCGGTGCTGTCGAAGTTGAAGGCGCCGGCGCGGGTGTACATGTTCTCGCCGCCGCGGCTGACCACGAAGAACCCGTCGCCCGAGATCATCAGGTTGGTGGCGCGGCCGGTCACCTGGGCGGAGCCCTGGTTGAAGTTGGTGGTGACCCCGCCGACCTGGACACCGAGCCCGACCTGGATCGGGTTGGTGCCGCCGTTGGCGCCGCCCGGGGCACCGGCCGCGGTGAGCATCTGGCTGAGCGTGTCCTGGAAGACGATGTTGCTGGCCTTGAACCCGACGGTGTTCGCGTTGGCGATGTTGTTGCCGGTGACGTCGAGCATGGTCTGGTTGGCACGGAGTCCGCTGATCGCGGAGAAGAGCGAGCGAAGCATGGTGGTTCCTTTCGGGGCGGGTGCGGTGGCTGGGTCCGCCCTCAGGCGGTGGGGTTCTGCGCTACTGCGACGAGACTGCTGATCGGGACCTCGGCGCCACCGACGGTGAGCACCGGACCCGTGGGGGTGAAGCGGACCAGGTCCACGGTCCCGGCGACCTCGGTGAGCCCGTCCGCGTCGAGGTAGGTCACGGACCGCCCGACGAGGCTGCTCGCACCGAAGGCCATCTGGGCCGCCAGCGCCTGGCTGGTCTGGTCGGCGACGGCGCCGAGCTTCTCCAGCGACGTGAACTGGGCGGTCTGGGCGAGGAACTCCGAGGAGTCCTGCGGGTTCATCGGGTCCTGGTTGCGCAGCTGCGCGACCATCAGCTTCAAGAAGGTGTCCTGACCGAGCTGGTCGACGGGCAGCGACGTACCCGTCGTGGCGGTGGCACCGCCCGTCGGGGCGGGTCCTCCACCCAGGGGCATGATCGTCATGTCGGTCCTTCCTAGACGGTCACGTCGAGGGCAGGGCCGCCCGGGACGCGTGATCGGCCGAAGGCGCGGGGCGCCCCGGGGTCGGTGCCGAGCAGCCGATCGGCCGGTCGGGGGTCACGCTGGGGTCCGGGGGAGTCGTGCCGGCCGTCGCGGTGGCCGTGGTCGCCGTGCTCGTACGTCGTGGCCCGGCCGTCCGGGCCGGGTCCGCCGGCGCTGGAGCCCGGAAGCGGCGTCGGTGCGGACGGAGCGGACAGGTCACGGAAGACCAGCTGACCGGTGCTGCGTCCGATCGACTCGAGGAGCGACCGCAGCTGGCCGGCGCCGTCACGGAGGACCTCCCGCGCCTCGGCTCCGGCGGCGATCTCCACGTCGACCTGGTCGCCGCGGACCGTGACGGTCAGGTGCACCTCACCGAGGTCGGCCGGGTGCAGCTTGAGCATCATCCGGTGCTCGCCGTCGCCACGGCTGACCACACGGGACAGCACGGGGGTGACCTGATCGAGCAGCGGGGACTGCGACGTGGCCGGGGTCCTGGCCTCCGCGGCGCCGGGTGCCGCGGCGACCGTCGAGGGCGCCGCCGGTCCGGCCCCGGGCATCGCGGTGGCGACGTCCGTGGCGGCCTGGGGCCCCGGGTCGACGCTCCGGGCGCTGCCGTCGGTCGCACCGTCGGGCCGCGGGGCGACGTGGGCGGGCTCAGCGGAGGGGGCCGCCTGGCCCGCGTCGGGCATCGGGCCCGACGCCGCGTCCAGCCCGGTCGTCGACGGATGAAGAGCGGTTCCCTCGGTGTCCCCCGGTCGGGCGGCGGGTGCGGGGTGGGGCTGCGACTCGGCTGCGGGCGGCAACACCGTGGCAGTGCTCCCCGCCCCGGTGACGCCGGGATGCTCGGCCTCCGCCGTGACCGCGTCGGTGGGTCCGGGGTTGCCGGCCGGCGTCGTCGCCGGCTGGGCGAGCGACCCGGCGAGCATGGATTCCAGCGACCCGGGAACGACCTCCGCCGCGTCCGGTGCCGCTGCCTCGGCGGACGGTGTGTCGGAGGGCGCTGCGTCGACTGGCACCGGGTCGACGAGGTGCGCGTCGAGCAGCGCGGCGAAGTCGCCGCCTTCGCTCCCCTGTCCCGGCTGCGACGTCTTGCCGGACGCGCCGGTCCGGCCGTGCGAGCCGGCCGGCGCAACCGGGAGTGGAGTGATCGTCATGCGTTCGCCAGCTCTCGTTGGAAGCGGAGGACCGCCGGGACGTACTGCTGCGTCTCCCGGTAGGGCGGGATGCCGTTGTAGCGGTGGACCGCACCCGGGCCGGCGTTGTACGCCGCCAGGGCGAGGTCGACCCGGTCGAACTCGTTGATCAGGTCCCGCAACAGCCGGGCCGCGCCGTCGACGGCCTGGGCCGGGACGTTGGGGTTCACCCCGAGGCCGCGCGCGGTGGCCGGCATGAGCTGCATGAGTCCGCGGGCGCCGGCCGGACTGACCGCCTGCGCGTTGTAGGCCGACTCCTGGCGCGCCACGGCGGCGAGCAGGGTGGCGGGCACGCCGTACTTCGCCTGGGCGGATGCGAACAGGCCGGCGTACGGCACCCCGGCGGGCAGGGCGTCGGCGCCGGAGGGACCCGACGTGCGTGCCAGCGACGTGTCCTGCGGCAGCAGCCGGCGGATCGCGACCGGCTTGGTGTAGACCTCGCTGACCCGGACCTCGAGGCCGGGCCGCGGCGCCTCGATCATCTTGTTGTCGCCGATGTAGATGGCCACGTGGTTGACCGAGGGGCTGCCGAAGGCCAGCAGGTCGCCCGGTCGCGCCTGCGCCAGGCTCGGCACCGCCGTGCCCTCACGGGCCTGCTGGTAGGACACCCGCGGCAGGTCGATGCCGAACTTGCCGTAGACGAGCTGCGTGAGGCCGGAGCAGTCCAGGCCCGTCTTCGGGTTGGTGCCGCCCCAGACGTAGGGCACGCCGAGGTACTTCCTGGCCTCGTCGATGAGTGCCTGCCCGGTGGTGCCGGCGGCCGCGGAACCGGACGTGTCGGCGGTGCCGGCCAGTGACTCGGCATCGGTGATCGGGGTGAACCCCCCGGCACCCGGCGTTCCGGTCGCCGCCGTGGCGGTCGCTCCACTCAGTGCCTGGGCGAAGGCGGCGGCGTCGGTCGCGACCGGCGTCGTGCGTGCGGCACCGGCCAGCAGGGCGAACTGGCTCTGCAGCTGCTGCACCCGTGCGGTGACGTCCGAGATGCTCATGCTGTTCCCTCGTCGCGGTTCGTCTCGTCGTCGGTCGTCTCGAGAGCCCGGCGGCGCAGCCATCCCACCGCGGCCAGGTCGTCGAGCTCGTGCGCCTCGCGCCGCTCGCGTTCGGCGGTGCGGACCTCGGCGCGGCGTTGGAGCAGCAGGTCGACCGCGCGGACCTCGGTGCGGTCGTGCTGCCAGCGGCGACCGGCCTCGTCGGCGACGCGGGCGCTGGTGGCCGCGGCGTCCCCGGCGGTGCGGGTGGCCTCGGCCATCGCGGTGAGGCGCTGGCTGTGCCGGTGGAAGTCGAGGACCGATCCGGCCGCGAAGGCGGGGGCTGCCTCGAGCCCGGCCCGGCGCCGGTCGGCCTCCTCGGCGCGGCGGTGGCTCTCGGCGAGAGCACGCTGCAGCCCGATGCGACTGTCGTCCTCCCGGGCGGCGCGGACGCGTCGTACCGCCGTCAGCCCGCGGTCCTGCTCGTGCGGCCTCATCCGCGACCCACCAGAGAGCCCAGGGTGGTCCAGGTGTCCGCGACGACGCTGGGCTCGTCGACCTGCTGGCGCAGGAAGTCGTTGATCCGCGGCAGCAGCTCGATCGCGCGGTCGGCGTCGGGGTTGCCGCCCGTGACGTAGGCACCGATCTCCACCAGCTCGCGGACGTCGCGGTGGGCGGCGAGCAGGCGGCGGAGCTCGGCGGCGTCGGCACGCTGCTCGGGGTTCGTGATGGCCGGCACGACGCGGGAGATCGACTCCAGCACGTCGATGCTCGGGTAGTGGCCGCTCGTCGCGAGCCGGCGCGACAGCACCACGTGTCCGTCGAGGATGGAGCGGGCGGTGTCACCGATCGGGTCCTGCAGGTCGTCGCCCTCGACGAGCACGGTGTAGAGGCCGGTGATGCTGCCGGTCTCGCCGGGACCGGCACGCTCGAGCAGCCGAGGCAGCAGGCCGAACACCGAGGGCGGGTAGCCCCGGGTGGCCGGCGGCTCACCGGCGGAGAGGCCGATCTCGCGCTGGGCCATCGCGACGCGAGTGAGGCTGTCCATCATCAGGACGACGTCCTCGCCCTGGTCGCGGAACCACTCCGCGATGCGGGTGGCGACGAAGGCGGCGCGCAGTCGCTCGACCGGCGGGGCGTCCGAGGTGGCGACCACGACGACGGACCGGCTCAGCCCCTCGGCGCCGAGGTCGTTCTCGAGGAACTCGCGGACCTCGCGGCCACGCTCGCCGACCAGCGCGATCACCGAGATCGCCGCGTCGGTGCCGCGGGCCACCATGGACAGCAGCGTCGACTTCCCGACGCCGGAGCCGGCCATGATCCCGACGCGCTGGCCCCGGCCGCACGGCACGAGTGCGTCCAGCGCCCGCACGCCGAGGCCGACCTGCGTGTCGATGCGGCGGCGCAGCAGGGCGTTGGGGGTCCGGTTCTCCACCGACACGTGCGGCAGGTGCGCCAGGGAGGGACCGCCGTCGATGGGGCGGCCGAGGCCGTCGAGGACCCGGCCGGTCAGCGCGCGGCCGACCGGCACCTGCAGCGGAGCACCGGTGGCTCGGACGGGTGCCCCCACCTTGAGGCCGTGCGTGGAGCCGAGCGGCAGGCAGACCGCGCCGGCCGGTGTGCTGGACACGACCTCGGCCTTGACGGTCCCGCCGTCGGCGAGCACCTCCAGCACCTCGCCGACCGCGGCGTCGACGCCACGGCTGAGCAGGTGCAGGCCCTTCAGCTCCACGAGGCGACCGAGCCGCTCGGGGCGGGCGGCTCGGAGCACCTGCTCCTCGACGGCGGGGTCCAGCGGAAGCGTGGTCATCGGCCGAGCACCTCGCGCACGCGGGCGAGTGCACCGGCGACGGTGGCGTCGACGAGGCCGTGGTCCGTCTCGGCCACGGCGTCACCCCGCGCCAGGGTGGCGTCGGCGACGACCGTCACCGGGCGCCCTGCCAGGACAGCCGGGTCGAGCTGGTCCCGGTCGGCCGGGTTCAGCCGGACCGTGACGGCGACCCGGGGGTCGACCGGGGCGAGCGCCCGGCGCAGGGCGTCGGTCCCCGGCTGGTCGGCCACGGCGACCTCGCGCTGGAGCACCTCCTCGGCGATCCGGAGGGCGAGGTCGAGGGCCTGGCCCGCGAGTGCGTCGTACCGGGCGTCGAAGTCGGCACGTCCCTGCTCCGCGGCAGCGATCAGGGCGGCGACGAGGCTCTGCTGCTCGGCCACCTGCGCGGCGCCGGCCGCGGCGGTCCGGGCGTCCTGCTCCGCCCGGGTGGACTCTGCGGCGGCCAGCGCCCGGCGGCGGCCCTCGGCCCAGCCGGCGGCGTACCCCTGGGCCTGGGCCGCGGCGCGGGTCCGCTCGGCCAGGGTGTCGAGGGTCGCCTCGGTGGTCAGGTCCCCCAGCACCGACGACCCGCCGAGCCGGGTCCACGTCCCGGCGCGGAGGTCCCCGCCGGCGACGGGGTCCGTCACGGAGGTCGTGGAGAGGTCGCGGAGGACGACCGGCTCAGCTGACGTACTCGTCATCGACGTTCCTCCTCAGCACGATCTCGCCTGCGTCCTCGAGCCTGCGGATGGCCAGGATGACCTTCTGCTGGGCCTCCTCGACCTGACGCAGCAGCACCGGCCCGAGCAGGTCCATGTCCTCGAGCAGTGCAGTGCCGGCACGCTCGGACATGTTGCGGGTGACCTTGAGACGGACCTCCTCCGGGACGCCCTTGAGCGCCACCGCGAGGTCCGGCGTCTCGACCTGACGCAGCACCAGCTGGACGTCGCGGTCCTCGAGCAAGGTGATGTCCTCGAACATGAACATCCGGCTCTTGACCTCTTCGGCGAGCTCCGGGTCCCGCTGCTGCAGACCCTCGACGATGAGGCGCTCGGTGGACCGGTCGGACCGGTTGATGATCTGGATCAGCGGGTCGAGGCCGCCGATCGCCGACATCTCCATCGGCTGGAGCACCGAGGACATCCGCCGCTCCAGCATGGTCTCGAGCGCCCGGAGGATCTCCGGCGACGCCCGGTCCATGACGGCGATGCGGTGCGCCACCTCCGCCTGCAGCTCGGGGCTGAGCCCGGACAGGACCATGGTGGCCTTGTCGCTGGAGAGGTGCGCCAGCACGACCGCGATGACCTGCGGGTGCTCGTTGCTGATGAAGGAGAGCAGCTGGCGCGGGTCGGCGCGGTAGAGGAACTGGAACGGCAGCTGCATGGCGGACGCGGCGAGCCGGTTCATGATCGCCTCGGCGCGCGCACTGCCGAGCGACTCCTCGAGGAGCGCGCGTGCGAACTTCGGGCCGCCGCGCATGACGTGGCCCTGGGCGGCGACCATCTCGCGGAACTCGGTGAGCACCGACTCCGTCTCCTCGCGGGAGAGGGACTCGAGCTGGGAGATCTCCGCCGAGATCGCCTCGACCTCGGACTCGCTGAGGTGGCTGAGCAGCGTGGCGGCCTGCTCCTGGCCGAGCTGGACGAGCAGGATCGCGACCTTGCGGACGCCGAAGCCGGTGAGGGTCAGGTTCATCTCAGCTGTCCGCTTCCACGAGCCAGCCGCGGAGCAGCTGGGCGACTTCCTCCGGCTGCTTCTCGACGATCGCGGCGATCTCGTCGCGCGCGGCCATCCTCAGCTCGATGGGCTCCCCCATCGGCAGCTCGGCGTGGACCGGCTTGGCCTCGACGGCCTCGTTGTTGCGGCGGAGCTGCTCGACGACGTACGTCGTGGCCTGCTCGCGGATCTGGGTGCGCTTGCGGGACTGCCGCCAGGCCGCGAGCAGCACGAGCAGGAGCAGCAGGACCAGTCCGCCGGTCTTGGCCATCGAGAACATCGACGCCCGCTCGTCCGCCGCCTTCGCGGCGGCGAGCGCCGCGGCGGCCGCCTCTTCCCCGCTGCGGTCGAACGGCATGCTGGTCACCTCGATGGTGTCGCCGCGCTCCTCGTCGATACCGACCGCCGAGGTGACCAGGGCCTCGACGTCGGTGACGTCGATCGCGGCGAGCGCGCGGGTGTCGAGGACGACGCCCAGGTGCATGCTCTCCACGTTGCCGGGGGCCGCCTCGCGCTGCTCCACGGTCTGGTTCACCGCGTTGTCGGAGGTGCGCTGCTTCTTGCTGTACGCCGTCGCACCGTCGCCGGCTGCGGCGTCCGGGTTCAGCTGGCCGTCGGGGCCGACCACGCCGCCGTTGCTCGCGCCCGCGCCACCCGGGACGGAGTACTTCTCGGTCATCGTGGTGTCGGTGAGCGGCACGGCGTCCGGGTCGGTGAAGTAGCGCGTGGTCTGTGTCGTCGTCTGGTCGAAGTTCAGGTTGGCGGTCACCTGGACGGCCGAGTTGCCCGCGCCCAGCACCCGGTCGAGGACCGCGGTGACCGACTCGCCCATGCGGTTCTCGAACGCCTCGACCTGCTGCGCGCGGGTGTCGCCGACCGTGCCGGCGTCGTCACCGGCCGCCGAGAGCACCTGGCCGGCGGAGTCGGTGACGGTGACCTGCTTGGGGTCGAGTCCCTCGACGCTCGACGCGACGAGGTGCACGACGGCCTGCACCTGTCCGGCGCCCAGCGTGGCACCGGGTCGGGTCTCCACCAGCACCGAGGCGGTCGTCGGCTTCTGGTCGGACTCGAACAGCTTCTCCTGCGGCATCGCCACGTGGACCACGGCGGTCTGCACGGCGTCGAGCGCCTCGATGGTGGTCTCGAGCTCGCCCTCGATGGCGCGCTTGTAGCTGGTCTGCTCCTGGAACTGCGACGTGGAGAGGCTCTGCTTGTCGAGCAGGCTGTAGCCGTCCGTGGTCTGGCTCGGCAGGCCTTCGCCGCTGAGCTGGATGCGGGCGTCGTACACGTCGGCACGCGGCACCAGGATCGTGTTGCCACCGTCGGAGAGCTGGTACGGCGTGCCCTGCGCCTCGAGCTGGTCGATCACCGCGGAGGCGTCGGCCGGGGCGATGTTGGTGAACAGCGGGGCGTACGCCGGCGTGGAGGCCCACCGGAACACCATGACCCCGGCCAGGAGCAGGGCGAGCCCGCCGATGACCGCGATGGTCTTCTGCCCCGAGGTGAACGTGCCGAACGTGCGCTGCAGGCCCTGCAGGCGCCCGGTGATCTGCTGGCGCATCAGACGGACATCCGCATGATCTCTTGGAAGGCCTCCAGGGCCTTGTTGCGCACGGCGGTGGTGAGCTGCGTGGCGACGCCGGCCTCGGTCGCGGTGATCGTGTAGTCGTGGATCGCGGTGAGGTCACCGGTGGCGGCCTGCACGGCCAGCGAGTCGGCCCGGTCGTGGAGCCCCTGCAGGTTCTCGATGCCCTGGCTGAGGATCTGGCCGAAGTCCGCGCCCGCGGCGCCAGCGACACCGGTGGTCGCGTCGGCGCCGCCGACCGGCAGGTTCGGCGCGGTCGGCAGGACGCGGGCGACCATGGGCGTGAATCCGCCGAGTGCCTCGATCGGGTTGATGCTCATGCGTTCCTTCCGATCGAGAGCGCAGCGGAGTAGGTGTCCTGGGCGTTGCGCACGACGGACGCCTGGGCCTGGAAGCCGCGCTGCGCCATGATCAGCTGGCTCATCTGGCTGCCCAGGTCGATGTCGGGCATGCGCACGTTGCCGTCGGCGTCGGCCAGCGGGTTGTCCGGCTGGTAGACGACGCGGCCGGTGGGGTCGCCCAGCGCGATGCCGGAGACCCGGACGCCTCCGCCCTCGACGGTCTGGGCGACGGCGTACTGCGCCTGGAAGGCGTTCTCGGCGGTCGAGCGCGCGGTGTTGACGTTGGAGATGTTGTAGGACAGGCAGTCCAGCCAGGTCTGGTGCATCGCCAGGCCGGAGCCGGCGATGTTGAGCATGTCGAAGGCGCCCATCACATGCCGCCGATCGCCGTGGTGACCAACGAAGCGCGGTCGCCGACCGCCCGGGTGAGCAGCTGGTAGCGGAACGTCGCCTGCATCGCGGTCATCGTCTCGGTCGCGAGATCGACGTTGTTGCCGTTGGCGCCGGGCGTGCGCATCGACGAGGTCACCGACGGCGACGCCCCGTCCTCGACGAGCGTGCCCTCGCTGAGTGCTGCGCTCAGGGACCCCTCGAAGTCCACCTCCGAGGCGATGAAGCCAGGGGTGTCCATGTTGGCGATGTTGTCGGCGGCGACGCGCTGGCGCATCGCGAGACCGTCCAGCGCCGTGGCGAGCGCGGCGGCGACGGGGTCCGACGCAGAGATGAGCATGACCGGGGTCTCCGTGGGTCGTGCGCGGGAGCCGGTCCGTCGGCGAAGGGGGCGAGCAATCCTTGCTCAGCTGGTGCTTCGGCCGGAGACAGGCCGACTTGAGGACTTTCCTGCTGACTTTGGTCCTCGGACCTCAGGCGGTGAGGTCGACGTACACGGACGGCTCGGTGCGGGCACCCTTGCTCGTGCCGGTGAGCTTGTCGAGCAGCTCGATCTTCCTGCGCACGCCGACCGTCGCCGTCACGGTGTCGTTGATCAGCGACTGCTGCCGGCCGAGCAGGGTGCGCGCGCGGAACGCCAGCTCACTTGGGATCGGACCGTCGATCGCGGGTGGCGTCCACTCCGGCACCTCGTGGTCGTCGGGCACCTCGCCGCCGAGAAGGCACTCGACGAGCTCGAGGGTCAGCTCGAGCTCGTCGAGTGCGGCCCCCCAGGCCTCACGCCACGCGTCGCTCATGGCTGCTCAGACCGCAGCGGCAGCGCTGGCGAGTGCCGCCTCGCGCCAGGTCTCGATCAGCGGGTCGACGATCTGCTTGCACTCGCGGGTGACGGTGACGTCCCGGCTCGTGTTCGCGCGGATCAGCTGGCTGTAGAGCCAGCCGTAGATCGAGTCCAGCCTGGCCGCCCCGTCCCAGAGGTCGTGCCGCAGCGACGAGCGGAGCTCGAGCACGATCTCCTGCGCGTGGATCAGGTGCTGGCCCGCGCCCTGGAAGTCGTTCGCTGTCTGGCACTCGATGGCCCGGTCCACGTCGACGCCGAGGCGCTCGAACAGCATCACCAGGAGACGGGCCGGGCTCGCGGTGGAGACCATGCCGCCCATGTAGGCGTTGCGTGCGGATGCGTTCATGTCGATCTCCTTAGCCGCTCATCTTCGGGAGCGAGCTGATCTGGCCGGCCAGCCACGAGGACTGGCTCTGGAGCTTGCCGAGGGCGACCTCGAGGGCGCCGTACTGCCGCTGCAGGTTCGCGCGACGCTGCTCGAGCCGCACGTCCCAGTCCGCGACGTCGTCCTCCATGCGGTCGATCAGGCTGGTGCGGCCCTTGATCGCACTCGTGACGGTGCCGTCGACGCTGTCGCTGAACGACTTCGCCAGGTCCCGCAGGTTCGCCGCGAACCCGACGACTGTGCTCGGTGCCTCCGGCTCGGTGAACTTCGCCGCAGTGCCAGTCGGATCAGCTGCGTAGGCGGCCTTGAACTTGTCCGCATCGAACACCAGCTTGCCGGTGCGGTCGGTCTGCACGCCGTACGGCGCGAGCGACTTCCCGTCGACCCCGCCGGTGACCGCGGACAGCAGCTGGTTGCGCACGTCGCGCAGGGTGCTGTCGCCGGCGAGCGTGCCCGCCGTCTTCGTCGCGCTGTTGTAGCCGGTCAGGGTCGAGACGTCGTCCAGCGCAGCGTTCACCGCGTCGACCATCGCCTTGACCTTGTCGGCCAGCGACTGCGAGTCGGTGGCCACCGTGATGGTGGCCGTGTCCTTCGCTCCGGCGAGCAGAGTGACGTCGACGCCGGGCATCAGGTCCGTGAACGTGTTGGAGTCGCTCTCGATCGTGTCGGCGCCCACCGTGATCTTCGCCGGCTGTCCGGGCGTGGGGGTGCCGTTGATCGTCAGCGCTCCGTTGCTGGAATCGGTCAGGGTGAATCCCGCCGATGCGCCGGTCGCCGTGGTGGTCATCTGGAGCCGGTAGGCGCCGGAGATCGGCCCGACCAGAGTCGCGGTGACGCCGGCGCCCTTCGCATTGATGGCGTCGACCAGGCCCGAGACGGTGCCGTCCTTGGTGTCGAGCTCGAGTGTGTCGGGACCGACCGTCAGCTTGACCAGGTTCGAGCCGTTCCCCGTGACCAAGTCGGTCTTCGCGTGGAGGCCATAGTCGACTCGGTACGGCGTGGCGAGCTGGACCACCGAGAGGTCGAGCGAGGCGGTCGTGGCGCCTGCATCCGTGGTGACGGTGACCTTGTCGTTGCTGCTGGTCGCCTTGGTGGCCGTCCACGCGTTCTGCTTGACCAGGTCGGCGGCCTTCGTGGCGATCGCGGCGAGCTTGGCGTTCAGGGCCTGCAGCGAGGTGTTGGCCTTCTGCTCGAGACCCATCCGGGTCTTGAGCATGGTCTGAGGACGAGCCTCGAGCTGCATGAGCTGGCTGATGATCGTCGCGGTGTCCAGCCCGCTGACGAGCCCGCCGATGCTGGTGTTGGCCATCCCTGCCTCCTCGCTCTCGCCGTTCTTCGTCCAGCGCGAGAGGGGGCGGGGTCGCCGCCCCCTCTCGTCACTGAGTGGTGCTGGTCAGGACCAGCGCGTCATCACTGGAGCAGACGCAGGACGCCCTGGGGCGCCTGGTTGGCCTGCGCCAGCATGGCCGTGCCGGCCTGCGACAGGATCTGCGAGCGGGTGAAGTTCATCATCTCCGACGCCATGTCCGTGTCGCGGATCCGGCTCTCCGACGCGGACAGGTTCTCCACCGCGACGTTGAGGTTGTTGATGGTGTGCTCGAACCGGTTCTGCGCGGCACCGAGGCCGGCGCGCGCCGTCGAGACGTCCTTGATGGCCGCGTCGATCGCGGTGATCGCCGGCCGAGTCGCACGAGTCGCCGGCTGGTCGCTGCCGCGTCGAGGCCGGCAGGTCGACGCCAGTCGACGCGTCGAAGCCGTCGCCGGTCACGTCCGGCTCGATGGTCGACGTGCAGCGTCGTCGCCCGAGTTGCGCAGCCGACCTGGAAGTGCCTTGGTCGAAGGTGCCGTCGAGCAGCGCCGACGCCGTTGAACGTTGGTCTTGGTCGGCGATGCCGGTCGATCTCCGTCGCCGAGCTCGTCGATCTCCTGTCTGGATGGCGTGCGAGCGAGTCGGCGTCGTTCGCTGCCGTTGGCGGCCTGGACGGCCAGGTCGCGCATGCGCTGCAGGATCGAGTGCGTCTCGGTGAGCGCACCCTCAGCGGTCTGCACGACGCGAGATGCCGTCCTGGGCGTTGCGGACGGCGACCTTGAGGCCACCGACCTGCGAGCGCAGGCCCTCGGAGATGGCGAGGCCGGCGGCGTCGTCGGCGGCGCGGTTGATCCGGAAACCGCTGGACAGCTTCTCCAGCGACTTCGACATCTGGCCGTCGGTGACGGACAGGTTGCGGTACGAGTTCATCGCCGCGATGTTCTGGTTGATACGAAGACCCATGATGAGTTCCTCCCTGAGTTGGGTCGAGCTGAGGTCCGTCCATGGACCTCGTTGGCTCTGTCATCGGCCGACGGGTTGTCGGCCTGAGGTGTAGCGGTGGATCTTTTTCAGTTGGTTCTTGCTGAATCGTGGTGGTGGTTTCGAGACGCTCGCTGCGCTCGCTCCTCAACCACCGATGGCTGCGCTCGCTCCTCAACCACCGATGTCCGCTAGGCGGAGAAGAGGTCGCCGGGGGTGGCGGTCAGGCGTGCGCCGTAGCTGCGGTGGGCGGCGACGCTGGCGTAGTACGCCTCCTTGCGTCGGGCCACACAGCCGTCCGGGCGCGCGGGCTTCTCCGCGAGCTGCGGGTCCAGCGAGGCCACGAGCGCGCCGCGCAGCAGCGCCACCGCTTCGGCGCGCAGCTGCGAGATCCGGGACTCGGTGACACCCGAGCTGCTCGGCGAGGTCGGCCATCGGCAGGTCGTCGTAGAAGTAGCCCTGCACGACCAGCCGCAGACGCTCGGGCAGCTCCACGACCGCGTCCTGCAGGTAGGCGATCTTCTCGCGCTGCTCCAGCACATCGACCGGCGTGGGGCCTCCGGACGGCAGGACGTCCCCGAGCGTGGTGTCGTCGTACCCGTCGAGGGACATCACCGACGCGCGCGACAGGTCCTCCTCGTGGGCAGCCAGCTCGTCGAGGCCCAGGCCCAGCGCAGAGGCGACCTCGGGGTTGGTCGGGACGCGGCCCAGGCTGACCGCGAGGGTGTTGCGCGCCTCGTCCACCTGGCGCGCGCGACGGCGTACGGACCTGCTGGCCCAGTCGAGGCTGCGCAGCTCGTCGACGATCGCGCCGCGGATGCGCGTGGCCGCATAGCCCGCGAAGCTCACGCCACGGTCGGCGTCGAACGCCTTGGCCGCCTGGACGAGCCCGAGCATGCCGGCGGACATCAGGTCCTCGCGCTGCACGTGCCCGGGCACCCGGGTCAGCATGTCGCGGACGGTGTGACCGACCAGAGGAAGGGCCTGGCGCACCAGCTCGGCGACGTCGAGCGTGGGGTCGGATGTGGCGGCGTTGGCGGCACTGGTCCCGGAAAGCACGGACTGAGCCTCGGACCTGGATATAGACCGCTTTACCCTTTTTGATCAAATAGTTCGTTTGCCCAATCAAATGCCTTAACAAGGCCACTCGGGGGTAGCCCACTTGGACTATTCGAACAAACCGGACGTCCGAGCGTCGGATCTCCGAAGTCTGCCCAAGTTAATTGCTCAACCGGACTCGGGGGCTGCCGATGTTGCTTGGTGACCGACCCGACCAGCCCTCAGAGGAGCCCATCACCATGTCGATGGAAGACCTGTCGTCGGTCCTGTGGCGCGAGCGCGAACTGCTCGAGATGCTCGCCTACAAGCTCGAGGTCGAGCAGCTGGTGCTCGCCAGCGGCAGGACCCACTGGCTGGCAGCCGCTGCCCGCGAGGTGGAGCAGGTGCTCGAGCGCATCCGCGAGATCGAGCTGCTCCGGTCGGTCGAGGTCGAGGTCGTGGCAACCGCGCTCGGACTGGCGGACGACGCCAGCCTCCAGCAGATCGCCGACGCGAGCGACGAGCCGTGGCGGAGCATCTGGCTCGACCATCGGGAAGCCTTCACCTCCACCGCCACCCAGATCCGCCAGCTCTCGGAGTCCAACCGCGAGCTGCTGACGGCCGGCTACCACGCGGCGCAGGCGACGTTGCTGTCCTTGTCCGAGGGCGCAGGCACCTACGGCTCCGACGGCGCGGTCGAGTCGGACCGCCGCACCTCGCTCCTCGACAGGAGCCTGTGAACCGATGAGCGGCACCTTCTCCTCGCTGAACACCGCACTGTCGGCGCTGCGCTACAACCGCGTGGCGATGGACGTGGCGAGCGGCAACGTCGCCAACGCGGGCACGGAGGGGTACGCACGGCGCCAGGTCATCGGCCAGGCGATGGGGGCACCGGCTGTGCCCGCGATGTGGTCGCGGTGGGAGACCGCAGGCGGCGACGGGGTCCAGGCCGGCGCGATCACCCGGATGGTCGACCCGCTGCTCGACGCCCGCTCCCGCAACGAGCGCGCGTCGCTCTCCTTCCACGACGCCCGCTCGGCGTCGCTGGTCCGCTTCGAGACCACCCTCGGCGAGCCCGGCGACAACGGTGTCGCCGCCGCCCTCTCCGCCTTCAAGCAGGGCTGGCATGACGTCGCGAACAACCCCGGCGACAGCGCCGCCCGCAGCCAGCTGCTCGCGCGGGCCGAGACCCTGGCCAGCAGCATCCACACGCAGGACCGTGCGGTCACCACCGAGTGGGAGGACCAGCGGACCCGGCTCGAGGCCCTCGGTGTCGAGGTCAACCAGCTCGCGCAGCAGCTCGCCGACCTGAACGACGGGCTGCGCAGCGCCAGCGTCGCGGGCACGGACGCCGGCGTGCTCCTCGACCAGCGCGACGTGCTCACCCTCCGGCTCGCCGAGCTGACCGGGAGCAAGGCGAAGGTCAACGACGACACCACCGTGACCGTCACCCTGGGCAACGAGCTGCTCGTCAGCGGCAACACGGCGACCCCGGTCGACGTCAACGGCAGCGACACCCTCGACGACCCGGCCGCCGTTCCGGTCCAGATCCTCGTCGGAGGCACACCGGTCACCCCGTCCGCCGGGGAGATGGGCGGAGTCCTCACGGTCCTGACCCAGGACCTGCCGAGCTACCGCGCGAAGCTCGACACGTTCGTGGCCGCGCTCCGCACCCAGGTCAACGACCAGCACACCGCCGGCAAGGACCTCGACGGCAACCAGGGTCTGGCCCTGTTCGGCGGCTCGACCGCGCGTGACCTCGAGGTGCTGATCAAGCTCCCGAACCAGGTGGCCGCAGCAGCGGCGACCGGGGGCGCCCTCGACGACTCCAACGCCACGGCGATCGCCGACCTCGACCTCGGTGCACCGTTGTACCGGGAGCTGGTCACCGCCTTCGGGGTCGACGTGGCCACCTCGAAGCAGTCCGCCGCCAACCACGGCATCCTCGTCGCGCAGGTCGACGGGTCCCGTGAGGCGCTCTCCGGGATCAGCATCGACGAGGAGATGGTCAACCTGCTCGCCGCGCAGCGTGGCTACGAGGGCGCTGCGCGGGTGCTCACCGCGGTGGACTCGATGCTCGACACGCTGATCAACCGGACGGGCCTGCGCTGATGAGCACCCCACGCATCACCCAGCGGCTCATGGTCGAGCGGTCCCTCTCCGCGATGCAGACCGGCATGGGCCGGCTCGCCCGCAGCCAGGAGCAGCTCTCGAGCGGCCGGGTGATCAACCGTCCCTCGGACTCGCCGACCGGCACCAACGACGCGATGCGGCTGCGCGCCCAGCTCGCGTCGGACGCGCAGCACGCCCGCAACGCCTCGGACGGCCTGAGCTACCTCGGCCAGACCGACAGCACGCTCACCACCATGGTGGACAACGTGCGGCGGGCACGCGACCTCGTCGTGCAGGGAGCGTCCACCGGGTCGAACGGCCCGGAGGCCCGCGCCGCGCTCACCGCCGAGCTCAAGCAGATCCGCGACTCCCTGCTGGCCCTGGCGAACACCCAGCACATGGGCCGCCCGCTGTTCGGCGGCACCGCCGGCGCTGGCGACGCCTACACCGCGACCCCGGCTGCACCTCCGGCCGTGCCGGCGGTGAGCTTCGCCGGGGACACCGGTGACGTCACCCGGACGGTCGGCGACGGTGTCACCGTGAAGGTGAACGTCAGCGGTCCCGAGGCGTTCAGCGTCGCCGGCGACGATCTCTTCACGGTCATGGCCGACACCGTCGACCTGATGATCAACAACCCCGGCCAGCTGGGGACCTCGCTGGGACGGCTGGACGCCGTCTCCGGGCAGATGCTCAGTGCCCTCGCCGACGTGGGCACCCGTTATGGTCGAGTCGAAGGAGCACTCACCACGGTGAACAACGCCACGCTCGACAACACCGCGGCGCTGTCGGAGGTGGAGAACGTCGACATCGCCAAGGCGATCGTCGACCTGCAGATGCAGGAGGTCGCCTACCAGGCGGCCCTCGGCGCCACCGCCCGCGTCCTTCAGCCCTCGTTGCTGGACTTCCTCCGGTGACACTGACCGCAGCAGCCCCGAAGCAGGAGGCGTACGACGTGTCCGGTGACATCCCCGTCCTGGAGCTGGTCCGCCCGCTCGTCGGCTTCCCGGACCTGCGCCGGTTCGCCCTCGGCCGGCTGGTCGACGACGGCCTGATCTGCGACTTCCGGTCCCTCGACGACCCGAGCGTGAGCTTCGTCGTCGTGCCCCCGGGCGAGTTCTTCGCCGACTACGCGCCGGAGATCGACGACGACGTCGTCGACGCGCTCGGCATCGAGACCGCCGAGGACCTGCTCACCCTCGTGCTGGTCACGCTCGGCGACGCAGCCGAGGACGCCACCGCGAACCTGCGTGCCCCGTTGCTCATCAACCACCGCAACCGGCGCGCCACCCAGGCCATCCTGGACGACCCCGCACTGCCGATGAAGGCGGCGCTGGCCGGGGCGGCTGCCGACGCACGCGCCGACCGGTCACACTAGGCACCCGGAGACCCCGATCCGTCAGGAGAGTCCATGCTGGTGCTGAGCCGTCGCCTCGGCGAGAGCCTCGTGATCGGTGACGACATCGTCATCAGCGTGCTCGAGGTGAAGGGCGACGTGGTCCGGATCGGCGTCGACGCACCCCGCAGCGTCCAGGTGCGACGCAAGGAGCTGCTCGAGGAGGTCGCGGCGACCAACCAGTCCGCCGCATCGCCTACGCCGGCGGCGGTTGCCGGCCTCTCGCGGCTGGTGGGACACGGCAAGAGCGGAAACGGCGACCAGGCGACGACGCCGCCGACCGGGCCCGCGGACGCCGGCTCGGGCTCCACCGAACGGCCGGAGCAGTAGCCCCTTCGGGCCACGGCCGAGGTGCATCGCTGCGTCATATTGCGCCGAATGTCCGTTTTTGTAGGTTCGCACCCGGTGACGCGGTGAGTAAAGCCAGCCATAGTTGAAATGAGCCGGTCGTCCAGGAGGGGAAATCTGGACGCCGGTGCCCAGGGGGGCTCGATGGGGGGCCCAAGACGGGCCCGCACCTCGCAAGAGCGTGCGGGCCCGTTTCACATGGACGGCCGCCGGCCCGCCACCTGAACCGCCCGAACCTGGCAGTATCAGTCTCGTGAGATTCGTGATCTGGGTCGGCGTGAACGCGTTGGCACTGGCGGCTGCCGCCTGGCTGCTCGACGACATCCGGGTGACCGGCGACAACGAGGCGCTGACGCTGGTCTTCGTCGCGCTGATCTTCGGGCTGGTCAACGCGATCGTGGCGCCGGTCGTCAAGCTGCTCTCGCTGCCGTTCATCATCCTGACGCTCGGGCTGCTGATCTTCGTGATCAACGCCCTGATGCTGCTGCTGACCGAGTGGCTGGCCAACCAGTTCGACCTCGGCTTCCATGTCGACGGGTTCTGGACCGCCGTGCTCGGCGCGATCATCATCACGATCGCCACCTGGGTGCTCGAGCTCGTGCTCCCCGAGACGGACTGAACAGTCTTGGCCCGGCCGACCCTCCCCGCGCCCCGGCGGACAGGCACGCCGTACCGCATCGCCCTGGTCTGCCTGGGCAACATCTGCCGCTCGCCGATGGCCGACGTGGTGCTCAACGACCGGCTCGCCGCCAGCGGGCTCGACCGCGCCGTCGAGGTGGTCAGCGCCGGCACCGGGGACTGGCACGTCGGCAACCCGATGGACCGACGCGCCGCCGCGCTGCTGACCAGCCACGGCTACGACGCGACGCAGCACCGGGCCCAGCAGTTCACCGCCCACTGGTTCGAGGAGCACGACCTGGTCCTCGCGATGGACGAGACCAACGTCGCGGACCTGCGCACGGAGTTCGGCGACGCGCTCGACGACCCGGACCGGCTGATGCTGTTCCGCGAGTTCGACCCGCGGGGCCGGGACGGGGACCGCGAGGTGCCGGACCCCTACTACGGCGGCGACGACGGGTTCGCCACCGTGCTCGCGATGATCGAACGCACCTGCGACGAGATCGTGGCCGCCCTCGACCGAGAGCTCGTCGGCGGCTGACATGGCCCGCATGGGGACGATCGCGCAGCGCGCCGAGGCACTCCTCGACGCGGCGGTCGTCGCCACCACCCCGGTGGCCGGCGGGGACATCTGCACCTGCACCCGGCTCCGGCTCTCCGACGGCCGCTCCGCGCTGATGAAGACGAGGCCGCAGGCACCCGCCGACTTCTTCACCACCGAGGCCCGCGGGCTGCAGTGGCTCGGCTCGACCAGCGGCATCGACGTGCCGGAGGTGCTCGCGGCCGAGCCCGACTGCCTGATCCTGCAGTGGGTCGAGCACGGCCGGCCCTCGGTCGAGGCGGCCGACCGGTTCGGGCGTGCCCTCGCCGCGACCCATGCCGCCGGAGCGTCCTGCTTCGGCACCGAGTCCGGCACCGACGGCTACATCGGCACGCTGCCGTTGCCGAACCGGACGGCGCCCACGTGGCCGGAGTTCTTCGCGACCCGGCGGGTGCTGCCCTACCTCAAGCTCGCCCGCGACCGCGGCGGCATCACCGCGGACGACGCCGGGGACGTGGAGTCCGTCGTACGCCGCATCGTCGACCTGGCCGGCCCCGACGAGCCGGTCGCCCGGCTGCACGGCGACCTGTGGTCCGGCAACGTGCTGTGGGGGCAGGACGGCCGGGTGTGGCTGGTCGACCCGGCCGCGCACGGCGGGCACCGCGAGAGCGACCTGGCGATGCTCGCGCTCTTCGGCTGCCCCCAGCTGCCCCGCGTGCTGGAGGCCTACCAGGACGCCGCGCCGCTCGCCGAGGGCTGGGAGGACCGGGTCGCGCTGCACCAGCTGTTCCCGCTGCTCGTGCACGCGTGCCTGTTCGGCACCGGTGGCGCGGCCGGCTCCGGCTACGGCCACCGCGCCGGCGAGGCCGCCCGCTCGCTGCTCTGAGCGTCGCCCGTCACCGACAGGACGGCCGGCTCACCACTCCTTGAGGTCGCCGCCGTGCATCGCGATCGCGTAGATGACCATCACGCACAGGGCGATCACCGTGATGCTCCAGATGGGAGCCGCGTCCGCGAAGCCCATGTTCACCACGGCGACGACCATGGAGAGACCGATGCCGACCACCCGGGCCCACATCTTGGCGCGGAACAGCCCGATGCCGGTGGCGATCATCAGCGCGCCGAGCAGGATGTGCGCCCAGCCCCAGACCGCGTAGTCGCCGACGACGAAGAGGCCCTCCTCCTCGACGGGGTAGTAGCCGCTGTCGAACAGGGCGGTGGCCCCCATCAGCACCTCGAAGGCGCCGATCATCATCATGATCACCGCACCGAAGATCACGAAGCCGACCAGGCGGCTGTCCTCGTCCCCGGGTGCCGCGATCGATGAGAGGTCGCCGCTCATCTCGCTCATCTCGTGATCCGACCGCTGGGGGATCCCCGAGCCCCCTCCTGGAATGCCACTCATGTCGTCCTCCTTGCCGGACCGGTCCAGCTTCACGGTCCCGCCGATCCTGGACACCGGCATCATGCGCGGAGGATGAGTTCGTGCCTTCTCAGGTCCGGTTCAGGCTGCAGTGGCAGGCTGGGGACGTGCCCACGCCCAGCCCCGAGACCCCGCACATCCTGGTGGTCGACGACGACCGGGCGGTGCGCGAGTCGCTGCGCCGCTCTCTGGAGTTCAACGGGTACGCCGTCGCGCTGGCCGGCGACGGGGCCGAGGCGCTCGCCAGCATCGCCAGCCGCCCCCCGGACGCCCTGGTCATCGACGTGATGATGCCGCGGCTCGACGGCATCGAGACCACCCGTGCCCTGCGCGGCGCCGGCAACGACCTGCCGATCCTGGTGCTCACCGCGCGCGACTCGGTCGGCGACCGGGTGGAGGGTCTCGACGCCGGCGCCGACGACTACCTCACCAAGCCGTTCGCGCTCGAGGAGCTGCTCGCCCGCCTGCGCGCGCTGCTCCGGCGCAGCCACCCCACCGACGGCGCCGGAGACGACGAGGTGCTGTCGTTCTCCGACCTCACCCTCGACGTCGCCACCCGTGAGGTGACCCGGGCCGGGCGGTCGTTCGAGCTGACCCGGACCGAGTTCGCGCTGCTCGAGATGTTCATGCGCCGGCCGCGCCGGGTGCTGGAGCGGTCGTTCATCCTCGAGGAGGTCTGGGGCTTCGACTTCCCCACCACGGCGAACTCCCTCGAGGTCTACGTCGGCTACCTGCGGCGCAAGACCGAGGCGGCGGGTGAGCCCCGGCTGATCCACACCGTCCGCGGGGTCGGGTACGTCCTGAAGGAAGCCTGATGCGCCGCCCCTCGATCCCGTCGCGGCCCGAGTGGCACTACCGGCGGTCCCTGGCCAGCCGGGTCACGCTGCTCGCCACGCTGGCGGTCGGCATCTCCGTGGCCCTCGTCGCCGCGGCGGCGTACTTCACCGTCCGCCACCAGCTGATGGACACCCTCGACCAGTCGCTGCTGCGGCGGGCCACCGCTGCGTCGCAGTCGAGCACGCTGGGCCAGCTGACCGCCAACAAGGTGCCGTCGTGGATGGTCGGCGCGGCCGACGTGAAGATCGGGTTCATCACCTCGGAGGGGCGCGTCGTCACGACCGACCAGGGGCCCGACGAGGACGCGGTGAGGCTCGGCTCGCCGGAGCTCGCGGTCGCCCGCGGTGAGAGCAGGTACTCCTGCCGGACGGTGCGGACCGACGGCGGGAAGTACCGCGTCGCGGCCGTCCCCTCCAACGAGGACGGCGTGGCCCTGGTGCTGGCCCAGTCGCTGCAGAGCAACGAGTACACCCTGGAGAAGCTCGGCTTCGTGCTGCTGATCTTCGGCGTGCTCGGCGTGGTGGCGGCGGGACTCGCGGGATGGGCGGTCGCCCGCAACGGCCTCCGTCCGGTACGCCGGCTCACCGACGCCGCCGAGGACATCGCCCGCACCGAGAAGCTCGACCCGATCGAGTTCGAGGGCAACGACGAGATCGCCCGGCTGGCGTCAGCGTTCAACGCGATGCTGGCCGCGCTGTCGGCCTCGCGCGACCGGCAGCGCCAGCTCGTCGCCGACGCCGGCCACGAGCTCCGCACGCCCCTGACCTCGCTGCGCACCAACCTCGACCTGCTGGTGCAGGCCGACGCGCGGGGCGGCCTGTCGCCGGAGTCGCGCGCCGAGCTGATGGACGACATCCGGTTCCAGATCGAGGAGCTCACCACCCTGATCGGGGACCTCACCGAGCTGGCCCGCGACGAGCCCGCCCCGGTGACCCTCGAGCCGGTCGACCTCGCCGAGACGACCGCCCGGGCGGTGGACCGGGTACGCCGCCGCGCCTCGAGCCTGCACTTCGACGTGCACCTCGACCCCTGGTGGGTCACCGGCGAGTCCGCCGCCCTCGAGCGCGCGGTGACCAACCTGCTCGACAACGCCGCCAAGTGGAGCCCGCCGCTCGGCGTCGTCACCGTCCGGCTGACCGGTGGCACGCTGCGGGTCGCCGACCAGGGCCACGGGATCCCCGACGAGGACCTGCCGCACGTGTTCGACCGGTTCTACCGCTCGAAGGAGTCGCGCACGATGCCCGGCTCCGGGCTCGGCCTGTCGATCGTGCGCCAGGTCGCCGAGCGGCACGGCGGCAGCGTGCGGGCGGACCGCGCCGACGACGAGGGCGGCGCCGCGCTCTGGCTGACCCTGCCGGGCTCCGCTGTGCCGCCGGCCACCACGGACGAGACGCTCGACGAGGCCTCGGGCAGGGTCTCGCCGTAGTCCCAGGTCTCTCTCAGTCCCGTCTAAGACTCGCGGGACATCCTGGTGACATGACCGAGCACATGCCCCCGAGCGGCACGACTTCCCCGACCGCCCAAGACCCCACCTGGACCGAGCACACCCACCGGTTCGAGCAGTTCGGGTTTACGCCGGTTCCCGAGCGGGAAACGTCTCGACCGAGCAAGAGCGTCGTCGGCGGGATCCTCGCGGCCGCGCTTCTGGTCGGTGGACTCGGCGGTCTGGCTGGCGCAGCTGGGTTCAACATGGTGGATGACCTGGTCGGAGGCGACGCGGTCCCAGCGTCGCCTTCGACGGGTCCCACCACCACCGCGGTCTCCGACACCCCGGACACCCCCGCCGCCGACGGCTCCGTCGAGCAGGTCGCCGCCTCCGTGCTCCCCTCCGTCGTGAAGATCACCGTGTCCGGGCCTCAGGGGTCCGGTTCCGGTTCCGGGGCCGTGCTCAGCGAGGACGGCGAGATCCTCACCAACAACCACGTGGTCGAGGGCGCCGAGGGCGGCGAGATCGCGGTCAGCTTCCACGACGGCAGCACCGCCTCCGCGCAGGTGGTCGGCACGGACCCGCTCACCGACCTCGCCGTGATCCAGGCCGAGGGCGTCTCCGGCCTGACCCCCGTGGCCGTCGGGAAGTCCGGCAACCTCGACGTCGGCGAGAACGTCGTCGCGATCGGCTCCCCCTTCGGCCTCGAGGCGACCGTGACCAGCGGCATCGTCAGCGCGCTCCAGCGCCCGGTCTCGGTCGGCGGCGCGAGCGGCACCGACACCACCTACCCCGCGATCCAGACCGACGCGGCGATCAACCCCGGCAACTCGGGTGGCCCGCTGGTCAACATGGCCGGCGAGCTGGTCGGGATCAACTCCTCGATCCGCTCCGCCTCGAGCGGCGCGGGCGAGGCGGGCTCGATCGGGCTCGGTTTCGCGATCCCGATCGACAACGTGCTGCCGATCGTCGACCAGCTCCGCAACGGCGAGACCCCCACCCACGCACGGCTCGGCGTCAGCGTCGTCGACGCCACCAGCGACGACGGCCTGGTCAGCGGCGCCGGGCTCGGCACCGTCGAGCCCGGGTCCGCTGCGGACGAGGCGGGTCTCGAGCGCGGCGACGTGATCACGAAGGTCGACGACGTGGTGGTGACCGGCTACCAGTCGCTGGTCGCCACGATCCGTGGCCACCGGCCCGGCGACGAGGTGACCCTGACGGTCGTGCGTGGCGGGACCGGCGACTCGCCCGAGACGGTCACCGTGACCCTCGACAGCGACGAGGGCACGCCCGCCTCCTGACGCTCCGCTGCCCCAGACGCCGTCCGGCGGGCCACGCCCCTGGTCCGCCGGGCGGACCACGTCCGGCGCCGGCGCGACGTCACAACCGCACATGAGCGCGGGAGCAGCACGGATTCTCGACTTGGACGTGACACAACCGCCACATGGGTGCGATTGCGGTCAGCCGTCGAGCGCGCGGCGGAGCCGGTCGGCCTTCCAGCGGGTCTCGTCGTACTCCTCGGCCACGTCCGACCGCACGGTGATCCCGCCGCCGGTGCCCAGCGTGAAGCGGTACGACGACCCCGCGGCCTCGGCCACCAGGGAGCGGATCACCACCCCGAGGTCGGCCCGCCCGTCTGCGGAGATCCACCCGAAGGCACCCGCGTACACCCCGCGCGGACCCGACTCGACCGCCTCGATGATCTCCATCGTGCGGAGCTTCGGCGCCCCGGTCATCGACCCGGCCGGGAAGAGCGCGCGGAGCGCCTCGACGGTCCCGACGCCCTCACGCAACCGACCGCGAACCGTCGAGACGAGCTGGTGCACGGACGGGTAGGACTCGACCTCCATCAGCGCCGGCACCGTCACGGTTCCCGGGTCGCAGACCATCGACAGGTCGTTGCGCAGCAGGTCCACGATCATCAGGTTCTCGGCACGGAACTTCGGGTCGGTCGCGAGCCGATGGGCAGCCTCCGCGTCCTCGTCCGGCGTGGCCCCCCGGGCGGTCGTGCCCTTGATCGGCTTGGTCTCGACCCACCGGTGCCGGTCGATCGTCGCGTACCGCTCCGGACTCGAGCTCAGCAGCGCAGTCCCGCCGTGCTGCAGGTAGCCGGCGTACGGCGCCGGGTTCAGCTCACGCAGTCGCAGGTAGGCGTCGACCGGGTCGATCGCCGCCGCGACCACCTCCCGGTAGGTCAGGTTCACCTCGTAGGAGTTGCCGAGCCGGAGCTGCCGCTGCACCTCCTCGAACGCGCGCCGGTAGTCCGGAGGGGTGCCGGGTCCGGTGGCGCTACCCGGAGAAACGGGGGCGGGGACACCCGCTCGCTCCTTCGTCGCTCGCCCGCCATACCCGGGCCACAGCCCCGCCCCCGCTCCTCCGGTCCGCGCCTCGGTGCCCACGCTCCCGGGGAGCGCCACCGGACCAGGCACAGGCACCGGCTCGTGCTCGATGACGAGCGGGTCGCGGCAGCGCATCCAGACCGCGTCCGGAGGGCCGCCCGGAGCAACGGCGGCCGGGAGGTCGGGCCGGGCCGCGTAGCCGAGGTAGCCGACCCAGCTGACCGACGGGTCGCCGTGGTCGCGGGCGACCTCGTCGGCGAGTACGGCGAACACGTCGTCCCCGACCACGTCGGCCCGGCCGCCCTGGTGCCGGGTCACCTGGCGGGCGGAGGCGTCGTACGTCAGCGACACGTCGTCGTCCTCGAGGAAGCCGAGGATCGACCGCCGCCCCGACCAGTCCCGCGACCCGCCGCCGTCGAGCCAGAACATCCGCTCGTGGTGCCGCGCCAGCGAGGCGAACGTCTCCGCCGGGTCGGTCGTCACGCCAGCTCCAGGAAGTTCGCGACGAGGGCGGCGCCGTGCTCGGACAGGATCGACTCGGGGTGGAACTGCACGCCCCACAAGGGCTTCTCGCGATGGGCCACTCCCATCACGACCCGGCCGGCCTCGGTGTCGCACCAGGCGGTCTCCACCAGGGCGTCGGGCACGGACACCGCCGCGAGCGAGTGGTAGCGGACCGCCCGGAACGGCGACGGCACGCCGACGAAGACGCCGGTGCCGTCGTGCGACACCGACGCGACCTCGCCGTGCGCCGGCACGTCCTGCTCGACGGTGCCTCCGAAAGCCACGACGAGCGCCTGCATCCCCAGGCACACCCCGAGCACGGGACGGTCCAGCTCGAAGACCGCGCGGCCGAGCGCGAAGTCGGCGGGGTCCGCCGGGTGGCCCGGACCGGGCGACAGCACGATGTGGCTGAACCCGCCGAGGTCCGAAGCCGCGACCTCGTCGTGCTCGACCACCTCGGGCAGCACGCCGGTGACGCCGGCGACGAGGTGCACGAGGTTCCAGGTGTAGGAGTCGTGGTGGTCGACGACCACGACCCGGGGCGCGACCCGGGACTCGCTCATCGCAGCAGTTCGAGGACCAGGTCGTGGATGAGGTCGTAGCCGTGCTCGGTGAGGATCGACTCGGCGTGGAACTGGATGCCGCGGAAGTTCGGCCCGCGCACCATGTGCACGTCGCCGGTCACCGGGTCGGCCTCCACGCTCACACCGTCGGGAAGCGGGTCGCGGGCACGCCCGACGAACGTGTTGTAGAAGCCGACGTTCTCGTCGCGGCCGTCGATCCGGACGCGGGACTGCGTGCCCTGGAAGACGATGTCCTTGTAGCCGAGGTCGATCCCGAGCCGGCCGCAGAGCACCTGGTGCCCGAGGCAGACCGCCAGGAACGGCTGGCCGGCGGCGAGCAGGCCGTCGACCGCCTCCGCGAACGCGCCGATCTTCGGGTGCGAGGTGTCGCGCGGGTCGCCGGGGCCCGGCCCGACGATGACCAGGTCGTGCCCGTCGAGCACGCCGGGGGTGAAGTCCTCGTGGCGTACGACGGACGACGTCATGCCCATCACCCAGAGCACGTGCCGGAGCATGTTCACGAAGTCGTCCTCGCCGTCGAGGATCACCGCCGACTTCCCCTTGAGCTCCGGCGCGGGCGGCGAGCCACCCTGGTCGGTCAGCCAGAACTTGCTGAGCCGCTGGTTGCGGGAGGCCAGCGCGATGAGCACGTCCTCGTCGCGGGTCAGCTCGGCCACGCCCTCGGCGCGCGCCTCCGGTGCGGGCACCAGCCCGAAGGCGGTGAGGATGCCGCCGGCCTTGGCGTGCGTCTCGGCGACCTCGTACGCCGGCACGGAGTCACGCACCAGGGTGGCTCCGGCCGTGACCTTGAGGTCGCCCTCCGGCGACACGTCGGCCGTCCGGATCACGATCGGCGAGTCCGCGGTCGGCCTGCCTTCCCGGTCCCGGCCGACGAGCGCGAGGGCGGCGCCGTAGTAGCCGCGCCCCTCGGACTCGTACTTCTTGATCAGCCGGCAGGCGTTCTCCACGGGCGACCCGGTGACGGTGGCGGCGTACATCGTGTCCCGGAGGACGTCGCGCACGTCGCGGCTGGTGCGACCGGCCAGGAGGTACTCCGTGTGCACGAGGTGCGTCATCGGCTTGAGGAACGGCCCGAGCACCTGGCCGCCCTCGTTGCAGACGTCGCACATCATCTTGAGCTCCTCGTCGACGACCATGAAGAGCTCGTAGATCTCCTTCTCGTCGGCGAGGAACTCCAGCAGCTGCTGCTTCAGCTCGGCCGCGTCGCCGTGCTTCGGGAGCCGGAAGGTGCCGCTGATCGGGTTCATCCGGACGTCGCCGCCGTGCACGGACACGTGCCGCTCGGGGCTGGCACCGACGAGGAACCGCTCGCCGGTGAAGAAGCAGTAGGTCCAGTAGGCGCCGCGCTCGCGCTCGAGCAGCCGTCGCAGCACGGTGAGTGCCTTGCCCGCGCCCCAGTCGCGCAGTCGAGCGCGGTAGTGCCGGCCGACGACGAGGTTCGCGCCCTCCCCGTTGCCGATCTCGTCGGCGATGATCCGCTCGACCACCGCGCCGTACTCGTCGTCGCTGGTCTCGAAGCCACCACGGTCCTCGAACTCGACCGGCTCGTCGGGCAGCGCGGCGAGCAGCTCGGCCAGGGGCACCTCGGTCTCGCTGTCGATCTCCACGACGGTCAGCGGGGCGCCGTCGTCGTGCGCCTCGAAGCCGCGTTCGGTGACCTGGCGGAACGGGATCGCCAGCAGCCGGTCGAACCGGCGGCCGTCGTCGGGCACGCCGTCGGAGAGGGGTACGTCGGCCAGCCGCTCGACCTCGGAGCGGGAGCCGCCGACCAGGGTGACCGTCGCCGAGTCCCGGAGGCGGATCACCGCCCACGCCTCGTGCCCCTGCAACGCGTCGAGCGCGGCAGCGGCAGTCACGGCATCGGTCATGCCCGGAACTCTACCGACGCCGCCGGCCCCGCCCCGCCGCCGTCCGGGGCGTAGATGGGCGGGCGGTCAGGCGGTGACGGTGACCATCCGCTGGGTGGCGCGGGTGAGCACGACGTAGAGCGTCGAGCGGCCCGTCGCGGACTCGGCCTCGATCTCGTCGGGCTGCACCACCACGATCGCGTCGAACTCGAGGCCCTTGGTGTCGAGGCCGGTGAGCACGAGCATCCGGGCGTCGGACCCTCCGGCCGCCGCGTCGGCGTGCTCGGTCCACGAGTCGAGCCAGCCCTGGACCTCGGCGCGCCGGGCCACCGGTACGACGATGCCGACCGTGCCCTGGACGGAGCCGGCCATCTCCGTGACCGCCCCGCGCACGCCGGAGGCCAGGTCGTCGACCCGGCGCTCCTCCGGCTCGATCCCGGTGCCGCGGACCGCGTTGGGGAGGTCCGCGTCCAGGCCGACCCGCTCGGCGTACCGCGCAGCGAAGTCGTAGATCTCCTTGCTGTTGCGGTAGTTCGTCGACAGGTGGAACTCGTGTCGGGCCTTGTCGCCGAGGGCCTCGTCGCGCGCCCTGGTCGCCTCGGCCGGGTCCGGCCACGACGACTGGACCGGGTCGCCCACGATCGTCCAGGTCGCGGTCCGCCCGCGCCGGCCGACCATCCGCCACTGCATCGGCGTGAGGTCCTGGGCCTCGTCGACGAGCACGTGCGAGTAGCCGTCGTCCTCGGTGCGGACGCTGGTCCGCGGCCCGCGGGAGAACTCGCGGTCGGTGATCGTGGTGAGCTCGGGCATGTTCTCGTCGACCAGGTGGGCCAGCGGGTCGGCCTCGGCGTCGCGGTGCTCGGGTGCGTCACCGAGCTGGTAGCGCAGCTCGTCGAGGAGCGCGATGTCCTCCATCGACCAGGTGTGCTCGGCGACGTCCGCCCACGACGAGGAGAGCAGCGCGGCGTCCTCGCTCGAGATCACGCCCTCGCCGACGCGGGCGAGCAGCTCGGGGTCGCGGAGCCAGCTGAGCACGTGGGTGGCGTCGAGGGCCGGCCACCACTGCAGCGCGAACTCCACGAACGCGGGAGTGCCGAGCATCTGGTCGACGAACTCCTCCTTGCCGCGCACCCGGCCGCGCTCGCCCTGGACCTGGCGCCACATGGCGTCGAGCAGGGCGGACGGGACACGTGAGAGCTGCCGGTTGCGCTTGCCCTGGGACAGCAGCTGGCGGCGGATCTGGGCGAGCTCACGGCCGCCGAGGACGATCGTGTCGTCGCGGTAGAAGATCTTCAGCTCGCGCGGGGCAGTCGGGACCGCCTGGCGGGCGAGCCGCCGCAGGAGCTCGGCCATCCGGGCCGAGCCCTTCACGTCGGCGACGTGAGGGAGGTCGTGGCGAGAGGCGCTGACGCCGTCGACGACCTCGCCGAGCGACCGCAACGCGACGGCGGTCTCGCCGAGGGACGGCAGCACCCGCTCGATGTAGCGCATGAAGACGCCGGACGGGCCGACGACCAGGACGCCGCCGCTCTCGTAGCGCCGGCGGTCGGAGTAGAGCAGGAACGCCGCCCGGTGCAGCGCCACCACGGTCTTGCCCGTGCCGGGTCCGCCGGTGATGAGCACGACGCCCTTGCTGGGTGCCCGGATCGCCTTGTCCTGCTCGGCCTGGATGGTCGCCACGATCGAGTGCATGCTGCGGTCGCGCGCGCGGGACAGCTGCGCCATCAGCGCACCCTCGCCGACGATCGGCAGCTCGTCGGCGACCGGGCTGTCCGGGTCGAGCAGGTCGTCCTCGACGGCGACGACGGTGGGTCCCGAGCAGCGCAGCACGCGACGCCGTACGACGCCCTGGGGCTCTGCCGCCGTGGCCTGGTAGAACACCGCTGCCGCGGGGGCGCGCCAGTCGACCAGCAGGGAGTCGTGGTTCTCGTCGCGCAGCCCGATCCGGCCGATGTAGCGCGGGTCCTCGCCGTCGTCGTGCAGGTCGAGGCGGCCGAACACCAGCCCCTCGTGCGCCGCGTTGAGGGTGGCGATCCGCTTGGCCGCCTGGAACACCATCGCGTCACGCTCGACCAGGCCGCCCTCGTGACCGAGCCGTCCGCGGCCGTGGCCCTCCTTGGCGAGCGCCTCGGCGTTCTTGGTGGACTGGGCGAGCTGACGGTAGACGCGGTCGACGAACGCCTGCTCGGAGGCAATCTCCTGCTGCGTCACGGCGTCGTGGGCAACCTCGACGGACAAGCGGTTTCACCGATCCCTGGGCAAGCTGTGAAGCGATTCGGGCAAGTCGCCAACTCTACCTCGGCGGGCGGCGCCTCCACGCACGCTTCGCCAGACTTCGGGTGCGGGCGGGCGAGGTCGGATAGCCTGCCGCTGATCGACCTCGGGAGTCGGGGTCCTGCACGTGAGGGGGCGTTCCGATGCCTGCCGCGTACCTGCTCATCGGCCTGCTGGTCGTCGTCCTGTCCGGCGCCGTGGGCTACTTCCTCGGCCGCGGTGCGGCCGGTCAGCAGGCGCTCGACGCCGCGACCGTGGAGTCAGTCCGCCGCGAGATCACCGACCTCCGGGCCCTGCTCGCGCGGATCAAGGACACCGCGTGGGACAACCGGGAGCTCGACCCCGCCCTGTCCACGATCATCATCGACGAGATCCGGACCTACGAGAAGAAGGAGCTGGGGTCGTGAGCACGAACCTCCCCAACGTCCGAAAAGGTGCACGCACGCTGACCACGTTCTGACAGATTCCCAAGGGATGCCGGAAATCCGTCACTCCCCTGGGCCAGCTTGCCCCGGGGAGTGACAGTTTGCCCAGGGCATCAACCGAAGGTCAGCCGGCGGGCAGGTAGGACAGGAGGGCCAGCCTGGTCCGGTCGGTCAGGCCCTTCTCGACCACCAGCTCCAGCTCGTACGGCGAGCCGTCCTCGAACTCGCGGACCGTCTGCCAGGAAGGGCCGGTCGTCCCGGGCGACTGGGACATGCCGTCGATGACCTCGCCGTCCAGCTCGATCGAGTAGGACGCCTCACCACGGAAGCCACTGGTCGCCGCGACCACGACGTGGGGCCCGTTGTCGCTGTCAGCGTCGGTCTCGATCCGGATGCTGTCGCTGCCGGGGTCGCCCTCGTAGACCAGGGCCAGCGTCCACACGCGTCCGTCGTGCTCGATCTGGTCGGGCACCCGGACGCCGGCCACGATCCGCCCGGGCCGGGTGCTCTCGTAGACGCCCGCCCCGATCACCGCGGTGGCGGGCACCGGCCCGTCGGCTCCCTGGGAGCGTTCGATCACCACGTCCACCGTGATCACGTCACCCGGCTCGGCGTTCCACTTGCGGCGCTGCTCCAGCGGGTCCACGTCGAAGGTGGTGCTGCTCGCCCCGGGGTCGGGATCCCGGTCCCGCTGGCACCAGGCCCCCGAGAGCCGGTGTCCCTCGACCTCGAGGCCCACCGCGTAGCCGCGCCCGACGCCGTAGCACAGCGGGGTGAACCTCAGCCCCGTCTCGCCGACCCGGACGTCGAAGCTGAGCTCGGCCTGGCCGGGGTCCCCGATCGCCGCACCGAGCAGCCGCTCGCCGAGCACCACGTCGCGGAAGACCACACCGTCCTTCTCGTAGTCGGCGACCGCCGGCGACGGATGCTCGGCGGGTGCGAGGTCGGGGGCTGCGCCCATACCCGGAACGACGGCCAGGGCGATCCCCGCCACGGCCACCACCGTGCCACCGGCGGCCGCCGCGACCCGACGGCGCCGTGCGGCCCGGATCCGGCCGTGCACCGCCTCGACCCGGTGCGCCGTGCCGACGTCGTCGACCGCCGCGCCGTGGTCGTCCAGGGTGCTGCGGAGCTCGTCGATCCTCATCGTGCCTCCCGGGCCATCGCGTCGTCGTCGGTCTGCTCGGTGAGCGCCGGGTCGACCCGGAGCTTGGCCAGCGCCTTGGACGCCTGGCTCTTGACGGTGCCGACGGAGCAGTCGAGCAACCGCGCCGTCTCCGCCTCGGAGAGGTCCTCGAAGTAGCGCAGCACGACCACGGCCCGCTGCCGGCGGGGCAGCCGGCCGAGCGCGGTCCACAGGTCCTGGCTCGCGGAACCGTCCGTGGTCGCCGTTGGCGCGTCGGGAAGCGTCTCGGTCGGCTCCTCGCCACGCCACTTGCGCCGCCACCACGACGCGTAGGTGTTCACCAACACCTTGCGGACGTAGGGCTCCGGCTCCCCGTCGATCCGGCTCCACGCGAACCACGCCTTGGTCAGCGCGGTCTGGAGCAGGTCCTCGGCCAGGTCGTGGTCGCGGGTCAGCAGGTACGCCGTACGCAGCAGCCGTCCCGACCTCGCGGCGACGAACTCGTCGAAGCCGACCTTCGACTCTGGCTCCATGCCCGTCCCCCGATCGACGCTCGTCGTCATCACACTCACACCTGGTCGACCCGCTGGACCACCCGCCAGGTTGCCCGGATCCGCCACATTCCTCCGCCGGCAGCCGAGCCGCGCCTCAGCGACCCTTGGCGGTCTGCTTCCGGGCGTCCTCGTAGGCGGCGATGTAGGCGTCCGGCGGCACGCGGCGCACGACCTCGCCGATGACGTCGAGCGGGACCTGGTCGAGGCGCTTGAACCGGAGGCAGGACTTGCCCATGTCGATCGTGAGCCCCCGGGCGGCGTACTGCTCGCGGAACCAGTCCTCGAGCCCGGGGACGGTGTAGATCCCCATCAGGTAGAGCGCCATGTGGTTCTTCTGCGACGCCAGCGCGGCCACGCCGAGCGGCTGGCCGTTGTAGGTGTCGGGGTAGTCCTCGAGCGGGATGCCCCAGCCGATCATCCCGAAGGCCATCGACTCCCGGTAGCCGTCCGGCAGGTTGGCGTTGACGACGTCGCGAACCGCTGCGATCGCCTCGCGGCGGTCCGGCGGCAGCTCGGCGAGGTAGTCCTCGACGGTGGGGGCATCACTCTGCATGCCCCCAGTATCAGCCCTTCTTGCGCGACAGGAAGGCGAGCATGGCCGCCTTCGCCTCGTCGGACCCGAACAGCCGGGCGGACAGCGCGGCCAGGTCGGCGCCCTGCTCGTCGATCCGCTGCACCAGGTGCCGGCCCACGAGCGCCTTGGTCTCCCGCAGGCCCTGCGGGTTGCCCTTGGCGAGCATCCCGCAGACCTCGTCGACCTCCACGTTGAGCTCGTCCTCGTGCACGGCCTTGGTGACCAGACCCATCCGCTCCGCCGCGCGGCCGTCGAAGACCTCGCCGGTCAGGAAGGTCAGCGCGGCCGAGCGGTCGGTCATCCGGGGCAGCACCGACAGAGAGATGGCGGCCGGGGTGAGGCCGAGCCGGACCTCGGTGAAGGCGTACGTCGCGTCGTCGGCGCTGATCGCGATGTCGGAGGCCGCCACGATGCCGATGCCCCCCGCCCGGACGTTGCCGTGCACGCGGGTGACGACCGGCTTGGCCAGCGTGGCGATCCGGCGCTGCAGGTCGACGAGGACGCCGGCGGCCTTCTCCATGCCCTCGCCGCTGGCCTCCGACAGGTCGGCGCCGGAGCAGAACGTGCGGCCCTCGGCCTTGATCAGCACGACCTTGACCGCGTCGTCGGCCTCGGCCCGCTCGAGCCCCGAGAAGAGCTCGGTGACGAGCTGCCTCGAGAGCGCGTTGCGGTTGTGCTGGCTGTCGAGGGTCAGCGCCGCCACCTCGTCGGCCACCGCGTAGTGGACGAGCTCCGTCGGCTGCTCGCTCTGCTCCGTCATCGTCGTACTCCTCGTTGCGCGATCAGTAGGACTTCGGCAGGCCCAGCGAGTGCATGCCCACGAAGTTCAAGATCATCTCGCGGGACACCGGCGCGATGCGACCGGCGCGGGCGGCGACCAGCAGGCCGGCCACACCGTACTCCTGGGTGATGCCGTTGCCGCCGTGCGCCTGGACGGCCCGGTCGGCCGCGTCGCAGGCCGCCTCCGCGGCGGCGTACTTCGCCATGTTCGCGGCCTCGCCGGCTCCCATGTCGTCGCCGGCGTCGTAGAGCGCGGCGGCCTTCTGGGTCATCAGCCGGGCCAGCTCGATCTCGATCTTCGACATCGCCAGCGGGTGCGCGAGGCCCTGGTGCGAGCCGATCGGCGCACCGAACACCTCCCGCTCCTTCACGTAGGCGACCGCCTTGTCCAGCGCGTAGCGGGCCAGTCCGGTGGAGAACGACGCCGCCATGATCCGCTCCGGGTTGAGACCGGCGAACAGCTGGATCAGGCCCGCGTCCTCGTCGCCGACCAGCGCGTCGGCGGGCAGCCGCACGTCGTCGATGAAGACCGAGAACTGCTGCTCGGGGCTGACGATCTCCATCGGGATCGGGGTCGCCTCGAGGCCGGGGGCGTCCGTCGGCACCACGAACAGGCACGGCTTGAGCTTGCCGGTCTTCGCGTCCTCCGCCCGCGCGACGACGAGCACGTTCTTGGCCTCGTCCACGCCGGAGATGTAGATCTTGCGGCCGTTGAGCACCCACTCGTCGCCCTCGCGGCGGCCGGTGGTGGTGATGTTGTGCGAGTTCGTGCCGGCGTCCGGCTCGGTGATCGCGAAGGCCATCGTCTGGGTGCCGTCGCAGATGCCGGGCAGCCAGCGCTGCTTCTGCTCCTCGCTGCCGAACCGCGAGATCACGGTGCCGCAGATCGCCGGCGAGACGACCATCATCAGCAGCGGGCAGCCCTGGGCGGCGAGCTCCTCGCAGACCGCGGCGATGTCGCCGATTCCGCCGCCGCCGCCGCCGTACTCCTCGGGGATGTTGATGCCGAGGTAGCCGTTCTTGCCGATCGCCAGCCAGAGGTCGGTGGTCTTGCCGCCGCTTCGGGCCTGCTCGGTGAAGTACTCCCGGCCGAAGGTGCTCGCGAGCTTCGCGACCTCCCTGCGCAGCGTCTGCCGCTCCTCGGACTCGGTGAACGCGATCTGGTCGGTCATGCGATTTCTCCCTCGGGATCGGTGGACGCGGTGGATTCGGTGGACTCGGTGACGACTGCCAGGACGGAACCGGCGGCGACCTGCTCGCCGGTGGAGACGGACAGCTCCGCGACCACCCCGTCGTGGGGCGCGGAGACGGTGTGCTGCATCTTCATCGCCTCGAGGACGAGCACCGGCTGGCCGGCGCCGACCTCGTCGCCGACCGCGACCGCCACCGAGACGACCGTGCCGGGCATCGGCGCGAGCAACGACCCGGTGGCGACCTGGTCGGCCGGGTCGACGAAGCGGGGGGTACGCCGCAGCGCGACGTGCCCCAGGGAGGACTCGACGTCCACGGACCCGTCGTCGCCGACGAGCACGTCGAAGGCGCGCCGCACCCCGTCGTGGGCGAGCACCACCCGGTCGGCCCCGGCGCTCACCACGTCGGCGGCGACCTCGGTGCCGTCGACGTCGGCGAGGCGGTAGCCGTCGCGGCCGCCGTACCAGTGCACCTCCACCGCGGATTCGTCCGCGCCTGCCCCGCGGCCCACCGGCTCGGTTCCGCGGACGAATCGGGTGAGGAGCGGGACGGAGTAGACGTTGCGCCAGCCGACCGGGATCCGGGGCTGGACGGTCCGGGCGGCCTTGTCACGCTCGGCGAGGGCGACCGCGGCGGCGAAGGCGCTGAGCCGTACGGCGTCCTGGCCGGCCGGCCGCGCGGCGAGCACGTCGAGGCCGTGCACGTCGAAGAAGTCGGTGCTGACCTCGCCGGCCACCACGGCCTCGTGGCGGAGCACGTTGACCAGCAGGTCGCGGTTGGTCCGCACCCCGTGGATGACCGACCTGGCCAGCGTCCCGGCGAGGCGGCGCAGGGCCTCCTCCCGGGTCGGGGCCCATGCGATCACCTTGGCGAGCATGGCGTCGTAGTGCGTGCCGACCTCGTCGCCGGCGACGAAGCCCGAGTCGAGGCGGATCCCGTACGACGACGGCACGGCCAGCTCGGCCGCCACGCCGGGGATGTCGAAGCGGGTCAGCCGGCCGCTCTGCGGCTGCCACCCGGCGGCGGGGTCCTCGGCGTAGAGCCGCACCTCGACCGCGTGCCCGTTCGGCGCCGGCACCTCGTCGGGGAGGGGCCGGCCCTCGGCGACCGCGATCTGCAGGGCGACCAGGTCGAGGCCGGTGACGCACTCGGTGACCGGGTGCTCCACCTGCAGCCGGGTGTTCATCTCGAGGAACCAGAACTTCTGGGTCGCGGGGTCGAGCAGGAACTCGACCGTCCCGGCACCCACGTAGCCGACCGACTCCGCGGCGGCGCGGGCCGCGTCGTACAGCGCCTGCCGGGTCTCGTCGGACAGGCCGGGCGCGGGCGTCTCCTCGACGACCTTCTGGTGCCGGCGCTGGATCGAGCAGTCACGCTCGCCGAGCACGAGCACGGTGCCGTGGGTGTCGGCGACGACCTGGACCTCGACGTGCCGGCCGTGCTCGACGAACGGCTCGACGAAGACGGTCGGGTCGCCGAAGGCCGAGGCTGCCTCGTCGGCGGCCTGGGCGACAGCGGCCTGGACGTCACCGAGCTCCCGGACGACCCGCATGCCGCGGCCACCGCCGCCGGCGGACGCCTTGACCAGCACGGGCAGGTCGTCGGCGGTGACGGACGCGGCCGAGACCTCCTCGAGGATGGGTACGCCGGCCGCGGCGACGAGCTTCTTCGCGCCGACCTTCGAGCCCATCTGGTCGATCGACTCCGGCGCGGGACCGACCCAGGTCAGCCCGGCCTCGACGACCCGGCGCGCGAAGTCGGCGTTCTCCGACAGGAAGCCGTAGCCGGGGTGGATCGCGTCCGCCCCGGTCCGCAGCGCCGCCTCGACCACGAGGTCGCCGCGGAGGTAGGTCTCGGCCGGCGTGTTGCCGGGCAGCAGCACCGCGACGTCGGCCTCGGCCACGAACCGCATCCCGGCGTCGGCCTCGGAGTGCACGGCCACGGTCTCGATGCCGTGGTCCCGGCAGGTCCGGAACACCCGACGGGCGATCTCGCCGCGGTTCGCGACAAGCAGCTTGTTGATGGTCGTCATGGCCTCATCACATCCGGAAGACACCGAAGCGGTCGGTGCCCTCGATAGGTGCGTTCTCGATCACGGACAGGCAGATGCCCAGGACGGTGCGGGTGTCCCGCGGGTCGATGACGCCGTCGTCGTACACCATCCCGGAGAGGAAGAACGGCAGGCTCTGCTCCTCGACGGACTGCTCGACGAACGCGCGCATGCCGGCGTCGGCCTCCTCGTCGTAGGGCTTCCCCTTCGCCTCGGCGGCGGCGCGCGCGACGATCGACAGCACGCCCGCGAGCTGCGCCGGCCCCATCACGGCGGACTTCGCCGACGGCCAGGTGAACAGGAAGCGGGGGTCGTAGGCCCGGCCGCACATGCCGTAGTTCCCGGCGCCGTAGGAGGCGCCCATCATGATCGAGATGTGCGGCACCGTGGAGTTGCTGACCGCGTTGATCATCATCGCGCCGTGCTTGATGATGCCGCCCTGCTCGTACTCCTTGCCGACCATGTAGCCGGTGGTGTTGTGCAGGAAGAGCAGCGGTACGTCGATCTGGTTGGCCAGCTGGATGAACTGGGCGGCCTTCTGGGCCTCCTCGCTGAACAGCACGCCCTGCGCGTTGGCGAGGATCCCGATCTGGCGGCCGTGCACCTTGGCCCAGCCGGTCACGAGGCTCGGGCCGTAGAGCGGCTTGAACTCGTCGAACACCAGGCCGTTGGTCTCGCTGACCCCGTCGCAGAGCCGGGCGATGACCTCGCGGGGGTCGAACGGCTCCTTGAGGTCCTCGGGGATCAGGTCGAGCAGCCCCTCCGGGTCCAGCTCCGGCTCCGCGTAACCGGTGGTTGAGGAGCCGAGCCTGCGAGGCGTCTCGAAACCACCGGCCGGGGGGGTGGCCTTGCGCCAGTTGAGGCGGGCGATGATCCGGCGGCCGATCCGGATCGCGTCGTGCTCGTCGACCGCGAGGTAGTCGGCCAGGCCCGACGTACGCGCGTGCATCTCGGCGCCGCCGAGCGACTCGTCGTCGGACTCCTCGCCGGTGGCCATCTTCACCAGCGGCGGGCCGCCGAGGAAGACCTTGGCCTGCTCCTTGACCATCACGACGTAGTCGCTCATGCCGGGCACGTAGGCACCGCCGGCCGTCGAGTTGCCGAACACCAGCGCGACGGTCGGCGTCTTGGCGGCGCTGGCCTTGGTGAGGCCGCGGAACAGGTCGCCGCCCGGGATGAAGATCTCCTTCTGCGTGGGCAGGTCCGCCCCGCCGGACTCCACGAGGTTGATCGCGGGCAGCCGGTTCTCGCGGGCGATCTGCGCGGCGCGGAAGATCTTCTTGACCGTCCAGGGGTTGCTGGCGCCGCCGCGCACCGTCGGGTCGTTGGCGACGATCATGCACTCGACCCCCTCGACCACGCCGATGCCGGTGACCACCGAGGCGCCGACCTTGAAGTCGGACCCCCAGCCGGCCAGCGGCGAGAGCTCCAGGAAGGCCGAGCCCTCGTCGATCAGCAGCTCCACGCGCTCCCGGGCGGTGAGCTTGCCGCGCTCGCGGTGCCGGGCGACGTACTTCTCGCCGCCACCCTCGACCGCCTTCGCGTGCTCGGCGTCGAGCGCCTCGAGCTTCTCCAGCATCGCCGTACGACGTGGGCTCGCCTCCAGCACCTGCTCCGTCATCGCCCCACCCCGCCGAGTCGGCTCGTTCGGTCGCCCCAACCCCGTCGAGTCGGCGCGTCTGGTCGCCGAGACTTCGTCGAGTCGGCGCGTCTGGTCGCCGAAACTGTGTCGAGTCGGCGCGTCTGGTCGCCGGTCGGGACCAGAGCGCCAGCCACACGGGCCGACTCGGCACGTTGTCGGCAGCCACATGCGCCGACTCGACAGGTTGCAGCCAGCCAAACGCGCCGACTCGGCACGTTGTGGGCAGCCACTTGCGCCGACTCGGCGGTTGTCTGGAGGGTCATGGGGTGTACCCCAGCAGTCGTGCGTTCAGGTCGTTGAGCACCTCGGTGGCTCCTCCTCCGATTCCGAGGATCCGGGCGTCGCGGTAGTGCCGCTCCACCTCGGTCCCGTGCATGTATCCGGTGCCGCCGAACAGCTGCACCGCCTGGCTGCAGACCCACTCGGCCGTCTCGACCGCGGTCGCCTTCGCGTGCAGCGCCTCGACCAGCGGGGTCTCCCCCGCGACGAACCGGCGCGCCACGTCGCGGGTGTAGGTCCGGGCGACGTCGACCCGCCGGTGCATGTCGACGAGCTTGTGCCGGACCACCTGGTTGGCCGCGAGCGGCTTGCCGAAGGTCTCGCGGTCCTTGGCGTACGCCGCCGCGAGCTCGACCGACCGCGACGCGATGCCGTAGCCGTGGGCGGCCAGGGCCAGCCGCTCGACGACGAACGCGTTGGCGATCTGGGCGAAGCCGGTGTTCTCCGCGCCCACGAGGTTCGCCGCGGGGACGCGCGCGTCGACGTACGACAGCTCCGCCGTGTCCGAGCAGTGCCAGCCCATCTTCGTCAGCGAGCGGGTGACCTCGAAGCCGGGCGTGCCCTTGTCGACGACGAGCAGCGAGATCCCGGCGTGGCCGGGTCCGCCGGTGCGCACCGCGGTCGTGACGAAGTCGGCGCGCACGCCTGAGGTGATGAACGTCTTGGCGCCGTTGACGACGTAGTGGTCGCCGTCCCGCCGGGCCGTCGTCCGGATGTTCGCGACGTCGGACCCGCCGCCCGGCTCGGTGACCGCCAGCGAACCGATCGTCTCGCCGGCCAGCGTCGGCCGCACGTAGCGGTCGACGAGGTCGGCGTTGCCCGACGCGATGATGTGCGGCAGCGCGATCCCGCTGGTGAACAGCGCGGCCAGCAGGCCGCTCGAGGCACCGGCGTCGGTGAACGCCTCCGAGCAGGCCAGCGCGTCGAGGAACGTGCCGCCGCTGCCGCCGAGCTCGTCGGGGACGCCGAGCCCGAGCAGCCCGAGCTTCGCCGCCTTCGCGTGCAGCTCCCTCGGGACCTCGCCGGCGTCCTCCCACTCCTGCAGGTGCGGGAGCACCTCCGTCCGCACGAAGCCCCGCGCCGTCTCGCGCAGCGCCTCCTGCTCCTCGTTCCAGAACGTCATAGCAGTCCCTCCGGGATGTCGACACGGCGCGAGCGGACCCACTCGCCCAGCGCCTTGGCCTGCGGGTCGAACCGCGACGACGCGGCGACCCCGTCCCCGAGAAGTCCGTGGATCACGACGTTCACGCCGCCCAGGTTCGGCAGCTCGAACACGTCGACCGCCAGGTCCTCGGCCTCCGGCACCAGCCGCTTCACCAGGTCCGGGGTGACGAGGTCGAGCAACCAGGCCACCCGATCGGGGCGGTCGGCCGCGTCCATCGCCCACAGCCCGATGTTGGCGTCGCCCCCCTTGTCGCCGGACCGCGCGTGGACGATGGTGCCAAGGGGCGCTCTGCGGGTCCGGTCGGCCGCCGGACTGCGCCCGGCGAAGCCGGCGGGGACACCCGCTCGCTCCTTCGTCGCTCGCCCGCCATGCCCGGGCCACAGCCCCGCCGGCTCCGCCGTTCTCCGTCCGTCGCCCTCGCTCGGCGCCGCGGACGCCAGCGGCTCACCGTCCAGGTACACGCGCTCCTCAACCGCGGATCGCGGGACGTAAGCCGGGGCGGTAGACGCCGTAGGGGGTGGCCGGGGCGGGCGGGGCGGTGAGCGTGAAGCCGGGGTAGGACGCCAGCGCCAGCTCGACGAGCGGAGCGGTGAATCCCTTGCCGGCGACCTGGGGATCGGCATCGCGGACGTTCACCCGGAGCCGGCAGGACGCGGCCTCCTCGGTGGCGGCGTCCTCGCGGTCGGTCCGGGCCAGGGTCCACTCGACGGCCGCCGGCGGCCGGGGCGCCAGCGCAGCCTCGACCTGATCGCGGATCCAGTCGGCCTTCGCGTCGATGTCGAGCCCGACGAGGACGAACTCGGCCGTGTTGCGGAACCCGCCGAGGAAGTTGAGGCAGACCTTGAGCGTCTCGGGCGGCTCCGACCCGCGGACCCCGGACACCCGCACCCGGTCGGCCCCGTCGTCGGCGAGCGTGATCGTGTCGAGGTGGGTGGTGACGTCGGGGCCGAGGTAGGTCGGGCCCTGCACCTCGTACATCAGCTGCGCCGTGACGGTGTCGACGGTGACCGCGCCTCCGGTGCCGTCGTGCTTGGTGATCACCGACGAGCCGTCGGCGGCGATCTCGGCGATCGGGAAGCCCATCGGCCGGCCGTCGCGCGGCAGGCCCAGGAAGCCGGAGAAGTTCCCGCCGGTGGCCTGGGTGCCGCACTCGATGATGTGGCCGGCGACCGTCGCACCGGCCAGTGCGTCGTACGCCGTCCGCGTCCAACCGTGGTGCGCGACGGCCGGGCCGACCACGACGGAGGCGTCGGTGACGCGGCCTGTCACCACGACGTCGGCGCCGGCGTCGAGCGCCGCGGCGATGCCGAACGCGCCGAGGTAGGCGTTGGCGGTCAGCGGCTTGCCCAGCCGCGGGTCGGCCAGCCCGAGGTCGTCGACGCGGTCGAGCAGGTTGTCCCCCTCGACGTGCGCGACCGTGACCGTGAGACCGAGGCCGGCGGCGACCTCGCGGAGCTTGTCGGCCAGGCCGGACGGGTTCAGGCCGCCGGCGTTGGCGACGATCTTCACGCCCTGCTCGACGGCGAGCCCGAGGCAGTCCTCGGCCTGCCGCACGAACGTCCGGGCGTAGCCGAGCGACGGGTCCTTCATGACGTCCTTGCCGAGGATCAGCATGGTCAGCTCGGCGAGGTAGTCGCCGGTGAGCACGTCGAGCTGACCGCCCTCCAGCATCTCCCGCATCGCGGAGAGCCGGTCGCCGTAGAAGCCGCTGCAGTTCCCGACGCGCAGCACCGGCCCGGTCGTCACGGGGACTCCTGCGGCGGGCGGCCGCCGCCGGACGGGCCGGCGAAGGCCTGCGCGATGTCGAGCCACTTGTCGGCGTCGGGGCCGGTCGCGGCCAGGTCGAGGTCGGCGCGGTGCGCGCGCTGGGTGACCAGCAGGGCGAAGTCGTACGCCGACCCCGTCACCGACTGCGCCGCGTCCTGCGGCCCGTGCTCGAACAGGTCGCCGCTCGGCAGCTTCAACGACACCCGGATCGGCTCGGTGGGCGCCTCGAGGCCGTTGTTGGCGAACGCGAAGCCGCGGGTCCGCACGCCGAGGTGCACCACGTGGCGGACCCGGTCGTCCTGCGGCAGGGTGACGCCGAGGGCGTCCGCCACGTCGCGGGCGTGCGCCCAGGTCTCCATGAAGCGCGCGGTGGCCATCGAGGTGGCGCTCATCGGCGGGCCGTACCACGGCAGCTTCTGGTCGGCCGGGTACTCCCGCAGCACCTTCTCCAGCGCCGCGCGGCCGGCCCGCCACCGGGCGAGCAGCTCGTCGTGCGGGGCCTGCGCACCGGCGGCGGCCTCCGCGTCGACGAATCCGTCGGGGTCGGCGATGGCCGCGAGCACGGTCTCGTCCCAGGCCGCCTTGTCGGTGGCCGCCTTCACCGCGGTCTCGTCGGTCCACGCGAGGTGGGCGACCTGGTGGGCGACGTCCCAGCCCTCGGCGGGGGTCGGCGTGCGCCAGCCCGCGTCGTCGAGCGGCGCGACCAGGTCGTCGAGCTGGTCCCCCTCGGCCTTGAGGTCGGCGAGGACGTCGTCCAGGGTGCTCATCGGTTCTTCCTCTCGCGATTCGTCCGTTGGACCTCGGCTCGTGGTCGGCTCGCTTGCGCGGACGAGTCGAGTACGTCGGCCCAGTGGTCGAGGATCTTGCGGCGGCGTGCGGCGTCGTCGGTGATCGTGTTGGCCAGGCCGAGGCCACGAGTGAGGTCGAGGGTGGCCTGGACGAGCTCGCGGACGCCGGGTTGCGTCTCGTCGACGCCGAGCAGCTCGACGGTGTGGCGGTGCACCTCGCGGCCGATCCGCTGCTCGAGCGGGCCCACGGCGGCGGCCAGACCGGGGTCGGTCCGGGCGGCGACCCACAGCTCGAGGGCCGCGGTGAAGACCGGGCCGGTGAAGTGGTCGGCGAGCATCTCGAGCACCGCGCGCGTGCGCCGACTGCCGTCCGGCAGCGCGGCGGCGGCGTCCGCGAGCTCCTGGCCGCGTGCCTCGCTGAGGTGCTCGACCGCGGCGATCACGAGGTCGTTCTTGGTCGGGAAGTGGTGCAGCTGCGCCCCGCGGCTGACCCCGGCCCGCTGCGAGACCAGCGTGGTCGACGTACCGCTCCAGCCCCGCTCCACCAGGCACTCCACCGTCGCGTCCAGCAGGCGCTGGCGCATGGCGCGGCTGCGCTCCTCCTGGGGGACGCGTGCGGACGCGGAGACACTCACGGGCTCATCGTGCAGGCGACCAAACAAACAGTCAAGACTGACTGTTTGTTTCTGGACGCCCGCCTCCCCCACCCCGCTCACGCGAATCCCTAGACTCCGAGCGACTCACCACGACATCGAGAGAGAAGCACCCATGAGCGAGACCCCGCAGGACCCCACCCAGCAGCCCCCGGGCTACCCGTCCGCACCGCCGCCCCCGCCCCCGCCGGCGCCGCAGGGCGGATGGGGTGACGCCTCGATGCCTGGAACGCCCGGTGGCTATGCCGCGCCGGCCCCCTACGCCGAGTGGATCAAGCGCGTCGGCGGCTACCTCGTCGACGTCGCCGTGCTGCTGCCCGCCTACGTCGTCGTCTTCATCGGGTTGGGGCTCGGCACCGCCGAGAACAGCGCCGTCAGCGGCTTCGGCCTGTTGCTCCTGGTCGTCGGCTACGTCGCGATGTTCGGCATCGCGATCTGGAACATGATCATCCGCCAGGGCAAGACCGGCTGGAGCATCGGCAAGCAGGTGATCGGCATCCGGCTGATCGGCGAGAAGACCGGGGCGCCGATCGGCCCCGGCCTGACCTTCGTCCGGATGCTCGCGCACATCCTCGACAGCCTGCCCTGCTACCTGGGCTACCTGTGGCCGCTGTGGGACGCCAAGCGCCAGACGTTCGCCGACAAGATCATGGGCACCGTGGTCATCGAGCAGAAGAAGGTCTGACCCCACGCAGGGGTGGCAGGATGGGGAGATGTTCCGGGACGCCACGCTCGACGACATCGGCGCGCTGCGTGACCTGGAGCGTGAGGCCAACCTCGCCGCGCTCGGCCACGTGTTCCCGCCGGAGCGCTTCCCGTTCCCCGACGACGACGTGCTGGCCCGCTGGGCGCTCGTGCTCGACGAGCCCGGCGTGGTGGTGCGGGTCGTGGAGGACGACTCCGGGCTCGTCGCCGTGGCGGCGTACGACGACTCCACGCTCCGGCACCTCGCCGTCCGGCCCGACCACTGGGGCAACGGCCTGGCCTCGACGGCGATCGAGACCGCCCTGCAGGCGATGGACCTGCGCGGCTGCACGATCGCGTCGCTGTGGTGCCTCGAGGAGAACGGGCGCGCCCGACGGCTCTACGAGTACCTCGGCTGGCGGGCCACCACCGACCGCCGCGAGGCGCCCTGGCCGCCGCACCCGATCGAGATGCGCTACACCCGGCTGATCCCCCAGTCGGACCGGTGAGCGGGTCGGGCCGGTGACCGGCCCGGCCGAGCTCCGCGCCGACAGCCCGCAGGGCCGCTGGGTGCTGCTCGCGGCCGTCCTCGGCTCCGGGATGGCGATGCTCGACGGCTCCGTCGTCAACGTCGCGCTCCCCCGGATCGGCGCCGACCTCGACGCGTCCGTGTCGGCGCTGCAGTGGGTGGTCAACGCCTACCTGCTCAGCCTGGCCTCGCTGATCCTGGTCGGTGGCGCCCTCGGCGACCGGCTCGGCCGCCGCCGGGTCTTCACGATCGGGGTCGCGTGGTTCGGCGCCGCCTCCGTGCTGTGCGCGCTCGCGCAGTCCCCCGGCCAGCTGGTGGCGGCCCGGCTCGTCCAGGGCGTCGGCGCCGCGCTGATGACGCCGGGCAGCCTGGCGCTGATCCAGGGCTCCTTCCGGACGGTGGACCGCGGCCGGGTGATCGGCCGGTGGGCCGCGCTCGGCGGGATCGCCGCCGCCGTCGGCCCGCCCCTCGGCGGCTGGGTGGTCGACGTCGCGTCCTGGCGGTGGATCTTCTGGTTCAACATCCCGCTCTCCGCACTGATCGTCTGGGTCACCCGCCGGCACGTCCCCGAGAGCAGCAACCCGGAGTCGCCGGCCGGCTACGACCTGCCCGGCTCCGCGCTGGCGGTCGTCGGGCTCGGCGGTGTCACCTACGCGCTCATCGAGACCGGTTCGGCGTACGCCGCCGCGGCCCTCGTCGTCGGGGTGGCCGCCCTGGTGCTGTTCCTGCTCGTCCAGGCGCGGAGCCCGCACCCGGTGATGCCGCTGCACCTGTTCGACTCGAAGGTGTTCAGCGTCGCGAACGCGATGACCTTCCTGGTCTACGGGGCGCTCGGCGCGATGACGTTCTTCCTGGTGCTGCAGCTCCAGGTCAGCGCGGGCTACACCCCGTTCGAGGCCGGGCTGGCCACGCTGCCGATCACCCTGGTCCTGATGGTGCTGTCGTCGCGGGCGGGTGCGCTGGCCACCCGGATCGGACCGCGGCCGCTGATGGCGGGCGGCCCGGTCCTCTGCGGGGGCGGCACCTGGCTGCTCCGCGACGTCGGCGAAGGGAGCGACTACTGGACGGACGTGCTGCCGGGGCTGCTGCTGTTCTCGCTCGGCCTGGCCGCCCTGGTCGCGCCGCTGACCACGACCGTGCTCGCCGCGGCGGCGGACCGGTTCGCCGGGGTGGCCAGCGGCATCAACAACGCGGTCGCGCGGACCGGCTCGCTGCTGGCGGTCGCCGCGCTCCCCGCGATGGTCGGGATCGGCGGCGAGGACTACCAGGACCCGCCGGTGTTCACCGCGGGCTACGAGCTGGCGATGGTGGTCTGCACGGTGCTGCTCGTCGCCGGCGGGCTGGTCAGCCTCGTCGGCCTGGCAGGAACGGGACCCGTCCGAGCAGCGAGGTCGGAGCGCCGCTGACCCGGGCCCGGCCGGCCTTCCGCTCCCGGGCGACCTCCGCCTGGTACTTGTGGAAGTCCACCTGGATGGTGTGCCGCTTCGAGGCGACGTAGCGCCTGCGGACGGCCTCGTCGTACTCCCGGATCTGGCGGCGCATCTCGTCGTACGACGGCAGCGCGGCCTCACCGGTGACCAGGTCGGCCACCCAGTGGGCCTGCGCCTCGGCCAGCGGCATGATCGCGCCGAGCGGCTGGATCAGCCCGACGAAGTAGAGGCCCGGGTGGTCCGGGTCGACCACGCGGCGGTAGAGGTCGATGTGGTTGTCCTCCGCGCGCACCACCTTGTCGTCGAGGAACGGGAAGCTGACCTTGTAGCCGGTGCAGTAGACGACCACGTCGATCTCGTAGGCGGACCCGTCGACGAAGAACACCTTCGAGCCCTCGAACCGGTCGATGTTGGGCAGCACGGTGATGTCGCCGTGGCCGAGCCGGGTGAGCAGGTCGTCGCTGACCGTCGGGTGCGCGTGCAGGACGGCGTGGTCCGGCTGCGGCAGCCCGTAGTCGGTGACCTTGCCCTGGGTCAGCCGGAGCATCGCCCCCATCGACAGCTGCTGGACGAGGGTGGGCATCCGGGCCACGACGGAGTCGGTGAGGTGGTCGGTCGGGACGCCGAAGACGTACTTCGGCACGATGTGGGCGCCGCGGCGCATCGCGAGGTAGGTCCGCTTCGCCACCCGGGAGGACTCCACCGCGATGTCCGTCGCGGAGTTGCCGATGCCGAGCACCAGGACGCGCTTGTCGGTGAAGACCTCGGGCGTCTTGTAGTAGTGCGCGTGCAGCTGCACCCCGGGGAAGTCCTCGGCGCCCGGGAACGACGGCTCGGGCCAGCGCGCGTCCCAGTGGTGACCGTTCGCGACGACGACGTGCTCGTAGTGGCGGACCTCCGGCTCGGACGGCTCGCCGTGCTCGTTGCGCCCGCGGACCGTGACGGCGTACTCGTGGGCGCCGACGGGCTCGACCTTGACCACCTCGGTGCGGAAGGTGATCTTGTCCCGGAAGCCGAAGTGGTCGACGTAGTCGTCGAAGTACTGCGCGATCTGCCAGTGGTTCGGGTAGTCCGGCAGGTCCTCCGGCATCGGGTAGGCCTTGTACTCCATCAAGTGCCGCGAGGTGTTGATGTGCAGCGAGCGGTAGGCCGAGGACATGCCGTTGTCGTTCTCGTAGCGCCAGTTGCCGCCGACCTCGCTGCCCATCTCGAAGCAGTCGAAGTCGACGCCGCGCTCGTGGAGGACCTGGGCGGCGGCGATGCCCGACGAGCCGGCGCCGATGATGCAGACGGGCTTGGACATGGGCGTGGTCCTCCTGGGTGAGACGGGTGCTACCTAGAGTGCCAGAACCTGTTCTAGCCTTCACCTGTGCCCTTCCCGTCACCGCCCTGGCAGATGAACGCCCAGATGTGGCTCTCGGTCTTCCGCGTCCGGGACACCGGCCGGCCCGACCGCCCCGACGGCACGTACGGCGCCGCCTTCGTGTCCTACGAGGAGGGCAGCCCGCTGACCTACCTCGAGCTGCTCGTCGCCCGGCTGGTCGACCTCAGGGCGCAGCAGGTCCGGATCACCGACATCTGGGTCGACTCGGAGGAGTCGCTCGCGGGCGGCCGGTCGTTGTGGGCGATCCCCAAGGACCTGGCGAAGCTCGCGCTCGACGACCGGCGCCTCGGGCCGACGTCGCACACCGAGTTCTCCGGCCACGTCGACGGCCGGGAGGTCGCCGCGGGCCAGTTCGCCGCCCTCCCGGGCGCCGCGCTGGTCCGGGCGCCGTTCAAGGCCACCACGTCGCAGCTCCGCGAGGACGGGTCCGAGGTCGTCACCTCGATGGCCGGCAGCGCGAAGACCCTGCCGGCCCTGGGGACCTGGGAGTTCGCCGCGGACGGCCCGCTCGGCTTCCTGCACGGCCGGAGCCCGTTGGTGTCGTTCCGCCTCACCGACCTTCGGCTGACGTTCGGCTGAGGGCCCGGAGCCCGGCGCTGCTGGTCAGCCCTCGGCCGACCGGACCTTCTCGACGGCCGCCACGACCAGAAGGCTGAGCAGGAACACGAGAAGCAGCACCGGCGAGAGCAGGAGCAGCAGGAGCGTCGCCACGACGGCGGCCACGATGGCGGCCTTGACCATCGCGGTGCCCCCTGTCCAGGCGCCCTTGACCGCGGCCCAGACCGGGTTCTGGCCCCGCAGACCGGCCTGGACTCCCTTGATCCCGGCCTGCTGTCTCGCTCCACCCCCGGACGCCTTGGCCATCGCGTACTCCAGCGAGGTGGTCACCACCCTCGTGAACGCGGCTCCGGGGCTCGCGGTCGAACGACGGGTGCGGGCGGCGCGCTCGGCACCGACTGTTGCGGTCATGGTTCCTCCCTCTCTCGTCGAGCAGTACCCCGTGCGCCCAAGTTCACCGGTCGTTCGGAGCCCCCGACAACCACTCGGACGGGCAAACCGGGGGTCCTGGCCCGGATCCGGCCGTTTCGCGGGCCGTTTGCCCGTCCGGCGGGTCACGCAGGCGCCCGCGAAGCCGTGCTTCACGCCGGGCGACCTCCGGCGCGGCGGTACCGTGCGGAGATGGCGACACACTGGACGCTCGGCTGCGACGCGGCCGACCCGCAGAGCCTGGCGGCGTTCTGGGCGACGGCTCTGGGCTACGTGGCCGAGCCGGGGTACGACGACCCGGACGGCAGCTCCCTCATCGACCCCGACGGCGTGGCCCCGGCCATCGGCTTCCTCAGGGTGCCGGAGGGCAAGACCGCCAAGAACCGGATGCACATCGACATCCGGGTCGCGGGCGAACCTCCCTGGGACATGGCCGAGCGCGAGCAGCTCATCCGCGCGAAGTCGGCCGAGCTGGTCGCCGCCGGGGCGACCTCGGTCCGCGAGGAGCTCTACGACGGCCACCTCGGTCACATCGTGATGCTCGACCCGGAGGGCAACGAGTTCTGCGTCGCCTGATGCGGGCGACCAGCGAGGCGGCACCCCGGCGAGCGTCTCGTCAGCGGTCGCAGGAGCTGTCGGGCGTCCCGCGGTAGCCGAGCTGGAAGCCGGCGGCGACCTCGCCGGGCACGAACAGCGAGCTCAGGCGCAGGGTGGGCAGGCCGCTCCCCCACATCGTGCCGCCATCCGAGCTGCAGCCGGACTCGCGGAACCGCAGCACGATGTCGAACCTCCAGGTGTCGCCGGCACCGAGCTCGCGGTCCACCGGGAACACCCCGTCCACGTCGGAACGGATCCGACCCTTCGGGACGGGCATGCCCAGGAAGTCCTCGACCTTCACGGCCGCGCCGCCGTGAGCGCCCAGGTAGGGCAGCACCACCTGGTTCACGGTGACGGCAGCCCAACCGGTGTTGGTGACCACGACGGGCACCGTGCAGCGCATGCCCCGCCGCAGGTCGATCGCTTGGATCCGCTCCGGCGGGTAGCCGACCCTGCGGTCGCGGATCTGCGTCCCCTCGCAGGTGATGGCTTGAGCGAGCTCGACCGTCGTCGCGTCGCGCAGCTGACCGGCCACGAAGCGCCAGCCGGCGACCAGCACGACGAGCAGCAGCAGAACGGCGACGAGCTTGACGACCGGCTGCTGGCGCCAGGGCCCGGCCGGGACGGGTTTCGGGGAGAGTGTGGTCACGCCACAAAAACGCGCGGACGAGTCCCCGGGTTACGCGAGGCGGTCAGCCGGTGCTGTCGGGGTCGACCTCGGCGGGCTGGTTGTCATCGCGGGCGCGGCGTACCGACTCGCGGATCTCGAACAGCTCCGTGGCCAGGCCGCCGAGCGTGCGTGCGACGTCGCGCACGGCCGTGGTGACGATGTTGGTCACCGCCCCCACGGCCGTCGCGGTCGTCTCGACCGAGTCCTGCAACGCGTCCTTGCGGATCTCCGCGCGGCTGATGTGGTCCTTCATGCGGACCAGTGTCACGCGGCCAGGCGAGGCTCGGCGACCGGGGCCGGATCCTGGGACTTCGGCTTCCCGGGCAGGGCCAGCCGGCAGATCTTCCTGGCCACGCTGCCGAGCTGGCGGTGCAGCGGCCCGGTGTTGTAGGCGAGGCCGTACTTCGCGCACAGCGCCTTCACCTCGTCGGAGATCTCGGGGTAGCGCCGGGCCGGGATGTCCGGGAACAGGTGGTGCTCGATCTGGTGCGACAGGTTTCCGCTCATGAGGTGGAGCAGCCGGCCCCCGGTGATGTTGGCCGAGCCGAGCAGCTGGCGGACGTACCAGTGGCCACGGGTCTCGTCCTCGCAGTCCTCCTGGGAGAACGTCGCCACACCTGCCGGGAAGTGGCCGCAGAAGATGATGTTGAAGGCCCAGACGTTGCGGACCAGGTTGGCCGTTGCGTTGCCCGCCAGGGTCAGCGGGAACAACGGGCCGGTGAGGGCCGGGAACAACAGGTAGTCCTTCAGCGCCTGCTTGCGGACCTTGCGCATGATCCCGGCGTGCAGTGCCTTGTTCTCCGAGACCTTGCGCTTGCCGGCGACGATGTTCTCGACCTCGAGGTCGTGCATCGCCACGCCCCACTCGAAGAAGACCATCAGCAAGAACGCGTAGAGCGGGTTGCCCAGGTAGTAGGGCCGCCACTTCTGGTCCTCGTCCATCCGCAGGATGCCGTAGCCGATGTCGCGGTCCTTGCCGAGGATGTTGGTGAAGGTGTGGTGGATGTAGTTGTGGGAGTACTTCCACTGCTCCGAGGGGCACACGTTGTCCCACTCGTACATCCGGGAGTTCAGGCCGGGGTCGCCCATCCAGTCGTACTGGCCGTGCATGACGTTGTGGCCGATCTCCATGTTGTCGAGGATCTTGCTCACGCTGAGCGCGGCGACGGCCAGCGGCCAGGCGGGCGGCAGGTAGAACAGCGCGCGACCGGCGACCTCGAAGCCGCGCTGGGCCTTGACGACCTTGCGGATGTAGGCGGCGTCCTCCTCGCCGAGGCTGTCGACGAGGCGCTTGCGGATGGCGTCCATCTCGGCGCCGAACTCCTCGATCTGCTCCGGCGTCATGCCGGTGACCGAGCTGACGGTGGTGGTGCTCATGGGTCCTCCTCAGAGGTCGACGGCGCAGCTGCCGACGGGCTGGTTGACGCAGATCTGGATGTCCTCGTCGGGCAGCGAGGACTCGACACCGGTGACGACGTTGCGCACGGTGCCTTCGGTCTTGCGGGCGGTGCAGGAGAAGCAGATGCCCATCCGGCAGCCGAACTCCGGGGTGAGCCCGGCGGCCTCGGCCTGCTCGAGCAGCGAGGCCCCGGTGTTCGGGGCCGTCTCCCCGGTGCGGGTGAAGGACACCTCGCCCTCGGCGTCGCCCGCGGCGGTGACAGGGGCCTTGAAGTACTCCACGCGAAGCTGGTCGGAGCCGTCGTACGCCGCCTGCACCGCGGTGATCAGCGGGGCCGGGCCGCACGCCCAGGTGGGAACGTCCCGGTAGCCGGGGACGAGCCGCTCCAGGAACGCCGGGCTGAGCGCCGGGTCCCCGAGCTCGGGGTGGAGCAGGTGCACGTCCAGGCCGTAGCCCGAGCGGCGGGCCGCGTCGAGCTCGTCGGCGAAGATCTGGTGCTCGGGGCTCTGCGCGTAGTGCAGGAAGGTCACCCGGCCCCGGTGGGTACGCCGCTGCAGGGTGCGCAGCATCGACATCACGGGCGTGATGCCGGACCCGCCGGAGATCATCAGGACGTGGCCGGGCACCTGGTCGGGCAGCACGAACTCGCCCTGCGCCTGCGAGAGGTGGACGATCTGGCCGGGGCGGGCCCGCTCGGTCAGGTAGCGCGAGACCACCCCGTCCGGGTTGGCGCGCATCGTGATGGTGAACGGCTCGCCCGGGCCGGAAGCCGCGCTGGAGATCGAGAACACCCGGGTGGTGCGCCGGGCCCCGTCGATCTCGACGCCGAGCTGGACGTGCTGGCCGGCGACGTGGCCGCGCCAGGTCGAGGTCGGACGGAGGGTGAGGGTGGCCACCGGGGGGTGACCGGGGACGTCGACCTCGCGGTGGATGTCGACGATGCGGGCGCGCACCTCGTTCGCCGCCCACATCGGGTTGACCAGCTCGAGGTAACGGTCCACCCCGTGCGGCGACGTGAGCGCCGCCAGCGCGGAGGACCGGAGCAGGGTCTGCGTGATGCTCATGGGGTCATTCCTTTCAGTGAACAACCGTGCACTGAAAACCATGCCAGGCATACCCGCGGTATGGCAACACCGCCCGGCGTGACGCAGCCCACGCAGAGCACGGGCCGCCCGCGCTCGGCCACAACCGCACATGAGTGCCGGAACTGCACGGATCTCGCGCCAGAACGTGCCACAACCGCGCACGTGTGCGCTTGCAGTCAGCGGCCGAGAACCGGCACAGGTGTCCACTGACGCCTAGACTGACCTCATGACCGCTGCGGCCGCCGACCCCGGACCCGGGGAGTCCCGCACCGCCCGCAAGGAGCGGACCCGTCGGGCGATCCTGGACGCCACCTTGGCCCGCGCCGACGAGGGCAGCCTGGCCACGGTGTCGCTACGCCAGGTGGCCCGCGAGGTCGGGATCGTGCCGACCGGCTTCTACCGGCACTTCGCCTCGATCGACGAGGTGGGCCTCGCCCTGGTGGACGAGTCGTTCGCGTCGCTGCGGCACATGCTGCGTGACGTACGCCGCGGCAACCCGGAGCTCAAGGGCGTGATCCGGAGCTCGGTGTCGATCCTCGTCGACCACGCCCACCGGCAGGAGGCGCACTTCCGCTTCATCGCGCGGGAGCGGGTCAGTGGTCCGGCTGCCGTGCGGGAGGCGATCCGGCACGGGCTGGAGCTCTTCGAGCGCGAGCTCGCCACGGACCTCGCCCGGCTCACGGACCCCGACGACTGGTCCGGCGAGGACCTGCGCATCATGGCGAACCTGATCGTCACCGCGATGGTGGCGACGGCCGAGGCGGTGATCGACGCCCCGCCGGAGCGGCCGGACGTCGAGCGGCAGATCGTGCACACCGTCGAGCAGCAGCTCCGGATGATCGTCGTGGGGGCGGCGAACTGGCACTCCCGCGACTGAAGGACGCTCAGCCGTTCTGCCAGAGACCGACCACGTTGCCCTCGGAGTCCTTGAAGTAGGCGGAGAACCCCATCTCGCCGACCGGCGTCCCGGCCAGCAGCGTGCTGCCGCCCAGCGACTCCACCCTCGCCAGCGCCGCGTCGATGTCGTCCACGTCGATCACCACGGTCGGACCTGAGAGTGGCACGCCCCGGGCGGCCATCCCGCCGTCGATGAAGCCCAGCTCCTTCGGCCCGCTCTCGTCGCCGGGTCCGGTCGTGGCGAGCGTGTAGTCCATGCCGGGCACGGCGTTCAGGGTCCAGCCGAACGCCTCGGTGTAGAACGTGCGCGCCCGCTCGGCGTCGTCGTACGGGATCTCGAAGTGCACCACCCGGCCGCTCATGCTTCGGACTATCCCATCAGCTTCCGGGCGAGCGGAAGAGGCAGGTGCTTCATCGCGAAGCCCAGCGGGACCCAGGGCCACGACGGCACCTTGGCGTGCGCCTTCTCCTTCTCGATCGCCTCGACGATCGCCGAGACACCCTTCTCGGTGGAGACGATGAAGGGAGCGTTCTTCACCTTCTCGTTCATCTCCGAGCGGATGTAGCCGGGGTAGATCACCGACACCTTGATCGGGGTGCGCATCACGTCCGCGCGGACGCCTTCGGCCAGGTGTGCGACCCCGGCCTTGGTGGCGGCGTACGTCGTCACCGTCTTGGGCATGCCGCGCATCGCGGACATCGACGAGATCATCACCAGGTGGCCGGCGTTCTGGTCCCGGAAGATCTCGAGCGCGGCCTCGGTCTGCGCCAGCGCGGCCACGAAGTTCGTCATCGCGGTCTGCCGGTTGGCGTCGAACCGGCCGGTGCCGAGCGGCGCGCCCTTGCCGAGGCCGGCGTTGATCACGACCCGGTCGATCGTCCCGAAGTCCGCACGGAACGCCTTGAACACCGCGAAGACCGCGTCGTGGTCGTTGACGTCGAGCGCCCGGATCTCGACCCGGCGCTCCGGATGAGCCGCGACGATCTCCTGCTTCAGGTGCTCGAGCCGCTCGGTGCGGCGGGCGCACAGGGCCAGGTCGTGGCCGCGGGCGGCGAACTGGCGGGCCATCTCCTCGCCGAGCCCGGAGCTCGCACCGGTGATCAGGATCGTCTTGCGCATGAGGTGTTCCTTAGCGGTAGGTCAGGAGGCCGGGCTCGGCCTCCAGGTGGCTGTGGTCGTTGAAGGAGACGAGCGTGGCGCCGCGCTGGCCGACGACGACCTTGGTGACCGAGGCGTTCACCACGACGGGGGCGGCCCGCCGGTGGATGTCGGTGCCGCCGCCGAGCAGCTCGGCGGTGACCCTCGCGATCGGCCCCCCGGAGGTGACCACTACCGCGGTGCCCCCGGAGTCCAGCCGTGCCGAGAGTCCGGCGAGGGCGCCGAGCACGCGGCCGCTGAAGGCCGAGAACGACTCGGTGTACTCGTGGTCGTGCCGGCCGGCGACCCAGCGCTCGGTGGCGGCCTCGAACCAGACCTGGAACTCCCGCCGGCTCGGGGTGTCGCCCTCGAACGTGTGCGGCTGCCGCTGGAGGACCTCCTCGTGGTTCATCTCGTCCCACGACTCGTCCTCGGCCCAGTCGCTCCAGCCGGCAGCCTCGCCGAGCAGCCGGGCGGTCTCCCGCTGCCGGGTCATCCGCCCGTGCAGCAGCAGGTCCGGCCGGACCCCGCGGTCGGCGAGCGCCTTCCCGACCACCGAGGCCTGCTTCTCCCCGAGGCCCGAGAGGACGTCGTAGTCCTCGGCGCCCCAGGACGCCTGCCCGTGCCGGACCAGTAGCACCTGGCTCATCCGGGGTCCCCGCGGAAACGCGAGCGCAGCGAGTGGTCTCGTGGGGTGGTCATCGCGCGTCCGCCGCCTCGATGAGCGCACCGCAACGCCGCTCCAGGTAGTGCACGATCGGCAGGAACGCGGCGTAGGCCTCGTTGCTGGTCTGCCCGTGGTGGTAGCGGTAGTAGATCTGCTGCGCGATGACCGCGAGCCGGAAGAGCCCGAACACCTCGTAGAACGCCCACTGCTCGCGGGTGATCGTCCGACCCGTGCGGGAGGCGTAGTGCTGCACGACCTCCCAGCGGGTCAGCATCCCGGGCAGGTCGGACGGCTGGCGCCGGAACTGCTGGAAGTGCTCGTCGTCGTCCGCCTGGATCCAGTAGGCCATCGCGCCACCGAGGTCCATCCACGGGTCGCCGAGGGTGGCCATCTCCCAGTCGAGCACGCCGCGGATCCTCAGCGGGTCGTCCGGGTCGAGCACCACGTTGTCGAGCCGGAAGTCGTTGTGGATCACGCAGGTCGCCACGTCGTCGGGCTGCCGCTCGTCGAGCCAGGCCATGACCGCCTCGAAGTCGCCCACGTTGTCGGTGCGCGCCCTGCGGAAGCGGTCCGACCACCCGGCGACCTGGCGCCCGACGTACCCGCGGCCCTTGCCCAGCTCGCCGAGCCCGGTCGCCTCCGCGTCGACCCCGTGCAGCTCGACGAGCACGTCGAGGAAGTTCGTGCAGAGCGTGCGCGCCTGGTCGGGCGACAGCGACATCCCGTCGGGCAGGTCGGCGCGGAGGATCGTGCCCTCGAGCCGCTCCATCACGTAGAAGTCCGAGCCGATCACCGACTCGTCGTCGCAGAAGGCGATCATGTCGGGGACGTAGCCGAAGACCGGCGCGAGCCGCGACTGGATCGTGAACTCGCGGTTCATGTCATGGGCGCTCTTGGCCTTCGCCCCGCGCGGCGGCCGTCGCAGGATCAGGTCCCGGTCGGGGTAGTGCAGCAGGAACGTCAGGTTGGACGCTCCGCCCGCGAACTGCCGCACGTCGGGGGTGCCGTCGAGCCCCTTCGGGTCGGACGCGTGCTCGCGAAGCCAGGCCGCGACGACGTCCGCGTCGAACGCGTCCTCCTCACGGACGGGTCCGGCCGGGTTGGTGTCAGGCATCCGAGCGCTCCTTCATCCGAGCCGCGGTCCTTCGCATCTCGGTGTCGTAGGCGTGCCGGTCGGCCTTCTTCAGCTGGTACGCCGCCCGCGCGGGACCGTCCGGGATGATCAGCTCGACCTCCTGGTCGATCCCCTTGAGCACGGCGGCCGCGATGTCCCCGGCGCTGATCGGCGACTGCTCGACCATCGCGGCGACCTTGGCCGCGACGTCGGGGTCCGACCCGCGCATCGAGGCGGTGAGGTTGGTGCGGAAGTAGGACGGGCACACCGCCGAGCAGCCGACGCCGTACGGCGCGAGCTCGTGGGCGAGCGTCTCGGAGAAGGCCACCACCGCCGCCTTCACCGCGTTGTAGGCGCCCATCCCCGGCGGGTGCACGAGCCCGGCGAGCGAGGCCACGTTGACGATCCGGCCCGACCCCTGACGCTTGAGCAGCGGCGCGAACGTCCGGGCCCCGCGCACCACCCCGAACAGGTTGATGTCGGCGAGCCAGGCCCACTCCTCCATCGTGCACAGGTCCACCCGGCCGCCGCCCGCGACGCCGGCGTTGTTGACCAGCACGTCGAGGCCGCCCCAGTGCTCCTCCACCCAGGCGAGCGCGGCGGTCCAGTCCTCGTCGGAGCGGACGTCCAGCCGCAGCCAGGTCGCCGTCCCACCGATATCGGAGGACGCGGGCGCCGAATACGACCCCCGATTATCACGGGGACACGTCGGTGGCGAGCACCTCGTCGCCGCGGGCCAGGAACGCCTCGGTCAGCGCGGCACCCAGACCCGAGGCGGCTCCGGTGACGAGGACCACGGTTCACAGGTGCTTCCTCAGCTCGAGCTTGGCGATCACGCCCCGGTGCACCTCGTCGGGTCCGTCGGCGAGCCGCAGGGTGCGGGCGGAGGTCCACGCCGCCGCGAGCGGGAAGTCCTCGGACACCCCGGCGCCGCCGTGCAGCTGCATCGCCATGTCGATCACCTGCTGCGCCATGTTGGGCACCGCCACCTTGATCTGGCTGACCTCCTTGAGCGACCCGGCGGAGCCGGCGGTGTCGAGCTTCCAGGCGGCGTGGTGGACGAGCAGCCGGGCCTGGTCGATGGCGATCCGGGCGTCGGCGATCCGCTCGGCGTTGCCGCCGAGCTTGGCCAGCGGACGGCCGAACGCCACCCGGGTGGTCGCCCGTCGGCAGGCGAGCTCGAGCGCCTTCTCGGCCAGCCCGACCAGTCGCATGCAGTGGTGGACGCGGCCGGGACCGAGCCGACCCTGGGCGATCTCGAAGGCGCGCCCCGGGCCGAGCAGCACGTGGGACGCCGGCACGCGCACGTCGGTGAACGACACCTCCGCGTGGCCGAGCGGCTCGTCGTACATCCCCATCGCGGTGAGCTTGCGCTCGACCTTCACGCCCGGGGCGTCCCGCGGGACCAGCACCATCGTGTGCCGTGCGTGCCGGTCGGCGTCGGGGTCGGTGAGCCCCATGAAGACGAAGATCTTGCAGTCCGGGTTGCCGGCGCCGGTGGTCCACCACTTGGTGCCGTTGATGACGACCTCGTCGCCGTCGACGACGGCGGTGGCCGCCATGTTCGTGGCGTCGGACGAGGCCACGTCGGGCTCGGTCATCGCGAACCCACTGCGGATGCGGCCGTCGAGGAGCGGCTCGAGCCAGGTGGCCTTCTGGTCGTCGGTGCCGTACTTCAGCAGCACCTCCATGTTGCCGGTGTCGGGCGCGTTGCAGTTGAACACCAGCGGCGCGATGAAGGACCGGCCGGTCTGCTCGGCGATCGGCGCGTAGTCGACGTTGGACAGGCCGGCTCCGCCGTCGGTGCCGAACCGCTCGGCGTAGTCGCCCGCGTGCTCGACCGGGAGGAAGAGGTTCCACAGGCCCTGGGCGCGGGCCTTGTCCTGGAGCTCCTTGATGATCGGCAGCGGCGTCCACGGGTCGCCACCGGACTCGCGCAGCCGGGTGATCTCGCGCTGGTAGTCGGGCTCGACGGGCTCGATCTCGGTGTCGATGAACGCGCGGACCCGCTCGGTCAGGTCCGCGGCACGGGGCGAGGGAGAGAAGTCCATGCGATTGACCCTAGAACGTTGTTGAGCAATGCTCAATAGCGTGACGCGGACCAGGTTGACCCACGACGACCGCCGCCGGCAGCTGCTCGGCATCGGTCTGTCACGGCTCGTGGAGAAGCCGATCCAGCACCTGTCGATCGACGAGGTCGCCGCCGAGGCCGGCATCTCCCGCGGGCTGCTGTTCCACTACTTCCCGACCAAGCGCGACTTCTACCTCGCGTGCATCGAGGCGGCCGGCCGGCGGATCCTGCGCAACACCGAGGCCGACCCGTCGCTGCCGCCCCGCGAGCAGGTCGAGTCGATGGTGCGGCTGTTCGTCGAGCAGATCGACCGGCGCCGCGCGTTCTACCTCTCGCTGCTGCACGGCACGGGGAGCGCCGACGTCTCGCTGGTCGAGGTGTACGACGCCATCTGGGACGAGGCCACCGACCGGGTGCTGACCGCGCTGGCCCTCGAGCCGTCCACGCGCGCCGTCGTGCACGCCTGGTGGGCCTACGTCGAGGACCAGGCGCTGAGCTGGTCGGCCGAGCCCGCGGGGCGTCGTACCCGCTCCCTCGAGGAGCTCGTCACGCACAGCGTCCGGGCGCTGGACGCCCTGCTCCAGCTGGCCTGAGCCGCACCTCGGCCGACGAGCGCCCGCCGTTATGGTGGTGCGATGACGAAGACGCGTGTGACCGCGGCCGTGGCCGCACTCCTGCTGACGCTGACCGCCTGTGGCAGCGGGGACGACGACCAGGCCGCCAAGGCGATCTCCGACTCGATCATGAAGGAGCAGGAGAGTGCCTCCGCCGACGTGTTCAAGATGAAGCAGGAGGAGGCCGACTGCATCGGCGAGGGCTTCGTCAACGAGATCGGCACCGACCAGCTCCAGGAGTACGGCTTCCTCACCGAGGACCTGAAGACGGCCGAGGAGCTCACCAACGTCAAGATGTCCACCGAGGACGCCAAGGCAGCCGCAAACACGCTCTTCGACTGCGCCGACGTGCAGAAGATGATGACCGAGTCGATGGGCGACCTCGACGAGAAGACCAAGACCTGCCTCGAGGAGGTCATGACCGAGGACGCCCTGCGTGACCTGTTCACCAAGATGTTCAGCGGCAAGCAGGACGAGGCCGGCCAGGAGCTCATCGAGCCGATGATGAAGTGCACCGCAGGCGCCACCCAGTGACGCCGTCGCACTGACCGACTGACCCACCCAGCACGCGCCGCCCGGCTCCGGGCGGCGCGTGCTGTCGTCTGCCCTCAAGTGCTGCCGCCGCGGGGCCGAAGACCTTGCAGGCGATGGTGGGGCACGTCGACGACGAGCTGCCCACGGCACCGGCCCCGAGGCCGGCCATCTGCGCCGCCAGCCCGTTCCGCACCGCATCGAAGGATCCCGCCATGCCCACCGCCCGTACCGCCGCCTGCGCCGCCACCGGCCTGCTCGCCCTCGGCCTCGTCGCCGGACCCGTCGGCGGTCCCGCCGCCGCGGGACCCGTCCCCTTCGCCGACGTCTCCGCCCCCGGTACGACGCTCCTGATGGCGGCGGACCACCGGGTCCACGGCTCGGTCCTCGGCACCAACGGCAAGCGCTGGGACAACGTCCAGGTCTCGGCCACGCCGGTCGGGTCGTCGACCGTGGCGGCCTCCGACATCACCTACGGCGGCAGCTACGAGCTCTACCTCGGGGCGGGCGTCTACCGGATCGCGTTCCACGACCTGTCGAAGCGCGTGCCGGACCTGACCTACCCGGGCGATGTCACGGTGACCGCCTCCGGTGAGACGTCCCTCGGCGTGACCCAGCTGACCCACGGCACAGCCACCAACACCTCGCGGCCGACCCTCCAGGGAGCCGCCCGGGTCGGGGAGCGGCTGACCGTCGCGCCGGGGACCTGGAACCCCGCCGTCGGACTCGGCTTCTCCTACCTCTGGCTGCTCGACGGCGCGAAGTCGGCCACCGGCGCCGGGGCCACGGTCCCCACGTCCTGGCTGGGCAAGACCCTCCAGGTCACCGTGACCGGCAGCGCGACCGCGTGGTCGGCCGGCACCGCCCGGACGACCGAGGTCGTGGTCGGCAAGGCCCGCACCACCCTGCGTGCCAAGGGACCGGCCGACAACCCCAGGCCGGGTGCCGGCTTCACGGTCACCGCACGCGTCACCGACCCGTCCACCGACCGGCCGGCCGGCGTCGTCACCGTCAAGGAGGGCGGCAAGCGGCTCGGCAAGGCGTCGGTGAACGCCAAGGGAGTGGCCAAGGTGGCCCTCGCCGGCCTGAAGCGCGGCAAGCACTCCCTGGTCCTCACGCTGCCCGGCTCCAGGTACGCCGCCGCCGCCCGCGACACCCTCACGGTGTCGGTCAGCCGCTGACCCGTCTCGTCGCCCGAGATCAGGAGGCGACCGTCGCGACGACCCGGCAGCGGATCTCCGGGTCGGCCCAGGCGTCGGCGGTCGCCACCAGCTTGGCGGCGGAGAACAGCAGGAACGGGAGCGCCAGCAGCACCGGGAACGGCCAGGACGCGTAGCTCGCCGCCCCGAACACCATCCCGGTCAGCGTCGTCGTGAGCGCGAGCCGGGCCGAGTACCCGACCATCACGACCGGCGGCGCCGGCGTCGCGCGGGCGCTGCGCAGGTCGACGGCGAACGGCCGGCGCACCGACCACCGCAGCGACGTCGCGACGACCTGCACGGTCACGACCGCCGCGCAGCAGACCACCCCGACGAGCTGCGAGAGCGTGGGGGTCCCGGCCCGCAGCGACCCCATCAGCAGGGTGAGGCCGGTCGTCAGCAGCAGCACCTCGACCAGGACGATCACCCGGGACACGAACATGAGCTTCGGGGCGATGGGCAGGCTGTCGCGCCAGAGCGCACCGCGGCCGTCGAGGCACCAGGAGTTGACCCCGAACAGCAGCGCGCCGCCGGAGGCGACGAGGCCCGGCAGGATGCTCAGCATCGACCACTCGAGCCCGCCCGCGAGCGCGACCAGGCCGGGCAGCAGGGCCAGCACGGCGAGCCCGCGCCGCAGCGGCACCGAGCGCCAGATGCCGACCCGGTCGGTGCGCAGCAGCGCCATCAGGTCCGAGGCGGGGTTGGCACGCGGCTGCCGCACCGAGCTTTCCTCGCGCAGCTCGTCGTGCGCGGGCCGCGCCACGACCGCCCGCGCGCCGAACGCGCCGACCAGGATCGCGGCGAGGGCGATGGCGAGCAGCACCAGGACGACCCGGGCCCAGGGCCACACCTGCCCGTCGGCGCCGTACAGCACGCCGATCGTGATGTCCACGGTCGGGCTCTGGTCGAGCACGGGCACCAGGTTGTCGGTGATGATCAGCGTCGCGGTCGTGCATCCGGCCAGCGCCATCAGCGACCGGGTGGCCATCACGCCGTTCGGGCCGCGGCGCAGCCACTCGATGAACCACGCGACCACCTGCGCGATCGCGGTGGCCGCGACGAGCCAGACGAGCACCGGCACCTGGGCGAGCAGCAGCTCCCACTTCGGGCCGACGACGTAGGCGGTGGCGCCGAGCAGCGTCCAGGCCTGCAGCAGCCAGGCGATGTTGAGCGGCGCCATCAGCAGCGCGCCGAGGTGGTCGGTGGCGGCACTGACCGGGTAGGCGACCGCCTGCTCGCGCGGCAGCAGCTCGCGGCCACCTCCGGACGCGGCAGCGGCCACGACCGCGATCACCATCACGCCGATGTAGCCGGAGGGCAGCAGCAGCAGCACGTCGGTGCGCCGCTCGTCGCCCTCGGGGAGGTACCCGGGCAGCCACGCGGCGAGCAGGGTCATGACGAAGATGAGCCCGAACCCGACGGTCACGGCGGTGCGCGACCTGCCGCGCAGGCCGGCGGTGCGGAACCGCAGCAGCGGGCCGACGTCGGTGGTGGCGCGGACCGCGTCGCGCCAGCGGCTCGGTGTCTGCCTGCGCGCAGCCTCGTCAGTCGAGGAGAGCGCGGTAGACACCGGCACCGGCCTCTCCGGTCATCTCCACGGCGGGTACGGCGGCCACGGCCGAGCCACCACGGAGCACGATCGCGTCCTGGCAGGCCTCGACCGCGAGCTCGCGCAGGTGGGTCGACACGAGCACGGCGCTGCCGGCCGCCCGCGCGTCAGCGATCACGTCCATCGTCGCCTCGACGCCCAGCGGGTCGACGCCGTCGAACGGCTCGTCGAGCAGCAGCACCTTGGGCTGGTGGAAGGCCGCCAGGATCACCGACATCCGGCGGCCCATGCCGTGGCTGAAGCCCGCGGTGACCCGGTGGGCGGCGCCGCCGAGGTCGAACCGCTCGAGCAGGTCCCGGCCGCGCTCCTCCCAGCCGTCCGGCAGCCGGCGGAGCCGCGCGGCGAGCTGGAGGTGCTCCCACGGGGTGGCGCGGGGCACGAGCCCGCCCACGTCGGGGCAGTAGCCGCTCAGCCGCTTGACCGCGAGGGTGTCGCGGCGGATGTCGAGGCCGTCCACGGTGACCAGACCACCGGTCGGCGGGATCACGCCGGCGAGCACGCGCATCGTCGTGGACTTGCCCGCGCCGTTGCGCCCGAGCAGGGCGGTGGCGCTGCCGGCCTGGACCGAGAAGTCGATGCCCCGGACGGCGTCCACCGGGCCGAAACGGACCCAGAGGGCGTTGACCTGCACGAGCGGCATGTTCACCGGGTGATTCTCCCAAGCATGCCGGGGCCGCGCGAGCGAATCGACCGATCTCCCCGATTCGTCCGCGGTCGCCTCGTGGGGCGACCCCTCGAAACCGCGGACGAATCGGGGTGTGATCGGGGTGGGTCAGGCGGGGAAGCTGCCCCCGTTGTCGGCGAGGTCGACGAGGTACGCCGGCGGCGTGAACCGCTCGCCGTACGCCGCGGCCAGCTCACGGGCCCGCTCGACGAACCCGGGCAGGCCGCCCGCGTAGCCCTGCATGAACTGCACGGCGCCGCCGGTGTTCGGCGGGTAGCCGATGCCCATGACCGAGCCGATGTTGGCGGCCGCGGCGGACTCGATCACGCCCTCCTCGAAGCACTTGGCGGTCTCGATCGCCTCGATGAACAGGAACCGGTCCTTGAGGTCGGTGAGGTCGCCGAGCGGCGGCTGCTCGTCGGCCACCGGGAAGGCCTCGGCCAGCCCCGGCCAGAGCCCGAGCCGCTTGCCGGACTCGTCGTACTCGTAGAACCCGGCGCCCTTGAGCTTGCTGGGGCGGCCGATCTCGATCATCTTGTTGATGACCGCCTCGGCGGCGTGCGGCGTGTAGGTGCCGCCCTCGCGCTCGACGGCCTCACGGGTGGCGTTGCGGATCTTGACCATCAGCTCCATGTTCAGCTCGTCGCTGATCTGGAGCGGGCCGACCGGGTAGCCCGCCTGGGTCGCGGCGCGCTCGATGCTCATCGGGCGGATGCCCTCGCCGAGCATGGCCAGGCCCTCGTTGATCTGCGTGCCGATCACCCGCGAGGTGTAGAACCCGCGGCTGTCGTTGACCACGATCGGCGTCTTGCGGATCTTCTGCACCACGTCGACGGCGCGGGCGACGGTCTGGTCGGAGGTCTTCGCGCCGCGGATGATCTCGACGAGCGGCATCTTGTCCACCGGCGAGAAGAAGTGCAGGCCGATGAAGTCGTCCGGGCGGTTGACGCCCTCGGCGAGCTCCGAGATCGGCAGCGTGCTCGTGTTGGAGCAGAGCAACGCGTCCGGGTTCACGACGTCCTGGACCTCGGCGAAGACCTTGGCCTTGAGCGACGGGTCCTCGAAGACCGCCTCGATGACGAGGTCGCAGCCGGCGAGGTCCTGCGGGTCGCCGGTCGGGGTGATCCGGGCGAGCACCTCGTCGCGGCCGGCCTCGGTCATCTTGCCGCGGGAGATCGCCTTGTCGAGCACGCGCGTGGAGTAGGACTTGCCCTTCTCGGCCGCCTCGACGGAGACGTCCTTGAGCACGACCTCGATGCCGCTGCGGGCGCAGGAGTAGGCGATGCCGGCGCCCATCATCCCCGCGCCGAGCACGCCGACCTTGGTGGGCGTCCACTTGTCGATGCCTTCCGGCCGGAGGCTGCCCGCGTTGATGGCCTGCAGGTCGAAGAAGAACGCCTGGATCATGTTCTTCGAGTTCGAGCCGACGATCAGGCTGGTCAGGTAGCGCGACTCGATCCGGCTGGCGGTGTCGAAGTCGACCTGGGCGCCCTCGACGGCGGCGGACATGATCGCCCGCGGGGCCGGGAAGTCCGCGCCCTTGAGCTGCTTGCGCAGGTTGGCCGGGAACGCCGGCAGGAACGCGGCCAGCTTCGGGTTGGACGGGGTGCCGCCGGGCATCTTGTAGCCGGCGCGGTCCCACGGCTGGGTGGCGGCCTCCTCGCTGTCCCGGTTGGCCGTGATCCATGCCTTGGCGGCGGGCACCAGGTCGTCGCGGTTGGCGACGAGCGCGTCCACGAGGCCCTTCTCCTTGGCGGCGGCCGGCTTGAAGCGGGTGCCCTGGAGCAGCACGCCCATGAGGCCGTCGGCCAGGCCGAGCATGCGCACCACGCGGGTCACGCCACCGCCGCCGGGCAGCAGCCCGAGGGTCACCTCGGGCAGGCCGAGCTCGATCTTGGGGTCGTCCACGGCGATGCGGTGGTGGCACGCGAGCGTGATCTCGAGGCCGCCGCCGAGCGCCGTGCCGTTGATCGCCGCGACGACCGGCTTGCCGCAGGTCTCGAGGCGGCGGAGCTGGGCCTTGATCGCCTCGCCCATCGCGAAGATCTCGGCCGCGTCGTCCGGGCCGGCCTGCACCATCGCCTTGAGGTTGCCGCCGGCGAAGAAGGTCTTCTTCGCGCTGGTGACGACCACGCCGGCGACGTCGCCGTCGGCGATGTCCTTCTCGAGGCGGTCGACGGCGGCACCCATCGACTCCTTGTAGAGGTCGTTCATGGTGTTCGCGCTCGACGTCGGGTCGTCGAGGGTGAGGACGACGATGCCGTCGGCGTCCTTGTCGTAACGCACTGCTGTCTCGGTCGCTGCCTGGGTCATGGGGTTCCTCGTCTGGGAGAGATGCGAGTCAGGGGGTCAGATGCGCTCGACGACGGTGGCGATGCCCATGCCGCCTCCGACGCAGAGGGTGGCCAGGCCGTAGCGCTGGTCGCGACGCTCGAGCTCGTCGATGAGCGTGCCGAGGATCATCGCGCCGGTCGCGCCCAGTGGGTGGCCCATCGCGATCGCGCCACCGTTGACGTTGACCTTGTCGTGCGGCAGGTCCAGGTCGCGCATGAAGCGCATCGCCACCGCGGCGAAAGCCTCGTTGATCTCGTAGAGGTCGATGTCCTCCGCGGTCAGACCGGCCTTGGCCAGCGCCTTGCGGGCGGCCGGAGCCGGGCCGGTCAGCATGATCGTCGGGTCGGCACCCGAGACCGCGGTGGCGATGATCCGCGCCCGCGGGGTGAGGCCGAGGTCCTGGCCGACCTGCTCGGTGCCGATCGCCATCAGCGAGGCGCCGTCGACGATGCCCGACGAGTTGCCGGCGTGGTGGACGTGGTTGATCTTCTCCACCCAGTGGTACTTCTCCAGCGCCACCGAGTCGAAGCCGCCCTGGTCGCCGATGCCCGCGAAGGAGGGCTTCAGGCCCGACAGGCTCTCCACGGTGGTGCCGGGACGGATGAACTCGTCCTTCTCCAGGACGGTCAGCCCGTTGATGTCCTTGACCGGGACGACCGAGCCGTCGAAGTAGCCGTTGGCCTGCGCCTTGGCCGCGCGGGCCTGCGACTCGGCCGCGAAGGCGTCGACGTCCTCGCGGGAGAAGCCCTCGAGGGTGGCGATCAGGTCGGCGCCGATGCCCTGCGGGACGAACGCGGTGTCGAAGGCGGTGGCCGGGTCGGAGGCCCAGGAGCCGCCGTCGGACCCCATCGGCACGCGCGACATCGACTCGACGCCGCCGGCGAGGATCAGGTCCTCGAAGCCGGAGCGGACCCGGGCGGCGGCCTGGTTGACGGCCTCGAGGCCCGAGGCGCAGAACCGGTTGAGCTGCACGCCCGCGACGGTGTCGGGGTAGCCCGCCTTGAGCGCGGCGGTCTTGGCGATGTCGCTGCCCTGGTCGCCGATCGGGCTGACCACGCCGAGCACGACGTCGTCGACGCGGTGCGGGTCGAGGCCGGGGTTGCGGGTCTTGACCTCGTCGAGGAGCCCGACCACCAGGTCGATCGGCTTCACCTCGTGGAGGGAGCCGTTCTTCTTCCCCTTGCCGCGCGGCGTGCGGAGGGCGTCGTACACGAATGCCTGGGCTTGCGACTCTTGCGCCATCGGCTGGCTTCCCAACTGTTCGGGGGCGGGGCTGTGCTGTGATTGTGACACTCTTGCTGTTAGCGTCGTCAACCGACCGGATGCTGTGATCTGCATCTCGCCGAGTCCCAACGAACCCAGAGGACCGCTTTCTCGATGTCCGAAGCCCTTGACGTGACCACCGAGCTGATGACGCTCGACGAGCTCACCCGCCGGGTGGGGGTCAGCGTCCGCAACGTGCGGTTCTACACGACCCGGGGACTGGTGCCGCCGCCGATCCGGCGCGGCCGGTCGGGCTACTACTCCGCCGACCACCTGGCGCGGCTGGAGCTGGTCCGCGAGCTCCAGGCGCACGGGTTCACGCTGGCGGCGATCGAGAAGTACGTCGCCCGCATCCCCGAGGACGCCACCCCGGAGACGATCGCGCTGCACCGGACCCTGCTGGCGCCGTGGATGGCCGAGCTGCCGGACACGATCTCCCGCAAGGAGCTGGTACGACGCGCCGGCCGGCCGATCAGCGACGACGAGCTCGACACCCTCAACGCCCTGGGCATCGTCTTCCCGACCAAGCAGGGGAAGTACCAGGTCGCCGTGGCGCACCTGTCGGTCGGCGTCGCGCTGCTCGACCTGGGGATGCCCCAGGAGGCGGCGCTGGCCGCGCAGGACATCTTCACCGCGCACGGCCGGGCCATCGCCGAGGAGCTGACCGAGCTGTTCCGCACGCAGGTGTGGCCGGCCTACAAGGAGACCGGCGCGTCGCCGGAGCAGCTGCGCGAGGCGGTGGAGCGGTTCAAGCCGGTCTCGGTGGCCGCCCTGGTGGCGGCGTACGAGTCCGCGGTCAACGAGACCAAGCGCGAGACCGTGGTGAGGAGGGCCCGATGACCTACGAGCTCGGGGCCGGCACCGGCCCGCTGCAGGGGATCCGCGTCGTCGAGCTGGCCGGGATCGGCCCGGGCCCGCACGCCGCGACCCTGCTCGCCGACCTCGGCGCCGACGTGATCCGGCTGGAGAAGCCGGGCGGGGCCGCGAGCGCCGGCGGCCGGGAGACCGACCTGCTGACCCGGGGCCGGCCCAGCGTCGCGATGAACCTGAAGGACCCGGTCGCCGTCGAGACGGTGCTGCGCCTCGTCGAGACGGCCGACGTGTTCTTGGAGGGGATGCGCCCCGGCGCCACCGAGCGGCTCGGCCTCGGCCCGTCCGAGTGCCTGGCCCGCAACCCGCGGCTGGTCTACGGCCGGATGACCGGGTGGGGCCAGGACGGCCCGCTCGCGCACACCGCCGGGCACGACATGAACTACATCGCGATCGCCGGCGCCCTGCACGGGCTCGGGCAGACCCCCGACCGGCCCCAGTTCCCGACCAACCTCGTCGGCGACTTCGGCGGCGGCTCGACGTACCTCGTCATCGGCGTGCTCGCGGCGCTGCTCGAGTCGCGGGTCAGCGGCGAGGGCCAGGTCGTCGACGCCGCCATCGTGGACGGCACCGCGCACCTGTCGGCGATGTTCGCCTCGATGCTGGCCGGCGGCTGGGCCCAGGAGCGACGGGCGGCCAACCTGCTCGACGGCGGCGCCCCCTTCTACGACCTCTACGAGACCTCCGACGGCAAGCACATGTCGGTCGGGGCGCTCGAGCCGCAGTTCTACGACGAGCTGCTCAAGGGCCTCGACCTCGGCGACGACGTGCCCGACCGCTGGGACCTCGGGCAGTGGCCGGCCCTGCGCGAGACGCCTGACCGCCCGGTTCAAGGAGAAGACCCAGGCCGAGTGGGCCGCGATCTTCGACGGCACCGACGCCTGCTGCGCCCCGGTGCTGCCGCTGACCGAGGCCGCCGAGCACCCGCACCTCAAGGCGCGCGGCACCTACGTCGAGCGCGACGGGGTGCTCCAGCCGGCACCGGCGCCACGCTTCTCCCGCACCGAGGCGACCCTGACCAGCGGTCCGTCGGTCCCGGGTGGACAGACCCGCGAGGCGTTGCTGGCCTGGGGCATCGGCGACGTCGAGGCGCTCATCGAGTCCGGCGCCGTCCAGCAGGCCTGACCCACGCCACCGCGGTACGGTCGCGGGACGGTCGCGGGGGTCGCAATCGCACACAGGCGTCGTTGCGACACCGATCTGCGCGCGATCTGCGTCCGTCCCGCACTTGTGTGCGGTTGTGTCGAGGGGACGGCCGCGGTGCGCCCCGGTCAGTGGAACTCGTGGACCTTGGCGTGCCCGAGGCCGCGGCCGATCATCCACTTGTTCACCGGCACCGTGACGACGAAGGCCACCGCGAGCGAGAACGCGAGCGCCGCCCAGAACACCCAGTTGGCCAAGCCGGCGCCCATGGCACCCGGGATGGCCACCAGCACCGCGTTGTCGACGACCTCCATGACCGCGATCGACACCGTGTCGGCGGCGAGCGCGACCTGGACCGCCGCCCCGAAGGCGAGCCCGGCCTTCAGCACCGACGACATGGTCAGCGCGTAGCCGAAGACGAACGCGAGAAAGACGGCCAGGGCCACGCTCGGCCAGGTCGACCAGCCCCACCAGGTGGCGAGCACCATGCCGAGCACCTCACCGATCGCACAGCCGGTGAGGCAGTGCAGCGTCGCGCTGATCGCGGTGCGCCACGAGGAGTCCGGGCCGTGCTGGTGGACGGCGTGGTCAGGTCCGGCGTGGTGGTCGTGCTCGTGCACGTGCGTCTCTTCCATGCCTCCCGTTATACCCCCCTGGGGTATGCGTGGCAAGACCTCGGCGCAACTTCTGAGCGCCGGCGAACGGGCCCGCGTGAAGCAGGTCACCTCTGCAACTAGTTGCATAGGGCGAGTCGGTCCAGCCACCATGGTCGGCATGGCCCTCGAGCACGCGATCCTGGTCTCGCTCAGCGAGCGACGCGCGTCCGGCCTCGACCTGACCCGGCGCTTCGACCGGTCGATCGGCTTCTTCTGGTCGGCCACGCACCAGCAGATCTACCGGGTTCTCGGCCGGATGGAGGCCGACGGCTGGGTCAGCTGCGAGCACGTCGCACAGCAGGGCCGGGCCGACAAGAAGGTGTACGACGTGGCCGCGGCCGGCCGCGCGGAGCTGTCCCGATGGCTCGCCGAGCCGTCCCCGGTCGAGTCGTTCCGCAGCGAGATCGCCGTGAAGCTCCGCGCCGCGTCGTACGGCGACCGGCAGGCCGTGCTCGACCAGGTGGCCGCCCACCGCGCCGACCACGCGACCCGGCTCGCGCACTACGAGCTGCTGGCCGACCGGGACTTCCCCCAGCCGGGCACGCTCGAGGGACGCGACCTCGACGTCTACCTCGTGCTCCGGGGCGGCATCCGCCTCGAACAGTTCTGGGTCGAGTGGCTCAGCGAGTACCTCGACGCCCACCAGCAGACCAGCACCAGCCCCCGCCCCAGCCAAGGAGCCCCCGCATGAGCGAGCAGCCGACCAGCCCCTACCCGCACCTGCTGGCGCCGATCACGATCGGCGGCACCACGCTGCGCAACCGCGTGGTGATGGGCTCGATGCACACCGGCCTCGAGGACCGCGCCAAGCACCTCCCGGAGCTGGCGGCGTACTTCGCCGAACGCGCCCGCGGTGGCGCCGGCCTGATCGTGACCGGCGGCTACTCCCCCAACATCCGCGGCTGGCTGCTGCCGTTCGGGTCGCAGATGACCCGGGCCCGGCAGGCCGACCGGCACCGCGAGGTCACCGACGCGGTGCACGCCGAGGGCGGCGCGATCGCGCTGCAGATCCTGCACGCCGGCCGCTACGGCTACACCCCGCTCAACGTCAGCGCCTCGGCCACGAAGAGCCCGATCACGCCGTTCAAGGCCAACGCGCTCAGCGGCCGCGCCGTCGAGCGCACCATCGGCGACTACGTCGACGCGGCGAGGCTGGCCCGGCGCGCGGGCTACGACGGCATCGAGATCATGGGCTCCGAGGGCTACCTGATCAACCAGTTCCTGGCCCCGCACACGAACCGGCGGACCGACCGGTGGGGCGGCAGCGCCGAGAACCGGATGCGCTTCCCCGTCGAGATCGTCCGCCGCACCCGCGAGGCGCTCGGCGACGACTTCATGGTGATGTTCCGGCTGTCGCTGCTCGACCTGATCCCCGACGGTCAGACCTGGGACGAGACCGTCGCGCTGGCGAAGGCCCTCGAGGCCGCCGGCGCGTCCGTCGTCAACACCGGCATCGGCTGGCACGAGGCCCGCGTCCCGACGATCCTCACCCAGGTCCCCCGCGCCGCCTGGGCGTGGACGACCGAGCGGCTGCGCCCCGAGCTCGGCATCCCGGTGTGCGCGTCCAACCGGATCAACACCCCCGAGGTCGCCGAGCAGATCCTCGCCTCCGGTCAGGCCGACCTGGTCAGCATGGCGCGGCCGTTCCTCGCCGACCCCGAGTTCGTGAGCAAGGCCGCGGCCGGCCGGGCCGACGAGATCAACACCTGCATCGCCTGCAACCAGGCCTGCCTCGACCACACCTTCGCGAACAAGCGCGCGAGCTGCCTGGTCAACCCGCGGGCGTGCCACGAGACCACGCTCGTCCTCGCCCCGACCCGGCGTGCGAAGCGGGTCGCGGTCGTCGGCGCCGGGCCCGCCGGCCTGAGCGCTGCCGTCTCCGCGGCCGAGCGCGGCCACCAGGTCACGCTCTTCGAGGCCGGCGCGGCGATCGGTGGTCAGTTCCGCCTCGCCATGCGGATCCCCGGCAAGGAGGAGTTCGCCGAGACGCTCCGCTACTACACCCGCCGCATGGAGGTCCTCGGCGTCGACGTACGGCTGAACACCCGCGCCGACACCACGACGCTCAAGGAGTACGACGACGTCGTCGTCGCCACCGGCGTCGCGCCGCGGACCCCCGCGCTCGAGGGCATCGACCACCCGAAGGTGGTGTCCTACCCGGACGCCATCGAGGGCACCGTCAAGGTGGGCCCCCGTGTCGCCGTGATCGGTGCCGGCGGCATCGGCGTCGACGTCAGCCACCTGCTCACCCACGACGCCGGCGAGGACCGCGACGACTGGTTCGCGCACTGGGGCGTCGGCGACCCGTCCGTCGACCGCGGCGGCCTGAAGCAGAAGAAGCCGCGAGTCCCGGCGCGCGAGGTCTACCTCCTCCAGCGCAAGGCGTCCGCGATCGGCAAGGGCCTCGGCAAGACCTCCGGCTGGGCGCACCGCGCCGTGCTCAAGGACTCGGGGGTCACGATGGTCCCGGGCGTCAGCTACGACAAGGTCGACGACGCCGGGCTGCACATCACCGTGCGGCCCGACGGCGAGGACGGCCCGGCGGAGCAGCGCGTCCTCGACGTGGACCACGTCGTGGTCTGCGCGGGCCAGGAGTCGGTGCGCGGCCTGTACGACGACCTGGTCGCCGCCGGGGTCACGGCCCACCTGATCGGTGGCGCCGACGTCGCCGCGGAGCTGGACGCCAAGCGCGCGATCGACCAGGGCACCCGGCTCGCCGCGACCCTCTGAGCGGCCGGGCCGCTCGTCTCGGTCACGGACGGCGCCCGGATGCGGTACAGATGTCACATGGCGCACTCGTTGTTGTCGGTCCCGGTGCCGAAGGTGGACCCGTTGGTCCGGTCCCGCTTGCTGCGCCGCGCACCTGACGAGGTGCCCGCGGACGACGACGACCCGGTCGCGCACATCACCCTGCTCGGCCCCCTCGCCGACCGGCACGACCTGACCCCGGGCGTCCTCTCCGAGCTGCGCCGGTTCTTCGCCGACGTCACGCCGTTCACGTTCACCCTGACCTCGGTCAACCGGTTCCCGGGCGGCACGGTCTACCTCGCGCCGTCGCCCGCGGCACCGTTCCGGCAGCTCACCCACGAGCTGCTCCGGTTCTTCCCGGAGCACCCGCCCTACGGCGGCGCCTTCGACGACGTGGTCCCGCACCTGAGCATCCCGTTGCCGGACGACGAGACGCTCGAGGACCTGGAGCGGGAGCTCGCGCCCCTGCTGCCGATCACCGCGCACGCGCGGGAGGCGGCGCTGTACTGGTGGGAGCCGGGCGCCTGCGGGACGGTCGAGACGTTCCCGTTCGGTACGACGGCCGCCTGAGCCGGCCGGGCCGGGAGCCGGCGTACTAGCGGCGGCGCAGCCCCACGTAGACCAGCGCGACGCCGAACCCGGCGACCAGCGGGCCGATCACGGCCCAGATCTCGACCCCCGTCATGGGGCTGCCCTCGACGTAGCCGAGGCCCTGCAGCGTCCAGACCAGGCCGATGACGGCCATCAGCACACCGAGGGAGACGGGCAGGGTCTTCTTCACGGGCGAATTGTCGAAACCCAGGACACTCCAGTCAAGCGCAACATACCCTTCCACCAGATTTAACTTCCGCCCCACGAACCCCGGGAACCTCGTCATGCCTCGCCCCCTTGACCCCGGACGTACGACGGCACGGTTGGCCGCCCTCCTGGTCGCCCTGGTCGTCCTGCTCCCCGTCGCCGCCTCCGCACTCCCGCTCGAGGACTTCGCGCCCTACGAGCCGCAGTCCAAGTGCAGCCCGACCGCCAAGCCGGGCACCCTGCAGCTCGCGTCCTGGCTGCAGCGGAGGTACCCCGGCAGCGGCTCGCTCGGCATCTCGCGGGCCTGTGGCCACGGAGGCGTCTCCGAGCACAAGGAGGGCCGGGCGTTCGACTGGGCCGTCAACCACTCCTCGACCCGGGACCGCACCTACGTCAAGAATTTCCTGGCCGAGATCTTCGCCCCCGACGCCCAGGGCAACCCCGCCGCGAAGGCCCGCCGGATGGGGATCATGTACCTCATCTGGAACGACCACATCTACTCGGCCTACCGCGGCTTCGCCAAGCGCGACTACCTCAGCTCCGGGTGCCGGACGAAGAAGAAGTGCTCGGTGACGCTGCGGCACCGCAACCACGTGCACATCTCGCTCTCCCGGGCCGGCGGCCGCGGCGACACCAGCTGGTACCACCGCAACGACCCCCGTCCGGCGCCGACGCCCGACCCGACCCCGGAGCCGACCCCCGAGCCGACCCCGGAGCCGGTGCCGACCCCCGAGCCCCCGCCCGAGCCGGTGCTGGACCTGAGCAAGCGTGACTACGCGAGGCTCTCGGTGCTGCCCGACGGCGAGGCGGTGAAGTCGAGGTTCTCGCTGAGGAAGGGCACCACCTACAAGCTCACCGTCGCCGGGCTGTTCACCTACGGCCGGCCCGACGAGGTCGCGGACGCCACCTGCGTGTGGTCGGACTCGGCACGCGCCTGGCGCGCCGGAGCCGACGACGCCACGGCCGAGCGGCACGGCTCCCTCGACCTGACGGTCGACAAGGACGCAGTCCTGGGCAGCGAGTGCCACGACCGCGGCCACAAGTACACGACCACCTACACCCCGACGCGGACCGCCCCGCTGCGGCTCCAGGTCGACAACCGGCAGGCCGGAGCGACCGGTCGGCTCGTGGTGGTCGTGTCCAAGCGCGGCACCGACGTGCGCGACGCGCTGCCGACCTACCCCGACCTCGAGCCGGCCCCGCGGGTGGCTGCCGAGGCACCGCGCGGCCACGGGCTGCTCGGCGAGACGGTCAACGTCCCGGCCTCCTCCGCCAACGGCGTGACCACCACCCAGGAGCTCCAGCAGGGCGCCCGCTACCGGATCACCGTCTCCGGGGTCGTCGGCCTCGGCAAGGGCGTCCAGTCCGACGGACAGTGCGTCTCGCTCGACTCGGCGTGGTACCCGCAGGCTCCGCTCGACCGGCGGTTCCCCGACCAGGACCACGGCAACCTGTACGTCGACGGGGTGGCCTTCGACGGGCGTCCCGCCGGCGAGGGCTGCACCAGCCACTCCTACGTCGCCGACTACACCGCTCCCCGGACCGGCCGGCTGGCGCTGTCGCTCTGGGACCCGCTCGACACCGGCGACAACTCCGGGGAACTGTCGGTCCGCGTCCAGCGCCTGAGCGCGATCAAGGAGCCGACCGCGGCCGGCAACGACAAGCCCGGAAAGGGTGCGGCCTGGTCGCAGGACCGCGACTGGTTCGAGGTCGCGACGAGCGCGGCCAAGGGTGCCCGCTCCAACATGTTGCTCCGCAAGGGCGAGAAGGTGCAGATCATCGTGCGCGGCACCCAGCGGTCGCACGGTGTCGAGGCGGACGCGGCCTGCGTGCGGACCAGCACCGGGTGGGCACCCCGCGACCCCGGGCTCGCGCTGTCGCAGGACCCGCTCGACCTGTGGGTCGACGGGAACCGCGTGAGCTGGCGCTCGATCGGCAAGACCGACGTCTGCTCCGAGGAGGAGCACAGCTACACCACCCGGTTCACCGCCCAGAAGAACGGCAGGCTCCGGCTCGCCGTGCTCGACCTCGACCACACCGACAACGTGGGCGTGCTGAAGGTGACCCTGCTCCGCCAGCGCTGACCCGCTCGGCCCTCGGCGCCGTCACCTTCGCAGCTGAACAGGCAGACTGCCCGCCGGCGCCCCGGAGCCACGCCTGCCGACCCCTCCGCACCACCGAACCTGCCTGTCGAGATGCGCGCCGTGGGGCGAAGAGTACGGTCCGGGCCATGACCGAGCCGTCCCACCTCGACCGCACCCGGAGCGCGTACGACACCGTCGCCGTCGACTACGCCGCCCTCCTCCGCACCTCCCTCGCGGAGAGTCCGCTGGACCGCGCCCTGCTCGACGTCTTCGCCGAGCGGGTGCTGGCCGACGGTGGTGGCGCCGTGGGCGACCTCGGCTGCGGGCCGGGCCGCGTGACGGCGTACCTCCACGAGCGAGGGCTGGACGCGTTCGGCGTCGACCTGTCGCCCGGGATGGTGGCCGTGGCACGCGAGACCTACCCGCACCTGCGCTTCGACGTGGGGGCTCTCGACCACCTGGACCTGCCGGACGGCGCGCTCGCCGGGGCCGTCGTCTGGTACTCGCTCATCCACACTCCGCCCGCGCAGCAGCCCCGGGCCTTCGCCGAGCTCCGCCGGGTGCTGGCACCGGGCGGCCAGCTGCTGCTCGCGTTCCAGGTCGGCGAGGACCAGCACGTGCACCGGGAGGTCGCCTACGGACACCCGGTGCCGCTCGACTCCTACCGGATGGCGCCCGGACGGGTCGCGGAGCAGCTCGCCGAGGTCGGCATCACCGTGCACACGCGGACGTTCCGTGAACCGGAGGGAGAGCTCGAGACGACGCCGCAGGCGTTCTTGCTGGCAGGCGGGTAGTCGTCAGAGGCTGCGGTGGCGCGGGATCTCCGGGCGCTCACCGGTCGCGGCGCTGAGCTCCCTGTCCCAGGCCGCCAGCTGGCGGTGGCGGTGGGTGGACCAGATCACCGAGACGGCCGCGACCGCGAGGCAGAGCAGCAGCACCAGCGTCATGTTTCGAAGGTACGCCGCTGCGGACGGCGCCGAGGCCGTTTTACCGAAGGGGCCTCAGGCCACCGACCTGATCCGGGTGACGAGGACCGACCCGAGCACGCAGACCGCCGCGGCGACGGCGTACAACGTGTCGTAGCCGCCGAGCTCCGCGATCAGGAACGCGCCGAGGAACGGGGCGAACACCTGCGGCAGCGCGTTCGCGATGTTGATGACGCCGAGGTCCTTGGCGCGCGCCTCCTCGTCGGGGAGCACCTCGGTGCAGAGTGCGAAGTCGACCGAGAGGTAGACGCCGTAGCCGACCCCGAGCACGGCCGCGCCGACGAGCGCCCCCGGCCAGGTCTGGGTCACCGCCAGGATCAGCGCCGCCGCGCCGGTGACGAGACCGGCCGCGATCACGAACACCTTGCGTCGGCCCGCCCGGTCCGACCAGGCCCCGCACACCACGGTGCTCAGCACGATGAACAGCGCGTAGATGACCGTGAGCACGAAGACGCCGGCCTCGGGGTCGTCGTAGCCGACCGCGTCGTCGAGGTAGAAGTAGAGGAGCAGCGTGCCCATCGCGTTGCCGAGGTTGACCAGGAACCGGGTCAGCCACGCCCAGGCGAAGTCCGGGTAGCGCCGCGGGCTCAGCCAGAAGCCGCGCACGAAGTGGCCCGTGCTCCAGGCCGACCGGTGCGCGGGGTCGAGCCGCAGGTCCTTGCTGCCCATCAGGTAGGGAACGACGAGCACGAGCACGACGACAGCGGTCGCCACGTAGCCCGCCCGGACGCCCCCTGTCACGGTGGCGATCCCGACCCCGCCGACGATGCCGAGGGTCTGCGAGACCGCGACCCAGCCGCCGACCACACCCCGCTGGGCGACGGGCACCTGGTCCGGAATGGTCGCGGTGAGCGCGGCGTACATCGCGTTGAGCGCGGCCTGGGCGAGGCACCAGGCCAGCACCATGAGCAGCACCGACTCCGCCACCGCGAGCAGTAGCAGCGCCAGCGCGCCGGCGAGGGCACCGCCGGCGACCCACGGCACCCGGCGGCCGAAGCGGGAGGTGGTCCGGTCCGACAGCGCGCCGAACAGCGGGTTGGCCACCACCGACACCGCCGACCCGAGACCGGTCACCAGGCCGAAGACGAACTCCTTGTCGCCGGGCGCCACCTGCTCGGCCTGCTGGGCGAGCAGCACCTGGATCGGCCCGAAGAAGCCGGCCCACACCCCGAGGCCGGCGAGCGTGACCCGGGCGACCCAGGTGCGGGTGACCGGCTCGACCGGGACGGCCAGTGCGACGCTCATCGGCGGGCGTGCTGCGCGGCGACGAGGTCGCGGTACCAGCCGAACGAGTCCTTGCGGGTCCGTCGCTGCGTCGGGTAGTCGACGTGCACGAGACCGAACCGCTTGGTGTAGCCCTCCGCCCACTCGAAGTTGTCCATCAACGACCAGGTGAAGTAGCCGCGCACGTCGACGCCCTCGTCCACGGCGCGGCCGATCGCCCGCAGGTGGCCGTCGAGGTAGGCGATCCGCTCCGGGTCGTGGACCTCGCCGGACGCGTCCGGCTCGTCGTCGTACGAGCAGCCGTTCTCGGTGATGAACACCGGCGGCAGGGCGTCGCCGTAGCCGTCGCGCAGGGAGACCAGCATCTCGCGGAGCCCGTCGGGGACGACCGGCCAGCCGAACCCGGTGACCGGGTAGCCGTCGAGGGCGACGGGCACGAACGGCAAGCCCTCGGACGGCACCTGGTCCAGGAGGGGCAGGTCCGTGCCGGGCGCCGCGATCCGCAGCGGGTTGTAGTAGTTGACGCCGTAGAAGTCGAGCGGCGCCGCGATCGTGGCCAGGTCCTCGGCCACCGGCCCGGGCATCAGGTCGGCGAAGCCCTCGGGGTAGCGGCCGAGCAGCATCGGGTCGGCGAACATGCGGTTCCACAGCGAGTCGTAGAGGTCCGCGGCCGACCGGTCCTCCGCGGAGTCCGTCGCCGGCCACACCGGCATGTGGTTGTTGGCCGACCCGACGCTCGTGGCGCCGGCCGAACGCAGCGCCCCGACCGCCAGGCCGTGGCCGAGCAGCAGGTGGTGGGCGGCGGGGAGCGCGTCGAACATCAGCCGGCGGCCGGGGGCGTGCACGCCGGTCGCGTAGCCGAGCATCGTCACGACGTTGGGCTCGTTCACCGGGATCCAGTAGGCGACCCGGTCCGCGAGTCGCGCGCCGACCGTGGCGGCGTACTCGGCGAACCGCTCGGCGGTCGCCCGGGAGAGCCAGCCGCCCTCGTCCTCGAGCGCCTGCGGGAGGTCCCAGTGGAACAGCGTCGCCATCGGCGCCACCCCGGCCTCGAGGAGCGCGTCGACGAGCCGGTCGTAGAAGTCGAGCCCCTCCGGGTTCGCGGGGCCGGTGCCGTCCGGGTGGATCCGCGGCCACGCGATCGAGAACCGGTAGCCGTCGAGGCCCAGCTCGCGCATCAGGGCGACGTCCTCCGGATAACGGTGGAAGTGGTCGCACGCCTCGGCGCCGCTGCTGCCGTCGACGATCCGGCCGGGCTCGGCGCAGAACGTGTCCCAGACGCTGCTGCCGCGGCCGCCCTCGGCCACCGCACCCTCGATCTGGTAGGCGGCGGTGCTGGCACCGAGGAGGAACCCGGCCGGGAGGAGCGGAAGGTCGGCTGCGGTCATGCGTCCACCCTGGCATCAGCGTGGGCCTGCCGGACGAATTTCTGGGGACAGGCAGATCAGCCCCCGATTCGTTCGCAAAATCGGGCATAGTACGCAGGGGGGTTGTCATGCAGGATCAGGATCACAACAGGCTTCGGAGCCTGGCGTCGCTGGCGCGCGTGCTGCACCGACCCCATCCGCTGCCCCGCCTGCTCGAGCTCGCCGCCGAAGAGGCCTGCCGCGCGATGCCGGCCGCCAGCGTCTCGATCTCCCGCACCGAGCAGGACACGAACGTCGTGCGGACGATCGTCAACGTCGGCGACCTCGGGCCCGACGAGGTGCGCTGGCCCGACAACGAGATCTACCCGATGCCGGAGTTCGCCCGCATCGACCCGGACCACGACGACGTCGTCGTCTGGCGCTGGGACATCAACGACCCGGCGACGCCGGTGACCGAGCTCGAGCTGCTGAGGTCGCTGGAGAAGTGCTGCTCCGCCTCGGCTCCGCTGGTCGTGGACGGCCGGGTGTGGGGCGAGGTCTACGCCACCCGCCGGTGCGACGAGGAGGCGTTCGACGAGGACGACGTCGCCTACCTCGAAGGCATGCTGGCGATCCTCGCCGGCGCCCTCTCGCGGGCAGACCGGGAGAGGTCGCTGTCCGAGCTCGCCTACCGCGACCCGCTGACCGGGCTGCTCAACCGTCGCGCGGTCGACGAGCAGGCCCTGCGGATCTTCGACGTCCCGCCGGGCCGTGCCCGCGAGGTCGGCGTCGTCGCCGTGGACATCAACGGGCTCAAGAAGACCAACGACCTGCTCGGCCACCAGGCCGGCGACGAGCTGATCCAGTCCGTCGCGCGTCGGCTCCAGCGTGCGTTCGCCCGGGTCCCGGGCAGCATCGTCGCCAGGGTCGGCGGCGACGAGTTCACCGTGCTGGTCGTGGACTGCCCGCTGGCCAAGGTCATCGAGGTCGCCGACCAGATCAGCAAGGAGAGCTGGGAGCTCGACGCGGACACCGCATTGTCCTGCGGCGTCGCGGGGGCGGTGCTGACCTCCGACCACGCCCTGGGTCCGGCGGAGCTGTTCGCCGCGGCCGATCGGGCGCAGTACGTCGCCAAGCGGGAGCAGCGGCGTACGACCGTCGTCGCGCCGGACGTCATGACACCAACGACGGACTGATCACGGCGGGCCGTGCGAGAGCATGGGGGCGTGAGGGTCGACGTACGACGGGCAGCGGACCGGTTCAGCACCGAGGCCGACGGCATCGTGTCGCGCCACTCGTTCTCCTTCGGGACCCACTACGACCCGAGCAACGTCGGGCACGCGCTGCTCGTCGCCCACAACGACGACGTCGTGGCGCCCGGCAGTGGCTACGGAACGCACCCGCACCAGGACCTCGAGATCCTGACCTGGGTGCTCGACGGCGGGCTCCGGCACGAGGACTCCCGTGGCAACGCCGGCGTCGTGGTGCCGGGGATCGCGCAGCGGCTCAGCGCGGGAAGCGGGGTGCTGCACTCGGAGCGGAACGACGCCGCGACCGGGCCGTCCGTGCGGTTCGTGCAGATGTGGGTGCGGCCCGACGAGCCGGGCACGGACCCCGACTACGCCCAGCGCGACGTCGGCACCGCGCTCGACGAGCACGGCCTGGTCACCGTCGCCTCGGGGATGCCGCGCCACCGGGACGTCGCCGCGGTGCCCATCGGCGCAAGCGGCGCGGCGCTGCACGTCGCCCGGCTCGACCCGGCCGGGTCGGTGCAGGTCCCGGACGCGCCCCACGTCCACCTGTTCGTCGCCCGCGGCGCGGCCGACCTGGAGGACGCCGGAAGGCTGGAGGAGGGCGACGCGGCGAGGTTGACGGCCGCGGGACCGCGCCGGTTGGTGGCCGGCCCGCTGGGCTGCGAGCTGCTCGCCTGGGAGATGTGGACCTAGACGAGGACGCGGAGCGCGCGGTCGCAGACCCGTGCGGTGACCGGGAGCGGGGCGAGCCGCTCGCCGTCCCCGTACGCCGTCACGGGGGCGGCGCTGCTGACCTTGATCTCCCTGCCCTGCAACGAGATCACGTCGTCGAGGTCGACGTGGGAGCCGTCGTACAGCTTCGGCATCGACCTGATCAGGCGCAGCTTCGAGGCCGCCCGCACGATCACCACGTCGAGCAGCCCGTCGCTGAGCGCCGCCGTCGGGGCGATGTGCATGCCGGCGCCGTAGTAGCCGGAGTTGGCGACCACGACGGTGTAGGCCTCCTCGACGATCCGCTCCCCGTCGACCTCCACGGTGAACCGGGTCGGGGTGAACGCGAGGACGGAGCGGACCGCGGCGTAGGGGTACTGCAGCGACCGGGGCAGCCGGTGCGACCGGTCCACGATCTCGGAGGCCAGCGAGTCGACGCCGGCGTAGACGCTGCCGAGCACGATCCGGCGGCCGGCGTCGATGACGTCGACGTCGCTCGGCTCGCCCTCGAGCAGCACGTGCGCGACGTCCTCGGCGTTGTTGCTCAGCCCGAGCATCCGGGCGAAGTCGTTGCCGCGGCCGGACGGGACGACACCGAGGAGGCCCTTCTCCTCGACGACGGCCGACGCGATCGAGGACAGCATCCCGTCACCGCCGACGGCCACGACGACGTCCCCGCGCCTGGCCGCGTCGCGGGCGAGCTGCGCGCACGCGACCGGCCCGGGGCTGTAGGTGACCTCGACCTGCGCGCCCGCGTCCCGGAGGATCCGCGCGACCGGGACCACGGCCGCAGGTGCGGCGCCGCCCCCGGAGAGCGGGTTCACCAGGCAGTGGAATGTCCTCATGGCACCAGGATGCCCGGGTTGAGAACTCCGTGCGGGTCGAGGCGCGCCTTGACCGCGCGCAGGATCTCGACACCGACCGGGCCGATCTCCTGGGCCAGCCACGGCTTGTGGTCCTGGCCGATCGCGTGGTGGTGGGTGATCGTCGCGCCGGCCGCGATCATCGCGTCGGAGGCGGCGGCCTTGGCCTTCGCCCACTGGTCGAGCCCGTCGCCCTGCTGCTTCGCGGCCACCGTGAAGTAGAGCGAGGCCCCGGTCGCGTAGACGTGGCTGATGTGGCACAGCACCAGCGGCGACCCGGAGTCGGTGGCGAGCGCCTCGGTCAGCGCGGCGGTCACGCCGGAGTACAGGTTCGGCAGGTTGGACCAGAACGTCGCGGTCTCGAGCGTCTCGACGAGGACGCCGAGGTCGAGCAGCGAGTCGCGCAGGTAGGGGCCGTGGAACCGGCCGGCCTCCCAGGCCTCGCCGCCCTGCTCGCCGAGGCTGCGGCCGCCGAGCGCCTCGAGGCGGCCGGCGACGATGCCGCGCTTGGCGCCCACGGTGGCCGGGGTGCCCTCGAACCCGGTGACCATCAGGCAGCCGCCATTTTCGGAGCCCCCGGCAGCACCGATTTCGTCGGGCTTGGCCAGGTTGATCGCGGTCTCGTTCTCGTCCGAGAGCCGGAGCACCGTGGGCGAGCTGCCGGACTGGGCCAGGTCGCGGAGCGCGGCGACTCCCTCGGCGAACGAGTCGAAGCGCCACGTCTCGTAGACCTTGAACTGCGGGACCGGGCGGACCCGGACGGTCACCGAGGTGATGATGCCGAAGGCGCCCTCGGAGCCCATCACGAGCTCGCGGAGGTCGGGACCGGCGGCGTTGGACGGGGCGCTGCCGAGCTCGAGCGTGCCGAGCGGGGTGGCCACGGTCAGGCCCATCACGAGCGCGTCGAAGCGGCCGTAGCCCGAGGACGCCTGACCGCTGGACCGGGTGGCGGCGAAGCCACCGATGGAGGCGTACTCGAACGACTGCGGGAAGTGCCCGAGGGTGAGGCCGTGCTCGGCGAGCAGCGCCTCGGCGCGGGGGCCGAGCAGGCCGGCCTCGAGCACGGCGGTCCCGGACTCGACGTCGACGGAGACCAGCCGGTCGAGCCGGGCGAGGTCGAGCGCGACGACGCCGGCGTACCCGTCCCGGCGGGCCGCGAGGCCGCCGACGACCGAGGTGCCACCGCCGAACGGGACCACGGCGACGCGGTGCTCCCCGGCCCACCGGACCAGGGCGAGGACCTCGTCGTGGCTGCCGGGCAGGACGACCGCGTCGGGCGCGTCGCTGCCGTCGCCGTGCCGCATCTTCAGCAGGTCGGGCGTCGACTTGCCGCGGGTGTGCCGCACGCGGGTCTCGTGGTCGACCCGGACGTGGTCGGCGCCGACCAGCGAGCGCAACCCCTCCACCAGGTCGTCGCCGAGTGCGGGCTCGGGGAGCCGGACGTCCGCCAGCGGGACGGTGCCCTGGGCGTCCGCCGGCCCGAAGGCCATCTCCACGAGGCCGCGGGCGGTGTCAGGGAGGGGCTTGGCCTCGGCCGGGTCGCCCCAGCGGGCCCAGTGCATGCTCTCGGTCATGTGATACAGTGTTACACATGACGTCACTTCGTCACAACCCCGAGACCAAGCCGACCGGGGACGACGCCCTGCTCGACGCCGCGCGCGCCGGGATCCTCGCCGTCGGCTGGCGTCGCACGACGCTCACCGACATCGCCCGTCGGGCCGGCGTCTCGCGGATGACGATCTACCGCCGCTGGCCGGACATGCAGACCCTGCTCGCCGACCTGATGACCCGCGAGTGGTCCGGGGTGGTCGAGGACGCCGCGCTCACCGAGGGCGCCTCGCCGCTGGAGCGGCTGGCCGGCGGGATCACCGCCACCGTCGCCGAGCTCCGCGCCAACGAGCTGTTCGCCAAGATCGTCGAGGTCGACCCCGAGCTGCTGCTGCCCTACCTGCTCGACCGCCGCGGCCGCACCCAGGACGCGATCCTCGGCCTGGTCGAGGCCGTGATCGCCGAGGGCCAGGCCGACGGCTCGGTGCGCCCCGGCGACCCGCGGCTGCTCGCCCGCTCACTGATGCTCACCGCCCACGGCTTCGCCCTGTCGACGCAGACGATGACCGAGGAACCGGACCACGGGGGACCGACCGAAGCAGATCTCGACGACGAGCTGCGCAGCCTTGTGGAGAGGTACCTCCGACCATGACCCCTCATCCCCGGGCAACCGCTCTCGACGCCGTACGCCGCTCCGCGGAGCTCGCCGACGCGACGGACGGCCGCGTGGTCGACCTGCTCGTCGTCGGCCTCGGCGTCACCGGCGCCGGCGTGGCCCTCGACGCGGCGTCCCGCGGGCTCGACGTGGTGGCGGTGGACGCGCACGACCTCGCCTTCGGCACGTCCCGGTGGAGCTCCAAGCTCGTGCACGGCGGCCTGCGCTACCTCGCCAACGGACAGGTCGGGGTCGCCCACGAGAGCGCCGTCGAGCGCGGCATCCTGATGACCCGGACCGCCCCGCACCTGACCCGGGCGCTGCCGATGCTGGTCCCGCTGGTGCCGATGGTCTCCCGCGGCCAGGCCGCCGCGACACGTGCCGGGCTGCTCGCCGGCGACCTGCTCCGCGCGAGCGCCCGCACCCCGCACTCCGTGCTCCCCCGGCCGCGCCGGCTCAGCCGCACCGAGACCCTGGCGCTCGCGCCCTCGCTGCGCGGCCCCGGCCTGCGGGGCGGGCTGCTGTCCTGGGACGGCCAGCTCGAGGACGACGCCCGGCTGGTCGTCGCGCTGGCCCGGAGCGCCGCCGGCCACGGCGCCTCGATCCTGACCCACACCCGGGTCACCTCCCTCGACGGGGACGGCGCCGAGGTCCGCGACGAGGTGACCGGCGCCACCGGACGGATCCGGGCCCGCGCGGTCATCAACGCGACGGGCGTCTGGGCCGGCGGCCTGGTCCCCGACGTCACCCTGCGACCCTCCCGCGGGACCCACCTCGTGCTGCGCGGGTCGAGCCTGCCGGGGCTACGGGTCGCGGTGATGGCACCGGTCCCCGGCGCGACCAACCGTTTCGTGTTCGCGCTCCCCCAGCCCGACGGGCTCATCTACGTCGGGCTCACCGACGAGCCGGCCGACGGCCCCGTGCCCGACGTCCCGGAGCCGACCGAGAGCGAGATCGGCTTCCTGCTCGACGTGATCTCGGCGGTCTTCGACGAGACCCTCACCCGCGACGAGGTGGTCGGGGCGTACGCCGGCCTGCGCCCGCTGCTCGACTCGGGCGGCCACACCGCCGACCTCTCCAGGAGGCACGCCGTCCTCACCTCCCCGTCCGGGGTGGTGACCGTCGTGGGCGGCAAGCTCACGACGTACCGGCAGATGGCCGAGGACGCCGTCGACGCCGCCACCACGCAGCGCGGCCTGACCTGCGGCCCCTGCCGCACCCGCGACCTGCCGCTCGTCGGCGCCGCGTCCCGGGGTCGGCTCGCCCGGCTGGAGGCTCCGGAGCGGCTGGTGCGTCGCTACGGCACCGAGGCGTCCGAGGTCCTGGCCGACGCCGTCGCCCGCACGGGCCTGACCGAGGCGGAGCTGCTCGCGCCGGTGGCCGACGGGGTGCCGTTCACCCGGGCCGAGCTGCTGTGGGGGGTCACCCACGAGGGCGCGCTCGACGTCGACGACCTGCTCGACCGGCGCACCCGGGTGGGCCTCGTCGCGGCGGACCGGTCCGCCGCGGAGCCTGCCGCCCGGGCCGCCCTCGACCAGGCGATCAGCCCAGAGCGACAGTGAGCAGCAGCGCCGAGTCGGCGTGCGCCTCGACCGCGTGCCGCGCCTGCGGGATCGGCACCAGCTGACCGGCCGCGAGCGGCCACTCCTCGCCGCCGCTGCGCAGCGTGACCTGCCCCGCGATGCAGTAGAGCGTTGCGGCCTTCGGCGCCTCGTGCTCAGCCATCTCGGTGCCGTCGGCCATGGCGATCACCACCGCGCGCAGGAGCGGGCCGGACAGCACGGTGCGTGCTGCCCGGCCCGTCGCGTGGCGGGGGAGGTCGGCGATGAGCTGCGCGGCAACCTCGGTCAGGGCCACCGGCTCCGGGGCGTGGGTCTCGGTCATGGCCTCACTCCACCACAGTCGGCGGCGTCCGACTACGGCGTGAAGACGACCTTCACGGTGCCGTCGGTCTTCTTCTGGAACTGCTCGTAGGCCTTCGGCGCCTCTGCCAGCGGCATCCGGTGCGTCGCAAAATCCTCGACGCCGAGCGGGTCGTCGTCGGTCAGCAGCGGCATGATGTCCGGCGCCCACCGCTTCACGTTGGCCTGCCCCATCCGGAGCTGGAGCTGCTTGTCGAACATCTGCAGGACCGGCATCGGGTCGGCGGCGCCGCCGTACACCCCGACCAGCGAGACGGTGCCGCCGCGGCGCACCCCGTCGATCGCGGCGTAGATCGCAGCCATCCGGTCCACGCCCGCCTTCTGCATCATCGGCGCGGCGAGCGCCTTCGGCAGCAGGTTCGTCATCCGGTGCAGCACGGTCCCGACCGGAGACCCGTGCGCCTCCATGCCGACCGCGTCGATGACCGAGTCGGCGCCACGGCCGGCGGTGAGGTCGCGTACGGCGTCACCCACCGAGTCGACCTGGTCGAGGTCGATCACCTCCGCTCCCCTCGCCCGGGCCCGGGCGAGCCGCTCGGGGACCATGTCGACCGCGATGACGCGCAGTCCACGATGACGGGCGATCCGGGTGGCCATGTCGCCGATCGGGCCGAGCCCGAGCACCAGCAGGGTGCCGCCGTCGGGACAGGCGGCGTACTCCACCGCCTGCCAGGCGGTCGGCAGCACGTCGGAGAGGAACAGGAACCGGTCATCCGCCGGCCCCTCCGGCACCTGGATGTGAGTGAAGTCGGCGTGCGGGACCCGGAGGTACTCCGCCTGCCCGCCGGCGACCTGGCCGTACATCTTGCTGAAGCCGAACAGCGCGGCGCCGGCGCCGTACTCCTTCACCTGAGTGGTCTCGCACTGCGTGTAGAGGTGCTGGTCGCAGAAGAAGCAGGACCCGCACGAGATCTGGAACGGGATGACGACCCGGTCGCCAACCTTCAGGTCACCGGTGTCGGACCCGACCTCCTCCACGATCCCCATCGGCTCGTGGCCGAGGATGTCGCCCTCGCCCATGAACGGCCCGAGGACCTCGTAGAGGTGCAGGTCGGAACCACACAGGCCGGTCGAGGTGACCTTGATGATCGCGTCGGTCGACTCCTTGATGATCGGGTCCGGCACGTCCTCGACGCGGACGTCTCGACGGCCCTGCCAGGTCACCGCTTTCATGGCTGCTCCTCTTCCTCGTCTTGCTCGGAAGTGGGCGCGGTACCCAGCCGGCGGGCCCGCATTCACTCAGACTCCGAGGCCGGGCAGCACCTCCGCGCGCGGCAGCTCGGCGAGGAGCCGGCCGGGGACCAGCAGCTTGGACCGGCGTAGGCCGCTGCCGATGATCGTCGCCTCGATGGCCAGCACCGCCTCGTCGACGAGCACCCGCCAACCGCCCGGCAGGCCGATCGGCGTGATGCCGCCGTACTCCATCGACGTCTCCTCCACGGCCCGGTCCATCGGGTGGAAGGACGCCTTGCGGACGTCGAGGGTGCGCTTCACCAGGTTGTTCACGTCGGCCCGGGTGTCGGCGCGGACCACGCACGCCGCGATCCGCTCGTCGCCGGCGCGCTTGCCGGACACCACCACGCAGTTCGCGCTCGCGGTGAGCGGCACGTCGTACGCCTCCGTCATGGCCGCGGTGTCGGCGAGCCCGGGGTCGATCTCGACGACACCCACGTCACCGGCGTGTCCCCATTCGGCCAGGGCGCGGGCCACCGTGACGCCGAGCAGGTCCGGTCGGTCGAGGGCCGGGACGGGCGTCAGCCGGCCGAGGTTCGAAGGGTTCATGACGCCAGGTTAGGGACGCCGCAACACGGTTCGCCCGAGACCCTCAATTCGTCCTGAATGTGGGTTATGGTGCCGAAGCATCTGCACCAGGGGAGTCTTGGGAGCGCAATGTTGCAGGTATGCATCCCGTTGCGGCGCGTTCTGTCCACCCCTGGTCCATCTGCCTGACTCATCCTCAGGAGAGCCGTTCCGGTGCGGGGCGGCCGAGCCCGATCGAAGGGAACCACCCTTGTCCTCCATCCGAAAGACGCGCGGGCGCGCCCTCGTGGCCGCCGCCGCGGGACTCGCCCTCGTGGCCACCCCGCTCGCCCTCACCGCGGGAGCCGTGGCCGACGACGCCAGCGCTTCCGACGCCAGCAAGCGCGCGCGACCTCGAAGTTCAGCCACCTGTAGCTTCTCGCGATCAACGACTTCCACGGTCAGATCGAGACAGTCGACCCCACGACCAGACCTCGTCCGGCCGGGTCGCGGTCGACCTCGGCCGGTGGCGCCGACTACCTGGCCGACCCACCTCAAGCAGCTGACGCAGAACGCCGCGCGCTGGGGCGCCAAGAGCCTCACCGTGGCCGCCGGCGACCTGATCGGCGCAACCCCGCTGCTCTCTGCGGCCTTCCACGACGAGCCGAGCATCGAGGCCATGAACATCATGGGGCTCGACGTCTCGTCGGTCGGCAACCACGAGTTCGACGAGGGCTACAAGGAGCTCAAGCGTCTTCGGCGCGGCGGCTGTCTCGATGACGGCGACGGCGGCGCGAACAACCAGAACTCCTGCCCCGACCCGGCGATGCCGTTCGAGGGTGCCGACTTCCACTACCTCGCCGCGAACGTCAAGAAGGTCTCCACCGGCAAGACCATCCTGCCGCCGTACACGATCAAGAAGGTCGACGGCCAGAAGGTCGGCTTCATCGGGATGACCCTCCAGGACACCCCCAACATCGTCACCAAGGAGGGTGTCGAGGGCCTCAAGTTCACCGACGAGGTCAAGACCGCCAACAAGTTGGTCCCCGAGCTGAAGGCCCAGGGCGTCGAGGCGATCGTCGTGCTGCTCCACGAGGGGGTCGCACCGAGCCCGATCACCGACATCAACGGCTGCGAGATCGCCTGAGGGCTCCACCCGCCCGGCCTCGACATCGGCAAGGCCCTCGACCCCGAGATCGACCTCGTCATCTCCGGGTCACTCGCACCAGCCCTACACCTGTGCCGTGCAGGACCCGGCCGGTCGCGACCGCCTGGTCACCAGCGCCTACTCGGTCGGCCGCGTGGTCACCGAGATCAAGCTGCGGATCAAGAAGAGCAACGGCGAGATCGTCGCGTTCGCTGCCGTCGCGAAGAACCTCGATCGTCACCAACAGTGACGGCACCACGCCGCACGAGGCCGTGCTCTCGCTGATCGACCGCTACAAGACCCTCGTGGCACCGATCGCCAACAAGGTCCTCGGCCAGATCGCGCCGGCCGACGTCAAGGACACGATGTCGCGCACCGTCGACCGCCAACGGCCGCGACTCGGCCCTCGGCAACCTGATCGCGGACAGCCAGAAGGATCGACCCAGCAGCATTCCGGACGGCGGCACCACCCCGGTGGTCGCGTTCATGAACCCGGGCGGCATCCGTGCCGACCTGGTCGAGAACGACGCCGGTCGACGTCACCTACGGCGCCGCCTTCTGGTGCAGCCGTTCAACAACTACGTACGTGTCGATGGACCTGACGGGTCAGCAGATCCTCGACGTGCTGAACCAGCAGTGGAACGGCCAGCAACGAGTACACCGACCCGAGCCAAGCTACAAGGTCCTGCAGGTCTCCGGCCTGCAGTACACCTGGGACCGTCTCCGAGGCCGCGACCTCGGCACCAACGCCCTCGTCGGTGACGTCATGATCGACCCGACCCGACCGGGACGACCGAGACCGGCTCTCGACCCGGCCGACACCTACCGGGTCGCTGGTGAACTCGTTCCTCGCCGACGGGGTGACGGTTTCGCCACCTTCGGCCAGGCGCGGAACGTCTACCTCGGCGGTCTCGACATCGACGCCCTGGCTGCTACCTCGAGGCGAACAACCCGTACGTCCCGACCGGCTGGACCGGATCAGCTCGATCGACTGAGCAACCAGCCGTGACCGGGTGACCGGGTCACGCTGAGCAACGCAGAAGGGGCGGCCCCCGTGGGGCCGCCCCTTCGTCTTGCCCCCCGGTCAGTGGGCGGGTGCGTGATCGTGGTCGTGCGTGTGGCTCGCGGCGTCGTCCTCTTGTGCCTCCTGGCGCAGCCGGAACCCCAGCAGCGCCGCGGCGAGGAGGGTCACGCCGGCCGCCAGCAGGAGGCCGGCCGCGGGGACCGAGTCGCCGAACCAGTCATTGAGCGCCTCCGGGACCGCGAGGGTCACCGCGACGACACCGGTGGCCAGGTAGGGCCAGGCCCGGCTGCCGACGTACAGCCAGAACGCGATCGCGCCGACCGTCGCCGTGGCGAGGTAGCCGACCCAGGACTGGTCGCCGAAGACCGCGACCTGGGCGCCGATGACGGCGAGCGTGCAGCCGATCAGCCGGGCCGAGAGCGTCTCGAGCCAGAGACCGCGCTCGGCGGCGACCACCCAGGCCGCCCCGAGGCCGAGCACGATCAACCCGAACGCGACGGGGCTGGGGTCGGCGTTGTCGATGGCGCCGAGACCGGTCGGGACCATCATGAACGTCGCGACCGCCGTACCGACCTGACCCACCGTGGTCGGGGCGACCACGTAGCCTCCGAGCGTCACGACAGCCGCGGTGAGCGCAGCAAGCATCATGGCCAGCTCCTCGTTGGCCATCGAGTCCCCGAGCATCAGGCCGACCCCGAACGCCGCCGATACCGCGGCACCCGTGAACAGCACCGACGTCAGCCGGCGTCGCACCGACTCCTCGGGAGTGCGCAGGGCGATACGGCCACCGGCGCCGATCACGAAGCCGACCCCGGCCGCGATGAGCACGGCGGCGGTGCCGAGGAGCAGGCCGACCTGCTGGTTCAGGCTCAGGTCGCTCCAGGTGCTGCTGAAGAACAGGATGGCCGCACCCACGACGAAGGCGCCGCCGACGTAGCCCGCGATCTCCGCCATCCGGCGGCGCAGGGGCGCGGAGATCTCCGACCCGGTCCGTTCGAGGGCGGACCGGGCGACGGCGTCGGCCTCTGCCTGCCGGCCGGGGTCGACGAGCCCGGCGCCGACGAGCGCGGTCACCACGGCGTGCGCGTTGTTCTCACTGGTCATGACACCAGGGTGTCGCGCGCGAGGACCGAGCGAACAGAGTCGTAGTACTCATTCGCGTCGGGTCCGGCGCGAGGGATCAGGCGAGGGCGCCCGGGTCCTGCGGTACGTCGACCGCATGCTCCTCGAGCAGCCGGAGCGGGATCACGTCGAGCGCCCGCTCGTGCGTGGAGGCGAGCACCACCGGGGCGGCCACCCCGTCCTGGTAGGCCTGGAGCCAGCGGACCGCGACCACGCACCAGCGGTCGCCCGGCTGCAGCCCGGGGAACTGCCACTCCGGCCTGGGCGTCGAGAGGTCGTTGCCGACGGACATCTGATGGTCGAGGAACTCGCGGGTGACCACCGCGCACACGGTGTGGCTGCCGACGTCCTCCGGACCACTGCTGCAGCAGCCGTCGCGGTAGAAGCCGGTGAGCGGGTCGGTGCCGCACTGCTCGAGCTCGGCTCCGAGGACGTTCAGCTCAGGCTCGCGTTCCATGGGCAAGTCCTATCACCCGGGCGCGCGGCTGACGGGCGGCCGGGTCAGAGCACGTGGTCGCCGTACATCTCCCCGAGCGGGTCGGCGATCAGCTCGAGCCGGGCGCCGTCCGGGTCGGTGAAGTACACCGACACCTCGCTGTGCACCTCGTGGGTCACGCCGGCCGCGTCGAGCCGGGCCACGGCAGCCTCCCAGTGCACCGGGTCGACCGAGATCGCGATGTGGTGCAGCCCGCCGAGCACCTCGGCGTAGGGGCCGAGGTCGAGGCCGGGGAAGTCGAAGAACGCCAGCAGGTTGCCGTTGCCGATGTCGAAGAAGAAGTGCGACGAGCCCGGGTAGTCCCGGTTCTCGATCAGCTCGGTCAGCGGGAAGCCCACCACCTCCTGGTAGAAGCGGATCGTCTGCTCCACGTCGCTGGAGACCAGGGCGGTGTGGTGCAGGCCGCGGGCGATCGTGGCCGGCCGCTCGCCCGGCGGCTTCAAGAAGGCGTCGCGGAGCTCGGCGCGGCGGGCCCTCACGGCCCCGAGGTCGATGTCGGACATGCGACCATCCTCCCCGGCCGGGCGACCCCGGGGACATCCCCCGAACGGGTCACCGTGCGGCGCGCAGGAACCGTTCGAGCAGCGGACCGGCGGTCCGGGATCCGGACTCACCGACCTCCACGAAGACGGCCACGGCGAGGTCGCCCTGGCCGGCCACCATCCAGGTGTGGGTCTGCAGCGGCTCCGCGTCGCCGAACTCGGCGGTGCCGGTCTTGGCGAGGACGGGCGGTCCGGGCACGTCGGCGAGCTGCGACCCGCTGCCCTCGGTGACCACCGCGCGCATCAGGCCGCGGAGCACGGTCGCCTCGTTCGCGGTCAGCGGGTCGCGTACGTCGTTCCCGTCCGTCTCCTGGTCGGGCAGCAGCCGGGGCACCACGGTGGAGCCCTCGACGACCGAGGCCACCACCGCGGCCATCGCCATCGGGGAGGCGAGCACCTGGCCCTGGCCGATCAGCGAGGCGGCGTGGCTCGTCTCGGACTCGGGCTCGGGGACCGAGCCGAAGTAGGCCGGGAAGCCGAGGTCGTGATCGACCCCGAGGCCGAGCGCGGCGGCCGCCTGCGGCAGCGCCTCGACCTTGTCCCGCTGGGTGATGAACGCGGTGTTGCACGAGTTGGCCACCGCCTGGCGCAGGGTGATCCGGCCGAGCCCGCCCGCGGGGTAGTCGTCGTAGTTCTTGAAGGTCTTGCCGTCGACCACCGTGGTCCTCGGGCAGTCGACCGGGCTCGACGGGGACAGGCCGGCCCTCAGCAGCGCCAGGCTGCTGACCACCTTGAACGTGGAGCCGGGGGCGTACTGGCCGACCGTCGCGGTCGAGAGGCCGCCGCCGCCGGGTCCGCTGGCGGCCGCGACGATGTCGCCGGTGGAGGGTCGCACCGCGACGATCGCGCTCGCCGGGCCGACCCCGGCCAGGATGTTCTCGGCCTCCGCCTGCAGGTCCAGGTCGAGGGTGGTCCGGAGCGGCTCGCCGGCTACGGGCTCGACCCGGTGCAGCTCGCGGGGCTCGTCGGCCGGCGCCCCCACGGCTCGGACGGCCAGCCCGGGCGTCCCGCGCAGGCGCTCGTCGTACCGCTGCTGCAGGCCGCTCAGCCCGGCCTCGTCACCGATCTCGTAGGCACCGTCGGACTCCTCGATGATCTCCGCGGTGACCGCGCCGACCGACCCGAGGATCGGCCGGGCGAACTCCCGGGTGGGGGCGAGCGGAAGCGTGTCCTCGAGCACCCCGACGCCCTCGAGCTCGGCCGCGCCGGCCAGGGCCCGGGTGGCATCGGCCTCGCGCAGGACGATGGCCTCGACGAACGCCTTGTCGCCCGCAGCCTTCACCCGCTCGACGAGGTCGTCCGCGTCGACATCGACGAGGCGGGCCAGGTCTTGGGCGGCTGCGGCCTGTCGAGACGGGGGGACCTGTGCCTTGTCCACGCCGAACCGGAGCACGGGGCGGTCGGTCACGATCTCCTGGTCCTTCGCACCGAGGATCGCGGCCCGCGGAGCGGTCTCGGTGGCGAGGTCGAGCCGCTCGCCCTTCTCCAGGTCGAGCAGGCTGGGCTCGAGGCGCACCCGCCACAGGTCGTCCTCGCCACGGACGAGCCGCGCGGTGCCCTCGTGCGACCAGGTCTCCTCGGTGCCGGCGAGGATCCACGTGAAACCGAGCGTGGCGGTGGCGGCGTCGCCGGACTCGTCCTCGGTCACCTCGTCGACGGTCACCTCGACCTCGGAGTCGCGCATCCCGTCCGTGGTCGTGCGCCACCACTTCTGCGCGGCCTTGTCCTCCGTGTCGAGGAACCGCGCGGGGGCCAGCTTCCCCTTCGTCAGGGCACCGGCGAGGGTGTCGGCAACGTCCTCCGGCTGCTCTCCCTCGTCTCCGGTGCAGCCGGTGGCAGCGAGCAGGACGAGGGCGGCGAGGAGGGTGCGACGGCTTCTCACCGGGTGATCGCACCACCTTCGCGAGGCCACGTCAAAGGTGTCACCTGGTGTGACAGGGGTCTCATGATGGGGCCAGGGTGGTCTGCACCAGGCCGGTTCCTCGTTTGGGGCGGCCTTGCTCGGGATATCGTTGATCGGTGACACCCGTCCCGAGTCGACTGAGCCTGGCGGTGACCTCTGCCCTGGTCACCGGCCTCGTGGTGTCCCTCGGCGTGGTCTTCTCCCCGCACTCCGGGACCGGCTCCGAGCCGCTCGAGGCCTCCGACCTGGCCCGCGCCGCACTGCTGAGCGCCCCACGCGCCCCCGAGGGCCAGCCGATCGGCGCCCAGCGGCCCGCGCCGTGGCGTGAGGCCCCGGCGGTGACGTTCGAGGAGAAGCCGGAGCCCAAGAAGAAGAAGCCCGAGCCGAAGAAGCAGAAGAAGGACCGCGAGCCGAAGCAGCTCCCGATCGCGGACTTCGTGGTCAGCTCCTTCAACGTGCTGGGCAGCAGCCACACCGCCGGGAGTGGCGGGATGGCCTCGGGCACTCAGCGGATCCGGCAGGCCGCCACGCTGCTCGGTCACCACGGCGTCGACGTGGTGGGCTTCCAGGAGCTCCAGGGCGACCAGTACCGCGAGTTCCAGCGCGTCGCGGGCGGCACGTACGACGTCTACCCCGGCACCGCGGCCGGTCCGCTCGGCATCGAGAACTCGATCGCCTGGCGCACCGCGGAGTGGACGCTGCAGCACGCCGAGACCATCTCGATCCCCTACTTCGACGGCAACCGGCGACCGATGCCGGTCATCCTGCTCAAGCACAACGCGTCGGGACGCTTCGCCTGGTTCGCCAACTTCCACAACCCGGCGACGAACCCCAAGCGGGGCAACAACGACCGCTGGCGGACGATGGCGATGAACATCGAGATCGACCTGGCCAACCGGCTCTACAACGAGAGCGGCTACCCGGTCTTCATCACCGGCGACATGAACGAGCGCGAGCAGTACTTCTGCGCGATGACCGGCCGAGCCCCGATGAAGGCGGCGAACGGCGGCAGCAGCGGCGGCGCGTGCGACCCACCGCCGTACCCGATGCCCGTGGACTGGATCTTCGGCCACGACATGGTGACGTTCGCGAGCTACTTCCGCGACGAAAGCCGGTTCGTCCAACGCATCACCGACCACCCGGTGATCGTGGCCCAGGCCATCCTCGACGAGGACGACGGCGCTCCTGCCGCGTCCGGCAACTGACCTAGCAGGCTGCGCAGGGGGCCGTCGCCACACGGCTCCGGCGCACCCACAGGCCGGCCGGCAGCTGGGCCGCCGCGATGGCGGCGAGCGCCAGGGCGAAGCCGGTGCCCTGCAGGGCGGTCAGGGACTCACCGGCGACGAGCCAGCCGAGGAGCGTGGCCACGGCCGGCGCCAGCAGCGGCAAGAACGACACCGCCGCGAGCGGCAACCGGGAGATGCCGTCGAGCCACAGCGCGTAGGCGAGCAGGGTGCCGACCAGGCCGAGCCACGCGTAGCCGGCCACGGCCTCGAGGTCCAGGGCGGGCGGCGGTCCCTCCACGATCAGCGCGAGCGGGGTCAGCAGCAGGCCGCCCGCGGTGATCTGCCAGCCGGCGAACGCCAGCGGACCGGCCGGACGTCCCCACCGCCGGGTGAGCACCACGCCCAGGCTCATCGCGAGCACGGCCATCAGGCCGGCGAGCAGGCCGACCCCGTCCAGCTCCGCCTCGCCGGTCAGTGCCATCAGGCCGACCCCGACCAGACCGGCCACCCCCCAGCCGAGCCGCCACCGGGTCGGCCGCTCCGCGAGCAGCAGGTAGCCGAGCGCGGCGACCAGCAGCGGCCCGATGCCGCCCAGCGTCGAGCCGACCCCGCCCGGTAGCCGGTAGGCCGCGGCGAAGAGCAGCGCGAAGAAGGCGCCGATGTTGAGCGTGCCCAGCACGGCCGAGCGCCACCACCAGTCGCCCCGGGGCAGCTGGCGGGCGAGCGCCACGGCGATGAGGCCGGCCGGCAGCGCGCGGACGGCTGCCCCGAACAGCGGGCGGTCCGGCGGCAACAGCTCGGTGCTGACGATGTACGAGGTGCCCCACACCAACGGCGCCACCGCGGTCGTCAGGGTCAGGGTGGTGGTCCGGCTCATCACGACAACCTCTCAATGTTGAAGTGTTTAATATTGAGAGAGTGCCACGGTGATACCGTCGCGTCAAACATTTCAATGTTGAGAGGTAGACCAGCATGGGTGACGCCGTCGACCGGCTCCTGGCGCAGTGGCACGAGGAGCGCCCCGACGTGGACGTCTCGCCGATCGGCGTGGTCGGACGGATCTCCCGGGCGGCCCGGGTGCTGGAGCGCGGCCTGCAGAAGGAGTACTCCCGGCACGGGCTGCAGGCGTGGGAGTTCGACATCCTGGCGACGCTGCGCCGGTCAGGGCCGCCCTACGAGCTGACGGCCGGCGCCTTGGCCAGCTCGTCGATGGTGACCTCCGGGGCGATCACGAACCGGATCGACCGGCTGGTGGCGCGGGGCCTCGTCACCCGCGAGACCGACCCGGAGAACCGTCGTACGGTCCGGATCGGTCTGACCACCCAGGGCCGGCGGCTCGTCGACGACGTGCTCCCGCTGCACGTGGCCAACGAGGCCCACCTGCTGGAGCCCCTGGACCCTGCCGAGCAGAAGGCGCTGGCGGGGCTGCTGCGCAAGCTGCTCGAGGCGCACGAGCAACCGCGTCAGGACTGAAGCGTCAGCGGCCGAACAGCTTGCCGAAGAAGCCGCCCGACGAGCCGCTGGACGCGTCGGAGCTGCACGCGCATTGCTGGGAGCTCGGCACGCCGGCCATCACCTGGTCGACGTGCTGGCCGCAGCCGGCCCACGTGGTCTTCGAGCACTGACGGCACTTCACCTGGCGGCACATGCTTCAAGGATTCCCTTCGTTGGAACGACTACACCCCAAGACGATACCCCCCTGGGTATCTTCCCTCAAGTCGACGCCAGGACCACCTGCTCTCCGACAGGGGGCCGACGACCCGGGTTGCGCGGGCACACCGGAACTAGCGTGAAGTCAACGACAGGACACCTCACTTGGGGGCAACCATGTTCCGACTCCGCTCCGCTGCCATCGCCGTCGGCGCGACCGCGCTGTGCCTCGGGCTGGTCGCTCCGGCCGCGGCCGCGGTCATCGACGGCACACCCGGCGACGACCTCCTCACCGGCACCCCACTCGGCGACACGATCTCCGGCCTGGCCGGGGACGACGTGATCCGGTCCGGACGCGGGGCCGACCGGGTCCTGGGCGGCGCGGGCGACGACCTGATCTACCTCGGCGCGAACCCGCTGCTCGAGGGGCCAAGCGGCGACCAGGCGCTCGGCGGCCCCGGTGACGACGTGATCTTCGGCGGCCCCGGCTTCGACGTCATCTCCGGGAAGTCCGGGAACGACGTCATCATCGGCGGTCCCGGCACCAACACGGTGGACGACGGCCGCGGGGCCGACGTCGTCGTCGGCGACGAGGGCTCGGACGTGGTGTACGCCGGCCCCGGCCGCGACCGGATCTACCTCGACGCCCACAGCGACGCGATCTTCATCGGCGTCGACGGCGCGGTCGACGTGGTGTTCTGCGGGGCGGGCCAGGACGTCGTGTACCGCGGCGCCCAGGTCGACCCGAAGGACCGCTTCCACGGCTGCGAGTCGTTCACCGACCACCCGTGACAGCTCCGTCGTAGGCCGCCGGCGTGAGCGTGACGGTCGAGACGAAGACGCTGAACTGGGCGTGTGGTCTGTTCGCGACGTTCCTCGGCATCGCGGCGCTCCCGCCGTCCCTCTTCTACGTCTACTGGGCGTGGCTGTCCTGGCACGTCGGGGACTGGCCCCACGTCGCGTTCAACCTGGCGATCGCCCTGCTGTGGCTCGCCGTGCCGGTCGCCTTCGTGGTCGGCTACGTCCGCTGGCAGAAGAGGCACGGCCTCCAGTAGTCGGCTCGCCTGGCCGGAGCCGATCGACGCAACCGCACATGCGTGGGGTTGCACCGCGTCCGCCGCGCAGATCCGTGACCGAACGCCACACGTGTGCGCTTCTACAGCGGCTGCCGCATCCCGTCCGGGCAGAATGCCAGGATTGTCACGTGAGTCCTCATGGGAACGGCCGGGTCCTGCTTCCGCTGGTTGCGGCGATCCTCGCGGTTGCGGCCGTGTGGCTGATGTTCGACAACCCCGACATCGACGGGACCAGCCGGGGTGACAGCTACACGTGCCTCGCGCCCTGGGACACGGTGCTCAATGGCGCGGACAACTTCCCCGGCGGCGAGCCGCCGTCCGACGGCAAGGAGATCGCCGCACGCTGCCGCGAGGCAGGCCAGGAACGCTTCCTCGCGGCCGTCGCGGTCGGCTCGGCAGCGGTGGTTCTGCCAGTTGTGACGACGGTGCTGTTCTGGCGTCGAGCGCGGGTAGGCGTCCGCACGTCGGCGTAACGACGCCGAGCGGATCGCGGCAGAAGAGTGTGTTATCAGCCCGTCGCTAGACCGTGGTGTCGTCGGTCAGTCGCGAGACGCCGAACGCTCCACACGGCTATGGTGGAAGCCTCGTGAGGGGGGTGAGGTCCATGACCTGGTTCTTGGTCGTGCTCGCGGTTGGCGTCGTTCTGTTCGCCGCCGCTTGGTGGCAGTCCGGCAGGGCCAAGCCTGAGGGACGACGGGGCTACTCGCAGCAGGTGCTGGGCATGCAGAACGAGCAGCAGTCACAGCAGCGATACCGCGACACCAGTGGGCCTGTGATCTGAACCGTCGCCGTTGACACGCTTCGTGATCGTCGAGCGGTTGTTGCCGTCGCTGGTCGGCCTTGAGGCCCACCTTTTGCGTGTCTTCAGAAGATGGCCCATCGAGTTGCCAGAGCGCTGTCGTCCTCCCCTTGCCGTGGGGCGAGTGCAGCCACCTCGGGAATGCTCGTTGGCAGCCAGTCGTCAGCCGTGGGCCATGTCGACGAAGCGGGAGTAGTGGCCCTGGAACGCCACCACGATGTCCCGGGTCGGCCCGTTGCGGTGCTTGGCCACGATGACGTCGGCCTCGCCGGGGCGGGTCGACTCCTTCTCGTAGGCGTCCTCGCGGTGCAGCAGGATCACCATGTCCGCATCCTGCTCGATCGAGCCCGATTCGCGGAGGTCGGACATCATCGGCCGCTTGTCGGCACGCTGCTCGGCGCCACGGTTCAGCTGCGACAGCGCGATGATCGGGACCTCGAGCTCCTTGGCCAGCAGCTTGATCTGACGGGAGAACTCCGAGACCTCGAGCTGACGGGACTCGACCTTCTTGCCCGAGGACATCAGCTGGAGGTAGTCGATCACGATCAGCCGGAGGTCGTGGCGCTGCTTGAGCCGCCGCGCCTTGGCCCGGATCTCCATCATCGTCATGTTGGGCGAGTCGTCGATGAACATCGGCGCCGAGGAGACCTCACCCATCTTGCGGGCGAGCTTGGCCCAGTCCTCGTCGTTCATGTGGCCGTTGCGCATGTGGTTGAGCGGGATCCGCGCCTCGGCCGAGAGCATCCTCATGGTGATCTCGTTGCGCGTCATCTCGAGCGAGAAGATGACGCTGGTGAGGTTGTGGTGGATCGACGCCGCGCGGCAGATGTCCAGACCCAGCGTGCTCTTGCCCATGGCGGGGCGCGCCGCGATGATGATCATCTGGCCGGGGTGCAGGCCGTTGGTGAGCTCGTCGAGGTCCGCGAAGCCGGTCGGCACGCCGACCATCTGGCCGTCGCGGTTCGAGATCGCCTCGATCTCGTCGAGGGTGGCCTCCATGATGTCGCTGAGCGGCGAGTAGTCCTCCGACGCACGACGGTCCGTGACGCCGTACACCTCCTGCTGGGCGCGGTCGACGACGTCGTCGACGAGCCCCTCACCGGCGTAGCCCATCTGCGCGATCCGGGTGCCGGCGTCGACGAGCCGCCGCAGGATCGCCTTCTCGCGGACGATCTCGGCGTAGTAGCCGGCGTTGGCGGCGATCGGGACACTGGCGGAGAGCGTGTGGAGGTACGGCGCGCCGCCGACCTTGACCAGCTCGCCCCGGCGCTGCAGCTCGGCCGCCGTGGTGACCGGGTCCACCGGCTCGCCACGACCGTAGAGGTCGACCATGGCGTCGTAGATCGTCTCGTGCGCCGGCTTGTAGAAGTCGGGGCCGCGCACCGCCTCGATGACGTCGGCGATCGCGTCCTTGGACAGCAGCATCGAGCCGAGCACGCTCTGCTCGGCGTCGTTGTCCTGCGGCGGCGTGCGGTCGCCGTAGCCACGGGAGCCGGACCCGGACCCGGACTCGCCGTGGGGCTGCCAGGGCGCCCCCGAAGACATCGCGAGCGATTCCTCGAAGTCGGTGGTCGAGCTCACGGGTTTAGCCCCTTCCGTCCGGTCTGGCAACGACGTTACGGAACACCACCGTCAGAATCGGTAGCACCGCGGCGTCGGCCCGAGGACCCATCACCGGCGTCGCTCGACCTCCGAGCGATCCATGCGCGAGCCCAGACCGTACGCCGCGAAGGAGCCCCGTGGATAGTCGGTCGTCCACAGGTCCTGTGGATAACTGGGCTGCCCGTGTGGAACACGCCAGCAACCATGTGCACAGCCTGTTTACACACCTGTGGACAGAGCCGGGGATTGGACCGTTATAGGCACTCTGACCTGCGGAAACACAGCGATGTGCATGTGGACCAAAGAAAAGTCGAAAGGGATTTTCTCCACCAGGCCTGGCCCGGACGCCTCAGCGGTCCCTCGTCAACAATTGGCATGCCAATGAGATGTATACACAGAAGGTGACTAGTTACACACAGCCCTTTCGGACTAGTCACAGTCATGAGCAGCTGGGCTGTTGGCCATTACCGGTCGGTTAGGCTCGGGGAATGACCGACCGGGAGATCCTCCGGCTCGCCGTACCCGCCTTCCTCGCACTGGTGGCCGAGCCGCTCTTCCTGCTCGCCGACGCCGCGATCGTCGGCCACCTCGGCACCCCGCAGCTCGCCGGGCTCGGCATCGCGGGGGCCGTCGTGCAGACCGCGGTCGGCCTGTGCATCTTCCTCGCCTACGGAACCACGGCGTCGGTCGCGCGGCGGATCGGCGCCGGGGACGTCCGCGGTGCGCTCGCCCAGGGCATCGACGGCGTGTGGCTCGCGGTCCTGATCGGCGCGGCGGTCACGGTGATCGGCGTGGTCACCGCGGCGCCACTGGTCGGCCTCTTCGACCCGGACCCGGAGGTGGCCGACCACGCGACGACGTACCTGCGCTGGGCATTTCTCGGGGTCACGCCGCTGCTGGTCATGCTCGCGAGCATCGGCATCCTCCGCGGCCTCCAGGACACCCGGACCCCGCTGCTGGTCGCGGTAGCCGGAAGCGTCGCCAACGTGGTGCTCAACCTGCTCCTGGTCTACGGTCTCGACCTCGGGATCGCCGGCTCCGCCATCGGCACCGACCTCGCGCAGCTGGGCTCTGCGGCGGCGATGATCGCGGTGGTGGTCCGCGCCGCCCGGCGGGAGGGGGCCTCGCTGCGCCCCGACCTGCCCGGCGTACGACGGGCCGCCCACGCCGGCGTCGCCCTGGTCATCCGCACCCTCACGCTCCGGGCCTCGCTGCTCGTGATGACCTACGGCGCCGCCACCCTCGGCGCGACCGCGACCGCCACCCAGCAGCTCGCCATGACGCTGTGGACGTTCCTCGCCTTCGCCCTGGACGCCATCGCCATCGCCGCCCAGGCGATCACCGGGCGCTACCTCGGCGCCGGCGACCTGACCGTGACCCGGCAGGCCACCGACCGGATGGTCCGCTGGGGGTTGATGTCCGGTGTCGTCACCGGCGCCCTGCTCGCGCTCTCCGCACCGCTCCTCGGCCGGCTGTTCACCTCCGACCCGGCGGTCCACGCGGAGCTGTGGCCGGTGCTCCTGGTCGCCGCCCTCTTCCAACCGGTCGCGGGACTGGTGTTCGTCCTCGACGGCGTGCTGATCGGCGCCGGGGACGGCCGCTACCTCGCCTGGACCGGCGCGGTCGTGCTGGCGGTCTTCGCCCCGCTCGCCTGGTGGGCGGTCGCTGCCACGTCGGCCCACCACGGCCTCGTCGCGCTCTGGCTCGCGTTCGGCGTCGGCTTCATGGGCAGCCGCGCCGTGGTCCTCCAGCTGCGTGCCCGAGGCACCACCTGGATGGTCACCGGGGTCCCGGCCCACCCGTAGGCTTCGCCCCGTGACGCCACTGCAGAAGGTCGCGATGGGCCTCGTGATCGTGCTGGTCGACGCACTCTTCGGCGCGTACGACGCCGTGCCCGACCCGGTGGGGTGGGCCCTGGTGATCGCCGGGCTGGTCCCGCTCCGCGCCCAGATCACCGACGGCGCACCGCTGCTTCCGGTCGCCTGGGTCTGCCTGGTGGTGTCGGTGGCGATCTATCTCCCCCAGGTGTCCGATCGGCTCGACGAGAGCGGCGGCTGGGCGCTCTCGCTCCCCCAGCTCGCGTTCTGCTTCCTGCTGTGCACGGCACTGGCCCCGGTCACGGGCTGGCTCTCCGGCCGCTTCGGCTTCCTCCGCTGGGTGTTCGTCCTCCTCGCCGCGGGCCCGGTGCTCGTCTTCGGCGGCGGGGCCGAGGTGCTGCGCGACCCGCTGGCGTTCCTCATCGTGGGCGCCAACGTCTACCTCGTCTACCTGCTGTTCCAGGCCTCCCGCGAGCTCGCCCAGGCGAGTAAAGCCTAGGTAAAAACCAGCGCTGTCCGGATTCTCCCGATCCGGGCGGGGAATGGTGCCGGGGAACATTCGCGCCCATTTCTCGCGGGGGGCATGTCCAGTTGGTCCGGGAGGGAACTGATGGACATCAGGCAAGATCGTCATGCCCGCAGGTGGGCGCAACGCGTCATCGTCGCGCTGGTGGGCGCCGTGCTGGCGGCTCCGCCCCTGGTGCTGGCACCGGCCACCGCGGCCCCACCGGCAGCCGACGGGCCGCTCGACCCGCTGCTCGGGTTCCTGGCTCCGGTGGAGCCGGTCATCTCTGGCGCCGGCACCGTCACGTCGACGGTCCAGGGTCTCGCGTGCAGCAACCCGACGGGGACGTCCGACGTGGCCTGCGCCGGGACCAGCGGCCTGAGCCTGCTCGAGCTGACCGGACTTTCCTCGGTGGCGCTCACCGCGGTGCCGGCCGTGGGCTGGGACCTGGTCGGGTGGACCGGGTGCTCGAGCACCACGGGCGCCGACTGCGTCCTCGACTCATCGCTGCCGGGTGCCGTGATCTCGCCGGTGGCCACGTTCGAGCCCTCGGACCCGCTGCCGGACCCGTGTGGCTCGGTGCCGCTGCCCACCTGTGACACGACGCCGCCGGTCACGTCGCTCACCCAGAAGCCGACGGTCGTCACCGGCAACAGGACCAAGGAGAAGGCGGCCACCTTCGCGTTCAAGGCGTTCGAGCCGGACGAGAACGGCACCGCCACCGGAACCGAGACCGAGAACGCGACGTTCGAGTGCCAGCTGGTCGGCCCCGGTCAGACGGCCGGGTACGCGCCCTGCACGACGCCGAAGGCCTACCAGAACCTCGCGGACGGCCAGTACACCTTCTCGGTGCGCGCGCTCGACGACGCCGCCACGCCCAACACCGACGAGACGCCCGAGACGTTCACCTGGACCGTGGACACCACCGCGCCCCAGACCAGCATCACGTCCGGCCCGGGCACCTGGGTGCTCGCGGGCAAGGCGACCTTCGGGCTCGGCTCGACCGAGCCAGGCAGCACGTTCCGCTGCACCTTGGACGACTTCGGCCGGATCTGCGGCTCGTCCGGCGGCACGGTGAGCTTCGCTCCGGGCACGCACACCTTCGCGGCCTTCGCCAGGGACGCGGTGGGCAACGACGACGTCACCGCCGCGACGCGGACGTTCACCATGCCGCTGAACAACGTGGACCTCCGGCACTCGAAGGGATGGAAGAAGGGGAAGGGCTCGGGCCACTTCCTGAGCACCTACTCCTCGACCGCCAAGAAGGGCGCGGCGCTCAGCACCTCGTCGTCGACCATCAAGCGGATCGCCCTCGTGGTCACGAAGGGCAAGGGCTACGGCGTGGTCAAGGTCTACCTCGGCAAGTCGCTGCTGAAGAAGGTCTCCCTGTCGGCGAACAGGACCCGGAAGGCGAAGCTCGTCAAGATCGCGAGCTTCCCCGCCGTGACCAGCGGCAAGGTCAAGGTCGTGGTCGCGTCGAAGAACAAGTTGGTCGTCATCGAGGGGCTCGGGATCGCCTCGCGCTGATGACCCTGCAACGTCCGGCAGGACGCAGAAAGGCCGCCCCCTCGCGGGGGCGGCCTTTCGTGTGGAGCAGGGTCAGGCAGGAACGACGTTCAGGTTGACCGTCGCGTCCACGTCGTCGTGCACCTTCACGGTCACCTGGTGCGAGCCCAGGGACTTGATCGGGTTGCCGACGATGATCTTGCGCTTGTCCACCTCGGCACCGGCCGAGGTGATCGCCGTGGCGATGTCGCTGACGGTGACGGCGCCGAACAGGCGGCCGCCCTCGCCGGCGCGGACCGGCAGCTGGAAGGTCGAGCCCTCGAGCTTGGCCTTGATCTCCTTGGCGTGGTCGAGGTCGCGGACCTCGCGCGAGGAGCGTGCAGCCTTGATGGAGTCGATGGTGCGCTCGCCGCCCTTGGTCCAGCGGATCGCGAAACCACGGGGGATGAGGAAGTTGCGGCCGTAGCCGTCCTTCACCTCGACGATGTCGCCGGGGGCACCGAGGCCACCGACCTCCTGGGTCAGGATGAGCTTCATAGTCGTGTCCCCCCTTCTCAGCGAGCCGTCGACGTGTAGGGCAGCAGTGCGACCTCGCGGGCGTTCTTGACCGCGGTGGCGACGTCGCGCTGGTGCTGCACGCAGTTGCCGGTCACCCGACGCGCACGGATCTTGCCGCGGTCGGAGATGAACTTGCGAAGCAGCGTCGTGTCCTTGTAGTCGACGTACGCCGTCTTCTCCTTGCAGAACTGGCAAACCTTCTTCTTCGGCTTGCGGAGTACTGGCTTGGCCATTGTGGTGCTCCCTTTCGAGCCCGGCTCACGCCGGAATGGTCGTCAGTGAATGACTGTGTGGTTGGTGCAGATCAGAACGGGGGTTCCTCGGAAGCCCCACCGGCGCCGCCCGAGGACCACGGGTCGTTCGACGGCTGTCCGCCGCCGTACGATCCGCCGCCCTGCTGGCCGCCCCAGCCGCCACCCTGCTGGCCGCCACCCGCGGGAGCGCCGCCCTGCGGGCTCGAGGCCCACGGGTCGTCGCCGCCGCCGGAGAAGCCGCCCCCACCCTGGCCGCCACCGGACCGCGTGGTCTTGGTGACCTTGGCGGTGGCGTACTTCAGGCTCGGGCCGACCTCGTCGACGTCGATCTCGAAGACGGTGCGCTTCTCACCCTCGCGGGTCTCGTAGGAGCGCGCCTTCAGGCGACCGGAGACGATGACACGCATGCCCCGGGTCAGCGACTCGGCGGCGTTCTCCGCCGCCTGCCGCCACACCGAGCAGTTGAGGAACAGTGCCTCGCCGTCCTTCCACTCGTTGCTCTGCTTGTCGAACGTGCGAGGCGTCGACGCAACGGTGAAGTTGGCGACCGCCGCACCCGAAGGGGTGAAGCGGAGCTCGGGGTCAGCGGTCAGGTTGCCGATGACGGTGATCGGGGTTTCGCCTGCCATGTCAGGCCTCCAGTCTCGAGTAGCTGCTTAGCTGGTGTTGACCGGGGGAATCGGTCGGGTTACCGATGTTCTGAACGTGATTCAGCGTCAGAGAGATCAGCGAACGTCGGGACGAATGACCTTAGTGCGCAGCACCGACTCATTCAGCCCGAGCTGACGATCCAGCTCCTTCACCGTGGCAGGCTCGGCCTGCAGGTCGATGACGGCGTAGATGCCTTCGGCGTTCTTGTCGATCTCGTAGGCGAGCCGGCGACGTCCCCAGACGTCGACCTTCTCCACCGTGCCACCGTCCTGACGGACGACGTTGAGGTACGTGTCGAGCGAAGGCGCGACAGTGCGCTCTTCAAGATCGGGGTCGAGGATGACCATCACTTCATAGGCACGCAAAGCGGTCTCCACCTCCTTCGGACTCAAAGCGGCCACGGCATCTCCGTGGCAGGAGGGCTTGTGCGTTCGTCGTCCAGCCAGAGAGCCGTACGACGTGTCAACGGCCCGACGCCCAGCATGTCCTGGAGTCGAGCCGATCGACCGCCTCAGGCTACCAGCGGGGGACCCGGCCGGAGAAATCGTTGTCCACAGGCGCCCGCCAGCGCTCAGAGCCGGGCGAGCGCCTCGGACATGCCCCGCTCCGCCTCGTCGCCGAGCTTCTTGAAGAACGGGCGCAGCACCAGGCCGATGACCGGGGTGAGCAGGCCGAAGTCGAAGTCGGCGACGTACCTCACCTCCGTGCCGGAGCCGGTGTCCCGGAACGTCATCAGGTCGTGGGCGGTGACCGTCTTGTTCTTCCCCTCCAGCGCGATCCGCTGGTCCGGCTCGTGCTCGACCACGGTGTAGGTGAGCTCGGTCTCCCGCCCGGCGAACTTCGAGACGTTCCGGTAGACGGTGCCGACCCCGCCGTCGCCGGACTGCCGGGTGGTGCGGACGGTCCCGGGGTCCCACTCGGTCGTGGTGGTGAAGTCCGCCAGGTAGGCGTAGACCACGTCGACCGGCTTGTCGGTGTGCACGGTTCGTTCCAGGCGCATGTCCCGAGCGTAGGCAGGCCGTCCTAGGCTGGAGGCCATGGCTGACCTCAAGATCGGTGCGCACGTCGACCAGACCGACCCCCTCGCGGAGGCCCAGGCCCGCGGCGCGGACCTGGTCCAGTTCTTCCTCGGCGACCCGCAGGGCTACAAGGGTCCGGAGATCCGGTACGCCGCCGGGGCGGACGCGCTGCGCGAGGGGGCCGAGGCGGCGCGGGATCGACCTCTACGTCCACGCGCCCTACATCATCAACGTGGCGACGACGAACAACCGGATCCGGATCCCGAGCCGCAAGCTGCTCCAGCAGCACATCGACGCGGCCGCCGCGATCGGCGCCAAGGGCCTGATCGTGCACGGTGGTCACGTCAACAAGGACGACACGCCGGAGAAGGGCTTCGACAACTGGCGCAAGGCCGTCGAGGCGACCGACCTCAAGATCCCGCTGCTGATCGAGAACACCGCGGGCGGCGACAACGCGATGACCCGCTACCTCGACCGGATCGGCCGGGTCTGGGACGCCATCTCCACCGCCGAGGGGTTCGACCAGGTCGGCTTCTGCCTCGACACCTGCCACGCCCACGCCGGTGGCAACGACCTGAGCACGGTGGTGGACGACGTACGGCGGATCACCGGCCGGATCGACCTGGTGCACGCCAACGACAGCCGGGACGCCTTCGACTCCGGGGCCGACCGGCACGCGAACTTCGGCGCCGGCAAGATCGCGCCCGAGGACCTCGCCGGAGTCGTCCGCGCGGCCGGTGCCCCCGTGGTCTGCGAGACGCCGGGCGGCCCGGCCGAGCACCAGGCCGACTTCGACTGGCTCCGCGAGCGGGTCTAGACCGGGCGTTAGGCTCCGCTCGTGACTTCCCCCGCGCTGACCGTCCGCACGATCACCCCCACGAGCACCTGGAGTTCCTCCGCGGACAGCGCTCCGCCAGCTTCCTCCAGACCCCCGCGTGGGGCGAGGTGAAGAGCGACTGGCGGCGCGAGTCGATCGGCTGGGTTCGAGACGGGGAGCTGGTCGGCGCCGGGCTGGTGCTCTACCGCCAGCTGCCGAAGGTGAAGAAGTACCTCGCCTACCTCCCCGAGGGCCCGGTCATCGACTGGACGACCGACACCCTCTCCGACTGGCTCGCGCCGATGACCCAGCACCTGCGCGACGCCGGAGCCTTCGGCGTCCGGATGGGTCCGCCCGTCGTGACCCGCCGCTGGGACGCGGCGTCGGTCAAGGCCGGGGTGGCCGACGACGGCGTACGCACGCTGACCGAGGTGCCGCCGACCGACCGGAGCCGTGAGGGCGCAGCCGTCGTGTCGCAGCTGCAGGAGCTCGGCTGGATGCTGCAGGGGGCGGAGGGCGGCTTCGCCGCCGGGCAGCCGCGCTACAACTTCCAGATCCCGCTGCGCCACCGCGTCGACGGCGAGGACGGCGCCAAGGCCGGCGACCCGCGGTCGGAGGACGACGTCCTCAAGGGGATGAACCAGCAGTGGCGGCGCAACATCAAGAAGGCCGCCAAGTCCGGCGTCGAGGTGACCGAGGGGACGCTGGAGGAGCTCAAGGCCTTCCACGACCTCTACGTGCACACCGCGGAGCGCGACGGCTTCACCCCGCGGCCGCTCGGCTACTTCCAGACGATGTTCCGGACGCTCCAGGCCGAGGAGCCCGACCGGATCAAGCTGTTCCTGGCCCGCCACGAGGGCGATCTGGTCGCCGCCACGATCTGGATCCGGGTGGGCGGCCACACCTGGTACTCCTACGGCGCCTCCTCGACCGAGAAGCGCGACGTCCGCGGCTCCAACGCCGCCCAGTGGGCGATGATCCAGGCGTCGCTCGCCGCGGGCGCCGACACCTACGACCTGCGTGGCATCACCGACACCCTCGACCCTGACGACGCGCACGTCGGGCTGATCCAGTTCAAGGTCGGCACCGGTGGCGAGGCGGTCGAGTACGCCGGCGAGTGGGACCTCCCGCTGTCGCCGCTGCTCTACAAGGCCTTCTCCCTCTACATGTCCCGTCGATGAGGAAGGGCTGAGCCGATGCCCCTGACCCTGTACGTCGACGGCGAGCGCTGGCGCTCCCACCTGGTCGCCATCCGTGACTCGCACCCGGGGATCGTGCCGGTGGCCAAGGGCAACGGCTACGGCCTCGGCATCGCGTGCCTCGCCGAGCGTGCCGCGTGGCTCGGCGTCGACACGCTCGCGGTCGGCACCTACGCCGAGGTCGCCCTCGCCGAGGAGTCGTTCCCGGGGTCGGTCATGGTGCTGTCGCCGTGGCGGCCCTTCGAGAACGCCGTGTACGACGAGCACGTGATCCACACCGTCGGCCGGGTCGAGGACCTGCGCACCCTGAGCGACCGCGACGACCAGCCCCGGGTCGTGCTCGAGCGGATGACCTCCATGCGCCGACACGGCTTCAGCGCCCGTGAGCTCCGGGTGGCCGCGGTCGCCGCGGACGCGTCGGGTGGCGTGCGCGTCGAGGGCGTCGCGCTGCATCTGCCGATGGGACAGGGCTCCCACCTCGCCGAGGTGGACCGGCTGATGGTGGACGTCGTCGCGGCCGGGCTCTCCACGCGGCGGGTCTACGTCTCCCACCTGACCGACAGCGAGCTCGCGACGCTGGGCTCGCGCTACCCCGACTACGAGTTCCGTCCGCGGATCGGCACCGCGCTGTGGCTCGGCGACCGGGGCGCGCTGCGCGTCCGGGCGACCGTGCTCGACGTGCACCCGGTGGAGCGCGGCGACGTGTTCGGCTACCGCAGCCGGACCGCGCCGAAGCACGGACACATCCTCATCGTCTCCGGCGGCACCGCCCACGGCATCGGTCTCGAGGCCCCGACGGGAGGCGCCTCGTTGAGGGACCGGGCGGCCCGGGTCGCCAAGGGCGGCCTGGACGCGGCCGGGTTCGTGCGGTCGCCGTACACGGTCGGGGGCAAGCAGCGGCTCTTCGCCGAGCCCCCGCACATGCAGGCCTCGATGCTGTTCCTGCCCCACGGCCCGGCCGTGCCCGAGGTGGGCGACGAGGTCGACGTGCGGGTCCGCTTCACCGCGACCACGTTCGACCGCACCGTCATCAGCTGACCCAGCACCGGCGCCCGGTCGCGACCCTCCAGCACTCATGTGCCGTTGTGACGCGGATTCTTCGGGCGGACGTGTCCGACCGGCACTCGTGTGCGATTGCGACGAGACAGCGAGACCCTAGTCGCGGACGAGGTCCTGGGTCGGCTCCATCGGGTCGTCGGTCAGGCCGTCGGCGCGCACCGGGTCGTTCCAGGGCGCGAGGATGTCCCGCACCACCATGCCCATCAGCCAGAGCTCGGCGAGCACGCGCACCGCGATCGCCCACCAGTAGGCGTGGTCGCCCTCGCCGCTCGCGGCCGACGCGGTGAACCCGCCGAGGTAGAACCAGACCGCGACGAAGTAGAAGATCTCCCCGGCCTGCCAGATCAGCATGTCCCGCCACCGGGGTCGCGCGAGCACGGCGAGCGGCAGCAGCCACAGGACGTACTGCGGCGAGTACACCTTGTTGACGAGCAGGAACGCCGCGACGATCAGGAACGCGAGCTGCGGGATCCGCGGCGTCCGCGGCGCGAGCAGGCCCAGGGCGGCGATCGCCACGCAGGAGGCGCCGAACCAGATCCACGACGCGAGGTTGATCGCGCCGGCGTCGATCTGGTGGCCGGTCTGCTGCCAGATCAGCCACAACGAGCCGAGGTCGGCGCCGCGGTCGTCGTTGAACGACCAGAACACCTTCCACTGGTCGAAGCCGTAGAGCATCGGCGGCAGGTTCAGCAGCAGCCAGGTGAGTACGGCGGCCCCTGTGGCCGCGAAGAAGGCGCCGATCCGGCGACGGCGCAGGCACACCACCAGCAGGGCCCCGAGCAGGAACAACGGGTAGAGCTTCGTGGCGGTGCCCAGCCCGATCATGACGCCGGCGAGCACCGGCCGGCCGCGCGACCACGCCCACAACGCACCGGCCACCGCCGCGACGGCGATCAGGTCCCAGTTGACCAGGCCGGTCAGGACCAGCACCGGCGCCACCGCGAACAGCGCCGCATCCCACGGCCGCCGCCGGTGCGTGCCGGCCATGAACCAGGCGGCGAGCAGCCCGAAGACCGCGAGCAGCACGGCCGTCACCTGGAAGTAGAGGTGGGACTCGTCGCCCACACCGGGCGCCGCGTAGACGTCCTCGGCCGGGAGCGCCGCCCGGGACGCGACGTCGGGCCAGCCGCTCAGCACGTGCGTGACCACGGCGGCGCCGTACGCGAAGTAGCCGATGACGACGGGGTACTCCATCGTCTGGTAGCGCCCGTCGGTGTCGCTGAACGGGACGATCCGCTCCGCGAACCCGCGGCCGGTGTAGAGGTAGGGCACGTCGGAGTAGCAGAGCGCGGCGTAGCGGAACTCCTCCCCGGCCCAGTTCTCCCGGACGCAGGGCGTCTTCTGCACCATGCCGAGCAGCATCCCCAGGCTGGCGAGGGCCAGCACCACGCGCACCGGGGTCCACCACGGGTGCGGCGCCGCACGACGACCCACCGGGCCACCGATGCTCTCGCTGGCCGCCCGGGCTACCGGGTCGTCGTGGGTGGGCCGGACGAGGCCGCTCACCACTGGGCCGGGCTAGGGGCTGCGGTTGCCATTGCCATTGCCGTTTCCGGGCGAGTTGCCGCCAGTGGGTTCTTCGCTGGGGCTCGGGCCACAGCCCAGCGGTCCGCACGGGTCGGACGGTGTCGGTGTCGGCTGCTCCGTCGGCGACGGTTCCACCGTCGGGCTCGGCTCCTCGGTCGGGGACGGCTCCTGCGTCGGCGACGGACGCGGGGTCCGGGTCGGCGTGGGCTTCGGCGTGAACGTCGGCAGCGGCTGGTGGTCCGGGTCGTCGCTCGTCGCCTCGACGAAGGCCGGCGGCGGGAAGCTCTCGACCTCGACGCCGTCCATGATCCGCGTCATCGTGGCGGCCCACGTCTTGGTCGGGTACTCGGCACCGAAGTAGGGCACCAGGTAGCCCGGCGTGCACACCTTCCCTTGCGGCTGCACGCAGCTGAGGTTGTCGTTGCCGTCACCGCGGACGTACATCACCGCGGTCGAGATCTGCGGCGTGTAGCCCACGAACCAGGACGACGACACGGCGTCGTTGTTGTTGGTCGCGGTGCCGGTCTTGCCGGCGGCGGGGCGGCCGATCGCCTGCGCGTTGCCACCCGTGCCCTGCTGGACGACCTGCTGCAGGGCGTAGGAGACGTCGGAGTTGATGTCCTCCTCCAGCGCCCGCGTGGTCTTGGTGGGCTCCTTGTAGAGCTCCTCGCCGTCCTGCGACGTGACCCGGGAGATCACGAACCAGTTCTTGGCCACGCCGTTGTCGGCGAAGGTCGCGTAGGCGTTCGCCATGTCGATCGGGCTGATCGTGGCGGAGCCCAGCGAGACGCCGGAGGTCGGCTCGAGGCCGGAGGCGTCCTCCGGGACGCCCAGGTCGACGGCCGTGTCGACGATCTTCTGCGGCCCCTTCTCCATGCTCATCGTCATGTCGATGTAGGCGGTGTTCACCGACTCGGCGGTGCCCGTGATCATGTCGATCCGCTCGCCGTAGTCGTTCCCGTCGCCCGGACCCTCGTTGACGACCTGGGTGCCGTTGGGGAACGTGTAGGGCGAGTTCCCCTGGAAGGTGCTCTTCAGCGCGAAGCCGTCCTTGATCCCCGCGGCGAGGGCGAACGGCTTGAACGCCGAGCCGGGCGAGCCGCCCGCGACGGCCCAGTTGATCTGGCTCTTGAGGTAGTCCTGTCCGCCGTACATGCCGCGGAGCGCTCCGGTCCGGGTGTCGACCGAGGCGACCCCGACGTGCAGCTCCTTCAGGCCCTTGGGGGCCTGCTCCCGGACGGCTGCCTCGGCCGCGACCATCGCCTTGCGCGTGAACGTGGTCGTGACCCGGAGGCCGTCGCCCTCGATCTCGCTGTCGGTGAAGCCCTGGGCGCGCAGCTGCTTCTTGACCAGCGTCAGCATGTGGCCGCGCTGGCCGCCGTAGGAGTCCTGGATCTTCTGCTTGGGGAACTTCGGCAGGCGCTGGGCGGCCTGGTCGGCCACGTCGACGGGCAGCATCTCCTCTTCACCCATGCCGTTCAGGACGTACTGGTAGCGGCTGAACAGCCGGTCCTCCGCGTCCTTCCCGTCGGCCGGGTCGTAGTTCTCGGGAGAGTTCAGGACCGCGGCGAGCGCGGCACCCTCGCGGACGGTGAGGTCCTTCGCGTCCTTGTCGAAGTAGGCCTGGGCTGCGGCCTGGATGCCGTAGGCCCCCCGGCCGAAGTAGATGGTGTTGAGGTAACCCTGCAGGATCTCGCTCTTCGACTGCGTGCGCTGGAGCTTCAGCGACAAGAACGCCTCCTTCACCTTGCGGGTGATGGTGCGGTCCGAGGAGAGGTAGTAGATCTTGACGTACTGCTGGGTGATCGTCGACGCGCCCTGGGTCGCGTTGCCGCGCGCGTTGCTGAAGGCGGCGCGCAGGATGCCCTTCGGGTCGATCCCCTTGTTGGTGTAGAACGTGCGGTCCTCCGCGGCGATCACCGCGTCCTGGACGTGCTGCGGCACCTCCGACAGCGAGATGCTGGTGCGGTTCTGCTCCGCGAACCGGCCGAGCTCGGTCTTGCCGTCGGCGTAGTAGACGATCGTCGTCTGGGTCTCGAAGTCCTCGTTGGGGTTCGGGATGTCGGTGGCGGCGTACCCGTAGGCGAAGGCCGCGACTCCGAGCAGGAAGCCGGCCAGCATGAGCAGCCCCACCCACTTGAGGATCCGCCGACCAAGCGACTTCGGGGCCTTGCCCTTGCCCTTGGGGGTCACGGCACGACGACTGCCGGCCGAGCTGGGCTTGCCTGTTGCACTCAAGAGCGTTCTCCGTGGGGGACGGTGAAGGACATAACTCGCAGAGGATGCCCAGCCGCGAGGGAGGGCAACCCCGCCCCAGGGTACGGGCGAGCCACGTCACAGCGGGAACCAGCCGCGACCCGGGCGCGCGACGCACTGCACGTCTCGCGAGTGTGGCGTGCGTTCGATATATCGATACGATAGGTTCATCCGATAGTCGCCCCCGGACCATGGGCGGCCGGTACGTCGACCAGCAGACCCAGCCAGGAGGTGACCTGTGACCCGACGCGGTGAAACGCTCGAGCTTGCAGTCCTCGGTCTGCTGCACGAGACGCCCCTGCACGGCTACGAGCTGCGCAAGCGCCTCAACACGGTGCTCGGCTGGGGCCGGGTGCTGTCCTACGGTTCGCTCTATCCGGCCCTGAAGAAGATGCTCAAGGCCGGTTGGATCGCCGAGGACCTCTCCACCGCGCCGGCAGCGGCGTCGCGGAGGCAGAGGATCGTCTACGCGCTCACCACCTCGGGTGAGGAGCGTTTCCGCGCGCTGATGGCCGAAGCCGGGCCGTCGGCGTGGGAGGACGACAACTTCGACGTACGTTTCGCCTTCTTCAGTCGCACGGACATGGAGATCAGGCTGCGCATCCTCGAGGGCCGGCGCTCCCGGCTCGAGGAACGACTCGAACGGGTCCAGTCGCAGCTGAACCGCACCCAGCAAGAGATGGACCGCTACGCGACCGAGCTCCAGCGCCACGGCGTGGAGTCCGTGGAGCGTGAGGTCCGCTGGCTGTCGGACATGATCAACGCCGAGCGGCACGGCGAAGCGATCGCACCCCAGACACCAACCGAGCAGAAGACGTGAAAGCAGAAGGAGAGGGCCCGATGGGTTCGGTACGAGTAGCAATCGCGGGGGTCGGCAACTGCGCCACCTCCCTGATCCAGGGCGTGGAGTACTACCGAGGCGCGGACCCCGATGCCTCCGTCCCGGGCCTCATGCACGTGAAGTTCGGTGACTACCACGTCTCCGACGTCGAGTTCGTCGCCGCGTTCGACGTCGACGCCAAGAAGGTCGGCTTCGACCTCTCCGACGCGATCAACAACTCGGAGAACAACACGATCAAGATCGCCGACGTCCCGCCGCTCGGCGTGACGGTGCAGCGTGGCCCGACCCTCGACGGTCTCGGCAAGTACTACCGCGAGACGATCGACGAGTCGGACGCCGAGGCGGTCGACGTCGTCGCCCTGCTCAGGGAGTCCAAGGCCGACGTCCTCGTGTCCTACCTGCCGGTGGGCTCGGAGGAGGCCGACAAGTTCTACGCCCAGTGCGCGATCGACGCCGGTGTCGCCTTCGTCAACGCCCTGCCCGTCTTCATCGCCTCCGACCCGGTGTGGGCCAAGAAGTTCGAGGACGCAGGCGTCCCGATCGTCGGCGACGACATCAAGTCGCAGGTCGGCGCGACCATCACGCACCGCGTGATGGCAAAGCTGTTCGAGGACCGCGGCGTCGTGCTGGACCGCACCTACCAGCTCAACGTCGGCGGCAACATGGACTTCAAGAACATGCTCGAGCGCGAGCGCCTCGAGTCCAAGAAGGTCTCGAAGACCCAGGCCGTGACGTCGAACATCGAGCACGACCTCGGTGCGCGCAACGTGCACATCGGTCCCTCGGACTACGTGGCCTGGCTCGACGACCGCAAGTGGGCCTACGTCCGTCTCGAGGGTCGCGCCTTCGGTGACGTGCCGCTCAACATGGAGTACAAGCTCGAGGTGTGGGACTCCCCCAACAGCGCGGGCATCATCATCGACGCGATCCGTGCCGCGAAGATCGCCCTCGACCGGGGCATCGGCGGCCCGATCATCTCGGCGTCGACCTACCTGATGAAGTCCCCGCCGGTGCAGATGCCCGACGACCTCGGCCGCGCCCAGGTCGAGGCCTTCATCCGCGGCGACGACGCGCAGGACTGACCTTCCCGCTCAGCAGCACAACAGCAAAGCACTGAATCGACGGGCTCAGGGCCGGGAGTGACCTAGGTGGTCACCTCGGACCTGAGCCCGTCGATGAACTCCTGGCGCCGTTCGGCGCCGACCGCGACGTAGGGCCGGTTCTCGAGCACCGCCAGCGCCCACGTCCAACGCAGCAGCGCGCGCGCGTCGAGCGACGGGCGCAGCTCAGCGACCCGGTCCACGTAGTAGCGCATCGGCTTCTCGTGGACGCTCTTGGCGACCCAGAACGCCACGTCGAAGATCGCCGGGCCGAGCACCGGCAACGGGTCCACCGCGGTCAGCTCACCGCCGGACAGGATCAGGTTCTTCGCCTGCAGGTCGCCGTGCAGCAGCACCTGCTGCTCCTCGGAGAAGACCAGGTCGACCACCATCTTCTCCGCCAACGCGAGGTCGCCCTGGTGGTGCTCGTAGCCGTCCTCGCGGAACCGGTCCGTGGCCCAGGTGATGCGTCGGGTGAGGTTGGCGTCCACGGTCTCGAACTCGTAGCCGTCCGGGTCCCCCTGGTGCAGTCGCTCGGCGAGGTCGACGATGTCGTCGAGGCCGTAGCCGTCCTGCCCGACCGCCCCGAGGTAGTTCATCAGCATCGCGGACGTCGCCCGGTCCACGCGGAGGACCCGCGCCGCGCCGTTGCCGTTCCAGGCCTTCAGGGCGGCGATCTCCGCGGCGCCGCCGTCGATGTTCGCGGGGATCTTCAGCACCAGCAGCTCGCCGTCGGAGCCTTCGCACTTGATGCACAGCGACATGGACCCTCCGGAGAGGACCTCGACCGGCCGCAGGCGCCACTCCTGGATCAGCACCCTGGCGCGCACGACTGCACCCTCGAGCCAGCTCGCGGCCTCCGCAGCGCCCAGGTTGAAGGCGAGGTTCTCGACCAGCGAGGCCGGGATCGGTGGAACGTCGTTCTCCATGCAGTCCCCCCTGCCTCTGACCTGTTTCGCCGGGGACCCTGCCGGAGGTGCCGGCTACGGGCGGTCGGGTGAAAGCATGCCCTCTATGAGAGCCGCCCGCCACCTGTCCCACTTATTGCGTGGTCAAAGGTTCAGACAGCTCTTCTCCGTGCGCGTCGCCAGCCAGATGACCGACGGGGTCTTCCAGGTCGCGCTGGCCTCCTACGTGATCTTCTCCCCCGAGCAGCAGCCCTCGCCGGGGGCGATCGCCGGGACCCTGGCGGTCGTGCTGCTGCCGTTCAGCGCGCTCGGACCGTTCGTCGGCGTGCTGCTCGACCGCTGGTCCCGACGTGAGGTGCTGGCCTGGTCCAACTTCGTGCGCGTCGCCCTCGTCGCCGTGCTGACCGTCGGTGTCGCCGCCGACCTGCGCGGGCCGGCGCTCTTCGCACTGATCCTCGCGTGCCTCTCGGTCAACCGCTTCCTGCTGGCCGGGCTCTCGGCCGCGCTGCCGCACGTGGTCATCGAGGAGGACCTCGTCACCGCCAACGCGGTCACGCCCACGGCCGGCACGATGGCGTTCCTGCTCGGCCTCGGCGTCGGCACCGGTGCGCGGCCGCTCTGGGAGGCCCTGGGCGTCGACGGCGACGTGGGCGTCCTCGCGACCGCGGCGGTGCTGTACGGCGTCGCCGGCGCGCTCGCCCTGCGGATCCCCCGGGCCCTCCTCGGCCCCGACTTCGACCCGGACCGGCCGGCCGTCCGCGAGGCCGCGCGGCACGTCGTACGCGGACTGCGGGACGGGCTCCGGCACCTGGCCGAGCGGCGCGAGGCGGCGTACGGGCTCGCGGCGATCGGCGCCCACCGGTTCTTCTACGGGGTCTCGACGGTCTCGCTGATCCTGCTCTACCGGAACTACTTCCACACCACGGAGCAGAGCGCAGCGGCGCTCAACGACCTGTCCGTCGCCATCTTGGTGAGTGGTGCCGGGTTCTTCGCCGCCGCGTTCCTCACCCCGGTCGCGACCGACCGGGTCTCGCTGCGGACCTGGGTGCTGACGCTGCTCGTGCTGGCCGCCGTGACTCAGGCGTTCCCCGCGTCGCTCTACACCCAGACCGCCCTTCTCGTCGCGGCGTTCTTCCTCGGTCTGGCCTCGCAGGGGATCAAGATCAGCGTCGACACGCTGGTCCAGACCCACGTCGACGACGCGTTCCGCGGCCGCGTCTTCGCGCTGTACGACGTGATCTTCAACGTCGCGTTCGTGGCCGCCGCCGGCGCCGCCGCCGTGGTGCTGCCGGTGAGCGGGAAGTCGTACGCCGTCCTGGCGGCGATCACGATCGGCTACCTCGCCACCGCCCTCGGCTACGCCCGGGTCACCCGCGAGGCCGCGCCAACCCATTGACCACCAGGTCGAAGACGGCCGCGAAGTCCCGGTCGAGGTCCGGGTCGTCCCACTCGGCGGCGTGCGCGGGGTGGTGGAACCGCGCCGTGGCCTGCAGGATCGCCCGACCCGTGCGCTCGACGTCCGTCGCGGCGAACTCGCCCGACGCGACGCCCGCCGCCACGATCTCGCTCAGCTGCCCCGAGAGCCGAGCCAGGTGTGCCGCCACGACCTCCCGCGACTCGGAGGTCAGCGTGTGGAACGTCGCGAACATCTCCGGGTCCTCGCGGGCCATGTCCTGCTTGGTCCGTGCAAGCAGCTCCAGCCACGCACGCAGCCGGGTCTCGGCCTTGCCCTTCCTGGACACGACCGCCTCCAGCGGCTCCGAGACCCGGTCGAGCCACCGCTCGGTGACCGCGTCGCGCAGGACGGCCTTGCTCGGGAAGTGCCGGTAGACGGTGCCGTGGCTCACCTCGAGCGCCCGTGCCACGTCGACCACCGTGGTCTTCGCCGGGCCGAACCTGCGGAGCACCTGCTCGGCGGCGTCGAGGATCTCGGTGGAGGTCAGGGGCGCGGACATGGCGGAAGGCTACTTCTCGCTGTCGAGCACGGACATCTGGAAGGCGTCGTAGCGCGTGCCCGCCGCGGCGTCTGCCGGGACGGCAGCCTCGACAGCCGCGAGGTCGTCGGTGCCGAGCTGGAGGTCGAGCGCTCCGAGCGACTCGGCCAGGCGAGCGCGGGTGCGGGCGCCCACCAGCGGCACGATGTCCTCGCCCTGCGCCATCACCCAGGCGACCGCGACCTGGGCGACGGTGGCACCACGAGCCTCGGCGATGTCGCGCAGCGTCTCCACGAGCCCGAGGTTCGCCTCCACGTTGCCGGCCTGGAAGCGAGGCAGGTGGGCGCGGAAGTCCTGGCCGGCGCGGTCGGTGGTCCAGTGCCCCGAGAGCAGGCCGCGGGAGAGGACGCCGTACGCCGTGACCCCGACCCCGAGCTCGCGCGCCGTCGGGAGGATCTCGTCCTCGATGCCGCGGCTGATCAGCGAGTACTCGATCTGCAGGTCGGCGACGGGGTGGACGGCGTGGGCCCGTCGGAGCGTGTCGGCGCCGACCTCGGAGAGGCCGATGTGGCGGACGTAGCCGGCCTGGACGAGCTCGGCGAGCGCGCCGACCGTCTCCTCGATCGGGACGGACGGGTCGAGGCGGGCCGGCCGGTAGACGTCGACGTGGTCGGTGCCGAGCCGGCGCAGGGTGTAGGCGAGCGAGCTCTTGATCGCGGCCGGGCGCGTGTCGACGCCGTTCCAGGAGCCGTCGGGTCCGCGCAGCACGCCGAACTTCACGCTGACGATGACGTCGTCGCGGTCCCGCCCGCGCAGCGCCTCACGGAGGAGCAGCTCGTTGTGGCCCATCCCGTAGAAGTCACCGGTGTCGAGCAGGTTCACGCCCGCGTCGAGCGCGGACCGGACGGTGGCGATGCTCTCGGCCTCGTCGGCCGGGCCGTAGAGGTCCGACATGCCCATCAGTCCGAGTCCGAGGGCGGAGACGGTGGGGCCGGCCGTCCCCAGGGTGCGTGAGGTGATCGTGGAAGTCGTCATACGAGAAAGGTAGAGGATTGACTGACAGATTTCAAACTCTGTCAGTCAATCGCGCGGCCGCGATCAGGGCACTGGCACTGCGCTTGGCCATCTCCGGCGCATCGACGCCCGCGTCGAGCGAGCCGCTGGCGAGACCGCCGTCGAGGAGCAGGGTGAGACTGCGGGCCAGGCCCGCCGGGTCGTCCGCCCCGGCCTGCTCGGCCAGCCCACGCACCCAGTCGAGAACCTGCCGCTTGTGGGCCACCGTCCGGTCGTGCACGGGCGTGCCCGGCACCGCCTCGGCGGCAGCGTTGATGAACGCACACCCCCGGTAACCCTCACGTCGACAGGCGGAGCTGAGGGCGTCGAACATGCCCGCCAGCTGGTCCCCCGGGTCGTTCCCGGCCGCTTCGGCTGCCGCGTGCAGCTGCCCGCTCCACACCGCGTCGACCTTGTCGAGGTAGGCCAGCACCAGGTCGTCCTTCGCCGGGAAGTGCTTGTAGAAGGTGGCCTTCGCGACGCCCGACTCGGCGATGATCGTGTCCACCCCGACCGCGCGGATCCCGCGTGCGTAGAACAGCCGGAAGGCCGTGTCGAGGATCCGCTGGCGTGCCTCACTGGTGGTCATCGCGCATTCCTCCTCAGGCAGCCGAGGCGTTGTCGTGCGCGAGGGCCGCGAGGCGGGCACCGAAGGCCTCGAGGTACTCGTCGCGTCGGTCGTCCTCCACCCAGCCGGCGCCCCAGGCCACGAAGGGCTCGAGCGCCTCCATGCCCGTGAACCGGAACATGCCGTGCTGGACGGAGTGCAGCAGCGTCTCCAGCGGACCGTGCTGACCGCCTTCGGAGTACGCCGACTGAGGGCCCCCCGTCGTGAGCGCCAGCATGGCCCGCTTGCCCTGCAGGGGCCCGGTCCCGAAGGTCAGACCGTGCCCGTAGATCTTGCCGAACACGAACACCCGGTCCACCCAGCCCTTGAGCATCGCGGGCAGCCCGAACCACCACAGCGGCGCCACGAAGAGGACCACGTCGGCCCGTTCGAGCCGTTCGAGCTCGCGACTGACGTCGGCGGCGAGGGTGTCGCTGTCCACCGCGTGCTGCTGCTCGCGCTGGATGTGCAGCCGCTCCGGGTCGGCCCGCTCGGTGAAGTCGTCGGGACCGGCCACCGGGTCGAAGCCCTCGGCGTAGAGGTCCGCCACCTCGACCCGGTGCCCAGCAGCAGTCAGCTCGGCCACCGCGCGGTCCTTCAGGGCGGCCGCGAAGGAGGTCGGCTCCGGGTGGGCATAGACCACGAGGACGTTCAGGATGGGAACCGAGAGGCTCATGGACTCATTGAAGCAGACAGATCTGTCTACTTCCAGCCGGCCGGCCCTTGTGGGTAGACAGATCTGTCTGCTAGCGTTCCGACAGGGATAGACAGACCTGTCTACCTCGACACTCGATCTGGAGGAAACATGCGCATCGCCGTTCTCGGCACCGGGATGGTCGGCCAGGCGGTCGCCGCCCGCCTCGACGAGCTGGGCCACGACGTCACCGTCGGCACCCGCGACCCCGAGGCCACGCGTGGCCGCACCGAGCCTGACCAGATGGGCAACCCCGGCGTCGGCGCCTGGGTCGAGCAGCACCCGTCGATCGGGCTCGCCACGTTCGCCGGCGCCGCCGAGGACGCGGAGCTCGTCGTCAACGCGACGAACGGCTCGGTGTCGCTCGAGGTGCTCGGATCGGCGGGTGCCGCCAACCTGGCCGGCAAGGTCCTGGTCGACATCGCCAACCCGCTCGACTTCTCGGCCGGCATGCCGCCGACCCTGTTCGTGAAGGACACCGACTCGCTCGGCGAGCAGATCCAGCGTGCCTTCCCCGACACCCTCGTCGTGAAGACGCTCAACACCATGAACGCCCACCTGATGGTGCACCCCGCCACGCTCGCCGACGGCGACCACTCGGTCTTCGTCTCCGGTGACGACGAGGTCGCCAAGAAGACCGTGGCCGAGCTGCTCACCAGCATGGGTCACACGGACGTGATCGACCTGGGGGACATCAGCACCGCACGCGGCACCGAGATGATCCTTCCGGTGTGGCTGCGCCTGTGGGGCGCGCTCGGCACGCCGGCGTTCAACTTCAAGATCGTCCGCTGACCATGACCACCCGGGCACCGATGGCGGACCGGACCGTGCTCGTCACGGGCGGCTCCGGAGGGATCGGCCGTGCCACCGCGGAAGGTCTGGCGGCACTCGGCGCCCGGGTGGGCATCGTCGGTCGCGACAGGGGCCGCACGGAACGGGCGGCCGGCGAGATCGCCCGGTCCACCGGTGGCACGGTGGACGTCTTCGTCGCGGACCTGTCCTCGCAGGCGGAGGTACGCCGCCTCGCCGGTGAGGTGCTGGCGGCGTACCCGCGCCTCGACGTGCTCGTCAACAACGCCGGCGGCTACTGGGCGCACCGGCACGTGACCGCCGACGGCCTCGAGCACACCTTCGCGCTCAACCACCTCGCGCCGTTCCTGCTCACCGACCTGCTCCTCGACCGGCTTCGTGCGAGCGCACCCGCGCGGGTCGTGACGGTCTCGTCGGGAGCCCAGTCCATGGGCCGGATCGACTTCGACGACCTCATGGGCGAGGACCGCTACGACGGGCAGCAGGCCTACAACCAGTCCAAGCTGGCCAACGTGCTGTTCACCTACGAGCTCGCCCGCCGGCTCGACGGCAGCGGGGTCACCGCCAACGTGCTCCATCCCGGCGTGGTGCGGACCTCCTTCGGCCAGGAGGACCCGTTGGGCTGGATGCGGCTGATGCTCCCCTTCGTGCGTCCGTTCCTGAAGTCGCCCGATCGGGGCGCTGCCACCTCGGTGCACCTCGCCTCGGCTCCCGACCTGGAAGGTGTGACCGGGACGTACTTCGTGGACAAGCGACCCAAGAAGTCGTCCCCGCGCAGCTATGACGAACAGGTCGCGAAGCGGCTCTGGGACGAGAGCGCCCGACTGGTCGGCCTGACCGAGGGCCACGCACCCCGGGAGGCGTCATGAGACTCGGGATCCACCTGGTCGACTTCACCCTCCCGGACGGTCCGGCGTCCATCGCCGGGACCCTGGCGGAGCTCGGCCGGGCCTGCGACGACAGCGGCGTCGACACGCTGTCACTGATGGACCACTGGTTCCAGCTCGAGTTCCTCGGCGACCCCACCGAGCCGATGCTCGAGGGCTACACCACGCTCGGCTTCCTCGCCGCGCACACGTCGCGGGTGGAGCTCCAGCTCCTGATGACCGGCGTCACCTACCGGCACCCCGGGCTGCTCGCCAAGATCGTCTCCACCCTCGACGTGCTCTCCGGCGGCCGGGCCGCGCTCGGCATCGGGGCCGCGTGGTACGAGCGCGAGCACCACGGCCTCGGCGTCCCGTTCCCGCCGCTCGCCGAGCGCTTCGAGCGCCTCGACGAGGCGCTGCAGATCGTCCGGCAGATGTGGAGCGAGGACGACGGTCCGTTCCACGGGAAACATTTCGACCTCGCCGAGACGATCTGCTCGCCCCAGCCGCTGTCCCGGGTGCCGGTGATGGTCGGCGGCGGCGGCGAGCGGAAGACGCTGCGGCTGGTCGCGAAGTACGCCGACGCGTGCAACGTCTTCGCCGGCCGGGGTACACCACCGGAGCAGGTCGCCCACAAGTTCGCCGTGCTGCGCGACTGGTGCGAGCGGGAGGGCCGCCCGTACGACGACATCCGGCGGACGGTGCTCTGGAACGCGCCGATCGCCCCGGGCGCGACCGGAGGTGCGGCGTTCCTCGACGAGATGCGCGCCCTGGCCGACGTCGGCGTGCAGGACGTGCACGTGATGCCGCTGCGGCCGGACGCGAGCCGCGATCCGGTCGGCTTCGTGCGTGGGCTGGGCGAGCACGTCGTACCCGCCCTGCACCAGCTCTAGCTGAACAGGTCGCCGATCACGCCGCCGCCGCTGCTCTTGCTGCCGCTGCCGCTGGACGGCGCGACGAACTCGAAGGGCTGCACGACGACGAACCCGGGCCCGTGGAACGCGTACTGGAACGCCTCGCCCGAGCCGCCGCGCAGCAGCGACTTGAAGTTCATGCTCGAGACCACGTTGGGGACCAGGTTCGAGGACCAGGCGACGGCGGCCTGGACGTCGACGTAGGTCGGCTGCTGCGAGCAGTCCAGGACGACCGGCTTGCCGACCGTGCACAGCGCGGCCGTGCCGCTGCCGGACACGGTCGTGTTGAACAGCCCGCCGGCCATCATCCCGGCGCCCTTGACCCGGTTGATGTCCCACTGGAGCGAGGCGTCGAACGCCAGCAGGTTGCGGCCGTTGACCGAGATGCCGTCACCGTCCAGCTCGATGAGGTAGACGTAGCCGGCCTCGTTGGCGAAGAACACCTCGCCCTGGCCGCTGACCCGCATCAGCGGCATGTCCTCGCTGGTGAGCACCTTCTTCAGCAGCTTGCCCATGCCGCCGGCCTTCTCGTGGTCGAACCGGATCTGGCCCTGGAAGGCCACCATCGCGCCCTTGACCGCGAGCACGTCGTCGCCGAGGGAGACGCGCAGCAGCTGGGTGTTCTGCAGGGCGAACCGCTGCTGGCCCTGGACCTCGAGGTTGGACTGCTCGAATAGCTCGCTCTTCATAGGCTGCAGCCTAGGGCTCAGGAGGTGCGGGCGGCCCACCAGGCGAGCAGGGCGGCCTTCGCGTCGTCCTCCGGCATCGGCCCGTTGTCCATCCGGAGCTCGAGCAGGTGCTTGTAGGCGTCGCCCACGTCGCGGCCGGGCCCGATCCCGAGGATCGCCATGATCTGGTTGCCGTCGAGGTCGGGACGGATCGACCCGAGCTCCTCCTGCTCGCGCAGCCGGGCGATCCGGGCCTCGAGGTCGTCATAGGTCTTGCGCAGCCGGTCGGCCTTGCGCTTGTTGCGCGTCGTGCAGTCCGCCCGGGTCAGCACGTGCAGCCGCTCGAGCTGGTCGCCGGCGTCGCGGACGTAGCGGCGTACGGCGGAGTCGGTCCACTCGCCGGTCCCGTAGCCGTGGAAGCGCAGGTGCAGCTCGACGAGCTTGCTGACCGCGGCGATCTCGTCGTTGGAGAACCGCAGCGCCTTCATCCGCTTCTTGGTGATCTTCGCGCCCACCACGTCGTGGTGGTGGAAGGTCACCGTGCCGTCGCCCTGGAACTTGCGGGTGCGCGGCTTGCCGACGTCGTGCATCAGCGCGGCGAAGCGGGACACGAAGTCCGGGCCGTCGCCGAGCCGCTCCTCGAGGTCGATGCTCTGCTCGAGCACGGTCAGCGTGTGGTCGTAGACGTCCTTGTGCCGGTGGTGCTCGTCGCTCTCGAGGGCCAGCGCCGGGAGCTCGGGCAGGACGTGCTCCGCGAGGCCGGTCTCGACCAGCAACGCCAGGCCGCGCCGCGGGTGCTTGGCGCAGACGAGCTTCACCAGCTCGTCGCGGACCCGCTCGGCGGAGACGATCTCGATCCGGCCGGCCATCGCGGTCATCGCCTCGACCACCTCGGGCGCCACGGTGAAGCCGAGCTGTGCCGCGAACCGGGCGGCCCGCATCATCCGCAGCGGGTCGTCGGAGAAGGAGTCCTCCGGACGGCCGGGCGTGCGGAGCACCCCGTGGGCGAGGTCGACCACCCCGCCGTAGGGGTCCTCGAAGAGGTTGCCGGGCAGCGTCACCGCCATCGCGTTCACGGTGAAGTCGCGTCGGCCGAGGTCGCCGGTGAGGTTGTCGCCGTAGTCGACCGACGGCTTGCGCGAGTCGGCGTCGTACTGCTCGGAGCGGTACGTCGTGATCTCGACCTGCCACGGCCCCTTGCGGCAGCCGATCGTGCCGAAGTCGCGGCCCATGTCCCAGATCGCGTCGGCCCAGCCCTTGAGCAGCCGCTCGGTCGTCTCGGGCGGCGCCGAGGTGGTGAAGTCGAGGTCGTTGTGCAGCCGGCCGAGCATCGCGTCGCGGACCGGGCCGCCGACGAGGGCGATCTGCTCGCCGGCCGCGGAGAACCGGGCGCCGAGCTCGTCGATCACCGGGGCGATCCGGCGCAGCTCGGCGAGCGCGCGCTCCTGCATCGCGCTCATGCCCAGCGGGGGCTCGGGCAGTTCGGGCTGGTCGGACACGGGAGGCAACTCTATGCCAGCGGTCCGGGTCGTTAGCCTTGCGGTGTGACCCGACCCGCGCTGGCGCGCACTGCCGCATGCCTGGCCGCGGTGACGCCGATCGTGCTGGGCGCGGCGCTGGCCCCGGCCACCGGGACGCCTTCACCGGTCCGCGCGGGCCAGGTGGCCCGGGCAGCACCGGCCGGGACCCCGCTCGAGGTCACCCTCGAGACGATGACGCCCTCGACCATCCCGCGCCGGGGGACGGTCACGCTGACCGGCGAGGTCACGAACACCTCGAACGACACCTGGACCGACGTGCAGGCCTACCTGTTCGTCTCCGGGACCCCGATGACGACCGAGGCCGAGCTGGCCGAGGCTGCGGCGACCGACCCGGCGGCGGAGGTCGGCGGACGGCTCGCCGAGGAGGGCCTGTTCGACGAGGTCGGCGACCTCGACCCGGGGGAGACCACCTCCTACACCGTGACCGTGCGCCGACAGGATCTCGACACCGAGATCTCCGGCGAGCCCGGCGTGTACTGGGTGGGGGTGCACGTCCTCGGTGCCGTCGACGGGATCCGGGACGTGGTGGCCGACGGCCGGGCCCGGTCGTTCATGCCGCTGATGGCCGACCGCGGGCCCCGGACCGAGGTGGCGGTCGTCGTACCCGTGCGGGACCTCGTCCGACGCTCCCCCGACGGCCGGCTGCTCGGCCTGAGCCGCTGGCAGACCTCGGTCGGCCCCGAGGGCCGGCTGAACCGGTTGTCCGACTTCGCCGGCGAGAGCGAGCAGCCGCTGACCTGGCTGGTGGACCCCGCCGTCCTCGACGCGGTCTCCTCCGTCGCGGAGGAGAACCCACCGCTGTCCACCGCCGACGACGGCTCCGGTCCCGACGAGGAGAACGGGTCGAGCGCCTCCCCGTCGCCCTCGGCGGAGGCCGGCGGCGACGAGGGTGACGGGGGCGAGTCGTCCGGCGAGCCCACCGTCGCCGCCCAGGACGCCGCGGCCTGGCTCACCTCCTTCGTCGAGCGGACCGCCGGCGACACCGTGCTCGCGCTGCCGTACGGCGACCTCGACGTCGCCGCCGTGACCAGCAACCGGCTCACCCGGATCCTGCGCAAGGCCGAGCGGCTCAGCGCCAGGACGCTCGACGGGCTGGACGTCGACGGCTCGCCCGTGGTGTCGCCACCCTCCGGCCTGCTGCCGCCGCGTGCACTCGCCCGACTCGACCCGGACACCCCCGCACTGCTCGCCGACCAGGCCCTGCCCGAGCACACCGGTCCGGTCGTGACCCGTCCGGACGGCACCGAGGTGGTGCTCACCGACTCGGCCGCGGCGACCGGCGGGCCAGGCCCGAACCCGCGCCGGGATCCCCTCGCGCTCCGCCAGCGGATCCTGGCCGAGGCATCGGTGCGGGCCCTGACCGGAGAGCGCGACCGCCCCCTCGTCGTGTCCACGCCCCAGCTGTGGAGCCTCGGCGGCTCGTGGGAGGGCGCCGACTTCTTCGACGGCCTGGACGTCCCGTGGCTGTCCCAGGTCGGCCTCGACAGCCTGCTGACCCGCGGTGACGACGAAGCGAGCCAGGAGCCGCCCGTCTACCCGGCGTCGGAGCGCAGGAAGCAGGTGCCCTTCGCCAACCAGCTGGCGACCCAGGAGCTGGTCGACACCGGAGACCTCTACGCCGCGCTGCTGACCCGCAACGACACCGTGCAGGACGACCTGGCGAAGGCCGCGATGCTCGCGTCGTCCAGCTCGGTCCGCGCCAGGCCCGGCGCCGCGCTGGAACGGGCCCGCAACACCACGCTGCGGATCCGGCGCACGATGCAGCTCGTCGACATCGACGGCCCGGGGTTCGTGATGATGTCCAGCGAGACCGGACCCATCGGCGTCAGCCTCGTGAACAACCTGTCCGAGACGGTCACCGTGCGGCTCGAGGCGATCACCTCCCGCGACGACCTGGAGATCACCGCGCCGGACCCGATCACGCTCGCGCCGGGCCAGCGCTCCCCGGTGCGGATGCGTGCGGAGTCCACCGCCATCGGCGTCCACGAGGTGACCCTGATCGCGACGACCGAGGACGGCCGGCGGCTGGGCAGCGAGGTGCAGTTCAACGTCCGCACCAGCAACGTCGGCGCCGTCGTCTGGCTGGTGATGGGCACCGGCGGCGCGTTGCTGCTGGTGATGATCGTCTTCCGGATCCAGCGCCGCGTGCGCGCCCGTCGTACCCAGGAAGGAACCGAGTGACGACCAGCGCCACCGAGGACAACGGCCAGAGCTCGATCCTCAGCTCCAGCGCGGTGATGGCCGCCGGCACCGTGGTCTCCCGGCTCAGCGGCTTCGTCCGCAACGCCCTGCTGGCGGCGGCGCTGGGCAACCAGCTGCACGCGGACGTGTTCACGATCGCGAACACCGTCCCGAACATGCTCTACATCCTGCTGGCCGGCGGTGTCTTCAACGCGGTGCTGGTCCCGCAGCTCGTCCGCGCGATGCGGAACGACCCCGACGGCGGCGAGGCCTACGCCAACCGGGTGGTCACCCTGGCCGCCCTCTTCCTCGCCGTCATGACCACGCTCCTCGTCATCGCGGCACCCCTCCTGATGCGGCTCTTCCTCGACGGCAGCTTCTTCACCCCGGAGCTCGCCGAGCAGCGCGAGTCGGTGATCGACTTCGCCCGGTTCTGCCTGCCCCAGGTGTTCTTCTACGGGATGTTCGTGCTGCTCGGCCAGGTGCTCAACTCCCGCGGCAGCTTCGCCCCGATGATGTGGGCGCCGATCGCCAACAACGTGATCTCGGTGGCCGTCCTGGTGATCTACCTGGTGGCGTTCGGGCCGGTCGCGGAGGCCGGCCTGACCGGCGGGTTCACCTCCGACCAGGAGCTGCTGCTCGGCCTCGGCTCCACCCTCGGCATCGTCGCGCAGTTCCTGATCCTGCTGCCCTACCTGCGCCGCGCCGGTTTCCGCTACCGGGCCCGGTTCGACTTCCGGGGGACCGGGCTCGGCCACACCCTGCGGCTCGGCGTGTGGACCGTGCTCTTCGTGATCGTGAACCAGGTCGCCTACACCGTGGTGGTGCGGATCGCCTCGAGCGGTACGGCGGACGCCGCCACCACCGCCCTCGGCGGGAACGGCACCGGCTACACCGTCTACTCGAGCGCGTTCCTGGTGATGATGGTCCCGCACTCGATCGCCACCGTCTCGCTCGCGACCGCGATGCTCCCGCGGCTGTCGGCCCGGGCCGCCGACGACGACCTCCCCGGCGTGGCCCACAACGTCGCGGCGACGCTGCGCACCACGCTGGCGCTGATCGTGCCGTTCGCCGTGCTGCTGCCCCTCATCGCCCACGACGTCAGCAACCTGATGTGGGGCTACGCCGCCGCCAAGGACACGTTCGCCGCCTTCGGTGTCGCCCTGGCCCTGTTCGCGCCCGGCCTGGTCTTCTTCACCACCCACTACCTGATGCTGCGTGGCTTCTACGCGTTGGAGCGCACCCGCACGGTGTTCTGGGTGCAGTGCGTGATCGCGGCGGTCAACATCACCCTGGCCATCGTGCTCGCCCGGTCCGCCTCGCCGGAGAACACCGCGCCGGGTCTGGTGATCTCCTACAGCTGCGCGTACGCGGTCGGCGCCGTCTGCTCCTACCTGCTGCTGCGGCACGTCCTGGGTGGTCTCGAGACCCCCGCACTGGTCCGTTTCCTGGGCCGGCTGGTGGTGGCGGCCGGTGTAGCCGGGCTGGTCGGCCTGGCGGTGCGCTACGGCTTCGAAGTCACCTGGGACGGCGACGGCAAGCTCCGCGCCGCCGTGACGCTGGGCGCGGTCACCGCCTCCGGTGTCGTGGTCTACCTGGCCCTGAGCCGCGTGCTCAGGATCGAGGAAGTGACGGGGGTCGCACGTCTCATCTCCGCACGGCTGGGTAGATGAGGAGCAGTTTCCGGCACCCGTAGCATGGTCGGGATCCCCAGCAGCGTCGTACGACCGGATGAAGGAGGAGCGTGGCCGAGACACCCGTCGGACCGGGAACCCTTCTGGCCGGCCGATTCGTGCTCGAGGACCTGCTCGACGACACCGAGGGTGCCCGCTTCTGGCGTGCCACCGACCGCACCCTCGCGCGCAGCGTCGCGGTCCACGTCATCGCCGCCGAGGACCCGCGCAGCGAGGCGCTGCTCAACGCCGCCCGCACCTCGGCCACCGTCAGCGATGGCCACCTGCTCCGCGTGCTCGACGCCGCCACCGAGGACGGGGTCACCTACGTCGTCAACGAGTGGGGCCACGGGATCTCCCTCGACCGACTGCTCGCCGAAGGGCCGTTGTCCGCCCGTCGCGCCGCCTGGGTGGTCAAGGAGGTCGCCGAGGCGATCAGCACCGCGCACCGGCACGGCATCGCCCACGGCCGGCTGCTGCCCGAGAACGTGATGGTCACCGAGGCCGGCTCGGTCAAGCTCATCGGATTCGTGGTCGACGCCGTCATCCGCGGCCGCGACCAGGCCCGGGTCACCGGCGGGCGACCGCTCGGCGAGCACGAGGCCGACGTGGTCAACCTCGCCGCACTCCTGTACGCCGGCCTGGTGGCGAAGTGGCCCGGGACGGACGGGTCCAGCCTCCCCGACGCCCCCACCGAGCACGGCCGGGCGCTGCGTCCCCGCCAGGTGCGTGCCGGAGTGCCCCGCCCCCTCGACGCGATCTGCGAGCGGGTGCTCAATGCGGACCCGCTAGGCCCGGCGACACCGCTCGAGACCGCGCACGAGATCTATGCCGCGCTCAGCGACTTCATCGGTGACGCGACCGGGGCGGCACCCGTCGGCTTCGAGCCCACCGCGTTCTTCGACGAGGCGGAGCTCGCGCACCTGCGCGGCGACGTCCTGCCCGACGCAGTCGTGGACGACACCGGCGAGCAGGACGCCCTCGACGCGACCCAGGCCGGCGCCCCGGTCTTCGACGACGAGGACACCGCGGTCGGCTGGACCCCGACCCAGGGCGGTGGACGGTCCGACGACCCCGAGGCCACCCAGGTGGCTCCCCCTCCCCAGCCGGCCAGGTCGCCCGCGCCGGAGCTCCCACCGCTGCCGCAGCGGCCGCTGTTCGCCTCCGACACCCCCCGGCCGGCGCGTCCGGCCGGGCAGCCACGCAGCACCGGCACCGGCAACGGCTCACTGCCCCCGGTCTGGGGGCCGGACCCGCAACCGGCGGCCCCGGCGCGGGAGTGGGACACCTCGAGCTGGGACGACGACGCCCCGGGTCGGAGCTGGCTGCGGCTCGCGCTCGCCATCGGCGGGGTGCTGCTGCTCGTCGTCGCGATCATCGTCGCGTTCAACCTCGGCCAGGGCACCGGTCCGGAGGAGGCCTCCGAGTCGCCGTCCACGGAACCCTCCAGCGCGCCGGCCGAGCCGATCACGATCGCCGGCGTCAGCGACTTCGACCCCGGGGGCGACCCGCCCGAGGAGAACCCGGAGTCCGCTCCGCTCGCGGCGGACGGCAACCCGCGGACGGCCTGGCGGACCAGCACCTACTTCGACCCGCTGAACCTGCTCAAGCCCGGCGTGGGCCTCCTCGTCGACCTCGGCGAGCCCACCGAGGTCTCCCAGGTCGACGTCAGCTTCATCGGCAGCCCGACCTCGTTCGAGATCCTCGCCGCCGAGGAGGGCGCCGCCGCGCCGACCTCCAACGAGGGCCTGGCCCGGGTGGGCAAGCTGGACAACGCGAGCACGCAGGGCGAGGTCCCTCTCGACGAGCCGGTCACCACGCAGTACCTCGTGGTCTGGCTCACCGAGCTTCCCCCCGCCGACGGCGGCTTCCGGGGCCAGGTCGCGGAGATCGTCGTCCGCTGATGGCCGACGAGCCCGACGACCGGTCGTTGCTGGCAGCCCACGTGGCGGGCGACCCGGAGGCCTTCGGGACGTTGTTCGGACGGCACCGCGACCGGCTCTGGGCGGTGGCGCTGCGCACGACCGGGGACCCCGAGGAGGCCGCGGACGCCCTCCAGGACGCCCTGGTCGCTGCGTTCCGGCGCGCCGAGTCGTTCCGCGGGGACGCCGCCGTCACCACCTGGCTGCACCGCATCGTCGTGAACGCCTGCCTCGACCGGTTGCGGCGGCGCAAGGTCCGGCTCGCCGACCCGCTGCCCGACGACCTCGACGACCACGCCGACCGGGGGTCGACCGCCACCGCCGTGGTCGCCGACCCGGCCGACGTGGCGGTGGACCACGAGCGCCGGGCCGCCGTGCTCGCCGCCCTCGACACCCTGCCGGCCGACCAACGGGCCGCGCTCGTGCTCGTCGACATGGAGGGCTACTCCGTCGAGGAGACCGCCGCCATCCTGGACTGCGCGCCCGGCACCGTGAAGAGCCGCTGCTCCCGCGGCCGCGCCCGGCTGCAGCCGCTGCTGGCCGAGCTGGCCGGCCGGGGGAACCCCCGAGCAGCGCCGCGCGTCCCATCGACATCCCCCGGAGAAGACCCGGGGACCAGCACGCGACCGGACGGCGAGGAGGTGAGCAGCAGTGACGCCTGAGCAGGAGGAGCAGGTACGACGCATGCTCGCGTCCACTCCCGCCGAGAGCGGCATGCCCGCCGACGTCGCCGCCCGGCTCGACGCCACCCTGGCCGGTCTCGTCGCCGAACGGGCTGCCCCCGCCGCCGCCACGGTGGACGAGCTGGCAGAACGACGCCGTCGCCGCCGCTGGCCCCGGGTGCTGGTCGCCGCGGCGACCGTCTCGGTGGTCGCCTACGGAGTCGGGGTCAGCCTCGACGGCCTCTCGGTCTCCGGCGGCGACGCCGAATCCGCGACCGCGGCCCGCGACGAGAGCTTCGCCGAGGGCGGAGCCGGGGACGCCCCGGCGACCGACGAGAAGGGGGCCGAGGGGTTCGCCCCGCAGCCCGACGCCACGATCGACTCCGGCGCTGCCCGCGACGACGGGCTGCTGACTGGTCGCACGGTGCGCCTGCACCGCGACTCCCTCACCGCGGACGTGCAGGAGCTGCTCCCGGTGGCCGCCGCCCTGGACCGGCGGGCTCGTTCGCCCCAGGAGGTGGCGGGGTTCCTCGGCCGGTGCGCGGTCCCGGACACCTCCCGAGGTGACCGGCTGGCCGCCGTACGCCTCGACGGGAGACGCGCGACGCTCGTGGTCCGCAAAGCGGTCGACGGGACGCATGTGGCGGAGGTCTACTCGTGTGCCGACGCCTCCCGACTGCTTGCCGTCACCGAGGTCGACAGCGACCGCTGAACGAGCCCTGCGCTACCCCTGGTCCACCACCGGGCACCGCGAGCCGGTTGCCCGCCGGGAATGTCGCGAGCCTAGGATCGGTTCCAGCGATGGGCGCCTCACGTGGGCGCCGTCTGACCGTCTCGCAGTCTCACCGTCTCACCCGCAGGGAGCTCATCCACCATGGCCAACGACCAGGGCGACGTCCGCAACGTGATCGTCATCGGCTCGGGACCGGCGGGCTACACCGCCGCGGTCTACGCCGCACGCGCCAACCTCGCCCCGCTGGTGTTCGAGGGATCGGTCACCGCGGGCGGTGCGCTGATGAACACCACCGAGGTGGAGAACTTCCCCGGCTTCCGGGACGGGATCATGGGTCCCGAGCTGATGGACAACATGCGCGCCCAGGCAGAGCGCTTCGGCGCCGAGCTGGTGTCGGACGACATCACCGCGGTCGACCTCACCGGTGACGTCAAGCTGGTCGTGGACGGCGCCGGCAACCAGCACCGGGCCCGGGCCGTGATCCTCGCGATGGGCTCGGGCTACCGCAAGCTCGGCATCCCCGACGAGGACCGGCTCTCCGGGCACGGGGTGAGCTGGTGCGCCACCTGCGACGGCTTCTTCTTCCGCGAGCAGCACATCGCCGTGGTCGGCGGCGGCGACTCCGCCGTCGAGGAGGCCACCTTCTTGTCCCGCTTCGCCTCCAAGGTCACGATGATCCACCGCCGCGACGAGCTGCGCGCGTCGAAGATCATGCAGGAGCGCGCCTTTGCCGACCCGAAGATCGAGTTCGCCTGGAACTCCGCCGTCGAGGCGATCCACGGGGACGACAAGCTCACCGGCCTGACCCTGCGTCGACACCGAGACCGGCGAGAAGCGTGAGCTCGACGCGACCGGCCTCTTCATCGCGATCGGCCACGACCCGCGCTCCGAGCTGCTGCCCGGGCAGGTGGACCTCGACGAGAACGGCTACGTCCTCGTCGAGCAGCCCTCGACCCGCACCAACCTGCCGGGTGTCTTCGCCTGCGGCGACCTGGTCGACCACCACTACCGGCAGGCCATCACCGCGGCCGGCAGCGGCTGCTCGGCCGCCCTCGACGCCGAGCGCTACCTCGCCGCGCTCGATCACGCCGCCTCCACGGCGGGCTCCGCCGCGGACACCGAGCACGAGGCCGAGATCACCACCCAGATCGTCACCGAGCAGGTCCAGACCGCCGGCGCCTGACTCCGATATCGGTGGATCCGGGGAGCGTATTCCGCGCCGGATCCATACCAATGTCGGGGAAGAAACGTCGGTCGGCTGCTGTTCACTAGGGACGACCAGCACGAAGCACCCGTTCCACCCAGACAGTTCCCGCGAGTTCGCACAGAAGAAGGAGGCCCCGTGGCCGACATGCAGACAGTGACCGACTCGGACTTCGAGACCACCGTTCTCAAGTCCGACAAGCCCGTCCTCGTGGACTTCTGGGCCGAGTGGTGCGGCCCGTGCCGCCAGGTCGCCCCGATCCTCGCCGAGATCAACGCCGAGCACGGCGACAAGATCACGTTCGTGAAGATGAACGTCGACGAGAACCCGGTCACCCCGGCCACCTACCGGGTCACCGGCATCCCGACCCTCAACGTCTACCAGAACGGCGAGGTGGTCCGGCAGATCGTCGGCGCCAAGCCGAAGGCCGCGCTCCTCAACGAGCTCAGCGAGTTCATCGCCTGACCTCGCCGGCACCGCAGCATTCCGCCGAGCCCCCGCCGTGTTTACGCGCCGGGGGCTCGTCGTTGTCCAGGGCCGGAGGGCCCTCCCTGGCCACGATGCAACCATTGACAATGGCTGGACGTCTGTTTGAGTAGTGCCCCTCGGGGTAGGACGCTCCGAGGCCCATGCGCCCCGGTTTCCCAGCGCTACGGCGCCCGTCCACGGGAGGAGTCAGCGTGTCGGAGAGCCCAGCCTCCCCCGTCTTCCGTCGCGGGGACCGCGGACCTGCGGTCACCGAGATCCGGCAGCGGCTGTCCCTGCTCGGCCTCGGCGAGGTCGATCCGGCCGACCCCGAGCTTTTCGACGAGGCCCTGGACCGGGCGGTCCGCGCCTTCCAGCAGCAGCGTGGCCTCTCCGTCGACGGTGCGGTCGGCAGCGCGACGTACCGCGTCCTCGACGAGGCCCGCTGGCGCCTGGGTGACCGGCTGCTGAACTTCCAGGCCGGCAACCTGCTCGCCGGCGACGACGTGGTGGCGCTCCAGCAGCGCCTGCTCGACCTCGGGTTCAAGGTCGGCCGCGTCGACGGCCGCTTCGGCTACCAGACCGAGCTCGCCGTCCGCGAGTTCCAGCGCAACGTGGGCGTGCCACCGGACGGCACCTGCGGCCCCGCCACGCTCAAGGCGCTGTCCCGGCTCTCGCCGATGGTGCGTGGGGGCCGTCCCAACGCGATGCGCGTGGAGGAGCGGCTGCGCCGGGCCGGCCCGCAGCTGACCGGCAAGGTCGTCGTGATCGACCCCTGCGTCGCCCGGATGCCCGACCCGGCGCTGCGCGAGGAGGCGGAGGGGATCATCTCCGACCTCGCCAAGCGCGTGGAGGGTCGGCTGGTCGCGACCGGGGTGCAGGCCTATCTGACGCACCAGCTCGGCGCCGACGAGACCACCGAGGTGGAGCGGGCCGAGTTCGCGAACCGCGCCGACGCGCACCTGTGCATCTCGCTCCAGGTGGACGCGGCGGCCAACCACGACGCGGCCGGGGTGTCGACGTACTTCTTCGGACTCGAGTCGCACGGCGCCTGGTCGTCGGCCGGGGAGCGCTTCGCCGGGCTGGTGCAGCGCGAGATCGTGGCCCGCACCGACCTCGTCGACCTCCGCTCGCACGCGAAGAGCTGGGACCTGCTGCGGCACACCCGGATGCCCGCGGTGCGCATCGACGTCGGCTACCTCACCAACCCCGGCGACGCCGCCCGGCTCACCGACCCCGCGTTCCGCGACGTCGTCGCCGAGGCGGTCGTGGTCGCCGTGCAGCGGATGTACCTCAGCCCGGAGACCGACACCCGCACGGGGCTGCTGCGACTCGACGAGCTCCGCGCCGCGCTCCGCTGACGGCCGCCGGGCGGGGTCAGTCCTGGCGCGATGCCGGGGCGTGCGGAGCCGGGGCCGGCCGGGTCGGCCGGACCACGCCGAGCAGCTTCTCCAGCGCATGCTCGACCTCGGAGCGCCAGGTCACCGCCGACTTCAGCTCCAGCCGCATCCGGGGGTAGCGGGGGTGGGCCCGCTGGGTCTTGAAGCCGACCCGCAGCAGGTAGTCGGCCGGCAGCACGCACGACCCCTGGGCCCACGGCTGGCCCTTGCGCGGTGCCCGGGTGTCCCCGAAGGCCTCGACGGCACGGATCCCGCCCCGCTTGATCAGGTCCTTGACCACGCTCTGCATCAGCATCCGGCCGATCCCGCCGCCGGCGTGCTCCGGGTGCACGAACACGGTCGCGAGCAGCACCGCGTCCTCGCCGACCGGGGCGGTCGGCATCACGTCGGCGCCGGGGAAGAACATCGGCGGCGCGAAGACGACGAAGCCCACGGCCTCCCCGTCGACGTAGGCGACCCGCCCGCAAGAACCCCAGTCGAGCAGCACCCGGGAGAGCCAGGCCTCCTTCTCGTCGGCGGCCTCGCCGGCGTGCTCGGCGCGCGCCCGCCGGACCGGGTCGAGCTCCCAGAAGACGCAGGAGCGGACCTCGTCGGGCAGGTCCGAGAGCGTGTCCAGGGTGAGCCTGGCCAGGCGCCGGCCGGTTGGTCCCATGTCGTGACCCCTGTTCGGAGGAATCCCGGAGGATGCTTCATCCTAGAGGTTCAACCGAGGAGTTCCGATGGCCAGCGAGATACGTCCCAGCAGCACCCGGCTCGACAGCTATGTCGACCGGTATGCCGCCCGGACGAAGGGCATGACCGCCTCGGAGATCCGCGCGCTGTTCTCCGTGGCCAGCCGCCCCGAGGTGGTCTCCCTCGCCGGTGGGATGCCCAACATCTCCGGCCTGCCCCTCGACGTGGTCGGTGAGGCGATCGGTGAGCTCGTCGCGCAGCACGGCACCACGGCGATGCAGTACGGCTCCGGCCAGGGCGACCCGGTCCTGCGCGAGCAGATCTGCGACGTGATGCGGCTCGAGGGCATCGAGGCCCACCCGGACGACGTGGTCGTCACGGTCGGCTCGCAGCAGGCCGTCGACCTGGTCACGCGGATCTTCTGCGACCCGGGCGACGTGGTGATCTGCGAGGCGCCGTCGTACGTCGGTGCGCTCGGTGTGTTCCGGGCCTACCAGGCCGACGTGGTGCACGTTGAAATGGACAGCGATGGACTCGTTCCCTCCGGCCCTCCGGCAGGCCATCGCCACCTGCCAGGCCGCGGGCCGCCGGATCAAGTTCCTCTACACGATCCCGAACTACCACAACCCGGCCGGCGTGACGCTGTCGCTGGAGCGCCGCCGCGAGATCCTGGAGATCTGCCGCGCGGCCGACGTGCTGGTGCTCGAGGACAACCCCTACGGCCTGCTCGGCTTCGACGAGGAGCCGCTGCGCGCGATGCGGGCCGACGAGGCGGACGGGGTCATCTACCTCGGGTCGTTCTCCAAGACGTTCGCCCCGGGCTTCCGGGTCGGCTGGGTGCTCGCGCCGCACGCCGTGCGCGAGAAGCTCGTGCTGGCGCAGGAGTCGGCGACGCTGTGCCCGCCCGCGTTCTCGCAGATGGCGGTCTCGGCCTACCTCACGAAGCACGACTGGCTCGGCCAGATCAAGCAGTTCCGGGAGATGTACCGCGAGCGACGTGACGCGATGGTCGAGGCGCTCGACGACCTGATGCCCGCGGCCGCGCGGTGGAACGTGCCGACCGGCGGCTTCTACGTCTGGGTGACCCTGCCACCCGGCCTCGACGCCAAGGCGATGCTGCCGCGGGCGGTGACCGCCCGGGTGGCCTACGTGCCGGGCACGGCGTTCTTCGCCGACGGCTTCGGGGCGCAGAGCATGCGGCTGTCCTACTGCTACCCGACCCCGGAGCGGATCCGGGAGGGCGTACGCCGGCTCACCGGCGTCATCGAGGAGGAGCTCGACCTGCGGCAGACGTTCGGCGCCACGGTGCACGGGGTCACCCGCGGCTACGAGTCGCCCAACACGGACCTGAGCTAGGGAGCGGCATGGAATCGAAGGGCTCAACCACCGGGGACATCCTGCGGGTGGTCGTCCTCGCGGGAGGCCTCTCGCACGAGCGCGACGTCTCGCTCCGCTCGGGACGCCGGGTCGCCGAGGCGCTGCGCGACGCCGGGGTCGAGGTGGAGGAGCGCGACGCCGACGCCGCGCTGCTGCCCGCGCTCCGGTCCTCGCCCCCCGACTGCGTGATCCCGTTGCTGCACGGGGAGACCGGGGAGGACGGCGCGCTGCGCGAGGTCCTCGAGCTGATCGGGGTGCCGTACGTCGGCTCCCGCCCGGACGCCTGCCGCGCCGCCTTCGACAAGCCGGTGGCCAAGACCGTCGTCGCCCGTGCCGGCCTGCACACCCCGCGGGCGGTCTCCCTCCCGCACGAGACCTTCCGCGAGCTCGGTGCCGTGGCCGTCATGGACGCGCTCATCGCCTCGCTCGGCCTGCCGCTGATCGTGAAGCCGACCCGCGGCGGCTCCGCCCTCGGCTGCACGGTGGTCCGTGAGGCGGAGGCGCTGCCCAGCGCGATGGTCGACGCCTTCGCCTACGGCGACACCGCGATGGTCGAGCAGCTCGTGGTCGGCACCGAGGTCGCCGTACCCGTCGTGGACACCGGTGACGGGCCGCGGGCGCTGCCCGCCGTGGCGATCCAGCCCGACGGCGGCGTCTACGACTACACCGCGCGCTACACCGCCGGGAGCACCGAGTTCGTGGTGCCGGCCAAGCTCTCCGACGACGTCGCCGCCGAGGTGGCCCGGGTCGCGGTCGCGGCCCACGAGGCCCTCGGGCTGCGCGACCTGTCCCGCTCCGACCTGATCGTCGACGCCGACGGCACGGTCTGGTTCCTCGAGGTGAACGTCGCCCCGGGGCTCACCGAGACGTCCACGGTTCCGCTGTCCGTGCAGGCCGCCGGGCTCGACCTCGGCACGCTCGTGGCCGACCTTGTCCGGGGCGCCGTCGAGCGCGTCACCGGCTGACTGGCAGGATCGCACTGTGCGAGACATCACCTACCCGCCGATCGTCATGGCGTGCAAGCTCGGGTTCAAGGCGCTGGGCCTGAAGTTCCAGATGACGGGCACCGAGCACGTCCCCCGCACGGGCGGGGCGCTGCTCGCGGTGAACCACATCGGCTACGTCGACTTCGTGCTGGGCGGGTTCGCCGCGCAGCCGTCCAAGCGCCTGGTCCGCTTCATGGCCAAGCGGGAGATCTTCGACCACAAGCTCGCCGGCCCGTTGATGCGGTCCCTGCACCACATCAACGTCGACCGCGACGAGGGCCTTGCCTCCTACGAGGAGGGCCTGCGCTACCTGGCGATGGGTGAGGTGGTCGGGATCTTCCCCGAGGCCACGATCTCGCGCTCCATGGAGATCAAGGAGCTGAAGACCGGCGCCACCCGGATGGCCGCCGAGGCCGGCGTACCCCTGATCCCGGTGGTCCTGTGGGGCACGCAGCGGCTGATGACCAAGGACCACCCGCGCGACTTCAGCCGCGGGAAGACGATCGCGATCTCCGTCGGCGAGCCGTTGCACCCCACGGGCGAGGACCCGGTGGCCGAGACCGCCGAGCTCCGGGCACGGATGACGGAGCTGCTGGACCGGACGATCAAGGCCTACCCGGCCGAGGAGCAGCCGCCCGGGTCGTGGTGGTTGCCCGCGTCGTACGGCGGCTCCGCCCCCACGCCCGAGGAGGCCAAGGTCCTCGACGCCGAGGAGAAGCGCCGCCGTGCCGAGAAGCGCCGCGCCCGCGCAGCCGCGGCCCGCGCCAAGAAGGGCTAGGGCGCGGGCTCGACGATCGTCTCGGGCAGGACCGTGCCGGGGATGAGCGGTACGTCGACCGGTCCCGCCTCCCCTGCGACGGGAAGCACCATCCGGCCGCGCAGCGCCACCACCAGATAGCCGGCGCCGGCCAGCGTGCCGGCCACCATCAGGGTGAAGATCACCCGCCAGTCCCACACGCTGACCAGCAGCGCGCCCAGCGCGATCGACAGCGCCTGCGGGGTCGTGGTGAGCACCTCGGTCGTGGTGCTGACCCGCCCCATCAGGTGTCCGGGCGTCTGCTTCTGCAGGATCGTGTTGAAGGCGACGATCAACAGCGGGATGCCGGCGCCCAGGATGACCGTGCCGGCGAGCAGCTGCCACACCTGCTGGGCGGCGGCGATGCCGGCGAGGCCGGTCGCCAGCACGAGCAGCCCGGCCACGAGGGTGCGCGGCTCCCCGATCCGCCGGATCACCCGGCTCACCAGCACCCCGGCCGCGATGGCGCCGACGCCCTGCACGGTGAGGACCGGGCCGACGAACTCGACCGGCTTGTCGAACGCCTCGACGACCGCGTAGAGGGCCGACTCGGAGAACCCGAGCACCAGCAGGCACATCGCGAGGGCCACCGTGGGGTGCAGCAGCAGCGGCGTACGCCGGATGTGCCGGGCCCCCTCCGCGACCTCTGCGGCCCAGTGCATCGGCACGCGCTCGGGACGCTCCTCCGGCAGCCGGATCGTCCAGATCACCGCAGCGGCGACCAGGAAGCTGATCGCGTCGACGACGGCCACCATCTTGCCGCTGCCGAGGGCGAACATGGCCGCGCCGGCCACGGGGCCCACCAGCCGGAGCGCCTCCCGCGTGAGCGAGAGCGAGGCGTTGGCCTCCACCAGCACGTCGTCGTCCAGCATCTCCTTCAGCAGGCCGTTCAGCGCGGCCGGGACGACCACGAACGAGATCCCGTAGAGGAACGCCACCGCGTAGATCAGCCACACGTCCTCCTCGCCGTTCACCAGGAGCAGCGGCAGCATCGCGAGGGCCGAGAGGACGTTGGCCACCACCAGGAACGGTCGCCGCGGCACCCGATCCACCACGATGCCGAACAGCGGCCCGACCAGCGCGGGCAGCGTCAGGAACAGGAAGGTCAGCCCGGCAGCGCCGTTCGAGCCGGTCAGGGTCTTGACCCACATGCTCATCACGATGAGCATCAGCGAGTCGCCGACCATGCTCGCGGTGGTGCCGACGTACAGCCGGCCGAAGCCGGGGACGGTGAACGCGCGGCGCATCACTTCTCCGATCGGATCGGGCCACTCGGGACGAGCCAGCCGACGAGGGACACGAGCCGGGCGCCGGCGGGCCGGGACTCCGGGTCCGCGATCCGCTCGGTGTGGGTCTGGAACAGCTCGACCATGGCGGCGCCGAGGTGCTGGGCCTCCTCGGCCGTCAGCCAGGTCGCCGTCTGGTTGAAGGAGGTCACCTCGCGCCACGGCGCGGGCTCGGTCGCGGCGGCGGCGCGTGACGCCCGCAGTCGTTGCACCTCCCGCTCGAGCAGCATGTCGGTCAGGGCGTCACCGGCGGCGGTCGTCTCCGGGTCCTCGTCCGAGTCGCCCCAGGTCAGCCCTTCGGTGACGGCGCGCCAGGGCCGGCTGCGACCCGGGGCGGTCACCTCGCGCACGAAGCCGTGCTCGGCGAGCTTGCGCAGGTGCCAGGAGCAGTTGGCCGGGGTCTCCCCCAGTGCCGCCCCCGCCTGGCTGGCCGTCTTGGGACCGTCCACCACCAGGAGCTCGAGGAGCGCGAGGCGCACCGGGTGGGCGAGCGCCTTGAGGGCGGAGGCATCGGTGACCCGGCGGCGACTGAGCGGCATGTATCGAAAGTAGTCTTTCGAAAGGTTTGTTGCAATAGGATATTGCGACGTGTCGCCGGTTCCGCCCACAGAGAACGTCGCTGGCGCGTCGACCGCCAGGATGCTGTGCTGCGGCCATGACGACCCCACCGAATGCCTCGCCCGCTCTCGCCGTCCTCGTCCTGGGCGGCACCTCGTGGCTGGGCGGTGCGGTCGCTCGACACGCCCACTCCCGCGGCCACGCCGTCACCTGTCTCGCCCGCGGCACCTCCGGCTCGGTCCCCGAAGGCGTCGAGCTGGTCGCGGCCGATCGGGACGACCTGTCGGCGTACGACGCGGTCGCGGGCCGCGACTGGGACTTCGTCGTGGACGTGGCCAGGCAACCCCTGCACGTGCGGGGCGCGGTCGAGGCACTGGCCGGGCGCGCCCGGCACTGGGTGTTCGTGTCGACCTGCAGCGTCTACGCGGACGACGACACCCCCGGTCAGGACGAGTCCGGGCCGCTCCACCCGGCCTGGGTCGGAGAGGGGCTGGCCCCGGACGAGGAGTACGGCCCCGCCAAGGTCGCCTGCGAGCAGGCGGTGCAGGTCCGGTTCCCCGACGCGCTCGTCGCCCGGGCCGGGTTGATCGTCGGGTATGGCGACCGCAGCGACCGGTTCGGCTACTGGCCCGGCCGGTTCGCCCGCGCCACCGGGGACGAGGGTGTCCTGGTCCCGCCGCTGGACGCGTGGTGCCAGGTGATCGACGTCGAGGACCTCGCTGCCTGGCTGGTGTCCTGCGGCGAGGCCGGCCGCGGTGGGGTCGCCAACGCGATGGGCGAGCCGCTCCGGCTGCGAGACACCCTGGCCGCCTGCGCGGAGGCGTCCGCCAGCCGGGCCCGCCCGGTGGAGGCCGGGGACGCCTGGCTCCAGGAGCAGGGGGTGGAGCCGTGGATGGGTGTGGACTCGCTGCCGCTCTGGCTCCCGGGTCCGGGGTACGCCGGCTTCATGAGCCGGAGCACCGAGGCCGCACGGCGCGCCGGCCTCACCACCCGGCCGCTGCTCGAGTCCGCCCGGTCCGCCCTGGACTGGGAGCGCGAACGCGGCCTGGACCGTGCTCGCCGGGCCGGACTCAGCGCGGAGCGTGAGCGTGCCCTGCTCGCCACGCTGGGGGCCGGCCAGGCATGACGACTTCTCGACTCACCGACTTGTCGTCTTGGGGATTTGTCGACAAGTCGCTTTGACGATCAGTCGCCGGAGCCCGGCGTGCTCGGGTCCAGGATCGCGACGATGCGCTCGAGGTCGGGGATCGAGGCGAACTCGACGGTGATCTTGCCCTTGGACTTGCCGAGGTCGACCTTCACCCGGGTGTCGAAGCGGTCGGAGAGCCGCGTGGCCAGGTCCGCCAGCGCCGGCGCGGTCGGACGGTTGCGGCGGGGGGTGGGCTTCGTGCCCGAGCCGAGGTCGCCGACCGAGACGATCTCCTCCAGGCCACGCACGGAGATGCCCTCCGCGATGACCCGGGCGGCCAGCCGGTCCTGGATGTCGGGGTTGTCCACCGCCAGCAGGGCGCGGGCGTGGCCGGCGGAGAGGACTCCGGCAGCGACGCGTCGCTGCACCGGCGGGGAGAGCCGGAGCAACCGCAGTGTGTTGCTGATCTGGGGCCGACTGCGGCCGATCCGGTGGGCCAGCTCCTCGTGGGTGCAGCCGAAGTCGTCGAGCAGCTGCTGGTAGGCAGCCGCCTCCTCGAGCGGGTTGAGCTGCGAGCGGTGCAGGTTCTCCAGCAGGGCGTCACGCAGCATGACGTCGTCGCCGGTCTCACGGACGATCGCCGGGATCGCCTCGAGTCCCGCCTCCTGGGTGGCCCGCCAGCGACGCTCACCCATGATCAGCTCGTAGCGGTCGTCGCCCACCGCGCGGACCACGACCGGCTGGAGCAGCCCGACCTCCTTGACGGAGTGGACCAGCTCAGCCATCGCCTCCTCGTCGAAGACCTGGCGCGGCTGCCGCGGGTTCGGCGAGATCGAGCTGGTCGGGAGCTCGGCGAAGTAGGCGCCCTCCACGGGACGGAGCCCGGACTCGTCCACCGTCGGGGCGACCGGCGCAGCGGCCTCCGCCGGTGTCGCTGCCGGCGAGGACGTCTGCGTGGGGGCGTCCGGGGTCGTCGTCCCGTCCGTCGTGCCGCTGTGACCGTTGGCCGACGGGGCCGCGGCTTCCTCGGTGGCCGGGACGTCGACCGGCGCGTGAGTCGGGATCAGCGACCCCAGCCCACGGCCGAGTCCACGACGCTGTGCGGGCTTCTGGGTCACTGCGATCCTCCTGAAACGGTGGCCCTGAAGGCCATCTCACGGGCTGCTTCGAGGTAGCTGAGCGCCCCGGGCGACCCCGGGTCGTAGGTCATCACGGTCTGGCCGTAGCTCGGCGCCTCGGAGATCCGGACCGAGCGCGGGATCGCCGTCCGGAGCACCTGCGGGCCGAAGTGTCCGCGCACCTCCTCCGCGACACCGGCCGACAGGCGGGTCCGGGCGTCGTACATGGTGAGCAGGATCGTCGAGACGTCGAGCCCGGGGTTGAGGTGGGCCTTGACCATCTCCACGGTCTCGATCAGCTGACCCAGCCCTTCGAGTGCGTAGTACTCCGCCTGGATCGGGATCAGCATCTCGTCGCCGGCGACGAGCGCATTGAGCGTCAGCAGGCCCAGGGACGGCGGGCAGTCGATCAGCACGTAGTCGAACCGGTCCTCCCCCTCACCGAAGATCAGCGGGTGGGCGTGCAGAGCCTTCCGGAGCCTGCTCTCGCGGGCCACCATGCTGACCAGCTCGATCTCGGCGCCGGCCAGGTCGATCGTGGCCGGGACGACGAAGAGGCCCTCGACCTCGGGGCACTCCTGGATGACGTCGACCAGCGCGGCGCCCTCGACGACCGCGTCGTAGGTGGACGGGGTGCCGCGGTGGTGGTCGATCGACAGCGCTGTGGACGCGTTGCCCTGCGGGTCGAGGTCCACCACGAGGACCCGGAGACCGTGCTGTGCGAGCCCGGCGGCCATGTTCACCGTCGTGGTGGTCTTGCCGACCCCGCCCTTCTGGTTGGCCACCACCATCACCCGGGTGCGCGCCGGCCGGGGCAACGGCTGGAGCCGGCGTCCCTCCCGGACCAGCAGTGCGTGCTCCACGGACCGGGCCAACGGCGTCGATCCGTCGTCGGCTGCCAACGACTGGGCCGCGACGTCGGCCGCGGTGCGGTACGGGGTGCCCGGAGCGGGATGGGGACCGAACCGGGACGCCTCCGGCGCCGTCGGCGGGTGTTGCGTCACGGGGCTCTCCTTGACCTGTGGTCCCTGGTTCGGGGGTGTCGGCACCACTGTTTCACGTGAAACGGGCGCATCCGGGACCGCCACGGTTTCACGTGAAACGGGGGTCTCGGGTAGCGAGTCCTTTACCTGTGGACCAACCTGTGGATTCTGTGGGTATCTCGGCCAGCCAAGCGTGGAATCGGCGGAAACGTGCTGTGCACCGGGCCAGCCCAGGCCGGTGACGACCGGAGTGTTCGCGGTCTCGGGACCAGGTGATGTCACGCCGAGCGACCCTTCTTGCCGGACTTCTTCTTCGACCCGGCACGCGGTGCCCGGGTGGAGGCCTGTGAGGCGGCCAACCGTAGTCGGGAGGGCCGGGCGCCTTCCACCCGGACCACCGTGGTCGGGGGGTTGATCACCCCGGCACCGCAGACCAGGACTTCGACGGCGCCGGCGCCGTGCTTGCGGAGCTCCTTCGCGGAGGCGTCGATCTCCTCCTGCACCGAGGACCCCTTCATCGCCACCAGAGCGCCACCCTGACGGACCAACGGCATCGACCAGTCCAGCAACCGACCCAGCGGGGCGACCGCACGTGAGGTCACCACGGAGAACTCGCGTTTCCCGTGCAGCTCCTCGGCCCGGGCCCGGACGACCTCGACGTTCGGCAGGGCCAGCCGCTGCACCACCTCCTCGAGGAAGGTCGTACGGCGGAGCAGCGGTTCCACCAGCGTCACCGTCAGGTCCGGTCGGGCGATGGCGAGCACCAGGCCGGGCAGGCCGGCCCCACTGCCGATGTCGCAGACGTCCGACCCCTCCGGGATCGCCTCGCCGAGGAGCGCACAGTTGATCAGGTGCCGCTCCCAGAGCCTGGGCGCCTCTCTTGGGCCGATCAGCCCGCGCACGACCCCGTCGTCGGCGAGCAGGGCGGCGTATGCCTCGGCGACCGGGAGCGCATGCGAAAACACCCCCCGCGCCACCTCGGGTGCGGGGGGTGTTTCACGTGAAACAGGGTCACTCATCGCACGACCAGCGTCACTGGGGGAGCACCACGACGTACCTGCGGGGCTCTTCGCCCTCAGACTCGGACTTCAGGCCGGCCGCCGCGACGGCGTCGTGCACGACCTTGCGCTCGAACGGTGACATCGGTGCGAGCGAGACGGGCTCGTTGGTGTCCTTGACCGTCTCCACGGTCTCGGCGGCCAGCTTTTCCAGCCGGGTCCGCTTGTTGGCACGGAAGCCGCCGATGTCGAGCATCAGTCGGGACCGCTCACCGGTCTCGCGGTAGACCGCGAGCCGGGTGAGCTCCTGGAGCGCCTCCAGCACCTCACCGTCCCGGCCGACGAGCTGGTCCAGGTCGCCGCCCACGATGGAGACCGACGCGCGGTCGCCCTCGACGTCCATGTCCAGGTCACCGTCGAGGTCGGCGATGTCGAGAAGCTCCTCGAGGTAGTCCGCGGCGATGTCGCCTTCGTTCTCCAGCTCCTCCAGGCGGCTGGGAGCGTCGGTCTCCTCGGCGCCGTCCACGTGCTCGGCGGCTTCGGTGCTCTCGGTGTTCTCGCGGGGTGTCACTCACGTCGTACTCCTGGTCTGTTGCGAAGTGCTGCGAAGGCTCAGGGGCGGCTCAGGCGCCGCGGGCCGGTCAGCGGGAAGCGCCGGCCTCGGGGTCCTCGGGCGGCTCGGTCTCGTCCGGGCGCGAGGCGTCAGCCTTGCCAGGACCGGCTGCCGGGCCCTTCTTCTTGCGCTGCGAGCGGGTCTGCTTCTTCGGCTGCTGGCGGGGCGGGGCCGGGGGCGGAGTCTCCTCCTGCGGCTCGGGGGTCTGCTCCTCCAACGGGATCCCGGAGCGCTCCGCCTTCTTGCGGGCCTTCTTGGCGTCCCGCTCCTGCTTGGCCAGCAGGGCCGGGGTGCCGGGCGCCGGGTTGTTCCGGATCACGTAGAACTGCTGGCCCATCGTCCACAGGTTGGAGGTGGTCCAGTAGAAGAGCACGCCGATCGGGAACGCGATACCGCCCACCGCGAAGACCAGCGGAAGCACGTAGAGGAGGAGCTTCTGCTGCTGGGCGTAGGGACCCGACAGGGCGTCGGCCGGCATGTTCTTGCTCATCAGCTGACGCTGCGTCAGGAACGTGGTGACCGTCATGGCCACGACGAGCAGCGCTGCGAGGATGCGCACGCTCGTCAGGTCCGTGTCCAAGAACGTGTCCGAGATCTTGGCCGTGAGGAACGTAGCGTTGCCGAACTGAGTGTTCAGCTCCTCGGTCATCAGGCCGCGCTCGTCCTCGGGATGCTTCGCCGCCTGGTCGATCAGGCGGAACAACGCGAGGAAGATCGGCATCTGCACGAGGATCGGCAGGCAGGAGGCGAACGGGTTGGTGCCCGTCTCCTTGTAGAGCTTCATCGTCTCCTGGGCGAGACGCTCCCGGTCGTGCCCGTACTTCTTCTGCAGCTCCCGCGCCTTGGGCTGGATCAGCTGCATGTTGCGGCTGGACTTGATCTGCTTGACGAAGAGCGGGATGAGGGCCGCGCGGATGACCAGGGTCAGACCGATGATGGAGAGCACCCAGGCGATACCGGTGGCCGGGCCGAACATGCCGCCGAAGAGCTTGTGGAAGCCCAGCAGGACGGCCGATGTGATCCAGTAGAGCGGCTCCATGATGAAACCGCCGAGATCACCGAAGAATTCGAACACTCAGGCTCTCCTAGAGCTCGCTGTGGGTGCGGGGACGATGAGGGGGAACCGGGTCGTAGCCCCCGGCCGCCCAGGGGTGGCAACGCGCGAGCCGGCGTACCGCGAGCCAGCTGCCACGGAGGCTGCCGTGCACGGTCACCGCCTCGAGCGCGTAGGCGGAGCACGACGGGTGGTAGCGGCAGACCTGACCGTAGAGCGGGCTGATCAGCAGCCGGTAGAGCTTGAGGAACCCGATCAGGAGGTACTTCATGGCCGGCCCAGGACCCGGCCGAGCGCCTTGTCCAGGTCGCTGCCCAGCTCGGCGTACGTCGCCGTGGCAGCCGGCGGAAGCGCCCGGACCACGAGCACGGCAGAGCCCGGCAGCGACGAAAGTCGCTCCCGGGCCAGGTGTCGAAGTCGGCGCTTCACCTTGTTCCGCGTGACCGCCGGACCCACTGCCTTGCTGACCACGAACCCCACTCGGGGCGCCGTCCCGGGATTCGAGGCCCGCTCCTGGGGAGCGAGGTCGAGGTGCAGGACGAGCGTCCGGGTGCCGGCTCGCCGCCCGCGCCGGATGGCCGGGGCGAACAACCGGCTCGAGGTGAGCCGGTTGGCCCGCGTCAGCACTGGGTCCGCACGGGTCTCAACGAACCTCAGACGGACAGGTTCTTGCGACCCTTGCGGCGGCGCGCGGACAGGATGGAGCGGCCCGCGCGGGTGCGCATCCGGAGGCGGAAACCGTGCACCTTGTGACGGCGACGGTTGTTCGGCTGGTAAGTACGCTTGCTCACGAGAGATCTCCGTGTGTCGGGGAGTGGTCGTCGGTCTGGGGGAACCGGTCTTCAGCTTCGACTGGCACCGCCCACCCGCGCGGATGAGGCGTGGACATGCGGCACCGGTCGACACCGGTTCGACCGCCCAACGGTACGGGCTGCCGCGGAGGCGGGTCAAACCGAGCGACCTTACGCGCTGCGGGAGGACGGCCGTGACCAGACGCGCGGTAAAACCCTGTGGACTTAGGCCGCTACCTGTGGACAACCGCTTGATCCACAGGTGCACACCTTGTTAGCGTCAGCCGTCCCGAGTTCCCCACGGTGGACGCCTCATCCCCGCTTCGACGAACCGGCCATACCGGTCGAATTTCGCTGAAACCCCCTCTGACCTGGTCAGACAGAGTCGGAACGGCGTCGTCACCGGCCTCGGCAGGCCCGAACCCCTGACCCGGGCCATGGATGCACAACCTGTGGACAAAGGTGTGGACCGTACTCAACGGCTTACACCTCCGACTTCCCCAGGAAGAGGCGATGGGCTCGGAAATCCCTCCGGGTCCGCCTCGTCATGGCGGAAGAACTGACCTGGAACGGAAGACCCCGCGTGGACGACAGCCCGAACCGCACCGAGAACGACGCCCCCGCGACCACCGAGAGTCCCGACCTCAACACGGTGTGGCGCCACCTGGTCGACGACCTGCCCCCGAGCCAGCGGGCCTGGCTCACCGCGAGCCGCCCGGTCACCCTGCATGAGCACACCGCGATCATCGCGGTGGCCGACGACTTCACCCGCAACCAGCTCGAGGGCCGGCTCCGCACGCGGCTCGAGGACGCCCTGGGCAACGCCTTCGGCACCCAGGTCCGGATCGCGGTGACGGTCGACCCCGAGCTGGAGGGGTCCGCGCTCGGTGCCCCCGGCCAGGGCCGTGGTACGACGCCCGCGCAGGTCGACAACGCGAGCCGACATGACCACTTGCCGATCAATCCACAGATCGACTTGTCGACAAATCCCCTCGACGTGCCGACGCCGCTCAGCTCGGACCCGGCCCGGAAGCCGGGCGGCAGCGTGCTGGAGACCCGGCTCAACCCCAAGTACATCTTCGAGACCTTCGTCATCGGATCGTCGAACCGGTTCGCCCACGCCGCCGCGGTCGCCGTGGCCGAGGCGCCGGGCAAGGCCTACAACCCGCTGCTGATCTACGGAGACTCCGGGCCTGGGCAAGACCCACCTGCTGCACGCGATCGGGCACTACGTCCGCAGCCTGTTCAGCGGAGCCCGCGTGCGCTACGTGAGCTCGGAGGAGTTCACCAACGAGTTCATCAACGCGATCCGCGACGACAAGGCGGCGATGTTCCAGCGCCGCTACCGCGACGTCGACGTCCTGCTGATCGACGACATCCAGTTCCTGGAAGGGAAGATCCAGACGCAGGAGGAGTTCTTCCACACCTTCAACACGCTGCACAACGCCAACAAGCAGATCGTGATCACCTCCGACCGCGCGCCGAAGCGGCTCGAGGCGCTCGAGGACCGGCTCCGCAACCGGTTCGAGTGGGGCCTGATCACCGACGTCCAGCCGCCCGACCTCGAGACCCGGATCGCGATCCTCCGCAAGAAGGCCGCCACGGAGCGGATGACCGCGCCGCCGGACGTCCTGGAGTTCATCGCCTCGAAGATCCAGACCAACATCCGTGAGCTCGAGGGCGCGCTCATCCGGGTCACCGCCTTCGCCAGCCTCAACCGGCAGCCGGTCGACCTGACGCTGGCCGAGATCGTGCTCAAGGACCTCATCCCCGAGGGCGGCGAGCCGGAGATCAGCGCCGCGCTGATCATCGCGCAGACGGCCGCCTACTTCGGCCTGTCCATCGACGACCTGTGCGGCTCGAGCCGTAGCCGGGTCCTGGTGAACGGCCGGCAGATCGCGATGTACCTGTGCCGCGAGCTCACCGACCTGTCGCTGCCGAAGATCGGCCAGCAGTTCGGCGGCCGCGACCACACCACCGTGATGCACGCCGACAAGAAGATCCGCCAGCTGCTCTCCGAACGCCGCAGCGTCTACAACCAGGTCACCGAGCTGACCAACCGGATCAAGCAGCAGGCCCGGCAGTCCTGAGCGGTTCCCGATCGTGTGGACGGAACCGGGAAAAGGTGTCATTTCTCCGTGCACGGCCTGTGGACAAACTGGTGCACGAACCGGAGGGTCCGACCTGGAACCACAGGTACCCCCCGTTCGTCCCCGCTTCGTCCACAGGCCGGCGGGACGACGAAACGGCACCTGACCTGCACGAAGGGCAGTTGTCCACACTGTCCACCGCACCTGTTAACACGATGGAACTACAGATTCATGGGACCTCGGTGAACTTCTGAACCCGGCCCTTCCTGGGGACAACCCGCTGCGACACCTCGAACCACACCCCAGGACGGGGACCGGACGAACCACAAGATCAGCACTCTCCCTGTGCTCTGCGCACCGCGCATGGCAGGATGCTCACCCCTGGCCGGTCTCCGACTCACCCACCAGGACTTGTCACTTGCAGGAGGCGAACACCCGTGAAGTTCCGCGTCGAACGCGACGTCCTGGCTGATGCCGTCGCATGGGCGGCCCGCAGCCTCCCGGTCCGGCCCAGCGCTCCCGTCCTGGCCGGCCTGTTGATCGAGACCACCGACAACGAGCTGTTGCTCTCCACGTTCGACTACGAGACCTCGGCCCGGGCCACCGTCCCGGCCGACGTGTCCGACGAGGGTCGGGCCCTGGTGTCCGGCCGTCTGCTCGCCGACATCTGTCGCAGCCTGCCGGCCAAGCCGGTGGAGATGACCATCGAGGGCGCGAAGGTCTCACTGACCTGCGGCAGCGCCCGGTTCAGCCTGCAGACCATGCCGGTCGAGGAGTACCCCTCCCTGCCCGACATGCCCCAGGCGACCGGCACCGTGCGCAGCGACGTGTTCGCCGCCGCCGTCGCCCAGGCGGTCACCGCCGCCGGTCGCGACGACATGCTCCCGGTGCTCACCGGCGTCCGGATCGAGATCGACGGGTCGGACATCGCGCTGCTCGCGACCGACCGCTTCCGCCTCTCGCTGCGCGAGCTGACCTGGGAGCCCGGCTCCACCGACGCGACGGCGGCCGCCCTGGTCCCGGCCCGCGTGCTCGCCGACACGGCGAAGTCCCTCACCGCCGGCACCGAGGTCACCATCGCGCTGTCCACCTCGGGCAGCGGCGAGGGCATCATCGGCTTCGAGGGTGCGGCCGGTGGCGGCGTACGACGCACCACCACCCGCCTGCTCGACGGCGAGTTCCCCAAGGTCCGCACGCTCTTCCCGAGCGAGCAGAGCACGATCGCCCGGGTCGAGCGCACGTCGCTGGTCGAGGCCGTCAAGCGCGTGTCCCTCGTGGCCGAGCGCAACACCGCGGTCCAGCTCGCGTTCAGCGACGGGGTGCTGACCCTCGACGCCGGCTCCGGCGACGAGGCGCTCGCCACCGAGCAGATCGACGCCCAGGTCAAGGGCGCCGACATCACCACCGGCTTCAACCCGCAGTTCCTGCTCGACGGGCTGACCGCGCTGGAGTCGCCGTTCGTCGAGATGGCGTTCACCCAGGCCTCGAAGCCCGCGGTCATGGCCGGTGTGGACAGCCTGGACGGCGAGGCCGACCTGGCGTTCCGCTACCTCCTGATGCCGCGCAGGCTGCTGTCCTGACGGCTGCCCCGACGGCGTAGCGTTGGGGCCGGAAGTGGACGACCGCGGGAGGAGACCACATGGAGCTCGGGCTGATCGGTCTGGGGAAGATGGGCGGCAACATGCGCGAGCGGCTGCGCCGCGCAGGCCACACGGTCGTCGGCTACGACCGCAACCCGGACGTGAGCGACGCCGACAGCATCGAGGCGATGCTGGACAAGCTCCCCTCCCCCAAGATCGTCTGGGTGATGGTCCCCTCGGGTGAGCCGACGCGCGAGACGGTGAAGACCCTCGAGGGTCTGCTGTCGGAGGGTGACATCGTCATCGACGGCGGCAACTCCCGGTGGACCGACGACATCGCGCACGCGGAGCTCCTTGCAGGCAAGGGAATCGGCTTCGTCGACTGCGGCGTCTCCGGCGGTGTCTGGGGCCTGGAGAACGGCTACGCGCTGATGGCCGGTGGATCCCAGGAGGACGTCGCGACGCTCCAGCCGATCTTCGACGCGCTCAAGCCCGAGGGCGAGTTCGGCTGGGTGCACGCCGGCAAGGTCGGCGCCGGGCACTTCTCCAAGATGGTCCACAACGGCATCGAGTACGCCGTCATGCAGTCCTACGCCGAGGGCTACGAGCTGCTCCAGAAGGCCGAGCAGGTCGACAACGTCACCGAGGTGTTCCGGTCCTGGCGCGAAGGGACCGTCATCCGGTCCTGGCTGCTCGACCTGCTGGTCGCCGCGCTGGACGACGACAAGGACCTCGGCAGCATCCGCGGCTACGCCGAGGACTCGGGCGAGGGCCGGTGGACGGTCGAGGCCGCCATCGAGCACGCCGTCCCCATGCACGCGATCTCGGCCGCGCTCTTCGCCCGCTTCTCCTCGCGCCAGGACGACTCCCCCGCGATGAAGGCCGTCGCCGCCATGCGCAACCAGTTCGGCGGCCACGCCGTGCACACCGACGCCCCGCCGACCACGAGCGACACCACGTCCTCGCCGGACAACTAGCCACTGCGGTGCGGCAGTGCACGTAGTCCACCTCACCCTGCACGACTTCCGGTCGTACGCCGCCGCGGACGTGGCGCTCGGACCGGGCGTCACCGCCTTCGTGGGTCGCAACGGCCAGGGCAAGACCAACCTCGTCGAGGCGGTCGACTACATCGCGCGGCTCTCCTCGCACCGGGTGTCCAGCGACGCCCCGCTGGTCCGGTTCGGCGCCGACCAGGCCGTGATCCGCGCGGCCGTCGTCCGCGACGACCGCCAGGCGCTGCTCGAGATCGAGATCAACCCCGGCCGCTCCAACCGGGCCCGGATCAACAAGTCGCCGCTGCCGAAGGCGCGCGAGCTGCTCGGCATGGTCCGCACCGTGCTGTTCTCCCCCGAGGACCTCACCCTGGTGAAGGGCGACCCCTCCGACCGCCGCCGCTTCCTCGACGACCTGCTGGTGCAGCGGGCACCCCGGTACGCCGGCGTCCGGTCGGACTACGACCGGGTGCTCAAGCAGCGCAACTCGCTGCTGAAGACGGCCGGGCTCGCGCGACGGGGCGGCCCGGGCAGCAGCCGCGGCGAGTCCGCGCTGGCCACCCTCGGCGTCTGGGACTCCCACCTCTCGCGCACCGGCGCGGAGCTGCTCGCCGCCCGGATCGCGCTGGTCGAGCAGCTGAGCCCGCTGGTCGGCACCGCCTACGAGGCGGTCGCCCGCGGCGCCCGGCGCGACGACGCGACCATGGCCTACAAGCCCTCGTTCGACCTGCCCGAGATCGACCCGCGCTCCCCCGACCGCGCGGTGCTGGCGGAGGCGCTGCTCGCCGAGGTCGAGCGCCGGCGGGACGACGAGATCGACCGCGGGATCAGCCTGGTCGGGCCGCACCGCGACGAGCTCACGCTGATGCTCGGGCCGCTGCCGGTGAAGGGCTACGCCAGCCACGGCGAGTCCTGGTCCTTCGCGCTCGCGCTGCGGCTGGCTTCCTACGACCTGCTGCGCGCCGCGGGCGACGACCCGATCCTGATCCTCGACGACGTGTTCGCCGAGCTCGACACCGAGCGCCGTGAGCGGCTCGCCGAGATGGTGGCCGGGGCCGAGCAGGTGCTGGTCACCGCCGCGGTCCCCGACGACGTGCCCGCAGCTCTGATGGGCACCCGCATCGACGTCGTGGACGGGCAGGTGGCCGCGCGTGCCGACTGATCCCGAGGAGCCGCAGGTCCCGAAGGACCCCGACGGCGGGTCCGTCCCTGACCTGCCGGCGCCGCTGTCCGAGGAGCACGACGACTCCGGCCTGGACCTCGCCCGGAGCATCGCCCGCGGGCTGGCCGGCTCGCGCCGTACGACGAAGCGCACCCCGCCCCGGCCCGGCCAGAGGCGACGCCGCACGGAGACCAAGTCCAGCGGCGCCCACCCCGACGACCGCGACCCGCAGCTGCTCGACAACACGATCGGCCGGCTGATCGCCGAGCAGGGCTGGGGCACCGACGTCCGCGTGCACGGCGTGTTCTCCCGGTGGGAGCACCTGGTCGGCCGCGACGTCGCGATGCACTGCACCCCCGAAGCGTTCGACGACGGCAAGCTCACCGTGCGCACCGACTCGACCGCGTGGGCGACCCAGATGAAGCTGCTCGCGCCGACCGTCCTGCGTCGTCTCAACGGCGAGCTGGGCGACGGCACGGTCACCCTGATCGACGTGCTCGGTCCCACCGGACCGACCTGGAAGCGGGGCCTGCGCTCGGTCCGCGACGGCCGCGGACCGCGCGACACCTACGGCTGATCGGCGCCGACCCCGGCCTGCCCGGCAGGCGCCCCCAGAAGCGATTCCCGGCCCCGGGGGCGGTATGGGGACTAGAAACCTCCCCTGCGCAGCGCTCCTGGAGGCCCTGTGAGGCCCAGAATCGGCATCTCCGGGTGACGGCGGGCCCGAAACCTGTGGATGACACCCGCGATTCGGGCCCCTGCCGGGGTATACTCCAAGAGAGGTCGAACCCCCTACCCGGTGGTCGACCTTCGTCATGCGTGCCCACACACGAAGGATGGCTCGTGGCTGACCAGACCACTCCGGACACCGATTCCACCCCCGCCGACGGCGCCGGCCCCTCCGCGGAGGCGATCGCCGAAGTGGCGCAGGCCCTGGCCCCCGGGCACGAGAGCCACTCCGTCGAGGAGGGCAAGTACGACGCCTCCGCGATCCAGGTCCTCGAGGGGCTGGAAGCGGTCCGCAAGCGCCCCGGCATGTACATCGGCTCGACCGGGGAGCGAGGCCTGCACCACCTCGTGTGGGAGATCGTCGACAACTCCGTCGACGAGGCGCTCGCCGGCTACTGCAGCCGGATCGTGGTGACTCTGCTCGCCGACGGCGGCGTCCGGGTCGAGGACAACGGTCGCGGCATCCCGACCGACACCGCCCCCGGCCAGGACATGCCGGCCGTGACCATGGCGCTGACCATGCTGCACGCGGGCGGCAAGTTCGGTGGCGGCGGCTACAAGGTCTCCGGTGGTCTGCACGGCGTCGGCGTCTCGGTCGTCAACGCGCTGAGCAGCACCCTCCAGGTCGACGTCCGCAACCGCGGGCACCACTGGCGGCAGACCTTCAGCCTCGGCGTCCCGGACGGACCGCTCGAGCAGCTCGAGCCCACCGACGAGACCGGCACCACGATCACGTTCTGGGCCAGCGAGGACATCTTCGAGACCACGACGTACTCCCTCGAGACGATCGTGCACCGGATCCGCGAGATGGCCTTCCTCAACAAGGGCCTCGAGATCGTGGTCCGCGACGAGCGCCCGGAGGCCCACGAGATCGCCGACGCCGTCGCCGACGAGACGGTCTCCTCGGAGATCGACGGCGACAAGCCAGACGACATCCGTGCGGCCGGCGGCGGCGCAC
>CAVQGT010000006.1:0-139389 GCA_963712145.1 uncultured Actinomycetota bacterium | reverse complement strand
CCAGCGTGACGATTCAGCGGATACCTGCTGAATCTTCCGGCCGGGCCGTTCGGCTCTGGTCCGCTCCTCCGGGAACCGGTTCCCTGGAGCCATGACGGGTGCATCTCGGGTCATCGACCGCGCCAGCGCCTCCGACCGGGCCTTCCTGGCGATGGACACCGGCGCGGTCCCGGAGCAGTTCGGGGTCGTCCTGCTTCTCGACGACGCCGAGGGCCTCGACCTGGCCACGGTGCGACGCCTGTTCGCGGAGCGGATCCGCGGTGTGCCACGGCTGCGCCAACGGCTCGTCGGAACGCCCGTCGGCTGCGGCGGCCCGGTGTGGGTCGACGACGAGTCGTTCGACATCAAGCACCACGTCCGCGAGCTTCCGTGCCGCGCGCCAGGCGGCGAGCCGGAGCTCCTCGACGTCGCCCTTGCCGTGGTCGAGACGCCGCTGGCCCGGTTCGAGCCGCTCTGGGCGGCGGTCCTCGTCACCGACCTCGCGCAGCGGCGCCGCGCGCTGGTCCTGGTGCTGCACCACGTGCTCGCCGACGGCGTCGGCGGCCTCGAGGTGCTGGCGAACCTGGTCGACCCGGGCGGCGCCGCCGAGCCAGGCCCCTTCCCGCGGCCCCGCCCCACCGGGTGGACGCTCGCACGCGACGCGCTCCGGACGCGGCTCGACGGGCTGCGCAACGTGCGCCGGTCCTGGGGCCTGCTGCGGACCTCGATGGCGGCCGGCGGAGGAGTCCACCCGCCACGGGCGCAGCCATCGTCGCTGAACCGGCGCACCGGACCCCGGCGAGCGGTGGCCGCCGTCCACGTCGACCATGCCGCGCTGCGGGAGTTCGCGCACCGGCGCGGCGCGACCACCAACGACGCGGTGCTCGTCGCGTTGGCCGGGGCGCTGCACCAGGTCCTTCGCAAGCGGGGTGAGTGGGTCGACAGCCTCGTCGTGACCGTGCCGGTCTCCGGGCGTCAGCAGGAGAGCGGCTCCGCGATGGGCAACATGGTGAGCCCGCTGATCCTCGAGGTGCCGGCGACCGGCGACGTGGACCGGCGCCTCGCTCTGGTCGCGGAGCGCGTCCGGGCCGACAAGGCCGCGGCGACGGGACCACCACCGATCGCCGTGCTCGGCTGGCTGTTCCGGCCGTTGGCACGGATCGGGCTCTACCACTGGTACATGAACCACCAGCACCGGTTCCACGTGCTCGCCAGCCACGTCCGTGGCCCCGACGAACCGGTGGCGTTCGCCGGGCGCCGGGTCAGCGCCGCCATACCGCTCGGCGTCGGTGAGGGCGGGAACGCGACGGTCTACTTCGAGATCCTGTCGTACGCCGGCCGGCTCACGGTGACGGCGATCGTCGACCCCGACCACTGGCCGGACCTCGCCGCCCTGACCACCGCGCTGCAGTCGGAGCTCGATGGGCTCGCCGCACTTCGGGGCCCGGAGTCAGCACGAAGCCACTGACCCACGGGCCACGAACGAGCGGAGCCCCCCTTCCCAGCGGGAAGAGGGGCTCGCGTCGTGGCGCCGGCAGGCGTCAGCCGACCGGTTGGCCCGGCGGCACCTGGAGCAGCAGCAGCTGCCCCTTCTCGCCGATGGCCGGGTCGGCGACCTTGGTGTGGTTCTGGTCGTCGAAGAGGTACGTCCCCGCACCGAGGAACGGCGCCGGGATCACGCCCGAGGACTCCTCGTCGATCGTGTCGAAGTAGGCACCACCGGTGGTGAACCGCTGCGGGTCGTGGTCGACGATCCTGCGCAGGTCGCCGCTGGCGATGTCGTACTGGTAGAGGCCCGCGAGGTAGGGGTTGCCACCCGGGTCCTCCTGGATCAGCACCTGCCCCCGGTCGTTGACCGTCAGGTTGTCCATCATCTTCGGGCCGCCCGACGTCGTGCTGCTGTCGCTCGGACCCTCGAGCACCTTGGTGATCGTGCCGCCGAGCTCCGGGCGGGACGCGTCGACGAAGCTCAGCTTCCACAGCCGGCTGTGCTTGGTCATGCTGCCGGTGGTGGCGAAGTAGTAGTCGTTCGGGTTGCTCGGGTCCCAGGCCCCGTCCTCGGGCCGGTCGAACGCCGTGCCGCCGTCCGCGGACAGCGTGAACGGCTGCGGGCCGGACGGGAAGTCGGCGGCACCGCTCTCGGTCGGGAAGCCCTCGACCTTGATCGAGGAACGCGTGCCGTTGGTGAGGCCGGCCTTCTCGACCGGGTTGCCGGTGCTCTGCTTGTCGCCGGCGTAGACGTAGACGTTCTGCGTGCCGCCGTCGCTCTGGCCGACGACGACGGTGCGGTCGCCGGTGGACGGGTTCGCGACCACGTTCTCCCAGCCGGCCGTGCCGAGGGCGGTCAGCTCGTAGCTGTCCCCGGTCTCGACCACGTGGCCGAACGCGCGGCCGGCCTCGCCGGCCTCCTCGCCGTTCATGAAGATCCGGCCGTCGTAGCCCTTGCCGCTCGCCGCGTCGAAGAACGCCGACTTCGCGGGAAGGTCGGCCGAGCACATCCGGTCGATCTGCTGGGAGCCACCGGGGGCGGTGTGCAGCCGCTCGATCTGGTCGCGGCCGGAGACGACCCGCAGGGTCTCCTTGTCGATGACCCAGCGCGACACGAACGAGCCCGCGGCACCGTGGGCGCGGGTGACGCCGGATCCCCTGCTGAACTCATGGTTCATCAGGACGGTGAAGGTGCCGTCGCCGTTGTCGAACGCGCCGAGGCCGTCGGGGGTGCCCGACATCCGGTAGCCGCCGACCGAGTCGCCCGCGGAGAGCAGGCTGGTCAGCTTGACGCCCGCGACGTGCCGGACGAGGTAGGGGGCGTCGCTGCTGCTCGGGCCGGTGCTCCCGCCGGGAGCCGCGAGCGCTGCTCCGCCGGCGCAGAGTGCGGCGGTGGTGCACACGGCGACGGCGGTCAGGCGACGAGGGGTGAGAAATGACATCGATACTCCTCCTGGGTACGTCCGCCTGGTGGGCGGACGCACGCGACGCTAGGGAGCCGCCGAAGCCGCCGGCGGGCCGCTGCGTGACAGGAAGGCGAACAGTGCGTGACGTCTGGGGCTGCTCAGCTCGCCTCGCGCGTGTGCAGCGCCTTGACCGTCGGTGAGCTCTGCACGCTGGTGGGGTCCGGGTAGGTGCCGAGCACGCGGTCGGCCGTGCCGGCGCTGGTCACGGTGAACCAGTAGTGCTCGTTCTTGTAGTGGTGCAGCCGGTGGTTGCGCCATACCGCCCGGAAGGCCTTGCTGCGCGGCTTGTAGTCGCTGTGGATCAGGTAGTGCGTCCACTCGTAGAACATGCCGAGCACACCGAGCGACACCAGCGCGGTGAGCCCGAGGCCCACCCGGGGGAAGGCCAGCAGCGCGACCGCGACGTAGACGGGGATCAGCTTCGCGAGCACCTGCCAGGGGATGAACACCAGCGGGATGTCCCGGGGGTCGGCGTGGTGCTCGCGGTGCTTGCGCGCCAGCAGGGAGTCCAGCTCGACGCGGCCGAGGTGGCGCGGCTTCCAGTGCAGCACGAAGACGTGCACCACCCACTCGACGAACGGGAAGATCGCGACCATCACGACCGGCACCAGCGCGTCGGTCCACCGCCAGCCGCCGATGAGCAGCCGGGCCACGAGGGCGCCGACGAGCATCGACGCGATCATCCACGGCGACGGGTGGTTGACGAAGCCCCGGGCCGCGTCGCGCAGGGTCACCTGGTTCCGACGGCTCCCGGTGATCCGGGACTCGTCCTCGCGCAGCCGGGACAGGGCCCGGGCGTCGGCCTCGGCGAGCGAGGTGCGTCGTGACGCGCGGTCGGCGCGGGCGGTCTGGTCGGTGTCGCTCATCAGGAGTTCTCCAGTTCGGCAAGGGCGGCCAGCAGCGTGGCCGTCGCAGGGGCGAGCAGTTCGGTGGCCCTGCGCCGCGCGGTCTCGGCGTCGCCGGCGCTGACAGCGGCCAGGATCTGCCGGTAGCCGTCGAGCTGGGACACCTCCTCCTCGAGCAGGGGGGCGAGCGCCTCGACAGCCGGTTCGTAGGCCGCGCGGAGGCTGTTGTACATCAGCCGGAACACCACGGAGTCGGCTCCGTCGACCAGGTGCTCCCAGAAGTCGAGCGCGTGCATCTGCATGGCCACCGGGTCCGGGGCCGAGGCGAGCGCGTCGACGGCGGCGGTCAGCCGCGTGGTCAGCTCGGGGGTGCCGCGGGTGGCGGCGAGGACGGCGATCTCGGGACCCACCGCGAGGCGGGCCTCGAGGATGCTGCGCGCCACGGCGAGGTCGAGCTCGCCGTCGTGCACGAGCAGCCGGGGCAGCAGGTCCAGGCCCGCGCTGCGACGGTAGTCGCGCACGGTGGTGGCGCCGCCCTGACGCACCTCGACGAGACCCGCGTGGGTCATCCGCTTCAGGGCCTCGCGGACCACCGGGCGGGAGACGCCGAGCACCTCGGCGAGCTGGCGCTCGCTGGGCAGGCTGGCCCCGGGGGCGAGCTCGCCGTCGATGACCTCGGCGAGGATCTGGTCGTAGACGTCGTCGGTCACGGATCGGCGGGCGACGGGGCTCAGCGGCATGCCAGGGACGCTAGGCGTCCCCGTTCAGGTGGTCAAGTGGTAAGACCAGTTGTCCAGACCGGCTAGGCGCCCAGCCCCACGGCGGCCACCACCTGGTTCCGGCCGGCCGCCTTCGCCTCGTAGAGCGCCACGTCGGCCCGCTCCACGAGCTCGGTGTGGTGCGCCATCGTGCCTGCGCGCTCGGCGACCCCTGCGGACGCCGTGACCACCGGGTGGCGGCCGCGCAGCACCAGGTGCGCGACCGCGCTCCGGAGCCGGTCGGCCACCGCGTGGCCGTCCTCGAGGCCGGTCTCGCGCAGCAGCACGACGAACTCCTCCCCGCCGTAGCGGTAGGCGGTGTCGCTGGTGCGGAGCACGCCGGTGAGGGCGTCGGCGGCGCCGCGCAGCACCTCGTCGCCGTACAGGTGGCCGTGGGTGTCGTTGAGCTCCTTGAAGTGGTCGAGGTCCACCATCACCACGCTCAGCGGGCGGCCGTAGCGCCGGCAGCGGTCCCACTCCTGCTCGATGTCGCTCTCGAACCGGCGTCGGTTCGGCAGGCCGGTCAGCGCGTCGATCTCGGCGAGCTCCCGCGAGGCGCTGTGCAGGTGGGCCGACTCCAGCGCCGCCGCGGCGGTGGACAGCAGCGCCTGGAGCACCTGCTCGGTGTCGGCGTCGACGTCCGACGTCCCGGTCTCCAGCACGCCGACCACCATCCCGGCGAGCACGAGGGGGTACGCGCGGCGGTCCCCCTGGGAGGCGGGCCGGGCGTCCGCCGCGGCGACGGCGACGACCTCCGCCGGAGCGAGGTCCGGGGGCGGCACGGCGCCGTGGGGGTCGGTGCTCCGTGACACCGCGTGGAACAGCTGGTCCTCCGCCCGGACCCACAGCACGGCCGGTGCGTTCAGGAGGTCGGCCGCGGCCGAGGTCACCGAGGCGGCGACGTAGCGGACGCTCAGGCTGCCGGCGATCTCCCTGCCGACGCGGACGACGGTCTCGAAGCGACCGGCAAGCGCGGCCATCCGGGTCTCGCGGGCGACGCCCTCACTGCGCGCCTCGTCCAACGAGCTGGCCATCGCGGCGAGGGCGACGCCGATCGCGTCCAGCTCGCGCACCCCGCTGGCCCGGCTGCGGGCGCCGAGGTCACCCTCACGGAGCCGCTCGATGGTGTCGAGCAGGTCGTTGATGGGCGCGATCACCTCCGTGGTCATCCGCCGGCGGCGGCGTACCGCGGCCACGGCCGTGGCGATCAGCACCACCACGAAGACCGCGACACCGGTGAGCAGCGCCGTGCGGCTCGCGTCGAGCGCCGCGTCACGACGCTCGATGAGCATGCCCGTGCTGACCGTGTCCACGGTGCGGTAAGCCTCGAACAGCCGGCGGCCCTCGAGCAGCAGGGTGCCGACGGCTTCGTGGTCGGTGCCGCTGTCCGTCGGGTCCTGCTCGATCGCCCGCGCCGCCCAGTCGAACCACGCCTTGCGTGCGACCGCCGTCCGCACCACGGCGTTGGTCAGACCCGGGGTGTCGTCCCGCTCGACCTGCGCGACGAGCTCGTCGAGGGCGGAGTCGCCGAGCCGGCGTGCCTCCCGGAACGTCGTGAGGAACGAGCCCTCACCGGTCGCGATCCAGCCGCGGATCGCCGCGGACTGGTCGAGCATCGAGATCTGCACGTTGCGCGCGTCGTAGGCCATCGCGATGTAGCGCTCCAGCCGCGCCTGCGCGACCAGGGTGGTGTAGCCGGCCGTCGAGAGCGCGAGCACCAGCAGGAAGCTGAGCACCTGCAGCATGGTCCGGTGGTTCCGCAGCAGCTCCTGGACGAGGCCCCAGTCGCGCTGCTGATCGGCCCGCTGTCTCACACAACACCTCTGCTCGTCGGCCTCCCGCGGACAAACTAGCGGACTCAGTCGGTGACGCCGACGAGCGCGTCGAACTCGGTCGCGTCGTGCGCCGAGAACACCCTGACCTCGTCGCCGTGCGCGGTGTGCAGCTCGCGCAGCCGCTCCTGGTTGGCGTGCCGCGCCCGCTTGTCCATCTGCACCATCGTCTGGAAGACCCGCAGGCCCGACGGGCAGGACGGTGTCCGTTCCTTCTCGCCGTGGAAGAAGTAGCCGTCGCCGGCGTGCAGGAACCAGCCGCCCGACGGACGTCGTACGGCGACCCCGCAGTGCCCACGGGTGTGCCCCCGCAGCGGCACCAGCAGCACGTCCTCGCCGACCGCCTGCACCGCCTCGAAGCCGAACCAGCTCTCGCTGCCGGCGGCGCTGTGCTCGACCCACTCCGGCCGGTGCGCCCACTGGACGGCGAGGTAGCGGCCCTTCTCCTTGGGGTGACTGCGCGCACGGGCCGCGGCGAGCTCGTCGTCGAACACGTGCACCCGCGCGTGCGGGAAGTCGCCGAGCCCGCCGGCGTGGTCGAGGTCGAGGTGCGTGACCACGATGTCGCGCACGTCGGCCGGCCGGTAGCCGAGCGCCTGCACCTGCGCGACCGCCGTCTCGGCGAGGTCCAGCCGCGCGCCGACCGCCTTCACGAACGCGCCGCCGAGGCGCTTCGGGTCGGCGATGTCGCCGGCGCCGATCCCGGTGTCGACGAGCGTCAGCCCGTCCGGCCCCTCCACCAGCAGGCAGTGCGCCACCAGGTGGTCGGGCATGACGCCGAGCCGGGCGGCGGGCGGGCGCATCGTGGCGCAGTTGAGGTGCCGGACGAGAGTGCTCATCGAGGCATCGTGGCACAGCCGTAGGCTCGACCCGTGTCCGTGTCCTCGCCGGGGTCCACCGCCCGCACTCTCCTTGCCCCACGGATGCTCGGCCTCCACCTGCTGGCCGTCGTCGCGGTGTCGGCGGCGGTGCTGCTGGGGCTCTGGCAGTACCACGCCTGGCAGACCGGCCGGGACCTCGAGGCCCGCGACCTGGCCAACGCCCGTGCGCTGCCGCTGGACGACGTGATGACCCCGGACGGGACCTTCCCCGCCGACCAGGTCGGCCGGCCGGTGTCGTTCTCCGGCAGCTGGGTCCCCCGGAGCACCGTGCTGGTCTCCGACCGCGCGCTCGACGGGCGCACCGGCTGGTGGGTCGTCACCCCGGTCGCGGTCTGCGCGTCCGGCGACACCTGCTCCAAGGCGCCGGCGATGCTCGTCGTGCGCGGCTGGACGGCCGCGCGCTCGGACGTCCCGGACGCCCCGACCGGACGGGTGGACCTGACCGGCTGGCTGCAGCCCGGGGAGGGCGCCGGCCTCCCGGACCCGGACCCCCGCGACGACGTGCTCCCCGAGCTCCGGATCGCCAGCGCGATCCAGCACATCGACCAGGACCTGTACGGCGGCTACGTCATCGCGCGCGACGGGGCCCCCGCCGAGGGACTCGAACCCGTGACGCCGGCGTCGCTGCCGAAGCCCGACGTGACCACCAAGCTGCGCAACATCCTCTACGCGATCGAGTGGTGGATCTTCGGCGGGTTCGCGCTGTTCCTGTGGTGGCGGTGGGTCCGCGACGAGCTCGACCGGGTGCGCGACGACTCGGCCGCCGAGGAGCCCGCCGAGGTCGCTGAGATACCGTCGAGCCCGTGAAGGATGCATTGCTGCGCTACCGGGTCATGGCCAACGTCGTCGGGGTGCTGCTGATCGTGCTGGTCCTGGTCGGCGTGCCGCTGAAGTACCTCGCGGCCGACGGGACCTCCCTGCAGCAGACCGGCGAGTGGATCACGACTTACCTCGGCATCGCACACGGCTGGCTCTACATGCTCTTCCTGGTGATGGCCTTCCTCCTGGCCCGGCGCGAGAAGTGGGAGATCCCCTTCACGCTCACCACGCTGCTCTGCGGCACGGTGCCGATCCTGTCCTTCTGGGCCGAGCACCGGGCCACCAGGAGGGTCCGCGCCGAGCACCGGGTCCCGGCCACCTCGTGACCCGCGGCTGATGACCTCGCCCGGTCGCACGGCGTTCGTCCTCGGTGGGGGCGGCCTGCTCGGTGCGGTCGAGGTCGGCATGCTCCGGGCGCTCTTCGAGGCCGGGGTGCGCCCCGACGTGCTGCTCGGCACCTCCGTCGGCGCGCTCAACGGCGCGTTGGTCGCCGCCGACCCCGGTGAGGGCGTCGTCGACCGGCTGCTCGGCCTGTGGGAGAGCGCGGCGAGCAGCAAGGAGGTGTACGGCGACAACGCCGTGCGCCAGATGACCCGGGCCGTCCGCACCGGCACCCACCTGCACTCCAGCCGCGGCCTGCGGGAACGGCTCGCCCAGGAGCTCGGTGACCGCACCTTCGCCGACCTCGCCGTCGAGTTCCAGTGCTGCGCCGCGAGCATCGAGCGCGCCGCCGAGCACTGGTTCACCGAGGGCCGGGTCGTCGATGCGGTCGTGGCCAGCGCCGCGGTCCCGGGACTGCTCCGCCCGGCGGTGGTCGACGGCGAGCACTACCTCGACGGCGGCATCGTGAACTCGATCCCCGTCGGCCGCGCCGTCGAGGTCGGGGCGGAACGGATCTTCGTGCTCCAGGTCGGCCGGGTGGACCGGCCGCTGGTGCCGCCCCGCAAGCCCTGGGAGGTGGCCCGCGTCTCCTTCGAGATCGCCCGCCGGCACCGGTTCCACCGCGAGATGGCCGCCCTTCCGCCCGGGGTCACCGCCCACGTGCTGCCGACCGGCGGCGGGCTCCCCGGTGACGACAGCCTGCTGGCCTACCGCGACTTCGGCGGCGTGATGCGGCGGATCGACGCGGCGTACCGCTCCTCGGCGGACTACCTGGCGGAGCACCTGTGACCGCGCTCTTCCGGCGCGTGGTGCTCGCCCCCGCGGTCATCGCGCTGACCGTCGTGCTGCTCACCACGATCCCGGTGTGGCTGCTGGTCGCGGCGGTGCTCTCGCCGGTCGTGCCCGGCCGGCTGCGGCCGCTGCGGCTGCTGTCCCTGGTGATGATGCACCTGGTCCTCGAGAGCCTGATGCTCGTGGAGCTGTTCGGGCTCTGGATCGCCTCGGGCTTCGGGTTCTTCATCCGGCGGCCGTTCTTCGAGCGGATCCACTACGACATCGTGCAGACCTACCTGGTGATCTTCTTCCGGGAGGCGCGGCGGGTGGTCCGGCTGAAGATCGTGACCGAGGGCGACCCGCCCGACGCCCACCCCGGCGAGCCGCTGCTGGTGTGCTGCCGGCACGCGGGACCCGGCGACTCCTTCACGCTGATGTACGCGTTGATGCACTGGTACGGCCGCGAGCCACGCGTGGTCCTCAAGGACACCCTCGCCTGGGACCCCGCGATCGACGTGATCCTCAACCGGCTGCCGAGCCGCTTCATCTCGCCGCACAAGGGCCGCGACCTCGAGCAGGAGGTCGGCGCGCTCGCCCGCAACCTCGACGAGAACGACGCGTTCGTGATCTTCCCCGAGGGTGGGAACTTCACCCCGGAGCGGCGTCAGCGCGCGATCGACAAGCTCCGGCGCCTGGGCCTCGAGTCGATGGCGCGGCGCGCGGAGAAGATGGAGAACGTGCTCGCCCCCCGGCCCGGCGGCCTGATCGCGGCGCTGGACGCGGCTCCGGACGCCGACGTCGTGCTGGTGGCGCACACCGGCCTCGACCACCTGCTCACCGTGGCCGACGTCTGGCGCGAGCTGCCGATGGACAAGCAGATCATCATGCGGTGGTGGCGGGTCCCGCGCGCGGAGGTCCCGGAGGGCCGCGACGAGCGGATCGACTGGCTGTTCTCGTGGTGGGAGCGGATCGACGCGTGGGTGGACGAGCACCGCCCGGTCGACCTGCCCCCGCTGAAGCGGCGGAGGAGTCGACCGGGCGGCGTGGAGGCCTGAGCCCTCGTCAGTTCTTCGAGACGTCGATCGTCTCGGCCGGGTTGTCCGGCGTGGTGGCCGCGTGCGGGGCAGCGGCCGCGTCAGCAGCGGCGACGTCGGGGGACGCGCCGCCCTGGTCGTCGGCGGTGTCGGCGTCGGCCCGGTGGGCTCCGGCGCCCGACGCGCCGGTGGCCGCCGGCGTCGGGGTGTAGGAGGACTGCCATGCCGTCGTCGCGGGCCGGTCGGACATCTTCTTGGCCACTGCGGCGACGATGCCGCCGAGCCCGAGCACGACGAGAAGGTTGCGCAGGCGGTGCTTCTTCTTCGGCGCCTCGACCTCGCCCTTGAGGGCGGCGACGGCGGCCTTGCCGCGCTTCTTCGTCTCGCCGCGGACGTCCTCGGTCGCCTCGCTCATCGACGCGATCGCGGCAGTGATCACCGGGAGGACCTCGGTGGCGAGGCGTTCCCTCGCGTCGTTCAGCGCGGGGCCGGCCTTCTCACGGGCGTCGGCGACCAGGGGCGCGGCCTTGTCGCGCGCGTCCGCGAGGAGCGGTGCGGCCTTGTCCCGGGCGTCGGCCAGCAGCGGCGCCGCCTTCTCGCGGGCACTCTCGACGGTCGGCTGGATCCGGCTCCCCAGGTCGCTCGCGTGGTCGCGGATCTTCTTGGTCTTGGTCTTCGGCATCGTGTTCGGATGCCCCCTCTCGTGTCGAAGCTCGCTGTGCCCGATCTGCTCCCGATCATGCCCCCCGGCGTCTCGGAATCAAACCCCCGCCCCGACGACCGGCACCGCAGCCCCGAACGCCGCCGCAGGCGTGTCTTGGCGCTCGTGGGAGGATCGGAAGCACTGAATCGACGTCCCCACAGCTCGTTGGGGGACGACCCGACGAACCGAACTGGAAGGGCGCCTCGTGGCCGAGACGTACGCAACGCTGAAGACCAACCGTGGAGACATCGTCATCCACCTGTTCCCGAACCACGCCCCGAAGACGGTCGAGAACTTCGTCGGCCTGGCCGAGGGCACCAAGGAGTACGTCGACCCGAAGTCCGGCCAGAAGACCACCGGCCGCTTCTACGACGGGCTGGGCTTCCACCGGATCATCCCCAACTTCATGATCCAGGGCGGCTGCCCCCTCGGCACCGGCACCGGCGGCCCGGGCTACACCTTCAAGGACGAGTTCCACCCCGAGCTCCAGTTCGACCGGCCCTACCTCCTCGCGATGGCCAACGCCGGACCGGGCACCAACGGGTCGCAGTTCTTCATCACCACCGCGGCGACCGACTGGCTGAACAACCGCCACACCATCTTCGGCGAGGTCGAGGACGACGAGAGCCGCAAGGTCGTCGACGCCATCGGCACGACCGCCACGGGACCCGGTGACCGCCCGGTCGAGCCGGTCGTCATCGAGTCGGTCCAGGTGGAGCAGCGCTGAACACCCCACGAAAGCACTCGCTGCGCTCCTGCCTCCGCGGGGGCCCCGAGTGAGCACGCCCCAGGCGCCGCAGCCCGGGACACCCGCCCAGGGTGTCCCGGTCTGCTACCGCCACCCCGATCGCGAGACGCACATCCGCTGCCAGCGGTGCGAGCGGCCCATCTGTCCCGACTGCATGAACCAGGCGTCGGTGGGCTTCCAGTGCCCGACGTGCGTGCGCGAGGGCTCGAAGACGGTGCGGTCCGCCGGCACGGCGTACGGCGGGAAGCGGTCCGCCAACCCGGCGCTGACGTCGCAGGTGCTGATCGCGATCAACGCCGCCGTCTTCCTGCTCATCACCGCGACCGGCGGTGGCGGCAGCCCCTGGCTCTACCGCCTCGCCCTGCTCCCCACGAGCGGCACAGCGGTGATCGACGGGGTGCCGCAGACGTTCCCCGGTGTCTCCGACGGCGCCTGGTGGCAGCTGCTCACCTCGGCCTTCACCCACGTCAGTCTCTGGCACATCGGTTTCAACATGGTGGCCCTGTGGGTGCTCGGCCCCCAGCTCGAGATGGTGCTGGGCCGGACCCGTTTCCTCGCCGTCTACCTGCTCTCGGCGCTCAGCGGCAGCGCACTCGTCTACTGGCTCAGCAGCGTGCACACCCCGACCATCGGCGCCTCCGGGGCGCTGTTCGGGCTGATGGGCGCGCTGCTCGTCGTCGCGCACAAGGTCCACGGGAACGTCTCGCAGCTGATGATGTGGATCGGGCTGAACTTCCTGATCACCGTCGTCGGCCGCTCCTTCATCTCCTGGCAGGGCCACCTCGGCGGTTTCATCGGCGGGCTTCTGCTGGCCGCGGCGTTCGTCTACGCACCGAAGGCCCACCGGTCGCGCTGGCAGCTGGCCGCCGCGGCCTCGCTCGGCCTGGTGCTGCTGGTCGCGATCGCGGCCCGCACCGCCGTCCTCGTCTGAGCGGGTCCCCCTCGACCGCCGGGGCGACCTGTCTGGACCGCCGTGGCCGCGGGTGATTGGGATCACCGGCCCGGGGTAGGACTCCGCGCGCAGAAGCACGGAAGCCCGCGGCGCGCCCCCCGAGAGTTTCCACACTGGGGATAAAGGCTGTGGATGAATTCCAACAGTGTGATTCGCCTGCGCTCCCCTGGTCCGCAGACGCAAAGAACCGGTGTCACGATCGCCGTCGCGACACCGGTTCTGCCGTGTCTGGGGTGCTGCGGGAGGGGCTACTCCCAGCGCGTCGCGTAGACGAAGCCGACCGCCATGAAGCCGATGCCGACCATCAGGTTGTACTGGCCGAGCTCCTTCATCAGCGGGATCGAGAGGTCCTGGCCGGTCATGTAGTAGAGGACGATCCAGATCAGCCCGATCAGGAACGACCCGAGCATGCCGACCACGACGCCACGGCCGCGGCCGAGCGGGGTGCTCGGGTGTCCGGCCACCGCGAGGCCGAGGAAGATCAGGCCGAAGCCGATCAGGAAGTTCCAGCGCTCCAGGTCACCCATCCAGGTCAGCTTCAGGCCGTCCTGCGCCACGTTGATGTAGACCACCATCCACGCGATGCCGACCACGACGAGCAGGGCCGCACCGACGGTGCGCGGGATGGAGATCGCCGGCGCGGTCGATACGGCGTGCGGTGTGCGGGACGTGGGCTTGGACACGGGTGCTCCTCGAGGGCTGTGCTGCGGATGGCTGCCGCGGTGATCCTGGGCTTGGTGCCTGGGCTAGCGTAGTCGCGACCGCACCTGCCCACGAAAGCGCATCGACATGGCCCCTCGCCAGCACCGCCAGCCCTGGCGTGAGCGGCTGTCCCAGGCCTTCGCGGCCCGGGTGCGCAGCTACCGGTCCCGTTCGATGCTCTGGCGGGTCGCGGCTCCGGCCGTGTTCGTGCTGGCGGGCACCCTGTTCATCACCAGCGCGGTCAGCTCGGGCGGCACCGACCTCACCGGGACCGCCGGACGCATCGGCGACCTGCGCGGCCTCGCGGCAGCGGAGACGAAGGACCTCGAGGCGCTCCGCGCCGAGCACGCGAAGCTCGCCGCCGACGTCGACCGGCTGACGAAGTCGCTCGGAGACACCAGCGCCGAGCCGGTCCGCAAGGAGGCCGAGGCGCTCCGCGGGCCAGCAGGCCTCGACCCGGTCAGCGGTCCGGGCGTGACCATCACCCTGACCGACGCCCCGGAGGCGATCCAGGACACCGCCGACACGGACATCCGGAACCTCGTCGTGCACCAGCAGGACATCCAGGCCGTCGCCAACGCGCTGTGGGCCGGCGGCGCCGAGGCGATGACGATCCAGGGCCAGCGGGTGGTCTCGTCCACCGGGATCCGCTGCGTCGGCAACTCCGTGGTGCTCAACGACGTCCCCTACGCGCCGCCCTACCGCATCTCGGCCATCGGCCCGACGTCGCAGATGCTCGACGCGGTCAACGCCTCGCCCTACATCGGCTTCTACCTGGAGGCCGTGGCGGCCTACGAGCTCGGCTGGGACGTCGACGTCGAGCCCAAGATCGACATGCCGGGCTTCGGCGGCTCGACCGCGCTGCGCTTCGCCCGCGTCGCCGGGACCCTCCCCGACGCCGACGACGGCACCTGACCGCTACTGCGGCTGACCCAGCCCGGGGGTGGTCTCCGTGGACGGGCTGGGGCTCGGCGACGTCGTGGTCTCCGTCGGCGTCGGGCTCGGGCTCGGCTTCTCGTAGGAGGACACCGTGATCACCACGCGGGTGCCCTGCGGCTGCTCGGTGTAGGCCTCGGGGCTCTGCTTGAGCACCTGACCCTTCTGCGCGACCGTCGTCGAGTCGTAGGTGACGTCCACGACGAAGCCGGCGTTCTCGAGGACCCGGGTCGCCCGGTCCTGCTGCATGCCGACGACGCTGGGGACCTCCTGGGGTCCGGCCGAGTAGTAGACCCTGACGAGGCTGCCCTTGGACACGCTCCTGCGCCGGCCTCCGGGTCGGTGCGGACGACGGTGCCCTCGGGCTCGTCGGACTGCTGCTCGATCAGCTTCACCTGGAGGCCCGCGTCCTCCGAGGATCTGCCGCGCGGTCGTCCTTGTCCTTGCCGAAGACATAGGGCACGACCACGTCGGGCGTAGCCGGTGGACACGGTCAGCTCGACCGTGTCGCCCGGCGGCAGCAGGCTGAGCGGGTCGGGGTCCTGGGCGATCGACGCGGCCCTTCGGAACGTTGTCGGAGGCCTCGCGGCGTACGTCGACCTGGAGCCCGGCGTCCTCGATCTGCTGCTTGGCCTGCTTGAGCGGCAGCCCGATCACCGACGGGACGGACTTCTCCTCCGGTGCCGAGTTGAACAGCATCGGCCCGAACACGGCGGCGGCGACCATCAGCGCGAGGATGCCGAGCGCGACCAGGACCAGCGGCCACTTCTTGCGCCGGTCGTCGGCCTCGGGCATCTCGCGGCCGCCGAAGATCGACGTGCGCTCGTCGTCCGGGGCGTCGGTGGGGATGAAGTCGGTGGAGTCCACCGGGACGACGGGCGCCACGACGGGCTTCCCGGCCAGGAACCGCTCGATGTCGGCGCGCATCGCGGCCGCGCTCTGGTAGCGCTCCTCGGTGCTCTTCGCGAGCGACTTCATCACGATCTGGTCGATCTCCGGCGGCAGGTCGTGGTCGAGGCTCGACGGCGGCGCAGCGGTCTCGCGCACGTGCTGGTAGGCCACGGACACGGGGCTCTCCCCCACGAACGGCGGCCGGCCGGTGAGCAGCTCGTAGAGGAGGCAGCCGGTGGAGTAGACGTCGCTGCGGGAGTCGACGGTCTCGCCGCGGGCCTGCTCCGGCGAGAGGTACTGCGCGGTGCCGACGACCGCCGCGGTCTGGGTCATCGTGGACGAGGCGTCGGCGATGGCCCGGGCGATGCCGAAGTCCATCACCTTGATGTCGCCGGACGGGGTGAGCATCACGTTGGCGGGCTTGATGTCGCGGTGCACGATGCCGGCGCGGTGGCTGTAGTCGAGGGCGGAGAGCACGCCCGCGGTGATCTCGAGCGCGCGCTCGGGGAGGATCTTGCGCCCCTCGCGGAGGATCTCGCGCAGCGTGCGGCCGGCGACGTACTCCATCACGATGTAGGGCTGCGGCACGTCTGTGCCGTCGGTCGAGAGCTCCTCGCCGGTGTCGTAGACCGACACGATCGACGGGTGGTTGAGCGACGCGGCGGACTGGGCCTCCCGCCGGAACCGGGCCTGGAAGGTGGGGTCGCTGGCCAGGTCGGTGCGCAGCCGCTTGATCGCGACGATCCGTCCGAGGCGCTGGTCGTTGCCCTTGCGGACCTCGGCCATGCCGCCGCGTCCCAAGAGCTCGCCGACCTCGTAGCGGCCCCCGATGAGAGGGCGGTCCCCGTCGGTTCCGTTGCTCACTAGTGACCCTTCTTCTCGTGGCCCTTGCCCTTGCCATGCGGCTTGCCGGGCGTGACCTGCTCGACGACGGGCTTGCCCCAGATGGAGAGAGTGATCTCGTCGCCCTTCCTCACGCGGCCCGTGGGGTCGATGTCGGCCACGGTGTTCTCGGGCCGACCCTCGAGGTTCTCGACCTTCTCCTCCTTGACCTTCAGCCCGAGGTCCTCGAGGCGGCTCTTCGCCTCGTCCTTGGGCAGCCCGACGTAGTCCTCGGCCCTGATCACGATCCCAGGTGTCCGGGTGCGGGTCGGGGAGGGGGACGGTGAGTCGGACGCCGAGGCGGCAGACACCGACGGGGTGTCGCTCGGAGTGCTGGAGGGCTCGTCACCCTGACCGAGCCAGGCGAGCAGGACCACGACGAGGAGCACCCCGAGCGCGGCGCCCACCCACGGCAGCCAGGCCGGACGGTGCCGCCGGTGCGCGGTGGCCGGCGGGGTGCCGCGCGGTGGCGCCGTCGCCCCGGCCGCCGCGGCCGGGGTGAGGATGCGGGTGGCGTCCGGTGCCTCGGGCTCGACCGCTGCCGGAGGCTCGGGCAGCGTGGCCGCGGCCGCGGCGGCCGGCACCGTGACCGGCCCGCCGCGCAGCGCGGCGGCGAAGTCGGCCATGGAGCTGAACCGTTGGGCGGGATCCTTGGCCAGCGCGGTGGCGACCACCTCGCGCAGGTGGGCCGGCACCTGCGTCGGGCAGCGCAGGCGGTTCGTCGCGCAGGTGCGCCAGCGCCGTGCTCACCGGGGTGTCCCGGTTGAACGGCCGGGTCCCGGCCAGGCACTCGTAGAGCACGACGCCGAGCGAGTAGATGTCGCTGGCCTCGGTGGCGGCCGCGCCCTCGGCCTGCTCCGGGGAGATGTAGGCGGGGGTGCCGATCACCTGGCCGGTCTGGGTGAGGGCGGCGCCGTCGGCGGCGCGGGCGATGCCGAAGTCGGTGATCTTGACCTGGCCGCGCGGCGTGACCAGCAGGTTGGCCGGCTTCACGTCCCGGTGCACGATGCCGAGGGCGTGGGCGGCGGCGAGCGCGTCGGCGGCCTGGGCGCCGAGGTCGGCGGCGGTCTCGGGGGGCATCGGCTCGTCGTCGCGCAGCAGCTCCGACAGCGGCTTGCCGGGGACGAGCTCCATCACCAGGTAGGGCCGCGGGACCCCGGAGCCGTCGGTCGGCTCGAGCTCGCCGAAGTCGAACACCGAGGCGACGTTGTGGTGGTGCAGCGCCGCGGCGTGGCGGGCCTCGGCCTCGAACCGCGAGCGGAAGGTCGGGTCGTCGGCGTACTCCGGCTTGAGCACCTTCACCGCGACCTCGCGGTCCAGGACGGTGTCGGTGGCGCGCCACACCTCCCCCATCCCGCCGGTGGCGATCCGCTGGTCGAGGTGGTAGCGCGGCGTCATGCCCTGCGCGGTCACCTGTTGATCACCGCCTCCATCACCGACTTGGCGATCGGCGCGGCCAGGCCGCTTCCGGAGATGGCGTCGCGGGCCACGCCGGCGTCCTCGACGAGCACGGCGACAGCGACCTTCGGGTCGTCGGCGGGCGCGAACGAGACGAACCAGGCGTAGGGCGGACGGTCGGCCTGGCTCTGCGCGGTGCCGGTCTTGCCCGCCACCTTGATCCCCGGGATCTGCGCGGTGGTGCCGGTGCCCTGGTCGACGACCTCCACCATCATCTGGGTCAGGTCGCGTGCGGTCGACGAGCTGATCGCGTCGCGGAACGGCTCGTCGCCGGCCTTGTCGAGCACGGACAGGTCGGGCGCGCGGACCTCGTCGACGAGATAGGGCCGCATCACCGTGCCGCCGTTGGCGATCCCGCTGACCACCATCGCCATCTGCAGCGGGGTGGCGGCGACCTCGTACTGGCCGATGGCCGAGTACGCCAGCAGCGGCCCCTCGGCCTTCTCGGGGAACCGGCTCGGGACCATCCCGTTGAGGTCCTCGAGCGGCGTCTCGCCGAACCCGAACTTCTCGGCCTGGTCGCGCAGCGCCTCCTCACCGAGCTGGAGTCCGAGGAAGCCGAAGGAGACGTTGCACGAGACCATCAGCGCCTGGGTCAGCGTGATCCGGCTGCCCCCGCAGTCGCTGCCGTTCTCGTTGGGCAGGTTGTTGTCGGTCTGCGGCAGGTCGAGGGAGGTGCCGCCCTTGACCATGGAGTCGGGGCCGTACTGACCGCTCTCGATCGCGGCGGCGGCGGTGACCAGCTTGAACGTCGACCCCGGCGGGTAGGTCTCCTGCGCCGACCGGTTGACCATCGGCTTGGCCGGGTTCTTGAGCAGGCGCTCCCGGTTGTCCTGCACGGCGGAGAAGTCGTGCGAGGAGAGCTGGTTGGGGTTGAAGGACGGCGAGGACACCATCGCGAGGATCTTGCCGCTGGACGGCTCCATCGCGACGACCGCGCCCTCGACGTTGCTGCCCAGCGCGCGCAGGCCGGCGTACGCCGCGTTCTGCGCTGCGGGGTCGATGGTCAGCGAGACCGACCCGCCCTTCGGCTGGCTGTTGCCGATCATGTCGACGACGCGGTCGACGAAGAACCGGGGGTCGCTGCCGGACAGGATGTCGTTCTGCGTGAGCTCGAGGGCGTCGCTGCCGTAGATGTAGGAGTAGTAGCCGGTGAGGTGGGAGTACTTCAGCGGCTGACGGTAGGTGCGCTGGTACTTGTACTGGTCCTTGCTGGGCACGCTCTCGGCGACCGACTGGCCGCCGACCAGGATGGCCCCCCGCTTGTGGGAGAACTCCGCGTCGCGCACGCGCTTGTTGTCGCCGCGCGAGTTGAGGTCGTCGGCCTTGATGTACTGCAGGTAGGTCGAGTTCAGCAGCAGGGCCACGAACAGCACCATGCAGAAGATCGACATCGCCCGGATCGGCTTGTTCATCGGAGGTTCACCACCTGGGTGGCGTCGTCGCCATGGTCGCCGGCGTCGTCGGCGGACAGGTCGGGCAGCGGCCGCCGGGCCTGGTCGGAGATGCGCAGCAGCAGCGCGATGATCGCCCAGTTGGCCACCAGGGAGGAGCCTCCGTAGGAAAGGAACGGGGTGGTCAGGCCGGTGAGCGGGATCAGCTTGGTGACGCCGCCGATGACCACGAACACCTGGAGCGCGAAGACGACGGCGAGGCCGGTGGCGATGAGCTTGCCGAACGCGTCGCGGCAGACCAGCGCCGTGCGCAGCGCGCGTTCCACGATCAGGCCGTAGAGGACGATGATCGCCATCGTCCCGGTGAGGCCGAGCTCCTCGCCGAGCGCCGCGAAGATGAAGTCGGACTCGGCGATCGGGATCTGCGTCGGGTCGCCCTGGCCGAGCCCGCGGCCGACGAGGCCGCCCCAGGCCATCCCGTAGAGACCCTGGACGATCTGGTAGCTGTTGCTGTCCGGGTCGAAGGGGTGCAGCCAGGCGGTGACGCGGGACTGCACGTGGTGGAACAGCAGGAAGCCGGCGTAGGCGCCCGCGATGAACATCGTGCTGCCGACGACCAGCCATCCCGGCCGCTCGGTGGCGACGTAGAGCATCACGACGAACAGCCCGAAGAACAGCAGCGACGAACCGAGGTCGTGCTGGAAGACCAGCACCCCCAGGCTGATCAGCCACATGACGAGGATCGGACCGAGGTCACGCCCCCGGGGGAGGTCGATGCCGGCGACCCGCTTGCCGGCCAGCGCGAGCGCGTCCCGGTGCAGCACGAGGTAGCCGGCGAAGAACACCACCAGGCAGACCTTGGCGATCTCGCCGGGCTGGAAGCTGAGCGGGCCGAGGTTGATCCAGATGCGGGCGCCGCGGATCTCGGTGCCGAGCACCGGCATCAGCGGCATCACGAGCAGCAGGATCGCGGCGAAGCCGGACGTGTAGGTGAACGCCTGCAGCCGGCGGTGGTCACGCAGCAGGACCAGCACCAGTCCGAACAGCACCACGCCGATCGTCATCCAGATCAGCTGGTCACGGGCGAGTGCGTGGGCGTCCTTGTCGGCGGCGAGCTTGGCCAGGTCGATCCGGTGGATCATCGCCAGCCCGAGGCCGTTGAGGGCGGCCACGACGGGCAGCAGCACCGGGTCGGCGTACGGCGCGAGGATGCGCACCGCGATGTGGCAGCCGATGACCAGGGCGGCGAGCCAGCCGCCGTACCCGAGGATGTCCACCGGGATCTGGCCCTCGACGGCGAGGCCGACGGCGGCGTAGGCGCCGATGCCGACAGCCAGGCTGAGGATGAGCAGGAACAGCTCCGCACCGCGGCGACGGCGGTGCGTGAAGCCGTGCGGCAGGGCGTTGAGCGGGTTCAGGCTGTTCACGAGCCCGCCCCCGCGCTGCCGGTGGCGCCCGCGCTCGGGCTGGTCTCGATGCAGTCGGGCGGCTTGATCGTCGGTGAGGGACTCGGACTCGGGCTCGGGCTCGGCGACTCGCTGGCCTTCGTGCCGGTCTTCTTCGTCCCGTCGGCGCTGGGCGACTTCGCGGGTGACTTCGACGGCTCCGCGCTGGGCGAGGGCTCGGGCGTCGGGCAGACGCGCGCGAAGTCGGTGCGGATCTCCGCGGCGATCTCGCGGGCGTGCTCGAGGTCCTCGGCCGGGATGCCGGCGCGGACCTGCTCGGCCCGGTAGTCGGGCAGGGACTGCACGGTGACGTCGGTGGTCTCGGCCACGTGGTGCAGCTTGAGCCCCGGCAGGTCGGACTGGAGGCCCTGGAAGATGGCGACCTTCTCGTCGGCGATCGCCACGTAGTACTGCTGCTGCGACCAGCTGTAGGCGAGCAGGCCGGCACCCGCGACGACGGCGAGCAGCACCAGCAGGGCGATGGTGCGGCGGAACCAGCCGAACCGCCGGGGCGGCTGCGGTGCGTAGCGCAGCGCCTCGGGGTCGACGTCGGCCGGGTCGCCCGGTACCGGCTCCATCTCGCCGGTGTCGCCGCTGCGGTGCCCGCGGAAGAAGCTCTTCGAGGCGATCGGGGTGCGGCGCGGCTGCTCGGCGGCGGCGCCGACGAGCATCGGGCCGGTGGTGGCCGCGGCCCCGGTGTCGGGGGCGGCGCTCGCCTCGTCGACCACGTCGGCGACGACGGCGGTGATGTTGTCGGTGCTGCCGGCCTCGAGCGAGGCGCGGATCAGCTCGACCACGGCGTAGTCGACCGATCCCGTGCCGAGGATGTCGGCGATCCGGTCGGCGTCGAGCACCCCGGAGCAGCCGTCGCTGCAGAGCAGGATGCGGTCACCGGGGGCGAGCTCGACGTAGAACAGGTCCGGGTCGGTGTCGTGCACCCCGTCGACTGCCCGCAGGATCAGGTTGCGGTGCGGGTGGGTGCGCGACTCCTCCTCGGTGATCCGGCCCTCGTCGATCAGGCTCTGCACGAAGGTGTGGTCCTTGGTGAGCTGGCTCAGCGTGCCCTCGCGCAGGAGGTAGCCACGGCTGTCGCCCACGTGGCCGACGGCGATCTTGACGCCGTCGAACAGGGCCGCGGTGATCGTGGTGCTGGTGCCGTCGAGCTCGGGGTCCTCGTCGACCAGCTCCGCGAGCCGGTCGTGCGTCCGGTGGATCGCGCCGGCCAGCGCCTCCTGCATGTCCTCGGGCGGCGGTGCGTCGAGGCGTCGCAGGATCTGCACCGCGGTGCTGCTGGCGATGTCGCCGCGGGCGGCGCCGCCGACGCCGTCGGCGATCATCAGCAGGTGCGGGCTCGCGAAGCCGGAGTCCTGGTTGTTCTTGCGGACGCGCCCCACGTCGGACAGGGCGGCGTAGCGCAGGCTCAGGGTGGTCGGATCCATGCGGACGGTGCCCTATTTCCTGAGCTCGAGGGTCGTCTTGCCGATGCGGATCTGGGTGCCGAGCTGGACGGTGGTCGGCTGGGTCAGCCGGGACGAGCCGATGTAGGTGCCGTTGGTGGACCCGAGGTCCTCCACGAACCACTGGTCGCCAGAGCTCGCGATGCGGGCGTGCCGGGTGGAGACGTAGTCGTCGTCGAGCCGGATCGCCGCGTCGGAGCCGCGCCCGATCAGCAGCGGGGCGAGGTCGAGGGAGATGTTCTCGCCGGCGTTGGCGCCCTCGGTGATCGCCACGTGGGTCGGAGCGCCGCGAGGGCGCTTCACCGGCTTGGCGCGGCTCGCCTTCTTGCGCTCCTGGCGATCCGCGCGGCGGTCGGCCCGCGGCGTGGAGTCGATCCGGGCGCCGAACATGTCCGAGCGGACCACGGAGACCGCCGAGAGCACGAAGATCCAGAGGATCGCGAGGTAGGCGAACCGGATCAGCATGAGGGTCAGCTCAGACACCCGAACCGCCTTCCTGGTCGCCCTTGTCCGCCACGTGACGGATCGTCATCGTCGTGTTGCCGATCTTGACGGTCGCGCCGTCGTCGAGTGTCGCCTGCTGCACCTTGTGGCCGTTGACCAGCATCCCGTTGGTGGAGCCGAGGTCGACGACGCTCACCTGGGGCAGCGGGTCGCCAGGGTAGATCCGGATCTCCGCGTGGCGACGGGAGACGCCGGGGTCGTTGATGCGCAGGTCGGCCTCGGTGCCGCGGCCGATGACGATTCCGGGCGGGTCGAGGGGGTGGCGCATGCCGTTGACCTCGAGGATCACCTTGGCGCGGCGTACGGCCGTGTCGGTCACCGACGCAGTCGGACATCGGGGTGACCTTGGCGAGGGCGGCGCTGCGCACCCGGAACCGACCGGTGGACAGGTCGTCGCGCTCGTCGAACGAGATGGTCACCGGCCCGGTGAAGACGTAGGACTGCTCGTGCGCGTGGTCGCGGAGCATCTCGACGAGCTCGTCGGCCAGCGTCGAGGAGTAGGGCGCGAGGCGCTCGTGGTCCTGGGGGGACAGCTCCACGTGGAACTGGTTGGGCACCAGGCGCCGGTCGCGCGAGAGGATCTGCGCGGAGTTGTCGACCTCGCGCTGCAGCGCGGCGGCCACCTCGACCGGCTGGACGGCGCTGCGGAAGGCGCGCGCGAAGGCGCCCGAGACGAGCTGCTCGAGACGGCTCTCGAAGCGTTGGACGATTCCCATCGCTGCCTCCTTCCTGGATCCGTTGTCGTGGTGGTGCGCGGACGGTCGTCCCAGGCGTCGTACCCCCGGTGACCCCGGTCGAACCGGACGCAGTGCATGACGAGCATCACCGGCCTGGACCGATGGTGCCCGTCGATCGTATCGGGCGTCACTATGTCGGTTTGGGCGGGCCGAGCGGGTTGGGCTACCCTGAGCACGCTTCAAGCGCGAGTGGCGGAATAGGCAGACGCGCACGGTTCAGGTCCGTGTGCCCGAAAGGGCGTGGGGGTTCAACTCCCCCCTCGCGCACCACCACCCGGGAGATCTCCCGGGACTCGAGACCGGGCGACCCAGAGATGGGACGCCCGGTCTTCGTGTTTCGCCGGACCCGCACCCCCGCGGCGGGTCCGGCGAGAACGGCCGTGGGGTCACACCAGGGCGAGCCTCCGGTCACCGGCCTGGTGGTCGGCGAGGTACTGGGCCAGCGTCCTTCCGTCGAGTGCGGCGAGCGGCTCGGCGTAAGGCCACGTGGCTGACACCGAGCAGGGGGCCGCGAGGTCCGTGTGGGTGGTCTGGCCCGCGGCCGGGGACCCGAGGACGCCGAGTGCCGTCAGCGACGTGGTGAGACTGAGAATGGCCACGGTCGTGAGCCTGAGCCCTCCGTGGCTGGTCCTGTTCGGCATGGTGCCTCCTCTGTTTCGGGATGAGACCTCCGTTGTGCCGGACGCTGGTATCACCACCCATCCGGACCGGTATCGCTGCGGTATCAGGGCCATTGACGGCCCTCGATCGCCCTCGGGAGAGTCGTTGTGTGGGTATCGGGGTGCTCGGTCCGGTCACGCTCGACGGTGGGGGCGAGCGGCTGGGCCGCCGCGACCGGGTGGTGCTCGCCGCCCTTGCTGTGAGGGCGGGGCAGGTGGTGACGGCAGACGAGCTGACCGATGCCCTCTGGGGTGAGCGGCCCCCGAGCTCCGCCCCGAAGGTCCTGCAGGGGTGCGTCGTCCGGCTGCGCAAGCTTCTGGGGCGTGACGCGATCGAGACGGTCAGCGACGGTTACCGGCTGGCCGTCCCCCCGGACGAGATCGACACGGCTCTCTTCGAGGCGAAGGTGGCCCGGGCTCGCGAGCTGTTGGCCCTCGGGGATCCGGAGCGGGCGGCGTACCTGCTCGGCGAGGCCTGCGACCTCTGGCGAGGCAGGCCGCTCCCCGACATCGAGGACTGGGGTCCCGGGCGCGCGGAGGTGCACCGGCTGGAGGAGGTACGGCGCGATGCCCAGGAGCTGCGGCTGGAGGCCATGCTGCGCTCGGGCCACCACGCCGAGGTGCTCAACGATGCACGCTCCCTGGTCCAGGAGGCGCCGCTGCGCGAACGGCGGTGGTCGCTGCTCGCGCTCGCGCTCTACCAGGCCGGGCGGCAGGGCGAGGCGCTGCGCACCCTGCACCAGCTGCGCACGGTGCTCCAGCGAGAGCTGGCACTCGACCCGGGGCCTGACGCCGTGGGATTGGAGCGGGCGATCCTCAACCAGGACCCGACCCTCATCGTCGACGCGGCTCTGCCGTCGTCGGACGCCACCTGCCCGTTCCAGGGGCTGGTGCCGTTCGACGTGGACGACGCCGAGCTCTTCTTCGGCAGGGAGGGGCAGGTGCAGGAGTGTCTGCGGCGGCTGCGGCGCGACGGCGTGCTGGTGGTGGCCGGCCCGTCCGGGTGCGGCAAGTCATCTCTCGTGCGCGCCGGTCTCGCGGCAACCCTGCGTCGCGGAGGAGCGCTCGTCACGGTCGTCACACCGGGTCGCCACCCGATGGACGCGCTGATGGGTCTGCCATCCAGCAGCCGGCGCCCACACGTCCTCGTCGTCGACCAGCTCGAGGAGCTCTTCACCGTGACCGGCAGCGAGGTGGAGCGGCGCGCGTTCCTCGATGCCCTCGTGGACCGCGCGCGTTCCTCGCAGGTGGTGATGGCGTTGCGAGCCGACCGGCTCGGCGACGCGTCGTCCCACGCGGCGTTCGCCGGCCTCGTGGAGCGCGGCCTGTTCGTGCTGGTCGCGATGGACGCAGAGGGCCTCCGAACAGCCATCGAGGCACCGACCCGGCAGGCGGGCCTCCTGATCGAGCCGGGGCTGGTGGACCGGGGGCCTGCGGATGCACCTGTACGACGCGCGCACCCGTGCGCCGGTCGACAGCTACGACCTGGGCCGGGTGCGGGACGCCCGGGCCTACACGGTCCCCGCGTTCTCTCCCGACGGCACCCTGCTCGCCGTCGCGTCTCAGCAGGCTGTGGCGGACCCCGTCCGCCTTCTCGACCCCGCGACGATGGAGCCGGCCGGCGGCTCATTGGTGGCGCCGTCCGGCCGGCCAGCCGGCGCCCGCGACCTGGCGTTCAGCGCCGACGGACGGTTCCTCGTCGCGACGGTCCAGGTCCCGGGGAAGGTCGGTGAGGAGGTCGAGTTCGGCGACCGGACGTCGGTGGCTGTGTGGGACCTGCGCCGCCCTGGGAGCCCGCCGGCCCGGGTCGACGTGGACGAGGGGTTCCAGCACGTCGCCGTGAGCCCGGACGGTGGCGTGGTGTACACCTCCGCCCCGATGACGGCGTGGGACGTCGCGACCCAGAGGGTGATCTGGCGTCGGGATGACATCTGGTCGATCTCGGGCTTCGACATCAGCCCCGACGGGCGCCGGCTCGCGTCGTTGCGGAGCCCGTTCGACGACAACCGGGTGGCCCTCGTGGACACCGGAGCCGGGGAGACGGTGCGCTACCTGGACGGAGCCGACGAGCCGCTCCGCGACGCTCGGTTCTCGGCAGACGGCTCGCTCGTGGCGGCTGGCACCCAGGACGGTGAGGTCATGGTCTGGGACGCCGCGTCGGGCGTACGCCGGGAGCGCTGGGAGACCTTCGAGCCCGCCTGGGGCGTGGACTTCACGGCGGACGGTCGGCAGGTGCTGTCGTCCGGGGTCGACGGGATGCTCCGGTTCTGGGACATGGCCGGCCAGGGCACCTACCTGTCCGCAATCGCCGCGCTGCCCGCGGCCGCTGCCACGACGCATGCCGATCCGTCGCCGGACGGCCGGCACGTCGCCTACCGCTGGCTCGACGACGGGGGCACGGGGTGGATCTCGTTCCTGGACGCGCGCACCGGCGAGAGCACCGAGGCCCGAAGACTGCCGGTCGACGAAGGTCCGTGGGTACCTGGAGCATGGTCGCCCGACGGCCGGAGGTATGTCGCGCACCAGGGCTGTGTCGCCAGCTGCGAGGGCAGGAGCCCCATGCGACTGACCGTGCTCGACGCCACGAGCGGGGACGTGCTCCGCAGCCGACACGTCGTGCCGGAGGTGATCTTCTCGGTCGCGTACACCCCGAGCGGCACCGAGATCCTGGTCGCCGACGCGTCGGGCCAGATCCGCGTGCTGGACGCAGAGACGCTCGTCCAGACGCGGTTGGTCGACGGGCTTCCGTCGGGTGGGGTGGACTGCTGCATCACCCCCCTGCCCGGCACGGACACGGTCGTCTACCTCGACGGCAGCGACGACGCCGCCGTCGACCGCTGGCGGACGCTGGACCTGGGTGACGGTCAGCTCACCGGGATCGGTCGCCTGACCTTCCGGGGCTACGACATGGCCGCCTCGCCGGACGGCGCGCGTGTCGCGGTCGCAGGGCTGGAGGGCGAGCTGGTGACCGTCGACGTCGAGACCGGCCGGCAGGTGCGGGGCTCCTCGCCCGTCGGTGCGGACGTCCTGTGGGTGGCCTGGTCGCCGGACGGTACGCGCCTCGTGACCGGTACAGCCGACGGCGTGGTCAGCCTCTGGGACGCGCGCGACCTCGAGCTGCTGGGCACCGTCCGTCCACCGGGGAGCCCCAAGGGCAAGCCGGCCTCGTCCTGGTTCGAGGGCGGCTCCGACGACGTCCTGGTCGCGGCGTACGACGGCACTTTGTACCGGTGGCGCTCCGACCGGGAGCGCGCGCTCCACCAGGGCTGCCTCATGGCGGGGCGGACCCTGACGCGGAAGGAGTGGGCGGAGTACCTACCCGCCCAGCCTTACCGTGACCTCTGCCGCCGACCGCCGACGTGATCAGCCGGTGCGAGTGCGCCGACGGCCTCTGTCACACCCCCCACAGGGCGGCGACGTGCCGAGCGTCGGTGCCGCAGCAGCCGCCGACCACCGCCAGCGCGGGGAGCTGCCCGCGGAGGGCGTCGTACGACGAGGTCAGCAGCCCCAGGTCGCCCGCGTCGAGCTCCTCGGCCGCGTCCAGCTCGGCGTGGCTCTGGGTGGACGCGTTCGGGTTCACCTGGACGATCCGGCCGAGCCACTCGCCGGTCTCGAGGGCCGGCGCGATGTGCGTGGGGTGGGCGCAGTTGACGACGAAGCCGTCGGGCGCCTCCTCGGCCTCGACGCGGGACACCGCCTCGCGCAGCGGGGTGCCGTCCGGCAGCCGGCCGTCGGTCTCGACGGTGAAGCCGACCAGCACCGGCACACCGGCCTGCCGGGCGGCCCGGGTGATGCCGATGCCCTCCTCGGGGCCGGTGATCGTGTACGCCGCGACCACGTCGACGCCGGCGGCCGCGAACGCCTCGACCTGGCCCAGGTGGTAGTCGGCCGCCTCGTCCGGGTCGGCCCGCTCCCCCGCGACGTAGCCGTCCCCACGCGGACCGACGGCGCCGATGATCCGCACGTCGGTGAGGTCGGCGTAGGACGCGCGCAGCTCGTGGAGGAAGCCGATGGCCGCCCGGTTCACGCGGGCGAGCGCGGCAGCGTCGTACCCGAGCCTGGCCCCCCAGTCGGGGTTCGCGCGCCAGGTCGGTGACTCGAGGGTGAGCCCGACCCCGGCCCGCCGGGCGACGGCGGCGTAGCCGTCGTAGTAGTCGCGCAGCAACCCCCGGCCGCGGTCGTCCTCGACGAGCGGGAACGACGCGAACTCGGGGAGGTCGACCCCGCGGTTGAAGATCAGGTCGGTCTCCAGGCCGCCGTCGCTGACGTAACCGCCGGCGGACAGCCAGGAGAGGCTCTCGGTGGTGGTCATGCTGGCACTCCTCCCTGACCAGACTGGCTGCCTACGAACGAAACGGTCAACCCTCGGGTGAGGGGGCCGTCACAGCGCCTTCTCGGAAGGGCTCACCTCTCCCCCGTGTTGGGGGAGGCGAACCCTGACGAAAGGAACTCCATGCGTGCTGCCACCTACCCGGCCTTCAGCGACGACCTCACCACCCTCGAGATCCGCGAGCTCGACACCCCCAGGCTCGGACCCGGGAGCGTCCTGGTCGAGGTCCGTGCCGCCGGTGTGAACCCGGTCGACTGGAAGGTCATGGCAGGTGGGCTGGAGGGGATGCTCGACACGGCGTTCCCGGTCGTCCCCGGTTGGGACGTCGCCGGCGTCGTAGTGGGTGTGGGACTCGACACCCCAGAGTTCGCGGTCGGCGACGAGGTGATGGCCTACGCGCGCAAGACCACCGTCCAGGGCGGCACGTTCGCCGAGCAGGTCAGCGTCCCCGCCTGGTCGGTCGCTCGCAAGCCGGCCTCGCTGAGCTGGGAGCAGGCCGGTGGCCTGCCGCTCGCCGGCGGCACGGCCCTGCGGACGCTCGACCGGCTCGAGGTCGGCGAGGGTGACACCGTCCTGGTGCATGCCGCGGCCGGCGGGGTCGGCGGCCTCGCGGTGCAGATCGCGGTGGCGCGCGGCGCCCGGGTCATCGGCACGGCCTCAGAGGCGAACCACGACTACCTGCGCGGCCTCGGCGCCGAGCCGGTGGCGTACGGCGACGGCGTGGTCGACCGGATCCGGGCCCTCGCGCCCGACGGTGTCGACGCGGTCGCCGACTTCGTGGGCGGCCAGCTCGACACCACCCTCGCAGTGCTCGCGCCCGACGGCCGGCACGCCTCGGTGGCGGACCCGGCAGTGACGGAGCACGGCGGCTCCCACGTCTGGGTCCGCCCGCTCGGCTCGGAGACGGAGCGCCTCGCGGCGCTGGTGGACGAGGGCAAGCTCACCGTCGAGGTGGCGGCGACGTTCGGCCTCGACGACGTGGCCGCCGCGTTCGAGCTCAGCCGGCAGGGTCACACCCGCGGCAAGATCGTCATCGTGCCCTGAGGGTCCGCTCGCCTCGGGACGTTATGCCCTGTCGGGGGGCGAGAGGCCCGGCCAAGACTGGGAACCCGACGTACGAACGAAAGGTCCCACCATGAAGGCGCTCGTCTACCACGGTCCCGGCAACAAGGCGTGGGAGGAGGTCCCGGACCCGAAGATCCTCGAGCCCACCGACGTGATCGTCCGGATCGACACCACCACGATCTGCGGGACCGACCTGCACATCCTCAAGGGCGACGTCCCCGCGGTGACCGAGGGGCGCATCCTCGGCCACGAGGGCGTCGGCATCGTCACCGAGGTCGGCGGCGCCGTGTCGACGGTCGCGGTCGGCGACCGCGTGCTGATCTCGTGCATCAGCGCCTGCGGTGCCTGCTCGTACTGTCACCAGGGCCTCTACGCGCACTGCCTCGCCGACGAGGGCGCGAGCGGCATCGGCTGGATCTTCGGCCACCTGATCGACGGCACCCAGGCCGAGCTGGTCCGGGTCCCGTTCGCCGACAACTCGGTCTACAAGCTGCCCGACAGCGTGCCCGACGAGGCGGCCGTGATGCTGTCCGACATCCTGCCCACCGGGTTCGAGATCGGCGTCCGCTACGGGCGCGTGAAGCCCGGCGACGTGGTGGCGGTCGTGGGCGCCGGACCGGTCGGCCTGGCCGCGATCATGACTGCGGGCCTGTACGGCGCCGCCCGGGTGATCGCCCTGGACCTCGACGCCAACCGGCTCGACCAGGCCCGCAGCTTCGGGGCCACGGACACGGTCAACAGCGCCGATGCGGACTGGGCCGACCAGGTGAAGGCGATGACCGACGGCTTCGGGGTCGACGTGGCGATCGAGGCGGTCGGCATCCCCTCCACCTTCGAGGCCTGCACCAAGATCGTCCGGCCCGGCGGGTCGGTCGCCAACGTGGGCGTGCACGGCGCCCCCGTCGAGCTGGCGCTCCAGGACCTCTGGATCATGGACCTGTCCATCACGATGGGCCTGGTGAGCACCTCGACGACGCCGATGCTGCTCAAGCTCGTCGCCCAGGAGAAGCTCGCCGCCGCGAAGTTCGCCACCCACCACTTCAAGCTCGACGAGATGATGGACGCCTACGACACGTTCGGCCGGGCCGCGGAGACCAAGGCGCTCAAGGTCGTCATCAGCCGCTGACGCTGCCGGCCGCCTCGCTCTCCGCAAGGCGGGCGAGGCGGTCCAGGTCGCCGACCAGGGCGTCGCCGCGGTCCCGGTGGGCCTTGATGAGCAACCAGTAGAGGCGGCCGAAGCCCGGCGTCACCCGCACGACGTCGTACGTCTGGATGATCCGGGTCCCCTCCTCGACCGGCTCCAGGTCGATGCGCCACTCGGTCGTGTCGCCCACTGCCAGGAGTCCCTCGGTCCTCCACGCGAGCGACCGTGGGGCGTCGGCGGCGGTGATCCGGCACGGTCGGGTCCAACGCCAGAGTCCGGACTTGTTGCGGCCACGGAACCGCACCCCGGGCACAGCGCGATCGGCCCCGCCGAGCCAACGCGCACCTCGGCACTCGTGGCTCCACTCGCCCACCCGGGTGACGTCGGAGACGATCTGCCAGACCGCGTCCGGAGGAGCGTCGGCAACTGCTTCGGAGCGGGCATGCCGGGGGATCTGGCCGATCACGCTCCTTCCATCCGCGCCAGGTCGAGCGACGGCACCGCCGCTGCCGGACCGTCACCCCACAACCGCGCCTTCTTGCGCCGGTAGGCGCGGGCGAACCCGTGCAGGAGGACGAAGCGAGGCACGGCCGGCACCACGTGCAGGATCACGTCGCGGCCCTCCTCGTCCAGACCGTCCAGGATCCAGTGCCCTTCCGCACCGAGCTCGAGAAAGCCCTTGGGCTTCACGAAGTACTCCTCCTCGACCCCTTGGTACTCCGCCGTCGTCAGCGTCGCGGCGACCACGGGCATCATCTCCAGCTCCTCGCGCTGCAGGTGGGGCAGGAGGACCTCGCCGAGACCCGCCAGCGCGTCGAGCACCTGCTCGCGGGCGGAGCCGTCTCGGTGGTAGGCGCTCGCTGCCTGCTCCAGGGCGGTGATCGCCGGGGCGATCCGCTTGTGGTCGGCGTCCATCCGGTGGAGCAGCTCGGCCGCGGCCGGGTTCCTCGCGAGGACGAGCGGCCAGAGACCGTCGTCCTCCCCGGTGTGGTGCACGTGCAGGAAGTGCATCATCCACGACAGGTGCTCCGCGATAGCGCGACGCCGTTCGTCTTCCGGGTACGGCGGAGCGCTCAGCACCAGTCGGGTCCGCTCCAGGTCGCGTCGCAGCGCGCTGTGGACGATCCCCATGCTCCGGGTGTCGGCGGGCTCATGCAGCTCGGTCATGGCCCACTCCTCTCATCTACGTCAGGCCGAGAAGCCTGGTGAGGGCCTCGGCCAGCCACTTCTCGTACTTCGCAGGGCTCCACCCGGCGCTGCCGGTCAGGAGCTCGTAGACCTCCATGCTGAGCACGGCGGACAGGCCGTCGGCCTCGTCCTGTGCCAGCTCGCGACCGGCGACCATCGAACCGCCGACCTGCACCGTGAGCCGCTGCCGGCCACGGGTCTCCTCCAGCCTGGTGGCGAGACTCGCGTCCAGAGCGGCCGCCTCGCGCAGGGCACGCTGCAGGCCGGTGGTCCGCCTGTTGACGGCGGTGACGAGCGAGGCGGCCGCGGCCGTCCGTTCGCCGACGTCGCCTCGGCCGAGGGCGGCGAAGTCCGCGCGTTCCATCAACGCGACCGGCTGGTCGTCCCCCACGACGGCCACGTCGAGGACCTGGTTGAGCAGCTCGGCCTTCGAGCCGAAGCGGGCGTAGACCGTCTCGACCGAGACGCCCGCCACGGCGGCCACGTCCCGCACCCCCACGGACCAGCCGCGGTCGGCGAAGAGGCTCGTCGCGGCCTCGAGGACGAGCTGCCGGTTCTGCGCGGCCTGACGACGGCGCAGGCTCGAGTCGTAGCGCCGAGCGCCCTCAGGCGTGGCGGCCGACCGACGGGCTTGCGTGCTCACAGCACCAGGGTGGAACGTAGCCGTATTCAATGCAAGAGTGTTCCGGCTAATTTTGCCGTCGCGTGGGGGCTCCCCCACCGCCTGAAGCGGGCCGCTTCGGGTAGACACGGGACATGGACTCCGTCGACGCCGTCGTGATCGGGAGCGGCCCCAACGGGCTCGTGGCCGCCAACCTCCTCGTCGACGCGGGCTGGTCGGTGCTGGTGCTCGAGACCCAGGACGAGGTCGGCGGGGCCGTGCGCAGCGACCGCGCGGTGCACCCGCGCTACGTCCACGACACGTTCAGCTCGTTCTACCCGCTCGCGGTGGCGTCGCCCGCGATCCAGTCGCTCGACCTCCAGCAGCACGGGCTGACCTGGTCGCACGCGCCGGCCGTGGTGGGCACACCCTTCAGCGACGGGGCCTGGGGGCTGCTGCACCGGGCCCCCGAGGACACCGCGGCCGCGCTCGAGCAGCTCACCCCGGGCGACGGCGAGGCGTGGCTGCGCACCTACGCCGACTGGGAGCGCATCGGCGACCAGGTGGTCGGGGCGCTGCTCAGCCCGTTTCCGCCGGTCCGGCACGGGCTCGGCGCGCTGGCGCGGCTGCCGCGCGTCGGCGGGCTGTCCTTCGTCCGCGCCATGCTCGCCCCCGCCCGCACCTTCGTGGACGAGATGTTCACCGGGCAGGCAGCGAAGATGCTCGTGGTCGGCAACAGCGGCCACGCCGACATCCCGGTCGACGCCGCCGGCTCGGGCCTCTTCGGCTGGCTGCTGTGCATGCTCGGCCAGCAGCACGGCTTCCCGGTGCCCGCCGGCGGTGCCGGCATGCTCACCCGGGCGATGGCCGACCGGTTCCGCAGCCGGGGCGGCGAGATCCGGCTCGGCACCCGGGCCGACGAGGTCGTCGTGCGAGACGGTGCCGTCCGGGCGGTCCGCACCGCAGTGGGCGAGGAGATCCGGGTCCGCCGCGCGGTGGTCGCCGATGTCGCCGCGACCGCCCTCTACGGCGGCCTGGTGTCCTGGGACGACCTGCCCGGCCGGGTCCGGCGCGGGATGACCCACTTCCAGTGGGACCCGGGCACGGTCAAGGTCGACTGGGCGCTGGACGGGCTGGTGCCCTGGTCCTCGCCGCCGTCGGCCACGCCCGGCACGGTCCACCTCGCGGAGGACGTCAACGAGGTCGCCGTGGCGACCACCCAGATCTCGGCCGGAGCCGTGCCCGCGGAACCGTTCATGCTGATGGGCCAGATGGCCGCCGCCGATCCCGCGCGAGCCCCCGCCGGGTCCGAGTCGGTCTGGGCCTACACGCACGTCCCGCAGCACGTCCGCAGCGACGCCGGCGACGGCGGCGTCACCGGGGCCTGGGACCACGACGACCTGGAGCGGTTCGCCGACCGCATGCAGGCCCGGGTCGAGAAGTACGCCCCCGGCTTCGGCGACCGGGTCCTCACCCGCCGGGTGCTCGGGCCGCGCGAGCTCGAGCAGCGCAACGAGAACCTGGTCGGCGGCGCGCTCGGCGGCGGAACGGCGGCGCTCCAGCAGCAGCTGGTGTTCCGTCCGCTGCCGGGTCTCGGCCGCGCCGAGACGCCCGTGCGCGGGTTGTACCTGGGCTCCTCCTCCGCGCACCCGGGCGGCGGGGTGCACGGCGCCTGCGGCGCGAACGCGGCCCGGGCAGCGCTGGCGCACAGTCGTTTGCGGCTCCCCCGGCCGGGTACGGCCCGGCCATGAGCCGCACCACGAGAGTCATGAGCTGCAGCCCGCAGGACGTCTTCGACGTGCTGGCCGACGGCTGGTCCTACGCCACCTGGGTGGTCGGTGCGGCCCGGATCCGTGAGGTGGAGGAGGGCTGGCCCGCGGTGGGCACCCACATCCATCACTCGGTCGGCCTGTGGCCGCTGCTGATCAGCGACAACACCGAGGTCGAGCACCTCGACGCGCCGCGCGAGATGCGGCTCAAGGTGCGGATCTGGCCCACCGGGTCCGGCGTGGTCACCATGCGCTGCGCGCCGCAGGGCGAGCAGACCGAGGTGGTCATGGAGGAGCAGCTGGTCTCGGGGCCCATCTCGCTGCTGCCCAAGCCCGCTCAGGACGCGCTCCTCAACGCCCGCAACGTCGAGGCGCTGCGCCGGCTCTCCTACCTCGCCGAGGGCCGCGCCCGCGGGCTCTGACACCACCGCCGCCGGGTCTCTCAGCCCGCGAGCTCTCCCCGGCCGCGTCGCGCCACCCGGGTGCCGCCGAGGTCGGCGCGCTGCCCCGCCTGCCAGCCCGAGCGGCCGCCGCTGCCGGACAGCTGCCGGCTCCGGGCCGTGGAGAGCCGGGGGTACTCCGCGTCCACGGCCGAGGCCACGGACCGGTCCCGGTCGACCAGGACCAGCTCGACGGAGCGCCCCGAGCGGGCCTCGGTGCTGGTGGCCCGGCTCTGCTCCGCCGCCTCGCGCGCCCGGGACTCGGCGTCATGCAGCCGGCGGGACACCGCGGCGGTGAACCCGGCCAGCCACGACCGCCGGTAGGCCGCCGCGGACTCCCACGGCGGCGGCTCGGTGCGCGCCAGGGACGTCTGGGCCTGGAGCAGCAGGCTGGTGAACAGGATCTCGACGCGGACCAGGTCGGAGTCGTAGCCGAAGAGGTGGATCGAGACCTCCTTGGTCGCGCGCGGGCCGACGTACCGGATCCGGCGCACCGCCCGGCAGCGGAGCTCGAACGCGACGCTGCTGAGCAGCGACGCCTTGTCCAGGGCGTAGGGGGCGTCGAGGACGACGACGCGGTCGCCCACGACGTCGGACTCCGGCATCGTCTCGGCGAGCAGCGCGCGGTCGATGCCGTAGGTCGCCATCAGCTCGGCGGCCTTCGCCGTGTAGGTCTCGGCCTCCTCGGGGGTGGCCGCGGGGTCCTCGGCCTTGGCGAGGATCTTGCGGACCTTCGCGAGGACGTCGGGTTCGTGGTTCATGTCCGGTACCGCTCTCATCAGGTGACGGGGTGGGCCGGTGGCATGGCGCGCAGCCTGGCACACGCCGCCGACAGGACTCGTGTGGACGCTCCCGAGCCGACACAATGGCGGGCATGGCCGCCGCCCAGGACCCCGAGCTCGACGCGATCCTCGCGGGCCTGCCGCGCCACAAGCGTGAGCTGTTCGAGGCTCGCCTCGAGCGCTGGCTGCCCGACCTGACCGCCGCGCTGCGGCCGCTGTACGCCGATGCGCCCGCCGTCGCCGACCGGCTCGTCGGGCTGGCCGCGGCGTTCTTCGCCGAGCGCGACGACGAGCTGCACCGCCTCGACCTGCGCCGCTCGCTGGAGCCCGACTGGTTCCAGCAGCCGTCGATGGTCGGCTACGCCGCCTACGCCGACCGGTTCGCCGGCGACCTGCGCGGCGTCGTGGAGCGGATCGGCTACCTCAAGGAGCTCGGTGTCGGCTACCTCCACCTGATGCCGCTGCTGACCCCGCGGGAGGGTCCCAACGACGGCGGCTACGCGGTGGCCGACTACTACGGCGTGCGCGACGACCTCGGCACCGTGCAGGACCTCCGCAACCTCACCGGCGCGCTGCGGCGTGCGGGCATCAGCCTCTGCATCGACCTGGTGCTCAACCACGTCGCCCGGGAGCACGAGTGGGCGCGCAAGGCGCGGGAGGGCGACCCCCGGATGCGGGACTACTTCTGGGTCTTCCCGGACCGGACCATGCCCGACGCCTACGAGCGCACGCTGCCCGAGGTCTTCCCCGAGTTCGCGCCCGGCAGCTTCACCTTCGACAAGGAGCTCGAGGGCTGGGTCTGGACGACGTTCAACGACTACCAGTGGGACGTCAACTGGTCGAACCCCGACGTGCTCTGCTCCTACGCCGACGTCATCCTGACGCACGCCAACAACGGGGTGGAGGCCTTCCGGCTCGACGCGATCGCGTTCACCTGGAAGCGGATGGGCACCAACTGCCAGAACCAGCCGGAGGTGCACGCCCTCACCCAGGCGCTGCGCACGGTGGCCCGGATCGCCTGCCCCGCCGTCGTGTTCAAGGCCGAGGCCATCGTCGGCCCGCAGGACCTGCTCGCCTACCTCGGCCAGGGCCAGCACCACGGCAAGGTCAGCGACCTCGCCTACCACAACAGCCTGATGGTGCAGATCTGGTCGATGCTCGCCAGCCGGGACGCCCGGCTCGCGGCGCACGCCCTGCAGCAGCTTCCCCCGGCGCCCTCGACGACCGCCTGGGTGACCTACGCGCGCTGCCACGACGACATCGGCTGGGCGATCTCCGACGAGGACGCCGCGGCCGTCGGCATCGACGCCTACGCCCACCGGCACTTCCTCTCGGACTTCTACGCCGGTCTCTTCCCCGGCTCCTGGGCCCGGGGCCTGGTGTTCCAGGAGAACGCGGAGACCGGCGACCGGCGCATCTCCGGCTCGCTCGCGTCGCTGGCCGGGCTGGAGGCCGGGGACCCGTACGCCGTCCGGCGGATCCTGCTCGCGCACGCCATCGTGCTCGGCTTCGGGGGCCTCCCGGTGATCTGGATGGGCGACGAGCTCGGCCTGCTCAACGACCACGACTGGGCCGCGGACCCCGCGCACGCCGACGACAACCGGTGGGTGCACCGGCCGCGGATGGCGTGGCCGGTGACCGACGACCCGCACGGCATCCGGGCCGGCATCCGGCGGCTGGTGCGGGCCCGCAGCGAGCTGCCGCACCTGCACGCGTCCGTCGCCGCGCACGTGCTGGAGCCGCGCGACCCCGGGGTGTTCCTGGTCGCCCGCCGGCACCCGCTCGGCACGATGCTCGGCGCCTACAACGTGATGCCCGAGCCGCGGCACGTCCCGGTCGACCTCCTGGCCGACCTCGGGCTCGACGCGAACGCGGTGGTGGACCGGCTGACGGCCAGCCGGCCGCTGGTGCGCGACGGCGCGGTGCAGCTGCCGCCGTACGGCGCGGTCTGGCTCACCGCCCTCGAGCCGGGGGCCTGAGGCCGACGGCCCCGAAGGCTGAGTACCCGGACGCATGCCGCTGCCCCGCTCGGCCGCGAGACTAGGCGCATGACGGGGAACGAGAGCCGCGGCACGAGCCGCCTCGGCGCCGGGGCGCGCCGGCTGTCCGGTGGGCTGCAGCCGCGACGACGGTGGGTGCGTGTGCTCGGCGTGCTCGGCGGACTCGTGTCGCTGTTCCTGGGCTACCTGGTGGTCGGGTTGTTCTCGCTGGCGTCACCGATCGGCGGGTGGCTCCCCGCAGCCGCGGTGTTCCTGCCGAGCCTGCTTGCTGGTCGGCTTCGCCGGCGGGCTGGGCCGATGGCCGTTCGCGGTCGCGCTGGCTGCCGGAGCGGCCCTGCTCCTCGGGGCCGGCGTCTACCGGGTGGCGCCGCCGGGGGACGACCGGCTGGCGGCGGTGGCGTCGGAGGTCGGGGTGCCGGCCTCGTGGTTGCTGGTCGAGGAGGAGTCGCGCGGCAACACCTGGTGCCTGTGGAACGACTGCCCGGAGCGGCAGTACACCTACAGCTCGACCGACCCTGCCGACGTGACCGCCCGCGCGATGAGCGCCCGGCTCACCGAAGCGGGATGGGCGGAAGACCGGCGCGACCAGCATGACCCGGTCGCCGATCCTCACTACTGGTCGCACGGTCGCTGGAACCTGGTGGTCGACGTGGACCGGCCGGGCGACGCGAGCTGGGACTTTCCGCCCACCCTCGCCCCAGGACTGACGAAGGTGACGGTCGTCGTCCACGACAACTACTAGTCCGTGCGCGCGGGCCGCACCTCGAGCTCGAAGAGCAGCTCGAGGCCGTCCTCCTCGTCCCACTGCTCACCGACCTCGACGAAGCCGAACGGCCGCAGGGTGGCCAGCGAGGCGACGTTCTCGGGGCTGATGCTGGCCCGGACCGTCCGCACCGCCGGGTCGCCGGCGGCCCAGGCGATCGCGGCCTCGAGCATCGCGGTCGCGTAGCCCCGGCGCCGGAAGGCGGGGTCGACGGAGTAGGCGACCTCCACCATCCCGTTGTCGTCGGGAGGTCCGTGGAAGCCGGCGTGCCCGACCACCACGTCGTCGATCACCGCGGCGCGGGCGACCCAGTCGGCGGCCGCCGGGTCACGGCGTACCTGCTCGGCGCGGATCTGCCAGAGCCAGCCGTGGTCGAGGATGTACGCCGTCAGGGGTACGCCGGCCAGGGCCGAGGCCGCGGCGAGATCGCCGGCGAGCAACGCGTCCAGCGCCGTCAGCGGCAGCCGGACGAACCGCACGGCGACGCTCACTCGGGCTCGGCGCCGCTGGTGAGCAGTGCGGGGTTGCCGAAGGTGTCCGGGGTGTCCAGCACCTGGAAGCGGCTCATCGGCCAGACCACCGCCCACACCTTGCCGACCACCGCCGACTCGGGGATCGTGCCGCCGCCCTCGAGGTCCTGGTGGTAGCGCGAGTCCTCGCTGTTGGAGCGGTTGTCGCCCATCATCCAGAGCCGCCCCTCGGGGACGGTCACCTTGAACTTCTTGTCGGACGGCGGGTAGCCCTCGAGGATGTAGTCCTTCTCCTCCAGCGGGACGCCGTTCACGGTGATCCGGCCCTTGTCGTCGCAGCACTTCACGGTGTCGCCGCCGATGCCGATGACGCGCTTCACCAGGTGCCCCCCGGTCGGGTAGAGGCCGACCTTCGAGAAGACCTTCTGCACGGGGTTGAGCGGGACGTGGCCCTCGGGCCCGAGCCACTTGCCGCCCGGGTCGGCGAAGACCACCACGTCTCCGCGCTCGATGTCGCCGTCCCAGTAGGACATCTTCTCCACCAGGATCCGGTCGTCGTCGACGAACAGCGGACGCATCGACCCCGACGGCACGAAGAACATCTGGACGAAGAACGTCTTGACGAGCGCGGAGATCACGAGCGCCAGCGCCAGCAGGAGAACGGTCTCGGCCCACAGCGGGATGGACCGGCGCTTCTTGTTCGTCTCGGGTTCCCCCACCGCAGTCGTCATGGCGCGAGCCTAGGCGATCTCCTCACCCGGACGGACCTCCGGCACCGGCCGCGGCGGGCCGACGGTCAGCAACGGCAGCAGGGCGTGGGCGAGGGGACCGATCGCGACGGCGTAGAGCAGCGTGCCCACGCCCACCGTCCCGCCGAGCAGCCAGCCGGCAACCAGGACGGTCAGCTCCAGCGACGTCCGGACCACGCGGACCGACCGGCCCGTGCGGCGCACCAGCCCGGTCATCAGGCCGTCGCGCGGACCGGAGCCCAGCGAGGCGCCGATGTAGAGGGCGGTGGCGAGACCGTTGAGCAGGATCCCGGCGAGCAGCAGGCCGATGCGCGCGGGCCAGGGTCCGGCGTCGTCGAGGACGATCAGGGTCAGGTCGACGAAGACGCCGACGAGCAGGGCGTTGGCGATGGTGCCGAAGCCGGGCCGCTCACGCAGCGGGATCCAGAGCAGCAGCACCACGAAGCTGACCGCGATGACCATCTGGCCGACCGTGGCGCCCAGCAGCTCGGCGAGCCCCTGGTGCAGCACGTCCCAGGGGGCGAGCCCGAGGCCGGCGCGCAGCAGGAAGGCGAGGCTCACGCCGTACAGCGCGAGGCCGGTGAAGAGCTGCACCAGGCGTCGGGTCACCTCCGGTCCAAGTCGCGCCCCGTCCGGTCTATTCCGTCGCCCGGATGGTGGACATGACCCAGGTCACCCCTTGACCGGGCGCTTTACAGATCCTATGGTTTTGTAAACCCGACCACGGAGGTAACCCCCATGGCCACCGACCAGCCCACGACGGCACCCGCTGCCGGAGCGACGATCCCCGCGGGATCCACCGAGCAGTGGAAGGACAAGAAGCGCTACCTGTGGCTGCTCGGCCTCGTCGTGCCGTCGCTGGGCTTCGGCGCCTGGGGGCTCGTGGAGCTCACCGGCCTCAGCGTGTTCTGGTACCTCGGCCCGATCGTCGTGTTCGTCGTCGTCCCCGCCGTCGACCTGATCGCCGGCCTCGACCGCAGCAACCCGCCGGACGACGTGCTCGAGCGGCTCGAGAGCGACAAGTACTACCGGTGGATCACCTACCTCTTCCTGCCGATCCAGTACGCCGCCCTGCTGTGGGCGTGCTGGATGTTCACCGAGCCGTCCTGGGCGCCGGCGATGACCACGGTCGACAAGGTCGGCCTCGCGATGACGATCGGCACCATCGCCGGCATCGGCATCAACACCGCCCACGAGCTCGGCCACAAGAAGGAGTCGCACGAGCGCTGGCTCGCCAAGATCGCGCTGGCGCAGAGCTTCTACGGCCACTTCTACATCGAGCACAACCGCGGCCACCACGTCCGCGTCGCGACCCCCGAGGACCCGGCCAGCAGCCGTGTCGGCGAGACGTTCTACGCCTTCTGGCCGCGCACCGTGTCCGGCTCGCTGAAGTCGGCGTGGAACCTGGAGAAGCCGCGCTTCGCCCGCCGCAACAAGAGCCACTGGTCGATCAAGAACGACGTGATCAACGCCTGGCTGATGTCGGTCGTGCTCTGGGGCGGGCTCGTCGCGGCCTTCGGCATCGGCATCCTGCCGTTCCTGCTGATCCAGGCGGTCATCGGCTTCTCGCTGCTGGAGGTGGTCAACTACCTCGAGCACTACGGGATGCTCCGCCAGCGCACCGGCCCGGACGGCACCGGCCGCTACGAGCGCGTGCAGCCGAGCCACTCGTGGAACAGCAACAACATCGCCACGAACGTGCTGCTCTACCACCTGCAGCGGCACAGCGACCACCACGCGAACCCGACCCGGCGCTACCAGACGCTGCGCGACTTCGAGGAGTCGCCGGTGCTGCCCACCGGGTACGCCGGCCTGATCATCCTCGCCCTGGTGCCGCCGCTGTGGTTCCACGTGATGGACAAGCGCGTGCTCGCCCACTTCGGCGGCGACATCACCCGCGCCAACATCCAGCCGTCCAAGCGGACCAGGATCCTCCAGCGGTACGCCGCCGCCGGGGCACCGGCCCGCGAGGCCGCTGCCTGATGGCCCGCTACGTCTGCCCGTCGTGCGACTACGTCTACGACGAGGACACCGGCGACGACCACGAGGGCTTCCCTCCCGGCACGCCCTGGTCCGAGGTGCCCGACGACTGGTTCTGCCCCGACTGCGGCGTGCGCGACAAGGTCGACTTCGAGGAGGCGTCATGAGCGACACCCGGATCCACGTGGACCGCGGCACCTGCGTCGGCTACGGCATGTGCGAGTCGCTGTCGGACTACTTCGGCGTCGAGGACGGCACCGTGGTCGTCCACGACGAGGTCCCGGCCGCGGCCGACCTCGACGAGGTGACGGCGGCTGTCGACGCGTGCCCCGTCCTCGCGCTCTCCCTGGTCGCCGGCTGATCGGCGGCCGGCTGACCGGGCGGCTCGTAGACTTCGGTGCATGTCCACCGTCGTCACCGCCGACACCGTGCCCGGTGTCCGCGACCGCCTGATCGAGGCAGCCGCCACGATCACGTGCGAGTCCGGCTGGGCCGCGGTGACGATGGGCAAGGTGGCGACGCGTGCCGGGTTCAGCCGGCAGACCGTCTACAACGAGCTCGGCTCGAAGCCGGCCCTCGGCCAGGCGATGGTGATGCGCGAGCTCGACCGCTTCCTCGCCGCGGTCGAGGAGGAGCTCGACAGCCACGACGACCTCGTCGAGGCGATCCGCTCGGCCGCCGACCGGATCCTCACCATGGCGAAGGAGAACCCCCTGCTCGACGCGGTGCTGGCCTCGGCGCACGGCGTCTCGCGGGGCGAGCGCGGCTCGGACAACGAGCTGCTGCCGTTCCTGACCACGGACGCGGCGCCGCTGATCAGCGCGGCCACCGCGGTCATCGCGCAGCGGCTCCCGGTGCGGTTCCCCGACACGGGGCTCGACGAGCACGAGGCGCACATCGCCATCGACTCGGTGGTGCGGCTGGTGCTCAGCCACGTCATGCAGCCCAGCGACGACCCGTCGCGGACCGCGGACGCGATCGCCTGGATCGTCGCGCGCGTGGTGCGCGTCGGCTAGCCAGCACCGGTGGGGTCGCCCAGGTCGGGCATCCCCTCGACCTTCTCCGGCGTCCCGTCGTCGTCCTTCTGGTCGTCAGGGTTCTGGGCCAGCGGGTTGTCGTCGGTGGGCTGGAGGTCCTCGGGGAGGTCCTCGTCCCGGATGCCGACGTCGCCCGGCTCGCGCTCGTTGCTCGACTCGCTCATGGAGTCGTCCTACCCCGTGGCCGTCATACCAAGCCTCGCGCGGCGAACAGGGCGATGGCCCCGGGACTCATGGGAGTCCGGGGCCATCGCGTTCCTCCACCTCGGCCCTGGAGGGGTAGTCGAGGGCCAAGTCAGGGCTCACATCTGGGGCGTGAGCACCGAGTCGATGAGGTAGACGGTGGCGTTCGCGGTCTGCACGCCGCCGCAGATCACTGCCGCGTCGTTGACCTTCAGCGAGTCGCCCTCGCCGGTGACCTTGACGTCGTCACCCTCGACGGTGGTCTGGGTGCCGGTGATCTGGTCGGGCGTGATCTGGCCGGGCACCACGTGGTAGGTCAGGATCGCGCTGAGCATGTCGGCGTTCTTCGGCTGCGACAGCGCCTTCACGGTCTTGGCCGGCAGCTTGGCGAACGCGTCGTCGACCGGCGCGAACACGGTGAACTCGTCACCGTTGAGGGTGTCGACGAGGTTGACCTTCGGGTTCAGCTGGCCCGACACGGCGGCGACCAGCGTCTTGAGCAGCGGGTTGTTGCTCGCGGCGACGGCCACCGGGTCCTGGGCCATGCCGGCGACGGAGCCGGCGCCCTCCGGGACGGCCTTCGCGTAGTCGGCGCAGCCCGGGCCCACGAGGTTCGCGGCCGGGTCGGCCATCGTGTCCTCGGACGCGTTGTCGTCCATCGGGGTGCTCTGCGTGGTCGTGTCGTCGGCGGCGGCCTCGGTGTCGTCGGCGCCGCAGGCGGCGGACAGGGTGAGGGCGGAGACGACGGCGACTGCCGCGGCGATCTTCTTCATGGAGCGCATCGGGGTGTTCCCTTCGGGGTTGGTGAGCTGTCTTGCTCGGTGGTGGTCGTTGGCTCTGGTGGTGGTTCGCCCTTGTGGGGCAGGCGGATTGGTCAGATGACGGTCACGTTCACCGAGTCCCAACCGGTCGACCCGTCGGGCGCGATGGGAGCGCGCTCGGAGGTCTGCGTGTAGCCGGACCGGTCGGTGGCGCGCACCTCCAACGTGTGCGAGCCGGGCTCGGCGTCCCACTGCCAGACCCACTGCCGCCAGGTGTTGAGGTTGTCCTCGGTGGCGAGATCGGCCTCCTGCCAGTCGCCGCCGTCGACACGGACCTCGACGCCCTGGACGCCGCGGTCCTGCGACCAGGCGACGCCGGCGACGGGGGTGCGGCCGGCCTTCACCTTGGCGAAGGAGCGCGGTACGTCGATCCGCGAGCTCGTCTTGATCGGTGCCTCGGCCGCGTAGCCGCGCGAGGTCCAGTAGGCCTCGAAGTCCGCGAAGCGCGTGACCTCCAGGTCGACCAGCCACTTCGTCGCGGACACGTAGCCGTAGAGGCCCGGCGTCACCATCCGGGCGGGGAAGCCGTGCGCCAGCGGCAGCGGCTCGCCGTTCATCGCGATCGCCACCAGGGCGCCGCGCTTCTCGTCGAGCAGCACCGGCAGCGGCGTACCCGCGGTGAAGTCGTCGGCGCTGGTGGACTTCACGGCGTCGGCCCCGTCCTGCACGCCGGCCTCCATCAGCAGGTCACGCAGGGGTACGCCGATCCAGGTGGCGTTGCCGAGGTACTCCCCGCCCACCGGGTTGGACACGCAGGTCAGCGTGATCCGGTCCTCGACGAGCCGGCGGGACAGCAGGTCCTCGTAGGTGAGGTTGAGCTCCTTGTCGACCATGCCGTGGATCCGCAGCGTCCAGCCGTCGACGGGCACGTCGGGGACGCGCAGCGCGGTGTCGACGCGGTAGAAGTCCTTGTTGCCGGTGAGGTACGGCGTGATGCCCGGGACGTCGAGGGAGGCGCCGCTCGGCAGCGGGGGCGCCGGCGTGGTCGGCCTCGGGATCGTGATGTCGGCCCGGGACGCGGCGGCCGCCGCACCGCCGTACTGCCTGCTGATCAGGCCCCCGGCGCCGGCGACGGCGCTGACCGCCACGGCCGCCTTCAGGAACGCGCGCCGGTCGAAGGCCGCGGGGAGGTCGTCGCCGGCGACCCGACCCGGCAGCACGTCGCTGACCAGCAGGCGCGGCTTCGCGCTGTCGAGGACCTCACGGGTCTGGAGCCGCGGGGCCGGCCTGGTCGCGGGGGCGGCCGCCGGGGTGGCTGCGGGGGCGCCCGAGGAGTCGTCGGGGGACCGGCGGAGCGGCCGCAGCAGCGCGAGCAGCGCGACCGTGCCGACGGCCATCAGCGCGACAGCCGGGACCAGCCGGGCCACGGCGCCCGCGGTCGCGGACCGGTCGGTCAGCGCGGCGACGGTCGCCACCACGCTCAGCGCGAGGAACAGGCCCACGGCGAGCCGTGGCCGCCGGACTCCCAGGATCCCGGCGACCACGGCCAGACCGGCCACGGTGGCGATGACGCTGCCGATCAGGACCGGCTTGTCGGCAGTCCCGAAGGTCTCGATCGCGAACTCCTTCAGCGGACGCGGGGCGGCGTCGACAGCCCGGTTCGCGACGGAGAGCAGCGGCGAGGACACCCCGTCCAGGAGGGCGGCGACCGCCTCGGAGACGGCCACTGCGGCGACGCCCGCCAGCAACCCGGCGCCGGCCCCGCCGATCAGGTGGGCCGTGCGGCGGGTCGAGGTGGTGCGGTGCCTGGTCATGGCTGTGGTTCGGCACCGGTCCGGTCACGGATGGGTCGTCCAGGTTTGCCAGGGCACGTCGGGGGGACACACTGGCTACGTCCCCCTGCGAGGGGCGGACGCCCTGGGGAGGGGGATCAGCTGATGCGGTTCGGGAGATCCCGCACGCGTGCGGCGGCCTGCGTCGTGGTCGCCGGGTGCACCCTGCTCACGGCGTGCACCAGCGCCGCCAGCGAGGACGACCTCCAGCGGACCGACTCCTCCGCGACCGTGCGGCCCGGCGCGGACGGCCCCTCGGCCCCCGCGGTCACGGGCGCCGGCGAGGCCGACCCCGACGCCGACTACTCCGTCCCGGACCCCGGGCCGCTGAAGGGGAAGATCCTCAGCGCCGACGTGCTCGTCACCAGCACCGAGACGATCCCCGCCCCCGTGCTGCGCCGGCTCGCGGACCTGAAGGGCGTCGAGGAAGCGATGCCGTTCTCGATGGCGTCGCTGTCCTCCAACGGCCGGACCCTGACGATCGCCGCGGTGGACCCGGGCGAGTACCGCCGGTTCACCACCTACCCGGTGGCCACCGCCGACGACGTGTGGTCGCGCGTCGCGGGTGGTGAGGTCGCGGTCGACCCGTCCGTCGGCAAGAAGCTCGAGGAGCCGCGCGGCTACCTCACCCTCGGCACCCAGGAGGACGCGCCGGAGGTGCACATCGGCGCCTACGCACCGCTGGTGAAGGGCTTCTCCGCGGTCGTCGCGCCGCCGCGAGGTGACCAGATGGGCATGCCGGAGGACAACGCCGTCCTGGTGTCGACCGGGCGGTTCACGCCCTCGGTCCTCACCGGCAAGATGAAGAAGATCCTCGGCGACCACGCGGCGTTGCAGGTGCTGGCCCTCGAGTTCGACGTCGACATCCCGCGGACCGCCGTACTCACCGGCACCAGCGCCGCCGACGCGGTCGGCTCGTTCAGCTACACGCCCCACGCGGACGGCCGGATCACGCCCGACCCGGCGTGGGTGGCGGCCAACATCCGCACCGAGGAGGTGCCGATCCTCGGCAAGGTCACCTGCCACAAGGTGATGATCCCGCAGCTGCGCGCGGCGCTCTCGGAGATCATCTCGCGCGGGCTCGCGGACAAGATCCATCCCGACGAGTACGCCGGCTGCTACTACCCGCGCTACATCGGCTACGACCCGGCCAAGGGGCTGTCGCTGCACTCGTGGGGCATCGCCGTCGACCTCAACGTGCCCGGCAACCAGCGCGGCACGGCCGGCGAGATGGACCGCGACGTGGTGAAGATCTTCAAGGAGTGGGGCTTCGCCTGGGGCGGTGACTGGAACTACACCGACCCCATGCACTTCGAGCTCGCCAGCATCGTCAAGCCCGGCTGACCCGCCGCCGAGGCCACCACCCCGCGAAAATCGCGCCTGGGCGCGCTTCTGACACCGATCTCGGCTTCTGACGCGCGAGAATCGCGCACAGGCGCTGTCCGTCAGCCCGCTGGCTACGCTGGGAGCGAGAGGTGGTGGACGTGAGCCAGAGGCCGCACCCGATCAGGCCGACGCCGGTGGAGCCGGGCAGGTACTCCCGGCTGCCCGAGCCGATCGACCCTGAGGACATGGTCACGTCCGAGGAGGCCACCCCGATCCCGGAGGAGAAGAACGACTACCTCCGCGAGCTCGAGTGGATGCTGCGCACCAGCGGTCTGGCCTGACCCGTTGGCGCCACGCTGGCTTGGCTAGGGTCGGCCCATGCGCTCACTCCAGGTCAGCTCGCTCGTCGGTCCGCGCGGTGTCGAGGTCGCGGAGGTGCCCGAGCCGACGCCCAAGGACAGCGACGTCGTGGTGGAGGTCAAGGCGGTCGGGGTGAGCTTCCCGGACCTGCTCCTCTCCAAGGGCGAGTACCAGATGAAGCCGGAGCCGCCCTTCCAGCTCGGCGTCGACTTCGCCGGGGTGGTCCGCAGCGCGCCCGACGGCTCCGGGTTCGCCGCCGGCGACCGGGTCGCCTGCGTGCTGCCCTGGGGCGGCGGCGCCGAGGTGGTCGCGCTCGGCCCCGACAGCGTCTTCCCGCTGCCGGACAACGTCTCCTTCGAGGCCGGCGCCGCGATGCCGATGAACTACCTCACCGCGCAGTTCGCGCTCGCCACCCGGGCCGGGCTCCGCGAGGGCGAGACCGTGCTGGTGCACGGCGCCGCCGGTGGGGTCGGCACGGCGTCCATCCAGGTCGCCAAGGGGTACGGCGCCCGCGTCATCGCGGTCGTCTCCAGCGACGAGAAGGCAGCGGTCGCAAGGGCCGCCGGAGCCGACGAGGCGGTGCTCGTCGAGGGGTTCCTCGCCGCCGTGAAGGAGCTCACCGACGGCGTCGGCGTGGACGTGGTCGTCGACGTGGTCGGCGGGGAGCTGATGACCGACTCGCTGCGCGCCCTCGCACCGCTGGGTCGGCTGCTCGTCATCGGCTTCACGGCCGGCGCGATCCCGCAGGTGAAGGTGAACCGGCTGCTGCTCAACAACATCGACGTCCGCGGGGTCGGCTGGGGCGCCTACGCGATGGTGCGTCCCGGGTTCATGCGCGAGCAGTGGCAGGCACTGGTGCCGATGATGGAGAGCGGCGTGGTCGACCCGCCCATCGGCCGGACCTACCCGTTCGAGGGGATGGCCGACGCGCTCGAGGAGATGGCGGAGCGCCGCACCCTGGGCAAGTCCGTCGTGGTGGTCTGACCGACGCTGCTACTGCCTCGGGAAGCCGCCGTTGCTGTGCAGCAGCTGCCCGTTGACCCAGCCGCCCTGCTCGGACAGCAGGAACCGGACCAGGTTCGCGGTGTCCTCCGGCGTCCCGAGCCGGCCGGCCGGGGTCATCGTGCGCGCCGCCTCGCGGATGGCGTCGTCCATCCAGCCGGTGTCGACCGGGCCGGGGTTGATCACGTTGCTCTGGATGCGCCGGTCGGCGAGCTCGTGCGCGGCCGCGAGGACGATCCGGTCCAGGGCGCCCTTGGTGGCGCCGTAGGGCAGGTTCCCCGCCGTGGCGTCGCTGGTCAGTGCGACGACGGACCCACCGGTCTCCGGCACCTGCCGCGCGAACGCGGCGATCAGCTGCCACGGCGCGCGGACGTTGACCGCGTAGTGCCGGTCGAAGCTCTCCACGCTGGTGTCGAGGAAGCCGGAGTTGACGGACTCGCAGTGCGCCATCACCAGCCCGGACAGCGCGCCGAGCTCAGCGGCCAGGTCGACCAGCGCGCCGGCCGCGTCCGGCTGCTCGAGGTCGGCCGGCAGGAGTACGACGTCCCGTCCCGTCGAGCGGATCTCGGCGGCCAGCGCGTCCACGTCGTCGGCCGACCGGCCGAGGCCGACCCGGTCGTCGTACGGGTGCCAGTAGGACAGCGCGAGGTCCCAGCCGTCGGCCGCGAGGCCCAGCGCGATGGCGGCGCCGATCCCCCGGCGCCGACCGACCCCGGTGACGAGGGCGCGCCTCATCGCAGCGTCACCTTGTCGGCGTACTCGGGGTGCTTCTCGATCCAGGTCTTGATGAACGGGCACGACACGCGGACCTCGCGGCCAGTGGCGAGTGCCTGGTCGAGCGCCTGCTGGGCCAGCGTGCTGCCGACCCCCTGGCCCTCGAAGGCGTCGTCGACCTCCGTGTGGAACAGCAGCCGGGCGCGCTGGGAGTCGGCGTACTGCACGAAGCCGGCGACGACCCCGGACTCGTCGAGCGCCTCGTAGCGGTTGGCCTCGGCTATCTCCAGCACGGTGACGGTCATGCGGCCGAACACTACAGACCTTGCCGACGCGGTTAGGGTGGCGAACGTGACCATGCTTGATGACGCCCGACCGGGCATGAACCCTGACATCCGTCCCCAGGACGACCTCTTCGGGCACGTGAACGGCCGCTGGCTGGACGAGACCGAGATCCCCGCCGACCGCTCCGCCTGGGGGGCTTTCACCGCGCTCTCCGAGCAGGCCGAGGAGCGCGTGCGCGCGATCATCGAGGAGCTCGCGCAGCAGACGCACGAGCCGGGCACCAACGCCCAGAAGATCGGCGACCTGTTCGCGTCCTTCATGGACGAGGAGCGCGTCGAGGAGCTCGGTGCCGAGCCCATCCGCGCCGACCTCGAGAAGCTGAGGGAGATCGGCAGCCACGAGGAGCTGGCCGCGTTCATCGGCGCGCTCGAGCGCCAGGGCGGCGGCGGGTTCTTCGGCGCCTACGTCGACAGCGACGACCGCGACTCCGACCGCTACCTGGTGAACATCCTCCAGGGCGGCCTCGGCCTGCCCGACGAGTCCTACTACCGCGACGACAAGTTCGCCGACATCCGCACCGCCTACCTCGCGCACCTCGAGCGGATGTTCACCCTCGCCGGCGTCGAGGACCCCGCCGGGTCCGCGCAGCGTGTGATGGACGTCGAGACCCGGCTGGCCAAGGGCCACTGGGAGCGCGCGGCGACCCGCGACGTGATCAAGACCTACAACCTGATGGGCCTCGCCGACCTCAAGCAGGCGGCGCCGGCGTTCGCGTGGGACGCCTGGGCGACCGCGCTCGGCGCCGACGACGGCACCCTGGCCGAGGTCGTCGTCCGGGAGCCGAGCTACTTCGAGCACCTCTCCAAGACGGTCGAGGAGGTCGACCTCGCGGACTGGAGGGCGTGGGCCGCCATCCGGGTGATCCGCGCGTCGGCGGCGTACCTCTCCACCGACTTCGTCAACGAGTCCTTCGACTTCTACGGCAAGACGCTCAACGGCACGCCCGAGCTGCGCGCCCGCTGGAAGCGCGGCGTCGCGTTCGTCGAGGGCTCGATCGGCGAGGCCGTCGGCGAGGAGTACGTCGCCCGCCACTTCCCGCCGCGGGCCAAGGAGATGATGGACGAGCTCGTCGCGAACCTCATCGAGGCCTACCGCCGCAACATCGAGGCGCTCGACTGGATGGGCGAGGAGACCAAGCAGCGGGCCTACCGCAAGCTCGAGACGTTCCGCCCGAAGATCGGCTACCCGGAGAAGTTCCGCGACTACTCCAGCCTCGAGGTCCGCCCCGACGACCTGATCGGCAACGCCCGCGCGGCGGCGGCCTTCGAGACCGACCGCGAGCTGCGCAAGATCGGCTCGCCGGTCGACCGCGACGAGTGGTTCATGCTGCCGCAGACCGTCAACGCCTACTACAACCCCGGCACCAACGAGATCTGCTTCCCCGCGGGCATCCTGCAGAAGCCGTTCTTCGACGTGGACGCCGAGCCGGCCGAGAACTACGGCGGCATCGGCGCGGTCATCGGCCACGAGATCGGCCACGGCTTCGACGACCAGGGCTCGCAGTACGACGAGGTGGGCAACCTCAACGAGTGGTGGACCGCCGAGGACCGCGCCGCGTTCAAGGAGCGCGCGGACAAGCTCATCGCGCAGTACGACGGCTACGAGCCGCGCGACCTGCCGGGCGAGCGGGTCAACGGCGCGCTCACCGTCGGCGAGAACATCGGCGACCTCGGCGGCATCACGATCGCCCTGAAGGCCTACGAGATCAGCCTCGGCGGCGAGGAGGCCCCGGTCGTCGACGGCCTCACCGGTGCCCAGCGCGTGTTCTTGAACTTCGGGCACGTGTGGCGCACCAAGCGCCGCAAGGAGCAGCTGCTCCAGCTGATCACGACCGACCCGCACTCGCCGTCGGAGTTCCGCGCCAACATCGTGCGCAACCTCGACGAGTACCACGAGGCGTTCGGCACCCAGCCGGGCGACGGCCTCTGGCTCGACCCCGAGGACCGCGTCCGCATCTGGTAGCCACTGGCACCAGCAACGAGAAGCCCCCGCCAGGCAACCTGGCGGGGCGCTGTCGTTCGTGCGGTCAGTGCGGGAGGTGGATGACCGGCTCGTGGGACGGCTCGGAGGCCGACGGGGGCCGCTTGCGGGGCAGCAGCGCGGCCGGCACCAGGCACAGCGCGACCAGGACCGTCGCCACCAGGAACGAGTCCGCGAACGCGTCGGCCATGTCGGCCACCGCCTTGCCGATCACCGCGGGGTCGAGCGCGGCCGGCCCCTCGCCGCTGGCGAGCGCGCCCTGCAGCTGCCCGACCTCGGGGCTCGACTTGAAGCCGTTGGTCAGCAGCACCGAGAACAGCGCGGTGCCGATCGAGGCGGCCACCTGCTGCACGATGTTCATCAGCGTCGAGCCACGCGCGAGGTTGTGGTCGGTCAGCGTCTGCAGCGCCGCCGTCATCATCGGCATCATCGTGGCGCCCATGCCCAGGCCCATCACGAACAGCGCCCCGAGCAGGAACGCGTAGGACGTGTCCGCGCTCACCTGGGTGAACATCGCCATCCCGACGGTGATCACCGCGATGCCGCTCATCACGATCTTGCCGGGGCCGATCTTGTCGGCGAGCACGCCGGCGAGCGGCATGGTCAGCATCGCGCCGAGGCCCTGCGGGGCCAGCAGCCAGCCGGTCTTGAGGGTCTCCTCGCCGCGCACCTGCAGGAAGTAGGACGGGAAGAGCAGGCTCGCGCCGAAGAACGCGATCGCGAACAGCGACATCGCGATCACGGCGATGGTCAGGGTCCTGTTGCGGAACAGGTCCAGGTCGATCAGCGGGTGCTCGGCCCTCTCGGCCAGCGAGCGGAGCACGAACAGGCCGACGAGCGCGAGGCCGATGACGGCCGGCACGAGCACCTCGGCGTCGGCGACGGTGCCGGTCTCCGGGATCGTCGAGACGCCGTACAGGAACAGCGCCAGGCCCGGCGACAGCAGCAGCATGCCGACGAAGTCGAACGTCTCCGAGGGCGTCGGGTTGTCCTTCGGCAGCACCAGCGCGGCGTAGACGAGCGCGACGATGCCGAGCGGCAGGTTGATCAGGAAGATCCAGTGCCAGCTCGCGGCGTCGATCAGCCAGCCGCCGAGGATCGGGCCGAAGATCGGACCGAGCAGCATCGGGATGCCGAGCACGGCCATCACCCGGCCGATCCGGTCGTGGCCGGCGGCGCGGGTCATGATCGTCATGCCGAGCGGCATCAGCATGCCGCCGCCCAGGCCCTGCAGGACCCGGAAGCCGACCAGCGAGCTGACGTCCCAGGCGGTGCTGCACAGCACCGAGCCGAGGGTGAACAGCAGCAGCGCCAGCATGAACAGCCGCTTCGTGCCGAACCGGTCGGCCGCCCACCCGGTCAGCGGGATCACCGAGGCCAGGGCCAGGGTGTAGCCGGTCATCGTCCAGGCGACCTGCGCCGGGGTCGCGTCGAAGACGCGCTGGAAGGTCGGGATCGCGACCGACACGACGGTGATGTCGAGGATGGACATGATCGCGCCGAGCACGACGACGCCGGCGACGAGGAAGACGCCCTTGTCGAGCTTCTCGGGTGCGCCGGGCGGTGCGGAGGTCTGGGTCTCTGGATTCACCAAGCAAGGGTACGTATTTCCGGACCAGCAAGCACCGGAATACCCGAGCGCCCCGGTGTGCGGCCGGTCACGTCCCGTCGCTCAGGCCAGGACGGACTCCACGGCCTCGACGACCCGCGCGTCGTCCGGCTCGACCGAGGGGTTCCAGCGCGCCACGACCCGGCCGTCCCCGTCGAGCAGGAACTTCTCGAAGTTCCACGTGATGTCGCCGGAGTGGCCCTTCTCGTCGGCGACCTCCACCAGGACGTCGTACAGCGGGTGCCGCCCGGGCCCGTTGACCTCGACCTTCTCGGTCATCGGGAAGGTGACGCCGTAGGTCGCCGAGCAGAACTCCGCGATCTCCTCCGACGAGCCGGGCTCCTGGCCGCCGAACTGGTTGCACGGCACGCCGACCACGGTGAACCCCTGGCCGGAGAGCTTCTCGTGCAGGGCCTCGAGCTGGGCGTACTGCGGGGTCAGCCCGCACTTCGAGGCCACGTTGACGAGCAGGGCCGGCCGGCCGCCGGTGATCTCGCCGAGGGTGGCGGGAGTGCCGTCGAGCCGGGCGATCGGGGTGTCGAGCAACGTCATGTGGCGAGCCTACTGAGCAGCTCCAGGAGGGCCCGGGCGTAGGCCCGCTCGGCATCGATGTCGACGAACCGCTCCACGGTGCCGTCGTACGACGCCTCCACCGCGAAGCCGTCGCCGACGGACTCGAGGCGCAGGAAGGCCGACCCCAGCAGCGCGCGGAGCTGGGCCTCGTGCGGGAGCCAGAGGACCTCGCCCTGCGCGATGCTGTCCAGCGCCCACTCGGTGGTTCCGTTGAACCGCACCAGCGGGCCGGTCGGCAGCTCGACGGTCTCGATGGTCATCTCGCTGACCACGAACACCTCGCCGTCGAAGTCGCGGTCGGGGATCGCGAACCGGTCACCCGACGCGGGCCGCCAGACGAGGCCGGCGGCCTTGAGCCGGGTCGCGAGCTCGACCGAGATCATGCGCCCAGTGTGGCAGGGGCACCCTCAGCCGGTGGCGCCGTCGCGGAGCCGGGCGAGCACCAGGGCGAGCGGGGGCCATGCGGACCGGCCGCGCCGGACGACGGCGTACGCCCGCAGCCGGGCCTCCGGCTCCGCGAGCGGGACCACCGCGACCCCGGCACGGCAGCGACGGGCCGGACGGCAGCAGCCCGACGCCGAGCCCGCCGGCGATCAGGTCCTGGACCAGCTCGAGGCTGTCCACCCGGTGGGTCACCCGCGGCTCGAAGCCGGCGAGCGAGCCGATCGTCCGCACGACCTCCCCGTCGGCGCTGAACCGCGAGTTCACGATCCAGTCCCGCTCGGCGAAGTGCGCGAAGACGTCGCGGGCGCTGCCCGTGACCCCGGCGTCGGCCGCCGGCACCCCGAGGCCCCAGGGCGACGTCCACAGCGGGGTCGCCTCGACGGTCCGGTCGAACTCCGCCGGGGCCAGGTCGTAGTCGTAGGTGAGGGCCAGGTCGACGTCGTCGGCGGCCAGCAGGGCGTACGCCTCGGCGGGCTCGTGCTCGCGGATGAGCAGGCGTACGGCGGGGTGGCTGGCCGAGATCTCGTCCAGCACCGGCACCAGCGACCCCCGGATCGCCGTGGCGAACCCGGCCACCCGCACGGTCCCGGCCGGCTCGGAGCCGGGGTCGAGGTCGAGCCGGGCCGCCTCCACCGCCGCCAGGATCGTCACCGCGTGGTCGGCCAGACGCCTCCCGGCCGGGGTCAGCCGGACCCGGCGGCCGTCCGGCTCGACGAGCGCGGTGCCGACCTCCCGGGCCAGCGTCGCGATCTGCTGGGACACCGTCGAGGTGGTCGTGCCCAGCTCCTCGGCGACCTCGCGCATCGACCCGAGCCGGGACAGCTCGAGGAGCACGACGAGGCGGCGGGTCTCCATCCACAGGATTGTCCACTGATTGTGGACAATGTGTCCAGCAATGACACGTGGACGCGAACAGTCGTCCGATGGCCTACTGGACGCATGACCACCTCCGCCAACCTCGCACCGGCCACCGACAGCTCCGCCGTCGCACGGACCGCGGCCCGCTCCGGGGCGTCGATGGCCGTGGTCTCGATGCTCACCGTGCAGCTCGGGATCGCGGTGGCGGTCGGCCTCTTCGACGAGGTCGGACCGCTCGGCGCGGCCTGGCTGCGGCTGGCCTGGGCCGGCGTGCTGATGCTCGTGGTGCTCCGGCCACGGCCGTCGACGTTCACCCGGTCGTCGTTCGCGGCGAGCGTGGCGCTCGGGGTCGTCACCGCCGCGGTCACGCTGCTGTTCATGGGCGCGATCGAGCGGTTGCCGATGGCAACGGCGAGCGCCCTGGAGTTCCTCGGCCCGCTCGGCGTCGCGGTGCTGCGCAGCCACGGCCGCGGGCGCGCGTTCGCCGGTCTCGCCGCGGTCGGCGTGCTGCTGCTGACCGAGCCCTGGCACGGCGGCACCGACCCCGTGGGCGTCGCCTACGCCCTGGGCGCGGCGGCCTGCTGGGCGGCGTACATCCTGCTCACCCAGCGGGTCGGCGACCAGGTCTCCGGAGTGCAGGGGCTCGCCGTCTCGATGCCGGTGGCGGGTCTGGTCGCCACGCTGGTGGCCGCGCCGACGGTCGTGCCGATGCTCACCTGGGAGGTCGTTCTCGCGGGCCTCGGCCTGGCGATCCTGCTGCCCATCATCCCGTTCACCCTCGAGCTGCTGGCGCTGCGTCGGCTGACCACCGGGGCGTTCGGCACGCTCATGGCGCTCGAACCCGCCTTCGCGCTGCTGATCGGTCTGGTCGTGCTCGGCCAGGTGCCGGGGCTGCTGCCGATGGTGGGCATCGTCTGCGTGGTGGCGGCGGGGATCGGCGCGGAGCGCACCGGGTCCCGGCCGCGCACGCCGGCGGAGGTGGCAGAACCCGGGGCGTGAGCGGCCTCGACGGTCGAGCGGGGCGTGGAAGACTTCGGCCATGGAGCTGCTGCGCACCCCCGACGACCGCTTCGCCGACCTTCCGGGCTTCCCGCACGAGCCGCGCTACGCCGAGGTCCCCGACGGGGACGGCGGCACGCTGCGGATGGCCTACGTCGACGCCGGGCCGGCCGACGCGCCGGTCGTGCTCCTCCTGCACGGCGAGCCGAGCTGGTCGTTCCTCTACCGGCACGTGATCGACGAGCTCGTCGCCGCCGGGCTGCGCGCGGTCGCCCCCGACCTGGTCGGCTTCGGCCGCTCGGACAAGCCGGCGGCGCGCACCGACCACACCTTCGCCCGCCACGTCGAGTGGGTCCGGGCGCTGGCGTTCGACGTGCTCGACCTGCGCGACGTCACGCTGGTCGGGCAGGACTGGGGCGGCCTGATCGGGCTGCGCCTGGTCGCCGAGAACGAGGACCGGTTCGCCCGGGTCGTGGCCGCCAACACCGGCCTGCCGACCGGCGACTTCGACATGCCCGAGATCTGGTGGGCGTTCCGCACGGCGGTGGAGACGGCCGAGCACCTCGACATCGGCCGCCTCGTCGCGGCGGGCTGCCGCACCCCGCTGACCGACGAGGTGCGGGCGGCGTACGACGCCCCGTTCCCCGACGAGTCCTTCAAGGCGGGCCCGCGGGTGATGCCGACCCTCGTGCCGACCTCGCCGGACGACCCGGCCGCCGAGGCGAACCGCGCGGCCTGGGAGGTCCTGACCCGCTGGACGAAGCCGTTCCTGGTCGCGTTCAGCGACGGCGACCCGATCACCGGAGGCATGGCGCCGATCCTGGAGAAGCTCGTCCCGGGCGCCGCCGGGCTCGACCACCCGGTCATCACCGGCGCCGGCCACTTCCTCCAGGAGGACGCCGGCGACCGGCTCGGCCGCGTCGTCGCCGACTTCGTCCGGACGGCGGGCTGACATGGACGCCGACGCACTCCGTGAGCTGACCGACGCGCTACCGTCCGGGGTGGTGCTCACCGACCCCGCCGGCATGGAGAAGTACCGCTTCGACTGGTCCAAGGACCGCGACGCCGGGACGCCGGTCGCCGTCGTACGCGCCGAGGACGCCGGCCAGGTGCAGACCGCCGTCCGCTGGGCCGCGGCGCACAAGGTGCCGGTCGTGCCGCGCGGCGCCGGCAGCGGGCTGAGCGGCGGGTCGTCCGCGGTCGACGACGGCATCGTGCTCTGCCTCGAGCGGATGCGTGCGATCGAGATCGACACCGACTGCCAGGTCGCGGTGGTCGAGCCCGGCGCGCTCAACGCCGAGGTCAAGGCAGCGGCCGCGAAGCACGCGCTGTGGTACCCGCCGGACCCGTCCTCCTACGAGATCTGCTCCATCGGCGGCAACGTCGCGACCAACGCGGGTGGCCTGTGCTGCGTGAAGTACGGCGTCACCACCGACTACGTGCTCGGCCTCGACGTCGTGCTCGCCGACGGCACGCTCATCACGCTCGGCGGCAAGCGGATCAAGGACGTCGCCGGCCTCTCGCTGCTCAAGCTCTTCGTCGGCAGCGAGGGCACGCTCGGGATCGTCACCCGCGCCATCCTCCGGCTGGTCCCGGCGCAGCAGGCGCGGGCGACGCTGGTCGCCAGCTTCCCGACAGTCGACGACGCCGCCCGGGCGGTGGTGGACGTCCGGCGCACCCTCCGCCCGTCGATGCTCGAGCTGATGGACCGGGCCTCGGTCAACGCCGTCGAGGACCACCGGCCGATGGGGCTCGACCGGGGCTGCGGGGCGCTGCTCGTGGCGCAGTCCGACGCCCCCGGCGACGCACGCGCCATCGAGATCGCCGCGATCCGCACCGCGTGCGAGCTGCACGGCGCGCTCGAGGTGTTCGACACCGAGGACCCGGTCGAGGGCGAGCAGTTCGTCGAGGCGCGCCGCCAGGCGTTCCCGGCGATCGAGGCCCGCGGGTCGTTGCTGCTCGAGGACGTCGGCGTCCCGGTGCCGCTGCTGCCCCGGCTGCTGGAGTCGATCGCGTCCGTCGCGGCGGCGTACGACGTGGAGATCCCCGTCGTCGCGCACGCCGGGGACGGCAACACCCACCCGATCATCGTCTACGACCCGGCCGACCCCGGCTCCGAGAAGCGGGCCCGCGAGGCCTTCGGCGAGGTGATGGCCAGGGCGATCGAGCTCGGCGGCACGATCACCGGCGAGCACGGCGTCGGCCGCACCAAGAAGTCAGCGCTTCCCGACCAGCTCGGACCCGACGTGATGGCGCTGACCCGCCGGGTCAAGGACGCCCTCGACCCCGACGGGATCCTCAACCCGGGGGCGGTTCTGTAGGTTCGGACCCATGGCACAGATCGTGGAACGTCATCTCTTCGGCCCCGGCCCGTCCAACCCCTACCCGGAGGCCACCTCCGCGCTCGGGTTGCCGCTGCTCGGCCACCTCGACCCGGAGTTCCTCCGGATCATGGACGAGACCTGCGACCGGCTGCGGGAGGTGTGGGGGACCGACAACCTGCGCACGCTGCCGCTGAGCGCGACGGGCTCGGCCGGCATGGAGGCGGCGTTCGTCAACACGGTCTCCGACGGCGACGTCGTCGTGGTGGCGGTGAACGGCCTGTTCGGCCAGCGGATGTGCGACGTCGCGGCCCGCTGCGGCGCCGAGGTCATCGCCGTCGAGCACCAGTGGGGTACGCCGGTCGACGCGCAGCGTGTCCTCGACGCCCACCCGAACCCGAAGGTGATCGCCGCCGTCCACGCCGAGACCTCCACGGGGGTCCGCTCCGACATCGCCGCGCTCGGCGCAGGGAAGCGCGACGCCCTGCTGCTCGTCGACGCGGTCACGTCCATCGGCGGCATCGAGCTGCGCGCCGACGACTGGGGGGTCGACATCGGCTACGCCGGCACCCAGAAGTGCCTCGGCGTGGCGCCCGGCCTGGCCCCGTTCACGATCAACGACCGCGCCTTCGAGCGCCGCGTCCAGAAGCCGCGGTCGTGGTACCTCGACCTCGGGCTGCTCGGCGGCTACGTCGGCGAGGCCGAGGGCAAGGGTGGCCGGACCTACCACCACACCGCGCCGACCGCGATGGTCGCGAGCCTGCACGCCGGCCTCGGCCGGATCCTCGACGAGGGCCTGGAGAACGTCTGGGCCCGGCACGAGGAGGCCGGGGCGATGCTGCAGGACGGCCTGCAGAAGATGGGCCTCGAGCTGTTCGCCGAGGAGGGCGCCCGGCTGCCCGAGCTCACCACGGTCAAGGTGCCCGACGGCGTCGACTCGGCCGCGGTGCGCAAGGTGCTGCTCGAGCGGCACGACCTCGAGATCGGCGCCGGCGCCGGGGCGTTCGCCGGCTCGGTGTGGCGGATCGGCCTGATGGGCCACAACGCCCGCCCCGACGCCGTGCTGCTCGTGCTGGCCGCCCTCCAGGACGCCCTGGACCAGGTCGGCTGAGGTGCGCTCGACGACCCTCCAGGTCCCGGGGCTGGTCCTCACCGAGCACGAGCTCGACGTCCCGCTCGACCATGGCCGGCCCGACGGTGAGCGGATCACCGTCTTCGCCCGCGAGGTCGCCGACCCCGAGGGCCGCGACCGGCCGTTCCTGGTCTTCCTCCAGGGCGGCCCCGGCAACGAGGCGCCCCGGCCCACCCGGCTGCCGACCAGCCCGCCCTGGCTGGACCGCGCCCTGCGCGACTACCGGGTGCTGATGGTCGACCAGCGCGGCACCGGCCGGTCCACCCCGATCGGCACGCTGCCGGGGAGGACGCCGCAGCAGCAGGCCGACCACCTCGCGCAGTTCCGGGCGGACTCGATCGTGGCGGACTGCGAGCTGCTCCGTGGGGCGCTCGGCGTCGACCGGTGGAGCGTGCTCGGCCAGTCGTTCGGCGGCTTCTGCGCGCTCAACTACCTGTCGACAGCGGCCGACGGGCTGGCCGAGGTGTTCTTCACCGGCGGCGTGCCCCCGGTCGGCCGGCCGGTCGACGAGGTGTACGCCGCGACGTACGCCACCATGCGCGAGCGCAACCGCCGCTACCACGCGACCTACCCCGACGACCTGGCCCGGCTGCGCGACGTGCTGGCCCGCTGTGACGCCGGTGAGGTGCTGCTGCCCAACGGCGACGCCGTCACCGCCCGCTGGTTCCGCCAGGTCGGCAGCGTGCTCGGGATGAGCGACGGTGCCGCGCACCTGCACTACCTGCTGGAGCTGGACCCTGCGTCGCCGATGTTCGGCCACGACCTCGCCGGGATGCTGCCGTTCGGCGAGCGGAACCCGCTCTACGCCGTCATCCACGAGGCCTGCTACGCCGACGGCGGCGCCACCCGCTGGTCGGCCGAGCGCACGATGCCCGAGGACTTCCGCGAGGACCGCGCGCTGCTGACCGGCGAGCACGTCTTCCCCTGGACGTTCGAGGACGACAGCCGGCTCGCCCCGCTCGCCGAGGCGGCGCGGATCCTGGCCGAGCGCGAGTGGCCGCGGCTGTACGACGCCGACGTGCTGCGTGGGGTCGACGTACCTTGTGCCGCGGCGATCTATGCCGAGGACGCCTACGTGGACCGGGTGTTCTCCGAGGAGACCGGCCGGCTGCTCCCAGGCATGCGCACCTGGGTCACCAACGAGCTCGAGCACAACGGCCTGCGCGCCGACGGGGAGCGGGTCCTCGACCGGCTGATCGGGATGGCCCGCGGCCGGCTCGCCTGAGCGGCGCCCGCCAGGGGAACACCCGCACCCGAGAGTTGTTGGAGCAGACGTGAAGAACATCGGATTCCTGTCCTTCGGTCACTGGACGCCCTCGCCGCAGTCGCAGACGCGCTCGGCGGCCGACGCGCTGCTCCAGTCCATCGAGCTCGCGGTCGCCGCCGAGGAGCTCGGCGTGGACGGCGCCTACTTCCGGGTGCACCACTTCGCCCGCCAGCTGGCCTCGCCGTTCCCGCTGCTCGCGGCCATCGGTGCCAGGACCAGCCGCATCGAGATCGGGACCGGCGTGATCGACATGCGCTACGAGAACCCGCTCTACATGGCCGAGGACGCCGGGGCCGCGGACCTGATCTCCGGGGGCCGGCTGCAGCTCGGCATCAGCCGAGGCTCACCGGAGCAGGTCGTCGACGGGTTCGCCTACTTCGGGCACGTGCCCGAGGAGGGCTCCGACCACGCCGACATGGCCCGTGAGCACACACGCATCCTGCTCGAGGTGCTCACGGGCGAGGGCTTCGCGCAGCCGAACCCGCGACCGATGTTCCCCAACCCGCCCGGCCTGCTCCGCCTCGAGCCGCACTCGCCGGGGCTCCGCGACCGGATCTGGTGGGGCGCCGGATCCCGGAAGACGGCCGAGTGGACGGCGGAGCAGGGGATGAACCTGATGAGCTCCACGCTCCTCACCGAGGACACCGGGGTGCCGTTCCACCAGCTCCAGGCCGAGCAGATCCAGCGGTTCCGGGACGCGTGGCGGGCCGCCGGCCATGCCCGCGAACCCCGGGTCTCGGTCAGCCGCAGCATCTTCCCCGTCGTCAGCGACAGGGACCGCGCCTACTTCGGCCATGACGCCGGCAGCCAGGACCAGGTCGGCTTCCTCGACGGGGGCCCGGCCCGGTTCGGCAAGACGTACGCCGGCGAGCCGGAGCAGCTGGTGAAGGACCTCGCCGGCGACGAGGCGGTCGCCGCGGCCGACACGTTGCTGCTCACCATCCCCAACCAGCTCGGCGTCGACTACAACGCCCACATCCTCGACTCCGTGCTGCGCCACCTCGCTCCCGAGCTGGGCTGGCGCTGACGGCAGGCGTTCAGCGCATCGCGTCCAGGAAGGCCTCGAGGACCTCGACGACGAGCCGGTGGTCCTCGCGCTGGGGCAGGCCGGAGACCGCGACGGTGCCGATGCAGCCGGTCCCGCGCACGAGGACGGGAAACGCGCCCCCGTGGGCCGCGAACTGCGACCGGTCCAGCCGGGCGTTCTCGTCGAAGGAACCGCCGTTGACCCGGAACTCCTCGCCGACCCGCAGGGAGGAGCGCCCGTAGCGGTCGACGACGGCGCTCTTGCGTTCGAGCCACCCGTCGTTGTCGGCGGACGAGCCGGGGAGCGCGGCGTGGAAGAGCCGCTGGCCGTTGCGGCGGATCGAGATCGCGACCGGCAGTCCCGCGGCGAGCGCGGCCTCGCGCAGGGCGACGCCCAGCTCCCACGCGGTGTGCTCGTCGAACCGGTCGAAGACGAGGCGCGACTCCTGCGCCGCCAGCTCGTCGAGCAGCTCGCGGCCGGTCATGCGGCACCGCCCGGACGAACCGACTCATGGGTCGCGGCGCTGACTCGGGCGGCTTCGAGGACATCCGCCGTCGCGACGGCGTCGGCCACCTCCACCGGTGGTGAGCCCTCACCGCGCACCGCCCGCGCGAAGGCCGGGTAGTAGGTGTCCCAGGCACCACGGGCCAGCGAGACAGGTTTCGAGCCCGACGCGGTGAAGACCCGGTCGAGGTCGGAGGGCGCCTCGACCCCCCAGGTGTCGCCGCTCGCAGGGCTCGCGCCGGTGATCAGAACGTCCTCCTGGGTGTCCCCCGTGGTGACCACGAGAGAGGCAGCCGAGCCGGTGACCCGGAAGCGGGGCCCGGGGGCGTGCTGGCTCCAGCTGCCCCACAGGTGCGAGACGGCGCCGCTGGTGTGGCGCAGCGCGACGAAGACGTCGTCGTCGAGCCCGCTCTCCCGGGTCCGCGACTCCGCATGCACCCGGTCCACGGGGCCGAGCAGTGAGAGTGCCTGGTCGACCAGGTGCGCGCCGAAGTCCAGCAAGGTGCCGCCGCCCGACGTGCCGGGGCCGTTGTCCGGGGCGTAGCGCTCGAAGCGGGACTCGAACCGGTGCACCTGCCCCAGCGTCCCGTCGTCGACGAGGGCCCGGACGGTGAGGAAGTCGGAGTCCCACCGGCGGTTCTGGTAGGGGCTCAGCGTCACCCCACGAGCCGCGGCGAGCCCGGCCGAGCGGCGCGCGGCGGCCGGGTGCCAGGGCGAACGGCTTGTCGCAGACCACCGACAGACCGAGCCCGATGGCCGCGTCGGTGAGCTCCGAGTGGGTGTCGGCCGGCGTGGAGATGCTGACTGCCTCGGCGCCGGCGGCCGCCAGGGCCTCCAGGTTGTCGTAGAGGTCGACGCCCGGGTGCTCCGCCGCCACGAGGGCGCGTCGTTCCGCGGACCTGGTGACGACACCGACGAGCTCACACTCTGCTGCCGAGGAGATCAGCGGGGCGTGGAAGTACCTGCCGCCGAAGCCGTAGCCGACCAGTCCGATCTTGACCGGGTCCATGCGATCAGCTCCTTGGGAAGTCGACGTCCCCGCCAGGCTGCCCCATGGGCGGCCCGTCCTGAAACTAGACGGTGCAATGAGGACGGCTTTCGTCCGGTACTCGTCCTACGGTGCGGCCATGAGCGAAGCGCAGCGACAGGGCTACCCGGAACCGCCCGCGGTGGCCGACGAGGCCTCGACCCTCCTGGGCTCCTTGGAACGACAGCGGGCGACGTTCGCGTGGAAGTGTGCCGACCTCAGTCGCGAGGAGCTGGCACGGAGGCTCGACACGTCCGCGCTCTCACTGGGCCGGCTGGTCAAGCACCTGGCGTACATGGAGGACCTGAACTTCACCCGAGTGCTTGCCGGTGCCGACCTGCCGCTTCCCTGGGCGGACGTGGAGCCCGCAAGGCGGTCCGCCTGGGCCTTCAGCTCCGCGGACCTCGACTCGCCCGAGACGCTTCACGGGGTGTGGCTCCAGGCCGTGGACCGATCCCGGGCGGCGGTGCGGGAGGCGCTCGAACGCGGTGGTCCCGGCCTGACCTACCAGCTCGGCGAGGGTCACGAGGAGACCGTGCGGCGTCTGCTGGTCGACATGATCGAGGAGTACGCGCGTCATACGGGTCACGCCGACCTGATCCGGGAGGCCGTCGACGGCCGGGTGGGGGAAGACCCACCCGGGCCTGCGGTCCCGTTCACCCTCGCCTGAGTCCGCCGGCAGCGCGGTCGCGCCACCGGTGGCGACGGCGTAGTTTCGATCGTGCATCGGCTGTTGCAGTGGACGGGACGGGAGAGACGATGACCATCAAGGACATCGGGCCGGAACCTCAGAGCTTCGACCTCGAGAACGCGACGATCGAAAACACCCACTATCGCGCGGTCGCGTGGTCCGGGAAGCACCTCCAGCTGACCCTCATGTCGATCCCCGTCGGCAAGGACGTCGGTCTCGAGGCGCACCCGGAGACCGACCAGTTCCTGCGACTCGACGCAGGCCGGGGCCGGGTGCAGATGGGCCCCGCGAAGGACCAGCTCGACTTCGACCGGGAGGTCGAGGACGGCTGGGCGATCCTCGTGCCCGCCGGCACCTGGCACAACGTCACCAACATCGGTGACGAGCCGATGCGGCTCTACACCGTCTACGCACCGGTCCACCACGCGGCCGGCAAGGTCCAGGCCACGGCAGCCGACGCGCAGCGCGACGAGGAGTCGGGCGACGACGAGCCGCCGGGCTGGTCGGTCCAGCCTCCGCGGCCCCCCTCGGACGAGCACGCCTGACATGGGTGAGCCGGCCGCCGACCAGCCCCCCGTCGTCGTGGTCACCGGAGCGAACGGCTTCGTGGGCTCTCGGATCTGCGCTGCTCTGGTCGAGCGGGGCGCGCTCGTGCGGGCCGTCGTACGGCGGCCCGGCACTGCGCCGCCCCTCGGCGGGGTCGAGGAGCGGGTCGGCGACTTCACCGACCCTGACTTCGCAGCAGCCGTGGTCCCTGGCGCGAGCGCCGTCGTCACGACGGTCCACCCGATGAGCAGCGACCACGAGACGCAGCACCGCATCGCCGTCGAGGGCACGGCGGTGCTGGCCCGGGCGGCCCGTGACGCGGGCGTCCCACTGCTGGTCCACATCTCGACGGCGGCCGTCTACGACCGCTCCCCCGACACCGGAGACGTGGACGAGACCTCGCCGTTGGTCGGAGACCACGCCAACTCCTACGCCGTGACCAAGCGGGACACCGACGTCGCCCTGGGTGAGATCGACGGGCTCACCCGGGTCATCCTCCGTCCGCCGGCGATCCTCGGCCCCGGCGCTACGTCGACGTGGAACTCGCTGCGGCCGGCCGAGATCCGCGACGACGAGTCGGCCCGGCAGGCCGTTCCCCGACAGAGCTTCGCCTGGGTGCACGTCGACGACCTCGCCGACCTCGCCGCGGACGTGGCGTCGGGTCGGGTCGCGACCTCCGACAACCTCGTGGAAGGGCCGGTCCCCGGAGCGTGCACCCCCGTCAACGTCGCGGCGAGCCCGGCCACGGCCCGTGACTACCACGAGACGGTCACCGGAGCGCTCGGCGTGGAACCGGTGTGGACGGACGCGCCGGTGTGGACCGGCCGCATCGTGGCCGAGCGCGCGCTCGGGTGGGGCTGGATCCCGACGGTGGACCTCGCGCGGGCGCTGGCAGAGATCGACGAGGGACTGCGGGCCTGAAGCCTGACTACCTGTAGACCGCCTCGGCCAGGGCGTCCCTGAGCGCAGCGCGTGCTGCCGCGTAGCGCCCGCGAGCGGTCGAGGGGTTGACCCCGAGGATCGTGGCGGCCTCCGCGATCGTGAACCCGTCCCAGTGGACCAGCATGACGAGCTCACGATGTGGAGCGGGCAGACGGAGCACGGCCTCACGAACGGCGAGCGCCTCGGCCGGATCCGTGGAGGTCGCCGGCACCGCCAAGTGCTGGCGCAGGCGCTCGGTCAGGGCCGACCGTCGGCCGGCGGCCCGCCGATGGTTGGCCAGCACGTTGGCCGCGACGGTGAACAGCCACATCCGTTGCCGCACCGTGTCCTCGGCGGGCAGGGCCTCGACTCGCCGCCAGGTCTGCAGCATGGTCTCGCCCAGCAGGTCGGCGGCGTCCTCCCGAACCGTGACCCGCCGCTCGAAGTAGGCGAGCAGGTCGTCCGCGTTGGAGCGCAGTGCGTGGCGGACCTCCGCCCTGCGCGCCGGTGTCACTGGGCGCACTGGGACGCGACCGTGGTCATGACGGAGTCCGGGTCGTAGCCGCGCGCGGCCAGGTAGTCATCCATGCGTCTGTCGACCTCGTACATCAGCGACTGGACCTCCAGCCGCTCCCCCTGGAACTTCGACTCCAGCTCGGCCCGGGAGGGATGCGTCACGGAGATGCCCTCCAGGTAGGTGAACCACCGCTCGGCTGCCTGCTTCCGGTCGATCGCGTCCAGGTCGAGGGAACCGAGGTAGTCCTCGGCGCTGGACAGAGCCTGCCGCTGCTCTGCCTCGGACCAGCGATCGGTGATCAGTGCCCCGTCGCCGTCTCGGCGCAGCTCGACCGAAGCCGACAGGCCGCACGATGCTCCCGAGTCGGTTGTCCACGGGAACCAGTCGGGCAGCAAGCCGTTCGCTGCGGCGGTACCCCCGGCGCCGAGCACGGCGAGGATGGCGACGGCACCCGCGGCGGCCGCACGAGCTCCGCGCCGGCGTCCTGTCGTCGCGGCATGCTCGGTCGTCGGAACCATCTCGCGCAGCGCCTCGGTGAGCTCCGCAGTGCGCGAAGCAACGGGAGGCGCTGCCTGCGCCAGCAGTTCGTCGAGGTTCATGGGTTCTCCTGTGCAGAGTCTCTCGGCTGGACACCCCCTACATGTCCGCTTGGCCGAGAAACGTCCGTGTCGCTTCGAGGTCCCGGCCGTTCCGAGAGACTTTCGCCCCTGTCGGCGGCGGGGACGTCGCGTTCAGGCTGAGAACGACCGGGAGGTGCGCGATGCCAGCACGAGAGACCGTCGGGTTCCTGCATGACGACGTTCCCTACCTGAGGATCGGCCACGGTCCGCCGCTGGTGTCGGTGCAGGGGCTGACCCCCGAGCACGACGTGCCCAAGGGCATGGAGCGTCGGTTCGCACTCGCCCACGCACGGCCGCTGGCGAGCCAGTTCACCGTCTATGTCGTCAACCGCAAGCGAGGGCTCAAACCCGGCGAGTCGATGTCGGACATCGCGGGCCATCTGGCCAACGCGATCGAGCACGACCTCGGCGAGCCGGTGTTCCTGGACGGCACCAGCACCGGTGGGTCGGTCGCGCTCCAGCTTGCCGTCGACCGGCCCGACCTCGTACGTCGGCTGGTGGTGATCGCCGCGGCCTACCGGCTCGGGCCGCATGGACGTGAGGTGCAGGCCGAGATGGCGCGGCTGATCAGGGCTGGAGAGCCCCGGGAGGCGATGGCGTCGGTGATGACGGCCATGCTCCCCGCTCCCCTACGCGGCCCGGCTCGCCCCGCGACCCGGTTGGCGGTCGGCTCGATGGTTCCCGCCGATCCCTCTGACGTGCTGGTCACCCTCGACGCCGAGGATGCTTTCGACGTGGAAACGGAGCTGCCTCGCATCACGGCCCCCACCCTGGTCATCGGCGGGAGCAACGACGTCTTCTACACCCAGGAGCTGTTCCAGGGCACCGCCGCGGGCGTCCAGGACGGGCGGGTGCACCTCTTCCCCGGCTGGGGCCACGGGCGGGCGAGCATGTCCACCGCGACGACCCACCTCACCCTCGGCTTCATGCTCGCGGGCGTCAGCGGGTGACGGCTCAGGCGCTGACGCCGAGGGCCTGGCACGCCATCTCGGTGAGGATGCCGGTCATCTCCGCCTCGGGGAGCATCGCGCTGTGCGGTGTCGAGTTGAGCAGCCCGAAGCAGGCGTGCGCCCGGGCCCGGGCCTCGCGCGGCGTCAGGTCGGGGTGCAGCTCGCGGAGCCGGCCGGCCCACAGGTCGACGTACGCCCGCTGCAGGGACCGCACCCGCTCCCGCGCCTCGTCGGGAAGCGAGGCCCAGTCGCGGTCCTGGACCACGATCAGCGGCTTGTTGTGCAGCGCGAAGTCGATGTGCCAGCCGATCAGCGCCCGGAGTGCCTCGTGCGCGTTCTCCGCCTCGCTGTCGCGCTGCCGGCCCACCTCGAGCAGCTCCTCGCTGATGCTGACCAGCATCTCGGCGAGCATCGCGTCCTTCGACGGGAAGTGCTTGTAGAGCGCCGGCCCGGAGATCCCGCACGCCGCGCCCAGGTCGGCGACGGACACGCCGTGGAAGCCCCGCTCCGCGAACATCGCCGCGGCGGTGTCGAGGATCTGCTCCCGGCGTCCGCTCATGGAGGCAGACTAGCGCAAGGTGGTTAATGTTCGCTAACCTCGGACGCATGCCTGACGACATGAAAGCGCTGGTCGACGACCTGCGGGAGCGGCTCGCCGTGGTCCGCCAGGGCGGCAGCGAGTCGGCCCGCCGCAAGCACCTCGACCGCGGCAAGCTCCTCGCCCGTGACCGCGTGGACCGGCTGCTCGACCCGGGCAGCCCGTTCCTGGAGCTGAGCCCGCTGGCCGCGACGGAGATGTACGACGACGCCGTCCCCTCGGCCGGCATCGTCACCGGGATCGGCCGGGTCAGCGGCCGCGAGTGCGTGATCGTCGCCAACGACGCGACCGTCAAGGGCGGCACCTACTACCCGGTCACGGTGAAGAAGCACCTCCGGGCGCAGGAGGTCGCGCGGGTCAACCACCTGCCCTGTCTCTACCTCGTGGACAGCGGCGGCGCGTTCCTGCCGATGCAGGACGAGGTCTTCCCCGACCGCGAGCACTTCGGCCGGATCTTCTTCAACCAGGCCAACCTGTCGGCCGCCGGCATCCCCCAGGTCGCCGCGGTGATGGGCTCGTGCACCGCCGGCGGCGCCTACGTCCCGGCGATGTCGGACGAGACCGTGATCGTCAAGGACCAGGGCACGATCTTCCTCGGCGGCCCGCCGCTGGTGAAGGCCGCGACCGGTGAGGTCGTCACCGCCGAGGACCTCGGCGGCGGCGACGTGCACGCCCGCAAGTCCGGCGTGGTCGACCACCTCGCCAACGACGACGCGCACGCGCTGGAGATCGTCCGGTCGATCGTGGCCACGTTCGAGCGCGCTCCCGGCCGGGCGAGCACCGGTCACGTCCTGACCCAGGCCGAGGTCGAGGAGCCGGCGGAGGACCCGAACGGCCTCTACGACGTGGTGCCGACGGACTCGCGGACGCCGTACGACGTGCGCGAGGTGATCCGCCGGGTCGTCGACGGCAGCCGCTTCCACGAGTTCAAGGCGCTCTACGGGGAGACCCTGGTCTGCGGGTTCGCGAAGATCTGGGGCTACCCGGTCGGCATCGTGGCGAACAACGGGATCCTGTTCTCCTCCTCGAGCCTCAAGGGCGCGCACTTCATCGAGCTGTGCAACCAGCGCGGGATCCCGCTGGTGTTCCTGCAGAACATCACCGGCTTCATGGTCGGCCGGGAGTACGAGAACGGCGGCATCGCGCGCGACGGCGCCAAGCTCGTCACCGCCGTCGCCTGCTCGGTGGTGCCGAAGTTCACCGTGGTGATCGGCGGCTCGTTCGGCGCCGGCAACTACGGCATGTGCGGCCGCGCCTACGACCCGCGCTTCCTGTGGATGTGGCCCAACGCCCGGATCTCCGTGATGGGCGGCGAGCAGGCCGCGTCGGTGCTGGCCACCGTCCGCCGCGACGGCCTCGAGGCCAAGGGCGAGGAGTGGTCGGCCGAGGACGAGGAGGCGTTCAAGGCGCCGATCCGCGACCAGTACGAGCACCAGGGCTCCCCCTACTACTCCACCGCCCGGCTGTGGGACGACGGCGTGATCGACCCCGTCGACACCCGCCGCGTCCTCGGCATGGGCCTGGCCGCGGCCTCCCACGCCCCGATCCCCGAGCCGTCCTACGGCATCTTCCGGATGTGACCTGATGACCAGCACCCCCATCTCCACCCTGCTCGTCGCGAACCGCGGCGAGATCGCGCTGCGGGTGATCAGGGCCGCGCACGAGCTCGGCCTGCGCACCGTGGCGGTCTACTCCGACGCCGACCGCGAGGCCCCGCACGTCCGCGCAGCCGACACCGCGGTGCGGATCGGACCGACGCCGGCGCCCGAGTCCTACCTGAAGATCGACGCGATCATCGAGGCCGCGAAGGCGACCGGGGCGGACGCGATCCACCCCGGCTACGGCTTCCTGTCCGAGCGGGCCGCGTTCGCGCGCGCCGTCGTCGAGGCCGGGCTGACCTTCGTCGGGCCCACCGGTGACGTGATGGACCAGATGGGCCGCAAGGACGTGGCCCGGGACGTCGCCATCGCCGCCGGCGTACCCGTCGTGCCCTCCGCGGAGCTGACCGGGGACGACGTGGACGCGTCGGCGATCGGCTACCCGCTGCTGGTGAAGGCGGCGGCCGGCGGAGGCGGCAAGGGCATGCGCATCGTCCGCGAGCCCGCCGACTTCGACGCCGCGCTCGCCGCCGCGCGGCGCGAGGCGCTCAGCGCGTTCGGCGACGACACGATCCTGGTCGAGCGGTACGTCGAGCACGGGCGGCACGTCGAGGTGCAGGTGCTCGCCGACCACCACGGCAACGTCGTGCACCTCTTCGAGCGCGACTGCTCCGCGCAGCGTCGCCACCAGAAGGTGATCGAGGAGGCGCCCGCCCCGACCATCTCGGCGGCCGTCCGCAAGATCCTGCACGACTCGTCGGTCGCGCTGGCCAGGCAGGTCGGCTACACCAACGCCGGCACCGTGGAGTTCCTCGTCTCCGGCGAGGAGGTGTTCTTCCTCGAGATGAACACCCGCCTCCAGGTCGAGCACCCCGTCACCGAGGCCGTGACCGGGCTGGACCTGGTCCGGCTCCAGCTCCGCATCGCCGCCGGCGAGCCGCTGCCGTTCACCCAGGAACAGGTCACCTGCACCGGGCACGCCTTCGAGGCGCGGGTCTACGCCGAGGACGCGTTCAACGGTTTCCTCCCGCAGGCCGGCGTCGCCGAGTCGGTGCGCTGGTCGCCCCGGGCCCGGGTCGACGCGGCGCTCGAGTCCGGCCAGGAGGTCAGCACCTCCTACGACCCGATGCTCGGCAAGGTGATCGTGCACGGCTCGACCCGCGAGGCGGCCCGCCGCGCGCTGGTGACCGCGCTCGACGACACCGCGATCCTCGGCCTCACCACCAACCTCGGGTTCCTCCGCGGCCTGGCCGCGTCCGACGAGTTCCGCGACAACGCCATCGACACGGCCTGGCTCGACAGCCACCCCGACGCCATCCGGCCCGAGGGCGCGGAGACGGCGGTGGTGCTCGCCGCCTGGGCGCTGGCCCACGCCCAGGTCCAGGACGGCACCCCGTTCGGCACCGCCGACGGCTGGCGCTCGGCCGGCCCCGCGGCTCCGACCCCGGTCGAGCTGACCGTCGACGGCGAGACCGTGCTGTTCCGGGTGAGCAGAGACGGGGTCTCGACCAGCTCGACCACCGGACCGACAGGCTCGACCACCGACTGGACGGTGCACCCGATCGCGTCGGACGCCGACGTGCTCCGGCTCGAGATCGACGACCGGGTGCACGAGGCCTCGGTGCGGATCGGCGCCCACCGGGTCGACGTGGCGCACCTCGGCCACACGTTCAGCTTCGCGCGGCCCGACCCGTTCGGACCGGGCGCGACCGTGGCCGACTCCGACGGGCTCGTCGTCGCCCCGATGCCCGGCACCGTCCTCGCCGTGTCCACCGAGGTGGGTCGTACTGTCGAGGCAGGCGACGTCCTCGGCGTGATGGAGGCGATGAAGATGGAGCTGTCCCTCAAGGCACCGCTGGCCGGCACCGTGACCACCGTCGGCGCCGCCGTCGGCGACCAGGTCGCGCTGGGCGCCACCCTCTTCGTGGTCGAGCCGGAGGAGCAGGCATGAGGGCACCACAGGTCGTGCGGGACGCCTCCCTGCCGGAGCGGGTGCGGATCTACGAGGTCGGCCCGCGCGACGGCCTGCAGAACGAGAAGACCGTGATCCCCGTGGAGACGAAGGCGGAGTTCATCCACCGCCTGGTCGACGCGGGCCTCCCGGTCGTCGAGGCGACCAGCTTCGTGCACCCGACCTGGGTCCCCCAGCTCGCCGACGCCGCCGACCTGCTCGACCTGCTCGGCGAGGCCGGCAAGGACATGCCGGTGCTCGTGCCCAACGAGCGCGGCCTCGACCGGGCGCTGGAGAAGGGCTCGCGGCACATCGCGATCTTCGGCAGCGCCACCGAGACCTTCGCGCGGAAGAACCTCAACCGCAGCCTGGACGAGCAGTTCGCGATGTTCGAGCCGACCGTACGCCGTGCCCGCGACGCCGGGCTCGACGTCCGCGCCTATGTGTCGATGTGCTTCGGCGACCCGTGGGAGGGCGAGGTGCCTCCTCCCCAGGTGGTCTCGGTCGGCAAGCGGCTGTTCGACCTCGGCGCCTCGGAGCTCTCGCTCGGCGACACCATCGGCGTGGGGACGCCGGCGCACGTGGTCGCGCTCCTCGACGCGTTCAACGCGGCCGGCCTGGCCGACGACGTGCTGGCGATGCACTTCCACGACACCTACGGCCAGGCGCTGTCCAACGCGATGGCGGCGCTGCGGCACGGGGTCACCACGTTCGACGCCTCGGCGGGCGGCCTGGGCGGCTGCCCGTACGCCAAGAGCGCCACCGGCAACCTCGCCACCGAGGACCTGGTGTGGATGCTCGACGGCCTCGGCATCGAGACCGGTGTGGACCTCGAGAAGCTCGTGGCCACGAGTGCCTGGATGGCCGGGCAGCTCGGCCGGCCCAGCCCCTCGGCCGTCGTACGCGCGCTCGCAGGCACCTGACAGAATGCGCGGCATGACTCGTCGCGTGTATCTCCACATCGGGGCACCGAAGACGGGGACGACGTACCTCCAGGACCGCCTCGCCCTGAACCGCGCCGAGCTCGCCAAGCACGACGTGCACTACCCGCTCGGTCTCCAGGCCAGCCACTTCAAGGCCGCCGTCGACCTGCTCGACGTGTCCTGGGGCGGACAGCGCGAGGACGCGCGCGGCGAGTGGGGCAAGCTGATGGACCGGGTACGCCGCCACGACGGCACCGTGATCGTCTCCCACGAGATCCTCTCCGGCGCCCGGCCCGCCCAGATCCGCAAGGCGATGGCTGACCTCGAGGGCAGCGAGGTGCACCTGGTCTACTCCGCGCGCGACCTCGCCCGGCAGATCCCCGCCGAGTGGCAGGAGGGCGTCAAGCACCGCCGCCGCCGCTCCTTCGCGCGCTTCCTCACCCAGGTGCAGAACGCCCGGCGCACCAAGCCGACCATGTGGTTCTGGCGCGCGCAGGGGCTCCCCGACGTGCTGTCCCGCTGGAGCGAGGGGCTGCCGCCGGACCGGATCCACCTCATCACCGTGCCGCAGTCCGGGGCGCCCCGCGACCTGCTCTGGGAGCGCTACTGCACCGCCTTCGGCATCGACCCGGCCTGGGCGCCCGAGGAGAGCGACCGCGAGAACGTCTCGATCGGCACCGCCGAGACCGCGCTGATCCGCAAGCTCAACCGGCGCCTGAAGAAGGCCGGGCTCGCCGGACCGGACTACCGCCGCCTGGTCCGCCAGGTGATGGTCCACGAGACCCTGGCGAAGCGCCCGGGCATGACCCGCGCGACGCTTCCGCCCACCGCGTTCGGCTGGGTCGACGAGATCGCCCGGGAGTGGATCGACTGGGTGGAGGGCTCGGGCATCGACGTCATCGGAGACGTGGACGAGCTGCGCCCCGTGCCGGCCGACCCGGACGTCCCCTGGCGCAACCCCGACCGTCCGCGCCGGCGCGACATGGTCGACGCCGCGCTCGACGCGCTGGTCGCGATGACCGTCGAGGCGGCCAACCGACCCGACCCCAACGACCAGCTCGGCGCCAAGATCGGACGGGCCGCGCGGCGGCTGCGCGGCCAGTGAGCCGAGCCGGGTTCCAGGTCGCGGCCTGGTCGTGGGCCGACCACCTGCGCGACGGCGGCACCACGCCGTGGCTGGAGTGGCTGCGCACCGCGCCCGCCGACCCGCGGCCGGACGGCGCCGACCGGGGCCCGGTCCCCGGCGCCGCCCAGCTCGAGCTGGTCCGGCGACTGGCGCTGCGCCGCCCCGGACGCGCGGGCGACCCGGCGTTCAGCGACCTCGCCGACCGGGCGCTGCGGCGCTCCGGACCGGGCCGCGGCCCCGCCCGGCTCCCGCTGCTCTGGCCGGACGACGACCGCCCGCGCCGCGTCGGCGCACCGCCCACCGACCCCGCCGAGATCCCCGCCGACGAGCTGGCCAGGGTCGGCGTCGGCCTGCTCGCCGAGCTCCTCGCGTCACGCCCCGTCCCGGTCGACGAGCAGCCGCCCGCGCCGCGCAGACGCCTGTGGGGCAAGGCGTTCCACCTCGCCGGGGCTCCCGTCACGACCGCGCAGGTGCGCGGCTCGCTGGCCGCCGCGGGCCACGTCGAGGGTGGCCGTCGCCCCGAGGTGGTGCTGCTCGCCGAGCCGCTCGACGTGCTCCTCGCCCAGGTCTGGTCGACCCGCGTGCAGCGCGGTGCCCCGGTCCGCTGGGTGACGTTCGCCGGCCGGTGGGCGCGCCGCGACCAGCTCCCGCCCTCCGCCGACCTGGCGACGATCGCGGCCTTCTGGGCGGGCCGGGTCGGCCGCGACCGGGTGCACGTGGTGGCCGGCCCGGACGCCCGCCGTACGACCGCGGAGGTCCTCGGCCTGCGCATCGCCTCGCCGGCCGGCCCCGTCGACCCGCGCAGCCTCTCCCCCGCCGCCGTCGACGTGCTGCGCCGGCTCAACCGGGTGCTCAACGTGCGGTTCCCGGAAGAGGTGCGCAGCGCGCACCTGCGCCACGTCGCGGGCCTGCTGCCCGAGGACCCGGCACCGGCGCTCGACGTCCCGCACCGGCACCGGGCGTGGCTCGACGAGCGGGCGCGCCGGGTCGCCGACGAGCTCCGCGCCGGCGGCTACGCTGTGCACGGCGACCTGGCCGGGCTCGCCCCCCGCCACGTCGGGACACCGCACCCGCGGCGGACCGACGTGCTGGCCCTGGTGCTCGACACCTGCCTGCGTGTGGCGGAGCTGGAGACGTGACGGGGACCGGAGGTGCGCCGCAGGTGGCACGCAAGGTGCTCGTGCACGTCGGCGCTCCCAAGACCGGCACGTCGTTCGTCCAGGACCTGCTGTTCAGCAACCGCGAAGCCCTTGCAGCACAGGGGATCCTCTATCCGGCCGACCGGTTCGACGCCCACTTCCTCGCCGCCCTCGACCTGATGGAGCTGCAGTGGGGCGGCCTGGAGAAGCAGGCGGTCGGCGCCTGGGACCGGCTCGCCGAGCAGGTCCGCGGCTGGGACGGCAGCGTGATCATCTCCCACGAGATCCTCGCCACCGCGTCACCGGAGCAGGTGCGCCGGGCGCTGGACTCGTTCGGTGACGCCGAGGTGCACATCCTGCTGTCCGCGCGTGACCTGGTGCGGCAGATCCCGGCCGAGTGGCAGGAGAACGTCAAGCACCGCAGGGTCGTCGGCTACCGCGACTACCTCGACAAGATCACCGACCCTGCGCGCCGCGGGAAGCTGGCGTCCTGGTTCTGGGGGGTCCAGGAGGTGCCGGACATCCTGGCCCGCTGGGGCTCGACCCTGCCGCCGGAGCGGGTGCACGTGGTCACGGTCCCGCCTGCGGGGGCGCCCCGCGGCCTGCTCTGGGAGCGGTTCGCGGCGGTGTTCGGGGTGGACCCGGCGGCGTACTCCTCCTCCGCCGCTCGCGCGAACCCGTCCATGGGTGTCCCGGAGACCGCGCTGATCCGCCGGATCAACGAGCGGGTCAACAACGGCGTGCTCGCCAACGAGGACTACCGCCAGTTCGTCCGCGAGCTGCTCGCCCACCGCACGCTCAGCGCCCGCAGCGGCTCGCCGCGCCTCGCGCTGCCGCCCGACGTGCGGACCTGGGCCACCGAGCTCTCGGAGCACTGGATCGAGGAGCTCGCCGCGCAGGGGTACGACGTGGTGGGCACGCTCGACGACCTGCGGCCGCTCCCCGTCGAGGACGACGCGCCCTTCGTGGACCCGGACGCCCCCGACGAGGCCGCCGTCGCCGACGCGGCGATGGGCTCGATCGTGGTGCTGCTCCGGGAGGCCGCCCGGCTGCAGGCCGTCGAGCACGCGCTGCGCGAGGACCTGCATGCTGCGGCGCGCGAGCTCGACCGGTCCCGGACGCTCACCTTCCGGGTCAAGCGCAGGATCGTGCACGCCGCGGACACCAGTCGCTTCGTGGCGGCGTGCCTGGCTGCCTACCGCAGGGTGCGCGGCAGCAGCTCGCGGTCCGTGTAACGGCCGATCTGCCAGGTGGCGAAGGCGTCGGCGCTCAGGCCGACCAGGCCGCCGACCACCGGCACGCGCCGCCCGATCGTGGTGGCCAGCCGTTTCCCGGCCACCTTGGTGATCAGCTCGGAGCTGACCTCGGCGGCCATCACCTTGTCGAGGTGGGGGTCGTGGGTGGGCGCCGTCGCCAGCGCCATCGGCGGCGCCGGGATCTTGCGCTTCTTCACCAGCGACTTCACCGCGTCCTCGCCGAGCAGGCAGGCCAGGATCGCGTTGTGCACGCGGGGGTCGGTGAGGTCGTAGCCGCGCAGGTGCGCGATGCCGGCGACCTGGCGGCACTGGATCAGTGCCAGGCCGGTGATGTTCGCCGGGATGGTCACCGCCGCCGTGGCGAGACCGCCGATGTTCGTGATGAACCCCTGGGCGCCGGCGTAGCGCACGTGGTTCTCGATCACCTCGTGCACCGCGCGCTCGACGTCGCCGTGCTGCTCGTCGAGCTGCTTGTCCGCGGCCGAGGCGGCTGACGGCAGCGGGCCGATGCCGTGGATGGCACGGCTGAGAGCCTCGTGCACGAAGCTCGACGTCAGGTCGGGCGCCAGTCGGTGCATCTGCGGTGCGAGGCGTTTGCCGACCGAGCCTCCGATGCTCATGCGTCGTCCTCCTCGTGGTGGGTGTGCTGTGGTCGACCCTAGCCACCCGGGCACAATGACTCGCGTGCCCGTCGAGCCCCTGCCCAGCCCGTGGATGTTCCCGGACCTGACGCACGCGGACTCCGACGACCTGGTGGCGATGGGGGCGGACCTCGAGCCGGGCACCTTGCTGGCGGCGTACCGGTCGGGCCTGTTCCCGATGCCGGGCGACACCGAGGCGATGCTGTGGTGGTCGCCGATGGAGCGCGGCGTCCTCCCGCTCGACGGGCTCAGGGTCTCGCGGTCGCTGCGCCAGTCGGCGAAGCGGATGGAGGTCCGCGTCGACACCGCGTTCGGCGCGGTGATCCGGGCCTGCTCGGACCCCGACCGTGACAGCGGCTGGATCGACGAGGAGATCGTCGAGGCCTACACCGCGCTCCACCGGCTCGGCTGGGCGCACTCGGTGGAGGCCTGGCAGGACGGCGAGCTGGTCGGCGGCCTGTACGGCGTCGCGGTCGGCGGGCTCTTCGCGGGCGAGTCGATGTTCCACCACGTCCGTGACGCGTCGAAGGTGGCGCTCGTCGGCCTGGTGGACCTGTTGCGGGACGAGCACGCCGACCGGCGGCTGCTCGACGTGCAGTGGTGCACGCCCCACCTGGCGTCGCTCGGCGTGGTGACGGTCCCGCGGCCGACGTACCTGCGGCTGCTCGCCGACGCGCTCGCGCTCCCCCTCCCGGCCGCCTTCGCCTGAGCGGGCCGGTCTCAGACGACCTGGGGTTGCATCCCGGTGTCGCTGACCATCGGCCGGCCGGCGTCGAGCCAGTCGAGCATCCCCCCGGAGAGGTTCACCACGTCGCGCCCGGTGTGCGACAGGTAGGTCACCGCCTGGGCGGACCGCCCGCCGACCTTGCACACGACGAGGGTCTGCTCGTGCGGCACCTCGCCGAGCCGGTCCGGCAGCTCGCGCAGCGGGATGTGGGTGGCGCCCTCGATGTGCCCGTGCCGCCACTCGACCTCCTCGCGCACGTCGAGCACGGTGAGGCCCGGCGGCAGCGGGTCGGGCAGGTCGGCGACGGTGACGGTCGGGATGGGGCCGTAGTTCACGGTGCGACTCCTACTTCAACAGCTTGGACATCCGGCGGTCGGCGAGCGGCTTGCCGCCGGTCTGGCAGGTGGCGCAGTACTGCAGCGCCGAGTCGGCGAAGGACACCTCGCGGACCACGTCGCCGCAGACCGGGCAGGCTTGCCCCGTGCGGCCGTGCACGGCCAGGTGGCTCTTCTTCTCGCCCTTGAGGTCGGCCGCGGCGAGACCGCGGGAGCGTTCGACGGCGTCGCCGAGGACGGTGCGGATCGCGTCGTAGAGCACCTGCACGTCCTCCTCCGTCAGGCTCGAGGCCGGCTTGAACGGCGACATCCGGGCCGCGTGCAGCAGCTCGTCGGAGTAGGCGTTCCCGATCCCGGCGATCGTGCCCTGGTGGCGGAGCACGCCCTTGATCTGCGCACGGCCGGCGTCGTGCAGGATCCGCTCGAGCACGTCGATCGTGAAGCTCTCGTCGAGCGGGTCGGGTCCGAGGCTCGCGATGCCCGGGACGTCCTTCGGGTCGCGGACGACGTACACCGCGAGGCCCTTGCGGGTGCCCGCCTCGGTGATGTCGAGCCCGGAGCCGTCGTCGAGCACGACCCGCACCGCCAGCGGGGACTTGGTGCTCGGCTTCGGCGGCAGCGCGGGGACCTCGTCGCGCCAGCGGATCCAGCCGGCCCGGGCCAGGTGGACGACCAGGTGCAGCCCGGAGGCGTCGATGTCGAGGAACTTGCCGTGCCGCGTGACCCCCTCGACGAGGGTGCCGGTGAGCGCGGACAGCGGCGGGTCGAAGGTCTTCAGCGCGCTGAACGCGGCGATGTCCACCCGCACGATCGCGCGCCCGTCCAGGCGGCTGGACAGGTCGAGGGCGAGTCCTTCGACCTCGGGCAGCTCGGGCACGCGACCAGTCTAGGAGGCGCTCTGCTCGTCGAGCGGCGGGCCGAACGCCCGGTCGAGGAGGCTCCGGTGGTGCTCGAAGGCGGTCTGCAGCCCGCCGCGCAGGACGTCGATCAGGTCGGGCACCGCGGTGATCGGCAGCCGGAAGCTGCCGGCGCAGGTGCCCTCGCGCCACAGGCTCAGCACCACCAGGTCGGCGTCGGGGTACCACGACACCCGCATCGTCCGGCCGTCACCGCGCTGGTCGAGGAAGACCTCGCCGGACGTCGGTAGCGGGGAGGGACGCAACATGATCACATTCTGGTCACGGAGCGGCCCCGTGTCAGCACTATCGGCGCGAAATATCCGATCGCTACGACTCGCTAGGGAAATCTAAGGAATCCCCTAGACGCGGGGATACATTCGCATCGTGGACCCCGTACGCAACCCCTACGCCCCCGGCGCCGGCCAGCGGCCGCCCGAGCTCGCCGGCCGCGACCGCGAGCTGCAGCAGTTCGACGTCACCCTCGAGCGGGTCGCCGCCGGGCGCCCCGAGCGCTCGATGGTCCTCTCCGGGCTGCGGGGTGTGGGCAAGACGGTACTGCTCAACGCGCTGCGCGGGCAGGCGGTGAAGCGGGCGTGGGGCACCGGCAAGATCGAGGCCCGCCCCGAGCAGTCGCTGCGGCTCCCGCTCGCCCAGGCCGTGCACGCGGCGGTCCGCGAGATGGCGCACCGGCACCGCGACCCGGAGCGGGTGGACGCCGTGGCCGGCGTGCTCAAGTCGTTCGCCCTGCGTACGCCGTTGCCGGACCGCAAGGGCATCCGCTGGCAGCCACCCGTCGACGTCCCGGCCACCAAGGGGCGCGCGGACTCCGGCGACCTCGAGCTCGACATGATCGAGCTGTTCACCGACGTGGCCGACCTGGCCCGCGACCTCGGCGTCGGGGTGGGCATCTTCATCGACGAGATGCAGGACATCGCCACCCCCGAGCTCGCCGCGCTGTGCGGCTCCTGCCACGAGATCAGCCAGCAGGGCGCGCCGCTGGTCGTGGTCGGTGCCGGCCTGCCGCACCTGCCCGTCGCGCTGTCGGCCAGCAAGTCCTACGCGGAGCGGCTGTTCCGCTACGTCGTGGTCGACCGGCTGCCCCGGGAGTCGGCCGACCGGGCGCTGCTGGTGCCCGCCGGCACCGAGGAGGTCGACTACGAGCCCGACGCGCTCGACGAGCTCTACGCCCTCACCGACGGCTACCCCTACTTCGTGCAGGCCTACGGCAAGGTGACCTGGGACGCCGCGGTGGCGTCGCCGATCCGGGTGGCCGACGTCGCCGAGGCCGCCCCGGAGGCCGAGCGCGAGCTGGCCGTCGGCTTCTTCGGCGCCCGCTACGACCGGGCGACCCCCGCGGAGCGGGACTACATGCGGGCGATGGCCGGGCTCGGCGCGGACAACGGCGACGGGTCGGTCACCACCGCGGACATCGCGACCTCCCTGGGCCGCAAGCCGCAGAGCCTGTCCCCGGCGCGCGACGGGCTCATCAAGAAGGGCCTGGTCTACTCCTCCGAGCGCGGGACGGTGGCGTTCACCGTGCCCCATTTCGGGAAGTTCCTGCGCGCCCAGCGCACCTGATCCAGCACCCGGGTGGGGAGGGGTGCCACGATGGACCCATGCACCGCGCCGTCGGCCGTCCGCAGGTCGTCGCCCACCGAGGCTCCAGCCACACCACGGCCGAGCACACCCTCGGCGCCTACCTGAAGGCCCTCGACGAGGGCGCCGACGCGCTCGAGTGCGACGTGCGGCTCACCGCCGACGGCCACCTGGTGTGCGTGCACGACCGCACCGTCGACCGCACCGCCAACGGCCGGGGGATCGTCTCGACCATGCAGCTCGCGCAGCTCGACGAGCTGGACTTCGCCTCCTGGAAGAACCCCTGGCGCGACCTCGACGACGAGGCGCCCGAGATCGACCTGGAGACCCGCAAGGTGCTCACGCTCCGGAGGCTCGTCGAGGCGGTGCGCGACTACGACCGGCCGATCGACCTCGCGATCGAGACCAAGCACCCGACCCGGTACGGCGGCCTCGTGGAGCGCCGTCTCGTGGAGCTGCTCGACGGCTTCGGCTGGGCCGGCCCGGACTCGCCGGCCCGCGTGATGAGCTTCTCCTGGGTGGCGCTCGCCCGCGTCAAGAAGCTCGCCCCCGACCTGGAGCTGGTCCTGCTGATCGACCGGCAGCACTCGTGGCGGGTCACCAAGGAGCTCGTCACCGAGAGCTGGATCGCCGGTCCGGGCATCGACCTGCTGCGGGAGAGCCCGAAGGTGGCCCACCGGCTGCGCAAGCAGGGCCGCCGGCTACATGTCTGGACCGTCAACACCACCGACGATCTCGACCTGTGCCTCGAGCTGGGTGTCGAGGCGGTCATCACGGACAACCCGACCATGGCGCTAGCCCATCTGGGTCATGTTCGGGACGCACGCAGGCGCGCAGAGGGGTGAGACGCAAGCCACCCGGAGAGCCTGGTTTGCCCCCCGGGGAGCCTGGGCAACATCCACGTCGGAAACGTATGGACATCGAAGGGGCATCTCCCGTGGGTACGAGCTCGTTGCGAGCCGGACGCGCGTCTGTGACGCTGCGCGTCCCCTTTGCCGCGTCCTCGGTCTCCGTCGCTCGCCAGAAGCTGAAGACCTGGCTCGTCGAGTCGGGCATCCGAGGAGACGTGGTCGAGGACGCGCGCGTCGTCATCTCCGAGCTCGTGGCCAACTCCGTGCGCCACGCCCAGCCGCTGCCCGACGGCGACATCCTCGTCAGCTGGAAGCTCGCGAAGCAGGGACTGCAGATCTCCGTCACCGACGGCGGCGCCGGCACCCGGCCGCGCAAGGTCAACGCTCCCTCGTCCGCGCTCGCCGGTCGCGGGATGGCGATCGTGGAGACCCTCGCCGACACCTGGTGGTCGGACAAGACGCGGTCGCGCTCGACCGTGCACGCCGTGCTCGCTGTCTGACGCACGCTCAGTAGGGTTCCGTCCCATGGGTAAGAAGTCGCGCGTCAGAAACCGCACACAGTCCGCCGTCAGCCCCGCCGAGGGCGAGGTCGGTCCCCGCCAGCCCTGCCCGTGCGGCTCGGGGCGCCGCTACAAGGCCTGCCACGGCAGCAGCGACGGCCCCGCCCCCACCTTCGTCGCCCGGCCGTTCGCCGGCATCACCGGCGAGGCGGACCTGATCGCGATGCGTGAGCTGGTGCCGGCGGCCACGGCCCCGTTGACGCTCGTGGACTCCGACCGCACGGTCGTGCTCTGCTCGCTGCTGCCGATGGCCGCGCCGGCGCTGGTCCGCCAGGACGGCACGGTCTGGCTGGGCCTGCAGGTGCAGCACGGCTTCGGCGACCCGAGCCGGGACCTCGGCGCCGTGCTCGAGAAGGCGCTCGCCGCCGAGCCGGGCGAGATCGTCGGTCTCACCGACGACCCGGGTGCCGGCCCCCGGCTCCAGGACCTGGTGACCGACGCGCCGCTCGACGTCACCGTCCACGCGGGCTTCGACTTCTGGGTCGCCGACGTGGAGGACCCGGACGGCTCGGTGCACGCCTCGCTGGAGGCGGCCAACGCCGCGGCTCACCCCACCGTGCGGCTCGCGTCCGTCGCGGCGGCGTACTGGACCGACGTCGGCACCAAGGAGCACCTGCGGTGGGTGATGCCGCACGACGACGAGGAGCTGCTGCTGACCGCGCTCGCCCGGCTGCACGCCGCCGGCAAGGACTCCGTCGCCGAGGGGTCCCGCCTGGTCGGGATGTTCCGGGTGCACGGCGTTCTGGTGCCCGTCTGGGACCTCCCGCTCGGCACCGGCGCGGAGGTGCTGGAGGAGCCGGCGGCCCGTTTCGGCAAGGACCTCGAGGCCGCGCTGGCGGACGACTCGCCGCTCACCTCCGAGGAGCGCTCCGCCCGCAACGGGCTGGCCAACCGGCAGCTCACGATTCGCTAGACCAGTGCCACGGTTTCCGTGTCATCTTGACTAGACCAGCGGCGGAATATCTGGGTGATGCACACCATATTCACCCGATCTAGTTGAACGGAGCCTTGCCCAGACCGTAGATTTACCAATGCCCGGTCGTTGTTGTATCCCCCGTCAGCAACGGCCGGGTCTTTTCATGTCCGGACGCCGTGCGCAGGGGTCGTAGAGACCCGCTCAGCGCATTTCGCGACCCAGCAGGGCGAGGAACTCGTCGGCCATCGCGAGCTGTCGTTCCAGTCCCGCGCGACGCTCCCGCGCCTCGGCCACCACCGCGCGCAGCCGCTCCCGCACGCTCGACGTCCCCCACCACCCTGGAGAACCTCTGTGTCCCCCACGCCTGTCCCGCCCACGGTGCGCGCCGCACTGACGGACCCGCGCCTGCTCCGCACCGAGGTGCTCGCGGGCCTGGTCGTGGCTCTCGCGCTGATCCCCGAGGCGATCTCGTTCTCGATCATCGCCGGCGTCGACCCGCGGGTGGGGCTCTTCGCCTCGTTCACGATGGCGGTCTCGATCGCGTTCCTGGGCGGTCGGCCGGCGATGATCTCCGCCGCCACGGGTGCCGTCGCGCTGGTGATCGCACCCGTGATGCGTGACTACGGCTTCGACTACTTCGTCGCGACCGTGCTGCTGGCGGGCGTCCTGCAGGTCCTGCTCGGGGTGGCCGGGGTGGCCCGGCTGATGCGCTTCATCCCCCGCTCGGTCATGGTCGGTTTCGTCAACGCGCTGGCGATCCTGATCTTCCTGGCCCAGATCCCGCACCTGGTCGCACGTCCCGTGGCTGGTCTACCCGTTGATCGCGGTCGGCCTGGCCGTGCTCGTGCTGCTGCCGCGGCTCACCACCGCCGTCCCCGCGCCCCTGGTCGCCATCGTCGTGCTCACCGCGTTCACGGTCACCGCGGCGATCGCCGTCCCCACGGTGGGCGACCAGGGCGAGCTGCCCGACAGCCTGCCGTCGCTGTTCCTCCCCGACGTCCCGCTCTCGATGGAGACGCTGCGCATCATCGCGCCCTACGCGCTCGCCATGGCCCTCGTCGGCCTGCTCGAGTCGCTGATGACCGCGAAGCTGGTGGACGACATCACCGACACCCACTCGGCCAAGTCGCGCGAGGCGTGGGGGCAGGGTGTCGCGAACGTGATCACCGGCTGCTTCGGCGGCATGGGCGGCTGCGCGATGATCGGCCAGACGATGATCAACGTGAAGGCGTCGGGCGCGCGCACGCGCATCTCGACGTTCCTCGCCGGCCTCTTCCTGCTCGTCCTCGTCGTCGGTTTCGGCGACCTGGTGGGCAGGATCCCGATGGCCGCCCTCGTCGCGGTGATGGTCATGGTCGCGGTCGGCACCTTCGACTGGCACAGCGTGCACCCGTCGACGCTGCGGCGGATGCCCAAGAGCGAGACGACCGTGATGGCCTCGACCGTCGTGGTGGTGGTGCTGACCCACAACCTCGCGATCGGCGTCGTGGTCGGCGTGCTGGTCGCGATGACCCTGTTCGCCCGCCGGGTCGCTCACCTCGCCGAGACCCGCCGTGAGCTGGTCGAGGAGGCCGACGGCAGGGTGCGTGCGGTCTACACGGTGACCGGCGAGCTGTTCTTCGCCTCGAGCAACGACCTCTACACGCAGTTCGAGTACGCCGAGGATCCCGCCGAGGTCGTCATCGACCTGGCCGGGTCACACGTCTGGGACGCCTCGACGGTCGCCGCGCTGGACGGGATCACCACGAAGTACCGCTCCAAGGGCAAGCACGTGGAGATTCGTGGGCTCAACACCGCGAGCGCGTCCATGCACGGACGGCTCACCGGTCGGCTCGCCTCGCACTGACCGCGGCTACGAGGCGTCGGCGGGGTCCCGGGTGATCGGGCAGGACATGCACCTCGGCCCGCCGCGGCCCGAGCCCAGCTCGGAGCCCGCGATGGCGACGACCTCGATGCCGGCCTCCTCGAGGCGCGTGTTGGTCTCGATGTTGCGCTCGTAGGCGACCGCCACCCGCGGCGAGATCGCCAGGGTGTTGTTGCCGTCGTCCCACTGCTCGCGCTCGGCGGTGACCGGGTCGAGACCGGTGTCGATCTGGTGCAGCGTGTCGATGCTCATCGCCTTCGCGGCGGCCACCAGGAACGGCTCGGCGGGGCTGGTCCGCAGGACCAGGTCCTCGTCGGCGTCGCCGTTGCGGTCCTTGCAGGTGACCGTGTAGGCCTGCAGGCTGTCCGCGACGTTGGGATACATCACGATCTTGTCGACGTCGACCATCGTGCACACGGTGTCGAGGTGCATGGTGGCCCGCTCCTGCGCGATCGGCACGGCGAGCACGGTGTGCGCCAGCTCGGCCGCGAACAGCTGCCGGGCAAGCCGTTCGGCGCCGGCCGGCGTCGTCCGCTCGCCCACGCCGACCGCGACCACGCCCGGCGCCAGCAGCAGGACGTCGCCGCCCTCGACGTGCTCGAACTGCCAGCCGTGCAGCGTGGGCGTGCCGGCGAACCGGGGGTGCTTGGTGTAGATCAGCTCGGTCAGCTGGGTCTCGCGCTCGCGAGCCGGCATCGCCAGCGAGGTGATCGCCACCCGGTCGCGCACCCAGACGCTGGAGTCGCGGGTGAACAGCAGGTTGGGCAGCGGGTCGATCAGGAAGTCGTCGGAGGCCAGCAGGCTGGTGACCAGCCCGTGCCCACCACGGACCTCGTCGTTGCGGACGCCCGCGGTGAGGTACGCCGCCAGCTCGGCCGGTGACTGGTCGTGCAGCGCGCTGGTGAGGTACTGCCGCAGGGTGTCGCCGAGGTGCAGGCTGGCCATCGACCCCGCGATCGCGTGCTCCCGGGCGTCCTCGCTCTCGAGCGTCTCGGTGAGCAGGTCCATCAGGTAGAGCACCTCGACGTCGCGGGCGCGGAGCGCGTCGGCGAAGGCGTCGTGCTCCTCCTGGGCGCGGCTGACCCACGGGATGCCGTCGAAGAGGAGCTTGTCGTTGTTGCGCGGAGTGAGGCGCTTGAGCTCGGGGCCGGGCCGGTGCAGCATCACCGTGCGCAGGCGGCCGACCTCGGTGGTGGCGCCGTGTCCGTGGGGGGCGGTCATAAGGCGAAGACTAACCGCCCGGGCGCCTCAGGCGAGAACCTCGTAGAGGGTGACGCAGGCCAGCACCAGGCACACCGCGGCGCCGATGTAGTGCAGGACCGACAGCTTCATGTAGCGCAGCAGCACCCGGCCGGACAGGACCGCGAGTCCGGACACGGCCAGCAGGGCCGCCCAGGCCCCGATGAACACGCTGACGTGGTCGTGGAACCGGGCCACGAGGCTGATCGTCAGCAGCTGGGACAGGTCGCCCCACTCGGCGGCGAACAGCACCAGGAACGAGGCCGTGACGGCTCGCCAGAAGGTGCGGGTCTCCGTCGCCTTGGCCGCGAACTCCTCCTCCTGCTCCTTCTCCTCCTCGTCCGCGCCGGGGGCCGTCTTCACCAGCAGGATCGCTCCGAGCAGGAAGATCACCATCGCCACGGTCTTCACCAGCGTGTCGGGCAGCAGGGTCGCGAGCGCGCCCGCCGTCACCGCGACGACGGTCTGCACGCCGAACGCGAGACCCACGCCGATCCACACCGCGAGCGGCCGGTAGCGCGTCGACAGCACCAGGGCGGCGATGAACGTCTTGTCCGGAAGCTCGACGAGGAAGATGGTGCCGAACGTGATCGCCACTGCGGCAAGGTCCATCAGTGGATCTCCTGGGTCGCGGCGATCGCCTCGGCGAGCACCTGCTTGATCGGTCTCCCGGTCGCGGTCGCGACGCGGGCCACGTCCTCGTACTCCGGCTGTGCGTTCAGGACCTCGCCGTCGAGCAGCGCCAGCTTCACGCCGATCTCGTGCCCGTCGACGGTCACCGTGCGCATCTCACGGTCGAGCGCGGTCTTGCCGATGGCGATCTCGCGCACCCCGATCGTCGAGGTCTGCCGGAACACCTCCGTGCGGACGGCGTCCGCGACGTCGGCGCGCACCAGGACGCTCAAGGTGTGCGCCGGACGGCCCTTCTTCATCAGGATCGGGGTCAGCCACGCGTCGCTGGCGCCGGCGTCGAGCAGCGCGGCCAGCACGTTCGGCCACAGCCGCGGGTCGAGGTCGTCGACGTTCGTCTCGATGACGAGCGGGGACGAGCGGGGCGTCGCGTCGGTCCGGGTGGCGGAGACGCCCACCAGCAGCCGCAGCACGTTGGCGTGGCCCTCGGGGTCGCGGCCGCCGGCGCCGACCCCGATCTCGTGCACGGTCATCGGCGGCTGCGGGCCGAACGAGGTGGCGTTGGCGACCAGGAGCGCCGCCCCGGTCGGGGTGCACAGCTCCATCGCGGGCACGGTGGCGGCGCCGGCGTACGACGGCACGCCGCGCAGCAGCTCGGCCACCGCCGGCGGCGGGACCGGCATCGAGCCGTGCGCGCTGCGCACCTCGCCGTGGCCGACCGCGACGGGCGAGACCACCAGCTCGGTCAGGCCGAGGTGCTCCAGCGCCGCGCAGACCCCGACGACGTCGGCGATCGCGTCGAGGGCGCCGACCTCGTGGAAGTGCACGTCCTCCGGCTCGGTGCCGTGGACCGTGGCCTCGGCCACCGCGAGCCGCTCGAACGTCGCCTGGGCGCGGGTGCGCACCTTCGCGTCGAGCGGGGCGTCGGCCAGCAGCGCCGCGACGTCGCGCCAGGTCCGGTGGGTCCGGCTGTCGGCGACCTCGACGTGGCACCGGGTGGCCCGGAACCTGTTGCGCAGCACGGGTTCCGGGGCGAGCGAGACGTGCTCCGGGGCGACGGCACTGACCGCGGTGGAGACCACGTCGAGCGGCACCCCGGCGTCGAGGAGGGCCCCGAGCAGCATGTCGCCGCTCGCGCCCGAGGACGCGTCCACCCAGCCGATCACGCGTCGGCGCCTTCGCTGCGGGGGCGGGCGTTGCGGGCGACCCGGGCGGCGAACACGCCCGCACCGTAGCCGTTGTCGATGTTGACGACCGTGACGCCGGGCGCGCAGGAGTTGAGCATGCCGAGCAGCGCGGCCAGCCCGCCGAACGAGGCGCCGTAGCCCACGCTGGTGGGGACCGCGACGAGCGGGACGCCGGTGAGCCCACCGACCACGCTGGGCAACGCGCCCTCCATCCCGGCGACGACGACCAGGCAGTCGGCGCTCTCGAGGTCCCCGCGGGCGGCGAGCACCCGGTGCAGGCCGGCGACGCCGATGTCGTTCACCAGCGTGACGCCGGCGCCGTAGACCCGGGCGGTCAGGGCGGCCTCGGCGGCGACGGGCGCGTCCGACGTACCGGCCGACACCACCGCGACGCAGCCGCGCGGCTGCGGCAGCGGGCCCAGCGTCGCGGCCCGGGCCACCGCATCGACGGACACGTCGGGCAGCTCGGCCTCGAGCACGGCCATCGCGTCGTCGGACAGCCGCGTGGCCAGCACCGCCTGGTCGGGGTGGGCGGCGTGCAGGGTGCGGAGGATCTCGACCACCTGGGCCGGGGACTTGCCGGCGCCGTAGACGACCTCGGGGTCCCCGGTCCTGCTCGCCCGCCCGGTGTCGAGGCGGGCGTAGCCGAGATCGTGGATCGCGTCGTCCGTCACGGGTCCGAATGTATCGCCGGACGTCGGCCGCCCCGCCGCGGGTGTGTACACCGGGCTCCGGCGGTGCCATCCTGCGGCAGGGACCAGCGGGTAAGGGGAACGGGATGCGACTGGGCGCGATCGTGCTGCAGACCCGGCCGTGGCACGAGCTGGCCGCGGACTTCCGCCGCATCGAGGAGATCGGCTACGACGTCGCCTACGTGGCCGACCACCTCACCCATCCCACACTGCCGGGGCGCTGGCTGGGTGACGGGTTCACCACCCTCGCGGCCGCGGCCGCCGCCACGACTTCGCTCGAGCTCGGGACGCTGGTGGCGTCGGCGACCTACCGCACGCCGGTCACGCTCGCTCGTGTCGGAGCGACGCTCGCCGACGTCACCGGGGGGCGTCTCGTCCTCGGCCTGGGTGCGGGGTCACCCCACTGCGCCGCCGCGGACCGGGCAGCCCACCCCACACCGAAGGAGATGGTGCTGCTGGCCGCGCACGGTCCTCGCGGGTTCGACCTGGTCGCCAGGTTCGGCGACGGCTGGAGCTCGTACGGCGGTCCTGCCGCCGTGACGTTGCCGAGCGAGGACTACTGGAAGGTGCTCGTCGACCAGCATGCGGCGGTCGACGCCGCGTGCGCGCGGCACGGCCGCGACCCTGCCGACCTGCGGCGCTCCCTGCTGCTCGGTTTCGGCCCCGACCGGCCGGTGGCGAGCGTCGCGGCGTACGCCGAGGCCGTCGAGCGCGCCGAGAGCGCCGGCTTCGACGAGCTGGTCGTCTACTGGCCCGACGGCGAGCCGGGGGACCGCTTCCACAGCGACCCGCGGGTCCACGCCGACGGCGTCGCCGCCGTGCGAGGGGCGCGGCCCCTAGGCTGAGGCCCATGCCTGGAGTCCCGCCCGCCCGCTACGCCTACCTCGGTCCCGAGGGGACGTTCACCGAGCAGGCACTGCGCTCGCTGCCCGCCGCGGCCAAGGCGGACCTGCAGCCCTGCTCCACCGTCACCCTCGCGCTCGACGCGGTGCGCAGCGGCGAGGCGGACGGCGCGGTGGTGCCGATCGAGAACTCCGTCGAGGGCTCGGTTCCCGTGACGCTCGACGAGCTGGCGACCGGCGAGCCGCTGATGATCACCCGCGAGATGACGGTGCCGATCGCGTTCAGCCTGCTGGCCCGGCCCGGGATGAAGGCCGAGGACGTACGCCGCGTCGCGACCCACCCGCACGGCGCCGCACAGACGCGTCGCTGGGTGGCGCTGCACCTTCCGCAGGCCGAGGTCGTGCACACCTCGTCGACCGCCCACGCGGCGTTCATGCTGACGCTGCCCGACTGCGAGTGGGACGCGGCGATCTCGGCGCCGGTGGCCGCCGAGCACTACCGGCTGAGCACCCTGGCCTCCGGCATCGCCGACAACCCCGACGCGCTCACCCGGTTCGTGCTCGTCTCCCGCCCCGGCCCGCCCCCGCCGCCGACAGGTCGGGACAAGACGTCCCTGGTGGCGTTCATGCGCGACGACCATCCCGGTGCGCTGATGGAGATCCTCGACCAGCTCGCGATGCGCGGCGTGAACATGACCCGCATCGAGTCGCGTCCCACCGGTGCCGCGCTCGGCAACTACTGCTTCTCGATCGACTGCGAGGGCCACCTCGAGGACGCCCGGGTCGGCGAGGCGCTGATGGGCCTGCGCCGGGTGTGCGCCGACGTCCGCTTCCTCGGCTCCTACGAGCGCCACGACGGGGTCGCGCCGGTCATCCGCGCCGGCACGTCCGACCGTGAGTTCCTCGACGCGGTCGCCTGGCTCGCGCGCCTCCGCAGCGGAGCCTGACCAGCCGCCTAGAGTCGGCGGCGATATGGACGAGACCCTGCTCCTGCTGCTGCTCGTGGTGTCGCTCCTGGTCGGGGTGGTCGCCCTGGTCCTGGCCGCGATCGCCTTCACCCGCACGTCGGGCCGGAGCCGTCGCACCCCGCGAGCTGCCCACGAGCTGCCCACGGACGTGGTCGGGCTCCGGGGCGAGGTGCACGCGCTGCGCACCGAGGTGTCCGACGCGCTGCGCCACCTCGCCGTCGTGCGCTACGACGCGTTCGGCGACATGGGCGGTCACCTGTCCTGGTCGCTCGCCCTTCTCGACGACAGCGGCAACGGCGTCGTCCTCACCTCGATCCACGGGCGCAGCGACGCCCGCACCTACGCCAAGAACGTCTCCGACTGGTCCTGCGACCAGCAGCTCTCCCCCGAGGAGGAGGAGGCGATCAAGTTCGCCAGGTCGGCATGAGCGGGGTGCCCCGTGACATCGCCTTCGCGGCGCTGCCGGCGTACGGACACCTGTACCCGCTGATGCCGCTCGCCCTCGCGACGGCCGCGGCCGGGCACCGGGTGACGGTGGCGACCGGTGCGCACTTCGTCGACGCGCTCCCGCTGCCGACGGTGCAGGCCGTCCCCGACCACGTCACCCTGAGCTGGGTGGAGCAGGAGACCGCCCGGCGGCACGACCCCGCAGCGGGCCTGGGCTTCGGAGTCAGGATGTTCGCCGACGTCGCCGCGAACGCGACGGCCGAGGGGCTCCTCGCCCAGTGGGACGAGCACCGCCCGGACCTGGTCGTGCTCGAGAGCGGCAACGCCGGCGCCGCGGTCGCGGCCCACGTCCTCGGGATCCCCGCCGTGGCCGTGGCGGTGGGCCTGTGGGCGCCGTTCGGACCGCTGACCTACACGGCGGTGCTCGACTTCGCCGCCGACTGGTGGCGCGCCCGGGGTGCGGTGCCGCCGACCGGCGCCTCCGACCTGCTGGCCGCCTTCGTCGACCCCCTGCCGCCGTCCCTGCGGCAGGGCACTCCTGAGGGAGTCCGGCACGTCCCGATGCGCTCGGTCGGCTTCAGCCACGGTGACCCCCCGCTGCCCGGCTGGCTGGAGGCCCCGACGCAGCGGCCACGGGTCCTGCTCACGCTCGGCACGATCGCCTACGAGGCCGTGCACGTCATCCGGACCGCGCTCGACGGGCTGCTCGAGCACGACGTGGAGGTGCTCGTCGTGCTCGGACCCCAGGGCGACCCCGCAGCGCTCCCGGACCTGCCGGACCGCGTGCACCTGCACCGGTTCGTGCCGCAGGAGCAGGTGCTGGCGCACATGGACCTGGCGGTCCACCACGGCGGCAGCGGCAACCTGCTCGGTGCCCTCGGCCACGGGCTGCCGGCGCTGGTGCTGCCCCAGGGCGCGGACCAGTACGTCAACGCGGCCCGGCTGGTCGAGGCCGGCGCCGGCCGCAGCCTGCAGGGCGAGGAGCTCTCGGCCGCTGCGGTGGCGGAGGCGGTGGGGGCGATGCTCCCGGACGACTCGGCGGAGCGGACCCGGGCCCGTGCGGTCGCTCGGGAGATGGCCGCGATGCCGGCGCCCGCGGACGTCGTACCGCTCCTCGAGGAGCTCGCGGCAGGTTGAGCCGCGACCGCAGGCAACCTCGGGGCGGCACGCGCGTCTCTAAGGGTGTCAGCACCTCACGATCCACGGGGGATCCGATGCCCTTCCCGCCCACGCTCGCCGGCCCGCGCGACGCGACGGCGCGCGCCGACCTGGAGGACGCGGTGGCGCTCTACAGCGCGCACCGGCTGTCGCTGGTGCGCCTCGCGGTCCTGCTCGTCGACGACCTGCAGTCCGCCGAGGACGTCGTGCAGGACGCGTTCGCCGGCTTCCTCGGGCGCGGGCGCGCGCTCGACGACCCGGACAAGGCGCTGGCCTACCTGCGCACCGCGGTGGTCAACAACGCGCGCTCCGCGCTGCGACGTCGCCGGACGGCGCGGGCGTACGTCGCCCCGCACGAGGTCGAGCCGGAAGGTCCCTCGGGACGGGCCGTCCTGGCCGAGGAGCACCGGGAGGTCCTGGCCGCGCTGAAGCAGCTGCCCGGCCGGCAGCGCGAGGTGCTCGTCCTGCGCTACTGGTCCGACCTGTCGGAGGCGCAGATCGCCGCCGCCCTGGGGATCAGCCGCGGCACCGTGAAGTCCACCGCCAGCCGGGCGCTCGCCGCGCTCGAGAAGATCATGGAGGCGTCGCGATGAGCACGCTGCTCGAGGACAGGCTCGCCGCCGCCCTGCAGGCCCGGGCCGAGCTGGTGGCTCCCGAGGACCTCCGCCCGCTCGCCGTGCCGGAGACCAGCCGTCGCCCGTGGCGACCGGTCCTGGCCGGGCTCGCCGCCGCGGCCACGGTCGCTGCTGTCGCGGTACCCCTCGCCACGGGAGGTTCCGACGAGGAGCGGCCGGCACCGCCGGCGACCAGCTCGACGCCGAGCCCGAGTGCGGTCGCCACCCCGTTCGACGAGACCAGCCGGGCCAGGGGGGACGTCGACGGGGACGGCGCCGCCGACCTGGTCCGGACCGACCAGGAGGGGCTCGTGCGCGTCGACCTGGCCGACGGGTCCAGCGCTGAGCTGCAGCAGCCGCTGGGTTCCAGCATCGAGGGCCTCGCCGAGGTGGGGACGCAGGGGCTCGCCATCGTGCTCGGCATCGACAGCGGGGACGAGCGACCGGCTCACGTGCTGCGCTGGGTCGACGGTCGGCTCGAGGAGGTCGGGACGCTGGACGACGCCCTGATCGGGATCAGGCCGGGCGCCACCTTCTGGGTCGAGGACCAGGTGCTCTACACCGGCACTTTCGAGGGCACGTTCGGCGACGAGCCGGTGCGCGTAGCCACGAGATCCTGGGAGCTGCGGGACGGCCTGCTGCGGAGCAACCCGATGGGGCAGCGCTGCTGGCAGCCCTCGGAGAAGCAGCCGCACCCGGTGTCCTGCTCGTCGTTCGGCTCGGAGTTCGACGTCGGGCCCCGCGGTGACCTGCCGGCCCTGTTCCCGGCGGTGGGCAGGCTCTACAAGGTCGGGGAGACGTGGTCGCTCGGAGGTTCCGAGAGCGTCGAGCTGGTCGGCAAGACCGGGGAGTACGTCGAGGAGGGCGACGTCGAGCTGGTCGTGCACGTCGACGGGATCGTGGCCAGGGCCGACGTACCGGCCGGGGGCCCCCCGGAGCTGCTCGGGGGCCGCGTCCGTACCCGTGGGGACGCCCCCGCCTTCGTCGTCCGGCAGGAGGGCGGCGACTCGATGACGACGACCGTCTTCACGTTCTGGAACGGCGAGCTGATCGCGCTGCCGCAGCCGACCGAAGTGCCCTTCGGCAACGGCTTCCGCGAGGTCGACGGCAGCACGCCGTACCACCTGACCTGGCTGTCCGAGGAGGGCGTGCTCTACACCGCCGAGGGCATCGACGAGGCGACCGGCCGAAGCAGGACGCACCTGTGGCGGTGGAGCGACGACCTCGGCGACCGACTTACCTCCGAGGACCTCGGCGTGGCGTGCCTCGACTTCTCCGTGGACCCGACGACCTACGGCCGCTGCCCCTGACCTGAGTGGGCGGCGGGACGGGGGGGTGGGGGGGCGCCGGTGCCGGTCGCCGCAGGGGCCGTCGGCGTAAGGGGTCACGAACGACGCTGAATCAGTCGGGGACGTCGCCGTTCTTGACCCATTTGCGAACGCGTCGTGCCTTCGGGCCCCGGGACGGGGTCAGCGGTCCCGCGATCCGCACGGGCCGTCGGCGCGCACGTCGAGCCGACCCTGCTCCACGTCGATCGCCACGGTCGCCAGCGTGCGGTGCCAGAGCACCGGGTTCATGGACCGGTCGGGGTGGCAGCAGATCGCGCCGACGCCGCTGGGGCCGACGGAGTGGTCGGTCATCGCGGCGACGACGTCGTCGGGGGTCGCGGGCGGCGCGTCGGCGAACGCCTCGACCAGCTTGTCGCGACGCTGCGTGCTGGAGTCGCTGATGGTGCTGGCCAGGCAGCCGTCGCGGCCCTCGGGGGAGACGAAGTGGTTGGTGCGGACGAGCACGCCGTCGTCCGGGTCGAGCCGGCCCGGCCCGCCGGGGAACAGCTCGAGGGTGGCGCCCCGCCCGGACCGGTCGAGGACGGTGAGGGACGTGGACGCCGAGGTCGGGGCGGAGGCGATCCGCGCCGCGTCGTCGAACGTCTGCGCCTCGTCCATGATCCGGCGGCTCAGCAGGTGCACGGGGTAGCCGACCGTGCCCTCCGCGGACCGGTCGGCGTCGTTCTTGTGGTGCAGCATGTTGAGCATCACGCCGACGCCGTACCCGTTGACCCCGATCTTGCCGAGCATGCCGAACTCGGTGACCGTCTCCACCACGCGGCCGTCGGGGTGCGGGATCGTCCAGTGCAGCCAGCCGTCGGTCATCGCGTCGTACCAGTCCCAGGTCTGCACCGCGAACGGCGGGCGGCCCGGCGGCAGCGAGATCACCGACGAGCACTCGGTCACCCCGGTCGGGTTGGCCGCGACGAGCAGCTCGGTGCGCGCGTTGATCGCGGCGATCTCCCGCACCGGCCTGCCGGCTCCCTCGGCGATGCCGCGGATCTCGTCGGCGTGCTGCGGCGCCACGTCGGTGATGGTCTCCCAGGCACGCTCGGCCCAGAGGTCCACGTCGAACGGGTGGTCGGCGCGGGTCGCGAACAGGCGCCGGTACGCCGCCACCGTCGTGGCGATCTGCGGGGCATGCCGCTCGCCGAACTCGAGCCCGCGCTCGTGAGGCGGGAGGACGGACGAGGTGAAGGTCACGGGTCGCACCCCTCCACCGTAGTCGCCCGGCTCACTACGCTTCGGCCATGAACCCGATGACCCGGCTCGCGATCCTGGTCGGCCGCCAGCCGTGGATGCCGAAGTTCCTGCCCCAGATCGTCTGGCTCGACCAGACCATCCACCGCCTGACCAGGGGCCGGTTCAGCCTGCTGTCCCTGGCCGGGCTGCCCGAGCTGTTCCTCACCGTCCGCGGCCGGAAGTCGGGCGAGCCGCGGACCACGCCGCTGCTGTGCGTGCCGCACAACGGGAGCTTCCTCGTGGCCGGCTCCAACTGGGGCGCGCCGAAGCTGCCGATCTGGGTGCTCAACCTGCGCGACGCCGGCCAGGGCGTGGTCGACTTCAAGGGCCACAAGACGCCGGTCAGTGCCCGCCAGGCCGAGGGGGACGAACGGGCCAGGCTCTGGACGATCATGAACCGCACCTGGCCCAACTACGACCACTACGCCTCGCGCACCGACCGCGAGATCCCGGTGTTCGTCCTCACCCCTGCCTGAGCAGACCTAGGGGCTCTCGCCCGCCGCCTGCAGGAGCCGGCGCCCCAGGACGCGAGCGGCCTCCTGCAGCTCGGGGCACCGCACGATCCGGTAGGGCGCCGGGACGGCCGCGAGCTGCTCGGCGTACCAGGCGGGGTTGCTCGTGCTGCCGACCAGGCGCGAGGTCCCGGCGTCCAGCGGCTCGAGGAGCCCGAGGGTCCGGGGGACGCAGCGCGCCACCGCATCCAGGGGCGCGTCGATGACCACCTCGACGTCGTACTCCCATCCGACCGCCAGGTGCTCCTCGAGCACGGCGACCGGGTCGAGGTCGGCGGGGGCGACGAAGGTGTCGTCGAGCTCCTCGACCCCGCGGATCCGGTCGATCCGGTAGGCCCGCCGGGCGTCCTTGGCGAGGGAGCGGCACAGCAGGTACCACCGGCCGTGCCGGACCACGATCGCCCACGGCTCGACCTCGGTCAGCCACTCCGACCCGGCCTCGGAGCGGTAGTCGAGCCGCACGCGCCGGTGGTTCGAGCAGGCCTGCACGAGGGTGGTCGTGATGCCGGGGTCGGGGCGGGCGGCGCCGCGGTCCGGGGCCGGCGCCGTCGTCCGGCGGACGGCTTCGGCCTGGGCAGCCACCGGCTCGGGGAGGGCACGCACGATCTTGCCGAGCGCACTGCCGACCGGGTCGCGCGGGTCACCCGCGTCGTGGTGACCGTCCAGCACGGCCATGACCAGGCCGAGGGCCTCGGTGGCGCTGAACATCAGCGGGGGCAGCCGCAGGCCGCGGCCGACCCGGTAGCCACCGTAGGGACCGCGCACCGACTCGATCGGGATGCCGGCCTCCCGCAGGATGCCGACGTAGCGCCGAGCGGCCCGCTCGGAGACGCCGAGCTTGTCGGCGAGGCGCTCCGCGGTGATGCCCGGGCTGCCCTGGACCAGCTCGAGGGCCAGCAGCGCCCGCGCCGTGGGGCTCGCGTCGGGTCTCACGACACCTCCGTGACGATGCGGAAGGAGAACGTCCGGAACCGAGCCTAGTGTCGCGGCCCGACCGACGGCACTGGTTTGGACACCTCGCCGGCGGACGAACGTGCCATGGCCCTCACCGCATCTAAGGAGTAGAGAGAATCTGAGAACTGCCGGGGTGGCGAGATGCGAGCACAGGACGAAGCGGACTTCGCGGAGTTCGTCGCGAGCTCGTCCGTCCGGCTGTTCCGGTCGGCCTACGCGTTGTGCGGTGACGCCGCGCTCGCCCAGGACGCGGTGCAGGCGTCGCTGACCTCGGCCTTCCTGTCGTGGCGGCGGGTCCGCGGGGCGGAGAGCCCCGAGGCCTACGTGCGTCGCATGGTGGTCAACCAGCTGTTCGGCTGGCGTCGACGCAAAGGCTGGAGCGCCGAGCAGTCGTACGCCGCCGTACCGGACGCGCCGCTCGCCTCGCACGAGCAGCGGGTCGTGGACTCCGACGCCGTCTGGCGCGCCCTCGCCACGCTGCCGGCCCGCCAGCGCGCGGTCCTGGTGCTGCGCTACTACGAGGACATGACCGAGGCGGACATCGCCGACACCCTCGGGATCAAGGCCGGGACCGTGAAGTCCCAGGCCGCTGCCGCGCTGGCGCACCTGCGCCGCGGGCTCGGCCAGGACGCGCTCGTGAGCGAAGGGGAGCTTCGATGAACCTCGAGCAGGGGATCGCGCACGCCGTCGGGGAGAAGACGGAGGAGGTGTCGGTGCCCGACATCGACCTCGGGTCGATCCGCAGGCTGGCGCACCGCCGCACCCGCCGTCGCACCGCGGTGGCCGCACTCGCGCTGACCGCGGTGGTCGGGGGCGTCGCCGTCCAGGTCTCGGGCGTCGGCTTCCAGGACCGCGACGCGACCCCCCTCGCGGCCTCCCGTGCGTGGCCGCTCGAGGAGCTCGACGACGACGCGCCGGTGGCGCCGGGTCGCTACGCCGCGCGGTTCAGCGGGGACGACCTGGAGCCGGGACCGGTGGCCGACCTGGACGTCCCGCCGGGCTTCCGCAGCGTCGACGGGTTCTACCTCTACTCGCCCGAGGGCGGTCGAAGCCTCGGCCTGTGGATCGTGGGGTCGGTGAACAGGAACCCCTGCTACTCCGTCGACTTCGCCGAACCCGGTCCCTCGGTGCGGGCGCTGGCCGACGCCCTCGTCGCGCAGCCGTTGCTGCGGGGCACCGAGCCCACGCAGGTCCGCCTCGCTGGCTTCGACGGCCTCACCCTGCAGCAGTCCGTGCCGGCGGGGCTCGACTGGCACGACTGCCTCACCTGGGCAGGGTCCCCGCGGCGCTACACCACCGCGCCCCCGCCGAAGCCGCTGTTCTACTTCGCCACGTGGCGCGACCCGGGCGTAGGGGTGAACCGGAACTACGCCCCGGGCCAGACCCACCGCGTGTGGATCCTCGACGTGAACGGCCACCGGCTCGTCGTCGACGCCGCCTACGACCGCGACGCGACGTCGCAACAGGTCCGCGAGCTCACCGGGATGGCGGAGTCGATCCGGTTCCGCCAGCCCGAGTAGGCCCGGGCGGGCTCAGCGGGGGACGCGGACGAGCAGGCGACCGTGCAGGCACTCGGCGTGCAGCTCCCGGCCGGCGCCGATGGAGTCGCCGTCGAGCTGGCGCGGGGTGTCCGCGCTCGCCCGGACCGACACCTTGCGACCGGTCAGCCGGTTGATCGTGCTGTCGGTGCGCTTGTGCTTGCTCAGCACCCGGACGGCCAGCGGGATCCAGGACAGGAACCGGCGCGGGTGCAGGATCACCACGTCGAGGATGCCGTCGTCGATCGCGGCGTCGGGCAGCAGCGGCATACCGGCCTGCAGGTAGCCCACGTTGCCGATCACGACCGTGCGGGCCCGGTGCTTGGTCCAGGGCCCGTCGTCGACCGAGATCTCCAGCCGCACGGCAGGGAACATCAGGTTCTTCAGGCCGGACACCACGTAGGCGAACCAGCCCACCCGGGCCTTGATCTCCTCGCTGACGCCTTCCATGATCGCGGCGTCGAAGCCCATGCCCGCCATCACCAGGAAGTGCTCGTCGTCGGGGATGCCGTCGCCGGAGATCTTCACCAGGTCGATGGCGCGGTCCTGGCCGTTGAGCGCGACATCGATCGCCGCCTGCAGGTAGAGCGGGATCGCCAGGTTGCGGGCCAGCAGGTTGCCGGTGCCGGCCGGCACGACGCCGACGGGCACGCCGGTGCCGGCGAGCTCCGCGCACACGGTGCGCACCGTGCCGTCACCACCGCAGACGAGCACCATCTCCGCGCCGGAGATCGCCGCCGCCTCGGCCATCGAGCGCCCCGGGTCCTCGATCGTGGTCTCGTACCAGGTGGGCGCCTGCCAGCCGGACTCCGCGGCCAGCCGCTCGACGAGCGCCTTGAACGCCTCGACGTTCTCGACCTTGATCGGGTTGAGCACGACCGCGAGCTGGCGGGTGCCGCGCACCGTCGAGGGAATCGGCACGAGGACCTTCGCCCGCGGCGCGGGGTCGAACAGCACGGTCCCGATGAGCACCCAGAACACGCCGACGCAGTAGCCCGCGACGACGTCGGAGATGTTGTGCACGCCGAGCAGCAGCCGGTCGGCGCCGACCAGGACGACCAGCGAGATCGCGACGATCTGCACCAGGCGGCGGGTGTTGCGACGGCGTACGAGCAGCGCGGTCAGGATCAGCGCGACGCCCGCGGCCGAGGCGATTCCGGACGAGTGGCCGGAGGGGAAGGAGAAGCTGTCGAGGGTGTGGACCGCGCCCTTCCAGACCGGCCGGTCCCGGTCCACCGCGTTCTTGAGGAAGTACGTCGTCAGGGACGCTCCCAGCATCACGATCACCGTCCACACCGCGGCGCGACGGTGGTTCCGTACGGCGAGGAGCACCGCGGTGATCGCGGTGTAGATCGTCATCGCGACGGTGCCGAAAGCGGCCTCCACACCGATGAGGAAGCTGACCAGCCAGCCGCGGGCGCTGCCCCACCCGTAGAACTCACGTCCGAGCGGCCCGTCGTAGCCGTTCAGGCTGGTCAGGTGGTAGTGGACCAGGAAGGAGAGGAAAGCCACGACCACGGCGCACACCACCGCCCCGGCCAGCATGAAGCGGCGTGAGCGGGTGCTGAAGGACACGGATCTCTCCTGGTGGGGCGGGCGCGGGCCGTCGAACAGTATGACCCGGACCGTACGATCGGAGATGTCCGGGAGTCGTCGCAGGAGTACCCATTGCTCACAGCCTTCAACGGCGTCGCCGCGGCGCTGGCCGGACCGGCGATGCTGGTGGGGACGGTGTTCCCCGGCTTCGGCACCCTGCCGCAGCGCGACCCCGTGCCGCCGGCGGTCGTCGAGGCCGTGGCGGCTGCTGACATCGCCCCGGAGACCGGCGGCCGCGTCCACTTCAACGACCCCACCGGCTCGCACCGGCGGCAGTTCTCCCTGGTGCGGCGCATCGACCACGCGATCGACGGCGCCGAGCCCGGCGCGACGCTGCGGCTGGCGGCGTACTCCCTGGCGATGCCCCCGACCACCCGGGCGCTCGTCGCGGCCCACCGTCGCGGCGTGCAGGTGCGTGTCGTCGTCGACGACCACTCCGCCCACTGGGGCTCGGTGCGCGTGCTCAGTGAGGAGCTCGGCCGCGACACCGCGGCCGACAGCTTCGTGAAGGTCTGCCGGATGTCCTGCCGCGGCGGGCGTGGCAACCAGCACGCCAAGTTCCTGACCGTCTCCTCCTCCACCCAGGGCGAGGGCGTCGTGCTGGTCGGCTCGGTCAACCTGACCGGCTACAACGCGCAACGGCAGTGGAACGACCTCTACTCCGTGGCCGACCCGGCGATCCACGACCAGCTCGCGGAGGCGTTCGACCTGATGGCCACCGACCGGCCGCAGGGACGCCTCGCGCTGCCCACCACCGCCGACGGCTTCGAGACCGACCTGTCGCCCTACCCCGGCATCTCCGCGCGCAGGGACCCGCTGCTGCACCGGCTGCGGACGGTGCACTGCAAGGGCGTCGCGCTCACCGCCGGCCGGAACGGTCGCACCGTCGTGCGGATCCTCATGCACGCCTGGAACGGCGAGCGCGGGGTAGCGCTGGCCAAGGGCGTCGCGCGGCTCGAGCGGCAGGGCTGCGACGTCAAGGTGCTGTACGGCGTCGGGATGGGCCGTCAGGTCAACCGGGTCCTGCAACGGGCTCATGTCCCGGCTCGCGACAGCCTCCACGACCACCGCCGTGTGCACCAGAAGGTGATGGTGCTCTCGGGGCGGATCGGTCGGCGCACCGACGCGAACTACGTGTGGACCGGCTCGCACAACTGGTCGGACCGCTCCCTGCGCAACGACGAGCTGATCCTGCGGATCGCCGGGCGTGACCTGGTCGCCGACTACCTGGCGAACTTCCACCGCATCTGGCGGGTCGCCCGCCGCTGAACCCGGTGGACGCGCCTCGATAGGCTGGCACGGTGATCGACCCTCGAGCTCTCCGTGACGACCCTGACCGCATCCGTGCCGCGCAGGCCAAGCGAGGGCTGTCCGCCGAGGTGGTCGACCAGGCGCTGGCGGCCGACGAGCGCCGCCGGGCGGCCATCGCCGAGTTCGAGGCGCTGCGTGCCGAGCAGAAGTCGCTGGGCAAGCAGGTGGCGAAGGCTCAGGGCGACGAGAAGCAGGCCCTCCTCGAGCGCACCAGGTCGCTCTCCGCCGACGTGAAGAAGGCCGAGGCCGCCCAGGGCGAGGCCGAGGAGTCCTACCGGGCCGCGATGCTGTCGATCCCCAACCCCGCCGCCGACGAGGCGCCGGCCGGCGGCGAGGACGACTTCGTCGTGCTCGAGCACGTGGGCACGCCTCGTGACTTCGAGGCCGAGGGCTTCGAGCCTCGCGACCACATCGAGCTCGGCAAGATCCTCGGCGCGATCGACCTCGACCGCGGCGCGAAGGTGTCCGGCGCCCGCTTCTACTTCCTGACCGGTCCCGGCGCCGACCTCGAGCTCGCCCTCGTGCAGATGGCGATGGACCAGGCCCGCGCGGCCGGTTTCACCACGGTGATCCCGCCGGCGATGGTCAAGCCGCGCGCGATGGACGGCACCGGCTTCCTCGGCCAGGCCGCTGACGACGTCTACCGGATCGAGGGCGAGGACATGTACCTCGTCGGCACCTCGGAGGTGCCGATGGCGGCGTACCACTCCGACGAGATCCTCGACGGCAAGACTCTGCCCCGGCGCTACGCGGCGTTCAGCCCCTGCTTCCGCAAGGAGGCAGGCTCGCACGGCAAGGACACCCGCGGCATCATCCGCGTGCACTGGTTCGACAAGGTGGAGATGTTCTCCTACACGACGATCGAGGAGTCCTACGCCGAGCACCAGCGGCTGCTCGCGTGGGAGAAGGAGTTCCTCACCAAGCTGGAGCTCGCGTTCCGCGTCATCGACGTGGCCGCGGGCGACCTCGGCCTGTCCGCGCAGCGCAAGTTCGACTGCGAGGCGTGGATCCCGACGCAGGGCAAGTACCGCGAGCTCACCTCCACCTCGAACTGCACCGACTTCCAGGCCCGCCGCCTCGACATCCGCGGCCGCTTCGAGGGCGAGACCGGCGGCACGAGACCGCTGGCCACCCTCAACGGCACGCTCTGCGCGATGACCCGCACCATCGTGGCGATCCTGGAGACCCACCAGCAGGCCGACGGATCGGTCCGCGTGCCCGAGGCGCTGCGGCCCTACCTCCAGGGACGCGAGGTCCTCGAACCGGTGGCGCAGTGACGTTCACACCCAGGCTCGTCGCGATCGACATCGACGGCACGCTCTACGCCAACGTGCCGTCGACGGGCGTCGTCGAGGAGGTCATCAGCCCGGCCGTGTACGACGCGGTGCACCGGGCCGTCGACGCCGGCGCGCACATCGTGCTGTCCACGGGCCGCTCCACGTTCGGCATCACCCACGTCTGGAAGCAGCTCGGCCTGCCCCGGGACGGCGGCAAGACGCACACCGTGGCCAGCAACGGGTCGGTGATCTTCTCCTACCCGCCGGTGGAGGTGCTGCGGGCCACCACCTTCGACGCCAGCGAGATCGTCCGGATGCTGCTCGAGCACATCCCGGACGCGATGGTGGCGGTGGAGGAGATCGGCGTCGGCTACCGGATCAACCGGCACTTCCCCGACGGGGAGATCACCGGCGAGATGAAGCTCGAGTCGGTCGACGAGCTCGTGGCCGAGCCGGTCACCCGTGTCATCATCCGCGACCCGCACTCCTCGGAGGAGGAGTTCGTGGCGCTCGCCGAGAAGGTCGGGCTGCAGGGCACCAACTACTTCATCGGCTGGACCGCCTGGCTCGACCTGGCGCCCGACGGGGTGTCCAAGGCGTCGGCACTGGCCGAGGTGGCCGAGCGGCTCGGCGTCGCGCAGGAGGACGTGCTCGCCATCGGCGACGGCCGCAACGACGTCGAGATGCTGCAGTGGGCCGGCCGCGGGGTCGCCATGGGCCAGGCGCCGCTCGAGGTGCAGGAGGCCGCCGACGACGTCACCGAGACCGTGCACAACGACGGCGTCGCCCTCGAGCTCAACCGCTGGTTCTGACGTGCTGCGGCTCGTCGCCACCGACCTCGACGGGACGCTGCTGCACAGCGACGGCACCGTCACCGAGCGCACCCGCCGAGCGCTCACCGAGGTCGAGAAGCTCGGCGTGACGGTAGTGTTCGTGACCGGCCGGCCGATCCGCTGGATGGACGACCTGTGGCAGCACGTCGGGGGACACGGGCTGGCGGTCTGCTCCAACGGCGGCATCGTGTACGACGTCCACGAGCACGAGGTGCGCCGGGCCCGGACGATCCCCGTCGACACCGGCCTCGAGGTCGGCGTCGTGCTGCGGGCCGCGATCCCGGGCACGACCTTCGCCATCGAGCGGACCGACGGATTCGCGAAGGAACCCTCCTTCATGCCGCGCCTCCCGCCGCCCCCGGACCTGGTGCAGGGACCGCTGGAGGAGATCCTCGACGACCGCGCGGTGAAGCTGCTCGCGCGCCACGAGGAGCTCGGTCCCGAGCACTTCTGGGAGCAGGTCGAGTCGCTCGTCGGCCACCTGGTCACCACCACGTGGTCCTCGGCCGGCGCGCTGGTCGAGATGAGCGCCGCCGGCGTCACCAAGGCGAGCACGCTCGCGCTCGTCTGCGAGGAACGCGGCATCGGGCCCGACGAGGTGGTCGCGTTCGGCGACATGCCCAACGACCTGCCGATGCTGGAGTGGGCCGGCACGTCCTACGCGATGGCCAACGGGCACGAGTCGGTGCGCGCGCTGGCCGAGCACGTGGCGCCGCCCAACGACGAGGACGGCGTGGCCCAGGTGCTCGAGCGGCTCTTCGACCTGGGAACCTGATCGGCCGCGGGGGCGTCGAAGCAGCATGAGAGCTCTCCGGGTCCTGTTCGCCGCCGTGGTCGCGGCCCTGTCGATCGTGGTCGTCGGCGCCGGTCCGTCCTTCGCCTGCTCCTGCGTCTCGGGTGACGCCGCCGACTTCGCCGGCCGTGCCACCGACGTGGTCAGCGGCACCGTCACCGACGTGGTGCCGCCGCCCTCCCTGAAGAGGATGTCGTCGCTCGACCCGGCCACGTACGTCGTGGAGGTCGACCGCGTGTTCAAGGGCGAGGCCGGGCCAACGATCGAGGTGCTGTCACCGAACAGCGGTGCCTCCTGCGGCCTGGAGCACGTCGAGCCGGGCCGGCGCTACGTCGTCTTCGCCTCCCACCAGTCGATGCAGGGCAAGGACCCGGACCACCTGTGGGCCAACCTGTGCGGCGGGACCGGCCCGGCGACGCCTGAGCTCGTCGCGGCCGTCGAGGAGGCCACCGGCGGCGGGACGGAGCCCGCCTCCGACGAGCCGACGGGCACGGCGTACGAGTCGGACCTGACGATCACGATGGACGACGCCCAGCCGGCGGACGACGACGTGCTCGCCGACTGGGCGCTGCCCATCGGGCTGGCCGCCGGGGCGTCGCTGCTGCTGCTCACCGGGGTGCTGTGGGTCCGGCACGCGCTGTCGTGACCGGCCGGGTCGTCGGCGTCGTCCTGGCCACGCTGCTGGCGACCCTGTCGCTGACGGTGCTGGCGCCCTCGCCGGCGTTCGCCTGCAGCTGTGCGGCGCTGACGACGACGGAGTCCGTCGACGGGGCGGACGCGGTCTTCCTCGGGACAGCCGCGGCGGACGGAGTGCAGGTCGAGGAGGTGTTCAAGGGCATGCTCCCGAGCCGGTTGCCGCTCGACGGCAGCCCCGAGCCCTGTGCCTTCGGCCTGGTCACCGGCGAGCGGTACGTCGTGTTCGCCACCTGGCACGACGGCACGGAGCGCTACTCCACGGACCGCTGCGCGGGCACGGCGGAGGCGGTCCCGGCGCTGGTGGCCGAGGTGGAGAGGGTGGCCGGGGACGGGCGGCCGCCGTACGACGTGCCCGGCGGGCTGCCCGACGACACTGCGCCGCAGGGGATCCGGCCGCCCGGACGAGGGGTCCTCGCCGCGGCGGGGGCCGGGCTGGTGCTCGTCGCCTTCGCGGTGACCGCGGTGCTCGGCGTGCGCCGCGCGAACCGCCCGAACGGCTGAGACACGAATCCGCGTTTCCCCTTTCGATTTGCGCCGATCCGCGACAGAGTGGGCCTCGCGGGGTGTGACCCCGATCACCAGCGGCAGTGGAGGAGAGTCGATGTCTTCGAAGGACGCGGTCGGTGCCACGCGGGAGGCACTCACCACGCTCGCGGCAGCAGTGCTGCGGGTGCGCAACGAGTACGGCGACACGCTCGGCGTGCGTCGGCTGACCTCCGACATCGACCGGCTGCAGGCCGACCTCGACGAGCTCGGCGAGCCGAAGCCCGGCCACACCCCCGGCGTGAACAAGGAGGATCTCCTCGAGATCCCCGACGCCCCCTATGACGAGAGCATGTGGCACGACGCCCAGTCCGAGGCCCAGCACGCTCTCTGAGAGGGACCTACTTCATGTCGACAGGCGTTCGGGGGCCGAGCCGTGCCCGCATCGAGCAGAAGACGCTGCGCGAGGACCGGTGGTGGGTCTACCCCGCCACCACGTTCGTGGTGTTCGCGGCGTTCGTGGTCTACGCGACGTGGCGCGCGTTCGCCGGGGTGCACTACTACGCGGCGCCCTACCTCTCCCCGTTCTACTCGCCCTGCATGGGGTCGCAGTGCGTGGAGGGGTCGGCTGACTTCGGCCGGCCGTTCGACTTCTGGCCGTTCTCGCCGGCGCTGATCATCCTGGTGATCCCGCTCGGCTTCCGGATGACGTGCTACTACTACCGCAAGGCCTACTACCGGTCGTTCTGGCTGTCCCCGCCGGCCTGCGCCGTGGCCGAGCCGCACGGCAAGTACACCGGCGAGCGCCGCTTCCCCCTGATCCTCCAGAACGCCCACCGCTACGCGCTGATCGCCTCGGCCGTCGTCGCCGCGATCCTGACCTACGACGTCGTGCTCGCGTTCCGTGACGCCTCCGGCGAGTGGGGCCACATGGGGCTCGGCACGCTGGTGCTGCTGGTCAACGTGCTGCTGATCTGGGGCTACACGCTCTCGTGCCACTCCTGCCGGCACCTGATCGGTGGCCGGCTTCGGCACTTCTCCAAGCACCCGCTCCGCTACCGCGCCTGGACGATGGTGACGCGGCTCAACCCGCACCACCCCAAGTTCGCGTGGCTCTCGCTGTTCTCCGTGGCGCTGGCCGACCTCTACGTCTACCTGCTCTCGACCGGCACCATCACCGACCCGAGGTTCTTCTGAGAATGGTTTCGACAGGATCGACCACCGACGGCGACGAGCGGCGCAGTGGCGACGACCGTCGCACCGGCGAGGACCGCCGGCACCCGATGACCGGCAACCGCATGGATCCGGGCACGGCCTCAGGCCTCGAGCGGCACCAGTACGACGTCGTGGTGATCGGCGCGGGCGGGGCCGGCCTGCGTGCGGCCATCGCCGCGCACGACGCCGGGGCCCGGGTGGCCATCGTCTGCAAGTCCCTGCTCGGCAAGGCGCACACCGTGATGGCCGAGGGCGGCATCGCCGCGGCCATGGGCAACGTCTACTCCGACGACAACTGGAAGGTGCACTTCCGCGACACCATGCGTGGCGGGAAGATGCTCAACAACTGGCGGATGGCGCAGCTGCACGCGCAGGAGGCGCCCGAGCGGGTCCTCGAGCTCGAGGAGTGGGGCGCCCTCTTCGACCGCACCGACGACGGGCTGATCTCGCAGCGCGACTTCGGCGGCCACCGCTACGCCCGGCTCGCCCACGTCGGTGACCGCACCGGCCTGGAGATGATCCGCACCCTGCAGCAGCGGGCGGTCGACCTCGGCATCGACGTGTTCATGGAGTGCACGGTCACCGAGGTCTTCAAGGACGGTGGCCGCGTCAGCGGCGCGTTCGCCTACTGGCGGGAGACCGGCCGGTTCATCGTCTTCGAGACCCCGTCGGTGGTCCTCGCCACCGGCGGGATCGGCAAGTCCTACCAGGTGACCTCCAACTCCTGGGAGTACACCGGCGACGGCCACGCGCTGGCGATGCGCGCCGGCGCCAGCCTGATCAACATGGAGTTCGTGCAGTTCCACCCCACCGGGATGGTCTGGCCCCCCTCGGTGAAGGGGATCCTCGTCACCGAGTCGGTCCGCGGCGACGGCGGCGTGCTGAAGAACTCCGAGGGCGAGCGGTTCATGTTCGACTACATCCCGGAGTACTTCAAGGCCGAGACCGCCGACACGATCGAGGAGGCGGAGGGCTGGTACACCGACAAGAAGAACCACCGCCGTCCCCCCGAGCTGCTGCCCCGTGACGAGGTCGCCCGCGCGATCAACTCCGAGATCAAGGCCGGCCGGGGGTCACCGCACGGCGGCGTCTACCTCGACATCGCCTCCCGGCGGGACCCGGAGTTCATCCGCCGCCGGCTGCCGTCGATGTACCACCAGTTCAAGGAGCTCGCCGACGTCGACATCACCGCCGAGCCGATGGAGGTCGGGCCGACCTGCCACTACGTGATGGGCGGCGTCGAGGTCGACGCGGACACCGAGCAGAGCATCGTCGAGGGGCTGTACGCCGCCGGCGAGGTGGCCGGCGGCATGCACGGCTCCAACCGGCTCGGTGGCAACTCGCTGTCGGACCTGCTGGTGTTCGGTCGACGGGCCGGCCACAACGCGTCGTACCACTCCTACCGCGTCCGGGAGAACCCGCCGAAGGTCACCGACGACCAGGTGCGGGAGGCACAGGCCGCGGCGCTCCACCCGTTCGAGGTGGAGGGCGGGGAGAACCCCTACACGATCCAGAAGGACCTGCAGGACGTCATGCAGCGCCTCGTCGGGATCATCCGCAAGGAGGAGGAGCTGCGCGAGTCGCTGGAAGAGATCGCCAAGCTCAAGGCCCGCGCGAAGAAGCTCTCCGTCGAGGGGCACCGGCAGTACAACCCGGGCTGGCACCTCGCGCTCGACCTGGCCAACATGCTCGTCGTCTCGGAGTGCATCGCCAAGGCCGCGCTGGAGCGCCAGGAGTCGCGCGGCGGACACACCCGCGACGACTACCCGACTCCGGACGACAGCTGGGGCGCGCTCAACCTCGTCCTCACCCTGCCGCCCGGCTCGGACGACGTCGACCTCAAGCACCAGCCGCTGCCGGTGATGCCCGACGACCTCAAGGAGCTCTTCTGATGAGCTACGACCTGAAGATGCGCGTGTGGCGGGGGGACGCGTCCGGCGGGGAGCTCGGCGACTACACCGTCACGGTCGAGGAGGGCGAGGTCGTCCTCGACGCGATCCACCGACTCCAGGCGACCCAGGCGGGCGACCTCGCGGTCCGCTGGAACTGCAAGGCCGGCAAGTGCGGCTCGTGCAGCGCCGAGGTCAACGGCCGGCCGCGATTGATGTGCATGACCCGGCTCTCGGACTTCGAGGAGACCGACGTGATCACGGTGACGCCGATGCGGGCGTTCCCGGTGATCCGCGACCTGGTCACCGACGTGTCCTACAACTACGAGAAGGCCAAGCAGGTCCCCGCCGCGAAGCTCACCCCGCGCGACCCGGACGGCAAGCGCCGGATGCAGCAGGTCGACGTCGAGCGCGGCCAGGAGTTCCGCAAGTGCATCGAGTGCTTCCTGTGCCAGAACACCTGCCACGTCGTGCGCGACCACGAGGAGAACAAGCAGGCGTTCGCCGGGCCGCGGTTCTTCCTGCGCTACGCCGAGCTCGACATGCACCCGCTCGACACCCACGACCGCAGGGCCCTCGCGCAGGAGGCCGCGGGGCTCGGCATGTGCAACATCACCAAGTGCTGCACCGAGGTCTGCCCGGAGGGCATCAAGATCACCGACAACGCGATCATCCCGATGAAGGAGCGCGTCGTGGACCGGAAGTACGACCCGGTGGTCTTCCTCGGCGAGAAGATCTTCCGCCGCGGTGACCGGGCCTCCCGCAACGAGGTCTGAGCCGGTTCAGCCCCAGGCTGAACCGCTTCGGAAGTAAGCGTTCCGCTTGTCTCCCATCGTGTGTTCCCAACCCGCGCGGATCGCGGCATGCGACACGTCCGGACTCGCGACGGTCTCGTCGCCCAAGGCCGACTCCGAAGCGCACCGACTACGGGTGGAATCTGACCCGGAACCGAGAACCAACCTCGGTCTGCAGGCGATCAGCCAGTCGCAGCGCCCGATGGTCGAGAGGTGCCTGCGACTGGCCACGATCGCGTGCCGCGTCCATGTCGCGGACCCACGCAAGCAGGTCAGCGATCAGCGAATCGCTTAGGCCCAACGCGTGTCGCAGCCAGTCGGGGTCGTCCGGGAGCAGGCCCTCATCGCCCCACAAGGGTCCAGCGCCCTCGTCCCACATGATCCGTAGCCTGGTGCCCTCCACGGTGAAGTCTTCCGCTTCGGCGTCGTCATCGGCTGAGCCGTCCGGGCGGAAGGCCGACCAGTACGCACCGTTGGGATGGTCGCCCAAGTGCGGCGGTGGCGCGTCGTCCGCGCTGCGCTCCATGGCCGCCATTCCATCAGACACGAAGGGCAAGCCGCGCGCTCATCGGCTACTCCGCTGTCGGCAGGCTCGGGTAGTCGGTCGGGTAGATGCCGATCGCGAACCCGTACACGGTTTCGCCGGACCGCGGCATCCGGTCGAACTCATCAACCAGTTCGGCCAGCTGGTCCCAGAACTGAGAGGCCTGGTCCTCGGAGATGCGCGCATGCCGGATGAAACCCCAGAGCTTTCCCTGCTCGAACGCCGTCGCGGACTCGCGTGCAGCCACCTCGAAGTCGTTGAAGTCGCCCGGCATCTCTTCGCCAGCAGGTGACGGCTCCGCTGCCACGTGGAACATGCGCGCGGTGCGCCCGTAGAAGCGCTCCTCGACCGCCCGCACCTTCCGTGTGCGCACCACCTGGAGCAGGCCATTCCGGGTGAGCACGTCCACGTGGTGCGCGACGGTGCTCTTGGGGCGCTCGACCGCAGCCGCGAGCTCGGTGACGGTCGCGGCCCGCTCGTGGAGGAGCTGCAGGATCGTGGTGCGGAGCGGGTGGCCGATTGCCTTCACCTGGGCCGGCCTGGTCAGCGCCATCCGATCGGCCAGCTCGTAGTCCGGAGGGTTGTCTGCCATGGCGGAACAGACTAGCATCGCCGAATGTTCCAAAAAGATGGATCAATGGGAGACGGGAGTCGCTGACATGGCCGAGGTGCTGATGTACCACCACATCCAGGGCCTGACCGACGGAGTGCTGGCCTTCGCCGACGACCTGCGACGGGCCGGGCACGCCGTGCACACGCCCGACCTGTTCGACGGCCGCACCTTCGGCAGCATCGAGGAGGGTTTCGGATTCGCGCGTGATACGGGGTTCGACGCGATCCGGGAGCACGGCGCCGCGGCGGCCGACGAGCTCGGCGCCGGGCTCGTCTACGCCGGATTCTCCTTCGGCGTGACGATCGCCCAGCGGCTCGCACAGACCCGGCCCGGTGCCCGCGGGGCGCTGCTCATGTACTCCTGCATCCCGGTCGCGGAGTTCGGGGAGGCGTGGCCGGAGGGGGTGCCGGTGCAGATCCACGGCAAGGAGGGCGACGAGTTCTTCGACGAGGACCTGCCGGCGGCACGCGATCTCGCCGGGTCCGCGGCGGCCGCCGAGCTGTTCGTCTATCCCGGCGACCAGCACCTCTTCGCCGACTCCTCGCTCGACGCGTACGACCCGGAGGCGTCCGCGCTGCTCATGGAACGGGTGCAGGCGTTCCTCGCCTCCGTCTGACCGGCGCGGCCAAACCAGCTGGGCCACGCTTCGTCCAGACATCGGCGAGCTACGAGCAGCGCAGCGGCGGCATGGGCTCACCGGCCGACAAAGAGGGCGACGCCACGAGACGCTCCGCTGGCGATCGGGCTGACGCCGCTGCCGGCGGACGCCCGGCTGCCCGGGCCCGGCAGGTCGCCCAGACGTCGGCGGCCTGACAACGTCGCCCGGACACTGAGAAGCGAGTGACGTCGAGTCCGGGTTGCGATCGATGGCGTGCCCGCTCTCGGTTTCTTGGGGATGTCCCGAGCACGCTTCAGGGGCTCCTCACGCGGAGGATTGAGGTGCGGAGCGGTGACTTGAAGTAGGTCGTTCATGAACTGACTCCCTTGAGGTGGACCGGCTGTGCCGGCCGCGACCCTTCAGAGGGTGCGTGCGGGGGGCGCGGTGAGGTTCGCCGTGCGAAAGCGGTCTCGATACTCTGAGGGTGCGATTCCTACGAGTCGGTGGAAGGTCCTACGCAGTGTCTCGGCGGTGCCGAAGCCGCAGCGTCGAGCGACGGTCTCCACCGGGTCGTCGCCTTCCGCGAGGCCCCGCTGCGCCGCCTCGACGCGGACCCGTTCGACGTACACCGCCGGCGGTAGACCGATTTCCTCGGTGAATCGCCGCTGGAGGTGTCGCGGGCTCAGCCCGGCGAGCGACGCCAGGTCGTCGATCCCGTGTGGCGCACCGGGATCGAGGTGGATGGCCTCGACGACGCGGCGCATCACATCGGTTGCGGGCTGTGCCGACCATAGAGGCACGCTGAACTGCGACTGGCTCCCCGGCCGACGCAGGAACAGCACCAGCTCCCTGGCGACGTCCAGGGCGGTCTGAGCTCCGAGGTCTGCCTCGACCAGCGCCAGCGCAAGGTCCATGCCCGCTGCCACGCCTGCGGAGGTCCAGATGCGCCCGTCCTGGATGAAGATGGGGTCGCTGTCGACGATGACTGCGGGGTACTCCCGCGCCAGCCGGTCCGCTTCCCTCCAGTGCGTGGTGACTCGACGCCCGTCGAGCAACCCGGCCTCAGCGAGGATGAACGCGCCACAGCAGACAGACGCGACCCGGTCGGCCGTGGTGGCGGCCGCGGCCACCCAGTCGAGCAGGCTGCGGTCGAAGCCCGCCGCGTCCACGCCGTCGCCGCCCACGACCAGCAGCGTGCCGGGACGGCTCGGATCCAGGTTCGCCACCGAGCTTTGCGCGTGAATCGTCAGCCCCATGTCCGAGCGGACCGGACCGGCCTTCGGGGCCACGAGCGTGAGCTCATATCCGGCTTCACCGAACACCTCGAACGGGCCGGCCAGATCGAGGCCGTCGAAGCCGTCGTAGATCACGAACGTAACTGCGCGGGACTCCATGGCTCTAGCGTGAAACTCAGCAGGGCATGTCGTCCACGACAATCTCCCCACAGATCGCGCCAACAGGCCGCGTCGGGACGCTCGGTGACGTCAGCGCGGATCTCGGCACGAGCGCACTTTCCCTGTCCGCGGCAGATCCGGTTATTGACGGAGGCGCTCCGAATCCACGGACTGCTCCGGTGCCTTGCCTCGCGCCAACCACCTGTTCACCTCGCGCATGAGGACAACGACCAAGTACACGGCGAACGCTGCAGGGACGAGCGACTCCCAGTGCCAGACGCCAATCGTCAGAGGACCGGTAGCCCACAGTGCACTGAAGAGACCCACCAGACCGGTCGCGGCAACAAGCGCCCACGATGCTTCCCCCGGCGGCACCCTCCAGAGACGCATGCAGTTCCGCGCGGCCAGTGCCAAGACCGCCAAGCCAACCAGGCTGGCAATCGTGGACAACGCTGCGTACCCGGCGTCCCACGACGCGCCCGGCTCCCTCAGAGGTGCCACGAGCACAGTGCCTACCCAGACTTGGGCGAACGCCATGACCGGTAGCGGCCACGTGGGCATGGGCTTCGGCGTCACGAGCGCGAGTTTACCTACGGTTCAGCGCGCATCCGCTCATCGGCATGATCGCGCTTTCACTGTCTGCGGCATGTGCGGGCGGTTGTCGCCTACGCTCACTCGGTGGCCGTTCCTCCTGCAACCCCTGGCTGGCGATCGGTTGGTATGTGCTGGGACGGCGACGAGTTCGACCTTGAAGGCGTCAACCCCTGGCAGCACAAGTGGGTCTCCCAGTCGGAGCGGATCGTGGTCGCCCATCCGTCGTACCCGTCACAACGCCACGACGTAGACGTCTGGGTGATCCACGCGCCCGATCGCGTTGTCCGATTCGCTGCGGGCGAGCTGTCGAACCTCGCCTGGGCCTTCTTCTTGCCGGTTTACTCCTAGACACCATCGCCCTGACAGCGGCATGACCGTGCGCGCCAGCCACGCCCAGATGCTCGCAGATACGCTTGCTGCCGAAAAACGAAGGGGGAGCGTCGGTGGATGGGTTGATGGCGTTCTTGACGCTGGTGCTGCTGTTCCCGTACGTGATCCCGGTGGGGCTCGTAGCACTCACGCTGGTCGCCGCTTGGCGAGCCGACCGTGGTGGGCGCGCTGCACGCGAGGATGCAAAGCGCATGCTCCTTGCGCGGGGGTGGGCGCTGGGCTCGGTACTTGTGCTTGCTGTTCAGGCGGTCGTCTTCGCAGCCCTCGTCGGCGCATGGCTCTACGTGGCGACTCTGGTCCTGTGGTCGGGCGCGCAGAACACGGTCATGGTCGTTGCGCTCATTCGCGCCGCTCGAGCACGACGCAACTTTCTGGCGCTCCTCGATACGACAAGCTCGAACCGAGACGTCGCGTGACCGGTCGGTGGCCCTCGATTCAGCAGTTGCCAGGTTCTAGGATCAAGTCGAGCGCGGACGCGCCCTATCCTGTGTGACAGCGCAACTTGTATCCGCGGGTTTCTCGAAGAGCCGCATGAGGCGCGCCCGATAGAGCTTCACCCGACCACAGGATCATCCGCAGGAACGACCTGGCAGCGGCTCGAACACGCACGATCAGCGGCAGATCCGGGCGTTTCTCGGGCCTGCAGAAGTTAGACGAGGGCACCGTAGCCCGGCCGCCGGCCTCGGTCTGGGTGCCGGCTGGACAGACGTCTCGGCAGTGGCCACTCGTCGGCCTACGTGTCATCCGTGCATGCGTTGTTGATCGCTTAGCGGCGCCTGCGGGTCGTCGGAGACCGGACCTACAGTGAGGCATGCTTCCGCTGGAGTTGCCGACGTCTCGGCAAGGATGGTTCGACTTCCTCGCGGCGCGCTGCGACGAACAGCTAACCAGGGCGCAACGCATCGTCGACAGGCTCACCGATGAGTCCGGCGGCGCCGAGAATGCCGGCGACCGTAGCGGCCGTGACAACACGGCCGGGACGCTGGCGGACTGGAACACCATCACGCTGTGCCTGCTGAACGCCACGTCGGCCGCCACCGTGGTCAGGCTGGCTCACCCGGACGCCGAGGTCCGCGAGCGCGCCCGGGAGGCCGAGCTCGCGGCCGCGACGATGGGCAACCGGGTGCGACAGGACCAGCGCCTGAACGCCCGGCTGGCAGCGGTGGACGCGGAAGGGTTGGACCCGGCCGCGGCCCGGACGCTGAGGCTCACGCTGCGGGACTTCCGACGCGCCGGTGTCGATCTGGGTGAGTCGCAGCGACGTGAGCTTCAGGAGCTCGTCGAACGCTGCACCGACCTCGGTCAGCAGTTCGAGCAGAACATCAGCGACGACGTCCGCACGGTCCGCTTGCGGCTCGACCAGCTCGACGGCCTGCCCGAGGACTACGTGGCCGCGCACCCCGCAGGCCCGGACGGCACGGTCGAGATCACCACCACATACCCCGACGTGATTCCTTTCCTCACCTTCGCGCACGACCTGGACGCCCGTCGGAGCCTGCACACGGCGCTCCTCGCCCGGGCGTGGCCCGCGAACGACGCGGTCTTGCGCGAGCTGCTCGAGCTCCGCGCCCGACGCGCCCATCTCCTTGGCTACAAGGGGTGGGCCGACTACGACGCAGAGGTCAAGATGGTCGGGTCGGGACCGGCCATCGCCGACTTCCTCGAAGGCCTGGCTACCACGGTTGCACCCGTCGTCCGCGCCGAGCTCGGGGAGATCGAGACCCGCCTGCGCCAGGACCACCCCGACAAGAGGCTGACCGAAGGCGACCTCGGCCACTACGTGGAGGTTCTGCGACGGGAACGGTTCGACGTCGACGAGGCGGAGATCCGCCGCTACCTGGGGTTCGGCACCGTGGTCGCCGGGTTGCTGGAGGTCAACGCCGAGCTGTTCGACCTCGAGTTCCGGCAGGTCTCCGACGCACCCGCGTGGCACCCGGACGTGGCCACGTACGACGTGCTCCGGCACGGCGAGCTGATCGGGCGGTTCCACCTGGATCTGCACCCTCGGGACGGAAAGTACACCCACGCGGCCCACTTCGCGCTGGTCCGTGGCCTGGCCGGCGTCCAACTCCCGCAGAGCGTCCTGTTGTGCAACCTGCCGCGCGGGCTGCTCGTCCTCGGCGAGGTGGTGTCGCTGTTCCACGAGTTCGGCCACCTGCTCAACTCGATCCTCAGCGGACACCTGCAGTGGGCCCGGGACTCCGGGGTAGCCACCGAACGCGACTTCGTAGAGGCGCCCGCGTTCATGCTCGAGGAGTGGCCACGCAACCCTGAGGTGCTGCGCCGCTTCGCCGTGGATCGGGACGGGAACCGGATACCGGTCGAGCTGGTCGACCGGATGCGGAACGCCGACCGGCTCGGTCGTGCCCCTTACATCGCCCGAATGGTGGCGCTGTGCGAGCTGGCCTACCGCCTGCACGAGGAGCCGCCCGCGGACCTCACCGCCAGCGGGGAAGCCTCGCTCGCGCGGCATCTCCCCGTGCAGCCGCTGCCCGGCACCCATGTCCACGCCGCGTTCACCCACCTGGCCGACGAGCGCTACGGATCCGGCTGCTACGCCTACCTGTGGAGCTACGTCATCGCCAAGGACCTGCTCTCCGTGTTCGACCCCGACGACCTTCAGTCGCCCAGAACCGCACACCGCTACCGCGACCGAGTGCTGGCCGCCGGCGGCAGCCGCGACGGTCACGACCTGGTCGAAGACTTCCTCGGCAGACCCTTGAGCACGGAGGCGTTCCACCGGTGGCTGGCCGAAACATAAGAGCCCCAGCTGAACAGCCGACACCCGCACACCGGATTGTCCCTCCACTCGCCCGCGGTGATGGAGGCGCGTCGCCCCGGCCAGGCCGAACGGCCCATAGTCGCGGCTCCATGTCCGCGGATCCCCGCCCACTGTGACCCTGCGGATCGCGGCATGTGCGGGCGTTGGGTAGGGATGACTGGCTGTGGGCAAGTTGACGCGTCGCACCTCGATCGGCCCTCATACTCGTGGCATGAGCGACCTGCGAGACCCCAGCATTGTTGAGATCCGCGAAAGCAGTGCCGGGGTGAAACGGCCCTCGTCGCGCATCGCAGTTGTTGGCGTATTGGGCCTACTTCTCGTGTGCCTTGGCTACTCGATCGGCGTGCGCACACCGTGGACGGCTCACCATCCTCGCGACGTGGGCGGGACCGCCCAAAGGGTCGCTGCTGACGTGCCGTTGGCCTACTTCGACACCGACGACGGTGAGAGAGTCGCCCTTCGACTCGACGACGTGGTCTGGCGTTCCGGCGACAGGTCCGACAGCGGCAGCGTTCCACCCTGTCTCCGGGAAGTGGGCGAGCGGGTCGCGGTGCACGTGGGACTGATCGAAGTCACCCGGCCGTACGGGTCTGGTTCCTATGGCAAAGTCCTCTCGGTGACTTGCCCAACTGAGTGAGCTCAGACGAGGCCCCGCGTGTCGCTTGCTCAGCAAGTGCATCTGAACTCGAATCGACCTCACATCGGCATGATCGCGCTTTCACTGTCTGCGGCATGTCAGTGCACTTTGCGACCGCTGGGAGTAGGTGCCCGAACCTAAGAGAACGCTGCGCACCGGGAGGGCGACTGATCAATCCCCCGCGCGCGGCAGGTGAGCGAAGCCCGCGAACCGTTCGCTCACAATGACGCCGTTCCCTCCAAGCATCTTCACCTTGTGCTCCAGCATCTCGCCGGCTCTCTCGCTGATCCGTCCGTAGACCTGGATCTGCCTGAGCGTGATCATCTCGCCGAGCTTCCGGAACTCCTCCTTGCCGATCTCCATGTGGAGTTCGAGCGATGCGGTGTCGGGATGGACGGCTATGACGTCATCCGGGCTTCTTCGTCGAGGTGCAAGCCATATGCGATGAGCTGGGGTTCGTACGTTTCGATGTACACGATCGGCTCCGAGGCGCGCGGGTGAGGCTCGCCGGTCATGTCTCCACGCTACGACGGCGGCGCCTGCGCGTCATCAGCGCAGACATCCCGGGCGTCGTTCCACGCGGAAGGCGCACCGGTGCCACATCGTGAATTCGGCACGTCAGCACTTCACCATCAGTGGCAGATGAGTGCGTCGCCGAGTGGACCGCGCGCCAGGTTGGCGCACACACGCGACCCGGGTAGAAACCTGTCATGCCCGATTCGGTGAACAAGTCCGCTGCCCGTGCCGCTGACTACGACAGTTTCGCGGCCGCGTACTCGGCCAGGAACGAGAACAACCTCTTCAATGCCTACTACGAGCGTCCGGAGATGATTCGTCTCGCCGGCGACGTCGCAGGCCTGGAGATCCTCGACGCCGGATGCGGGTCAGGCCCCCTGACGGAAGCTCTGCGCGCCAAGGACGCGGTCGTGTCCGGCTTCGACCTGAGTCCAGCCATGGTCGAGCTGGCCCGCGAAAGGCTGGGCGAGGACGCGGACGTGAGAGTCGCAGACCTTGGTGCGCCCCTGCCCTATCCCGACGACAAGTTCGACCTCGTCGTCGCATCACTGGCCCTGCACTACGTCGAGGACTGGGCCTCGGCACTGGCCGAGCTGCGGCGTGTGCTCAAGTCCGGCGGTCGGCTCATCGTCTCGATCATCCACCCCATGGTCTACGCGATCGTGTACCCCGAGGCCGACTACTTCGCCCTCACCCAGTACTCCGAGGACTACGACTACGGCGAAGAGACGGTGTGGATGACCTACTGGCACCGGCCACTGCAGGACGTCATCAACACGTTCATCGACGCGGGGTTCCGCATCAAGATGGTCACTGAGCCGCCGCCCGCGGCGAACACTCCAGCGGACCTGCTGCCCAACGCGGACGGTCGCTCATTCATCTGCTTCCTGTTCTTCGACCTCGAAGTGCACTGAACGGGTGTCGAGCAACATGCGACCTGGGCAGGTCCCTGAGGGCATGTAGGCGGCATGCGAATGCGTGCATGAGCGAAATGCGAGGATGACACCGTGAGCGTCGAAGGGGGAGTCGAGCAGCTGGGTGTCACGCCACCACTGCCGCGTTCGATCTGGGTGGTTGCCTGGGCTTCGCTGGCGGGCCAGGCGGTGCTGCTGGTCCGCCAGGGCGGCCGGCTCGGCGACGAGGTGTCGCTTGTCCTGTCCGTCGTCCTCGGCGCGCTCCTCGTGGGCTACGTGTCCGCCGGCGTTGTTCGGGCCCGCACCGTCCGGCTCGTGCTCGCCTGGGTCGTGCTGTTGCTGGGCGTGATCGGTGGGCTCGTCGGCCTGGTCTCGGTCGACGACCTGGGTCAGACCGCCCTCGCCGTGCTCTCGCTCGCGACCACGGCGGTGGCTCTCGCCGGGCTTGCGAGGTTCCGCCGCACCGACTGGTACGCCTGGCAGCGCACGAGGCCGTCGGCCCACGAAGGCGCCCCGATCGGCCAGTTGGTCGCGATCGGCGTGCTCGTCGGGGTGCTGGGCGGGCTCATCGGACCGGTCGACGACGACCTCGACGTACGGGTCAACGTCGCCGGCCGCTGACCGACGGTGACGTCCGCATGACAAGCATGTCAGTGCGCCGCCCGAAGGCATGGTCGATGCGGAATGGAACTCGCGAGCGCCAACACCGCGAGGAAAGTCCAGTAGTAGACCGCCATCCAAGCACCACGCGCTGTGGTCGGGTCGAGGCCCGGGGAGATGTCGGCCGCCGTCAACACCCAGACTGGGATGCTGCTCAAGGCGAGAGCGCCGCAGAGCAGGCGGCCGACCAGCGGACCGCGGCCGGAGATCGCAAGGCCTCCAAGCATGCCCACGGCTGGGACGCCGATGGCTCCACCGCCGATCCCATCCTCGAGAAGGCCGCTGAAGTCCAAGCCGTTGCTGAACAGGACTGCGGAAAAGAGCAGCGGGGATGCCGCTAGCCACCGCCAGCCTCGGCGGCCACCGAGCCGTCGCAAGTACTCCGCCCAGCCGAGCAGCGCGCCGACCAGCGCACCAGGCAGGAGCAGCCACACGAAGGTGAGCTCCCAATGCACCTGTGTCTGGGCGCCAGCGATCTGGGCCATGAAGCCGCGCATTCCTGAGGACCAGGCAAGGCCGGCCACCGCGCCCCAGCCGATGAGAAGGCCACTCGAGCGCGCTCTGTTCCGGGTGACCGTTGCACGGTCCGTGAGTGCACCGGTCTCTGCCACGACACCCCCTGAGTACACGGCACCGCCTCCGACCAGTCCACCCTGCTCCGCGGGGCCACCCCTGTCTATGCCGATTCGGTGCCAGTTCCGGTGTCGTGCCTCCCGTCACGGCACGCCGTCGTCCCGGTCCGGCAGACTGACACATCCTCATCTCGGCAGTTCCACGCGCATCTCGGCATGATCGCGCTTTCACTGTCTGCGGCATGAGCGTGCGTGTGATTTGCCGCACCACGCCCGTAGGGGTGTAGTCGTAGCGCAGATCGCATGGTCTCCTCGTGGGAACCAAGGAATGCACCCAGACCCCTGTGCATTCCTTGGTTCTGGAAGTGCCTGGTTCTTCCGTGTCTGCAGTAGCAGATCCACCGAGGCTGGAAATTGCGTCCCTCGCCGTCGAGCAGCCCTGGGCTAGGCTGCGAGGCATGGGACACGCGTGAATCCCCCGCTGCGGCTGGCCATCGTCGATGACTACCCCGTGGTCGTTGCAGGCGTCGCCTCGTTCCTGGAGGTCGAGCGGATCGACGTAGTCGAGACCGGGGCGATGACGGCAGTCACCTCAGACGTCGACATCGTCCTCTATGACACGTTCGGTCAGGTGCAGGGTGTCGGCATCGATCTGGAAGACTTCGTCCGCGACAGTGGAGCGAAGGTGGTTATCTACAGTTGGAACCTTGAGCCGCAGATGATCGAGCAAGCGATCGCCGGTGGTGCCAGTGGTTACCTCTCGAAGGTGCTCACCGGCCCCGAGGTCGTCGCCGCCCTTGAGCGGATCATGCGCGGCGAGGTCGTCATCATCACCGGTGACAACGAGACCAGCGTCGGGGGTGTGGGTGACTGGCCGGGCCGGTCGGTGGGACTGTCTCCGCGTCAGGCCGAAGTGTTGGCGCTGATTGCCCAGGGGTTGAGCAATCAGGAGATCGCTGATCGTGTGTTCCTCAGCCCCAACACGGTGAAGTCCTACATCCGCTCCGTCTACCTCAAGATCGGCGTCGAGCGGCGCGGACAAGCGGTGGCGTGGGCCCTGATGAACGGCTTCAAGCCCGAATCCCTGCGCACCGTGGACCCTGCCCTCCTGCTGCGACCGTCGGGTTCGCTGGCATCGCGGCCACAGGAGTCGCAACGGCCTCACAGGCACACCTGACCAACACGTCGTGGGAATGGCCACCTCATCGTGAGGGTGCACGGATCTCGGCATGATCGCGCTTTCACTGTCTGCGGCCTGAGCGTGCGTTACCGCGACGCCCGTTCCCCTTCCGCCTGATCGCGCCTGATCACCGCTTGAAGCTCATCTGGGAAGACATCCGAACCGCATGCGTCGCAGTCGCCCGAAACGGCGTCGAGATCCTGGAGCACGGACGCCAAGTCGGCGCGGCCACGGAAGGCCGCCACGGCAGCGAGGAGGTAGCGGAGAGTGTGGTCGAGGGGACATTCCGCCAGCCGCATGAGGGCGAGCGCAAGACTCTCTTCGAGCGCCTGTGTGTACGCCGGTTCCAAGTCGCCGGGGACCGTACCCGCATCGGTCTCAATCAGCCCGAGAACGACGAGATAGTCGAGCGCCGCGTCGGGCGGGGCATGCTGTGCCAACTCCGCAAGGTAGGGCGCGGCGGCGTAGGCCGCGTCGTAGGTCGTGCCCTCCGAACAGATCTCCGGCCACATCTCTGCGAAGAGAGACGCTTGCGCGGGGTTGGCTGTGAGAGTGCGGAGCGCGTCCCGCACGCGCTCGCCGTCGAGCCCCATGCGCGTGCTGAGTTGCCCCCAGCGCGGGCTGTCCAAGGGGAGCGGTCGAACCGTGACTTCCATGACCAACAGTCTGCCGATCCTATTGACCGTCGTGCACTCACATCGGTTCCACGCGCATCTCGGCATGATCGCGCTTTCACTGTTTGCGGCAGATGAGTGCGTGTTGTCCTCGCACCCTGATCTCTGCATCAGGGGCCGTTTGTTCGTACCTCTGGCGCCCGCCCGTGGCATCATCGGGGCGTGCTGCGTCCCCAGAGTCCTCTTGCCCGGGTGATCATCCCTGCCGTGGTCGTGGCCATCATGGCGCTCATCGGGTGGATGTGGCTGTGGGACAAATCCTTCAGTGGCTCCCTCACCGGCGCCCTTGTCCTCGGCGTGCTCGTCGCCGCTGGGCAGTGGGGGAGCATCCGCCGCGAGACTCGCCGTCTCCCGTAGTCAGCCCGCTGGACCACCCGGGGCCACACCACCACGCCGCCACCAACGGGGTGAGCCCAACCCAAACGGGATCTTGACCCGCCTGTTGAGCACGAACAGCGGCAGATCCGGGCGTTGCGTGTGCGGTGCGGCCTAGCCTGTCTGCATGCGACGCTTCGACGACGAGGACCTCACCGGCGCAGAGTTCCGCGAATGCGACCTGAGTAGAGCGCGGATGGTCGGCGTGGTCATGCAGGACGCCGAGATCGACGGCCTGGTCACCAATCTCGTGGTCAACGGGGTCGAGGTGATGTCGTACGTCGAGGCGGAGCTCGACCGCCGTCACCCGGTACGGCTGCTGATCCGCTCCGATCAGCCGGCCGACCTGCGAGAGGCCTGGCGGCAACTGCGGGACGATTGGGCGACGACTACCGAGCGAGTTAGGTCCATGCCCGAGAACAGCGAGCATCACTGCGTCGACGGCGAGTGGTCGATGGTCGAAACCCTGCGTCACCTTGTTTTCGTGCACGACTCTTGGTTCCGACGCTGCGTGCTCGGGCTCACCGAGCCGTTCACGGCCATGGGACTTGGTCCACCGTTCGTCATGGACCAGGAGGAGAACGAGCTCGACCGGTCCGCCCAACCGAGCCTGGAGGAGGTGCTTGCCGTACGAATCCGGCAGGCTTCGGAGATCGAGACATGGCTGGTCGAGGTCACGCCTGATCAGCTCGCGCAGACCGCGCCGGTGCCCGACGACGACAGATGGCCCCCGTACGCCAAGGGGCGGACAGTGCGGCAATGCCTCGCCACCGTGCTCGACGAGGAATGGGCTCACCACGGATTCTGCAAACGTGACCTGGGCAAACTGTCGCGTCAGGATTCTTCGCAGGATTTCATGAGCGAACTCTGAGCCTCGTGCTGCCGTACTTCGGGGCCGTCGCGCTCATGTGGGTACCCCTAGGTTGTGCTCAGCGATCTGGACACCACTGAACTCGTGACGAGTAGGTCACGACTGGCGGCATGTCAGTGCGTTGGGCGGGTGCGCGGCGGCGCGCGAACTACCCCACCATGGGCCCGTGGACGTCGCAGAACTGCAGGTGCAGGCACTGAAGATTCGTCAGGCCTATGCCCGGGAGACCGCCCGTCGCTACGGCCGCAGTTGGACGACTGAGGAATACATGCTGGGCTTTCTGGGCCTTGGCCGACTGCTATGACGTCGACCTGGAGGCTGCTTTCACCAAGACCATGCAGGACATCGCTGACCACGTGGAGTCGCGCGATATCGATCAGCCTCTCGACTGATCGGTCGGTAGTCGCAGACGCGTCCTCATCGGGGGTTGAGTTACTTGTCCGCGGCAGTTCCGGACGTTGCGATGCCGTAACGGCGGGGATCGTCGGGAGCGGTCCGGCGCTACCGTGCGGACATGCGCACACTCGGCCCATGGATCGCGGGCTTCATCGTCCTCGTTGCCTTGTGGCCCACCTTGTGCATGTCTTCAGAAGACGGCCCCACCAGTTGCCAGAGCGCTGTATTCCTCCCTTTGCCGTGGGGCGAGAGTGCAGACACCTGGGGAATGGTCGTGGCACTTGGGGCAGCCGTGCTTGTTTACTTCGGTGTCCGCTACCTGCTTCGGCGCACTGAGCGTCACGGTTCCTGACTCTGCTGGGCTGGACGTCCGCTCGTCAGCAAGCCGCGCGGATCGCGGCATGAGCGGGCGGTTGATCGGTCTGATGAAGGCCACGGTCTTCTCGCTGCTGTGAGCCTTGAACTCTTGATCTCGTGACTCGCCATTAGGACCCCGTCGGGCACCGTACGAGGAGCGGGGCGAGGGATATCCTCGTACGCTGCCACCGACGGGCTGAGAGCAGGAGATCGATGCGGATCAGGATGCGGCGATGACGGCGTTCAAGGAGGCGCACGACTGGAGTCGCTACAACGAGACCCAGACCGACCGCCTGGAAGAGCGACAACTTGCCCGCAAGGTGCTTGATCTTGCTGGACCCGGGGCGGGGCGCCGAGCCATCGACCTCGGGGGCGGCGCTGGCGTGGAGACGCAAGCCATCCTTCGACGCGGGTGGGAAGTACTGGCGATCGACTACGACCCTGAGGCCGCCGCGTTCGCGACGGCTCGTCTCACGAACTCGGAACGGGCCCGCCTGACGTTCCGCACCCAGGACTTCACTGAGATCAGCGCACTACCTGCGAGTGATCTCATCCACGCAGCCTGGTCGTTGCCGTTCGCAGGAGACCACCTCGTCCACCTGTGGGAGGTCCTGCTCGACGCGCTGAACTCAGGCGGGTGGCTTGCGTGCGAACTGTTCGGGGATCGCGACTCGGAGGCACAGGACCCAGACGTCGCCACCCTGACGAGGCAGCAGATAGACCGCCTACTCGAACCTCTGGACGTCGTGTCGTTCGAAACACTGGAGCAGGACAGCACGTCCTTCACCGGTCCACATCACCGGCACGTGTTCACGTTGGTAGCTCGCAAGCCCTGACCCTGGACCTGCCGGCACCGAGGGCAGGGCGTCGACGCTCGCGGATCGCGCCAGTCGCCGTGCACCACGGTGGTGATCCCGTGCTCGGCAAGAAACTCATCGGTCACCCGGAGCGGGGCATCCGCTATCACCTCGTCGACGTACCTGCACGACTCGATCACGGCGACACGCTCCGCAAGGGTCATGACGGGACGACGCTTGCAGGAGGCCGCGGTGTCGTCGGCCAGCACACCGACTATCAGCCAGTCACCATGGCGGCGCGCCTCCCGGAGGAGCTATACGTGGCCGACGTGGAACAGGTCTCCCACCATGTCGACGTACACCCGCGATGCGGCAGCAGCACTCACGCCTGGGTCTCCACAACTATTCACCTGCTTCATCACCGACCTTGGTCGCGGTCGCTCACCGTTCTACCGGACGGGGCTGGTTAGGCGCGCCCCTCGGAAGGACCGGGAGTTCACTGTCCGCGGCGTGCGGGTGGCCGCAGCGGGACGCTATCTGTGACAGATGCGGTCGGACGGGACCGTGCTCTGCCTGCGAGCTGTGGCCCGTCTCGACGAGTTCACTTTCGCCAGAAGAGGTGGTGGACGACGCCGCTCCCGCTGGGTACGACGTCACGGTGGTACCGGTCGAGGAGCTCATCGGGAGAGCTCCACAGCCGGGATCCGGCACCAAGCTCCACAGGGGCGACGGCTACGTGCAGAGTGTCGACGAGATCGGCGTCGAGGAACTGCCGGATGGTGTTCGCGCCGCCTCCCAGCCGGACGTCCTTGCCGTCGGCTGCTTCGAGCGCGAGCTGCAGCACGTCCTTGGCCGCGCCGCTGACGAAGTTGAACGTGGTGTCGGAGAGCGTGAACGACGGACGCTCGTGATGGGTCATGACGAAGACCGGGGTGTGGAACGGTGGCTCGTCACCCCACCAGCCCCGCCAGTCGTGGTCTTTCCACGGACCACGGTGGGGGCTGAACTTGTTGCGACCCATGATTTCCGCGCCGATGTTGCGGTGGAAGTCGCGCACCAGATAGTCGTCGAGGCCGCGGCTGCCGCCGGGGTCCGTGCGCGTTGGCCAGCTCGCCGTCGCGCCAGTCCACGAGAAGAGCGCGGCGGGGTCGGCGTGGCCGAACGGGTGCTCCAGGCTCTGTCGTTCGCCGGAGGCGTAGCCGTCACTCGACACGTTGAAGTTGTGGACTCTCACCATCTGGGGCACTTCTACTCCTCTCGACGCGGTCGTCTGGTGATAGGACCTCCCAAGACGGAACTTATCGCCTCAACGCCCCGAAACGGCCGTGCGACGGCACGGCTGGCAACGCAGCTCGGCAGACCGCACGCTATCTGCGACAGGTCCGGTTGGCCGCAGCGCACGCTATGCGGCATGAGAGTGCGTTCATGATTCACGAGGCCCGCCGCCCGTAGAACGCGGTGCCAGCGCGACGTCGCCAATGCAAAGACGAGGACGCCGGTCAGGGCGACCGCCGGGTGCGCGCTGCGCCCAGCGTACGGTCCAAGGCGTTGTCGCGTTCGGGTCTGGGAGGGCTGACTGTCGGCCCTCCTTAGGTACGTCTGCAGAGCCCTGGGATCGAAGCGCTCGTGGACCGGTAGAACCGCCCGTTTCCTGTTACGGCAACCTTTCGGGGTGTAGACCGCGTAGTAGAGCCGGGGCAGTTTCCTGATCATGTCTGCTTAGACGGCCCCGAAGAGGGTGATCGCATGGCCAGCGACGTGGAGTTCGACGAGTTCGTCCTCGACCGCTCGCCAGCGCTGCTCCGCACCGCCTACCTGCTCACCCGCGACGTCCAGTTGGCCGAGGATCTGCTGCAGACCGCGCTGACCAGGGCATGGTTCTCGTGGAAGCGGATCAACGGGGACCCGGAGCCGTACGTCCGTCGCATCCTGATCAACACCTCGGTGTCTTGGTGGCGCAAGCGGTGGACGCATGAGACGCCCACCGGGTTCGTGCCCGAGCCGACACCCGGAGCGGGGCCGCCGGTCGACGTCCACGACCTCATGCAGGCACTCGGCAGGCTACCCCGTCGACAGCGCGCGGTGGTGGTGCTGCGGTACGTCGAGGACCGCACCGAGGCCGACACCGCCGCCCTGATGGGCTGCTCGGTCGGAACGGTCAAGAGCCAGTGCGCCAAGGCGCTGACGAACCTGAGGAAGGACGCAGCGCTCCGTGTGCCCGCTGATGAGAGGAGCGACTTATGAACCCCGAAGAGCTCAGGTCACTTGCCGGACACACCTCCCTGCTCGACGGGCAGCGCCCCGAGCGGCTCGCCGAGGTACACGAGCGCATCGGCGTTGCCCGCCGGCGACGAGCGATCGCAGCCTCTTTCGGCATCGCGGGAGTCGTGCTGGCGGTCCTCGCCGGCGTGGCGTCGTACTCGGTGCGCGACGACGCGGGCCCGGGACCGGTCGAGAAGCCGGAGCCGGCCGTCGTTGACGATGCCCGTCCTCTCGTATACGCCGAGGGCACGACCATCCACTACGGCGACCAGACCTACGACGCCGGCCGGGCCGTGGAGTTCGTAGAGGCGATCGACGACGGATTCGTCTACATCACCGAGAACGACGGTGGGCGGCTGTACTTCACCGATGGCTCATACGCAGCATCGAGGATCGGCCTGGTGGCCCCCGGACACGTCGGGGCCTATCCCGTGCTCACCGCCAACCCCGGATCGCTCGTGGCATGGGAGTATGCGCCGACCTCCGCGGCGCAGCGCGAGATCGTGGTCTACGACACCGATCGACGCGAGATCGTCACGTCACCCTCGACGGGCACCTCGTCCCCCGGCTTGCTGGCGGTGAACGGGGACCGCGTCTACTGGGATAGCGGCCGGGGGGACCGCGGTCTGATGCGCTTCGACAACTCGACCGGCGCGCAGGAGGCGGTCTCGTGGGGCTCGCTCCGCGCGGACCTGGCGTCTAACCCCCGCATGCTGGTCGTCGGCAGGTCGTCGTACAACGTCGAGCTTCCCGCCGTGATGACGCAGCGCCTCGCCTACTTCAAACTCGTCGGAAGGCGACTGGTCGCTACCGACTCCATCAGCCGTGGCGTCGACGGCAATACGACCGAGCCGACGACGCTGGCGGACGGCCGACCGCTGCGGCTCAGGGTCCCGCAGGGGTACGAGGGCACCGAGGACACCCTTGCGGCCGTGCAGTGGCTCGACGACGCCCACCTGGTCCTGTTCGCCTACCACGAGCACAACGAGTTCCCAGCGCACGTCGGGGACTTCCTGGCCTGCCCGGTCCCCACGGGGACCTGCCTGGTCGTCGTCCCCGCCTCCGAGACGCCTTACGTGCCGCCCGGGGACGTGCCGTGAGCGCGTGGCGCACGATCGCCGCAGCCTGCATGTTCCTCGCGACGGCGAACTGCACTGCAACTGAGGAGTCCGACAACGCCGGCCCGTCCCCGGCGCTTTCCGGGGCCGCGTCGTCCACGCCTGCCAACACGCCCGAGCCGCAGGACCCGGTCCTCTCGCCCCGGCCGGGTGAGGTGCTCGAGCTGGACCGGCACGGTCCGGAGTACGTCTTCACCAAGGAGGGCCGCTACGCCGTCCGGCTGACCCCGGAGCTGGTGTACGAGGTGGATGCGCCGGACATGTGGGAGGTGTACCGGGGGAGGTACTTCAGCACCAGCGACTTCTCGGGAGGTACCGGCATCTTCTCCGTCACCGGGCCCGTCACCGAGGCCTGGCTCCCAGTTCATCCCTGCCGGGACCGAGCTCTGGTCCCGGTGGGGCCGACGGCTCGCGAGCTGGCCGACGGTTTGGCCGCCCAGCCCGTGCTGAAGGTGACGGGGCCGAAGCCGGTCTTCATCGTCGGCGGGCGCGGCGCCTGCGTCGAGGTCAGGATCCGTGACCGGGTCAACGCGGCGACGTGCCACACCGGGGACGTCGCTCTGTTCACCACGAGGCGGCGGCCCCCCGACTGGTGGGAGCTGCCAGCCGGGGAAGTCGTGACCTACTGGATCCTGGACGTGGACGGCCAGCGGTGGATCGTGGAGGGCGTCTGCGACACCACCTGCACGGACGAGGACTTCGAGGTGCTCGCGGGAATGGCCGAGTCCGTGACCTTCGAGCGTGAGCGTTGAGGCGCTGTTGCGGCCAGCGCCGGTGCGCGGCCATCGCCATGTCCGCCCGGACCGCGGCAGATGCGGACGTTCACTTCGTGAATTGACGCGCCCAGCCCCGGGGCAAAGATCCGGGGCTTTCTCTAGTCGCCGCGGGCCGCACCGCGTGCGACATGGTGTCCTCGTCGGGCCGGGTTGGCGACGGTCATGAGTGGTTGCCCAGTCGTCGCCGCACCACACGCCGCCGCAGGGTGGGCGAGGCCACCACCTCGTAACCGGCCTCGAGGAAGACCTGCACCAGCCCGACCGAGGCTTCGTCCCAGATCACGGTCTTGCCCGGCGGCGGCTCGATCGGGTAGCCCTCCAGGACGCGGGCGCCGACCTGCTCGCCGTACTCGACGGTGGCGGTGGCGAGCTCGTAGGTCAGCCCCGACTGGCGCCGGCCCTTGCGCACGACGAAACACGTGACAGACCAGACGCCCTCGAGCTCGGGGTCCATCCGCATCCACGCCTGCTTCCGGCTCCACAGCCTGGGGTAATTCTCCCGCGGCTCGACCGCGACCCAGCCGGCCGCCTCGCCGTCGACGTACCCGATCAGCCCAGACGTCGGTCCGGCGGTGCCGCAGGCGGTTTGCTCCAGCAGCGCGGCGTCCCTCTGCTCCTGGGTGGTGTCGCGCCAGATCCAGCCGGGCACCTTCAGTGCTTGGCAACGGCACTTGTGGGCTCCCCCCGTGGCGAAGACCGCCTCGACGTCCTCCGTCGCTGCTTGGTTGGCCGGGAGCCAGGTGAAGTCGGGCATGCGGCGACCCTAGTTGCCAGCCGGACGCTTTGACGCCGATCGGGTCCGGAGAAGGCGGTACGGGCGAAGCGCTCGGCGCGGAGAGTCGAACTCCGCTTTCACCCTCAGGACGGCCCGGGCTCAAGGACCCGCACGCTCATCCGCAGATCAGTGCGTCTCGCAAGTTGATCCGTGCATGATCACCACATGACCAAGACGTCCGTGACTCCTGACGCTGCTGCATGGCAGCGCCTTTGCAGGGCTACTGGCATCGCAGGGCTGACCACCGTGGTCCTGCTGTTCGTCGTCCTTGTCGGGTCGCGCGCTGAACCGTCCTTTGACGCCCCGGCGGCCGAGTTCCTCACCCACTACCAGGCACCGAACACGGTTGCGTCCCCGTTCCGGTCGTTCGCTCTCACTATCGCGCAGATCTCCTTCGTCTGGTTCGGCGTCGCGCTCTCGATCTTGCTGCGGCGCGCCGAGGGCGTGGCGCCGTGGCGGTCGTCGATCGCCATGGTCTCCGGTGTCTTGTTCGTGGCACTGGTCCTGTCGGGGAACGAGGTCGCTGCCGTGTTCACCGCCGATGATCTCGACCCACAGGTCGCCCGGTATGCGTTCGAGGAGTCGCAGGCGGCGTTCGCCAACGCACGCGTGGCGTTGGGCAGCTTCGCCGTTTGCTGCGGCTGGGTCATAGCGGCGACCCGATTCCTGCCCCGTTGGGTCGGGTGGCTGGCAATCGCAAGCGGAGGAGGCCTCGTCCTCTGCCGCATCGACTGGTCGAACATCATCTGGTTGGTGCCATACCTGCTGTTCTGGTCTTGGGTGCTGACGGTCGCGGTCCTGCTCCTGCGGCGCAGCTTCCACGGCGCTGGCCAAGCAGATTGAAGCGCGCCCAGTCAGGCGAGCCGGATGACGAGCAGGCCGGCGATCGCCACGAGCCAGCTCGTGAAGCTGCCGATGAGGAAGTACTCCGAGAGGTCGGTCGGTCCCTCCTCGCGCGCGGTGCGCTGCAGCTCGGGGTAGCGCAGCAGACCCTTCGCGGCCACCACGACCGCGGCGGCGCCGAGCTGGCCGCTGTGGCCGAGCAGGATGATGAACAGCCGTTCCATCGGGCCGAGCACCCGACCGCCCTTGAGCTTCTTCTCGTTGGTGGCCGCGGGGACGCCGATCGCGTCGAGGAGCAGCCGCACCAGGATGTTCGCGCTGCTGAGCTGGAAGAGGCCGACTCCGACGACGAGCACGATCTCGTCGAGCGGGTAGGCGGTGAACAGCGTGCCCTCGAGGAAGCCGGGCACGGTCATCCCCACCGAGACGGCGTCACCGACGGCGAACAGCACGGCCAGCGGGACGGCCAGGGACAGGAACGCGGCGGTGCGCCAGCCGCGGCGGTGCGTCACGGTCGCGGTCGCGTCCAGCGCCGCCGACGAGGTGACCAGCCAGGCCACGAGTCCGAACGTCCACACCAGGGCGAGCGGCAGGACGGCGCCGGAGGAGAGGTCGAGCACGAGCAGCGCCATCGCGAACAGGGCGAGGCCCACGCCCACGAGGAGGAAGCGGTGCCGGGCGGTGATCGTGTCGCGGGTGGCGCGCAGCAGGTCGCAGACGCCGGCCACCGCGAGGAAGGCGCCGAGCGCGATCATGAGGCTCCCGAGTGGTCGTCCAGCAGGGTGTGCGCGTCCACGATGGCACCGACCCCCCGCGAGAACTGCTGGGACACGGCCGAGCGGGTGATCTGCTCGATCTCCGCGATCTCCTTCTGGGGGTGCCCGAGCAGCGCCAGCCGGAGGATCCGCAGCCCACGGTCGTTGAGCCGGTCGACGAGCTGGTCGCGGCAGAGCAGGAAGGCGTTGACGCTGCCGGCGTCGGGACCGTCGAACGCCGTACGCCGGTGCGCGCGGCCGGCCCCGAGGCTCTCGATCGCGGCGCGGGCCGACCACCAGCCCGGCCCGTCCTGGAGCAGGGGTCGGCGTGACTCGTCGTGCACGGTGACCGCGCCGTGGCCGAGGCCGCAGCGGGTGTCCCCGGCGGGGAGGAGGGCGAGCCGGACCAGCAACGAGGCGCGGGCCGCGTCCGCGAGGGTCAGGCAGGCGCCCTGGTACTCGTCGCCGACGGTCGGCTCGAAGGCCTGCCGGGGCGCGATGCTGCGGTTGACGGCCTCGAGCGCCTCGCCGAGCGCGTGCTGCAGGGCGGACCGGTCGGGAGCGACGCGGGACCCGACCAGGTCACCGATCACGGTGTAGAGCACCTCGGACGCAGCCATGAGTTCAGTATATGGCTGAACTGGGCTAAAAGTAAGCGCTCTGCTGAACCAGGGTCAGAGGTACATCCCGCTGCGGCCACCCTCGTCGTTCCCGGGGGCGCGGTGGGCCTGCGCCTCCTGCGCGGCGGCGATCGCCTCGTCGGAGGGAACCATCCCCGCGGGCAGGGCCCGGCGCATCTGCTCGAGCTGTGCCCGCGCGGCCATCTGCTGGGCGTAGATCGCGGTCTGGATGCCGTGGAAGAGGCCCTCGAGCCACCCGACGAGCTGGGCCTGGGCGATCCGGAGCTCGGCCTCGGACGGGGTGTCGGAGCTGAACGGCAGCGAGAGCCGCTCGAGCTCCTCGACCAGCTCGGGCGCGAGCCCGGCCTCGAGCTCCTTGATCGACGACTTGTGGATGTCGGCCAGCCGGGCGCGGCTCGCCTCGTCGAGCGGTGCCGACTTCACCTCTTCGAGGAGCTGGCGGATCATGCTGCCGATCCGCATCACCTTGGCGGGCTGCTCGACCAGGTCGGTGATGTGCCGCTCGGCGTCCTCCTCGGACTCCTCCACGGAACCGTCGGAGGAACCGGACCCCCCGGCGATCGCCATCCCGTCGGGACCCAGCACCACCACGCGCGGGTCCTGGTCGGAGTCGGGCTGCTTGTCGGTCATGCGTCCCACCTTACGAGGTCAGCACGATCTTCCCGACGTGACCGCTGTCCTCCATCAGCTGGTGCGCCTCGCCGGCCTTCTCCAGCGGGAAGCTCGCGTGCACGATCGGCTTCACCGAGCCATCCGCGACGAGCGGCCACACGTGCTCGACGACGGCCGCGCAGATCGCCGCCTTCTCCTCGACCGGGCGGGCGCGCAGCGAGGTCGCGACCACCGCGCCGCGCTTGCGCAGCAGCTTGGCGATGTCGAGCTCGCCCTTGGTGCCGCCCTGCATGCCGATGATCACCAGCCGGCCCTCGGTGGCCAGGGCGTCGACGTTCCTGCCGAGGTAGGACGCGCCCATGTTGTCGAGGATGACGTCGGCGCCGCGGCCGTCGGTCGCCGCACGGACCTCCTCGACGAAGTCCTGCTCGTGGTAGTCGATCGTGACGTCGGCCCCCAGCGACCGGCAGACGTCGAGCTTCTCGGCGGAGCCCGCCGTGGTGACCACGCGCGCGCCGAGGGCGTGTGCGAGCTGGATCGCCATCGTGCCGATGCCGCCCGCCCCGCCGTGCACGAGCAAGGTCTCGTCGGGCTGCAGGCCGGCGACCATGAAGACGTTGGACCAGACGGTGCAGGCCACCTCGGGCAGCGCGCCTGCGGTGACCAGATCGACGCCGTCCGGGACGGGCATCACCTGCCCGGCAGGGACGGCCACCTTCTCGGCGTACCCGCCGCCGGCGAGCAGCGCGCACACCTGGTCGCCGACCTGCCACCGCTCGACGCCCTCGCCGACCGCGCTGACCACCCCGGAGCACTCGAGACCGAGCACGTCGGAGGCCCCGGGCGGGGGCGGGTAGAACCCCTGCCGCTGCAGGGTGTCCGCCCGGTTGACCGCCGTCGCGGCCATGTCGATGACGACCTCGCCGGCGCCCGGCGTGGGGTCGTCGACGTCGGTGACGGTGAGGACCTCGGGCCCTCCGGGCTCGGTGGCGATGACGGCGCGCATGACCGCGACGCTAGCCGACCCGTGGATGCCGGATCAGTCCGCGTCCACCAGTGCGTCGTCGACGTCCTCGACCTCGACCTCGACCTCGATCTCCTCGAGCTCGTCGGCCTTCTCCCCGCCCCACTTCTCGGCCAGCTCGGTGGCGCGCGCCGCGAGCTCCTCGACCTTCTCCGGACTGCCCCCGGCCAGCGCGGCGGCGTAGCCCAGGAGGTAGGTCGTGATCGGGGCGGCCGGACGCTCGACGGCATGCGCCGCGTCGCGAGCGAGATCGAGGATGATCCCCTCGTCGATCTCGGCTTCGATGTCGAGGGCGTCGCAGAGTTCGTCAATCCAGTCGTGCAAGGTCACCCGTCCAGACTTCTACGCGTCCGCGATTCCCGCAAGGGATCAGCCCAACCGGATGGCAGTGTCGCGAGTTGTAGAGGTGCAGGCATTCGGCAGAAGGGGGCGCACGTGGGCGACGACACGTCGTACGTCGAGTTCGTGACGGGTCGCTGGCCGGCGCTGTTCCGGCTGTCGTACCTGCTCACCGGCGCGCACGAGCCGGCCGAGGACCTGCTCCAGTCGGTGCTGATGAAGGCCTTCGCCTCCTGGGGCCGGATCCACCGGATGGAGTCGCCGGACGCCTACGTCCGCCGGATGCTGGTGAACGGCGCCATCTCGGCGGGAAAGCGCGGCTGGCGCCGCGAGCACCCGACCGAGCAGGTCCCGGAGGCGGCCCGGACGGGCCACGAGCAGGGGTACGTCGACCGCGCCGCCCTGTGGCCGGTCGTCCAGACCCTCCCGCCCCGCCAGCGCGCCGTCGTCGTCCTGCGCTACTACGAGGACCTGTCCGAGGAGGAGATCGCCCGCGTCCTGGGCTGCTCCCGCGGCACGGTCAAGTCCCAGGCGTCCGACGCGCTGAAGTCGCTGCGCCGCACGCTCGTCACCGCCCCGGAAGGAGGGGACGCATGAGCACCGACACCGAGATCACGCGCTCGCTGCACGAGGCGGCCGAGGACGCCGCCGTCCCTCCCGTCGACCTGGACGCGCTGCGTGCGGGCGGACGCCGGCACGCACGCCGCCGCAGCGCCGCCGTGACGGCGGCTGCCGCCCTGGTGCTCGCCATCGTCGGCGGAGGCGTCGCGCTCGGCCCCGACGCGCTGCGTTCCGACGCGCCGCCCGCGCAACGCGACGACAGCCCACGAACGGTGGCCGACCTCCCGGTGGGCGACGCGCCTGCGCTCGCCTACGTGGTGGGCGAAGGGTCCGGGCACCTGATGGGCCTGCGCTACGGCGGCGGGGTGACTCTGGGCCTGGACGACAGGCGCGGCGTCGTCGAGGTCGCACTCGACGGCAGCAGACGCGTGCTCGACGCCGACGCCACCGGCTACCCCGCGGTCAGCCCGGACGGCGGCTGGGCCGCGTGGCCGGTCACTTCGGATGGGGCGGACGCGCGGATCGTCCTCTGGTCGGTCGAGGCCGGGAAGCAGTCCGGGGTCTTCACCGTCCCCGAGCAGCCGCAGTGCTGTGACTCCGGCTTCCACGTCGCGGGGGTCGACGACGACGGGCGCGTCTACGTGACCGGCGACCAGGCCCACTACGTCCGCGACCCGGGGGCCGCCGAGCCGCGGGTCATCGACAACCTGCGCGCGGGCTCCGACGAGATCAGGGTGGCCGCGCACGGGGTCGTCGTGCTCAGGGCGCCCGGCGAGAAGGGGGCGAACGACCAAGCGCGGCTCTTCGACGTCATGGACGGACGGCTCGATCCCACGACGGTCCTGAGCGCTCCTGGCTCGCCGGATCGACGTGGTGGTCGCCCTACGAGAACGATCTGTTCCTCTCCCACGGCTCGTCCGGCGGGCTCCGGCTGTGGTCGCTCGAGCGGCGCCAGGACAGCGCCTCCAGCCGATCGCGGTGCCGGCCAACGTCGACGTCAGGGGCGTGGCATGGGAGTCGGCCGACGCGATGCTGGTCGACGTCGTGGAGGGCAAGGACGCCCACGCCTGGTGGCTCCGTTGCTCGATGGAGCGCCGCACGTGCGAGCGTGCCGCCGACCTGGGCCCGGAAGGCGCCGGTCATCCTGCCGACGCGATGACCGGCTCGCCGCCCATCGCCCCGTGGACGTTGTGGGCGGCCAACCCTTTATTGATCGAGGTGCCGCAAGTCCTTCCAGCTGTCGATGTCGAAGGCCTCGTTGCCGACGACGGGGACCTCGGCCAGCCGGAGGCCTGGGGCACCAGCCGGCGCACCGCCAGGCCGTGCTCCTGCTCGCGGTCGGCCGGCCGCGACGCGTGCAGCGACGCGGTCCGGTAGACCGCGGCCAGCGTCTGCCGCTGCCCGCCGTCGTCCACGAGCACAGCACCGTCGACGTCCGGGTCGCCCTCGACCGCCCAGGTCAGGCCGCGCACCGTCCCCGCATTGACCTTCGGCATGTCCACGGCCAGCACGCACACCAGGTCGGGGACGCGCAGGAACCGGTCGATCCCGGCCAGGATCCCGGCCGCCGGCCCACCAGCGGCGGGTCCTCGCGGGTCCACGTCACGGGCCGGCTCGTCGGCACCTGCTGGCGAACCACCACGACCTCGAGGGCGGACAGGGTCGCGGCCAGCGCGCGCTCGAGCAGCGTCACGCCGTCGATCTCGATCGAGGCCTTGTCGACGCCGTCCATCCGGGCAGCCGTGCCACCGGTCAGGATCACCGCGCCGAGCCGCAGGGGGTCGCTGATGCGGTCAGATGGCAGGCTGGCCCGGGACTCGAACACCTGCTCGGCGTCTTCCCTGGTCCGCGCCTCTCGGCCTGGACCTCGCGGAGAACCGTGCCGCGCTCGACGTGGTCACCGAGATCTGCTCGGGGCGCCCCCCGGTCCACCTGGTGGTCTTCCCCGAGGTGTTCGCCCGTGACTTCGGCAAGCCCGGCTCGGACGTCGCCGCGTTCGCCGAGCCGCTCGACGGCCCGTTCGTGACCCGGCTCGGCGAGCTCGCCGCCGCGAACGACGTCACGATCGTCGCCGGCATGTTCGAGGTCAGCGACGACCCCGCCCGGCCGTTCAACACCCTCGTCGTCGTCGACCCGGCCGGGCTGCGGGTGACCTACCGCAAGATCCACCTCTACGACTCCTTCGGCTACAAGGAGTCCGACCGCCTCAGCGCCGGCGACCTCGAGCCGGTCGTCGTCGACGTGATGGGCTGGCAGGTCGGCCCCTGATGACCTGCTACGACCTGCGGTTCCCCCGACTCGCCCGGGCGCTCGTCGACCGCGGCGCCGAGCTGCTCGTCGTACCGGCCGCCTGGGTCGCGGGCGACCGCAAGGTCGACCACTGGCGCACGCTGCTGCGGACGCGTGCCATCGAGAACACGGTGTACGTCGCGGCGGCAGGCCAGCCGGGTCCCCGCTACTGCGGCCACTCGCTGATCGTCGGCCCGGACGGCGACGTCCTCGTCGAGGCGGACCAGGACGACGACGGCACCGGCGCCTCTCGGGCGTGAACCGTCCACACCTAGCGGCGGTGCGGAGCACCAACCCGTCGCTCGCGAACCGGCGCCTATAGTTGCCGACCGTGAGTCGACCGGAGCAGAAGCCAGGTCGCCGGCGCGCAGAACCCGAGCCGCGGCGGGCCCGGAAGACCCGCGAGCCCCGGGAGCCCCGCCCGCTCGGACCCCTCGCCCGCCCCGCGACCACTCGCTCTCGGCGCGCACCCTCACCCTCGGCTGGTTCCTCGTGGTGCTCGCGGCCACGGCCGCCCTCGTCGCGGACCTCACCCCGCTGACGGTGCCGTCCTGGGCGCCGGTGGCCGGCGCGGTGACCGTGACCACCACCTACACGGTCGCGCTGGCGGTCCGGTCCGGCGGCCGCCCGGTCATCGCCGGGCTGCTGGCGCTGGTGCTCACCGTCGCCGCGGTGGTCTCCGGGATCCCGGTGCTGCTCGCGGGCGCCGCGGTCTCGACCGCCGCCGTCGGCGCGGTGCTCGGCGTCCTCGCCACCACGCCCGCTCCTCGCTTCGTCGGAGTGGTCCGGGAGGTCCTGCTCGCCACCGCGGTGGCGGCCGTCTCGGCTCTCGCGGCCGATGCGTACGACGCCCACCTCGCGCTGGAGCGCGCGGGCTACCTCGCTCTCGCGCTGGCGCTGCTGACCGCGCTGGCCCTGGTCTTCCGGCTCGGCGCCGGACTGCGGGCCTCGGCACCCGCGGCGGCGTCGTCGTGGTCGGCGGGCTGCTGCTCCTCGCCGTGACGCTCGCCTACGCCGAGGCGCTCAGCCGGTGGGGCTCGCCGGGGATGACCGAGAGCATCGAGGACGTGCTGGCCCGGATCCGTGAGGTGGCCGGGGCGGTCCCCCGGCCGATCGAGTTCCTGCTCGGCTTCCCGGCCCTGGCCTGGGGGGTCTCGACCCGCGCCCGGCGACGCCAGGGCTGGTGGGCGTGCGCCTTCGGGGCGGCCGGGCTGGCCGGCGTCTCCACCAGCCTCATCGCCACCGACCTGTCGCGCGCGGAGATCGCGCTGGGGCTCGGCTACTCGCTGCTGCTGGGCCTGGCCATCGGCTACCTGGTGATCCGGGCCAACACGTTCCTGTCCGGCACGCGCGGCGCCCGGGCCCGGCGTGCCGAGGAGGCGTCCGCCCACCGGCCCGAGCCGCGACGGACGCAGCCGCTGCTCTGAGCCCGCGGTGAGCGTCTAGACCGCATGACCCACCTCACACCTCCCGCATAACTCCGACGCGTCCCGCGCAGTTTGTGCAGCGAGGTGCGGAACCGCGCGGTTCCCCTGGGCACCGGTCTCCTTCTGGAGGATGCATGAGGCGCAAGGTGGGTACGGCCGTCGCCGTGGTGGGACTGGTCGGGGCGTTCGCCTTCGTCGGGCCCGGACAGGCCAACAGCGGCTTCAAGAACAAGTACCCCGGCGGTGAGCACTCGCAGACGTGCGACCGCGGGGACGTGATCACGTACGTCGGGCCCGAGATGCTCTGGCCGCCGAACCACAAGCTCCAGGACGTGCTGTTCATCGCGACCAACAACGGCGCCGACACCTCGACGACGCTGGCGGTCACGTCCGACGTCACCGACGAGGTGGGCGGTGACGGCGGACCCGCGCACGACCCCGACTTCATCCCGGGGGCAGACGGCTCTGGCAGCGGCGAGGCCACCGTCCCGGCGCAGATCCGCAGCGAGCGCTCGGGCAAGGGCGAGGGGCGGACCTACACGATCCACGCCGCCGCGACGTTCGACATGATCCCGTGCACCAAGGACTTCATCGTCACGGTCCCGCACGACATGGGTGGCGGGGCTGACTGGAAGTGAGTACTCGCCAGGACGCCCCGACTGCGTGGACGACGAGCCTTCGCCTCGTGGTCCCGGGCGTCCTGGCTGCCCTACACCCTGGCCGGCTGCGCTGCCCAAGGAAGCGCGGCCGGCCAGGGCTCACCCACCCCGCGGGCCAACCTGGCCGGCCAGGCCGAGGTGGCCGCGCGGAACCTGAGGCAACAGCCGGCCGGGACCCCCACGAAGCGTGGGCACCACGAGCGCACCCCGGGGACGGGCCGGACCCGGATCGCGAACGGGTCCGGCCCTGCCCCCGAGGACAACGACCCGGTGGGGAGCTCGGGCTCCACCGAGGGCGTCGGCACGTCGGCGACCTGGCAGCTGCACCGGTCCGGCTGGCCGCGGGACCTGCACGGGAAGACCACGGCAACGGGCCGGCGTACGCCGACCTCGGCTCGCTCACCCTCGAGGACGACGGCACCCACCTGCGCGTCACGTTCGAGCTCGGCGGCACCGTGCCGGGCCGGCTGGCCAACGGTGAGGTGCAGGGCGTCGGGCTCGACCTCTACCGCAGCGGCCGCGCCGAGAGCGACTTCCAGGTCTTCCTCGACGGCGGCTCCGACGGGTGGCACGCCTACCTCCAGACACCGCGCGGGTTCGTGAGCTACCCGGGGACGCTGACGGTCGACGGCCGGATGCTCGTGGCGGTCGTCCCGTGGTCGGCCCTCGGCGGCCGGGGCGGCGGGCAGGTGTCCGCGTTCGCCGACTGGTCGGACGGCGCGGGCGCGTCCTCCTCCGACACCGTGGACCGCGGGCCGATGCAGGTCGGCTGACCCGAGGCCGGCGTACCTGCGGGTAATCGTCGCGGTTGTGTACCGTCGCCGCCATGGCCCGTGACGCGCGCACCGCAGACATCGTCGCCGAGATGGTGGCCAACGTGATGACGGTGACCGTCGCCCCCCGGGGACACGCTCGCCGCGGGCGACACCGTGATCCTGCTGGAGTCGATGAAGATGGAGATCCCCGTCCTCACCGAGCACCCCGGCAGGGTCACCGCGGTGAAGGTCTCTCCCGGCGACGTCGTGCAGGAGGGAGCGTCCTCGTCTCCCTCGACCTCACCTAGACTCGCCTGCGTGCACCGGCCTGGCCGGGCGCACGGAGGGGTGCCGGAGTGGCCGATCGGAACCGCCTTGAAAGCGGTCGCTGGCAGAGATGTCAGCCGCGGGTTCGAATCCCGCCCCCTCTGCTGCCGGCTGGCTCCTACTCGGATCCGCCGAGCTCCAGCGCGACGCTGTCGTAGACGAGGTCGTTGACCCGCTGCCGGTGGTGCTCGAGCGCCGCGACGAGGCGCACCAGCTCGGCGCGCACGCTGTCGAGGTCGTCGTCCTCGAGCACGGCCGGGCCGAGCGAGGTCAGACGGCGCAGGAGGGTGTTGCGCTCGCGGTGCAGGGTGATCTCGCGAGGGGCGAGCCACGCGTCCGCCCCGGGACCACTCCCCGTGCAGGGCTTCCTTCACCAGGGACAACCGGTTGCGTACCAGCCATCGCCACATGTGGTGGCGGGGCGGGCTGTCGAGGGCCTGCTTCAGGCCGTGGATGGCGTTCTCGAGACCGCTCATGGCGACCGCCTAGTGGAGGGGGGACTTACGAGTGTGAGCCCGGTCACAGTCTTGTGACAAGGGCCATGGCTGTCCTATTTGGTCGCTCGGCCCCGGTTGGGTCTAATTTCTTTCCGTGACCTCCGACTATCGACTTTCCGCACCCGTCCTCGTCCGGATGATGGGTGCGGGCCTGGCGGTCGCCGGCCTGCTGGTGCTGGTCGTCGTGCTCGGCGGGCTCGTGTTCTCCTGGCCCACGGCGGTCCTCTCGACCGTCGTCGTCGTAGCGGTGCTCGGCGTCCTGGTGCTGGCCGCGGTGCTCTGGCGGCTCGCTCCGGTGGTAACCCTGGGCGAGGTGGGCTACGAGGTCCGCTGGGTGCGCGGTGCCGGCGTGCGGCAGGGCCGGTGGAAGGATGTCGAGGACGTGCTCGCGACGACCGTGGCCGGCGCGCGGGTCGTGGTGCTCCGCCGGCGGGACGGCACGACCACCACCATCCCCGTCGGGATCCTCGCCGGGTCGGCGGGAACGACTTCGTCCGCGACCTGCAGCAGCACCTCAACCGGGGACACGGCTACCGCCCGATTCAGTGATGTCGAACAGGTTCGGGTAGCGTGTCCCTCGCTGTCTGGAGGCGTCGCCTAGCCCGGTTTATGGCGCCCGCCTGCTAAGCGGGTTGAGGGTAATCCCCTCTCGCGGGTTCAAATCCCGCCGCCTCCGCCAGATCAGGAACGGCCCCGGCGCTCGTGCGCGCGGGGCCGTTCCGCGCTCCCGGGCGCTCAGTCCTCGTCGAGCTCGAGCCGGACGAACTCGCCGACCACGAACTCGCCGTTGGTGCGCACGGTCACCGGCTGGATCCCGACCGGGCGTCCCTCGGCGTAGGTCACCAGGCTGACCTCGGCGTCGCGGCGCAGCTTGGAGCCGATCGCCACGGCGTACGCCGCCCCGCCGGTCGTCCCGTTGGTGTAGGTGTAGCCGGCCTTCCCGTTCGTGCCGATGACCCGGCCGGGACCGACCTGGAGGTGCAGGTGGCCGGCGAGCACGAGGTCCACGCACCCGCGCTCGAGCGCGAGCCGGCCGGCGTTGGCGTCGTGCACCAGCAGGGTCGAGACGCGGTCGCCGTCGGCGTCGTTCTCGCA
>CAVQGT010000005.1:0-147929 GCA_963712145.1 uncultured Actinomycetota bacterium | reverse complement strand
GGCCGAGGGCGACAAGTCCGAGGACACCGAAGGCGACTCCGAGTAACACGTTGGTGGCTTCCGCAGCACAGCAGAAGCCCGGCACGACCCGCACGCTCCTCGAGGGCAAGGACGGACTGGTACGACGTACCGTCCTGCCCGGGGGGCTGCGGGTCGTGACCGAGGCGATGCCCGGCGTCCGGTCCGCATCCATCGGGGTGTGGGTCGGCGTCGGGTCACGTGACGAGTCCCCGACCCTGTCGGGGGCCTCGCACTTCCTCGAGCACCTGCTCTTCAAGGGCACGCCCACGCGGTCGGCGCTGGACATCTCCGTCTCGCTCGACGAGGTCGGAGGCGAGTTCAACGCCTTCACCGCGAAGGAGTACACCTGCTTCCACGCGCGGGTGCTCGACCAGGACCTGCCGCTCGCGGTCGACGTGCTCGGCGACATGGTGACGTCCTCGACGATCACCGCCGAGGACGTCGAGGCCGAGCGTGAGGTGATCCTCGACGAGATCGCCATGCACGACGACGACCCGGACGACGTGGTGCACAACCTCTACGCCGAGAAGGCGTGGGGGTCGACGCCGCTCGGCCGGCCGATCGCCGGCACCGTCGAGTCGATCAAGGCGCTGAGCCGTGCCCAGATCACGCGCTACTACCGGACCCGCTACGCCCCCGAGAACATGGTCGTCGCGGTCGCCGGCAACGTCGACCACGCGACCGTCGTACGTCTGGTCCGCAAGGCGTTCTCCCGCTCCAACTTCCTCGCCGACACCAGCGTCCGGCCGATGCCGGCCCGGCGCGGCGAGCGCGCCCGGCGCAGCTCCACGGGGGAGGCGGTCGTCGCCCGCCCCTTCGAGCAGGTCAACCTCGTGCTCGGCGTCAACGGGCTGGTCCGCACCGACGACCGCCGCTACGCCCTCGGTGTGCTCAACGCGGCGCTCGGTGGCGGCACCTCGTCACGGCTGTTCCAGGAGGTGCGCGAGCACCGCGGTCTGGCCTACTCGGTCTACAGCTACGCCGCGCACTACGCGGACGCCGGGGCCTTCGCGGTGTCGGTGGGCTGCCTGCCGACCAAGGTCGACGAGGTGCTCTCGGTGGTCCGCACCGAGCTGGACAAACTGGCCGTGGACGGCATCAGCACCGAGGAGCTCGAGCGCGGCAAGGGCCAGCTGCGGGGCGGGATGGTGCTGAGCCTCGAGGACTCCGTCTCCCGGATGTCGCGCATTGCCAAGGCTGAGCTGCTGTACGACGAGCTCCCGAGCATCGACGAGGTGCTCCAGCGCGTGGACGACGTCACGCTCGACGACGTGAACACGCTCGCTCGCAACCTGTTCACGCAACCGCAGACGCTGGCCGTCGTGGGGCCGTTCGAATCTCTCGAGGGTCGAGACCAGCTCACCGGGTGAGACCGGCATGGGCGCCCGCGCAGGCGACCGCCCACAGCACGCTCGCGAACGTCCCGATGATGAACCGCTCCGCCACCCCACCGGCGTCCGGCGCCGCCGGCCGGCCCGGCTCCCCGGCGTCGGCGCGCAGCTCGGAGTAGCGGCCGAGACCCTTCAGGGCGAGGACGACCGCGAGCCCCTCCGGCCAGCCGGCGACCAGGCTCGCGAAGACGGCTGTGCGCTCGAAGGCCCCGATCCAGGCGCCGCCGCGCAGCACCTGCTCCGCATGGGCACCGCGGACTCTGCCGGAGTCCGCCCCGTCGGCGAGTCCGAGCACCGCGGCGGTCAACGGGCCGCCGCCGACCACGGCGACCGCGAACAGGTTGACCAGCAAGGCGTCGGGGAAGCCGGGCGAGGCGGTGCCGACCGGTCCGTGCAGGACCGCGACCAGTCCCAGCGCGGCCAGGCCCGCCGCGAGGGTCGCAGCGGTGCCGGCGCGCCAGGGCCCGGAGCGCGGCAGGAGCCAGCCGACCGCCGAGAGGGCCACCGCCAGGGCGACCGCCACCGTGACCAGGGCCGTCATCGTCCTCCTTCGTCCGTCCGTCGGTCGCTCCACCCCGCCAGCAGGTCGCCGGCCAGGTAGGTCGCGAGCGCGCGGGCCCGCTGCTCGTCCACCAGGCCCGCGGCCTGGGCACGTTGCGAGACCGCCGACTGGGTGATCCCGAGTCGCTCGCCCGCAGCCGAGTAGGACAACCCCTCGGCCAGCAGGTCGTGCACCTCCCAACCACCGTCGGTCCGTCGGGCCAGCAGCCCGGCCCACAACCCGAGCACGGTCTCCAGGTGCGCCGTGCGATCATCGCGCGGCCCACCGACAACCACGATGCGGTGGGGTGCGGACTTGGCCCGGGTCACCGCCTCCCGGGCGTGCAGGTAGGCCGGGCCGCGGCCGGCGCGGGTCTCGGGCGGCAGCGGTGTCTCGATGTCGCCGAACCCGATCCCGATGTTCCACTCCCGGGCCCGCAGCGCCCGGCCGACGACCTCGACCAGAGTGTCGGCGTCGTCGGTGACGCCCTGCACCTCGTCGCCCACCGTCCGCTGGAAGGCGAGCAGGGGAGGAGTCGGCAGCGACGCCGGGGAGAGCAGGTCCAGGAACGCCGGCACCGCATCGGCCCCGGCGCGGCTCGCCCGCTGGTCGAGGGTGAGCACGGCGACGCGGAGGGGACGGGACATCGCTACTCCTTCCAGGTCGTCGCCTGATGATCATAACTATTAGAGCATGGCCTGATGGTGCATCCTATAAGATCGTGAACTTATTCGCCTCACCGCTGTCCCCCACCGACCGGCGGTCGGCCGGGCCCACTAAGTTGGGCCCGTGAGAACGACGATGAAGGTGGGCGTGCTCGGTGCACGCGGCAAGGTGGGCGCCGAGGTGTGCAAGGCGGTGCAGGCCGCCGAGGACATGGAGCTGGTCGCCGCCCTCGACGCGGAGGATTCCGTGGACGAGCTGGTCCGGGCCGGCGCGCAGGCGGTGGTCGACTTCACCCACCCCGACGTGGTGATGGACAACCTGGAGTTCTGCATCGACCACGGCATCCACGCGGTCGTGGGCACCACGGGGTTCGACGACGTCCGGCTCGACCAGCTTCGAGGATGGCTGGCTGACGCTCCGGAGACCGGGGTCCTGGTGGCGCCGAACTTCTCGATCGGGGCCATCTTGATGATGCGCTTCGCGGCCGAGGCCGCGCCCTTCTACGAGTCCGTCGAGATCGTCGAGCTGCACCACCCCGACAAGGCAGACGCCCCGTCCGGCACCGCGACGCGCACGGCGAAGCTCGTGGCCGCCGCCCGCCGGGAGGCCGGCCTCGGGTCCGTCCCGGACGCGACCAGCACGGGGCTCGAGGGAGCACGTGGCGCCGACGTCGAGGGTATCCACGTGCACGGCCTGCGGATCCGCGGCCTGGTCGCCCATCAGGAGGTCATCCTCGGCGGACTGGGGGAGACCCTGACCATCCGGCACGACTCCCTCGACCGGGTGTCCTTCACCCCGGGCGTCCTGCTCGGTCTCCGGACCATCGCGTCCCGCCCCGGACTCACCGTCGGCCTCGAAGAGTTCATGGGCCTCGACTGATGCGCACGAAGGTCACCATCGCCGTGATGGTGCTCGTCGTGCTGGGCTACTCGGTCCTGCTCGGCTTCAAGGGCCTCGCCCTGGTGGACAGCGGCTCCGTGGTCGGTGTCCTCCTCGGGCTCGCCGTACTCGTGGTGCCGGTGCTCGGCGTGACGCTGGTCTGGCGAGAGCTGCAGTTCGGCCGGAGCTGCGCCACCCTGGCCGACCGGCTCGCCGCCGAGGGCGGCCTGCCGGAGGACGACCTGCCGCGGCGTGCGTCGGGCCGCGTCGACCGCGCGGCCGCCGACGAGCAGTTCGTGGCGATGCGCGAGGCGACCGAGGCCGATCCGGACAGCTGGCGGGCGTGGTTCCGGCTTGCGCTGGCGTACGACGCCGCGGGGGACCGGACCCGGGCCCGGGCGGCCGCCCGGCACGCGATCGCCCTCAGCACCACCGACCAGCCGGCCTGAACCGGCCGTGGTGCTGCATTCTTCTGCAGTCGCACAAACCTGACCCCTTTGTCCTGTTCCGCCGGGACCGGTCGAGCGCCGAGAGTGGTCCGGTGCCCGGACGTCCGGGCCCCTCTCTCGGGAAAGGTTCTCCATGCGCAGAACAGCAGGACTCGCTGCCGCGGCGCTCGTCGTCGCCAGCCTCTCCGCCGCCGCAACCGCCGGTGCGGCATCCCCCTCCACCACCCGCCAGGCCGACCCGGCCGGCGACCTGGCCGCAGCCGCGATCGCCGCGGTCAAGGCTCACCCCGGTGCCGCCAAGGTCGGCGACGCCCAGGGCTTCCGAGTCACCGACGCGCTGGTGGACGCGGACGGCACGAGCCACGTGCGCATGGACCGCACGTACCACGGACTGCGTGTGCTCGGCGGCGACCTCGTCGTCCACCGCGCGGCGGACGGTGACTGGAAGGGGGTCACGCAGACACTCGGCACGGTCATGCGGCTCGACACCTCGCCGAAGGTGACCCGCACCGCGGCCGAGCAGCGTGCCCTCGCACCGAGCAAGGTGACCCGCGCGATCACCGGCGAGAGCGTCGAGAAGGCGCCGGCGCTGGTCGTCGACGCCACCGGCACGGCTCCGCGCCTGGCCTGGGAGGTCGTCAGCGGCGGCACGCAGGAGGACGGGACGCCCAGCCGGCTCGCGTCGTACGTCGACGCCAGGACCGGCGCGCTGATCCGCACCGAGCAGCAGATCCAGACCGCCGAAGGCTCCGGCCAGACCCTCTACAGCGGCACCGTGCCGCTCACCACCACCCTGGCCTCGGGCACCTACCAGCTCAAGGACGCGAGCCGGGGCAACACCTACACGACCGACATGAACAACAAGACCGACCCGATGACCTGCCAGCTGTTCGGCACCGGGTGTCCCACCGGCACGCTGTTCACCGACGCCGACAACCTGTGGGGCAACGGCACGAACGCCAACCGCCAGTCGGCCGGCGCGGACGCGCAGTACGGCACCAACGTCACGTGGGACTACTACAAGAATGTCCACGGGCGGAACGGCATCTTCGGCAACGGGTCCGGCTCCTACAACCGGGTCCACTACGGCAAGAACTACGTCAACGCCTTCTGGGACGGCACCAAGATGACGTACGGCGACGGGGACGGCGTCGACTTCGGTCCGCTCGTGTCGCTCGACGTGGCCGGCCACGAGATGAGCCACGGCGTCACCGAGAACACCGCCAACCTGACCTACTCCGGGGAGTCCGGTGGCCTCAACGAGTCGACCTCCGACATCTTCGGCACGCTGGTGGAGTTCTACGCCGCGAACGCGAACGACCCGGGCGACTACCTGATCGGTGAGGAGTTCGACCTGACCCAGCACCTCGGCTTCCGCCGGATGGACAAGCCGAGCTCGGACGGCGCCTCCTACGACTGCTACAGCGCCGCCGTGGGCAGCGCCGACGTGCACTACTCCTCGGGTGTGGGCAACCACTTCTTCTACCTGCTCGCCGAGGGCTCCGGTGCCAAGACGTTCGGCGGGGTCGCGCACAACTCGCCGACCTGCAACGGCTCGACGGTCACCGGCATCGGTCGCGACGCTGCCGGCAAGATCTGGTACCGCGCGCTGTCGGTCTACATGACCTCCAGCACGACGTACGCGCAGGCACGGACGGCGACGCTGAACGCCGCGAGGGACCTCTACGGCGCCGGCAGCACGCAGCACAACACGGTCGCCGCGGCCTGGAGCGCCGTCGCGGTCAACTGACCCACCAGCACGACCTCGGGTGTCCGCCGCCCTCGACCCGCCCAGGGGGTCGAGGGCGGCGGCTTGTCCGCCCGGGCTGACCGGCGGGGGGTGGTCGCTGACAGAATCACGCCATGCCCACCGACGTACCGGCCAACCTCAGCATCGTCACCCTCGGCGTCGCCGACCTCGAGCGATCGGCGCGGTTCTACCGCGACCTCGGCTGGGAGCAGCGCGGCGACCTCGCCCAGGGCATCGTCTGGTTCAAGACGTCAGGCAGCTGGCTCGGCCTGTTCGACTACACCTGCCTGGCCGAGGACGCGGCGCTGCCGGCCACGCCGGAGTCCGACCTGCCGCCCTACCGTGGCAGCACGCTCGCGATCAACGTGGTCAGCGAGGACGCCGTCGACCTCGCGTTCGCGCGCGTCCACGAGGTGGGCGGCCGGATCGTGAAGCCGGCCCACCGCACCGAGTGGGGCGGATACTCCGGCTACTTCGCGGACCCCGACGGCCACCTGTGGGAGATCTGCCACAACCCCGGCTTCCCGCTGGATGCCGACGGCCGCATCGAGATCGGCTGAGCCGGCTCAGCCGACCTCCTCGCTCGGGTCGGGGAAGGGCCCGAGGTCCGGGTCGGGCTCGGAGTCGGTGAACTGGCCCCGCACGGGGTCGAAGTCGCGATCGGTGTTGTCGACCTCGGCGCCCTCGGGCCGGTTCTCGGGAGCCGTCCGCTCCTTGCGCTCGGCCTCGATCTCGTCGAGCTCCTGCTGGGGGATGTCGTCGGCGTCCGGCAGGGCACCGGTCATGCTGCCACCGCTGCTGGAGTCGGACTTCGTGGCCGTGTCGTCGCTCATGGGCACCTTCCCGAGAAGAGGTGTGTGGACCCACACGAAACCCCGCCCCCGGCGCTCGTGTCAACGCCGGGGACGGGGTTCGGGACGTAGTCCACTCAGGGTTCGACGGTCACCTTGATCGCCTCGCCGTTCTTGACGATCTGGAAGGCGTCCAGCACCCGGTCGAGCGGGATGTGCTCGGTGATCAGGTCCTTGACCGGCACCTGTCCGGACGAGATGTACTCCAGGGCCCGCTTGTTGTGCTCGGGCGCCGAGCCGTTGGCGCCGTGGATGTGCAGCTGGCGGTAGTGCACCACGTTGGAGTCGCAGGTGATGGTCGGGTTCGTCTTCGGCAGCCCGCCGAAGAAGGAGATCCGGCCGTTGCGAGCGGCCATCGCGATCGCCTGCTCCTGGGTGACGTTGGCGGCTGTCGCGGTGATGACCACGTCGGCGCCGCGGCCGTTGGTGAGCTCCATGACGGTCTCCACCACGTCCACCTGCGAGCCGTCGATCGTCTCGTCGGGCTGCACCGCGTCGGCGGACATCTTCAGCCGCTCGGCGTTGACGTCGACAAGGTAGACGGGGCCGCACTTGTGCACCCCGCGGGCGATGCGGATGTGCATGCAGCCGATCGGGCCGGCGCCGAAGACCACCACCGTGTCGCCTTCCTCGATGCCGAGCAGCTCCTGGGCGTTGATGGCGCAGGCGAAGGGCTCGGCAGCCGAGGCCTCGTCGTACCCGACGTTGTCGGGGATCCGGTTCAGGCCGTCCACCTTGAGCACCTCGCGGGGGACGATCATGTACTCGGCGAACCCGCCGTCGTACTGGTAGCCCACCGAGGTCTGGTTCTGGCAGACCGCCATCCAGCCCTTCTTGCACTCGTGGCAGTCGCCGCACGGGACGGCGGCGATCACCTGCGCGCGGTCACCGACCGACCAGCCGGAGACGTTGGCCCCGACCTCGACGACCTCACCGGCGACCTCGTGGCCGATGGTCCGGGGCGGGGTGAGGTTCTGGTGGCCGTTGTAGAGGATCTTGACGTCGGTGCCGCACGTCGAGCAGTTCTTCACCCGCAGCTTGACCTCGTCGGGGCCGCACTGGGGCTCGGGGACGTCCTCGAGGCGGACGTCCTCGGGGGCGTAGAAGCGCAGGGCCTTCATCGATTCCTCCTGGCTGAGCATCCGGAATGGTGGCGGCCATCGTACCACCGTTTCTCTGCTTTTATCTTTGAATATGTTGCTCTCACCTCTTGACGGGGACGTTTTCGCGGAGATATACAGGCAATCAAAGATGTGTATGGCGTGCGTCACACGGCGGAGCGGGCCACAGGACGCGGTCATGCGCAAGGACGACCAGCAGCCGCTGGGGTCGAGGAGGAGAGCATGGCGACAGTCACCGAGACGACGGCGTCACGTACGTCGTTGCGGGTTCATGTGCAGAAGTTCGGGACGTTCCTGTCCAACATGATCATGCCGAACATCGGCGCGATCATCGCCTGGGGCCTGATCACGGCGTTCTTCATCCCTGACGGGTGGATCCCGAACGAGAAGATCGCCACGATGGTCGGCCCGTCCATCTTCTACGTGCTGCCGATCCTGATCGCCTACACCGGCGGCATGATCGTCTACGAGGTCCGCGGCGGCGTGGTCGGGGCGTTCTCGGTCATCGGCGTCATCATGGCCACCAGCGACCCGCTCTTCATCGGGGACGCGGGCGGGGCTCCCATGTTCCTGGGCGCCATGATCATGGGTCCGCTGACGGCCTGGGGCATGATGAAGCTCGACGGGCTGTGGAGCCACAAGATCAAGCCGGGCTTCGAAATGCTCGTCAACAACTTCTCGGCGGGCATCTTCGCGGGACTGATGGCGATCGGCGGGATGTTCCTGCTCGCGCCGGTCCTGCGCCAGATCACCCGGTGGCTGGGCGACGCGGTCAGCTTCCTGGTCGACAACGGGATCCTCCCGCTGACCTCGCTGTTCATCGAGCCGGCGAAGGTGCTCTTCCTCAACAACGCGATCAACCACGGCGTGCTCACCCCGCTCGGCATCCAGGAGGCGACCGAGCAGGGCAAGTCGATCCTGTTCCTGCTCGAGGCCAACCCCGGTCCCGGTCTCGGGCTCCTGATGGCCTACACCTTCTTCGGCCGCGGGGTGGCCAAGGCATCGGCCCCCGGTGCGGCGATCATCCAGTTCCTCGGCGGCATCCACGAGGTCTACTTCCCGTTCGTGCTGATGAAGCCGAAGATGATCCTCGCCACCATCGCCGGCGGCATGACCGGCATCTTCCTGCTCGTGGCCTTCGACGCCGGGCTGCGCGCCCCGGCCGCCCCGGGATCGATCGCGGCGGTCTACGCCCAGACGCCGGGTGACGACTTCCTGGGCGTCACCGTCGGAGTCTTCGGTGCAGCGCTCGTCTCCTTCCTGGTCGGTTCCGTGCTGCTGAAGCTGGACCGCTCCGAGGACGAGGGCGATCTGTCGCACGCCACCGCCGCGATGGAGGACATGAAGGGCAAGAAGTCACTGGCCTCCAGCGTCCTCGCCGGATCGACGTCCGACGGGCACCAGGGTCCGATCAGGGACATCGTGTTCGCGTGCGACGCCGGCATGGGGTCGTCCGCCATGGGCGCGTCCGTCCTGCGCCGCAAGATCCACGAGGCCGGGTACGGCGACGTCACCGTCGTCAACCGGGCGATCTCCTCCCTCGGCCCCCACCACGACCTCGTCATCACCCACCAGGACCTGACGGAGCGGGCCCGGCAGAAGGCCCCGGCGGCGATCCACGTGTCCGTCGACAACTTCATGGGCAGCCCGCGCTACGACGAGATCGTCGACCTCCTGCGCACCACCAACGATGCAGGGGGCGAGGCGGCCGGTGACGAGGCAGGTCCCGGTGATGCCGGCGTGCTCGCCGAGGAGTCGGTCGTGCTCGAGGGACGGGCCAGGACCCGCGACGAGGCGATCACCGAGGCGGGCCGGCTGCTCGTGGAGTGCGGGGCCGTCGAGGCGGCGTACGTCGATGCCATGCACGAGCGGGAGAAGTCGGTGTCGACGGCGATGGGCAACCTGCTGGCGATCCCGCACGGCACCAACGACGCCAAGTCGTCGATCCGGCGCACCGGGCTCTCGTTCGTCCGCTACGCCGAGCCGATCGACTGGAACGGCAAGGAGGTGAAGTTCGTCGTCGGCATTGCAGGCGTCGGTGACGAGCACCTCGACCTGCTCGGTCAGATCGCCCAGGTCTTCGTCGACCCGGCTCGGGTGGCGCAGCTGGAGGCGGCGCAGTCGCCTGCCGACGTGACGCGCGTCCTCGGCGGCGTCGGCGGCGATCGCTCCAGGGTCTGAAGCGCTCGGTCACGAGGCGCCGCACCACGACAGGTGCGGCGCCTCAGAGCATCCGGACCAGGGCCGCCGCGAGCGCGGCTGCGAGCACGACGACGATGAACGGCGCCCGGAGGACCAGGGCCACGACGGCCACTCCCAGGCCGACCAGGCGGGCGTCGACCACGAGCGCCTGGCCGTCCGCGAACACCTGGACCGCGATCAGGGCGGCCAGCAGCGCGACCGGCAGCAGGTCCGCCACCCGCTCGACGACGGGGTGCTCGAGCACTGCGGCGGGCACAGACAGCCCGCCGAGCTTGAGCAGGTAGCAGCCGGCCGCGGCCACCAGGATCGCCAGCCAGGTCATCGGTGCCCACCCCGGTCGGGGAGGTCGCGGTGCTGCGGGATCTCGGTCGGGTCCTCGCTCCTCGTGAGGACGCCCGCCAGGAGAGCCACGGCGCCGGCCGCCAGCACCGGGACTCCCGCCGCGGTGACGGGCACGAGCGACAACGCCAGGAGGGCGGCGAGCACGGCCACGACCTGGTTGCGCCGGTCGGTGAGCCGTGGCCACAGCAGGGCGAGGAAGGCGGCCCCGACCGCGGCGTCGAGGCCGTAGGTGCGGGGATCGCCGAGCGAGTCGCCGGCGACGGCGCCGCCGAGCGTGGCCAGGTTCCACAGCGCGAAGACGGCCAGCCCCGTCGACAGGAAGCCGATCCGGGCCGCAGGTGTGCCGGAGCGGCTGACCGACATCGCGGTGGACTCGTCGATGACCAGGTGCGCGGCCGCCGCCCGACGCCAGCCGGTCCAGGCGAGCAGCGGGGCGATCTTGATCCCGTAGAGCGTGTTGCGGGAGCCGAGCAGGAGCGCGGTTGCCGCTCCGGACAGAGGGGCGCCGCCGGCCGCGACGACGCCCACGAGAGCGAACTGGGAGGCGCCGGTGAAGACCAGCAGCGAGAGGGCACAGGCCTGCGCGATGTCGAGGCCCGGCCGTGACCGCGATCGCGCCGAAAGAGATCCCGTAGGCGCCGGTGGCGATCCCCACCGCGATCCCGTCGCGGATGATCCCCCTCCGGTCGGCGGGGGAGAGTTCCGGGGATGCGCTCACCCTCCCGACCCTACGAGGTCAGCCGCCGTCCCCTCCGACATCGGTATGGGTTGGGCGCGGAATCCGGGTCCCGGGCCCTCCGACAACGGTGGGGGTCAGTGGTGGCGGCGCGCGCGGTGGGGATGGGCGTGCTGCTCGTGATCGTGCAGGAGCAGCAGCACGACCACGACTCCGAGACCGGCGCCGATGCCGGTGCCGACGGACGCGAGCGCGGTGTCCGGCATGAGGTAGCCGACCCAGGCCCCGATGCCGACGAAAGACAGCAGTGCGCACACAGAGACGACGACCCGGTAGAAGGTCGGAAGTGGACCCAGCACGTTTTGCTCCTCGCCTGACCGGCTGCGATCGACGGCCCGGGGCTTGAGCTGTCGACGTCGCCCCTCACCGAGTGAGACGCACGACGATGCCTCCCGGTTGCCCAGGAAGGCAAGATCTCAAACTTCGGTGAGGTCGGCGTGCAGGCGCACCTGCTTGACGCGGACCGAGCCGTCTCCGTGCAGGTCGAGCTCACGGTGGGCGCCGTCGGCGGCGAATCCGGCCTCGGTGAGGAACGCCCGCCGGACGTCGTCGGTGCTGGCCAGCCACACCAGGGCGCGGGTGAACCGGTCAGCCTTCAGCGTCTCGGCGCAGGCCTGGACCAGACGGGAGCCATGCCCCTCTCGACCGTGCTCCGGGTCGACGGTGAGCTCGACGATCTCCCCGTCGGCCACCGGGTCGGTGTCGGGGTCGGAGGCCGGCGCGGTGACCGCGAAGCCGCGCACGGCGTTGCGCTCGAGCGCCACCAGGACCCGGTTGCGGGCATCCTTCGGCTTGGTGAGCGACCCGTGCCAGGCGGCCGCGAAGTCCTCCGGGTCCATCGCCACGAGGAGCTCGTCCGGCAGCAGGTCGGCGTACTCCTTGCGCCAGGCGCGCACCTGCACGTCGGCGATCCCGGCGGCGTCGTCGGCCCAGCCGACCCGGACGGACACATCAGCGGTCGGGGAGGTCATGCGCCCATCCTTTCAGCCGGACATCGTGTTACAGAAGCCGCGCAGGGATGCGTAAAAGGTGTAACAGATCCAGGCTATGCTTGACCTCATGTACGGCAACGACTTCACCGCGCCCGGACAGGCGCCCACGAACGCCGCCGACGCCGCCCGGGACGACCACCAGCCGGCCGGCTTCCAGGCGGTCATCGACAGCGACGGCCGGATCGAGCCGCGCGACGAGATGCCCGAGGGCTACCGCAAGACGCTGATCCGGCAGATCGCGCAGCACGCGCACTCGGAGATCATCGGGATGCAGCCCGAGGGCAACTGGATCACCCGGGCGCCGAGCCTGCGCCGCAAGGCGATCCTGATGGCGAAGGTCCAGGACGAGGCCGGCCACGGTCTCTACCTGTACGCCGCCGCGGAGACCCTCGGCGCGGACCGGGCCGACCTGCTCGACATGCTGCACACCGGCAAGCAGAAGTACTCCTCGATCTTCAACTACCCCACGCAGACCTGGGCCGACATCGGCGCGATCGGCTGGCTCGTCGACGGAGCAGCGATCGTCAACCAGGTGCCGCTGTGCCGCTGCTCCTACGGTCCCTACGCCCGCGCGATGGTCCGTGTCTGCAAGGAGGAGTCCTTCCACCAGCGACAGGGCTTCGAGATCCTGCACACCCTGTCGCACGGCACCGAGGCGCAGCACGCGATGGCGCAGGACGCCGTCGACCGCTGGTGGTGGCCGAGCCTGATGATGTTCGGCCCGTCCGATGACGAGTCGCCGAACTCGGCCCAGTCGATGGCGTGGGGGATCAAGCGATTCTCCAACGACGACCTGCGCCAGCGGTTCGTCGACATGACCGTCCCGCAGGCCGAGGCGCTGGGGCTGACCCTCCCCGACCCGGACCTGCAGTGGAACGAGGAGCGCGGGCACTACGACTTCGGCGAGATCGACTTCACCGAGCTGTTCGAGGTGATCAAGGGCAACGGCCCCTGCAACAAGCAGCGGCTGGCGCACCGGGTGAAGGCCCACCAGGACGGCGCGTGGGTCCGAGAGGCCGCGGCGGCGTACGCCGACAAGGTGCAGGCGCGTCGCACGGAGGGAGCAGCATGACTCGCAGGGAATGGCCGTTGTGGGAGGTGTTCGTGCGGAGCCGCCGAGGGCTGTCCCACGTGCACGTCGGGTCGCTGCACGCGCCGGATGCCGAGATGGCGCTGCGCAACGCGCGTGACGTCTACACCCGCAGGCAGGAGGGCGTCTCGCTGTGGGTGGTGCCCGCCGCCTCGATCACGGCGTCGAGCCCCGAGGAGAAGGACGCGTTCTTCGACCCGGCCGGCGACAAGATCTACCGGCACCCGACCTTCTACGACATCCCCGAGGGAGTCGAGCACCTATGAGCACCCCTCTGGTCACCATCGGCCCTGACGCGGTCCGCAACGCCGCCGCGGCGTACTCCCTGGCGCTCGGCGACGACGCGCTCATCGCGGCGCAGCGCATGGGGGAGTGGATCGCCTCGGCCCCGCAGCTCGAGGAGGACGTCGCGCTCGGCAACATCGGGCTCGACCTGCTCGGCCAGGCGCGCACGCTGCTCACCTACGCCGGCTCGCTGATGGACCCGCCGCGCACCGAGGACGAGCTGGCCTACCTGCGCGACGAACGCTGGTTCCGCAACGTCCAGCTCGTCGAGCGTCCGTGGGGTGAGGGAAGCCTCGACTTCGCCGTGGCGATCACCCGGTTGCTGGTGCTGTCGACGTACCTCCACGAGCTCTACGCGGCCCTCTCGCGCAGCACCGACCCGACCCTCGCCGGCATGGCCGCGAAGGCGGTCAAGGAGGTCGACTACCACCACGACCACGCGCGGATGTGGACGCTGCGGCTGGGCGACGGCACCGACGAGTCGCGCGCGCGGATGGTTGCGGCGCTGGAGAGCGAGTGGCCGTACGTCGACGAGCTGTTCGACACCGCACACATCGCGCCGGAGCTGATCGACGACGGCGTGGCGGTCGACCCGCAGTCCTTCCGGGACGCCTTCGACCGGCGGGTCACCGCGATCCTCCACGAGGCGACTCTCGACGTGCCCGAGGTGACCTCCGCGGTCACCGGCGGGCGCCGCGGTGTGCACACGCAAGCGATGGGCTTCCTGCTCGCCGAGATGCAGCACCTCGCGCGCTCCCACCCGGGGGCGACGTGGTGACCGCGACGCGCACGCGCACCGAGGCCTGGCAGGTCGCCGCGTCGGTGCTCGACCCCGAGGTGCCGGTGGTGACCGTCGAGGACCTCGGCATCCTCCGGTCCGTGGAGGTCGACCACGCCGGCCACGTCGACGTGACGATCACGCCGACGTACTCCGGCTGCCCGGCGACCGAGGCGATCCAGGCGGACATCGTCGCGGCGCTCGCGGACGCCGGGTACGACGACGTGTCGGTGCAGTTCGTGCTCGCGCCGGCCTGGACGACCGACTGGATCACCGACGAGGGCAAGGCAAAGCTCGAGGCCTACGGCATCGCGCCGCCGGCGCCCCTGTCCCGCGACGGCGTGGTGTCGCTGCGGCTCGCCGTGCGCTGTCCGCAGTGCGGGTCCCCGGACACTCGCGAGCTGAGTCGGTTCGGCTCGACCGCCTGCAAGGCGCTGTGGGTGTGCGACGCCTGCAAGGAACCGTTCGACCACTTCAAGGCCATCTGATCAGGTCATTTGTGAAAGGGCTGACGTGAGCACCAGGCATTCCGTCTTCCACCCGCTGACGGTCGAGGCGGTCGAGCCTCTCACCGACGACTCCGTCGCGATCACGTTCTCGGTGCCGCCGGACCTTCGCGAGGACTACGCGTTCACCCAGGGCCAGCACCTGACCATCCGCACCGAGCTCGCCGGCGACGACGTCCGCCGCAACTACTCGATCTGCTCGCCGGCCTCCTCCGGCGTGCTCCGGGTCGCCGTGAAGCGGCTCCCGGGCGGTGCCTTCTCCGAGCACGCGCTGGACGTGCTGCAGCCCGGCGACGTGCTCGACGTGATGACCCCGAGCGGACGGTTCTTCACCGAGCTCGATCCGGCGAACGCCAAGCACTACGTCTGCATCGCGGCCGGCTCGGGGATCACCCCGGTGCTGTCGATCGTGGCGACCACGCTGGAGACCGAGCCGAAGTCGACGGTCACGCTGATCTACGCCAACCGCACCCACCGGACGGTGATGTTCCTCGAGGAGGTCGAGGACCTCAAGGACCGCTACCGAGAGCGGCTCCAGCTGATGCACGTGCTTTCCCGCGAGCCGCAGGAGGTCGAGCTCTTCTCCGGCCGGCTCGACACCGACCGGATGCAGCGGATCATCGACTCCCTGCTTCCCGTCGACACCGTGGACGAGTGGTTCCTGTGCGGCCCGTTCGAGATGGTGTCGTCGCTGCGCAAGCTCCTCGTGGCCGAGGGGGTGTCCAAGCGGGCCGTCCACGCGGAGGTCTTCCACGTCGAGTCGGCGCCCCCGGCCCGGCGTACGGCGGCCGCCTCCGCCCTGGGCACCGACGACTCGGGGGCCGAGGTCACCATCACCCTGGACGGCCGCCGGTCGACGTTCCGGCTGGCGCCCGACGGGCCGCCGGTGCTCGAGGCGGCGCTGACCGTCCGGGCCGACGCCCCGTTCGCCTGCAAGGGCGGGGTCTGCGGCACCTGCCGGGCGAAGGTGCTCGAGGGGACCGTCGAGATGGACACCAACTGGGCGCTGGAGCCCGACGAGGTGGAGAAGGGCTACGTGCTCACCTGCCAGTCGCACCCCACTTCGGATGCCGTGGTTCTCGACTACGACGCGTGACCTGACCCGACTGCGGCCCCGACGTCTCGCGTCGGGTGTTGCCGAGGTTGTCAGCTGCGGTCACGACGACCGGGGCCGTTTGGCCGACGGCGCGCCACACGCTCGAGACCAGGGCTGCCGACCCGTGCCACGCGCTGTCATCGGCTCCGGTCCAGGCCACCCAGTTTGTCCCCCGAGGGACGGGGGTACTCCTGGCGTAACGTCGGGCGTCCCGTGTCGTTGCTTCCGGTGAGCGCGGCCTACCCCGGCCCGTGCCCATGGCGAAAGGGAGATCATGCGACGCACTTCTCGGGTAGGAGCGGCTCTGGCCGCCGCAGTCCTCGGCGCGGCCGGGCTCAGCCTGGCGCCCGCCAGCGCGATCGTCGGCGGCTCGACGGTCCCCGACGGCGAGTACGCCTTCATGGCCTCGGTGCAGACCAAGGGCTCGACCGGCAGCGACGGCCACTTCTGCGGCGGCTCGGTGATCGCCCCGAACTGGGTGCTGACCGCCGCGCACTGCATGGTCGACACCGCACCCGGCGACATCCAGGTCGCGGTCGGCCGCACCGACCTCGAGGACGCCTCGCGGGGCCAGACCCTCGCGGTGGACCGGATCGTGGTGCACCCCGACTACGAGGAGACCGGCACCTTCGACGCCGCCCTCGTGCACACCACCACCGCCATGAGCGTGCCGACCATCCCGCTCGTCCCGGTCGGCGACGACACGCTCGAGCAGTCCGGCGCGGCCCTGACCGTCTCCGGCTGGGGCACCGAGTTCTTCGGCTCGCCGTTCATCCCCTCGCAGATGAAGTCGGTCGACGTGGCCGCGGTCGCGGACGAGGACTGCACCACCAACGGGCTGATGGGCTTCCAGGCGGACTCGGAGATCTGTGCCGAGACCCTCGGCGGCGACTCGTGCCAGGGCGACTCGGGCGGCCCGCTGTTCGGCAACCTCGCCGACGGCCGCCGCGTGCAGGTCGGCATCGTGAGCTACGGGCTCGGCTGCGCGGTCCCGCAGTTCCCGGGCGTGTACGGCGAGGTCAACAACGCCTCGATCCACGCGTTCATCACCTCGACCGCCGGACTGGGTTCGACGGCCACCGCGACGGCGGTCAAGGGCAAGGCCGGCGGCAAGAAGAACCGCTGATGCACCGGGCCGTGCGCTCGCCGGGTGCTGGCTAGCGCACGGCCCGGAAGCTCAGGTGGCCCATCAGGCTCGGCGCCCCGGCTGCGTAGGCGAGGCGCGTCCACGCCGGAGGGAACCACCGGATCGCCTCCGGCAGGTACCACTGGTAGCGCTCGGTCGCGTCGTAGCAGCGCAGCTCGAGGCTGGAGAAGCCCGCAGCCTCGCAGGTGCGGCGGACCCTCCTGATCGAGTTGAACCGGTAGACGGTCGGGAAGTGGTGCTCGTGCACGAGTGCGTCCCCCTTGAGCCGCTCCAGCAACCAGTCGCTGCGATGCAGCCGGGACATGGCCCAGGTGGCGGCACCGAAGTACTGGGTGATGTTCAGGGTGAGCGCGAAGAATGACCCCCCGGGCCGGAGCAGCCGCGCGCAGGCCTCGGCGAAGGCGACCGGGTCCACGACGTGCTCGAGGACGTAAACGGCGATGATCGCGTCGAACTCTGCTGACCGACCGATCGCGAACTCCTCGACGGTCATCTGGTGTCGCTCGGAGAGCCACGGGTTGTCGAGCACCGATCGGTCGGGGTCGACCCCGACGAGGTAGGGCACTCGCTGCCGCAGCGGTGCGAGGCCGCCGGAGACGTCGGCCCCGGCCCCGACGTTGAGCACGCGAGCACCGGGCTCGCAGGTGCTGGCCACCCAGCGCGCGAAGTGCCGCACCGAGTGCTGCGGCGGCGGCATGACGGTGACGCAGGCATCGATCACGGGGCACCCCCTCGGCAGCAGGGTAGGGCACCGAGGGCTGCGGACCGGGACTCCGCGCTGACGGCCGAGAGGGACTTCCGGCGTCCCAGATGGGGCCTCATGCCCTGTTCGGACCGCGCAGCCGGCGGGACATTTGTCTTGGGGAGATCCGTCGAGGAGGCCCGCCATGACCAGCCAGCCGGTCCTTCCGCAGTCCCGGCCGGTGCGCAACAAGGACGTTCGGTGGGCCTGGATCTGCACCGCCCTGATCCCGGTCGGCCTGGTCGCCGCGATCGTGGTCGGTTCGGTGATCGCGAGCTCGCTCGGCTACGACTCCGGCAGCGGGGATCTGGCCCCGCTCAGGATCGCGCTCGCTGCCGGCATCCCCGCGGTGCTGGTCGGGCTGCTGCCGGCTGGATTCGCGGTCTACTTCGGCCTGCGCGCCCGGCGCGCGGGCGACGAGCGGGGGATCGTTCCCGCCCTCGTCGCCGGCGTCATCGGGCTCGGCTTCCTCGGGGTCAACGCGCTGTCGTACGTCGTCGGCAGCCTCGTCGGATGACGCCCCGGTCGACACCGCGGACGGAGCCCGAACCGGGGCTCGCCCGGTGTTAGTTTGAGCCCGTGCAGCCGTACCTCGACCTCCTCCAGCGCATCCTCGACGACGGTGCCGAGAAGGGCGACCGCACCGGCACCGGGACGCTCAGCGTCTTCGGCCACCAGATGCGGTTCGACCTCCGCGAAGGCTTCCCGCTCGTCACCACCAAGAAGGTGCACACGCGGTCGGTCTTCGCCGAGCTGTTGTGGTTCCTGCGCGGCGACACCAACGTCAAGTGGCTCCAGGACCGCGGCGTGACGATCTGGGACGAGTGGGCCGACGAGAACGGCGACCTCGGACCGGTCTACGGCTACCAGTGGCGGTCCTGGCCGACCCCGACCGGTGAGCACGTCGACCAGATCGCCCAGGTCGTCGACGCGATCAGGCGCGACCCGGACTCCCGGCGGCACATCGTCTCGGCGTGGAACGTCGCGGACATCCCGCAGATGGCGCTCGCGCCCTGCCACGCCCTGTTCCAGTTCTACGTCGCGGACGGACGTCTCAGCTGCCAGCTCTACCAGCGCTCCGCCGACGTGTTCCTCGGCGTGCCGTTCAACATCGCGTCCTACGCGCTGCTGACCCACATGGTCGCCCAGGTGACCGGGCTCGAGGTCGGTGACTTCGTGCACACGCTCGGCGACGCCCACCTCTACAGCAACCATCTCGAGCAGGCGAGGCTCCAGCTGACCCGCGAGCCGCGGCCGCTGCCGACGCTGCGTCTCGACCCGTCGGTGACCGAGCTCGACGCCTTCGACCTGGAGCACATCTCGGTCGAGGGCTACGACCCGCACCCAGGGATCAAGGCCCCGATCGCCGTATGACGTCCTCGCAGCAGCGTGTCGTGATGGTCGCCGCCGTCGCCGACAACGGGGTGATCGGGCTGGGCGGCGACATCCCCTGGAGCATCCCCGAAGACCTCAAGCACTTCCGCGCCACCACGAAGGGCCACACGGTGCTGATGGGGCGGGCGACCTTCGACAGCATCGGGCACCCGTTGCCCTTCCGCACCAACATCGTGGTCACCCGCCAGCCGGAGTGGTCCGCGGACGGCGTACTCGTCGCCCACTCCGTCGAGGAGGGGATCGCCAAGGCCCGCGAGCTCGACGGTGACGTGATGGTGATCGGCGGCGGGCACATCTACCGCGACGCGATGCCGCTGGCGGACGCGCAGATCCTCACCGAGGTGCACCAGTCACCCGAGGGCGACACCCACTACCCGGAGCTCGACCGGTCGCAGTGGCGCGAGGTGCGCCGGGAGAAGCACGACGGCTACGACTTCGTCTGGTGGGAGCGGGCCGGCGGCTGATCGGCCGGTGCGCCGCAACCGCACCCATGTGCGGTCCGGTCACGTTCCTCGCGGTGGATCCGTGCCGTTCGGGCGCACATGTGCGATTGCGTCGGCACGTGTGTCCCTTAGGAGGTTGCCGCTCGAACCCGGCGGTCTGAGGGTGCGGGACCGCGAATCTGAAGGCCTCACGACCCATTTGAGGGGTCGCACCCAATGTCCGCTGAGGTCGGTCGGCCGGAGAGTGGAACGGTCATCATCACCGGTCATCGGCGGCGTGGCGCACACCGCGTGACTCCTCGTCCGGTGAGTGCACACGAAGGGATCACGATGAGTCTCAGAACGCCCTACACCCTCGCTGCGGCCGCCGTCGTGACGGGCGTCGCCGGTCTGGCCCTCGCCACCCCGGCGGCGGCCACGGTGGAACCGGCTCCGCCGCCCGCCTCCGAGGACATCACCCGCCACCACCAGCACGGCGGAAGCCTGATGCAGACGCCGAGCGGGACGTCGGTGACCAGCGAGGACGGTCCGTGGGCCGAGATCGGCGTCGCGGTGATCGGCGGCCTGGCCCTGGCCGGAGTGGGAATCGCCGCGGGCAGCGCCGTACGCCGGCACGGAGTGGCCCACCCCGCCTGACACCTGGTCCGGGGCGGCCGCAGGCCGGGCGGCTCCGGCTAGCGATAGCCTGTCGCCCATGACGCTCGCGCCTGCTCCGTTCGGCCGTGTGCTGACGGCGATGGTCACTCCGTTCAACGACGACGGGTCGGTCGACCTGGAGGGTGCCGCCCGTGTGGCGGAGCACCTCGCCTCGCACGGCAACGACGGCATCGTCGTCTCCGGCACGACCGGGGAGTCGCCGACGACCACCACCGAGGAGGACGGCCGCATCCTGCGCGCGGTGCTCGAGGCGGTGGGGGACCGGGTCACCGTCGTGGCCGGGGTCGGCACCAACAACACCGCCCACTCCGTCGAGCTCGCCGTCCAGGCGGAGAAGGTCGGCGCGCACGGGACGCTGCTCGTCACGCCCTACTACAACAAGCCCACGCAGGAAGGCCTGGTCGCCCACTTCGAGGCCGTCGCCGACGCCTGCGGCCTGCCGGTCATGCTCTACGACATCCCCGGGCGCTCCTCGATCACGATCGGCGACGACACGTACAGGCGCGTCGCCGAGCACGAGCGGGTCGTCGCGGTGAAGGACGCCGTCGGCGACCTCTACCGGGGCGTGCGGCTGATGGCCGACACCGGCCTGGCGTTCTACTCCGGCGACGACGTGCTCAACCTCGGCTGGCTGACGCACGGCGGCTCCGGCGTGGTGTCGGTCGTCGCCCACGTCGCCGGCAACGAGTACGCCGCCATGGTGGCCGCCGTCGGGCGCGGCGACCTCGCCGAGGCACTCGCCGTCTACCGCCGGCTCGTCCCGGTGGTCGACGTGATCATGAACCGCGCCCCGGGCGTGATGACCGCCAAGGCCGCCCTCCAGCTGATGGGCGTCCTCGACAACCGGGCAGTCCGACTGCCCCTCGTGCCCGCAGGTGACGACCTCGTCGCCGAGATCCGCTCCGTGCTGTCCACCGCCGGACTGCTGGAGGACGCACCCCAGAGATGAGCACCGAATGAGCCACCCCCACCCCGAACTCTCCGCACCGGGCGCCCTCGCCGACAACGGCTTGAGGATCACCCCTCTCGGAGGCCTCGGGGAGGTCGGACGCAACATGACCGTCTTCGAGTACGACGGCCGCCTCCTGATCGTCGACTGCGGCGTGCTGTTCCCCGAGGACCACCACCCGGGCGTCGACCTGATCCTTCCCGACTTCGACCCGATCCGGGACCGGCTCGACGACATCGAAGCCCTCGTGCTCACGCACGGCCACGAGGACCACATCGGCGCCGTCCCCTACCTGCTCCGCGAGCGTCAGGACATCCCGCTCGTCGGGTCCAAGCTGACCCTGGCGCTGCTCACGTCCAAGCTGCGCGAGCACCGCCTCAAAGAGACCGCCCAGCACGTCGTGTCGGAGGGCGACCGGATCTCCTTCGGTCCCTACGAGCTCGAGTTCGTGGCGGTCAACCACTCCATCCCCGACGCGCTGGCGGTCGCCATCCGCACCGGGGCCGGCCTGGTCCTGCACACCGGCGACTTCAAGATGGACCAGCTGCCGCTCGACGGCCGGATCACCGACCTCGGGGCCTTCGCCCGGCTCGGCGCCGAGGGGGTGGACCTGTTCATGGTCGACTCCACCAACGCCGAGGTGCCCGGCTTCACCACGGCCGAGAAGGACATCACCCCGGTGCTCGACCGGGTCTTCCACCAGTCCCGCGAGCAGCGGATCATCGTCGCCTGCTTCGCCTCCCACGTGCACCGCGTCCAGCAGGTGATGGACATCGCCGTCGCACACGGCCGCAAGGTCGCCTACGTCGGCCGCTCGATGGTCCGCAACATGGGCGTGGCCCGCGAGCTCGGCTACCTCAACGTCCCGCCGAACACCCTGGTCGACGCCAAGGAGCTCGCGGACCACCCGCCGGAGAAGACCGTCCTGATCTCCACCGGGTCGCAGGGTGAGCCGCTGTCGGCGCTGTCGCGGATCGCCCAGCGCAGCCACAACTTCGTGCACATCGAGGAGGGCGACACCGTCATCCTCGCCTCGTCGCTGATCCCCGGCAACGAGAACGCCGTCTACCGGGTGATCAACGGGCTGTCCCGCTGGGGCGCCAACGTCGTGCACAAGGGCAACGCGCTCGTCCACGTCTCCGGCCACGCCTCCGCCGGCGAGCTGCTCTACTGCTACAACATCGTCAAGCCTCGCAACGTGCTGCCCGTCCACGGCGAGTTCAGGCACATGCGCGCGAACGCCGAGCTCGCCCGCGCGACCGGCGTGCCGCACGAGCGGGTCGTGATCGCCGAGGACGGCGTCGTGGTGGACCTGGTCGACGGCGTCGCGCGCATCGCGGGCAAGGTCGACTGCGGCTACGTGTTCGTCGACGGCTCGTCGGTCGGCGACATCACCGAGACCTCGCTGAAGGACCGCCGGATCCTCGGCGAGGAGGGCTTCATCTCGGTCGTCGTCGTGATCGACTCGGTCACCGGCAAGGTCGCCGGCGGCCCCGAGATCCACGCCCGCGGCTTCGCGGAGGACGACTCGATCTTCGACGAGATCAAGCAGCCGATGATCGACGCCCTCGACGCTGCGGCCCGCGAAGGGGTCGACACCTACCAGCTGCAGCAGACGATCCGCCGGGTGATCGGCCGCTGGGTGTCCAACACCCACCGCCGCCGCCCGATGATCATCCCGGTCGTCGTCGAGGCCTGAGCCGGCTCAGTCGGCCGGGTGCTCCTGGGTGAGCGCCTCGACGAGGCGCTCGACCGGGACCACGCCGAGGTGGCGACCTGAGGAGTCGGTGAGTACGACGGGGGCGATCCGCTCCAGCGCGGTCGGACGCCCCATCGCCCGCAGGACCGCCTCCGTGACGGTCGTGGACGGCGCCATCACGAGCGGTCGCGCCACCTCGAACCGGGCGCCGTCGAGGGGGACCCGGACACCCTCCACCCGGCCGTGCACGTCGATCAGCAGCTCGTCCGCACCAGGATCACGGCGGTAGGCGACCAGGTGCTCGCGCAGGGTCAGCCGGTGGTTCAGGTCGAGGATCTCCTGCTGCCGCCCGGCTTCGGGCCACGGCTCGGCCGGCCTGGCCAGGTAGTAGCCCTGGACCAGCGGGACCCCAAGGTCCACGACGGTGGCGAGCTGGCCGAGGGTCTCGACGCCCTCGACGACCAGCCAGGCGTCCATCCGGCCGACGAGGTCGCCCAGCATCGAGATCAGCGCGGTGGCGGCCGGGTCGTCCTCGATGCGGCGCACGATCTCCCGGTCCACCTTGACCAGGTCGGGGCGGAGCCGGATGAGCTGGAGCAGGCCGGCGTACCCGGCTCCGACGTCGTCGGAGGCGACCCGGCCGCCCTGACGCCGGATGACGTCGGTGGCGCGCAGCACCTGCTGCTCGTCCTCGGGCCAGGCGGTCTCGGTGAGCTCGACGAAGATCCGGCTCAGGTCGGACCCCGCGAGCACGTCGAGCACCAGCGGGCTGGTCAGGTCACCGGGGGAGCAGTTGACGGTGAGGAACGTCCGCGGGGGCAGCGTGTCGCGCAGCGCGATCGCCTCGAGCAGCACGGTCCTGCTGAGCTGGGGGCTGACCCCGTGGCTCTCGGCCGCCTCGAACACGTCCTGGGGCGAGACCTGCCAGCACGGTGGGAAGCGGGACAGCAGCTCATAACCCGCCACCGCACCCGTGGTGGTGTCCACCAGGGGTTGCGCGTGCAGCCGAAGGTCCAGCGGGTCCCGCAGCAGCGCGAGAACCGCCTCCACCGGGCTCAGCGGCAGGGGAGGCTGCTGCGTCAGGACGGAACCATGTGACTGCGCACGGCCTGGACGAGCTCAGGGCTCACCTCGGTCATGCCGTGGACGGCCTGCGCGTGGGCACCGACGGCAGCGAGGATCTCGTCCTCGTGCCCGGTGAACTCGGCGTCGCAGCCGGGAACGACGTCACCGCAACGGAAGCGCTTCATGGGGGATCCTCCGAGGGACTCGTGGGGCTTCCCAGTGTCGCACTTGTCCGGTTCGCGAGGATAGCGATTCGCGGGGTTCGGTAAAGGAATCAGCCCATGGGGACCGCGACGTCCGCCGGGGCACGGTCCTGGGCCAGCGCCGACACGGTCGCCGCACAGAGCCTGGCGGCCTGGGACCGGGTCCGCCCGATCGCGGTGAGACCCAGCCTTCCGTCGACGGCCAGGCCCGACAGCATGTGCAGCACGACGCCGACACCGGTGCGTCGGTCGAACTCCAGACCCGCCGCGGCCACGGTCCTGATGACCTCGCCGGGGGACCGGCCGAGCCACTCCGGGTCCACGAGGTTGTCCGTCGCCTCGTAGAAGCGCCGGGAGCCGTCGTCGCAGAGCCACGTCCCGGCTCGGACGTCGTAGCGGCCGGCCGTGAGCGCGTGCAGGGCCGCGAACGGGTGCGTCGTACCCCCTTTGCGCAAGTTGATCTCGAGCGCGTAGAGGTCCCAACGGCTGCCGCCGGAGCGGACCGCCACGAAGTCGACGCTGAACCGCCCCACCGCTCCACGTGCGGCGAGCGCCTCGCCCACGGCCTGTCCGAAGGCCCCGAGCCTGCCTGCGTACCCGCGATGGGCGGGGAACCGACAGCCGAAGTAGACCTGTCCGCTGGACCCGCCGAGCACCTGCTCGTGCGTGGTGCAGACCGTTGGCTCCCCGGTCGCCGGGATCTCGACCTGGACGCTCGGGCTGGAGAAGCCGGTCCCGGAGACGAGCTCCTCCACGACACCGCCCAGCTCGAGGTCGGCGAGGTACCAGTCCGGGAACTCCTCGACCTGCCGGCGGACCTCCTGCGCTCCGGTGTCGGGGGAGAGGCGGATGACCTGGTTGCCGTCCCCGGCGCCGCTGTCGTCGGTCTTGACCACCACGCCGCGCGCGGTGGGGCGGCGGGCCCGGATCTCCGCCACGGCATCGACCACGTCGTCGACCGTGTGGACGTCCTCACGACCCACCGGGGTCGGGATCCCGGCCTCCGCGAAGATCCGCCTCCCGGCACTCTTGAACGCAATCGGCCAGAGCATCGGGTCGGTCCCGTTCACGGGGACGCCGAGCCGTGCGGCCAGCTCGACCTCGAGCGCGCTGACGTTCCACGGCTCGATGAACGCGGGGCGACCCGCGATCCTGCGGCGCAGCTCGTCGACCAGGTCCGGGCGGTCCAGCAGCTTGGCGGTCACCGGCCGCGGCGACGCGTCCGGGACGACGAGGACCTGCAGGCGGCGGGCCGCAGCCCGCTGATCCGGCGGCAGCAGGGAGAAGTAGTAGTCGAGCACCTCCTGGCCCGGAGCGGCGCACGTGACGAAGAGGACCTCGCAGCCGGCGATCCTGGGCAGCGCCAGCTGGGACAGCAGGTAGCGGTGCTCCAGGGCCGCGAGCCGCGGTGCGTAGTGAGCCAGGATGGACGGCGCCATGCTGTACGAAGGCAGCTCGATCCGCACGTGCGGAGCCGTGGAGCCGACCTGGTGCAGCGCGAGGACGTCGGCGAGCCTCGACTGCAGGTCGGCGAACCTGGACGCGACGACGGGGCCGGCCGACGTCGGTGGCTCCGTCTCTGGCGTGCGTTGCTCCGGGATGCCCATCGGGGCCCCTTCCTCGTGCTTCCCGGGTGCCCGGGGGACCTTCGATGCGCCCAAGGTAGAACGTGGCCGGGCTCTTCGGTAAGGGCCTCTGTACCCATGCGAGAGAGGCCGTACGGTGGATGGCGGTGCGCGGCGGCTGATGCTCAGGCGGTCACGTCGGGTCGGAGCCCGCGCTTGATGTCGTACATCGCCGCGTCCGCGGCCTCCAGCAGGTCGGTCAGGTCGAGGTCCCCGCCGGTCGTGCGTACGCCGACACTCGCGCCGAGGCGTAGGGGACCGTCCGGCAGCGCCACCTCGATCTCGTTGACCGCCCGGGCGACGCGCTCGGCCAGCCGTGCGCCGGCCTCCTCGTCGGTGCCGCGGGCGAGCACGACGAACTCGTCGCCACCGAGCCGGGCCACGGTGTCGTCCGCACGGGCGGCGTGCCTGATCGCGCCGGCGGCCTTGCGCAGCACGGTGTCTCCGACCATGTGTCCGTAGCGGTCGTTGATCGACTTGAACGCGTCGAGGTCGAGCAGGAGCAGGCTGGTCGGGTGCGACTCGGCCGCGTCCTCGAGCTGCGCGAGGCGAAGCGCGTCGTCGAGGGCGCGGCGGTTGCCGACGCCGGTCAGCGGGTCCTCGAGCGCCTCGCGCTGGGCGGCGTCCTTGTCGTGCTGCAGCCGCTCGACGTCGTGTGCCGACCGCGCACCGGCGAGCGTGCTCAGCCGCTGGCGCCAGAGCACCCGCGACAGCAACCGGGCGTAGTCCCGGCCGGACACGGCACCGGGCACGCCCGCCTCGGACTCCATCTCGACCAGCAGCCACCGCGCACTGGCCGCGACCTGCCAGTCACCGGCGTGCTCGGACGCCGCGGCGGCCTCGCGGGCGACCTCGAGGGCCTCGTCCCGAGCGCCGGAGCGCCACAGGGCGCGGGCCAGCGCCCCGCCGACCGCTGCCCGGCCACCGTGGTAGTCGGCGTGGCTCGGGCTGGCATACGCCTCACGCAGCTCGGGGACCGGTGACTCGTCGGCATCCCGGGGCCGGGAGCACAGCTCCGTCGCGCGGCAGGAGGCGAGCAGGCTGACGGCGCCCACCCGTTCGGCCTCGGCGACGGCCTGCGCGGCGAGCCCGTTGGCGAGCGCGCGCCGCTCGTCGGCCTCGGCGCGGGCCCCGTCGTACGGGACGGCCCGGTCGAGCTCGTCGGCCCAGCGCACGTGCAGCTCGGCCAGGTTCATCAGGTCGATCACCCGTGCCTCGGCCAACGGCATGGGGCTCGCGTCGAGCCGCAGCGCCGCCTCGAAGTGCGGCTGGGCGAGCTCGTAGAGGCGGAGCTCGAGGTAGCAGTAGCCCAGGCCGGTGTGCGCCCAGCAGGCCAGCGCGTCGTCGTCACTGAGGTCGAGCTCGACCTCGGCGCGGGCCAGGTCGGTCAGGGCGGCGTCGATGGCCTCTTGGCGCACCAGCGCCATCGCGCGCATCGAGAGCGCGTTGGAGGCCCAGCCGGGGGAGCCGGCCTGCCGGGCCAGCGCCAGGCAGCGGTCCGACGCGGCGATCTGGCCGGGGCAGTCGTTCTCGACGTGGTGGGCGACCGCGACGGCGTACCAGAGCGCCGCCTGCTCGGGCACGGGAGCGGCGTCGGTGGAGGCCAGCAGCTCGTGGGCGAAGGTGAGGGCGTCGTCGACACGACCCTGCTGGGCCAGGCTCATGACCTGCGCAGCCGAGTCGGAGAGCACCACCCTCCCAGTGTCCTGCCCGACGGACTCGGGGAGGACAGATTCGGACAAACCTTTGCCGTCCGGGCGAGGAACCCCGCCGGCTCAGCCGCCGGCGGTGGCCGGCGCGGCGGCGGGGGACCGGAACCTGCGGGTCAGCGGCTCGATGTAGCGCGCGAGCAAGGGGCCGGTGACCGCCAGGATCAGGACGTAGGCGGTCGCCACGGGCCCGACGTCGGTCAGCCCGGCGGTGACGGCGAGGCCGGCGATCACGATGGAGAACTCCCCGCGGGCCACCAGCGCTGCACCGGCACGCCAGCGTCCGGCCTGGCCGATGCCGTCCCGGAGCGCGGCGTAGTAGCCGGTGCCGAGCTTGGTGAACGTGGTCACCACCGCCAGGACGAGCGCGGCGGGCAGCACCGGCCACAGCGCGGCCGGGTCCGTGCTCAGCCCGAACGCCACGAAGAAGGTGGCGGCGAACAGGTCGCGCAGGGGCGTGAGGATCGCCCGGGCCCGGTTGGCGAACGACGGCGGCACCGCGATCCCGACCAGGAACGCGCCCACCGCGGCTGAGGCCCCCACGGCCTGGGCGAGGCCGGCCACCAGCAGGGTCAGCCCGAAGAGTCGGAGCAGCACCTGCTCGTCGTCGGGGTGCGCGAGGAAGCGCCCGAGCCGGTGCCCGTGCCGGTGCGCCGCGACCAGGATCACCAGCACGGCCCCGGCGGCGAGCGCCGCACCGCCGACTGCCCGAAGCGGGCCGCCCCCGGTCACCGCGACGCCCAGCAGCGGCAGGAACACCGCCATCGCCACGTCCTCGAGCACCAGCACCGAGAGCACCGCGGGGGTCTCCCGGTTGGCGAGCCGGCCGAGGTCGCCGAGCAGGCGGGCGATGATGCCCGAGGAGGAGATCCAGGTGACGCCGGCCAGCGCGAGGGCACCGGGCCACGGCAGGCCGAGGACCATCCCGACCACGAAACCGGGCGGGGCGTTGAGGACCAGGTCGACCACCCCCGAGGGAGTGTGCCGGCGCAGGCTGGCGACCAGCTCGGCGGAGGTGAACTCCAGGCCGAGGGTGAGCAGCAGCAGGATCACGCCGATCTCGGCGGCGGTCTCGACGAACGGCTGGGCATTCTCGAGCGGCACCAGGCCACCGCTGCCGAAGGCCAGCCCCGCGACCAGGATGAACGGGATGGGTGAGAGTCCGAGGGAGCGCGCGACCAGACCGAGCAGGGCCAGCACCAGGAAGAGCAGGCCGAGCTCGACGAGCAGGGCCGCGAGGTGGTCCACCCAGGAGTCCTACGCCTGGCCGGAGAGCCGGGCTCCCAGCTCGGACAGCCCCTGCTCCGAGCCGATCACCACCAGCACGTCGTCGAGGCGCAGGACCTCGGTGGGGGTGGGCGAGGTGACCACGTCGGCGCCACGGACGATGGCCACGATGGAGCAGCCGGTCCGGGTCCTGGCCTGGGTGTCGCCGAGCGGACGGTCGACGTACGGCGACCCAGCGCGCAGCGAGAACCGCGCGGACTTGAGGCCGGGGACCTCGCGGGACAGGTCGGCGAAGCGCTCCGCCAGCCGGGGCGCGCCCAGCACGTCGGCCAGCGTGTTGGCCTCGTCGGCCGTGAGCTGGAAGTCGTTCTGCGCCCGGTCGGGGTCGGTCCTGTCGTAGGAGCAGATCTCCACCGCCCCCTCGCGTCGCACGACGATGCCCAGCCGGATGCCCTGCTGGGTGACGAGGTCGTAGCGGATTCCGACACCGGGCAGGAGGGTCTCGACGAGTTCCACGGTCATGATCCTTTCACGCGGTCGCCCCGGTCGGGTGGGTTCACACCGGGCCGAGCGCGGGCGCCGCGACCGGCGACGCGGCGGGGGCGACGCCCAGGTCGAGAACGTGGTCCATCCGGTCCAGGCCGACCGTGCCGTGGGTGATCCACACGACGCTGCGGCCGGCGCCGGCGGCGAGCAGGTCCTCGCTGACCGCCCGGGCGGTGGCGGTGTCGAGGTGGGCGGTGGGCTCGTCGAGGACCAGGACCGGGTGGTCGGCGAGGATCGCCCGGGCGAGCCCGATCCGGGCCCGTTCACCGCCGGACACGTGCGCATGGCCGTCGCCGACCAGGGTGTCCAGGCCGTCCGGCAGCCCGTCGACCCAGCGACCGAGCTGGGCGGAGGTCAGCGCGGCGAGGATCTCGTCGGGGGAGGCGTCGGGCCGCGCGAGCCGGACGTTCTCCCGCAGGGACGACGAGAACACGTGCGGGTCGTCGTCGACGAGCCCGACGTTGCGGCGTACCTCGTCCAGCCTCAGGTCGCGCAGGTCCTCGGTCCCGAGCCGTGCGGTGCCGCGCTGCGGGTCGAGGAAGCGCAGCAGTACGGCGGCCAGCGTGGACTTGCCGGAGCCGCTCGGACCGACCACACCGACCCGTGCGCCGGGCGGCAGCTGGAGGTCGAGGTCCGCGACCACCGGCTCTCCGGACCAGCCGGCGCTCACCGCGTCGAGCCGCACGGTCACGTCGACCGGGTCGGGCACCACCGGCGCGGCCGGGTCGGTGACGGCGGGCTCCGTGCGGGCGAGGACCGCGAGGCGGCGGTCGGCCGCGGCAGCCCGGACCTGGAGCGCGCCGGCGTCGGCCAGCGGCGAGGTGACGTCGAGCAGCGCCAGGGGGAGCAGCACGAGCAGCGCCAGCATCGGCCCGGACACGGTGCCGGCGGTCAGTGCGTCGACGCCCAGCCAGGCCATGGCCACGACGCCCGCACCCGCGGCCAGCACGGCCAGGGAACGGCCGAGACTGGTGGCCCGGACCGACCGGGACGTGGCCCTCCCGATGTCCCGGCCGGCGTCGTCGACCTCGTCGAGCGCGCGTCCGGTGGCCTGCCACATCAGCAGGTCGGGTGCGCCCTGGAGGGCCTGCACGACGAGCGAGCCGAGCCGGCCGCGGGCGTCGAGGAACCGGTTCTCCGCGTCGGCGACCCCGGCACGGCTCACCGTGAAGGCCGCCCCGCCACCGACCACGAGCACCGCCGCGGTGACCAGGGCGGCCGACGGGAGCACCCAGGCGGTGAACCCGACGGCGAGGAGGCCCACGAGCGTGTAGGTGGTCAGCGGCGCCCGGACGCGGAGGTGCTTGTCGACCAGGGCGTCCACGTCGTCGACGATCGAGGCGAGCACGTCGCCGCGCTGGCGGCCCAGCCGGCCAGGCACCAGCGGGACGATCGTGTCGTAGACGGAGGCCCGTCGCTCGGCGAGCAGCCGGAGGGCGACGTCGTGGGAGACCAGGCGCTCGGCGTAGCGCAGCGCCGGCCGCGCGAGGCCGAACGTGCGGACTCCGACGATCGCCACCATCAGCGTCAGGACCGGCGGGTGCTCCGCGGCCCGGGCGATCAGCCAGCCGGCCGTGGCGGTCAGGGCCACCCCCGAGGCGGCGGCCAGTGCGCCGAGGGTCGCCCCGCCCCACAGCCGCCCCCGCACCCGCCGAGGGGTCACGGCTGTCGAGGCCTCCGCGGTCGCCACGGGCTCGGGGTGGCGAGGGGTCAGATGTTCCGCGACACGCCGCGCCTCAGCGTGAGGAGGTGACCCCTCGGCGAGCTGGGGGACGGTGACGACGTGGTCGGCGAGCGCGACGATGCCCGGCCGGTGGGCGACCACCACGACGGCCGACCGCTCGGCCAGCCAGGTGAGCGTCTCGGCGATGACCTGCTCGGTGAGGGCGTCGAGGTGGGCGGTGGGCTCGTCGAGGAGTACGACGGGGCGCCGCGCCAGCACCGCCCGGGAGAGCGCGAGCCGGGCCCGCTCGCCGGCGGACAGCCCGGCGCCGTCCTCCCCGATGGTCTCGTCGAGCCCGCCCGGCAGCGCGACGACCAGGTCTGCGAGCGCGACCCGCTCGAGGGCGGCCCAGACGTCGGCGTCGGAGGCGTCCGGCCGGCCGAGTCGGACGTTGTCGCCGATGGTGCCCGGCAGGATCCACGGCCGCTGGGGGATCCAGGCGATGCGGGACTGCCAGCGGGCCAGCTCGGCCGGGTCGAGGTAGTGGCCGTCGACGACCACCCGGCCGTCCACGACGACCCGTCCGGCCGAGGGCGAGAGCTCGCCCAGCAGGACGGCGAGCAGCGTGGACTTGCCGGCGCCGGACGGCCCGGTCACGGCGGTCACGCCGCGCGCGGGGATCCGGCAGGAGAGCCCCGCGAGCACCGGCGTCGGACGGTCCGGGTAGGAGACGGTGAGCCCCTCGACCAGGATCCCGTCCCGCAAGGCCGCGTCCCGAGACCCCGGCCGGCGACGCCGACACGTGGCCGCCGTCCGGGGCGGTGCGACGTAGGAGCATCTCCGGCACGTGCTGCCGGGAATCCTCCTTCGTCGAGGTGACGGGGCCGGTGGCCGCGCCCGTGATCAGGGCGTCGACCGCCTCGAAGGTGGCGGTGCCCTCCGCGGCGGCGTGGAACTCCGCACCGACCCGGCGCAGCGGCCAGTAGGCCTCGGGGGCGAGCAGCAGCACGACGAGCGCGGTGCGCAGGTCGAGCGAGCCGGCCGAGAGACGCAGGCCCACCGTGACCGCGACCAGGGCGACCGACAGGGTGGCGACCAGCTCCAGCACGGCCGAGGACGCGAACGCCAGCTTCAGGGTCTCGTTCGTGGCCCGGCGGTAGCGGTCGGTCACCGCCCGGATCGAGGCCGACTGCGCCGACGCGCGGCGGAACGCCACCAGGGTGGGCAGCCCGCGCATCACGTCCACGAAGTGGCCGGACAGTGACGACAGCGCCTGCCACTGCCGGTCGGCCCGGTCCCGGGTGGCGAGCCCGACCAGGATCGCGAAGACCGGCACCAGCGGGAGGGTCAGCACCACGACCAGCGCGCTGAGCAGGTCCTGCGTCGCGATCGCGACGACGGTCAGCGGCGGCAGCACCGCCGCCAGGAACAGCGCCGGCAGGTAGCGGGTGAGGTAGGGGTCGACCGCGGACACGCCCCGGGTGGCCAGCAGCGCGAGCTCGCCGCTGCGCCTGCGGGACAGGCCGGCGCTGCCCAGCGAGTACGCCGCCTCGAGGACCCGGCGACGCAGCGCGGTCGTCACGGTCGCCGAGGCACTCGCCGACGCCGCGTCGACCAGCCAGCCTGCCAGGGCGCGACCGGCCGTCACCGCGGCGAGGGCCGCAGCCGCCCGCCAGGTCCCCGCGTCGTCGCCGGCGAGCAGCGCCGTGATGAGCGCCGCGACCGCGAAGGCCTGGGCGATGACCAGGCCCCCGGCCGCGACGCTCGCCGCCACCGCCCCGGCCAGGGGCTTCCCGGCCGGGGCGAGGTGCGGGACGAACCGCGGGTCGAGCGGCCTCACGACGTGGCTTCGGCCAGGTCGGACGCGGGCGCGGGGATGTGGTGGGTGGAGATCCGCTTGCGGAACACCCAGTAGGTCCAGCCCTGGTAGAGCAGCACGATCGGCGTGAACAGGACCGCGACCCAGGTCATGATCTTCAGCGTGTAGTCGGTCGCCGCGGCGTTGGTCGTCGTCAGCGAGAACGCGTCGTCCAGCGTCGAGGGCATCACGTCCGGGAACAAGGTCACGAACAGGCCGGCGACGGCGAGGCCGATCGCGAGGAAGGTGCCGAGGAAGGCCCAGCCCTCCCGGCCGCGCCAGGCGGCGAAGATGCCGCCGACGAGCGCGAGGGCAGCCGCGAGGAACACGGCCGACGACGCCAGTCCGCCGAAGCTGAGCTGGGTCCACAGCAGGAACACCACCGCGACGGCCGCCGCGCCCAGCCCGACGAGCACGGAGAGTCCGCGGGCCCGGTGCCGGATGTCGCCGTCGGTCTTGAGCGCCAGGTAGATCGCGCCGTGGGTGAGGAAGAGCAGCAGCGTGGTCAGGCCGCCCAGCAGGGCGTAGGGGTTGAGCAGGGTGAGCGTGGTGCCGACGTACTCCTTGTCGGCGTCGATCGGGACGCCGCGGACGATGTTGGCGAAGGCGACGCCCCACAGGAACGCCGGCAGCAGCGACCCCAGGAAGATCGCCAGGTCCCACCGGGCCCGCCAGGTGGCGTCGTCCCGCTTCGCGCGGTACTCGAACGCGAGGCCGCGCACGATCAGCGCGACGAGGATCAGCAGCAACGGGAGGTAGAACCCGCTGAACAACGTGGCGTACCACTCCGGGAACGCGGCGAAGGTGGCGCCGCCGGCGACGAGCACCCAGACCTCGTTGCCGTCCCAGACCGGGCCGATGGTGTTGATCACGACGCGCCGCTCGGTCTCGGACCGCGACAGCACCGGCAGCAGCATGCCGACGCCGAAGTCGAAACCCTCGAGGACGAAGTAGCCGACCCACAGGACGGCGATCAGCGCGAACCAGACGGTGGTGAGCTCCATGGTCGATGTCTCCTGGTCAGTACGCGAAGGTGAGGGGTTCGTCGGACGGCTCGCCGAGCTTGGGGTCGGGTGGCTCGACGAACGGGTCGGCGCCGGCGCGGACGTACTTCACCATCAGTCCGACCTCGATGACGGCGAGCACGGCGTACAGCAGGGTCAGGGTGATCACCGAGGTGAGTGCCTCCCCGGTGCTGACGCCGGGGGAGACCGCGGAGGCCGTGGTCATCAGGCCGAACACCGCCCAGGGCTGACGGCCCATCTCGGTGAAGATCCAGCCGAACGAGTTGGCGACCACGGGCAGCAGCGGCAGCGAGATCGCGACCCACACCCAGGCCCGGCTGCTCGGGATCCGGCCCTTGCGGGTGACCCAGAGGACGAGGGCGGCGAAACCGGCCGCGACCACGCCGAGCCCGATCATCAGCCGGAAGGTCCAGTAGGTGATGGGGATGACCGGGGTGTAGTCGCCGGGGGAGTAGTACTTCGCGCCCGGGTCCTGGCCGTACTCCGCCTGGTACTGCTCGCGCAGCTGGTTGATGCCCTCGACCTCGCCGTCCCAGGTGCCGGTGGCCAGGAACGACAGCAGGTTCGGCACCTTGATCGAGAACTTCTCCTCCGAGCCGTCGAGCGACCCGATCGTGAAGAGGGAGAAGTCCGCGGGGGCCTCGGTGTCGTAGAGCGCCTCGGCCGCAGCCATCTTCATGGGCTGGACCTCGGTCATCACCTTGCCCTGCAGGTCACCGGTGAAGGCGACGCCGAGGCCGGCGACCAGGGTGACGGCCGCGCCGACGCGGACGGCCCGGCGGTAGAGGCCTCGGTCGGCCTCCGGGGTCTTCGCGCGGATCATCAGCCAGAAGGCGACCCCGACGACGAACGCGCCGCCGGTCATGTAGGCCGCGGTGATCGTGTGCGGGAAGGTGACCATCTGCACCTTGTTGACCATGACCGCCCAGAAGTCGGTCAGCTCCGCGCGGCCGGTGTCGGGGTTGAACGTGTAGCCGACCGGGTTCTGCATCCAGGAGTTGGCGGCCAGGATGAAGTACGCCGACAGCAGCGTCCCGATGTGCACCAGCCAGATGCAGGCGGCGTGCAAACCGCGGGGGAGCTTGTCCCAGCCGAAGATCCACAGGCCGAGGAACGTCGACTCCAGGAAGAACGCGAGCAGCCCCTCGATCGCCAGCGGGGCGCCGAAGATGTCCCCGACGAAGCGCGAGTAGTCGCTCCAGTTCATCCCGAACTGGAACTCCTGCACGATGCCGGTCACCACGCCGATGGCGAAGTTGATCAAGAAGAGCTTGCCGAAGAACTTGGTCAGCCGGAGCCAGTGCTCGTTGCCGGTCCGGACCCAGGCCGTCTCGAACCCGGCCACGATCGCCGAGAGGCCGATCGTGATGGGGACGAACAGGAAGTGGTAGACGGTGATGATCCCGAACTGCCACCGAGCGATGTCGAGGACGTCCACGAGGCTCTCCTTGTGCTGAGGCATGCCGCCGCCCGCGGTCGTCGCAGGCGCCTCCTCGAACCTAGGAACGGAAGCCACCCCTCAGAAAGGGACAAAGGTCCCGACCCCGCGTGACCCATGTCTCGTCCCAGGTCGGGCCGCCATGCGCCGAGCGACGTGGGAAGTGCCCAACCGTCGGCCTGAGCGGGGCAGGTCGTCCGGGGTCGCGCGGGCGGATCCGGACGACCGGAGTCCCGGGCGCGTCAAAGGGCTTGGCCGCGGCGGCCGCAGCACGACGCAACCACGCAGTGAGTTGCCCGGCCGACGCGCCGCCCCAGCGCCCGGGACTTCGGGCGGGAGGCTCCGCCAAACCCCAAAGAGGACCCGGCGTGGGAAGCCTGGGACTGGTGTGACTCTTGTGTACATTCGGCAGCATGGCGACCCGAACGTCTTCCCCACCGGCGTCGTCGAAGGCCAGGACCTCGCGTTCTGCCCCTTCGAAGACCCGGTCGTCCGGCAGCCAGACCCGCAGCAAGAAGTCCACGTCGAAGGCCAGGTCGACCACCAAGTCGACCCGTCCGGCGCCGCGGGCGGTCCGCAACGGGGCTGGCCCTATTGCGACGCTGTTCGCTGCCCTGGGCCGTGGCCTGGTGGCGACCTGGTTGGGCATCGCCCACGTGATCGGCGCCACCGTGCGCAAGATCGGGCACTCCGCCCGTGAGCTCGAGCCGGAGCACCGACGCGACGGCGCTGGTCTCTTCCTGATCGGTCTCGCCGTCGTGGTGGCGGCCGCGGTCTGGTGGCAGCTGCCCGGAGGTGTCGGCGACTTCACCCGCACCGTCGTCAACGGCTCGGTCGGCCTCGTCGGCTGGTTCGTGCCGCTGCTGCTCTGCGTGGTCGCGTGGCGCAACCTGCGCGACCCGGACACCAACGGCCCGGCCGGGCGTCAGCTGATCGGCTGGGCGGCGCTGCTGTTCGGCGTGCTCGGCCTGGTCCACATCGCCAACGGCATGCCCGAGCCGTCCCGGGGCGACACCGAGGACCTCCAGCAGGCCGGCGGTGCCATCGGGTTCGTCATCGCCTCGCTGTTCATGGACCTGCTGCGCAGCACGCTGGTCGTCGTACCGCTGCTGGTGCTGCTCTCCTTCTTCGGGCTGCTCGTGATCACCGCGACCCCGCTCTACCAGATCCCCACGCGCCTGGCCGAGGCCCGCGACAAGATGCTGGGCCGTACGGCGGCCGCCGAGGAAGAGGTCTCGCCGACCGAGGAGACCGCACCGCTCAAGCGCAGCCGTTCACGCAAGCGGGTCGGCTCGATGACGCCGGACGACGACATCGACCCCGAGATGGGGGACAAGCCCTACGAGACGCCCGTGCTCGAGGAGCGCGCGCTGCTCGGCCGGAAGAAGAAGCCGGTCGCCGAGGTCCCCGACCAGCCGGCCGCCCCGGACGAGGAGAAGGTCGAGGCGCCGCCGCACACGCCGCTCCCGGCGCGCGTCGAGCAGCTGTCCCTCTCGGGCGACATCACCTACACCTTGCCGGGCAACGAAGTGCTCAAGCCGGGCTCCGTGCACAAGGCCCGCTCCAAGGCGTCCGACGAGGTGGTCGGCCGGCTCACCGAGGTGCTCGAGCAGTTCGACATCGACGCCCAGGTCACCGGCTACACCCGTGGCCCGACCGTCACCCGCTACGAGGTCGAGCTCGGCCCCGCGATCAAGGTCGAGAAGGTCACCGCGCTCGGGAAGAACATCGCCTACGCGGTGGCGTCGGCCGACGTCCGCATCCTCTCGCCGATCCCGGGCAAGTCCGCGATCGGCATCGAGATCCCCAACACCGACAAGGAGATCGTCTCCCTCGGTGACGTGCTGCGGTCCCCGATCGCGCGCAACGACCACCACCCGATGGTGGTCGGCCTCGGCAAGGACGTCGAGGGCGGCTTCGTCGTCGCCAACATGGCGAAGATGCCGCACCTGCTCGTCGCCGGTGCCACCGGCTCCGGCAAGTCGTCGTTCGTCAACTCGATGATCACCTCGCTGCTGATGCGCTCGACGCCCGACGAGGTGCGGATGATCCTGGTCGACCCCAAGCGGGTCGAGCTCAACCACTACGAGGGCGTCCCGCACCTGATCACGCCGATCATCACGAACCCGAAGAAGGCCGCGGAGGCCCTCACCTGGGTCGTGCGCGAGATGGACATGCGGTACGACGACCTGGCCGCGTTCGGCTTCCGGCACGTCGACGACTTCAACAAGGCGGTCCGGTCCGGGAAGCTCCAGGTCCCGCCGGGCAGCGAGCGCGTGCTGGCGCCGTACCCGTACCTCCTCGTGGTCGTCGACGAGCTCGCCGACCTGATGATGGTCGCCCCGCGCGACGTCGAGGACTCGGTCGTCCGGATCACCCAGCTCGCCCGCGCCGCCGGCATCCACCTGGTGCTGGCCACCCAGCGACCGTCGGTCGACGTGGTCACCGGCCTGATCAAGGCCAACGTGCCGTCGCGGCTGGCGTTCGCCACCTCCTCGCTCGCGGACAGCCGGGTCATCCTGGACCAGCCGGGCGCCGAGAAGCTCGTCGGCCAGGGTGACGGGCTGTTCCTGCCGATGGGCGCCGGCAAGCCGGTGCGCGTGCAGGGCTCCTGGGTCACCGAGGCCGAGATCCACCAGGTCGTCAAGCACTGCAAGGAGCAGCTGGCGCCGACGTACCGCGAGGACGTCACCGCCCCGGCGCAGTCCAAGCGCGAGCTGGACGACGACATCGGCGACGACCTGGAGCTCGTGGTGCAGGCCATCGAGCTGGTGGTCTCCACGCAGTTCGGGTCCACCTCGATGCTGCAGCGCAAGCTCCGCGTCGGCTTCGCGAAGGCGGGCCGGCTCATGGACATCCTGGAGAGCCGCGGGATCGTCGGGCCGAGCGAAGGCTCGAAGGCCCGCGACGTGCTCATCAAGCCCGACGACCTGGACGAAGTCATCGCGACCCTGCAGGGGGAACAGTGAGCGCCATGCAGCACGAGGAGGGGCGCATGCCCGACCCGACCGACGAGCAGACCGACGACCGCAGCGGAGTCGACGAGACCGTCCTGGCGGGCACGCCCGTGGTGGTCCGCCGCAACGCCGGGCTCGCCGCCGTCATCGGCGCCGCCGCGTCCGGCATCGCGATCGCCTACCTGTGGCGGGCCATCGACACCGGCGCCCCGCTCGACTGGGCGCTGTGCCTGGTGCTGGCGCTGATCGCGGGCTTCTACCTCGCCGGCCTGCTCGACGCCCGCACGCCGCTCGTGGTGGCCGACGACCTCGGGGTCCGGATCCGCCTCGGCAACCAGTGGCGCGGCCTGCCCTGGGACGCCGTCGCCGCGGTCGAGGTCCGTCCGCGCCGCAGCCCGCTGCACGACGGCCGCCTCGTGTTCCGCCCGCACAGCCTCGGCCGCGCCCTGGACGGCCTCGAGGTCCGCGGTCGCCGGCACGCGTCGCTGAACCAGAAGATGTACGGCGCCGCGCTGGCCGTCCCGCTGGGCCTGACCACGCGCACGTCGGCCGGCACCGACACGATCGCCGAGGGGCTCGCCGCGCTGTCGCGTGGTCGCGCCGAGGTGCTCGAGGTCCTCCCCGAGCCCGCCGCGACCGCCCCTGACCCGGCCCCCGAGGTCGTCGACGAGCACGACGCCCTCGTCGAGGACCGGGCGTACGACGCCCCCGCCGAGCCTGCCGCCCCGGTCGACCACCTCGACACCCCCGCCGAGTCGGCGCGTCCGGTCGATGAAACCTCGTCGAGTCGGCGCAACTGGCTGGCCGGGCTCCGTCGACCCGCCGCGGGTGCACCCGTGGACGCGCCGGACGCAGGGTTCCCGTCGGTCGAGATCGACTCCGATGACTCCACCGAGGGCACCGACACCTACGACTACGACCTGGCGGACCAGGACGAGGCCGACCAGGACGGTGCCGACGACCGCACCCCGCGCCGGTCCCTGCTGGGCGGCATCGGCACGATCGTGTCCCGGGTCGCCAAGGCCAACGCGCACGACGTGGACGTGGACCAGCACGGGGTGGACACCGCGGACACCGAGGTCGACGGCGATGACGTCACCGACGACCCCGACCGCGACACGAACGACGCACCGGTCCTTCCCGCCGCGTCCGCCGTGGCCCCGCTGCGAGCCGCGCGCCCCGCGCTGCGCGCCCAGGTCACCCGAGACACCCCGGCGACGACCCTCGGCGCAGCGGCGCTGGCCGACGACCACTCCGGCTCCCGGCGGTCCGGCCTGCCCGAGGGTCGCGAGCTGCACCGCCCCGGGAGTGTCGACCTGGTCTTCGAGCCGGTCGAGACCTCCACCGTCCGGCCGATCGCCACGCTGGGCGACCCGGTCGCCCCGCTGGTGATCGACGACTTCGTGACGGAGCCGGCGTACGACCCGGTCATCGGGCCTGCCCTGGCCGCCGCACGCACCCGGGTCGGCCTGACCGTCGACGAGCTCGCCGAGCGCACCCGGATCCGACCGCACGTCATCGAGTCCATCGAGGTCGACGACTTCGCGCCCTGCGGCGGCGACTTCTACGCCCGCGGCCACCTCCGAACGCTGGCTCGCGTGCTCGGCCAGGACCCGGCGCCGCTGCTGGAGCAGTTCGACAACCGCTACGCGACCGCCCCGATCAATGCGCGCCGGGTGTTCGAGGCGGAGCTCGCGACCGGGATGACCGGCACCATGCGCAGCACCGTCGGCGGCCCCAACTGGGGCCTGCTCGTCGGCGCCGTGCTCAGCCTCGTGCTGATCTGGGGCCTGGTCCGGCTGTTCGCGACCGAGCCGCCGGAGCTGATCCAGGACTCCACGCCGGTGCTCAACGGCTCGGCCGGGGTCGACCAGGCCTACCCGAGCGCCGCCGAGGCCAGGCCGGCCAGCCGGCCGCTGCCGATCATGCTCGTGGCCACCCAGGCCGGGTCCCGCGTCGTCGTGCGTGACGGCGACGGCAAGGTGGCCTTCACCGGCGAGCTGGTCATCGGCGAGCGCAAGACGCTGCTGGTGGACCCGCCGGTGCGGGTGCAGGCCGCGAACGCCGGGGCCGTCGAGGTCCGGGTCAAGGGCAAGGACAGGGGCCCCGTCGGCGATCTCGGCGAGCCGGGTCGGCGTACCTTCCACCGCCCCACCCGCTGACCGAACCCATACCGATATCGGAGGGGGAGGGGAGGGTCACAGCGAGCCGGGCGGGGCTCGGTTCGCCCTGGACGGGTCCGGGCCGTCATACTCGAAGGCGGCATGACTACAACTCCTGAAGCCCCCACGACCGTCGCCCTCGTCACCCTCGGCTGCGCGCGCAACGAGGTCGACTCCGAGGAGCTCGCCGGCCGGCTCGAGCTCGGCGGGTTCCGCCTCGTCGACGACGCCGCCGAGGCCGACACCGTGGTGGTCAACACCTGCGGCTTCGTCGAGGCCGCCAAGAAGGACTCGGTCGACACGCTGCTCGAGGCGTCCGACCTGAAGGCGGACGGCACCACCAAGGCCGTCGTCGCGGTCGGCTGCCTGGCGGAGCGCTACGGCAAGGACCTCGCGGCGTCGCTGCCCGAGGCCGACGCCGTGCTCAGCTTCGACGACTACCCCGACATCGCCGCCAAGCTGCGCGGCATCCTGGCCGGCGAGCAGCAGCACCCGCACACCCCGCAGGACCGCCGCAAGCTGCTCCCGATCTCCCCGTCGGCCCGCAACGCCGACACCGTGGTCGTCCCCGGCCACACGATCGCCGCTCCCGACCTGCCCGAAGGTGCGGCTCCGGACTCAGGCCCCCGAGCGGTACGCCGTCGGCTCGACGGCGGCCCGATGGCGCCGCTGAAGCTGGCGAGCGGCTGCGACCGGCGCTGCTCGTTCTGCGCGATCCCGTCGTTCCGCGGCTCGTTCGTCTCGCGGCGCCCCAGTGACGTGCTCGGGGAGGCCCGCTGGCTCGGTGAGCAGGGCGTCAAGGAGCTGTTCCTGGTCAGCGAGAACTCCACGTCCTACGGCAAGGACCTCGGCGACCTGCGGCTGCTCGAGACGATGCTGCCCGAGCTGGCCGCCGTCGAGGGCGTCGAGCGGGTCCGGGTGTCCTACCTCCAGCCGGCCGAGACCCGTCCCGGCCTGGTCAGCGCGATCGCCGGCACGGCCGGTGTGGCGCCCTACTTCGACCTCTCCTTCCAGCACGCCTCAAACGCCGTGCTCCGCCGGATGCGCCGCTTCGGGGACCCGGACAGCTTCCTGGCGCTGCTCGAGCAGATCCGCGGCCAGGCCCCCCTCGCGGGTGTCCGCTCCAACGTCATCGTCGGCTTCCCCGGTGAGACCGAGGACGACCTGCAGATCCTCTGCGACTTCATCGAGGCCGCCCGGATGGACGTGGTCGGAGTGTTCGGCTACTCCGACGAGGACGGGACCGAGGCCGCGTCGTACGACGGCAAGCTCGACGAGGACGAGATCCGCGACCGCACCGAGCACGTGACGCGGCTGGTCGAGGAGCTCACCGCGCAGCGCGCCGAGGAGCGGATCGGTGAGCGCGTCGACGTGCTCGTCGAGTCGCTCGAGGACGGTACGGCGGAGGGGCGGGCCGCCCACCAGGGGCCCGAGGTCGACGGCACCACGGTGCTGACCGACCTGCCGGACGGTGTCCGCATCGGCGACATGGTGCCGGCGACCGTGACGGGGTCCGACGGGGTCGACCTGGTCGCCCGCGCTGAAGGGAACGCCCTGTGACGACACAGCCTGAGCCCGGCCTCGAAGCCGTGAAGCCGTCCAACTGGAACATCCCCAACGCCCTCACCACGCTGCGCATCGCGATGGTGCCGTTCTTCGCATGGGCGCTGCTGTACGACGGCGGCGACTCGGTCCTGTGGCGCTGCGTCGCCTTCCTGCTCTTCGTGGCCGCGATGGTCACCGACAAGATCGACGGCGACCTCGCCCGCAAGCACAACCTGATCACGAACTTCGGCAAGATCGCCGACCCGATCGCCGACAAGGCGCTCACCGGGATGGCCTTCGTCGGGCTGTCGCTCATCGGCGAGCTGTGGTGGTGGGTCACGATCGTCGTGCTGGTCCGTGAGTGGGGCATCACCGCCCTGCGCTTCTGGGTGATCCGTCACGGCGTCATGGCAGCCGGCCGCGGAGGCAAGCTCAAGACGCTGCTGCAGACGATGGCCCTGGCCCTGCTGGTGCTGCCGCTGCGCCTGCTCGACGGCACCTGGGACACCGTCGGCACGGCCCTGTGGTGGGTCGCCTGCGGGCTGATGGCCGCCGCGGTGCTGGTCACCGTCGTGACCGGGCTCGACTACGTGGTCAAGGCGCTCGCCGTGCGGCGCAAGGGCCAGGCGGCCGAGGCCGAGTCCGCCCGCTGAACCTGCGGCGTCCCCCGGTCAGCGCTTCGCGTCGGCCAGGGCGATCGCGGCGCCGACCAGCGTGAGGTGGGAGAACGCCTGCGGGAAGTTGCCGACGAAGCGCTGCCGGACGGGGTCGTACTCCTCCGGCAGCAGGCCGAGGTCGTTGGGGATCTTCAGCAGCCGCTCCATGAGGGCCTCCGCCTTGTCGGTGAGGCCGGCCATCGCGTAGGCCGTCACCAGCCAGAACGAGCAGGCGAGGAAGGGGTGCTCGCCGCCGGAGAGGCCATCCACCCCGGTCTCGGTGCGGTAGCGCAGCAGCAGCCCGTCGTACATCAGCTCCTCCTCGATCGCCGCGATCGTGCCGAGCATCCGCGGGTCGTCCCCGTCGATGAAGCCGACCGCCGGGAGCATGAGCAGCGCCGCGTCGACCGCGGTGGTGTCGTAGTGCTGGGTGAAGGTGTTCCTTTCCTTGTCGAACCCCTTCTCGAGCACCTCGGCGCGGACCTCGTCGCGCACCGCGCGCCACCTGTCGGCCGGGCCCGGAAGGTCGTGGTCCTCGCACGCCGCGACCGCCTGGTCGAAGGCGACCCAGACCATCACCCGGGAGTGCGTGAAGTGCTGCTCGGGACCGCGGATCTCCCACAGCCCGTGGTCCGGCGTCTGCCAGTGCTCGGCCAGGTCGTCGACGAGCGCGCACTGCAGCGCCCAGGAGTCGGCGCTCTCGTGGAGCCCGAGGTCGCGTCCCATCTCCAAGGCGTACATGACCGTGCCCAGCACGTCGGACTGCCGCTGCGAGACGGCGCCGTTGCCGATCCGGACCGGGCGCGAGTCCGCGTAGCCGGCCAGGTGGTCGAGGGTGCGCTCGGGCAGGTCACGCGCCCCGTCGACGGCGTACATGATCTGCAGGTCCGCCGGGTCGCCCGCGACCGCCCGGAGCAGCCAGTCGCGCCACAGCCGGGCCTCGTCGATGTAGCCGCAGGCCAGGAACGACTGCAGGGTCAGTGCGGCGTCGCGCAGCCAGCAGTAGCGGTAGTCCCAGTTCCGCTCGCCGCCGAAGTCCTCGGGCAGCGAGGTGGTCGGTGCGGCGACGATGCCGCCGGTGGCGCTGTGGGTGAGCACGCGCAGGGTGAGCAGCGACCTCAGCACGGCCTCGCGGTGCGGGCCGTCGTACGCACACTTCTCCGCCCACTCGTCGGAGGTGCGCAGCGTCTCCTCGAGCCGGTCCTCGAGCTCCAGGCTCGGCGGGAGCGGTCGGTGCGAGGGCAGGTACGTCGTCGTGAACGTCAGCTCGTCGCCGACGGAGACGTCGAACTCGTCGACGTGCAGACCGTCGACCGGTTCGGGCAGCCGGGTCCCGCGCAGCATCAGGCGTTCCGGTCCGGCGACGGCGGTGATCACCTCGACGCCATGGGCCTCGTCCCGGTGCACCCACGGGCGGACCTTGCCGTAGCCGAAGCGCACCAGCCACTCGTGCCGCATCCGGACGGTGCCGTCGACGCCGACCACACGTCGGACCAGGTCGGCGCGGCCGTCGTTGACCGGCATCACGTCGACGACGCGGACGGTGCCGGTGCTGGTGGTGTACGTCGTCTCGAGGACCGTGCTGTGGCCGACGTAGCGCCGGCTGCACTCCGCCTGGTCGACCGGGCCGAGCAGCCAACGACCGTTCTCCGGACCGCCGACGAGTGCGGCGAAGCACGCGGGGGAGTCGAAGCGGGGCAGGCAGAGCCAGTCGACGGACCCGTCGCGGCCGATCAGGGCCGCCGTACCGGTGTCGCCGAGCACGGCATAGTCCTCGATCGGTAGCGCCATGGCCACACGCTAGCGGCGGCGTGGCTACGATCCGGGGATGGACGTCGGCGCGCAGCTGCACGCAGAGCTGCTGGTGCGCGGCCTGACGGTCGCCACCGCTGAGTCGCTGACCGGGGGAGCCGTGGCCGACCTGGTCTCCGGGACACCGGGAGCGAGTGCGACGTACATCGGCGGCGTCGTGTCCTACGCGACCGCGGTGAAGCAGCAGCTCCTCGAGGTCTCGCAGGCAACCGTCGACCGGCACGGCGTGGTCTCCGCCAGGTGCGCCGCCGAGATGGCGAACGGGGTGCGCAAGCTGCTCGGCGCCGACTTCGCCGTGAGCACCACCGGCGTGGCCGGACCCGACATGCAGGAAGGCAAACCGGTCGGGCTGGTGTACGTCGGGGTGGCCGGGGCGGCCGGAGTGGAGACCTACGAGATGCACCTCGCCGGCGACCGGGCGACGATCCGGGCGGAGGCTGCGAAACGTGCGGTCGAGGTCCTCCTGGAGATCGTGGTCCGCGGGATGGCCGCTCCTGGACCGGGGACGGCGACCGACTAGTCTGGACACCCACGTTTCGGTTTCGCCGGTAGCGGAAACCTTCGGGATGTCCGGCGGGATGTTTTTCCGGCCGGGTAGCGTTGCACCACATCAGACACCCGGATCAGCAGAGGAGCTCGCAGATGGTCGTCTTCCGTCGCCTGCTCGGCGAGGTGCTCCGCTCGCAGCGGATGCGCCAGGGTCGCACCCTGCGCCAGGTGTCTGCCGACGCCCGGGTCAGCCTGGGCTACATCTCCGAGATCGAGCGCGGCCACAAGGAAGCGTCCTCGGAGCTGCTGGCCTCGATCTGCGCGGCGCTCGACGTGCCGCTGTCGGCGATCCTCTCCGAGGTCAGCGACGCCGTCGCCCTCGAGGAGGCCGCGCTCGCGATGCAGCTCGAGGACGTCGCGCTCGAGACGAGGAGTCTGCCCTCCGAGCCCCGCACGGCCGGCGGCCGCTCCGGCGACGTGGTCGCTTCCGCCGCCTGACGCTTCACTCGGTCCTCCTCGGTCCTCAGACCACGGCGGTACGCCGTCCTGGCCGGGCAACCGTCAGCGTCACCGCTCCGGCCGCCGGAGCCAGTCCCACGAGTGCGAATGCCCAGGGCAGGTCGGTCACGGCGGCGATCGCCCCGAGCAGCATCGGGCCGCCGCTCAGGCCCAGGTCCAGGAACAGGCTGATGCTCGCCGCCGCGCTCCCGCGCTCGGCCTCCGGGACCGCACGGAACACCATCGCGAAGACCGCAGGCGCCGCGAAGGCCGACCCCACGCCGCAGACGACCGCCCCGACGAGCAGGCCGGTGGCGGACGGGACACTGCCGATCAGGAGCATGCCGGCGGCGGAGGCCAGGAGTGCCAGGGTCGTCATGCGGACCGGCTCGATCCGGTCGGGGAGCCTGGCGAAGACGGTCCGGCAGACGACCACGGTGGTCCCGAACAGCAGCAACCCCAAGGACAAGGGGCGTGCGTCGATCTGCTTCGCGTGCAGGACCGAGAACGCCATGAAGCCGGACATCGCGAGGACCCCGGCGCCGAGGACGGCTCCGGGGAGGAGCACCGAGGTGTTCACCAGTGGCGTGTCCGGGGCGTCCGCGGCGGCGGCTCCGTGGGTCTCGGGGATGGCCAGGGCCAGACCCGTGGCACCGGTGGCGAGTGCGGCGGCGGTCCACCAGGCGGCGGTGTAGCCGCCCACGCTGAGCATGCCCTGCCCGAGGAGCGGCCCCAGCCCGACGCCGGCGTACAGCGCGAGCGAGTTGAGGCTGAGCGCCTCACCTGCCCGGGCCGGGGGCGCGAGGTCCGCCAGCGCGGCGAACCCGGCCACGAAGTAGCACGCCTCGGCGGCCCCCAGCAGGAGTCGCACCACGACCAGGCCGGCCAGCCCGGTGACGAAGAGGTGCCCGAGCACCACCACCGCGAACGCAGCGGCCCCGCCGACGAGCAAGGTGCGGCGTCCGTGCCGGTCCGTCCACCTGCCGATCCACGGTCGCAGCAGCAGCGTGGTGACGCTGAACGAGCCCATCGCCAGGCCGACCCCCGCCGGGTCGGCGCCGAGCGGCCCGGACGCGAACAGGGGAGTGGCGAGCAGCAGCACACCGGCGGCGGTGAAGTAGGCCAGGTCCGACAGTGCCAGCATGACGAACGGACGGGTCAGCAGCGGCTCGCTCACAGCGACGGCGTCCGGTCGTCCTCGGGTCCTTTCGTGTGCTTCGTCAGGCCTGCCCGGCGCCGGTGATGTTCACCATCCAGCTCACGCCGAACTTGTCGACGCACATGCCGAAGCTGTCGCCCCACGGGGCCGTCTCGAGCGGCATCTGGACCGTGCCGTCCGCGGACAGCTTGTCCCAGTAGCCACGCAGCTCGGCGTCGTCCTCGCCGCTCAGGGAGATCGCGCTGTTGTTGCCGGGGTTGAGCTCCATGCCGTTCGGGGTGTCCGACGCCATCAGCGTGAGCCCGTCCTCGGTCTCGAGCATCGAGTGCATGATCTTGTCCGCCTCGGTCGGGTCCTCGCTGGCGTTCATGCTCGCGAAGGTGTTGAGGTCGAGCTCGCCGCCGAACACGGAGTGGTAGAACTCCATGGCCGGGCGAGCGGTGTCGCGGAAGCTCAGGTACGGATTGAGTCGGGTGGTCATGATCGCTTCTTCCCTCCGTTGGTTGTCCCCGATTCTTGCCCGGTCCGACCATTGGACGGAAGCCCTCGGCGGGGCCATCTGTCGCGCCGTGGCGGGTCCACTCCAGAAGCTTCCCGGGCCGCAGGTGCGGGCTCGGCGAGACGGGTCTGGGCCTCCCTGAAAGCCGATCCGCGCTTCGTCCTGGACCGGTTTTCGTCCACAGATTCCAACCGGACGTGGTTGTCCACGGTTCTGATTTCTGTTCGGACGGGTGGGGTGCCGGGCTCCTAGCGTGGGTGTCATGACCTTGACGCTGGTTCCGCCGACACCGCCCTCGGGCGCGGTGCCGGAGCCGCATGCGGTGGTGCGGTTCGCTGCGTCGTTGCACGGGGCTCTGGACCGGCTGGCGGAGGTGCCGATGTGGTCGATGACTCCGGCCGAGGAGCGTGAGGCGCTGGTCGAGATCGCCCGGGCCGAGGCCCGGATGGCCGAGCTGAAGCTGCGGGTGTTCGTGCAGGCCGACCGCGACGGGGTGGGTGCGGAGTCGGGGGCGACGTCGACGCCGGCGTGGCTGGCGCATGCGACCAAGACCACCAGTGCGGGCTGTCATCGGGACCTGCACCTGGCGAGGAAGCTCGACGAGACGTTCCCTGCGACCCGCCGCGCCCTGGCCGCCGGGGTGATCGATGTGGAGAAGGCGACGATCGTGACCGCGGCGGTCGAAGCACTGACCGCGGAGTACGACGACCTCCCGCCCGGCACCGAGGCTAGGGCCGAGGCGCACATGATCGACCAGGCCAAGGCGTTCGATCCACCGGCGTTGCGGAAGCTGGCCAAGCGGTTGTTCGAGGTGGTCTGCCCCGAGGCCGCCGACGAGGCCGAGGGCCGCAAGCTGGAGAAGGACGAGGCGAAGGCGCGGGCGTTGGCGCACTTCTCGGTCCGTGAGAACGGCGACGGCACCAGCGAGGGCAAGTTCAAGCTCCCGACCTTGCACGCGGACCTGTTGAAGAAGGCCCTGGAAGCGCTCACCAGCCCGCGGCGGATCGGCGAAGGCCGGGTCGATCCGGAGACCGGGAAGAAGCTGCCGCACGCCACGCTGCTCGGGCACGGGCTGATCGAGCTGGTCGAGGGCCACCTCAGTGATCTGCCGAGCGTGAACGGGTCGCCGTTCACCCTGGTGGTCACGATCGGCTACGACGCACTGCTGTCCGGGCTGGGCGTCGCGGTCACCGACACCGGGCACCGGATCAGCGCGGCCGAGGCACGCAGGTTGGCGTGCCGGGCGGGGATCATCCCGCTGGTGCTGGGCGGGGACTCGATGCCGCTGGACGTGGGCCGGGAGCGGCGGTTGTTCGACCGGCACCAGAAGGTCGCGATCAACCACCGTCTACGCCGGGCTGTGCGGCGCACAACTGCGACCGGCCACCGGCCTGGATGGAGTACCACCACGAAGACCCCTGGCACCAAGGCGGCCACACCGACGCGAGCAACGGGCATCTCGTTGTGCCCACCGCACCACCGGATGGCCGACCACCCCCAGACCTACGACATGACCGAGCTCCCCAACGGCAAGATCCGGTTCAGCAGACGTCAATAGGGCAGCTGGTGGCTAGGACGCTCCGTCATCGGCGTCATCGGCGTCATCGGCGTCATCGGCGGATTGGCGGACGCGAATAGCCTGGAATGTCCTGCTCGGCATGCCCCGAGCGGGTCATGGTCGCGGGTCCGGGCCCGGTCATACGGTGAGTCACAGGTTCTCGGGACAAACCGTCGACCAGGGGGCGCCATGACCAGGCTGCTCGACCGGCACCGCGTCCGGCTGCCGAGCGTGCCTGCCTTCAGGGTGCCCGCGCAGCCGGGTCCGACGGCGAAGGGCATCCGCCGCCGCAAGGCCAAGGACCTCGGCGCCTGCGGTCGGCTGCTCGAGGTAGTCCACTACGACGCGCACTATCCGGTGATCCGGCCGGAGCCGCCGCGCGCTTGGCTCGACCACGAGTCGGTGCTCGACGCCTGGGTGGCCGAGCGACTCGGCGAGATCCTCGGCCACGTGGCCGTCTCCACGGTCGGGCGGGACGCGAAGTCCGCGCTGCGTTGGCGCGAGACGACTGAGCGCGATCCGTCCGAGCTGATGGCCGTCTCTCGGTTCTTCGTGCGCCCGCGGGTCCGGGGCGAGGGCATCGGGACTTCCCTTCTCGATGCCGCTGTCGCCGAGATCCGCGGGCGCAACAGGCTGCCGGTGCTCGAGATGCTCAGCCCGCGCCGCGACGGGATCCCGTTCCTCGCACACCGTGGTTGGCGGTTGATCGCACAGGACCCCTGGGCGTCGAACAGGGACGCCCTGTTCTTGTACCGCTACACCGCCCCGCCGGCGCCCGACGCGGGCGCAGGGCGGTAGATCAGGGAGCCGGCTGGCAGGTCGGGCACCAGTACGTCGCGCGCTCCTGCGTCTCCGGGCCCTGCATGGCGACGCGGATCGAGGTGCCACAGCGACGGCACGGTTGCTTGTCCCGCCGGTAGACCCACATCTGCCGTCCCCGACGCAGGTCACCGGTGGTGGTCTGCTCCACGCGCTCCTTGTTGGCGTCGAGCACCTGCCGCGCGCGGCGGACGAGCCTCGGAAGGTCCGGGACCTGGCCGACCGGCAGCCACGGGCTGACCCCGGCGAGGAAGCACAGTTCTGCCTTGTACATGTTGCCGATCCCGGCCAGGTTGCGCTGGTCGAGGATCGCGTCTCCAACGGCACGGTGGGGGTCGGCGAGCAGCCGGCGCAGCGCCTCGTCCTCGTCCCAGTCGGGACCGAGCAGGTCGGGGCCGAGGTGGCCGACGACCGTCTCCTCGTCAGATCGGGCGACTACCTCGACGACGCCCAGCGCGAAGCCGACCGCGCTCCAGTCCTCGGTGCGCAGCACGACCCGGGCCTCGTGGGCCGGTCGCTTCCACCGGCTCTCCGGGCGGTAGAGGTGCCACGATCCCTCCATCTTCAGGTGGGTGTGCAGGGTGTGGTCGGGCCCGATCCGGGTCAGCAGGTGCTTCCCACGGGCGAGCGTTCGCTCGACGGCGAGCCCGCTCAGGTCGAGCGTCGCCAGGGCGGGCACCCGGAAGTCGGTGGCGAGCAGCAGCTTGCCGGTGAGCGCGTGGTCGAGCGTGCGCGCGGTGCGCCATACGGTGTCGCCCTCAGGCACGGAGCCTCAGCCCTCGAGGGGTGGCGACGAACCCGGCGCCCTCGAGCGCCTGCCGCAGTGCGCTGGACCGCTCGCCGACCCCGAGGATGCTGGCGCCGTCCGCCTTCTCGACCGTCAGCCGACCCAGGGCACCCCGGCGCACCGCGGTGGCCAGGGCCGTCATCGCGGGCGACAGGACATCGGCGTCCTCGGTGAACGTGAGCAGTGTCTTGCCACCGCGCTCGACGTAGACCGCGAGCTCACCCTCGACCATCACCACGAGCGCGCCCGCCTTGCGGCCCGGTCGGTGACCGGTGCCGGTGTCGTCGGAGGCGACCGGCCGCTCGGGCCAGGGGAGCGCTGCGCCGTAGGGGTTGGCCGGGTCGGTCGCGGCCAGTGCGACCGCGGTCCGCTTCTCCTCGTCGGCACCCGTGTCCCACGGGTCGGCCGGGGCGGCACTCAGCTCCTTGGAGAAGGAGCGCAGCCGGTCGACCGCGCCGGGCACGCCGAACTGCGCGGCGCCGAGCGAGCCGATGAAGTAGCCGCGACGGCACCGGCCGGAGTCCTCGAACGCCGAGAGCACCTTGTAGACCCCCGCGAAGCCGCCCGGGACGCGCTCGCTCGTGACCGCACCGCGGGTGACCACGCCGTGCCGCTCGAGCAGCCCCTCGGCCGAGGCGTGCGCCCGTCGGGTCGCGTCCTGCTCCAGCTCGGGCAGCAACGACCAGCGGCCGGCCATGGTCGGCGGGCCGGTGCGCGTCGGCAGATCGGCCCGCCGAGGCCGCGAGGACATCCGGGCACGCGGGGGTGGCCGGCGCGACCGGTGCGCGGTCCGCCCACCTGACGTCAGCGCACGCACGGGGGCCAGGGTGTCGTTGGCGAGCCGTCCGGCCCAGACGAGGTCCCAGACCGCGGCCTCCATCGTCTTGTCGTCGGCCGACCCTGCGGCGTCGGCGAGCTGACGGAAGAAGTACGCGCCGCCGCCGGCGAGGGCTTCGAGGATCGCGTCGTGCAAGGGCGTGCCGTCGAGCTCGCCGTGGTCGGGCAGCGTCAGGTGTGCCGAGTCCGCGAGGTGCAGCGACACCCATCCGTCGGTCCCGGGCAGCGTGCCGTGGCCGGCCCAGAGCACCTCGCCGGTGGTGGTGAGCTCGTCGAGCATCGAGGGCGTGTAGTCGACGACTCTGCTGCCGAGCACGAGCGGCTCCAGGGCGGAGGCCGGTACGGCGCAGCCGGCGAGCTGCTCGACCACGGCGAGCACGCCGTCGACACCACGCAGGCCACGTGACCCCGCGCCCGCGACGTTCTGCCAGGCCGGCAGGAAGCGTCCGAGAGTGGCCGGCTCGACGGGCTCGACCTCCTTGCGCAGCGCGGCCAGCGAGCGACGCCGCAGCCGGCGCAGCACGTCGGCGTCGCACCACTCCGCACCCGTGCCGGCGGGTCGGAACTCGCCCTCGAGCACGCGGCCCTGCGCGGCCAGCCGGGCCAGGGTCTGCTGCGCCACCGCGACGCCCAGGCCGAGCCGGGCGGCGACGTCGGGAACGGTGAACGGACCGTGTGTGCGGGCGTAGCGGCCTACCAGGTCGGCGAGCGGGTCGTCGACCGGCTCGGTGAACACCTCAGGTGTGCCGGCGGGCACCGGGACGCCGAGCCCGTCGCGCAGCCGGGCGACGTCCTCGACCGCGGCCCAGCACGGCGCGCCGCCCACCCGCACCTCGACCACGCGGCGGGCATCGCGGAGCAGCTCGAGCCAGCCGGCCGGGTCGGCGGTGCTGCGCGCGGCGACCTCTTCGGTGGTCAGCGGGCCGAGCAGCCGGAGCAGGTCGGCGACCCCCTCGGCGTCGCGGGCCTTCCGGTCGTCGGTCAGCCGCTGCAGCTCGCGTTCCAGCTCGGCGAGCGCGTCGGGGTCGAGCAGCTCGCGCAGCTCGGCCCGTCCGAGCAGCTCCGCGAGCAGCCCCTGGTCGAGCGAGAGGGCCGCGGCGCGACGCTCCGCGATGGGGTTGTCGCCTTCGTACATGAACGCGGCGACGTAGCCGAACAGCAGGCTCCGGGCGAACGGCGACGGCTGCTGCGTGGCGACCTCCACGGCGCGGACCTTGCGCGACGTCAGGTCCCGCATCAGCGACACGAGCGCCGGCACGTCGTACACGTCCTGGAGGCACTCGCGGACCGCCTCGAGCACGATCGGGAAGGACGGGTACTTCGACGCGACCTCGAGCAGCTGGGCCGACCGTTGCCGCTGCTGCCACAGCGGCGACCGGCGGCCGGGGTCGCGGCGGGGGAGCAGCAGCGCGCGGGCGGCGCACTCGCGGAACCGGGAGGCGAACAGCGCGGAGCCACCCACCTCGACGGTGACGATGTCCTCGATCTCGTCGGGCTCGAACATCACGATGTCGGCCGTCGGCGGGTCCTGGTCGGTCTCCGGCACGCGCAGCACGATCCCGTCGTCGCCGGGGAGAGCCTGGGCGTCGATGCCGTAGCGCTCACGGAGCCGCACGCCGATGGCCAGCGCCCATGGGGCGTGCACCTGCGCGCCGTACGGGGAGTGCACGACGATCCGCCAGTCGCCGAGCTCGTCGCGGAACCGCTCGACCAGGATCGTCCGGTCGGACGGCAGCGTGGTGGTGGCCTCGCGCTGCTCGGCGAGGAACGCGACCAGGTTGCCGGCCGCCCACTCGTCGAGCCCGGCCTCGCGGCAGCGCGTCGTCGCCTCGTCGGCTGGCAGCGCGGACAGCTCGCGGGTGAACGCGCCGATCGCCTTGCCGAGCTCCGCGGGACGGCCGAGCTGGTCGCCCTTCCAGAACGGGAGCCGCCCCGGCTGACCGGGCGCGGGCGACACCAGCACCCGGTCGTGGGTGATGTCCTCGATGCGCCACGACGTCGCCCCGAGCGCGAACACGTCGCCGACGCGGGACTCGTAGACCATCTCCTCGTCGAGCTCGCCGACCCGCGACGCCTTCTCGCCCACCAGGAACACCCCGAAGAGGCCCCGGTCGGGGATCGTGCCGCCGCTCGTGACGGCCAGCCGTTGCGCCCCCGGACGCGCCGACAGCTCGCCGGTCACGCGGTCCCAGACAACGCGTGGCCGCAGCTCGGCGAACTCGTCGGACGGGTAGCGCCCGCTCAGCAGGTCGAGCGTCGCGTCGTACGCCGACCTCGGCAGCGTCGTGAACGGGGCGGCCCGGCGGACCAGGTCGAAGAGGTGGTCGACGTCCCAGCTGTCCACCGCGGTCATCGCGACCACCTGCTGGGCGAGCACGTCGAGCGGGTTGGTCGGCACCCGCAGCGCCTCGATCGCGCCGCTGCGCATCCGCTCCACGGCGACGGCGGTGTGCACCAGGTCGCTGCGGTGCTTGGGCAGCAGCACCCCGCGGGAGACCTCACCGACCTGGTGACCGGCCCGGCCGACCCGCTGCAGGGCGCTGGCCACGGACGGCGGCGACTCGATCTGGATCACCAGGTCGACCGCGCCCATGTCGATGCCGAGCTCGAGGCTGGAGGTGGCAACCACGCAGGGCAGCGTGCCGCGCTTGAGGTCGTCCTCGATCAGCGCGCGCTGCTCCTTCGACACCGAGCCGTGGTGGGCGCGGGCGATCGTCACCGGGGCGCCCTCGGACTGCCCGGACTGCGCCATCACCTGTGCCGGGCTGCCGAGCCCCGGCTGGTGCTGATCGGTGGTTGAGGAGCCGAGCTTGCGAGGCGTCTCGAAACCCTCGTCGGCCGCGAGGCCGGCCCGCTCGGTGGCGATCTCGTTGAGCCGGGCGGTCAGCCGCTCGGCGAGGCGTCGCGAGTTGGCGAAGACGATCGTCGACCGGTGCTGCTCGACCAGGTCGACCACGCGCTCCTCGACGTGCGGCCAGATGGAGTTCCGCTGGCCACCACCGGCCGCCGAGCCCTCGGCCGGCTCGTCGGAGAGGACACCGAGCTCGGTCATGTCCTCGACCGGTACGACGACCTTGAGGTCCCACTCCTTCGTCGACCCGGGAGCGACCACCTCGACCGGCCGGGAGCCGCCGAGGAAACGCGCCACCTCCTCGATCGGCCGGACCGTCGCGGACAGGCCGATCCGCTGCGCGGGTCTCTCCAGCAGCTCGTCGAGCCGCTCCAGCGACAGGGCCAGGTGGGCGCCGCGCTTGGTGCCGGCCACGGCGTGCACCTCGTCGACGATCACGGTCTCGACACCGCGCAGCGCCTCACGTGCCTGCGAGGTCAGCATCAGGAACAGCGACTCGGGGGTGGTGATCAGGATGTCCGGGGGAGCGGTCGCCAGCTTGCGCCGGTCGGCCGCCGGCGTGTCGCCGGAGCGCACCCCGACGGTGATGTCGGGCTCGTGCTCACCGAGCCGCGCGGCGGTGTGCCGGATGCCGGTCAACGGTGCGCGCAGGTTGCGCTCCACGTCGACGGCCAGCGCCTTGAGCGGCGAGACGTAGAGCACCCGGCAGCGCCGGAGCTTCTCCTTCGGCCGGTCCTCCGAGGCGATCCGGTCCAGCGACCACAGGAACGCCGAGAGCGTCTTGCCGGAGCCGGTCGGGGCGACGACCAGCGCGTTGCGGCCTGCGGAGACGGCCTGCCACGCGCCGACCTGCGCGGGTGTCGGCGCCGCGAAGGCGGCCTGGAACCAGGCACGGGTGGGCGCGCTGAAGGCGTCCAGCACGTCCGTCGTACCGCCCTTGCCAGCCACGCGCACCATCCTGCCGCACGGCACCTACAGGAACGTGGCGCCCAGGCAGCGCCGTCAGTCGACGCGGGTCCAGGTGTGGCCGCCGTCCTCGGTGCCGAGCAGCTGATGGGGGGACGTGATGAGCAGGTAGCCGCGCTCGGGCGACACGAAGCGGCCGAACAGCGAGCTGTCGTCCTTGCCCAGCGGCAGGCCCACCTGCTCCTGCCCGCTCGGCCGTGACGAGCAGGCCGCCGCGTCGCCGGCCACCGCGAAGACGGTGGCGCCGTCGACGGGGAACACGTCGTCGAGGTACGACGAGTGCCGCACGCCCGCGAACGGGGTCCAGGTCTCGCCGTCGGCGCTGCGCCAGACGATCACCTGCGCGCCGCGGTCGAAGGTGTTCCCCTCCGCGGGGCAGGGCACCGTCAACACCGTGCCGGACGTCCGCACGGGTCCGGACTCGCCCTGGCAGGGCGGCTCGCCCTGCCGCCATGTGTCGCCCCCGTCGTTGAGCAGCAGCACCCGCCGGTCGTCGAGGTAGGCCGTGACGACCAGGGTGTCGCCGATCGTGGTCATGTGGTCGGCGTACTCCACGCCACCCGGCAGCGGCACCGAGGTCCAGTCGTCGGCGGACGCGGAGGAGCGCCAGACCCGGACCGGGCCCCCGTCCTGGAGCGCGAACACCGAGTCCCCGACGGGCTCGACCTGGACCCGGCCTAGGGGGTTGTCCCCGGACAGCCGCTGGCGATCCCAGGACGCGCCGCCGTCGTGGCTGCTCCAGAGCTGTTGCCCGAAGGCCCACAGGTCCTGCTCGCCCTCGCCGACGCGGATCAGCTCCACCGGTGGCAGCTCGTAGAGGTCGGCCTCGGCCTCGTCGTCGAACTCGATGAGCCCGGCCGTCTCCTCGTCCTGGCCGTCGCCGGAGGAGCGGAGGATCTCTGCACACGCCTGCTCGTCGCACGTGGTGCTGCGCACCCGCCACAGGCTCCCGCTCGGGGCGGCGTCGAAGCCGGTGGTGCCGAGGGGGAGCATCGACGGCCGTCCGTCCGGCGGGTCGGTGCGCGAGGTCGGCTGGTCGGTCGGGGACTTCGTCGGCGTCGGCGTCGTGCTGGCGGCGACGTCCGGCGAGCCGCTCGGTCCGGCACCGGGGACCAGGAGCACGGAGCCGGCGAGGACGGCGACGGTGGCCGCCACACCGATCGCGACCCTGCGGCGACGGCGGTTCCGCGCGCCGCGGTGGACGTCGGCCAGGATGTCCGTCGCGTCGGCGGACATGCTGGGGTGCTGGAGCGCCCGGCGGACGCGGTCCTCGAGCTCGTCCATCACGCACTCTCCCTGCAGCGACACGGTCGGCGGGCGCCTCGTCGGCGAGCAGCTCACGCAGCTTCGCCATCGCTCTGCTGGCCTGGCTCTTCACCGTCCCGGCCGAGACCCCGAGCAGCTCGGCGGTCTGGGCCTCGGTCAGGTCCTCGTAGTAGCGCAGCGCGATCACCGCGCGTTGCCGGGGCGGCAGCTGGGCCATCGCGGCCCACAGGGACGAGTCGGCCTGCGGGTCGTCGTACGGCGTCTCCGGCACCTGCGCGGTCAGCCGCTCGCGGCGTACCCGTCGCCACGCCGAGATGTTGCGCGTCACCATCACCCGGCGCACGTAGCCCTCCGGGTCGTCGGACTCGATCCGCGACCAGCGCATCAGCGACCGCTCGAGGGCGTCCTGCACCAGGTCCGCGCCGGCGTGCTCGCTGCCGGTCAGGGCGCGCCCGAGCCTGAGCAGGTGGGGCAGCCGCGCCCGGACGAAGGCGTCGAACGCGTCGCGGTCCAGCTGTTGCACCCGCGGGCCTCCGTTCGTCGCCGCCAGCGAGATGACTGCCGTGGTCAACCTAGTCCGCCGTCCCGGTCGTTTGGTCCCCAACATCTCGAGGACGCACGGGGGAGAGCGGAAGGTTGCACGACTCCGGAAAGTCAGATGAATCCTGTCGGTGGACCGGGCTAGGGTCGAAGACGTGCCTCACTCCCTCTCGGACCCGATCCCCGGCCGCGCCGACCTCGGCCCCGCCGACGACTCGCTGGTCCGGGCCACCGGCCTGCGCAAGGCGTACGGCGCGTTCGAGGCCGTCCGCGGGATCGACCTCGACGTGCGCCCCGGGGAGGCCTTCGGGTTCCTCGGGCCCAACGGGGCGGGCAAGTCCTCGACGATGCGGATGATCGCCGCGGTCTCCCCGCCGTCCGGGGGCGAGCTCCGCATCCTGGGCCTCGACCCGGCGACGCAGGGCCCGCAGATCCGGGCGCGGATCGGCGTCTGCCCGCAGGAGGACACCCTCGACACCGAGCTCAGCATCCGCGACAACCTCGTCGTCTACGGCCGCTACTTCGGCCTGTCCCGCGCCGAGTCGAGCGCACGGGCCGACGAGCTGCTGCGCTTCTTCCAGCTCGCCGAGAAGGCCAAGGCCAAGGTGGAGGACCTCTCCGGCGGCATGAAGCGACGGCTGACGATCGCGCGCTCGCTGATCAACCAGCCCGACCTGCTGCTGCTCGACGAGCCGACCACCGGCCTCGACCCGCAGGCCCGGCACACGTTGTGGGACAAGCTGTTCCGGCTCAAGCAGGAGGGCGTCACCCTCGTCCTGACCACCCACTACATGGACGAGGCCGAGCAGCTCTGCGACCGGCTCGTCGTGATGGACAAGGGACTGATCGTCGCCGAGGGCTCGCCGCTCTCGCTGATCCGGGAGCACTCCACCCGTGAGGTCACCGAGCTGCGCTTCGGCGTCGGTCAGCACGAGGAGCACGCCGAGAGGCTGAGCGGTCTCGCCGCACGGATCGAGGTGCTGCCCGACCGACTGCTGCTCTACACCGAGGACGGCGAGGAGACGCTGGCCCGTGTCCACGAGCTCGGCCTCGACCCGGCCGCGGTGCTCGTACGACGCTCCACGCTCGAGGACGTCTTCCTCCACCTGACCGGCCGGACCCTGGTCGACTGATGGCCGTGTCCACGCAGGCCCCCGCCGCACCGGGCCGGCTGACGATGGTCGGCCGGCAGTTCGACTACTGGCTGACCGTCTACCGCCGCACCTGGCGCGGCTCGGTGTTCACCTCGTTCGTGACGCCGCTGTTCTACGTGTTCGCGATGGGCATCCTGCTCGGCGGCTTCATCGACGACGGTTCCGCCGACCTGCAGGGTGCCTCGTCCTACCTGGCCTTCATCGCCCCCGGCCTCGTCGCGGCGCACGCGATGAACATCGCCACCGGCGAGGTGATGTGGCCGGTGATGGGCGCGATCAAGTGGAACAAGACCTACCTCGGCATGGTGGCGACGCCGCTGTCGGTCGCCGACGTGGTGGCCGCCCACTTCGCGTTCGTGCTGTTCCGGGTGGCGACGACGTGCGGCGTCTTCCTGGTCGTGCTCTCGCTGTTCGGCATCTTCGAGTCGGTCGCCGGCGTGCTCGCCGCCTTCCTCGTGCAGCTGCTGATCGGGATGGCGTTCGCGACCCCGCTCTACGGCTTCAGCGCCGGGCTGGAGAACCAGGGCGGGTTCGCCATCGTCTACCGGGTGATGCTGGTCCCGCTGTTCCTGTTCTCGGGTGCCTTCTTCCCGATCGAGAACCTCCCCGTCGTCATGCAGGCGCTCGCGGTGGCGACGCCGCTCTGGCACGGCGTCGACCTCACCCGGATGCTCACGACCGGCCAGGTGGACGGGCCGATGCTCGCCGTGCACGTCAGCTACCTCACCGTCATGCTCGTCGTGGGGTGGTGGTGGTCGGTGCGCCGGCTGACGCGGAGGCTGGTGCACTGATGGCGCTCGTCGGCTTCGTGACCACCCGCGGCACCCGCGGCTGGTCCCCGTCCTGGCGGCTGGTGCTGCGCAACTACATGGCCCACCGCCGCAACAAGGTCTTCTTCATCACCGGGTTCTTCGAGCCGGTGCTCTACCTGTTCTCCATCGGCGTCGGCGTCGGCCAGATGATCGACTCCTTCCAGTTCAACGGCCGCACGGTCGACTACGCCGCCTTCGTCGCGCCCGGCATGCTCGCCGCCTCCGCGATGAACGGTGCGGTCCTCGACTCCACCTTCAGCGTCTTCTTCAAGCTGAAGTTCGAGAAGCTGTACGACGCCGTCCTGGCCACCCCCCTCCGGCCGACCGACGTGGCCCGCGGAGAGATCACCTGGGCGCTGCTGCGCGGCGGGGTCTACTCCTCCGCCTTCTTGCTGGTGATGCTCGTGATGGGGCTGGTGGAGTCCTGGTGGGCCGTGCTGGCCGTGCCGGCGACGCTGCTCGTCGGCTTCGGGTTCTCGGCGGTCTGCATGGCGCTGACCACCTACATGCGGTCCTGGCAGGACTTCGAGTTCGTCCAGCTCGCGATCATGCCGATGTTCCTGTTCTCCGCCACGTTCTTCCCGATCACGGCGTTCGACGGCGTGCTGCGCTGGGTGGTCGAGGCGAGCCCGCTCTACCGCGGCGTCGTGCTCTGCCGCGAGCTCACCACCGGCGCCGTCTCGATGGACTCGGTGATCTCGGTCGTCTACCTGCTGGTGATGGGGCTGGCCGGGCTCTACGTCGTGTCGCGCCGGCTCGACAAGCTGCTGCTGAGCTGACCGAACCTAGGGCAGGTTGACCAGCATCTTCTGGTACCACGCCACGTCGATCCACTGGTCGAACTTGTAGCCCACCTCGCGCATGTGGCCGACCTGCTCGAACCCGCACCACTCGTGCAGCCGCTGGCTCGCCGGGTTCGGCAGCGCCACCAGGGCGACCGCCGTGTGCACGCCCGAGACCGCCATGGTCTGCAGCAACGCCGGGTAGAGCAGCCGCCCGACGCCCTTGCCGCGGACCGAGGAGTCCAGGTAGATCGAGGTCTCGCGGGTCAGGGCGTACGCCGGCCGCGGGCGGTAGGACCAGGAGTACGCGTAGCCGACCACGGAGTCGGTGTCGTCGACCGCGACGAGCAGGTGGTCGCCCGGGTGGTCGCCGGCGAGCTTGGCCAGCCAGTAGTCCCGGTCGGGGGGCTCGAGGTCGAACGTGGCCAGGCTGTGCTCGACCGCGTGGTTGTAGATCGCGGCGATGTCGCTCAGGTCCGCCTCGGTCGCCGTACGGGTGCTGAAGTCGCCGGGCATGGCCTCATCTTCCCAGGTCCGCTCCCGGCCCCGTCAGCACGTCCATCGGCGGACCGGCTGCGTCACACTGGGGGAGTGAGCATCGAGCCCGACACCAAGGACTGGACCTGGGTCCTGGAGCGCCCCTGCCCGGAGTGCTCCTACGACTCCGCCACGGTGGCCCCGGAGTCCCTGCCGGACGCCCTGCGCGCGACCGCGGCGCGCTGGAGACGGGCGCTGGCCGACCCCGACTGCGCGGTCCGGCCGGCCGAGAACATCTGGTCGCCGCTGGAGTACGCCTGCCACGTTCGTGACGTGCACCGGATCTTCGACGGACGCGTCCGCCGGATGCTCGAGGAGGACGACCCGCGCTTCGAGAACTGGGACCAGGACGCGACGGCGGTCGAGGGCCGCTACGGCGAGCAGGACCCCGCCGTGGTCGCCGGTGAGCTGGTCGAGGCAGCCGCCGTCGTGGCGGACCGCTACGCCTCCGTGTCCGGCGACCGGTGGGACCGCTCCGGGAGTCGCAGTGACGGGGCCCGGTTCACGGTGGCCTCGCTCGGCCGCTACCACCTCCACGACGTGGAGCACCACCTGCACGACGTAGGGTCGTGAGCGTGCGGCACACGGAGTTCTGGACACGGATGGAGCAGGTGCTCGGCTCGCGGGCCTACGCCCAGCACTGGTCCGAGCAGCAGGTGATCGGCTCGCTCGGCGGCCGCACCGTGCAGGAGGCGCTGGCCAGGGGCGAGTCGCCCAAGGACGTCTGGCGCGCGGTGCGCGAGACCCTGGACCTGCCGCTGAGCGAGCGGTGATGCAGCCCAAGGACCCGGCGGCGGTCGGTCGCCAGGTCGCGGGCTGGGTCGGCGGCGGCCTCGAGGGCGTCGCCCGTGGCGTCGCCGGCGGAGTGCGCTGGCCGGACCACAAGGTCGCCCAGGTGCAGCGCCGCACCCTCACCTCGCTCGTCGTCGCGCAGAGCCTCGGCGGGCTCGGCCTCACCATCGGCATCGCGGTCGCCGCGATCCTGGCCGAGGAGATCTCCGGGTCCGAGCGGCTCGCCGGGCTGGCCCAGACCATGCAGGTGCTCGGCGCCGCGGTGGCGTCGTTCGCCCTCGCGCACCTGATGGGCAAGCGCGGCCGGCGCCCCGGCCTGGTCCTCGGCTACCTCCTCGGCGCCTCCGGGGCCGCGCTCTGCGTCGTGGCCGGGGTGGTCGACTCCTTCGCGCTGCTGCTCGTCGGGGCAACCCTGCTCGGCTCCACGACGGCGGCGAACGGGCAGTCCCGGTACGCCGCCACGGACCTGGCCCGGCCGGACCACCGGGCCCGTTCGCTCGCCCTGGTCGTCTGGGCGACCACGGTCGGAGCGGTCGCCGGGCCGAACCTCACCGGGGTGGCCGGACGGGTGGCGCACGACCTCGGCCTGCCGCGGCTCACCGGACCGTTCCTGCTCGGGATGGTCGCGATCCTCGCCGCGGCGCTGGTGCTGTTCGTGCTGCTGCGGCCCGACCCTCTGCTGGTGGCCCGCGAGGCGGCTCTGGCTCGCGGTGGCTCCGCGGTCCACACCAGCACCTCGTGGTCCCGGGTGTGGCAGGTGACCCGCGAGCGCCCGGGCGTCGCCGCCGGGATCGCCTCGCTGGCGCTCGCGCACGCCGTGATGGTGGCGGTGATGGTGATGACGCCGCTGCACATGCACCACGGCGGCGCGACCCTCCAGGTGATCGGGATCGTGATCAGCGTGCACGTGCTGGGCATGTTCTTCCTCGCGCCGGTGGTCGGCTGGGCCGCGGACCGGTTCGGCCGGCCGCCGGTGCTGATGGCCGGTGCCGTCGTGCTGCTCGCCTCGCTGCTCACCGCCGGCACCTCGCCGGAGGGGGCGTCGTTGCGGATCGGCGTCGGGCTGTTCCTGCTCGGGCTCGGCTGGTCGTTGTGCACGGTGACCGCCTCGACGCTGCTGTCGGAGTCGGCGCCGCTGGCCGCCCGGACCGACGTGCAGGGCGCGGCCGACCTGGTGATGGGCCTGGTGGCCGCCGCGGCCGGCGTGCTGGCGGGCGTGGTGATGGGGGCGTTCGGCTACGTCGCGCTCAACGTCTTCGCGGCGCTGCTCGTCTCCGGCGTGGCCACCGCCGCTGAGTTCGCCCGGCGGACCTCCGGCGGTGCGTCGTACGACGACGAGTCGGCGCCGGCGCTCTGACCTACGGGTGCTCTCCCGGGCCGACGCCCGGCTCGACCCTGAGCAGCAGCCACGTGTCCGGCGGGAGCTCCGGCTTGCCGGGGACGGGTCGGCGTTCCTCGCGATGTGGTCCGGCCTCGGCGGCGACCTCGCGCCAGAAGCGTGCGGCGCCCGGGTTCTCCTCCTGGAACGCGATCTCCCAGCACCCGGGGTGCGCCCGGATCAGCTCGAGGGCCGCGGCCCGACCGATGCCGCGGCGGCGCGCGGCGCGGACCACGAAGAACTCGCCGAGGACCCGGGTGTCGTCGGCGAGGCGCCGGACCATCGCGAAGCCGGCCGGCTCGTCCGCCGCCCCGATCAGGTGGACGGTGCGGTCGGGGTCCTCGAAGTAGAGCGGCAACCGGCCCGGGCGGAACAGCCCGTCGGCGCCCGGCATCGACCCGCGGAACTGCGAGAGATCATGGGCGTAGAGCTGCCACAGCCGCTCGACGAGCGGCCGCTGGGCGGGGGAGACCGGCTGGAGAAGGGGTGCGCTCACGCCCGGAATCCTGCCAGTCCGGGCGGGCTGACCGGGCTCCGGCGTGTCGCTCATCCGGGTCGAACACCTGTTCGGCTAGGCTTCCGGTGAAGGAAGTCGGTAGGTGGGACGGCACGGGTTCTCCCCAGGTCGCGACATCGGGATCGCAAACTGTCGGAAGGCCCCTCTAGTGTCGTTGGCGATGAAGAAGACAGCAGGCTCCGCCTCGAAGCGGACAGACGGACGGACAACCATGGCTGGTGGAGATCGCGACAAGGCGCTCGACGCCGCTCTCGCTAACATCGAGCGGCAGTTCGGCAAGGGCTCGGTCATGCGACTGGGCGAGGAGACCCGGGCGGCGCTCGAGGTCATCCCGACGGGCGCGATCGCGCTCGACGTGGCTCTGGGGATCGGTGGGCTCCCGCGCGGACGCGTGGTGGAGATCTACGGCCCGGAGTCCTCCGGAAAGACGACGGTGGCCCTGCACGCGGTGGCCAACGCCCAGCGAGCGGGCGGCATCGTGGCGTTCATCGACGCCGAGCACGCCCTCGACCCCGACTACGCCAAGGCGCTCGGTGTCGACACCGACGCACTGCTGGTCTCGCAGCCCGACTCCGGTGAGCAGGCGCTCGAGATCGCGGACATGCTGGTCCGCTCCGGGGCGCTCGACCTGATCGTGATCGACTCGGTGGCGGCGCTGGTGCCCCGCGCCGAGATCGAGGGCGAGATGGGCGACAGCCACGTGGGCCTGCAGGCCCGGCTGATGAGCCAGGCGCTGCGCAAGATGACCGGTGCGCTCAACGGCGCCGGCACCACGATGATCTTCATCAACCAGCTGCGCGAGAAGATCGGCGTGATGTTCGGCTCCCCGGAGACCACCACCGGTGGCCGGGCGCTGAAGTTCTACTCCTCGGTGCGGCTCGACGTCCGCCGGATCGAGACGCTGAAGGACGGCCAGGAGATGGTCGGCAACCGGACGCGCATCAAGGTCGTGAAGAACAAGGTCGCGCCGCCGTTCAAGCAGGCCGAGTTCGACATCATGTACGGCCAGGGCATCAGCCGCGAAGGCGGCCTGATCGACGTCGGCGTCGAGGCGGGACTGGTCCGCAAGGCCGGCGCTTGGTACACCTACGAGGGCGACCAGCTCGGCCAGGGCAAGGAGAACGCCCGGACCTTCCTGCGGGACAACCCCGACCTCGCCAACGAGCTCGAGAAGAAGATCCTCGAGAAGCTCGGTGTCGGTCCGCAGGTCAACGCCGAGGCGGCCCCGCTGCCGGCGGAGCCGACGAACATCGACTTCTGATCGGTCGGTCTCGTACTCCGTGACTTCCCACGACGACCGCTCGTCTGGTCCCGAACTCCCAGGGGACCAGGCGGGCGGTGTCACGTCCGGCGGGGTCGGGCTGGGCGTCGAGGCCTGGCTCGCCTCGCACGGCGGCCGCCCCGGCGCGGCGGCCGCACAACCGGGTCCCGGCGACGACCTGCCGGAGGACCCGGTGGCGCTCGGGCCCGAAGCCGACCAGGAGGCCGTGGCCCGCAAGATCCTGCTCGACCAGCTCACCGGGCGCGCCCGGAGCCGGTCCGAGCTCGAGGGGAAGCTCGCCAAGAAGGGCGTTCCGGAGGAGGTCGCCGTCCGGCTGCTCGACCGGTTCGAGGAGGTCGGGCTGGTCGACGACGAGGCGTTCGCCCGGTCGTGGGTCGAGTCGCGCCAGGCCGGCAAGGGACTGGCCCGGCGCGCCCTCGCCCAGGAGCTGCGGCGCAAGGGGATCGACGACGAGGTGGCCCGCGAGGTGCTCGACGAGGTCGACCCCGAGGACGAGGTGGAGTCCGCTCGCGAGCTGGTCCGCCGCAAGCTGCGCAGCGCCGCGCGCCTCGATCGGGACACCGCGATCCGCCGGCTCACCGGGATGCTCGCCCGCAAGGGGTACTCCTCCTCGGTGGCCTTCCGCGTGGTCCGCGAGGAGCTCGAGAGCGCCGGTCACGACGCGTCCGACGTCGTGGATTTCGACGACTGACCCGACCACCGACCGGGGGTGGTGCCTGGGTCGGTGGCCGGGACTAGCCCGGTCGCGCACGATTTCTTGACCCGCTTGGGTCACCGACCTAGCCTCGAAATGCACCACTTCTCCACTCCGGGTGACCGGAGCTGACGTGACATCGAACCCCCCGGCTCGGGCCGGGACTGCGTACGACCTGATGCTGCTACGACGAGCGACGACCTGGACGCCTGCTGGGCGGCCTGGCCGGATCGCTCGTGTCGGCGACCCGTCGTACGCACGACGGACAGGAGCCTTGCCATGGCTGGACTCGGAGTCTTCGAGCTGCTGATCCTGGTCTTGGGGGCAGTCGCCTTGATGGCGGTCGCAACCGTCGCCTTCCTGCTGGTCCACCGCAACCGCAGCGCTCGCCGCGAGCACGACCTGCACCAGGACCTCCAGGAGCAGCGGCAGGACATCGAGCGCCGCGAGCACCGGCTCGGCGAGCGCGAGGAGCGCCTCGACCTCGAGCAGCGTCACCTCGAGGAGCGGTCCCAGCAGCTCGCCGAGGCGGAGGCCGCGCTGGAGACCCGCCGCGCCGAGCTGCTCGACCTCGAGGAGGAGCGTCGCCGGGTGCTCGAGCGCGTCGCCGGGCTGACCGCCGACGATGCCCGGGCGCAGCTCGTCGAGACCATCGAGGCCGACGCCAAGCGCACCGCGGCGATCCTCGCCCGGGACATCGAGCGCGCTGCCCAGGACGAGGCCGAGACGCGGGCCCGGCGGATCCTCAGCACGACCATCCAGCGGCTCGCGTCCGAGCAGACAGCCGAGTCGGTCGTCTCGTCCGTCCCGCTGCCGAGCGACGACATGAAGGGTCGGGTGATCGGCCGGGAGGGCCGCAACATCCGGTCGTTCGAGCAGATCACCGGCGTCAACCTGATCATCGACGACACCCCCGAGGCCGTCCTGCTCAGCTGTTTCGACCCGGTCCGCCGTGAGGTCGGCCGGCTCACCCTGGAGGAGCTCGTCGCCGACGGCCGGATCCACCCGACGCGCATCGAGGAGGTCCACCGGCGCTCCGAGGAGGAGGTCGAACGGCTCTGCCTGCGCGCGGGCGAGGATGCCGCGTTCGAGGTGGGGATCACCGACCTGCACCCGCAGCTCGTCGCCACGATGGGCAAGCTGCGCTACCGCACCTCCTACGGACAGAACGTGCTGGCTCACCTGGTCGAGTCGGCCCATGCCGCCGGCCTGCTCGCCGACGAGCTCGGCGTGGACCGCGCGGCCTGTGTGCGCGGGGCGTTCCTGCACGACATCGGCAAGGCCCTCACCCACGAGGCCGAGGGGTCGCACGCGATCGTGGGGGCCGAGCTCGCCCGCAAGTACGGCGAGTCCGAGGACGTCGTGCACGCCATCGAGGCTCACCACAACGAGGTCGAGCCGCGCACCGTCGAGGCCGTCATCACCCAGGCCGCCGACGCGATCAGCGGCGGTCGTCCCGGCGCGCGCCGGGAGTCGCTCGAGGCCTACGTCGAGAGGCTGCACCGCCTCGAGGAGATCGCTCAGTCCTACGCCGGCGTCGACAAGGTCTTCGCCATGCAGGCCGGCCGCGACGTCCGGGTGATGGTGAAGCCGGACGCGGTCGACGACCTCGAGGCGCAGGTGCTGGCCCGTGACATCGCCAAGCAGTTCGAGCAGGAGCTGACCTACCCCGGCCAGATCAAGGTGACCGTGATCCGGGAGTCCCGCGCCACCGAGGTGGCGCGCTAGGTCGACAAGTTACCGGCGAGTAATCTAGGCTCGCGGTCATGTCGACCGTCATGGACCTGTACACCAAGGTGACCAAGCTTCCCCAGGGGCAGCGCGTCTTCTCGCTGCTGTTCAGCCAGAAGGCGCCGTACTTCGCCACCGTGCGTCCGCGCTTCGTCGAGCTCCGGCCCAACTACGCCGAGCTGACCATCCGCAAGCGCCGCGGCGTGCAGAACCACATCGGGACGGTGCACGTGATCGCCATCTGCAACGGCCTCGAGGCGGCGATGGGAGCGCTCGCCGAGGCGACCGTGCCGAAGAACAAGCGCTGGATCCCCAAGGGCATGGAGGTGGAGTACACCGCCAAGGCCACCAGCGACATCACCTGCATCGCCGAGACCGACCCCGAGCAGTGGACGGGCGACAACCCCGACGTGCCGGTCCGGGTCCGAGGCGTCCGCGACGACGGCACCGTGGTGGTCCAGGGCGTGATCAAGCTCTGGGTGACCGAGAAGCCCGCTCGCTAGCTCAGCCCTGGGAGACGACCGCCTCGGTGGCCGCCACCGACTCCGCCGCGGTGCTGCTGCTCCGCGCCATCCGGCGCTCGAGCCAGACCGCGAACGCCGACACCACGCTGTTCATCGCGATGTAGATGACCGCGATGAGCAGGTAGGTGATCAGGTAGTTGTTGACGAACTCCGCGATGCCCTTGCCCTCGCGCAGCAGCTCGAGGTAGACCACCACGAAGCCCAGCGAGGTGTCCTTCAGCACCACCACGCACTGGCTGATGATCGCGGGCAGCATGTAGCGGACCGCCTGCGGCATCAGCACGATCGTCATCACTTGCGTCTTGCGCATGCCGATGCCGTACGCCGCCTCGCTCTGGCCACGGGGGACTGCCTGGATTCCCGCCCGGAACACCTCCGCGAGCACCGCGCCGTTGTAGAGCATCAGCCCGATCACGAGCGAGGAGAACGAGGACACCGACGTCTCGACGCCCTGGAGGGCCATGAAGTTGAACAGCACGATGATCAGCAGCAGCAGTGGCACCGCGCGGAAGAACTGGACGAACAGGGCCGCGGGAGCCCGGACGACGGCGTGGTCGGAGAGCCGCGCCACCGCGAGGCCGGCGCCGAGGACCACCGCGAGGACGATGCCCGCCGCGGCCGCCTTGATCGTCTTGGCCACGCCGCTGCCGATCGCCTCCCAGACGTTGGGCTGCGCGAGGTCCTGGTAGATCTCCGGGTCGAACTGGCCGGCCTCGTTGAACTTCCAGACCACCCAGGCGAGAAGGCCGGCGGCGCCGACGGCGAAGAGGGCGGTGTAGAGCCGGTGCCGCTTGCGGGTCAGCGGGCCTGGCTCGTCGAAGAGGATGCTCGTGCTCATACGGGGTCTCCCGTCACGACCGAGAAGCGCGCGCGAAGCGAGTGGTCTCGTGGGGTGTTCATCAGGCCACCTTCATCCGTCGCTCCAGGAGGCTCGACACCGCGGCGATGACTGCGACCAGAGCCATGTAGAAGAGCGCGACGCCGAAGAAGATCGCCCAGAGGTCCGACCCGTTGTCGTTGACGAGCTTCCTCATCAGGGAGGTCAGCTCGGCGACCCCGACGGCCGCGGCCACGCTGCTGTTCTTCGTCATCGCGATGAGCGCGCTGGTGAGCGGCGGGATCACTGCCCGGAACGCCTGCGGCAGGATCACGAGCCGCAGGGTCTGGTCGAACGTCATGCCGATCGACCTCGCGGCCTCGGCCTGGCCGACGGGGATGGAGTTGATGCCCGAGCGGAGTGCTTCACACACGAACGAGGCGGTGTAGAGGCCGAGGGCCACGGTGGCGAAGACGTAGAAGACGTTGAACTGGAGCAATCGCACCGGGTCGTCGATGCCGAGGATCTTGTTGAAGTCCAGCTCCGGCCTGATGTCGAGCTCGGGGAGGCCGAAGACGAAGATGAACATGATCACCAGCAGCGGGGTGTTCCGCACGGTGTTGACGTAGGCCGTGCCGAACCCGCGCGCAAGACGGATGGGGGAGACCCGCATCGCAGCGAGCAGGAAGCCCACCACCAGCGCCAGCACCCCGGCCATCAGCACCATCTCGATGGTGCGTCCGAACGCCACCAGCAGCTGATCGGCGTTCTCGATCAGCGTGTCCATCCGGATCTCCTCACGTTCATCTCAGGGGACGGGCGGCGAGGCCCCGGAGCGGTCCGGGGCCTCGCGCGCCGCGTCAGGTCGTGCTCACTGGCAGGGGTCGACCGCGGGCTGGTCCGGCGTGTCGACGCCGGACTGGCCCAGGGTGGCCTCGAAGGCCTTGGCCCAGGTGCCGTCCTCGTAGGAGGCCTCGATGGTGTCGTTGAGGAACTGGCACATCTCGGCGTCGCCCAGCTGGAAGCCGATGCCGTAGCGCTCCTCGGAGAAGGCGTCACCGACGACCTCGAGGTTGTCCGGGTCCTCCGCGGCGTAGCCGAGCAGGATCGCCCCGTCGGTGGTGACAGCGTCGGCGGTCTCGTTCTCGAGCTGGGTGACGCACTCGGAGTAGGTCGCGAAGGGGACCGGCTGGGCGCCGTACTCGTCCTCCACACGCTGCAGCGAGGTCGAGCCCTCGACCGAGCAGACCTTGATGCCCTTGAGGTCGTCCGGACCGGTGATCTTGTCCTTGTCGTCCTCGCGGACGAGGAGCTGCTGGCCCGTGACGTAGTAGGGGCCGGCCTGGCCGACCAGCCCACGACGCTCGTCGGTGATCGAGTACGACGCGATCACCAGGTCGACGGTCCCGTTGTCCAGGAACGGCTCGCGGTTGTCGGAGACGGTCTCGATCCACTCGATCTTGTCGTCGTCGATGCCGAGGTGGGCGGCGACGATGCGGCCCATCTCGATGTCGAAGCCGGCCGGCATGTCGGCGCCTGGCTCCTTGTTGCCGATGCCCGGCTGGTCCACCTTGACGCCGATCTTGATGGTGCCGGCGTCCGCCAGCTCCTTCGGCGTGCCGGACAGGTCCGAGGCCTTCTCGATGTCGCCGAGGTCGATGTGGCTCTCGTCCCCGGAGTCGCCGCCGCAGGCGGCGAGCGAGAGGGACAGACCCACGGCGGCGATGGTCGCCTTGGTGCGGGTGAATCGCATGACTTCTCCTTCTTTCAAGGCCTGAGTACCCCCGGGCCCGGCTCTGGTGGATCGATCAGTGCTTCAGGATCTTGCCGAGGAAGTCCTTGGCCCGGTCCGACTGTGGGTTGGTGAAGAACTCCTCAGGGGTGTTCTCCTCGACGATCTGGCCGTCGGCCATGAAGACGACCCGGTTGGCTGCGGTGCGCGCGAAGCCCATCTCGTGGGTGACGACGACCATGGTCATGCCGCCCTCGGCGAGGTCGACCATCGCGTCGAGGACCTCCTTGATCATCTCGGGGTCCAGCGCGGAGGTGGGCTCGTCGAAGAGCATCACCTTCGGCTCCATCGCGAGGGCGCGGGCGATCGCGACGCGCTGCTGCTGGCCACCGGAGAGCTGGGCGGGGTACTTGTCCGCCTGGTTGCCGACGCCGACCCGGTCGAGCAGGGCACGGGCCTTCTCCTCGGCCGCGGCCTTGCTCAGGCCCCGGACCTTGATCGGCCCGAGAGTCACGTTCTCGAGGATCGTCTTGTGCGCGAAGAGGTTGAAGCTCTGGAACACCATGCCGACCTCGGCCCGGTGGGCGGCCAGGGCCTTGCCCTCCTGGGGGATCGGCTGGCCGTCCAGGCTGATCGTGCCCTTGTCGATCGTCTCCAGGCGGTTGATGGCCCGGCACAGGGTCGACTTGCCGGAGCCCGAGGGGCCGATCACCACGACGACCTCGCCCTTGGTGATGGAGAGGTTGATGTCCTGGAGGACGTGCAGGTCGCCGAACCACTTGTCGACATGGTCCAGGCTGACCAGCGGTGTCTCAGTGCTCATGGCCAAGCAACCTACCGAGGCGTAGGCCAAAATGACCATTCCGGTCTACTCGGCGTGGCGCCGGACGCATCGGCGTACCCTGCCCGCCGATCCGGGGGATGAGTAGTCTCCGGCCATGGATATCCAGGGATCGAGCGCGATCGTCACCGGTGGAGCGTCAGGGATCGGCGCCGCTGTCGCCCGCAGGCTGGCCGCGGCCGGCGCCCACGTCGTGGTGGCTGACCTCCAGGAGGAGAAGGGCGCCGCGCTGGCCGCGGAGATCGGCGGCGCGTTCGTGAAGGTCGACGTGACCCGCACCGAGGACGTCGTCGCGGCCGTCGACAAGGCCGAGACGCTCGGTCCGGTGCGGGTGCTGGTGAACTCGGCCGGGATCGGCTGGGCGCAGCGCACGGTCGGCAAGGACGGCACCTACGAGTCCGCGGCCGATCTGGACGCGTTCAAGAAGGTCGTCGCGATCAACCTCGTGGGGACCTTCGACTGCATCCGGATCGCCGCGACCGCGATGAGCCGGACCGAGCCGCTGGCCTCCGGCGAGCGCGGAGCGATCGTCAACCTGGCGTCGGTGGCCGCCTTCGACGGACAGATCGGCCAGGCGTCGTACTCCGCCTCGAAGGGCGGCGTGGTCGGCATGACGCTGCCGATCGCCCGGGACCTCGCGGCGATCGGCGTCCGTGTCAACACCGTCGCGCCGGGGCTGATCGACACGCCGATCTACGGCGAGGGGGAGGCGAGCGAGGCGTTCAAGGCCCAGCTGGAGAAGGGCGTCCTGTTCCCCAAGCGGCTCGGCGACCCCGACGAGCTCGCGTCGATGGTGCTCGAGGCGGTCACCAACAGCTACCTCAACGCGGAGACGATCCGCGTCGACGGCGGCATCCGCATGCAGCCCAAGTAGGCAACCGCGGACACACCCTGGGGAGCCTCACGCGGGCGTGCTTCAATGGCGCAATGGCGCCCAAGAACCCACTGGTCAACCCGCTCAACAAGCTCAAGGACACCGCTCTGGGGGCCCTGAGGGACCCGAAGGGCACGGCCGGCAAGGCCGTCGAGCAGGCGAAGGGGACCGCGGCGCTCGGCAAGATGGTCGCCGAGGGCGTGGCCGGGCAGGTCGTCGCCCGTGCCCGGGGACGCAAGGGCACCGACGCCCCGCGTGCCGAGTCACCGCAGGGACACCTGCACGCCGTTCCGGAGCCGGCGGCGCCCGCTGCGCCCGAGCCGGCCGAAGCACGGCAGGCCGCCCCCGCTGCGGCCAAGCCGGCCGGCGAGCCCGCCCCGACCCCGGCCGACCTCGAGGCCGCCAAGCAGGCCAGCCCGGCCGACGTGGCGAAGAAGGTCGCCAAGAAGGCGCCGGCGAAGAAGGCTCCGGCCAAGAAGGCCGCGAAGAAGGCCCCGGCCAAGAAGGCCGCGAAGAAGGCCCCGGCCAAGAAGGCCGCGACGACGGCGCCCGCCGCACAGGGCCCGGAGACCACCCCGGTGCCGGGCGACAAGCTGCCGAGGCGGGCGACGCCGGCGGACAGCGCCCCGAAGCCCACCGAGATCGAGCCCAACCCCGAGGCCACCCGCTGAGCCGAGCCGCAACGCTCCACGCAACCGCACCGTCCCGCCACTCGGGAGGTGCGGTTCGTGCTTTCCGGACGCGGGGTCTGGTCACCGTCCCGATCCACCGGCATGATCTGCCGGGTCCGGACATCCCGGACATTCTCGGGAAAGGGATGACGTGCCCAGATTCACCCACGCGTTGATCGGGCTCGCCACCGCGGGCGCCACCGTGCTCGCCGGCCAGCTCACCACCGCTGCGCCCCAGGTCGTGTCCGCCGCGGCCGATCCGGACCCCGCACTGACCGCCGCGATCGACACGCTGATCGACGACCCGCGCCTCGACGGATCACTGGTGGCGGTCCAGGTCCGCGACGCGGAGACCGGGGAGATGCTCTACGACCGCAACGGCCAGACGCGGATGCTCATCGCCTCCAACACCAAGCTGCTCTCCTCCGCCGCGGCCGTCGACGGGCTGGGCGAGGACCACCGGTTCGCCACCCAGCTGCTCGGCGGCGCGCTGGAGGACGGCACGCTGCGCTCGGACCTCTACCTGCGGGGCGGGGGAGACCCGACCATGCTCGACGAGGACTACCGGGAGCTCGCCGCGTCCCTGCGTGCGGCGGGGGTGCGCAAGGTCCGTGGCGGCCTCGTCGCCGACGACTCCTACTTCGACGACGTGCCCTACGGCACCAGCTGGGCGTGGGACGACGAGCCCTACTACTACAACGCGGCGACCTCGGCGCTCACCGTCGCGCCGGACACCGACTACGACTCCGGCACGGTGATCGTGCGGACCACGCCCGGCGCCGCGGTCGGCGACCCGGTCCGGGTCGACACCCAGCCCCGGACCGACGTGCTCGACATCGTCAACCTGGCCACCACCGGCGCGGCCGGCTCGGCCAACTCGCTCTCTGTCGAGCGCCGGCACGCGTCCGACGAGGTGCTCGTCACCGGCAGCGTCCCGCTCGGCGCCTCCACGGACAGTGAGTGGGTCACCGTGCAGGACCCGACGGAGTACGCCGCCGACGTGTTCGCCCGGGCACTGCGCGCCGAGGGGATCACCGTCCGCGGAGGCACGCGAGAGGGCGCCACGCCGGCGGGCGCGAACGTGCTGGCCGAGCACGAGTCGATGACCGTCGGTGAGCTGCTCTCCCCCTACCTGAAGCTCTCGAACAACCTGCACGCCGAGGCCCTCGTCAAGGCGCTCGGTGCGGAGAAGACCGGGACCGGCAGCTGGTCGGCAGGCCTGACCGAGGTCCGCAGCTGGCTCACCGCCAACGGTGTCGACGCCGCCAAGACACGGCTGGTCGACGGCTCCGGCCTGTCCCGGATGGGCAACGTGCGCGCCCAGGACCTGACCGACCTGCTCGTCACGGTCCGGGACGAGCCGTGGTTCGCCACCTGGTACGACGCGCTGCCCGTCGCCGGCAACCCGGACCGGGCCGTCGGCGGGACGCTGCGCAACCGGATGCGCGACACCGCGGCCGCGAACAACCTGCACGGCAAGACCGGGTCGCTCACCGGCGTCACGACGCTGTCCGGCTACGTCACCAACGCGGACGGCCGCGAGCTGGTGTTCGCGATGGTGTCGAACAACTACCTCTCCAGCCCGCGCAGCATCGAGGACGCGCTCGGCGTGACGCTGGCGTCGTGGAGCGAGGAGTCGCAGGAGGCGCCGACGGTGGAGCCGCGCACGCTGCGTCGCTCGACCGACTACGGGCCGGACGGCGTCGAGTGCTCGTGGATCAAGGCGTGCTGAGCCGGATCGCCCCGTAGGACGGCGGGCCTCCTCCGTGGTTTCACCGCGGGCGGAGGTCCGCCGTACCCTTGACCGGTCATGACTGCGACCCCCGATACCCACGCCAGCCCAGCTGCACAGCCGCGGACCTACCAGGTCCGCACCTACGGCTGCCAGATGAACGTCCACGACTCGGAGCGGCTGACCGGCCTGCTCGAGGACGCCGGCTACGTGCCGGCGCCCGGTGACGCGCAGGCCGATGTGGTCGTGTTCAACACCTGCGCGGTGCGTGAGAACGCCGACAACAAGCTCTACGGCAACCTGGGTCACCTCGCCTCGGTGAAGGCCAAGCACCCCGGCATGCAGATCGCCGTGGGCGGCTGTCTCGCCCAGAAGGACAAGGGCGACATCACCAAGAAGGCGCCCTGGGTCGACGTGGTGTTCGGCACCCACAACATCGGGTCCCTTCCGGTGCTGCTCGAGCGTGCCCGGGTGGCCGACGAGGCCCAGGTCGAGATCCTCGAGTCGCTCGAGGTCTTCCCGTCGACGCTGCCGACGAAGCGCGAGTCGGCGTACGCCGCCTGGGTCTCGATCTCCGTGGGCTGCAACAACACCTGCACGTTCTGCATCGTCCCCGCCCTGCGCGGCAAGGAGAAGGACCGCCGGCCCGGTGACGTGCTCGCCGAGATCCGCGCCCTCGTCGACGAGGGCGTCAGCGAGGTCACGCTGCTCGGCCAGAACGTGAACTCCTACGGCGTCGAGTTCGGCGACCGGTTCGCGTTCGGCAAGCTGCTCCGCGCCTGCGGCGAGATCGAGGGGCTGGAGCGCGTGCGGTTCACCAGCCCGCACCCCAAGGACTTCACCGACGACGTGATCGCGGCGATGGCCGAGACCCCCAACGTGATGCCGCAGCTGCACATGCCGCTGCAGTCCGGCTCGGACAAGGTGCTCAAGGACATGCGCCGGTCCTACCGGCAGGAGAAGTTCCTCGGCATCATCGAGCGGGTCCGGGCCGCGATGCCCGAGGCCGCGATCACCACCGACATCATCGTCGGCTTCCCCGGCGAGACCGAGGAGGACTTCCTCGAGACGATGAAGGTCGTCGAGGCGGCGCGCTTCTCCGGGGCGTTCACCTTCCAGTACTCCAAGCGGCCCGGCACGCCGGCGGCCGTGCTCGAGGAGCAGGTGCCGAAGGAGGTCGTCCAGCACCGCTACGAGCGGCTCGTCGCGCTGGTCAACGACATCGCCTGGCAGGAGAACCGACGACTGGAGGGACGGGTCGTCGAGCTGATGGTCGCCGAGGGGGAGGGCCGCAAGGACGAGCAGACCCACCGGCTCTCCGGCCGCGCGCGCGACAACCGGCTGGTGCACTTCACGGCCGTCGACGCGGCCGGTGCCGTGGTTGACGTACGGCCGGGTGACGTGGTCGAGGTCGAGGTGACGTACGGCGCGCCGCACCACCTGGTCTCGGACGCGCCGGTGAGGTCCGTGCGTCGCACCCGGGCCGGTGACGCCTGGGAGGCCCGCACGCTCGCGCCGAGGCCGGCCGGGGTGTCGCTCGGCCTGCCGACGGTCGGCGTGCCCGCGCCGCTGCCGGACGCTCCCGCCTGCGGCTGACCCCGCGGCCTCAGAAGCCGTGCACGAGGACCGGCGGGACGTCGCCGTCCCGGAGCGCCTCGAGCACCGCGAGCTCGTGCGGCACCACCGGGTCGGGCAGCCCGTCGAGGGGGAACCACCGGAGGTCGGCGCACTTGTCGGGCTCCATGATCTGCGGCTCGCCCGACCATGACGTCGCGGTGAAGAAGTAGTCCACCCGCTCGTCGATGGGGTCTCCGGTCGCGCCGGTGCGCTGCATCGCGCAGATCGCGGTGAGGTCCAGGCCGGTGATGCCTGCCTCCTCCTTCGCCTCGCGGGCCGCGGCCTCGTAGACCGTCTCGCCCTGCTCGACGTGCCCGGCGACGGCGGCGGCCCAGTGGCCGTCCATGTAGCCCGTGCCCTGGCGGAGCTGGAGCAGGACCTCGCGGGCGCCCGTCGCCTCGCTGTAGCGAAGCAGGAACACGTAGGCCGCGGGGATGACGACGAAGCGGTCGTGGGTGCCCATGCTCAGCCGTGGGAGTGGCCGGGGCTCCGGGCCGGGTCGCTCTCGTGGCTCGCGACCTCGTCCGGGTTCTCCTCGAGCTCAGCGTCCGGAAGGCCAGGCTCGACCGGGTGCACCTCGGGGACCTCCTCGCCGGGGTGGGTCGGGACGGCGCCGCTGGTGCGACCGTCGGGTCCGGTGCGTTCACTGCTGGTGCCGAGGTCGCCCGACAGGTCGGGGGTCAGGTCGTCGTCCTGGATCGGGTCACTCGCCATGGGGCACGTCTTCCTCGACGGTTCCCTCGCCGCGGAGCTCCTCGTCGTTCGGGGTCTCCTCGGGCTCGCCGGCGCGGTCGTAGGCGGTGCCGGTGTCATCGGACACGCCGCCCTGCTGGTCGTTGGACATGTAGTCGCCGGGGTTGGCGTCGCCCGCGGGTCCCTCGCCGATGAAGGCGTCGTCCTGGCCGGGGTCCGGCTCGTGGGCTTCTCTGCTCATCGCGCTGTCCTTGTCTGTTGAGGGGTCACTCGGCGCCCGCGTTGTCCGAGGGCTGGTCGAGCGAGGTGGCGGCGTTCTCGCCCTGCTCGCTGTCGGGACCGGGTTCGCCCTCGGGAGTTGGAGGCGCAGGGACGACCTGAGGACCGTCGGGGCTGCCGCTCGGTTGGACAGACGGTTGTGCGTCCGGGTCCGTGCCCTGGGGGTGCTCCTGCGGACCCGGGTTCACGTCGGCGTCGGGTGCGTCCTGGCGCAGTGGGCCGCCCGGAGGGGTCGGTGCGTCGAGGTCGCGTCCGTTGTTCTCGTCGTGTGCCATGGGTTCGGCGTACCCGTTCAAGAGTTGTGAAAACGTCGGCTCAACGGATGTCGTCGTTCTTCCCGTCGAGCTTGTCGAGCGCGTCCTTGGCCTGCGTGCGGCCCTTGGCGATCTTGTCGCTGTGCTTCTTGCCGGTCTTCTTGTCGATCATGTCGGCGGCCTGGTCGACACCCTTCGCGATCTTGTCGCCGTGCTGGTCGACGGCCTTGGTCGCGGCTGCCTTCGCCTTGTCCAGGAATCCCATGTCCGTGGCTCCTCATGTCGTTTGTCAGACTCTTCTCCATGATGGGTGACGACACAAGGGACTCCGGGCCTCGAGCACCCGTCGTCGCTGTCGTCGGGCCGACCGCGTCCGGCAAGTCCGACCTGTCGCTCGACCTCGCCGAGGCGCTCGGGGGAGAGGTGGTCAACACCGACTCGATGCAGCTCTACCGGGGGATGGACATCGGTACGGCGAAGCTCCCGCTCGACGAGCGTCGCGGGATCGTCCACCACCTGCTCGACGTCCTCGACGTGAGCGAGCCGGCGACCGTGGCCGAGTTCCAGGGCTGGGCCCGCGCGGCCATCGACGACTGCCGCTCGCGCGGCGTCGTGCCGATCCTGGTCGGCGGGTCCGCGCTCTACACCCGCGCGGTCCTGGATCGGTTCGAGTTCCCGGGCACCGACCCCGCGGTGCGCGCCGCCCTGGAGGAGGAGCTCGCCGAGGTCGGCCCCGAGAAGCTCTACACCCGGCTCGCCGAGATCGACCCGCAGGCGGCGGAGCGGATCATCCCGCAGAACGGCCGCCGCGTCGTACGAGCCCTCGAGGTGATCGCGATCACCGGGCGGCCGTTCAGCGCCAGCCTTCCGTCGCTGACCTACTTCTACGACGACGCCGTGCAGGTCGGCGTCGACATCTCGCGACCGGTGCTCGACGAGCGCATCGCGGTCCGGGTCCAGCGCATGTGGGACGCGGGCCTGGTCGACGAGGTGCGCCGCCTCGCCGACCAGGGACTTCGTGAAGGGCGTACGGCGAACCGGGCGCTCGGGTACCAGCAGGTGCTCGCCTTCCTCGACGGGGAGATCAGCGAGCAGGAGGCGCAGGAGCTCACGGTGACCGGCACCCGGCGGTTCGCCCGCCGACAGGACTCGTGGTTCAAGAAGGACCCGCGGATCACCTGGGTCGGCTGGGACGACCCCGACCGGGTCGCCGCCGCACGGCGCAGGATTGGGGCCGGAGCCCTGGGGTAGGAGCGGCTCAGGCTCTTTACTCTCGGGAGGACCCATGCACGTCGCTCGACGCCGCACCGCGGCACTCGGCGCCACTCTCACCGCTCTCGCCGTGGCGGCCTCGGGCATCAGCCCCGGCGTCGCCTCCGCCGCGGACGACCCGCCCGGTGTCCCCGAGAAGACGCCGGTGGCCACCGGCTACGGCGGCGCCGTCACCTCGGTCGACCCGGAGGCGTCGCGTGTCGGGATCAGGGTGCTGAAGCAGGGCGGCAACGCCGTCGACGCCGCCGTCGCCACGGCTGCCGCCCTGGGGGTCACGGAGCCCTACAGCGCCGGCATCGGCGGCGGCGGGTACTTCGTCTACTACGACGCGAAGACCGGCCGGGTGCACACCATCGACGGTCGCGAGACCGCGCCGGACTCGATGAAGCGGGACGCGTTCATCGACCCCGGGACGGGCGAGCCCTACAAGTTCACCCCCGACCTCGTCACGAGCGGGGTCTCGATCGGGGTCCCCGGCACCGCCAAGACCTGGAAGAAGGCGCTGCGGCTGTGGGGTCGCTGGAGCGTCGCCGACGCGCTCGACCCCGCGCGCAGGCTGGCTCGGCGCGGCTTCGTGGTCGACCAGACCTTCCACGACCAGACCGCCGACAACCAGGAGCGGTTCGAGGCCTACACGACGACCCCGAAGCTGTTCCTGCCCGGCGGCGAGCCGCCCGCGGTCGGCTCGGTGTTCAAGAACCCCGACCTCGCGCGGACCTACCGGCTGCTCCAGCGCAAGGGCGTCGAGGAGTTCTACTCCGGCGACCTCGCGGCCGAGATCGCCCGGGCCACGCGGCGGCCGCCGAAGAGCCCCAGCACCGAGCTCCCGGTCCCGCGCGGGTCGATGCACAAGCGCGACCTCGAGGCCTACAAGGCGATCCGGCAGCGGCCGAGTCACTCGGGCTACCGTGGCTACGACGTCTACGGGATGGCGCCGAGCTCGTCCGGTGGTTCCACCGTCGGCGAGGCGCTGAACATCATGGAGCGCTACGACCTGGGCTCGATGGACACCGGCGCCGCGTTGCACCACTACCTCGAGGCGACGGCGCTGGCGTTCGCCGACCGGGCCGCCTACGTCGGCGACCCCGCATTCGTCGACGTACCGCTGAAGGACTTGCTCTCCGACCCGTACGCCGCCGAGCGCGCCTGCGCGATCAGCGACACCGAGGCGATGGCCAAGCCGGTCGCTGCGGGCGACGTGACGGCGTACGACGGGGAGTGCCCCGCCACCGACCCGGCAGCGGGGGAGCCGGCCGTCGACACCGAGAACGTCGAGACCACGAACCTCACCGTCACCGACAAGTGGGGCAACGTCGTGGAGTACACCCTGACCATCGAGCAGACCGGCGGCTCCGGGCTGCTGCTCGAGGACCGTGGGTTCCTGCTCAACAACGAGCTCACCGACTTCTCGACCGTCTACGAGGCCGACGACCCCAACCGGATCCAGCCGGGAAAGCGGCCGCGCTCGTCGATGTCACCCACGATCGTGCTCAAGGACGGCAAGCCGTTCCTGGCGCTCGGCTCGCCGGGCGGCTCGACGATCATCACGACCGTGACGCAGCTGCTGTTCAACCGGATCGACCGGGAGATGACACTGCCGGAGGCGATACAGGAGCCGCGGGCGTCGCAGCGGAACACCGCGGCGGTCACGGCCGAGCCGGAATTCATCACGGCCTACGGTTCGCTGCTCACGCCCTATGGGCACACGCTGCAGAAGTCCGGTGACGCGTTCACCAGCGCGGCCGAGATCGGGGCCGCCACCGCGGTCGAGTTCGGTCCGGACGGACTGCTCACCGCCGTGGCCGAGCCGACCCGACGTGGTGGGGGATCGGCACGGGTGGTGACTAGCTCGCCAGCCGGGTGACCAGCGCGGCGGCGCCGACTCCGTCCAGCACGAACACGGCGCCGTCGCAGGTCGTGCAGAAGAACTCGGTCTCGGCGACGGCGACCATGATGCGCTCGTCCCCGCAGTCGGGGCAGAACCCGCTCGTCCCGCTGAGCATGAGCCGGTCGGCAGCTTGCTTGTCCATGTCTCTCACGGTGGCAGAGCGCTCCGACAGAATCGGTGAGGCACGCCCGGGGACGGCCCTCGCGGGGGCGGCGAGCGCCTAAAGTCGGGCCATGGCTGATGACACCTACACCGTCGAGCGCTCCGCGATCGTCGACGCCCCCGCCGAGAGGGTCTACGAGCAGATCGCGGACTTCCACCTGTGGCCGGCCTGGTCGCCGTGGGAGGACATCGACCCCGCGATGCAACGGACCTACTCCGGCTCGGAGCGGGGGACCGGCGCCGCCTACGCCTGGTCGGGCAACCGCAAGGCGGGGCGGGGGCGGATGGAGATCACCGACGCGACCTCTCCGCACCGCGTGGACATCGACCTGGTCTTCGAGAAGCCGTTCAAGGCCCGCAACGACACCCGCTTCGTGCTCACGCAGGAGAACGGCAGCACCCGGGTCACCTGGATCATGACCGGCAAGAACACGATGGCGACCCGGGTGATGGGACTGTTCACCAGCATGGACAAGATGATCGGCAAGGACTTCGAGAAGGGCCTGGCCCAGCTCAAAGCAGTCGCGGAGCGCCCGGCCGAGTAGTGGCCGGACGCTCCGCGTCGTTCGGTGGAGTCACCTGAGGTGTCTCACATGGCGTTGACGTGTGCCTTCAGCCGCTTGCCGCTGAGCTCCTTGTTGTAGAACGCGACGTTCCCGATCGCGCCCTTGAAGTAGCTGTCCAGGTAGCCGGTGCCGATCCGGAGCGGGGCGCCGGTGTTCTTCGGGACGATGTTGTAGCCCTTGAGCGAGTCCTTGTCGCGCAGGGAACCGTTCTTGAAGATCTTGACGTAGCCGGTCGGGAAAGACGACGAGGTGTTCTTGGTGTTGAACACGAGCGCCACGTGGATCCAACGGCCGCGCGTGACGGGGTCCTCGAAGTACGAGCCGGCGCCCAGGCCGCCGTTGGGGTTGAACGCGTAGCCGCTGATCCGGTTCGGGCGGTTCTCGGAATTCTGCTTGTTGTACATCCGGCCGTACCACTCGTGCTTGCCCGGGGCGCCCTTGCCGAGGATGTAGACGTAGCCGCTGCTCTCGGAGTCCGGGAACTGCAGTGTGTCCGGGCGGATCCAGTACTCGACGGTGAGCTTGCCGGTGGTCGGGATGGAGAACGCGCCCCGGCTCGCGAACGAGAGGTGCTCGCCGGAGCCGTTGAACGCGTAGGCGGGATCGCCATTCGGAAGCTTGGTGGCGGACGGTGTGCCGACGACCCTGCCGGCCTTGCCCTTGCCGATGACCACGCGGTTGCGCTGCAGGAAGGCGGTGGGCTTGTCCGCGGCGACCGCGCGCTCGTAGGCGGAGTCGACAGCACCGGCAGCGGAGGCCGCGGGGCCCGCGGTCGCGAAGCCGGCGACGCCGCCGGCCAGGGCGAGGACGAGGGTGGCGGAAACATGACGAAGGCGCATGAGAACAGTTCCTGGGGGGTTGGGTGACGTACGGGCAAGTGGGTGCGTACAGGGGGTTGATCGGAAGGTCGGAGCGCCGAGTAAAGGGCTGTCTAGGCAACATGTCGTAGTGATGTCGTACCCAGACCTCAACAGAACGTCATAAAACCGGACAACCCCGGCGGAGATCCGCCGGGGTTGTCCGGGTTCGAGCAGGTGAGAGGGACCTCACATGGCGTTGTAGTGAGCGGACAGGCGGCTCGCGCTGAGCTCCTTGTCGTAGAAGGCCACGTTGCCGACGGCGCCCTTGAAGAAGCTGTTCAGGTAGCCGGTGCCGATCCGCAGCGGGGCGGAGCCTGCCACGGGCTTGATGTCGTAGCCCTCGAGGGCATCCGTGTCACGGAGCACACCGTTCTTGAAGATCTTCACGTAGCCCGTGGGGTACGCCGACGAGGTGTCCTTGGTGTTGTACACCAGCGCCACGTGGATCCACTGGCCGGCGGTGACCGGGTCCTGGAAGTAGGACCCGGCGCCGAGGCCGCCAGCGGGGTTGAAGGCGTAGCCGCTGATCCGGTTGGGGCGGCTCTCGGAGTTGTCCTTGTTGTACATCCGGCCGTACCACTCGTGCTTGTTCGAGTCGCCCTTGCCGAGGATGTAGACGTAGCCGCTGCTCTCGGAGTCGGGGAACTGCAGGACGTCGGGGCGGATCCAGTACTCCACCGTCAGGCGACCCGTGGTCGGGATCGAGAACGCGCCGCGGCTGGCGAAGCTCAGGTGCTGGCCGGCACCGTTGAAGGCGTAGGCGGGGTCGCCGTTCGGCAGCGTGGCCGAGGCGGGGGTGCCGCCGACGATCTGGCCGTCGGAGCCGCTGCCGAGGACCACCTTGTTCCGCTGCAGCAACGTCGTCGGGGCGTCGGCCGCGACAGCCTTCTCGTAGGCCGTGTTGATCTCACCCGTGGGTGCCGGAGCCGGCTCGCTGGGGGCCGGAGCGGGCTCGCTCGGGGCCGGCGCCGGGGCCGGAGCCGGGGCAGGGGCCGGGGAGGTCGACGTGCTGCCGCCACTGACGGAGACACCGACCTTGGCGTTGTTCCTCAGCCACAGGCGGCTGCTGCCGTGGCCCGAGAGCACGAAGCCGTTGGACGGGATGGCCATGTTGCCCACGCCGTCGACGACCTTGGTGATCTTGCCGTCGACGACCTTGGCCTCGAAGCCGTACTGGTTCGTCCTGGTCGACGTCCCGAACGCCGGGGTGTACTTCACGAGGTAGTCGGTGGCCCGCCTGACGTTCGTGCCGTTCAGCGTGCGGGACTGGCTGCCGACGGTCACGGAGTCGGCGGCCACCGAGGCGGAAGGGGACACGAGACCGACGGTCGCGACGACAGCGCCCGCCAGCATCCCGAGAGAGAGTTTTCGACTAAGTCGCATAGATGAAGTCCAAGGTGTAGGGGGACTGGTCAGTGCCTTGAACATCGGTAGGTAGGGCCAGAGGGTTAAACGCTGTCTAGCCAGCTGGGCTGCCTTTCGGCGTTCGTCCATGGCCCGATCGGGCCCCCGCGGCCTGGTCTGTCCAGGTTTCCGCCTACGTCATCGGTAGTAGGTCAGACATCGTCCATCGGCGGGTGTGACTGGGTCGCTTCAGCCCGGAGAGTTGCGGTGTGTCCAGACAAGGCAACCCGCAAAAGAGCCAGGGGGAGCAATGAAGCGCCTGGTACTCGCACCCCACTGTGATGACGAGACCCTCGGATGCGGGGGCATGCTCGCGAAATATCCGCATGAGTCAGCAGTCATCGTGATCTCTACCCCAGACGAGGTCCGGCTCAAGGAGTTCGAGGTCGCCAAGGAGATCCTGGGCTACCAGACCTCCTGCTTCCTCGGTCTGCGCGACGGCAACATCGGCGAGGACATGCACACCCTGGTGGGCCTGCTCGACGAGGTCGTGGCGCAGTTCCAGCCGGAGGAGCTGTACCTGCCGTTCCCGTCCATGCACCAGGACCACATCGCGGTCTACGAGGCCGGGATCCGGGCCGGCCGGCTGTCGATGACCGACGGCCACTGGTTCACGCCGTCGCTCTACGTCTACGACGTCGCGGCGTACGACGTGGTGATGTACCCCACGGACCTGAAGTGGAACATCTTCGAGTCGCTTGCCGAGGAGGACATCGACAAGAAGGTGGAGGCCCTGAGCGCCTACTCGTCGCAGGCGGTCACCGGTCCGCACCCGCTCAACAGCGTCAAGCAGCAGGCGAGGGTGGTCGGCAATGCGCGCCACGTCGCCTGGGCCGAGCCCTTCGCCCTGGTGCGGGGTGTCCGCGGATGACGATCTACGCAGCCCACCAGCCTGACCTGCTGCCCTACTCCGGCTACTGGTACAAGATGGCGACCGCCGACCTCTTCGACATCAAGATCTGGGACCAGTACGTCGACCGCGGCTACCAGCGTCGCGTGAAGATGCGCGACAAGTGGGTCACCCTGCCGATGGAGCCAGGCTCGACCACCGACCCGATCCATCTCAAGCGGGTCAAGGAGAACGCCCCCCAGGTCCTGGCCGACGAGATCTACAAGCGCTACGCGCACCAGCGCCCGCGCCCGCCGCACTGGGACAAGTACGGGCCGATGATCTGCGACGAGATCCTGTCGATCAAGACGGACGTGCTCTGGGAGTTCAACTTCCGGCTGCTCCTGCTCATCCGCTCAGTCCTCGGCATCGAAACCCCGCTGACCTTCAGCCGTCCCAGGGACCCCGAGCTGCGGGGTTCCGAGGGAATCATCTCGGTGATGCGGGCCTTCTCGGGCCCACTGTCCTACCTGTCGGGAACCGGCGGTCGCACCTACATGGGCGACTGCGAGGAGTTCGACGAGGCAGGCATCCCGGTCATCTGGTCGCGCCACCGTGCCGTGACCGGGGACTCGATCCTGAGCGTGATCTTCGACTACGAGGACCCGATGTCCGTGGTCCTCGCGGAGACCGAGGAAGACGTCAGCGCTCTGTCCGCCACCAACCAGCGCCGAGGGGCAACAGCATGAGCAAGGTAGTCGTCGTCGGTCTCGGATACGTCGGACTTCCGCTGGCCGTGCGGGCCGCCGAGGTCGGTCACCAGGTCGTGGGTGTCGACGTCGACCCCCGGAAGATCGACCGGCTGCGGAGGTGCAGCACCTACATCGAGGACATGACCGATGAGCGGTTGCGGGACGCCACCGCCAGCGGCCGGTTCTCCGTCGCTCCCGGGTGGGAGGACTGGATGGGTGTCACCGACGCGGTCCTCGGGTTCGACATCGCCGTGATCGCGGTGCCGACGCCCCTGCGCGGGACCGTGCCGGACCTGTCCTACGTGGTGGCGGCCGGGCACATGATCGGGCAGGTCCTGAGCCCCGGTGCGGCCGTCGTGCTCGAGTCGACGACGTACCCCGGAACCACCGAGGGCATCCTCGCGGACGCTCTCGCGTCCTCCTCGGGACTGGTGCCGAGCGCGGACTTCCACCTCGGCTTCTCGCCCGAGCGGGTCGATCCCGGGAACAGCGAGTACACCCTGGAGAACACGCCGAAGCTGGTGTCGGCCACCACGCCCACGGGGCTCCAGATGCTGCTCGACTTCTACGACACGATCGTGGAGCGCACGGTCCCCGTGTCCAGCCCCCGGGTCGCCGAGCTGGCCAAGGTCTTCGAGAACACCCAGGCGTACGTGAACATCGCGCTCGTCAACGAGCTCGCCGAGATCTGCCACGACATGGAGATCGACGTCCACGAGATGATCGACGCTGCGATGACCAAGGGTCACTCGATGGCCGCGTGGTACCCGGGACCTGGCGTGGGTGGCCACTGCCTGCCCATCGACCCCATGTACCTCGCCTGGCAGACCCGCGAGCAGCTGGGCCGGCCGTTCCGGTTCGCCGAGCTGGCCGACGAGATCAACATGGGCCGCCCGTCGTACGTCGTCGACCGCGTGATCGAGCTGCTCAACGGGCGCGGCCTGCCGCTCAAGGGCACCGAGGTGCTGGTGCTCGGCGTCGCCTACAAGCCCGGGGTCGGGGACCTTCGTGAGTCGCCGTCCGTCGAGGTCGTGAAGGCACTGACCAAGTTCGGCGCCCTCGTGACGGTCGCCGACCCGCACGTCTCGGACTGGACGATGACGCCGATCATCGACGTCGACGACCTGTTCGGCGAGGTCGGCCGGTTCCCGTTGACGATCATCGCCACCGACCACGCCGAGTTCGTCTACCCGAAGCTCGCCGTCGAGGCACAGACGGTCCTTGACTGCCGCCACGCGATGCAACCGTCCGAGAACGTCGTCCCGTTGTGACTCGTTGGATTCTCGTCATCTCAGGGGTGCTGGTGGCGCTCGCGATCAGCCCTGCCATGGCGGCTGAGCCCGCGCCGGGAGAGACCGTCGTGTCGTTCACGTTCGACGGGACGTTCAAGGGGCAGGAGGATGCGGCGGAGATCCTGTCCGAGAACGGCCTGGCCGGCACCTTCTACATCAACTCGGGCTACCTGGACTTCCCGGCGTACCTGAGCGTCGACCAGCTGAGGAGCATCGCCCGCAACAGGAACGAGATCGGTGGCGCCTCACTGTTCGGCAACGACCTCTCCGTGCTGTCGGAGGAAGAGGCGACGGCGCAGGTGTGCAGCGACCGGGCCACGCTGGCGCAGCTCGGGTTCCAGGTCACGAGCTTCGCCTACCCCCACGGCGCCGGCACCGCCGAGGTCAAGGCGGTGGCGCAGGGGTGCGGCTACAACAGCGCGCGCGAGTTCGCGGGCCTCTACGAGTCGGCCGAGGACTGCTCGAGCTGTCCGGCCGGCGAGACCCTGCCACCCGTCGACGACTTCAGGATCCGGACCCCCAGCCCCGGCACCACGCTCGAGGAGCTGGAGCGGCACGTGACCCTGGCGGAGGACACGGGTGGCGGCTGGGTCCCCCTGGTGTTCACCAACGTCTGCGTGTGCCCGGAAGAGGACGACGCAATCTCGCCGAGCGACTTGGCGACGTTCGCGGAGTGGGTGAGCAACCGGCCCCCCACCACCACGGTCAGGACCGTCGACCAGGTCATGGGCGGTCCGTTGAAGCCGGTGGTCGGTGACCCGGTCGATCGGCTGGTTCCCGACCCCTCGGCCGCCATCGGGGCCACGGGCAAGGATCCGCTCTCGAAGAGGCCGGCCTGGAACGTCTACGGGATCGGCATCGGTCAGTCGCAGATCATCTTCCTCGGTGTCCTGCTCACCGCCGCCGTCATCGTCACCTACCGCGTCGCGACGAGAGGGAACCGCTATGCGCGCTGACCGAACCATCGGCCGGAGCGAGCCGTTCACCGGCCGCCGCCGTGCGCTTGCCTACCTGCCGCTCGTCGGTTTCCTCGGTTATGTGGCCTGGTCCCACTACAAGTGGGGGTACTCGTCCGACACGGCGTTCCTGGCGACCTTCTTCGGCGTGATGGCGGCGTTGATCGCCTACTTCATCCTGTCGGGGATCCACTGGAAGAGCTTCACGCACCTGCCGCCCGCGGCCGGTCGCGTGCTGGCGATCATCCCCGTCTACAACGAGGAGCCGGACCTGGTCCACGAGGTGGTCCGCTCGATGCTGCGGCAGACGATCCTCCCCGACGAGATCCACGTCGTCGACGACGGGTCGGCGGTGCCGCTGGAGACGTTCGACGACCCGCTGGTGACGTGGCACCGTGTCGACAACGCCGGGAAGCGGCACGCCCAGGGCCACGTCCTGAAGATGTTCGCCCCCGACGAGTTCGACTACATCTTCACCGTCGACTCCGACTCCGTCCTCGACGACGACGCGCTCGAGCACATGCTCCGGTCGATGAAGGACGAGCGGGTCCAGGCGGCGACCGGGATGATCCTGGTCCGGAACTGGAACGTGAACTTCCTGTCCCGGCTGACCGACATCAACGTGGTCACCTCGTGCCTGCTGTTCCGGATGGCGCGGTCGTGGCTGGGCATCGTCTCCCCGACGTCCGGTGCGCTGGCGATCTACCGGTCGGCCGTCGTGTACGACAACCTCGAGGACTACCTCACCTCGGGGACTGCCGGCGACGACCGCCGGCTGTCGTTCTACGCGCTGCTCCGCGGTGACGTCGTCGGTGTGACCGAGGCGATTGCCAGCACGCAGCTACCGACGACGTGGTCCGGGGCCTTCCACCAGCGCATGAGGTGGTCCAAGTCGGCCTGGCTCGGGACATCGTTCGTGCTGACGAACCTGCGGTGGCTGGTGGTCTTCTTCTACATGATGCCGCTGGCCTTCACCCTCATGTGGCCGTTCATCGTGGCGGCACTGCTGACCCTGTCCATCCGGTACGACAACCCGGTGTTCTGGTACGGCGTCCTGTGGTGGGTCATCTGCTCGATCACCCAGACGGCCGTCTACTGCATGTACCGCCCCGGGTTCACCCGCCGCCAACGGTGGATCCAGTGGGCGCTCTCTCCGGTGTACCCCGTCCTGGGGCTCATCGTCCTGCGGCCGGCGGCCTACTGGGCGCTGACGAAGCTGAAGTCGACCTCCTGGCACACGCGTGAGAACGCACCAATGGTCACTACGGGGGTCTCGGAGGAAGTGGGGGTCGCTCCGCTGGGACAGACCGCCAACTAGACGGGGGTGCCTGCCCGGCACCACAGGAACACATCACATCAAGCGACGGATGGAATTCGAGATGGCAATTCAACGGATCATTGCGGCAAGCGGCTCGTTGGCTGTGGCCGCTGGGCTGGCACTCGCCTCGACACCTGCCGAGGCGGTGTCCCCGAGGATCACCTTCAACTCACTGGGCACGCACCAGGTGGACACGGGCTTCGCGCTCAAGGGGACGCTGTTCGGCACGGGGAAGCGGAACAACAAGAAGATCGTCCTCCAGCGCAACGTCGGGGGCACCTGGGTCCGGCAGGCCCGGCTGTTCTGGCAGGACGACGGGCCGTACTCCTTCGGCACCCGTTCCTACAGCGCACCCGGGACGTGCACGTTCCGCACGGTCGTCAAGCGGGCCGGGGCGGTCCTCGACGTGTCCCCGACGCGCACGGTGACCATCGTGAGCGATGGCGGCCCGCCGCCTCCGCCGCCCCCGCCGCCGCCGTCGGGCAACGACCTGCTCCCCGACCTCGGGGTCAAGCGGCTGAACGACTGTTCTGCCGCGGAGAAGGCGAAGACACCCACCGGCACCTGCTTCAGCATCGACACCACGGAGATCCCAGGGAAGAAGCTCCTGGAGTTCCCGGCCACGACGTACAACGTGGGCACCGGCCCGGCGGAGGTGCAGGTGCAGCGGTCCAGCTCCACGTCCGACGACTGGCAGGCGGTGCAGGCGGTCCTGACCGAGTCCGGTGGTGTGCGGAAGGTTCCGATCACCGCGAGCTTCGACTACGCCGGCGACGGTCACACGCACTGGCACATCCGCGACTTCGACGCGTACCAGCTGCTCGACTCCACCGGTGCCGTCCTCAAGCTCGGCGAGAAGCACGGGTTCTGTCTGCAGGACAACGTCTCGTTCCGTGGTTGGCTGGACGACAAGCTGGCGAACCCGAGCCTGCACCCCGGGATGCCGCTGCAGGAGGTCTACACCGACGCCACCGCCTGCGGGTTCCAGGACCCGAACGCGACCGACTTCGTGCAGGGCCTGTCGCTGGGATGGGGAGACACCTACCCGTCCTCGCTGGGCAATCAGCACATCGACATCACGGGTGTTCCGGACGGGACCTACGTCGTGAGGGTGATCGCGAACCAGGCGCTCGACGGCCAGCCCCTCGTGCACGAGAGCAACCCGAACAACAACGTCGCCTCCTCGACCATCACGATCGCGGGCGACTCAGTGACCTGGCTGTCGGACGACAGCGGGATGTAAGCGCTCGTCCCACGGACACGACGGAGGTCCATAGATGCGAAGACTCAGCTTGGGGCTACTGATAGGCGCCTTCATCGCGGCCGTCAGCCTCGTTGCCACGACGCCCGCGTCGGCCGCCGACTCGGTGACCGTGGGCGGGCAGTCCCGCGCCCTCGACGGCACCAACGTCGCTCGCGCCACGAACTACCTGGTGAAGTACACCCCGGCCTACGGGGCATCGACCAGGACGAACCAGTACGGCTTCGAGGCCGAGGTCCGCGGGGGCGTGGTGACGAAGATCGCGGACGGGGTCGGCAACATGGCGATCCCGTCCGACGGGTTCGTGCTGTCCGGGCACGGCACCAGCCGCACCTGGCTGAAGACGTACGCGAAGGTGGGGGTCGCTGTCGGTGACGGCAGCGCACCACCGCCACCACCGCCTCCGCCGCCACCGCCGGACGACAACTCCGTCACCGTGGGCGGACAGAGCCGCGCACTCGACGGCACCAACGTCCGCAGGCTGAGCAACTACCTGGTGAAGTACACGCCGGCGTACGGCGGCTCGACCGGGACGAATGCGTACGGGTTCGAGGCCGAGGTCCGCGGGGGCGTGGTCACCAAGATCGCCGATGGTGTGGGGAACATGGCGATCCCGTCCGACGGGTTCGTGCTGTCCGGGCACGGCACGAGCCGCACCTGGCTGAAGGCGAACGCGAAGATCGGCGCGTCGGTGGTCAGCGGCAGCGAGGAGCCGCCTCCGCCGCCCCCGCCCCCGCCAGGCGGATCGGCTCTGCTGCCCGACGTGGGCGTCCGCACCTTGCGGAACTTCACGATCGTCAACACCGGAGGCAAGAAGCTGCTCAAGTTCCCGGTCGTGACGGTGAACGTCGGTGACGGCCCGTTGGAGATCAACAGCGCTCGCTCATCGACGTCGTCGAGCGACTGGCTGGGTCGGCAGACCGTCTTCAACACCGACGGCTCCAAGACCGTTCTCGGCGCGACCGGTGCTCAGTTCTACTGGGCCGGCGACGGGCACACCCACTGGCACATCCGGGACTTCGACCTCTATGAGCTCTACAACCCGGGTGGCCAGCAGCTGAAGCAGGGGGAGAAGCACGGGTACTGCTTCGAGGACAACACGTCCTACCGTGGTTGGCCGGGAAGCTCGGCGCACCCGAACTCGCCCGCGAGCCCGGTCTACACACCTGAGCTCTCGTGCGGCCGGAACAACCCGGACGCGACAACCATCCTGCACGGTCTCTCGGTCGGTTGGGCTGACACCTACCCGGCGACCCTGCCCGACCAGGCGATCGACATCACCGGGCTGCCCGACGGCAACTACACCGTCAAGGTGACCGCCGACTGGCAGAACTTCTGGCGCGAGACGAACGAGTCGAACCAGTCGGCCTCGGCGGTGGTCAAGATCACCGGAAACACCGTCCAGCTTGTCCAGGCAAACGACGGGCTCTAGCGGGCCCCAGGGGGTCCGGCTCTCGGAGCCGGACTCCCACGCCGCGCCCGAGCGGCGGCAAGACGGAAGACCACACGTGATGGCGGGCTGGCTCCGGGGAGTCCGCAGTCGCAGCGTTCCTGCGTCGGCAGTGGCCGTGGCTGCCGGCGCGGCGCTGCTCCTCGTCGTCGTGGCCGTTGCGCTCGGACCCGGGGGCGACCCCGGGAAGAAGGGGAGCGGGGAGTCGGTGCCTCACCGGGCGACGGACGCCCAGGTGGCCGCCGGAGCCGACGAGTTCGGGATCTCCTACCTGAGGCCGACCCGGCCGGGCGGCACCTACTGGGTCTCGAGCTGGGACGCCCCGAGGAAGTTCCACGCGATGGACCCGATGGACGACTGGTTCGACGCCGACCACGGCACGGCGATCTACTCGGCGGGGGGAGGCGAGCTCCGCATCACCGGCCCGACCGCGCGCATGTACGTGCACGACCCCGAGATGCAGCGACAGTGGCGTGACGTCGAGGTCACCATGTACTTCAAGCGGGTGGCGGACGAGGGCACCCCCTTCGCGGGGATGACCGCGGTGGTGCGTTCCAACCACCTGAGCACCGAGGAGGAGAACGACCTCTGCGACTCCCGGGGCTACGGGGGCCGGATCCGGTTCGACGGCCACACTGACTTCGAGAAGGAGACTGCCCATCCCGACAACCAGGCCTACAGCAACAAGCAGCTCTTCTCCGGCGAGATGCCCTACGACCAGTGGTTGGGCTACAAGTTCCTCGTCTTCGACCAGGCGGACGGCGTGCACCTCCAGCTCTGGCTCGACCGGACCGGCGGCGTGGACGGCGGTGAGTGGGAGCTGGTCAACGAGATGGTGGACGACGGGAACGTCTTCGGTGACGCCCCCTGCGCGCCGGGAATCGACCCCCAGATGATGCTGACCAACGACGGTGACCGCGTCGGCTCCGAGTCGGGGAGGCCGAACGTCAGCGTCTACTTCCGCAGCGACGACATCCGCCAGGACGGCCTGGTCTACAAGTGGGGGAGCGTCCGCGAGATCGTCCCCTGACCGCTGCCGCCTAGAATCGGGGCGTGAGCTTCGCCTTTCTCAAGGGACACGGCACGGAGAACGACTTCGTGCTGCTGCCCGACCCCGACGGCACGGTGCACGGGGACCTCGACGCCGACCTGGTGGCCGCGCTCTGCGACCGCAGGGCAGGGCTCGGGGCCGACGGGGTGATGCGGGTCGTGCGCTGCGCGTCGTACGACGATCCCGCAGCCGTCGCCGCACGCGCGGAGGCCGAGTGGTTCATGGACTACCGCAACTCCGACGGCTCCACCTCGGAGATGTGCGGCAACGGCGTGCGCGTGTTCGCGCGCTACCTGATCGACCGCGAGGGAGCGACCAGCCCGGTCAGGGTCGGCACCCGCGCCGGCGTGAAGACGCTGACGGTCACCGACGACGGACGGATCACCGTCGACATGGGCAGCCCCGCACTTCGTGGTGACACCAAGGTGGGCGTGGGGGAGCGGCGCTGGCCGGCGACCCACGTGTCGATGGGCAACCCGCACGCCGTGGCGTTCGTCGACTCCCTGGACGACGCCGGCCCGCTGCTCGAGGCGCCGTCGTACGACGCCGACGACTACCCCGAGGGCGTCAACGTGGAGTTCGTCGTCCGTCGTGGGGAGCGGCACGTCGCCATGCGGGTGCACGAGCGCGGCTCGGGCGAGACCCGGTCCTGCGGCACCGGGGCGTGCGCGGTGATGGTGGCCGCGGCGCTCGCCGACGGGGCCGGCCGTGGTGCGACGTACCGGGTGGACGTGCCCGGCGGAACGCTCGAGGTGACCTGGTCCGAGGACGACCGCGTGCTGCTGACCGGACCGGCCGAACTGGTCGCGGAAGGTAATTGGCTCGCCGCGCGTTGACCCTTCATGCGACGCTTGGAGGCATATGACGAACGCACCTGACGACACCTTCAACCTCGACGACGAGCTCGGCGCCACCGACGCCTGGGAGTCCGAGGACTTCACGAGCGGCTACGCCGACGAACCGGACCCCGAAGAGGTCGACGAGACCACCGGTGAGATGGACCTCGCCGAGCGGCACGCACTGCGCCGCGTGGCCGGCCTGTCGACCGAGCTCGAGGACATCTCCGAGGTCGAGTACCGCCAGCTCCGCCTGGAGCGAGTCGTGCTCGTGGGGGTCTGGACGGAGGGGTCCGTCGAGGACGCCGAGAACTCCATGGCCGAGCTCGCGCTGCTCGCCGAGACGGCCGGCTCCGAGGTGCTCGACGCCTTCTACCAGCGCCGGCAGAAGCCCGACCCCGCGACCTACATCGGCCGCGGCAAGGTCGACGGGCTGCGCGAGATCGTCCAGGCCACCGGTGCGGACACCGTCATCCTCGACGGTGAGCTCGCCCCGTCGCAGCTGAGGAACCTCGAGGACAAGGTCAAGGTCAAGGTCGTCGACCGGACCGCGCTGATCCTCGACATCTTCGCCCAGCACGCGAAGTCGCGTGAGGGCCAGGCCCAGGTCGAGCTGGCGCAGCTCAACTACATGAAGCAGCGCCTGCGTGGTTGGGGTGGCAACCTGTCCCGCCAGGCCGGTGGCCGGGTCGGCTCGCAGGGTGGCGGCATCGGCGGTCGTGGTCCCGGTGAGACCAAGATCGAGACCGACCGGCGCCGGATCAACACCAAGATCGCCAAGCTCCGCCAGGAGCTCAAGCACATGCGCACCACCCGCGACACCAAGCGCTCGGAGCGCAGGCGCCACCAGATCCCGTCGGTGGCGATCGCCGGCTACACCAACGCCGGCAAGTCGTCGCTGCTCAACCGGCTGACCGACGCCGGCGTGCTGGTGGAGGACTCGCTGTTCGCCACGCTGGACCCGACGACGCGTCGTACGACGACCTCCGACGGCCGCGTCTACACGATGTCCGACACCGTGGGGTTCGTCCGGCACCTGCCGCACCAGCTCGTCGAGGCCTTCCGCTCGACGCTGGAGGAGGTCGCCGACTCGGACCTGATCCTGCACGTCGTCGACGGCTCGCACGCCGACCCCGAGGGTCAGCTCGCCGCCGTGCGCGAGGTGTTCGCCGAGATCGGTGCCGACAAGGTCCCCGAGCTCGTCGTGATCAACAAGTCCGACGCGGCCGACCCGATGGTGCTGGCCCGGCTGCGCCAGCGTGAGCCGCACTCGGTGGTCGTGTCCGCGAAGACCGGCGACGGCATCGCCGAGGCGCTCGCCGCGGTCGAGAAGGACCTGCCGCGACCGGGTGTGGCCTTCGAGGCGCTGTTGCCGTTCGACCGTGGCGACCTGCTGAACCGGATCCACACCTCCGGCGACATCGAGCACCTCGAGCACACCGGTGAGGGCACGGTCGTCCGTGGCCGGGTCCACGAGGACCTCGCCGGCGAGCTGTCGCCGTACCTCACCACCCCCGCCTGACTCCCTGTCCGCACCCCGACGAGGACCGCACACATGTCTCGGACCCTGACGCGCGGCGTGGGCGCCGTGCTCGCCACGCTGACCCTCCTCGCCGGCTGCACGAACGACGCGGACCCCGGCCCGTCCCGGGCCGGGGAGCCGGTCAAGACCGCCGGTCCGCTCTTCTCCGCGCACCCCAGCCCCACGCTCAACGGGCAGCCGTGGGACGGCAGGGTGATCCCGAACGACGTGCAGCTCGACCTCGACGGGGCCGCCTACGGCTACACGGCGGCCGAGCGACCGTGGGTGTCGAGGAGCCGCATGGGGGCCGACGGCGTCGAGGCCGTCCTGCAGCGTCGCGTTCCCGGCTGCGACAGCGGGCCGTGGATGAGGCTGCCGTCCGACCAGCAGGTGCTCGACTTCCAGGGTGACGTCCGGGTCGACGGCCCCTACGTGATCTCCCGCCAGGTCACCGTCTACCCGACCGTCGAGGCCGCGCGTGCGTTCACCGACGACCTCGAGGACCACACGATCGGCTGCCGCAGCTTCCGGGGTGCCGGCGTCGAGGCGTTCCAGCGCAGCGAGTACGCCGCCGACCGCTTCGTCGGGATCCCCGACAGGTTCGACGGCACCGAGTTCTCCCAGGGCTACCTCACGACCGAGCGGCCGGCCGTCAACATCCGGTGGGTCGACGTCGTCACCCGGCACGTCAACGCCGTCGCGTTCACTCGCGTCGCCGAGCCGTCGTACGACGGCCAGCCCGACGTCATCGGCCGGCTCGACCAGGAGCCGAGGTTCGTCCGGGCGCTGGTCGCCGAAGGCCGCCGGCAGCTGGGCTGGATGGCCGCGTTCGACGAGTACGCCGCGCAGGGTCAGCCGGCGAGGTAGCTCCGGACCGTCCGCCAGCCGGCTGTGTCGGTGTCGAACGTCGCGGCGAGCTCCCGGGCGGCGAGCTCCAGCAGCCCCCGGGCGGTCGCCTCGAGGTCGCCCGTGGCGAAGATCCGGGCCAGCTCCGAGCCGACGGCCGGGTAGGCCAGCTCGACCCGGCGGAACGGGTTGAGGTTGTCCTTGACCTCCGGCCGCTCCGCGGGGACGTGCCGGGCCAGCAGCACCAGGAAGTGACGCAGCGCGAACCGGTGCACGAAGTCGATGCCCGACAGGTGCTCGCCGCGCCGGTGCCGCTGCGCCCCGACCAGCAGCGCGGTGAGGAGCTGGCCGAGGAGGTACTCGTCGGACTCCGCCTCGGCCTCCTCCAGGGCGGGTGTCCCGGCGACGACGGCGGCGACCCGTTCGGCCACGTCGGCGCGGTCGAACAGGACGCGGGTCCGGTTGAGCCGCGCCTCCTTGATCTCGTCCGGCGCGAAGACGGCGTACTCGACCAGGTGCCCGTCGTCGTAGACCCCCTTCATCCCGTGCGCGGTCTCGCGGAAGTGCAGGACGAGGCGCTCGTGCTGCGGCAGCCACGACGGGTCCGCGCGGAGCGCTGAGGTCGCGGACGGCTCGGCGATGACGAGGAAGTCGTGGTCGGACCAGGCGTCCGGTCCGCTGGCGAACGACCCCGCGGCGACGAGCCCGAGGACCTCGGGCCGCTCTCCGAGAGCGGCGGTCAGGTCGGCGGTGAAGGCGTCGTACGACGCACGGTCCATGAGTCCTCCGAAGAACGAACGTGCAGGTCTGTCGGCCACTAGCATCACATCCATGATGGGTAGCGCTGGTCGCCTTTTGGCCGCGCTCGTGGCCCTCGCCGGGCTGTTGTGGCCCGCCGTGGTGTTCGGGATGAGCACCGACGACACCGGAGCCGACGACCCGGCCACCATCACCGACTACCAGGCCTCGCTCGTGTTCGGCGCGGACGGCACGCTCGAGGCCGTCGAGCGGATCACCACGGACATGCCTTCCGGCCGGCACGGCATCTACCGGTTCTGGGACGTCGTGGACGCGGGCGACGCGAACGCCCGGCTGGTGCCCGAGGGCATCGTGGTCAGCCAGGACGGCCGGCCCGCCACCGTGGAGCTGTCGTGGCAGGACCAGCGCCGCTACCGGGTGGCCCGGATCGGCGACGCCGACGTGATTCTGTCGCCGGGTCGGCACGTCTACGAGATCCGCTACCGGATCGAGGGGGCGCTCGCGGGGACCGACGACGGCGCCGAGCTCTCCTGGGACGTCGTCGCCCGCGGCTGGCAGATGCCGATCCAGCAGAGCGTGGTCCGAGTCGCCCTGCCGGTCGCTCCGGGCGACGTCACCTGTACGACGGGCAGCGGGGTGTCCTGCGAGGTCGACACGACTCGCGGGGGGCTCGTGGTCCGCACCGGCGCCCTCGATCCGCGCACCGGTGTCACCGTCGTGGCGCCGCTCGACATGCCGGCACCGGACCGGGTGTGGTTGCCCTGGACCGCGAGGTTCGACGGGGTGCTCGGCCGCAGCACGGTCCTCGCGCTCCTGCTCGGCCTGCTCGCCGCGACCGGCCTCGTCTTCGGCTGGGTGCTGGCGCGGCAGTCCCGGGAGCTGCCTCCGGGCAACCCGGTGCTCTACGCCCCGCCGGAGGGCGTCGGGCCGGTGCAGGCGGCCTACATCACCACCGAGCAGGTCCCGGACGAGGCGCTCCAGGCGACGCTGCTCTACCAGGCCGAGCAGGGCCTGACCCGGCTCAAGCAGCGCGACAACGGCGACTGGGTCGTCGAGGGGCTCGGCACCCCCGACCAGTGGGCGGCGACCGACCCGGTGACCGCCGCGGTCGGCCATGTGATGGGCGTCGACCAGCCCGGCGCGATGTTCACCGCCGACGGCGAGGTGAGCACCGGCAAGCAGCTCCTCGCCGTCCAGTCCGCCGTCGACTCGCAGACCAAGAAGTGGTCGCGCGCGACCGGCCTGATGCTGCGCAGCCCCTCGGAGACCATGTCGAAGCTGCTCATCGTCGGCGCGATCGTGCTCGCCGGGCTCGGCTTCGTGTTCGCTCCACTGACGTTGCTCGGGCTCGTGCCGGCGGCGTTCGCCATCGGCGGGCTGCCCCTGCTCAGCACGGGGGTCGGCACCCGGCGTACCGCGGCCGGACGTGACCTGTGGTCGCGGGCCGGCGGCTTCAGCCGGATCCTCAGCACGCCGTCGGGCGTCGAGCGGTTCGGCTTCAGCGGCCGGGAGAACCTCTACACCGACTACATCCCCTGGGCGGTCGCCTTCGGGTGTGCCGACGAGTGGGCGGAGAAGTACCGCGCCGAGATCGGCGTCGAGCCGGCCGCCCCGGTCTGGTTCGCCGGGGGGACCGGCTACGCCGCGGGCAGCACCGACATGTCGAGCGCGCTCGACAGCTTCGACTCGTCCCTGCAGTCGTCGATCAGCGCCTACCAGGCCACCCAGAGCTCCTCGTCCTCCGGTGGAGGGGGCGGCGGGGGTGGTGGCGGTGGCGGTGGCGGCGGTTCCTGGTAGGGCACCAACCGAGAGGACAACAGCATCATGTGGATCGCAATCGTCGGCATCGGCGTCATCGCCCTGGTGGCGTTCGGCGTCGTCGCCTTCAACAAGCTGCGCACGACCGACATCGCCGCGCAGGAGGCGCTGGGCGGCATCGACGTCCAGCTGACCCGGCGTGCCGACCTCATCCCCAACCTGGTCAACACGGTCAAGGGCTACGCCGCCCACGAGAAGGGTGTCTTCGAGGAGGTCACCGCCGCCCGCGCCGGTGTCGCCGCCGCCACCAAGGGCGGGTCGGTCGAGGACAAGGCGAAGGCCGAGGCACGCCTCGACCAGGCCATCGTCAACGTGCTGGCCGTGGCCGAGGCCTACCCGGAGCTGAAGGCGTCGGCGAACTTCATGCAGCTGCAGGAGCAGCTCGCCGACACCGAGAACCAGCTCGCCTTCGCGCGGCAGTACTACAACGACGCGGCCGCGACCCTGAACAAGCTGGTCGCGACCGTGCCGTGGATGTTCTTCGCCGGGATGGCCGGCGTCCGCCGCCGTGACTTCTACGAGGCCCCCGCCGACCACGAGGCGCCGCCCACCGTCACGTTCTGAGACGCAGCACGCCGTACGCCGTCGACCTCCCGGGCGGTCCGCCGCCCGAGGAGGCCGAAGGCGAACATGATCGGCAGAGCCGCGCTGCCCATCGAGGTGACCTGCAGGATCACGAAGGCGAGCGGTACGACGAGCGCGAGCAGTGCGGCGGGGAGCCGCGGCCGGAACCGCCGCACCAGCAACGTCACGCCGAGGGCGGTAGAGCCGAGCATCGTCAGCAGGAAGCCGGGGATCGTGACGATCCAGCCGACGTCGAACAGCACGTTGTAGTCGCCGGTCCACTGCGTCCAGTAGTCGAGGAACGTCGCCAGCGTCGCGATCGTGTAGCCGGTGAGCGCCACCCGCCACACCCACGTCTCGAAGCCGGCCGGGCGACGGCGTCGGAGGACGACGTACGCCGCGAGGGTGAACGCGAGGAAGACCGGGAACCAGATCTTGCCGTAGGTCACGTAGACCAGGTCCGCGTCGCCCCACTCGAGCAGAGGCGAGAGCAGGTCCGCGGCCGGCTTCGCCCACGCCGCGGTCCAGGCGAGCTCGAGGTCCTCCTTGCCGTCCGCGGTGGCGAACCGGGCCAGGGCGTGGAGCTGGCCGACCACGAGGCCGACCCAGGCCATCACCCAGGCGATCCGGCCGATCGTGCGCTGGGTCGAGGTGTCATCCAGTGAGAGAGTCATGAGCACGACGCTAGGGAGCGGACGGACCCGCGTCGTCAGCCCTGCGGCCGGACCGTCCTCCACCCCTGGTTCGACGTACACCGGACCCTCGCGGTCCTACGCTCGAGGTGTGCCGATCACGAGCAGGCTCCGACCTGCCGACGTCCTGGTCCCCGTGGCGATCCTCGCCGTCGGGACGGCGGAGCTCGCCCTGACGCAGCCGGTCGGCTGGGGGTACGGCGTCGCCGCTGAGGCCGTCGCGGCGCTGCTCCTCGTGGGGCGGAGGTTCTGGCCGCTGCTGCTGTGTCCGATGGCGGCCGCAGTCACCCTGGTCATCCCGTGGGTGGGACCCGCGCTCGACGAGGTGGCGACGCCGATCCTCACGCTCGCCCTGGTCTGCTACTCGCTCGCGCGCTGGCTCCCGGACCTGCGCGGCCTGGCCGGGATCGTCGCGCTGTTCGTGATGTTCTTCGTCGACTACCTGTTCGTCGACACGCGCAGCCACGACGTCACGGACGTGGTGTTCGTGGCGACGCTGGTGCTGCCTCCCTACGTCTTCGGCCGGATCACCCGGAAGCTCGCCGTGCAGTCCGCGCTGCTGCTCCAGCGCTCAGGAGCAGGTCCGGGCCGAGGCGGTCCGCGCGGAGCGGGACCGGATCGCCCGCGACCTGCACGACGTGATCGCCCACTCGGTCAGCGCCATGGTCGTGCAGACGGCCGCCGCCCAGGACCTGGTCCGCAGCGACCCGAGCGGGCCGGCGACCCTGCTCGCCGACGTCGCCGACACCGGGCGGCGGGCACTCTCGGAGACCGGCCGGTTGCTGCACGTGCTGCGCGACGACGCCGACGAGCTGGGCCTCCGGCCCGCGCCGGGGCTGGCCGAGCTGCCGGACCTGGTGCAGCAGTTCCGTGACCGGGGGCTGGAGGTCGACGCCGACCTGCCGGACCCGGTCCCGTCGGTGCCGGCGGGGGTGGACGTGTCGGCGTACCGGATCGCCCAGGAGCTGCTCACCAACGCGCTGCGCTACGCCACCGACCGGACGGTCGCGCTGCGGGTGGCGCTCACCGGGTCGACGCTGGAGATCCGCGCCAGCAACGCCAGCGACGGCCGCACCGGGGTCGGCAGCGGGCTCGGTCTGCTCGGTGTGGCCGAGCGGGTCAAGGTGCTCGGCGGGACGCTGCGGCAGGGCCACGACGGCGGCCGGTTCGAGCTCGAGGCCGCGCTGCCCGTGGTGGGCGCATGACCACCGTGGTGGTCGCCGACGACCAGGACCTCGTCCGGTCCGGCCTCGAGATGGTGCTCACCGCGCGCGGCTGCGTGGTGGTCGGGACCGCGGCGGACGGCCGGGAGGCGGTCGAGGTGGTACGCCGCACCGTCCCCGACGTGGTGCTGATGGACATCCGGATGCCGGTGCTCGACGGCATCGCGGCGACAGGGGAGATCACCGCCGCCGGCCTGCCGACCCGGGTGCTCGTGCTGACGACCTACGACCTCGACGGCTACGTGTATGGCGCGCTCAAGGCGGGCGCGGCCGGGTTCCTGCTCAAGGCCACGCCACCGGACCGGCTGGTCGCCGGGATCGAGACGGTGGCGGCGGGGGAGGCCCTGCTGGCGCCGAGCCTCACCCGCCGGCTGATCGAGCAGCACGTCAGCGGGCCCGCCCCCACGGACGGCGTGCCCGCCGCCGTGCACGGGCTGACCGACCGCGAGCGCGAGGTGTTCCTGCTGATCGCCCGCGGCCTCTCCAACGAGGAGATCGCCGCGCACCTGGTGGTCTCCGAGTCGACCGTGAAGACCCACGTGAACCGGATCCTGGCCAAGCTCGGCCTGCGCACTCGGGTGCAGCTCGTGGTGCTGGCCTACGAGTCCGGTCTGGTCCGTCCCGGGGGCACCTTCTAGAACCCGAAGCTGTCCCAGGGCCCCCAGATCGCGAAGCTCATCCCCTTGCCGGCCTGGATGTTGACGAAGAGCGTCTCGCCGTCGGGGCTGAACGTCGAGCCGGCGAACTCGTCGTCGGTGCGGTCGCCGCTCGCCTTGGTGCGGAGCCGGTTCCAGGCCAGGTTCCAGAGCGTGCCGTCGGGGGTCAGCGCCCGCAGGTAGTTGTCGTCCGTGCCGTCCTCGCACACCACCAGCACGCCGTCGCGGCTGGTGATGTTGTCGGGGAAGTCCAGCGTGTCCGGTCCGGGTGACTCGAAGACCAAGGTGAGCGTCTCGGCCTCGGTGTCGTAGGCCCAGACCTGGCCGTGACCGTTGCCGAAGCCGGCCGGGTCGTGGTTGCCCGCTTCCGGGGCGCCGCCGCCCTGGGTGGAGGTGAAGAAGACGACGCCGGCCTCGTAGACCTGGCCCTCGGTGCGCGAGAAGTAGGCGGCGCCCTGGGCCCAGCCCTGCGAGCTCACGTAGGTCAGCGCGGTGTCGTTGGAGGTGACGGCCGTCTCCCCGGGCGCCGGCATCGGGAAGGTCGGGTCGGGGTCCTCGATGCGCACCCACTCCACGTCGAACGTGGTGCCGCGCGGGTGGCTGGCCTCGAGGTGCGCGTTGTCGGTGCCGGCCACCTTGAGCATCTCGAGCACGCCGTCGTTGTCGAGCCCTCCGGTGACCATCGGGTCGCCGGCCGGGGTGTAGCGGTAGAAGCCGGAGGCGAACGCGAAGTTGTCCTCGGTGAGGTAGAGCCGCTTGCCCACCGGGTCGTAGGACACGGCCTCGTGGGCGAACCGGCCGGCCGCAGTGATCGGCTCCGCCGACCCCACGCCGTGGGCGGGCACGTCGAAGACGTAGCCGTGCGGCTTCTGCAGCCCGGTGTTGGGTGCGCCGGTGAAGTCCGGGCCGACGTCGGGGCCGTTCACGGTCTCCTCGCAGGTGACCCAGCTGCCCCAGGGCATGATGCCGCCCGAGCAGTTCATCATCGTGCCGCTCAGGCTGGTCCGGTCGGCGAGCACGCGCCCGTCCATCGTGACGTCGATCGTCGTGGTGCCTCCGCCCGCGGCAGCGTCGTACCGCGGTGCCGTGTCCGGGCCGAACGCCCCCGGCGAGCCGTTCACCTCGTGGTTGCGGACCAGCGTGACGGTGCCGTCGGTGTTCGCGAAGGCGCCCATGCCGTCGTGGCGGCCGGGGAGCCTGGTGCCGTCGGCGAGCACGACCGGCTGCTCGGTGTCGTGGAACGAGCGGTACTGGAAGCCCTTCGGCAGGTGCAGGCGCACCATGCCGTCGCGCTGGTCCTTGACGGCGCGGAGGCCCGCGAGCGGCCGGCTGGACGGTTTCGCGGCCCCGGCGGGGCTGTTCACGAAGCCGGCGAACGGGCCGGCGACGGCGGCGGTGGCGAGGCTGCCCCTGAGCAGGGTGCGGCGGTCGAGCGTCATGGTTCCTCCCGAGAACGTGTGTGACCGGCGTCACCTTACCCACAGCCCACCGACATGGCGGCGCACGTGTCGGTGCCGACGGTTAGGGTTCTTCGGTGCCCGAAGTGAAAGAGGTCCTTGCTGCCGCGGTCGAGGCCCTCGGCGGGCAGGAGCGACCCGGCCAGATCCAGATGGCCGAGGCCGTCGAGCGGGCGATGTCGACCGGGGAGCACCTGCTGGTCCAGGCCGGCACCGGCACCGGAAAGTCCCTCGGCTACCTCGTGCCGGCGCTGCTGCACGACCAGCGCGTCGTCGTCGCCACCGCGACGCTCGCGCTCCAGCACCAGCTGGTCGAGCGCGACATCCCCGCGCTGGTCGAGGCGGTCGAGCCGGTGCTGGACGAGAAGCCGACGTACGCCGTCCTCAAGGGCCGCTCCAACTACGCCTGCCTGCACCGGGTCCGCGAAGGCGTGCCCGACGACCAGGGCACGCTCGTCGACATCCCCGAGGGCTCGATGGGCGCCGAGGTGCTCAAGCTCCGGGCCTGGGCCGACGAGCAGGCCGACAAGGGCGGCCCGGGCGACCGCGACTCCGCGCCGAAGCACACCGACAAGCTGTGGCGGCAGGTCTCGGTCAACCACCGGGAGTGCCTGGGGGCGAGCAGGTGCCGCTTCGCGTCCGAGTGCTTCGCGGAGCGGGCCAAGGAGAAGGCCGCGAAGTCACAGGTGATCGTCACCAACCACTCGCTGCTCGCGATCGACGCGATCGAGGGCGTGCCGATGATCCCGGACTACGACGCCGTGGTGATCGACGAGGCCCACGAGCTGTCCGCGCGGGTCACCCAGGCGGCCACGGACGAGCTGTCCTACCCGGAGATCGAGCGCGCCGCGCGCCGGTCGCAGAAGCACATCGACGGCTCCGAGGCCGACGAGCTCTCCGACGCCGCCGAGGCCCTGCGCGACGCGATGGACGGCTGCCCGCCCGGCCGGATCGACACCGTGCCGACGGACCTGTCCGACGCGCTGGAGCTCGTCCGCGACGCCGCCCGCGCGCTGATCTCCGCCTTCCCGAAGGAGTCCTCGGGCGGCGACGCCGGCGAGCCCGACCCGGGCCGCACCCAGGCGCGCGGCTGGGTGCAGGAGCTGTTCAAGACCGCCGAGCGGATGGCGGCCCACCTCGAGAGCGACGTGCTGTGGCTGGCCGAGCGTGACCGCAACCGCGGCGGCAGCCAGCTGTGCGTGGCCCCGCTCCAGGTCTGGGGCCCGCTGCGCGACAAGCTGCTGACCGACAAGACCGTCGTGTTCACCAGCGCGACACTGATGCTCGGCGGCGACTTCAACAACGTGGCCACCAGCATCGGGCTGAAGCCCAGCGAGCGGGTCGACCACAGCATCGAGGGCGTGCCGCAGGACGACCCGGGCGAGACGATGCCCTGGCGGGGCATCGACGTCGGGTCCCCGTTCGACTACGCCAAGCAGGGCATCCTCTACGTCGCCCGGCACCTGCCGCCTCCGGGCCGCGACGGACTGGGGGAGAAGCAGGTCGACGAGATCGTGGACCTGGTCGACGCCGCCAACGGCCGCACGCTCGGGCTGTTCTCGTCCCGTCGTGGCGCCGAGGCGGCGGCGGAGGCGGTCCGCGAGCGACTCCCGCACCTGACCATCCTGGCGCAGGGCGAGGCCCAGCTCCCCGAGCTCGCCCGGCTGTTCGTCGACGACCCGCACGCCTGCCTGTTCGGCACCCTGTCGCTGTGGCAGGGCCTCGACGTCCCCGGCGACACCTGCCAGCTCGTGCTGATCGACCGGATCCCGTTCCCCCGGCCGGACGACCCGCTGATGTCGGCCCGGCAGCGCGCCGCCGACAAGGCCGGCGGCAACGGCTTCATGGCGGTGGCGGCGACGCATGCCGCGCTGCTGCTCGCCCAGGGCGCCGGTCGGCTGATCCGCACCACCCAGGACCGTGGTGTGGTGGCGGTGCTCGACCCGCGGTTGGTCACCGCGCGCTACGGCGGCTTCCTCCGGGCGTCCCTGCCGCCGATGTGGCCGACCACCGACCGGGACGTGGTGCTCAAGGCGCTGGCCCGGCTCTCGGCCTGAGGGCAGCAGAAGGCCCCGGCGCGTGGAGGGCGTCGGGGCTGTCCTGCCCACCCAGGGTTCAGGAGGTGGTGGCCGGGCTCCGGTGCCGGATGGTCTGGGCGGCGGCGACGCCGACGCCCGCGATCGCCAGGCCGGCGAGGGCGCCGATGCCGATCTCCATCCATGGGTCGTCGGACTCGGAGACGGCCGTCGGAGTTGCCGGGCTGAGCCCGCCGGCCGGGTCAGGTGCCTCGAGCGCACTTGCGGGGGCTGCCAGCGCGAGGCCGGCGACGCCGGCCACCAGGGTGGACGAGGCAAGTCGGGTAATCGTGGAGCGGTTCATCTGGGTTCCCCTGTCTTGGGTGGGCCGGTGGTGCTGACAAGGTCGACGGTGGCCCCAGGGGAGGGTGCGCCACATCGGGAGCAGACCCTCAGATTCCCGCCCCAACCCCTTAGAGGCATGTCCCTTCTCGCGGACCGGGTCAACCAGTGCGCGTGCGGCCTGGTCCTCGACCGGGACGTGAATGCCGCGATCAACCTCGCCCGCTACACCGCACCACCGACTTCACCGCCACAACCCGTGGCCGCCTGACACATGGACCCGTGTCTGCACCCGGATGAGCCGGGCCAAGAGTCGACCGCCACCTCGCACCACGAAGGGGCCCTGGGTCGGAACCAGCACAAGACCACCCGCAAGGTCGGATGGCGGCTGGAAGGCAACCAAGAACCCCCACCCCGCCACGGGGCGGGTCAAGGGAAGCCGGTGAGTCCCGACTAGGGACACACCCAGTCAGATACGGGGCTAGACCTGCACGGAAAACCTAGAGACACCGCGAAGGGGCCGTTGCACAGTGGAGTGATGGCTGCTGCCGAGTGGGGCGGAGCAGTCCGCATCGCCGGTCGAGCCCGGGAGCAGGAGCTCCTGCGGCGGGTGGTCGGTGGGTCCGTCCAAGGGATCCCGTGCACGGTGCTGGTGCACGGGGAGGCGGGCGTGGGGAAGACCCGGCTGGTCACCTCGGTGGCCGAGCGTTCCCGCGCCAGCGGACACAGCGTGCTGTGGGCGAGATGCCTGCGCTTCGGCGCCGGCTCGTCGCCGTACCTTCCCTTCATCTCCGCCTTCGAGGGCTGGCTGGCCGAGGGACACCCGGACGAGGGTCTCGACCTCACCCCGCTGTACGGCGGCAGCGGGGCGACCACCGCCGCCCGCGCCCTGCACGTGATCGACCGGGCGGTGGCGCACCTCGCCGAGCAGGCGCCGGTCGTCCTCGCCGTCGACGACCTGCAGTGGGCCGACGTGAGCTCGCTGGACGCACTGGCCTACCTGATCGCCGGGCTGCGCACCCGGCCGGTCGCGCTGCTGGTGACCTACCGCGACGAGGGGATCCCCGACGGGCACGTGCTGCACAGCTGGCTGGCCGACATGCTCCGGATGCCCGGCGTGGTCGACCTGCCCCTGGAGCGCCTCAGCCTCGAGGAGACCGCCGATCAGCTGGCCTACCTCTGGGGGGCGACGCCGCGGGCGGCCCTCGTCACGGAGGTGTGGGACCGCTCGGGCGGCAACGCCTACCTCACCGAGCTGCTGGCCCGCGACCTCGACCCGGCCGTGGAGTCGCTGCCCGAGGACATCCCCGACGCGCTGCGACGAGCCCTGCTGGCCCGCTGGCACAGCCTGTCCGAGCCGGCGCGCGAGCTCACCCAGGTGCTCGCGGTCGCGGGTCGGCCGGTCGACCCGGGCGTGCTCGTCGCGGTCAGCTCCGTCCGGGTGACGGGCGCCCTGCACGAGGCCTCCGTCGCCGGCGTCGTCCAGCAGGACCGCTCCGGGCTGGTCTGGTTCCGACACCCGCTGCTGTCCGACGTCCTCTACGCGACGCTGCTGCCCGACCAGGCCCGGGACCTGCACGGCGCCTTCGTGGACGTGCTGACGTCCGGCGGCTCGCGGGGGACGCGGTCCCACGGCGACCTCGCCCTGCACTTCGCCGGCGCGGAGCGGTACGACGAGTCCTTCGAGCACTGTCTCCTCGCAGCGGAGGAGGCCAGCGCCGCCATGGCCTACCCGGAGGCCGCGGTCCTGCTCCGGCACGCCTGCGAGCTCTGGCCGGACGTCTCGCCGCGCGTGCGGGAGAGCAGCGGTCCGTTGCCGGCGCTGCTCGCCGAGTCCGCTCGGATCGCCCGGCTGACCGGCGACCTGCGCGGCGCGCTCGCCCAGCTCGACGCGGCGATGCCCCTGCTCGACGAGGCGGCCGACCCACTGACGGCCGCGCGCGTCGTACGGCTGCGGTCGCAGATCGCCTACACGACCGGGTCCGCGACCTCCCAGGCCGTGCCGGACCTGCGTCGGGCCGTCGAGATCAGTGCGGCCGTGCCCGACAGCGACGAGCACGCGTTGGCGCTCGCGGACCTCTCGGACGCCGAGCTCTGGACCGGCAACCGCGGGGCGGCGCTCCAGCACGCGCGCGAGGCCGTCGACGTCGCGGTCCGCTCCGGCGACGAGGCGGCGAGGTCCTACGCGCTCGGTGCCCTGGCCAACGCCCGGATGGACGAGGAGGGTGCCGAGGCGCAGGCCCGGGAGGCGGTCCGGCTGGCGCACGTGGCCGGGCGGCTGGAGTACGTCGGCCTCGCGTCGATCTCGCTGGCCAACGTGCTCGAGAGCACCGGCCGGTTCGCCGAGGCCGCGGAGGTGCTCGCCGAGGCGCACGCGGCCGGGCTCAGCTTCGCCGGGCTCACCGGCCTGCTGGGCGCCTACGCCGCCACCGCGATGGTGCCGCTCGGTCGCTTCGCGGAGGCGCGCGACATCCTGCGCGACGTGCTGTCCTCGCGCCCCGGCGGGATCATCGGCATCCAGGCGCGCGAGACCGCGGTGGTGGTGGCGATCCGGACCGGGAACCTCGACGAGGCCGCGATGCACCTCGAGCGGCTCCGCGAGCTGGCCGCGAACTTCGTGGAGTACGCCGGCCTGCACGGCCCGGGTGTCCAGTCGGAGTACCTGCTCGCCACCGGTCGCCCCGACGAGGCGCTCGCCCTGCTCGAGCGGACCGTCGAGGCGCACGCCACCACCGAGCCGAAGTACGGCGACACCCTGCTGCTCTGGGCGGCCAGGGCCGCATCGGCGCTGCCGCCCGCGCTGCGGCAGGGGGCGCTGGGCGCCGTGGTGGAGGCCCGCGAGCGCTGCCGGGTCCCGGCCTTCGCGGGTGGTGAGCGTGACCCGGGACAACGTGCGGTCAAGGCGCTGTTCGACGCCGAGGTGGCGCGCTGCCTCGGCCACGACGACGAGGTGGACCGCTGGCGGGAGGCCTTGCCGCTGGTCGACACGGCCGAGCTCCGGTTCGCCGCGGCCGATGCGCGGCTCCGGCTGGCCGAGGCGCTGCTGGCGAGGCGGGACCGGCGCCAGGCCGGACTGCTGCTGCGGGAGGCGCACCGGATGGCCGACGAGATGGGGGCGGAGCGGCTCCGCGACGAGGTCGTCGCCGTGGCCGCTGCCGCACGTGTCACCCTGGGGGACCCGGTCGTCCCGGAGCAGAACGGGCACCGCCTCGACGGGCTGACCCCCCGCGAGCTCGAGGTGCTGGCGCACCTGGTGGCCGGCCGGTCCTACGGCGAGATCGCCGCCGCCCTGTTCATCAGCGAGAAGACGGTGAGCGTCCACGTGTCCAACCTGATGCGCAAGACCGGCACGTCGAGCCGGGTCGAGGCGGCGGCCTGGGCACGGCGGAGCGGTGCCGTTCCGTCCCGGTGACTGTTAGCGTCGAAGCATGCACCGCAGCGCACGTCGGCTCGCCGTACTGCTGTCCGCCCTGGTCCTCGTCGGGGCGTGCCAGCCACCCGAGGCCGCCGAGAGGTCGTTGCCGCGCGAGGCCGAGCCGACCGTGGCCGGGGTGCAGGCCGCTCCCGGGAAGTTCTCGTTCGCCGCGGCCGGCGACATCGGGGGCAACAAGACCACAGCAGCCAGCCTCCGCAAGCTCGACCGGTCCGACGCGAGGTTCTTCCTGGCCCTCGGCGACATGGACTACGACCAGACGAAGAGCGACGAGGGGTTCTGCCGCTACGTGAAGGACCGGCTGCCCACCCAGGGGCGGACGTTCCCGTTCGAGCTGCTGGTCGGCAACCACGAGGCCGACGGCGGTCCGGACGGGCGGATCCGGAGGCACGCGAGGTGCCTGCCCGACCGGCTGGGCTCCAGTGGGAAGTACGCCCGGCAGTACGCCTTCTCCTTCCCCCGGGCCGACCCGCTCGCGCGGTTCATCCTGATCGCGCCGAAGCTCCGGGTCGACGGGCACACCTACCGCTACGAGAAGGGCACGGCGGACCGGAGGTGGCTGGTCCGCAAGATCGACAACGCCCAGGCCGCCGGCCAGTGGGTCGTCGTCGGGATGCACTACCCGTGCCTGTCCATCGGCTCGGACCACCCCGGCTGCGAGTCGGGGCACGCGGTGCACGACCTGCTGCTGCGCAAGGGCGTCGACGTCATCCTGGTCGGGCACAACCACGTCTACGAGCGCAGCAAGCAGCTCGCCCTGTCCGGGGACTGCCCGAGCATCCCGCCGGGGGAGTACGACGCCGACTGCGTCGCCGACTCCGGCCAGGACGGCTCGTACGCCGCCGGCGCGGGCACCGTCCAGGTGACCTCGGGCCGCTTCGGCGGGCGGCCGTCGGCGCTGGACCACCAGGACCCGGACGAGCCCTACTTCGCCGCCACGGACGCCGGGACGACCGGTTTCACCGCGTTCACGGTGACCGCCGACCGGCTCGCCGCGCGCTATGTCGCCTCCACCGGGACCTTCGCGGACTCCTTCGAGGTTGTCCGTTAAACCCACCCAAGGGGTTGACACCTCCGTGACCGGACGGCCACAGTAATTGATGTAACCGGTTACACACCCCGGTTGCACGCTGGGCCGGCGATCGCTCGGGAGGTGACATGCAGCCCACCATCCGTGACGTCGCGCGTGTCGCCGGGGTCTCGATCGCGACCGTCTCGCGGGTGATGCACTCCGCGCAGAGCGTGCGGCCCGAGACCCGGGACAAGGTCAACGAGGCGATCGCCGAGCTCCAGTTCACCCCCAGCCGGCTCGGCCGCTCGCTCGCCGAGCGCCGGCACGCGGCCAACGGGATCGTCTTCCCCGACCTCGCCGGCCCCTACTACGCCGAGGTCGTGCTCGGTTACGAGGTGGTCGCCGCGGAGCTGGGCCGCTCGGTGCTGATCTTGTCCACGCACGGCCGCGACGCCGCGCCCGCGATGGTCGAGGAGATGGCCGGCCGCTGCGACGGCCTGGTCGTGATGGGACGGACCGTCCCGGACGACGTGGTGCTGCGGCTGGCCGCGCGGAAGATCCCGCTGGTGCTGCTCGCCCGGCCGCAGATCGGCGAGATCGACACGGTCAAGGCCGAGAACACCGACTCCGCAGCGGGTCTCGCGCGGCTGGTGCTCGACTCCGGCGCGCGTGACCTGGTCTTCGCCGGCGACCCGGCGTCCTCGCCGGACGTCAGCGAGCGCTGGGCCGGCGTGCAGCAGGCGGTCGAGGGTGTGGCCGGGGTGAGGCTGCACCTGGAGCCCACCGACTTCGGCGAGGCCGACGGCGCGGAGCTGGTCCGCCGGACCCTCACCGGCGGCACCCTCCCGGACGCGTTCGTCTGCTCCAACGACGAGCTCGCCCTCGGCGTGCTCGGCGAGCTGCGGGCCGCCGGCGTCGACGTGCCCGGCCGGGTCCGCGTCACCGGCTGGGACGACGTGATGGCCGCGCGCTACGCCGGCCTCACCACCGTCCGGCAGCCGATGCGCGAGCTCGGCGCCACCGCCGCACACCTGCTCGACGAGCAGATCTCGCAGGGGCGAACGACGCCCCGACACGTAGTACTCCCCACGGAGCTGGTGATCAGGTCCAGCTGCGCAACCTCTCGGAAGGAACCCTGATGAACCCTGCAACGAAGCGCTTGAGAACAGTGGCGGTCCTCGGTGTCGCCGCCCTCGCCCTCACCGGGTGCGGACGCGACGCCGGCACCACCGAGGCGGGACCCGGCCAGGGGGAGGCCGTCGGAGAAGGCAAGGCCACGGGCGAGATCGAGGTCTGGGCGATGGGCACCGAGGGGGAGGAGCTCGGTGACTTCGCGGCGGCCTTCGAGAAGGAGAACCCCGACGCCGACGTGAAGGTGACCGCGGTCCCGTGGGAGTCGGCGCACACCAAGATCTCCACCGCGATCACGTCGGGCAAGACCCCGGACGTCACGCTGGTCGGCACCACCTGGATGGGTGAGTTCGCCGAGATGGGCGGCCTCGAGCCGACTCCCGAGGGGCTGGTCGACGAGGGCGCCTTCTTCGACGGCGCCTGGGACACCACCGTCGTGGGCGACACCTCCTACGGCGTGCCGTGGTACGTCGAGACGCGGGCGCTCTACTACCGCACCGACCTGGCCGAGAAGGCCGGCTGGGACGAGGCGCCGCAGAGCTGGGACGAGCTCTCGCAGTTCTCCGCGGACCTGAAGAGCAAGGGCGGCGCCGACTACGGCATCAGCCTGCCCCCGGGCCAGACCGGCTCGTGGCAGACGATGCTGCCGTTCGCCTGGTCCAACGGCGCGACGCTGACCGACGACGCGGGCACGGAGTACACCATCGACTCCCCGGAGATGGTCGAGGCGCTCGAGTACTACAAGACCTACTTCACCGAGGGGCTCTCCCCGGACCGCACCCTGGACCCGGGCGAGCTGGAGACCGGCTTCGCCAAGGGCACCTACGCATCGTTCATCTCCGGCCCCTGGCACACCGGGCTCGTCGAGGACGCCGGCGTGAGCCAGGACGACTACACGGTGGCCCCGCTGCCCGGCAAGGACTCGAGCCCGGGCACGTCGTTCATCGGCGGCGGCAACCTCGGTGTCTTCTCCGACTCGGACAACAAGGAGTCGTCGTGGAAGTTCGTGCAGTGGCTGTCCGACCCCGAGGTCCAGCAGGACTGGTACGACACCATGGGTGACCTGCCGTCGGTGCAGGCCGCCTGGGAGTCCGGAGCCCTCGCCGACGACGAGCAGCTCGCCGTCTTCGGTGAGCAGCTGAAGACCGCCGCCGCGCCGCCGGCGGTCCCGACCTGGGAGCAGGTCGCCGCAGCCCTCGACTCCGACATCGAGCGCGCCACCAAGGGTGCCGCCCCCGTTGACGAGTCCGTGAAGAGCATGCAGGAGAAGGCCAGCTCGATCGGCACCGGGCTCTGACCCGATGACGACGACGAAGACGCCGCCGGCGACGAAGCCGGACACGGCGACCCCGACGCCGGCGCGTCCCGTCAACCCCGTGCGGCGGCAGCAGGCTGTCGCCGCATGGGTGCTGGCGCTGCCGTTCATGGCGTTGTTCCTGGTGTTCACCGCCGGGCCGGTGCTCGCCAGCCTCGGGATGAGCTTCACCGACATCCGCAGCGCCGACATGCGCACCCCGTTCGCGGTCGGGTTCGTCGGGGTGGAGAACTACACCACGCTGCTCTCGGACCCGCTCTTCCACAAGGTGGCGCTGAACACCGCGCTGTACGTCGTCCTCGGTGTCCCGCTCACCATGGGCCTGGCCCTCGCGGCCGCGGTGGCGCTGAACGGCGTCACCCGGTTCCGGGGGCTGTTCCGCGTCGGCTACTACCTCCCGGTGGTGACGAGCATCGTCGCGGTCTCCGTGGTCTGGAAGTTCCTGCTGCGCGCCGACGGCGGACTGATCAACACCGTCGTCGGCTGGGTCGGGATCGACGGTCCGGCCTGGCTGGACAGCACGACGCTGGCGCTGCCCTCCCTCGTGGTGATGGCCGCCTGGCGCAACCTCGGGACGCTGGTGGTGATCTTCCTGGCCGGCCTGCAGACGGTGCCGCACGAGGTGAACGAGGCGGCCGGCGTCGACGGCGCCAGTGCCTGGCAGCGGTTCCGCTACATCACGCTGCCGATCATGCGGCCCACGCTGCTGTTCGGCGCGGTGATCACCGGCATCGGCTACCTCCAGTTCTTCGAGGAGGCGTTCGTGATGACCGAGGGCGGGCCGCTCGACGCCACCCGGTCGGTCACCTACTTCGCCTACGACCAGTTCGGCTTCGGCAACTACGGCATCGCCACCGCGGCCAGCTACCTGCTGTTCCTCGCGGTCGTGGTGCTGACCTTCGTCCAGTTCCGGCTGCTCGGCGAGAAGGACTGAGGCCATGAGTGCAACGACGAACGACCACCTCCGCAGCTCGCGGTGGCTGTACGCCGGCCTCACCGCCGGCCTCGTGCTGATGGTGCTGCCCTTCCTCTGGATGGGGATCTCGTCGATCAAGCCCGACGCCGAGGTGGTCTCCGTGCCTCCGACGTGGTGGCCGGAGACCGCGACGCTGGACAACTACACCCAGCTGTTCCGGCGGATGGACTTCACCACCTACTTCCTCAACTCGACGGTGATCGCGCTCGCGGTCACCGGCGGGAACATGCTGTTCGGCTCGATGCTCGGCTACGCCCTCGCGAAGCTCGAGTTCCCGGGCAAGAAGCTGCTGTTCGCCCTGGTGCTCGGCACGCTGATGGTGCCCGGCGTCGTGACCTTCGTGCCGATGTTCGTGCTCACCACCAACATCGGGCTGACCAACACGCTGCCCGGCATGTTCTTGCCGTTCATGGCCGCACCGCTCGGTGTGTTCCTGATGCGGCAGTTCATCTCGGGCCTGCCCGACGAGCTGATCCAGGCCGCGCGCATCGACGGCGCGGGGGAGCTGAGGATCTTCTTCCAGGTGATCCTGCCGCTGTGCGGGCCGGCCCTGGCCACCCTCGGGATCATCAGCTTCCTGGGCTCGTGGAACAACTTCCTGTGGCCGCTCGTGATGGCCAGCCAGGAGGACAAGTTCACCCTTCCGGTGGCGCTCGCGCTCTACGCCACCGGCCAGAACGCCACCAAGTACGGCCTGCTCCTCGCCGGGGCGGTCGTCGTGGTCATCCCGGTCATCGCGGTCTTCTTGTTCCTGCAGCGCCACATCATGCAGGGCATCGCGATGACCGGCATCAAGTGACCTGCTGAATCTGATCCAAGACATCTCGGGAGAAGTCATGAGAGCACGACCTGCCCAGGGCGCCGTCGCCGGCGCCGTAGCCCTGGTCGCGAGCCTCGTCGTCGGAGCGTCCGCGCTCCCCACGGCGAGCGCGGCCCCCGACACCGCGAGCGGGGACCCGGCGCGGGCCACGCTGACGGAGTACGCCGAGGACACCTGGCGCTCCATGGACGCGATGACCGACACGAGCACGGGCCTCCCGGCCGACAACATCGGTGGCGACCTGTCGGCCGACAGCCGCAGCGGGTTCACCTCGCCCACCAACATCGGCGCCTACCTGTGGAGCACCGTCACCGCCCGCGACCTCGGTCTGATCACCGCGACCGACGCCCGCAAGCGGATGCGCACGACGCTGGACACCCTCGCGACGCTGGAGCGGCACGAGGACAGCGGCATGTTCTACAACTGGTACCACCCGACCACCGGTGAGAAGCTGCGCGTCTGGCCGGAGAACGGCAGCACCGTCCACCCGTTCCTGTCCAGCGTCGACAACGGCTGGCTGGCCACCGGCCTGCTGCTGGCCGCCCGCGCGGACCAGGGGCTCGCCGACAAGGCCGACGCGATCCGCAAGGAGATGGACTTCGGCTTCTACTACAACCCGGCCGAGAACGCGCCCGCCGGACAGATCCGCGGCGGGTTCTGGGACGAGGAGCCGCCCGGCTGCTCCGTCGCGGACAACTACCGGGACCGTGGCCCGGACGTGTACTTCACGTGCCACCACTACGGGGCGTTCAACACCGAGCCGCGGATGGCGTCGTACCTCGGCATCGCGTCGGGGCAGATCCCGCGCGAGCACTACTTCGGCACCTACCGCACCTTCCCCAACGAGAACTGCGACTGGGCCTGGACGGAGACCAAGCCGGTCGGCGAGTGGAAGGAGTACCTCGGCGTCCGCGTCTTCGAGGGCGCGCTGCCCTACCGCGGGATGAACGTCGTGCCCACCTGGGGCGGCAGCATGTTCGAGGCGCTGATGGTGCCGCTGTTCGTGCCCGAGGAGGAGTGGGGCCCGAAGTCCTGGGCGCTGAACCACCCGACCTTCGTGCAGGGCCAGATCGAGCACGGCCTGGACGAGGCCGGCTACGGCTACTGGGGCTTCTCGCCCTCGAACAACCCGGCGGGCGGCTACCGCGAGTACGGCGTCGACCAGCTCGGCCTCGACGGGGCCGGCTACACCTCCGACCAGGAGCGGACCGCGGTCGACCAGCCCTACGAGGGCTGCCGTGAGGGGTCGCCCGCACCGACCGAGTACGGCGACGGCGTGGTCACCCCGCACGCGTCGTTCCTGGCGCTGCGCTACGCCCCGGAGGCGGCGCTGACGAACCTGGCGAAGATCCGGCAGGACTTCGACGCCTACGGGCCGGGCGGCTTCTACGACGCCGTCGCGGTGCGCAGCGGCGAGGTCTCGAAGCGCTACCTGTCGCTGGACCAGGGGATGGTCATGGCCGCGCTCGGCAACGCCCTGACCGACGACAACCTGCGCCGCTACGTGTCCCGTGGCCCGCTGGAGAAGAAGCTCGAACCGCTGATGCAGATGGAGGAGTTCAGCACCTCGCCCCGCACCACCCCGACCTTCGAGGAGCAGCAGTGACAGACGCCCGCAGTGACTGGGAGCAGCGCATCGGCATCAGGAGCGGGGAGGGTGCCGTGGTCGACGTGCCGCGGCTCGACCCGCCCACCGGCCTGGTCGCCACCGCCGGCGCCGCGCAGGTCACCTTGGACTGGGACCCGGTGCCGGGTGCGGTCGGCTACCAGGTGCATGTCGCCGACAGCGCCGACGGCGAGCTGGCCCCGGTCGACCACCAGGGCATGGACGTGAAGGCGGTGCCGCACCCGCCCTACGTCGACACGACCGGGAAGCCCGGCGCCGAGCGGTGGTACGCCGTCACCACGCTGTCGGACGTCGCCGTCGAGGGACCGGTGTCCTCGCGGGTCTGCGCGACACCCGAGGACGGCCCGGCCGGGAAGGTCGGGCTGCGCGTGGACGCCGCCGGCGACCTCGGCGAGCTGGACCGGCCGTGGCGGCCGATGATCGGCAGCGAGCACCTCTCGCACGCGATCTCCACCGACACGACCGGCGGGCAGGTGATCGGCGAGGAGCTCACCTCCGCGCTGGTCGCGGCCCGGGACGAGCTCGGTGTCCGCTCGGTGCGTGCGCACGCGATCCTCTGCGACGACGTCGGCGTCTACCGCGAGGTCGACGGCGAGCCCGTGCACGACTTCACCGGCGTGGACAAGGTCTACGACCACCTGCGGGAGCTGGACCTCTACCCCGTCGTCGAGCTGTCGTTCATGCCGCGTGACCTGGCCAGCGACCCGGACAAGACGGTGTTCGACTACGCGGCGATCGTGTCCCCGCCGAAGGACTGGGAGCGGTGGTACGACCTGATCCGCGACCTCACCCAGCACCTGGTCGACCGCTACGGCCTCGAGGAGGTCGTCGAGCACTGGTCGTTCGAGGTGTGGAACGAGGCCAACCTCGAGGTGTTCTGGTCCGGGACGCCGGCGGAGTACCTGAAGCTCTACGACGTCACCGCCGCCGCGGTCCGGGCGGTCGACGAGCGGCTGCGGGTCGGCGGCCCGTCGTCCGCGGCCGCCGGCTGGGTGGAGGAGCTGCTCGCCCACGTCGAGGAGTCCGGCTCACCGGTCGACTTCGTCACCACCCACACCTACGGCAGCCCGCCGCTGGACTTCCGGCCGTCACTGGAGCGCTACGGCCACGGCGGCAAGCCGATCTGGTGGACCGAGTGGGGCGTCACGCCGACGCACTTCAACGAGGTCAGCGACGCGGTCTTCTCCGGGGTGTTCCTGCTCCGCGGGATGAAGTCGGCGATGGGCCGGATCGAGGCGCTGGCCTACTGGGTCGTGTCCGACCACTTCGAGGAGCTCGGCCGTCCGCCGGCGCTGCTGCACGGCGGCTTCGGTCTCCGCACGGTCGGCGAGCTGCGCAAGCCGCGGTGGTGGGCGCTGAGCCTGCTCGAGCGGCTGGGGGAGACCCGGCTGCCGGTCGAGCTGGACGGGGACGGCGGCGGCTCGCTGGTCGAGTCCCTCGCGACCCGGTCGGCCGACGGGAGCCTCTCGGTGCTGGCGTGGAACATGACGCTCGACCAGACCAAGGCGGCCGGCTGGGAGCCCCTGGACCGGGACGTCTCGGTGGTGGTCGACGGGCTCGCCCCCGGTGCGTCGTACTCGCTGCGGCACCTGCGCGTGGACGAGCACCACTCCAACATCGCCTCGGTGTGGCGCGGGCTGCGCGAGGACGACCAGGCCTGGCCGGACGACGCGCAGTGGCAGGCGCTGCGTGAGGCCGACCGGCTCGAGGAGCTCGAGCCCGGGACCGAGGTCGTCGCGGACGGCTCGGGCCGGGTCGAGATCACGACCCGGCTGCCGATGCCGTCGATGAGCCTGCTGGAGCTCACGCCCCGCTGACCCGTTGCGGCGGGCGCGTCAGATCCTGGCGCGCCCGTCGTAGCCGCCGCGGGGCTCGCCGAGCCCGAAGATCCTGCCGACCGTCGGCGCCACGTCGACGGTGCGGGCCGGGGCGGTCCGGGAGACGCCGCGGTCGACCAGCGGCGACCCGCCGCCGATGAAGAACGGGATCGGCTTGGTGGCCGGGTGGCCGTGGTTGCCGGGGATCGGGTTCGACCAGGCGTCGGGGTCGCTGAACCGCCAGCCCGAGCGGCAGTAGGCGACCAGGTCGCCGGCCCGTTTGCCGAGCCGCAGGTCGGCCGGATCGTGCACCGAGTGCACGCCTTCGGTGGCCTCCGCGATCCGCCGCATCCTGGCGACGGCCTCGGTACGACGGTCCGCGGGGCCGGTCCAGTAGAGGAGGTCCGCACCGCCGTTGTCGGCGATCTGGACGTTGCCCGCGAGGAGCTCGTCCGCCTCGAACGCCGGCGCCAGGCTGATCAGCGCGTCCGGCAGCGACCAGTCCATCGAGTGGTCGGCGAGCACGATGACCACCGAGTTCTTCCAGCGCCCGCTGGACTTCAGCATGTCGACGAACCGGCCGACCTGGAGGTCGACGGTGCTCAGCGCGGCCGTCCGGGCCGCCTTGAGCGTCGTACCGCTGAGGTCGGAGTGGCCGACCCGGTCGCAGTCGCCGAGGTTGACGAAGACCAGGTTGGGGTCGAACTCGTCGACCATCGCGATCGCGGCGTCCATCGTGAACTGGTCCGGCGCGTGGCCGCTGACCGGGACGATCGGCTGCGGCTCCCAGCGGTGGGTGGCGCGGGTGCCGAAGACGCCGAAGAGGTACTCCTTCGACAGCACGGTCCCGGTGGTGAACCCGTTGCGGTTGAGCCGCTCGATCACGGTGGGGAAGTGCAGGTCGCTGGGCCGGTCCATGTCGCGGACCGTCTGCTTCTGGCGGTCGTAGATCGCGTTGGCCGGGATGCCGGAGCGGTCGGGCCGCACACCGGTCATCATCATCACGTGGTTGGGGATCGTCTCCATGACCGGCAGCGACTGGGCCCGCGGGAAGTTCGTGCCGCGGTCGCGCAGCGCGGCCAGCCGGGGCGTCCGAGCTCGGCCGTGATCTCGCCGGGCTTGCAGCCGTCGACGACGAGCACGTAGACGCGCTTCTTGCCGCGCGCGGCCTGCGCCGCCGGGGCGAGCGCGGAGGAGAACACCAGCGCCGCCCCGGAGGCGGCACCGACCTGGAGGAACTGTCGACGATCCATCACTTCACCGGTCCGTCCGCGGCGCGGACCTGCTGGGTGTTCGCGTCGGTCGCCCAGGACGCCGTCCAGGAGACGCCGGCCTTCGGGTCCTTGCGGTCGCCGATGACGAAGTAGTCCATCTGCGTCCGCTTGCTCGTCACGTCGAGGACCGAGAAGCCGTGGTCGTCGAAGTTGAGGTACTTGATGTGCCGGTTGGCGGACTGGATGGCGGCCTCCACCGCGACGCTCGTGCTCCGGGACGGCGTGCCGGTGATGTCCTTGAGGTTGTTGCTCGTGACGCTGGTGCCGACGAACTCGGTGGCGACCGAGGCGCTGGCGGGGTAGGTGCCCGCGTCGATCGGGAGGTCGCACGCCCAGCCGGAGTGGATGTCGCCGGTGAGGAAGACCGTGTCGGTGATGCCGTTGTCGGCGAGGTGGTTGAACAGCTCGCGCCGGTCGGCGGTGTAGCCGTCCCACTGGTCGACGTTGTAGGGCATCCCGTCCTCGGGCAGCAGGCCGGTGACGTCGTTGATCGGACCGGTCAGCTCGTGCACCGCCGGCGGGAACACCACCGGAGCGATCATCACCGGGTTGCCGACGAGCTTCCACTGTGCGGCGTCGCGGCTCAGCGACTCCTTCAGCCACGCCATCTGCTTGTTGCCGGTGATGGTGCGGTCCGGGTCGCTGATCGCGGGGTCGGGGGAGGGGGCCGGGGTCGCGGCGAGGGCCACCTGCTCGCTGCGGTAGCTGCGCAGGTCGAGCATGCTCAGCTCGGCCAGCCGGCCGAAGCGCAGCCGGCGGAACAGCCTCGTGCCGTCCCCGAGGTCGGCGGTGCCGCCCATCCGGACCGGCATCCACTCGTCGTACGCGCGATGCGCCCGCTTCTTCCGGGCGAGGTAGTCGCCCTCCCCGGCCTGGTGGTTCTCCGCTCCCTTCTTCCACTGGTCGTTGGTGACCTCGTGGTCGTCCCAGGTGACGATGAAGGCGTACTTGGCGTGCAGGTCCTGGAGGTCGGCGTCGCGCTTGTACTGCGCGTGCCGCTGCCGGTAGTCGGCCAGCGCGACCATCTCGCGGGCCGGTTGGTGCTTGCGGATGTCGACGTCGTCGAAGCCGTAGCCGTACTGGCCGGGGGCGTACTCGTAGAGGTAGTCGCCGAGGTGGATCACGGCGTCCAGGTCGTCGCGCCTGGCCAGGTGCCGGTAGGCCGAGAACCAGCCGGCCTGCAGGTTGGCGCACGACACGATGCCGAACCGGAGGTTGCGGGGGGTGGCGTCGTGCGCCGGGGCGGTGCGGGTGCGGCCGACCCGGCTGGCCACGCCGTCGTGGAGGAACCGGTAGAAGTACGTCGTGCCGGGCTCGAGGCCGTCGGCGTCCACCTTCACGGTGTGGTCGCGGCCGGCGCCGGTGCGGGCCTTGCCCTGCGAGACGACCTTGGCGAAGTCGCGCGTGCGGGAGACCTGCCAGCGGACCGTGACGTCCGGGCCCTTGCCGGAGCCGGGCGTGGCCGCGGCCGTCGGGGTGACCCGGGTCCACAGGATGACGCTGCGCGGGAGCGGGTCGCCGGAGGCCACGCCGTGCTTGAAGTAGCGGTTGCTCGCGGCAGCCGCCGACGCGCTCAGGTCGGTGCCCAGCGCGAGGGCGCCGGCGCCGGCGGCACCGGCCACGATCAGGGAGCGGCGGTCGAGGGACAGCGTCTCGTTGTCGGTCACGGTGGTCACAACGAGGAAGGTGCCCCCGGGGTGACGGGTCGTAAACGAGGTTCACGTCTCGTTCACGAGTAGTTTCGAGGTGTGTCACGCGTGAGGCGGGTCCGGGGAGCCCTGCTGCCGGTGCTCGCCGGCGCGGTGCTGGTGACGGCTGCGTGTACGGCGGACCCGGCCGCTCCCGCCGCCCCCGCGCCCTCTCGGGCGGGTCGACCGTCCGTGGTGGCCACCCCGACGGCAACCGGCTGCACGCAGCCGCTGGTGCTCGCCACCCACCGGTCCCGGGAGCCGCTCCAGCTGAGCGTGGCTCGGGCCCGGGCCTGGGTCCGCGGCGAGGACCGGCCGCGCGGCGTCGTGGTGCTCCGGGCGGGCGAGGTCGACCCCCGGCTGCGGCCCGCCCGCGTCGGCGGGGTGGATCCGCTCCGCCGCCCGGCGTCGTACCCGTTGCAGGTCCCGGCCGACGCGTGCCCGCCGCGTCCCAGCACGCTGACCGTCGTGGGCGACGTGATGCTCGGGCGCCGGGTCGCCGAGGCGGCCGCGGGGGATCCGGGCCGTCAGCTCCGGGCCACGGCTCCGCGACTGCGGATGGCCGACCTCACCGTCGGCAACCTGGAGAGCACGCTCTCCCGGGCCGGCGCCCCGACCCAGGGCGGCGACTCGTTCGCGGCCCCGCCGGCAGCCGCGCCGGCGCTTGTCGACGCCGGCTTCGACGCGGTGAGCCTGGCGAACAACCACTCTGGCGACTTCGGGCCCCTCGCGCTGCGGCAGACGGTGCGGCGGCTCAAGCGCGCCGGGCTGGCCGGCTTCGGCGCCGGGCCGGACCTCGCGTCGGCGAGGTCCCCGGCCGTGCTGCGGGTGCGCGGCACGTCGTTCGGCTTCCTCGGGTTCAACGCGATCGGCGAGACCCCAGAGGCGGGGCCGGGCCGGACAGGTGCCGTGTCGGTGAGCATGCCGCCGCGCACCGGGCCGCTCGACCGTCGGGAGCTGGATCGGTTCCTGCGGGACGTGCGGGCGCTGAACCGGCGGGTCGATGTCGTCGTCGTGCTCCCGCACTGGGGCACGCAGTACACGAACAGGCCCGAGTCCATGCAGCGCCGGGTGGCCCGCGATGCTGGTGGCGGCGGGTGCCGACCTGGTCGTCGGTGGCCACCCGCACTGGGTGCAGGGCGCGTCGATGGTCGGTGAAGCGCTGGTCGTGCACTCGCTCGGCAACTTCGTGTTCGACATGGACTTCATGGCCGAGACCATGGCCGGCGTGGTGCTCGAGACGACCTGGTGGGGAGACCGGCTCGTGGGGGCCGAGCTGGTGCCCTACCGGATCGACGCCACGTTCACGCCGCGCTTCGTGACCTGGCGCCAGGGGCTGTCGACGCTGCGGCTGATGGGGGAGACGAGCGGTCCGGCGTTCAGCTTCCCGGCCCCCGCTCCCCGCTGACCCAGGCCCAGGCGATCCGCCCGGTGCGGCCCAGCTGGGCCCGGCTCACCACCCGGGGCAGGTCGTCGGCGGAGTGGTAGCCGGCATAGCTGGTGCCGCCGAGCCGGGCGACCGGGTAGCCGGCCTTCCCGAACGACCAGTGGTCGCTCGCAATGTTGGTGCAGGCCCGGACCGGCACGCCGAGGCGCCCGGCCACGGCGAGCAGCTGTCGCCCGACGACCGGCCGGGACAGCCCAGCGGTGCACACGGGCACGACACGGCCGACCCCAACCCGGTCGAGCGACACCATCGCGCGCAGGTGGTCCTGCTGCCAGAAGGGCATGCTGTCGACGTAGTGCTGCGAGCCGAAGTGGTGGTCCGCGTCACCCGGGCCGAGGGGCTCCTCCGCGCCGAAGGCGACGAAGACGGTGGGGAGCCGCGGCTGCTGCGCGGCGGCCAGCCGGGCGAGCTCGAGGAGCACCGCGACGCCGCTGGCGTTGTCCTCCGCACCGGGCGCGACCGCCACGGTGTCCAGGTGCGCCCCGACGAGACGGTGGGGCTTCCCTGCGTCGAAGCCGGACGGCGTGGCCACCACGTTGACCGACCGGCCGGCCGGGACGGGCACGCCCCAGGAGTCGCCGGCCGGCACCGGGAACGGCTGCCGCGTGACGGCGTACCCGAGGTCCTCGAAGCGGCGCGCGACGAACCGCGCGGCCCGCCGGAAGCCCGGGCCGGTCGCCAGCCGTGGCCCGATCCGGTCGGCGAGTAGTCGTACGTCGGCGAACGCCGCCTGCGTGTCGAACCGGGGAGGTTGGACGGGGACGGCGGACGACGTCGCCGACGCCGACGCCGACGGCGGCGGGCTTGCCGAGGTCACCGGGCCCGCCGGGCGGGCGGCCGGCTCCGCCGTACATCCCGCGGTGGCGGTCAGCAGCACGCCGACCGCTCCGGCGCACCACCGGCCGAGGGCCACACGTCGACCCTACGTCCGATCTGACCCATCCGCGGTGACCTGGCTCACGAACCAGGTCAGAGGGGTACATGACCGCCCAGGAGGCACTTGATGTTCGACACCCGCAAGAAGCGCATCGCCCTGGCCGCCGCGGCAGCGGCAGCCGCCGTGACCGCTGCCGTCGTACCGGTCGGGATGGCCGTCGCCGGCCACACCAACGCCCTGCTGGAGAGCGACCTGTCCGGCCGGGCCGAGGTCGGCCCCGACAACCGGATCTCCGGCGACCCGAACGGCGCCGGCGAGGCCTACGTGTTCGGGATCGACGGCGACGCGACGACACTGTGCTACGTGCTGACCGTGGACAAGATCGGTACGCCGACCGCGGCCCACATCCACGAGGCGGCCGAGGGTGCGAACGGGCCGGTCGTGGCCAACCTCGCGGCGCCCGGCGACGGCAACGCGGCCGACTGCCTCACCGAGGGCGAGCCGGGCAAGTTCGTCGGTGACCAGACGGTGGCCGACATCCTGGAGAACCCCGAGGACTACTACGTCAACGTGCACACCGCCGACTACCCGAACGGCGCGCTGCGCGGCCAGCTGGAGTACCAGCACTGACAAGATGGGGGCATGAGCTCCCTCTTCGTGGTCTCCGACGTCCACGGCTACCTCTCCGACTTCCGTGACGCCCTGGCAGGTGCCGGACTGGTCGACGGGGAGGGAGCCTGGACCGGGGGCGATGCCCAGCTGTGGATCCTCGGCGACCTGCTGGACCGCGGCCCGGACGGGATCGGCGTGGTCGACCTGGTGATGTCGCTGCAGAAGCAGGCACCGGACAACGTGACGATGCTGATGGGCAACCACGAGATCCTCGCGCTCGGCTACAAGCTCTTCCCGGAGAGCCGGTTCTCGGAAGTGTGGGCCATCAACGGCGGCCACGCCTCCGACCAGGACGGCCTGACCGACGAGCACGTCGCCTGGATGCGCGCGCTGCCGGTGGTCGGCCGGCACGAGGGCTACCTGATGAAGCACTCCGACACCACCGACTACCTCGAGTGGGGCGAGTCGATCGACGAGATCAACGAGACCGTCACCACGCTGCTCGCCGACGACGACGCCGAGGCGCACTGGGAGGTCTTCGCGACGCTGACCAGCCGCTACGACTACGCCGGCAACGACGGCAAGCGGGTCGCGGAGGAGGTGCTCGCCACGCTCGGCGGCCGGTGCATCGTGCACGGGCACAGCATCATCGGCACCCTGACGAACCAGCCGTCGGAGACGATCGAGGGTCCGATCGCGTACGCCGACGGGCTGGTCGTCGACATCGACGGCGGCCGCTACGACGGCGGGCCGCTGCTCCTCGTCGAGCTCGAGCTCACCAGCCCGGACTCGTAGGCGACCACCACGGCCTGCACCCGGTCGCGCAGCCCGAGCTTCATCAGCATCCGCGCGACGTGGGTCTTCACGGTGTTCTCGCTGACGAACAGCGCGGCCGCGATCTCGGCGTTGGACAGTCCCCGCGCGACGTGACGCAGCACCTCGGTCTCCCGGTCGGTCAGGGCGTCGAGGGCGGGCGTCTTCGGATGCTCGGCCCTGCGGGAGAACTCCTCGATGAGCCGTCGGGTGACCGACGGCGCGAACAACGAGCCGCCTTCGGCGACCACCCGGATCGCGGTCAGCAGCCGCTCCTCGGGGGCGTCCTTCAGGAGAAAGCCGCTCGCCCCGGCGCGCAGCGCGTCGTAGACGACGTCGTCGAGGTCGAAGGTGGTCAGCACGAGCACGCGCGGGGCGTCGTCCCCGGCGGTGATCGCCCGGGTGGCGTCGATGCCGTCGACCCCGGGCATCCGGACGTCCATCAGCACCACGTCGGGCCGCTCGCGCGCGCAGACCTCGATGGCGGCGGCGCCGTCGGCGGCCTCGCCCACCACCTCGATGTCCTCCTCGGCCGCCAGGATCATCCTCAGGCCGGTGCGGATCAGGTGCTGGTCGTCGGCGAGCACGACGCGGATCGTCATGCCTGGCTCCCGAGCTGCTGCGGGGTCTCGAGTGCGTACGGCAGGTGGGCCGCCACCACGAACCCGCCGGTGGGGGACGGGCCGGCCTCGACGCGACCGCCGACGACCGCGACGCGTTCGCGGATGCCGACCAGGCCGTGCCCGCCGCCGTCAGAGGAGCTGTCGCGTCCGGACCCGTCGTCGGTCACGGTGACCTCGAGATCGTCGTCGAGGTAGGCCACCCGGACCCGGGCCCGAGCCCCCGGACCGGCGTGCTTGAGCGCGTTGGTGAGCGCCTCCTGCACGATCCGGTACGCCGACAGGTCGACTCCGGGCGGTACCGCGCTCCCGTCTCCGGACAGCTCGACCTCCACCGGCAGCCCGGCGCCGCGGACCTGCTCCACCAGCCGGTCGAGGTTGGCCAGGCTCGGCTGCGGCGCGGCCCGTCCTTCGTCGGGGCCGTCGGTGTCCCGCAGCACGGCGAGCAGCCGGCGCATGTCGCTCAGGGCTGCGGTGTTGGTCTGCTCGATCGCGTCCAAGGCCCGTCGTACGGCGTCCTCGTCCCGGCCGAGCATCGCCCGGCCACCACGGGCCTGCACCACCGTCACCGAGATGGCGTGTGCGACGACGTCGTGCAGCTCGCGGGCGATCCGGGCGCGCTCCCGCGCCACGGCCAGCTCGTTCTCCTGGATCAGCGTCCTCTCGCGGTCCCGCCGGAGCCGGATCGCCAGTCCGGCCGCCCACGGGCCCCCGACGAAGAAGGTCCCGAAGACCGCGTCACCTGCGTCGAAGTCGTCGCTGTCGGACGCGGCGAAGACCACGATGCCGAGCACCACCAGCGCCGCCGCGGCCCAGACAGAGCGGCCGCGCGTGTGCGCGCCCAGGGAGTAGAGGGAGACGAAGAACAGCACCACGAAGACGATGGAGTTGCTGTCCCAGCCGCGGACGAACCAGCTGACGCCGAACAGCGCGACCCAGACGACCATGAAGCCGACGAGGGGGGCCTTGCGCCGGAGTGACGCGCCGAGGCCCGCGACGGCCATGCACGCCGCACCGGCCGGGACGTTTCCGGTTTCTGCGTTGAGCAGCAGCTCCACGACACCGGCGCTGCCGAGCACCGCGCCGAGCGCGGCATCGCCGTGCCGGTCGAGCAACCGCCGCTTGCTGGTCACGCCTACGAGGGTAGGGCTGCGGGCTCGCGCATGGGGTCACTCCTGAGGATGACCCGATTTCGCTCGCGAGAGCGACGACGGGGGACCCTCGGCGGGCGGAGAGTCAGGGACGTCGATCCACCTACCGAAAGGAACCTTCGATGACCACCATCGCTCACCCCGTCCAGGCTCGTGGAACCCTTGCCGCTCCCGCGCTCGGGACGGTCGCTCGTCTCCACGGCGCTCCTCGCCCTCGGCACCTTCGCCGACGGCATCCGACGGCGCCGAGGCAAGTGCCCGGGAGTTCCTCGTCCTCGCTGCTGTCACGGTGGCCGCCACCGCGGTCGTCTTCGCCGTCGTTCTGCCGCGTGCGCTCAGCCGACCGTCAGCACCACGCACCGCCCTGGTGCTTGCGGTGCTGGCTGCGGTGCTGGTCGTGCCGGCGTTCTGGTCCGGACTGGTGCTGCCGCTCGCCGTCGGCGGTCTTCTGGCCGGGCGGCACACCCGGAGCACGGCGGGCAACATCGCCGTTGCGCTCTCCGCGCTGAGCATCGTCGGCCTGGTCGCGATCTACGTCCTGGACTGGCTGTCGACGAACGGCATCCTCTAGACCCGGCGCAGGACCGCGGTCACCTTGCCGAGGATCGTCGCGTGCGTGCCGTCGATCGGGTCGTAGGCGTCGTTGTGGGGCAGCAGCCAGACCTTGCCGTCCTTGCGCTGGAAGGTCTTGACCGTGGCCTCGCCGTCGATCATCGCCGCGACGATCTCGCCGTTCTCCGCGTTGGGCTGCTGGCGGATCACCACGTAGTCGCCGTTGCAGATGGCGGCGTCGATCATCGAGTCGCCGGACACCTCGAGCAGGAACAGCGTGCCGTCGCCGACCAGGGTCTTCGGCAGCGGGAAGATCTCCTCGACGCGCTCCTCGGCGAGGATCGGGCCGCCGGCGGCGATCCGGCCGACGAGCGGCACGTAGTTCGCCGCGGGACGGGCGTCGCCGCTGTCGGTCTCGTCGACGGCCTCGGCCTCGTCGGGGTTGAACACCGACAGGGCCCGCGGACGGTGCGGGTCGCGCTTGAGGTAGCCCTTCTCCTCGAGCACCCGCAGCTGGTGGGCGACGGAGGAGGAGCTGGTCAGGCCGACCAGCTCGCCGATCTCGCGCATGCTCGGCGGGTAGCCCCGGCGCTCGATCGAGTCCTTGATGACGGTCAGCACCCGCTGCTGGCGCGGGGTCAGGCCGGTGGCGTCGGGTGGGCCGTCGGGAAGCTCCGACACCTTCGACTTCTTGCCTGCCATCGTCATCCTCTTTCGTTCATCCACGACCCCGGAACGGTTGACCCCACGGTAGTGCCGACCACCCTCCGGTTCAAACACCTGTTCGAAGGGCGTGTCGTGGTTGGCTTCGGCCCATGAACAAGGTCGCCGTGGTCACCGGGGCGGGGCGCGGCATCGGCCGCGCCGTCGCCGAGCTGCTCGTGAAGGATGGGTACGCCGTCGTCGTCACCGACGTGGACGGCGACGCTGCCCGTCGTACCGCCGAGGAGATCGGCGCCGTCGAAGGACTCCACCAGGACGTCCGGGACGAGCATTCGCACTCCGGCGTCGCCGGGGCCGCCGCCCGGCACGGCCGTCTCGCGGTCTGGGTCAACAACGCCGGCGTCGGTGACGACGGCACGCTCGAGCAGCTCGCGTCGGAGTCGGTGCGCCGGGTGGTCGACATCAACCTGGTCGGCGTGATGTGGGGGATGCGGACCGCGCTCGACGCGTTCGGGTTCGAGGGCGGTGACATCGTCAACGTCGCGTCGGCGTCGGCACTCGGACCGGTCCCGGGGCTGTCGGTGTACGCCGCCACGAAGGCGGCTGTCGTCTCGTTGACCATGTCGGTCGCCAACGAGGTGCCGAAGGGGGTCCGGGTGCACGCGCTCTGCCCGGACGGCGTGGACACCGAGATGGTCCGCGTGATGCTTCACGACGGCCAGGCCAAGGCGCTCGTCCACTCCGGGGGCGGGCTGCTGACCGTCGACGAGGTGGCCGCGGCGGCGGTCGGACTGATCGGCTCCCGGCGCGTGATCCGCACGCTGCCCGGGTGGCGGGCCCCGTTGATCCGGCTCGGCGCGTTCATCCCGTCGCGGACGAAGGTCTTGTTCAAGGTGTTCGAGCTGCTCGGCCGTCGGGTGATGAAGCGCCGCGGCTGACCTGCTCGGCCTAGGTGGCGGGGTGCGGAGAGAATGCCCCGTTGAAGGAGCTCTCCTCGAACGCGGCCACCGGCGTCGGCTCGGGGGCCCGGTGCCGTGGCGGTTCCACCGGCGTCCGGGTGTCCCGGGTCGTCCGGGTCGTCCGGGGGAGGTTCTCCCGCCGGCGGAACGCGAGGCCGAACACCTCGACCTCGTCGGCGGCCTCCATGAGCCACTCCTCGAAGCAGTTGTCGATCACGGCGAGCACGCGTGGATTGGTGATCCGGATGGCGAGCGCTGCCTGCCAGCCCGCCCGGAAGGCGTCTACCAGGAGTTCCCGCTCCTGCTCCGTCATGTCGTGCTTCATCACGATCCCCCTTCCCATTCCTGTCTCCATGGGAGCACTCGGACAGGCCGGAAGAACATCGCCAATGTGAGGTGTCGTGCGTCGTCCGAACTGACTAATCCACCCGGGTCGGAAGTCCCGAGCTCGCGACACGCCGTTCGAACATCTGTTCGCCCGATGCTTGATCTGTTCGAACACATGCTCTAACTTCGTACATGTGTTCGATCGAACAGGCATTCGACCCGCCAGCCAGGCGGATTCCGAAAACTGTCGGTGGGACTCCGTAGAACTTCGGTCATGGACACGACGACCGGTTCCCACCCCAGGAGGTCACAGATGAGCAGCTTCGCGATCAGCCCCGGTTTCGCAGCACCCCGCGCTCGTGCGACCCGTGTCGCGCCCAGCCGTGTGGCGCGCCCCGAGGGCTCGGTCCGGCTCACCCGCCGGGGCCGCCTGGTCGTCACGTTCCTCTTCCTGGGCCTGATGCTCGCCGCGCTCACCGTGTTCGGTGCGACGTCGGCGGCCACCGGGGAGGCCGGCGAGCCCGTGCCCACGCGCACCGTGCTCGTCGACGAGGGCGACACGCTCTGGATGATCGCCTCCGAGGTGGCCGCGCCCGGTGAGGTGCGCGAGATGGTGCACCGGATCGAGGAGCTCAACGCGCTGTCCGGCGCCGGCGTCTACGTCGGTCAGCGGATCGCGGTCCCGGTCGCAGACTGACCGACCACCAGTCCTGGCCGACGACCTCCTCGACCCGGGTCGGCGGCACATGGGGAACGCAGGGGCGGGATGCTCTCCGGTGAGGGCATCCCGCCCCTTGTTGCTTGTCTACGCGTCAGGTGTCCACAGGTACTGCTGGACCTGCGCCACCGGGACGTAGCCGAGCTTGGCGTACACCGGCTCGCCCATCGCCGTCGCGTGCAGGATCGACTCGGTGCAGCCCAGCCCGGCGCCGATCCGCATCAGCTCGACGGTGATGGCTCGTCCCACCCCGCGCCCTCGGGCCTCGTCGCGGACGGCGATGTTGTAGAGGCCGGCCACCGTGTTGTCGGAGACCGCGACCGTCCCGGCCCCAACGGGCTGTCCGTCCAGCCGGGCCAGCACGTGCCGGACCGTGACCCGGTCGCTGCTGGAGGCGGTGAGCAGCCCCGTGAACGGCTCGGCGAGCTCGGTCGGAATGCCGAACCCGGCGAGCAAGGCGTCGGTGAGCTCGTCGACGTTGGCGGAGGTCAGGGGCTCGACGGTGACGCCTGCAGGTGGCTGCTCGTCGAGCACCGGAAGCCCTCGGAGGTCGACGCTCATGGCGTTGTCGGGTCCCTCGGTGACCAGTCCGCGCTCGACGAGCACTGCCTCCAGTGCCGGTGACCGTGTGTTCGGCGTGAGCCACCACAGGAAGGGGAAGCCGTGGCTCATCAGCCCGTCCAGCACCTCGTGGGTGCGCCGGGCCGCGTCGCCGGGCTCGAACCGCGCGTTGACCGCACCGTTGAACAGCGGGAACGCCACCGATGAGGTGAACGTGACGACGTCCTCCTCGACAACCAGGTCGATCGCCGGGATGTCGATCTCGCTGAAGAAGGCGAAGAGGTTGGTCTCGATCGGGTGCAGGTGCATGCAATCAGCGATCCGCGACGCCCGCGGCGATGAAGCCCTGGCCGGCGGTGTAGGTCGCCATCACGGCGGACTCGAGCGCCGGGTGCTTCTCCTTGAGCAGGAACTCCTGGACGCCGAGCAGCGTGTCCGAGAGCAGGAACAGTGCCGTGCCCGCCTTGATCGTCCTGCGCGCCCGCGGCTTGATCGAGGGGTCGAGCATCGTGGAGCTCGCGAACATGGCGGCGAGGATCGTCCCGTAGCCGACGATCGGCAGGCCCATCTCCGGGCTCTTGCGTCGTGCGGCCAGCCCCATCACGGGTGCGGTGGTCACCCACATCGCTGCCGCGGCCTTCAGACCGTTCGGGTCGATGTGCTCGCGGTCGGCCTTCGCGGAGGTGAAGCCGGCGATGTACGCGACGTGGGCCGCGAAGAACGAGCCGACCCCGGTCAGGAACGCCTTGTCGCCCGAGCCGAGCAGGGCGACGTCCCCGCCCCAGGAGAACGCCTGGGCAGCCACGGTGCTCTGCCGCAGGGTGTCCGTCCGTCCCGGTGTGGCCTCGGTGAACGCGGTGCTGAGGGCGGGCATCAGCAGCGGCTTGACCAGGAAGCGGGCCCGGCGAGCGGCCTTCGAGGTCTTGCCGGCCAGGACGGTGTCGACGGTGGCCAGGGCGGTGTAGCCGGCGGCAGCGGCCAGCGTTCGGCGGGAGGGCATGGCGGTATCTTCGTGGGCCCGGCCCCTCGGCGGCCATAGTCCGGCCACGTGGTGGTCCTCACGCTGCGGTGGGATCGGCCTCGCTGTCCGCCTGTCCGGTCGCTCTTCCTGTCGCCCGGAGATCGGCTGGTGGGTCGCGGCCGTCGAGCGGCTGCTCACTGGGTCGGCTGCGCAGGATGCTGCCGCGTCTGGTCCGGATCACGTAGGTGCCGTCCGCCTCGCGGGTGACCGAGACCCCCTCGGAGTGCTTCGCCATGTGGTGCCGGTGGCACAGCGGGTCGAGGTTGCAGAGGCACGTGGCGCCATCCGGATGCGGCACCCGGTGGTCGACCTCGCACTGGACGGCGGGTCGCTGACACCCCGGCCACACGCAGCAGCGGTCCCGGGCCACCACGCTTCTGCGGATGGGTGGGGTCGGCTGGTAGCTCTTGGTCGACAGGTCGCAGAACTGGCCCGCCTCGTCGGTGAGCAGGCGGTACCACGTCGACGTCGGGTCGCTGGCGATCAGCCGCGCCACGTCGGCGGGGATGGCGGTGTCACCGCTGAGGAACCCCGGCTCGTCGGAGCTTCCGAGCAGCGTGCTCAGGGGCACCGTGACGTTCACGACGGGACGGGCGAACGCGCCGACCTCGTGCTCGGCGAACGTCTCCGCGGGGTCGCGTCCGTCGGCGGTCTGGTCGGCTTCGAGGTCCGCGTCGAGCGCACTCACGGTCAGCCGCCCGAGGATGAGGTCGCGCATCGTGTCGGCGCGCATCTGCTCGAGGGTGCGGTCGTCGTCCGGGTCCTGGCAGCGCTTCTTCGCGATCAGGGTCAGGCGGTAGTCGCAGCCGAGGAGGTCGTGGGCCGCTCCGGACAGGCCGAGGGTGCCCATCCCGTTGTCGTCGGTCCGCAGCCAGACACGCCGCTTGCGGAACGCCGCGGCGAAGTTCTCGTCGTCGGACTTCTGCTCGAACTTGAGCCGGCGGTAACGGGCAGCGTTGCTGAGCTGACGGTGGCTGATCGTGACGAGTGGACTGTCAGGGTCGTCGTACCTCTGGAAGTAGTCCTCGACCATCCGCGCGAACTCGGGGATGTCGTCGGGGTTCGCGAGCTGTTCGGCGGCGTCGACGAAGATCCGCGCGCGGCCGATGTCGAGGCTGCCAGCGAGGCAACGGTCCCAGAGCAGCGGGAACCAGTCGGCGAGCTTGTCGCGGACGTGGAGGTCCATCTTCACCTTGTGCTCGTCGACGTGGAGGGCGCCGGCGAGCTCGATGGCGGTCTCGTCGAGGGGCGTGATGACGAAGTGGCTCTGGCCGCGGGATCGTCGTACGTCGTAGTCCGCCTCGCACCGGCGTCGCATCTCGGCGTACGTCTCGATCGCGCGGGCGGTGTCCCGGTTGTTGCGCACCTGGCACTGGATCGCGACGTTGAGCAGGTGCTTGTCCGGCAGCGCGCGCAGGTCATCGTGTCGTGGGGGAGGTCCGACCTTCGGTCGGGGAGAGGTGCTCATAGGCGGTCCCGAGACTCGTCGATGTGTTCTGACCACTACATCAGAGGGCGCCGACAGTTTTCGACAAACGCGTTGTCAGGCTGGGGAAAGTCGAGCTACTCGTACGACCCCGACAGCACCGGCGTCGCCTCGCTGACCCGCAGCGGAGTCGCCGGTCCGGAGATCGTCACGGTCTCGGCGATGTCCTGCCAGGCGCCGCCGCCGACACGGAACCGCGCCGTGTAGACGACATCGACGCTGGCCTGCACGGTGCGGTGGGCGTCGGTGTACTGGTGGGTGACGTCCTTGGCCGGGTACGGCGCTCCCGGGGTGGTCGTCGCCGCGGAGGTCCCGTCGCCGTGGTGCCAGATGTAGCGACTCGGGGTCGCCTCGACCTGGACCGACTGGCCCAGGAGCGTGATCGTCCGGCGGAAAGTCGCCGGCTCGGCGTAGAAGATCGTGTCGAAGTTGACCAAGGTCTTGTCCTCGGGCTGCGTCCTCGCCTCGATGGAGGGAAGCCCGATGCGCTGCAGGGCGGTGAGGACGAGGGCCGGAGTCACCGTCGGCCGCGGTGTGTCGGCCGCCGTCGGCGGTCTCCCGAAGCACTGGGAGTAGAGCGGTGTCCCAGTGCCTGATCGGCCTGTACGACCCCACAGTCGCCAGAGCCGCTCCGCGGGTCGGGGCATGCACGCGCGGCCTGGCAATCGAGCGATGGCGCCAGGCCGTTCGTCAGCATCGATGGCGAGCAAACGGAAGCCCATCTGTAGTCCGCGAATGGGGACGGTCGTCCGTCTAGCGGATGCCGGCGATATGCCCGGCTGGTCGCCGTCATCAGCCGCCGCTGTGCACTCAGTGGCCGATGCACTCAACGCGACTCGCCTTCGCCGTAGGCATCGCAGTGTCCGCAGTCAGCGCATTGCAGGAAGGGCATGCAGCAGGTGACGCCAAGACAATCGACAGCGTGCACCAACCGCGAGCGACCTCGGTCGCACTCATCGCCGATCGCTCCAAGTCGCAGCACGCATCCAGCGGCCCTGCGCTCGACCGATGTCGAATGTCGTAGGTACACGCTCATCGCTCGAGCTCCGGGCGAGCACTGCACTCTGCGCCTGCGCGCTCGATGACCTTCTGCGGCGACTGCGATGCTCACCGATCAGCAGGATCGCGCGTCGGATCGCTCGGGTGTGAGAACTCGGATCGTCCTCGACGATCCAATCGCCGCCGTCTGACTCGATCCGTCGGCCGTAGACGTCGTCGATCTTCGCGATCGCTGGCTGGCGCATGGTCTCGCACGTGCGCAGTCGTTCGTCCAATCGCGAAGTCGCTGCGGTGTCCCCGGTCGGCCCGCGTAGTTGATGCGTCTCGACGTAGTGGCGCGCGAACGCCTTCGCGGCTTTGGGGGAGGTGCCTTCGGCCTCGGGCGGCATCGTCGGGGGAGTGGCGCTCGGACTGGCCGAGGGCGATGAGGACGTCGACGGCTCCGGCAGCGGGCTCGGCTCGGCGTTCGACGTACAGCCGGCCACCAGGGTCACGGCGAAGGCGCCGGCAACCAGGCGCAGCCGGAACGGCCCACGAAGCCCGCGAACCCCACGTGCCACAGACACCACTCGACCCCCAAGACGCTCTCTCCGAGACGCCGTCCGAGGACAGCGACGCGTCGAAATCTACCCAGAGGAGGGCAATCGAACCAGACCCACGACGGAGTCTGGGGACAACGGGACAGACGGGACCGCTCAGCGGGGGCCGAGCTCCTTGATCATCCAGTGCTGGGCCTCACGCACCACGATCATCCGGAACCGCTGGTCGCCGCCGGGGTACTCCTGCGGCTTGGCGTCCCCGGTGGCGTACACCGTGTTCGGCGGGATCGTCACGGTGAGCAGCATGCCGACCTGCTCGTCGGTGGCACCGGCCTCGGGAACCACGGACTTCACCGCCCAGTCCTCGGTCTCCACGCGACCGCCGGCCTCGTAGATGTCGTCGAGCTGCTGCGGGAAGTCGCTGCAGGTCTCGCACGCCTTCAGGCCGAGCGAGCGCAGGTCGTCGGTCTCGCCCGAGGTGGTGGCCTCGTTCATCTGCTCGACCCAGTAGCCGGCGAACTTCTGGGCGCCTGCGGTGCCCTCCTGGTTCGCGTACGCGGGGCGGTCCTCGGCGATGGCGTCGGACTCGTCGCCCCCGCAGGCGGCCGTGAGGGCGAGCAGGAGGACAGCGGGCAGGGCGGTACGACGGGAAATCACGTCCTGAATCTTGACATGGGAAAGGTCACGAACAAGAACCGGGGAGAATCACAGAATGGACACGCTGACCGGGCAGCTCGAGGCCCTCCGACGCGGCGACGTCACGTCGAAGGAGCTCACGGAGCAGTCCCTCGCGGCGATCGAGGCCACCCGGGACACGCTCAACGCCTTCCGGGTCGTGGCCGCCGACGACGCCCGCCGGGCCGCCGCGGAGGCCGACGAGCAGCGGGCGCGCGGCGAGGACAAGCCCCTCCTCGGCGTGCCGCTGTGCATCAAGGACGACACCGACCTCGCCGGCCACCCGACCGCGTTCGGCTGCGCGGGCGACTTCCCGCCGGCCACGCAGGACGCCGAGCTGGTACGACGCCTCAAGGACGCCGGAGCGGTCATCGTCGGCAAGACGCACTCCTCCGAGCTCGGCCAGTGGCCGCTGACCGGCATGGCCCACACCGGCTACACCCGCAACCCCTGGGCGCGGGACCGGTCCCCGGGCGGCTCCAGCGGAGGTACGGCGGCCGCCGTGTCCGCAGGGCTCGTGCCCGCCGGACTCGGGTCCGATGGCGCCGGATCGATCCGGATCCCGGCCGCGTGGACCAACCTGGTGGGGATCAAGCCGCAGCGCGGCCGGCTGTCGACGTACCCCTGGCGTGAAGCCTTCTACGGCCTCACCGTCAACGGTCCCCTCGCCAGGACGGTGAAGGACGCGGCGCTGCTGCTCGACGTGCTGCAGGGCAACCACGACGACGAGGTGCACCGGCCGGAGCGCGCCGACCTGGCGGACGCGGCCGACCGGGAGCCGCCGCGGCTGCGCGTCGGGCTGTCCACCAAGCCGCCGTTCACCGGCATCCCGAGCCAGCTCGACCCGCAGATACGGCAGGCCGTCGAGGACATCGGCGCGACCCTGGTGAAGCACGGCCACTACGTCGAGCACCGGGAGCCGGGCTACGGGCCCGCGATGGCGCTGGACCTGCTGGCCCGTTCGACGGTCGGGCTCGACGACTGGCGGCGGCACCTGCCGCACGGCACGCCGTACGACAAGCGCACCACCGGCAACGCCAACGTGGGCAAGGCCGCCCGGCGCGTGCTGGACGTGGCGCGGAGGGGAGAGCGGCGCGCGGCCGAGCGCGTGCTCGGACAGTTCGAGCACGTGGACGTGTTCGTCGCCCCCACGAGCGCCGCGCCGCCGCTGCCGGTCGAGGCGATCGACGACATCTCGGCATGGCGCACCGACCAGGTGATCGTGAAGGCGTGCCCCTACACCTGGCCGTGGAACGTGCTCGGCTGGCCGGCGGTGAACGTGCCGGCCGGGTTCACCGACGACGGTCTGCCGATCGGCGTGCAGCTGATGGGGCCGCCGGACTCCGAGGAGCTGCTGGTCAGCCTGGCGGCGCAGCTCGAGGCCGACCGCGCGTGGCACCAGCACACCCCAGGGCGCTGGTGGTGAGGCTCAACCCAGCGACACCGGCCACTCGACCAGCGCGGAGCTGAGCACCAGGGCGTCGATCGCGATCCCGACGGACAGCCACGGGTGGAAGAACACGAGCTTGATGGCGAGCCCCACCGTGCCGGCCAGGACGGCCAGCGGGACCGCCCAGGCGCTGCCGAACGCGACCGCGAGACCGGCGATCCCGTAGAGACAGGCCGCCGCCACCGCGAGCCACACCGCCACCCGGTGGGTGGTCTCCGGCTCGACGTGGGCCTCGAGCAGCAGCGCGGAGTGGTCGGGGTGGAACGGCGGTGCCTTCCCCTGGTCCGCGGGCTGCTGCGGACGGGGGAGCCATACTGCGAGGTGCAGCAGCCCGTGGACCAGGAGGAAACCGACGACCAGGAAGGTGTTCACCAGGCCTCACCCGGCGGCGCCTGAGGAGCGGCTGGAGGAGCCGGGGGAGCCGGGGGAGCGGCCGGCCTCGACCGGAAGGCGACCAGCAGCAGCGCCACCGCGATGATCAGGATGATCGCGGCGATCGAGAGCATGATGCCGATCACCCAGGAGATACCGGGGACGGTGACGCCGGCCTCGACGTCGGCGAACACGCCGGGCCCGCCGGTCGGGTCCATCACCACGACGGTCCACGAGCCGGCCTCGATCGGCCAGGTGATCTCCTGCGTGCCGGTGCCCGCGCTCTGCGCCACCCAGATGTCGGACTGGGTCGGCAGCACGCCGGGTGCGCTGTCACCGGGGACGTTCCGGTAGTTCGGGTCGCCCAGGTCGCCGTTCATCGCCATGTCGGAGACGACTGCGTGCGGGACGCCCGCGAGGTACGCCTCCACGTCGGAGGTCGCTGCGACGCCGATGAACACCGGCGCGTCCAGGTCGTTGGTCGCCGTGACCTTGGCGTCGCCCAGCAACGCCTCGGGGATGTAGGAGACGTCGGAGTGGATCTCCATGTCCTCCGAGAGGATCGCGTAGGTCTGCGTCGCGACCGGCTGGTCGCCGCTCATCAGGAACCCGTCGCTGTCGCGCAGCTGGCTGTCGGCGAGGGCCAGGGTGGCTCCGCCGACCCCGAAGCCCATCGCCACCAGGAACGCGAGCGTGCCGAAGGCGAGCGCGAGCACCCGACCGGTCGTCCACGGCGCGACGCTCGACGGCGGGGGAGCAGCAGTCGGCGCGGCCGGTGCCTGGCCGGGCGGGACCGCGAGCCGGTGTGCGGCGCCGGGGTCATCGGGACCGGCGTCGAACCGGAACGGCGGGTACTCGTCGGTCATCAGGCCGGCGTACGCCGCGACCCGGAGCACCCAGCGGTTCATCCCGAGCACGAAGTCGAAGATCCCCTGCGGGTACCGCCCGGTGAACAGCAGCATCACGCCCGCGACGAAGACGAGCAGGCCGATCAGCCCGCCGCCCCACAGCGCGGGGTTGTCCGAGCCGGCGGCCTCGGAGCTGATGTAGAAGCCGCCGCCGATGAAGAAGGCGATGATCAGGTAGTGCGGCAGCGCGAGCAGCCACCACTTCACCAGCACCAGGCCGCGTGAGAGGCGCTCGGGGTAGTCGACGTCGAGGTGCGCCGGGTAGTCCGGCACCTCGGCCAGCGTGAACGGCGGGTAGCGGTCGGTGCCGAGCGCGCCGTACGCGTAGTAGGCCACCCGCCAGCTCCACCGCATCACCCCGACGTTGAACTCGAAGATGCCGCGCGGGTAGCGGCCGGTGAACAGGATCGCGAAGAACGAGATCACGCTCAGGACGGCGAACGCGATCCAGAGGAACGCCAGGACCACGTAGTGAGGGATCACCAGCACCCACTTGACCAGCCACAGCCATCGGCTCAGGCCGGAGTCCAAATGCGCTTCCACGTGCATCGGATACATCGACGCGCTCATGACAAAGCCTCCTCGCTCCGGTTCCAGGCTTCTCCTGGTGGAGCGAGGTGTGGAGTGGCGGAGGTCACCGCCCGGGGGTCGTTGGTCCCGAGCGGTGCATTCCGCCCAGGCAGGCGGGGAGGCGGTACGCCGTTACTTGGTACGCCGACCGGCGGACCGGCGTGGCCTGTACTCGCTGACCAGGCCGAGGGCCGCCAGCACCCGCGCGCCCAGCACGAACATCAGCAGCAGGCACGCCGTGGCGCCCACGGACGCGGCCGCGGTGAAGACCCAGGCGAGGTCCTGGCCGTCGCGCGCCAGCCGGCCGAACTCGATCGCGGCCTTGACCAGGAACACCCAGGCGAGGCCGCTGCCGACGGCGCCGAACGCGAGCGCGCCGAGCAGGGGACGCCGATCCGGGCCCTTCTGCTTCTCCGCGCGTCGTCTGCCTTCGCTCACCGTTCGCCGTTCGGTCCTCGCCGCCACCACTGCCACCCGGCCATTCTTCCCGATCGCGCTCCCGGCGAGGAGGGGAACGCGCCAATCACCCGGCCGCAACCGGTCACCGTGACCGATCTGGGCCCCGTGTGTCGTGATCGCGCCGTTTGCTCCTGCCTCCGGGGGGTATAGCCACATCGACCCACCGGTCACACACGTGAGCAAGGCACGACCGTGCCGAGAACGGGAGATTCGCGATGAGTGCAGAAGGTTTGAGCCCCGAGGAGCTGTCGGCGGAGAGCGCCACGGCCCTGCCCGACAAGGAGGTCGTCTCGATCCTCGACCTCAACGCCGACCTCGACCTGGCCATCGACGCGGCCGCGCCGATCGACCTGGCCATCGCGGCCAACGCCAACGTCGCCGCCCCGATCAACGCCGCGGCCGGCGCGAACATCCTGTCGTTCGGCTCCGAGGCCCAGGCCATGGGCGACCAGGGCGTGATCATCAACCAGGGCATCGACGCCGACGCCACCGCGAACGCCACCCAGGACAGCAGCATCGACCAGGGCAACGACGTCATCGACGACGGCACCGAGTCGACCGAGCCGCTGCCCACCGACGGCACGACCACCACCACGAACACCGGGGTGGGCGCCCTCGACGGCGGCCCGCTGCTCAACGTGGACGTGAACGTCGCCGCGGACGCCGACATCGCCGCGCCGATCGACGGTGCGGTGGCCGCCAACGCCAACGTGGCCGCCCCGATCAACGCCGGTGTCGCGGCCAACGTCGGCTCGATCGACTCCGACGCGATCGCCGTTGCCCAGCAGGACGCGATCATCAACCAGGACATCACCGGGTCCGCTGAGGCCAACGCCGACCAGCAGTCCGACATCGTCCAGTAACCAGTGACGACCCTCCAGGGCGCGACGTCCGCCGACGTCCTGCGCCGGGCCGACGGCGTCCAGCTGATCGGGGAGATGGCGGGATCCGGCTACCGGGTCCCGCCGTCCCTCGTGCGCCGCGGCGACGGCCAGACGATCCAGCTGACCACGCTGCTCTACCTCACGCTCGAGGCGATCGACGACCGCCGCACGGCCGACGAGGTCGCCGAGGCCGTCTCGGCGAGCTACGGCAAGAGCGTCAGCGCGGACAACGTGCGGCACCTCGTCGACGAGCAGCTGCGACCGCTCGGGCTGCTCACGCGGCCGGACGGCACGCAGCCGGAGCTGAAGCGCTCCAACCCGTTGCTCGGGCTGCGCTTCCGCTACGCGATCACCGACCCCGACCGGACGAACCGCCTCACCGCGCCGTTCGCCCTGTTGTTCAGCCCGGTCGTGCTGGTCCCGATGCTCGCGGCCTTCGGCCTCGTCTGCTGGTGGGTCTTCTTCGAGAAGGGGCTGGCGTCGGCGACGTACGAAGCCTTCCAGCACCCCGGCCTGCTCCTGCTCGTCTTCGCCGTCACGGTGCTGTCGGCCGGCTTCCACGAGTTCGGCCACGCGGCGGCGGCACGGTACGGCGGCTCCACGCCCGGCGTGATGGGGGCCGGGCTCTACCTGGTCTGGCCGGCGTTCTACACCGACGTCACCGACTCCTACCGGCTCGGCCGCGGCGGGCGGGTGCGCACCGACCTCGGCGGGCTCTACTTCAACGCGATCGTCGCGGTGCTGATCACCGGCGTGTGGTGGCTGACGTCGTACGACGCGCTGCTGCTCGTCGTGGCCACCCAGATCCTGCAGATGATCCGGCAGCTGACCCCGCTGGTGCGGTTCGACGGCTACCACGTGCTGGCCGACGTCACCGGCGTGCCCGACCTGTTCCACCGGATCAAGCCGACGCTGCTCGGCGCGCTGCCGTGGCGGTGGGGCGACCCCGAGGCGCGGCTGCTCAAGCCGTGGGCGCGCGTGGTCGTGACGCTGTGGGTGGTCGTCGTGGTGCCGGTGCTGCTGTTCACGATCGCCCTGCTCGTGCTGGCGATGCCGCGGGTGCTCGGCACCGCCTGGGCCAAGGTGCAGTCGGAGCAGGACCTGCTCGCGACCGCCTGGTCCGACGCCGACCTCGTCCAGGTCGCCGCCCGCTGCCTGGTGATCGCGGCCGTCGCGCTGCCGGTCGCCGGCATGCTCTACATGCTCGTCCGGATGGTCCGGCAGGGCTCGACGGCCGCCTGGCGCGGCACCTCGGGCCGGCCGGTGCGTCGTACCCTCGCGGCCGCCGTCGCCATGCTCATGGTCGGCGGGCTCGCCTACGCGTGGTGGCCGGACAAGGACACCTACCGGCCGATCCAGCCGGGGGAGCGCGGCACCCTGGTCGACGGGGTCGCCGCGATGCCGGTCGTCTCGCGGGCCGCGCCGGCGCCCGCCTTCGAGGTCGGCGACACCGGCACCACCCGGGCGGTGTGGGACACCACCGACCCGCTGCCGACGAAGGCCGCGCCGCAGCTCGCGGTGGTGATGGTCCCGCGTGGCTCGTCCGCCTCCTCCGGCGCGGCCGGCGACGCGTCCACCGACGGGTGGGTCTTCCCGTTCTCCAAGCCGCTGGCCCCCGGGCCGGGCGACAACCAGGCGCTCGCGGTCAACACCACCGACGGGACGGTGGAGTACGACACCGCCTTCGCGCTCGTCTGGGTCGAGGACGGCGCGGACGCGACCAACGTCAACGAGGCCTACGCGTTCGCCTCCTGCACGTCCTGCGCCGCCGTCGCGGTGAGCTTCCAGGTCGTGCTCGTCGTCGGCGACAACGACGTGGCGGCGCCGCAGAACCTGGCCGGCGCGCTGACGTCCGACTGCGTGAACTGCCTGACCTACGCGCTGGCGAAGCAGCTGTTCGTCACGCTCGACGGCCCGCTGTCCTTCGCGGCGATGGAGGCGCTGGACGCCGTATGGGCGGAGATCGCGACCTACGGGTCCTCGATCGCCGCCGGCGACGTGCCGCTCGACGAGATCGCGGCGCAGCTCGACGCCTACGAGCAGGAGATCTTCGCGATCATCGAGGCCGACCAGCCCGGCACGATCCCGTCGCCCGCGTCGTCGGCGTCCCCGTCGGGGTCGGCCTCGGCTTCTGGCGGTCCGTCGCCGTCGGGGGCGGCGGCTTCGCCGTCGGCCGGTACGACGGGCAGCGGGTCGGCCGCGCCGTCCCCCTCGGCCTCGCCCTCGGGCGGCACGGGTGGCACCGGTGGCACGTCGCCGAGCCCCTCGGCCACCGGCGGCGCCGGGTCGACCTCGCCGAGCCCGACCGGCGCGCCCTCTCCGACCGCCGCGGCGTCCCCCACCGGCTGACCGGGCCGGGGGCCGCCGGCAGGGGCCCATCGGGCGCACCGTGGACGGGTTGGGCCCTCATCAGGCGCGATCGAGGGCCCATCGGGTGCACGGTGGACGATCTGGGCCCTCGGGGCCGGCGGGCGGGGTGCCTGTGGACGACCGGATGCGTGGCGCGCGCGGCTGCGCCATCGTCGGGGGATGCCTGCCTCACCCGTCCCCGCGCCAGCCGGGCCGCCGACGCTCGACACCGCGCAGCCCTTCCTCCGGACCGATGCGCTGGCCGCCGGGATCACGCCGAAGCAGCTGCGCGGTCCTGGGTTCCGGCGTCTGCTGAGGGGCGTCTACATCGACGCCGCGGTCGAGCCGGACCCGATCCATGGGGTGTGGGCCGCGCTCCTGATCCACCCAGCGGGAGCCTTCGCCAGCCACGCGAGCGCCGCCCGGGTGAGCCGGGCACCGCTGCCGCCCGGTCTCGCCGACGAGCACGTCAGTGTCTTCGACGCCGACCACCGGCGCCGGCGGGACGGCGTACGCACCCACGTGGCGCGCATCGGGACGCCGGTCGCCCGGCATCGGGGCTGCCTGATCTCGGCGCCGGAGCAGACGTTCGTGGAGCTGGCCGAGCAGCTGACCCTGGTCGACCTGGTGGTCGTCGGCGACTACTTCGTGAAGCAGGGGTGGGTGACGCCGGAGCAGCTGGTCGCCCACGCGGCCGGCACGGAGGCGGCCGAGGCGGCGTCGTACGTCCGGCGCGACGTGGACTCGCCGATGGAGACCCGGCTGCGGATGCTGATCGTGCTGGCCGGGCTGCCCGAGCCGCAGGTGAACTTCAAGCTGCTGCACCCGGACGGACGGGTGCGCTACCGGTTCGACCTGAGCTGGCCGGACCTGCGGCTGGTGGTGGAGTACGACGGCCGCCAGCACCGCGACGACCTGGTGCAGTGGGACCACGACGTCGAGCGGGGCGAGTGGCTCGATGACGACGGGTGGAAGCACCTGCCGGTGTTCTCGTGGGGGATCTACCGGCGGCCCGACAAGACGCTGGCCCGCGTGGTCAAGGCGCTCCGGGAGCGCGGCTGCCGCGACCTGCCCGCGCGGCTGTCGGACGACTGGCGCCCGCACTTCCCGGTCCGCGCCTGATCAGGTGCGGGTGGCGGGGGGTGCTCCGTAAAGTAAAGGGCCGCAGTCCAGACGACAGAGGGGATCTCTTGAGCGAAGTATGGCTGGCAGTCGTCGGCATCACAGGCACGGCAACCACGGCAGTGCTCGTCAATCTGCTCCAGAATCGGGCAGCCAGGGACCGAGCGTCTCAAGACGATCGCCGTCGACTCACGGACCTGCGGCGCGCGTCGATCGTCGAGTTCGCGGAGGCGGTGGCTGAGTACCGCCGTGCCCAGCTCCACGTGTGGTTCGAGCGTGAGGCGGAGCGCGAGTCCGGTCGTGCCGTGGACGAGGACCATGTTCCGGCAGCGCCGGAGCTTCGCGCGGCCCGCACCCAAGCGTGGGCGCGGATGTACGCGGTCCGACTGCTCTGGGAGGACCCGGCCGTCGTCGACCGGGCGAAGGCGCTGCTGGCCAGCACCAAGGCACTCAAGAACTCCGAAGATCGAGAACACCTCAAGGCTGACGCCGAGCATGTCCGCGCCGGCCTAGGTGAGCTCGCCGACCAGGCGAGAGCCAGGCTCATCGCGGTGTAGCGACCGCACTTCCCGGTCCGCGCCTGATCACCTCCGGGTGGCGGTGATGAGCCACGTCGCGGAGTCGAAGGTGACGCCATCGGGGCCGTCGTGCTCGCGCATCGTCCGGTGCAGCGCGTCGAGGGCCCGCGCGCGGCCGACCTCGTCGAGATCCTGGAGCATCCAGGCGTTCAGCCCGTGCATGAACGTCGTGGCCTCCTCCGGAGTCGGCCCGAAGTACATCCGCTCCCTGAGGTCGCGCAGGTCCGGCTCGTCGAATCCCGCGCCGGTCAGCAGGGACCGGACCCGGTCCGGCTGGCTGAGGGCGAACGGTCCGGGCGCGCCCGGCGGGGGAGGGGCCAGGTCGCGGCCGGCCGCCATCGCGCCGAGGATGCAGCGGATCCACTCGTTGTGCTCGATGCCCTGCCAGACCAGCAGCACCAGTCGGCCGCCGGGCCGAAGTGCCGAGGCCAGGTTGGCGAACGCGGCGACCGGGTCGCCGAAGAACATCGCGCTGGTGCGGCCGATCACGACGTCGAAGGACGCCGGCTCGAACGGGTGGACCTGGGCATCGGCCTGGACGAACTGCACGTTGGCCAGGCCCGCGGCGGACGCCCGTTGCCGGGCCACCTCGAGCATCGCGCCGGACAGGTCCACGCCGAGGACCGACCCCGCGGTGGCGACCTGGGCCGCGTCGATCGAGGTCTGGCCGGCTCCGCAGCCGACGTCGAGCACGCGGTCGTCGGGACTCAGCTCGGCGGCCGCGAGGAACGTCGGCTGGTAGGCGCGCAGCGACTCGTCGAACCGGTCGGCGTGCGCAGCCCAGTAGCGGCCCTCGTCTCCGTCCCAGGCCATCGCCTGCTCGCGGTTGGAGGGCGCGGGTGCGGCGGTCTGCTGGTCGGTCATGGTGGCGCTCCTCCTCACTAGATCCTCCCTTTGGGAGTATGATTCCGGGATACGCCTCAGGAGGTGCGGTGTCAAGGTTGTCCAGGCTGTCGACCACGTCGTACGCCGTCCTGGGGCTGCTGTCGCTGCGGTCCTGGACGACCTACGAGCTGGCCCAGCAGATGGGGCGCAGCCTCGACCGGATCTGGCCGCGGGCGGAGAGCAAGGTCTACGAGGAGCCGAAGAAGCTCGTCGAGCACGGCCTGGCGCGCGCGAAGGTCGAACAGGTGGGACAGCGGCCGCGGACCCGCTACACGATCACCGCCAAGGGCCGGCGCGCGCTGGCGGCGTGGCTGGCCGAGCCCGGTGCGGGTCCCGTGCTCGAGTCGGAGCAGCTGGTCAAGGTGCTGTTCGCCCACCAGGGCACCCGGTCCGACACGTTGGCGACGCCTGGCGGCGGCCCGGGCCTGGGCCGTGGAGCAGCAACGAGGACAGCCTCGCGGCGGGTCGGGCCTACGCGGCCGGCGAGGGGGAGTTCCAGGCACACGTCGCCCAGAACATGCTCGTCGGCGGGTTCCTGACCGAGCTCTACCGGATGGTCGCCGAGTGGGCGGACTGGGCGACCGCCCTCGTGGAGGAGTGGCCCGAGGACGCGGCGGCCGCCGTGCCGGACATGGCCGCCCACGCAGCCGTCGTACGCCGGGCGGAGTGGAGCGAGGGCGGGTAGCGGGCTCTTGACCGGTTCCTCCGCGCGTTGAACGCTGAGGACATGGCCAGCGATGGGTTCGGCGAGCGTCCCATGCTCACCCTCGGCCGCGTGCAGCGGCTCCGGGTGCAGGTCGGCTACCGGGCCCGGCCGGACGGACCGGCGTACCAGCAGTTCCTGCTCGACGTCCCGGTCCAGGGGGCCGACGAGGCGCGGGTCCTCGCTGCGCTGGAGCCGGTGCTGTACGTCGGCTCGGCCGCGCCGCGTCACTACTCCCTGCACCAGCACCGCTGGCACACGAGCTGGGGGCTGAGCCCGGGCGTGCTGGAGCTCGGCCTGCTGGTGACCACCGGGACCCGGACGACGGCCGCCTCCGAGGCAGCGCTCGAGAGCGTGACGCGGGCCTTCCGCGACCTGCTCGAGCTGGCCGGCCCGCCGGAGTCGACGCCGACCTCGCGGGACGCCGCGGTCCAGGCGGCACGGACCGCCGCGGCGACGGCGTACGGCCTGGACCCGGAGACGCTGTCGCTCAGCGCGGAGCAGCACCACCCGGCCGCGAACGCCTGGACGGTCGGGCTGCGCAGCACCGCCGGCGACGAGTACGACGTGCAGGTCGGCGTGGTCGACGGGTATCCCGGATCGGTCCGGGTGCGGCACGACGTGCGGACCGAGGTGTCCGACTCGGTCGGCTCGGAGTGATCCGGGGCACCGGCCGGGGAGGGCCCAAGCGTTGGGGCCCGTGTGACTACTGAGAATGGCCCGGACGGGTGATGGTCGACGCCGGAGGAGCTGTGCAGCGGGCCGGATCCGACACGCCCGACCGACACCCCGACACGCCCATGTCGGACCGATCACGTAGGCCCTGACCTGCGGTTTTGTCGGCATACCGGAAGAAGGTCGTCGAACTTGTCCGATTCAGTTGCGCGGCTTGGGGCGCCGCCGTACGGTTACCACTACATCTAGTACTTACACCGATGTAGTTCTCCACAGTTAGTGGTCAGTTCTGCACAGGCGACCTACTGGTTGTCCCCACGTTACCCACAGTTTCCTCCCCAGATCCGGGGCAGAAACTGTCGGTGGTGGGCGTTGAACTAGACGAGTGAAGACACCAGCCAGATCCGGGGAAGGGAGCGGCGAACATGCACTGCCCGTACTGCCGCAACACCGACACCCGGGTCCTCGACAGCCGGGTCGCCGAGGACGGCGGAGCGATCCGCCGCCGCCGGGCCTGCCAGGCCTGCGAGAAGCGGTTCTCCACCGTCGAGCAGATGCAGCTGACCGTCGCGAAGCGCAGCGGAGCGGTCGAGCCGTTCACCCGCGAGAAGGCGATCAGCGGTGTCCGCAAGGCCTGCAAGGGCCGGCCGGTCTCCGAGGACGACCTGGCCTGCCTGGGCCAGAAGGTCGAGGACACGCTGCGCGCCGAGGGCTACGCCGAGGTGCCGGCCAACGAGGTCGGCCTGGCCATCCTCGGGCCGCTCCGCGAGCTCGACGAGGTCGCCTACCTGCGGTTCGCCAGCGTCTACCGGGCGTTCGAGTCCGCGGACGACTTCGAGGCGGAGATCGCCATGCTGCGCGCCGAGCGCGCTCTACCCACCGGGTAGCCACAAGCTGCCCGGCGCATCGTGGGGAAGCGGTGCGTCGGGCAAACCAACGTTGAACAAAGCAACACAGCACCACCACGCAGCAACACAGCACAGCCAGCCACCAGGACGACGAAGTCCACTCAGGGGACGAAGGAGCAAGGCATGACGGAGACGGCAAGCGGGGCACGCACGAGCCAGACGCGCAAGGGCAAGGGCCTGAAGATGGAGCGCGTCTTCTCGACCGAGGGCGTGCACCCCTACGACGAGCTGACCTGGGAGCGCCGCGACGTCGTCCAGACCAACTGGAAGACCGGCGAGACCGTCTTCGAGCAGCGCGGCGTGGAGTACCCCGACTTCTGGAGCGTCAACGCCTCCACGATCGTCACCACGAAGTACTTCCGCGGCGCCGTCGGCACCGACGTGCGCGAGTGGAGCCTCAAGCAGCTCATCGACCGCATCGTGAAGACCTACCGCAAGGGCGGCGAGGACAACGGCTACTTCGCGACCCCGGCCGACGCCGAGCTGTTCGAGCACGAGCTGACCTGGCTGCTCGTCAACCAGTACTTCTCCTTCAACTCCCCGGTCTGGTTCAACGTCGGCACCCCGTCGCCGCAGCAGGTCTCCGCGTGCTTCATCCTCTCCGTCGACGACTCGATGGACTCGATCCTGAACTGGTACAAGGAAGAGGGCTTCATCTTCAAGGGCGGCTCCGGCGCCGGCCTGAACCTCTCCCGCATCCGGTCGTCGAAGGAGCTGCTCTCCAGCGGCGGTACGGCGTCCGGCCCGGTCTCGTTCATGCGCGGCGCCGACGCGTCCGCGGGCACCATCAAGTCCGGCGGCGCGACGCGTCGTGCGGCGAAGATGGTCGTGCTCGACGTGGACCACCCCGACATCGAGGAGTTCGTCGAGACCAAGGCGCGCGAGGAGGACAAGATCCGCGCGCTGCGTGACGCCGGCTTCGACATGGACCTCGGCGGCAAGGACATCACGTCGCGTCCAGTACCAGAACGCCAACAACTCGGTCCGCGTCAGCGACGAGTTCATGCGCGCGGTCGAGGAGGGCACCGAGTTCGGCCTGCGGGCCCGCGGCACCGGCGAGGTCATCGAGACCGTCGACGCCCGCGAGCTGTTCCGCAAGATCAGCAAGGCCGCGTGGGAGTGCGCCGACCCGGGCCTGCAGTACGACGACACGATCAACGACTGGCACACCAACCCGGAGACGGGGCGGATCACCGCGTCGAACCCGTGCTCGGAGTACATGTCCCTCGACAACTCCTCGTGCAACCTCGCGTCGCTCAACCTGATGAAGTTCCTCAAGGACGACGACACGTTCGACGCCGAGCTGTTCGCCAAGGCGGTCGAGTTCATCATCACCGCGATGGACATCTCGATCTGCTTCGCGGACTTCCCGACCGAGTCGATCGGCGACACCACGCGCAACTACCGCCAGCTCGGCATCGGCTACGCCAACCTCGGCGCGCTGCTGATGGCGATGGGCCTCGGCTACGACTCCGACGGCGGCCGTGCGATGGCGGCGACGATCACCTCGCTGATGACCGGCACGTCGTACAAGCGCTCCGCCGAGCTCGCCGCGGTGGTCGGGCCCTACAACGGCTACGCCCGCAACGCCGACGCCCACAAGCGCGTGATGCGCAAGCACCAGGCCGCCAACGACGCGGTCCGCACGCTGCACATCGCCGACGAGAAGGTCCACAAGCTCGCCACCAAGGCGTGGGACCAGGTCGTGAAGCTGGGGGAGAAGAACGGCTACCGCAACGCGCAGGCCTCGGTGCTCGCGCCGACCGGCACCATCGGCTTCATGATGGACTGCGACACCACCGGCATCGAGCCCGACTTCTCGCTGGTGAAGTTCAAGAAGCTCGTCGGCGGCGGCTCGATGCAGATCGTCAACCAGACGGTGCCGCGCGCGCTGCGCAAGATGGGCTACCAGGAGGAGCAGGTCGAGGCGATCGTCGAGTACATCGCCGAGCACGGCCACGTGGTCGACGCTCCGGGCCTGAAGACCGAGCACTACGAGATCTTCGACTGCGCGATGGGCGCCCGCGCCCTGGCCCCGATGGGTCACGTGCGGATGATGGCGGCCTGCCAGCCGTTCCTGTCCGGCGCGATCAGCAAGACCGTGAACCTGCCGGAGTCGGCCACGATCGAGGAGATCGAGGACGTCTACATGCAGTCCTGGAAGCTCGGTCTCAAGGCGACCGCGATCTACCGCGACAACTGCAAGGTCGGCCAGCCGCTGGCGACCGGCAAGGGCGACAACAAGGGCACCGCTGCTTCGGCCACCGTGGTCGAGGAGAAGACGGTCATCGTCGAGCGCCCGGTCCGCAAGCGCCTGCCGAAGTCGCGTCCGTCGCGCACCACCTCGTTCACCGTGGGTGGCGCCGAGGGCTACATGACGGCCGGCTCCTACCCGGACGACGGCCTCGGCGAGGTCTTCCTCAAGCTCGGCAAGCAGGGCTCGACCCTGGCCGGCGTGATGGACGCCTTCTCGATGGCGATCAGCATCTCGCTGCAGTACGGCGTCCCGCTGGAGACCTACGTCTCGAAGTTCACCAACATGAAGTTCGAGCCGGCCGGCCTCACCGACGACCCGGACGTGCGGATGAGCCAGTCGATCATGGACTACATCTTCCGTCGCCTGGCGCTCGACTACCTGCCGTTCGAGAAGCGCTCCGCGATGGGCATCTACTCGGCCGAGGAGCGTCAGCGCCAGCTCGAGACCGGCTCCTACGAGGCGATCGAGGAGGTCGTCGACCAGGGCACCGTCGAGGTCGCTCCGGCCGAGACCGCGCCGGAGGCCAAGGTCGAGAAGGCCGCGGAGAAGCCCGCTCCCAAGGGCGCGCACACCTCCGCGGAGCTGATGGAGGCCATCACCGGCACGGCGGTCGACAGCCCGCTCTGCTTCACCTGCGGCACCAAGATGCGCCCCGCCGGCAGCTGCTACGTCTGCGAAGGCTGCGGCAGCACCTCCGGCTGCAG
>CAVQGT010000004.1:0-1014242 GCA_963712145.1 uncultured Actinomycetota bacterium | reverse complement strand
GCCCGCACCGAGGCTCCGGCTGCCGCTCCGGCTCCGGTCGCCGAGGAGACCCCGGCCGAGGAGACTCCCGCCGAGGAGTCGACCGAGGTCGAGGCGACCGACGCCGCTGAGGCGCCGGCCGACGAGGCGACCGAGGCTCCGGCCGAGGAGACCGCCGCGGACGAGGACGAGACCAAGTCCGAGTGACCTGATCCGCTTCACACGTCGGGCCCGCTACCCCTCCGGGGGTGGCGGGCCCTTCGTCATGTCCGGGCGCGAGGTCAGGAGACCCCGGAGTCGACGATGCGCCACGGCTCGTAGGGCGTCGCGCGCCTGACGACGTAGCCCCAGTCGGTGGGGCCGTCCTCCAACGAGAAGTCGCCGTTGCCGTCGTACACGAAGGTGACCCGCACGTAAGCCTCCTCGCGCCCGCCGTCTCCGCGGCCCACCTCGAGGATGCGCAGGTCGTGGTAGGTCGGCGCGCGGTCGAGACGGGAGTACGTCGGCAGCCCGCCCCCGTCGACGAGGGCGTTGGAGGTGGCGAAGTCGCGCGCGTTCAGGGCTGCGATGTAGGCCTCGACGACCTCGGCCGGCGTCGATGCCGGCCCAGGGAGAGCCACGTGCTCGCGGGGCCTGGCCCATAGCCAGCCCGCGACCATGCCGGCCACGATCGAGACGGCGACGACGAGGAACAGGGCGCGCAGCGTGCGGGTCACGGGGTCAAGCATGCCGGTGGCTCAGCCGGGCGGGCTATGGCGGATGGTTCCGGACCGGATGCAACCTGGAGGAGCTCCCGCCTCGTTCATGGGGGTGAGAACGGGAGCGGAGGCAGGGATGGCCCGACGAGACGACGACGAGTTCCTCCGCTTCGCTGCCGGTTACGGCGGGCAGATGCGCCGCACCGCCTACTTGCTGTGCGGCGACTGGGATCGCGCGGCGGATGTCACGCAAGAGGCGCTGATCCGGATGTATGTGGCGTGGCCGCGACTCGACACGGGCGCGGGTCTTCGGGCCTACGCCCGGCGAGCCGTGGTGAGCGCCACGGTGGACGCTGCGCGCAAGCGGACCAACCGCGAGCAGCCGAGGGCTTACCTTCCCGAGGTTGCCGTCGAGGACCCCACCGAGGACGTGGCCGAGCGGCTGTTGCTGAAGCAGACGCTCGCGGAGCTGCCGCCGCGGCAGCGTGCGTGCGTGGTGCTGCGGTTCTACGAGGACCTGTGCGTGGAGGACGTCGCCGCTGCGCTCGGCTGCCGGGCCGGAACCGTGAAGAGCCAGACCGCGCGAGGCCTTGCGGCGCTGCGCGAGGGGTTCCGCCGCCGCGGTGGTGACCTGCTTCTGGGGCAGGACGAGTCGACGGAGGCGAGGACGTCGTGACCGAGCTGCGGCAGATCCTGCGCGAGACAGCCGACGAACCGCTCGTCGGCGGCCTCGACCACGCCGCCCTGCTCCGTGCAGGGCGTGGCCGCCTGCGCAGACGCAGGCGGGTGACAGTGGCCGGGGCCGCAGTCGCCGTCGCGGTGACCACCCTGGCCATCCTCCTGCCGGGAGCGGCCCGCGGTCCCGCGGAACGGGTGCTCCCGGCGGCGCCGGTGAGGTTGTCTCTCGACGATGCCCGGCCGGTGGCGCCCCAGGTGGTCGCGCGAACCAGGACTGTGCAGTCCGGCGACGACCTCGACTACGACCAGCTCGACGGGGTCACGGAGGACCGGAGGGTCGTGCGCGCCCGCTACACCTACGAAGGTGACGTCTCGGAGTACGGGCTGATCGACCCCGCGACCGGGAGGACCGACTGGCTGCCGAGGCCGCCCTGGGACATCGGTGGCCCGATGCCCCTGGAGCTCGGCGCCGAGCGGTTGCTGTTCCTCGACAACCGACACACCGAGCGGCACCATCTGCTGGTCTTCGACCGGAACAAAGGCACCTGGACGCGCCCCCGGCTTGACCTTCCGGAGGGGAGGGACCGCTTCTTCGGTCTCTACGCACAGCTCGGTGAAGACGAGCGGGTGTACTTCCCAGACCTGGACCCCGACCCCGGCCCCGACCTCGACTGGAACGCACTCGTCGCGGGCCGCCAGTGGTGGTCGGCACCGGTCACAGGCGGGGCCGCCCGGCGCGAGCCTGAGCTGGACGGCCTGTCGGTGACGTGGTCCGGTACCGCGCGGGCGACGTCCGACGAGAGCGGCCGCATCGTGATGACCGAGAACGGCAGCTCCAGGACGATCGTCGACGCAGTTCCGCAAGGGTGTCGCGGGTTGCCGGCGCTGACCTTCGCGGGGGACAGCCTGCTTGCACGCTACGACTGCCGCGGACAAATGATGCTCGTAGTCCTCAACGACAGTGGGGCGCCCCAGCTCTCCGTCCGGGGAACGGGGTTTGCGGTCGTGGGCGCGGGCGACAGGTACGCGCTGCTGGCAAGCGGGTCGCGGGCCTACGTGCTGGACCTCCAGCGGAACCTGTTGTTGGACCTCGGCCGGAAGATGACCCATGGGTGGCTGGAGCTGCAGCCGACACCGGCGGTCAGCGGCGATATCGTGCTGTGGAACGTCCCGGGCCCGACGGACAGTGACGTCGTGTTCGACGTCGTGTACCGCGCGGGCCGGATCCCTGGCAACTGAGTCGTCGGGACGCGCACGCCGGTGGCTCAGCCCGGGCTGCGGTCCTGATCGACGTCGAGACGGAGCAGACGTGCGGTCAGGTCGACCAGCGGGCCGAGCGCCACGATGACCGCGAGGGTGCCGAGTCCCGCCGCCGCGCCGAGCAACCAGCCGACCAGAGCGCCGCCGCCCTGGATCATGCTGTAGCTCCAGCGGAACGGGAGTGGCGGATCCCAGGCGAGCGCGAACGCCTCGGCGGGCCCGGCGCCGGTGCGGCTGCCGAGGTAGCAGACGATCCCGACCGCGATGACCGGGAAGGCGAGCACGAGCAGGGCGGCGCGGGCCAGGAGGGAGTCCGGGGTGGGCAGCGCCTCGAGCAGCAGCCAGACGGTCACGCCCACGACGACGATCTGGACGACGGTGCCGACCCCGGGACGCAACCCACGCATCCAGGCGAGCGTGAGGAAGGCCAGGCTCACGATCGTGTTGGCGGCCAGGAAGGAGATCCCGGTGCTCAGCGCGATCCCGTTGACGAGCGTCGAGTAACCGTCGGAGCCCAGGGCGGCCGCGAGCAGCAGGGCGACGCCGGTTCCGAGCGTCATGCAGCCGCCGACGAGGAGCGCGGCGCGTGTCGCGGTGCCGAGCTCGCGCTGTCGTGCCGTGTCGTAGGACGGCGAGGGGCTGCCCTCCATCGGGGTCACCGCCCGCCCCAGGCGCGCTGCACCAGGGCGGTCGCCTCCGGAACCGTGAGCCCTGCCCTCCGGGCAGCGGAGGCGTAGTCGGCCGCCAGGGTCCTCAGGTCGGCTGGTGGATCGGTCAGAGCGACCGAGGACACGAACGTGCCGGCACGCCCACGGGTCTCGATGACGCCGTCGGTCTCCAGCGCTCGGTAGGCCTTCGCGACGGTGTTCACCGCCAGTCCCAGGTCCGCAGCGAGGGCGCGCACGGTCGGCAGCTTGGCGCCCGCCGGCAACGACCCGTCGGTGACCTGGGTGGCCACCCGGCTGCGCAGCTGCTCGAACGGCGGCACGGCGGAGGTCTGGTCGATGCTCACGTCGAGGTCCACGCCCCGACCCTAGTAGGGGTGGGGGAGGATGGAGCCCGTGCGCCTGAGACTCGACCTTGCCTACGACGGCACGGACTTCCACGGCTGGGCGGCACAGCCGTCGCTCCGGACCGTGCAAGGAACGCTCGAGGCTGCACTGGCCCAGGTGCTGCGGTTGGACGCCGTCGCGGTGACCTGTGCCGGGCGAACCGACACCGGAGTGCACGCGCGCGGCCAGGTCGTCCACGTCGACGTCGAGGAAGACGTCCTCGAGTCGGCGGCGGGACGCAGTACGTCGCCTGCGCCCGAGGCGTTGCTCCGCCGGCTCAACGGCGTGCTGCCCGGCGACGTGCGGGTGCACCGAGTCGTGGTGGCGGCGGAGGGGTTCGACGCGAGGTTCTCCGCGCTGTGGCGGCGCTACGCCTACCGGATCGCGGACGCCCCGGAGCTGGTCGACCCGCTGGTCCGCAAGGCCGTGCTGGCCTGGCCGCGGCGGCTCGACCTCGACGCGATGAACGAGGCGGCGGGACAGCTGACGGGGGAGCACGACTTCGCGGCGTTCTGCCGCAAGCGGGAGGGGGCGACGACGATCCGCACGCTGAAGGACCTGTCCGTGGCCCGGGACGACTCCGGCCTGGCGGTGGCGACCGTCCGGGCGGACGCCTTCTGCCACAGCATGGTGCGCGCGCTGATGGGCTGCCTCGTCGCGGTGGGCGAGGGTCGTCGCGAGCCCGCGTGGGCGGGCCAGGTGCTGGCCGCCGGGGCGCGTGACCCCGGCGTGACGGTGATGCACGCGCACGGGCTGACCCTGGAGGAGGTGGCCTACCCCGTGGACGAGGAGCTGGCCGCCCAGGCGAGCGCGGCGCGCGTCGTACGGACGCTCGAGCAGCGGGAGCAGATCGATGGATGACCACTACTTCACTGCCGACCCGGCCGTGGCGTTCAAGCGGGCGCCTGTGCGCGCGACGGTCTGGGGCCACGACCTCGCGCTGACCTCCGGGTCGGGCGTGTTCGCCCAGGGCAGGCTCGACATCGGCACCGCCGTGCTGTTCCGGGAGACCGAGCCGCCGACCGCGGGGACGCTGCTCGACCTGGGCTGCGGCTACGGCGTGATCGGCTGCGCGCTGGCCACCGCGGCCCCGACGGCCCGGGTGTGGGGCGTCGACGTGAACGAGCGCGCGGTCCTGCTGGCCAACGAGAACGCGGCTGCGCTCGGGATCGCCGACCGGTTCACCGCCGCCACCCCTGAGGGCATCCCCACGGACGTCGCGTTCGACGAGATCTGGTCGAACCCGCCGATCCGGATCGGCAAGGACGCCCTGCACGAGCTGCTGCTGACCTGGCTGCCGCGACTGCGCCCGGGCGGCCGGGCGGTGATGGTGGTCGGCAAGAACCTCGGGGCGGACTCGCTCCAGCGCTGGCTCGGCGACCAGGGCTACCCGACGACGCGACTCGCGAGCGCGAAGGGCTTCCGGGTGCTGGAGTCCGTGCGGCCCGACCCGGCAGGGTAGGGGCATGCACCCCGCCCGCGGCTCGGACCGCCCTGCGCCCTCCTGGCCGCCGGGGCAGGTCCGGACCGTCTGCGAGAACTACCTCGGCCTGGTCGACGAGGCGGCCCCGGGACTCGTCGAGGGCCTCTACCTGCGCGGCTCGCTCGGCTTCGGGGAGTGGTACGCCGGCCGCAGCGACGTCGACTTCGTGGCCGTGACGGCGGTGCGTCCGGACGCGGGCCAGGTCCGGCTGCTCCGGGAGGTGCACGAGCGGCTCGGGGAGCTGTTCCCGGCGCCGGCGTACGACGGCTTCTACGCCACCTGGGACGACCTGGCGAGATCGGCGTACCAGTGCCCGGACGTGCCGTGCACCCTCGGCGGCCAGTGGGACGACGAGGGGCGTTTCGAGGTGAGTCCGGTGAGCTGGCACGAGCTCGCCCGGCACGGCGTCACGGTGCGGGGGCCGCGGCTCGACCAGGTCGACGTGTGGACCGACCAGCAGGCGCTGCGGGCCTACACGCGCGCCAACCTGACGGAGTACTGGGCCGGCGAGGTGTCGTCGCTGCGGCAGTTCCCGGCCGAGGCGGCCCGGCCCGACATCGTGGCCTGGTTCGTGCTGGGCATCCCGCGGCTGCACCACCTGCTCGCCACGGACCGGCTCACCTCCAAGGACGGCGCCGGCAGGCACGCGGTCGACACGTTCGGCGAGCGCTGGCGTCCGCTGGTGGCGGAGGCGCTGGCCTACCGGGCGACCGGGGAGCGTGCCGGAGCCATCCCGGACGACCGGCTGGCGGCGGAGGTCATCGAGTTCGCCGACCTGGTGGTGGAGGCCGGGTTGAAGATTCCGGTCTGAGCCCTCAACCCCCGAAGGCACTGGCTCCGTCTACCGGGTGAGACGTCGCACCAGCCAACGGGAGGAACCAGATGCACAGGAGCGAGGCCGAGTTCGTCGCCTTCGTCGCGGCACGCCGACCCCATCTCCGACGCATCGCCTACGCCCTGTGCGGTGACTGGCACCGCGCGGAGGACCTCGTCCAGACGGCGCTGGCGAAGCTGTACGTCGCCTGGCCGCGGCTGCACAAGGCCGGGGCCGAGGAGGCCTACGCCCGCCAGGTGATCGTGCGCGCCAACATCGACGAGTCCCGGCGCCCCTGGCGGCGGGAGCACACCGGCGCCGAGCAGCCGGACCGCGCAGCGGAGTCCGACGGCTCGGTCGAGGACCGCTCCGAGCTGGTGCAGGCGCTGCAGCGGCTCTCGCCGATGCAGCGCAAGGTCGTGGTCCTGCGGCACTGGCTCGACCTGTCGGTCGAGGAGACCGCCCGCGAGCTCGACGTCTCGACCGGAACCGTCAAAGCCCACACGTCCCGGGGGCTGGCCGCACTGCACGCCGCCCTGACCGCGGACCCGTCGACCACGAGGAGCCCCCGATGAGCAACGAGACCCTGATGGACCCGCAGGACTTCGCCGAGCGGCTGGAGCGTGGTTTCGGCTTCGAGCCCCCGCACGCCCCTGCCGAGGAGGACCTGGGCCGCGGCAGGCGCCGGCTGCGACGACGTCGCGCCGGCACCTCGCTGGCGGCGCTGGCCACGGTCGGTGTGATCGGCGCGGGCGTCGTCCCTGGTCCCGGGACTCCTGGGCCCGGACTCCGCGCCCGAGGTCGCACCCGCGGCGGGTGGGGAGATCACCGCGGCGGAGATCGTCGCGACCTGCCTGCGCAAGGAGAACGTCAGCCACTACGCCGACGGGCGGCCCCTCAGCGAGTCGGCCGCCCTGAGGTTGATGGGAGACGAGCCCCGACTGATGAGCTCGGCGGTCATCGACAACAGATCGCACGCGACCCTGCTCTCCGAGGACGGGAAGTACTGGGGGAAGTGCCAGTTCCGCAATGCGCCGGACAACGGCGTGAAGAACGCGATGGGTGTCTACTCCACCGATGTCTCGTTCCCGCGGGCCACGGTGGCTGGCGTGGAGGCCTACGAGCCGGCCGACGACTCGGATCCCCGGCTGGTCGACCAGGTCGATCCGACGGTGCCGCAGTTCGAGATGCCGTGCCTCAACGTCACGGAGAGTGAGACCGAGTTCGCCGCGGCGCAGGCGCGGTGCCCGCAGTTCACGATGTTCTGGGCCGACCGGCGGCCCGCCGAAGTGGCGGCCGTGCGGGTGACCACGCCTGACGGGGTGTCGAGCTGGGCCGACGTACGGCGCGGCTACCTGTCGTTCGCCTACACCGGGGACATGACGACGGAGATCGCCGAGCAGGTCGCCCGGGGAGAGAACCCGGGCGCCGAGCGGGTCGTCTTCTACGACAAGGACGGCAACGTGCTGGTCGACGACCGCGAGCCTGGCCACTGGCCGGACGACGAGAGCATCTCGATCCTGAGCTTCCCGTCGCTCGCCTGGTGGCTCAAGTAGCGGTTTCGCCGCACGGGGGCGGCGAAGGCAGGATGGGCCGCATGAGCAGCTACGAAGCCGCCCCCGACCGCTACGACACGATGGACTACCGCTTCACCGGACGGAGCGGGCTCAAGCTCCCCGCGATCTCGCTGGGCCTGTGGCAGAACTTCGGCGACGACCGACCCGAGGAGACGCAGCGGGCGATCATCCGGCGGGCCTTCGACCGCGGCGTGACCCACTTCGACCTCGCGAACAACTACGGCCCGCCCTACGGCCAGGCCGAGCTCAACTTCGGCAAGTACCTCGCCGACGACCTGAAGTCGTACCGCGACGAGCTGGTCATCTCGACGAAGGCCGGCTGGGACATGTGGCCCGGCCCCTACGGCCAGGGCGGTGGCTCCCGCAAGTACGTCCTCGCCTCGCTCGACCAGTCGCTGTCCCGGATGGGCCTCGACTACGTCGACATCTTCTACAGCCACCGCTTCGACCCCGAGACGCCCGTCGAGGAGACGATGATGGCGCTCGACCACGCGGTGCGGACCGGGAAGGCGCTGTACGCCGGGATCTCGTCCTACTCGGCGACGAAGACGCGTGAGGCCGCGACGATCGCCCGCGAGCTCGGTACGCCGGTGCTGATCCACCAGCCGTCGTACAGCATGCTCAACCGCTGGATCGAGCGGGAGCTCCTCGACGAGTGCGAGGAGCAGGGCATGGGGGTCATCGTGTTCACGGCGCTGGCCCAGGGGCTGCTGACCGACCGCTACCTCCACGGGGTCCCGGCGGACTCGCGGGCCGCCCGCAGCGACACGTCGCTGCCGCAGAGCCACCTCGACGAGGCGACCATGAGGCACGTCCGCCGGCTCCACGAGATCGCCCAGGGGCGGGGCCAGAAGCTCGCGCAGCTCGCGCTCCAGTGGGTGCTGCGTGACCCGCGGATCACCTCTGCGGTCATCGGCGCCTCCTCCGTCGAGCAGCTCGACACCAACCTCGACGCGCTCGCCGGGCCCCCGCTGAGCGAGGAGGATCTCGCGGCGATCGACCAGGACGCCGTCGACTCCGGCATCAACCTGTGGGCGGCCCAGACCCAGGACTGAGCCCCGGTGTGACCTAGTCCGCCCTGGATCGGGACATTGGACCTGTTGTCCAGACCGGTCCGGACGGGCGATAGTCAGGCCATGGCCACCACGTACGTCTACGACTTCGCACAGGGCAGCAAGGACCAGAAGGACCTGCTCGGGGGCAAGGGCGCGAACCTTGCCGAGATGACCCGGCTGGGGCTCCCGGTGCCACCGGGGTTCACGATCAGCACGGACGCGTGCCGGGCGTATCTCGAGCAGGGGCGCGAGCCCGACGGGCTGCACGACGAGGTCACCGCGCACCTCGAGGCGCTCGAGAAGGCCATGGGCAAGCGGCTCGGCGATCCGGAGGAGCCGCTGCTGGTCTCCGTGCGCTCCGGCGCGAAGTTCTCCATGCCCGGGATGATGGACACCGTCCTCAACATCGGGCTCAACGACAAGAGCGTGCACGGTCTCGCGGCCTCGGTGGGCGGCGATGCCCGCTTCGCCTTCGACTCCTACCGGCGCCTGCTCCAGATGTTCGGCGCGACGGTGCTGGGCATCGAGGCGTCGGCGTTCCACGAGAAGCTGGACGCGCTCAAGCACGAGCGGGGAGCCCGTAACGACGTCGAGCTCACCGCCGAGGACCTGGCCGGCCTGGTGGCGGCGTACCAGGCACTGATCCTCGAGCACACCGGCAGCGAGTTCCCGCAGGACCCGCGCGAGCAGCTCGACCTCGCGGTGCGCGCGGTCTTCGAGTCGTGGAACACCGAGCGGGCCGTGCTCTACCGCCGGCAGGAGCGGATCCCCGGCGACCTCGGCACCGCGGTCAACATCTGCTCGATGGTCTTCGGCAACGTGGGCGAGGACTCCGGCACCGGTGTCGCCTTCACCCGTGACCCCGCCTCGGGCGCGCAGGGCGTGTACGGCGACTACCTCCAGAACGCCCAGGGCGAGGACGTCGTCGCCGGCATTCGCAACACCGTGCCGCTCGCCGACCTGGAGCAGCTGGACAAGAAGTCGTACGACGAGCTCATGGCGATCATGAAGACGCTGGAGGACCACTACCGCGACCTGTGCGACATCGAGTTCACGATCGAGCACGGCAAGCTCTGGATGCTCCAGACGCGAGTGGGGAAGCGGACCGCCGAGGCGGCCTTCCGGATCGCCTGCCAGCTCGTCGACCAGGGCCTCATCTCGATGGACGAGGCCGTTCAGCGGGTCACCGGCGCCCAGCTGGCGCAGCTGATGTTCCCGCGCTTCGACGACAGCGCCGAGCGGCGGCTGATCGCCACGGGCATGAACGCGTCGCCGGGTGCGGCGGTCGGCCGGGTCGTCTTCGACTCGCACGTCGCGGTCGAGTGGGCCGAGCGCGGTGAGGCCGTGATCCTGGTCCGCCGGGAGACCAACCCCGACGACCTGCACGGGATGGTCGCGGCTCGCGGCATCCTGACCAGCCGCGGTGGCAAGACCTCGCACGCCGCCGTGGTGGCGCGCGGCATGGGTCGCACCTGCGTGTGCGGAGCGGACTCGCTCGACGTGGACGTGAAGGCCGGCCGGATGACGACCGCCGACGGCCTGGTCGTGTCCGAGGGCGACGTCATCTCCATCGACGGCACGACCGGCGAGGTGTTCCACGGCGACGTGCCGGTCCGGGACTCGCTGGTGGTGCGGCACTTCGAGGGTGACGAGGCGGCGGAGGACGACCAGCTGGTCGCCGCCGTCGCGCGGATCATGGACCACGCGGACGGCAAGCGGCGGCTCGCCGTACGCGCCAACGCCGACACCCCCGAGGACGTCGCCCGGGCACGCCGCTTCGGCGCCCAGGGCGTCGGGCTGTGCCGGACCGAGCACATGTTCCTCGGTGACCGCCGGGAGCTCGTGGAGCACCTGATCGTGGCCGAGACGCCCGAGGAGCAGGACGCCGCGCTGTCGGCGCTGCTGCCGATGCAGCGCGCCGACTTCGTGGGCATCCTGGAGGCGATGGACGGGCTGCCGGTGACGATCCGGCTGATCGACCCGCCGCTGCACGAGTTCCTCCCCGACTACACCGAGCTCTCGGTGCAGGTCGCGCGCGAGGACGACAAGGGCGGCCGGGAGGACACCAAGAACCACAAGCTGCTCGCGGCAGTGAAGCGGCTGCACGAGCAGAACCCGATGCTCGGCCTGCGCGGCGTGCGGCTGGGGATCGTGATCCCCGGGCTGTTCACCATGCAGGCGCGGGCGATCCTCGAGGCCGCCGCTCTTCGCAAGCAGGCGGGCGGCGACCCGCATCCGGAGATCATGATCCCGCTGGTCGCCACCGTCCAGGAGCTCGAGCTCGTCAAGGCCGACATCATCCGGGTCGCGGGCGAGGTCGAGCGGGAGACCGGCGTGAAGCTGGCGTTCAAGGTCGGCACCATGATCGAGCTGCCCCGCGCCGTGATGGCGGCCGGCGAGATCGCGCAGGAGGCCGAGTTCTTCTCGTTCGGCACCAACGACCTCACCCAGATGACCTGGGGCTTCTCCCGCGACGACGTCGAGGCCTCGTTCTTCAGCACCTACCTGGAGAAGGGCATCTTCGGCGTCTCGCCGTTCGAGTCGCTCGACGTCTCCGGCGTGGGCAAGCTCGTCGCGATGGCCGTCGCGGACGGCCGAGCGTCACGCCCGGACCTGCACCTCGGTGTCTGCGGCGAGCACGGCGGCGACCCCGCCTCGATCCACTTCTTCGACGACGTCGGCCTGGACTACGTGTCCTGCTCGCCGTTCCGCGTGCCGGTGGCCCGGCTCGAGGCCGGGCGCTCCGCCACCGAGGGTGACTCGGACACCCGGTAGCCGGGCGGCCGGTCAGTGGGCCGGCCGTGCCGAGGGCGGCCAGTGCAGGTGGACCTGCTCGTGGTCCATCGAACCGGCCAGCAGGAACAGGCCGCCGATGACCAGCAGCGGCAGGATCACCACGCCGGACGACCCGCCGAGCATCGCACCAGGTCCCGGGCCGTCGCCGGTCTCACGGATCGCGACGCCCACGATGACCGCGAACAGCTGCGTGAGTGCCAGGCCGGTCATCAGCACGCCGGCGACCTTGGCCCGGTGCAGGCCGAGGAACGCCAGGACGACGCCGACTCCGAAGACCACGATCGCCGTGACAGGTCCCCAGTCGTCGCTCGGGATGATGCCGAGCGTCTCGTCGAGCACGGCGAACAGACCGACGGCGACGGTGACGCCGATGAGCACCGGCTCGGCCGCCTCGGGGCGTCGCAGGGCGAACACGGCCAGGGCGACCATCGGGACCACCCAGGCGGCGGTCATCGCCACGGCGGCCCAGCCACCGGGATCCTCGAACGCGTAGCCTGCGACGAACATCGTGCCGAGCAGGCCGAACAGGGCCATCAACGTGAACGCGACATAGCGAAGGATCTTGGACAACGTCATCACGTCCACCTCCTCACTTCCACACTGCTCCGCCCGCCAGCGGGCACAAGAGGCGAATGACCTCGTTTGTCGCCCGGGGGTGAAACTCGTTCGCGCGCGAGCCGTCGGGGGAGGGAGAATCGTCGCTCGTGGGTCACGTGGATGTCGCCGGAGTGCGCTACGAGCTGCCGGACGGGCGGGTGCTGCTCGACGACGTGTCGTTCCGGGTCGGCGAGGGCGCCAAGGTCGCGCTGGTCGGGGCGAACGGCGCCGGGAAGACCACGCTCCTGCGGATCATCACCGGTGACCTCACGCCGCATGCCGGCGCCGTGACCCGCAGCGGCGGTCTCGGCGTGATGCGGCAGATGGTCACTCACGGCAACGAGGGCAAGACGGTCGCCGACCTCCTCCTGTCGGTCTCGCCTCCCCGGATCCGCGAGGCCGCGGCCGCCGTGGAGGCGTGCGAGCTCGCGCTGATGGAGACCGACGACGAGAAGACCCAGATGCGCTACGCCTCGGCGCTGGCCGAGTGGGCGGACGCCGGCGGCTACGACGTCGAGGTGGTCTGGGACGTGTGTACGACGGCCGCGCTGGGCCTGCCGTTCGACCGGGCGAAGTACCGCGACCTCTCCACGCTGTCGGGGGGCGAGCAGAAGCGGCTGGTGCTGGAGTTCCTGCTGCGCGGGCCCGACGAGGTGCTGCTGCTCGACGAGCCGGACAACTTCCTCGACGTGCCGGGCAAGACCTGGCTCGAGGAGCGGATCAACGAGTCACCCAAGACGATCCTGTTCATCAGCCACGACCGGGAGCTGCTGAACAGGACCGCGACCCGGGTGGTGACCGTCGAGCTCGGGGCCGCCGGCAACACGGTGTGGACGCATCCGGGCGGGTTCGCGTCGTACCACGAGGCCCGTCGCGACCGCTTCCTGCGCTTCGAGGAGCTGCGCAGGCGCTGGGACGAGGAGCACGCGAAGCTCAAGGCGCTCGTGCTCCGCTACAAGATCAAGGCGGAGTACAACGACGGCCTCGCCTCGCAGTACAAGGCCGCCCAGACCCGGCTCCGCAAGTTCGAGGAGGCCGGCCCGCCGGTCGCGCAGCCGCGTGAGCAGCAGGTGAAGATGCGGCTCAAGGGCGGACGCACCGGCAAGCGCGCGGTGGTCTGCGAGAACCTGGAGCTGACCGGCCTGATGAAGCCGTTCGACCTCGAGGTCTGGTACGGCGAGCGGGTGGCCGTGCTGGGCTCCAACGGGTCCGGCAAGTCGCACTTCCTGCGCCTGCTGGCCGCCGGGGGATCGGACCCGGACGTCGAGCACCGGCCGGTCGGCGAGGTCCCGGTGAAGCCGGTCAACCACACCGGCAAGGCCCGGCTCGGCGCGCGCGTCCGGCCGGGCTGGTTCGTGCAGACGCACGAGCATCCCGAGCTGGTCGGCCGCACCCTGCTGGAGATCCTGCACCGCGGCGATGACCACCGGGACGGGATGCCGCGTGAGCCTGCGGCGCGGGCGCTGGACCGCTACGAGCTGGCCCACGCCGCGGAGCAGAAGTTCGAGTCGCTGTCCGGTGGCCAGCAGGCCCGCTTCCAGATCCTGCTGCTCGAGCTCAGCGGCGCCACGCTGCTGCTCCTCGACGAGCCGACCGACAACCTCGACGTGGAGTCGGCGGAGGCGCTCGAGGAGGGGCTCGAGGCGTTCGAGGGCACCGTCGTCGCGGTGACCCACGACCGCTGGTTCGCGCGCGGCTTCGACCGGTTCCTGGTCTACGGCGCGGACGGCTCGGTCTACGAGTCCGACGGCCCCGTGTGGGACGAGGGCCGGGTGCAGCGCGCCCGCTGACCCCCGCAGATGCCGGCGCCGTGCTCGGCTGAGCAGTTCGTCGGTGCCCGGTCGAGCGTGCCGTCGGACGGGCAAACTGGGCGCGGCGGGCGCGAATCGGCGAGATTCCGGCTGGTTTGCCCGTCCGAGTGGTTGCTCACTCGGGGACGACGGTCACGCTCTCGCAGTCGTGGAGCGTGTCCAGCGGGTCGAGCGGGCTGTAGTAGAGCACCTCGTCGGTCCCCAGACCGCACCAGACCTCGTCGGCCACGCCGTCGTCGATGAGCTTGACCTGGTCGTCGCCCGACCCGGCGCGCACGAGGTCCGTGCCGTCGGTGATGCCCACGAAGTCGTTGCCGGGGCCAGCCTTCAGGAAGTCCGCGTCCGCAGGGCTGTCGGCGTCGAACGAGGTGGGCAGCCAGTCCGTCAACGCGTCGTCACCCGAGCCGCCCACCAGCGAGTCCGCCCCGGCACCACCGGACAGGTCGTCGGCTCCGCGGCCGCCGTACATCATGTCCACCGCTCCCCAGCCGATCATCAGGTCGGAAGCGTCGCCGCCGGCGAGGGTGTCGAGCCCGTGGCCCCCGAGCAGGACGTCGCGACCCGCCGCCCCGTGGAGCCGGTCGTCGCCGCCCCGACCCCGGAGGTCGTCCCGGCCGTCGCCGCCGTAGACGGTGTCGTCCCCGGTCCCGGCGTCGACCTCGTCGCCGCCCCTCCCGGCCATGACGGTGTCGTCCCCGCCGCGAGCGTGGACGAAGTCGGCGCCTGCGAACGCCCGGATGGTGTCGTCGTCAGGGGTGCCGGTGAGCGAGTCGTCCCCAGCGGTCCCGTCGATGTCCGCCGCGGTCGCGGCCGGGGCCAGCAACAGGAGGAGAATGGGGATCAGGGCGAGCAGTCGATGTGAGCGCATGGTGGGGTTCCCTCCGTTTTCTCCCCTCGAGGCTGCACTGCCGGCCGGCATCCGGCAAGGGCCCAAGGTCCCCGCGGACCCTTCCCGCCCCGGGTTCACCGGACGGCGAACACCCCGTGGGCACCTCGCTCGGCGTCGACCATGACGTGCGAGACGAACGGGTAGTGGCCCGGCTCCGGGAACGACAGCTCCACGAAGCCGCCCTGGGCGGCGGCCAGGGCGAGGCTCTGCGCGCCGCCCTCGCCGGGCTTCAGCAGGTAGGCGCCCTCGGCGAAGACCGTGTCGAACTGGGCGCCGACCACGTGGAAGGAGGTCGACCGGTTCGGCCCCGCGTCGAGCACCCACACGCGGACCCGCTCCCCGGCGCGTGCGGCCAGTGGATGGGCGTCGTACTGGTTGGCGTAGCCGTTGAACACCACCGCGTCGGGTCGCTCGCCTGCCAGCTTGTCCAGGTCGACGACCCCACCGTCCTCGCCGTAGTAGTGCTCCGACTGCACGAGCAGGTAGCTCCGGTCGACACGCGCGAGGTCGCGCGGCTCGATCACGACGGCACCGAACATGCCGTTGGCGATGTGTGCGGACATCGGCATCGACGAGCAGTGGTACATCCAGATCCCCGCGCGCTCCGCGCTGAACCGGTAGGTCAGGGACTCGCCTGGTGGGATCGTGCGCATCGGCCGGTCCGGTGCGAGCGCGCCGGCGTGGAAGTCGACGGAGTGGCCGATGCTGCCGTCGTTGACCAGGGTGATCTCGAAGGTGTCGCCGACCCGGCCGTGCAGCACCGGTCCGGGGGCTGAGCCGTTGTAGGTCCACAGCGACTGGGTCACGCCGGGGGCGACCTCGCGCTCCACCTCGGTGACGGTGAGGGTACGACGGTGCACCCGGCCCGACGGCAGGTCGGGGAGCGTGGCCTCGTGGGCCGCGGGCGCCTTCTCGGGCACTGCCGCCCCGGGCGCTCCCGTCGACGGGGCCGCCGCGTCGCCGTGCTGGTGGGTCCCATGGTCGGCCGCCGTGGCAGGCCCGCCGGTCACGGCGACCGTCAGGACCATGCCCATCCGCCGGTGGCCGAGCACCGAGCACCAGCCGTCGAGGTCGCGGCCGACCACGCCGACGTCGAGGGTGGCGGACTCGCCGGGCGCGAGCCGCCCGGTGTCGTCCCCGGTGTCGAGCACCAGGTCGTGCACGTCGCCGTCGTCGGCGTTGGTCACCTCGATCAGCAGACGCGTGCCGGCCGGCACCTCGATCCTGTCGGGGACGAACCGCATGTCCTGGGCCTCGACCTGGACGGTCCGCGTCTCCCCGGAGGCGGGGACGCCCGCCGCGGCGGAGGCGGGGTCACCGGCCAGGCCGGTGGAGTCGAACGCGACGCCGGCCGCGACCGCCAGCAGCACGGCTGCGAGGCCGGCGCCGGCGAGGCGACGCGACCGTCGTGCGGTGCGCTCGCCGGAGACCGGCACCGGACCGCTCGGACGGGTGGCCGGTGAGGACTCGGCGGATGCCTTGGTGCGGCGGGAGGCGCGCATCGCCTGGAACAGCAGCGGGAGGAACGACGCCAGTCCGACGAGCACGAGCACGGAGGCGAGCACGCGGGCGAGAGGCGGGACCGGGAGCAGGCAGGCCAGCAGCCCGGCGTTGACGAGCGCGACCCGAAGCGGGGCGGCACGGTCGAGTGCTGCGTTGGCCGCCCGGACCGGGGTCGGGCCGCCCCCGAGGGCGACGGGGATCAGGTAGGACAGCGCGCCGAGCAGGACCTGCGCCCCGAAGCCGGCGGCCAGCGCGGGCGTGAGCACCTCGACGCGGTCGTGCACGGCGTGCCACGAGGCAGCGGTGCCGACGCCCACGGCCAGGAAGCCCACGCAGCCGGCCAGCCAGGACACGCCGGCGAGCACGGACCAGGTCGGGAAGTGCGCGGGAGCCTTGCCCCTGGCGGCGGCGACGAACGGCCGGGCCACCAGGACGAGGCCGCCGAGGTAGGTCGCCAGCCCCGCTGCCGCCACCAGCCGTTGCCCGGCGAGGGCGCCGACCACGGTCACGGCGACCGCGCCCACCAGCACCGGCAGCGCCCGCTGGGCGGCGCGCTCGGACCCCTCGGCGATCCGGGTGCGCAGCATCGTGGGCCACAGGGTCACGAGGGTCCCGACCACGGTGAGGCCCATCCAGCCGAGCAGGTTCACGGCCGCGTGGGCCAGCATCATCTGCACGTGCAGGGGGTCGCCGACGCCGCGCGCCATCAGCACGCCGAAGTAGGCGCCCACCGGGAGCATGCAGGAGGCAGCGACGTAGTAGCGGACGGTCGTGCCGAACCGCGCCGGCAGTGCCCGGCGCATCTGCCGGACCAGGGCGACCGCGTGCCAGCCGACCCCGGCCGCGACCCCGGCCGCCCCGACCGCGGTCACCGGCCAGACGTCGCCGAGGACCCCGGCCACCACCAACGCCACACCGCCGTTGAGCAGCAGCAGCCGCGTCGAACGCTGCCGGGCGTCACCGGGGAGGGGGCTGGTGTGCAGCAACGCGTCCGCGAAGTGCTGGCTCCACACCAGGATCGAGTGGCTGACCGCACCGAGCAGGAGCAGGTGGATCATCAGCCACCGCGGCGCGGGAACGAACGGGTGCACCAGGACCACACCGACCACCAGGAGCAGCCAGAGCAGCGCCGGCAGGTCGCGCAGGGGAGCGAATCCGCGCTTGCCGGTCATCGCGGCCCCCCGGCGCCGCCGGACCGGGTGAGCAGCTCGAGGCGGCAGGCGCCCGGCTCGGAGAACGGCCGCAGGTCGGTGCGGCTGCCGTCCGCGCCGTACTCCTCCAGCGCGCCGCGGACGATGCCGAGATGCACGCCGCACACGACGTCGGGGTACTCCTTGGCGGTCTCCAGCAGCGGGCACCGGGTCAGCCGCGCCGAGGTGGCACGGGTGTCGGACTCGGGGGCGAAGCCGACCTCGTCGAGGATGGTCACCACCTTGCGGCGGGCGGCTACGGCGCCCGGTTCGTCGGGACGGCCGGCCTTGCGGGCCAGGTCGTGGCCCCAGGCCTGCCCGGCGAGGACCGCGTCCTGCCGCGGGTCGGGGCTGGTGCGGTGCAGGTGCGCGGCCAGGGTGGCCGCCAGGCCGGCGTACTCCGAGCCGTCGGTGCCGGGCTCGGGCTCGACTGCCTCGTAGAGCCAGGCCGGCCGGCCGCGCCCGGAGGGGGTGGCGCGGAACCGCCGGGCGAGACCGCGTGCAACGAGCGCATCGAGGTGCTCGCGCAGGGTGTTCGCGTGCAGGGAGGTGCGCTGCTCGAGCTCGCCGACGGTCGTGGCCTCCGGGGCGTCAAGCAGCGCCTCGAGCACCGCCGCCCGCGACACGGAGAGCGCACGTCCCTCCCGCACGCTCGTGGCGGGTCGCGGACCGTAGCCGGCGGGGGCCGGATTGGCGGGAATTTTTTCCACGGTGTTTACTGTAATAAATAACTGAGCGGGCCGCCACTCCGACGGCCGACCGACCGGTGGCACTGCCACCGCAGGAGGAAGAGATGGACAACGTCGTGATCGCGTCCACCCAGGCGGACGCCCACGCAGCCGAAGCCGTCGAGCAGCACCACGCCCAGATGGCCGGCGAGCTGGCCCTCCGTGTGAACGCCCTCGTTGCCGCGGCCGTGGCCCGGGACGATCAGCGGGCCGGCAAGGAGCGTGCGGGGCTGGTGACGTGGTGCACCCATGAGCTGGTGCCGCACGCGCTGGCCGAGGAGAAGGCGATGTACCCCGCTGCGCAGGCGATGGTCGAGGGACGGCTGCTCGTCGAGGGGATGCTGGCCGAGCACCAGGTGATCACCGGCCTGGTGCGCGAGCTCGAGTCGGCCGTGGAGCCGGTGCGTGCAGCAGCCGCCGCGACCGCGCTGAAGGTGGCCTTCGACAGCCACCTCGTGAAGGAGAACGAGCTCATCCTGCCGCTGCTCGTCGCTGCTCCCGACGTGTCGGTGGGCGACTTGCTGGGCGGCATGCACGAGCTGCTCGGACATGAGGCGCACGAGGGGACGGCCGGGCAGGCCGAGGATGGCTGCGGTGGCCACACCTGCGGCTGTGGCGAGGTGGACGGCCCGGGCTTCCCCGAGCTCGACGCACGTGCGGTGCCGCACAAGATCCGGCACGCCACGGTCTTCGGCGCCCTAGCCGTCGTGGCTCCTGGCGGAGGGATGGTCCTGATCGCCCCGCACGACCCGCTGCCGCTGCTGTCCCAGCTCGAGCAGCGGTCACCGGGCGAGTTCGAGGTCAGCTACCTCGAGCGCGGCCCCGAGGCCTGGCGCCTCCAGCTGGTCCGTCGTACCCCCGCCGCCTGACCCCGGAAGACGACACCCCCCACGAAGCGGCGTTCGTGGGGGGTGTCGGTCGCGTTGCAGGTGGCGGCGGACTACTTCCAGCGCTCGGAGGCGGGGACGAAGTCGAGCTTCCGCTCGCCGGTGTAGATCTGCTTCGGCCGGGCGATCTTCTGCTCCGGGTCCTGGACGAGCTCGAGCCACTGCGCGAGCCAGCCGGGGGTGCGGCCGATCGCGAACAGGACCGTGAACATCTCCGGCGGGAACTGCAGCGCCTCGTAGATCAGGCCGCTGTAGAAGTCCACGTTGGGGTAGAGCTTCCGCTTGACGAAGTACTCGTCCTCGAGCGCGATCTTCTCGAGCTCCTTGGCGATCTGGAGCAGCGGGTTGACCCCGGTGACCTCGAAGACGTCGTCGCAGGCCTTCTTGATGATCTGGGCGCGCGGGTCGAAGTTCTTGTAGACCCGGTGCCCGAAGCCCATCAGGCGCTCCTTGCCGTTCTTCACGCCCTCGATGAACTCGGGGATCTTGTCCACCGTGCCGATGCGGCGAAGCATCCGCAGGACGGCCTCGTTGGCGCCGCCGTGCAGCGGGCCGTAGAGCGCGGCGACACCGGCGGCAACCGCGGAGTACGGGTCGACCTGGCTGGAGCCCACCGAGCGGACCGCGTTGGTCGAGCAGTTCTGCTCGTGGTCGGCGTGCAGGATGAACAGCACGTCGAGCGCGCGGACGAGGCGCTCGTCGGCCTCGAACTTCTTCTCGCTCATCTTGAACAGCATCGCGAGGAAGTTCGCGGTGTAGCTCAGGTCGTTGTCCGGGTAGACGTAGGGCTTGCCCTGCGCGTTGCGGAACGCCCAGGCGCCGAGCGTCGGCATCTTGGCGATCAACCGGACGATCTGCATGTGCCGGTTGTCGGCGTCCGCGATGTTGCGCGACTCGGGGTAGAAGGTCGAGAGCGCGCCCACCGACGCCATCAGGATGCCCATGGGGTGGGCGTCGTAGCGGAAGCCCTCCATGAATCCCTTGACGTTCTCGTGGACGAACGTGTGGTAGGTGACCTCGTGGACCCAGGAGTCGTACTGGTCCTTGGTCGGCAGCTCGCCGTGGATCAGGAGGTAGGCCACCTCGAGGAAGGTCGACTTCTCCGCGAGCTGCTCGATCGGGTAGCCGCGGTACTCGAGGATTCCCCGGTCGCCGTCGATGAAGGTGACGGCGCTGCGGCAGGACGCGGTGTTGACGAACCCCGGGTCGTAGACCGCCAGGCCGGGGGACTCCTCGTCGACCCGGATCTTGCCCAGGTCGGCGGCCTTGACCGTGCCGTCCAGGATCGGGACGTCGTACTCCACTCCGGTCCGGTTGTCCCGGACGGTGAGGGTCTCGTGCTGGGTGCTGGAAGCAGTGGCCGTGCTGTCGGTCACGTCGGCTCCTCGCTCGTGAAGGGCCCGGGACGGTGGCTGCACCGGTGGGTGCGCATGCGCCGGGTGCTCGTCGTTCGAACTGTGTTTGAGTAACGGCTAACTTATGCCCGAGAGCCGGGTTCCGTGAAACCGGGCTCGTTTTGACCTTCGAGCCGCGCCGCCGGTATTCTTGCCGGTCGCGGCTCTTTCCGTGTGATTCTCCGTGCGCCTCAGGTGCTCGAACGGATCTCCAAGCACGTGTGCCGCCCGGTCCGTGAAGACGGACCAGTCAGAGCAAACCGAATTCGATCAGAAGGCAATGACCGTGCGTACGTACAGCCCGAAGCCCGCTGACATCCAGCGTGAGTGGCACGTCATCGACGCCACCGACGTGGTGCTCGGACGCCTCGCCGTCCAGACCGCGACGCTCCTTCGCGGCAAGCACAAGCCCACGTTTGCCCCGCACGTCGACGGTGGTGACTTCGTCATCATCATCAACGCGGAGAAGGTCGCCCTCTCCGGCGACAAGAAGACCTCGAAGATGGCCTACCGCCACTCGGGCTACCCGGGCGGCCTCTCGGCCACCCCGTTCGGCGAGCTGCTGGACAAGGACCCGCGTCGGGCCATCGAGAAGGCGGTCTGGGGCATGCTCCCCAAGAACCGTCTCGGCCGCCAGCTCCTCAAGAAGCTGAAGGTCTACGCGGGCCCGAACCACCCGCACCAGGCCCAGAAGGCCGTGCCGTTCGAGATCACCCAGATCTCCCAGTAACTTTTCGCAGAACCGAAACACGAGCGAGGAACATCCGTGACTGAAAGCACCGGCACCGTGGCCACCGACGAGGTCGAAGAGACCTACGAGGCCAACGAGCAGGGCGTGGCGTACAGCTCCGAGAGCGCCCCGTCCGAGGACGCTCCGGCCCGTCCGGCGACGATCGCCCCGGCGAACGCCACCGGCCGTCGCAAGGAAGCCGTGGCGCGGGTTCGCCTGGTCCCCGGCACGGGTCAGTGGACGGTCAACGGCCGCACCCTCGACTCGTACTTCCCGAACAAGCTGCACCAGCAGGTCGTGAACGAGCCCTTCGTGAACACCGACCTGGTCGGCCGCTTCGACGTGATCGCCCGCATCCACGGTGGCGGCATCACCGGCCAGGCCGGCGCGCTGCGTCTCGGCGTGGCCCGCGCGCTCAACGCGATCGACGTCGAGGCCAACCGCCCGTCGCTCAAGAAGGCCGGCCTGCTCACCCGTGACGCCCGCGTCATCGAGCGCAAGAAGGCTGGTCTCAAGAAGGCCCGCAAGGCTCCGCAGTACAGCAAGCGCTGATCAGCGGTTCATGGGCCGCATCTTCGGCACGGACGGGGTCCGGGGTGTCGCGAACACCTCGCTGACCGCCGAGCTCACGCTCGACCTGTCCGTCGCCGCAGCGCACGTCCTCGGCGAGGCCGGCATCTTCGACGCCCATGTGGGTCGAGGAGGCCGGCCTCGAGCCGTTGTCGGACGTGACACCCGCATCTCCGGGCAGTTCCTCGAGGCAGCCGTCGTCGCCGGCCTCGCCTCCGCAGGCGTGGACGTGCTCCTGCTCGGTGTGCTGCCGACCCCCGGGGTCGCCTACCTGACCGGTGCGCTCGACGTGGACCTCGGCGTGATGATCTCCGCCAGCCACAACCCGATGCCCGACAACGGGATCAAGTTCCTCGCCCGGGGTGGCGTGAAGCTCGACGACGCGCTCGAGGTCGCGATCGAGAACCGGCTCAGGGAGCCCTGGGAACGGCCGACCGGCGGACGCGTGGGCCGGGTCGAGACGTACGACGCTGCCGTCCCCGACTACGTCAAGCACCTCGTCAGCACCAACAGCACCCCGCTCGACGGGCTGAAGGTCGTCCTCGACTGCGCTCACGGCGCCGCCTCCGCGGCCGGGCCGCAGACGCTCGAGGCCGCCGGCGCGGAGGTCATCGCGATCTGCGCCGAGCCCGACGGGCTCAACATCAACGACGGCTGCGGCTCGACCCACCTCGGGCTGCTCCAGCGCGCGGTGGTGGAGCACGGCGCCGACGTCGGCTTCGCCCTCGACGGCGACTCCGACCGCTGCCTGGCCGTCGACCATGAGGGCGCCGTCGTCGACGGCGACCAGCTGCTGGCCGTGCTGGCCCTGGCGATGCGCGACGCCGGGACCCTGCACCGCGACACGGTGGTCGCCACCGTGATGAGCAACCTCGGCTTTGTCCAGGCGCTCCGCGGCGAGGGCGTCGGCGTCCGGCAGACCAAGGTCGGCGACCGCTACGTGCTCGAGGCGATGAAGGCCGGCAGCTACTCCCTGGGCGGTGAGCAGTCCGGCCACGTGATCATGAGCGACTACGCCACCACCGGCGACGGGATCCTCACCGCGTTGCACGTGCTGGGCCGGATGGCGCAGCAGGGCAGGTCGCTCAAGGACCTGGCCGGCGTGATGACCCGGCTGCCCCAGGTGCTGGTCAACGTCCCGGGGGTGGACAAGTCGCGGGCCGACGAGGACGCCGTACTGGCGGCCGCCGTAGCCGAGGCCGAGGCCGAGCTCGGTGACACCGGGCGCATCCTGCTCAGGCCGTCGGGCACCGAGCCGCTGGTCCGCGTGATGGTGGAGGCCACCACGGCCGATCAGGCCCAGGAGATCGCCGACCGGCTCGCGGACGTCGTACGCCGCCAGCTCACGCTCGCCTGAGGGACGCTCGCCCCAGAGCTCAGGTCGCCAGGGGGTAGTGCGGGTGCTGCGGCGAGCGCCCCTGGAAGGACAAGATGGCGGGATTCTGGATGACCCCGTCACGGATCTCGATCGCCCGGCGGATCGTGTTGCTCCGGTCCCAGCCGTCCGGCCCCTCCATGACCGGACGGAGGAAGGGGAGCAGCGCCTCGCTGTTCTCCCAGGTCGCCGAGTTCCACAGGTAGGACGGGGTGTGGTCGACCGCGTAGTAGAGCACGTGGTCGCCGACCACGAAGGTCGGTTCCTCGAACGTCGTGGGCCGAGCCCAGCTGAACCCCATCTTCTCGTCGCACGAGACATCGACGACAACGGTTCCGGGCCTCATGTTCGCGAGGTCGTCATCGGTCATGAACGTGAGCGGCGCGTCGGTGTCCTGGAGGACGCAGTTGACGATCACGTCGTGCTCGGCGAGGTACGGCGCCAGTGGCACGACACCCTTCGCCGTCACGGCATGGCTCGTCCGTGCCGCGGCCGAGTCGCTGTCGAAGTGCACGATGTTCGCGGAGTGGATCGGTGCGGCCACGGCCGCGACCTCGCGGTGGGTCAGGACGTTCACCTCGTGGACGCCCATCGCGTTGAGCGCCGTCACGGCACCGCGGGCGGTCGCACCGAAGCCGATGACCACGGCGCGGAGCCGTCGTCCGTAGTCGCCCGTCGACCCCGCGATCTGGAGGGCGTGCAGAACCGAGCAGTAGCCGGCGATCTCGTTGTTCTTGTGGAACACGTGCAGGCTGAAGGACCCGTCCCGGTTCCAGTGGTTCATCGCCTCGAAGGCGATCAGCGTGAGCCTACGGTCGATGGCGAGCTGGGTGAGCTCTTCGTCCTGGACGCAGTGCGGCCACCCCCAGAGGACCTGCGCCTCGCGCAGCGCGGCGACGTCGCTGATCAGCGGCTTCGGCTGCAGCACCACGTCGCACTCGGCGACGAGCTGCTCGCGGGTCCGCAGGCCGGCGACCAGGCCCTCGAGCGTCTCGTCGTTCGCGCCGAACCGGTGCCCGTAGCCGTGCTCGAGATAGATCCGCGCCCGGAGGTCCTCGGGGATCCGGGCCAGGTGCTGCGGGTGCAGTGGCAACCGGTGCTCGTTCTCCTTGAGCGAGCGCCCCATGACGCCCAGGCTCAGCGAACCGCCGCGCTCTTCTCCGGCCCTCGTCATCGGTGCTCCGTCCCGTCCGGCGAGGCCAACGGGACCCGGAGCAGCCTCGCTCGTCCAGCGTACGCCCGGGTGTCGCGGACCTTTCCGGCATCGGGGTGCGAGACTCGGCGCCATGACCCCGTCGAGCCCCGGCCTCGGGAAGTGTCCGTGCGGCAGCGGAACGGCGTACGCCGCCTGCTGCGGCCCGCTCCTCGACGGCCGGCCCGCAGCGACGGCGGAGGCGCTGATGCGGTCGCGCTACACGGCGTACGCCGTCGGCGACCTCGACCACGTGTTCCGCACCTGGCACCCGCGGACCCGCCCGGACGAGATCGGCCCCACCCCCGGACTGACCTGGGTGGGACTCGAGGTGCTGCGGACCGTCGCCGGCGGGCCGGACGACGAGACCGGAGCGGTCGAGTTCCGCGCCCGCTCGCGCACCGCCGACGGTGAGCAGGTGATGCACGAGACCAGCAGGTTCACGCGGCGTGGCGGGCGCTGGGTGTACCTCGACGGGGACGTCGACCAGGCGTAGTAGTTGGGCCCTCGGTTGGGCCCGGGGGCCCTGTTCGGGCGCAGCCGGCGGCCCGAAGGTGGGACGCATGCCGAGCACCGTGTCCACCGGCCGCGTCCCGCGGGACGAGCGCGGCCAGGGCACGCTGGAGTACGTCGGCATCGTCGTGGTCGCGGCGCTGCTCGTCGCGGCGATCGTCCTGACCGACACGGGCGCCCGGGTGCGCACCGAGGTCGCCTGCCAGGTCCGCAACATCGTCACGCAGGCCGGCTCGTGCGGCTCCGAGAGCGGGGCGCCGACCACGTACGACGCCTCCGGGTCGAGCGGCACGGGGTCCGGTGGGCCGGGGGTCTCGGGGACACCGCCCGACGCGAGCCAGCCCGGGTCGGACGAGCCCGGCATGGTGGAGCCGGGCGACGGCGGCGGGAGCGGCACATCCCCGGGCGGATGGGAGAACGCGGACCCGGCGACCTACGAGCCGGTGGACCCGGACGTGGTCGACGACGCGGCCGACACGTTCCGCGACAAGCTCGACGGCGGCTGGAACGGCGTACGCAGCGGTGAGCTCTCCGACATCTCCGACATGCTCGAGGACCTGTCCGGTCCGGAGCTCGACGCGGTGATCGCGTCGATGTCCGACGACGAGCTGCGGCAGTGGCTGGACGAGCTCGACGACGGGATGGTCGGCTCGGGCTGGAGCCGCGAGCGACGCCGTGAGCTGTGGAACATGATCGCCGCCAAGGCTTCCGCGGCGACGATGCGCCGGCTCGACCAGTTCACCGACGAGGTGCAGCCCGAGTTCGACTCCGTCGGCGGCGACGACGCCCGCGACGACCCGGACAGCCCGGTGCACGACGCCGACTACACCGAGGTCCCGCACGAGCTGTTCGCGGGCGACCCGGACGACGCCGACGAGCCGCCGGTCGACCCGAGCGACCTCAACCAGGGGATGATCGGCGACTGCTGGCTGATCGCGAGCATCGGGGCGATCGTGAACACCAACCCGGAGCTCGTCGAGGAGATGATCCGGGCCAACGACAACGGCACCTACACCGTCACGCTGTACGAAGACGGCGAGGCGGTCGAGATCACGGTCACCCCGGACATCCCCACCGTCGACGGTGACCCGCTGTTCGCGGACAACCCCGACGACAGCGATGCCGGCGAGGACACCCACGAGCTGTGGCCGCACCTGATCGAGAAGGCCGCCGCGCAGCACTACGGCGACTACGAGGACCTCGAGGGCGACTGGCCGTCCAAGGCGCTGGAGCTGCTCAGCGGCCGCGACGTCGAGACCCACGAGGCCGACTGGTTCGGCCTCGACGACCCGGACCCGCCCTCGGCGGGCGACCTCGACTCGTTGCTGGACGGTGGCGGCGCCGTGCTCGTCTCGACCGCGCACGAGAACCTGACCTCGCTCTACGACGACGGAACCATCGTCTCGGGCCATGCCTACTATGTGCAGAGCGTCGACCCGGACAACGGCACGGTCACGATCGTGAACCCGTGGGGCCTCGACAACCACCCGCCGATCACCATGACCTACGACGAGTTCGAGGCGAGCTTCATCCGCTTCGACACCGTGGACCTGGGCTAGGAGAGCCGATGAGACGCACCCTGACCGGTACGACGACAGCGCTCGTGCTCGCCCTCGGGAGCCTGGCCGGCTGCGGCGGGGACGACGCCGAGCCGGCGAAGGACTACCCCGACGGCGCGGTCCGGCTCCGGCAGAACGTGCCGACGCCCGTGGACGACTACACGTTGACCGCGATCAACCTCGACGGTGACAAGGGCATCGTGGTCGTCGAGCCGCCGACCGGCGGCGGGCACACCAACGTGCAGGTCGCCGAGGGTGACACCGGCGAGGCCGAGGGTCTGAGCTTCGAGGTCGTCGACGTGGTCGCGGCCGAGGACGCCCCGGACGAGCCCGGCGCGACCGGTGGCTTGATCGTGATCGTGCCCTCGTCCTAATCGGGGTGCGGTGAGACCACCGCCTGCCTAGGCTGACTCCTCGTGGACATACGCCAGCTGGACCTCGGGGACGTCGACACGCTGCACCGGTTCTGGGAGATCGGCAAGGTGGCCGAGAACGCCTTCCGTCCCTACGACTTCTACGTCCCCTGGGAGTCCGCGGTCGGCCAGTACACCCACCCCCGGAGCGGTTTCGAGGACGTCCTCATCGGAGCCTTCGACGGGGACCAGATGCTGGGGCGGTCGTTCCTGCGCTACCCGCTGCGCGACAACCAGCACGCCGCGTTCGCCGAGTTCCACGTCCACCCCGACCACCAGCGCAGAGGCGTAGGCCGGGCGCTCGTCCAGCACGTCGAGGACCGGGTGCGGGCCGATGGCCGGCGGGTGGTCATGACCGAGGCCTACTCGCCGATGGACAGCGACAGCGCGGGGCTGGCCTTCGCCGAGGCGATGGGCTTCAGCCGCGCGATCGAGGACGGCATGAAGATCGTCGACCTGTTCGCCACCGAGCACACCTGGGCCGCACTCGAGGCAGAGGCGCTCCCGCGTGCCGCCGGGTACACGTTCGTGTCCTGGCAGGAGCGGGTGCCCGAGGAGCACGTCGCCGGGTTCTGCGCGCTCAACGAGGCCTACAACGACCTCGCACCCTCCGGCGAGCTGGAGCTCGAGCCCGAGGTCTGGGACGAGGACCGGGTCCGGCAGGGCGAGGAGCAGGCCCAGGCGACCGGGCGTCATGTGCTGGCCGTCGCGGCCATCGCCCCGGACGGGACCATGGTCGGGCTCACGGAGCTCGTGGTGAACGAGCACGCCCGCCACCGGGGGTTCCAGAGCGGCACCCTGGTGCTCCCGGAGCACCGCGGGCACGCCCTCGGCCTCGTGATGAAGCTGGCGAACCACCGGGCCATCCGGGCCGCCTACCCCGAGTGTCGCGTGCTGATGACCGGCAACGCCGGCGTGAACGTCGCGATGAACGCGGTCAACGAGCGGCTCGGCTTCCGCGAGGTCGAGCGCTGCGTCGAGGTCCAGAAGGACCTCTCGTGAGCGACATCCGACCGCTGGACGCCTCCGACGCCGAAGCCCTGGCGGCCTGGCACACGACCTACCTCGCCGCGGACACGCACGGACGCGAGCACGCGACGCCCTGGATGCTGGAGGAGATGCGGGCCGACTTCCTCGGCGACCGGACGGGGGAGGAGTTCCTGCCGTTCGGGTTGTCCGCCGACGGCGAGGTCGTCGCCTGCGGCCTGCTCGTCCTGCCGCTCAAGGAGAACCTGACCCTCGCGTGGGGCAACGCGTGGACCCACCCGGCCCACCGTCGGCGGGGCCACGGCACGGCCATGCTCGAGCACGTCCTCGACGTCGCTCGTGAGCGTGGCCGCAGCACGTTCTCCACCGAGGTGTTCGTGCCCTACGGCGGCCCCGAGGACGGCGCGGGGCACCCGGACGCCGACTTCCTCCTCCGCCGCGGCTTCAAGCTCGACCTCAGCAACGTCGTGCGGGTGCTCGACCTGCCGGTCGACGAGCAGCACGTGCAGCGGCTCGCTCGACCAGGCGGCGCCGTACCACCGCGACTACACGCTGCGGCAGTTCGCCGGCCGGATCCCCGACGACATCGTCGACCAGTTCGGTGCGCTGGTGGGGTCGCTCATGGTCGAGGCACCCTCGGGCGAGCTCCAGAAGGAGCACGAGCTCATGGACGAGGAGCGGATCCGGGCCGACGAGGTCGTGTTCGAGGCGTCCGGGCGCACGAAGTACACCACCGTCGCGGTCGCGGCGGACGGCGAGCTGGCGGCCTACTCCGAGCTGGTGGTGCCGAGGTTCGACCCGGGCCACGTCTTCCAGTGGGGCACGCTCGTCGCCCCGGCGCACCGCGGGCACCGGCTCGGGATGGCGACCAAGGCACACAACCTGCTGTGGCTGCTCCAGGAGGAGCCGGAGCGGACCGCCCTGGTCACGGCCAACGCCGAGGTCAACGCCCACATGATCGGCGTCAACGAGGCGCTGGGCTTCCGGCCGGTGGAGCGTCTCGTCGAGTTCCACACGCCGCTCGGCTGAGGTCAGGTCTCACGCCCGGCCGCGTCGCAGGTGCGACTCGAGGACCTCGGGCAGGATCTGGTGCGGGTGCACCTCGAGGTCCTTCGGGTCGGCGGTCAGCAGGCCGCCGTACGTCGACAGCTCCAGGTCGGTCGCCGTCACCCGGTAACGGCGCTCGTCGTCCAGCCGCTGTCCGGCCACCACGACGTCGGGTCCGTCGAGATGGGCGCCGTGCACCTGGAGCAGGCCGTAGGGACGGCCGCGGAACGTCCGAGGGACCGTGCGCGCGTACTCCTCCGAGAGGCCGCGCGCGAGCATCCCGCGCACCTCGGCTCCGCTCAGCGTCGCGGTGGCGGGGTTGCCCGGTGAGCTCGTCGCCGCCCAGACATCACCCCGGGTGACGGCGCCTGCGGGGAGCCCGGCCGTGAAGTGCGCCGCGATGAGCACCGCGAGATCGCCCGGGCGGTCGGCCAGCAGCGCCGCGGTCGTGAGGCGGGCGACGTGGCTGACCCCCGCGGGGTCGTGCCCGGCAGGCTCGGGCAGGTGCCCCACGCGCTCGTCCAGCCACCGGTCCAGGTCGCGCTCGCAGGCGGCGAGCTCGGCCAGGACCGCCGGGTCGGCGGGCCCGTCCTCGGCCACCTCCTCGAGGCGAACGTCGACCACGCGTACGCCGTCCTCGTCCACCTCGAGCCGGACCCGGCCCAGGTGCTCGGCGAAGGCGCCCGCCTGGACGATCGGGAGGCCCTGGCCACGGTCCCCCTCGGTGAGCAGGTCGTGGGTGTGGCCTCCGACGATCAGGTCGACCTTGCCACGCAGGGACCAGCTCAGTCCGCGGTCGTGGTTGATGCCGGCGTGGCTGAGCAGCACCACGACGTCGGCGCCCCGGGCCCGCAGGCGGTCGGCCTCGCGCCGTACCGCGGTCACCCGGCCACGTTCGCGCAGCCCGAAGTTGTCGTACTGCGGGTAGTAGTCGGTCACCCCGACCACGCCGACCCGCAGCGTGCCCGCCTCCAGGAGCACCGACGGGGCAGCCCCGTCAGGCGTGGTGCCGGCTGTCGTCTCCAGGTCGCACACCAGGGGAGGGCCGCCCAGGGCCTCGGCGTAGCGCGGGAGCAGCTGGGGTCCGTAGCGGAGCAGGCCGCCGTTGCCGGCGACCGCGGCGTCCACGCCGGCCGCACCGAGAAGACGCCAGCCCGCCGCCCCGTAGGTCAAGGCGGACAGGCGCACGCTCGCGTCCTCCACGTCGCCGCCGTCGAGCAGCAGCACGGGGTGCGCTGCCTCCTCACGGATCCGGCGCGCCCGCGCGGACAGCCGGGCGAGACCCTCGAATCGGCCGTGGACGTCGTTCCAGTGCAGCAGCTCGAGAGTGGTCACGCCGCGCGATTCTGCCTCATCGCGGCGACCGGTCACAGCCTCCGGAGGAACTCGTTCATGACGTCGACCGGGCGGAAACCCATCAGCTCGTTGATCGCCACCATGGGCGCGTTGGCCGGCGAGTTCGTGGTGCTGACCAGCGTGCGCTCGGGGTGGGCGCGCTGGACGGCCCGCAGGTTGGCTGCCTTCACCCCGAGCCCGAGCCGGTGGCCGCGGTGCTCGCGGTGCACGTAGGTGCCCCACTGGTTCAGGTGCGGCATCTCCTCACCGGGTGGCGGCGCCGACATCGTGGACTGGGCGACGACCTGACCGTCCTTGACCGCGACGGTCTCGTAGATCTTCCGGCCGGTGGCGGTGCGGCGCCGCATCTGCTCCCGGTAGACCTCGGGTGTCACCGCGCCCGCCTCGAAGTCGATGTCGCCGGTCGGGGCGTCGACCGCGAGCTGGTTGAGCAGGTCGACCAGGGACGGGACGAGCTCATCGGGCACGACGTCCACGTAGGTCGCGATGTCGTAGCCGACGTGGTGCGGCGCTGCGTCGTCGATCCAGCCCTGGATGGTCTCGTCGGCGACGGGCAGCTCGAGCACGCGCCGTACCTCGGTGTTCGCGAGGTAGAAGCCGTGGCGGGTGGCGAACCGACGGACCGGGTGCGCGTCGTCGGCGTCGGCGGGGAGGTAGCCCTGCACCAGGACGAGCTCACGGCCCTCGGCCCGCGCGGCGTGCAGGACCTGCTCCATCAGCGCGTCGCCGACGCCGTGCCCCCGGTGCTCCGGGAGCACGCTGAGCTGGCCGTAGATCTTGTCCAGGTTGTCCTCGAGCGGCACGAACAGGATGGCCGTGCCGATCATCTTGCCGTCGCCGTCCTCGGCCACGAGCGGCAGGAACTTCTCCTCCGGGTCGTCCGGGCGCAAGATGTGCACGACCTCGTCCTCGGTCCAGAACGGAGCGTTCGGCCGGTCGTGGCGGTGCGCCGCGAGCCCGGCGGAGTGCCAGGCCCGGATGGCGGGCTCGTCGGCCAGGTCGAGCAAGCGCGTGCTCGCAACGGTGGTGGTCATGCTGTGCAGGCTAGACGGCCACAGCCTCGTGCGGCATGTGCTTTTCCGCTGCTACAGCGTGCGCTTGAAGTCCGGGACGACGGCGACCGGGACGAACCCGAGGCGGTCGTTGATGGCGACCATCTGCTCGTTCACCTCCGCGTTCTGCGTGTGCACCTCGGTGACCTCGGGGTGCCGCCGCTGCAGGGCGAGCAGGTTGGCGGCCTTGAGGGCCTGGCCGAGCCGGTGACCGCGGTGGTCACGGTGGACCAGCGTCTGCCACTGGTGTGCCCGCGTCGACTCCGGCGGCAGCATCAGGTCGGTGAGCCCGACCACCTCCCCGTCGTGCACGGCCACCGCGAAGCAGTGCCGGCGGCCCGAGCTGCGGTCGCGGGCGCGCTTGTGCGCGAACACCTCCGGCGTCATCTGCTCCTCCTCGAAGTCGAGCTCGCCCATGGGGGCCTCGAGGACCAGCTGGTTGACCAGCGCGCAGTAGGACGGGACGTAGCCCACGGGGAGGTCGTCATACGTCTCGACGGCGTAGCCCTCATGGTGCCGCGCGGCTTCTGACAGAAGCTCCTCGAGCAGCTCGGCCGGCACCGGAAGGGCGAGGTCACGGGCGACCTCGACGTTGGCGACCCGGAAGCCGTTGGCCGTGGCCCAGCGCAGCGTCGGCGCGGTGTCGCGCTCCGCGAAGGTGTACGACGCCTCGCCGGTGATCGTGGTACGTCCCTCGGCCGCCACCCGCGCGACGGCGGCCTCGACCAGGGCGCTGCCGATGCCACGGCGGCGCAGCGCCGGCTCGACCCAGACCTGGAGGTAGGCCTTGTCGAGGTTGTCCGCCAGCGTGAAGGCCACGAAGGCGGCACCGACCATCGCGTCACCGTCGTGGGCGCACAGGCCCTCGAACCGCTCGTCGTCCGCCTGCTCGTGGAAGGCCGCGTGCATCTCGGCGTGCGTCCACATCGAGGTCCACGGGCGGCCGTCGTTCTCGGCGTTCCAGGCGATCTCGTGGTAGCGCCGGAACTGCGCCTCGTCGTGGATGTCGAGCGGGCGGATGTCCATGCGGGCAGGCTAGAGCAGCCGCTTGAAGGACGGCACCATGGCGACGGGACGGAAGCCCAGGCGGTCGTTGATGGCGACCATCCAGGCGTTGGTCTCGGCGTTGGTGGTGACCACGCGCGGCACGTCCGGCTGCCGCTCCATCAGGACTCTGAGGTTGGCCACCTTGAGCGCCGCTCCGAGCCGGTGGCCGCGGTGGTCCGGGTGCACGAGCGTGCCCCACTGGTGCGCCTCGTCGGCCTCGCGGGCGACGCCGAGGTCGCTGTTCGCGACGACCTGTCCGTCGAGCACCGCCACCGACGAGTAGACGGTGCGCCCGATCTTCTCGCTGACCCGGTCCCGCTCACGGAGCGTCTCCGGGGTGGTGGCGCCGAGCTCGAGGTCGACGTCGCCCATCGGCGCCTCGAGGACGAACCTGTTGTCGAGGTCGCACCACGACTGGAGCAGCTCGTCGGGAAGCGGGCCGACGAAGGTGTGGATCTCGTAGTCGCCGTGCTTCTCGGCGGACTCCGCGGCGATCGTCTCGAGCAGGTCGGCGGCGACGGGGAGCTCGAGGTTGCGCTGGATCTCGACGTTGGCGACCGAGTAGCCGTTCCGTTCGGCCCAGGCGATGACGGGGGAGGAGGCGCGCTCCTCGAACGGGACGCCGGCGTTGCTGAGCAGCTGGGTGCGACCCTCCATCCGAGCCATGTCGACAAGAGCTTCGAGCACGACGGCGCCGATGCCGCGACCCCGCAGCTCCGGCTCGACCGCGACGAACGACCATGCCGTGTCCAGGTTGTCGTGCAGGGAGAGGTTCAGCCAACCGGCCCCGACCATGTCGGCGCCGTCGTACGCCGCCACGCCCGTGGCCCGTCGGTCGCTGGTCGGCTCGCGGAAGAGACTGGCCATCTCCTCGAAGGTCCACATCGGGTTCCAGGGCCGACCGTCGTCCTTCTCGGCCCGCCAGGTGATCTCGTGGAAACGCCGCATCTGGGCGTCGTCGGCGGGGTCGAGCGTGCGGATGTCCATGCGGGGACCGTAGTGCCCGGCCCGTCTCGCGTCATCCGGTTTCCGGCGAGCCGGGACCGCCGACCCCGCCCATCGGTCCGGTCAGTAAGTTCTCTGCCATGGCCGCGCTCGAAGAGATTCGCTCCGCCGTTGTCGCCGCTCCCAACAAGGTTCCTCCGGTGCGCGACTACATCGCAGCCCTGGAGTCGTCCGGGGCGTCCGGGAACGAGGTGGACGACGCCCTCGTGGCGCTGCAGGACGGGGAGGACCGGGTGCTGACCGCGGCCTTGTTCCACCTGTTCAAGGGTCCTCGGGCAGCGGAGAACCGGGCGAGGGTGCAGCCTCATCTCGATCGATTCCTCGCCTCCCCGCGGGCCGCGACCATCCGCACGGTGTGGGAGAGCTACACCGCGTTGCAGCCCCTCCCCGCCGGGCCGGCGGGGAAGGTAGCCGGGATGCCGCTGGTGGCGCTGCAGCTGTTCTTCATGGCCAAGCCCCCGCAGGTCCGCTCGGTCGAGGAGGCCACGTCCGGAGGTGCCGACGGAGAGCGACTGCGCGGCGCAGTGCGGCACCTGCTGCCTGATCCGTCCGACCTGCTCGAGAACGTCAGCCTGCACACCCCGCGCATCCGGGAGCACGTGCGCGTCCGCTACGAGCACATCGGCTGGCAGGACCGCGCCCTCGCGGAGAGATGCTTGACCCTGCTGGACCCCTGGACCGGGCGCGCCGTACGACCCTTCGACACCGTTGTCACCTTCGGACGGACGCTCTACTCGTTCGGCGACACCGAGATGTCGTTGCTGGTGACGGGCGACTCCGGCAACCAGGTGCTCGGCCTGCTGCTGCCCAGGCTCGACGTCATGGTCGACCTGGGGTCGACGGCGCCGAAGTACATCAACGACCTGAGCACCGTGAACTCGCTCGCCCACCTGCTGCACCGGGCCTCGCGGAACCCCGGCGCCCTCGCGGCCGCGCTCCTCGCCGACCGCACACCGGCTCCGGCCCGGACCGTGACCGCGCTGTGGGGAACGATGCAGAACTTCGCCCACAACGTCTGGAACTACTACTCGGCCTTCGAGCGGCTCATCGAGCGGGGACTGGTCGGCCAGATCGACGAGCTGCACTTCACCGGCACCGAGTTCTTCGGTCCGGTGGTCGACGTCCTTCCGGAGCTGGGCGCTGCCACCCTGGTCCGTGACGAGCACACCAGCGTCCGCGATCCACACCCCTTCTCGCCGGACCACCTCATCGTCCAGCCCGGCAGCTACCTCGTCCTGCGCGAGGCCACCGAGCGGATCGGAGAGGCGATGCGCCGCAGGCCGACGACAAACCCGGAGCTGGACCCGCCGGCCGAGCCCCGACCCTTCCCGGTCGTGTGGATCGGGCTGCGGGTCGGGAGCCGGGTGTGGGTCGACCAGGAGGAGCAGGTCCCTGCCCTGGTCGACCGGCTGCACGAGGTCTACCCCGAGCTGGTCGTCGTGATCGACGGCTTCTCCTACCCGGTCGGGACCGACACCGCATCGGCCAAGTGGGACGCCGCGATCGATGAGCTGCACACCATCGCGGAGACGATCCGGTCGCGCTGCTCGGTGCCGCACCGGGTGGTCAACCTGGTCAGGACCACGCTGCGCGAGGCGGTGCTGTGGGCGCGCGTGACGGACGTCTACCTGGCCCCCATGGGCACGGCACAGCACAAGGTGGGGTGGTTCGGTGATGCCGACGGCGCCATCTACACCGCCCCGTCCGTGGCCGACGAGGACCCGGAGCTCCGGATCGGGGCGTGGGAGGCGGAAGGCCGGCCGGTGCCCCGCTACCTCTTCGGTGAGACGGACACGGCCGGTGAGCGACGGGGCGCGTTCGACGTGCGCATCCACCTCGACAACATCCGGCTCGACCTCGACGAGGTGACCACCGTGATGCTCGACCTGCTCAGCGGCCGCTCTGCGACCTCCTGACCCCGGCCCGACCCTCGGCGGGGCTAGAGCTTCCTCAGGCGGACGAAGCGGACCGAGTGGTCGGCGGACTTGCGCAGCACCAGGGTGGCGCGGCCGCGGGTCGGTTGCACGTTCTGCTTCAGGTTGGGCCCGTTGATGCCGTCCCAGATCCGGTGCGCCTCCGCGACGGCCTCCTCCTCCGTGAGGCTGGCGTAGCGGGCGAAGTAGGACGCCGGATTGCGGAAGGCCGTCTCGCGCAGGCGCAGGAACCTCTCGACGTACCAGCGCCGGATGTCGGCGGTCGCCGCGTCGACGTACACCGAGAAGTCGAAGAAGTCGCTGATCGCCAGCCCGGTGCGCCCGTCGTCGCGGACCCGGGCGGGTGCGAGCACGTTGAGGCCCTCGATGATGACCACGTCCGGACGGCGGATCACCACGGTCTCGCCGGGGACGACGTCGTAGACGAGGTGGGAGTACGTCGGCGCCGTCACCTCGTCCTTGCCGGACTTGATGTCCATCACGAACCGGAGCAGCGCGCGCCGGTCGTAGGACTCCGGGAAGCCCTTGCGGTGCAGCAGCCCGCGCCGCTCGAGCTCGGCGTTGGGGTAGAGGAAGCCGTCCGTGGTGACCAGCGCGACCGAGGGGTGCTCGGGCCAGTGGGCGAGCATGTGCTGCAGCACTCGCGCGGTCGTCGACTTGCCGACCGCCACCGAGCCGGCGAGGCCGATCACGAACGGGGTGCGGGGCGGGTGCGGCTGGTTGAGGAACGCCTCCTGCGCCCGGTGCAGGGCCGTGGCGCTGCCGACGTACATGCTCAATAGCTGCGAGAGCGGGAGGTAGACCTGCTGCACCTCGTCGAGGTCCAGCTCGTCGCCGAGGCCGCGGACCAGCTCGATCTCGTCCTCGCTGAGCGGCTGCTGCGTCGTGGCCCCGAGCGCTGCCCAGGCGGCGCGGTCCAGCTCGACGTAGGGGCCGTGGGCACGGTCGCCACCGGAGCCGTTCGCGTGGGCCATGCCCGGCATTCTGCCGGGTGCGACGCGGCCGGCGCCGCCGGGGGCGGCGGGGGCGCTCCAGCAGGTGTTGGGGGCTCGGGGGGATCCGCCGCCGGTAGAGTTGCCGCCATGTGTGGAATCGTCGGATACGTAGGGCCGCAGCAGGCCGAGGGAGTCGTCGTCGAGGGTCTCCGGAGGCTGGAGTACCGCGGCTACGACTCGGCGGGGGTGGCGCTCGCCGTCGACGGCAAGATCGCCTGGGAGAAGCGCGCCGGCAAGATCGGCAACCTCGACAAGGCGCTCGCCGACAACCCGCTGCCGCCGTCGATGACCGGCATCGGCCACACCCGGTGGGCCACCCATGGCGCCCCCAACGACCCCAACGCGCACCCGCACCTCGGCCAGAACGGCCGCGTCGCCCTGGTGCACAACGGGATCATCGAGAACTTCGCGCAGCTGCGCGCCGAGCTCGAGGCCGCCGGCCACGAGCTGCGCTCGGAGACCGACACGGAGGTGGCCGCACACCTCGTCGAGGCCGAGGTCGCCACGGGCGCCAACCTCACCGAGGCGATGGAGCGGGTCTGCAGTCGCCTGCACGGCGCCTTCACCCTGGTCGCGGTCGACGCCGAGGACCCGGACCGCGTGGTCGGCGCCCGCCGCAACTCCCCGCTGGTGGTCGGCGTGGGCGAGGGCGAGAACTTCCTCGCGTCCGACGTGGCCGCCTTCATCGAGCACACCCGCGAGGCCCTCGAGCTCGGCCAGGACCAGGTCGTGACCATCACGCGTGAGGGCGTCGTGGTCACCGACTTCTCCGGCGCCCCGGCCGAGGCGAAGCCCTACCACGTCGACTGGGACCTCTCGGCGGCGCAGAAGGACGGCTTCGACTGGTTCATGCGCAAGGAGATCTACGAGCAGCCGCGGGCCATCGCGGACTCGACGCTGGGGCGCCACGACGCCAACGGCGCGCTGATGCTCGACGAGATCCGGATCAGCGAGGACGAGCTCCGCGAGGTCGACAAGATCGTCATCGTGGCCTGCGGCACGGCGTTCTACGCCGGCCTGGTCGCGAAGTACGCCATCGAGCACTGGACCCGGATCCCCTGCGAGGTCGAGCTCGCGCACGAGTTCCGCTACCGCGACCCGATCCTCACCCGCTCGACGCTGGTCGTCGCGATCAGCCAGTCCGGCGAGACCGCCGACACCCTGATGGCGATCCGGCACGCACGCGAGCAGCGCTCGAAGGTGCTCGCGATCTGCAACACCAACGGCTCGACGATCCCGCGCGAGTCGGACGCCGTCATCTACACGCACGCCGGCCCCGAGATCGGGGTGGCGTCGACCAAGGGGTTCATGACCCAGCTGGTCGCCTGCTACCTGCTCGCGCTCTACCTCGCCCAGGTCCGGGGCACGAAGTTCGGCGACGAGATCGCGGAGATCGTGCACACGCTCGAGATGATGCCCGCCCACGTGCAGCGGGTCCTGGACGGATCCGAGCAGATCCATGAGCTGGCCCGCGAGCTCGCGGACGCGAAGTCGGTGCTGTTCCTGGGCCGCCACGCCGGCTACCCGGTCGCGCTCGAGGGCGCGCTGAAGCTCAAGGAGCTCGCCTACATCCACGCCGAGGGCTTCGCGGCCGGCGAGCTGAAGCACGGGCCGATCGCGCTCGTCGAGGAGGGGATGCCGGTCATCTGCGTCGTGCCGCCCCAGGGCCGCGACTTCCTGCACGAGAAGATGGTCAGCGGCATCCAGGAGGTCCGGGCCCGCGGTGCCCGCACGATCGTCCTCGCCGAGGAGGACGACGAGTCGGTCAAGCCGTACGCCGACATCCTGATCCCGCTGCCCAAGGTGCCGACGCTGCTCCAGCCGATGGTGGCCGTGGTGCCGCTCCAGCTCTTCGCCTGCGAGCTCGCGACGGCGATGGGCCATGACGTGGACATGCCGCGCAACCTCGCCAAGTCCGTCACGGTCGAGTAGGGCCGCGCAGTGGCGGTGATCGGGGTGGGCATCGACGTGGTCGACATCGGCCGGTTCGAGGAGGCCCTCGTCCGGACGCCAACGCTGCGCGAGCGCCTGTTCACCGAGCAGGAGCGGGAACGGCCGCTCGCGTCGCTGGCCGCCCGGTTCGCGGCCAAGGAGGCGCTCGCCAAGGCGCTCGGCGCCCCGACCGGCATGCACTGGCACGACGCCGAGGTGGTCAGCGAGGCGACCGGCAACCCGCAGTTCGAGATCCGCGGCTCGGTGCTCGCCCGCGCCAACGACCTCGGCGCGCGCACCATCCACCTGTCCCTCTCCCACGACGCCGGCATCGCCTCGGCGATGGTCGTCCTCGAGGACTGAGGTCGTTCGCCCCTGGGGTCGTAGCCCCGTGCGGCCGAGACTGGCGGTAGGCAGCCGACCTCGCGGGAGGTACGAGATGGTGGATTCGCCTCGAGAGCAGCCGGGGAGCGCGCGGTCCCGCTACCTCTGGGGAGCGGCGGTCGTCTGGGCTGCGATCTGGATCGGCACCGCGGTCGTGCTGAAGGACGGCGGCGGCTTCGCCAAGATGATCCCGATCCTGATCGTGGGGACCGGGTGGTTCATCGCGGTGGTCCCCGCGCAGCTCGACCGCAAGGACTGATCCGCGGGAGGGCCACCGGACTAGGGTGTGCGGCATGCGCAGCGCCCACACCGTCGAGCAGGTCCGCGCCGCCGAGGCCGCCTTGATGGCCACGCTGCCGGAGGGCGCGCTGATGGCCCGGGCCGCGAGCGGCCTGGCGTACGCCGTCCTCGAGCTCATCGGCAGCGCGTACGGCGCCCGGGTGCACCTGCTGGTCGGGTCCGGGGCCAACGGCGGCGACGCGTTGTTCGCCGGCGCGATGCTCGCCCGGAGGGGGGCCGCTGTCGACGCGCAGCTGCTCAGCCCGGAGCAGGCCCACGAGGCCGGCCTGCGTGCCTTCCGTGCGGCCGGCGGCCGGGTCGTCGACGGTCCCGGCCGGGTCCGTCCCGACGTCGTGGTCGACGGGATCGTCGGCATCGGCGGCAAGGGCGGGCTGCGTCCGGACGCAGCGGCTGCCGTGGCCGCCCTGGAGGGCGTTCCGTTCGTCGCGGTCGACGTGCCCAGCGGGGTCGACGTCGACACGGGTCGGGTCGACGGCCCGCACGTGGACGCGACCGTCACGGTCACGTTCGGCACGCACAAGGTCGCCCACCTGGTCGACCCGGCGGCCCGGGCCAGTGGCGCGGTCCACCTCGTCGACATCGGGCTCGACCTCCCGTCGGCCGACGTCACCGCGCTCCAGGCCGAGGACGTCGCACGGCTGCTGCCGGTGCCGGAGCCGACGGCGCACAAGTACACCCGCGGCGTCGTCGGGATCCGCGCAGGTTCCGCGGAGTATCCCGGCGCGGCTGTCCTCTGCGTTGCCGGCGCCTCCGCGGGGCTGGCCGGCATGGTCCGCTACGTCGGTGACGCGGCCGACCTGGTCCGCCGGAGCTTCCCCGAGGTGGTGGTGGGCGCCGGCCAGGTCCAGGCCTGGGTCGTCGGGTCCGGCGGCGGCGAGGACGCCCCCCGGGCGCTGGGCGAGGTCGTCGCCGACGGCGGTCCCGTGGTGGTCGACGCCGACGGGCTGTCCGGCGTGCAGGGCGTGCTCGACGTCCCGGCGCTGCTCACCCCCCACGCCGGGGAGCTCGCGCGGATGCTCGACGTGGACCGCGCCGCGGTCGAGGCCGACCAGCTCGGCCACGCGCGCACCGCGGCGGAGACGTTCGGGTGCGTCGTACTGCTGAAGGGGCGGCACACGCTCGTCGCGGCCCCCGACGGCCGGGTCCGGGTGACCACGGTCGGGCCGCCCTGGCTGGCCACCGCCGGCGCCGGCGACGTGCTCGCCGGACTGTGCGGGGCGCTGCTCGCCGCGGGCCTCGACCCGTTCGACGCGGGTTCGGTCGGCTCGTGGCTGCACGGGTCCGCCGCCGCACTGGCGAGCGACCACGGGCCGCTACGCGCCTCGGCGGTCGCATCGGCGCTGCCCGAGGCGTGTCGGGTGCTGCTGCGCTGAGCAACCCGGGTGACAGACTGGGCCACGCCATGAACACCCCTCCTGACGTCGGCCGCGCCGAGATCGTCGTCGACCTCGACGCCGTCCGGCGCAACGTCGCCACGCTCAAGGAGCTGGCCGACGGCGCCCAGATGATGACGGTCGTCAAGGCCGACGGCTACGGCCACGGCATGGTCGAGGTCGCCCGCGCCGCCCGCCAGGCCGGTGCCGACTGGCTCGGGGTGGCCGTCATCGACGAGGCGATGGCCCTGCGGGAGGCCGGCGACACCGGACCGGTGCTGTGCTGGCTGGCCGTGCCGGGCGAGGACTACGAGCCTCCGGTCGAGGCCGGGATCGACCTCACCGCCTACACCGTCGTGGAGGTCGACGAGATCGCCACCGCCGCGCGCGACCTCGGCGTCCGCGCCCGCGTCCAGCTCAAGGTCGACACCGGGCTGAGCCGGGGCGGGTCCACCCCGGCGCTCTGGCCGGACCTGGTCCGTGCGGCCGCCGCCGCCGAGGAGTCCGGCGCGATCCGGATCACCGGGGTCTGGTCGCACTTCGCCTGCTCCGACGAGCCGGACCATCCCGCCAACAAGGCCCAGGAGGACGCGTTCCGGGAGGCCTGCGCGTTCGTCGAGTCGCTCGGCATCGAGCCCGAGGTGCGGCACCTCGCCAACTCCGCCGCGGCGCTGCTCCGGCCGTCGGCCCGGTTCGACCTCGTCCGGTGCGGCATCGCGTCGTACGGCCTCTCGCCCGCGCCCGACGTCGTCACCTCCGAGGAGCTCGGCCTGGTCCCGGCGATGACCGTCCGGGCGCGGCTCGCGGCCGTGAAGCGGGTGCCCGAAGGCGCCGGGGTCTCCTACGGGCACACGTTCGTGGCGCCCCGGGACATGACCGTGGGCGTGGTCCCGGCCGGGTACGGCGACGGCATCCCGCGGCACGCCTCGTCGCGGGCCGAGGTGCTCGTCGGTGGCCGGCGCCGGCCGGTGCTCGGCCGGGTCTGCATGGACCAGCTGGTCGTCGAGGTGGACGAGTCCGCGACGGCCGGCGACGAGGTGCTGCTGTTCGGACCGGGCGTCCACGGGGAACCCACTGCACAGGACTGGGCGGAGGCGTGCGGCACCATCTCCTACGAGATCGTCACGCGCGTCGACGGACGGATGCGCCGCAGCTATGTGAACGGAGAGGACGCTTGAGCAACAGACGCCGGCTGGCCAGGATCGCCGTCGCGGGCGCCGGTGGTGTCGCCGCCGCGGTCGCCACGGGGTTCGTCGTCGAGCGACGCATCGTGCGGGCCCGCAAGGCCGGTGCGCACGAGTCCGACGAGCTCGGCGGCCTCCGCTCGGACCCGGTTCCGGTCACCGCCGACGACGGTGTGGTCCTGCATGCCGAGGTGGACGAGGTGGCGCCGTACGAGAACGGCTCCGGCACCCGGCACTCCCCGGACGAAGCCACCGTCGTGCTCGTGCACGGCTACGCCCTCAACCTGGACTGCTGGCACTTCCAGCGGAAGTACTTCCGGGGCAAGCGCCGCATCGTGCTCTACGACCAGCGCTCGCACGGGCGGTCCCAGCGGTCGGCGGCGGAGAACGCCTCGATCGACCAGCTCGGGCACGACCTCGCGGCGGTCCTCGACCAGCTGGTGCCGGAGGGCCCGATCGTGCTCGTGGGGCACTCGATGGGGGGCATGTCGCTGATGGCGTTCGCCCAGAACCACCCGGAGATGTTCGGCGACCGCGTCGTCGGCGTCGGCCTGGTCTCCACCACCGCCGGCGGTCTTCGCCCGCACCGGATCATCAGCTCGCTGATCCCCGACTCCGTGGGCGGCACGGTCGGCCAGCGGCTGATGGCGGCGCTGAGCCGCGCCCCCGAGCTCGTGGACAGCGCACGGCGCCGCGGCTCCAACATCGGCTTCCTGGTCACCGACAAGTTCGCGTTCGGTGAGGAGGTGCCGGCGTCCTACGTGCAGTTCGTCGACGAGATGCTCGCGGGCACGCCGTTCAAGGTGCTCGCGGAGTTCTTCCCGCACTTCGAGGCGCACGACAAGTTCGCGATCCTGCACGCCTTCGAGTCCGTCCCGACCACGATCATCTGCGGCACCAAGGACCTGCTCACCTCGATCGGGCACAGCCGCAAGATGGCCAAGCAGATCCACGGGTCGAAGCTGGTCGAGGTGTCCGGCGCCGGCCACATGGTGATCATGGAGCGCGCCGACAAGGTCAACGCCGCGCTCGACGAGCTCGTCGTCACCGCCGAGCGTCGGCACGCGGCAGCACAGGCCTCATGACCGACGTCCAGGAGGTCGGCCCCGAGCGGGCCGCGGAGGTGCTCGCGGTCATCCGCGCGGGCTTCGGCGCCCGCGAGGTGCTGGACCCGCCGTCGACGGCGACCACGGAGACGCCCGAGTCCGTGGCTGCGGCGCTCGCCGAGCACGGCGGCCTGCTCGCCCTCTCCGAGCTCGGTCCGGTCGGCGCCTTGATCTTCGAGCCGTACGACGCCCTGCTCGGTCTGCGCCGCGTGGCCGTCCACCCGGACGCCCAGACCCGGGGCGTCGCGCGGACGCTGGTGCGCCACGCCGAGCGGATCGCGGCCGAGCGCGGCTTCGAGGCGGTCCGGCTGGCGGCGCGCGCGGAGCTGCCGAGGACGGTCCGGTTCTGGCAGCGGCTCGGCTACCTCGAGACGGCCCGGGACGGCACGCTCCTGACCATGACCAAGGAGCTGCCCGTCCTGGTGCGCACCCACTCGGCCGAGGAGGCCCGCGCGCTCGGCACCCGGCTGGCGGGCGTGCTGCGCGCGGGCGACCTGGTGATCCTCAGCGGCGACCTCGGCGCCGGGAAGACCACGTTCACCCAGGGCGTCGGGGTCGGCCTCGGGGTCCGCGGCGACATCACCTCCCCGACGTTCGTGATCTCCCGGGTGCACCCCTCGCTCGGAGACGGGCCCGCCCTGGTGCACGTCGACGCCTACCGGCTCGGCGGGATCGAGGAGCTCGACGACCTCGACCTCGACACGTCGCTGGACGAGGCGGTCACGGTCGTCGAGTGGGGGGAGGGCGTCGCCGAGGCGCTCGCCGAGGACCACCTCGACGTGCGGATCTCCCGGGCCCGCGGCGGCGAGGTCGCGGACCTCACCGACGACCACGACCCCCGGACCGTCCGCTTCGTGCCGGTCGGTGAGCGGTGGATCGGCTCCGGGCTGCGCCAGGCGCTCGCGTAGCCTCGTCGTCGTGCTGCTCGCCTTCGACACCGCCACCGCGGCCGTGACCGTCGCCCTGCACGACGGGGAGCGCGTCGTCGCCTCCTCCACCGTGGTCGACGCGATGCGCCACGGTGAGCTGCTCGCCCCCGGCATCACCGCCGTCCTCGACGAGGCCTGGGTGCCGCGCCAGGACGTCACGGCCATCGCGGTCGGCGTCGGCCCCGGGCCGTTCACCGGCCTGCGGGTCGGCATCGTCACCGCGCGCACGCTCGGCGCGGTCCTCGAGGTCCCGGTCTACGGCATCTGCACGCTCGACGTGCTCGCCGCCGAGGCGGTCGACACCGGAGCCACGGGCGGGCAGCCGTTCCTGGTCGCGACCGATGCGCGCCGCAAGGAGGTGTACTGGGCGACGTACGACGAGGACGGCTCACGCCTCGACGGCCCCTACGTCTCCAAGCCGCACGAGGTGCGGACCGACGGGCCGGTCGTCGGTGTCGGCCCGCGGCTCTACCCCGAGGCGTTCCCGAACCCGGTCGGCCCGGAGCACCCCTCCGCCGGCGTCCTCGCCGCGGTCCTCACCGACGAGCGGGCCGAGCTGCTCGACCCGGAGCCGCTCTACCTCCGGCGCCCCGACGCGGCCACCCCCGGCAAGCCCAAGAAGGTCTCGTGACACTGCGCTCGGCCACCGTCGGAGACGTGCCGGCCGTCTTGGCGCTGGAGGTCGCGCTGTTCGGCGCCGACGCGTGGAGCGAGGCGCAGGTCCGCGAGGAGCTCACCGGGGAGCGCCGGCAGGCCTGGGTCGTCGGCGAGCCCGTCGTCGGCTACGCCGTCACGCTCGCCGCCGGCGACGTGCTGGACCTGCAGCGCATCGCCGTGCACCCCGACCACCAGCGGCGGGGCCTCGCGCGGCGCCTGCTCGACGAGGCCGTCGCCGCCGGGAAGGCCGCCCGGGTCGACCGGATGCTGCTCGAGGTCAGCGCCGCCAACACCGCCGCCCTCGCGTTCTACGCGGCGGCCGGCTTCGTGGAGATCGACCGCCGGCGGCGCTACTACCGTGACGGGACCGACGCCGTGGTGATGCGGCTGCCGTTGGCCTCGGCCGCCTGCGGCGGGAGAGGATGAGCGCCGTGCCCGACCAACCCCTGATCCTCGGGATCGAGACCTCCTGCGACGAGACCGGCGTGGGCGTCGTGCGGGGCCACACCCTGCTCGCCGACGCCGTCGCCTCCAGCGTGGACGAGCACGCCCGCTTCGGCGGCGTCGTCCCCGAGGTCGCCTCCCGGGCTCACCTCGAGGCGATGGTGCCGACGATCGAGCGGGCCTGCGAGACGGCCGGGATCAAGATGTACGACGTCGACGCGATCGCCGTCACCAGCGGCCCGGGTCTCGCGGGGGCGCTGCTCGTCGGGGTGGCGGCCGCCAAGGCGCTGGCGATCGGCCTCGGCAAGCCGATCTACGGCGTGAACCACCTCGCCGCGCACGTCGCCGTGGACCAGCTCGAGCACGGGCCGCTGCCGGAGCCCTGCGTCGCGATGCTGGTCAGCGGAGGGCACTCCTCGCTGCTGCGGGTCACCGACGTGACCGCTGACGTCGTACCCCTGGGGGCCACCATCGACGACGCCGCCGGCGAGGCGTTCGACAAGGTCGCCCGGCTGCTCGGGCTGCCGTTCCCCGGCGGGCCGCACATCGACCGGGAGGCACGGTCGGGCTCGTCGGTCGCGATCGACTTCCCGCGCGGTCTGACCTCGCGACGCGACCTGGAGCGGCACCGCTTCGACTTCTCGTTCTCCGGGCTGAAGACCGCGGTCGCGCGCTGGGTCGAGGCCCGCGAGCGCGCCGGCGAGCCGGTCCCGGTGGCCGATGTCGCGGCGTCGTTCCAGGAGGCCGTCTGCGACGTGCTCACCCGCAAGGCGGTGGACGCGGCAGCAGCGGAGGGGATCGAGGACATCCTCATCGGCGGCGGGGTCGCGGCCAACTCGCGGCTGCGCGTGCTCGCCGAGGAGCGGGCGGCCAAGAAGGGCATCCGGGTGCGGGTGCCGCGGCCCGGGCTGTGCACCGACAACGGCGCGATGGTCGCCGCGCTCGGGTCCGAGCTGGTCGCCCGTGGGCGGACCCCCTCGGCGCTCGACCTCCCGGCCGACTCGTCGATGCCGGTCACCACGATCACCGCCCTGCCCGACCCCGCCTGACCTCCGACAACGGTGGGGCCCGGGTGCGGATTCCGCGCCCGGGCCATACCCAATATCGGAGGAAGTCAGCGGCGGGTGTGCTCGGCGAACCACATGCCGACGCTCATGCTGGGCACGGTGACGACGTCGGTGGCCGCCTCGATCGAACCGTTGGTCCCGAGGCGGACGATCGCCTGGTCGCCGCCCTCGTCGACGTAGGCCAGCACGGTGTCCGCGTCCTCCCACGCCGCCTGCGAGACGCCGACCACGGTCCGGAGGCCACGGTCGGGGGAGAAGTGTGCGACTTCGGCGCCCGTGCTCGCGTCCAGGATCGTGAGGGTGGGTGAGCCCGGCCCGTCGAAGTACGACGCGTCCGCGACCACGAGCTGGCCGTCGGGGCTGAACCGGAGGTTCGAGTGGTCGCAGCTCTTCCACAGCATCGTGCCGGAGTCCGGGTCCATCACGCCGGAGCAGCCGCCCTCGTTCCCGTAGGACACCAGCCCGGAGATCATCCCCGTCGCCTCGGAGGCGTCGTCGATGCGGCGCAGGCCCTCGACCGGGGTGAGGGTGCCGCCGGTGCGGGCGATCCCCATCACGTCGGCGACGTCGCTCTGGTAGACCACGGTGTCGTTGTCGAGGAAGCCGACCGGGTCGAGGGACTCGCCGCCGGGGACGTCGATCATCCAGCTCACGACGTCGGTGCCGTCGGTCGGCGCGTTGACCAGCATCACCGTGTCCCCGCTCTGACGCACGGTGTACGCGACGTGCGAGCCGTCCTGGCTGACGGCGAGCACCCAGCCGCCTGACGGCTCGGTGTGGGTGACCTCCAGGTTGTCGTCGAGCATGATCACGTCGCCGGGGTGCTGCGAGGAGCCGATGGCCAGCCAGCCGGCGTTGTACGGCGTGATCATCGAGTAGGACTCGGGCAGGTCCAGCGTGGCGTCGGGGGTGACCAGCCGGTCTTCCTTGGCGACCACGTAGGGGATGCCGGCTGCCTCGCCGCGGGGAAGGTCGTGCACGGTCAGCGGGAACGACCCGTCAGGCCTCGGCGTCGGCTCGGGCCCGTCGGGGGACGGGGTGGTGCTCGCCGCCGGCGGTGGGGCGGTCCCGTTCGTGCCGAGCAGGTCGGTAGAGGTGAGCCCGACGGGGACGGCGACGGCCAGCACGACGGCGGCCACCGCGCCGCGGACCGCGTTGCGGCGACGCCTGATGCTGCGGGCCCGGCCACGGACGTCGTCCATGCCGATCGGGTGCCCGCCGACTCCGGCGGAGCGCTGGTGGAGCTCCTGTGCCAGGAGGTCCTTCTCGTCGTGGTTGCTCATCTCTCCTCCTCCCCGTCTCGGGCGAGTAGTGGTTGGGTGTGGACGCGGGCGCGGAGGCCCGCGAGGGCGCGGCTGGCCTGGGACTTCACGGTGCCGACCGAGATGCCGAGGATCTCGGCGACCTCGGCCTCGCTGAGGTCCTCGTAGTAGCGGAGCACGACGACCGCGCGCTGCTTGCGCGGCAGGGTCTGGACGAACTCCCACAACGCGGCGCTCCGGCCGTCGTCGGGCCGGTCGGTGACGGCCTGGTGGTCGGGGATCGTGTCGGTGCTGAACTCGCGCTTCTTCCAGGCGCGTCGCCACAGCGAGTTGTTCTCGTTGACCAGGATCCGCCGCACGTAGCCGTCGATGAGCCCGCGGTCCTGCACCTTGTCCCACGACAGGTAGAGCTTCGCGAGCGCGGTCTGCACGAGGTCCTCGGCGGTGTGCTGGTCGCCGGTGAGCAGGTACGCCGTCCGCAGCAGGCTCGGTTGGCGCGCGGCCATGTACGCCTCGAACTCGGCGTCCCTCTCCCGATCCCTGTCCTGCGCCCTCGTGGCCACCCGAACCCCTATGTCTGCTGCGAGCTGCACCGTCATCACCATCCTCTCCGCATCTCGCCCCCAAGACGCGGTTACGCGCCGGGAGGTTGCATCCGGCCCGCGGGGTCGCTTCGGCACCGTGAGTAGGGTGAAGTCCGCTCCGGGCCGCGGGCCCGGAGCCGCCGCACGCAGACGTACGACGAGCAGGAGGCAACATGCAGCAGGTGCAAGGTGTCGTCGCACGGGGGAAGGGCCGGCCGGTCACGCTGGAGACCGTCAACGTGCCGGACCCGGGCCCGGGGGAGGCGGTCGTGAAGGTGCAGGCCTGCGGCGTCTGCCACACCGACCTGCACTACCGCGAGGGCGGGATCAACGACGACTTCCCGTTCCTGCTCGGCCACGAGGCGGCCGGCGTCGTGGAAGCGGTCGGGGAAGGCGTCACCAGCGTTGCCCCCGGTGACTTCGTGGTGCTCAACTGGCGGGCCGTCTGCGGCGACTGCCGGGCCTGCGACCGCGGCGAGCCCTGGTACTGCTTCAGCACCTTCAACGCCACCCAGAAGATGACGCTCGAGGACGGGACCGAGCTGACCCCGGCACTGGGGATCGGGGCGTTCATCGAGAAGACGCTCGTGCACGCCGGCCAGTGCACGAAGGTCGACCCGTCCGCACGGGCCGCGGCCGTCGGCCTGCTCGGCTGTGGCGTGATGGCCGGCCTCGGGGCCGCGATCAACACCGGCAACGTGGGCCGCGGCACGTCCGTCGCGGTCATCGGCTGCGGGGGCGTGGGGGCCGCGGCCGTCGCCGGGTCCCGGCTGGCCGGCGCGGGCACGATCATCGCCGTCGACCTCGACGACCGGAAGCTCGAGTGGGCCCGCGGGATGGGCGCCACCCACACCGTGAACAGCAAGGAGCAGGACCCGGTCGCGGCGATCCAGGAGCTCACCGGCGGCTTCGGCGCCGACGTGGTGATCGACGCGGTCGGCCGCCCCGAGACGTGGCAGCAGGCGTTCTACGCCCGCGACCTGGCCGGCACGGTCGTCCTGGTGGGCGTCCCGACGCCGGAGATGAAGGTCCCCGACATCCCGCTGATCGACGTGTTCGGGCGCGGCGGCTCGCTGAAGTCGAGCTGGTACGGCGACTGCCTGCCCTCCCGTGACTTCCCGATGCTGGTCGACCTCTACCAGCAGGGCCGGCTCGACCTCGACGCGTTCGTCACCGAGGAGATCGGCATCGGCGACGTCGAGGCCGCCTTCGAGAAGATGCACCACGGCGACGTCCTGCGCTCGGTGGTGATCCTGTGAGCGCCGTACGCGTCGACCACGGCGTCACCAAGGGCACCTTCTCGCTCGACGGGGAGACGCATCGTGTCGACAACAACGTCTGGGTCGTCGGCAACGACGAGGAGTGCGTGGTCATCGACGCGCCCCACGACGTGGACGGGATCATGGCCGTCGTCGGTGATCGCAAGGTCAAGGCGATCGTCTGCACGCACGCCCACGACGACCACGTCCGGGTCGCGCCGGCGCTGCGGGAGCGCGTCACCGCGCCGATCCTGCTGCACCCCGACGACCGCCCGCTGTGGGAGCTCACCCACACCGACGAGCTCTGGGACGTCGACCTGAGCGACGGCCAGGAGATCGCGGTCGCCGGCACGACGCTGCGGGTGATCCACACCCCCGGACACGCCCCCGGCGCGGTCTGCCTCCACGCCGCCGACCTCGGCTGCCTGTTCACCGGGGACACCCTCTTCCAGGGCGGCCCCGGCGCGACGGGCCGGTCGTTCAGCGACAAGGACACCCTGGTCGCGAGCATCCGGGCGCGGTTGCTCGAGCTGCCCGACGACACGGTCGTGCACACCGGGCACGGGGACGACACCACCATCGGCGCCGAGCGCGCCGGCCTGGCCGAGGAGTAGTCCTCGTGGGTGGAGCGTCACGTGTCGAAGACCCGCGCGAAGGGTAAGCAGCACACGTGACCGCCACCTACCGCCTGCAGCTCCACGCGGGCTTCACCTTCGCCGACGCCGAGCGGACGGTTCCCTACCTCGCCGACCTCGGTGTCACCCATCTGTACCTCTCTCCGATCCTGGCGGCCGCGGCCGGCTCCATGCACGGCTACGACGTGGTCGACCACAGCCGGGTCAGCCCCGAGCTCGGCGGTCAGGAAGGGCTCGAGGCACTCGCCGCCACGGCGCGACAGCACGGACTCGGCATCGTCGTGGACGTGGTGCCCAACCACATGGCGCTCGTGGCGCCGCTGACCACGAACGCCGCCCTGTGGGAGGTGCTCGCGCAGGGCCGGGACGCCTCGACCGCGCACTGGTTCGACGTCGACTGGGACGCCCTCGACGGGAAGATCGGGCTGCCGCTGCTCGGCGACACCGCCGAGGCCGAGGTCGCCTCCGGTGCGCTGACCCTCGAAGAGCGCGACGGCCGGCCGGTCATCGGCTACCACGACCACGTGTTCCCGGTGGCCGAGGGAACGACGGGCGGCGACGTCACCGCGGTGCTCGAACGGCAGCACTACCGCCTCGGCTCCTGGCGGGAGAAGGACGAGCTGCTCAACTACCGGCGGTTCTTCGACATCGACGGGCTGATCGCGGTCCGGGTCGAGGACCCCGACGTGTTCGAGGCGACGCACCGGGTGCTGCTCGACCTCAACCGCCGCGGCGTGGTCGAGGGCTTCCGGATCGACCACCCCGACGGCCTCGCCGACCCCGAGGGCTACCTGCGCGACCTGCGCCGCGGCACCCGCATGGGGACGGCGATCTGGGTCGAGAAGATCCTCGAGGGCGAGGAGCGGCTGCCCCGCCAGTGGCAGTGCGAAGGAACCACCGGGTACGACGCCCTCCGCGCGGTCACCGCCGCGCTGATCGACCCGACCACCTCGCCGCTGATCGCCGACACCTGGACCGAGGTCGGCGGCCGCGACGACTTCGAGGAGTTCGTCGCCGACGCCAAGCGCGAGGTCGTCACGACCATCCTCGGGCCGGAGCGGCGCCGGCTGGCCCGCCGGGCGTGCGAGATCCTGCCCGACGCCGACCCGAAGCGGGTCGAGGAGGCGGTGGTCGAGCTGCTCGTCGCCGCCGACGTCTACCGCGCCTACTCCCGGCCGAGCCGGCCCGCGGTCGACGACGCCCTGCGCCTGCTCGAGACCGCCCGCGACCACGCCGTGGCCGCCCGCCCGGACCTGCGCGAGGAGGTCGAGCGGTTGTTCCGCGCGGCCGCGCGGCCGTCCCCGTCCAGGGCCGCCGAGGTGGACTTCGCGGTGCGCCTGCAGCAGACCTGGGGTCCGGTCATGGCGAAGTCGGTCGAGGACACCTCGCTCTACCGCTGGCACCAGCTGATCGCGCTCAACGAGGTCGGCGGCGACCCGGGCCTGCTCGAGGAAGCCGGCCCGGAGGTCATGCACGCCTGGGCGGGGCACCAGCAGCAGCACTGGCCGCTGGGCATGACCACGCTGACCACCCACGACACCAAGCGCAGCGAGGACGTGCGCGCCCGGGTCCTGGCCGTGGCCGGCGACGCGGAGTCCTGGTCGGCGTGCTCGGAGGCCTACGCGCAGGCCGCCGACCTCTACGGCGTGGACCGCCCCACGGCCCACCTGCTCTGGCAGACCCTGGTCGGTGTCGGCCGGATCGACCAGGAGCGGCTGCACGACTACCTGGTCAAGGCGGTGCGCGAGGCCAAGCAGCACACCGCCTGGGTCGACGGCGACCCCGACTACGAGGAGAAGGTGCTGGCGCTCGCCTCCGCGGCGCTCGCCCCGGCCACCTCAAGGCGCTCGTCGACACCGCGGTCGACCACAACGTCGAGTCGGTCCGGGCGTTCGTGCTCGGGCAGAAGCTGCTCCAGCTGACCCTGCCGGGCACCCCGGACATCTACCAGGGCTGCGAGGTCGTCAACCTGACCCTGGTCGACCCCGACAACCGGCGCCCGGTCGACTTCGACGGGCTCCGCCGACGGATCGACGACCTCGTCGAGCACGGGCCCCGCGACCTCGACGACGAGAAGCTCTACCTCACCGTGCGCACCCTCGCGCTGCGCAAGGAGCTCCGGGACTTCTTCGGCGACGCCGGCCGCTACGACCCGCTCCGCTCGACCACCCGCCACGTCATCGGCTTCACCCGCGGGGACGAGGTGGCCGTGCTGGTCACCCGCGCCCCGCGCCGGCTCGAGGCGGCGGGCGGCTGGGGGCACCAGACGCTGACGCTGCCCGACGGGCTGTGGCGCGACGAGCTCACCGACACCCTCTACGAGGGCGGGACGGTGCGCTGCTCCGACGTGTTCGAGTCGATGCCGGTCGCGCTGCTGCGACGCGTGCACATCTGATGGCGGTCCTGACCGTCTGGGCGCCCCGGGCGCAGCAGGTCGAGGTCGTGCTCGCGGACCGTCGCGTGCCGATGACGCAGGCCGGGGAGGAGTGGCGGGCCGAGCTCGACGTCCCCGCGGGGACGGCGTACTCCTTCTCCCTCGACGGCGGCCCGCCGCGGCCCGACCCGCGGGGGATCCGGCTGCCCGAGGGCCCGCACGGTCCGTCGGTGCTGTTCGACCCGGCCGCGTTCGCGTGGACCGACGCGGGCTGGCGCGGGGTGCCGCTGGAGGGGGCGGTGATCTACGAGCTGCACGTCGGCACGTTCACCCCCGACGGCACGCTCGACGCAGCGGCCGCCCGGCTCGGCCACCTCGTCGAGCTCGGCGTGACCGTGATCGAGCTGATGCCGCTCGCACCGTTCCCGGGGCGGCACGGCTGGGGGTACGACGGGATCGCGCCCTACGCCGTCCACGAGCCGTACGGCGGGCCGGAGGCGCTGCAGCGGTTCGTCGACACCGCGCACGGGCTCGGCCTCGGGGTCTGCCTCGACGTCGTCTACAACCACCTCGGCCCGGACGGGAACTACCTCGGCGAGTTCGGGCCCTACCTGACCGACGGCCACCACACCCCGTGGGGCCAGGCGCTGAACCTCGACGCCCCCGGCAGCGACGCGGTGCGGCGCTGGGTGCTCGACAACGTGCTGCAGTGGCTGCGCGACTTCCACGTCGACGGGCTGCGGCTCGACGCCGTGCACGAGCTCCACGACGACCGTGACGTCCACCTCCTCGAGGAGATGTCGCGCGAGGTCGACGCGTTCGCCGAGGCGTCGGGCCGGTCGGTCTGGCTGGTCGCCGAGTCCGACCGCAACGACCCCGGCACCGTCACCCCGCGCGACGAGGGCGGCCTCGGGATCCACGGGCAGTGGGCCGACGACGTGCACCACGCCCTGCACGTCGCGCTCACCGGCGAGACGCAGGGCTACTACGCCGACTTCGCCGACCCGGACGCGCTGGCCAAGGTGCTGCGCTCGCCGTTCTTCCACGACGGCACCCACTCGTCGTTTCGCGGCCGAGACCACGGGCGTCCGGTCGACGCCGCCACGACGCCCGGCTGGCGCTTCGTCGCGTCGTTGCAGACCCACGACCAGGTCGGCAACCGCGCCACCGGTGACCGGCTCTCGGCCACGCTCGAGCCCGGGCTGCTCGCCGCGGGCGCCGCGATCCTGCTGACGTCACCGTGGACCCCGATGCTGTTCATGGGTGAGGAGTGGGGCGCCCGGACGCCGTGGCAGTACTTCACCGACCACCAGGACCCCGACCTCGCCGAGGCGGTGCGGCAGGGCCGGCGCCACGAGTTCGCCGCCCACGGCTGGGCCGCCGACGACGTGCCGGACCCCCAGGACCCGGCGACGGTGGCCCGGTCGACCCTCGACTGGTCCGAGGCCGAGCAGGGGGAGCACGCGCGGCTGCTGCGGTGGTACCGCGACCTGATCGCGGCCCGGCGCACGCACCCCGAACTCGGCAGCGGCGACCTGTCCTGGGTCGCGGCCGACTGGGACCAGGCGTCCAGGCGGCTCGAGGTGCGGCGCGGGGCCTACCAGGTGTTCGCCAACCTCGGGGACGAGCCGTGGCAGGCGGAGACGGCCGGGACGGTGCTGCTCAGCTGGGAAGCGGGTGTGGAGGCGCGCGACGGCAGGGTCGTCGTACCCCCGCGGTCCGCCGTCATCGTGGCTCCCTGACGGAGATGTGACGAGGTCCATCGCGGATCGATTTGTCTCGGTCCGCGCACACTGGAAACGTGGTGCGGGTGCGAGGAACCGGACGAGTACTGGTGGCGGCGGCGGTCGCCGTGCCGCTGCTGTCCGCCTGCAGCCCCGCCGATGACCCGGAGGCGTCCGGCGCCACGCTGATGGCCGCCGAGGTGCTGCGCGACGAGTCGGAGCCGCGGGCCTGGGGCGTGGCCGCGCCCGCCGGCGACAGCGCGAGCACGGAACCGCTGCCGATCGGCACCGGCTGGGGCCCGACGGAGGACGAGATCGACCGCGCCCGCCGGCTGGTCGGGAAGCTGTCGCTGCGCGAGCGCGCCGGCCAGGTGATCGTCGCGTCGTACGACGGCACCGCGGCCCCCACGCGGATGGTGAACCGGCTGCACCTCGGCGGCGTCGTGCTGTTCAGCGAGAACGTCGCCGGGGCCGACCAGGTCCGGCGCGGCAACCGTGCCCTGCAGCGCTCCGCAGCTGATGCCGGCCGCCGCTTCCCGGTGAGCGTCGGCGTGGACCAGGAGGGCGGGATCGTCGAGCGGGTCACCACCGGCACCCGCTTCCCGACCTTCATGACGGCCGGGGCCGCTGACCGGCCGGCGCTCACCCGCCGGGCCTCCGCGGCCAGCGGCGGCGAGCTCGCCGGCCTCGGCTTCACCACCGACTACGCCCCGGTCGCCGACGTGACCGTGGGCGCGGCCGACCCGACCATCGGGGCCCGGTCGGCCGGTTCCCGTCCCGAGCTGGTCGCCGAGCACGCCGTCGCGGCCGCCCGGGGCTTCGGCTCCACCGGGCTGGTCCCGGTGCTCAAGCACTTCCCGGGCCACGGCTCGGTCACCTCCGACAGCCACCTCACCCTGCCGGTGCAGCGCAAGAGCGTCCAGGAGCTCGAGGACAGCGACTTCGTGCCGTTCCGCGCGGGCATCGACGCGGGTCTGCCGAGCGTGATGGTCGGCCACATCGACGTGCGCGCCGTCGACCCCGGGATGCCGGCCACGCTGTCCCGCAAGGTGGTGACCGGGCTGCTGCGCGAGCGGCTCGGCTTCGACGGTCTCGTGGTCACCGACTCGCTGATGATGCGGGCGGTCACGCGGCGCTTCACCAGCGGGCAGGCCGCGGTGCGCTCGCTCCGCGCCGGCAACGACGTGGTGCTGATGCCGGTCTCGCCGCGGGATGCCCGGGACGGCATCGTCCGCGCCGTCCGGGAGGGCCGGCTCTCCTCGGCCCGGCTCGTCCAGGCCGCGACCCGGCAGGTCGCGCTGCTGCTGCACCAGCAGGCCCAGGGGCTCAGCACCCGGCCGCCCGGGAGCTCCGGCGGCGTCTCGGCCCGCTGGTCGACGGCCGCGCTGACGTCGGTGTCGGGCCCGTGCTCGGGTCGCCTGGTCGGCCGGAAGGTCAAGGTCACCGGCCCCGCGGACGCCGTACGCACGTTCAGGTCCGCCGCGGCCGACGCCGGCCTCCGGGTCGCCCGCCGAGGCAGCACCGTCCGGCTGGTCGGGTTCCAGGACGGCCCGGCTCGGGGCGACATCGTGGTCGCCCTGGACGCGCCCCACGTCCTCGGGAGGAGTCAGGGCCGCACCGCACGTCTCGCGACCTACGGCCAGACCCCCGGCGCGATGCGCTCGCTGGTGGCCGTGCTCCTCGGGCGGGCCGAGGCCCCCGGACGGCTGCCGGTCCCGGTGGCCGGCGTCCCGCGCGACGGCTGCTGACCCGGGCGGCTACTCGGGGTGGCCGGTGACCGCGAGACCGACCCCGAGGCCGATCATCGACACCCCGCCCGCGGCACCCATCGCCCTGCCCCGGCGCGGGGAGGCGTTGAACCAGGTCCGCAGCCGGGCAGCGAGGACCGCCCAGACGCTGTCGGACGCCAGCCCGATCAGGAACGCGAGCGTGCCGAGCAGCAGCATCTGTGCCTGCACCTGGCCGGCGCCGCGGTCGACGAACTGAGGCAGCACGGCGGCGAAGATCATGAACGCCTTGGGGTTGGAGACCCCCACCACGAAGCCCTGCCGCAGCGCCCGGGGCAGCGGGAGCGGGACCAGCGCGCGGCCGGCGTCGTCGACGTGGATGCCGTGCCGGTGCCGGATCGCCTGGACGCCGAGGTAGACGAGGTACGCCGCGCCGGCGAGCTTGATCGCCGTGAACACCGCGATCGACTCCTGGACGACCACGCCGAGGCCGAGCGCGACCAGGACCATGATCACCAGCAGGCCGATCGAGTTCCCGACGACCGAGGCGAGAGCGACGCCGCGGCCGTAGGCCAGCGCCCGGCCGATCACGAAGATCACCGACGGGCCGGGGATCGCGATGAGGATGAACGCCGCGACCCCGAACGCGAGCACCTGCTCCAGGGACACCATCCGCACAGTGTCCCGCCGCCCGCCCACCCCCGCACCCCCATTCCGTTGAGTGCGGGGTTGTTCGCAGGTGAGTGTGGGGTTCTTCGTGGCGATGCGGGAACAAGCCCACACTCAACGGTGGACAAACCCCCACTCAACGGGGGCGGGGGCAGGCGTCAGAAGGGGCGGACGAGCAGGGCGGTGCCCTTGCCGGCGACCCGGGTCATCACCAGGGTCGCCTCCTCGTCGCCGCTGAGCACCAGCCGCTTGCGCAGCTCCTCGGGGACCACGTCGACCCCGCGCTTCTTGATGGTCAGCCGGCCGATGCCACGCTCACGCAGGGCCGCCTTGAGCGCCTTCTCCTTGTAGGGCAGCTCCTCGAGCACCTCGTAGGACCGGGCGAACGGCGTCGAGAACGCCTCGTCCGCGGTGACGTAGGCGATGTGCTCGTCGACGAGGCCGCCACCCACGCCGGCCGCCACCGCGGTGACCAGGCCGGCCCGGATCACCGCGCCGTCGGGCTCGTAGAGGTAGCGGCCCACCCCGCGCAGCGCCTGGTCGCCGGGGTCGTCCTCGTCGGTCAGGGTGGCCAGCCCGCCGGGGCGGATCACCGTCGCGCGCCGCCGGGCGGTGGCGAGGTACGACGACCACAGCACCGCCTCCTTAACGTCGCCGTTGTCGCTGACGAACTCGGCCTCGACGCCCTCGGGCACCAGGTCGTGGGGGATGCCCGGCGCGACCTTGACGCAGGCCGGCCGGGTCAGCAGCTGCTGCACGAACGGCCACGGCGGAGACCAGCCCTCGACGTCGAAGACCCGGCCGGTCGCGTTGCGACGCGCGGGGTCGGCGAAGACCACGCCGAAGCCGGCCAGGTCGAGGCTGCTCGCGTCGGCCTCCTGCACGGCTCCACCGAGGTCGAGAGCGGCGAGGTTGGCGCGGGCGACCTCGACGCGCAGGGGGTCGCGGTCGATGCCGGCGGCGGTCAGTCCGGCCCGCGCGAAGGCGACCAGGTCGCCGCCGATGCCGCAGCCGAGGTCGAGCACGGACGAGGGAGAGGCGATCGCCAGCCGGGCGGCCCGGTGCTCGGCGACCCGGAGCCGGGTGGCCTGCTCGAGGCCGTCGGGAGTGAAGTACATCCGGTCCGCGAGGTCGTCGAACTTGGCCCGCGCCCGGTGCCGGAGCTGGACCTGGGTCAGTGCGGCCGTGGCCTGCTCGGGCGTGCTGCCGGCGGCGGCGTCCCGGCGCAGCACGGTGGTGGTGCGCAGCGGGTCGCCGGCCTGCTCGTCGTACACCTCGTGGGCACGGGCGAGCAGGGTCTGCCCGGCCGGGGTGAGCAGCCAGCGGAACGCCTCGAGGTCCATGCCAGAAGTCTGGCACTCGACTTGACCGAGTGCTAATCGCGCAATAGATTCTGGCTAGCACTCTCGCATCGAGGGTGCTAGCGCTTGCACAGCACACGACCCCCGCGACGGCGTGTGCCGGTTGCAAGCACAAACGTCAAGGGTGCCACCGTCAGGTGGCCCCGGGCACCATCCGTCTCTCGCAGATCACACGGGAAAGTGGAGGTCGACTGAAGTGTCGGTCAACATCAAGCCTCTCGAGGACCGCATCGTCGTCAAGCCGCTCGACGCCGAGCAGACCACGGCTTCTGGCCTGGTCATCCCGGACACCGCCAAGGAGAAGCCCCAGGAGGGCGAGGTCCTGGCGATCGGTCCGGGTCGCGTCGACGACAACGGCAACCGCGTTCCGCTCGACGTCAACGTCGGCGACAAGGTCATCTACAGCAAGTACGGCGGCACCGAGGTCAAGTACGCCGGCGAGGAGTACCTCATCCTCTCGGCGCGCGACGTGCTCGCCGTCGTCGGCTGAACCAGCTGACCAAGCACCACACGCTTCACGACTCAGCCCCGGCTGGCCTGACTGGTTCGGGCTACCGGGGCTGAGCGGTTTCACCGGTGGCCGTCCGCACGGAGCAGGCCACCTCCGACCCGACACGAAGGAGCATCGACTCAGATGCCGAAGATTCTGGAGTTCGACGAGCACGCCCGCCGCTCGCTCGAGCGCGGCGTGGACGCCCTCGCCAACGCGGTCAAGGTGACGCTCGGCCCCAAGGGTCGCTACGTCGTCCTCGACAAGAAGTGGGGCGCGCCCACCATCACCAACGACGGGGTGACCGTCGCTCGCGAGATCGAGCTCGACGACCCGTTCGAGAACCTCGGTGCGCAGCTCACCAAGGAAGTTGCCACCAAGACCAACGACGTCGCCGGTGACGGCACCACGACCGCCACCGTGCTGGCCCAGGCGATGGTCCACGAGGGCCTGCGCGCCGTGGCCGCCGGGGCGAACCCGATGAGCCTCAAGCGCGGCATGGACAAGGCCGTCGAGGCCGTCGGCGAGGCCCTGCGCAGCGCCGCCCGCGACGTGGACGACAAGGCCGACATGGCCGCGGTCGCCACCGTGTCCTCCCGCGACGCGCACATCGGCGAGCTGCTCGCCGAGGCCTTCGACAAGGTCGGCAAGGACGGTGTCATCACCGTCGAGGAGTCCAACACCATGGGCACCGAGCTCGACTTCACCGAGGGCATGCAGTTCGACAAGGGCTACATCTCGCCCTACTTCGTCACCGACGCCGAGCGCATGGAGGCCGTCCTCGAGGACGCCTACATCCTGCTGCACCAGGGCAAGATCTCGGCGATCTCCGACCTGCTCCCGCTGCTGGAGAAGGTCATCCAGGCCGGCAAGCCGCTGTTCATCCTGGCCGAGGACGTCGAGGGCGAGGCCCTGTCGACCCTGGTCGTGAACAAGATCCGCGGCACGTTCAACGCCGCCGCGGTGAAGGCCCCCGCCTTCGGTGACCGCCGCAAGGCCATGCTCCAGGACATCGCCGTCCTGACCGGCGGCCAGGTGATCAGCCCCGAGGTCGGGCTCAAGCTCGACCAGGTCGGCCTCGACGTGCTGGGCCAGGCCCGTCGCATCACGATCACCAAGGACAACACCACGATCGTCGAGGGTGCCGGCGACGCCGCCGCCGTCGAGGGCCGGGTCAACCAGATCAAGGCCGAGATCGAGAACACCGACTCCGACTGGGACCGCGAGAAGCTCCAGGAGCGCCTCGCGAAGCTGGCCGGCGGCGTCTGCGTCGTCAAGGTCGGCGCGGCCACCGAGGTCGAGCTCAAGGAGAAGAAGCACCGCATCGAGGACGCCGTCTCCGCGACGCGCGCCGCGATCGAGGAGGGCATCATCGCCGGTGGCGGTTCCGCTCTCATCCACGCGGTGTCGGTCCTCGAGGACGGCCTCGGCCTGACCGGCGACGAGGCGACGGGCGTCAAGATCGTCCGCAAGGCGGCCGACGAGCCGCTGCGCTGGATCGCCGAGAACGGTGGGGTCAACGGCTACGTCGTCGTCACCAAGGTCCGCGAGGGCAAGCTCGGCGAGGGCTACAACGCCGCGACCGACGAGTACGGCGACCTGGTCGCCCAGGGCGTGCTCGACCCGGTCAAGGTGACCCGCTCCGCGCTGGTCAACGCGTCGTCGATCGCCGGCATGCTGCTGACGACCGAGACGCTGATCGTCGAGAAGCCCGAGGAGGAGGACGAGTCCGCCGCTGCCGGCGGGCACGGCCACGGTCACGGCCACGGCCACTGACCTCCCGCCTCACGCACGTCACGAACGCCGCCCGGTTCTCCGGGCGGCGTTCGTCGTGCGTGGGAGGACTCACAGCCGCTCCGGGCGGCGTGCCGGTTTCACGCAAGGTCGTGCCGGGAACTGTGAGCCCACGGGAGATTCCCGTCGACACATCTTGGGGGCTCCCGTGGACTGGCTGATCGACAGCAGCGATACCGACCGTGGGTCGGCGCGTGCGCTGGCCCTGCTCGAGGAGCACCTGCAGCGCCACGCGGTCGAGCCCGACGCCGTTCCCGACGCCCTCAAGCCGCTCCCGGACGAGCTGGACCGGGCGGTCCGCACCGCTGACGGCAAGCCGTTGCACCTGCGCCTCGACTGGACCTCCGAGTCACCGGTCCTCGACGTCTCGGTCGTCGAGGCCGCAGAGGACGACGTGCCCCTCGGCCAGCCGGTCCCCGCCCGGCACCGGGCCCGGGTCCGCTCGTGGCCGCGGCACCACGTCGCCCGAGCGGAGATCTCGCTGGCCCGCCGGACCCAGGCCACGTTCGCCGCCGGCCCGCCGCCGCTGGTGGAGTCCGTCCTCGACCCCGAGCAGCAGGGCCCGGCCGCGGTCGCCCTGGCGCTGGTCACCGCGATGGAGGCTCACCCGACGTCGTCCGCACCACAGGCCGCGGCCATCGCCGGCTCCCTGATCGCCAACGCCGGGGTCGGCTCCGACGAGGTCCTCGACGGCCAGGCGGCCGCGGACGCGTTCGTCCGGCTGCACAACGCCCTCGGCAGCGAGGCGTATGTCGTCTCGGCCGACGACGACAAGGTCGAGCTCGCCGTCACGAGGTGCCCGTTCGGCGCCGTCGACGGGCCGGCCTCCTCGCTGTGCCACGTGTCGTCCGGGCTGGCCGGCCAGCTCGCCGCGAAGGTCCGCGGCACGGCGACGGTCCTGCTCGACGAGGCGATCGTGGCCGGCGACCCCGAGTGCCACCTGCAGGTGATGCTTCGCGAGCCGGCCGAGGACGACGAGGGGCAGGCCTACTTCTGGCCCCCTCGTGCCGCCCCGGCGAGGGACACCGTGCCCCACCTCGACCTCTCGGTGGCGCTGCCCCGCGAGAGCGTGAGCGTCCCCGTGGTCCGCCGGCTCGCCGCCCAGGCGCTGCGTGCCTTCGGCGTGCTCGACGAGGACGTGGACGACGTCCAGCTTGCCATCACCGAGGCCTGCGCCAACGTCATCGACCACGCCGGCGCGACCGACACCTACGACGTGAAGATCGAGCTGTCGGCCGACCGCTGCGCGATCACGGTGGTGGACCAGGGCGGCGGCTTCGACGTCGACCGGGTGCCCGCTCAGGCGGACGACGACGCGGAGATGGGCCGGGGGGTGGCGCTGATGCGCGCCCTGGTCGACAACGTGGCGTTCCGCAACGAGCCCCAGGCCGGCGCCGTCGTGCACATGGTCAAGCAGCTGCGCTACGTGGAGGACCACCCGCTGCGTCGCGGCTGAGCCTCGGCCGACCTGGCTTACACGATCGCAACATTGCCGCAGCACCTCCGGAACCTCGGTGGGTGAGGCTGGTCTCCGACCGACCCCTCACCGGATGCGGAGCCCGCGATGCTGTGGAGAGTGCGTACGACGTTGGCCGACCGACCCGGGTCGCTCGCGGCCCTGGCCCAGCACTGCGGCGAGCGCGAGGTGAACATCCTCGGGCTGCAGATCTTCCCCGGCGTCGCAGGGGTGACCGACGAGCTCGTGCTCAGCACGCCCTCGGGCTGGACGGTCCCGGACGTCGCGGCCCTCGTCGAGGCCGCCGGCGGCAGCCAGGTCAGCGTCGGTGGCTGCACCGAGCAGGCGCTCGTCGACGGGCCGACCCGCTACCTGACCGGCATCCGGCAGGTCGTGCACGGGGTGGACCGCCCGACGGCGGTGTTGGCGCGGCTGCTCGACGCCCAGCCGGCCGACGGGCTCGGCCTGGCTGTCGTCCAGGACTCCCTGGCCGTCGGCTCCGGCGCCGAGCGGGTCGAGCTGCGCCGTACGACGCCGTTCACCCCGACCGAGCACGCCCGCGCCGCGTCGTTCGTCGAGGCGCTCGCCGAGCTGCGGGAGCACGGGCTCGCCGCCCCCGAGCCGGCACCCGTGCCCGACCCGCAGGACGGCCACGTCGTGGTCCGGCTGGCCACCCTGGCCGACACCGAGCAGCTGATGGCGATGCACGCCCGCTGCTCGGCCGAGACCGTGCTGCGGCTCTTCGCCGCCCCGATGGCCCGGCTCGAGCCGCGCCTCGCGCGCCGGCTGCTGGTGGGAGGGAGTGGCGCGCTGGTCGCGGTCGTCGGTGGCCGCGTGGTCGGTCTGGCGGCGCTCGGCGAGGTGGCCGACGGGACCTGCGCGGTGTCGCTGCTCGTCGAGGACGGCTGGCAGCGCAAGGGCATCGGCACCCGGCTGCTCGGGTCGGCGGCCCGGCTCGCGGCCGGTCGGGACGCGGAGGACGTCGTACTGCGCGGGCCCGCCGAGTCGCCGGCCGCCGTCGCGATGGTCTTCGGGTCGGGGCTGCGCGCCCGGGTGAAGCTGTCCGGCGACGAGCTGGTCGTGACCGTGTCCACCCGCGGCCTGGCCCCGCTCGAGGCGGTCGGTCCCGCCGCGGGGTCACCCACCCTGGCTCCCGCCTGAGGCCGGAGGCGCCCCGGTAGGATGGGGCCCTGTCCCCGACCCTCCCCTGGAAGGGCCTCATGGATCGCTCTGCCGCCGGCCTCCCCGACAAGTTCGCCACTCTCGGCCTGACGTACGACGACGTCCTGCTGCTGCCCGGTGAGACGGACGTGATCCCGAGCGAGGTCGACACCACCGCCCGGCTCACCCGGGAGATCAGCCTCCGGATCCCGCTCGTCTCGAGCGCGATGGACACCGTCACCGAGTCGCGGATGGCGATCGCGATGGCCCGCGAGGGCGGCATCGGCGTGCTGCACCGCAACCTCTCGATCGAGGACCAGGCCTACCAGGTCGACCTGGTGAAGCGGACCCAGACCGGGATGATCACCAACCCGGTCACCATCGGGCCGGACGCCACCCTGGAGCAGCTCGACGAGAAGTGCGGCGAGTACCGCGTCTCCGGCCTCCCCGTCATCGACGCGGACCAGAAGCTGCTCGGCATCATCACCAACCGGGACCTGCGCTTCGTGCCCGTCGCCGAGTGGGCCACCCGGCTCGTGCGCGACGTGATGACCCCGATGCCGCTGATCACCGCGCCGGTCGGGATCAGCCGCGACGACGCCACCGCGATCCTGCGCCAGCACAAGCGCGAGCGGCTGCCGCTCGTCGACGAGCAGGGCCGGCTCGCCGGGCTGATCACGGTCAAGGACTTCGTGAAGTCCGAGCAGTTCCCCAACGCCTCCAACGACGCGCACGGCCGGCTTCTCGTCGGCGCCGCGATCGGCTACTTCGGTGACTCGTGGGAGCGTGCCACCACCTTGGTCGACGCAGGGGTCGACGTGCTCGTCGTGGACACCGCCCACGGCCACGCCGGACTGCTGCTCGACATGGTCCGTCGGGTGAAGAAGGACCCCGCGACCAGCCACGTCCAGGTCATCGCCGGCAACGTCGCCACCCGCGAGGGCGCGCAGGCGCTCGTCGACGCGGGTGCGGACGCCGTGAAGGTCGGGGTCGGCCCGGGCTCGATCTGCACCACCCGCGTGGTCGCCGGTGTCGGAGTGCCCCAGGTGACCGCGATCTACGAGGCCTCGCTGGCCTGCAAGGCGGCCGGCGTGCCCGTCATCGGCGACGGCGGCCTGCAGTACTCCGGCGACATCGCGAAGGCCCTGGTGGCCGGCGCCGACACCGTCATGGTCGGCTCGCTGCTCGCCGGCTGCGAGGAGAGTCCGGGCGACCTGGTCTTCTACAACGGCAAGCAGTACAAGTCCTACCGCGGCATGGGCTCCCTCGGCGCGATGTCCTCGCGCGGCAAGAAGTCCTACTCCAAGGACCGCTACTTCCAGGCCGACGTGGTCAGCGACGACAAGATCGTCCCGGAGGGCATCGAGGGGCAGGTCGCCTACCGCGGTCCGCTGTCCGCGGTCGCGCACCAGCTCGTCGGCGGCCTGGCGCAGTCGATGTTCTACGTCGGCGCCCGCAACATCAAGGAGCTCCAGGACCGCGGCCGCTTCGTCCGGATCACCTCGGCGGGCCTCAAGGAGAGCCACCCGCACGACATCCAGATGACCGTCGAGGCCCCCAACTACACCGGCCGCTAGGTCCGCTCCGGCCGACAGGGGAGCAACCACTCGGACGGGCAAACGGGCGGGATTCGGCCCCGAAGTGCGTCGTAGCCGCGAGTTTGCCCGTCCGAAGGGCTGCTCGGTCGCGCGCGGCGTGCCAGGGTGGCGCGCATGGGTGAGTCGGTGTCCGTCCGGGAGGCGCTCGATCGTGCTCGGGTGCTCGCCGACCGTAGGGACGCGGGGCGCGCGGGGCCGCCCGTGCTCGGCATCACCGGCCCGCCCGGTGCCGGCAAGTCCACGCTGGCCGAGCAGGTGGTCGAGGCCGTGCCGGGTGCCGTGCACGTGGGCATGGACGGCTTCCACCTCGCGCACTCCGCGCTGGTCGAGCTCGGCCGCGTGGAGCGCAAGGGTGCCCCGGACACGTTCGACGCGGCCGGCTACGTCGCGCTGCTCCGCCGGATCCGGGCGGTCCGGCCCGGCAGCACGGTGTGGGCGCCGCAGTTCCGGCGTGAGATCGAGGACGCGGTGGCGGCCGCCGTACCGGTGACGGCCGACGCCACGCTCGTGGTGACCGAGGGCAACTACCTGCTGCTCGACGAGCCGCCGTGGGCCGAGATCCGGGACCTGCTGGACGAGTGCTGGTACGTCGACGTCCCCGACGACCTGCGGCGGGCCCGCCTGCAGTCCCGCCACGAGCGCTACGGCCGGGACCCGGAGCAGGCCCGGGAGCGCACCCTGGGCAGCGACGAGCGCAACGCCGTGCTGGTGGCCGCGTCGCGGGAGCGGGCCGCCCTGCTGGTCACCGGGTTCGGCGACGGGGCCGCGCCTCTCTAGACTGACCCCCATGCAAGAGATCGAGATCGGTCGCGCGAAGCGCGGACGCCGCGCGTACTCCTTCGACGACATCGCCATCGTGCCCTCCCGGCGCACGCGCGACCCCGAGGAGGTCTCGGTCGCCTGGCAGATCGATGCCTACCGCTTCGAGCTGCCGATCATGGCCGCCCCGATGGACTCGGTGATGTCACCGGCTTCGGCGGCGGCGCTCGGCAAGCACGGCGGCCTCGGCGTCCTCGACCTCGAGGGCCTGTGGACCCGGTACGACGACCCGACCGAGCTGCTCGCCGAGGTCGCCGGCCTCCAGGGCGAGCAGGCCACCCGTCGGCTGCAGGAGATCTACGCCGAGCCGATCAAGCCCGAGCTGATCACCGCGCGGCTCAAGGAGATGCGTGAGTCCGGCGTCACCGTCGCCGGGTCGCTGTCGCCGCAGCGCACCAAGGAGTTCGCCAAGACGGTCGTCGACGCGGGCGTGGACATGTTCGTGATCCGCGGCACGACCGTGTCCGCCGAGCACGTGTCCGGCCAGGCCGAGCCGCTGAACCTCAAGGAGTTCATCTACGAGCTCGACGTTCCGGTCATCGTGGGCGGCTGCGCGACCTACCAGGCCGCGCTGCACCTGATGCGCACCGGCGCGGCCGGCGTGCTCGTCGGCTTCGGCGGCGGCGCGGCGCACACCACCCGCACCGTCCTCGGCATCGAGGTGCCGATGGCCAGTGCGGTCGCCGACGTGGCCGCCGCTCGGCGTGACTACCTCGACGAGTCGGGCGGCCGCTACGTGCACGTGATCGCCGACGGCTCGATCGGCCGCTCGGGCGACGTTGCGAAGGCGATCGCCTGCGGCGCCGACGCCGTGATGATCGGCTCGCCGCTGGCCCGCGCCTCCGACGCGCCCGGTCGCGGCTTCCACTGGGGCTCCGAGGCGTGGCACGCCCACCTGCCGCGCGGTGAGCGCATCGGGATCGGCACGGTCGGGACGCTCGAGGAGATCCTGTTCGGCCCCTCCCGCGTCGCCGACGGCACGATGAACTTCGTGGGCGCCCTGCGCCGCGCGATGGCCACCACCGGCTACACCGAGCTCAAGGAGTTCCAGCGGGTCGAGGTCGTCGTCCAGTGACGGCCGGCCACCTGCGGGTGGCTGCCGCGCAGGCCGCCTCCGTCCCCGGCGACGTCGCGGCCAACGTGGCGACGTCCGTTGCCCTCGTCCGTGAGGCGGCGGACCGGGGGGCGCGGGTCGTCGTACTTCCTGAGCTCTTCCTCACCGGCTACGACGACGCCGTGTGGACCCCGGAGCACTGCCTCGACCTCGACGACGACCGGCTCGCGCCGCTGGCCGATGCCGCTCGGGAGCTGTCCGTGGTCGTGGTCGTCGGGGGAGCGGTACGCCGTCCTGACGGCCGGCACACCCTGTCGCTGCTGGTGTTCTCCCCGGACGGGTCCGTCACCGCGCCGTACGACAAGCAGCACCTCTTCGCCGACGAGCGCGAGTTCTTCACGCCCGGCGACCACGGCGCCTCGATCGTCGTCGACGGCTGGGACCTCGGCCTCGGGGTCTGCTACGACGGCTGCTTCCCCGAGCACGCCGCGTCGGCCGCGGCGGGGGGAGCGACGGCCTACCTGTGCCCGTCGGCCTACTTCACCGGCTCGGAGCACCGGCGCGACCTCTACTACGCCGCCCGCGCGCTCGACAACGGGATCTACGTCGCCTTCGCCGGGCTCACCGGGCCGTGCGGGAAGTGGGAGTTCAGCGGCGGCAGCGCGGTCTACGACCCCGAAGGCCGCGCGCTCGACCGGGTCGGGCCCGAGGCGTCCGCCGTCGCCGTCGCCGACCTCGACGCGGGCGAGGTGCACCGGGTGCAGGCGATGAACCCCATCTCAGCGGACCGGCTCGACAGTCAGGGCGAGCGCTTGCGGGTCATACTCGACGCATGACGGCCGCCGCACTCAGCCCGCAGGCACGCGAGGCCGCCCTCGAGGCGATGGCCTCGACCGAGCTCGACGTCCTGGTGGTCGGTGGCGGTGTGACGGGTGTCGGCACGGCGCTCGACAGCGTCACCCGGGGGCTCAGCACCGGCCTGCTCGAGCAGCGCGACTACGCCTCCGGCACCTCCTCGCGCAGCAGCAAGCTGATCCACGGCGGCCTGCGCTACCTCGAGATGATGGACTTCGGGCTGGTCCGCGAGGCGCTCCAGGAACGCGGCCTGCTGCTGACCCGGCTCGCCCCGCACCTGGTCCGTCCGGTGCCGTTCCTCTACCCGCTGACCCACCACTGGGAGCGGCCCTACGTGGGCGCGGGGTTGGCGTTGTACGACGCCATGGCGATGGCCGGCAAGTACGACATGGGCGTGCCGCGCCACCGGCACCTGTTCAAGCGCCAGGTCGCGCGGATCGCCCCGGACATCAGGCCCGAGGCGATGACCGGCGCGATCCAGTACCACGACGCCCAGGTCGACGACGCCCGCCTGGTCACGACCATCGCGCGCACGGCGGCCTCCCACGGAGCCCACTGCGCGTCCCGCGTGAAGGTGGTCGGCTTCCTCCGCGAGGGGGAGCGGGTCACCGGGGCACGAGCACGTGACCTCGAGACCGGCCGCGAGCTCGACGTCCGGGCCAAGGTCGTGGTCAACGCGGCCGGGGTGTGGACCGACCAGATCCAGGAGCTCGTGGGTGGGCGCGGAGCGCTCAACGTCCAGGCCAGCAAGGGGATCCACCTCGTCGTGCCCCGTGATCGGATCCGCTCCGACAGCGGGATCATCCTGCGCACCGAGGTCTCCGTGCTGTTCGTGATCCCGTGGGGCCGGCACTGGATCATCGGCACCACCGACACGAAGTGGGACCTCGACAAGGCGCATCCCGCCGCGTCGCGGACCGACATCGACTACCTGCTCGACAACGTGAACCGGATCCTGCGTGAGCCGTTGCGCCACGAGGACGTCGAGGGTGTCTACGCCGGCCTGCGGCCGCTGCTCACCGGCGAGTCCGAGCCGACGAGCCGGATCTCCCGTGAGCACACCGTGGTGACCCCGGTCCCCGGGCTGGTGATCATCGCGGGCGGCAAGCTGACGACGTACCGCGTCATGGGCCGGGACGCCGTCGACGCGGCCCGGCACTCGCTCGGCCCCGACGGCGTGCCGGACTCGATCACCGACCGGGTGCCCCTGGTGGGTGCCGACGGCTTCGAGACCCGCACCAACCAGCGGGCGTCGCTCGCACGGACCTCGGGCCTGCACCGCGCCCGGATCGACCACCTGCTCGGGAGGTACGGCGGGCTCGTCGACGAGGTGCTGGACCTCATCGCCGCGCAGCCCGACCTGGCCGAGCCGCTCGCCGGCGCCGAGGACTACCTGCGGGCCGAGATCGTCTACGCCGCGACGCACGAGGGTGCGCGGCACCTCGATGACGTGCTCACCCGTCGCACCCGGATCTCCATCGAGACCTTCGACCGAGGCATCCACGCCGCCCGCCCGGCCGCCGAGCTGATGGCCCGCGCGCTCGGCTGGGACCAGACCCGCCTCGACGACGAGGTGGACCACTACCTGCGGCGCGTCGAGGCGGAGCGGCAGAGCCAGCGCGAGCTCACCGACTCCGAGGCCGACGAGGCCCGCGTCAAGGCCCCCGACATCGTCTGAGTCCCGCCCCCGCCCCCCTTCGTTGAGTGGGGGCTTGTTCGCGGTTCAGTGCGGGGTTGTTCTCGCCCCGACGCGAACAAACCCGCACTCGAGCGGTAACAACCCCGCACTCGACGGTTTTGCGGAGTTGTGCAACTGCGCAAACTGACGGCTAGCCCGCGCACTCGTCGCGGGTGGAGGCTCACCACGGCCCGGGCACACCGCCCGGACCTTTCCTTCTCCGCACCGGCGACCTCGGTGCCGGGATCAGAGAAAGGCACGTCCGTGAAGCGAGCAACTCTCGGGATCAGTGCTGTGGGCATCGCCGCCCTCGCACTCGCTCCTCTTGCCGTGATCGCCCCCGCAGGGGCAGCAGACCAGGGCGGCACCGCCGCCGGCCTGCACCAGCCAGACCGGTCCTTCAGCCCGCAGGACCGCAAGGAGGCGATGGCGCAGGCCCGCGCCGACCGCGCCGACACCAAGCGCGAGCTGCGCCTCGGTGCCAAGCAGGGCCTGGTCGTCAAGGACGTGGTCCAGGACGCCGACGGCGTGCAGCACGTGCGCTACAACCGCACCTTCGACGGCCTGCCGGTGATCGGCGGGGACCTCGTCGTGCACGAGGGCGCCGACCGCGCGCTCAGCCAGGTCGAGTGGGCCACCGACCGCAAGATCGCCGTCGCCTCCACCAAGGCGGACGTCTCCGCGCAGAAGGCCGCCGACAGCTCCGCCCGCCGCACCGGCCTCGAGGACGGCACGGCAAGCCCGCGCAAGGTCGTCTACGCCGTGCGGCACGCCCCCGTGCTCGCGTGGGAGACCACCGTCACCGGCACCACCAAGGCCGGTGACCCCGTCGAGGACCTCGTCTACACGGACGCGAAGACCGGCAAGCTGCTCGGCCGCGAGTCGCTGGTCAAGCACGCCGACGGCACCGGCAACTCCCAGTACAGCGGCACGGTCACGGTGAAGACCAACCTCAGCGGCTCGACCTACCAGCTCTATGACACGACCCGCGGCGGCCACAAGACCAACGACGCCAACGGCTCGACCAGCCAGACCGCTCCCGGCACGCTGTTCACCGACGCGGACAACGTCTGGGGCAACGGGACCACCTCGAGCCGCCAGACCGCGGCCGTCGACGCGCACTACGGCGCCGCGGTGACCTGGGACCTCTACAAGGACGCGTTCGGCCGCAGCGGCATCCGCGGAGACGGCGTCGCGGCCTTCTCCCGCGTCCACTACGGCAGCAACTACGAGAACGCCTTCTGGTACGACCCCTGCTTCTGCATGACGTACGGCGACGGCGGCTCGACCCTGAACGCCCTCACCGCCCTCGACATCGCCGGGCACGAGATGTCGCACGGCCTCACCTCGGCCACCGCCGGCCTGGTGTACTCCGGCGACGCCGGTGGCCTCAACGAGTCCACCTCCGACGTGATGGGCGCGATGGTGGAGTTCAAGGCCGCCAACAGCAGCGACCCGGGCGACTACTACGTCGGCGAGAAGATCTTCAAGGACGGCACCTGGCTGCGCCGGATGGACAACCCGTCCGCCGACGGCGCCTCGGTGAACTGCTGGACCTCGTCCACGAAGAACCTCGACCCGCACTACTCCTCGGGCGTCGGCAACCACGCGTTCTACCTGATGGCCGAGGGCTCGGGCTCCAAGACCATCGGCGGGCGCTCGCACTCCAGCACCACCTGCAACGGCACGACGGTCACCGGCATGGGTCGCGACGCCGCGTCGAAGATCTGGTACCGCGCGCTGTCGACCTACATGACCTCGACGACCACCTACCCGCAGGCGGCCGGCTACATGGTCAAGGCGGCCAAGGACCTGTACGGCGCCAGCTCGAGCCAGTGCACGACCACCCTGGCGGCCTGGAACGCGGTCAGCACCACCACCGCCGAGACCTGCGGCGGCACCACGCCCCCGCCGACCGGCGGCAACCTGCTGCTCAACCCGGGCTTCGAGTCCGGCGCGACATCGTGGACCTCGACGTCCGGCGTGATCACCAACTCGACGAGCGGCAGCCCGCGGACCGGGTCCTACTACGCCTGGATGGACGGCTACGGCTCGGCGCACACCGACTACGTGCAGCAGAGCGTGACGATCCCGGCGGCGGCTTCCGCCACTCTGGGCTTCTACCTGTACGTCGCCTCCGACGAGACGACGACCAGCACGGCCTACGACACCCTCCGGGTGCAGGTGATCAGCGGTGGCACGACGACCACGCTGGCGACGTACTCCAACCTCAACAAGGGGACCGGTTACGTCCAGCGCTCCGTCAACCTGTCGGCGTACACCGGCAGGACGGTCACCGTGAAGTTCCTCGGCGTGGAGGACTCGTCGCTGGCGACGAGCTTCCTCGTCGACGACACCACGCTCACCACCGGCTGACCGGTCGGCTGAGCCGCTGAGCCGCGGCGGGTCCGCCGGCCCATCTCGGGTGCCGACGGCCTCGCCCGGTCACGGTCGAGGAACGACGACGGGCGCCGAGGGCATGTTGCCCTCGGCGCCCGTCGGGCGTCTGTGCGGGGCCGGTCGGCTGACCGGCCGCCTGGGTCACCGGGCGCGCGTCGCGGGGGTGGCGTGGAGTCGGAAACGACGCACCGTCGCGCGATCGGCACGCTCGCGCGCGTGGCGCTGGCGGTCGCGGATCTGCGTGGCGGCGAGGTCGAGCATGAGCGAGGGGGCCTGCCCGGTGGACATGACGGCATCTTCCTTGTGAGTCGTGTCCCGATGTCGGGACCAATGTTGTTCTCTGACTCTTACACGGTAGCGCGCCGGTATGGACCACCCGGGGTTTTTGTCGGTTACCGACGCGTGATCTCCGTTACGTCATGGCGCGGGGGGTGGTCCAGGGGGCGAAACTCGGTTACCAGGGGGTAGTCGCTGAGACGCCAGTCACATACTCTCGGTATATGAACGCATCGCCAGACCCCGTGGACCCCTCCGGCCTCGGCACCGAGGAGGTCAAGGACCCCGGTCACGACCTCACTGCCTCCTACGCGCTCGAGCCCTCCTACGTACGCCGGCTCACCGACCACGTGGTCGCCAGCAGCGGCGAGGGCGTGACGGCGTACTGCCCGTTCAACGGCCAGCCGCTCGGCGTGGTGCCGCAGTCCACCGAGGCCGACGTGGAGGAGGCGTTCGAGCGGGCCCGCCGTGCCCAGCACCTGTGGGCGCAGACGTCGATCGACGAGCGGGCGGCCGTCATGCTGCGGCTGCACGACCTGATCCTCGACCGGCAGGCCGAGATCATCGACCTGATCTGCTGGGAGTCCGGCAAGGCCCGCAAGCATGCGTTCGACGAGCCGCTGCACGTGGCGCTCACCGCGCGCTACTACGCGCGGACCGGCCACGAGCACCTCGCGCCGCTGCGGCGCACGGGTGTCGTCCCCGTGCTCACCCACGTCGAGCAGCACCGGCACCCCAAGGGCGTCGTCGGGATCATCTCGCCCTGGAACTACCCGTTCACGATGGCACTCTGCGACGGCCTCCCGGCGCTCATGGCCGGCAACGCCGTGGTGGCCAAGCCCGACGCGCAGACGATGCTCTCGGCGCTGCTCGGCAAGGAGCTGCTCGAGGAGGCCGGCTTCCCCGCAGACCTGTGGCAGGTCGTCGCCGGCCCCGGCCGCGTGATCGGCACCGAGATCATCAAGCGCGCCGACTACATCTGCTTCACCGGCTCGACTGCGACCGGCAAGCACATCGCCAAGCAGTGCGCGGAGCGGCTCATCGGCTGCTCGCTCGAGCTCGGCGGCAAGAACCCGATCCTGGTGCTGCGTGACGCCGACATCGACAAGGCCGCCGAGGGGGCGGTCCGGGCCAGCTTCTCCAACGCCGGACAGCTCTGCGTCTCCATGGAACGCATGTTCGTCGCCGACCAGGTCTACGACCGCTTCATCGCCCGCTTCGTGGAGCGGACCAAGGCGATGAACCTCAAGGCCGGGCTGGACTGGGGCAGTGACATGGGCTCGCTGATCTCGCAGGACCAGCTCGACACGGTCACCGCGCACGTCGAGGACGCCAAGGCCAAGGGTGCTCGGGTGCTCGCCGGTGGCAGGGCCCGCCCGGACCTCGGCCCGTTCTACTACGAGCCGACCATCCTCGAGGGCGTCACGCCCGACATGACCTGCTTCGGGGACGAGACCTTCGGTCCGGTCATCTCGGTCTACCGGTTCAGCGACGAGTCCGACGCGGTCGCCCGCGCCAACGCCGGGGAGTACGGCCTCAACGCGGCGATCTACACCCGCGACGTGAAGCGCGGACGCAGGCTCGCCCAGCAGGTCAAGTGCGGCACGGTCAACGTCAACGAGGCGTTCGGTGCCACCTTCGCGAGCATCGACTCGCCCATGGGCGGCATGCGCGAGTCCGGCATCGGCCGCCGCCAGGGCGCCGAGGGCATCCACCGCTACACCGAGTCGCAGTCGGTCGGCACCCAGCGGGTGATCCGCTTCGCGCCGATGTTCGGGATGAGCGACGAGACCTACGCCAAGGTCATGACGGCCAACCTCCGCATCATGAAGAAGCTGGGAAGGAAATGAGCATGGGCGAGAGCGACTTCGACTTCGACGTCCTCGTCATCGGGTCCGGCTTCGGCGGCTCCGTGTCGGCGCTGCGGCTGACCGAGAAGGGCTACAAGGTCGGCGTCCTCGAGGCGGGCGCCCGCTTCGAGGACCAGGACTTCGCGGACACGTCGTTCGACGTGCAGCGCTACCTCTTCCGGCCCGAGGTCGGCTGCTACGGCATCCAGCGCATCGACGCGCTCAAGGACTGCCTGATCCTCTCCGGCGCCGGTGTCGGCGGCGGGTCGCTCGTCTACGCCAACACGCTCTACGAACCGCTGCCGGCGTTCTACAACGACCCGCAGTGGAAGGACATCACCGACTGGCGCAGCGAGCTCGCGCCGTTCTACGACCAGGCCAAGCGGATGCTCGGCGTGGTCGAGAACCCGCTGCGCACCCCGTCCGACGACGTGATGGAGAAGGTCGCCAACGACATGGGAGTCGGCGAGACCTTCCACCCGACGCCGGTCGGCGTCTTCTTCGGCGGACCCACGTCCGAGCCGGGGGAGAAGGTGGCCGACCCCTACTTCGGCGGCGCCGGCCCCGACCGCAACGCCTGCCTCGGCTGCGGCGAGTGCATGACCGGCTGCCGGCACAACGCCAAGAACACGCTGGTCAAGAACTACCTCTACCTCGCGGAGCAGAACGGCGCCGTGGTCCTCCCCCTGACCACGGTGACCGACGTGAAGCCCCGGGAGGGCGGCGGGTACGACGTCACCGTCCGCTACACCAAGGCCAAGGCCCGCCGGAAGGCCCTGACCCGCACCCTCACCGCCGAGCAGGTCGTGTTCTCCGCGTCCGCGCTCGGCACGCAGCGGCTGCTGCACCGGATGCGCGACGAGGGCAAGCTGCCCCGGCTGTCGAAGCGGCTCGGCTTCCTCTCCCGGACCAACTCCGAGTCGATCCTCGGGGCGATCGCGCCCGACACCAAGGTGGACTACAGCAAGGGCATCGCGATCACCTCGAGCTTCCACCCCGACGAGGACACCCACATCGAGCCGGTGCGCTACGGCAAGGGCAGCAACGTGATGTCGCTGCTCCAGACCGTGCTCACCGACGGCGACGGGCCGATGCCGCGCTGGCGGACCTGGCTCAAGGAGATGTGGAAGGAGAAGCTCAACGTCCTCGACCTCTACGACATGAAGCACTGGTCCGAGCGCACCGTCATCGCGCTGGTGATGCAGAGCGTCGACAACTCGATCACGACGTACACCAAGAAGCTGCCCTTCACGAACAAGCGCTACCTGTCCTCCGAGCAGGGGCACGGGCAGCCGAACCCGACCTGGATCCCGGTGGGCAACGACGCCGTACGCCGCATGGCGTCGGTCATCGGCGGCCGGCCCGGAGGCTCGATCGGGGAACCGTTCAACCGGCCGTTGACCGCGCACTTCATCGGCGGCTGCGCGATCGGCGTCGACGACGAGCACGGCGTGATCGACCCGTTCCAGCGGGTACACAACTACCCCGGCCTGCACGTGGTCGACGGCTCGGCGATCAGCGCCAACCTCGGCGTGAACCCGTCGCTGACGATCACCGCCCAGGCCGAGCGGGCGATGGCGTTCTGGCCCAACAAGGGCGAGGCCGACCGCCGGCCGGCCCCGGGGACGCCGTACCGGCGCATCGAGCCCGTGGCCCCGGTCCGTCCCGCGGTGCCCGACGAGGCTCCGGCGGCGCTGCGGCTGCCGATCGTCTCGGTCTCCTGACCGACCCCGCCCGACATAGGAGGATCCCCGGCACCAGGTGCCGGGGATCCTCCTACGTCCGGCCCTTGTGCGGACGGGCCGGCGTTAACGTGCTCAGGGCCCGACCGGGGAGGGAGGGATGGTCGGGCCCTGAAGAGTCCACGCAGCTGCCTGGACAAGATGAGATCCGGCCTGGGAGGGAGCAAAGCCACCGGACCTCTGCCCACATCAACGAGTCCCGCCGAGACGGGTTACGGATCGGGTGAAGAAAACTTTCGGAACTTTTCCGACAGGGGGATAAGCGCCGGTTTGTCCCGATATCCAGGACTAGACGGCCGACACGACGGGCCGCGGGGCGCTCGATAGACTGCCCACGCCGCCGGTCGTCCGGCGGAGCCCAGCCTCCCGCCCCGAAAGGCACCCGGTGACCACCGAACACGACCTGGTTCTCGTCGTCGACTTCGGGGCGCAGTACGCCCAGCTCATCGCCCGTCGGGTCCGCGAGGCCCGGGTCTACTCCGAGATCGTGCCGCACACGATGCCGGTCGAGGAGATGCTGGCGCGCGCCCCCAAGGCGATCATCCTGTCCGGCGGGCCGTCCTCGGTCTACGAGCCGGGCGCCCCCAATGTCGACAGCGCGATCTTCGAGGCCGGCCTCCCCGTCTTCGGCATGTGCTACGGGTTCCAGGCGATGGCGCTGAACCTCGGCGGCGAGGTACGCCGCACCGGGAAGTCGGAGTACGGCCGGACCCCCGTCACGGTCACCGCACCTGGCACGCTGCTGGCCGAGGTTCCCCGCGAGCACAAGGTGTGGATGAGCCACGGCGACTCCGTGGTCGCCGCCCCGGCCGGTTTCGACGTGCTGGCGAGCACCGACGCCACCCCCGTCGCAGCCTTCGAGAACCTCGACCGGCGGATGGCCGGCGTCCAGTGGCACCCCGAGGTGCTGCACACCGAGCACGGCCAGTCCGTTCTCAGCCACTTCCTGCTGAACATCGCGGGCTGCCGGCCCACCTGGACGATGGTCAACATCGTCGAGGAGCAGATCGAGCACATCCGCGCCCAGGTGGGCGACAAGCGCGCGATCTGCGGCCTCTCGGGCGGCGTGGACTCCGCCGTCGCCGCCGCGCTCGTGCAGCGGGCGATCGGCGAGCAGCTCACCTGCGTCTTCGTGGACCACGGCCTGCTGCGCAAGGGCGAGGCCGAGCAGGTGGAGCGTGACTTCGTCGCGGCCACCGGCGTCTCGCTGCACGTCGTGGACGCCGAGAAGCGTTTCCTCGACGCCCTCGCCGGGGTGACCGACCCCGAGGAGAAGCGCAAGATCATCGGCCGCGAGTTCATCCGGGTCTTCGAGGCCGCCGAGCTCGAGATCATCGGCGACGCAGCAGCCCATGGCGAGCGGGTCGAGTTCCTCGTCCAGGGCACGCTCTACCCCGACGTGGTCGAGTCGGGCGGCGGCGCCGGCACCTCCAACATCAAGTCCCACCACAACGTCGGGGGGCTCCCCGAGGACCTCGAGTTCGAGCTGGTCGAGCCGCTGCGCACCCTGTTCAAGGACGAGGTCCGCCTGGTCGGCGAGCAGCTCGGGCTGCCGGCCGAGATCGTCTGGCGGCACCCGTTCCCCGGTCCGGGCCTCGGCATCCGGATCATCGGCGAGGTCACCCACGAGCGCCTCGAGATCCTCCGCGAGGCGGACGCGATCGCCCGCGAGGAGGTCACGAGGGCCGGCCTCGACCGCGACATCTGGCAGTTCCCGGTGGTGCTCCTCGGCGACGTCCGCTCGGTCGGCGTACAGGGAGACGGCCGCACCTACGGCCACCCGGTCGTGCTCCGCCCGGTGACCTCCGAGGACGCCATGACCGCCGACTGGGCCCGGCTGCCGTACGACGTGCTCGAGACGATCTCCACCCGGATCACCAACGAGGTGCGCGAGATCAACCGGGTCGCCGTCGACATCACGAGCAAGCCGCCGGGCACCATCGAGTGGGAGTAGGGCCCAGGCCGCCGGCCGAGGTTGGGCCCCCTTGGGCCTCAAGTCGGGGTCCCGGGACGCCGAGTGAGTGAACACGGTGCGGTCTCGCACCGACTGTCAGGGCAGGGGGAGCCATGGACTACTTCACGACGAGACCCGATGCTCCGCCACGGGCACCATGACGGCGAGCGAGGGAGATCTCCGTCATCGCGTCCGTGAGCTCGAGGCACAGGTCGCGGAGCTGACCGCCGCCAACGAGGCGCTCCGGGCCGGCGCGGAGGAGTTCCGGCTGGTGATCGAGGCGATGCCTCAGATCGTCTGGATCGCGCGCCCCGACGGCTGGCACACGCACTTCAACCAGAACTGGATGGACTTCACCGGGCTGACCCTGGAGGAGAGCCTCGGTCACGGCTGGAACCCGCCGTTCCACCCCGAGGACAGGGCCCGGGCCGCGGCCCAGTGGGAGAGGGCCACCCGGACCGGTGAGCGCTACGAGATCGAGTACCGGCTGCGACGCAAGGACGGCACCTACCACTGGATGCTCGGCCGGGCGATGCCGATGCGCGACGCGAGCGGCGAGATCGTGAAGTGGTTCGGCACCTGCACCGACATCGAGGGCGTCAAGCAGGCCCAGGCACGGTTGCGGGCACAGGCCCGGCTGCTGGACCTGGCGCAGGACTCGATCGTGGTGCTCGACCTCGAGCACCAGGTGCAGCACTGGAACCAGGGGGCGCAGCGCATCCACGGGTGGACGGCCGCGGAGGCCGTCGGGCGGTCGATCGAAGACCTGATCAGCCCGGACCAGGAGCAGGTGGACACCGCGCTGAAGGTGCTGCTCGGAGGCCGGGGAGTGGAGCGGCGACCTCACCTGCATCGACCGGTCCGGTCGCGAGGTGCTGATGGAGGGACGCTGGACGCTGCTGCGTCATGACGACGGGACGCCCAGGGCGGTCCTCGCGGTCAACACCGACGTGACCGAGCGCAAGGCGATGGAGGCGCAGTTCCTCCGGGTCCTGGAGAAGAAGGCGACGCACGACCCGCTCACCGGGCTGGCCAACCGGGCCCTGCTGTTCGACCGGCTCGAGCTGTTGCTCGGCCAGCGTCAGGGCGCGGGCGTCGCGGTCGCCTTCCTCGACCTCGACGGCTTCAAGCCCATCAACGACCAGCACGGACACCGCACCGGGGACCAGGTCCTCGTCGAGGTGGCCGAGCGGCTCCGGGCGACCGTGCGGAACGGCGACGTGGTGGCCCGCATCGGCGGCGACGAGTTCGTCGTCGTGGGCGAGGCCGACGACAAGGACACGGCGCTCGGCCTGGGGGAGCGGCTCGCCGTAGCCGTCAGCGGCATGGCCGAGATCGACGGGGCGGTCGTCCGGGTCTCGGCCAGCGTCGGCGTCGCGTACGTCGGCCGCGACGACGACAGCGGGGCGGACGACATCGTGTCGCGGGCCGACGCGGTGATGTACGAGGTCAAGAAGCGCCTGCCCGGTATCGGCTGCCATCGAGGGCTCGACGGTCCGCGCGAGCGGCGCCGCGCGCTGGACTGACCGTTCACAGGTGGTTCACAGGCTTCACCCAGGAACGTCGTGGACGGGTGCGGCATGCTGACGGGTGTGAGCCGGTCGACCGTGAAGCCTGACCCGCGCAGACGGGTCCCCGCTTGCGCGTGCTCGTCGTGGACGACGAGGTCAACATCGCCGAGCTGGTCAGCATGGCGCTGCGCTACGAGGGCTGGCAGACCGGCGTCGCCCACACCGGACGTTCGGCCGTGGAGTCGGCCAAGGAGATGCGGCCCGACGCGGTCGTCCTCGACATGATGCTGCCGGACTTCGACGGCCTGGAGGTGCTGCGGCGCATGCGCGCGCACCTGCCGGACGTGCCGGTCCTGTTCCTCACTGCACGCGACTCCGTCGAGGACCGGGTGTCCGGGCTGACCGCCGGTGGCGACGACTACGTGACCAAGCCGTTCAGCCTCGAGGAGGTCGTCGCCCGGCTGCGCGGCCTGATGCGCCGCGCCGGCGCGACGGACCGGCAGGAGAACTCGGTGCTCACGGTGGGCGACCTGTCCCTGGACGAGGACAGCCACGAGGTGCGCCGGGCCGGCGCCGAGATCACCCTGACCGCGACCGAGTTCGAGCTGCTGCGCTTCCTGATGCGCAACCCCCGCCGCGTGCTGTCGAAAGCGCAGATCCTCGACCGGGTGTGGAACTACGACTTCGGCGGCCAGGCCAACGTGGTCGAGATCTACATCTCCTACCTGCGCAAGAAGGTGGATGCCGGCCGGGAGCCGATGATCCACACGATGCGCGGTGCGGGGTACGTCCTGAAGCCCGTGGGCTGACCCGTGCCCCGGCTGCTGCCCTCGTCCCTCACCGGGCGGCTCGTCGCCACCGCGGTGGCGCTGGTCGCGCTGGTCAGCGTGCTGCTCGCGGTCGCCACGACGGCGGTGCTCCGCAGCTACCTGAACGGCCAGCTCGACGGTGAGCTCACGGAGGCGGCCGCCCGCGCCGTCGGCGCCTACCGTGGCGGCCCGGCGTTCCCGCGGCACGACGAGGACGGCGGACGCCCCGGCGGCCGCGAGGACCACGAAGGCCCCGAGATCGAGTCCGCCTTCGGCCAGGCGTCGGGCACGGTGACGGCGTACCTCACCGACCTCGGTCTCAGCGGCGAGGTGATCACCTCCGAGGGCGAGCGCGATTCCTTGGACGACGAGGTGCTTGACGAAGCTCGGAGAGGTGCCCGTCGACGGGGATCCGCACACGGTCACTCTCCCCGAGCTGGGGGACTACCGGGTGCTCGCCTGTGGACACCGGCGGCACCGAGGTGGTGACGGGTCTGCCCACGACCGACGTCGAGGACACCGTCGGAAGCATGCTCGGGCTGGAGGTGCTGCTGACCAGCCTCGGCGTCGCGCTGGCGGGTGGCATCGCCTTCGTGCTGGTACGCCGCCAGATGCGGCCGCTGCAGCCAGGTGGCCAGCACCGCCCACGACGTGGCCGCGATCCCGCTCACCACCGGCGAGGTGGGCGTCACCGCACGCGTCCCCGAGGCAGCTCACCGACGAACGGACCGAGGTCGGCCAGGTCGGCGCGGCGCTCAACACCCTTCTCGGCCACGTCGAGCATGCCCTCGACGAGCGGCACCGCAGCGAGCAGCAGGTGCGCCAGTTCGTCGCCGACGCGTCGCACGAGCTGCGCACGCCGCTCGCCACGATCAGCGGGTACGCCGAGCTGAGCCGGCGAACGTCGCCGCCCGACCCGGAACAGCTGTCCCACGCCATGGGCAAGGTCGAGGTCGAGGCCGCGCGGATGTCGTCGCTGGTCGAGGACCTGCTGCTGCTCGCCCGCCTGGACGCGGGCCGTCCCCTGGCGCGCGACGACGTCGACCTCACCCGGCTCGTCCTGGAGTCCGTCGACGACGCGCGGGTCACCGCCCCGGGCCACCGCTGGCTGCTCGAGCTTCCGGAGGAGCCCGTCGTGGTGCCCGGCGACGAGCAGCGCCTCCACCAGGTGGTCAGCAACCTGCTCAGCAACGCCCGTCGGCACACCCCGCCCGGAACGACGGTCCGGGTCGGCGTCGGCCGCCCAGGCGACGACGGCTCGGCCGTGGTGACCGTGACCGACGACGGGCCCGGCATCACCGCCGACCTGCAGGACCAGGTCTTCGACCGGTTCACCCGGGGCGACTCCGCCCGCACCCGCGAGTCCGGTGGTGCCGGCCTGGGGCTGTCGCTCACCCGCGCGATCGTCGAGGCGCACAGCGGCCACGTCGCGGTCGCCTCCCGACCGGGCGAGACCCGGTTCTCGGTGACGCTGCCGGCCGTCGGGTAGCGCCCGCGACGGTTCACAGGTGGGTCACAGCCGGCTCACCCGGACGGCTCAGACCCGGCTCGCACGATGGTGCCCAGTCCACACGACAGGAGCACATGCGATGAGCGACGACCAGACCCCCCGCAGCGGTTCGCGGTGGGAGCCCACCCCCGGCGCCGACCCGGACAACGAGGAGACCACACGGCAGCCCGTGGCGCCTCCGGCAGCGGCCACGGCCGAACCGTCCTCCGTCGAGGAGCCCAGCGAGCCGTCCGAGCCGGCAGCGAAGCGCGGCTGGACCAGCCGGATGCGAAGCCGCGGTGGCCTCGTCGGGGCGGCGGTCGCGCTGGTGCTCGTCAGCGGGCTCGGTGGCTTCGCGATCGGGAACGCCACGGCCGGACCCGACCGGTTCGGCATGGTCGGCGGCGACTTCCACGGCGGTCCCGGTGGCGGCTTCCCCGGCGGCGGTGGCGACCGGGACGGCGACGGGCCGCCCGGGATGCACCGCGAGGGGTTCGGTACGCCGCCCCGCGGTGACGACGACCCGACGACACCCGACGACGACTCGACCACACCCGAGGACGGTTCCGACGAGCAGTCCGGCAGCACGCTGTGACCGCCGCGTCGTTCCCGCGGGTGGCCGGCCGAGTCGCTCCGCAACCCGTCTTCGGTCGGGCCCGGTTCGACGCCGCCGTGCGGCTGGCCGCGGGGACGGCGCTCTGGCTGAGCCTGCTGCTGGTGTCCTACTGGTGGGCGTCCGGCGGCGGGCTCACCGACCTCGGCGGCTGGGCCCCCGGGCTGACCTCGGTGGGCCGGCTGACCGGCCTGGTCGCCTCGAACCTGCTGCTCGTGCAGGTGCTGCTGATGGCCAGGGTGCCGCTGCTCGAGCACGCCTTCGGCCAGGACCGGTTGGCGCGCCAGCACCGCATCGTCGGGTTCACCTCGTTCACCCTGATGCTGGCGCACGTCGTACTCATCACCTGGGGCTACGCCGCGGGCAGCCTCGCGGCCTCGCCCGCGAAGTTCTGGGACCTCACCACCAACTACCCGGGCATGCTGCTCGCCCTCGGCGGCACGACTGCCCTGGTCATGGTCGTGGTGACGAGCATCAGGGCGGCCCGGAAGCGCGTCCGCTACGAGTCGTGGCACCTGCTGCACCTCTACGCCTACCTCGGTGTCGGGCTCGCGCTGCCGCACCAGCTGTGGACCGGCCAGGAGTTCCTCACCTCGACCGCGGCCACCGCCTACTGGTGGGGCCTCTGGGCGGCGGCGGCCTGCGCGGTGCTGCTCTGGCGGGTCGGGCTGCCGCTGTGGCGCAGCGCCCGGCACCGGCTCCGGGTCACGTCCGTCGTGCCCGAGGGTGACCGCGTGGTGTCGGTCTACCTGACCGGACACCGGCTCGACCGGCTGCGGGTCGAGGCCGGCCAGTTCTTCACGTGGCGCTTCCTCAGCGGGAGGGGCTGGACCCGGGCACACCCCTACTCACTCTCGGCGGCGCCCGACGGCAGCAGCCTCCGGATCACGGTCAAGGCACTCGGCGACGACAGTGCGGGCCTTCCGGCACTGAAGCGCGGGACCCGCGTGCTGGTCGAGGGTCCCTACGGCCGGCTCAGCCCACGCGCCCGGACCCGGCGGAAGGTGGCCCTGATCGGGGCCGGCGTCGGGATCACCCCGCTGCGGGCACTCGCCGAGGGGCTCGACTACCGGCCGGGCGAGGCGGTGCTGCTCTACCGCTACCCCCACGAGCCGCTGTTCCGGCGTGAGCTCGACGTGCTCAGCCGGGAGCGCGGGCTCGAGGTGCTGTGGCTCCCCGGCCGCCGCCGTTCCCCGGGCTCGTGGCTCGGTGCCGGCGTGGGCGCGGCCGGTGACCTCGCGGCGCTGCGCCACTGGGTGCCCGACATCGCCGAGCGCGACGTGTACGTGTGCGGTCCCGAGCCCTGGGTCGCGAGCGTGCGCCGTACGACGGAGGCCGCCGGCCTCACCCCCGACCACTTCCACCTCGAGACCTTCGGATGGTGACCCGATGAAGCGCATCGTCACGTGGCTGCTCAGCACGATCTCGGTCGTCGTGCTGCTGTTCGGCTACCACACGTCGACGTCCGGCACCGTGGCCGCGACCGCCCCGACCCTCACGGTGTCCGGCGGGAAGTCCTCGACCACCACCAGTGGCGGGACCGGTGGTGGCTCGTCCGGCAGCGGGTCGGACGCCGCCCAGCGGTCCACGGCGCAGTCGAGGACGGTGACCGGGTCGACGGTGAACACGCGCTGGGGCCCGGTCCAGGTGCAGCTGACCGTGTCCGGCGGCAGGATCACCGACGTCGCGATGCTGCAGTACCCCAACGCCAACCGCGAGGACCAGCAGATCAGCTCCTACGCGCTGCCGATCCTGATGCAGAGCACGGTCGACGCGCAGAGTGCTGACATCGACATGGTCAGCGGCGCGACGTACACCAGCGCCGGCTACCTGCAGTCGCTGCAGAGCGCCCTCGACCAGGCGGGGATCTGATGACCGCCGTACGCCGCTACGTCGCCCACACGATGGGGATGCCGATCAGCCTCGCGCTGCGGGGCCGGCATGCCGACGACCGGTCGGGCCTCGCCGCCTGGACCGACGCGATGGCCGTGCTGCTCGAGGTGGACCGCGTGTTCAGCACCTATCGGCCCGGCTCGTTCGTCTCGCGGCTCGGCCGGGGTGAGGTCACCCTCGCCGACTGCCCGCCCGAGGTGCCGGAGGTGCTCGCCCTCGGCGCTCTCGCCGAGCGAGAGTCCCGGGGAGCCTTCCGCGTGGTCAGGCCCGGGCCGGACGGAGAGCCGGTGCTCGACCCGAGCGGCGTCGTCAAGGGCTGGGCGGTCGAGCGTGCCGCCGAGCACCTGCGCGCGCTCGCAGAGACCGACTTCTGCCTGTCCGCCGGCGGCGACCTGGTCTGCCGGACCCTCGACCCCGACGCCGACCCGTGGCGGATCGGGATCGAGGACCCGCGCGACACCACGCGCCTCGTCGCAGTGGTGCCGATGCGCACCGGTGCCGTGGCGACGTCGGGCACCGCCCATCGGGGCGATCACCTGGTGGACGGCCGCACCGGCCTGCCCCCGGCGGGCATCGCCTCCGTCACGGTCGTCGCGGAGAGCCTCACCTGGGCGGACATCGACGCGACGTCCGCCTTCGCCCTCGGCGCCGACGCCGCCCGCTGGCTCGCGGAGGAGCGCGGCCGGACCGGGCTCGTGGTGTGGCCCGACGGGTCGACCACCGTCGTCGACGGGGCACCCTCCTCCCGCGTTGCCTGATCGGCAGCGCGGTCCGCCAGGTCAGCCTCGGCGCGTGGAGGCTCGTGCGACGAGCTCGGGCGTGAACACCACCTGCTGGTGCACGTGCTCGGCGTTGGAGGCCTCGTCGAGCAGCAGCTCGGCTGCCGTCCGACCGAGGTCGCGTCGTGGCTGTCGCACCGAGGTCAGGGGTACGGCCGCGGCTGACGCGAACTCGATGTCGTCGTAGCCGACGATCGCCAGCTGGTCCGGGACACCGATGCCGAGGGCGACGCACTGCTGCAGCAGGCCGAGCGCGAGCAGGTCGTTGGCGCAGAAGGCGGCCGTCGGACGGGATGTGCGGGGCATCCCGGCGATGCGCTCGCCGGCACCGCGCCCCTCGGCGACGGTCAGCGCTTCCGTGTCGAGCACGACGAGGTCCCCGGGGGAGCGACCGGCGTCGGCCAACGCCGCCTTCGCCCCGGCGAGCCGGTCGCGGACCTGGCCGATGGTGTGCGGGCCGCCGATGAACGCGACGCGCTGGTGCCCGAGGTCCAGCAGGTGCTCGAGCGCGAGCCGGCCTCCGAGGACGTCGTCGACGGCGACCGAGCAATGGGTCGAGCTGCTGCGGACCCGGTCGACCACCACCACGGGGGTGCCGTGCGCGGCGACCTCGTCGAGCGCCGGGTCGTCCGGGTCCACCGGCGTGATCAGGATGCCCTGCACACGCTGCTCCTGGAGACGGGTGAGGTAGGCGTGCTCGCGCTTCTGGCGGTTGTCGCTGCTGCACATGAACAGGGACAGGTCGCGGAGGTCGGCGACGTCCTCGATGCCCTGAGCGACATCGGTGAAGAACGGGTTGGTCGCGTCGAGCATCACGTAGGCGACCGTGCTGCTGCGGCCCGCGCGCAGCTGGCGGGCGGACTCGTTGCGGACGAAGCCCAGCTCGGCCATCGCCCGCTCCACGCGCTCGCGGGTGCGGACGCTGACCCGGTCGGGGCGGTTCAGCACGTTGGAGACGGTGCCCAGCGACACCCCGGCCGCCGCCGCGACGTCCTTGACGCCCGCGGAGCGGGGTGCGCCGCTGCGTCCTGTGGCCCCGACGACCATGACTCTCCTCGCCTGTCTCGTGCCTTGCATTGAAACGTCATAACCCCGGGCGACACCTTACCGCGCTGTCTGCTCTCCGCCCGCGACTCGCGCGAGTTGAGCGCTCGGGCGCAACTTTCTCGCAGCAAGTGGTTGACGGGTGTGGTGGTGGTCACATACCGTCGCTGCATCAGGAGTTGAAACCTTTCAATCGCTGGAGGATCGGATGGCCTCACCCACCGAGAGGGTCGCGACACTCGAGCTGCGCGACGTCTCCAAGGCGTTCGGCCAGGTGGTCGCGCTGAGCTCCGGGGCGATCCGGGTGGAGCCCGGCTCGATCCATGCGCTGGTGGGGGAGAACGGTGCCGGGAAGTCCACCCTGGTCAAGATCGTCGCCGGTGTGCACCGCCGCGACTCCGGAGACTTCCTCCTCGACGGCGAGCCCTGCGACTTCGGTTCGACCGCCGAGTCGAAGGCATCGGGCATCGCGGTCATCTACCAGGAGCCGACGCTGTTCCCAGACCTGTCGGTCACGGAGAACATCTTCATGGGCCGTCAGCTGCTCACCTCCGGTCACCGCCTGGACCGGTCCCGGATGTATACCGAGGCGGAGCTGCTGTTCTCCAGGCTCGGGGTCCACATCGACCCCCGCCGCCCCGCGCTGGGGCTCTCCATCGCCGACCAGCAGATCATCGAGATCGCCAAGGCCATCTCGCTCGACGCGCGGCTGCTCATCATGGACGAGCCGACCGCGGCCCTCAGCGGCGTCGAGGTCGAGCGACTGTTCGCGGTCGCCCGGAGCCTCCGCGACGAGGGCCGCGCCCTGATCTTCATCTCGCACCGCTTCGACGAGGTCTTCGCACTCTGCGACACCGTCACGGTGATGCGCGACGGCGCGTACATCGCCACCAAGCCCGTCGCCGAGACCGACATCGACGAGATGGTCGCGCTCATGGTCGGCCGCGAGGTCGGCGACCTCTTTCCGAAGACCGCTGCTGCCGTCGGCGCCCCGGTGCTCGAGGTCCACGGCCTCAGCCGTGCCGGCATCTTCCACGACGTCAGCTTCGAGGTCCGCGCCGGGGAGATCGTCGGGCTCGCCGGCCTTGTCGGCGCGGGCCGCAGCGAGATCGCGCGCGCGGTCTTCGGGGTCGACCGCTACGACAGCGGCTCGGTTCGGCTGGCCGGCAAGCCCGTCCGTCCGCACCAGCCGCGTGCCGCGATCCGGGCGGGCATGGCGTTCATTCCGGAGGACCGGCGCAAGCAGGGCCTGGTCACCGAGGCGTCCGTCGCGCGCAACGTCGCCGGCGTCATCCGGGGTGGGCTCACCAAGGCCGGCGTGCTGACCCAACGCGCCGAGAACAAGGCGGCCGGTCCCTGGGCCGGGAGGCTGGAGGTCAAGACCAACGCCCTCGATGCCAGCGCAGTCACGATGAGCGGTGGCAACCAGCAGAAGGTCGTCATCGCCAAGTGGCTCGCGACCAACCCCAAGCTGCTGATCATCGACGAGCCCACCCGCGGCATCGACGTCGGCACCAAGGCCGAGGTACACCGGCTGCTCTCCCAGCTCGCCGGGGAGGGACTTGCGATCCTGATGATCTCCTCGGAGCTGCCCGAAGTCCTCGGGATGGCCGACCGCGTGCTCGTCGTCTGTGAGGGACGGCTCACCGCGGACATCCCCCGTGAAGGGGCGACACCCGAGAACGTCATGCGGGCCGCCACGCAGACCCTGGAGGCCGCACGATGAGCGAGACGTCCACCCGCCCCGAGCCGGTGCAGGAGCAGCATCATTCCCTGCTGGTCGAGCCGAGCAGGCAGTCGCCCGCCCAGCGCGTGTTCAACACTGTCGTGCGGTCGCGCGAGTTCTCGATCCTCCTGGTCCTGCTCCTCGTGGTCGCCGCGGCGACCGTCAAGACACCCGGGTTCCTGTTCAGCTCCAACAGCTGGCGCGACCTGCTGCTGACACCGTCGATCCTGCTGCTGCTTGCCATCGGTCAGGCCGTCGTCATCATCACCCGGAACGTCGACCTGTCCGTGGGCTCGGTGCTGGGACTCACCGCCTACCTGACCGGACGGCTGTTCATCGACCAGCCCGGGATCCCGATCATCGCGGTGGTCGCCGCCGGCGTGGTGGTCGGAACGTTGCTCGGGCTGGTCAACGGCGTGATCGTTGCGTTCGCCCGGGTGCCGGCGCTGGTGATCACGCTCGGAACGCTCTACATCTACCGCGGCATCGTGCTCACCTGGGCAGGCAGCGACCGGATCAACGCCGGCGACATGCCCCGCGACTTCCTCTCCCTGGGCACGAAGTCCGTCTTGGGGTTCCCTGTTCTCTTCCTCGTGGCCATCGCCGTCCTCTCCGTGGTCGGCTACTACCTCTACTCGCACCGCGGTGGCCGGGAGCTCTACGCCATCGGCTCCGACCCGGACGCGGCGGTGCTCTACGGGCTCAGGGTGCGCCGTCGGCTGCTGTTCGCCTTCGCCCTGAGTGGAGCGCTCGCCGGACTCGCCGGCGTCCTCTTCGCGGCTCGGTACGGCACGGTCAGCTCCGGGGCCGGCACCGGCATCGAGCTCCAGGCCGTCGCCGCTGTCGTCATCGGCGGCGTCGCCATCTTCGGCGGCAGCGGCACCGTCTGGGGCGCCGCGATCGGCGCGGTTCTCCTGGTCACCATCAACCGGGCACTACCCATCCTCGGCATCCCGGACTTCTGGCAGCGCGCCGTGGTCGGCGTCCTGATCCTGAGCGCGATCGTGCTCGACCGCGTCCTGTCCGCCCGCCAGGCACGCAAGCTCGTGGAAGCGAGGGACGAGGCATGAGCCGCACCTACTCGGATTACGCACAGCCCCTCTGGCGCCGTCTTCTCGGGACCCGCGAGACCGCGGTCGTCGCCCTCCTGGTGGCCGTCGTCCTCTACTCGATGGTCAACGTCGCGAACTTCGACGGGCCGCTGACCCTGACGTTCCTCCTGCTGGACACCGCGCCGATCCTGCTGATCGCGCTGCCGATGACATTGGTCATCGTCACCGGCGAGATCGACCTCTCGGTCGCCAGCGTCGTGGGTCTGAGCAGCGTCCTCGTCGGCGTGCTCACCGACGCCGGATGGTCGGTGCCCGCCGCGGGAATCGCAGCCCTGTCAGCCGGCTTGCTCTGCGGCGCCCTCAACGGGTTCCTCGTCGCCTACGTCGGGCTCCCCTCGCTCGCGGTGACCATCGGCACCCTCGCGCTCTTCCGGGGCATCGCAGTCGGCCTGCTCGGCACCAAGGCAGTCACGGACTTCCCCGAGAAGTGGACCGACCTCGCCACCGCCGAGATCGGGGAGACCGGCATACCCCTGGTGATGGTGGTGTTCGTCGTGCTCGCAGCGTTCTTCACGCTTCTCCTGCACTTCTCCAGCTTCGGTCGGGGTGTCTACGACATCGGGCTCAACAGCGAGGCTGCGCACTTCACCGGTGTGAACGTCGAGCGCACCAAGTTCCTGCTCTTCCTGCTCACCGGTGTGATCTCGGCACTCGCCGGCGTCTACTACACCCTGCGCTTCGGCAGCTCGCGAGGCGACAACGCCACCGGCCTCGAGCTCCAGGTCATCGCCGCGGTCCTGCTGGGCGGGGTCTCGATCTTCGGTGGCCGCGGACGGCTCCACGGCGTCATCGCCGGCGTACTCCTGATCGGCGTCATCTCCAGCGCACTGCGCCTCGAGGGCGTGACGGTCAACGTCACGATCATCATCATCGGCCTGCTTCTCGTGGCCTCGGTCGTGTCCACAAGCGTCCTGGACTGGGTCTCACAGCAGGCCACCAGGCGGAGAACACGGGGCACCAGCCCCCAGAGCACGCCGGTCGGCGTGGGAACACAAGGAAGGTAGAACATGAAGTTCCACTCGAAGCGAGCGACCGCGCTCGCAGCGCTGACCCTCAGCGGCGCCATGATGCTCAGTGCCTGTGGCGGCGACGACGGAGCGAGCTCCGACGGCGACGGCAAGACCACGGTCACGTTCCTCCCGAAGAACCTGGGCAACCCCTACTTCGACGTCACCGCACGCGGAGGCGAGGACGCTGTGAAGGACTTCAGCGGGACGTTCGACCAGGTCGGGCCCCAGGAGGCCACCCCGGACGGACAGGTTCAGTACATCAACACCGCCGCACAGCAGGGCGTCAACGCACTCGTGGTGTCGGCCAACGACCCCACCGCGATCTGCGACGCCCTCGATCAGGCTCGCGACGCGGGCACCAAGATCGTGACGTTCGACTCCGACACCGATCCCGAGTGCCGCGACGTCTACATCAGCCAGGCCACGAGCGACGGCATCGCCAAGACCCAGGTGGACATGATCGCCGAGCAGATCGGCGACAAGGGTGAGATCGCGATCCTGTCGGCCACCGCCAACGCCACGAACCAGAACGCGTGGATCAAGATGATGGAGGAGGAGCTCGCGGCGAACCACCCCGACATCGAGCTGGTCGACACGGTCTACGGCAACGACGACGACCAGACGTCCTTCGACCAGACAGCAGCGCTGCTGCAGTCCCACCCGAACCTCAAGGGAATCATCTCCCCGACCACGGTCGGCATCGCGGCGGCTGCACGCTATCTCTCGGACTCGCCGTTCAAGGGCAAGGTCAAGCTGACCGGCTTGGGCTTCCCGAACGAGCTTCGCGAGTACGTCAAGGACGGCACCATCGACGCGTTCGCGCTCTGGGACGTCGAGGCACTCGGCTACCTGGCGGCGTACACCGCCAAGGCGCTCGTCGACGGTGACATCACGGGTGAGGAAGGCGACTCCTTCGAAGCCGGCAAGCTCGGCACCTTCGAGGTCGACGCCGACAAGACCGTCCTGCTCGGTGACCCGACGGTCTTCAACGCGGACAACATCGACGACTACGACTTCTAGGTCGTCAGCCCCTCGGTCGGCGGCCGAGCACCTTCCCGGCCGCCGACCGACCCACCCACCTTCCACACCACCAGCGGGAGAGTCCGATGCAGCGTGTCTGCTTCCAGCTCCAGGTGAGGCCGGAGCGCCTCGAGGAGTACAAGCAACGCCACCGCGCGGTCTGGCCGGAGATGCTCCGGGCGCTCGCGGACTCGGGCTGGCACAACTACTCGCTGTTCGTCCGGGACGACGGGCTGCTCATCGGCTACGTCGAGACGCCGTCGCTGGCACACGCACAGGCCGCGATGGCGGCGACCGAGGTGAACGCACGCTGGCAGGCCGAGATGGCCGAGTTCTTCGTGGACCTCCAGGGAGCCGGGCCGGACACCGGCTTCGTGCAGCTGGAGGAGGTCTTCCACCTGGAGGACCAGCTCGACCGGACAAGAGATCTGACATGACGAGACGAGAGATCTGACATGACGAGCTTCAACGCCATCGCCGGCCGGCTGGAGGGATTGGCCATCGAGGTGCCCTCCTGGGCCTACGGCAACTCCGGCACGCGCTTCAAGGTGTTCGGCTCGCCCGGCACCCCGCGGACGGTCGAGGAGAAGATCGCCGACGCCGCCACCGTGAACCGCTACACAGGGCTGGCTCCGTCGGTCGCACTACACATCCCGTGGGACCTCGTCGACGACTTCGGCGCCCTGAAGTCCTACGCCGCCGACCTCGGCGTGCGCCTGGGCACGATCAACTCCAACACCTTCCAGGACGACGACTTCAAGCTCGGCAGCCTCACGCACGCCGACCCGAAGGTGCGGCAGAAGGCGGTCGACCACAACCTCGAGTGCATCGAGGTGATGAACCAGACCGGGTCACGCGACCTCAAGATCTGGCTGGCCGACGGCACCAACTACCCCGGCCAGGGCGACATCCGTGCCCGCCAGGACTGGCTGGCCGAGGGCCTGGCGGCGATCTACGCGCAGCTGTCGGACGACCAGCGCCTGGTGCTGGAGTACAAGTTCTTCGAGCCGGCGTTCTACCACACCGACGTCCCGGACTGGGGCACGTCGTACGCCCACGTCACCGCCCTGGGCGACAAGGCGATGGTCTGCCTGGACACCGGCCACCACGCGCCGGGCACCAACATCGAGTTCATCGTCGCCCAGCTGCTCCGCCTCGGGAAGCTCGGCTCGTTCGACTTCAACAGCCGCTTCTACGCCGACGACGACCTCATCGTCGGCGCGGCCGACCCGTTCCAGCTGTTCCGGATCATGGTCGAGGTGATCCGCGGCGGGGGCTTCGGCCCGGGCAGCGACGTGGCGCTGATGCTCGACCAGTGCCACAACATCGAGGACAAGATCCCGGGGCAGATCCGCTCGGTGCTCAACGTGCAGGAGATGACCGCCCGCGCGCTGATGCTCGACACCGAGGCGCTGGCCGAGGCCCGCACCGCGGGCGACGTGCTCATGGCCAACGAGATCTTCATGGACGCGTTCTACACCGACGTACGACGCGACCTGGCCGCCTGGCGCGAGGAGCGGGGCCTCCCCGCCGACCCCATGCAGGCCTACCAGAGCAGTGGATACCAGGACGACATCGAGGCCGCCCGCGTCGGCGGCTCGCAGGCAGGATGGAACTGACCGTGAGCGACACACAACCGATCCCCGCACAGCTGATCGAGCGGTCCAACCGCCTCGGTGCGGACCCGCGCAACACCAACTACGCCGGCGGCAACACCTCCGCCAAGGGCAGTGTCACCGACCCGGTCACCTCCGAGCCGACCGAGCTGCTCTGGGTGAAGGGGTCCGGGGGAGACCTCGGCACCCTCACCGAGTCCGGCCTCGCCGCGCTCCGGCTCGACCGGCTGAAGGCCCTCGTCGGGGTCTACCCCGGGGTCGACCGCGAGGACGAGATGGTGGCCGCGTTCGACTACTGCCTGCACGGCAAGGGCGGCGCCGCGCCGTCGATCGACACCGCCATGCACGGCCTGGTCGACGCGCCGCACATCGACCACCTGCACCCGGACTCCGGCATCGCGCTCGCCACCGCGGCGGACGGTGAGGCGCTCACCAAGGAGTGCTTCGGCGACCGGGTGGCCTGGGTGGAGTGGCGTCGGCCCGGCTTCCAGCTCGGCCTCGACATCGCCGAGGTGAAGCGCAGCAACCCGCAGGCCATCGGCGTGATCCTCGGCGGCCACGGCATCACCGCGTGGGGCGAGACGTCCGAGGAGTGCGAGCGGAACTCGCTCGACATCATCCGCACCGCCGAGACCTTCCTGGCGTCGCGCGGGAAGGCCGAGCCGTTCGGCGCCGTCGTCCCCGGCTTCGAGCCGCTGCCCACCGAGGAGCGGCACGCACGCGCCGCCGCGCTCGCCCCGGTCATCCGCGGGCTCGCCTCGACCGACGCCCCGCAGCTCGGTCACTACACCGACAGCGACGTCGTGCTGGAGTTCCTGTCCCGGGAGAAGCTGCAGCCGCTGTCGCAGCTCGGCACGTCCTGCCCGGACCACTTCCTGCGCACGAAGGTCCGGCCGCTCGTGGTCGACCTCCCGTCCGGCGCGCCGCTGGAGGACGTCGTGCTCCGGCTGAGGGAGCTGCACGTGGCCTACCGGGAGGAGTACGCCGCCTACTACGACCGGCACGCCACCCCGGACAGCCCCGCCATGCGCGGCGCCGACCCCGCGATCGTCCTGGTGCCCGGCGTCGGGATGTTCAGCTTCGGCAAGGACAAGCAGACGGCCCGGGTCGCCGGCGAGTTCTACGTCAACGCGATCAACGTCATGCGGGGTGCGGAGGCGGTGTCGTCGTACGCCCCGATCGACGAGAGCGAGAAGTTCCGCATCGAGTACTGGTCGCTCGAGGAGGCCAAGCTCCAGCGGATGCCCAAGCCCAAGCCGCTCGCCGGCCGGGTCGCCCTCGTCACCGGCGCCGGCTCCGGGATCGGCAAGGCCATCGCGGAGCGACTCGGCGAGGAGGGTGCCTGCGTGGTCGTCGCCGACCTGAACGCCGACGGTGCCCGCGAGGTGGCGGAGGGGATCGGCAACACCGACCGCGCGATCTCCGTCGTCGCCGACGTCACCGACGCGTCAGCGGTGCAGGCAGCCGTCGACGCGGCCGCGCTCGCCTTCGGCGGTGTCGACCTGGTCGTCAACAACGCCGGCCTCTCCATCTCCAAGCCGCTGCTGGAGACCACGGAGCAGGACTGGGACGTCCAGCACGACGTGATGGCGAAGGGCTCCTTCCTGGTCTCCCGTGCCGCGGCCGCCGCGATGGTGGCGCAGGGGATGGGTGGCGACATCGTCTACATCTCCTCGAAGAACTCCGTCTTCGCCGGACCGAACAACGTGGCCTACGGAGCCGCGAAGGCCGACCAGGCCCACCAGGTCAGGCTGCTCGCGGCCGAGCTCGGCGAGCACGGCATCCGGGTCAACGGGGTCAACCCCGACGGCGTGGTCCGCGGCTCCGGGATCTTCGCGAAGGGCTGGGGCGCGCAGCGTGCCGCGGTGTACGGCGTCGACGAGAAGGACCTCGGTGCGTTCTACGCGCAGCGCACGATCCTCAAGCGCGAGGTGCTGCCCGAGCACGTGGCGGCGGCGGTCTTCGCCCTGACCGGCGGCGACCTGACCCACACCACCGGCCTGCACATCCCCGTCGACGCCGGCGTCGCCGCGGGCTTCCTCCGCTGACATGGCCGGGTCCTTCCGCGTCGTCGCCGTCGACCTCGGTGCCACGAGTGGCCGGGTCATGGTCGGCGAGGTCGCGCCGGGACGGCTGGAGCTCGAGGAGGTGCACCGGTTCGCCAACGGCCCGGTGCGTGCCGAGGGGACGCTCTACTGGGACATCCTCGGCATCCACCGAGAGGTGCTCACCGGCCTCCGGCTGGCCGCTGCCGGCGGGCCGGTCGACGCGATCGGGATCGACTCGTGGGCGGTCGACTACGGCCTGCTCGACGCGGGCGGCGCGCTCGTCGGCAACCCGGTCAGCCACCGCGACCCGCGCACCAACGGGGTCAAGGAGCAGGTCACGAAGCTGGTGCCGGAGAGCGACCTCTACGCGACGACGGGTCTCCAGCAGCTCCCGTTCAACACCCTCTACCAGCTCGTCTCGGCACCGGACCTGCTCGACCGGGCGGAGACCATGCTGCTGATCCCGGACCTGCTGGCGTACTGGCTGACCGGTGCGGTCGGGGCCGAGCGGACGAACGCCTCCACCACGCAGCTGTACGACGTGCGCGGGCGTGAGTGGGCCCAGGAGCTCGCCGCGCGGACGGGTGTCCCGATCCGGATCCTGCCCCCGCTCCGGGACCCCGGGTCGACCCTCGGCACGCTGCTGCCGGACGTCGCCGCCGCGGTGGGCCTGACCGCCGGCACCCCGGTCATCGCGGTCGGCTCGCACGACACCGCGTCGGCCGTCGTGGCCGTGCCCTTCGCGGACCGCACGCGGGCGGCGTACGTCTCCTCCGGGACCTGGTCGCTCGTCGGGGTGGAGCTCGACGAGCCGGTCCTCAGCGAGGCCGCCCGGCAGGCGGACTTCACCAACGAGGGCGGCGTGGACCGGACGATCCGGTTCCTGCGCAACGTGTCCGGCCTCTGGGTGCTCTCCGAGGCGATGCGCAGCTGGGACGCCGCCGGCCGGCCGGCCGACCTTCCGGACCTGCTGCGGCAGGCGGCCGACCTGCCCGCACTGGCATCGGTCGTCGACGTCGAGGCTCCCGAGTTCCTGCCGCCGGGTGACATGGAGGCGCGGATCGTCGCCGCCTGCGAGGACTCGGGCCAGCCGGTCCCGAGGACCCAGGCGGCCGTCGTGCGGTGCATCCTCGACAGCCTGGCGCTGGCCTATCGCCGTGTCGTCCGGCAGGCGGCCGAGCTGTCCGGCACCGCCGTCGACGTCGTGCACGTCGTGGGCGGCGGGTCGCGCAACGACCTGCTCTGCCGGCTCACCGCCTCGGCGTGCGGCCTGCCGGTCCTCGCAGGTCCGGTCGAGGCGGCCGCGCTGGGCAACGTCCTGGTGCAGGCGCGGGCGCTCGGCGCGGACCTTCCCGACCTGGACGCGATGCGTGCCCTCGTCCGCTCCACCCAGGAGATCGTGCGCTACGAGCCCGGCTCCGTCGGGGCCGACTGGGACGCCGCCGAGGCTCGGTTGGCACGCGCGGCTGTGCAAGGGTGAGCGGCATGCGGGTGGCGCTGATGGTGACGTGCATCAACGACGCGATGTTTCCCGCTGCGGGACAGGCGGTGGTGACGCTGCTGCGCCGGCTCGGCGTCGACGTGGAGTTCCCCGCGGCGCAGACGTGCTGCGCGCAGCCGATGGTGAACACCGGCTACCTCGACGAGGCGGTCCCGGTGGTCCGCAACTTCGTGTCGGCCTTCGAGGGCTACGACTACGTCGTCACGCCGTCGGGCTCGTGTGCCGGTTCGGCACGGCACCAGCACGGGATCGTCGCCCGGCGGTCCGGTGATGCCGGGCTCGCCGCTGCGGTCGCGGACGTCTCGCCCCGGGTTCTCGAGCTGACCGAGTTCATCGTCGACGTGCTCGGGCTGACCGACGTCGGCGCGTCGTTCCCGCACACCGTGACCTACCACCCGACCTGTCACTCCCTGCGGATGCTGGGCGTGGGGGACCGGCCGCTGTCGCTGCTGCGCGCCGTCGAGGGGATCCGGCTGGTCGAGCTGCCGTCCGCCGAGTCGTGCTGCGGCTTCGGGGGCACCTTCGCCGTGAAGAACGCGGACACGTCGGTGGCAATGGGCGCCGACAAGGCGCGCGACGTCGTCGACTCCGGCGCCGAGGTGCTCGTCGCCGGCGACTCCTCGTGCCTGATGCACATCGGCGGGATGCTGTCCCGGCAGCGGGCCGGCGTACGGGTCATGCACCTCGCCGAAGTGCTGGCCTCGACGGAAGCGGCCGTCCTGTGACCGGCACGTTCGTCGGGATGCCGGCGTTCCCCTCGGCCGCGCGTACGGCGCTGGCCGACTCGCAGCTGCGCACGAACCTGGCCCACGCGACGGGCACCATCCGAGCCAAGCGCGCCGCCGTCGTGGCCGAGGTCGAGGAGTGGGAGGAGCTCCGTCTCGCCGCTGCGGCGATCAAGGACAACACCCTGCTGCACCTCGACGAGCACCTCGTCGAGCTCGAGGCCGCCCTGGTCGCCCGCGGCGCGAAGGTGCACTGGGCCCGGGACGCCGAGGAGGCGTGCGCGGTCGTGGCCGCCGTCGCCAAGGAGCACGGCGTCGACGAGGTGGTGAAGGTCAAGTCGATGGCCACCCAGGAGATCGGGCTCAACGAATCCCTTGCAGAGCAGGGGATCTCGGCCTGGGAGACCGACCTCGCCGAGCTGATCGTGCAGCTCGGTGACGACCTGCCCTCGCACATCCTGGTGCCGGCGATCCACCGCAACCGCTCGGAGATCCGGACGATCTTCGCCGAGCAGATGGCCGCGGTCGGCCGGCCCGCACCCGACGACCTGACCGACGACCCGGCCCGGCTGGCCGAGGCGGCCCGGCTGCACCTGCGCGAGAAGTTCCTGCGCGCGAAGGTCGCCGTCTCCGGGGCGAACTTCGCGGTCGCCGACACCGGCACGCTCGTCGTCGTCGAGTCCGAGGGCAACGGGCGGATGTGCCTGACCCTGCCCGAGGTGCTGGTCTCGGTCGTGGGGATCGAGAAGGTGGTGCCGACCTGGGCCGACCTCGACGTCTTCCTGCAGGTGCTGCCGCGGTCCTCGACCGGCGAGCGGATGAACCCCTACACCTCGACGTGGTCCGGCGTCACCCCCGGCGACGGGCCGCAGGAGGTGCACGTCGTGCTGCTCGACAACGGCCGGACCCGGGCCCTCGCCGACGAGGTCGGCCGGCAGGCGCTGCGCTGCATCCGGTGCTCGGCCTGCCTGAACGTGTGCCCGGTCTACGAGCGGACCGGCGGGCACGCCTACGGGTCGGTGTACCCCGGCCCGATCGGCGCCATCCTCAACCCGCTGCTCAAGGGGGTCGGCGTGGACGAGCAGACCGACTCGCTGCCCTACGCGTCCACGCTGTGCGGCGCGTGCTTCGACGCCTGCCCCGTCCGCATCGACATCCCCTCGGTGCTGGTCGACCTGCGGGCGCAGGTCGTCGACGCGCACCGCCCCTCGCGCAAGCCCGAGCCGCTCGCCATGCGCGCGGTGTCCTGGATGTTCGCGTCCGCCTCCCGACTGTCCTTCGCGGAGCGCGGCTCGGGGCTGTTCGGCCGCGTCGCCTCCCGCCGCGCCTCCCCGGGAGGACGCCGGATGCTGTCGCGGCTGCCCGGTCCGGGCGCGGCATGGACCGACGCACGCGACCTGCCCGCGCCACCGGCCGAGTCCTTCCGTGCCTGGTGGAAGCGCACCGACGGAGGTCGGTCGTGAGTGCCCGCGAGGAGATCCTCCGCCGGGTCACCGCGGCACTCGCGGACGCCGACCGGAGCGAGGTGCGCGTCCCGCGAAGCTACCGGTCCCGGCCGGCCCGGCCCGGCGTCGTCGACCTGTTCGTCGAGCGGGTCGAGGACTACCGCGCGACCGTGACCCGCTGCGCCGCCGTGGAGCTGCCCGGTGCGCTGATGTCCGCGCTACCCCCGCACGCACGCGTGGTGCTGCCGTCCGACCTGCCGTTCGAGGTCGCCGGCTCGGTCGACGAGGGCCTCACGGCCGCGCAGCTCGACGGGTTCGACGCGGTCGTCACCGGCGCCACCGTCGGCATCGCCGAGACCGGCACGATCGTGCTGACGCACGGCCCGGCAGAGGGGCGCCGCGCGATCAGCCTCGTGCCCGACCTGCACGTGTGCGTCGTCCGGGCCGACCAGGTCGTGGCGGGCGTCCCCGAGGCGATGCAGCGGCTCGACCCGCTGCGCCCCCAGACGTGGATCAGCGGACCCTCGGCGACCAGCGACATCGAGCTCAACCGGGTCGAGGGCGTGCACGGCCCGAGGACGCTGCACGTGATCGTCGTGGAGCACCCACCCGCGTGACGGCGTACCGCTAAGGTCAGCCGCGACACGATGCCGTCGACGACCTAGGAGTGAGCCGATGACCGAGGCCGGGGGTGCCCCGCAGCTGACCTGCCCGCTCTGCCAGGGGACCGACTTCCAGCAGGAGGAGTCCCGGCAGGAGTCGCGCTGGGGGTTCACGACGCACCGGATGACGTTGCTGATCTGCACGCGGTGCCGCTACGTCCTGCACTTCTACGACGCCCACTCGATCTTCGACTTCGAATGATCGCCGACGGCTACACGATCCGGCCCGTGGTGGCCGAGGACGCCGAGGCGATGGCGGCGGCGTACTCCCGCAACCGCGAGCACCTCGCCCCCTGGGACCCGGTCCGTCCCGACGAGTTCTTCACCGTCGACGGACAGCGTGACGTCCTCGCCAGCCAGCTCAGCCTGGTGCAGGGCGGGCTGCACGCGACGTGGGCGGTGGAGTACGACGGCAGCATCGTCGGCCGGGTCAGCCTGAACAACATCGTCCGCGGCGTGCTCTCGAGCGCGAGCGTCGGCTACTGGGTCGACCACGCGCACCTGCGCCGCGGCCTGGCCTCGGCGCTGGTCGAGCACGCCTGCGCCGAGGCCCTTGCCCTCGGTCTGCACCGGGTCGAGGCCGGCACCATGCTCGGCAACGTGGCGTCGCAGAAGGTGCTGCTGCGGGCCGGGTTCGAGCAGTACGGCGTCGCGCCGAAGTTCCTCTTCATCGCCGGGGCCTGGCAGGACCACAAGCTCTACCAGCGGATCCTGCACGACAACCCGCTCTGACCGGGCTGGTTCCTGGAGTCGGTCAGCGCAGCCCGAGCTTCTGGGTGCACGCCGGCCAGGCGCCCCAACCCTGGCCGCGCTTCACCCGCTCGGCGACGCGGATCTGCTCCGCCCGGGTCGCTCGGTGTGCCTGCTGGGCGAACTTCCGGCCGCCGTAGCCGCGCCACGTCGAGGCGCTGAACTGCAGCCCGCCGTAGTAGCCGTTGCCGGTGTTGATGTGCCAGCGGCCGCCCGACTCGCAGCGGGCGAGCCGGTCCCAGGTCCGCCCGGAGGCTGCTTCTGCGGGACTGGTCGTGACCGCGGGTGCCAGTCCGACGAGGACGAGCAGGGACAGGGCAAGAGACATGCGTCTGCGCATGGGGTGTCCACCTCTCCACCGCCTGCGAAGTTAGCTGTCGGGTTCGGGCGGAAAGGTCATGCCCGGCCGGTCGGAACCGGCTTCACCCCGAGGCGCTGCGTTCGAGCGCCGCACTGCGTGGGTTCCCCGCTCCTGCCCGGATCACTTCTCTCTGGGCCACCGTCAGCGGGCAGGACTCGGCGTGTGTGACGGTGGGCGGTCCTCATGCGGGACCACCAGACGAGGCTAGGGGACTCGAAAGACGCCCAGGCCGTGCCAAACGGTGGGGGACCCTGGCGAATCCCCGCCAGACGCGGCCCGACATGTGCCATGGAACACGCGGCGACACCCCCAGAGTGCGGCTATCGCTCTAGACCAGGCCCCCCGAGATGCCGCGTCCTGCACCTCTGCGGCTGGCCGGGCTGCCTATCGCTTGCGCCAGACGGAGACGTGGCTCTCGCTGTCGGAGGTGAACGGGCTGCCGTCCCAGTCAGCGACCCGCTCCTCCAGCTCCATCCCGGCCAGCTGCGCCATCAGGTCGCACTCGGCCGGCCAGATGTAGCGGAAGCTGCCCGAGCCGTGACGCGTCGAGCCGTCGGCCTCGCGCCAGTAGTGGTGGGACGTGCACTGCTGCGTGGTCAGGTCGTAGGTGTCGAAGACGAGGTGTCCTTCCTCGACACTCATCGGGACGGCATGCTGGCCGGGAGGCAGACGGCGTACCGGGGGCACCCAGAGCTCGATGACGAACCGTCCGCCGGAGCCGAGGTGGCGGGCGGCGTTGCGGAAGCACTCCACCTGCTCCTCCTGGGTCCGCAGGTTGGAGATGGTGTTCCACACCAGGTACACCAGCGAGAACTCACCCGGCACCGTCGTCGTGGCCATGTCCCCGACGACCACCGGCAGGGATGCCTCGTCGACCTTGCGGCGCAGCTGCGCCACCATGGGCGCCGACAGCTCGATCCCGGTCACGGGAACCCCGCGGCTCGTCAGCGGGATGCCGACCCGTCCGGTGCCGATCGCGAGCTCGAGCGCCGGCCCCGACCCGGCCAGGCGGGCCAGGAAGTCAACCGTGGGGCCGAGCACCTCGGGCGCGAACTTCTCAGCCGAGGTGGCGTCGTAGCGCTCGGCCGTCTCCTCGTCCCACACCTCGCTGCTCGTCATCAGCGCGCGCCCTGCTGTGCGGACGCCAGCCAGCCTCGCAGGAGCGCCAGGAAGTCGTCGGGGCGCTCCATCGACGGGAGATGCGCGACGTCCGGCCAGTCCACGCGGCGGGCTCCTGCGATGCCCTCGGTCACCCGGCGGGCTGCGTCCGCGATCGCGTCGAGGTCGAGCGCACCCGTCAGCACCAGCGTGGGAGCGGCGACCTCCGCCAGCCGGTCGAGCGCCGGGGGGTCGAGCTCCTGCTCCTCGACGTCGTCCCAGTCCTCGGTCAGCTCGAACGCCCGCCGCTGCATCCGGCGGACCAGCTCGCGGACCTCGGTGTCCACGACGCCCGCGTCTCGGTGCGGGCCGTCGACCCACCAGACCAGGTTCGCCTCGACGGCGGCGTCCAGGTCGCCGGCCTCCAGCGCGGACCGCTCCGCGTCGGAGAAGGTCCGCAGGTCCGGCGTCTTCTCGGCGATGAGCGCACCGCCGGGTGCACTGAGCAGCAGGGACTCCACGAGGTCCGGGCGGGTCAGCGCCACCTCGACGGCGACGCCCGCGCCGAACGACGCAGCCACCAGGTGGCAGCGCGCGATGTCGAGGGCGGCCAGGGTGTCGAGCACGTCGTCGACCGGGGAGAGCGCGCCGTCCGGCCGTCCGGTGGAGTCGCCGAACCCGCGGAGGTCCGGCCGGACCACGTCCCGCTCGGCCGTGAGCGCCGGCCACTGTGGCTCCCACATCCGGCGGTCGGCGATGCCGGCGTGGAGGAGGACGACGGGGAGGTCGCCCTGCGGTCCGGCGCGGTCGAAGGCGATCCCGGAGGGTGTGTGCGAGGTGAGGGTCAAGAGGGTCCTGTCTGGTGGAGGAGGACTCCAGCCAACTGCCCGGTTGCCCGCACCACAACCGGTTTTCGTCGCGACTGGTCGCGCGCTCGAGTCAGACCGCGGTCGTGTCCGGCGCGGCGGGGAACTGCTGGGCGAGCGCCAGTCGGATCTCGTGGTGGCGCACCAGGAACGCGCGCTCGTCGTACCGCTTGCGGCGCAGCCAGCCGGTGACCTCGTCGTTGCACTTGCTCGCGTTGCAGGGGCCGCAGGCCGGCGCGATGTTGTCCAGCGTGTAGCGGCCGCCGCGGGAGATCGCCAGCACGCAGTCACGTTGCAGCGGCCGGTCGGCCGCGCCGCAGTACGCGCAGCCGCCCCATGCTTCCTTGAGCGCGGTCCACTGGGCGTCGCTCAGGTCGTGCTCGACGGCGTCCATCCGGCGCTTGCGCCTGCGGGCGTACCTCGCCGCACGACTCCGGTTGACCGCCATGGGCTCAGCGTAGGGCCAGCAAGCGGGGCGGGAGCGTCAGCCGACGGGGAGCGCGTCGTACGTCGTGGTCCGCTGCCGCACCGGCCGGTCGATGCCGGCGCCGATCTCGACGAGCTCCTCGACGGTCTTCGCGGAGCCGTGCTCGGAGCCGGCCATCCGGGAGATGGTCTCCTCCATCAGCGTGCCGCCGAGGTCGTTTGCGCCGGCTCGGAGCATGGCGCGGGTGCCGTCGACGCCGAGCTTGACCCAGGACGTCTGGATGTTGTCGATCCGGCCGTGCAGCATGATCCGGGCCATCGCGTGCACGGCCAGGTTGTCCCGGTGGGTGGGGCCGGGGCGGGCGACCCCGGCGAGGTAGATCGGCGCGCTGGTGTGCACGAACGGCAGCGGCACGAACTCGGTAAAACCAGCCTGTCTCGTCCTGGATCCGGGTCAGCACGCGCAGGTGCTGGACCCAGTGCCGGGGGTTGTCGACGTGGCCGTACATCATCGTCGAGGACGAGCGGATCCCGAGCCGGTGCGCGGTGCTGACCACCTCGATCCAGGCGCTGGTGGGGAGCTTGCCCTTGGTGAGGATCCAGCGGACGTCGTCGTCGAGGATCTCCGCGGCGGTGCCCGGGATGGTGTCCAGGCCGGCGTCCTTCGCCCGGGCGAGCCAGTCATGGATCGACAGCCCGGTCCGGGAGGCGCCGTTGACGACCTCCATCGGGGAGAACGCGTGCACGTGCATGCCCGGCACCCGGGCCTTCACGGCGGCGGCCAGGTCGAAGTAGGCGGTGCCGGGCAGCTCGGGGTCGATGCCGCCCTGCATGCACACCTCGGTCGCGCCCAGGGCCCAGGCCTCCTCGGCCCGGTCGGCGACCTGGTCCAGGGAGAGCGAGTAGGCGTCGGCGTCGGTGCGACGCTGCGCGAACGCGCAGAACCGGCAGCCGGTGTAGCAGACGTTGGTGAAGTTGATGTTCCGGTTGACGACGTAGGTGACGTCGTCGCCGACGACGTCACGGCGCAGCCCGTCCGCGATCGCGCAGACCTCGTCGAGCGCGGCGCCGTCGGCGGTCATCAACAGCCAGCGCCTGCTCGTCGGACAGTCCGGCCGGGTCCCGCTCCGCCGACCGCAGCGCCGCCTTGACGTCCGGATCGATGCCGGTCGCCCCGGTGGTCGAGGAGGAGCGCAGCGCCCCGGTGGTTGAGGAGGAGCGCAGCGACGTCTCGAACCCACCCGCGGTCAGGTCGACCTGGCCACGCAGCTCGTCCCAGTCGCCGTAGACCGAGTCGAAGTCGTCGCGCCGGTCCGCCGTACGCCCCTCGGTGTCGATCGACGCGTGCAGGTCCGTCCGGCCGCTCGCCACGAAACCGCCGTCGGGCTCCTGCCAGGGCAGGCCCGTCGGGCGTACGCCGTCCCGGGCGAGGCCGACCTCGTCGGCCAGCGCGGCCACGTGGGCGGAGACCCGCGGGTCGATCCACGGCTCGCCGGCGCGGACGTACTCCGGGTGGGCGGTCAGCCGCTCCCGAAGGTCGAAGCCGGCCGCCTCGGTGACGGAGCGGAGCCGGTCCAGCGACGGCCACGGTCGCTCGGGGTTCACGTGGTCGGGGGTCAGCGGGGAGACACCGCCCCAGTCGTCGACGCCCGCGCCGAGCAGTGCGGTGCACTCGGTCAGGTCGACGAGGTTCGGCGGTGCCTGGATGCGCATCTTCGGCCCCAGCACGAGCCGGCTCACGGCGATCGTGGCGACGTACTCCTCGAGTCCGAGGTCGTCCGGCGTGGCGCATCGCGGTGTCCGGCTTGGCGCGGAAGTTCTGCACGATCACCTCCTGCACGTTGCCGTACTGCCGGGCGATGCGCCGGATCGCGAAGATCGAGTCGGCCCGCTCGGCGAGCGTCTCGCCGATGCCGACCAGGATGCCGGTGGTGAACGGGACGTTGAGACGGCCCGCGTCCTCGAGCACCCGCAGCCGCACCGCCGGGTCCTTGTCGGGCGAGCCGTAGTGGGCCTCGCCCTTCTCGGTGAACAGCCGCGTGGAGGTGGTCTCGAGCATCATCCCCATCGACGGGGCGACCGGCTTCAGCCGGTTCAGCTCCGGCCACGACATCACCCCGGGGTTGAGGTGCGGCAGCAGCCCGGTCTCCTCCAGCACCCGGACCGCCATCGCCCGCACGTAGTCGAGCGTGGAGTCGTAGCCCTGCTCGTCGAGCCACTCCCGGGCCTGCGGCCAGCGGTCCTCGGGGCGGTCGCCCAGGGTGAACAGCGCCTCCTTGCAGCCGAGCGCCGCGCCCTCGCGGGCGATCTCGAGGACCTCGTCGGGCGAGAGGTAAGGCGCCGCGGAGCTTGGCCGGGACGGTCACGAACGTGCAGTAGTGGCACCGGTCGCGGCAGAGCCGCGTCAGCGGGATGAACACCTTGGGGGAGTAGGTCACGACGCCCGGCCGGCCGGCCGCGGCCAGGCCGGCGTCGCGAACCCGGGCGGCGGCCGCGGTGAGGCGCGCGAGGTCCTCACCCCGCGCGGCCAGCAGCGACGGTGGCCTCGTCGACGTCGAGGGCGGCCCCGCGGTCGACCCGCGCCAGGGCACGACGCACCTGCTGCGGGGTGGGCGTGCCGGCGGGGTCGGTCATCGGTTCTCCGAGGTGGGGGTCGACTCGCAGGCTACCCACTGGGCCGGTCGGCGGGGCGGGGTGGCCGCCCACCGGACGGCATACGTCTTGAGGCCGGTCACCCACCAGACGGATGACGTCGTGCGCGGGCGCGCAGTCGGGCGTTGTCGGCCTCGAGGTCGAGCACCATGGCGATGCCCACCAGGTTGAGGCCCTCCCCGAGCAGCATCGCGATCCGGCGCAGCCGCTCGATGTCCTGGTCGCTGTAGAGCCGGGTCCCGCCCTCGGTGCGCTGCGGCTCGACGAGGCCGCGGCGCTCGTAGACACGGAGGTTCTGCACCCCGGTGCCGACCAGGCCGGCCGCGACCGAGATGCCGTAGATCCCCTGGGTGGGGTCGGGCCTGCGATCCATCTGCCACCTCCTCGGATCGGGACTTGAGCGTCCGTGCATGTGGTGCTATAAGAAATGTATACCCGCTGATACAGATGCGGGAAGCCCGACAACACCACAACGTCCCGTCTGGAGGTGGACACCGTGCTGATGCGCACCGACCCGTTCCGCGACTTCGACCGGCTCGCCCAGCAGCTGATGGGGGCAGCCGGGACCACGTCCCGTCCCGCCGTGATGCCGATGGACGCCTGGCGCGAGGGAGACACCTTCGTGCTCGAGTTCGACCTGCCCGGCGTCCGGCCCGAGACCGTCGACATCGACGTCGAGCGCAACGTGCTGACCATCAAGGCCGAGCGCGCGCCACGCAACGGCGACTGGGAGATGCTCGCCTCCGAGCGCCCGACCGGCCTGTTCAGCCGGCAGCTCGTCCTCGGCGACAACCTCGACCTGGACAGGATCGACGCCGGCTACGAGAGCGGCGTGCTGCGGCTGCGGATCCCCGTGGCCGAGAAGGCGAAGCCGCGCAAGGTCGAGATCAAGACCGCGAAGGCCGACGAGCAGACCTCGATCACGGCCTGAGGGCGAGCCCGCGAGGCGGTGGGCGGCCGGCGCCGTGACACGCTCCGCCGTCGTGCGTCGTACCGCCCCACTCCCCGTGGCGATCTGTCACTTCCCGGGGACACCTACCCCCGGGGAGTGACAGCTCGCCTGCCTCCCTTGGTTATCAGCCGGGCGTCAGATGCCGAGGGAGCGGCCGATGATCTCCTTCTGGATCTCGGTCGTGCCGCCGTAGATCGTCTGGATCCGGCTGTCGACGTAGGCCCGGGCGACCGGGTACTCCATCATGTAGCCGTAGCCGCCGTGCAGCTGGACGGCCCGGTCGACGAGCTTGGTCTGCAGCTCGGTCGTCCACCACTTCGCCATCGCAGCCAGCGACACGTCGCACTTGCCCTCGTTGTGCAGCCGCACGCAGTCGTCGACGAAGACGCGGGCGATCCGGGCCTCGGTCGCCATCTCGGCGATCAGGAACCGGTTGTGCTGGAACTTGCCGATCGGCTTGCCGAATGCCTCGCGCTCCTTCGCATAGGACAGCGACAGCTCGAGGATGTGCTCGCAGGCCGCGGCAGCGATCATCGCGATGGACAGCCGCTCCTGCGGCAGGTTCATCATCAGCGAGATGAAGCCCGAGCCCTCCTCGCCGAGGAGGTTCTCCTTGGGCACCACCACGTTGTCGAAGAACAGCTCGGACGGTGTCCTGCGCCTTGAGCCCCATCTTCTCCAGGTTGCGGCCGCGCTCGAAGCCGGCCATGCCGCGCTCGACGACCAGCAGGCTGATCCCCTTGTGGCCGGCCTCGGGGTCGGTGCGCGCGACGACGATCACCAGGTCGGACAGGATCCCGTTGCTGATGAACGTCTTGGAGCCGTTCAGGACGTAGTGGTCGCCCTTGTCGACCGCGGTGGTCCGGATGCCCTGGAGGTCGCTGCCGGCGCCCGGCTCGGTCATCGCGATCGCCGTGATCGTCTCGCCGCTGACGCAGCCGGGGAGCCAGCGCTGCTTCTGCTCCTCGGTCCCGAGGCTGGAGATGTAGGGGACGATGATGTCGGTGTGGACCAGGAAGCCCGGACCGTTCACGCCGGCGCGGGTGAGCTCCTCGGCCATCACCATGTTGTAGCGGAAGTCGGCGACCCCGGGGCCGCCGTACTCCTCGGCGACGTCGAAGCAGAGCAGGCCCTGCGCGCCTGCCTTGGTCCAGAGGTCGCGGGGTACGACGCCGTCCTTCTCCCACTCGTCGTGGAAGGGGACGACCTCCTTCTCCAGGAAGGACCGGACGGTCTGGCGGAACGACTCGTGCTCCGCCTCGAGGATCGGACGCTCAGCGGTCATCAGGACACCCACTCCTTCATCTGGGACACCAGCGCGGCGGGGTCGTCGCCCACCGGCATGATCTGGAGGTTCGTCACTCCGGACTCCTTGAACGCGGCGATCCGCTCCTTCACGTAGGTCTCCGGGCCGACCAGGTTGCACATCTCCAGCAGCTCGAGCGGCACCAGCGCCTCAGCGTCGCGCTTGTTGCCGCCGAGGTACATCTCCTGGATCTGCTCGGCCTCCTTCTCGTAGCCGTACTGGCGGGCCAGCGTGTTGTAGAAGTTCTTGCCCTTGGCGCCCATGCCGCCGATGTAGAGCGCGAACATCGGCCGCGCGAAGTCGAGCAGCCCCTTCACGTCCTCGCCGACCGCGACCATGCCCCCGGCGCAGATCTCCAGCGGGCCGAGGTCGTCCGGCCGCTTCGCGGCGCCGGCGCGCAGGGAGTCGCCCCAGACCGAGTCGGCCTTCTCGGGGGCGTAGAGGAACGGCAGCCAGCCGTCGGCGTACTCCGCGGTGCCCGCGACGTTCTTCTCGCCGAGCGCCGCGATGTAGATCGGGACTGCGGACCGCTCGGGCCTGGTCAGCATCTTCAGCGGCTTGCCGAGGCCGAGGCCCTGGTCCTTGGGCAGGGGGATGTCGAAGATCTTGCCGTGGTGGTCGATCGTCTCGCGGCGGAGCATGGCGCGGACGATGTCGACGATCTCGCGGGTGCGGCCGAGCGGCTTGTCGTAGGGGACGCCGTGCCAGCCCTCGATGACCTGGGGGCCGGAGGCGCCGAGGCCGAGGAGGGCGCGGCCGCCGCTGACGTTGTCGAGGCCCGCGGCCGTCTGGGCCAGGGCGCCGGGTGTGCGGGAGTAGATGTTGAGGATCGCCGAGCCGATCTCGATCGTCTCGGTCTTCGCGGCGAGGTAGCCCATCAGGGTGGGGGAGTCGAAGCCGTAGGCTTCCGCCACCCAGACGGTGTCGAGCCCGGCGCGCTCCCAGGCGACGACCTGGTCGGCCGCCTCCCGCGGGTTGCCGGCGTACATCAGCATCGTGGAGAGCTTCATCTGCGTCCTTCTCGGGCGTCCTGGCCGGCGGGACGGGCGTCCCAGCAGGCGGCTGACCGGCCAACTGTTACAGCAACACTGTCATGATTCAAGAGTGTCGACCAGCACCGTCTCGTGAAGGAGATCCAGTGACGAGCTACACCATCGCGGTCATCGGCGGGACCGGCCCGCAGGGCAAGGGCCTGGCCTACCGGTGGGCCAGGCACGGGCACGCCGTGGTCCTCGGGTCGCGCGCCGCCGACCGGGCCGAGGCCGCCGCCGCGGAGATCCGTGAGCGCCTGCCCGAGTCGTCCGTGCGCGGTGCCGCGAACGCCGATGCGATCGAGGGTGCCGACGTGGTGGTGCTGGCGGTGCCGTACGACGGCCACGACGAGCTCGTGTCCGCGCTGGCCGGAGGTCTCGCCGGGAAGACCGTGGTCTCCTGCGTGAACCCGCTCGGCTTCGACAAGCAGGGCCCCTACGGCCTCGACGTCGAGCGCAGCGCCGCAGAGGCCGCGGCCGCGATCGCCCCCGACGCCCAGGTGGTCGGCGCCTTCCACCACGTCTCGGCGGTGTCGCTGTGGAGCGACGCGGACTACCTCGACCACGAGGACGTCCTGGTCTGCGGCGACGACGCCGACGCGAAGCAGGTCGCGATCGAGCTGGCCCGGTCCGTCACCGGGCGCGACGGCGTGGACGCCGGCCGGCTCCGGCTCGCCCGTCAGCTCGAGCCGCTGACCGCCGTACTCATCTCGATCAACAAGCGCTACAAGACCCGCTCCGGCATCGCCATCGCCGGCCTCCCCGACTCCCCCTGACGTTGAGTTGGGCCTCGGGGCCGGCCCCGAGGCCCAACTCATCGGGCCGGGAGGCCCAACTCAACGGAAATCGGTGGTGGGCGGGGGCCTGGCCGGGAAGAATCGGGCCAGTGATCGAGCTGCTCCTCCCTGCCCGCCTGGGCCGCAACTTCCGCTGGCTGTTCGCCTCGTCGTCGGTGTCCAACGTCGCCGACGGCATCATGCTCGCGGCCGGCCCGCTGCTGGTCGCCTCGGTCACCCGGGACCCCCTCGCCGTCGCGATGGCGGTCTTCCTCCAGCAGCTGCCGTGGCTGCTGTTCGGGATCGCCGCGGGAGCCCTGATCGACCGGCTCGACCGGCGGCTGCTCACGGTCACCGTCGACCTCTGCCGCACCCTCGTCCTCGGCCTGCTCGCCACCACCGTGGCCACCGGCGTGGTCGAGGTCTGGGTCGTGCTGCTGGCGATGTTCCTGCTCGGCACCGCCGAGACGTTCGCCGACAACGCCTCCAGCACGCTCGTCGCCACCGCCGTCCCCAAGGAGCACCTCGGGGTCGCGAACTCGCGCTTCTTCGGCTCGTCGATCCTCGGCAACCAGCTGGCCGGCCCGCCGATCGGCGCCTTCCTCTTCGCCACGGGCAGCGCTGTCCCGTTCGGGGTCAACGCCGTCTGCTTCCTGCTCGCGGCGGTGCTGGTCAGCCGGATGCGGCTGCCCGTCGTCGTCCGCGAGACGACCGGGCGGTCGATGCGTCACGACGTCGCGGAGGGCATGCGCTGGCTCTGGGGGCACGCGCCGGTGCGCACGCTCGCCCTCACGCTCACCGCCTTCAACGTCACCTTCGGGGCGGCGTTCTCGGTCTACGTGCTCTACGCCCACGAGCGGCTCGGCCTCGACGAGGTCGGCTTCGGCCTGCTGATGACGGTCGGAGCGGTCGGCAGCCTCGTCGGCACGACGGCCTACCAGTGGCTGGAGAAGCGGTTCTCGATGGCGCAGCTGATGCGCATCGGGCTCGTCGTGGAGACGATCACCCACCTGGTGCTCGCGTTGACGACGACGGCCTGGGTGGCCGGACTGATGATGGCGATCTTCGGGGTGCACGCGATGGTCTGGGGCGCGACCTCCACGACGGTGCGCCAGCGCGCGGTGCCCGAGCACCTGCTCGGCCGGGTCACCAGCGTCTACCTCATCGGCGCGGTCGGCGGGCTGGCGCTCGGCTCGTTGATCGGCGGCGTGATCGCCCAGCAGTGGGGCGTCCTCGCGCCGTTCTGGTTCGGGTTCGTCGGCTCCGCGATCCTGACCGTGACGATGTGGCGGTCCTTCGCGCAGATCGCGCACGCCGCAGAGGTCGGCCCCGACGAGTCCGACCCGGCCGAGCCGGCGAAACTCGGGTGACCGCGTCGGCCGGCGTTGGTTGGATGGCGTCCATGGCACCCGTCTCCCTGATCCGCGCCGCCGGCCTCGACGGCACCGTTCCCTACGCGTACGCCGCCGTGACGGCGCCCGGCAGCCTGGTGTTCGCCGCCGGCGCCTGCCCGCTCGACGACGAGGGCGAGGTGGTCGCACCCGGCGACGTGACCGGCCAGGCGCAGCAGGTGATGGAGAACCTGGTCGTCGCGCTGAGGGCGGCCGGTGCGGAGCTGACCGACGTCGCGAAGTCGACGGTGTACGTCGCATCGTCCCGGCGCGAGGACCTGGTGGCGGCCTGGGACGTCGTGCGCGCGGCCTTCGGGGACCACGACGCCCCCAGCACGTTGCTGGGGGTCGCCGTGCTCGGCTACCCCGACCAGCTCGTCGAGGTCGAGGCGATCGCCGCGCTGCCGGCCTGAGCGGCCGCCCAGTGCGACGACGGCGGACTGACCGGTGGTCAGTCGCTGACGCAGCCGGCGGCCGAGTCGAGGGTGCGGTCACCGGCCCGGGCGCGGCCGAGGTTCCACTCCAGCCAGTCATCGGTGGACGGTGCGGGCGTCCCGAACACGCAGCGCTGCACGTCGGAGGGCAGCTCCTCCAGCGCCGGCACGGCGTCCGCGGACAGGCCGGCGAGGTAGGACCAGTCGGCCTTCCCCGTCGCGGCGTACCGCTCCACGTTGCGCTCGGCGACGTACGCGTCGGGGTCGAGCACCGCCAGCCCGAGCATGGCCACGCCCGCGGTCAGCACCACCGCGCGGGGCACCCAGCGGCCGTCCAGCCGGAGGCCGGCGGCCATCACCAGCAGGACCACGACGCCGAGCCAGGCCTCGAAGACCGACACGAGCAGCCGCAGCTGGGTGAACCCGTAGGCCTCCTCGTAGACGTGCATCCGGAACAGCGCGGAGGCGACCACCACCAGGGTCAGCAGGCACAGGGCACCGAGCACCCCGCGCAGCAGCAGCCGGTCGCGACCCGTGACGCGCGGCGCCTTCCGGGCCGCGATCGCCACCACGCCCAGGGTGAGCAGCGTGGCGACGGTCAGCTGGCCGAAGCCCTCGTGGACGTACTCCGCATAGGTGAGCCCGGTCGTCGCGCGCAGGTAGTCGTGCCCGCCGAACATCACGGTGAGCTGGGCCGCGACGAACCCGACGTACAGCGCGAGCACCAGCCCCACGGGGACCAGCCACTCGAACGCCCGCTTCACCGGCCGGATGTCCGTCGGGGCGAGCACCTCCACGCGCGGGGCGTTGAGGGCGACGTACGACGCCGCCAGCGCCAGGCCGGCCACGGCCAGCAGCACGAACATCCGCAGCACGAACGTGTCGACGGTCAGGTCCGGGACGACGGCGTCGAGCCAGCTGGCGAACAAGGCGTCCGCGGAGGCGAAGAGCGCCGCGAACACCACCACCAGCAACAGCGACACCAGCGCTGTGCGCAGCACCGGCCACCACGACCCGAGGTGGCTCGCGCCGCGGACGCTGCGCCCCAGCCACGGCAGGCCGCGCAGGCCGGCCAGCGGCACCGCGAACGCGGAGGCCAGCACGCCGGTGACCGTGCGCGCGTCGACCAGCGCGGACACGGCCACGCCGAACGCCGCGAGCATGCACAGCACGGCGATCCACTCGGCGTCGCGCAGCGCGACCGTGCTCAGCAGGAGCGTGGCCAGCCCGGCGGAGACCAGCAGGTACGGCGTCCGCGTGGCCCACCGGGTCAGCAGCGCCGGCACACCGACCGCGACGACGACCGCGAACGTGCCGACGCCGAGGTCGCGGAACGGCAGGACGACGGCGGCGAGCAGGCCGACCGCCAGCGCGGCGCCCACCAGCCGGGGACGGGCGGGGACGTTCCGCTCGGGCCAGAGGCTGCCGAACAGCAGGTCGAGGCTGGGCGTGCTGGGAGGCGGCGTCGCGACGGCGGGGGTGGTCATGAGAGGTCCTCCGTGACGGGGTCGGGATGGGGAAGGGAGGCCCGGATCAGGCAGCCGTGGGGGTGGTCGGCCACCTCGATCCGACCGCCGTGCAGGTCGGTGACCCAGCGGGCGATGGCGAGACCGAGACCGGTGCCGCCGTCATCGGAGCCGCCGGTGGCGAAGCGCTCGAAGACGGCTGCGCGGTCCTCGGGAGCGATGCCGGGCCCCTGGTCGGCGACCTCCAGCACCATCGCGCCGTCGTCCCGGTAGGCACGCACCCGGACGGTGCCGTCCGGCGGGCTGTGCCTCCCGGCGTTGTCGAGCAGGTTCGCGAGCAGCTGGTGCAGCCGCGCCCGGTCGGCCTGGACGACGAGGTCGAGCGGGTCCACCTCGAGGAGGTAGCGGACCGGGTGACCGGCGAGCCGGGCCTCCTGCACCACGTCGCGCAGGAACGGCTCGATCGCCACCTCGGTCGGGGAGAGCGGGGTGATCCCGGCGTCCGCGCGGGACAGGTCGAGCAGGTCCGACACCAGGTCGCCGAGCCGCTCGGTCTGGGCCAGCGCCGCGTTCAGCGTCGCGGGGTCGGGGCGGGCGACGCCGTCGACCAGGTTCTCCAGCACCGCCCGCAGCGCCGACACCGGGGTGCGCAGCTCGTGCGAGACGTTGGCGACCAGCTCGCGGCGCTGCCGGTCCACCAGCGCCAGCTCCGCGGACATCGTGTTGAACGCCCGGGCCAGCTCGCCGACCTCGTCGCGGGAGGACGCCGTGACCTGGTGCGAGTAGTCGCCGGTCGCCATCAGCCGGGCGGCGGCGGTCATCTCGCGCAACGGCGAGGTCATCCCGCGGGCGAGCAGCTGGGTGACGGCGAGAGCCACCACCACCGCGGCCGGGACGGTGACGAACGGGCTGAGGCCGAAGCCGGTCGCCGCCGTGCTCAGCACCGCGGTGAGGCCGACCGTGACGGCGACCAGCACGCCGAGCTTGGTCTTGATCGAGCGCAGCGGGTCGAGGGGGCGTGCCGCGGTCACGACCCGGCCTCCAGTGCGTAGCCGACGCCGTGCACGGTCCGCACCAGGTCGGCGCCGATCTTGGCGCGCAGGGACTTCACGTGGCTGTCGACCGTGCGCGTGCCGGTGGCGTCGGGCCAGTCCCAGACCTCCGCCATCAGCGACTCGCGAGTGAGCACCGTGCCGGGGCTCGCGGCGAGGCAGGCCAGCAGGTCGAACTCCGTCGGGGTCAGGTGCACGGCGCTGCCGTCGACGTGCACGCGGCGGGCCGCGCGGTCGATCCGCAGCGTGCCGACGGTCAGCTCGCCGTCGCCCTGACGGGCCAGCTCCGCGGCCCGGTCGACCCGGCGGAGCAGCACCCGGACCCGGGCCACCAGCTCCCGCATCCGGAACGGCTTGGTGAGGTAGTCGTCGGCGCCGACCCCCAGCCCCACCAGGATGTCGGTCTCGTCGTCGCGCGCGGTCAGCATCAGCACCGGCACCGGCCGCTCGGCCTGGACTCGTCGGCACACTTCGTGGCCGTCGAAACCGGGGAGCATGACGTCGAGCACCAGCGCGTCCGGCTGCCAGGCGGCGGCAACCTCGACGGCGGTCGGGCCGTCGTACGCCTGCCGCACCTCGAAGCCCTCGGCGGCCAACCTGTCGGTGACGGCCTGGTTGATCACCGGCTCGTCCTCGACGACCAGGATCCGCTGTCTTGCGCCGTTGATCTGCACACGTCGAGCGTAGGTCTCCGGCAGGTCGGGACCTGCGCAGGACGTGTGAAGATCCTGTGCAGGTCCCGGTCCGGGCTACGCCGTGCGGACGCGGCCGACCGGCTCGGCGGCCAGCCGCCCGACCGCCGCCCACGCCGCCGCGAGCGCCAGGGTGCCACCACCGCCGTCGGTCAGCAGGGCAGCCATGACCACGCCGAGCACGACCGATCCGACCAGGCCGACCAGCAGGACGACGCCGGCGCGCGCCGGCCGGACCAGCCCGCGCAGGTCGGCCACCAGGAGCGTCACGTAGCCGGTCACGCTCAGCAGGAGGCCGAGCATGAAGGCCGGCCCGAGCGCGTCGTGGCCGACCACCGCGGTGGCGACGGCGGAGGCGGTCAGGGCGAGGTGCCCGACCGTGGCGAGCAACCAGCCGACCGCGACCGACCTGGCGCGCGGCCTGATGGCGAACAGGGCGAACGTCGCCAGCGCGGTGGCGGCGAGGCCCACGGCGAAGGCGATCTCGATCAGGTAGTCGAGCGGCGTGCTGAAGGTGGCCCGTTGGTCGTGTGCGAGCTCGAGCGCGCCGGTGACGGCGTAGCCGGCGGTCGCGACGTACACGGCGGGGGAGAGCAGCTGGGCGAACATGGTGGTTCCTCTCGTCGAAGGTGTTTGAGGAACGTAGGTCCGCGCGACCCGGCCGCACGTCGGACCGTGGACCGATCCACGGGTACGACCCAAGTCCGACGTGAGGGGTCGGGTCAGCCACTAGCGTGTGGTCGTGACCGGACGACGGGAACTGCGCGTGGGCCAGACCGTGGACGCCCTTGTGGCGACCGCCCTGTTCGCGCTCGGTGCCTGGGAGGTGCTCCAGGGTCCCGTCGCCGAGGACGTCGTGACCGGACCGACCTGGCTGAACCTCGTCGCCGTCGCACTGACCACCCTGCCGGTGGCCTTCCGCAGCCGGGCTCCGCTCACCGCGGCCGCGGTGGTGTTCGGTGCGATGGCCGGGCGGGCGCTCCTGGCCGGGCCGCTCGAGCTCTACCCACCGATGCTGGCGGCGATCATCCTCGTCTACACCGTGGCGGTGACCGGGACGGTACGACGCACCGCGGCGGTCCTCGCGATGGCGACCGGTGCCGTCGTCGTGGCGTGGGCACGGGGAAGCGGCGGTGACGCCACCCCGCAGCCGCTGCCCAGCCTGGTCCTCCTCGGCATCGTCGCGACCGTCGGCAGCGTGGTCGGGGCGCGGGTCGAACGTGCCCGCGGCATGGAGGAGCGGGCCGCCGAGCGCGAGGCGGAGGCGCGCGCCGCCGTCGCCGCCGAGCGGGAGAGCATCGCGCGGGAGCTGCACGACTCGGTCGCGCACAGCCTGGCGATGATCGCGCTCCAGGCCGGTGGCGCCCAGGACGTCCTCGACAGCGACCCCGCTCGTGCACGCGAGGCGCTCGCCTCGATGGAGCGGGCCGCGCGGGAGGGGCTCGTCGAGATGCGCCGACTGCTGAGCCTCACCGGGGAGGACGAGGACGCCTCGCTCGTCCCTCAGCCGGGGCTCGCCCGGGTCGACGCCCTCGTGGAGGATGCCCGCAGGGCCGGGCTCGACGTGGACCTCGACGAGACCGGGGAGCCTCGCACGCTCCCGGCCTCCTTGGACCTCGCCGCCTTCCGGGTGGTCCAGGAGTCGCTGACCAACGCCGCCAAGCACGTCGGCCGCTGTCGTGCCCGGGTGGCCCTGCGCTGGCGGCCGGACTCGCTCGAGGTCGAGGTGACCAACGACGGCGGCACGCCCACCGTCGACGGGGACGGCACCGGGCGCGGGCTCGTCGGCATGGGTGAGCGGGTGCGGCTGGTCGGGGGCCGGCTCGAGACCGGGGCCACCTCGGCCGGCTACCGGGTCGCCGCCTGGTTCCCGCTGGAGGTGCGGCCGTGACGGAGCGGACCACGGTGCTGCTCGTGGACGACCAGGACCTGGTGCGCACCGGGCTGGAGATGATCGTCGGTGCCGCCCCGGACCTCGAGGTCGTGGGGCAGGCTGCCGACGGCGGAGAGGCGGTCCGTGAGGCCCAGCGGTTGCAGCCCGACGTCGTGCTGATGGACGTCCGGATGCCGGAGATGGACGGCATCGAGGCGACCCGCCGGATCGTGGCGACGTGCCCCGACCCGGGGCCGCGGGTGCTGATGCTCACCACGTTCGACCTCGACGAGTACGTCTTCGAGGCCTTCGCCGCCGGCGCCAGCGGCTTCCTGGTCAAGGACGCCCCGCGCCAGACGATCGTCGACGGCATCCGCGCGGTCGCCCAGGGGGAGGGGCTTGCCTCCCCGTCCGTCACCCGGCGGCTGATCGAACGTGTCGTCGCCCTGCCGGCCGCGACCGCGCAGCGGCCCGCCGTGCTCGACGACCTCACCCCCCGCGAGCACGAGGTGCTCGTCGAGATCGCGCGGGGGCACTCCAACCCCGAGATCGCGGCTCGCCTCTACCTCAGCGAGAAGACCGTGAAGACGCACGTGGGCAGGATCTTGATGAAGCTGGGCGTCCGTGACCGGGTGCAGGCCGTGGTGCTCGCCTACGAGGCCGGCGTCGTGGTCCCGGGCCGCGACGACCCCTAGCCCCGTCAGACGTGCCGGTGCCCGGCTGGGAGAAGCCGGGCACCGTGATCGGATGGTTCGACCTCCTAGTCGTCGTCGACGATGAGGCCTTCACCGTGGCTGTCGTCGATGGAGGCGTTGACGGGGTTCGACAAGTTCACGGAGAACTTCTCGCCCGCGTCCTTGATGGCGTCCTGCGTCGTCTGGACCTCGATCGTCCGCGGTCAGCTCACCGGCCGGGATCGTCAGCGTGCCGTGGCCCGCCGCGAAGTCGGAAACCGAGGCGGTTCCGGGTGCGGTCGCCCAGTCGACCGACACGGCCGAGGTGCCCTTGGACTTCAGCGTGACGGTGAACACGACCTTGTTTCCCTCGGGGGCGTGCGCGTCACCGATGGACACCTGCGGGTCGTTGTCGCGGATCGTGCCCACGCCGTCTCCGTCTGCGATGGTCGCGTTGTGCGGCGCTGACAAGGTGACCTTGAAGGTCTCGTTCACCTCGTCGGCGTCGTCGTCGACGGTCTTGACCTTGAACGTGCCACTCAGGTCGCCGGCGGGGATGGTGACGACACCATCGGACTTGTCGTAGTCGCCCGGTTGCACGGCTGTGCCATTGGCCGTCTCCCACTCGACCTTGACCTGGAGGCCACTGACCTTGGAGAGCGTCACCTTGAACTCCACGGCGTTGCCCTCCTGCGCGGCGGCGTCGTCCACCGACACCGAGACGTTGGCGTCGTCGTCCGTGATGGTGCCCTTCGCGGTGGCGTCACCGAGCGTGGCGCCGTCCGGGGCGGACAGCGTCAGCGTCATGGCTTCCTCGGGCTCCGGGGTGGAGTTCTCGGTCGTCGGAACGCTGACCTCGGTGCTGGTCGCTCCGGCCGCGATGGTTCCGGTGCCGGAGGTCACGGTGTAGTCGCCGGGTGCCTTGGCGGTGCCGTCGCTCGTGGCGTAGGAGAACGTCACGGCTCCGTCCGCCGCCTTGGACAAGGTGACCTCGAAGACCAGGTCGTCACCCTCCTGGGCAGTGTCGCCCTTGACCGACATCGTCGGTGGCTCGTACGGCGGCGCGGCGTCGTCCTCGATGATCGTCACGCGGCCGACGCGGTCGGCGATCGATGCGCGCGTGGGGTCGAAGATGCGGAGCTTGAAGGTCTCGTTGCCCTCGACCGCCGAGTCGTCGAGAAGCGGCACGGTGACGTGCCGCGCCTTTACGCCGGCCGGGAACTTGATCCGTCCGGAGGCGGCCGTGTAGTCGGCCCCCGCGGTCGCTGAGCCGTTCTTGGTCCGGTAGCTCACCCAGACCTTGTGGTCGACCCGCCTGGCCAGCGCGATGCGCACGGAGACTGTTCCCGCGTCCTCGACCGTGGTCTTGTCCTTGACGAGTAGTGCGCCCGGGGCGGCCGTTGCCGCCACGGGAGTGAAGAGTCCCAACACCAAGACGCCTGCGAACAGCCAAACCAGTTGTCGCCACAGGCGTGTCGTCGATGTCGGGGCGGTGTACGTGCTGCGTCGCATGACGACGCCCCCTTCCCCGTTGCGTGATTCGAACACGCGTGTCCACCCTCACGATTTCATCGGCGATGGGCGGGTGGCGCAGAGGCGGAGCGCCTGTCCCGGGTGACCTTGGTCTTGATCCGGGACGCACCTCGCACGACCGCTTGGTCGGTCGTTCCGCCTATCTGGTGACGTGGGCGAAGTGGCGTGGCTCAGGACTGCCAGGACGACCAGAGGGCGGCGTACGAGCCCTCCTGTTCCACCAGCTCGTCGTGGGAGCCGAACTCGGTGATCCTGCCGTCCTCGACCACCGCGACCCGGTCCGCGTCGTGCGCGGAGAACAGCCGGTGCGCGATCGCGATGACGGTGCGCCCGTGCAGTACGGCGGCCAGCGACCGCTCCAGGTGGCGTGCTGCTCGAGGGTCGATCAGCGACGTCGCCTCGTCGAGCACCAGCGTGTGCGGGTCGGCCAGCACCAGCCGGGCCAGCGCGATCTGCTGAGCCTGCGGCGGGGTCAGCGTCCTGCCGCCGGAGCCGACGACGGTGTCCAGTCCCTCCGGCATCGCCTCGACCCACTCGCGCGCGTCGACGGCGTCGAGCGCCTCGAGCAGCTTCGAGTCGTCGGCGACCTCGTCGACGGCGAGGGCGAGGTTCTCGCGCAGGGTGCCGACGAACACGTGGTGCTCCTGCGTCACCAGCGCGACGTGGCCGCGCAGGTCCGTGAGCGGCAGCTCGGTCAGGCCGACCCCGCCGACCGTGACGCTGCCGGTGCGCGGCGGGTGGATGCCCGCGAGCAGGCGGCCCAGGGTGGACTTGCCGGCGCCGGACGGACCGACCATCGCGATGCGCTCGCCGACCTCGACGGACAGGTCGACGCCGTGCAGCACGTCCCGCCCGGGCGCGTAGGAGAACCGCACGTCCTCGGCGTCGATCCGCTCACCCACCGGGACGTTGCCGGTGACCTCGCGGTCGTCCGGGACCTGCGCGACCCCGAGGAGGCGGGCCAGCGAGGCGGCGCCGACCTGGAGCTCGTCGAGGATGCTGATGATCCGGTCCACCGGGTCGATCAGCATCTGCACGTAGAGCGTCGCCGCGGTGACGTCGCCGAGCGACACCGAACCCTGGGTGTAGAGCCAGCCGCCGAAGAGCAGGGTGGCGACTGTCGGGATCAGGTAGGCGACCTCGACGGACGGGAAGAACACCGTGCGGAGGAAGAGCGTGTACTTCTCCGCGGCGTACGACCCGGCGATGTCCTGGTCGATCCGGGCCACCCGCTCGTCGCCGAGCCCGAGCGCCTCGACCGTGCGCGCGCCCTCGACCGTCTCGGTGAGCGTGGCGTTCATCTGCGAGTAGGACTCGTTCTCGGCGAGGTAGCCGTCCTTGGCGCGGGCGAGGTACCACCGCGCGCCCACCACGAGCGGCGGGATGCCGAGCACGCAGGGGACCAGCACCCACCAGCCGACCAGCAGGGCGGCGGTGAAGGTGAGCGTCGCGGTGATGACCGCGATCAACCACTCCGGCAGTGCCCAGCGGACCGACCAGCCGAGCTGCTCGACGTCGCGCGAGGTGCGGGTGAGCAGGTCGCCGCTGCCGGCCGACTCGACGACGCCGACGGGCAGCGCGAGGGTGTTCTCGACGAAGTCCTCGCGCAGCTCGGCGAGCACCTTCTCACCGGTGACGAACGACAGGTAGCGGGCGTAGCGGGTGAGCACGGTCTGCAGCACCAGGAACCCGGCCAACAGCATGATCGTCTTGTCGACGTAGGCCAGGGTCGTGCCGCGCTCGACGGCCTCGACGAGGTCGCCGAGGAGCCGCGGCGCGGCCAGCGCGGCGAGCGCGGCGGCCACGTGCAGGGCGGCCGAGCCCCAGATCGCCTTCGGGTGGCGGTGGGCGAGCCCCGCGACGTAGCGGCGGACGTCGCTCGACCCGGCGACGGGCAGGCGGACGGTCATCGCGACACCTCCTCGATCTCGCGGGTGACCACGGCGCGGTAGTCCGGGACCTCGTGCAGCAGGTCGCGGTGGTCGCCGGTGGCGACGACGGCGCCGCCGCGGACGAAGACCACCAGGTCGACGCGGTCCAGCAGCAGCGGGCTGGTGGTCGTCACCACGGTCGTCCGGCCGGCGCGCTGCACGTGCAGGCGGTCGGCGATCCGGGCCTCGGTGTGGGCGTCCACGGCCGAGGTGGGCTCGACGAGCACCAGGACCTCAGGGTCGGCGGCGAGCGCGCGCGCGAGCACGAGCCGCTGCCGCTGCCCGCCGGAGAACGACCGGCCGCGCTCGGCGACCTGCTCGTCGAGGCCGTGCTCGAGCGCCTCCAGCACGTCTTCGGCGGAGGCGGTGTGCAGGGCGCGAGCGACGGCGGCGTCGCCCTCGCGACGGATGTCGATGCCGTCGCGCAGCACCCCGGAGAACAGCGTGCTGCCGGTGTCGGACACCACGATGCGGCGGCGTACGACGTCCCGCGCCAGCCCGCTCAGGGGTACGTCGCCCCACCGGACCTCACCGTCGGCGTAGCGGCCGAGCCGGTCCGCGATGGTCGCGGTCTCCTCCGGGTCCTCGGACACGAGCGCGACGAGCCGGCCATGGGGGACCCGCAGGCCGCTCTCCACGTCGACGAGGTCGGCGTCGACCGGAGGCTCGTCGTAGGCCTGGTCCGGGTCGGTGACCTCGGGACGCAGCGCGAGCACGCGGATCACGCGACGGGCGGAGACGAAGGCCCGGATCCACTTGTTGGCGAACTCGGTCGCCGTCCGCAGCGGGATCATCAGGAAGGCGGCGTAGCCGTAGAACGCCACCAGCTCGCCGGGGCTGATCTGTCCCTGCACCGCGAAGCGCGCCCCGAGCCACACGATCACCACCACGAAGATGCCTGGCATCAGGATCTGGAAGGCGTCGAGGACCGACTGGAGCCGGCCCACCTGCACGCCGGCGTGACGGACCTTCTGCGAGTCGCGGACGTAGCGGTCGTGGAACACGCGCTCGCCGCCGATGCCGCGCAGGATCCGCAGCCCGCTGACGATGTCGGTGGCGAGGTTCGACAGGTCGCCCATCATCTCGCGCTGGGTCATGTTGCGGCGCTGGAGCGGCTTGAGCAGCGGCCCGATCATCAGCAGCAGCACGGGAACCCCGATCAGCACGAGCAGGCCCAGCGTCGTCGAGGTGTTCAGCAGGATCACCGCGACGACGAGGAAGGACACCACGGCGCCGGCGGCCCTCGCGATCACGTCCATCGCGTTGCCGAGGTGGGAGAGGTCGTTGGTGCCGATCGCCACCACCTCGCCGGTCGCGACCCGCTTCGGCAGGGTGGCGCCCAGGTGGGTCGCCTGACGGGCGACGAGCTGGACGGTGCGGTAGGCCGCGGTCAGCCAGTTGGTGACCGCGAAGCGGTGCCGCACGATCCCGGACACGGCCTGCAGGACGCCGATCCCGAACATCGCCAGCGTCCACTGCACGAGGGCGCCGGTGTCCTGCGCGGCGACGCCGTCGTCGATCGCGTGTCCGATCACGGCCGGCATGACCGCTTGGCAGACCATCCAGACGATGCCGAAGAACATGCCCAGCGCGAGGGTGTGCCACTGGCCCTTCATCAGCCACCACAGGTAGCGGCCGGGGGAGCGATGGTCGGCTACTCCGGGATCGGACAGAGGAAGGTGGCGCACTCCCCTCACGGTATGGAACAGGCCGCCCCGGCGCCATCGAATTTCGCCGCCCACGGTTCACGTGCGTGACGTCTCGGTGAGGGCGTCTGGTCACCTCGCGCCGATGGGCTGGAACCATGAACAGTCTCGGGAAACACCGCCTCGGAGCCTTCGTCGTCGCCGCCGCCACCACCGTGTCGCTGGTCCCCACCCATGCCGCCTCGGCGGCGCCCCGTCCGCCCGCCGCCTCGTCGCAGGTCGACACCCCGATCGTGGTCGCGCACCGCGGGGCCTCCGGCTACCGGCCGGAACACACCCTGGCGGCGTACCGCCTGGCGATCCGGATGGGAGCCGACTACATCGAGCCCGACCTCGTGTCGACCAAGGACGGCGTGCTCGTCGCGCGTCACGAGAACGAGATCTCGGGCACCACCGACGTCGCCGACCGGCCCGAGTTCGCCGACCGGAGGGCGACGAAGGTCATCGACGGGCGGCCGGTCACCGGCTGGTTCACCGAGGACTTCACGCTGGACGAGCTCAAGACCCTGCGTGCGAAGGAGCGGCTGCCCCAGGTCCGTCCGGGCAACACCCGGTACGACGGCCGCTTCGAGGTCCCCACGTTCGACGAGGTGCTGGAGCTCGCCGCCACGGAGAGTCGTCGGCGCGGCACCACCATCGGCGTCTACCCGGAGACGAAGCACCCCACCTACTTCGACGAGGCGGGGCTCTCGCTCGAGGAGCCGCTGGCCGCCGCGCTCGAGCGGCACGGGCTCGACCGCCGGAACGCCCCGGTGTTCGTGCAGTCCTTCGAGACCGCCAACCTGCGCGACCTCGACGAGCTGGTCCGCGTCCCGCTCGTCCAGCTCGTCGACGCCTCGGGCGCGCCGTACGACAGGGTGGCCGCCGGCGACCCGACCACCTACCGCGACCTGGTCACCCGCGAGGGGCTGCGGGAGATCGCGACGTACGCGGACGGCGTGGGTGCGCACAAGGACCTGGTGCTGCCTCGGGACGCGACGGGCGCGACCAGCCGGCCGAGCGACGTCGTCGCCGACGCACACGCCGAGGACCTCCTCGTCCACGTCTGGACGATGCGGGACGAGAACCAGTTCATGGCCACGAACTTCCGACGCGGTGCGGACCCGAACGCCAAGGGCGACGCCCGCGCCGAGGTCTTCGCCTTCCTCGACGCAGGCGTCGACGGACTCTTCGGCGACTACCCCGACACCGCCGTGGACGCGCGCGACTCCTGGCTGGAGGAGCGGTCCGAGCAGGCCGGCTGACCCAGCACAGCAGAGAGCCCGCGCCGACCAGGTCGGCGCGGGCTCGTGCGCGTGTGGCCTCAGGCCTCCGGCATCACGATCCAGGCGATGACATAGGCCACGAAGAGCGTGCCGGCGCTGAAGACCGCGCCCACGACGGCCAGCAGCCGGACCAGGTTGGGGTCGACGCCGGCGTACTGCGCGATGCCGCCACACACCCCGGCGATCCACCGGTCGTCGCGGCTGCGGACCAGCCGCTTCGGTCCGCCCGGCACGGGCGGCTGGGACGGGGGCGGGGTCTGGAACTCACTCATCGGTTGTCTCCTTGGTCGTTCATGAACAGGGTGGGCTCGGTGTCGCCGGTCCCGTAGGTGTCGTTCGTGCTGTCGTCGGTACGCCGCCCGCCGAGGCCACGGGCCATGAACGCGACCAGTCCGATGGCGCCGGCGACGACGAGGCTGAGCGGCAGCAGCCACTCGACCTCCGCCGAGCCGATCACGCCCGTCTGGTGCAGCGCCCAGGATCCCGCGATGCCGAGGAAGGCCAGGCCGACCACGAGGTAGCTGACGTTGAGCGGGTGGGTCTTCATGATGCTTCCTCCTGCTGGACCTCGATGTGGCCGACCAGGAGGTCGAGCTCGAGGTAGACCTGGGGCACGTCCGCGCCGCCTTCGATGCGTCGATTCAGGTCGACGCGGTTGCCGTTCTCGACGTAGCCGTCGACCTCGATCTCGCCGCCGAACCGGATGCTGGCGTCGACGTCGACGTCCAGACCCTCCGGGACGATCACGAGGATCTCGCCGGCCTCGGCCTCGAGTGCCAGTCGGCGGCCGTCGAGGTTCTCGAGGTCGCCGACCTCGGTCAGGTCGAGCCGGACCTGGCCCGCGGTGATGCTGTAGCTGTCGCGGACCGAGGCCGCGGCGACCGGCGAGGCGTCGATGCGGCGGTCGGTGTTCCAGTTGTCGTCCACCGCCGAGGTGATGCCCAGGGCGATGCTGGCGACGATGCCGAGGAAGATCAGGCCTCCGGCCCGGCCGGCCACCGAGCCGACCAGGAGCATCACGCCGATGACGGCGAGCGCGAGGGCCGGGTAGGCCGCGACGGCGACGTCGCCCCCGGCGTCGTAGAGACCGAGGCTGCCGAGCGCGATCGCGACGAGAGCCAGGGTGGGGCCGAAGAGCTTCGGTCCGCGGTCGGCCTTCGGCGGCTGCGGCTGGGCGGCGGCGGGCGGTGCCTGCCAACCGGGACCGGCGGGCGGTCCGGCCGGCGGGGGGTAGGTCGTGCTGGTTCCTGACATGGCGGTCGGGACCTCCGTGCTGGGGCCGCCGGGGGCGGCGTACTGGTTCGGGGCGGGGCCGGTGGGCGCCGGCGTGCCGGCCTCGTTGCCCGACCGGTCGCGGTTGAGCAGGACCACCAGCACGATCACGGCGACGATCGCCAGTGGCCACGGGAAGCCGAAGCCACCCCACGAGTCACCGAGCATCAGCAGCGCGGCGAGCACGCCGACGATGATCAGCAGCGCGTTGCGCGTGCCGGGGCTGGTCTGCACGACACTCTTCTCGCTGCCCTCCTCCGGGACGATCAACCAGGCGGCACCGTAGAGCACCAGACCGGCTCCACCGAAGAAGACGAGCACCACGAAGAGGACGCGCACGATGGTCGGGTCGATGTTGAGGTGCCGACCGATGCCGCCGGCGACGCCGGCGATCTTCCGGTCGGTGGTGCTGCGGCGCAGCCGCTCGTAGTTGCGCAGGTTCTCGGTGGCGACCCCGGTCCGGGTCTGCTCGTCCTGCTCGTGGGGTGTCTCGGTCATGGCTCAAGCCTGCTCCCTCGCAGGCGCACACACCATCGGGGACAGCCCTGATTCACCCCGGTCCCCACCCTGGTGAAGACAGGGTCGGGTCAGGGTCGTCACTCATGGTTGCGCGTCGAACGCTGTGTGACGATTGGCCCATCATGAGCGACACCACCAGCACGGCGAGCCCCGAGCCGCGACGCGCCACCCGGTCCTTGGACGACCGGTTCATCGGCGGCGTCGCGGCGGGCCTCGCCGAGCACCTCGGCGTGGACGTGGTCCTGGTGCGGGCCGCCTTCGTGCTGACCAGCCTGCTGGGCGGTTTCGGCGCCGTGCTGTACGCCGGCCTCTGGATGACCTTGCCCGCGGAGAGACACCTCGAGGAGCAGGCGCCCGGCATCGACGCGGCCACCCGGCAGGGCAAGCGGCAGGGGCGCGCGCGACGGCTGCAGGACGTCGGGCCGATCGTGGCCGTGGCCGCCCTCGCGCTCGGTGTCGCGATCCTCGCCGGGAACTGGGTCGGCTCCTTCCTGTTCTGGCCGCTGCTCGTCGGCGGGGTCGGGCTCACGGTGCTCTGGTGGCAGGCCGACGAGGCGCAGCGGGAGCGATGGGCGGACACCAGTGGCCGCATCGGCGTCCTCGGGGCCGTGGTCGGCCGAGGCGGCTGGTCGTCGTACGCCCGTCTTGCCGTCGGCGTGCTCCTCCTCGTGCTGGCGCTCATCCTGTTCGCCGTCCAGACCGGGCAGGCCGGGGTCGCGCGCGACGTGCTGCTCGCGGGCGCCCTCGGTGTGCTGGGGCTGGGACTCATGGTCGGGCCCTGGTTGTTCCGGCTCTCCGGCGACCTCTCCGAGGAGCGGGCCGCGCGGATCAGGTCGCAGGAGCGCGCTGACGTGGCCGCTCACCTGCACGACTCCGTCCTCCAGACCCTGGCCCTGATCCAGAAGCACGCCGACGACGGGCGCATGGTCGCCACGCTCGCCCGGGCGCAGGAGCGGGACCTCCGCAGCTGGCTCTACGAAGCGGAGGCCCACCCCGAGACCTCGCTGGCCGGTGCGCTGAAGGCGGCCGCCGCCGAGGTGGAGGACGCCCACGGGGTGCCGGTCGAGGTGGTCACGGTGGGCGACATCTCGGTGGACGAGCGGCTCCGGCCGCTGGTGCTCGCGGCCCGCGAGGCGATGGTCAACGCGGCCAAGCACTCCGGCGCCGACAAGGTCGACGTCTTCGCCGAGTCCACGCCCGGCCGCACCGATGTGTTCGTCCGCGACCGGGGGCATGGCTACGACCAGTCCGGTGTGCCCGAGGACCGGCTCGGCGTCCGCCACAGCATCATCGACCGCATGCAGCGCCACGGCGGCCAGGCGGTCATCCGCACGGCCCCCGGCGACGGCACCGAGGTCCGCTTGTCCCTGGAGCACCCCGTGAGCAAGGAAGGCAACGCCTGATGACGGCACCGACAGCACCCACAGGAGCCACCGACAGCCGGCGCAGCGTGGTGATCGTCGACGACCACGCGATGTTCCGCACCGGCGTCCGGGCCGAGATCGAGGGTGCGGTGGAGGTGCTGGGCGAGGCCGCCGACGTCGACCAGGCCGTCGAGGCGGTGCTGAAGCTGCGGCCCGAGGTGGTCCTGCTCGACGTGCACCTCCCCGGCGGGGGTGGCGGCGAGGTGATGCGCCGGGTCGCGACCCGGGTGCCGGAGACGCGCTTCCTCGCGCTCAGCGTGTCCGACGCCGCGGAGGACGTGATCGGCACGATCCGGGCCGGCGCCCGCGGCTACGTCACCAAGACGATCACCGGCCCCGAGCTCGTCGCCGCGATCGGCCGGGTCGCCGAGGGTGACGCGGTGTTCTCCCCGCGGCTGGCCGGCTTCGTGCTGGACGCGTTCGCGGGGTCGATCGAGGTCGCCCAGGTGGACGAGGACCTCGACCGGCTCAGCGAGCGGGAGCGTGAGGTGATGCGCCTCATCGCACGCGGCTACGCCTACAAGGAGGTGGCCAGCGAGCTCTTCATCTCCGTGAAGACGGTGGAGACCCACGTGTCGAGCGTGCTCCGCAAGCTCCAGCTCTCCTCGCGCCACGAGCTGACCCGCTGGGCCACGGACCGCCGCCTGCTCTGACTGGGACATCAGCCCGTCGACACGACCACAACGACGTGCACTCGCGGCGCCTGAGGTTCGTCTGCAGGCTCAGATGTCCCGGATCTTCGTGCGAGTGCACGTCCTAGGGACGCTGGCCAGACGCCGGGGGTGACGGCGGCCATGTTTTACCTGCCGCCGAGACGGGCACGGTTTCCCAACAATCGCGTGAACAGCGCTCCCAGGGGAAAGCGAGAACACCGTGTCCAGCACAGCCACCACCGCAGAAGAGAGCAGGTCCGGCCAAGGGCCGAAGCTCGCCCGCAACATCTCGGGGGTGCTGCTGTTCTTCTACGTCCTCGGGGACGTCCTCGGGTCCGGCATCTACGCCCTGATCGGGCTGGTCGCCGACGAGGTCGGCGGCGCGTTCTGGACGGCGTTCGCCCTCGGCGTGTTCGTCGCGCTGATCACCGGCCTCGCCTATGCCGAGCTGGTGACCCGGTACCCGGTCGCCGCGGGGGCCGCGCTCTACATCAGCAAGGCCTTCAAGAACAACTTCTTCACCTTCGTGGTGACGTTCTGCATGCTGGCGGCGATCGTCACCGCGTCCGGCGCGCTCGCGCTGACGTTCGGAGGTGAGTACTTCAAGGAGTTCTTCGACTGGCCGACGCTGGCCGTCGCCATCGGCTTCGTCGCCGTCCTCTCCTTCATCAACTACCGCGGCATCTCCGAGACCGCCAAGTCCAACATGATCATGACGGTGATCGAGGTCAGCGGCCTGCTGATCATCCTCGCCACCGGCATCGCGGTGGTCGTCAGCGGCGACGCTCGCTACGACCAGGTGATGGAGTTCAAGCCCGACACCAACATCGCGCTCGCGATCCTCGGCGGTGCGGCGCTGTCCTTCTTCGCGATGACCGGGTTCGAGAACGCCGCCAACGTCGCGGAGGAGACGCACAACCCCAAGAAGGTCTTCCCCAAGGCGCTGCTGGGCGGCATGGCTGTCGCCGGTCTGCTCTACGTCCTGGTCGCGATCTCCACCTCGCTGGTGGCCACCCACGACTCGGTCGCCGGCTCCGAGGGCGCCCTGCTCGAGGTCGTGCGTCAGGGCCCGTTCGGCATCCCGGGCTGGCTCTTCGCGGCGATCGCCCTCGTCGCCGTGACCAACACCTGCCTCGTCACGATGGTGACCCAGTCGCGCATCCTCTACGGGATGGCCAACGAGGACGTCGTGCCGCGGGTCTTCGGCAAGGTGCACCCGCGCCGCAAGACCCCGTGGGTCGGCATCCTCTTCACGTTCGTCATGGTGGTCGGTGTCCTGGTCGCAGCCGGTGCCGAGGTCGCGACGCTGGCCAGCGCGTCGGTGGTCTTCCTGCTGTTCATCTACGGCCTGGTGATCGTCTCGGCGCTCAAGCTGCGCCGCGACGACGTGGACGACCACCCCGAGGCGCACTTCCGGGCGCCGACAGCGCTGCTCTACGTCGGCATCGTCGCCAACGCGGGGCTGCTGGCCTTCACCATCATCGACGACCCGTCGCTGCTGCTCTACTGCGGTGGCCTGCTCGCGGTGGGCCTCGTGCTCTACGTCGCGCACCGAGCCACTGCTGGAAGGACCACCACCGCCGGATAGCGTTCGCCGCATGGACTTCCTGCGCGACGTACTCCTCTTCCTGCACTTCATCGGACTGGCAGCCCTCTTCGGGGGGCTGTTCGTCCAGGTGAAGGCCCAGCCGCGGGTCGTGAACAACGCGATGTTCCACGGCATCCTCACGCAGCTGGTCACCGGCCTGCTGCTGGTGGGTCTGCTGGAGGCGGGCGACGACGCGGTCGACCACGCCAAGGTCGGGGTCAAGCTGACGGTGGCGCTGGTGATCGGCGCGTTGGTCCTCGTGAACCGGAAGAAGCAGTCGCTCACAGACGGCCTCTACCTCGGCCTGCTCGGCCTGACCGCGCTCAACATCGCGGTCGCGGTCTTCTGGCACTGAGACCGTGAGCCGCCGGTTCGGGATCGGTACGGCGGCCCTGGTCGTGCTCCTCGCCGGATGCACGACGGGGCAGCCGGCCGATCCGGCTGCCCGGCCACAGGGGTCGGTGTCGTCGTCGACGAGCACCTCGACGTCCTCGGCGCCGAGCCCCTCGTCGACGGCCACCCCTGTCGAGCCCTCTGCGAGCAGCGCGGGGCGCCCGACGCGCAAGCCCCGGCTGGACACCTGGGAGATCGGCGCGCGCACGCTGCCGCTCGCCCCGGACGGCTTCGGGGTGCGTCGGCCGACACCCCGGGAGCTCCGGGTCCGCGTGATGCCGACGATCACGAACCTGCCGCCGCCGCGCACCGACCGGTTCCGGGGCTCGGTCGGCCCGATCACGCCCTGGGTCCGCAACCGGATGGGCACCTCCTGGGAGAGGGGATGCCCGGTGCCCCTGCGGAAGCTGCGTTACGTGCGCGTCACCTTCCGCGGCTTCGACGGCCGTCCGCACACCGGGGAGCTGGTCATCCGCGCGGGGCACGCACGCGGCATCGTCCGCGTGTTCCGGACGCTCTACAAGGCGCGCTTCCCGATCGAGCAGATGACGCTGCCGACCTCGAACGAGCGGGACCTGACGCCGAGCGGCGACGGCAACGGCTCCGGCGCGACGGTGTGCCGCGCCACCACCGGCCAGACGTTCTGGTCGGCCCACGCCCTCGGGCTGGCCCTCGACCTCAACCCGTTCCAGAACCCCTACGTGAAAGGCGACCTGGTGCTGCCGGAGCTGGCCGGCGCCTACCGCGACCGGTCCTGGCGCCGGCCGGGGATGGTCCTGCCGGACAGCGTCGTCGTACGCGCGTTCGCCGCGATCGGCTGGTCCTGGGGCGGCGACTGGCAGACGCTCAAGGACTACCAGCACTTCTCCGCCCTGGACCGCTGACCCTCGGCTGGGGAGGAGGCCGGTCAGGTCATTCGGGTGCTGGTCGGTAGTGCGCGCTCATCGCCGGGTAGTAGTCGCGCTCGAAGTCGATCGCGGCCACGTCGCCGCCGGTCTCGGCGGCGACGAGACGGTCGAGGTAGTACTCCCAACCCGGGCCGACGCTCTCCGCCTCGGCCGGGTCGATACCGGGCTGGCTGAAGATCAGCTCCGTCACTCCGTCGCGTTCCGTCAGCGCGAGCTCGAGGTCCCACCGTCCCTGCGGGGTGTGGGCCGTCACCGCGAGGAACCGCGGCGGGTCGCACGCGCGGATCTCCATGTCCTCGGCCGGGACATCACCCTCGGCCGTCATCCGGAACGCCACCCGGCCGGACGCGGGGTCGCCGGTGAACGTGCCGATCCACCTGGCCAGCCGCTCCGGCTCGGTCACCGAGGCCCAGACGTCATCGATCGGTGAACGGAACTCGCGGGTGATGACCAACCTGAGCCGGCCGTCGGTGCCTCGGTCGATCCGTCCACTGGGTGTGGCACTCATGCGGTGTCCTCTCTCGGTGCTGCCGGACCACTGCTCTTGGTGTGTCGACGGTCGCGCGTGGTCCGGCGGACCTCTGTGTCCAGGGCGTCGAGCGCGCCCGCGTGAACTCTCGTGGCGGCGGCCCCGGCGAGGCCGGCGAGGAACTCGTCGACGATGCGAAGCGGCAGCCGGCGCAGGGCGTAGAGGCGTTCCCGGCCGCGGTCCTCGACGTCGACCAGGCCCACCTCCGTGAGCAGCCGGAGGTGTCTGCTGACGGCCGGACGCGAGACCGTCTGAGCCGCGGCCAGGTCGACCACGCGCATCGGCCGGACCGCGACGGCCGCGAGCAGGTCGCGGCGCACCGGGTCGGCCAGGGCCTCGAACACGTCCACGTCAGAAAGGTAACCTACCACTTACCAATACGCTAGACCGTCTGGCCCGCGACCCGGGCGGACCGAGGGCGTCGCTGTCGGATCCGGCACGTAGGCTGGACCGGACATGAGCGCGCTGTTTCCGATCCCGCAGGCCCCCGCCCCCGCCGACGCCGAGCCTGAGCTCGACCCGGCGGCGTCGCGTCGACGCGGCCCGTCGAAGGACGAGCTCCTCGACGGCCTCAACGAGCCGCAACGGCAGGCCGTCACCCACGCGGGCGCACCCTTGCTGGTGGTCGCGGGAGCCGGATCGGGCAAGACCCGGGTGCTCACGCGGCGGATCGCCTGGCTCATCGCCGAGCGCAACGCCCACCCCGGCTCGATCCTCGCGATCACGTTCACCAACAAGGCCGCCGCCGAGATGCGCGAGCGGGTCGAGGACCTCGTCGGCCGCCGCGCCCGGATCATGTGGGTCTCGACCTTCCACTCCGCGTGCGTCCGCATCCTGCGCAAGGAGATCGACAAGTTCGGCTACAAGTCGTCGTTCTCGATCTACGACGCCGCCGACTCCAAGCGGCTGATGACGCTGGTCGCGCGCGACCTCGACCTCGACGTGAAGCGCTACCCGCCACGCGCGATCCTCAACTGGGTCTCCAACCAGAAGAACGAGCTCGTCGACCACGAGGACGCGACGAAGAACGCGAAGAACCACCTCGAGGAGACCTACGCCGAGGCCTACGCGATGTACCAGCGCCGGCTTCGCGACGCCAACGCCCTGGACTTCGACGACCTGATCATGACCACGGTGCACCTGTTCCAGGCGTTCCCCGAGGTCCGGGAGAGCTACCGCCGTCGCTTCCGGCACGTCCTCGTCGACGAGTACCAGGACACCAACCACGCGCAGTACGCCCTCGTCCACCAGCTCTGCGGCGCCTCGTTCGAGGACGGCGAGGACGGGCAGAACCCCGACGCGGTCGCGCCGTCCGAGCTGATGGTGGTCGGTGACGCGGACCAGTCGATCTACGCCTTCCGCGGCGCCAACATCCGCAACATCCTCCAGTTCGAGCAGGACTTCCCCGACGCCTCGACGATCCTGCTCGAGCAGAACTACCGCTCCACCCAGACGATCCTCACCGCCGCCAACTCGGTGATCAGCCGCAACAAGGGGCGCAAGGCCAAGAACCTCTGGTCCGACGCCGGCGACGGCGACCAGATCGTCGGCTACGTGGCCGACGACGAGCACGACGAGGCGCGGTTCGTGTCCGAGGAGATCGACAAGCTCACCGACAAGTCGTTGGCGAAGCCCGGCGACGTCGCGGTGTTCTACCGCACCAACGCGCAGTCGCGGGTGTTCGAGGAGGTGTTCATCCGCGTCGGCATGCCCTACAAGGTCGTCGGCGGGGTGCGCTTCTACGAGCGGCGCGAGGTGCGCGACGCCCTTGCCTACCTGCGCATGCTGGCCAACCCGGCCGACGAGATCTCGCTGCGGCGGATCCTCAACACTCCCAAGCGCGGGATCGGTGACCGGGCGGAGGCCTGCGTCGAGGCGCTCGCCCAGCGGGAGCGGCTCACCTTCTGGGAGGCGTTGCGCCGCGCCGAGGAGGCGCCGGGCATCGCGACCCGGTCGCTCACCTGCATCCGCGGCTTCGTCGAGATGGTCGAGGAGCTCCAGTCGATGGTGGACGCGGGCGAACGCGCCGACGTCATCCTCGAGCAGGTGCTCACGCGCAGCGGCTACCTCGCCGAGCTCGAGGCCAGCGACGACCCGCAGGACGAGACCCGGGTGGAGAACCTCGCCGAGCTCGTCGCGGTCGCACGCGAGTTCGCGGACGAGCCGCTGTCCGGACCGTCCGTGGACCCGGCCGACCCCAACCCGCCCGCCCCCGGCCTCGGAGACTTCCTGGAGCGGGTGGCACTGGTGGCCGACTCCGACCAGATCCCCGACCAGCCCGAGGGGGAGGACGGCGAGGACGCCGGCGTCGTCACCCTGATGACCCTGCACACCGCCAAGGGCCTGGAGTTCCCGGTGGTCTTCCTCACCGGGCTCGAGGACGGCGTCTTCCCGCACATGCGCTCGCTGGGCGACCAGCCGGAGCTGGAGGAGGAGCGCCGGCTCGCCTACGTCGGCCTCACCCGGGCGCAGCAGCGGCTCTACGTCTCGCGTGCCGTCGTCCGTTCGGCGTGGGGCGCGCCGTCGCACAACCCGGCGTCACGCTTCCTCGACGAGCTGCCCGTCGACCTCGTCGACTGGCGACGCACCGAGGCCGCGCAGACCTCGTGGAACCGTCCGGTGCTTCCGGGGCTGGCGTCCCGCAACGCCGGGCCTCCCACCCGTCGGTTCGGCACCGCTTCGGTGCGGGCCGACGCGGACGCCAAGGCGCAGAAGCGGGAGGTGCCGTCACTGGCGCCGGGTGACCGGGTGCTGCACGACACCTTCGGGATGGGCAGCGTGGTGAGCGTGGACGGCGTGGCCGACAAGGCGGTGGCGTCGATCGACTTCGGGTCGCAGGGCGTGAAGCGGCTGCTGCTGCGCTACGCGCCGGTGGAGAAGCTCTGAGCCAGCAGGCTCAGTAGTTCACGCCGTGGACCTCGAGGGCGCCGATCGGGTCGACGGGGTCACCGCCGCCGGGGCGGACCTCGAGGTGCAGGTGCGGCCCGGTCGTGTTGCCGGTGGAGCCCACGGTCCCGATCTGCTGACCGCCACGCACGGTGTCGCCGACCGAGACGAGCATCGTCGTCTGGTGGCAGTACCACAGCTCGGTGCCGTCCTCGAGCGTGACGACCGTCTTGTAGCCGTAGGCGCCGTCGGAACCGACCTCGGTCACCACGCCGTTGGCGATGGAGAGGATCGGGGTCCCGGTGGGGGCGGAGAAGTCCTCGCCGGTGTGGCAGTTCGCCCACAGGTAGGAGCACTGCCCGAAGCTGTGGCTGACCCGGTAGGTGCCGGCGGGCAGCGGGAACACCCACATGTTCTTGGCGATCTGGCTGGCGTGCTTCTCGGCGCTCGCCGCGAGGGCGGCGAGGGCGGCGTTGCGCTCCTGCGCCTGCGACTCGGCCGCGGACTGGAGCTCGGCGCTCGCGGCGTCCTCGAGGGCCTCACGCTCCGAGTCGCGGCTGACCGCGCGCTGGCGACCGGCGAGCGCGTCGCTGGAACCGATGCTGCTGGCCGAGTTGAGCACGCTGGCCTGGGCGGCGAACTTCTTGTAGTCGTCCGAGGCGAGCTGGGTGCCCTGCTGGCTGACCGTGGCGCCCACGGCGGCGAGTGCGAGAGCGGCAGCCCCGATCAGCGTGGGGGCCGAGGGCAGGCCCGGGAAGAGGTTCTTGCGACCGCCGGTGTGCCCACCGGAGGAGAGCGTGATGCGCGGCTCGACCGGAGTGGTGACTCGCCGGGCCGGGGCCGGCGCCGGGGAGGACGAAACCGAAGAAACCGGCGTTCCGGGGTATGAACGGGCAGCGACCTGGGTAGGGGGGTCTTGCGCCGGCGGGACCACGGTCGTCGCCGGAGCGACAGAGCGGGCGGCGCGACCGGCCTTGACGGCCTTGCGCTTGCCTGCGGTGGTCACCGGGTGGGAAGCCGCCTCCGTGACGTCCGTGGTGGTGGACCGTCGAGAAGGCGTACGCCTCTCTGCACGGTGATTCGCCACGAGAATGAATCCTTACGTCGGGGGCACGCAACGACAAACCATAACGGAACCGGCTTATCGCTGTCCCCCGGGGTGGTGAATGCGCTGTGGACTGCGTCACGCCCCCGTCCGTGCGCCGCCGCGGTTCACGCGGAGGACTCGTGGGAAGAGTGCCCGATGTCACCCCGTCCCAAACCGCTGGTCTAGAGGGCGGGGAGGCCGGGTCGGCTAGTCTGCGGCCTGAACGACTCCCGAAAAGGCAGGTGTGAGTTCCATGGTGGCTCCGATCCGGATCGTGGTGGCCAAGCCCGGCCTCGACGGGCACGACCGCGGCGCGAAGGTGATCGCACGTGCGCTGCGCGACGCCGGCCACGAGGTGATCTACACCGGCCTGCACCAGACGCCGGAGCAGATCGTGGAGACCGCGATCCAGGAGGACGCGGACGTCATCGGCCTGTCGGTGCTCTCGGGTGCGCACATGACGCTGTTCAAGAAGCTGATCGCCCTGCTCGACGAGCGCGACGCCCGCGACATCGTCGTGATCGGTGGCGGGATCATCCCCGAGGCCGACATCCCGCTGCTCAAGGAGCTCGGGGTCGCCCAGGTGTTCACGCCGGGCGCGACGACCACCGAGATCGTCGCCTGGGTGCGCGACAACGTGCAGGACAGCTCCGCGGCCTGAGCGCTGCCCCACCACCGTCACGAGACCACTCATCCGGGTCTGGCGCGCTCGTTGTGCCCGGCGGTAGAACCGGCGCATGAAGACTCTGGTGACCGGGGGCACGGGGTTCGTCGGGGCGTGCATCGTGGCGGCCCTGCTCGAGGACGGCCACGACGTCCGGCTGCTGGTGCGGCGTCCCGAGCAGGTGGCGACGTCGCTGCAGCCGTACGGCGTCCCGCCCGGACGGGTGGAGGTCGTCACCGGCGACGTCCTGGACCCCAACGCCGTGGCCGCCGCGCTCGACGGCTGCGAAGCGGTGGTGCACGCGGCGGCCGTGTTCTCCCTCGACACCCGCCGGACGCAAGAGGTGCTGAGCACCAACGAGCGGGCAGCGGAGCTGGTGCTCGGGCAGGCCTGCGACGCCGGGCTCGACCCGGTGGTCCACCTCTCGAGCTCGGTCGCGCTGACCCGGTTCGGCGGCAGCGGCCCGGACCTTCCGCTGGGGGACATCCCGTCGCCGTACAGCCGGTCCAAGATCGCCAGCGAGGTCGTCGCCCGCCGCCTGCAGGACGCAGGCATGCCGGCCGTGTGCGTCTACCCGGGTGCCGTCCTCGGTCCGCACGACCCCTACCGCGGGGTGCAGTCCGAGCTTCTGCGCTGGCAGGCGCGCGGGACCTTCCCGCTCTACCCGGGCGGCGCCATGCACGTCGTCGACGTCCGGACGGTCGCCGCCGTGGTCCGCGCGGTGATGCAGCCCGGCCGGGGACCTCGCCGCTACGTCGTGCCCGGCACCCACGCGGGCGCCGACCTGCTCTACCCGACGCTGGCGGCCGTCCAGGGTCGGCGCCGGCCCTACGTCACGGCGCCGGCGCCGCTGCTGCGCGGGCTGACCCGAGCGCTCGACGTGGTTCAGCGGCGGCTGCCGGGTCGGCTGCACGTGCCGACGGACCCGGAGGGCGTGGAGATGCTCGTGCGGGACACCCGGCTTGACGACAACCCGGCCCGCACGGAGCTGGGCGTGCAGCCGGTGCCGTTCGAGCAGAGCGTCCGGGACACGGTGGCCTGGCTCGTGGAGAGCGGCCGCCTGCCCGCGCGCTACGGCCCGAAGTTCTCCGAACCGGAGGCCGCCGCTCAGCGGTGAGCCTCGACCGGGCCGAGCACCAGGTCGGCGGCCCGGCCGGGGTGGGTGCGGGGAAACCAGTAGTAGCTCGGAGCTGAAGCCCGCACGACCGGCGGGGGCCGGTTCGCCGTGCTCCCGGACGCACCGCTCGAGGTCGCCGGAGGCGATGCGGCGGGTCGAGGGCACGGGCTTCTCCTGGTGCTCGGAGGGCGTCTCGCGGCCGTGGGTGTGACAGGGGCGACGTGGAGGTGACCCGCACAACAGGGCTACTGTCATCCGTGGACTTGTGCCACCACAGCCACCGCGGCGCGACGTGAGCGTCGGAGGATGCAGCACCAAACCGAGAAGGACGGGTAGATCCTGTGGACCTGATGGAGTACCAGGCGAAGGAACTCTTCGCCAAGCATGGCGTGCCGGTCACCCTCGGCACCGTAGTCGAGAAGGCCGACGACGCAGCCAAGGCCGCCGAGGACCTGGGCGGCAAGGTCGTCGTCAAGGCCCAGGTGAAGATCGGTGGCCGGGGCAAGGCCGGTGGCGTGAAGTTCGCCCCGACCCCCGAGGACGCCGTCGCCAAGGCGAGCGACATCCTGGGCATGGACATCAAGGGCCACACCGTGCACCGCGTCCTGCTGGCCCCGGCCGCGGACATCGCCGAGGAGTACTACTTCTCCTTCCTGGTCGACCGCGCCAACCGCAACTACCTGTGCATCGCGAGCATCGAGGGCGGTGTCGAGATCGAGGAGGTCGCGCGCACCAACCCCGACGCCGTCGCCAAGGTCTCGATCGACCCGCAGACCGGTGTCGACGACGCGAAGGCGGCCGAGATCGTGGCCGCCACCCGCTTCCCGGCGGAGGTCGCCGACGAGGCGAAGGACGTCGTCAAGAAGCTGTGGGACGTCTTCATCAAGGAGGACGCCTCCCTGGTCGAGGTGAACCCGCTGGTCCGGCTGGGCGACGGCCACCTCGAGGCGCTCGACGGCAAGGTCACCCTCGACGAGAACGCCGAGTTCCGTCACGAGGACCACGCCGCGTTCGAGATCAAGGAAGAGGCGGACCCGCTCGAGGCCCAGGCCAAGGAGAAGGGCCTCAACTACGTCAAGCTGGACGGCGAGGTCGGCATCATCGGCAACGGCGCCGGGCTGGTCATGTCCACGCTCGACGTGGTGGCCTACGCCGGTGAGGCGCACAACAACGTGAAGCCCGCGAACTTCCTCGACATCGGCGGCGGTGCGTCCGCCGAGGTGATGGCGAACGGCCTGCACATCATCCTCGGTGACCCGCAGGTCAAGAGCGTCTTCGTGAACGTCTTCGGCGGCATCACCGCGTGCGACGCGGTCGCCAACGGCATCGTGCACGCCCTCGAGCTGCTCGGCGACGAGGCGAACAAGCCCCTCGTCGTGCGCCTCGACGGCAACAACGTGGAGGAGGGCCGTCGGATCCTGAACGACGCCAACCACCCGCTGGTCACCCTGGTGGACACGATGGACGGCGCTGCGGACCGCGCCGCCGAGCTGGCTGCGAAGTAGAGGACGAGAGAACAATGTCGATTTTCCTGAATGAGAACAGCAAGGTCATCGTCCAGGGCATGACCGGCTCGGAGGGCAAGAAGCACACGCAGCGGATGCTGGCCTCCGGGACCGACATCGTCGGCGGCGTGAACCCGAAGAAGGCCGGCCAGAGCGTCGACTTCGACGGCGCCTCCGTCCCGGTGTTCGGCTCGGTCAAGGAGGCCATGGACGCCACCGGCGCCGACGTCTCCGTCGTCTTCGTCCCGCCGGCCGGCACCAAGGGCGCGGTCATCGAGGCCGTCGACGCCGCGATGCCGCTCGTCGTGGTGATCACCGAGGGCGTCCCGGTGCACGACACCGCGGACTTCTTCTCCTACGCCCAGGCCAAGGGCACCACCCGGGTCATCGGCCCGAACTGCCCCGGCCTGATCAGCCCCGGAAAGTCCAACGCGGGCATCATCCCCGCGGACATCTCCAAGGGCGGCCGGATCGGTCTCGTGTCGAAGTCGGGCACGCTGACCTACCAGATGATGTACGAGCTGCGGGACTTCGGTTTCTCCACCGCGGTCGGCATCGGCGGCGACCCGATCATCGGGACCACGCACATCGACTGCCTCCAGGCGTTCGAGGACGACCCGGAGACCGACGCGATCGTGATGATCGGCGAGATCGGCGGCGACGCCGAGGAGCGCGCGGCGGCGTACATCAAGGACAACGTGACCAAGCCGGTCGTCGGCTACGTCGCCGGCTTCACCGCGCCGGAGGGCAAGACCATGGGTCACGCCGGCGCGATCGTCTCCGGCTCGTCGGGCACCGCCCAGGCGAAGAAGGAGGCCCTCGAGGCCGCCGGCGTCAAGGTCGGCAAGACGCCGTCCGAGACCGCCCAGCTGATGCGCGAGATCCTGCAGAACCTCTGAGTCAGCCAGTACGACGAAGGCCTCCGGGACATGTCCCGGAGGCCTTCGTCTTGCTACCGCTCAGCCGAAGCAGCTCTGCGTGTCGAGCGTCAACGCGAGCTCCTCGAGCTCGTCGTTCTCGTCGATGCCGAACAGGTAGCTCCGGTCGGTGAAGCCGGCCACCGGGACCGACCAGCCGTGCACGGTCTTCTCGGCCTTCGGGTAGGCCGCCCGGATCTCGTCCAGGGTCGAGCCGAGACCGATCCCCTCGGGGGTGGTCATGCCCTCCTGCGCGAACAGGGTCATCACGCCCTGGTTCTCACTGGCGTAGCCGTGCGTGCTGCGCGGGTCCGGCTCGGGGAGCGCCTTGATCGCGAAGGTCTCGCACGGTCCCTGGGACGGCAGTGTCTTGACCAGCGAGGCGGCCGGCGCCTCCCAGGTGTACATCCCGAGGTGCAGGAAGCCGATTCCCAGTGGGCCGATGGTGGCGTTGGGGTCCTCCGGCTCGGCCCAGCCCGCGGCCTTGCTCGCCGCCGTCACGATGCCCCTCGCCATCGGGCTGGTCGCCGTGTCGGCACCGCTCGTCTGGTCGCCGGTGTAGGCGATCGACAGCAGCGCCAGGCGGTTGCCCACCAGTGCCACGCCCTGGGAGTCGATCCAGCCGGTGTCGCACTCGGTGCAGAGCTCGGGCGCCGGGCTCTCGACGACGCGCCAGGTGGCCGGACCGTAGCCGGTCCGCATGGTCACCGGGTCGTAGCTCGCGAAGATCGGCCGGACCCCGTCGAGCCGGTCCTCGCAGGCGGAGATCCAGCCGACGACCGTGTCGTAGGCCGTCCGGGCGGCGTCGGCGTCGGCGAAGTCGAGGACCGCGGAGGCGGCCTCGGTGACGACCTTCCCCGTCGACCCGGTGCCGGCGAACTCCCGGAAGGCGGTCGTCTCCGCATCCAGCGTGGTCAACCAGTCCGCCTGGCAGTCGAGCGTCGGGTTCTCCCGGTCGGGGACCACCGCCCAGTCGGTCGACAGCTGCGCGGTGAGGCCGCGGATGTCGTCGAGGGTCATGACGGCTGCTTTGGGCGTCCCCCTCGGGCTCGGGCGACGGCTCGTCGCCGCAGCCCGCCTCCGAGAAGACGCACATCGCGTCGACCACCGGGGCGAGGGTGGCCTCCTCGTCCTGCACGGCCGCGTTGATCCCCTCGGCGTCGCCCCAGCCCTCGTTGCTCGTGGTGGACAGCAGCAGCGCGTTCCCGACCCGCACGGCCTGGATCTGGCTCAGACCGATGGCGGGCCTGCCGTCGACCTCGTAGCTCTGCACCACGGCGTAGCCGTCGTCCCCGAGCCCGGTCTGCCGCACCTCGGTGAGGGTGACGGACTCGGGCGTGCCCCCGAAGGACTCGCGCTCGCAGGCCCGGTACGTCTGGACGAGGGTGGTGAGCGCCTCGCGGGCCGAGGCGTCGTCGGCGTACGTCGTCAGCTCGCGGGCCCGGTAGTCCTCGGGCTGGGTGAACGTCACCCCGAGCCGATCGACGTGGCCCACGGTGGGGTAGGCGACCTTGTCGCAGACGGAGATGTCCTCGAGCTGGTTCACGTCAGGACCCGGACCGTCGAGCTCCTGGTCGGAGCCGGTGTCGGCCGGGTAGCCGTCCGCGAGCGGGAAGTCGTCCGGGATCTCGGTGACGACCGGGCGCGGCTCGGCCGACTTCGTCGGAGCCGGCGTCGGGTCCACGTCCTGGGACGCCGGGGGCGGCTGCGGGGACGAGCCGGTGAGGTCGCCGCCCAGGGCGATGCCCCCGGTGGTGATCACGGCCACCGCGCAGGCGGCTCCGAGTGCGCGGACCGTCGTACGCCGGCGGCGCATCCGGTCGCCGCGACGGCGTACCTCGGAGGCGGGGAGCGCCGGACCGGCGGCCCCTTCGTCGAGGTGCTTGAGGGTCTCGAAGGGGTCAGACATGGCTCGCTCCTTCCGCCATTCCGTTGCTGGGGTGGTCGCCGAGGATCGCCAGGAGCGCGGTGCGCCCCCGGGAGAGCCTGGCCTTGATGGTTCCTTCCGGTACGCCGACCTCGGCCGCGACGGCCTGGACGGGCAGGTCGCACACGTGGTGCAGCACCAGCGCCCGCCGCTGCGCCTCGGGCAGCTGCCGCAGCGCGTCGATCAGCGCGACGCGGTCCTCGGTCGGGCCGCTGCTCGGACCGTGGTCCTGGAGCGCACGGTCGGGGTCACGGCGCGACCGGACGGTGCGGCGCCACCGGCTCACGGCGAGCCGGTAGGCGGTGGTGCGGACCCACGCCTCCGGCGCTCGTGCCTTGTCCAGCTGCTTGCGGTGGGACCAGGCCCGGACGAACGCCTCCTGGACACATTCCTGTGCCTCGTCGCGATCGCCGATCATGGCGTGGACCTGCCCGACAAGCCGCGGATATGACGCAGCGTAGAAGTCGTCGAACTCCTCCGCATCCATGCGCGTCCCCCGTTCCTTCGGTGTCGTCCTCGTGGGTCTGACGTGTCTACGCCCGACCCACCCCCACGGTTGCATCCCCCACCCGTTGAGTGTGGGCTTGTTTACGCACGAGTGGGGGGTTGTTCACCTCGGGCCGGGAACAACCCCCCACTCAACCGCGAACAAGGCCGCACTCAACGGTGAACAAGGCCGCACTCGACGGAGGGGGAGGGGTCAGGTGACGAGGTTGCGGACGGCGTACTCCGGCCGCTGGTGCTCGGCGCCGGTCATCACCGCCACGAGGTGGTCCACCGCGTCCCAGACGTCGGCGTGCGAGACGTAGAGCGGGGCGAAGCCGAACCGGGCGACGTCGGGGGTGCGGAAGTCGCCGACGACTCCGCGCTCGATGAGCGCCTGCACCACGCCGTAGGCCTCGGGGTGACGCAGCGACACCTGGCTGCCGCGTGCCGTCCGGTCCCGCGGGGTGATCACCTCGAACGTGCTGCCGAGCCGCTCGTCGACCAGCTCGATGAAGAAGTCGGTCAGCGAGAGCGACACCTCCCGGAGCGTCGCGAGGTCGACCCCGGCGAACGCGTCGAGCGCGGCGTCGAGGGCGGAGAGCGCCAGCACCGGCGGCGTTCCGGAGGCCATCCTGCGGACCCCCGGCGCGGGCTCGTAGCCGAGGTCCATGGCGAACGGGTCGGCGTGACCCATCCAGCCGGTGATCGGCTGCCGGACCGTGTCCTGGTGCCGCGGCGCGACGTACACGTAGGCCGGCGAGCCCGGGCCGCCGTTGAGGTACTTGTACGTGCAGCCGACCGCGAAGTCGGCGTCGACAGCGGTCAGGTCGACCGGTACGGCGCCCGCCGAGTGGCAGAGGTCCCACTGGACCAGAGCACCGGCCGCGTGGGCGGCCCGGGTGAGGGCGGCCATGTCGAGCATCGCGCCGGACCGGAAGTCGACGTGGGTCAGCGCGAGCAGGGCGACGTCCTCGTCGAGCGACGCGGCGGGGTCGGCCGGGTCGCACCAGCGCAGCTCGAGGTCGAGCAGGTCGGCCAGTCCGGCGGCGACGTAGCCGTCGGTGGGAAAGGTGGTCGGTTCGAGCACCAGGACCCGGCGGTCAGGCCGCAGCCGCAGCGCGCCGGCCATGGTCTTGAACAGCATCACGCTCGTGGAGTCGCCGACGTGCACGTCCGCGGCCGGGACGCCGATGAGCGGGGCGATCTTGGCGGCCACCCGTTGCGGAAGGTTGATCCAGTCGGCGTCGTTCCACGACGAGATCAGGCCGGCTCCCCACTCGCGGCGCACGGCGGCGTCCATCCGCTCCGCGACCCCGTGCGGGAGCGCGCCGAGCGAGTTGCCGTCGAGGTAGACGACTCCGGGCGGGAGGTCGAAGCGCGCCCGGTGTCCCCGCAGCGGGTTCTGGTCGTCGCGGGCGAGGGCGGTGTCGCGGTGGTTCACGTCTCGACCCTAGTGGAGCGGCGGTCGCGATCAGCCGAGCTCGAGCAGCCGGTCCCCGGCGCGGACGAGCAGCTCGCGGAAGTGCTCCTCGCTCATGTCGTCGTCGGGGGCCGAGACGAAGAGCAGGTGCGCGACGGTCCGGCCGACCCGCACGAAGCCGACCCGGAAGTGCACCTTCTGCCTCTCCGAGACCTCGGTCAGCAGGTCCCAGGTATCCCACTCGGCTCCGGAGCGGCCGACCCGGCCCCGGGCCGCGGTGGTCACGGTCGTCGCGAGGTCGCGGTCCTCGCACCGGGCGACGCGCGCCCGGACGCCCTCCATGAAGCTCCGGGCCTTGTCGGCGGTGCGGAACACCCCGTAGATCTCCGAGAGCCCGAACCGGCTGGGGACGTCGGCCTCCGGGATCAGGTAGACCTTCGCGCGGGCGGGTTTGGCGCCCGCCTTCACGAAGTCCGCCTGGTCACAGGTGGTGCGCGAGGGGTTGGGGTCGATGTCGGACTCGATGCCGACCCACGGCTTGTCGATCCGGCCGACCGGCGGGAGGTCCGGCACCGCGAGGAGGCCCTTCTCCTCGCCGGAGGGGGGCGGCGGCACCACCCGGAACGTGGGCTCCTTCGTGCAGCCCTCGGACCCGCTGCTGGCGCACAGCATCGCGACGGAGTCCGCCAGCGACTGGGTGATCTGCTCCGGCGGAGGCGGCGCGGCGCCGACGGTCCGCCCCACCGTCGAGGTGGTCACGGCGCCGATCCGCGCGACCGCGACGGTGTAGGTGGTGACCGGTCGCTTCCAGACCCGCATGGTCAGCACGCTGGCCTCGTCGCCGATGTTGTCGACCCGGTAGGCGTCGAGGATCTGCAGCCGGCCGAGCTGGCAGCCGGCGTACCAGCCCAGCGTGGTCTTGAAGCCCTTGCGTGCCTGCGACTCGGACGCCGACACCTCGACGGTCTGCACGGCACTGCGGTCGACCCTGCCGCCGGCCTCGAAGGTGCGCACCAGGGCGGACAGGCCGTCGGGGTCGGCGAACCGCTCCTGCTGGCAGACGGTGTTGATGCCGTCGCCGGTGGTGTTGCTGTGCGTCCTGTCGACCTGCCACGGCTGGCCGAGCCCCAGCCTCTTGATCTGGTCCTGGTCGAGCAGGTTGTCCGCGGTCGGCAGGTCGAGGTCGCCGCCGGAGCCCGTGATGCGCCGCGGGAGCACGTCCTCCAGGGAGGTGTTGCTGCCCGGTGGCGGCTGGTAGGCGACCGCGCCGGAGGTGACCGCGACCAGCGTCGCCGCGACGGCGGCGATGAGGGTGTGCGCCTGCCGGCGCTTCTGACCGGCGCGACGGATGATCGACGGGCGCGGCAGCGAGACGTCCTGCACGGCCTCGTCCAGCTTCAGCAGCGCGGCGCGCATGTGCGTGGCGTCGGTGTCGAGCTGTACGGCGAGGTTCGCTGAGGCGGTCTGCAGGTTCCGCTCCGCGACGTCCTGGGTGACCCCGAGCTCCCGCGCGGCCTGCGCGAGGGGGACACCGGCGAGCTGGACCAGTAGCAGGGCTCGCCGCTGGGCCGAGGAGAGCTTCGCGAGGCCGTCGAGCACGGCGAGGTGCTCGGGGTCGATGCCCTTGTTCCGGTGCCAGATCCGACCGGCGTGGCGGCGCTGCGCGAGCTGCCACGCGTGGGGGCGGACCCAGGCGTCCTTGTCCTCGAGCGGCTCCACCTTGCGCCAGTGGTGCCAGGCGGCGACGTACGCGTCCCGGACGGCGCCCTGGGCGGCCGAGAGGTCCCCGGTCAGCGCGAACGCCTGGTGCAGGACCTGCCGGCGCGTGGACCGGTAGAAGGCGTCGAAGGTCTCCTCCCGCTCCATCTTCCGCCTCCACTCACCGCACGCCGGGACCAACTGGACAACCCCTCTACGGTACGTGCCCACCGGCCGCGGAGCGTAACCGGCGTGGGACCGCGAAACGCGTCACGTGCTCGGGGAGGATGGTCCGCGATGACCGACCTGCTCACCGCCGCAAGCAACCGGATCGCACCTCCGAGGGGCGCAGATCCGGCCACCCGACGACCGTTGTGGCTCAGTGCCGGCTTCGCCGGGCTGGTCGCCTCGGGGGCGGTCCTGGTCGGTCTGATGGCGCTCGGCCTGGTCGGCTGGTTCGCCTCCGACGCCGGCGCCCACGGGGACACCCGGGACGCGCTGCGGGTCGGGGCGGACGCCTGGTTGCTCGGTCACGGCGCTCACCTCCGGCTGGACGACGGCGCGACGATCACGGTGGTCCCGCTCGGGCTGAGCATCTTCTGCGTCTACGTCGCCTTCCGGCTCGGCCGGTGGGCGACGCTCACCTCGGCGCCGGAGGACCTCGCCGGGACCGGGCTCGCCGCCGTCGTGCTGGCCGGGCTCTACGGCGTGGTGGCGGTCGTCACCGCGGTCCTCGCCTCCCTCGACTCGGCGGAGCTGACCTTGGGCCGGGCGTTCGTCGGAGGTTTCCTCGTCGCGCTCGTGGGCGGCGGGGCCGGTCTGCTGACCTCCTCGGGCGCGTGGGCGGCGCTCAACGCCCGGGTCCCGGAGACGGTCCGGGCGGTGCTCGGCGGCGCGCTGGCCGTCGTGCTCCTCTTCGTCGCGGCCGGGTCGGCGCTGGTCGTGGGGGCGCTGCTGCTCGACCTGGGGGAGGCCGCCAACGTGCTCTCCCGACTGCACCCGGACGCCGCCGGTGGTGCTCTCTACACGGTGGTGGTCGCGGGGGTCGCCCCCAACGCCGCGTTGCTCGGCGGCGCCTACCTGCTGGGTCCCGGCTTCGCGGTCGGCACCGGCACGATCGTCTCGCCCGCGATGGTGGTGCTGGGCCCGGTGCCCGCCTTCCCGCTGCTCGCGGCACTGCCGTCGGCCGGGCCCGGTCCCGCCTGGGCGACCGCGCTCGTGGGGGTCCCCGTGCTGCTGGCGGCGGTCGCCGGAGTCCTCGTCGTACGCCGTCACCCGGACCCCGGCTTCGAGGTCGGCGCCGGCCGCGGGCTCGCCGCAGGCGTCCTCGGCGGAGTGCTGGTCGCCCTGCTCGTCCACACGGCCGGCGGGTCCGTCGGGCCGGGCCGGATGGCCGACGTGGGGGCGCCGTTCGCGGAGGTGCTCCTGGCCGCCTCGGCGGCGCTGGGCATCGGCGGTCTGATCGGGGGAGTCGCGGCCACCTGGTGGCTCCGGCGCGGGATGACCGGCCCGGACGCCGGCGCGCCGGTCGGCTGGGGCCGGGATCCGTCCACCGAGGACACCGTCCGCCTCTGAGGGAGCCGGCGCTCGCTACCCTGTGCGCGTGCCCACGACGACCCCCAGCCCCGTGGACGGCAGCCCGGCGCGCGTCGTCGTGCTCGTGTCCGGTGCGGGCACGAACCTGCAGGCGCTGCTCGACGCGTGCGCCGACCCCGCGTACGGCGCGGCCGTCGTCGCGGTCGGAGCCGACCGGGACGGGATCGAGGGCCTGGCGCGGGCCGAGAAGGCCGGCGTACCGACGTTCGTGGAGTCGGTCAAGGCACACCCCACCCGCGAGGACTGGGACGCCGCGCTGACCGCCGCGTGCCGTGAGCACCGGCCCGACCTCGTCGTGCTGGCCGGCTTCATGAAGCTCACCGGGCCCGCGTTCCTCGCCGAGTACGGCGGCCGCTGCGTCAACACGCACCCGGCGCTGTCCCCGTCCTTCCCCGGCATGCACGGCCCGGCCGACGCGCTGGCCTACGGGGTGAAGGTCACCGGGGCGACCCTGTTCGTGGTCGACGCCGGCGTCGACACCGGCCCGATCGTCGACCAGGTCGCGGTCCGCGTCGAGGACGACGACGACGTCGAGACCCTGCACGAGCGGATCAAGGTCGCCGAGCGCGCGATGCTCGTCGACAACGTGGGCCGGATGGCCCGTGAAGGATTCACCATCACCGGCAGGTTGGTCCGGTTCGGGCCGGCCCCGTCGGTCCATTAGAGTTGAGGGCACACGACTGGCGCAGGTGGGTCAACCACCAGGGAGTGAAGTCGAGCGCATCGAACGCCTGGGTGCCCTCATCGAACCGATGAGGAGTGGCATGTCAGAGCAGGCAGTGCAGTCGGAGCGCATCCAGATCAAGCGGGCCCTGGTCTCGGTCTACGACAAGACCGGGTTGGAGGCGCTCGCGCGCGGCCTCCACGAGGCCGGCGTGGCGCTGGTGTCCACCGGCTCGACCGCGTCGCGCATCGCCGACGCCGGCGTCCCGGTGACCAAGGTCGAGGAGCTGACCGGGTTCCCGGAGTGCCTCGACGGCCGGGTCAAGACCCTGCACCCGCGCGTCCACGCCGGCATCCTCGCCGACCGGCGCCTCGAGTCGCACCGCGACCAGCTCGCCGAGCTCGGCATCGAGCCGTTCGACCTCGTGGTCTCGAACCTCTACCCCTTCACCGACACGGTGATGTCGGGTGCCTCGCAGGACGAGTGCGTCGAGCAGATCGACATCGGCGGGCCGTCGATGGTGCGCGCCGCAGCCAAGAACCATGCGTCCGTCGCGATCGTCACGTCGCCGGCCCAGTACGACGCGGTCCTCGCCGCGGCCCGCGACGGCGGGTTCACCATCAACCAGCGTCGCCGGCTGGCCGCCGAGGCGTTCGTGCACACCGCGACCTACGACGTGAACGTGGCGTCGTGGATGGGCAACGTCGTCACCGACACCAGCGAGGGCAGCGGCTTTCCCGCCTGGATCGGTGCCACCTGGGACAAGGCCGCGGTGCTGCGCTACGGCGAGAACCCGCACCAGCAGGCCGCGCTCTACACCAGCGGCTTCGCGCCGGAGGGCGGCCTCGCCCAGGCGACGCAGCTGCACGGCAAGGAGATGTCCTACAACAACTACGTCGACGCGGACGCGGCACGGCGGGCGGCGTACGACTTCGACCGTCCCGCGGTCGCGATCATCAAGCACGCCAACCCGTGCGGCATCGCGGTCGGCGGGGACGTGGCCGAGGCGCACCGGCTCGCGCACGCCTGCGACCCGGTGTCGGCGTTCGGCGGCGTGATCGCCACCAACGTGCCGGTGAGCAAGGCGATGGCCGAGCAGGTCGCCGAGGTCTTCACCGAGGTCGTCGTGGCGCCCGGCTACGAGGACGGTGCCGTCGAGGTGCTGTCCGCGAAGAAGAACATCCGGCTGCTCCAGTGCGGGCCGATGTCGCGCGGCGGCGTCGAGATCCGGCCGCTCTCGGGCGGCATGCTCGTCCAGCAGCGCGACGCCATCGACGCGCGGATCGACAACGGCGGCGACGACCCGGTCGCCTGGCGGCTCGCCTGCGGCGACCCCGCGTCCGAGCAGGACCTCGCCGACCTCGCCTTCGCCTGGCGCGCCTGCCGGGCGGTGAAGTCCAACGCGATCCTGCTGGCCTCGGGTGGCGCCTCGGTCGGCGTCGGCATGGGCCAGGTCAACCGGGTCGACTCCGCACGGCTGGCGGTCGAGCGGGCGGGGGAGCGGGCTGCGGGCTCGGTCGCCGCCTCCGACGCGTTCTTCCCCTTCGCCGACGGGCTGCAGATCCTCATCGACGCGGGCGTGAAGGCGGTCGTGCAGCCGGGCGGCTCGGTCCGCGACGAGGAGGTCGTCGAGGCCGCCCGCGCCGCCGGGATCACGATGTACCTCACCGGCACGCGGCACTTCTTCCACTGAGCGGTGGCCCGACCGGAGATGCGAGGATGACGACGTGACTGCACAGATCCTGGACGGCACCAAGACGGCTGCCGCGATCAAGGCCGAGCTGACCGAGCGGGTGGCCAAGCTGCGCGAGCAGGGGGTCGTCCCCGGCCTCGGCACGGTGCTCGTCGGCGACGACCCCGGCAGCCGGTGGTACGTCAACGGAAAGCACAAGGACTGCGCCGAGGTCGGGATCAACTCGATCCGCGTGGACCTGCCCGCGACCGCGACGCAGGCCGAGGTCGAGGCGGCCGTCGACGAGCTCAACGCCAATCCCGAGTGCACCGGCTACATCGTGCAGCTGCCACTGCCGAAGCACATGGACGAGAACGCGGTCCTCGGCCGGATCGACCCGGCCAAGGACGCCGACGGGCTGCACCCGACGAACCTCGGCTGGCTGGTGCTCGGCAAGGAGGCCCCGCTTCCGTGCACGCCGTTCGGCATCGTCGAGCTGCTGCGTCGCCACGACGTCCCGATCGCGGGCGCGGAGGTGTGCGTGGTCGGCCGCGGTGTCACGGTGGGCCGTCCGCTGGGGCTGCTGCTGACCCGGCGCAGCGAGAACGCGACGGTCACCCTGTGCCACACCGGCACGCGTGACCTGGCCATGCACGTCCGGCAGGCCGACATCGTCGTGGCCGCCGCCGGCGTCCCCGGGATCATCCGCGGCGACATGGTCAAGCCGGGTGCCGCGGTGCTCGACGTCGGTGTCTCGCGGGTCGACGGCAAGCTCGCCGGCGACGTCGCGCAGGACGTGTACGACGTGGCCGCGTGGGTCTCGCCCAACCCCGGTGGGGTCGGCCCGATGACCCGGGCGATGCTGCTCTCGAACATCGTGCGCGCCGCCGAGCAGGCGCTGGCCAGCGCTCCGTGACGGCTCACGTGCCGGTGGACGGCGCCGACGAGGGCCCCCGCCGGCTGCCTCGGACGATCGGCGGGATGGTCTACATCCTCGTCGTCGGGATGGCGCTCGTCGGCCTGGGCATCACCATCGCCGGGGCGTGGCGGACCGGGGTCGGCTGGATCGGCGCCGGGCTGCTGCTCGGGGCGCTGGCGCGTGCGGTCCTGAGCGAGCGTGGCGCCGGGATGCTGCGGGTGCGCCGCCGCTGGTCCGACGTACTCACGATGACGCTCGTCGGGACGGCCCTGATCGTCCTCGCCGTCATCGTCCCCGAGCAACCCCTCTGACAGCAGGTACGACGAACGGGCGGCCCCCCGACTGGGGGACCGCCCGTTCGCCGTGGTGGTCAGCCGGCCATCTCAGATCAGGCCGAGCTCCTTGACGGCGTCGCGCTCCTCGGCGAGCTCCGCCGCGGTGGCGTCCATCTTGCCGCGGGAGAAGTCGTCGATCTCGAGGCCCTGGACGATCTCCCAGTTCCCGTTCGCCGTGGTGACCGGGTAGGAGTAGATCAGGCCCTCGGGGATGCCGTAGGAACCGTCGGAGGCGACGGCCATGGAGACCCAGTCGTTCTCGGCCGAGCCCTTCAGCCAGTCCCGCGCCGCGTCGATGGTGGCCGACGCCGCGGAAGCGGCCGACGACGAGCCGCGGGCCTCGATGATCGCGGCGCCACGCTTGGCGACGGTCGGGATGAAGTCGCTCTCGATCCAGGCCTGGTCGCTGACGACCTCGGCGGCGTTCTTGCCGGCGATCTCGGCGTGGAAGATGTCGGGGTACTGCGTCGCGGAGTGGTTGCCCCAGATCGTCATCTTCTTGATGTCGGTGACGTTCGCGCCCGTCTTCGCCGCGAGCTGCGAGATCGCACGGTTGTGGTCGAGGCGGGTCAGCGCGGAGAACCGCTCCTTCGGGATGTCCGGGGCGTTCGTCATCGCGATCAGGGCGTTGGTGTTGGCCGGGTTGCCGGTCACGCCGATGCGGATGTCGTCGGCGGCCACCTCGTTGAGCGCCTTGCCCTGAGCGGTGAAGATCGCGCCGTTGGCCTCGAGCAGGTCGCCGCGCTCCATGCCCGCGGTGCGCGGACGGGCGCCCACCAGCAGGGCGAGGTTCGCGCCGTCGAAGATCTTGTTGGCGTCGTCACCGATCTCCACGCCGGCGAGCGTCGGGAAGGCGCAGTCGTCGAGCTCCATCACGACACCCTCGAGCGCCTTCAGTGCGGGCGTGATCTCGAGCAGCTGGAGCTGCACGGGGGTGTCCGGGCCCAGCAGCGCGCCGCTGGCGATGCGGAAGAGCAGGCTGTAGCCGATCTGGCCGGCGGCTCCGGTGACGGCGACCTTGACGGGGGGGTTGCTCACGACGACTCCTCGATACTCGTGCGGATAGCCGTGACGCTAGCAGCGTGACGAGGCCCACGCCGCTGCGGGTTCAGCGAGCGAGCAGCCCCGGGATCAGCCCTGTGTGGCGGCCTCCAGCGGGGCGGTCGGCTCGCCCTCGCCGAACAGCACGCGGTAGGAGAAGCCGGCGGCCAGGGCGCCGGCGATGGGCGCCAGGATGAACAGCCACAGCTGCACGGTCGCGTCGCCGCCGACGAACAGGGCCGGCCCGATCGACCGCGCCGGGTTCACCGAGGTGTTCGTCACGGGGATGCTGACGAGGTGGATCAGGGTGAGCGCCAGCCCGATCGCGATCGGGGCGAAGCCCTTGGGTGCCCGGGTGTCGGTGACGCCGAGGATCACGTAGAGGAACACGGCGGTGAGGACGAGCTCGATGACGAGCGCGCTCAGCATGTTGTAGCCGCCCGGGGAGCGGTCGCCATAGCCGTTGGTGGCGAAGCCCGACTCGGAGGCCGAGAACCCGTCGACGCCCGAGGCGACCACGAACAGCACCGTCGCCGCAGCGACGGCCCCGAGCACCTGGGTGCCCATGTAGGCGCCGGTGTCGCGCCACGGGAAGCGTCCGGACGCCGCCAGCCCGAGCGTCACGGCGGGGTTGAAGTGACCGCCCGAGATGTGGCCGACGGCGTACGCCATCGTCAGCACGGTCAGGCCGAACGCCAGGGAGACCCCGGCGAAGCCGATGCCGAGGTGGACCCCGTCGTCGGCCACGAAGCCCGCGGCCAGGACCGCGGACCCGCAGCCGCCGAAGACGAGCACGAAGGTGCCCAGGAACTCGGCCGCAAGACGTTGTGCCGTGGTGGGGGTGTCGATGGCCATCGGAATCTCCCTCGTCAGTTCCGGACCATTCCGACGCTACCCCGCATCCCGCGTCCCGGGACCCGTCCGAACAGGGGGTTTCGCGCCTAGGTTGGGCGGTTTCGGGAGGTTCGTTCAGCCCTGCTTCAGGTGTGCTGGGTGAGGCTGTCGGCATGAGCACGAGAACCCGAGGGGCCGCCGTTGCCGCCGCGATCCTGCTCCTGGCGACTGCCTGCACCGACGACACCACGACAACGCCGGACTCCGAGACCAGCGAGACACCGACCGCTTCGGCCACTCCCTCGGCCTCGGCGACGTCGTCCGCCGCACCGGCCGGGCTGCCGACCGAGATCCCCACCCCGAGCCCCGATCCAGCCGACTTCGTGGACGCGATCGACAACCCCTACCTCCCGCTCGTGCCGGGCACCCGCTGGGTCTACGAGGCGGGGAGCGACGGAGCCGAGGAGCGCATCGTGGTCACGGTCACCGACCGGACCCGGGTGGTCGCTGGGGTGACGGCCACGGTCGTCCGCGACCGGGTGACGACCGCGGACGGGCAGCTGGTCGAGGACACCTTCGACTGGTTCGCCCAGGACGTGGAGGGCAACGTCTGGTACCTCGGCGAGGACACCACCGCCTTCGAGGACGGCAAGCCCAACCCGGAGGGCTCGTGGGAGGCCGGCGTCGACGGCGCCATGGCGGGTGTCGTGATGCCCGCGCGGCCCCAGGTCGGCGACTCCTACGCGCAGGAGTTCTACCAGGGCGAGGCCGAGGACCGGGGCGAGGTCCTCGCGCTCGACGCCACGGTGACGGTGCCGTACGGCAGCTACCAGGACGTGCTGAAGACCAAGGACACGACGCCGCTCGAACCCGGCCTGGTCGAGCACAAGTACTACGCGCGCGGGATCGGCGTCGTCTACGAAGAGGACGTCACGGGCGGCGATGACCGGGTCCGGCTGGTCCGGCTGACCAGGCCCTGAGCCGACCCCTCGCGCATCGGCGCCCCCACCCGGCAGGATGGGGGCGCCGGAACGGATCTTGCCCGGCTGAGATATCTTGACGTCAAGAAACTATTCGCGACTCGAACGGAGCCTCGGTGACGGACCCCAGCCCCAACTCCTCAGCGATCATCTACACGCACACCGACGAAGCACCCGCGCTCGCGACCTACTCGTTGCTGCCGATCGTCGAGACGTACGCCGCCGCGGCAGGCGTGTCCGTCGAGACCCGCGACATCTCGCTGGCCGGCCGGATCGTCGCGCAGTTCGCGGACCGCCTCCCCGAGGACAAGCGGATCGACGACGCACTCGCAGAGCTCGGCGACCTCGCCAAGCGGCCCGAGGCCAACATCATCAAGCTGCCCAACATCAGCGCCTCGATCCCGCAGCTGAAGGCGGCCATCGCCGAGCTCCAGGAGCACGGCTACGACCTCCCGGCCTACCCCGACGAGCCGAAGACCGACGAGGAGAAGGACGCTCGCGCCCGCTACGACAAGGTCAAGGGCAGCGCCGTCAACCCGGTCCTGCGTGAGGGGAACTCCGACCGCCGCGCCCCCGCCTCGGTCAAGCAGTACGCCCGCAACCACCCGCACTCCATGGGCGCGTGGTCGGCCGACTCCAAGACCAACGTCGCGCACATGACCGCCGAGGACTTCCGCTCCAACGAGAAGTCCGCCGTGATCGGTGCCGAGGGATCGCTGCGCATCGAGCTCGTCGGCGACGACGGCCAGACCACCGTGCTGCGCGAGTCCGTCCCGGTGCTGGCCGGCGAGGTCGTCGACGCCACCGTGATGCGGGTCGCCGCGCTGCGCGAGTTCCTCGCCGAGCAGGTCGCGCGCGCCAAGGCCGAGGGCGTGCTGTTCTCGGTGCACCTCAAGGCCACGATGATGAAGGTCTCGGACCCGATCATCTTCGGCCACGTCGTACGCGCCTTCCTCCCGGAGCTCTTCGCGGAGCACGGCGACAAGCTGGCCGCCGCGGGCCTCAGCCCCAACGACGGCCTCGGCGCCATCCTCAAGGGCGTCGAGTCGCTGCCGGAGGCCGACGAGATCAAGGCCGCCGTGCAGAAGGGTCTCGAGGACGGCCCGGCGCTGGCCATGGTCGACTCCGACAAGGGCATCACCAACCTGCACGTCCCCAGCGACGTCATCGTCGACGCGTCGATGCCGGCGATGATCCGCACCTCCGGGCACATGTGGGGTCCGGACGGCAACGAGGCCGACACCCTCGCAGTGATCCCGGACAGCAGCTACGCCGGCATCTACCAGGTCGTGATCGACGACTGCCGCGCCCACGGCGCCTACGACCCGGCCACGATGGGCTCGGTGTCCAACGTCGGCCTGATGGCGCAGGCGGCCGAGGAGTACGGCAGCCACGACAAGACCTTCGAGGTCCCCACCACCGGCACCGTGCGGGTCACCGACCAGGACGGCAACGTCGTGCTCGAGCACACCGTCTCGGCCGGCGACATCTGGCGGATGTGCCAGACCAAGGACGTCCCGGTCCGCGACTGGGTCAAGCTCGCCGTCACCCGGGCACGCGCCACCGGCAACCCGGCGGTGTTCTGGCTCGACGAGGGCCGCGCCCACGACGCCAACCTGATCGCCAAGGTCAACGAGTACCTCCCCGAGCACGACACCGACGGGCTCGACATCCGGGTGATGTCCCCGGTCGACGCGATCGCGTTCTCGCTGGAGCGGATCCGCAGGGGCGAGGACACCATCTCGGTGACCGGCAACGTGCTGCGTGACTACCTCACCGACCTGTTCCCGATCCTCGAGCTCGGCACCAGCGCCAAGATGCTCTCGGTGGTGCCGCTGATCAACGGCGGCGGCCTGTTCGAGACCGGCGCCGGCGGCTCCGCGCCGAAGCACGTGCAGCAGCTCGTCAAGGAGAACCACCTGCGCTGGGACAGCCTCGGCGAGTTCCTCGCGCTGGCGGTGAGCTTCGAGCACCTCGCCCAGACCACGGGCAACGCGAAGGCGCAGGTCCTCGCGGACACCCTCGACCGGGCGACCGCGACGTTCCTCAACGAGAACAAGTCGCCGAGCCGCAAGGCGGGCGAGATCGACAACCGGGGCAGCCACTTCTACCTGGCGCTCTACTGGGCGCAGGAGCTCGCGAAGCAGACCGAGGACACCGAGCTGGCCGGCAAGTTCACCGAGCTGGCCCAGGCCCTGGCGGACAACGAGTCGGCGATCGTGGACGAGCTGCTCGCGGCGCAGGGCTCGCCCGCCGACATCGGCGGCTACTACCAGCCGGACAAGGAGAAGGCCGCTGCGGTCATGCGGCCCTCCAAGACGCTCAACGAGACGCTGGCCTCGCTCTAGGTCAGGGCCTCAGCTCGCGAGGGGCGCTCCACCGCTGCTGCGGTCGGGGCGCCCCTCGTCGTTCGCCGCAGACGGGGCAGCGTCGTCCGCGTGCCGGACCGGGCAGCCGCGGGGGAACGTGCCGAGCCGCTCGACCTCGAACCCGTCCGGGTAGGAGCGGATCCAGCGCAGGTCCTCGACGTGCATCGGGGTCCGGCGGGCCGGGAGCAGCCGCTCGGCCCGCCCGCGGAGCCGGAGCGCCGCCCGGGACGCCCGCGTGACGGCGGCGGGAGGCGGCCGGTAGTCGAACGCCTTCAGCAGCGGCTCGTCCATCAGCGCCCGGGAGAAGACGTCGACCGGTCGCGCGACCGCCCGGGGGTAGAACGTCTTCATCAGCGCGAACGTCGCGTCGGCCACGCGGCGCGACCCGGGGTCGAACGCGAAGTGCTCCGCCTCGTAGTCGTCGAGCAGTCGCGCGAAGGCGTCGTACGTCGTCGGGATGTCCCGGATCCCCATGAGTCGGCCGAGCTCGACGTAGTAGCGGGTGCTGGCGGCGACCTCGGCCGCGGTGAACGGGCGCCAGCCGTAGTCGTCCATCCACCGCTTCGGGACCACCACGAACGTCGAGAGCACGTAGCGCATGTCGTCGTTGCTGATGTCGTAGGCGCCGTGCATCTGGTTGATCCGCCGGATCGCGCGGCGGCCGCCCTCCGAGTGCAGCCCGTGCAGGGACACCTCGTCGAGGAGGAGCGCGGTGTCGTCGTACCGCTTCTGGGTGTCGCGCTCGAACTCGCCGGTCTCGTCGAGCAGCCGCCCGATCGACGGCACGGCGTAGGTGCGGAAGAGGGCGAACGAGAGGGCCTGGTTCATGTCCCACGGGAACTCGTGGGTGACCGTGACCCGGTAGATCTCCTCGTAGTCCACCTCCGGGTCGAGACGCGCGATGTGCTCGAGCCAGTGCGTACGACGCAGCATGGGACCTCCGCTCGGATGTTCTCGAAGTCTTTACAGTCCCACCGAAACTGTCAAGGACGTGTCCGTCGCCACGGTCCGGTCTGGAATATCACCGGAAGCGCAGGGCTTGTCACCCGCTGTGAGTGCCACGACGACGACCGAGGTCCGACGCCCAGCCGAGACGCGCCCGACGCGTCACGTGCTGTGGGCGACGGTGGCCCTGGCCATGGGTGGATTCGCCATCGGCACCACCGAGTTCGTCACGATGGGCCTGCTGCCCGAGATGGCGCAGGGGGTCTCGGTGTCGATCCCGCAGGCCGGCCACGTGATCTCCGCCTACGCCCTCGGCGTGGTGATCGGTGCCCCGGTGATCGCGATCTTCGGCGCCCGGCTGCCCCGCCGCGGGCTGCTGGTCGCGCTGATGGTGGCGTTCGCGCTCGCCAACGCCGGCAGCGCCCTCGCGCAGGGCTACGAGCAGCTCGCCCTGGCCCGGTTCCTCGCCGGCGTCCCGCACGGCGCCTACTTCGGCCTCGCCTCGCTGGTGGTGGCCGACCTCGTGCCCGACCACCGGCGCGGCCGCGCGGTCAGCCGGGTGATGCTCGGCCTTCCTGTCGCCACCGTCGTCGGCGTCCCCGCCGGCACCTGGCTGGGGCAGCACGTGGGCTGGCGCTGGGTCTACGGGATGGTCGCCCTGATCGCGGTGCTGACCGTCGTGCTGGTGCTCGCACTGGTCCCCTCGAAGCCCGGCGACCGGCACGCCACCGGACGTCGCGAGCTCAAGGCCTTCGCGAACGCGCAGGTGTGGCTCACCCTGCTCGTCGGCGCCATCGGTTTCGGCGGCATGTTCGCGATGTACTCCTACATCGCCCCGACCGTCACCGACGTCACCGGGCTGTCCCGGTCCGCGGTGCCGGTCTTCCTGCTCTCCTTCGGCCTCGGCGCTCTCGGCGGCACGATGCTCGGCGGGCGGCTGGCCGACTGGTCGGTGCTGCGCTCGCTCGTGCTGAGCTCGGTGGCGATGGGCTCGACGCTGGCCCTGTTCACGGTGACCGCCCAGAGCTACGCCGCGGGAGTCGTGACGATCTTCGTGATCTCGGCGGTCGGCGGCGTGCTCGTGGTGAACCTCCAGCTCCGGCTGATGGAGGTGGCCGGCTCGGCGCAGACCCTCGGCGCCGCCCTCAACCACGCCTCCCTCAACGTGGCCAACGCGCTCGGGGCCTGGCTCGGCGGCCTGGTGATCGCGGCCGGCTGGGGCTACACCGCCCCGAGCTGGGTGGGCGCCGGGCTGTCCCTGGCGGGGCTGGTCGTGCTGGCCTGGTCGGTGCTGCTGCACCGGCGTACCGCCTCGCCCCTGGTGACCGACGCCGCTTAGGCTGCGCGGGGTGAGCACCGAACGCGAGATCCTGACCTGGGACCTGTTCGGCGAGGCGAGTCGTTGGCTGGCCCAGGAGGTCGCCGACGACTACGACGTCGACATGATCCTCGCCATCGCCCGCGGCGGCCTGCTGATCGGCGGGGCCCTCGGCTACGCGCTCGCGGTGAAGAACGTCTACTCGATGAACGTGGAGTTCTACACCGGCGTGGACGAGCGGCTGGAGGTGCCGCGGATCCTGCCGCCGGCACCCGACTTCGTCGACCTCCAGGACGCGCGCATCCTGATCGCCGACGACGTCGCCGACACCGGCCACACCCTGCGGAGCGTGCAGGAGTTCTGTGCGGGCAAGGTCGGCGAGGTGCGGACCGCGGTGGTCTACGAGAAGCCACACTCGCTGGTGAAGTGCGACTACGTGTGGCGCCGCACCGACAAGTGGATCAACTTCCCGTGGAGCGACAAGGCCCCGGTCGTACGCCGCTCAGGCGCCGTCCTCGACGCCTGACCGGACCGACCACTCGCCGACCAGCTGGTCGTAGCAGGCGGTGTCCATCAGGGTGCCGTCCCGCAACCGGGTGCCGTGGCGCTCGATGCCGTAGAGCGTGAACCCGTTGGCCTCGATCACGCGGCGCGACGCGGTGTTCTCCACCCCGGCCTGGATCGTCACTCGGCGCAGCCCCAGCCCGCCGTCCTCGGCGGGGATGAACGCGTGGCGGGCGACGAGCCCGCAGGCCTCGGTCATCACGCCCCGGCCCCGCGCCTCGGGGTGGGACCAGTAGCCGATCTCCGCCTCGAAGCCCGGCTTCAGGTCGAACGCGGAGATCGTCCCGAGGAGGTCGTCGGTCCCGGGGTGCACGATCGCCCAGGTGATCCCGCTGCCGGTGGCAAGCTGCTCCTTGCGGGTCTCGAGGTACTCCCGGGCGTCGTCCAACGTGTACGGCGACGGCATGTCGCGCAGCCAGTACTGCGTCCGGTCGTGGGAGCAAGCCTGCTGCACGCGCGCTGCGTCGCTGTCTCGGTAGCCGCGCAGCACCACCTGGCGGCCGGTGATGACCGGGACGTCGAACCAGTCCGACCGGGGCTCGCGCTTGTCGGAGGCCGTGAGCGCCCCCACCCAGGCGTCGAGGAGCTCCCCACGCTGCGGCAGCCACCGAGGCACGGTGCCGTCGAGGCTGAAACCGAGGCGCCAGGCCAGCCGGCGCGAGGGCCAGTTGCCCTTGTTCGCCCACCAGATGACGGTCTCGAGGCGCTTCTCGCGGAAGCCCCAGTCGAGAAGCAGCCGGCATGCGCGCTCCATGACGCCGCGTCCCCGGGCCCACGGGTGCGCGCCGAAGGCGATCTCCGCGCGCCGGTCACCCTGGTTGCGCAGCTCGACGGTGCCGCAGAAGCGCGGCGTGCCGGTGTCGTCCGTCGCCTCCACCGCGAACGCCCAGGACTCATCCTTCTCCCACAGCGCCGGGATGATCTTGGTCGCGAAGTCGCAAGAGGTCTCCTCGGTGGAGGGGACCGGGACGGTGGTCCACTCGACCATCACCGGGTCGGTGGCCTGCTCCAGCAGGGCAGGGAGGTCGCCCTCGTGGTGCGCGCGCAGGGTCACGACGCCGTCGGTCAGGACTGGGACGTCCTCGGGGAACTTCACCCCGCAAACCCTGCCGAGTAAAGGTCGGCCCCGCAAACCCTTATCGTTGTCCGCATGGATGAAGGTCATAGACCATGAACGGCACGCTCGCGAACATCGGGCTTGTCGTTGTCTTCGTCCTCATCGGCGGACTCTTCGCAGCCGCGGAGATCGCGCTGGTGTCGCTCCGGGACAGCCAGGCACGCAACCTCGCCTCGCGCAACAAGCGCGGGCGGATCGTGGCCGAGCTCAACGAGGACCCCAACCGATTCCTCGCCGCCGTGCAGGTGGGCGTCACCCTGGCCGGCTTCCTGTCGGCCGCGTTCGGTGGTGCGACGCTGTCCGGCGACCTCGAGCCGGTGCTCGTCGGCTGGGGAGTCCCCGAGGGCTTTGCCGGCCCGCTCGCGCTGGTGCTGGTCACGATCGCCATCTCCTACCTCTCCCTGGTCTTCGGGGAGCTCGCGCCCAAGCGACTGGCCCTGCAGCGCGCCGAGGGCATCGCGCTGGCGCTCGGGCCGATGATCGACAAGGTCTCGAAGATCTCGCGCCCGGTCATCTGGCTGCTGTCGGTCTCCACCGACGCCGTGGTCCGGCTGCTCGGCGGTGACCCGAACGCCAAGAGCGAGCAGATGAGCGACGAGGAGCTTCGCGAGCTGGTCAGCGCCCACGACACCCTTGGCGAGGAGGAACGCCGGATCGTCGAGGACGTCTTCGAGGCGGGGGACCGGCAGATCCGCGAGGTGATGATCCCGCGCACCGAGGTCGACTTCCTCGACGCCAGCACCCCCGTCTACAAGGCCGCCCGCGAGGCACTGACCCAGCCGCACTCGCGCTACCCGGTGATCCGGGGCTCAGCCGACGACGTGATCGGCTTCGTGCACGTGCGTGACCTGCTCGACCCCGACATGGCCAACCGTTCGGTCCGGGTGGGCGAGCTGATCCGTGACGCGCTCGTGCTGCCGTGGACGCGGCCCATCCTGGCCGCGCTGGCCGACATGCGGCGCGAGGGCAGCCACCTCGCGATCGTGGCCGACGAGTACGGCGGCACGGCCGGCATCGTCACCATGGAGGACCTTGTCGAGGAGCTCGTCGGCGACATCAAGGACGAGTACGACGTCGACGAGGCAGAGACCACCCGCCACCGCGGCGGCGACATCGAGGTGGACGGTCTGCTCAACCTCGACGACTTCGAGGACGAGACGGGCATCGAGCTGCCTGAGGGGCCCTACGAGACCGTCGCGGGTTACATCATGGCCCAGCTCGGCCGACTGCCCGAGGAGGGCGACACCGTCGACTTCGACGGCCACCGGATCGTCGTACGCGACGTCGAGAACCGACGCGTCGGGCGCGTGCTCATCACCGCCGTGCCGCCGCCGGTCGTGGTCGACCCGAGCCTGACCACGGTCGCGCCCGACGACCAAGTCGCGCCGGAGCCGGAGACCACGCAGCCCGGCAGGTCCGTCGAGGACGACCAGGCATCCTGACTCGACGGCCGTCCATGCCTCCCTCCCGTGGTCGTGCGCATCGCCGGGCCTGACAGAATGCGCCCCATGTCCGAAGCGACTCCGTCGACCAAGCCGGCAGCGCGCCCGCGCGTGCTCTCCGGCATCCAGCCGACCGCCGACTCGTTCCACTTCGGGAACTACCTCGGCGCGTTGAGGCAGTGGGTGGCCCTCCAGGAGGAGCACGAGCCGTTCTTCTTCATCGCCGACCTGCACGCGATCACCGTCGAGCAGGACCCGAAGCAGCTGCGTGAGCGCACCCTGCGGGCTGCCGCTCAGCTCCTCGCGATGGGCGTCGACCCGGAGCGCGCGGCGATCTTCGTGCAGTCGCAGGTGCCGGCCCACGCGCAGCTCGGCTGGGTGCTGCAGTGCCTCACCGGCTTCGGCGAGGCCCGTCGGATGACCCAGTTCAAGGACAAGTCGGCCAAGGGCGGCGAGGGGTCCGCCTCGGTCGGGCTGTTCACCTATCCGGTGCTCCAGGCCGCGGACATCCTGCTCTACCGCCCCGCCTACGTCCCGGTCGGCGAGGACCAGCGCCAGCACCTGGAGCTGACCCGCGACCTCGCGGGCCGGTTCAACCACCGCTACAAGAAGACCTTCCGGCTGCCGGAGCCCTACATCCTCAAGGCCACCGCGAAGATCCTCGACCTGCAGGAGCCGGGCTCGAAGATGTCGAAGTCGGCGTCCTCGCCCGCCGGCATCATCGAGATGCTCGACGACCCGAAGGTGTCCGCCAAGAAGATTCGCTCGGCCGTCACCGACTCCGGCAGCGACGTGCGGTTCGACGAGGAGGAGAAGCCCGGTATCTCCAACCTGCTGACCATCTTCTCCGCGCTGAGCGGAAAGACGGTCGACGAGCTCGAGAAGGAGTACGACGGCCGCGGGTACGGCGACTTCAAGGGCGACCTCGCCGACGCCGTCGTCGACTTCGTCACGCCGTTCCGCAACCGCACGCTCGAGCTGCTGGAGGACCGGGCCCAGCTCGACGCCGTCCTGCGGGACGGCTCCGAACGTGCCAACGCCGTCGCCGAGCGCACCCTCGACGACGTGTACGACCGAGTCGGCTTTGTGCGCCCAGGTCGGTAGGGTTCCGACGGTGACGGTGACGACGATCGGTGTGGCCATCGCGGTGCCCGAGCCCTGGGGCGCGCAGCTGCAGGACTACCGCACGGCTCTCGGGGACGAGAGCGCAACCGGCATCCCCACGCACATCACCCTGATGCCGCCGTACGAGGTCGCCCGTGAGGACCTCCCGCACATCGAGCAGCACCTGGCCGAGGCCTCGGCCACGAACCGGTCCTTCCGGGTGCACCTGCGCGGCACCAGCACCTTCCGTCCGGTGTCGCCGGTCGTGTTCGTCACCGTGGTGGAGGGCATCTCGGGCTGCGAGCAGCTCGCCCTCTCGATCCGGCGGGGACCGCTCGCGTGCGACCTCCAGTTCCCGTACCACCCGCACGTCACCGTGGCGCACCACCTCGACGACGAGCGGCTCGACCGGGCGTTCGAGGACCTTGCCGACTTCGACTGCGCCTTCGACGTCGAGCACTTCTCGCTCTACGTGCACGACACCGGGTCCGGCTGGGTGCCGACCCGCGACTACCGCCTGACCGCCGGCGCGGACGCCTGAGCCGGGTGGCTCGCCCGGGGATGGGGTAGGACGGAGCCATGCCCTCGTTCAAGGACCGCATGTCGGCCAAGCTGGATCGGTTCCGTGGCCGACACCGCAAGGTCGAGCACGTGTTCAGCATGGTGTCCCACTACGGCGACGTGAACGGCAACGCCCAGGCCGGCGCGGTGACGTTCTTCGGCTTCCTCTCGGTCTTCCCGATCCTGGCGCTCGCGTTCTTCGCCGTGGGTGTGCTCGCGCAGATCTATCCCGACCTGCGCGTCGACATCGGCAAGGAGATCGAGAATCTGCTGCCCGGCGTGGTGGGGAGTGACGAAGGCGAGATCCCGCTGAAGACCTTCTCGGACTACGCCGCCACGATCGGGATCATCGGTGTGCTCGGCCTCATGTACGCCGGCCTGGGCTGGCTGTCGGGGATGCGTGTCGCCCTGGAGACGATGTTCGTCCTCCCCAAGGGAGAGCACCCCAACTTCGTCGTCGGCAAGCTCCGTGACCTGGGCACGCTCGTCCTGTTGGGGACCGTCCTGCTCGTGTCGGTCGCGCTCTCGGGGCTGGTCGCCAGCTTCTCCGAACGACTGCTCGGCTGGTTCGACGTCGACACCGACGCAGTGGTGCCCAACTCGACGCTCTGGCTGCTGTCGCACGGGCTGGCCATCGCCGCCTCGACCGTGCTGCTGGTCGCGCTGTTCAGACTCCTGGCGCAGCCGCACGTGCCCCGCCGGTCGTTGCTCGACGGAGCGCTGCTCGGTGCGATCGGCTTCGAGCTGCTCAAGGCGGCGGCCTACTTCCTGATCGAGCTGACCAAGGGAAACCCCGCGTTCCAGGTGTTCGGTGTCTCACTGATCCTGTTGATCTGGATCAACTACTTCTCGCGGCTGGTGATGTACGCCGCTTCGTACGCCTACACCTCGCCGGCCGCCGTCGACCTCCGCGCCGCCGAGGCGATGCGTGCTCCGGCCGCTCCGTTCCAGGACGCCGCCGTCGCCAAGGAAGCCGCGGTGGAGGAGGCCGCCGTCGTGGAGGAGGCCGCCGTGGAGGACGCCGCCGTCGTGGAGGAGGCCGCCGTGAAGCCCACGGCACTGATCGCGTCCGCGACCCCCACTCAGGTCGACCGGCGGCCCCGGACGATCCTCGTGGCGGCGGGCTCCGCTCTCACCGGCGCGGGGGTGGCTGCCCTCGTGGCGCGGCGGCGGGGGAGAATCGAACGGTGAAGCTCGAACGCAAGCACGCCGTCCTGTTCCTCGCGATCGCCGCCTGGAACGTCTTCAGCTACGCCAACTTCACCAAGAACCTGCTCAAGGCCTACCAGTCCGGTGAGGAGCGCCCCACCGGCTACTGGGTGGCCCACACGGTGCTCATCGTGGTGAACCTCGCGATCGCCGCCGTCCTGGGCAGGCTCGGTTTCAAGGTATGGCGCGGCACCCGCCGCACGGCCGACGACAGCACCACCGAACCGGTGTCGTGACGGTCCTCGATCTTCCCGGCCGGTCCGACGTCGTCGAGGCGGCCGCCCGGATCGGCGCCGGCGCTCGCCGCACCCCCGTCATGGAAGTCGACGGCGAAGAGCTCGGGGTCGCCGGCCGGGTCGTCCTCAAGCTCGAGCTGCTCCAGCACACCGGGTCGTTCAAGGCCAGGGGAGCGTTGAACAACGTGCTCACGCTGCCTGCAGGTGCGGGCGGTGTGTCCGCAGCGTCCGGAGGCAACCACGGGGCGGCCGTGGCCTGGGCTGCCTCGCGCGCGGGCGTTCGTGCCGACGTCTTCGCACCGGCCACGTCGACCCCCGAGAAGCTCCAGCGGATCGAGGAGTACGGCGCCGTCCTGCATCGGGTCGCCGGGCACGTCGGGGACGCGCTCGCCGCCTGCCAGGAGTTCAGCGACGCAGGTGGCCTGCCGATGATCCACCCCTACGACTCCTTCGCGACGGTGGCCGGAGCCGGAACGCTCGGCCTCGAGCTGCTCGACCAGGTGCCCGACCTGGATCGTGTGGTCATCGCCTGTGGCGGTGGCGGGCTGTATGCCGGCGTCGCCAACGCCCTCGCCGGCCAGGTCGCGGTCCAGCCGGTCGAGCCCGCGCTCTGCCCGCACCTGCACGACGCCGTCGCCGCCGGTGAGCCGGTCGATCGCGTGGCCGCCGGTGTCGCCGCCGACGCTCTCGGACCCCTGTCGATCGGACGGCTCGCCCTGGCAACCGCTGTCGCCCGGGGAGCGACCCCGCTGCTGGTGAGCGAGGACGCTATCGTGGCCGCGCGCAAGTTCCTCTGGCAGCGGCTGCGCGTGCTCGCCGAGCCGGCGGCGAGCGTGCCGCTGGCCGCGGTGATGACCGGTGTCGTGCCTGTTGAGGCAGGCATGACCGTCGCGCTGGTGGTCAGCGGCGGCAACAACCCGGTGATTCCCTGACGCCGTCCGCCTATTGGCGTCTGCTGAACCGGACCTTCCCGTTGGGGAGTCGGGTCATGTCGTAGGTCTGGGGGTGGTCGGCCATCCGGTGGTGGGGTGGGCACAACGAGATGCCCTTGCTCGCGTCGGTGTGGCCGCCTTGGTGCCAGGGGTCTTCGTGGTGGTACTCCATCCAGGCCGGTGGCCGGTCGCAGTTGTGCGCCGCACAGCCGGCGTAGCGGTGGTTGATCGCGACCTTCTGGTGCCGGTCGAACAACCGCCGCTCCCGGCCCACGTCCAGCGGCATCGAGTCCCCGCCCAGCACCAGCGGGATGATCCCGGCCCGGCACGCCAACCTGCGTGCCTCGGCCGCGGAGATCCGGTGCCCGGTGTCGGTGACCGCGACGCCCAGCCCGGACAGCAGCGCGTCGTAGCCGATGGTCACCACCAGCGTGAACGGTGACCCGTTCACGCTCGGCAGATCACTGAGGTGGCCCTCGACCAGCTCCATCAGCCCGTGCCCGAGCAGCGTGGCGTGCGGCAGCTTCTTGCCCGTCTCCGGATCGACCCGGCCTTCGCCGATCCGCCGCGGGCTGGTGAGCGCCTCCAGCGCCTTCTTCAACAAGTCCGCGTGCAAGGTCGGGAGCTTGAACTTCCCCTCGCTGGTGCCGTCGCCGTTCTCACGGACCGAGAAGTGCGCCAACGCCCGCGCCTTCGCCTCGTCCTTCTCCAGCTTGCGGCCCTCGGCCTCGTCGGCGGCCTCGGGGCAGACCACCTCGAACAACCGCTTGGCCAGCTTCCGCAACGCCGGTGGATCGAACGCCTTGGCCTGGTCGATCATGTGCGCCTCGGCCCGAGCCTCGGTGCCGGGCGGGAGGTCGTCGTACTCCGCGGTCAGTGCCTCGACCGCCGCGGTGACGATGCTCGCCTTCTCCACATCGATCACCCCGGCGGCCAGGGCGCGGCGGGTCGCAGGGAACGTCTCGTCCAGCTTCTTCGCCAGGTGCAGGTCCCGATGACAACCCGCGCTCGTGGTCTTGGTCGCATGCGCCAGCCACGCCGGCGTCGACGTCGCCCCCGACTCCGCGCCCACCCCGTCCCGGTCGGCCTGCACGAACACCCGCAGCTTCAGCTCGGCCAACCGGGCCTCGCGCCCGGCGCGATCTCGACCAGCGCCTCACGCTCCTCGACCGGGGTCATCGACCACATCGGCACCTCGGCCAGCCGGTCCAACGCCCCGTGCAGCGACGCGGCGAACCGCACCACCGCATGCGGCTCCGGCACCGCGCCCGAGGGCGGTGTCGGCGGAACCAGCGTCAAGGTCATGACACCCACGCTAGGAGCCCGGCACCCCACCCGTCCGAACAGAAATCGGATCTGTGGACCCACGACCGCGACCGTTTGCTGTGGACAAAACCCGGCTCCTCAGGAAGGACCCGGCGCCACGCTCGGCGATCGGCGCGATAGCGGGAACCGGATGCCGTGATGGCAGGATGCGGGGCGTGACGATCATTGCGGCAGCGGACGGTTCAGCCCTCGGCAACCCAGGACCCGCCGGTTGGGGCTGGTACGTCGACGACGACTGCTGGGCGGTCGGAGGCTGGGCCCACGGGACGAACAACATGGCCGAGCTGACCGCCGTGCTCGACCTGCTCCAGCAGACCGCGCACCTGGACGACGACCTGCTCGTCTACTGCGACAGCACCTACGTCATCAACTCGGTCACCAAGTGGATGGCCGGCTGGAAGCGGCGAGGATGGCGGAAGGGTGACGGGAAGGCCGTCCTCAACGTCGAGATCATGAAGGCCCTCGACGAGGCGATGCAGGGTCGCCAGGTGAAGTTCGCCTGGGTGAAGGGCCACTCGGGCCACGAGCTGAACGAGGCGGCGGACCGCCTGGCCAATGCCGCGGCGGCCTCCTGGAAGGACAAGACCGCCCCCAGCCCGGGTCCAGGGTTCGCCGGCTCCGTCGTCCGGCACCCGGAGTCGCGGCCAGGACAGACGATCGACGAGCCCGACCTGTTCTCCGACCTGGAACCAGCGCTCTTCGACTGATCTGCGCTGGGATCAGGCAGGACCGTAGGCCAGGTGGACGACGCCGTTGTCGTAGGCCTGGTGCTCGCTCAGGGCGAGCTTGAGCGGCTCGTCCTCGCGGCGGAACAGCCGTTCGCCCTTGCCGACCGCCACCGGGTAGACGAACAGGTGGAGCTGGTCGACCAGACGATCCTTGAGCAGGGCGCGGACCAGGGTGCCGCTGCCCGAGATGTAGATGAGGCCGTCGGTCTCGTCCTTGAGCCTTCGGATCGTGTCGGCGTCGTACGCCCCGAGCAGGGTCGACGGGCCCCACTCCACACTGGGCGTCCGGGAGCCGACGACGTACTTGTGCGTGTCGTTGAAGAACGGCGCCCCCGGGTCGTCCTCGACGGTGCGCGACGACCAGGCGGGCGCGAACATCTCATACGTGGTTCGCCCCAGCAGGATCGCCCTCGACGCACCGGTGATCGCACCGAGGGTCTCGCCCATCTTCGGGTCGAAGCCGAAGTCGAACGTCCACGACGGGTTCTCGAAGACCCCGTCGAGGGCGATGAACTCGTGAACCGCGATCTTGCCCATGGTTTCTCCCTCTCGACGCCGGTCGCCGGCAGGAGCCTGCTGGCCGGGTTCCTGATCCTAGAACGCCGTGGGCAGTGAGCCGATGACGACGGTGGCGCCGAGATCCTCGGAGGTCGCGACGCGCGGCGAGAGGCCCGGCGGCGGCGAACACGGCGACCACCGCGGGTGCCTGTGGGTCGCTCGACTCCACGAGCAGGTGCCCTTCCGGAGCGAGCCAGACTGCCGCCAGGTCGGCGAGGCGTCGCACGATGTCGAGGCCGTCACTCCCGCCGTCGAGTGCACTGCGGGGCTCGTGGTCGCGGGCCTCCGGGGGCATCAGCCGGAGGGAGTCGGTGGGGACGTACGGCGGGCACGCGACCAGCACGTTCACCCGGCCTCGGAGCGAGGACGGCAGCGGCGCGTCGAGATCGCCCGCGTAGACGGTCCCGCCGACCGGCTCGACGTTGCGGCGGGCGCACCGGACAGCCACCGGGTCGACGTCAGCCGCATGCAGCTCCACCGGGCGCACGGCAGCCGAGACGGCGACCCCGATGGCCCCCGAGCCGCAGCACAGGTCGAGCACGACAGCACCCGGCTCGATCAACGCCGCGGCCTCGCGGACCAGCAGCTCGGTGCGGCGGCGGGGCACGAAGACACCTGGCTCGAGCGCGATGCGCTGCCCGCAGAACTCCGCCCAACCGACGACCTGCTCGAGCGGGACTCCGGCGACCCGTCGCGCGACCATGTCCTCGAGGAGGTCGGCCGAGGCGGCCTCGGCGACCAGCAGCGCGGCCTCCTCCTCCGCGAAGACGCATCCGGCCGAGCGCAGCGTGGCCACCAGTGCGGCGTGCTCGATGGGGACGGCGGGCGGTCCGGGGCGGTTGGGGGAGTCTTCCATGGCACGGCCACGCTACCGGCGTACGTCGTCTCCGGGGGTCCCCTGAGGCCGGCTCAGGGTCCGTCCCAGGGTGGAACCAGCCGGTTCCCGGATGTGCGGCACGGGGTCGCCCGGCGAGGCTACTCACATGATCCGAGTTGAAGCACTCTCCAAGACCTACGGCGGGTTCAACGCCGTCGACCACATCACGTTCACGGCCAGCCCCGGCCGGGTCACGGGCTTCCTGGGCCCCAACGGCGCCGGCAAGTCGACCACCATGCGCATCATGGTCGGGCTGACCCCGCCCACCTCGGGCAGTGCCACGATCTTCGGCCGCCGGTTCGCCGAGCTGCCCAACCCGGGCCGCGAGGTGGGTGTCCTGCTCGACGCGTCGGCGCAGCACGCCGGTCGCACGGGCCGGGAGATCCTCACCCTCGCCCAGCGCACCATGGGGCTGCCCGCCCACCGCGTCTCGGAGATGCTGGACCGGGTCAGCCTCACCGAGTCCGAGGCCGGCCGCCGCGTCCGCAACTACTCGCTCGGTATGCGGCAGCGGCTGGGCATCGCCACTGCGCTGATCGGCGACCCCGAGGTGCTGATCCTCGACGAGCCGGCGAACGGTCTCGACCCGGCGGGCATCCGCTGGATGCGCGACCTGCTCCGCGACTACGCGAACCGCGGCGGGACCGTGCTGCTGTCCTCGCACCTCCTGCACGAGATCGAGGTGATCGCCGACGACATCGTGGTGATCGGCAACGGCAAGATCGTCGCGCAGGGGACGAAGGCCGAGCTTCTCGAGGCCGCGGGGACCGTCGTACGGACGCCGCACGCCGCCGACCTCGACCGCGCCCTGCACGCCTCGGGATTGACCGCGACCCGTTCCGGTGACGGGGCGCTCCACACCGACGCCGACCCTGAGCTGGTGGGGCGGATCGCCCTGCATGCAGGAGTCGCCCTCACCGAGCTGAGGTCCGCCGACAGCGCGGGCCTCGAGGAGATGTTCCTCGAGCTCACCGCCGACACCCAACGAGAAGGAACAGCAGCATGACCACCTTGGTAGTGGACCGACCGGTCCAGCAGATCCGAACCCAGCACAGCCGGGTGCCGATGTCGCGCCTCGTCGGTGTCGAGCTGCGCAAGATGTTCGACACCCGCTCGGGGTTCTGGCTGATGGCGAGCATCGTCATCGCCGCACTCCTGGCGACGGGAGCGGTGATCCTGTTCGCCCCCGACGACGAGCTCACCTACGGCACGTTCTCCGCGGCGATCGGCTTCCCCATGGCGGTGATCCTGCCGATGGTCGCGGTGTTGTCAGTGACCAGCGAGTGGAGCCAGCGCAGTGGCCTGACGACCTTCACCCTGGTCCCGCACCGTGGCCGGGTGATCAGCGCCAAGGCGATCGCAGCGGTCTTCGTCGGCGTGGTCTCGATCCCGCTGGCGTTCGCGATCGGTGCGCTCGGCAACGTCGTCGGTACGACGATCGCCGGCACCGACACCGTGTGGGACATGACGCTCGCCCACGTGGCGCTGATCGTCCTGGGCAACGTCCTCGGCATGCTGGTCGGCTTCATGCTCGGCGTGCTGATCCGGAGCTCGGCGGGCGCGATCGTGGCCTACTTCGTCTTCGCCTTCGTGCTGCCCACCCTGTCCGGGGTGCTGGCTGCCAGCCAACAGTGGTTCCGGGACCTGCAGCCGTGGGTGGACTTCAACTACGCGCAGGGGGCGCTGTTCAACGGCGACATGACCGGTGAGCAGTGGGCCAATCTCGCCAGCGCCGGGTCCCTGTGGCTGTTGCTGCCGCTGACCGTCGGCCTCGTGCTGGTGGTGCGCTCCGAGGTCAAGTAGTCCCCAGGTGCGTTGGCCCGCCGTCCGCGTGACGGCGGGCCGACGTGCGTCCTCAGTCAGGGAACGGGGACCGGGTCGCAGGCCAGCGCGACGGTCAGGGCGAGCACGACCTCGGGGTCGTTGAGCCGGTCACCCAGGACGTCGCGGACCTGGCCCATCCGGTAGCGCACGGTCTGGGGGTGCACGTGCAGCGCACCGGCCACGTCGTCGCGGCGACCCTGGTGCAGCAGCCACGCCCGCAACGTCTCGACGAGCCGCTCGACCGTGGCCGGCCGCAGGCCGTCGAACGGCGCCAGCACCTGGCGGCGCAGGTCGGCCAGGGCCGCCGCGTCGGAAGCCACCACGAGTGAGGTGAGGTGCTGCTCCGTGTCGACGGGGGAGTCGCCGTCGGCGGGCAGGGCGAGGCGTCGGGCCCGGACCACGCGCTGGTACGACGCCCGCACCGACGCCCACGGCCGCGGCGGACCGACCTGTGCCTGGTGGCCCCGGAGTGTCCGCAGCAGCGCGCCGCGGGACGCGCCGTCGGCGTCGGGCACCAGCAGCACCGCGAGCTCGGCCTCGTCCCGGTCGTCCCCGAGGTCGGACAGGTCCTCCTCGGGCCGCAGCGTGCGCTGGTCCAGGGATCCCAGCACGCCGCGCACGTGTGAGCTCGGCAGCACGACGGCGGTCAGCGTGCGCGGTGGTTCCCACCCGGCCCGCTCGGCCGAGGCGGCCAGCTGGTCGGCGGGGTCTCCGCGCAGCAGGCCCCGGCCGAGCCGCTGCAGGTAGCGCTCCCGCACCCGTCCGGTGGTGGCCAGCTCGTCGGTGTGCCCGGCGACGCTGGCCGCGGAGAGCTCGTCGATGTAGGCGAAGACCAGCTCTGCGAACTTCGACAGCGTCTGGGCGGAGAGGCCGGCCTCGACCGCCGTGGCCGACAGCTCCCGCCACGAGACCCGGGCGCCGACCCGGTAGGCCGCGAGGAGCGCGTCCATGCTCCGCCCGCTGCGGGCCTCGCCCCGGCCCAGGGCGTAGGCGCCCTCGAGCGCGGGCGCCAACGGCGTGCCGGGGTCGCTTCCGCGTGGTCGGCCCGCCAGGCTGAGGAATCCGCCGAGGGCGAGCTGCACGGCGTCCTGGATGTTGGCACCCATCGGTCCGGCCAGGGCGTTGGTGTAGCCGGGCACCTCGACGATGACCGCGCGCACGGTGTCCTCGGCGACCGCGGGCAGCCGGGATCGCAGCAGCTCGATGGCCGCCTCGGTGAGGTCCAGGTCGGCGGCCCCGCGTGCGGTGCGGCTGGTGTGGCGGGTGGGGTCGCCCTCACTCATTTGTTCGCTCCGAACAATCCAACGGGAAGGATTCACGCTCTTCGGTCATGAACTTACACCTCTGGGCGGTCACTCTGGAGGCATGACCACTCTCGTGCACGACGACGCTTCGTCGGGGGCTGCCCGTCGCAGCCTGCGCGACCGGGTCTGGCAGGTCGCTGCCGCCGTGACCCACCCGCGCGACCCCGCGGACTACCTCGACATGTTCCGGCCGCTCCGCCCCGGCGCCGACCTGCGCGCCCGCGTCGTGGAGGTCCGCCCCGAGACCGCTGACGCGGTGACCGTCGTGCTGCGGCCGGGCGGTGCCTGGCGCGGCCATCGGCCAGGCCAGTACGTCCGCATCGGTCTCGACGTCGACGGCGTGCGGTTGTGGCGGTCCTACTCACTGACCTCGGCCCCTTCCGCGCCGGACGGACTGCTGAGCATCACCGCCCGCGCGATCCCCGACGGGCTGGTCAGCGCCCACCTCGCCCAGGAGCTGCGGCCCGGCCAGCTGGTCCACCTCGACCAGGCGCTCGGTGACTTCGTGCTGCCCGACCCCGCGCCGCGCAAGGTCCTCTTCGTCACCGGGGGCAGCGGCATCACCCCGGTGATGGGCATGCTGCGGGCCGGCCTCGACCGGCTCGAGGACGTCGTGCTCGTGCACTCGGAGTCGACTGCCGACGACGTGATCTTCGGTGACGAGCTTCGCACCCTCGCCGGCGCCGGCCGGCTGCGCCTGGTCGAGCAGCACACCGACGAGCACGGCCGGCTCGACGTGGCCGTGCTCGCCACGCTGGTGCCGGACCTGGCCGAGCGCGAGACCTGGGCGTGCGGCCCGGCCGGCCTCCTCGACGCGCTCGAGGAGCGGTGGGCCGCTCTCGGGCAGCCCGACCGACTGCACACGGAGCGGTTCCGCACCGCCCTGGCCGAGCCGGGCGAGGGCGGGACCGTCCGCTTCACCGGCACCGGGACCACCGTCGAGGTCGACGGCGCGACCCCTCTTCTCGACGCCGGCGAGCAGGCCGGCCTGCTGATGCCTTCCGGCTGCCGGATGGGCATCTGCTTCTCGTGCGTGCTGCCGCTGCGCGAGGGGTCCGTGCGCGACCTGCGCTCCGGCGACGTGACCACGGCGGCCCCCGGTGACGGCGTACTCATCCAGACCTGCGTCTCGGCCGCGGCCGGCGCCTGCGACATCGACCTCTGACAAGGAGATCCCATGACCGTCCTGCAGAAGAAGACCGACAGCCCGATCGCCCACCTGACCGCCTCGGACATCGAGGAGCTCGGCCGTCGTCTCGACGCCATCCGCGCCGACATCGTCGCGGCCCGCGGAGCCTCCGACGCGGCGTACATCCGCAAGGTCATCGACGTGCAGCGCAAGCTCGAGCTCTCCAGCCGCGCCGTGCTGCTGGTCTCGCTGTTCCCGCCGGCCTGGTTCCTCGGCACCGCCGGGCTGTCGGTGGCCAAGATCCTGGAGAACATGGAGATCGGCCACAACGTGATGCACGGCCAGTGGGACTGGATGCGCGACCCCAAGATCCACTCCACCACCTGGGAGTGGGACAACGCGTCCCCGTCGGAGCAGTGGAAGCACTCGCACAACGAGCTGCACCACACCTACACGAACGTCATCGGCCGCGACAACGACCTGGGCTACGGCATCATGCGCGTCGACGAGGACCAGCGCTGGTACCCGCTCTACCTCGCGCAGCCGCTGTGGAACTTCATCAACGCCTGCTTCTTCGAGTACGGCATCGCGGCCTACGACCTCGAGCTCGGCAAGAACCTGCGCTCGGAGAAGCGACGCACCAGCCCGGAGTTCAAGGCCCGCACCAAGCAGGTGCTGAAGAAGATCCGCGGCCAGGTCACGAAGGACTACGTCGCCCACCCGGCGCTGTCCGGCCCGTCGTTCCTGCCCACCCTCGGTGCCAACGCGACGGCCAACCTGGTGCGCAACCTGTGGACCCACTCGGTCATCATGTGCGGCCACTTCCCCGAGGGCGTCGAGACGTTCGAGCGCCGCTCGATCGAGGGCGAGACCCGTGGCGAGTGGTACCTCCGGCAGATGCTCGGATCGGCCAACATCAGCGGCGGGAAGGCCCTGCACCTCATGACCGGCAACCTGTCCTACCAGATCGAGCACCACCTCTTCCCCGACCTCCCGAGCAACCGCTACCAGGAGATCGCCCCGCGGGTGCAGGCACTCTTCGAGGAGTACGGCCTCACCTACACCACCGGACCGTTGCCCAAGCAGGTCGCGTCGGCGTGGTCGAAGGTCATCCGGCTCTCCCTGCCCAACGACTACGTCGAGGAGACGAAGCGCACGGTGCGTCGTCGGCTCGGGCGCCCGGTCGCGAAGCTCGTCGGCCTGGCCGGTGGTGCCTCGGCGCAGCGCACCGACGTCCACGAGCCGGAGCTCGTCGCCTCCTGATCAGGCCACGGGAGCGGAGTCGTAGAGGACGCGCCGTACGGCGGCCCGTGACGCGAGCAGGGCGACGACGAGCAACGTCACGGGGATGAACCCGCCCAGGCTCACGGCGTCGCCGAAGACGAGGTCGACCAGGTTCAGCACGACCAGCTTGCTTCCGGCTGCGACGACCCACAGGCACAGGGCGACGATCACCTTGGCGCGTCGGGTCGTCGCGGCGTGGAACCTCCTGATGAGGTTGTTCTTGAGGGCGATCACGACCTCCAGAGCGATCTTGAGCAAGACCGCAGTCAGCAGCGAGAGGGTGAAGCCTTCGCTGATGACCGAGGGAACGTACTCGACGGCGAGGTTGAGCACGACCACGTAGACGAAGACATCGATGATGTCGGCGGGGCGGGCGCGGATCCACCGGCGGACCGGACCTCGTGGGGGACGAGGTCTCGCGGTTGCCGCCCGGTCGGGCTCAGTTGTCACGACACGATCTTGACGCACCGTCGCATCTCGACAGGCACATTGGCCGGGACCGGGTCAGATGCACGCGTGCAGACCGGGCATGCCGGGCGAGTCTGCCTGTTCAGCTGCGGGGCATCCGGGTGGACGCACCTAGCCGGTGGCGACGACCGGCTCGTGGCGGACCGGGAAGCTGACGCTGTTGGCGATGAAGCAGAGCTCGTTCGCCCGGTGGTGCGCCCGCGTCGCCGCCTGGAGCATCGAGGCGTCCGCGACGGTGACGTGGGGGTGCAGGACCGCCTCGGTGAAACGGCCGCTGCCGTCCGGGTCGCTCACCATGCTGCCGCGGGCGTGGTCGACGTACTCCTCGACCACCACCCCCTCGGTGACGCAGACGTGCAGGTAGGACAGCATGTGGCACTGGGAGAGTGCGGCCAGAAGCAGCTGTTCGGGGTTCCAGCGCTCCGCGTCGCCGTGGAAGGTCCGGTCGGCCGAGCCCAGGATGTCGGGCAGGCCGCCGGCACTGACGGTGTGGGCGCGGCTGTACGCGCGGTACCCCGACGTCCCTGTCCCGGTGTTGCCCGTCCAGGTGACCGTCAGCTCGTAGCCGTGCCTCATGGCGGCCATCCTGCCGGGTCGGCCTGTCCAGACAGCGAGGTGTGCCGGGTTTGTCGTTTCGGTCACACGGAAATCCTCTTATCCACGGGGGTCGACACTGGGAGGGTCGACGTGGACGACGACGACATCGTGGGAGTGGCCGAACGATTGGTGACGGAGTTCTCCGCACTGCCACCGATCAGGGTGCTGGAAGCGGTCAGCCTGTGCGCCGGCGAGTTCAGCCACGCGGGTCCGATGCTGCTCGAACAGGCGGCTCGGGCCTTTCTGCTCCGGCAGTGCGCGGAGCAGGCGCAGCCGATCCAGCAGGCCGTGCAGGGAGCGATGCCGCCGGGGTTGTCGGCCGCTTCCTAGTGGCGGGAGCGGAGCCGACGGACCAGCGCTCGCGGGTCGTCGGCGAAGAGTCGGATCGTGTCGACCGTGACGTCGCCGGAGTGCAGCGGCACCGTCATCGGCTGCGCCAGCCGCAGGTCGACGTTGGTCCGGCTCGCGATCACCACGCTCAGCACCGTGCCTTCCTCGGATGCGTCCACCTGCACCGCCTTGGACCGTTCGAGGCTGCGCTCGCGGACCCCGGCGGACGCGACCGCGTCCCACGGGACGAAGAAGTCCGTGCCGGTGCCGTGCCGGACCCGGAGCCCGTCATCGCGCCCGAGGTGCGGGTAGACGTGCAGGCTCGCGGCGAAGCCGAGCATCCACGCGAGCCCCCAGAGGCTCAGGATGTCGGCGGCCAGGCGCACGCCCTCCCAGGGGATCACGACGTGCAGCACGACGAGCTCGACGGCCGAGACGACGATGAACGCCCAGAGCAGGACGGACACGCCACCGACGTACGAGCAGGCGGTGGAGCCGGCCGGCACGTCCGGCCGGCGGGTGACCCAACGGAAAAGGCTGCGGTACAGGCTGATCTCGAACGCCACCAGGCGTCGAGCCAGCAGTACCGCAGCCTTCACGAAGTTGCCGTTTTCACCGGCGGAAGCTGTTTCGCGGTTCGCCGTCGACCTCGCAGGCTCGGTCTCCCGGCTCACCGCCGGAAGATCAGAGCGCGCTTGACTTCCTGGATCGCCTTGGTGACCTCGATGCCACGGGGGCAGGCCTCGGTGCAGTTGAAGGTGGTGCGGCAGCGCCACACGCCCTCCTGGTCGTTGAGGATCTCGAGCCGCTGGTCGGTGCCCTCGTCACGGCTGTCGAAGATGAAGCGGTGTGCGCCGACGATCGCCTGCGGGCCGAAGTACTGGCCGTCCGTCCAGTAGACCGGGCAGGAGGTCGTGCACGCAGCGCACAGGATGCACTTCGTGGTGTCGTCGAAGCGGTCGCGGTCCTTCTGCGACTGCAGCCGCTCGCGGCTCGGCTCGTTTCCGGAGGTGACCAGGAACGGCATCACCGAGCGGTACGCCGCGAAGAAGGGCTCCATGTCGACGACGAGGTCCTTGAGCACCGGCAGGCCCTTGATCGGCTCCACGGTGATCGGCTGCGACGGGTTGACGTCCTTGAGCAGCGTCTTGCAGGCCAGCCGGTTCTTGCCGTTGATCCGCATCGCGTCCGAGCCGCACACACCGTGTGCGCAGGAGCGACGGAAGGTCAGCGACCCGTCGAGGTCCCACTTGACCTTGTGCAGGGCGTCGAGCACCCGGTCGGTCGGCTCAGCGCTGACCTGGTAGCTCTCCCACTTCGCTTCCTCCGAGACCTCGGGGTTGTAGCGAAGAATCTTGACAGTGACGTCCATCAGTACTTCCGCTCCATCGGCTTGTAGCGCGTCTCGACGACCGGCTTGTAGTCCAGCCGGACCGACCCGTCGTCGTTCCGGTAGGCCATCGTGTGCCGCATGAAGTTCACGTCGTCACGCGTCGGGTAGTCCTCGCGGAAGTGGCCGCCGCGCGACTCGTTGCGCGCGAGCGCCGACGTCACGAGGACCTCGGACAGGTCGAGCAGGAAGCCGAGCTCGATCGCCTCGAGCAGGTCGGTGTTGAACCGCTTGCCCTTGTCCTGGACCGAGACGTTGGCGTAGCGCGCCTTCAGGCCCTCGATGTCGGCGAGCGCCTGCTTGAGCGACCCCTCGGTGCGGTAGACCTGCGCGTTGATGTCCATCGTCGCCTGGAGCTCCTGGCGGATCGTGGCGACCCGCTCCGAACCACCCGCGTCGCGCATCTGCTCGATCATCCCGATGACCATCGCCTCGGGGTTCTCCGGCAGCTCGTCGTAGTCGGTCGAGAGGGCGTACTCCGCGGCGTAGATGCCCGCGCGCCGGCCGAACACGTTGATGTCGAGCAGCGAGTTGGTGCCGAGCCGGTTGGCGCCGTGCACGGACACGCAGGCGACCTCGCCGGCGGCGTAGAGGCCGGGGATCACCGTGTGGTTGTCGGCGAGCGCCTCACCCTTGATGTTCGTCGGGATGCCGCCCATCGCGTAGTGCGCGGTCGGGAACACCGGGATCATCTCGGTGTAGGGCTCGACGCCGAGGTAGGTGCGCGCGAACTCGGTGATGTCCGGGAGCTTCGCGTCGATCTGCTCCTTCGGCAGGTGCGTCAGGTCGAGGTAGACGTAGGCCTTGTCCGGCCCGGCGCCGCGGCCCTCGCGCACCTCGTTGGCCATCGCCCGGGCGACCATGTCGCGGGGGGCGAGGTCCTTGATGGTGGGGGCGTAGCGCTCCATGAAGCGCTCGTTCTCGCTGTTGCGCAGGATGCCGCCCTCGCCGCGGGCCGCCTCGGAGAGCAGCACGCCGAGCCCGGCCAGGCCGGTCGGGTGGAACTGGAAGAACTCCATGTCCTCGAGCGGGAGGCCCTTGCGCCACACGATGCCCATGCCGTCGCCGGTGAGGGTGTGGGCGTTGGACGTCGTACGGAAGACCTTGCCGAAGCCGCCGGTGGCGAAGATGACCGACTTGGCGTTGAACACGTGGATCTCGCCGGTGGCCAGCTCGTAGGCGACGACGCCGCACACGCTGGTGCCGCCGTTGGTCTCCTGGGTCAGCAGGTCGAGCACGTAGAACTCGTTGTAGAACTCGACGCCGTGCTTGATGCACTGCTGGTAGAGCGTCTGCAGGATCATGTGGCCGGTGCGGTCCGCTGCGAAGCAGGAGCGGCGTACGGCGGCCTCGCCGTGGTTGCGGGTGTGCCCGCCGAACCGGCGCTGGTCGATCTTGCCCTCGTCGGTGCGGTTGAAGGGCAGGCCCATCTTCTCCAGGTCGAGCACGGCGTCGATGGCCTCCTTGGCCATCACCTCCGCGGCGTCCTGGTCGACCAGGTAGTCGCCACCCTTGACGGTGTCGAAGGTGTGCCACTCCCAGTTGTCCTCCTCGACGTTGGCCAGTGCGGCGCACATGCCGCCCTGGGCCGCGCCGGTGTGGGACCGGGTCGGGTAGAGCTTCGTGAGGACGGCGGTGCGGGTGCGCTGGCCGGACTCGAGCGCCGCGCGCATGCCGGCCCCGCCGGCTCCGACGATGACGACGTCGTACTTGTGCTGCTGAACCATGGCTTTCAGGGCCTCACTTACTTGATGCGGCAGGCGTCGAGCGTCGACTCGGGGTCGATGCACGGGTCGAACGTGAAGATGACCAGCGTGCCGAGGATCAGCACGACGAGCGCCGAGAAGTAGAGCAGTGTCTTGAGCACGAAGCGGGTGTTGGGCTTCGTGGCGTAGTCGTTGATGATCGTGCGCAGGCCGTTCATGCCGTGCAGCTCGGCGAGCCACAGCATGGCCAGGTCCCAGACCTGCCAGAACGGGTTGGCCCACTTGCCGGCGACGAACGCGAAGTCGATCTGGTGGATCCCGTCCCCCTTCATCAGGTTGACGAAGAGGTGGCCGAAGACCAGCACCACCAGCAGCAGGCCGGAGCCGCGCATGAACAGCCAGGTGTTCAGCTCGAAGTTGGAGGCCTTGCTCGCCCGGGTGCGGGGAGCGGAGAGGACGGGTGCGCTCTGGGGAGACATCAGTGGCCACCTCCGAAGACGTTCGACAGGTGACGGATGACGAAGGGCAGCATCAGTGCGGCCCAGAGCCCGATGACGCCGTAGGTCATCTGCTTCTGGAAGCGGGGCCCGTTGGCCCAGAAGTCCACCAGGATCACCCGGATGCCGTTGAGCGCGTGGAAGAGGACCGCCGCGACGAGCCCGACCTCCATCAACCCGACGATGGGGTTCTTGTACGTCTCGACCGCGGTGTTGTAGGCCTCGGGGGAGACCCGCACCATCGCCGTGTCGATGACGTGGACGAAGAGGAAGAAGAAGAGCATGACGCCGGTGATGCGGTGGGCGACCCACGACCACATACCTTCGCGGCCCCGGTAAAGCGTTCCTGCCGGAGAGCTGGCCAAGGGGTTCCTCCGTACTCGAGCTCGCTGTGCTGCTGTGAGTGGCTTCGGCCCGGTCCGCCGATGGCGGCTGGGCAACCCAAGCACTCTATCGGCGGCACCTGCCACGACGCTCGGCGGAGCCTGTGAGATCAATTACCGCATGGTCGCGTGCCCTAAAGAAAGGTCGGGTACGTCGGGGCCGGGAGCGGCCCGGACGACCTGTCCCGCGCGAGCTCGTAGCCGTGCGCGATCCCGACCAGCGCAGCCTCGCTCCCGGCCGCTCCCCAGAACGACACCGCCACCGGGAGGCCCGCGGCCAGCTCGGTGGGGACGGTCAGCAGCGGGTAGCCCGCCATCGCCGTCGCGCCGGTGCAGCTGCCGGGGAAGTGCTCGGCGTTCACCAGGTCGATGGGGGAGGCCGGGGCGTACGACGGGGTGACCAGCGCGTCGAGGTCGTGCTCGCGCAGCAGCCGGTCGATGCCATGCTCGCGGGCGGCCGCCACGCAGCGCGCCCGGGCGGCCACGTACTCCTCGCTGCCGTCGGCGGGACCGGCGAGCGCCTTCTCGAACAACGACTGACCGAACCACGCGAGCTCGGTCTCCGCGTTCCGCCGGTTGAAGTCGACGACGTCGTCCAGCGTCCGCGGCACGTCGCCGGGTCGGGTGGCGAGGTAGTCGGCGAGCCCGCTGCGGAGCTCGGCGAGCAGGACCAGCAGCTCGTCCTGCCACAGCTCGTCGGGGAAGGTCGCGAGGTTCGTCTGGTCGACGATCGTCGCCCCCTCCGCCGCGAGCAGCGCGACGGCCCGCTCGGCTGCGGCGTCCGCGTGCGAGGAGTAGCCCCAGTACGACGCCCGCGGGACGCCGATCCGCTTGCCGGCCAGCCGGCCGGGGACCGCCTCGGCGGCGTAGTCCACACCGTTCCCGGCGAGCACGGTCAGCAGCGCCGCGGCCGAGGCCACGGTGGGCGCCATCGGCCCCGGGGCGTCCTGGGACCGCGAGATCGGGACGACGCCCTCGGTGGGGACCAGACCGACGGTCGGCTTGATCCCGACACAGCCGTTGAACGCAGCCGGGCAGGAGATCGAGCCGTCCGTCTCGGTGCCGACCGCCAGCGGTGCGAGTCCTGCGGCGACGGCCGCTCCGCTGCCCGAGCTCGACCCGCCCGCCGAACGGTTCAGGCCGTAGGGGTTGCGGGTCAGGCCGCCGTAGCCGCTCCACCCCGACGTCGACGACTCGTCGCGGATGTTCGCCCACTCCGAGAGGTTGGTCTTGCCGAGCACGACCATGCCGGCGTCGCGCATCCGCTGCACCATCAGCGCGTCCCGACTCGGCGGGGGCGCGTCCGCGAGGGCCAGCGACCCGGCCGTGGTGGGCAGGTCGTGGGTGTCGACGTTGTCCTTCACGAGGACGGGGACGCCGTGCAGCGGGCCCCGGCTCCGCCCGTCGGCCGCCTCCCGGTCGCGCTCCACCGCCTGGTCGAGCGCGCCGGGGTGCAGCGTGCAGATGCTGTTGATGTGGACGTCGACGGTCTCGACGCGGTCGAGCAGCTGCTCGACGTACTCCTGCGACGTGGGTGCGGGCATCACCCGATCCTGCCGGATGAGGAGGCTGAGTGGGAGATCTCACGGTGCGCGGCGCCGCCGACCCGCCGTACGCTTCGACGCATGAGCGAGAGCGGGATCACCGAGTCCGGACTGCCCTTCGAGCCGTTGTACGGCCCAGACGCGCTGGAGGGTTTCGACCCCGAGTCCAAGCTCGGCGTCCCGGGTGAGTACCCGTTCACCCGCGGCGTCTACCCGTCGATGTACACCGGGCGACCGTGGACGATGCGGCAGTACGCCGGCTTCGGCACCGCCAAGGAGTCCAACGAGCGCTACAAGCAGCTCGTCGCCAACGGCACCGGCGGCCTCTCGGTCGCCTTCGACCTGCCGACCCAGATGGGCCACGACTCCGACGCCGAGATCTCGCACGGCGAGGTCGGCAAGGTCGGCGTCGCGATCGACTCGATCGACGACATGCGCGTGCTCTTCGACGGGCTGCCGCTCGACCAGGTCTCCACGTCGATGACGATCAACGCCCCGGCGTCGCTGCTGCTGCTGATGTACCAGCTCGTCGCCGAAGAAAATGGAGTGGACGGCGCCCAAATAACCGGCACCATCCAGAACGACGTGCTCAAGGAGTACATCGCCCGCGGCACCTACATCTACCCGCCGGCGCACTCGCTGCGGCTGATCACCGACATCTTCGCGTACTGCAAGACCGAGGTGCCGCGCTGGAACACCATCTCCATCTCCGGCTACCACATGGCCGAGGCCGGGGCGACGCCCGCGCAGGAGATCGCCTTCACCCTCGCCGACGGCATCGAGTACGTCCGGGCCGCGGTCAAGGCCGGCCTGAACGTCGACGAGTTCGCCGCGCGGCTGTCCTTCTTCTTCGTGTCGCGCACCACGATCCTCGAGGAGGTCGCGAAGTTCCGCGCCGCTCGCCGCATCTGGGCGCAGGTGATGCGCGACGAGTTCGGCGCCACCAACCCCAAGGCCCAGACCCTGCGGTTCCACACCCAGACCGCGGGCGTGCAGCTCACCGCCCAGCAGCCTGAGGTCAACCTCGTCCGGGTCGCCGTCCAGGCGCTCGCCGCGGTCCTCGGGGGGACGCAGTCGCTGCACACGAACTCCTACGACGAGGCGCTCGCGCTGCCGACCGACAAGTCCGCGCGGCTGGCGCTGCGCACCCAGCAGGTGATCGCCTACGAGACGGACGTGACGAAGACGATCGACCCGTTCGCCGGCTCCTACGCCGTCGAGGCGCTGACCGACCAGGTCGAGGCCGAGGCCCGCAAGCTGATGGAGCAGGTGGAGGAGCTCGGCGGTGCCGTCGCCGCGATCGAGAAGGGCTTCCAGAAGAACGAGATCGAGAAGTCGGCGTACCGGATCGCGCGCGAGATCGACACCGACGAGCGCGTCGTCGTCGGCGTGAACCGCTTCCGGCTCGACGAGGAGGACCCCTACGAGCCGCTCCGGGTCGACCCGGCCATCGAGGCCCAGCAGGCCGAGCGGCTCGCGAAGCTGCGCGCCGATCGGGACAACGACGCGGTCGAGAAGCACCTGGCGGAGCTGAAGAAGGCGGCCGAGGGCAGCGACAACGTGCTGTTCCCGATGAAGGAGGCGCTGCGCGCCCGCGCCACCGTCGGCGAGGTCTGCAACGCGCTGCGCGAGGTGTGGGGCGTCTACTCGCCGCCCGACGCTTTCTAGCCGGGCGCCCTCGCGGGAGCGATGTCCACTACCGTGGGGTCAATGCCGTCCTCTCAACACGCCGGAGTCCGCGCGGCGGTCGACGCACTCGAGCCCGAGCTCGTCGAGCTGCGCCGCGATCTCCATGCCCACCCGGAGCTTGCCTGGCAGGAGGAGCGGACCACCGGTCTCGTCGCGGATCGGCTGTCGGCAGCCGGGATCGACGTCCAGCTGCTGCCGAAGAGCGGGCTGATCGCCGAGGTCGGCTCCGTGGGCGGCCCGCTCGTCGCGCTGCGAGCCGACCTCGACGCGCTGCCGGTCGACGACCTGACGACCGACCCGTGGACGAGCACGGTCCCGGGTACGGCGCACGCCTGCGGGCACGACGTGCACACCGCCGCCCTCGTCGGGGCGGGTGTGGCCCTGGCCGAGCTGCACCGGCAGTCGCCGCTGCCGGGCCGCGTCCGGCTGCTCTTCCAACCCGCCGAGGAGGTCATGCCCGGCGGCGCGCTGGAGCTGATCTCCGGGGGAGCGCTCGAGGGCGTCTCGCACGTGTTCGGCCTGCACTGCGACCCGGCCATCGACACCGGCCTCGTCGGGCTGCGGGAGGGGCCGATGACCGGCGCTGCCGACGCGCTCCACGTCCGGCTCACCGGCCGGGGCGGGCACACCTCCCGGCCGCACCTCACCGAGGACCTCACCTACGCGCTCGGCAAGCTCGTGACCGACCTGCCCGGCGCGCTGTCCCGCCGGCTCGACCCGCGGGCCGGCGCCAGCCTGGTCTGGGGCGTGGTCCGCGCGGGTGCCGCCAAGAACGTGATCCCCGCGAGCGGCGAGGTCGCGGGCACCGTCCGCATGCTCGACGCCGTGGCCTGGGCCGACGCCGAGGACCTGATCCGTGGGCTGATCGTGCAGATCCTCGCGCCCTACCGGGTCGGCGCCGAGGTCAGCTACGTCCGCGGCGTCCCTCCCGTGGTGAACGAGCCGTCGTCCACGCTGCTGCTGGCCTCCGCGATCGAGGGCGTGCTCGGCGTCTCCAACCACGTGCCGACGCCGCAGAGCCTGGGCGGCGAGGACTTCGCCTGGTACCTCGAGTCGGTGCCCGGGGCGATGGGCCGGCTCGGCACGCGCACGCCCGGCGGCCCGACGTACGACCTGCACCAGGGTGACCTCGCCGTCGACGAGCGTTCAACCGCGATCGGCTCCCAGGTGCTGGCCGCCGCCGCCCTGGAGGCGTTGGTACCGAGTCGGTAACAACTTGCGACGGCGCGGGCCTTTTCGGGACCAATGCCCCTGCCGCGGCGTATCTGCGGTACTAGGGTGTGACCTGGCTCGCTTCCGTGGGCCCGTTCATCAACCGGGGCCAACGTGATCCCGGACATCAGATCAGGAGGCGCCGTGAAGAAGACGGCACGAGTGGCAGCCCTTATTGCAGTGGCAGCCCTGACCTTGGCCGGCTGCGGCGACCGCGGCGACGACACCACCGAGCCGCAGGCTTCCGACACGCCGTCGGCTACCACGCCGGCGCGAGTCGAACCCCGACTTCAAGGCCTGCATGGTCTCCGACTCGGGCGGCTTCGACGACAAGTCGTTCAACCAGACCTCTTTCAAGGGCCTGAGACGCCAAACCAAGCTCGGCATCGAGACCGGTCAGGTCGAGTCGCAGGCCGCCACCGACTACGCCAAGAACATCCAGTCCATGGTGGACGCAGACTGCAACCTGATCGTGACCGTCGGCTTCCTCCTCGGCGATGACACCGTGGCCGCCGCGAAGAAGAATCCCGACGTCAAGTTCGCCATCGTCGACAACAAGATACGAAGATAGCCGGCCGACAACCTCAAGCCGCTGGTCTTCAACACCGCTGAGTCGACCTTCCTCGCCGGCTACCTTGCCGCGGGCATGTCGAAGACCAGCAAGGTCGGCACCTTCGGTGGCTCCAGATCCCGACCGTCACGATCTTCATGGACGGCTTCGTGCCAAGGCGTGGACTACTACAACAAGCAGAACGGCGCGGACGTCAAGGTCCTCGGCTGGGATCCGAAGCCGAGCAGGGCTCGTTCACCGGGGACTTCGAGGACAAGACAAGGGCCAGCGTACGGCGAGGACTTGATCAGCAGGGTGCTGACATCATCTTCCCGGTCGCCGGCCCGGCTGGCCTCGGTGGCCTGCAGGCGGCCCAGGCCAGCGACGTCTACGGCATCTGGGTCGACACCGACGGCTGCGTCTCGGCCGCCGAGTACTGCGACTCGCTCCTCACCTCGGTCATGAAGAACATGGACGTGGCCGTCGAGACGCGATCAAGGCCGGTGGACGGCTCCTTCTCCAACGAGCCCTACGTCGGCACGCTCGAGAACGACGGCATCGGCCTGGCGCCGTTCAACGAGTTCGACTCCAAGGTCCCGCCGGAGCTGAAGTACGAGATCGACGAGCTCAAGGCTCAGCTGATCTCCGGCGAGATCAAGATCGACTGATCCAGCACATCGCAGATGCAGGACCGTCCTCGGGGCGGGGGGTGATGCCCTCCGCCCCGAGGCACGTCTAAGGTCGTTTCTGTCACGCAATGGGCGTGATGTGTCTGAGGAGGCAAGTCCCATGGAGCTGGAGATGCGGGGCATCACCAAGCGGTTCGGCGATCGTCGCCAACGACGACATCGACTCACGATCGCGCCCGGTGAGATCCACTGTCTGCTTGGCGAGAACGGCGCCGGCAAGACCACGCTGATGAACGTGCTCTACGGGCTGCTCCAGCCCACGAGGGCAAGATCTCGATCGACGGCGAGGTCGTGCACTTCGCGAGCCCGAGGACGCGATCGCGGCCGGGATCGGCATGGTGCACCAGCACTTCATGCTGGTCCCGGTCTTCACGGTCGCCGAGAACGTGATGCTCGGCCGGGAGCAGACCGCGAGGCCGGCTTGCTCGACCTGCGACAAGGCGCGCCGCACCGCGTCGGCGAGCTCTCGGAACGCTACGGGCTGGACGTGGACCCGGACGCCATGATCGAGGAGCTTCCGGTCGGTGTGCAGCAGCGAGTCGAGATCATGAAGGCGCTGGCCAACGATGCCAAGTACCTGATCCTCGACGAGCCGACCGCGGTGCTCACGCCGCAGGAGACCGACGAGCTCATCGCGGTCATGCGCTCGCTGCGAGGCGAAGGGCAAGTCGATCGTCTTCATCACCCACAAGCTCCGCGAGGTCCGGCGATCGCGGACCGGATCACGGTCATCCGGCGCGGCAAGGTGGTCGGCACCGCGACGCCGACCGCGTCCGAGTCCGAGCTCTGGCCGAGCTGATGGTCGGCCGCGCGGTCCAGCTGATGGTGGACAAGGAAGCCGGCCGAGCCCGGCGACGTCGTGCTCGAGCTGAAGAGCATCTCCGTGATCGACGCCCGAGGGCACGCGGTCGTCGAGGACTGTCGTTCGAGGTCGCGGCGGGGAGATCGCTCGGCATCGCCGGTGTCCAGGGCAACGGCCAGACCGAGCTGGTCGAGGTCGCTGCTCGGCGTGACCGCCCCGACGCCGGCGAGATCCTGCGCTGGACGGCAAGGACATCTCAAGCACGGCCCAAGCGAGAGCCATCGACGCCGGCCTTGGATTCGTCCCCGAGGACCGCAAGCAGGACGGCTGCGTCGGCACCTTCACGGTCGCCGAGAACCTGATCCTGACCTACTACCGCAACGCCGACTTCGCGCGGGCTCGCCCTGAAGCGTCGACGGATCGCGCCAGAACGCCACCACCGGATCGACGAGTTCGACATCCGCACGCAGCGACATCGACACCCCGGTGTGCGCGCTCTCGGGCGGCAACCAGCAGAAGGTCGTCGTCGCGCGTGAGCTGTCGCGGCCGCTCAAGGTGCTCGTCGCCTCGCAGCCCACCCGAGGACTCGACGTCGGCGCGATCGAGTTCGTCCACAAGCGGCTGATCGACGAGCGGGACCGCGGCACGGCGGTCGTGATCGTCTCGACCGAGCTCGACGAGGTCGTCGCCCTCGCCGACCGGATCGCGGTGATGTACGACGGCCGGATCGTCGGCATCGTGCCCCCGGACACCTCACGTGAGGTGATCGGCCTCATGATGGCCGGCGCTATCGGACCTGCGATGTCGACAAGGAGGCCACCGATGCCTGACGCCACGACCAAGCCGGAGGGCGCCGGTCTCCCCGAGGAGCAGCAGTCCCCCACGCAGAAGGCGGACGTTCGCAGCCCCGTCACCTGGTTGCCGACCGTCAAGGTCACCGCGGCCGCGTTCGTTCTCGCCCTCCTGGTCGGTGCGCTCCTGATCGTGTTCAGCGACCGGGACAGCATCGAGGCGCTCGGCTACTTCTTCGACTACCCCTGGGACTTCTTCAGGTTCGCCGGTGAGGCGATCGGGCAGTCCTACTGGGCGCTGCTGACCGGTGCGGTCGGCTCCGGTCGGGCGATCAGCCAGACCCTGGAGCGGGCCGCACCGCTGATCTGCGCCGGCCTCGGCGTCGGCCTCGCATTCCGCGCCGGCCTGTTCAACATCGGTGCCCAGGGCCAGATGATCGTCGGCGCGATCGCCGCCGGCTACGTCGGTTCGCCTGGAACCTTCCGCCGGGCCTGCACCTGCTCCTGGCGCTCGTCGCGGGCGTGCTCGGCGGCGCGCTGTGGGGCGTCATCCCCGGCCTCCTCAAGGCCAAGACCGGCGCCCACGAGGTCATCACGACGATCATGCTCAACTACGTGGCGACGTCACTGCTGCGCTTCCTGCTGACCAAGGACGCGTTCCAGCGTCCGGGCAGCGACAACCCCCGCTCGCTGCCCGCCGACGACTCGTCGCTCTTCCCGTCGGTCCTCGGCACGCACACCGGCGTGATCCTCGCGATCCTCGTCGCCGTCGCGGTCTGGTGGCTGCTCGAGCGCAGCACGTCCGGCTTCGAGATGCGGGCCGTCGGCGCCAACGCCGACGCCGCGAGCACCGCGGGCATGAGCGTGGCCAAGGTCTACACGCTGGCGATGCTGGTCGCGGGTGCGCTCGCCGGCCTCGCCGCGACGATGCAGATCCTCGGCAAGAACGACTCGCTCACCGCGAACGTGGCCGGCTCGCTGGGCTTCGACGCGATCACGGTCGCGCTGCTCGGCCGGTCCACCCCGCTCGGCACCGTGCTGGCCGGCCTGCTCTTCGGAGCGCTGGCCTCGGGCGGCGTGCAGATGCAGGCCAGCGAGGCGGCGACCCCGGTGTCGCTGACGCTGGTGCTGCAGGCGCTGATCGTGCTGTTCATCGCCGCGCCGGCCCTGGTGCGTGGAGCGTTCCGGATGAAGGACACCGGTGGCGGTGCCACCGTCATGGCGAAGGGATGGGGATCGTGAGCACCGCTGTGCAGACACCGGCCGCTGCTCCGGAGGAGCCGATGGTCCGGCGACCGCGCCGACGTGCGCCGGCAGATCAAGCTCGTGGTCGTCATGGCGCATCACCTCGCTGCTGCTGCTCTACTTCGCGCTGTCGATCGACAACTCCACCGTTCAGTACGTCCTCGGCGACCGGGTCTCGGCGGAGTTCCCGGCCAAGGACCTGGCCGCGAAGCCCGTCGTGTGGGGCTGCGTTCGTCGTCTCGCTCGTCGCGCTGGCCCTGGCGGTGCTCAACCGGGTGCCGAAGGGCTGGCTGGGCGTGCTCGTGTACGCCGCCGACAGGGCTGGCGTTCTACGTCGGCTTCATCGTGTGGGCCTACTCCGACCAGGGCGAGGGCGTGTTCCAGGCCGCGATCGCCAACCCGCTGCCGGGCACGATCGAGATCGCGACCCCGCTGGTCCTCGGCGCGCTCGCCGGCGTGATGTGCGAGCGCTCCGGCGTCATCAACATCGCCATCGAGGGCCAGTTCCTGGTCGGCGCGTTCTTCGCAGCGGTCCTCGCCAGCCTCGCGTTCAGCCCCTACATGGGCCTGCTCGGTGCCGTGCTCGCCGGCGTCGGCCTCGCCGCGCTGCTCGCGCTGTTCTCGCTGCGCTACCTGGTGAACCAGGTCGTGCTCGGCGTCGTCCTGAACGTGCTCGCGTCCGGCCTCACCGCGTTCCTGCTCAGCCAGATCCCGAGCGACCCGGAGATCCGGCAGTACCTCAACGAGCCGCCGCGGCTCGAGGAGCTCGCGATCCCGCTCCTCTCGGACATCCCGGTCATCGGCCAGGTGCTGTTCAACCAGACGCTGCTCGTCTACCTGATGTACCTCGTCGGTGGTCGTGGTGACGTTCGTGCTGTTCCAGACCCGGTGGGGCCTGCGGGTCCGCGCGGTCGGCGAGCACCCGAAGGCCGCCGACACGGTCGGCATCAAGGTCAACCGGATCCGGTGGCAGGCAGTGCTCTTCGGTGGCGTGTTCGCCGGTCTCGGCGGCGCCTACTTCACGGTCGGCTCGACCGGCTCCTTCGACCGGGACCTGTCCTCCGGCAACGGCTTCATCGCGCTGGCCGCCGTGATCATGGGCCGCTGGCACCCGGTCGGGGCGACCTTCGCCGCGCTGTTCTTCGGCTTCATGTGGAACCTGCAGGCACAGCTCCAGTTCGTCGACAAGATCCCCGGCCAGCTGCTCGGCGCGACGCCGTACCTCGCCACGATCATCGCCGTGGCCGGCTTCGTCGGACGGGTCCGCCCGCCGGCAGCCGACGGCGAGCCCTACGTGAAGAGCTGACCCGGTGACCACCGCGAACGACTTCGACTGGGACGCCCTGACCGAGGAGGCCCGGCGGATCTCCGAGAAGGCCTACGCCCCCTACTCCGGTTACCCGGTCGGTGCGGCTGCGCTGGTCGACGACGGCCGAATCGTGTCCGGGTGCAACGTCGAGAATGCCGGCTACGGCGTCACCCTGTGCGCCGAGTGCGGTCTGGTCTCCAGCCTGCACCTGAGCGGTGGCGGGCGCTTGACGCACTTCGTCTGCGTGAACGCGCACGGCGAGGTGATCATGCCGTGCGGCCGGTGCCGTCAGCTGCTGTTCGAGCACGGCGGCAACGACTTGCTGCTGATGACCACCCGCGGGGTGCGTCCGATGAGCGAGGTGCTCCCGGACGCGTTCGGCCCCGACGACCTGTTCGAGGAGTCCTGATGGCCGTCGACCCCCGCGCCCATGACGCGGTCGAGGTGATCACCGCCAAGCGTGACGGTGGCGTGCTGAGCGACTCCCAGATCGACTGGGTCGTCGACGCCTACACCCGCGGCGCCGTCGCGGACGAGCAGATGTCCGCGCTGACGATGGCGATCCTGCTCAACGGGATGACCCGCGCGGAGATCTCCCGGTGGACCAACGCGATGATCGCCTCCGGCGAGCGGATGGACTTCTCGGCGCTCTCCCGGCCGACCGCCGACAAGCACTCCACCGGTGGCGTCGGGGACAAGATCACGCTGCCGCTCGCGCCCCTGGTGGCCGCCTGCGGCGTCGCCGTACCCCAGCTCTCGGGCCGCGGGCTCGGCCACACCGGCGGCACGCTCGACAAGCTCGAGTCCATCCCCGGCTGGCGCGCCGACCTCACCAACGAGGCGATGATGCACCAGCTCGAGGACGTCGGCGCGGTCATCTGCGCCGCGGGCGCCGGCCTCGCTCCGGCCGACAAGAAGCTCTACGCGCTGCGCGACGTGACCGGCACCGTCGAGGCGATCCCGCTGATCGCGTCGTCGATCATGAGCAAGAAGATCGCCGAGGGCACCGGTGCGCTGGTGCTCGACGTGAAGGTCGGCAGCGGCGCGTTCATGAAGGATCTCGAGAAGGCCCGCGAGCTCGCCGAGACGATGGTCGCGCTCGGCACGGACGCCGGTGTCACCACGGTCGCGCTGCTCACCGACATGTCCACCCCCCTCGGGCTGACCGCCGGCAACGCCCTCGAGGTGCGCGAGTCGGTCGAGGTGCTCGAGGGCGGCGGCCCCGCCGACGTCGTGGAGCTGACCCTGGCGCTCGCCCGCGAGATGCTCCGAGCCGCCGGCTCCGACGTCGACCCGGCCCAGAAGCTCGCCGACGGGTCCGCGATGGACGCCTGGCGCCGGATGATCGCGGCGCAGGGCGGGGACCCGTCCGCCCCGCTGCCCACGTCGCGCGAGTCCCACGTCGTGACGGCGCCGGCCAGCGGCGTGCTGACCCGGCTCGACGCCCTCGCGGTCGGCCTGGCTTCGTGGCGTCTCGGCGCCGGCCGGGCCCGCAAGGAGGACCCGGTGCAGGCCGGGGCGGGCGTGGAGCTGCACGCCAAGCCGGGCGACACCGTTGTCGAAGGGCAGCCGCTGCTCACGCTGCACACCGACGAGGCGGAGCGGTTCGAGCGGGCCCAGGCGGCCCTCGAGGGCGGCATCGACGTGGCGCCGGAGGGGACGGCGTACGACGCCACCCCGATCGTCATCGACCGCGTCTCCTGACTCCGACGGACCGGCTGGAACGCCGTCCTCCGCCCCGTCCGCAGGGCTAGGCTTGCCGCGGGATGGGCAAGATCACGGCGGAGCGGCGGAGCAACCTGCCCGCGGAGCTGTCGAGTTTCGTGGGACGCAGGCACGAGCTCACCTCGGCGCGCACCGGGTTGGCCACGCACCGGCTGGTGACGCTGCTCGGACCCGGCGGGATCGGCAAGACCCGGTTGGCGATGCGCGCGGCGGCGGAGCAGGAGCGCAGCCTGGCCGACGGCGTCTGGGTAGCGGAGCTGGCCCCCGTCCAGGTCCCCGAGCTGGTGCCCGAGAGCGTGGTCGGGGCGCTGGGCATCCGGTCCGCCCAGGCCGGCAGCCCCACCGAGCGCCTCGTCGCACACGTGCGCGACCGGGAGCTGCTGCTGGTGCTCGACAACTGTGAGCACGTGCAGGAGGCCGCCGCGGCGCTGACGGCAGAGCTGCTGTCCAGCTGCCCCGACGTCCGGGTCCTGGTCACCAGCCGGCACGCGCTGGGGCTGCCCGGCGAGCTGGTGCTCACCGTGCCGCCACTGCCGCTGCCGAAGCCCGGCGCCGCCGGGGCCCCGGAGGCGCTGACACACAACGACGCGGTCCGGCTCTTCGTCGACCGTGCCACCGCGAGCTGGTCGTCCTTCCAGGTCACCGAGGTCAACCGGGACGCGCTGGCCGAGCTGGTCCGGCGGCTCGACGGGATGCCGCTCGCCATCGAGCTGGCCGCTGTGCGGGTGCGGTCGTTGACCGTGGAACAGATCCTCGACCGGCTCAGCGACCGCTTCGCCCTGCTCACCCGGGGGAGCCGGGCGGCGCTGCCCCGCCAGCAGACCTTGGCGGCGCTGCTCGACTGGAGCCACGACCTGCTCGAGCCGAGGGAGCGGCTGGCGTGGGAGCGTGCCTCGGTGTTCAGGGGCGGGTTCGACCTCGCGGCGCTGGAGGCCGTCGCCTGCGACGTCGATCTTCCCGCCACGACGCTCCCCGACGTCGTCGACGGCCTGGTGGCCAAGTCGGTGCTCCTGCGCGAGCAGGTCGAGATCGGCGGTGCGGCGCGTTTCCACATGCTGGAGTCGCTGCGTGAGTACGGCGACGCGCGGCTGGCCGAGACCGGCGGCGCCGGGCCCTACGCCGAGCGGCACCGACGGTGGTACGCCGGGCTGGCCGTGACCGCCGCCGGAGAGCTCTTCGGCCCGGCCCAGGTCGACTGGTTCGCCCGGCTGCGCGCCGACCACGACAACCTCAGCGCGGCGCTCGAGCGGCTGGCGCACGACCCCGCCGAAGCGGTCGAGGGCCTGTCGATGGCCACGGCGCTGCAGCACCACTGGGTCATGACGGGCCGCTTCGGCGAGGGCCGGGCGTGGGTGGAGCGGCTGCTGGCCCAGCTCCCGGCGCCGGCCGACGACGATCCCGTCGAGCGCACCGTCGCGCGGGCCGCGGGCCTGGAGGTCGCGGGCCGGTTGGCCGTCCTGCAGGGGCAGATCGACGTCGGCAGACCGCTGCTGGAGGAGGCGCTCGCGGCGGCGACTGCGGCCGGCAACGCCACCTGGCGCGCGCACGCCCTCCACGGGTTGGCGCTGGCCTCGGTCTTCTGGGGCGAGCCCGCCGCGGCGCTGCCGCTGCTGGAAGAGGCGCTGGCGCTGCACCGGCAGGGCACGGACCCGTTCGGGGTGCCGCTCGCACTGGTCCAGCTCGCCACGGTGCACGCGACCCTGGGCGGTCCGGACCGAGCGATGGCGTGCGCCGAGGAGTGCATCGCGCTCAGCGAGGCCTCCTCCGAGCGGTGGTGCGCAGCCATGGCGCGGTGGGTGCAGGCACTGGTCCAGTGGCAGCTCGGCCACGCTGCCCGGGCGCGCACGTATGCCCGCGACGTTCTCCGGCTCAAGGCGCCCTTCGGGGACCGGATGGGCATGGCGATGTCGGTCGAGGTGGTCGCGTGGGCCGAGTCCGAAGCGGGCCGTGCCCCGGAGGCCGCCCGGCTCCTCGGTGCCGTGCAGGCCGCGCTCGACTCGATCGGTGCGAGCCTCTTCGGCCACCTGCTCGAGGACCACGACGGCTGCCTCGCCCGGACCCGCGAGGGGCTGGGCGACGCCGCCTTCAGGCGGGCCTTCGAGGAGGGGGCGACGATGCGCTTCGACGACGCGGTCGCGCTCGCCTCCGGGCGCCGTACGCCGGTCACCGCCCCCGCGGGCACGGACGGCGAAGAGGTCCGGCTGACCCGGCGGGAGAGCGAGATCGCCGAGCTGGTGGCCGAGGGCCTGACCAACCGTGAGATCGCCGAGCGATTGGTGATGGCCCCGCGCACCGCCGAGTCGCACGTCGCCCACATCCTGGGCAAGCTCAGCTTCACCTCCCGGGCACAGCTGGCCGCCTGGATGGCCGCTCAGCGACGGAGTCAGCGCGAATCGGACTAGACCGATCGGGCTAGACCGCAGCGTGCCGTCATGGCTCTCTCGTCATTGACAGAGGCGCAGAAGCGCCATCCCTGTGCACAATGTTGGGCGCATCACGCTGCCTGGGGAGGGAGCAATGTTGTCAGCGAAGTCCTTGCTTCGTCGCTGCCGCTGGACCGGGGGAGTCCTGACGGGAGCACTGGTCGCCGCGCTCGTCGCCGGCGTCCCGAACGCGTCGGCATCCACCGCGCCGAACCTGGCCTGGTCGTCGTCACTCTCCGGCGCGACAGGGGAGCCCGTCGCGACCAGCGAGAGCGACTGTGTCGACGGCCGCGACAACTGCCTCAAGGCGACGCTCAGGGAGCTGGCGCGGATCGCCGACGACACCGCGAAGAGCTGCTCGCACGACGCGATCTTCGCCCGTGCCTACCTGCGCATGACCCAGACCTACGGGTGGAGCCGGGACATCCCCGGCTACTACGAGGACGTGCCGTTCGCCAACCACCAGGACGCCGTCTTCGCGAGGTACTACACCGATGCCTACGGGGCCTACCGCTCGGGTGACCAGGCATCGGTGCCGGAGGCGTGGCGCATTGCCTTCAACGCGTCGCGGGACAAGCGGGTCAGCGTCACGGGCAGCCTGATGCTCGGCATGAATGCTCACATCAACCGCGACCTGCCGTTCGTGCTAGCCGGTGTCGGGCTCGTCGCGCCGGACGGGTCGTCGCGCAAGGCCGACTTTGTCGCGGTCGAGCAGTGGCTCCTCACCGCCACCGAGCCGCTGCTGGCCGAGCTGGCGGCGCGCTTCGACCCCGTCGCCGACGATGCGAACGACCCCTTCGGGCTCAGCTACCTCGCGCTGTTCCAGGTCGTCTCCGGCTGGCGAGAAACCGCCTGGCGCAACGCCGAGGCGCTGGTGTCGGCGCCGACCCCGCAGGCGCGTGCCCTTGTCGCCGCGTCGATCGAGGCCGAGGCGGTGGCCGGCGCGCAGACGCTTCTTAAGACGCAGTCGTACGCGCCGCCGGTCACGTCGTCCGGTCCCCGAGACACGTGGTGCGCCGCGCACCGCGACGACCAGCCGCCAATGTCGTACGACTTCGGTGCGGCGGAGCCGTACGGGTACTAGACGACGGTGACGGCGCGTCGCGGCAAGCCTCTGGTGGGGCGCCGACAGGAGCTCGCCGACCTGCGGCGGACGCTGGGGTCGGCTCGGTTGGTCACGCTCACCGGCCAGGGTGGGGTGGGCAAGACCACCCTCGTCCGTGCCGCGGCGGCCGACTACGAGCGAGCACGCCGCGAGGACACGTGGGCCGTCGATCTCGCCGACCTGGTCGATCCCGACCTCCTCGGGCACTCGGTGGCCGGCGCGTTCGGGGTTCAGCTGCCGTACGGCGCCGCGGGTGCCGGTGACGTGGCTGCGGCGGTCGCCGACCGTGCCGGCCTGTTGGTGCTGGACGGCTGCGAGGCGATGCTCGACGCGGCCGTAGAGCTCGTCGCGGTGCTGCTCGGCAGGGCGCCTCGACTGCGCGTGCTGGCCACGTCCCAGCGGGCGCTCGGTGTGACCGGTGAAGTCGTCCTGCCGGTCGGGCCGCTGGCGGCGGACGAGGCGCAGGCGCTGTTCGTCGCCCGGGCGACCGCTGCACTGCCGTCGTTTCGGCTCACCGAGGACAACGCGGCCGCGGTCGTGGGGCTCTGCGAAGCGCTCGAGGGGGTTCCGCTCGCCGTCGAGCTGGCGGCGGCCCGGATCCTCGTGCTGTCGCCCCAGGGCATCCTCGACCGGCTGAGCAACCGGCTGGGCGACCGGCAGCGGCTGCTCGCCAAGGGCGCACGGGAAGCGCCGGCCCGGCAGCGTTCGCTGCTCGCCTCCATGGAGGCGAGCAGAGACCTGTGCACCCCCGACGAGCAGCTGCTCTGGGCAAGGCTGTCGGTCTTCACCGGCGGGTTCCCCCTGGAGGCCGCCGAGGTGGTGTGCGCCGGCGACGGCATCGACGGACGAGACGTGCTCGACCTCATCGACGGGCTCCTGGAGAAGTCGGTGCTCATGCGCGAGGACGACGGCGCGTCGTACGTGCGCTTCCGGATGCTGGAGTCGCTGCGCGAGTACGCCGCTGAGCAGCTGACTCCCGATGCAGAAGCAGGCCGGAAGCGACCGGCACCTGGCGTGGTACGCCGACCAGGTCCGTGCGGCCACCGACGCGTCCTTCGGCCCCGGGCAGGCTGGGTGGTACCGCACCCTGCGGCGCGAGCACGGCAACCTGCGCGAGGCGCTCCGCCACGCTGTCGGCGATCCCCGGCACGCGGCACAAGCCCTGAGGATGGTGACCGCGCTGGAGCCGTACTGGGCGATGGCCGGGCGGTTGGGCGAGGCTCGGCACTGGCTGGCGCGGGCGTCGGCGGTCGCCGAGGCCGACGACAGCACCCGGGCCCGCGCGCTCGCGATGGCGGCCTGGACGGCGACCCTGCAGGGGGAGCCGGCCACCGGCCGGTCGCTGCTGGCCGAGGCAGAAACACTGCTGGCTCGTGGCACCGTCGAGGACGCCGCACGTGCTCGCGTGCTTGTCGCGCGCGCCGTCGAGGCGAGCTGGCGTGGCAGCCCGGCCGAGGCGCTGACGCCACTGGACCAGGCCGTGTCCGCCGCGCGCACGGCCGGCGACCGGCCGCTGGAGTCCACCGCGCTGTTGGTCCTGGCCCTGTGCCGCAGCTTCGCGGGGGACCTCGACGGCGCCGGTACGGCGCTGCAGGCGTGTGTCGACCTCACCGGACCGGCCGGAGAGGTGCACGTGCGGTCCTACGCGCTGGCCGCGCTCGGGATGCTCGCTTTCGTGCGTGGCGACATGGTCGCGGCCACCGACCTCGAACGGCAGGCGCTGGTGATGAAGATGGACCTCGGTGACCGCTCGGCCACCGCGTTCGTCCTCGAAGTGCTGGCCTGGGCGGCGGCCGTCGAGCGGCGGCCGGAGCGCGCCGCGACGCTGCTCGGTGCCGCCGACGCGCTGTGGCGTCACCTGGGCGTGGACCCGGACGCGGTGCCCTACCTGTCGGTGAACCGGCGGCGGAGCGAGCAGCGCGCCGGGATCGATCGTGGTGATGCGGCCTTCCGGGTGGCGTTCCGGCGCGGGGCCGCGCTCTCTGACGAGCAGGTGCTCGCCCAGGCGCTGGAGCAAGCTCCGGTCGAGGAGGCGCCGGAGGAGCAGGTCCCGCTGACCCGCCGCGAGCTCGAGGTGGCCCCCCTCGTCGGGTGCGGACTCTCCAACCGGGAGATCGCCGAGCGGCTGGGGATCTCCCAGCGCACCGTGGAGAGCCACGTGGACAGCATCCTGCGCAAGCTCGGCTTCGGGTCGCGCACCCAGGTAGCCGCCTGGGTCGTCGGGCGGGAGGCGCGGATCCCCTAGAGCCGCCGCGGGCCGCCGCTCGGGATGTGTTCGTTCGGGTGTGGTTACACGGGGGCAGCGTCGACCGGGCGCGCGTACTCCAACCGGTCCGTGACTCCGCAGAGACGCATCAACCGCCAGATGAACGGGTTGGCCCGGACGATCGAGACCGAGCGGCCCTGCGCCTCATGGAGCTTGCGGAAGGTCAGCAACGCGCTGAGGCCGGCGACGTCGCAGAACGTGAGCTCTCCCAGGTCGACCAGGACCGTTGTCAGGTCCGGTCGTGAGGGGTACGCGTTCCGGGGCATCTCTCGGGCGCTGCACAGGTCGAGCTCACCACGCAGGCTGAGGAACAGGCATGGGGGTTCGGGGACCAGCGAGACCTCGAAGATGCTGGGTCGGTGTGACGGCTGGTGCATTGCATCACTCCAGGGGACTCTGTGTTTATCGGGCTTGTGACCTTGAACACTGATCCTGACGCAGCCGTCACGATCCGGCCTCCGCGGGACTACGGAGTCCACTACGTAACTTCTGCACGAGGCAGGCGGAGGTCGGTCGCTCAGCGATCGCCCGAGTCGACCCGATGCTGAGGGACCAGGCTCCGGGCCATCTCGAGCAGCTCGCTGTCGACCTGCGCGGGGATCACAGGCGCCCCTGCCCGGTAGGCGTCCACGAGGGACGTCTCCAGGACGTCGATGTCGAGGCCCGGGACCTCGCGGGAGAGGGAACCCACCGAACCCTCGTCGAAGTCCTGGCCCAGGCACCGGTAGACCTCCGCCAGCACGGGTCGGAGCCTGTCCTCGTCGCCGACCACGATCAACGAGCTGAACAGCCAGGCACCGGGGACCATCCGCTGCGCGGTCCCGACGAGCTTCTCCACTCCCCGTGCATTCACGCTGTGGGCGCCGGCACAGTACTCGCCCGGCACAGCGCCCAAGCGAGCGTCGACGCCGAACCCTCGGAACAGGTCCACGAACCTCTGGCCGAACTCGACGAAGCGGACATCTTGTCCACCGATCGAGCTCGATTCCTGCCTGACGTGGTCCACGACCAAAGCCGCTCCCGTGTAGGCCACCGCCCTGCCACCCGTCGCTCGCACCACCGGTGCGAACCCGGCGGCGCGCGCCGCCTCGACCGCCGCGGGGAAGCCCGGCAGCCGCGTGTCACGACGACCGAAGACCACCACGGCCGAGGCGGGTCTGTAGATCCGCAGCGACTCCTCCGTCTGCCCGAGTCGCGCTGCCATCACCATCGCGCGAGCGAGAGCGAGCTCGAGCGCCGGCTCACCGTCCACGAGAGCACCGCGCAGGATCCGCATGGACACATCATCGCCCTGCGGGCCGTCTGCGAGCGGCACCAGCGGCCGCCGGCGGACGGCGGCGGCTCAGGCGACCTTGCGTCCGATGACGTACAGGCGCTGGGTGGACTCGCCGCGCGTGCGGACAGGTCCGCGCAGGTACCACTCGACGTCCACCAGGCCGGCGGCCTCGACGAGCCCGACCACGAAGGCCGGTTCGTGGAGCACGACGTCGAGGTCCACTTCGTGGCCGAACCAGTCGCCGAGGTGGCGGACCTCGGCGCCGGCGTGCAGGCCCAGGACCAGCCAGCCCCCGGGGGCCAGCGGCCGGGTCAGCGCCGCGACCGCCTCGGGAAGCTCCGAGGCGGCGAGGTGGATGAGCGAGTACCACGCCAGCACCGCCGCCCACGCCGCACTCGTGGCGGGGCGGCTGAGCCGCCGCAGGTCGCCGACCTCGAAGCTCACGCCGGGGAAGCGCCGACGGGCCTCGGCCACCATCGCGGGGGAGAGGTCGATGCCGGTGGCAGCGGCGCCGCTCCGGGCGAGGTAGGCCGTCACGTGTCCCGGGCCGGAGCCGACCTCCACCACCGGATGCGCCGCGGCGTGGGCGACCACGCGGTCGAGCAGCCACCGCTCGAAGGCCAGGTGGTCCAGCTCGTCGGCCAGCTGCTCGGCGTACGACGCGGCGATGGCGTCGTACGCCGCGCGCACCCGCGCGTCGCGCGCCTCCGCGCCGTCGGCGAGCACGGTGTCCCGGTCGACCGCCGCAGCAGTAGCGGGGACGGCCTCGGCCTGAGTGAGGGGACCGAGCAGGTGGACCCAGCGCCGGTCCTGCTGCCCGGGTCGTCGCTCGAGCTCGCGCACGAGCGGCTCGGGACGCTCCGCCATTCGACGCAGGCAGGCCTCGACCTCGCCGCGGTCGGTGAACGGGTGCAGCCGCTCGGTGCGGGTGCGCAGCTCGCCTGGCGCCTGCGCGCCGCGGAGGAGCAGGACCGTGAGGAGCGCGCGCTCCTCCGGGTCGAGCCCGAGATGCTCGTCGAGCGTCTGGTGGTACTTCAGGGTCCGTCGGCCGGTGTCGGACCACACGATCCGCAGCAGCCCGCGCTCCTTGAGCGCCCGTGCCGTCCGGTCGACGGTCTGCTGGTCGTAGTCGACGACGGGGTCGCGGCTGCTGGCCTGGTTGCAGGCCGACCGCAGCGCGTTGCCGGTCAGCGGGTACGACGCCGGCACGGTCGCCTGCTTCTCCAGCAGGCTGCCCAGGACGCGCTGCTCCTCCGGCTCGAGGACAGGGAGGTCGCTCACGTGCACGACCCTAGGGCAGCAGCAGCACGACCGTCTCGGCGACGCAGGCGGGCTTCTCCTCGCCCTCGATCTCGATGACGTACTTCAGCTGCATCTGCTTGCCTGCCGGGATGTCGGTGACCTCGGCGACCGAGACGCGCGCGCGCACGCGGGAGCCGACACGGACCGGGTTGGGGAAGCGCACCTTGTTGACGCCGTAGTTGAGCTTGGCCCCGGGCGTCTCGAGCGAGAACACCTGGCTGCCCAGCCACGGCACGAGCGACAGGGTGAGGTAGCCGTGCGCGATGGTGCCGCCGAACGGTCCCTCCGCCGCCCGCTCCACGTCCACGTGGATCCACTGGTGGTCCCCGGTGGCGTCGGCGAAGGCGTTCACCCGGTCCTGGTCGATCTCGAGCCACTCGCTGGCGCCGAGGTCCTCGCCCACGGCCGCAGTCAGCTCGTCGAAGGTGGTGAAGGTGCGCATGGGCGTCTCCTGTCCTGGGGCACCGTGCTTGGATGTGCAGCATGTCCGAACCTATCGGTGAGCAGATTCGTCGCGCCCCCAAGGTGCTCCTCCACGACCACCTCGACGGCGGTCTGCGACCCCAGACGATCCTCGACCTCGCGCCGGAGGGGCACCGGCTGCCGGCCTCGGACGCGGAGTCGCTGCGGAGGTGGTTCGAGGACTCGGCCAACTCCGGGTCGCTCGAGCGTTACCTCGAGACGTTCGACCACACCGTGGCGGTCATGCAGACCGCGGACAGCCTGCGTCGCGTGGCCCGCGAGTGCGTGGCCGACCTGGCCGAGGACGGCGTCGTCTACGCCGAGGTCCGCTATGCCCCGGAGCAGCACCTCGACGGCGGCCTGACGCTGCCGCAGGTCGTCGAGGCCGTCCGGGACGGGTTCGCCGAGGGCGAGGAGGAGGCCCGGCGCGCCGGCACCCCGATCGTCGTGCGGCAGCTGCTCACCGCGATGCGGCACCAGGCCCGCTCGCACGAGATCGCCGAGCTCATGGTGGCCTACCGCGACCAGGGTGTCGTCGGGTTCGACATCGCGGGCGCCGAGGCCGGCTACCCGCCCACCCGGCACCTCGACGCCTTCGAGTACCTCCAGCGCGAGAACGCCCACTTCACCATCCACGCCGGCGAGGCGTTCGGGCTGCCGTCGATCTGGCAGGCGATCCAGTGGTGCGGTGCGGACCGGCTCGGCCACGGCGTCCGGATCATCGACGACGTGACCGTTCACGACGACGGCTCCGTGGAGCTCGGCCGGCTGGCGTCCTACGTGCGGGACAAGCGGATCCCGCTGGAGATGTGCCCGTCGTCGAACATCCAGACCGGCGCCGCGGCGTCGATCGCCGAGCACCCGATCGGGCTGCTCACCGACCTGCGCTTCCGGGTCACCGTCAACACCGACAACCGGCTGATGAGCGGGACGTCGATGTCGCGGGAGATGAGCCTGCTCGTCGACGCGTTCGGCTACGACATGCACGACCTGCGCTGGTTCACGATCAACGCGATGAAGTCGGCGTTCCTGCCGTTCGACGAGCGGCTGGCCATCATCGACGACGTGATCAAGCCGGCGTACGCCGTCCTCTCGACGATGTCCTAGCGACGCCCCCTACCGGTTCGCCTCGTTCTGGGCGGCCTGCAGGTTGGCGTGCACGCCGGCGTAGGTGGCCTTGAGGTCACCCGAGTCCTGGAACTCGAGCTTCCAGCCGGCGAAGACGCGGCTGATGCGCCAGGTGCGGCCGCCGAGGTCGGCCCCTGTGTAGATCCCGAGGTGCTCGACAAAGTCAATCCGAGATGTCATCACGGTGCCTCCCTTCGCCGTCACAGAGAGCCCTGGGGAAGAGGCGCGGAGGCGGCTGTACTCGACAGTAGTCGCGACGGCCGGGCGCGGGGAGGGGATCTCAAAAAATCCTAGACCGATGCGTTCACCAATGTCCGGATCCGGTGGTATGCCCGTTCGGGCGACATCGCCGTGCAGCCCAGGTCGACCGCGTGAGAGACCACCCGCGGTTCGGCACGCAGCAGCATCAGCCCGCGGCGGAGCAGCACCAGTGGCGGCTTCCGGTGCTCCCGGAGGTCGCGGGTGAGGCGCCGCCAGAACGTCACGACCGGGTGGTTGGTCACGCAGATCGCATCCGCCAGCAGCCCGCGCGCCCGGCAGTCACCGACCACCTCCTGCGCGAAGATCCCCTCAGCGACGAAGAACCGGGTGGTGCCGAGATCGAGCTTCTGGAGGCCGGCGCGGCCGTCCTGCGCGATCTCGTAGACGGGCACTTCGGCGACACCGTCGCGGCAGAGCCGCTCGAGCGTGTCGACGGCCTCCTCGCGGAGCCACGACTCGGGGTGGTCCCAGTCGGTCATCTCCTCACCCGGGGTGATCGACACCCGGGGGAGCGAGGGGTCGTCGCCGTCCTTGTAGAAGTCGTCGAGGTTCACGGTCGGCAGGCCGACCCGCTCGCAGAGTCGTGACTTGCCCGACCCGGAGGGACCGGCGAGGACGATGACCTGAGCACGCACCGCGCAATTGTGCCGCACCCCGAAATGGCCGGAAGGACCGCCTCCGTGCCGGGAGCGGTCCTTCCTCGTGTCCTGAGCCGGTGGCTCAGATGCCGATCGGGTGCCAGACCGTCTTGGTCTCCAGGAAGCCGGTGATCCGGTCCAGCCCGGGGTCCTCGGTCCAGTCCGGCTCGGCGGCCGGAGCGCGGCGGACCCGCTTGAGGTTCTCCGCGGCGGACTCCTCGAGCACGGCCGCCTGGGCCGGGTCGCCGGCGAGGCCGGTCAGGTCGATCGCGTTGACGTCCATGTGCGAGGCCAGCGTCGGGGTGGTGTCACCGAGGGCGCCGGTGAGGATGTTGACCACGCCGCCGGGCACGTCTGAGGTGGCGAGCACCTCGGAGAGCGTGATCGCGGGCACCGGCCGGTCGGCCGAGGTCGCGACCACGCACGTGTTGCCGGTGACGATCACCGGCGCGACGACGCTGACGAGGCCGAGCAGCGAGGACTGCTGCGGGGCGACGACACCGACGACGCCGGTCGGCTCCGGGACGGAGAAGTTGAAGTACGGCGCCGCCACGGGGTTGGTGCCGCCGACGACCTGGGCGATCTTGTCCGCCCAGCCGGCGTACCAGACCAGGCGGTCGACCGCGAGGTCCACCGCCGTCTCGGCCTGCCGCTTGCTGATCCCTTCGCCGGCCTGCACCTCGTCGACGAACTGCGCGCGGCGGCCCTCGAGAACCTCGGCCACCCGGTAGACGACCTGGCCGCGGTTGTAGGGCGTCTTGCCGGCCCAGCCGCCGAACGCCTTGCGGGCGGCCGCGACCGCGTCACGCGCGTCCTTGCGAGAGGCGTGCGAGGCGTTGGCCAGGAACTTGCCCTTGGCGTCGTTGACGACGTAGGTCCGGCCCGACTCCGACCGAGGGAACGCGCCGCCGACGTACAGCTTGTAGGTCTTGCGGACGTCGATGCGTGCATCGGTGGGTGTCATCGGATGTAGCCCTCCAGACCGTGGCGGCCACCCTCGCGGCCGTATCCCGACTCCTTGTAGCCACCGAAGGGGCTGGTCGGGTCGAACTTGTTGAACGTGTTGGCCCAGACGACGCCGGCGCGCAGCTGGTTGGCCATCCAGAGGATGCGCGAGCCCTTGTCGGTCCAGATGCCGGCCGAGAGGCCGAACGGGCTGTTGTTCGCCTTCTCCACGGCCTCGGCGGGCGTGCGGAAGGTCAGCGTGGACAGCACCGGGCCGAAGATCTCCTCGCGCGCGATGCGGTGCGCCTGGGTGACCCCGGTGAAGACCGTCGGGCGGAACCAGAAGCCGTTGGTCGGCAGGTCGCACGGCGCCGACCACATGCCCGCGCCCTCGGACTCGCCGATCTCGGAGAGCTCGCGGATCTTGGCGAGCTGCTCGGCGGAGTTGATCGCGCCGATGTCGGTGTTCTTGTCCAGCGGGTCGCCGACGCGCAGGGTGGCCATCCGGCGCTTGAGCCGCTCGATGACCTCCTCGGCGATCGACTCCTGGACCAGCAGCCGCGACCCGGCGCAGCAGACGTGGCCCTGGTTGAAGAAGATGCCGTTGACGATGCCCTCGACAGCCTGGTCCACGGGCGCGTCGTCGAAGACGATGTTGGCGCCCTTGCCCCCGAGCTCCAGGGTGACCTTCTTGTCGGTGCCGGCGACCGTCTTCGCGATCATCCGGCCGACCTCGGTCGAGCCCGTGAACGCGACCTTGTCGACGTCCTCGTGGGCGACGATGGCCCGGCCGGTCTCGCCGGCGCCGGTGAGGATGTTGACCACGCCGGGCGGCAGGTCGGCCTGCTGGCAGATCTCCGCGAACAGCAGCGCCGTCAGGGGAGTGGTCTCGGCGGGCTTGAGCACGACGGTGTTGCCCGCGGCCAGCGCCGGGGCGATCTTCCACGCCAGCATCAGCAGCGGGAAGTTCCACGGGATGACCTGGCCGGCGACACCGAGCGACTGCGGATTGGGTCCGAAGCCGGCGTGCTCGAGCTTGTCGGCCCAGCCGGCGTAGTAGAAGAAGTGCGCCGCGGCGAGGGGGACGTCGACGTCGCGCGACTCGCGGATCGGCTTGCCGTTGTCGATCGACTCCAGGACGGCGAGCTCACGGCTGCGCTCCTGCAGGATCCGCGCGATGCGGAAGAGGTACTTCGACCGCTCGCGACCCGACATCTTCGACCACACCCGGGTGTGTGCCCGGCGAGCGGCCTTGACGGCGAGGTCGACGTCCTCCGCGGAGGCCTCGCTGACCTCGGCCAGCACCTCCTCGGTGGCCGGCGAGATCGTCTTGAACGACTTCCCGCCGGTCGGGTCGACGAACTCGCCGTTGATGAACAGGCCGTACGACGACTTGATGTCGACGATGGCGCGCGACTCGGGAGCCGGGGCGTAGTCGAACACGCCGGCCGGGGAGGTGGGGGTCTTCTTGGTGGCCATCGCGATCAGTCCAGGGTGAAGTAGTCGGGGCCGGAGTAGCGGCCGGTGCGCATCTTGGTGCGCTGCATGAGCAGGTCGTTGAGCAGCGTGGAGGCGCCGAAGCGGAACCAGTCCGGGTCGAGCCAGTCGGGGCCGGCCACCTCGTTGACCATCACGAGGTACTTGATGGCGTCCTTGGAGGTGCGGATGCCGCCGGCGGGCTTCACGCCGACCATCTGGCCGGTGGCCTCGCGGTAGTCGCGGACCGCCTCCAGCATCACCAGGGTGACCGGGAGGGTGGCGGCCGGCTGCACCTTGCCGGTGGAGGTCTTGATGAAGTGGGCGCCGGCCATCATCGCCAGCCACGACGCGCGGCGGACGTTGTCGTAGGTCTGCAGCTCGCCGGTCTCGAAGATCACCTTGAGGTGGGCGTCGCCGCAGGCCTCGCGGACCTGCACGATCTCCTCGAACACCTCGAGGTAGCGCCCGGACAGGAACGCGCCACGGTCGATCACCATGTCGATCTCGTCCGCGCCCGCCTCGACGGCGTCGCGCGTGTCCATGAGCTTGATGTCCATCGCGGCGCGGCCGGACGGGAAGGCGGTGGCCACGGCAGCGACGTTCACCCCGCTGTTCCCGAGCACCTCCTTGGCGGCCGCGACCATGTCGGGATAGACGCACACGGCGGCCGTCTGCGGACACGTCTGGTCGGCCGGGTCGGGGCGCATCGCCTTTGCGGCGAGCGCGCGCACCTTGCCGGGGGTGTCCTGCCCCTCGAGCGTGGTCAGGTCGACCATCCGGATCGCCAGGTCGATGGCGAACGCCTTGGCGGTGGTCTTGATCGAGCGAGTGCCGAGCGTCGCCGCCCGGGCCTCGGCGCCGACCTGGTCCACTCCGGGCAGTCCGTGCAGGAATCGTCGTAACGACGCGTCCGACGAGGTCGCTTCGGCCAGATCGGCCGGGACGCCGTACGAACTCGTCGTTGAGTTCATGACAGTGCTCACCGACCCAGCATAGGTGCGCGGCACGGGTTCACAGAATTCGCCTGTACAGAGGCAGAATCAGCCCATGGCCACCTCACAACCCCATGCACAGCAGCACCAACCCGTCGAGCGGTTCAAGCCGACCGGCGGTCAGTTCCTGGGGTACGTCGGCCTGGCCGCCGCGGCGGTGGCCGTCGGCTACGTGGCCCTCTACGTCCACACGGTGACGGGCCTGCAGATCGCCCTCGGTGCGATCTTCCTCGGCGTGGTCGTCTGGGTCACCCAGGTGCGTCCCCGCGCGACGGCGTACCCCCGCCACGTCGTGCTGAAGAACTCCGTCCGCGACGCCCACGTGCCGCTGGCAGTGGTCGACGAGGTGTCGATCGGCCAGACCCTCAACGTCTGGGTGGGCGACCGGCGCTACATCTGCATCGGGATCGGGCAGTCGTTCCGCGAGGACCTCAGGGCGCGGCGGCGCAAGGAGAACCTGTCCGGCGGCAGCCGGCTGACCCAGCTCACGCTGATGGCCGAGCGGGCGTCGACCGACGAGCGGGCGATGAGCTACCAGACCTTCGTCGTCACCCGGCTCGAGGAGCTCGTGGAGCAGGCAAAGAAGGAGCCCGGCGACCACCCGCACGGCCCCCGGTACGCCGTGGCGTGGCCGGAAGTGGCCGTGCTGGTGGTGACCGGGCTCGCGTTCCTGGTCAGCTTCTTCTTCTAGACCTCACAGGCCGGCGGCCTTGGCCAGGTCGGCCCGGATCGCGTCGAGCCGACCGGCGGCGGAGATCCGCGCCGCGTCCACACCGCCGTCCTCACCCTGCTCCACCGGCACGACGACCTCGAGGTAGCACTTGATCTTCGGCTCGGTGCCGGACGGCCGGACGATCACCCGGGCGCCCTCGGCGAGGTGGTAGCGCAGCCCCTCGGTCGGCGGCAGCCCGGCCGTTCCGGCGGCCAGGTCGTCCACCCGCTCCACGTGCAGCCCGCCCAGCTCGGACGGCGGGCTCGTGCGCAGCCGGGCCATCGCGTCGGCGATCTTGGCCAGGTCGGTGACCCGCACCGACAGCTGGTCGGTCGCGTAGAGGCCGTGCTCGCGGGCGATGTCGTCGAGCCGGTCGGTGAGGGTGCGGCCCTCCGCCTTGAGCTGCGCGGCGAGCTCGACGACCAGCAGCAGCGCGGACACGCCGTCCTTGTCCTTCACGAGTCCGGGGGCCACGCAGTAGCCGAGGGCCTCCTCGTAGCCGAAGGCCAGGCCGGGCACGCGGCCGATCCACTTGAAGCCGGTCAACGTCTCCTGGTGCTCCTGCCCGTGCGCCTTCGCGAGGGTGCCGAGCAGCGAGGAGGAGACGATCGAGGTCGCGTAGACGCCCTGCACGCCGTTGCGCAGCAGGAGGTCGGCGAGCAGTGCGCCGACCTCGTCGCCACGGAGCATGCGCCAGCCGTGCGGGCCGGGGACGGCGACGGCGCAGCGGTCGGCGTCCGGGTCGTTGGCCACCACCACGTCGGCGTCGACCTCGGCGGCGAGCGCCATCGCGAGGTCCATCGCGCCCGGCTCCTCCGGGTTGGGGAAGACCACGGTCGGGAAGTCGGGGTCGGGCTCGGCCTGGGCGGCCGCGACGTGAGGGGCCGCGAAGCCGGCGCGCTCCATCGCGACCTTCACCGACTCGCCGCCCACGCCGTGCAGCGGGGTGTAGACCGTGACGAGGTCGCGCGGGCCGCCAGGTGCCACCAGGCCGGCCATGTCGTCCAGGTAGGCATCGACGACCGTGTCGTCGAGCCTGACCCCGGGGTCGCCCAGCGGCACGTCGGCAAGCGCGCCGACGGCGTCGATCTGCGCCGAGATCTCCGCGTCGGCCGGAGGCACGATCTGGCTGCCGTCGCCCAGGTAGACCTTGTAGCCGTTGTCCTGCGGCGGGTTGTGCGAGGCGGTGACCATCACGCCCGCGACACAGCCGAGCTTGCGGATCGCGTAGGCCAGCACCGGCGTCGGCAGCGGCCGGGGGAGCACGAGCGCCTTCAGCCCGGCGCCCGTCATCACCGCCGCGGTGTCGGCCGCGAACACGTCGGAGTTGTGGCGCGCGTCGTAGCCGACCACCACGCTGTCGTCCGCGGTGGCACCGTTGGCCTTGAGGTACGCCGCCAGGCCGGCCGCCGCGCGGATCACGACGATCCGGTTCATCCGGTTCGGCCCAGCCCCGAGCGCGCCGCGCAGGCCCGCCGTACCGAACTCCAGCCGTCCCGCGAAGCGGTCCGCCAGGTCGGTCGCCGCGTCCCCTGCGGGGTCGGACTCGGCGGCGGCCAGGAGCTCCTCCAGCTCGGCGCGGGTCTGGTCGTCGGGGTCCTCGGCTGCCCAGGCGCGGGCACGGCTGATCAGGTCCGGAGTGCTCATGGTCGGAAGGCTAGTCCTCACTGAGTGTGTCCCTATTGGCGGCCGCGCGCCGGCATCCCGTTTACCGGAACTGAGCTCACCGACGTGTGGGGCGGGCGTGCCCCGACGCGTCGTCCGGGACGTGGGTCAGCAGGTCGCCGGGTTGGCAGTCGAGCTCTCGGCAGATCGCATCGAGGGTCGAGAGACGGATCGCCCGCGCCTTGCCGGTCTTGAGGATCGAGAGGTTGGCGACGGTGATGCCGACGCGATCAGCCAGCTCGGTGAGGGTCATCCGGCGGTCGAGCAGGACGTGGTCGAGGCGGATGTCGATCGCCATCAGACCGTGAGTCTCTGGTCGTGTTCCAGGCGTACGCCGCGCCGGAAGACCTGCGCCAGCAGCAGCAACAGGGCCCCGAACGCCATCCGCGTGAGCTGCGGTCCGCCTGGCTCCATCGACCCCAGTTCCAGGCCCACACCCCGGGCACCGGCGCCGAGGAGGCCGTATTCCCAGGCCTTGGGGCTGAAGAACAGCCACAGGAAGGGTTCCAGCAGCTCCCAGGCGATCAGGGTGAGGCCGATGATGCGCAGTCGGCGCACGACCTGGTCGGTGAACGGTGCGTCATGGGAGACGGCGCGCAGGAGCAGCCACAGCTGCGACAGCAGGAAGGCAAGGACAAGCAGGCTGAGCACCGTCATTCCGTACAGGGAGGCGACGAGGGGGTTCCACCCCGGGTCGGCGTCGAAGAACAGGTGACCCTCGAGATGGGCCGATACCGCTCGGATGTCGTCGTCCGGGAGCAGGAAGGGTGGGTCCTGGCGTGGGCCGTGCGCATCGCGGAGGAGAACGTTCTCGCAGTCGCGCCGGGGATGGCGGAGGTTGATACGGGGGCAGACCTCGGTGAAGGCGCGGACCTCCCAGGAGGGCTGGTAGCTCATGTCCAGCAGGTGGGTGCCGGGCACGAGGCTGATCCGGTGGGAGTAGTCGCTCCAGCCGGTCAACCCGGCGACGCCGACGGCGGCTATCAGCAGCGCCCCCAGTGTCGTGATGACCGCGGCCGCCAGCGCGATCCAGCTGGCCACCGTGAAGCTGCGGTCTTGGCGCATTCTGTCTTCCTGACCTTCGATGCGGTTTTATCGTGAAACAATGTGTCCGCATCGACCTTCGGTGTCAAGGAGGGCGGGATGGCCGCCGGAAGCCGGCCGAGCGTGCGCGCGGCGGCCGCGGTGACGCCGCGGTCACTTGGGTAGGGCATGCCCGGCACAGTGACTACGGGAGTCACTCACGCAACAGGGACACACCCAGTCAGAGGGCTGGCCGGTAGAACTGCTCGGTGACGAACGGGCCGCCGACGTGCGCGGCCTCGACCGCGTCGTCGGGTCCCTCGGCGACCTGGTCGGCGAACCGCTCCGCGTCGTCCTCCGGGTGGTAGCCCAGGGCCCGTCCCGGTGCGAGGTCCCACCAGCCGCGGGTGTTCGCCGAGACGCCGTAGAGCACCGCGAAGCCGGGGTCGGGCGCGGTCAGGCAGGCGTCGACCATCCGGACCGCGTCGTCGTGCGAGAGCCACGTGGACAGGTTCCGCCGTGACTCGGGCTGGGGGAGGAAGCTGCCGATCCGGGTCGCCACGGCGTCGATGCCGTAGCGGTCGACGTACAGGCTGAGCAGTGCCTCGGCGGCGACCTTGGCGACGCCGTAGAAGGTGTCCGGCCGGGGGCGTACGCCGTCCGTGAGCAGCTCGGACCGGGGGGTCCGGCCGACCGCGTGGTTGCTGCTGGCGTAGACGATCCGGGGCACGCCGTGCGCCACCATCGCGTCGAGCAGCGCGGCCGTCGTGACCACGTGGCTCTCGAGCTCGTCGGGCAGCGAGGCCTCGCCGGGCATCCCCGCGAGGTGGACCACGGCGTCGACCCCGCCGGAGCGCCCGAGGTCGGCGAACACCGCCGCGACCGCGTCCGGGTCGGCGCAGTCGACGGTGTACCAGGCGCCGGTGTAGGACTCCTCCGGGACGATCCGGTCGAGGCCGACCACCTCGTGGCCGCGGTCGGTCAGACCGGTGGTCACGACCGTGCCGATGCTGCCGGCCGCGCCGGTGACCAGGACCCGCACGTCAGATCTTCGGGACGATCGCGCCGAGCAGCTCGCCCATCCGGGAGGCCGCGGCCTTGCCGGCCTCGAGGACCTCCTCGTGGTTGAGCGGCTCGCCGGTGATGCCGGCCGCCAGATTGGTGACCAGCGAGATGCCGAGCACCTCCATGCCGGCCTCGCGGGAGGCGATCGCCTCCAGGACCGTCGACATGCCGACCAGGTCGCCGCCGATCGCGCGGACCATCCGGATCTCGGCCGGAGTCTCGTAGTGCGGACCGGGGAACTGGCAGTAGACGCCCTCGTCGAGCGACGGGTCGACCTGCTGGCACAGCGCGCGCAGGCGGCTGCTGTAGAGGTCGGTGAGGTCGACGAAGTTCGCGCCTTCGATGGGCGAGGTCGCGGTGAGGTTGATGTGGTCGCTGATCAGCACCGGTGTGCCGGGCTGCCAGGACTCCTTCAGGCCGCCGCAGCCGTTGGTCAGCACGGCGACCCGGCAGCCCGCGGCGGCCGCGGTGCGGACCCCGTGCACCACCGAGCGCACGCCGCGGCCCTCGTAGAAGTGGGTGCGGCCGAGGAAGACGAGCAGGTTCTTGTCGCCGGCGCGGACCGACCGGATCTTGCCGGCGTGGCCCTCGACGGCCGGCGGCGCGAAGCCCGGCAGGTCCGTGGTGCTGATCTCGGCGGTGGCCTCACCCAGGGCGTCGACGGCCGGCAGCCAACCGGAGCCCATCACCAGGGCGACGTCGTGCTGCTCGATCCCGGTCAGCTCACGGAGCTTGGCGGCGGCCTGCTCGGCCTCGTGCGTGGAGGAGTTCTGGTTGCTCACGGGCGCAGCGTAGCCGCCGCGGGGCGGTCAGTGCCCGATGGAGCGGCAGGGCCGGGCCCGGAGCGCGTCGACGTAGTCGGCCGGGGCGTCGGCGGCCTCGGCGGCCTCGGCCAGGATGCCGAGGTAGCTCGCGGACGGCAGGCCGCCCTCGTAGGCGTCGAGCACGTAGGTCCAGGCCAGCTCCTCGCCGAACATGGTGGTCACCCGGACCCTGGTCTTGCGGTAGAGGCCCGAGTCGGCGCTCTCCCAGCCGTCGAGCAGGTGCTCGTCCTCGTCGGTGACGTCGTACACCGCGACGAAGACCTGCTCGAGCGGGTCCTCCACCAAGGTGGCGAGCGCGCCGTCCCAGCCCAGGTGCTCGCCGCCGAAGGTCAGCCGCCAGCCGAGGAGCCAGCCGGTGGTGCGCAGCGGGGAGTGGGGGCAGCGCTCGCCCATGCGGCGGGGGTCCATGTTGGACCCGTAGGCGGCGTAGAGGGGCACGGCCAGAGCGTAGTGCCCGGACTGGAACAATGGCGCACATGAATCGTGTCGTGGTGATCGGTGGAGGACCCGGCGGCTACGAGGCTGCCCATGTGGCGGCCCAGCTCGGGGCTGAGGTCACCATCGTGGACACGGACGGGGTAGGCGGCTCGGCGGTGCTCACCGACTGCGTGCCCAGCAAGACCCTGATCGCGACCGCGGAGCTGATGGCCGACATGGAGGAGGCCGACGAGCTCGGCCTGATCGTCGGAGCCCCCGGCCCCGCCGACGACGCCCTCACCGTCGACCTGGCCAAGGTCAACTCCCGGGTCAAGAAGCTCGCCCTGGCCCAGTCCGCCGACATCGGTCGGCGGCTCACCCGTGACGGCGTGCGCGTCGTCCGGGGTCGTGGCCGGCTCGACCCCGCGACGAGCTCCGGGCAGGCGGCGCGGCGCGTGATCGCCGACCTGGCGGACGGCGGGGAGGAGGCGTTCGAGGCCGACGCCGTCCTCGTGGCGACCGGTGCCGCGCCCCGCACCCTCGAATCCGCCCGGCCCGACGGCGAGCGGATCCTGACCTGGGAGCAGGTCTACGACCTCGACGAGGTCCCCGAGAAGCTGATCGTGGTCGGCTCCGGCGTCACCGGCGCCGAGTTCGCGAGCGCCTACAACGCGCTCGGCGTCGACGTGACCCTGGTGTCCAGCCGCGACCGGGTGCTCCCGGGCGAGGACGCCGACGCCGCCGAGGTCATCGAGGAGGTCTTCAAGCGCCGCGGCATGACCGTGCTCTCCAAGTCCCGGATGGAGTCGGTGAAGCGGTCCGGCGACACCGTGACCGTGACGCTCACCGACGGCCGCGCCGTCGAGGGCTCGCACTGCCTGCTCGCGCTCGGCTCGGTGCCCAACACCGCGGGACTGGGCCTGGAAGAGGCGGGCGTGGTCCTCAAGGACGGCGGCTTCGTCAACGTGGACCGGGTGTCGCGTACGTCGGCGCGCGGGATCTACTCCGCCGGCGACTGCACCGGCGTGCTCATGCTCGCCTCCGTGGCAGCCATGCAGGGGCGCATCGCGATGTGGCACTTCCTCGGCGACGCGGTGCAGCCGCTCGACCTGAGGACGGTGTCCTCCAACGTCTTCACCGCCCCCGAGATCGCCACGGTCGGCTGGTCGCAGAACGCGGTCGACGCCGGTGAGATCGACGCCGAGACGATCATGCTGCCGCTCTCGGGCAATCCCCGCGCCAAGATGCAGGGCGTCCGGGACGGCTTCGTGAAGCTGTTCGCCCGGCCCGGAACCGGCATCATCGTCGGCGGCGTCGTGGTCGGTCCCCGGGCCAGCGAGCTGATCCACCCGGTGGCGCTCGCGGTGTCGATGAACCTGACCGCCGACCAGGTGGCGCACGCGTTCACGGTCTACCCGTCGATGAGCGGCTCCGTGGCCGAGGCGGCCCGCCGGCTGCACCGCGTGCGGACCTAGAAGTCGAAGCCCCCGAAGTCCCCGAAGTCGAACCCGCCGCCGTCTCCGCCCATGTCGCCGCCGGCGTCCCCACCGGCGTCCCCACCGGCGTCCCCGCCCCACCGTCCCCGCTGTCCCCGGAGTCCGCGCCGGCGTCGCCCGTGTCGGCTGATTCGTCGCCGCCCCAGCCGCCGGTGAGCATCGACCCGAGCAGGAAACCGGGCACCAGCCCGGACATGGCGTAGCCGCCGAAGTAGCCCGACGCGTAGGGGGAGTAGGCCGGCCCGCCCTGCCAGTAGGGCACCCGGCCGGCGCCCTGACGGACCGTGCGGATGTCGGGCTCGGCGCCCTGCGAGACACGGTCGGCGTCCGCGGCGCAGACCGGGACCTGGCGCTGCTGGCCGCCCGGCGGCGCCCAGTCGATGTCGGTCGTCGAGGGGCCGTGCGCCGGGTTGAAGAAGCACGGCGGTCGCCGGGTCGGCAGCGGCCGGCCCTCCGTGCGGGCGAGCACGCACGCGGCGGCGTACCGGCCGTCCTCGAGCGCCTGCGTCACGTGCTTGATCTCCTCGGACCGGGTGACCATCCCGAGCGACTCCTTCGCCGACTCGTAGGAGTCGAGCGCCCGCTGGTAGTCCTGCCGCGCTGCCTCGTCGAGCGCGGTCGTGAGCACGTCGGTGTCGAGGCGCTGGAGCTCCTCGCCGAAGCGGGTGACGTCCTCCTCCGCGACCTTGCGCACCGCGGCGAGGTCGGCTGCCTGCCGTTCCTCGAGGGCACGCCGCCGGGTGTCGGCGGCCTGGCGCTGGAAGAGGTAGATGCCGACGCCGATGACGAGCAGCACGAGCAGGATCTCCATGCCGCCAGCCTACGAAGCGGAGTGAAATCGAGGAATAGCGAAATTACATGGATGTAATTCTCCAGCGGATTAGCGAAATAGCCGATCCCCTGGTCGGGGAATCAATTTCCCAGGCATAATCATCAGTCACTCGCAACAACTGAATTCACTTTCGTCACAGCGTGTCGGACCCGGGTCGGGAAGCCCGGAACCGGCACGGACGGAGGTGTCGAGAAGCTTCAAGGGGAAGACCAGATGAGGGCTCGCTCGCTGGCCGGGTCCGGCCTGTCGTCCCGCGTCGCCGTCGGCGTCGTGGGCGTGCTCGCGACCGCGATGGTCGCCGCGGCCGTGCCGCCGGCCGCCGCGGTGACCACCGACCAGTCCTACTGGGTGCCGGTCGACAAGCGCATCGTGGTGCGCGGGCACGGCTTCGGGCACGGCCACGGGATGTCGCAGTACGGCGCCTACGGTGCGGCCCTGCAGGGGCTCACCCACAAGCAGATCCTCGACTTCTACTACCCGGGGACCTCGTGGTCGCAGGTCAAGGGCCAGGTCCGCGTGCTGATCACCGCGGACACGACGGCCGACCTGGTGGTGAGCCCGGCCCCGGGTCTCACCCTGCGTGACCGGGGCGACGGCGCGACGTACCGGCTGCCCGACCTCGACGGCGTCAAGCGCTGGCGACTCAACGTGCAGGACGGCAGGACCGTCGTCGGCTACCTCACCGACAAGTGGAACCGGTTTGCTCCGGGCGACAAGGAGACGCTCGCCGGGGACGGAGAGTTCTTCGCCGACGGTGCGCTGACGCTGTGGACCCCCGCAGGCTCGCGCAGCTACCGCGGGGTGCTGCGCGCGGCCTCGCCGAGCAGCGGGTCGAATGACCGCGACACGGTCAACGTGCTGTCGATGGACAACTACGTGCAGGGCGTCATCCCCGCCGAGATGCCCGCGTCGTGGGCGACCGAGGCGGTCAAGGCGCAGGCGGTCGCGGCCCGCACCTACGCGTCCTGGTCCCGCGCGCAGAACGCCAGTCGCTACTACCAGATCTGCGACACCACCTCGTGCCAGGTCTACGGCGGTGTGGGTGGCGAGGACCCGCGCGCCAACGCCGCGGTGGCGGCGACCGCCAAGCAGATCCTGACCTTCAACGGCAAGCCCGCGTTCACCCAGTTCTCCGCCAGCAGCGGTGGCTGGACGTCGGCCGGCTCGGTGCCCTACCTGCCGGCGAAGGCCGACCCGTACGACGGCCACGACCGCAACCCGGTGCACGAGTGGGAGACCACCGTCGACGTCGGTCGGCTCGAGAAGGCCTACCCAGCGATCGGCACGCTGCGCCGGATCCGTGTGGTCGAGCGCGACGGCAACGGGGACTGGCGGGGCCGGGTCTGGGACATCGTGCTCGACGGCAGCAACGCCGACCGCACCATGAGCGGCGACAGCTTCCGCTGGATGTTCGGCCTGCGTTCGAGCTGGTTCACGATCGAGCCGACGCCGATCATGGCCCGCTACAGCGAGGTCGGCGGGTCGACGGTCCTGGGTGACGTGAAGAGCGCCGAGTACGCCGTGCCCAGCGGCTCCGCCCAGAAGTTCGACAAGGGCCGGATCTTCTACTCCCGCGCCACCGGGGCCCGGGAGCTGTTCGGCACCGTGCTCGCCGGCTACAAGGAGGCCGGCGGCCCCTCGGGACGGCTCGGGCTGCCGACGACCGGCGTGCAGCCGCGCAAGGACGGCGTGCGGGCGAGGTTCGTGGGCGGCGTGATCTTCAGCAGCGAGCGCACCGGCACCGTGGCGGTGCTGGGCAAGATCGCGGAGCGCTACCTCGCCGAGGGTGGCCTGACGTCGGACCTCGGGTGGCCGGTCCGCGGCAACGTCGCCACGCAGCGCGGCGAGCGGGTCGACTTCGAGCACGGCTACATCAAGTGGCTCGCCGAGAGCGGGACCACGAAGGTCCGCCTCACCTCGTGACGTGCTCCGGGGCGGCCACGCTCCGGAAGAACGTGACCAGCCCGGCCACGATCCCGATGACGCTGCCCACGATGGCGATGCCGAGCAGGACGTGCACGGCGAGCGCCCAGTCGAAGCCGCCGTCGTCGAAGTCGAACGGGAAGACCTGCCACATCTGCAGCGCTGCGGCGAGGCCCACAGCCGTCGTCACGACATCGCCCAGCGCCTTCAGCCAGCGCGGGTCGCGCAGCACGTAGACCACGTTGGCCACCAGGCTCACCGTGATCGAGGCGTTGACCAGCGGCATCACCTGGGAGGTGTCCTTGGTCAGGAACGGCAGCGTCTCCCAGCCGGGCCACACGTTGCCGGCGTACAGCAGGGCCGCGTTGACCAGGACGGCCACGACGTAGCCCACCCGCCGGGTGGCGACGGGTGGTCGCTTCCTGTCGGTCGCGGTTGACATGTCCAACCCCTTCCAACCCCCTCCAGCCCCCACTCACGCGCACGGTAACCACGCCGGGTCGGGGGGCGGCAGAGGCGAAGGTCACCGCGGCTGCCTGCCTCGAGGGCGCGGTTACAGTCGAGACATGGCGAACAAGACGATCGGCCTCTCCGACGAGCTCTCGGCCTACGTCGTCAGGGTCGGCACCAGGGAGCCCGACCTGCTCGCCCGGCTGCGCGAGGAGACCGCCGAGCTGCCCCAGCACCGGATGCAGATCGCGCCGGAGCAGGGCGCCTTCCTCGCTCTGCTGGTCGAGCTGACCGGTGCGCGTCGGTGCATCGAGATCGGCACCTTCACCGGGTACTCCTCCACCGCGGTCGCCCTCGCCCTCCCCGAGGACGGCCGGCTCCTGTGCTGCGACGTGTCCGAGGACTGGACCGCGATCGCCCGCAAGTACTGGGACGAGGCCGGGGTCGCGGGCAAGATCGACCTCCGCATCGCCCCCGCGAGCGAGACGCTCGACGGGATGCTCGAGGACGGTGAGGCGGATGCCTACGACTTCGCGTTCGTCGACGCCGACAAGTCCGGGTACGACGGCTACTACGAGCGGCTCCTGCGGCTGGTGCGCCCGGGCGGACTGATCGTGTTCGACAACACCCTGTGGAGCGGCAAGGTGCTCGACGAGGACGCCGAGGACGAGGACACCCGCGCTCTCCAGGAGCTCAACACGAAGCTGGCCGGCGACGAGCGGATCACGCTCTGCCTCCTGCCGGTGGCCGACGGCGTGACGCTCGCCCGCCGCCGCTGAGCTCAGGACAGCACGAGCACCAGGTCGCCACCCTCGACGTGCTGGGTACCGGTCGAGGGCGAGCCGCTCGACGACGCCGCTCGCCGGGGCGGTGATCGAGGCCTCCATCTTCATCGCCTCGATGGTCGCGACGGTCTCACCTGCCTCGACCTTGTCGCCCTCGGCCACGACGATGCTCACCACGCCGTCGAACGGCGCGGCGACGTGGCCGGGCTTCGAGGTGTCGGCCTTCTCCTGGGTCGGGGCGTCGGCGGCGACCGACCGGTCGCGCACGTTGACCGGCCGCAGCTGGCCGTTGATGGTGCACATCACCGTGCGGATGCCGCGCTCGTCGGCCTCGCTGACGGACTGGAGCCCGAGCAGCAGGCGCTTGCCCTCCTGCAGGTCGACCTCGTGCTCCTCGCCGGCGCGCAGGCCGTAGAGGTAGTCGACGGTCGGCAGCACCGAGATGTCGCCGAACCGCTGCCGCGACTCGTGGAACTCCTTGGTGGGTCCGGGGAAGAGCAGGGTGTTCAGCGTCTCGCGCCGGTTGTCGACGAGGCCCTGCTTCTGCTCGGCGTCGAGCTCGGCCGCGACGGGCTTGGTGGTGCGGCCGTCGAGCGCCTTGGTGCGGAACGGCTCGGGCCAGCCGCCCGGCGGGTCGCCGAGGTCGCCGTTGAGGAAGCCGATCACCGAGTCCGGGACGTCGAACTTGCCGGGCTCCGCCTCGAAGTCGGCCGGGTCGGCCCCCACCGCGACCAGGTGCAGGGCGAGGTCGCCGACCACCTTCGACGAGGGCGTCACCTTGACGATGTTGCCGAGGATGGCGTTGGCCGCGGCGTACATGTCCTCGATCTGCTCGAACTTCTCGCCCAGCCCGAGGGCGATCGCCTGCTGGCGGAGGTTGGACAGCTGCCCGCCCGGGATCTCGTGGGTGTAGACCCGCCCGGTCGGGGAGGGCAGGCCGGACTCGAACGGCGCGTAGACCCGGCGGGTGGCCTCCCAGTAGGGCTCGAGGTCGCACACCGCCGCGAGGTCGAGCCCGGTGGCTCGTGCCGAGTGGTCGGTCGTCGCGACCAGGGCTGACAACGGCGGCTGGCTGGTGGTGCCGGCCATCGCGGCGCAGGCGGCGTCGACCGCGTCCACGCCGGCGTCGATCGCCGCGAGCAGGGTGGCGAGCTGGCCGCCCGGGGTGTCGTGCGTGTGCAGGTGCACCGGCAGGTCGAACCGCTCGCGCAGGGCGCGGACCAGGGTGCGGGCGGCAGGCGCGCGCAGCAGGCCGGCCATGTCCTTGATCGCGATCACGTGTGCGCCGGCGTCGACGATCCGCTCCGCGAGGCGCAGGTAGTAGTCGAGCGTGTAGAGGGTCTCGCCCGGGTCGGACAGGTCGCCGGTGTAGCAGAGCGCCACCTCCGCCACGGTCGAGCCGGTCGCGCGGACGGCCTCGATCGCGGGCCGCATCTGCTCGACGTCGTTGAGGGCGTCGAAGATCCGGAACACGTCGATGCCGGTGGCGGCGGCCTCCTGCACGAAGGCCTCGGTGACGTCGGTGGGGTAGGGCGTGTAGCCGACCGTGTTGCGGCCCCGGAGCAGCATCTGGAGGCAGATGTTGGGCACCGCCTGCCGGAGCGCGGCGAGCCGCTCCCAGGGGTCCTCGGCGAGGAAGCGCAGGGCCACGTCGTACGTCGCGCCGCCCCAGGCCTCGAGGCTCCACAGCTGCGGCGTCATCCGGGACACGTGGCCGGCCACCGACAGCAGGTCGCGGGTGCGGACCCGGGTGGCCAGCAGCGACTGGTGCGCGTCGCGGAACGTCGTGTCGGTGACCGCGACGGCCTTCTGCTCGCGCAACTGGCGGGCGAACTCCGCCGGGCCGAGCTGGAGCAGCTGCTGACGGGTCCCGCTCGGGGCGGGCACGGCGAGGTCGAGCTCCGGCAGCTTGCTCACCGGGTCGACCGACACCGGAGCGGGCCCGTGCGGCTGGTTGACGGTCACGTCGGCGAGGTAGTTGAGCAGCTTCGTCCCGCGGTCCGCGCTCGAGCGTGCGGTGAGCAGGTGCGGGTGGTCCTCGATGAACGCGGTGGTCACCCGGCCGGCCTGGAAGTCCGGCTCGTCGAGCACGGCCTGCAGGAACGGGATGTTGGTCGCGACGCCGCGGATGCGGAACTCCGCGATCGCGCGCCGGGCCCGGTCGACGGCGGCCGGGAAGTCACGACCGCGACAGGTCAGCTTCGCGAGCATCGAGTCGAAGTGCGCGGACACCTCCGCCCCGGTGTACGTCGTACCGCCGTCGAGGCGGACTCCGGCGCCGCCGGGGGAGCGGTAGGTGGTGATCTTGCCGGTGTCCGGCCGGAACCCGTTGGCGGGGTCCTCGGTGGTGATCCGGCACTGCAGCGCAGCACCGCGGAGCGCCACGGAGTCCTGGGAGAGGGCGAGGTCGGCCAGCGTCTCCCCGGAGGCGATCCGCATCTGGGCCTGGACCAGGTCGACGTCGGTGACCTCCTCGGTCACGGTGTGCTCGACCTGGATGCGCGGGTTCATCTCGATGAAGACGTAGTTGCCGTCGGGGTCGAGGAGGAACTCCACGGTGCCCGCGTTGCGGTAGCCGATCTCCTGCGCGAAGCGCACCGCGTCGGCGCACATCCGCTCCCGGATCGCCGGGTCGAGGTTGGGTGCCGGGGCGATCTCGACGACCTTCTGGTGCCGCCGCTGCACCGAGCAGTCGCGCTCGAAGAGGTGGATGACGTTGCCCTCACCGTCAGCGAGGATCTGCACCTCGATGTGGCGGGGGTCCACGACCGCCTGCTCGATGAAGACCGTCGGGTCGCCGAAGGCGGCCTCGCCCTCGCGCATGCAGGTCTCGACCGCCTCGCGGAGGTCCTTGGGGTCGTCCACGCGACGCATGCCGCGGCCGCCGCCACCGGCCACGGCCTTCACGAAGAGCGGGTACGGCATCTCGCGGGCCGACTCGACGAGAGCGTCGACGTCGGTCGACGGCTCGACCGAGGCCAACGTCGGGACGCCGGCCTTCTTGGCGGCCGCGATCGCGCGTGCCTTGTTGCCGGTCAGCGTCAACACGTCGGCGGTCGGGCCGATGAAGGTGATCCCCGCGTTGGCGCAGGCCTCGGCGAGCCGGGGGTTCTCCGAGAGGAAGCCGTAGCCGGGGTAGACCGCGTCCGCGCCGGCCTTCCGAGCGGTCGCGACGATCACCTCGGGATCGAGGTAGGCACGGACAGGGTGGCCGCGTTCGCCGATCTCGTAGGCCTCGTCCGCCTTCAGCCGGTGCTCGGAGCCGCGGTCCTCGTGCGGGAACACCGCGACCGTCTTTGCGCCGAGCTCGTAGGCGGCGCGGAACGCACGGACAGCGATCTCGCCACGGTTGGCCACCAGAACCTTGGAGAACATGCTCCGAGGCTAGTCGGGGTCGGAAGTGCGCCGACCCGGCCGTCCGCTCAGCGGTCCTCGCCGGTCAGCCGCCGAGCTCGGCGAGCCGGACCTTGAGCTTCTTGGCCCGCTTCTTCCAGGAACGTCGCTTCTCCTCCTGGTGCGCCGCCGCGGCCTGCGCCTCCTCGAGGTCGAGCAGCAGCTCGGCGATCACGGCAGCAGCCACCTCGCGCTGGGCCGGGGCCGAGGACAGGTCGGGGTGCGGGCCGGGGCTGTCGGGCTGGACCGGAAGCAGGTCGTCGAGGTCGCCGTGCACGGTGTAGCCGGCCCGCCGGATCTCCTTGGCCCATCGTTCGGCCACGTCCGTGACGGCGGCGTACATCTGGATCGGGAGCACCGGACGCGCCGACCCCTGCTCAGCGAGCAGCTCGTGGGCCAGGCGGCGCTTGGCGAGACGCCCGTACGCCGGCTGGCGGAGCCGCCCGTCGAGGGCCAGGTTCACCCGGCGGAGGAGGTCGATCTCGTCCACCCCCAACGAGGCGTTGGTGCGACGCGGCTCGGTGCGGGGGAAGCCGTCCGGGTCGAAGCCCACCACCTCCGCAAAGCGCGCCCACAGCAACCCGGGCTCAGCGCCCTCCGGCGCGCCGACGACGACGTGCACCTGGCTCTCAGGCAGCCAGTGACCCCACCGGCTCAGCACGTCGGGCAGGTCCTGGGCGGCGAAGAAGTGCCGGGACAGGCTGTCGTCACCGGACACGTGCCCGGTGCCCACCCGAGCGTGGAACTCCTCGAACGTGAGCCGACGACCATGCTTGATGCCCTCCTGCCACTCGGCGACGAGCTGGCGGGCGAGGTCGCGGACGGTGACCACGACGTGCACCTCGAGTCCCTTGAGCATGCTCGTCGCGGAGGCGACCTGCTGCCGCGACGCGGAGGCGAGGAGCTCGTGGCTGATGACCGTCGTGCCGACGTGCCGGCGTGCCTGGACGCACAGGTCGTCCCAGACGCCCTCGACCTCGCTGCGCTTGCGACCCCAGGCCTTGTGGTTGCCGCGCACGTCGAGCGCGGCACGGAACATCACGCTGTCGCTGGTCTGCGGGTAGAGCACGCCGCGGTCGCCGAGGGCCTCGCGGTTCGCGGCGAGGGACTGCTGCAAGAAGGTGGTGCCGCTCTTCGGCAGGCCCACGTGAAGCACCACACGGGAGGGTTCTCGATGTCCGGCCACGCCAGGACGCTAGGCCGCTTTCATGAACGGTCGGTGACCTTCGAGGCACGTGTCAGGGTCGCATCGGCGAACAGCCGCTCCCACTGCGCGCCGACCTCCTCCATCTCATAGGCATGGGCGTCCTCGAGCGCCTGCCTTCCCATCCGGCGACGCAGTTCCTCGTCCTCGACCAGCGACAGCAGTGCGCAGGCGAACGCGGTCTCGTCGCCGTCGGGGACGAGCAGGCCGTTGCTGCCGTCCTTGATGATCTGCCGAGGCCCGCGGGGGCAGTCCATCGCCACCGGGGGCAGGCCGACACTCATCGCCTCGATCAGGACCATCGAGAAGCCCTCGGAATGTGATGTCAGCGCGTAGACCGAGGCGTCGGCGAGTGCCGCCTTCAAGTCGAGGGTGTAGCCCTGGAGCGCGACCTGGTCGGTGAGACCGAGCTTCTCGATGAGCAGGGAGAGCGCCTTCCTCTCCGAGCCGGAGCCGTAGATGTGCAGCTGCCAGTCGGGGTGCCGCTCGGCCACGGCCGCGTAGGCGCGGATCATCCGGGCGTGCCCCTTGCCCGGGTCCAGCCGGCCGGCGGTGACGATCACCTTCGAGTGAAGGGGAGCGGGGGTGTCGGCGACCTTCCAGGGCAGGGCGTTCGGGATGAAGCGCACCTCGCCGGCCCCGGGGATTGCGCGCCGGTAGTCCGCGGCGTCCTCCTCGGTGAGGACGGCGAAGGCGTCGAGCCGTGGGACGGCGTACTTGAGCACCTTGGCCTGTCGACGGGTCCGGAACCGAGCCTCGAACTGGGAGTGGTCCTGACCCACGAGCACGAGCCGGCGCGGCGCGAACCGGGCGGCGGCGAGGTGCAGCGAGGGGCGCGTGGTGAGCAGGATGCCGGACTGGAGTGAGCGCAGCTTGCGCCGCAGCAGCACGTCGGTCATCAGGTTCATGCGCGACTCCCACGGCTTCGGTCGGAGCAGGGACGGCCGCTCCGCGAGGAGCGCGCGCCGCCGGGACGGCGTACGCCGGGTGTCGTGCAGGACGGTGACCTGGACGCGTGGGTCGATGCTGAAGCGTGGCTCCGCACGACTGCGGAACAGCGTGATCAGCTCGACGTCGTGCTGCCCGGCGAGATGGTTCGCCAGGTTGATCACCGTGCGCGCGACCCCGCCGCCGCCGTAGGCGTCGAACAGAAGTACGTGGATCGGCGGCAGGCTCCCGCCGGCTCCCCGATGTGCCTGCCCCCGCAACAGGTGCTAGTCCTTGATCTCGCAGAGCACGGCGCCGCTGGACACGGTGGCGCCGACCTCGGCCTCGAGGCCGGTGACGGTGCCGGCCTTGTGGGCCTTGAGCGGCTGCTCCATCTTCATCGCCTCGAGCACCACGATGACGTCGCCCTCCACGACCTCCTGGCCCTCCTCGACGGCGACCTTCACGATCGTGCCCTGCATCGGCGAGGCCACCGAGTCGCCGCTCGCGGCAGCACCGGCCTTCTTGCCCTTGGCCCGCTTCGGCTTCTTGGCGCCGCCGCCGACGGCGGCGATGCCGCCGAGGCCCGCGGGGAGCACGACCTCGAGCCGACGGCCGCCGACCTCGACGGTGACGCTCTGCCGCTCCTCGGGCTCCTCACCCTCGGCGCCGCCGGCGTAGGGGGCGATCTGGTTGTCGAACTCGGTCTCGATCCAGGAGGTGTAGACGCCGAAGTCGCCGTCGGCGGCGACGTACGCCGGGTCGTTCACGACCGCCTGGTGGAAGGGGATCACCGTCGGCATCCCCTCGACGACGAACTCGTCGAGCGCGCGGCGCGAGCGCTCCAGCGCCTGGGTGCGGTCACGGCCGCTGACGATCAGCTTGGCGACCAGCGAGTCGAAGGCGCCGGGAACGGTCTCGCCCTGGTCGTAGCCACCGTCGACGCGGCAGCCGGGGCCGGACGGCGCGTGCCAGCGGGTGAGCGTGCCGGGCGCCGGCATGAAGTTGCTGCCCGCGTCCTCGGCGTTGATCCGGAACTCGATGGAGTGGCCCTCCACCTTGGGGTCGTCGTAGCCGAGCTCCTCGCCCGCGGCGATGCGGAACATCTCGCGGACCAGGTCGATCCCGGTGACCTCCTCGGAGACCGGGTGCTCGACCTGGAGGCGGGTGTTGACCTCGAGGAAGGAGATGGTGCCGTCCTGACCGACCAGGAACTCGCAGGTCCCGGCGCCGACGTACTTCGCCTCGCGGAGGATCGCCTTGGAGGACTCGTAGAGCGTGGTGATCTGCTCCTCGGAGAGGAACGGCGCGGGGGCCTCCTCGACGAGCTTCTGGTGCCGGCGCTGCAGCGAGCAGTCGCGGGTGGAGACCACCACGACGTTGCCGTGCTGGTCGGCGAGGCACTGGGTCTCGACGTGGCGCGGGCGGTCGAGGTACTTCTCGACGAAGCACTCGCCGCGGCCGAACGCGCCGACCGCCTCGCGGACCGCCGACTCGTAGAGCTCGGCGACCTCCTCCTCCTTGCGGGCGACCTTGAGGCCACGGCCACCGCCACCGAAGGCGGCCTTGATCGCGATCGGCAGGCCGTGCTCCTTGGCGAAGGTGACGACCTCGTCGGCGCTCTCGACCGGGTCCTTGGTGCCGGCGACGAGCGGGGCGCCGACCTTCTGCGCGATGTGGCGGGCCTGGACCTTGTCGCCGAGCGCGTCGATCGCGGCCGGCGGGGGGCCGATCCACACCAGTCCGGCGTCGAGGACGGCCTGGGCGAAGCCGGAGTTCTCGGCGAGGAAGCCGTAGCCGGGGTGGACCGAGTCGGCGCCGGTCTTCTTGGCGACGTCGATGATCTTCGCGATGTCGAGGTAGGAGTCCGCGGGGGTGGCGCCGTTCAGGCTGTGCGCCTCGTCGGCCAGCCGCACGAAGAGCGCGTCACGGTCGGGCTCGGCGTAGACAGCCACGCTGCCGATGCCGGCGTCCTTGCAGGCCCGGATGACCCGGACGGCGATCTCGCCGCGGTTGGCGACCAGGACCTTCTGCAGCGGCTTGACCTCGGGCTTACCGGCCACGGTGACATCTCCTGTTTCGTCGGCGTGCTCTCCGCGGAGTCTAGGGGAGCCGCCTGGCGAGGGCGCCAGGCGTCCCAGCACGTGCGCTGTGACGCATCCCGCATCGCTCCTGTCAGTGCAGGGGGAGGCTGTCCACGGTCTCGCGCAGGCCTTGCTCGAGCGGTCGCGCGTGCCAGTCAAGCTCCCGCTCCGCCTTGGCCGGCGTGCCGTAGTAGGTGGCGAGCCCGGCCCGCATCGTCTCGGCCGAGAAGTTCGGGGGCACCGGGACCACCTTGCCGAGGGCGCCCATGAGAGCGGCGGTGGCGGCGACCATCCGCGTCGGCAGCACGATGGGGCCCTTGGTGCCGGCGGCACCGGCCACGACCCGGAGACCCTCGACCAGCGTGGCGCGCGGCCCGGCGAGCATGTAGGACTCGCCCTTGCGGCCGCGTTCCATCGCCCGCACGTGGCCGTCGGCGATGTCGTCGACGTGTGCCCAGCACACCCCACCGCCCTTGGGTGCGAGCGGCCGCTTCCCCTTCGCCACCTGCGCGATCAGGTCACCGGTCTGCGCGGTGTCGCCCGGGCCGTAGACGAGCCCCGGCTGCACGATGACCACGTCGAGGCCCTGCTCCACGAAGTCGAGCGCGATGTCGTGCGCCTCGGCCTTGGTCCGGTCGTAGACGGAGAGGTGCTCACCGGTGAACCGGTAGGTCTCGTCGACGACCTGCTCCTCGGTGTCGGAGTTGACCGCCAGCGTGCTCGTGTAGACGACGCGAGCGACGCCGTTGCGCTGCGCCGCGGCGAGGGCGTTGCGGGTGCCCTCGACATTGACCTTCGTGCCGAGCGACGGGTCGCGCTGGCCCAGCTTGTACCAACCGGCGACGTGGAAGAGCCCGTCCGCGCCCTCGCAGAGCCGGTCGAGTGCGGCAGCGTCGTCGAGGTCCCCCTCGACGAACTCGCAGCCCAGCCGTTCGAGGGTGCCGGCGCGCGAGCGGTCCCGGACCAGGGCGACCACGTCGTGGCCGGACTTGCGAAGCTGCGAGGCGAGAGCGCCTCCGACGAACCCGGTGGCACCGGTGATGGCGTAGCGCATGGCGCGATCCAACCACAACCGGTTCCACCGGGTCCGTGCCCGCCGGAGCGTCAGACGCGGGTCCGCCCGGGGGCGAAGACGGCCGCGACGGCCGCGACGGCGACGGAGGCGGCCCCGACCAGCAGCGCCGGGCCGATGGCGCCGTCGTACCCGTCGGGTGTCAACGTGCCGCCCCGCGCGAGGAACACCGCGGTGAGCAGCGCGACCCCCAGGGCCACGCCGAACTCGCGGATCGTCGAGTTGGCCGAGCTCGCGACGCCGAAGTCGGCGTCCGCCAGCCCGTCCAGCACCGCGGTGGCGCTCGGCGCGAAGGTCAGCCCCATGCCGATGCCCGCCATGGCCAGTGCGGGCACGAAGGCGCCGTACGCCGCTGCCTGCTCGGTCACCACGGCCATCCACACCAGCGAGATCGACTGCAGGACCAGGCCCGGCACCAGCAGGGCACGCAGGCCGGCTCGGGGGACCAGGGCACCCGCGATCGGCGCGACGAGCATCGGCGCGGCCGTCCACGGCAGCGTGCGGAGCCCGGCCTCGAGGGGCGAGTAGCCCATCACGATCTGCAGGTTCTGGGAGAGCAGGAACACCGCGCCGAACATGCCGAGGGTGAAGAACACGCCGAGGGTGTTGGCGACACTGAACCCGCGGGAGGAGAACAGCCGCAGCGGCAGGACGGCGTGCGCGCGGCCGCGGGCGTGCAGGACGTAGGCCGGCAGCAGCAGCGCCGCGACCGTCAGCGTGGCGACGATGCCGAAGGAGCCCCAGCCGTCGTCGTTGCCGTGCACGATCGCCCACACTCCGAGGAACACCGCGCCACCCAGCATCACGGTGCCGCGCAGGTCGAGCGGCCGCGCCTCGCCCCGGGACTCGGTGACCACGATCCGGATCAGCGGGGCAGCGAGCAGCGCGACGGGGACGTTGAGCCAGAAGATCGCCTGCCAGCTCAGCCCCTCGACGACGGCGCCGCCGATGACCGGGCCGAGCGCGACGCCGAGCCCGGACACGCCGCCCCAGATGCCGATCGCCATCGCCCGGCGTGCCGGAGGAACGGCCGCCGCCAGCAGGGTCAGCGACAGCGGCATGATCGCCGCGGCGCCGAGCCCCTGCACCGCGCGGGCCGCGATGAGCGCCTCAGCGCTGCTGCTGAGCGCCGAGGCGACCGATGCGGCCGTGAACACTCCCATCCCGAGGAGCATCATCCGGCGCCGGCCGACCCGGTCGCCCAGGGTGGCCGCAGGGAGCATGAAGGTCGCGAAGGCCAGCGTGTAGGCGTTCACGAACCAGGCGAGCTGGCCGACCGAGGCGGTCAGGTCGGCCTGCACCACCGGGAGGGCGGTGGTCATCACCAGGTTGTCGAGGGTGGCCATGAACATCGGCAGCGACGTGGCCAGCACGACCAGCCACACGGGTGACCGGCCGGCCAGGGAGCGACGGCGCGGGGCCGCCGGAGCGACGGCCGTGACGGCGGGCTCGGGGAGGGTGGTGGTCATGCGGGTCTCCAAGTAGGCATTGAATGATAACTAATGTTCGACGAGGCTAAGTAATGGACTGATTACTCGTCAAGACCCTTTCAAGTAATCGACTGATAATCTTTCGTCATGGCCTCCACCACCTCGACCCGGATGCGCGGGGACGAGCGGCGCACGCTGGTCCTCGACGCCGCCACCCGCTGCTTCGCCCGCACCGGTTTCGCCGGCACCAGCACCGACGCGATCGCCCGCGAGGCGGGTGTCTCGCAGCCCTACGTGGTGCGGATCTTCGGCACCAAGCAGGCGCTGTTCCTCGAGGCGTTCAACCGGGCAGGCGAGCGCATCCGCGACGCCTTCGCCGCGGTCCTCGACGAGGGCGACTTCGACCCTGCCGACGAGGACGACCAGGCCCGCCTCGGAGCGGCCTACACCGGTCTGCTCGCCGACCGCGAGCTGATGCTGGTGATGCTGCACGGCTTCGCCGCGGGCGACAACGAGGAGATCGGCGCCCGGGCGCGGGCGTTGATGGACGAGATCGCCGGGCTGCTGCGGAGCAGCGGCATGGAGGCGGAGCAGGTCCGTGACTTCGTGGCCCAGGGCATGCTGCTCACCGTCCTGATGGCGATGCGCGCCCCCGAGCACATGGCCGCCCACGCGCACCTGAGCCAGATGGTCAGCTGCGCGTTCGGTGAGGCGACCTCGCTGGTCTGCTGAGCCGGGACAGGTCGGCGCGGCAGCGGGCCTCGACCTCGGCGAGCTCGGCGAGGGTGTGGTCGATGTCGCGGCGGCGCTGCTCGAGCTCGTCACGCCGCACGTCGATCTGGTCGATGAGGTACTGGAGCTGGCCGGCCTCGCCGGGCTGGTCGTCGTACATGTTCACGATCGTCGCGATCTCGGGCAACGTGAAGCCGAGCCGCTTCCCGCGCAGGATCAGCGCCAGCCGGATCCGGTCGCGGTGGTGGAACACGCGGGTGGTGCCGCGCCGCTCGGGGGAGAGCAGTCCGACGTCCTCGTAGTGCCGCAGCGTGCGCAGCGTGACTCCGAAGTCACGGGCGAGCTCCGTGATCGTCCAGGTCCGCTCGGGGTCGGTCGTCGGCACGCCAATCTCTCCCTTGCGCTTCCGTTACGTAAGCGACCTAGAGTCCTTACGTTCACGTAAGCGTAAGTCACGAAGGGACCCCAGACCGTGCCCTCATACGAGCTGTCTTCCGAGCACGAGGCCTTCCGCAGGAGCGTCCGCGAGTTCGCCGAGGCCGAGATCGCCCCGCACGCCGCGGAGTGGGACAAGAAGCACCACTTCCCGACCGACGTCGTCCAGAAGATGGGCCAGCTGGGCCTGTTCGGCCTGACCGCGCCCGAGGAGTTCGGCGGCGCAGGCGAGGATGGCGACTTCACCTCGCTGTGCGTGGCGATCGAGGAGATCGGCCGCGTCGACCAGTCGATGGGCATCACCCTCGAGGCCGCCGTCGGCCTCGGCATCAACCCGATCCTGACCTTCGGCACGGACGAGCAGAAGCAGGCGTGGCTGCCGGACCTGGTGGCCGGCAGGACGCTCGCGGGCTTCGGCCTCACCGAGCCGGGCTCCGGCTCCGACGCGGGTGCCACCAAGACCAAGGCCGACCTGGTCGACGGCGAGTGGGTGGTCAACGGCTCGAAGCAGTTCATCACCAACTCGGGCTCCGACATCACCTCGGTCGTGACCGTGACCGCGCGCACCGGCACGACCGACAAGGGCAAGGCCGAGATCAGCACGATCATCGTGCCGTCGGGGACCAAGGGCTTCACCGCCGAGCCGGCGTACGACAAGCTCGGCTGGCACGCCTCCGACACGCACCCGCTCAGCTTCGAGGACGTTCGCGTCCCGGAGGCGAACCTGCTCGGCGAGCGCGGCCGCGGCTTCGCCCAGTTCCTCGCCACCCTCGACGACGGCCGGGTCGCGATCGCCGCGCTCGCGGTCGGCTGCATCCAGGCGTGCCTCGACATGTCCGTGCAGTACGCCGGCGAGCGGACCACCTTCGGGGTGCCGATCGGCTCCAAGCAGGGCGTCGCCTTCCAGGTCGCCGACCTCGAGGTCATGCTCGAGGCCTCGCGGCTGCTGACCTACAAGGCGGCCGCCATGAAGGACGCCGGCCGCCCGATGAAGGAGTTCAAGCAGGCGGCGGCGATCGCCAAGCTCTACGCCACGGAGTCCGCCGTCACCGCGACGCGGATCGCCACGCAGATCTTCGGCGGCTACGGCTTCATGGAGGAGTACCCGGTCACCCGGTTCTACCGCGACGCCAAGGTTCTCGAGATCGGCGAGGGCACCTCCGAGGTGCAGCGGATGCTGATCGCCCGCGGACGCGGCCTGCCCGTCGAGTGACGCGATGAGCCGATGCGGCCAGGGCGCACCGTAGCCTTGGCCGCATGGGCCAACGCATGCAGCACTTCCTCGCGGAGGTGACGAAGTTCCTCACCGTCGGTGGCCTCGCCACCCTGGTGGCCTTCGTCATCTTCAACGCGCTGGTCCACGGCTACTTCGCCGGACCCGGCCCGCTCAACGACCAGCCGATCGTGGCCTTCGTGGTCGCGAACACCATCGGCATGTTCGTGAGCTACCGCGGCAGCCGGTCGTGGGCGTTCCGCAACCGCGAGACCGTCGGCGCTGCCGGCGGGCGGATCGCCTACTTCGTCATCAACGTCGCGACGATGGCGATCCCGCTGGGCTGCCTTGCGGTCAGCCGCTACGTGCTGGGGCTCGACGACCCGTTCTCGGACAACGTCGCGGCCAACGTCGTCGGCCTGGGGCTGGGCACCGCCGCCCGGTTCTGGGCCTTCCGGCGGTTCATCTTCCTCAGCCCCCGCCGGGCCCGCAGGCGCGAGCTGGCCGCCATCAGCTGACCGACCCGGGGTCACCGGGCCGTCACGCGCCCTCTGGTTGGATGAGCCCATGAGGATCTTGGTGACCGGCGGTGCTGGGTTCATCGGTTCGCACTACGTGCGGAGCGTGCTGGACGGGGCGTGGGGCGACGCCCTGGTGCCCGAGCAGGTGGTGGTGCTGGACAAGCTCACCTATGCGGGGAACCTGGCGAACCTGGACCCGGTGAAGGACGACCCGCGGCTGAGGTTCGTGCACGGCGACATCTGCGACCCGGTGCTGGTCGACTCGCTGATGGGCGAGGTGGACGCGGTGGTGCACTTCGCCGCGGAGTCGCACGTGGACCGCTCGATCGCCGGGGCCGAGGACTTCGTGAAGACCAACGTGGTCGGCACCCAGACCCTGCTGGACGCCGCGCTGCGTCACGGCCTGGGCCGGTTCGTGCACGTGTCCACCGATGAGGTGTACGGCTCGATCGAGACCGGCTCGTGGGACGAGGAGCAGCCGCTGGAGCCGAACTCGCCGTACTCCGCGTCGAAGGCCTCGAGCGACCTGTTGGCGCGGGCGTTCTTCCGCACCCACGGCCTGGACGTGCGGGTGACGCGGTGCTCGAACAACTACGGGCCCTACCAGTTCCCGGAGAAGGTGATCCCGCTGTTCGTGACCAACCTGGTCGACGGCGGCACCGTGCCGTTGTACGGCGACGGCGGCAACATCCGCGACTGGCTGCACGTGGACGACCACTGCCGGGCGATCCACCTGGTGCTGGCCGGCGGCCGCGCCGGGGAGGTCTACAACATCGGCGGCGGCACCGAGCTGACCAACAAGGAGCTCACCGAGCGGCTGCTGAAGGCGACCGGGACCGGTTGGGACCGGGTCGAGCAGGTCCCGGACCGGCTCGGGCACGACCGCCGCTACTCGGTGGACTGGTCCAAGATCCACGACGAGCTCGGCTACACCCCGGCGTTCACCCTCGACGACGGCCTCGCCGCGACCGTGGAGTGGTACCTCACCCACCGTGACTGGTGGGAACCGCTCAAGAAGAAGTAGCCCGTCCCAGGCCCAATCGGTCGCCGCGGCCGGGGATCAGCCGTTCCGTAGCCCGGCGAGGAACGCCTGCACCTCGGCGTAGTCGGGCAGCAGGCCTTCCTTCTGGGCCTCCGCGAGCGTCGGGGCCTCGGCGTCCTTGGCCGACAGCAGCGGCTCGAGGGGCGCGCCGTCGCGGCCCGTGGTCGGCCACTCGATCCCCAGCGCCGGGTCCAGCGGGTGCACGCCGTGCTCGCGGCCCGGGTTGTAGGTCGCGGTGCACAGGTAGCTGATCATCGTGTCGTCCTCGAGCGCCATGAAGGCGTGCCCGAGCCCCTCGGGGACGAAGACGCAGCGGCGCTCGACGTCGTCGAGGAGCACCGCGTCCCAGGCGCCGAACGTCGGTGAGCCGACGCGGATGTCGACCACGACGTCGAGCAACGCGCCGCGGGGGCAGGTCACGAACTTCGCCTGGCTCGGCGGCACGTCGGCGAAGTGGATGCCCCGCACCGCACCCGCGGCGGAGATCGAGGCGTTGGCCTGGAGCAGATCGAGCCGCCGCCCGGTGGCCTCCTGGAGCTTGTCGGCGCGGAACCATTCGAGGAACGCGCCGCGGCTGTCGCCGTGGATCTGCGGGCGGAACTCGTAGGCGTCCTGGACCTTCAGCTCGCGGATCTCCATGCGGCTAGGGTACAAACCGCCGGATCCGGCTAGGACACAAGGGAAGTGGGACACGTGCGCTGGTTGGTCACGGGCTCGGCGGGGATGCTGGGCACCGATCTCGTGGAGGCGCTGAGGCGGACCGGACACGAGGTGGCGGCTGCGACGCGGGCCTCGGCGGACCTGGGTGACCCCGAGGCCGTCCGCCAGCTCGTGCGGGGCTTCGACGTCGTGGTGAACTGCGCCGCCTGGACCGCCGTCGACGACGCGGAGGAGCACGAGGAGGCCGCCCTGCAGACCAACGCCGTCGTCCCGGACCTGCTGGCCCGTGCGGTCGCCGAGGGCGACGGGTGGCTGGTCCACGTCAGCACCGACTACGTGTTCGACGGTACGGCGTCCAGGCCCTACGCCGAGGAAGCCCCGACCTCGCCCGCCTCGGCCTACGGCCGGACCAAGGCCGCCGGCGAGGAAGCGGTCCGCGCCGCGCTGCCGGACCGGCACCTGGTGGTCCGCACCGCCTGGCTCTACGGCGCGCACGGCGGCTGCTTCCCCCGCACCATCGCCCGGGTCGCCCGCGAGCGCGGCGAGGTCTCGGTGGTCGACGACCAGGTCGGCCAGCCCACCTGGACCGTCGACGTCGCCGACCTGGTCGTGCGCCTGGTCGAGGCCTCCGTGCCCGCCGGGACCTACCACGCCACGTCGAGCGGGCAGTGCAGCTGGTTCGACTTCGCGCGCGAGGTCGTCGCCGCGGACGGCCAGGACCCGGCGATCGTGAAGCCGACGACGAGCGACCAGTTCGTCCGGCCGGCCCCACGGCCGGCGTACTCCGTCCTCGGCCACGACGCGCTGCACCGCGCCGGGGTCGAGCCGATCGGGGACTGGCGCGACCGGTGGCACCAGGCGGCGCCGGTCGTGCTCAGTCGTCCAGCAGGCTGAGCAGGTAGTCGCCGTAGCCGGACTTGAGCAGGGTCCCGGCCCGCTCGCGCAGCTCGTCGTCGGTGAGGAAGCCCTGCCGCCAGGCGATCTCCTCGGGCGAGCCGATCTTGAGGCCCTGCCGGTGCTCGACGGTGCGGATGAAGTTGCTGGCGTCGTTGAGGGACTCGAAGGTGCCGGTGTCGAGCCAGGCGATGCCGCGTTCGAGCACCTCGACCTGGAGCCGGCCCTGCTCGAGGTAGGTGCGGTTGACGTCGGTGATCTCGTACTCCCCGCGTGCCGAGGGCTCGAGGCCCTTGGCGATCTCGACGACGTCGTTGTCGTAGAAGTAGATGCCGGGGATGGCGTACTTGCTGCGTGGCTTGGCGGGCTTCTCCTCCAGGGACAGGGCCTTGCCGGACTCGTCGAACTCCACGACGCCGTAGGCGGTGGGGTCCGAGACCTGGTAGGCGAACACGGCGGCGCCGTCGATGTCGGTGAACCGTGACAGCTTCCGGCCGAAACCGGGTCCGTAGAAGATGTTGTCGCCGAGCACCAGCGCGCAGGACTCGCCGCCGATGAACTCCTCGCCGATCACGAAGGCCTGGGCGAGGCCGTCGGGGGAGGGCTGCACGGCGTAGGTCAGGTTGATCCCGAAGTCACTGCCGTCGCCGAGCAGCCGGACGAACTGGTCGTGGTCCTCGGGGGTGGTGATCACCAGGATGTCGCGGATCCCGGCCAGCATCAGCGTGGACAGCGGGTAGTAGACCATCGGCTTGTCGTAGACCGGCACCAGCTGCTTGCTCAGGCCCCGCGTGATCGGGTGCAGCCGCGTCCCGGAACCGCCGGCCAGAATGATCCCTCGCATGCCGCGCAGTCTGCCAGACCTGAGGTCAGCGGCCGTGCTGCCACAGGTCGGTCCAGCTGCGGCCGAGCTCGAGCACCATCTCGCGGAGGGCCGGCAGGCTGACCCCGACCACGCAGTGCGGGTCGCCCTCGATGGCGCGCACGAACGCCCCGCCGAGACCGTCGATGGTGAACGCTCCCGCCACGTGCAGCGGCTCGCCGCTGGCGACGTACGCCTCGATCTCCGCGTCGCTGACGTCCGCGAAGTGCACGACCGTGTCGACGGACCGGACGATGCGCCTGCCGGTCCCCAGGTCGCACAGGCAGTGGCCGGTGTGAAGCACCCCGGAGCGGCCGCGCATGGAACGCCACCGCTCGCGCGCGTCGTCGGCGTCGTCGGGCTTGCCGAGGATGCGGCCGTCGAGCTCCAGGACGGAGTCGCAGCCGAGCACGAGCAGCTCGTCGGCGCCCTCGGCCCGTTGTCGGCCGGCATGCTCGGCCGCCAGGTGGGTGACGACCGCCTCGGCCTTCAGCTCCGCGAGCCGGGCGGCCAGCGTGGCCGGGTCGGGGTCGGTCACCTGCGACTCGTCGACGCCGGAGACCAGCACCTGCGGCTCGACGCCGGCGCTGCGCAGCGTGGCCAGCCGGGCCGGCGACGCCGACCCGAGCACGAGGCGGACGCTCATGCGGGGTCCCCGAGGCGGTGCGAGCGCAGCGAGCAGCGTCGTGGGGTGCTCATGAGATGCGCGCGAGCGCGGCCTGGAGCGGGTCCAGCCCGATCGAGCCGAGGTCGAGCGCGGCCCGGTGGAACGCCTTGAGGTCGAAGCGGTCCCCGAGACGCGCCCTCGCGTCGTCGCGGGCCTTGAGCCAGATCCGCTCGCCCACCTTGTACGACGGCGCCTGTCCCGGCCAGCCGAGGTAGCGCTTGACCTCGAAGTCGATCTCCGCGTGGCTCATGCTCGTGTGCGTGCGCATGAACTCCACGCCGAGGTCGTGGTCCCAGGTCTCGCCGGGGTGGAAGCCGACCGGGTTGTCGGTCGGGATCTCGAGCTGGAGGTGCATGCCGATGTCGACGATGACGCGTGCCGCGCGGAACGCCTGCGCGTCGAGCATGCCGAGCTTGTCGCCCGGATCGGCGAGGTAGCCGAGGTCGTCCATGAGTCGCTCGGAGTAGAGCGCCCAGCCCTCGCCGTGCCCGGAGACCCAGCACATCAGCCGCTGCCAGCGGTTGAGCAGCTCGCTGCGGTACGCCGTCTGCGCGACCTGGAGGTGGTGGCCGGGGACGCCCTCGTGGAACACGGTGGTGACCTCGCGCCACGTCGAGAACGTGTCGACGCCGTCCGGCACGGCCCACCACATGCGGCCCGGGCGCGAGAAGTCCTCGCTGGGTCCGGTGTAGTAGATGCCCCCGTCACTGGTGGGTGCGATCCGGCACTCGATCTGCCGGATCGGCTCGGGGATGTCGAAGTGCACGCCGGCCATCTCGTCGATGATGCGGTCGGCGAGCTGTTGCATCCAGGCTGCGAACTCGGCCTTCCCCTTGATGCTGCGCGCGGGGTCCGCGTCGAGCGCGGCGACCGCGTCCTCGAGCGTGCCACCCGGGACGATCTCCCGGGCGACCTCCGCCATCGCGTTCTCGATCCGGGCGAGCTCCTGCCAGCCCCAGGCGTAGGTCTCCTCCAGGTCGATGGTCGTGCCCAGGAAGTAGCGCGACCCCAGGGCGTAGCGGTCGCGGCCGACGGCGTCGGTCGCGGGTCCCCGCGGGGCGAGCTCGTCGTCGAGGAACCGGCCGAACGCGGCGGTGGCCTCACTGGCCGCCTGAGCATGCTTCTCCAGGTCCGCGGTCAGGCCCGCGCCGACCTCCGCGCCGCCCACGAGGCCGGCGAAGAAGTCCCCGCCGGTGCCCTGCTGGCCGGTCCAGTGGCGGATCTGGTCCGCCACCGCCCGGATCTGGCGCTGCGCCGCCACGTGGCCGGCGTCCGCCGACTGCGTCAGCGTCGTGCGGACCCCCTCGAGCGCCGCCGGGAACGCCGCGAGGCGGGCGTCGATGTTGCGCCAGGCGTCCTCGCCCTCGGTGTCCATCAGGTCGAAGACCGAGCGCATCTGGTGCAGGGCGCTGGAGATCACCGATACCTCGGACTGCGGCACGTGCGCCTCGTACATCTCGACCTCGAGGCCGAGCCGCTCCAAGAACGCGTCCTTCGCGACCTGCTCCAGCTCGTCGACGGGCGTCGCGGCGGTGGCGTCGGCCAGCGCCTGGCGGGTCAGCCTCTCGCGGGCGGCGTAACCCTGCGGGGAGTAGTCGGTGAGGCGGTGCTCGTGGCCCGGGACGCCGATGTAGGTGGCGGTCACCGGGTCGAGCGCGCAGTAGGCGTCCACGTAGGCGTCGGCGATCGCGTCGACCGGTCGGTGGGCGGCGTGGTCAGCGGGTATGTCCTGGGTCACAGAGAGACACCCTAAGGTGCTCGGGTGCGGAAAGTGGCAGCCGGATGAGGACCGGTGTGGTGGCGGTCGCGTGGGTCGCCACGCGGGCGTTGCTGGTGTGGTTGCTGCTCGGGCCGCAGGAGTGGGTCAGCGGCGACGTCTCCTACTTCGACGCGAGCCTGGCGGGCCTGGGCGGCACCGGCCTGGCGGACACGCTGGTGGAGTACCCGGTCCCCGCGGTCGCGGTGCTCGCGCTGCCCTGGGTGGTCGCGCAGGCGGTCGGCATCGACGGGGCGTACGGCGTGCTGCTGATGGCCGCCGCCGGCGTGACCGACCTCGCCTTCACGATCCTGCTCGCCCGGGCGGGCCGTCGCTGGCTGCCGGTGCTGGTCTGGCTGCTGGGAGTCCCGCTGCTCGGGGTCACGGCCTACGCGCGCTTCGACCTGCTCCCCGGCGTGCTCTGCGGCGCCGCGGTCCTGCTGGTCGCCCGGCATCCCCGGACGTCGTCGGCGTTCGTCGCCGTGGCGACCGGGGTCAAGCTGTGGCCGGTGCTCGTGATCCCTGCCCTGCTCGCCGTGGCCCGGCCCCGCCGCGCGGCGGTCGCGGTCCTCGTCGGCAGCGGTCTCGCCCTCGCCGGGGTGAGCGCGGTGCTCGGAGGCTGGGGCCGGCTGCTCAGCCCGCTGACGTACCAGTCGGACCGGGGCCTCCAGATCGAGTCGGTGCTCGCCACCCCGGCGATGGTGGGCTGGTGGGCGGATCCGGGGCGGTGGGTGATCGCCTACGCGCCGAGCAAGTCCTTCGAGGTCACCGGCCCGGCGGTCGAGGTGCTGCTCGCGGCCAGCACCCTGCTGACCCTGCTGTACGTCGTGGCGCTCGGCCTGGGCTGGGGGCGGCTCTGGCAGCTCCGCGACGTGGTGTCCGGCCGGACCGCGGTGTGGCTGGTCCTCGCCGCCGTCACCGGCTTCGTCGTCGTCGGCAAGGTGCTCAGCCCGCAGTACCTGCTCTGGCTGCTGCCCGTCGCCGCGGCCGGACTCGTCGTCGCGGACTCCCGGACGCTGCGGGCGTGGACGCTGGGCCTGCTCGTGGCGGCCGGCCTGACCCAAGTGGTCTTCCCCGCCTACTACGGCGAGATCACCCTGGCCGGGGACCGCGCGTGGCTCCCGGTCCTCGCGCTGGCGCTGCGCAACACCGTGATGGTGCTGCTGCTCGTCACCGCGTCAGCGGCGGCGTGGCGTGGTCTGGGTGAGGACGCTCAGCGCGGCATGGCGCTCGAGCGCCAGCCACCCGGGCCCGCGTGGAGCGACGGCCGCGCCTTGCGGTGATGCGCGGACCACTCCGGGCGCGGCCTGGGCGCCGGCGGGGAGGCGGCGGCAGCCAAGCCCTGGAGCACGGCGACGAGCGCGGCGACCTCCTCGGCCGTCGCGTCGCCCCGGACCACGAACAGCGGCGGCTTGTTCTCCACCGGCTCGGTCTCGTCCTTCTCGCTCATCAGAGGGGGATGTTCCCGTGCTTCTTCGGCGGCAGCGTCTCCCGCTTGGAGCGGAGCAGGCGCAGGGCCCGGACGACCTCGCCGCGGGTCTCGTGCGGGTGGATCACCGCGTCGACGTAGCCACGCTCGGCGGCGAGGTAGGGGTTGGCGAGGGTGTCCTCGTACTCCGTGATCAGCTCGGCGCGCGTCTCCTCCTGCGTGCCGGCCTCCTCGGCCTTCTTGAGGTCCTTGCGGTAGAGGATGTTCACCGCGCCCTGAGCGCCCATCACCGCGATCTGCGCCGTCGGCCAGGCCAGGTTGATGTCGGCGCCGAGGTGCTTGGACCCCATCACGTCGTAGGCGCCGCCGTACGCCTTGCGGGTGATGATCGTGACCAGCGGGACCGTTGCCTCGGAGTAGGCGTAGATCAGCTTCGCGCCGCGCCGGATGATGCCGTTCCACTCCTGGTCGGTGCCCGGCAGGAAGCCCGGCACGTCCACGAAGGTGAGGACCGGGATGTTGAACGCGTCGCAGGTGCGCACGAAGCGCGCCGCCTTCTCGGAGGCATCGATGTCGAGCGTGCCGGCGAACTGCATCGGCTGGTTGGCGACCACGCCGACGGGGCGGCCCTCGACGCGGCCGAAGCCGATGATGAGGTTCGGCGCGAACATCGCCTGGACCTCGAGGAACTCCTCGTCGTCGAGCACCGACTCGATCACGGTGTGCATGTCGTAGGGCTGGTTGGGCGAGTCCGGGATCAGGGTGTCGAGCGCCCGGTCCGTGTCGGAGACCTCGAGGTCGGCAATCTCGTCGTAGACCACCGGCTCGTCGAGGTTGTTCTGCGGCAGGTAGGAGATCAGCGCCTTGACGTAGTCGATGGCGTCGGACTCGTCGTGGCCCATGTAGTGGGCGTTGCCGGACTTGGTGTTGTGCGCCCGCGCGCCACCGAGGTCCTCCATCGAGACGTCCTCGCCGGTGACGGTCTTGATCACGTCCGGGCCGGTGATGAACATGTGCGAGGTCTGGTCGACCATCACGGTGAAGTCGGTGACCGCGGGGGAGTAGACGGCGCCGCCGGCACAGGGCCCCATGATCAGCGAGATCTGCGGGATGACGCCCGAGGCGTGCACGTTGCGGCGGAAGATCTCACCGTAGAGGCCGAGCGAGACCACGCCCTCCTGGATGCGGGCGCCGCCCGAGTCGTTGATCCCGATGACCGGGCAGCCGGTCTTCATGGCGAGGTCCATGACCTTGACGATCTTCTCGCCGAAGACCTGGCCGAGCGACCCGCCGAAGACGGTGAAGTCCTGAGCGAACACGCACACCTGGCGGCCGTCGATCGTGCCGTAGCCGGTGACCACGCCGTCGCCGTAGGGCCGGTTCTTCTCCATCCCGAAGGCGGTGGAGCGATGCCGGGCGAGCTCGTCGAGCTCCACGAACGAGTCCTCGTCGAGCAGCTCGAGCACGCGCTCGCGGGCGGTCTTCTTGCCCTTGGCGTGCTGCTTCTCGACGGCCTTCTCGGACGCGGCGTGCACCGCGGCCTCGAGCCGACGGGTGAGGTCGGCGGCCTTGCCCGCACTCGTGTGGATGTCGATGTCCTTGGGGACCTCGGTGCCCTGACCGGGCTTCTGTGCTGCTTCGCTCACGGGGTGATTCGCCTCTCTCGTGCTCGTTCGGCCAATCTAGTGCCTGTGCCCCTCGACGAGCCCAACCGCCCACCTCTTGAGCCCGCCGCGGTCACCGCCCGGCTGCAGCAGACGCGGTGGTCGCTGGAGGTGCTCGAGGAGTCTCCGTCGACCAACGCGGTCGTGGCCGGGCGGGCTCGCGCAGGGGAGGACGAGGGCCTCGTGGTGGTCGCCGAGCACCAGACCGCGGGCCGCGGGCGGCTCGACCGGACCTGGGTGACGCCGCCGCGGTCCGCGCTGACGTTCAGCGTGCTGCTGACCCCGGACGAGGTGCCGGTGCCCCGCTGGCCGATGCTTCCGCTGCTCGCGGGCGTGGCTGTCGTCGACGGGGTACGCCGCGCCACCGGCCTGGACTGCTCGCTGAAGTGGCCCAACGACGTGCTGCTCGGCGACGCCAAGCTGGCCGGGATCCTGGTCGAGCGGGTGGAGCGGCCGGCCGGGGCGGCGGCTGTCGTCGGCATCGGCCTGAACGTCTCCACCACGGCGGCCGAGCTGCCGGTCGAGACGGCCACGTCGCTCGCCCTGGCCGGCCGGCCCGAGGTGGACCGCGGCGACCTGCTCGTGCACGTGCTGGCCGCGCTCGGCGAGGAGTACGACGCGTGGCGGGCGGCGGCCGGGGACGGCGCCGACCGGCTGAGGGCGTCGTACCTCCGGGTCTGCGACACGGTGGGGCGCACCGTGCGGGTGGACCTGCCGAACGGGGACGTGCTCACCGGGACGGCCACCGGCATCGACGCCGACGGTCGGCTGGAGGTGCGCCCCGAAGCGGGCGACACCGTCGTTCTCGGTGCGGGCGACGTCGTCCACGTGCGCCCGCGACCGTGACATGATCGGCGCGTGGCTTTCCCCTCCAGGCTCCTCAACGACGGTGAGCACGTCGTCGTCAGCACGCGCACGCACGTCAAGGCGCTGCTGCTCCCCGCCCTGCTGCTGATCGTGCTGGCCGGGGCCGCCGGCTTCATCGCGTCCGTGCTGCCCGACGCGGGCAACGCGCAGCCGCTGGTGCAGGCCGTGGTGTGGGGACTGGCCCTCCTGGTGGCGATCTGGTGGGTGCTCAAGCCGTTCTTCATCTGGCTGACCACCGAGTACACCTTCACGAACCGCCGGTTCATCAAGCGCTCCGGGCTGATCGCCAAGCGCGGCCGGACCATCCCGCTCAACCGGATCAGCGGCGTCGACTTCGAGATCGGCGTCGTCGACCGGGTGTTCGGCTGCGGCACGCTGGTGGTGTCCGACGCGAGCGAGGCCGGGACCGTGCTGCTGCACGACATCCCGCAGGTGGAGCGGGTCCAGATGCAGGTGGCCGAGGAGCTGCACAGGTTGTCGCAGCCCGGGACGAACGTGGTCGATGACGGAGCCTGACCCGGATCTTCCCTACACCCGGGAGCAGCTCGAGCGGGCGCTCCTCGGCGAGGACCCCCGGCACACCAGCGATGACGTCGCCGACGCCGCCGGCGTCTCGTTGGAGGAGGCGCGCCGGCTGTGGCGGGCGCTGGGCTTCCCCGACGCCGGTGAGCAGGCGGCCTTCACCGACGCGGACCTCTCCGCGCTGACCACGCTCGTGCACGCGGTGCACCAGGGCGCGATCGACTTCGACACCGCCGTCCGGCTGACCCGCGCGGTCGGGCAGACGATGGCGCGCCTCGCCGACTGGCAGGTGGCGACGCTGGCCCCCCGGGTCGAGGAGCTCGAGGCCGGCGAGCAGGCGACCGGCAGCCGGATCGGGAGCGCACTGCGGCTCGCCGAGCAGGTGGGCGTGCCGTTCGAGCAGCTGATCATCTACGCGTGGCGTCGGCACCTCGCCGCGGCAGTGACCCGGGTCGAGGCGCTTGGTGCCAACGACGAGGACCTGCACACCGTCCAGGTGACCGTCGGGTTCGCCGACCTGGTCAGCTTCACCGCCCTGTCCAACGAGATGGACGAGGACCGGATCGGCGACATGGTGGAGATCTTCGAGTCCCGCTGCGCCGACGTCGTCGCCGGCAGGCACGGCCGGGTGATCAAGACCCTCGGCGACTCCGTGCTGTTCGTGTCGGAGGACCCGGTGCGCGCTCTGGAGATCGGGCTCTCGATCGTCGACGTGATCGGCAACGACAAGCGGCTGCCCGACGTGCGCGTCGGCCTGGCCACCGGCGCCGTGGTGATGCGGCTCGGCGACGTGTTCGGCCCGCCCGTCAACCTGGCGGCCCGGCTCACCGGGGTGGCCCGGCGCAACCGGGTGATCACCGACACCGAGACCGCGGAGCGCCTCCCGGTCGACGAGTTCGAGACCCGCGCGCTCCCGCCGCGTCCGTTGCGGGGGTTCGGGATCGTCGAGCCGGTCGCCGTACGCCGTCCCTGACGGCCGCACGGGCGTGACCAGGACTGACTAGACCGCGAACTAGTCATTCCGGACTAATCTTCCCCAAGCCGCGGTGGACGCCCGGCACGCCTCTTTACTCTGACGAGCATGATGACTGTGCAGGGGGTGGACGTCGACGCCGCAGCGCGTCGGGTGTGGCGCGATGGTGTCGAGATAAGGATGTCCAACAAGGAGTTCGACCTGTTGTACGCCCTGATCAGCCGCCCGGGTGAGATCGTCACCCGCGAGGAGCTGATGCGGGACGTGTGGCAGACCAACTTCTGGACGTCTGCGAAGACGATCGACGTGCACCTGGGGTGGGTCCGCAAGAAGCTCGGCGACGACACCCGTCGCCCGACACTGATCACCACGATCCGCGGTCGGGGGCTGCGGTTCGAGACCAGTCCGCCGGTGTACGCCGACCAGGTGGCGTCAGCCTCCTGAGCGTGCGTCGATAGGGTCGGGGGCGTGACCTCCCCGGCCTCGCACCCGCGTCCCTCGCACCCGAGCGCCTCGCCCACCGTGGCCGTGATCGGCGGCGGCCAGCTGGCGCGGATGATGGCGCAGGCCGCCGTGGGACTCGGCGTCCGGCTGCACCTGCTCGCCGAGGGCCCCGACGTGTCGGCCGCCCAGGTGGTGCCCGGGGCCGTGGTGGGGGACTACCGCGACCTCGAGACGCTCCGTGAAGCGGCCGAGGGCTGCTCCGTGGTGACGTTCGACCACGAGCACGTGCCCACCGAGCACCTGCACACGCTGACCGACGAGGGGCACGCCTGCCGGCCCGGCCCAGAGGCCCTGGTGCACGCCCAGGACAAGGCCGTCATGCGGGCGCGGCTCGGCCACCTCGGTGTCCCGTGCCCGCGCAACGCCGTGGTCGCCGACACCGACGACGTGGACCGGTTCGCCGACACCGTCGGTGGCTACCCGGTCGTGCTGAAGACGACCCGCGGCGGCTACGACGGCAAGGGCGTGTGGGTGGTGCGCTCCCGCGACGACGCGGACGAGGCCTTCGCAGTGGCCGCTGCCTCCGGCGTCGACATCCTCGCCGAGGAGCTCGTGGACTTCCGCCGCGAGCTGTCCGCGCTGGTCGCCCGGTCGCCCTCCGGCCAGGTGGCTGCCTACCCCGTCGTCGAGTCCGTGCAGCGCGACGGGATCTGCTGGGAGGTGCTGGCCCCCGCGCCCGGCCTCGCCGAGGACCTCGCCGTCGAGGCGCAGCAGATCGCGATGAAGGTCGCCGGGGCGCTCGACGTCACCGGCATCCTCGCGGTCGAGATGTTCGAGACCGACGACGGCCGCGTCCTGGTCAACGAGCTCGCGATGCGGCCGCACAACACCGGCCACTGGAGCATGGACGGCGCCGTCACGGGCCAGTTCGAGAACCACCTCCGCGCCGTCCTCGACCTGCCGCTCGGGTCTCCGGAGGCCCGAGCGCCCTGGACGGTGATGGTGAACATCCTGGGCGGCGGCCACGGCCCGCTGTCGGAGGACCTCTACGGCGGCTACCCGCACGTGTTCGCCCGGGACCCCCGGCTCAAGGTGCACCTCTACGGCAAGGACGTGAAGCCCGGGCGCAAGGTCGGCCACGTCACGGCGTACGGCGACGACCTCGACGAGGTCCGTGAGCGCGCCCAGCACGCCGCCGCGTGGTTCCGCGGCGACCTCGGAAACGAAAGCGAGTAGCGCGATGAGCGAGCAGTCCCCGCAGGTCGGGATCGTGATGGGGTCGGACTCCGACTGGCCGACCATGAAGGCCGCCGCGGAGGCCCTGGAGGAGTTCGGGGTTCCCTTCGAGGCCGACGTGGTGTCGGCGCACCGGATGCCCGAGGAGATGCTGGCCTACGGCAAGGACGCGGCCGGTCGCGGGCTGCGGGTGATCATCGCCGGTGCCGGCGGGGCCGCCCACCTGCCCGGCATGCTCGCCGCGGTCACGCCGCTGCCGGTGATCGGTGTCCCGGTCGCGCTGAAGTACCTCGACGGCATGGACTCGCTGCTGTCGATCGTGCAGATGCCCGCCGGTGTCCCGGTCGCCACCGTGGCGGTCGGCAACGCCCGCAACGCCGGCCTGCTCGCCGTACGCATCCTCGCGGCCTCCGACGAGGGACTGCGCCAGCAGATGGTCGACTTCCAGCAGGACCTCGCCGCGTCGGCCCGCGAGAAGGGCAAGGCGGTCCGCGGCGACGTCGGCCGCAAGCTCGGGTTCTGACACGTCGCCGGTCCCGGTGCTCGCACCGCGGCGTTCCGCACCCGCCCAGCGCTGCAGCCTGTCGTAGGCGCACACATGTGCGGTTCCATCACGACTTCGCGTCAGATCCGTGTCCCTCGGGCACTCATGTGCGATTGCGACCGGGCCGCTGCGGCGTCAGGCCGGTGTGCTCGGCAGCGAATGCCAGCAGGTCGGCCGCCTCGGCGGCTACCGCGGCTGAGGCCATCCCGGGCCCGTGCCCGGCAGCGGTCTCGATCCTGGCCAGCACGGGCGCATCGCCGCCCTGCGCACGCTGCAGCTCCGCGGTGAACTTGAAGCTGTGCGCGGGCACCACCCGGTCGTCGTGGTCGCCGGTCATCACCAGCGTCGCCGGGTAGCTGCACCCCTCGACCACGTTGTGCAACGGCGAGTACGCCCGCAGCGTCTTGAACATCTCCGGATCCTCCGGAGAGCCGTAGTCGGCGACCCAGGCCGCGCCGACCGTGAACTCGTGGAAGCGCAGCATGTCGAGCACGCCGACGGTGGGCAGCGCCACGGCGGCGAGGTCCGGGCGCTGCAGCAGGGTCGCGCCGACGAGCAGTCCGCCGTTGCTCCGGCCATGAAGCGCGAGCTGCCCGTGAGTGGTGACGCCCTGCTCCACGAGGTGGTCGCCGACGGCGGCGAAGTCGTCGAAGACGTTCTGCTTGTTGTGCAGCCGGCCGCCGTCGTGCCAGGCGCCGCCGTACTCGCTGCCGCCGCGAAGGTTCGCGATCGCCAGGACGCCGCCGGCCGCGAGCCACCCTGCGAACACCGGCCGGAAGTCGGCGAGCACCGGGACGTTGAAGCCGCCGTAGCCGTAGAGCAGGGTCGGGCGCGGTCCGGACACGTCGACGTCGGTGCGGTGGACCAGGAAGTAGGGCACCTCGGTGCCGTCCTTGCTCGTCGCCCGGCGCCGTTCGGTGTGCACCTCGGGCGCCTGCCAGGCCGTCTCCCCGGCGGGCGCGAGACCGTCGACGAGTGAGACGTCCCCGGCGGGAAGCGCCAGACGGTACGCCGTCACCCGGGAGGTCAGCGCGACCATGCCGACGAAGGCCTCGTCCCGGCCGGCCTTGCCGCGGAGCGTCAGCACAGCGCCACCGGGGACGTCCACCGTCCCGAGGTCACCTCCGTCGAGGGACCAGCGCGCCACGCGGGGTTGGGCGTCGACGAGGTGCACCGTCAGCAGCTCGTCCCCGGCGGCGACGACGGACTCGAGCGCGGCGTCGGACTCCCGCACGACGTCCGCGGCCGCGAACGCCCCTCCGGTCGCGTCCACACGCACGACACGGCCCAGGGGCGCGTGCTCGTCGGTGTGCAGGAGCAGGGCGTCGCCGTCCGAGCGCACGAACCGGTACATCGCCCGGTCCTCGTCGACGAGCCGGATGCACTCGCCGATCCGGCTGGTGCCGTCCTCGGTGTCGACCGGGTGGACCCAGAGCCGGTTCTTCTCCGACGTGCCCTCGTGCAGGTGCACGACCAGCCAGCGGCCGTCGTGCGACAGCTCGGGCTCGGGGATCACCTGGGGGTTCTCCGGCAGCTCCCAGACGAGGGTGTCCTCGGCCTGCGGGGTCCCGAGCACGTGGCGCCGGAGCTGGGGCGCCGGGAGCGCGGCCGCGTCGGTGCCGCGGGCCTCTCCCTCGGCGGGGAAGTGCACGTAGAGGAAGGACCGGTCCGGCAGCCAGGTGGCCGCGCTGAACTTCACCTTGGTGAGCACGTCGTCGAGGTCCTCGCCGGTGGCGACGTCCTTGACGCGCATCGTCGTCCAGTCGCTGCCGCCGTCGCTGACCTGGTAGGCGAGCAGGTCGCCGTCGAGGCTGACGTCGTACCCGGCCAGGGACGACGTGCCGTCCTCGGAGAACTCGTTGGGGTCGACGAGCAGCCGGCCGCCGGCGCGCAGCTCGTCGAGGCTGTCGGCCACGAACCACTGGTCCTGCTGCTGGGTGCCGTCGTTGCGGCCGACCAGGTAGCGGTCGCCGATCCGGTCAGGGGTGCCCGCCCGCGGCATCCCCACGATGTCGAGGAGCTCCCGGTGGAACCAGGCCCGCGCCGGCAGCGCGTCGAGGTAGCCGCGGCTCACCGTGTTCTGAGCGGTGACCCACGCCCTGGTCTCGTCGGAGTCGGGGTCCTCGAGCCAGCGGTAGGGGTCCGCGACGTCCTGCCCGTGCAGGGTGTCGACGGTGTCTCCGCGCCGGGTCTCGGGGTAGTCGAAGCCCGTCATGCGCTGCGCGCGATCCGCGGCCACTCGATGGCCGGGCAGGTGTCCATGACCATGCGTAGGCCGGCCAGCACGGTCCGGTCGAAGGCCTCGACGTCCACGACGCCGAGCTGGAACCAGACCGCCTGCGCGCCGACCGCGACGGCCTGGTCGGCGAACTCGCCGGCCGCCTCCGAGCGACGGAAGACGTCGACCACGTCGACCGAGAACGGCACGTCCGCAAGCGTCGCGTAGCCCTGCTGCCCGAGCACGACCGGCGCGCTCGGGTGGATCGGCACGATGCGCTTGCCCCGCTGCTGGAGGTAGTGCGCGATCTCGTAGGCCGTGCGGCTCGGGTCACCGGAGAGGCCGACCACGGCCCACGTCTCGCAGTCCTCGAGCATGAAACGGACGTCGTCGGCATCGGCCCAGGAGGGCGCGGGAAGCTGACCGGGGGTGCGTCGGGTCATGGTGGTGAACCTACCCGGGCGTGACGAACTCCATGCGCGAGTGGTCCTTACCCGGCAGTAGGATTCGGCCCATGAGCGACTACCCGATGTACGCCCTTTCCGAGGAGCACCAGGCGATCCGTGAGGCCGTCCGCGCCGTGTGCGACGCGAAGGTGGCCCCCAACGCCACCGAGGTCGACGAGACCGCCGCGTTCCCGCAGACGGCGTACGACGCGCTCGCCGCCGCCGACTTCGCCGCTCCTCACGTGGCCGAGCAGTACGGCGGCGCCGGGGCCGATGCGCTCGCGACCTGCATCGTGATCGAGGAGGTCGCCCGGGCGTGCGTCTCCTCGTCGCTGATCCCGGCCGTGAACAAGCTCGGGTCGCTGCCGGTGATCATCTCGGGCAGCGAGGAGCTCAAGGCGAAGTACCTCACCCCGCTCGCCGCGAACCAGGGGATGTTCTCCTACTGCCTCTCCGAGCCGGAGGCCGGATCTGACGCGGTGGCGATGAAGACCCGCGCCGTCCGCGACGGTGACGACTGGGTGCTCAACGGCGTGAAGCGCTGGATCACCAACGCCGGCATCTCGGAGTTCTACACCGTCTTCGCGGTCACCGACCCGGAGAAGCGGTCGCGCGGCATCAGCGCCTTCGTCGTCGAGAAGTCCGACGAGGGGGTCTCCTTCGGCGCCCCGGAGAAGAAGCTCGGCATCAAGGGCTCGCCGACCCGCGAGGTCTACTTCGACAACGTGCGCATCCCCGCCGACCGGATGATCGGCGCGGAGGGCACCGGGTTCGAGACCGCGATGAAGGTGCTCGACCACACCCGCGTCACCATCGCTGCGCAGGCCGTCGGCGTCGCGCAGGGTGCGCTCGACTACGCGCTCGACTACGCCAAGGAGCGCCAGCAGTTCGGCAAGTCGATCGCTGACTTCCAGGGCCTGCAGTTCCTGCTCGCGGACATGGGCATGAAGGTCGAGGCCGCGCGCCAGCTGACGTACGCCGCCGCCGGCCGCTCCGAGCGCGGCGACAAGGACCTCACGTTCTTCGGAGCGGCCGCGAAGTGCTTCGCCTCCGACACCGCCATGCAGGTGACCACCGACGCCGTCCAGGTGCTCGGCGGCTACGGCTACACGCGCGACTACCCGGTCGAGCGGATGATGCGGGACGCCAAGATCACCCAGATCTACGAAGGCACCAACCAGGTGCAGCGGATCGTGATGGCCCGTCAGCTCCTCGCCGGGATCCAGTCCGACATCTGACTGGGTGGGTCCCGGCTCTCGGCATCCTCAGGCGATCTTGCGGTGGTAGGTGGCCATGGCGAGGGCGTACGCGACGACGAGGATGCCGAGGCACCAGGCGAGGGCGATCCAGATGTCGGTGCTGACCGGCTGCTGTGTGAACAGGTCGCGGATCGTGTCGACGATGGACGTCACCGGCTGGTTCTCGGCGAAGGCGCGCACCGGGCCGGGCATGGTGTCGGTGGGCACGAATGCCGAGCTGATGAACGGCAGGAGGATGATCGGGTAGGAGAAGGCGCTCGCCCCGTCCGCGGACTTCGCCGACAGGCCAGGGATGACGGCGATCCACGTCAACGCCAGGGTGAACAGCATCAAGATGCCGGCGATCGCGAGCCACGCCAGCACTCCCGCCCCAGAGCGGAAGCCCATCAGGAGGGCGACCATCACGACGACCACGATCGAGACCAGGTTGGCGACCAGCGAGGTCAGCACGTGCGCCCACAGCACGGATGACCGTGCGATCGGCATGGACTGGAATCGCTCGAAGATGCCGCTCTTCATGTCGAGGAAGAGCCGGAATGCGGTGTAGGAGATGCCCGAGGCAATCGTGATGAGCAGGATTCCGGGAAGCAGGTAGTTCACGTACTGATCCGACCCGGTGTCGATCGCGCCGCCGAACACGTAGACGAACAGCAGCATGAAGGCGATCGGCATGATCGTGGTCGTGATGATGGTGTCCGGGCTGCGCGAGATGTGGCGCAGGGATCGTCCCAGCAGGACGGCGGTGTCGCCGAAGAAGTGCGTGCTCATCGTCGTTCCTCAGTTGTCCGTGCTGTCGGCGCCGGCTGTGCCCCGTTGCCGACGACGGCAAGGAAGACGTCCTCGAGGGTCGGCTGCTTCTCGACGTACTCCACCTCGACGGGCGGGAGGAGCTGTTTCAGCTCGGCGAGGGTGCCGTTCGCGATGATCCGTCCCTCGTGGAGGATCGCGATCCGGTCGGCGAGCTGTTCGGCCTCGTCCAGGTGCTGGGTGGTGAGCAGCACCGTCGTGCCCTGCCCGGCGAGCTTCTTGACGCTGTTCCACACCTCGATGCGCGACTGCGGGTCGAGCCCGGTCGTCGGTTCGTCCAGGAAGATCGCCGGCGGGCTCCCGATGAGGCTCATCGCGATGTCCAGGCGGCGGCGCATGCCTCCGGAGTACGTCGACACCCTCCGCGTGGCCGCGTCGGTCAGCGAGAAGCGGGCCAGCAGGTCATCCGCGATCGTGCCCGGGTCCTGGAGATGCCGCAGCCGGGCCACCAGCACCAGGTTCTCCCTCCCGGTGAGCATCTCGTCGACGGCCGCGAACTGCCCGGTCAGGCTGATGGACTCCCGCACGTTCGCCGGTTGCGTGGCGACGTCGAAGCCCTCGACGGTGACGGTTCCCGCGTCGGCCTTGAGCAGCGTGGACAGGATCTTCACGACCGTGGTCTTGCCGGCGCCGTTGGAGCCGAGCAGGCCAAAGATGCTGCCCCGCGCCACGTCGAAGTCCACGCCGCGCAACACGTGCAGCTCGTCGAACGACTTCTCAAGTCCCTGGACGTGGATGGCCTGGATCGACGGCGTGGTCATCGGGATGCCTCTTCGTTTCCGGAGTCTTCTCCGGCAGCGCGCTTGATGGCGATGTTCAGCCGCTCCCGCTCCTTGTTGATCCACTGACCCTCGGAGTAGTTCTGGACGAACGCCTCGGCGAACTCCACGGGGTCCTCGCCGACGACCGCGCGGATCGGGGTCCCGTTCGCCGCGCTCTGCTCGAAGAGATCGGCGAGATCCTCCAGCATCGACACCAAGACGTCCCCCTTCACGATCGCCCCGAAGTAGGTCAGGTACCGCTCCAGCGCCTCGATCGCCGTGCGATAGGTCTCGGGAAGCTGCTTCGTGCGCGCCTTGTACTGCCGGTAGCGCCTCTTCTGGTCGATCCACCCGATGGCCATGTCTAGATGCCTCCTTCGCGGAGCTGTTCGAGCCGTTCTGCGAGGAAGCTCCACGTCCTCCAGAACTCTTCGAGGTATTCCTGTCCCTGAGCGTTGAGGGAGTAGACCTTGCGCGGCGGCCCCTTCTCGGAGGGGACCTTCTCCACGTCGACGAGGCCGCGCTGCTCGATCCTGATGAGCAGCGCGTAGACGGTCCCTTCGGCGATGTCGGAGAAGCCCTTCTCCCGCAGCCAGGCCGTGATCTCGTAGCCGTACGCGGGCCGGCCGGACAGGATCGCGAGAACGATGCCCTCCAGCGTCCCCTTGAGCATCTCTGTCACCTGCTTGCCCATGGAACACACCTCCCTTCCGCTACTCAGTGTTATTGACTACCAGTAGATAGTAACACTGAATAGTGGAGTGGCAAGCACTCCCGCAAGCAGGTGCGGGCGGGGCGACCGGCGGCCACTCACGCTGCGAGCGGAAGTGCGCTGGTGAGTCAGGTCACCGGTAGCCGGCAGGGTGGTGCGACCCTGCGCCGGCCACGGTTGCCGCGGGGATGCGCGACAGCAGCTCGGCGATCTGGTGGGCGGGGACCGGCCGGGAGAACAGATATCCCTGGAGCTCGTCGCAACCGTGCTCGGCCAGGAAGGCTGCCTGGTCCCCGGTCTCCACTCCCTCTGCCACCACGAGGTGACCTGCGCCTTGGGCCATCGCGATGATGGACGCCAGCAAGGGGCCCGCTCCCTGCTCGTTGCTGAGCTCCGCGACGAAGGACTTGTCGATCTTGAGTCGTTGCACGGGGAGTCGGCGAAGTCGGTGCAACGAGGAGTGCCCGGTGCCGAAGTCGTCGAGCGAGCACGCCACACCCGCGGCAGCGAGCGGCTCGAGCGCGGCCGAGATCGTGTCCTCGCCGGCGGCCACCGTCTCGGTGACCTCCAGGTGAAGCGCCGACGTCGGCAGCCCGAATCGACTCAGGGTGGCCAGGACGTGGTCGGCAAACCTCGGGTGCACCAGCTCCTGCTCGGAGATGTTGACGGCCACCGCCAAGCCCGGCCAGCGCCTGCGCCACTCGGCGAGCTGCGCGCAGGCCAGCTCCAGCACGTGACGACCGAGGTCCACCATCAGCCCCGCCCGCTCGGCCGCCTCCAGGAACTGCGGGGGAGTCAGCAGGCCGAGGGTCGGGTGGTCCCAGCGAACCAGAGCCTCCACCGACAGCACCCGACGTGACCGGGTGTCCACGATCGGCTGGAAGTACACGCACAGGCGGCCACCGGCGACGGCTTCCCGCAGCTCGCTCTCGATGCTGAGTCGCTGCCGAGCCTCGTGCAGGAGCTGCCGTGAGTAGACGCGGACACGGTCGCCGCCCTCGCTCATCGCCTGGTGCATGGCCAGGTTCGCGGCGCGGACCAGCCCATCGAGGTCGGCGGCATCCGTGGCGACGCCGATGCTGCCGGACGCCACCACGGATACCCCGGCGACGATGATCGGCTCGCTCAGTCGCTGGCGGATCTGCTCGGCGACCAGCGCACCCCGGTCGGGTGCGCCGTCCGGCAGGAGCACGGCGAACTCCTCGACTCCGAGACGTGCCGCGATGTCGCCGGCGCGCAGACAGGCCATGACCCGCGCGCCCGCCTCGCCGACCAATGCCTCCAGTGCAGGGGTTCCGAGGGTGTCGCTCACGTCATCCAGTCCGTCGAGGCGCACGGAGAGCAGGGTCAGCGCGCTCCCGTCACGGACGGCCGCGCCGGCACGGGCCTCGAGCAGCGCCCTGTCGCCCATGGTGCTGGGCGTCGGCCAGGGTGCGGGCTCGCCGCGGCGCACAGAGGAGGAGCGCTTCCGGGAGCCGGCGAGAGCCATGGTCCCGAGCAGGACCGCCGCCGTGATCGGAGGTGCTGCATACGCCAGCGGAGCCGAGGAGTTCGCGGCGGCCAGGTACACGAGGCAGCAGCCGAGCACGACTGCGGGGGCACCGCGCCACAGCAGCATCGACGACTCCGTTCGTGCCTGGCCCCCGGGTAGGGCGGTGAGCGAAAGACCTCGGTCAGCGTCTGGTTGCCGCGGTCTGGTCCAGAGTAGGAGCGGAAATGGGTCCGAGGGGGGTGGATTTGCCCAAATTTGACCAAACAGCCAGCAGGTTGCCGCCTTGAGATCGCTCTCAGGTCCGCAGTGGCTATTTCCCGGTTTGCCAAGAATTGAACGTTCCGCGGTGCACAATGGCCGACGTGGACGCTCGCCAGGTATCGCTGCTGCAGTCAGTCTCGTTGACCGAGCTGGGTGCTCGAATCAAGGCTGCCCGCCTCGCCGCGGGCATGACCCAGACCCAGCTCGGTGCTCCCGAAGCGACGGTCAGCTACGTCTCCCGCATCGAGTCCGGTCGCCGACGCCCTGACCCACGGGTGCTCGATGCCCTCGCGGGACGTCTGGGCGTTCCCGTCGAGGAGCTGCTCGCCGAGCCTGCCCCGGTCGACGACCAGGAGTCGCGGCTGTCGGTGGACTTCGTGGCACTCTCCCTCGAGCTCGGCGACGCGGCGGATGCCCTGAGCCAGGCCGAGCGGCTGCTGGCCGACCCCGACGTCGCCGCGGCCTTCCAGGAGCGCCTTCAGTTCCTGCGCGGCCGGGCGCTGGAAGCACTCGGCCGGCTCGACGATGCGGTCGAGTCCTACGAGCAACTGTTGGACGCTTATCCAAGGGGAGGCTTCTCTCTCGGTTGCGGCGTGGCGCTCAGTCGCTGTTACCGCGAGCGTGGTGACCTGATTCGCGCCATCAACGTGGGCGAGAAGCTGCTCGCGAGCGTCGCCGAACGGGGTCTGGCCGCCTGTGACGAGGCCATTCAGCTCACGGTCACGGTTGCCGCCGCCTACCACCAGCGTGGCGATTCCGACTACGCCGTCCACCTCTGTCGGGAAGCGATCGCCGTTGCGGAGGAGTCGGGCTCGCCCCGCGGCCGGGCTGCGGCCTATTGGAATGCCTCGATTCTTGAGATGGAGGCGGGGGCCGTGAATGGCGCCGTGACGCTCGCCTCGAAGGCGCTTGCTTTGCTCACTGAAGGCAGCGACAACCGGAACATGGGTCGCCTGCGCTCCCAGCTCGGCGTCATGCAGCTACAGCTGGAGCCGCCCGAGCTCGAAGAGGCGTTGGTCAATCTGACCGCCGCCGGCGAGCAGCTGGTCCACTCGAGTGCGGGTCGCATCGACCGCTTGCGCAACGACGTGGCGTTGGCGCGTGCGACTTTGATGAACGGAGACGTAGCGCGGGCGGAAGAGATAGCCGCCGTGGTGTTCGAAAGTTCGCAGCCTGACGCGCCAACCCTGGCGGCAGATGCTCGGGCACTGCAGGGGTTGGCGGCACTGGCTGGCGGCGAAACCGCGACTGCCGCCGGCATGTTCAAGCACGCGGTGCACATCCTGACCGGAGTCGGCGCAGACCGCGAGGCGGCCCAGCTTTGGTACGAGCTAGCTGCCTTGCTGGAGTCGGTGGGCGAGGATGGCGCCGCTCTTCAGGCCTACCGGAGCGCGGCTGCTTCGGCCGGGCTGAGAGTCCGTCAGCGCTCACTCGCGCCGGTGCATCTGGCACCCCCCGTACCGCGCTGAGTTGCTGCCGGGTGAAGCGGAACTGCTCCACCCGGCGCAGCAGCGTCTCGAGGTCAGCAGCACCAGTGGCCGTCGCCGGCGACGACCTTGCTCGGCGAGGCGTCGGCCTGTGCCTGGACGACGACGGCGGTGGTCATGCCGGTGGCGACGAGCAGGGCGGCGAGCGTGCGAGCGATGCGGTTCATGGGGGGTCCCCTCCTGGTTGGGTCACGGCGTGATCGCCGTTGTCAGGGCATAGTCAAATCCAGTCAAGTCCGTTCTCGTGGTCAAATCTGCGGGACTGTCATGATTCGGAGGCATGGTTTGGGTGTGTTTCTGACGGTTTTCGCACCCCGGAGTGGTCTAGTCCACTGGCGACAAAGGCGAGGATCGGCGACCCGACAACGGCCGTCCCAGGGGCAGCGCACGGCGGCAGGGCGTCGGCTCCTCGCCGGGATCCGGTCCGATATCTGACGGTTCGCCGTAGGCTCTTTGGTCGGGGTTTGAAGACACAGCCGGAGGGTCCATGCCGTGGTTCCTGGAGCGGCCGCGAACGGCGGTCGTCGTCGCGGGCGTCCTGTTCGTGGCGGTCTTCGTGCTCAGGCTGCTCGACCAGAACACCGGCGACGCGGTCGCCCTGCTCTACACCCTGCCGATCGCTCTGCTGGCGTTGACCTTCGGCCGCAACGTCGGCGTGGTCGCCGGGCTGCTGGGAGTGCTCCTCGTGGTCGGCTGGGGCGTCATCGTCCAGCCTGACATCGGCCCCCTGGGCTGGGTGGCACGGCTGCTGCCGCAGCTGCTGCTCGGCTACCTCCTCGGCGATGCAACCGACCGGCTGAAGGCGGCGAACGAGCACCGGGCCGCGCTGGAAGTGACGCAGGAGCGCCACCTCGCGGCCGTCGAGGTGAACGACACCCTGGTCCAGGGAATGGCCGCCGCGATGTGGTCGTTCGACGCCGGTCGCACGGAGGCCGGGTTGGCGACGCTGCGCGAGACCCTCGCGCTCGGGCACGAGCTCGTCTCCAAGCTGCTCCGCGACGCCGACGCAGGACCGGGCGGCACGAACCGACCGCCGGGAGGGGTCAGCGAACCACGTCCGTGAGAGCGCCGGCGAGCGCGTCGACCATGAAGGCGACGTCCTCCTCGCTCGCCACCAGGGGTGGCGCCAGCCGGATCGTCGAGCCGTGCGTGTCCTTCGCGAGCACGCCCCGCGCCAGCAGCCGCTCGCACAGCTCCCGGCCGCTGGCGACCTCCGGGTCGACGTCCACGCCGGCCCATAGACCGCGGGACCGGACGGTCACGATGCCGTGCCGGTCGAGCGCACGCAGGCCGGCCGTCATGGCCGCGCCGAGCCTGGTGGCACGCTCCTGGAACTCGCCTGTGCGCAGCAGCGTGACGACCTCGCGCCCGATCGCCGCTGCGAGCGGGTTGCCGCCGAACGTCGAGCCGTGCGACCCGGGGGTGATCACGTCCATGACCGCATGGTCGGCGGCGATCGCCGAGACCGGGTAGAGGCCGCCGCCGAGCGCCTTGCCGAGGATGTAGACATCGGGCACCACGTCCTCGTGGTCGCACGCGAAGGTCCGGCCGGTCCGGGCAAGGCCGGACTGGATCTCGTCAGCGACCATCAGCACGTCGAGCTCGTCACAGACCGCACGCACGTCCCGCAGGAACCCGTCCGGCGGGATGAGCACGCCGGCCTCGCCCTGGATGGGCTCGAGCAGGACGGCCACCGTGGTGTCGTCGATGGCGGCGCGGATGGCCGCGGCGTCGCCGTACGGCACCACACGGAAGCCAGGGGTGAACGGGCCGTAGTGCCGCCGAGCGACCTCGTCGGTCGAGAAGCTGACGATCGTCGTGGTCCGGCCGTGGAAGTTGCCGTCCATCACCACGATCGACGCGGTCTCGTCAGGGACGCCCTTGACCTGGTAGCCCCAACGCCGGCTGACCTTGATCGCGGTCTCGACGGCCTCGGCGCCGGTGTTCATCGGCAGCACCACGTCCTTGCCGGTGAGCTCGGCGAGGTCGCGGCCGAACAGGCCCAGCTGGTCGTTGTAGAAGGCGCGGCTGGTGAGGGTGAGGCGGTCGAGCTGGTCGTGCGCCGCCGCCAGCAGCCGGGGGTGCCCATGCCCGAAGTTGAGGGCCGAGTAGCCGGCCAGGCAGTCGAGGTAGCGGTTGCCCTCGACGTCGGTGACCCAGGCGCCCTTGCCGGAGGCGATCACCACGGGCAGCGGGTGGTAGTTGTGGGCCGCCCACTGCTCGGTCATGCCGAGAAGCTCGTTCGAACCGTGGCGGTGGGGGACTGTCAGCGTCGGCTCGGTCATGCCACCACTGTGTCATCCGGCACCGCACGGATTCACGCATCGTGGCCGAACCTGCGTAGAGTGGACGTAGTCGGCCCCATCCGTTCTGCCTCGGGCCGTACTTCTCTCGTCTTCCAACCGAGCGCCGCGGAGACCTTTCCGCGCCGGGCAGGACGACCCTCTAGCTTTCGGAGTTACCTCATGGCGGCTTCCCGCCCCTCTGCACCTACCCCTGCCACCACGTCCGACCGGGACGCGACCACCTTCGCCGGCCTCGGGCTTCCCGCGGTCATCGTGGAGTCGCTCGCGGCCGAGGGGATCAGCACCCCGTTCCCGATCCAGGCAGCCACCCTCCCCGACTCGCTGGCCGGCCGTGACGTGCTCGGCCGCGGCCGCACCGGCTCCGGCAAGACCTATGCGTTCCTGCTGCCGATGGTCACCCGCCTCGTGACCAGCGACAGCCCGCGCCGGGCCAAGCAGCCACGCGGCCTGATCCTCGCGCCGACGCGTGAGCTGGCCACCCAGATCGAGGCCTCCCTCGCCCCGCTGGCCAAGTCGATGGGGCTGCGCACGCTCACGATCTTCGGCGGCGTCCGCCCCAACGGCCAGATCCAGGGGCTCAAGAGCGGCGTCGACATCGTCATCGCCTGCCCGGGTCGCCTCGCCGACCACGTGCAGACCGGCCACGCCGATCTCAGTGCGGTCGAGATCACGGTGCTGGACGAGGCCGACCACATGGCCGACCTGGGCTTCCTGCCCGTCGTACGCCGGCTGCTCGACAAGACGCCGGCGAAGGGGCAGCGCATGCTGTTCTCGGCGACGCTCGACGCCGGGGTGGACGTCCTGGTGAAGCGCTACCTCTCCGAGCCCGTCGTGCACAGCGTCGACTCGGCGCAGTCGCCGGTCGTGAAGATGACCCACCACGTCCTGCACGTGGACGGCAAGGACTCGCGCCTCAAGGTGATCGCGGACCTCACCGCGGCGCCCGGCCGAACGGTGGTGTTCACCCGCACCAAGCACGGCGCCAAGGCGATGGCCCGGCAGCTGAACGCCCTCGGTGTCTCCGCGGTCGAGCTGCACGGCAACCTCGCCCAGAACGCTCGCACCCGCAACCTCACGGCCTTCTCGGAGGGCAAGGCGAGCACGCTGGTCGCCACCGACATCGCCGCGCGTGGCATTCACGTCGATGACGTGAGTCTCGTCGTGCACGCGGACCCGCCCGTCGAGCACAAGGCCTACCTGCACCGCTCCGGCCGGACCGCTCGTGCGGGTGCCGAAGGCACCGTCGTCACCCTCATGCTCGACGCCCAGGTCAGCGACGTCCGCGACCTGACCCGGAAGGCCGGCATCAAGCCGACCATCACCCGGGCCGGCCACGGGCACCCCGTGCTGGTCGAGATCGCCCCGGGGGAGCGCACCTACGGCGAGCCCGTCAAGGTCACCCGCAGCGAGGCCGACAACGGCGGTGGTGGCCGACGGGGCGGCGGCAACGGCAGCGGCAGCGGCCGCGGTCGGGGCCGCAGCGGCGGAGCGAGCCAGGGCGGCGGCGGACGAGGCCAGAGCAGCAACCGCCAGGGCACCAAGGGGCAGGGCGGCGGCACGTCGCAGGGTGCCAAGAGCCAGGGCCGTCCGGCCCGCGGCGGTGGTCGTTCCGGTGGTTCGGTGCAGGTGCACTCGAGCTCGAGCGCGAACCACAGCGCCGCCTCGTTCTCCACGAAGGCCCGCGGGCGCTGACCCCGCCACGCTGACTCGGGACCTTGGTCCCGGGAACGGGTGACCTTCCGCTCGGGCGACATCCGCCGCCGGCTGCGAGTCTGGTCCAGACCACCTCGCACCCGTCGGAAGACCACCTCATGCCCAGCGCACAGCTGCCCGTCGTCCCTGCTCACGAACGCTGGTTCGTCCCGTCCGCGAGCGGGGGTGACTGGGCTTTCTTCCTGTCCTGGCTGCCGCTCGTGCTGGTGGCGGCGGTCGTGGTCGTCACCGTGCTGTGGCGCCTCGTCGCCCTCCGGCTGCACGGGCCCGAGCTGCGCGTCCTCGAGCCGGTCGGCCGGCTGGTGCCGTGGGTTCCGCGCCTGCTGGGCGTCCACCTCGGTGTCGCGCTGCTCGCGCTCGCGGCCACCGGGTCCTTCCTGACCCCGGCCGTCGAGCTCGCCGGCGCCGCAGGCACGATGCTGCTGCTGGGTGAGGCCGCCCTGGGCGTCTGGCTCGTCACCGGCGTGCTGCTCCGCCCAGCGGCCACGCTCGTGCTCGCGCTCGGTCCGGTCCTCGGCCTCGTGAGCGGCCCGATGGCGCTGCTGGAGTGTGCGAACCTCGCGGCCGTGGCCGCCTTCCTCGTGGTGTTGCCGCCCGGAGCCGACCGGCACGGTGCTGTCGCGCTCGACGTGGTCCGCACCCGCCAGGCGCTGGTGCTGCTCCGCGTCGGTGTCGGGGTCGCCCTCATCGCGCTCGCGTTCACCGAGAAGTTCACCAACCCGGTCATGGCGATGCACACGCTCGAGGAGTTCCCGGCGCTCGACGTCTTCGGCCTGGTCGGCATCGACGTCGCGCCGGAGACCTTCGTCGTTGTCGCCGGCGCGGTCGAGCTGCTCTTCGGCCTGCTCGTGATCTCGGGCGCCCTGCCGCAGGTCGCGGTCCTGGTCGCGGCGGTCCCGTTCAACGCCACGCTCGTGCTGTTCGGGCAGGCGGAGCTGGTCGGGCACCTTCCGGTGTACGGCGTCTTCCTCGCCCTGCTGGCCTACGGCTCGAACCAGGACACCTACGCGCTGGTCCGCTGGCTTCCCCGGCTCCGAGGGGCCCGGGAATCGGTGCTGGCGCAGGCGGCCTGAGCGGCGCGATTCCACACGTTCGTCCCGAAGCACCCCTTGACACCCCTTTACTAAACCGGTTTAGTAAAGGGGTGTCCCGCCCCACGATCAACGACGTCGCCCGCGCTGCGGGTGTCTCCAAGGGCGCCGTCTCCTTCGCGTTCAACAACCGGCCCGGCATCGCCCCGGAGACCCGGGAGCGGATCCTCGAGACCGCCCGGCAGCTCGGCTGGAGCCCCAGCTCGCGTGCCCGTGCCCTCTCGGTCTCTCGCGCGTTCGCGGTCGGTCTGGTGATGGCGCGGCCGCCCGAGACCCTGCGCGCGGACCCGTTCTTCCCGTCGTTCATCGCGGGCCTGGAGGCCGAGCTCTCCGCCCGCGGCTACGCCCTGCTGCTCCAGGTCGTGCCCGAGCACCAGACCGAGCACGAGAGCTACCGCCGGCTCGCCGAGGGTGGTCGCGTGGACGGGGTGTTCGTCACCGACCTCTACGTCGACGACCCGCGGCCGGCGCTGCTCGCCGAGCTGGGACTTCCCGCGGTCATCGTCGGTCCCGCGCTCGGGGAGGCCTTCTGGCCGGCCGTCGGCGTCGACGACGGCCCCGGTGTGGTGGCGGCCGTGGAGCACCTCCTCGCCCTCGGCCACACCCGGATCGCGCACGTCGCCGGGCCCGCGAGCATGGTGCACGGCCAGTCGCGGCGACAGGCCTGGTCCGAGACCCTCCGCGCCGCCGGCCTGCCGGAGGCGCCGTGCGTCGAGACCGACTTCTCCGCAGAGGAAGGTGCCGCCGCCACTCGGCAGCTGCTCGACCTCGCCGATCCGCCGACGGCCATCGTCTACGCCAACGACCTGATGGCGATTGCGGGCCTGGCCGTCGCCGCCGCCCGAGGTGTCGGCGTGCCGACGCAGCTCTCCGTCGTCGGCTACGAGGACACGGAGCTGGGGGCGCACCTCCAGCCGCCCCTGACAACCGTCAGCACCGACGTCATCGGCTGGGGCCGGGCCGCGGCGAAGCGGCTCCTCGAGCTCGTCGACCAGCAGCCCCCCACTGACTCCCCGCTCGAACCACCGCAGCTCGTGGTGCGCGGGTCCACCGGCCCCGCACCCGCGTGACCAGGCAGAACACCGAATGGAGATACACATGAGATCGAAGGTCGCCACCGCAACACTGACCATGCTGGCGCTCGGGATGACCGCCGCATGCGGGGGTGCGTCAGGAGAGTCCGACGAGTCCACCACCTCCACAGGACCCATCAAGGTCTGGCTGTCGAACAACCCCGAGGAGATCGCCTGGGGCGAGCAGATGGTCGAGGCGTGGAACGCCGACCACCCCGACGAGAAGGTCACCGCGCAGGAGATCCCCGCCGGCAAGACCTCCGAGGAGGTCATCGGAGCGGCGATCACGGCGGGCAACGCGCCCTGCCTGGTCTTCAACACCTCGCCGGCCGCGGTGCCGCAGTTCGAGAAGCAGGGCGGCCTCGTCGCGCTGGACGGCTTCGAGGGCGGTGCCGAGTACGTCGAGTCCCGCAGCGGTGACGTCGCCGAGCAGTACCAGTCGCCGGATGGCCAGTACTTCCAGATCCCCTGGAAGTCGAACCCGGTGATGATCTTCTACAACAAGGACATCTTGAAGAAGGCCGGCGTCGACCCGGAGAACCCGCCGCTGGGCACGTACGACGAGTTCCTCGCCACGTCGAAGAAGATCGTCGACAGCGGGGCCGCCGACGCAGCCATCTGGCCCGCCCCCACGAGCGAGTTCTTCCAGTCCTGGTTCGACTTCTACCCGCTGTTCGCCGCCGAGACCGGTGGCCAGCAGCTCGTCGAGGACGGCGAGGCGACCTTCGACTCCGAGCAGGGGCAGGCCGTCGCGGACTTCTGGGCCACCATGTACGAGGAGGGCTACGCCCAGAAGGAGAAGTACAACGGCGACTCCTTCGCCGACCAGAAGGCCGCGATGTCGATCGTCGGCCCGTGGGCGATCTCGGTCTACGGCGAGTCGGTCAACTGGGGCGCGGCCCCGGTGCCGACCTCGGCGGGGACCGCACCCGAGGAGACCTACACCTTCTCCGACGCGAAGAACATCGGCCTCTACTCCGCCTGCGAGAACCAGGGCACCGCGTTCGAGGTGCTCAAGTTCGCGACCAGCGAGGAGCAGGACGGCAAGCTGCTCGAGATGACCGGCCAGATGCCGCTGCGCACCGACCTGGAGAGCACCTACCCCGACTACTTCGAGGAGAAGCCGGAGTACTCCACCTTCGCCGACCAGGCCTCGCGCACCGTCGAGGTGCCGAACGTGCCGAACTCGATCGCGATCTGGCAGGCGTTCCGCGACCAGTACGCCGCGTCGGTGATCTTCGGCGAGACGCCGGTCGAGGAGGCCCTGTCGGAGGCCGCCTCCGAGGTCACCGAGCTCGCCGGCCAGTCCTGAGCCGGAGCCCACGATGACGATGACGACGGAACCCGAGACCAAGGCCGTGACCCGGCCCGGTCCGGCGCGGTCCCGCTCGCGGCTGGCGGCCCTCCTGGGTCGCCAGCCCCTGGGGATCGTGTTCGCGGCCCCCTATGCGGTGTTCCTGGCCGCGGTGTTCGCCTACCCCCTGGGGCTGGCGGTGTGGATCAGCTTCCATGACTACTACTTCGCCGCCCCCGGCGCAGAGGTCGACCGGCCCTTCGTCGGGCTCGACAACTACCAGGCGGTGCTGAGCGACCCCGCCGTGCGGGAGTCGTTCCTCAACGTCGCGGAGTTCCTCGTCATCAACGTGCCGCTGACCGTCGTGATCTCCCTGGTCCTGGCGTCGGCGCTCAACGGCGCGATCCGCGGTCGGACCTTCCTGCGGGTCGCCTACTTCGTCCCCTACGTCACCGCCAGCGTGGCCCTGGTCTCGGTGTGGCTCTTCCTGTTCAGCCAGAACGGCATGGTCAACCAGGTCCTCGGTCCGCTGGCGCCGGACCCGTCCTGGCTGGTCAACGGCTCGCTCGCGATGCCGGTGATCGCGGTCTTCGTGACCTGGAAGCAGCTCGGGCTCTTCGTCCTGCTCTACCTCGCCGCGCTGCAGAACGTGCCGAAGGAGCTCTACGAGTCCGCGGCGAGCGACGGCGCCGGACGGATCGCGACGTTCTGGCACGTCACGGTGCCGGGCGTCCGGCCGGCCACCACGCTGGTGCTCATCCTCGCCATCATCACCGGCGCCAACCTGTTCACCGAGCCCTACCTGCTGACCAACGGCGGTGGCCCGAACGGCGCCTCCACGTCACCGGTCCTGGTGATGTACCAGAAGGGCATCGAGCAGGGCAGCCCCGACATCGCCTCCGCGATCGGCGTGCTGCTGGTCATCGGTGTCCTGCTGATCGCCTTGATCAACAAGAAGCTCCTGGAGAGGGACTGACATGAGCCGGTTCGCCCGACCCGTGGTGCTGTTCGCCGGCGCCCTGATGTTCCTGTTCCCCTTCTACTACATGCTGGTCAGCTCGCTGCAGGAGGACCCCGACACCACGCTCGGCGGCGTCTTCCCGACGGGTGGGTTCACCCTCGACAACTACGCCCAGATCAACGACCGGATGAACCTGGTGCAGTCCCTGGTCAACTCCGGGATCTTCACCGGCGGGGTCATCCTCGGCACGCTCGTGTTCGGCGTGCTGGCCGGCTACGCGCTGGCCCGGCTGCACTTCCGCGGCCAGGGCACCCTGTTCGCGGTGATGCTGCTGGTGCAGATCATCCCGTTCCAGCTGTTGATCATCCCGATCTACGTGATGATCGTCCGCAGCTACGGCCTCGCCGACAGCTACCTCGGGATGATCCTGCCGTTCGCCATCAACTCCACCGCGGTCTTCCTGTTCCGGCAGTTCTTCCTCCAGCTGCCCGAGGAGCTGTTCCAGGCCGCTCGACTGGACGGCGCGGGCGAGCTCAGGATCCTCTGGTCGATCGCACTTCCGCTGGTGCGCCCTGCCCTGCTGACGGCGACCCTGATCACCTTCATCGGGCCGTGGAACGAGTTCCTCTGGCCGTTCCTGGTGACGAAGGAGGCCGACATGCAGCCGCTGGCGGTGTCGCTGGCCAACTACATCAGCAACGTGGCCGGCCGTGCCGCCAACCCCTACGGGGCGATCCTGGCGGGTGCCGTCGTGCTCGCGGCTCCTGCGGTGGCACTGTTCATCGCCTTCCAGAAGCACTTCACCGCCTCCGACCTCGGGTCGGGAGTGAAGGGATGACGGCGTCCGTGGTCGGGCTCGGGCTGGTCGGCGCGGGAGGGTTTGCCGCGTTCCTCGCGGGCTCCGCGGCCTCGCTCCCGTCGGTGTCGCTGCGCGCCGTGGCCGACCCGCGGCTCGACGCCGCGGCCTCGCTTGCCGGCGCGTACGGCGCACGCGCGACCGCCTCGTGGCAGGACCTGCTGAGCGACGATGACGTCGACGCGGTCGTGGTGGCCACCCCGCCCGCGGAGCACGCCGGCATCGCCCGGGCGGCGCTCGAGGCGGGCAAGCACGTGTTCTGCGAGAAGCCGCTCGCGACCGACGCGGCCACGGCCGCCGACCTCGCCGAGACCGTCGAGCGCACCGGCCGCGTGCTGGTCGTGGACCACGTGCTGCGCTACAACCCGCTGCTGCGCGCGCTCACCCGGCTCCGCGGCTCGCTGCTCGGACCGGTCCAGCGGTTCTGCTTCGAGAACGACGCCAGCGACGAGGACCTCGGTGCGGACCACTGGTTCTGGGACGAGTCGCGCAGCGGCGGAATCTTCGTCGAGCACGGCGTGCACTTCTTCGACGCGGCGGCGATGCTGCTCGACCGGGCAGCCACCTCCGTGCAGGCCGTGGCGGCCCGCCGCGCCGGCGGACCGGCCGACCTCGTCACGGCGACGGTCTCGCACGGCGACGACGTACTCGCGACCCACACGCACTCGTTCACCCACGCGCACCGCTGCGAACGCCAGCTGATGCGGCTCGACTGCGGCGCCGCCGAGGTGCGGGTCGACGGGTGGATCCCCGTGCACGCGGTGATCGACGCCTGGGTCGACGACGCGGGACTCGCGACCGCCCGGGGCCTGCCCGACCGGGCCGCCGAGCTGCTCGACGTCGACGGCTTCCGGCTCGGCCCGCGTGCGGAGATCCGGGTCGAGTCGCACCGTGACGCCGGGCCTGCCCTCGCTCGCGGTCGTGGCGAAGTGCTCGAGGTGCCCCACCACGTCCGAGTCGAGCTCACCCTCGGCGGTGCCCCGGCCAAGCCCCAGGCGTACGCCGAGAGCGTGCGCGCCGCGCTGACCGACCTGGTCACCTGCATCCGTGGGGGAGGTGCGCCCGTTCAGCGGCGCGCCGGAGGGTGCCGCCGCGGTCGCCGTCGCCGCCGCCGCCACCCGTGCCGCACGCGAGCAGCGCGCGGTCCACCTCTCACCCCAGCCCGTCCCCGCCCGATGACCCCTCCCGATTCGAGGAACCGTCCCATGCACCGACCTGCCGCGGCCTTCGCCGCCCTGCTCACCGGGCTCGCCGTCCTGGTGACCGCGCTGCCCTCCGGGGCGACGCCGGCCACCGGCACGAGCCAGGCGACGCTCACGAACCTGGACCACCTCGACTGGCTCTCGGTCGAGGTGACCCCGCCGGACCAGGAGGGCCACACCACCTACCGGTTGGCCGAGGAGCCTGCGGTCGGCACGCTGTGGACCTACGCCGAGCCGAACCCCGACGGCAGCTACCGGCACGTCGGCGGCGGCTCCTACGACGAGGCGACCGACACCTGGGGGCAGGGCGCGTTCAATGCCGATGACATGACCCGCGCCGCGGTCGTCTACCTGCGGCACTGGCAGGCCACCGGCTCGGAGGAGAGCCGCGAGGCGGCGTACCAGATGCTGCGCGGCGTCACCTACCTCCAGACCGCGACCGGACCGAACGCCGGCAACGTCGTGCTGTGGATGCAGCCCGACGGCACCCTGAACCCGAGCGCCGAGCCGGTCGAGTACCCGGACCCGTCCGACAGCGACGCCTCCTACTGGCTGGCCCGCACGATCTGGGCGCTCGGTGAGGGGTACGCCGCCTTCGCGGCCACCGACCCGGAGTTCGCGAGCTTCCTCCGGGCGCGCCTCGACCTCGCCGTGGACGCCGTCGACCGGCAGGTCCTCGACGCCTACGGCAAGCACCTCGACATCGACGGCGAGCCGGCCCCGGCCTGGCTCATCGCCGATGGTGCCGACGCCACCGCCGAGGCCGTCCTCGGGCTGTCCGCCTACGTCGACGCCGGTGGTTCCGCCGAGGCCCGCACCGCGCTGGCCCGGCTCAGCGAGGGCATCGCGGAGCTGAAGGGCGGCGACGCGCAGGCCTGGCCGGTCGGCGCGGTCCGCCCCTGGGCCCTGTCCCGGTCGATCTGGCACGGCTGGGGCTCGCAGATGCCCGCTGCGCTCGCCAAGGCGTCGGCCTCGCTCGGCGACGCCGGGCTCGCCGACGGCGCGGTCAGCGACTCCTTCACGTTCGACCCGTGGCTGCTCACGTCGGGCGGCCCCGACAACGGGCGGCTGCCGACCCGCGGCGACGCCTCGCAGATCGCCTACGGCGCCGACTCCCGGCTCCAGTCGCTGGTGGCCACCGCCGAGACGACCGGCCGGGACTCGGCACGCGGGCTCGCCGGCATCGTGGCGGCCTGGTTCTTCGGGGCCAACCCGGCCGGGCGAGGCGATGTACGACCCCGCCACCGGACGGACCTTCGACGGGATCTCCGGCTCCGGCACCATCAACCGGAACTCCGGCGCCGAGTCCACGATCCACGGCCTGCTGTCGATGCTGGTCCTCGACGAGAACCCCGACATCGCGACGCTCGCGCGGACCGCGCAGATCCAGGACCGCCAGGGCACCCTCACCCTCCAGGCCGAGGACGGCAGCTTCACGGGGAACGCCTCGGCGGCGACGCCGACCTCGCTGTGGACGGGGGAGTCGCTCTTCGGCGGCACCGGGTACGCCGCGCTCGGCGACGGCGGCTCGACCACGATCGCCCTGCCCGAGCACGCCCGTTCCCTGGTCCTGCCGGTCGTCGACCTCCGGCCCGGCAGCCAGGCGGTGACCACGTTCAGCGAGGACGAGAAGATCCTGGGCACGGCCGACTCCGGGGACATCGGCGCGCAGGGCGACTCGCCCGCCCCCGGAGCCCTTCTCCCGGTGACCCTGCCCGAGCCGCTTCCGGCGGGCGCGACCGAGCTGACCGCCACGACCGCGACCGTCGACGGCGACCCGGCCCGGCTGGACGCGCTGATGGTCGAGCCGCTCGTCTCGCGGCTGGTGCTGCGCGGCGACGGCCACGGCACCGCCCTGCTGCGCAGCGCGTCCGACACCGCCGAGCGCGCCCAGGTGCGCGTGGCCGGGACCGGTCCCGCCCGCGTGAACGCCTACGACGGCAGCGGCGTGCTCGTCGCCAGCACCCTCTCCAACGCGGCCACGGTCCCCGTGACCGTCCCCGCCGGCGGCTTCGTCCTGATCCGCCGCTGACCCACCACGTGACCCACGCCCCGGCCCACCCGTCGGGGCACCGAGATGAAGAAGAACGAGGAGACATGACCACTCACGTCAACCCCCACGCCGAGTTCCCGCTGGGCCCCTTCACCCCCTACGAGCAGAACCCGATCCTGCACCCGAAGGGCGACGGCTGGGAGTCCGGCAGCGTCTACAACCCGGCCGCGGTGGTCAAGGACGGCAAGGTGGTGCTGCTCTACCGCGCCCACGCCGACGACATCGTGTCGCACGTCGGGCTGGCCACCAGCGACGACGGCATCAACTTCGAGCGGCACCCCGACCCGGTGCTCTCGCCGACCGAGCCCTACGAGGAGTTCGGCGCCGAGGACCCGCGTGTCACCGAGGTCGACGGCACCTACTACATGACCTACACCGGCTGGGACCGCAAGTCCGCCCAGCTGTGCCTGGCCACCTCGACGGACCTCTACACCTGGACCAAGCACGGGCCGCTCTTTCCGGACTTCAACACCTTCCTGCCGCAGGGCAACGGGCAGGACGCGCCGTGGAGCAAGGCCGGGGCGATCCTGCCGGTGCCGATCGACGGCCGCTACCTCATGTACTTCGGCGAGGGGTCGATCTGGTACGCGTGGTCCGACGACCTGATCCACTGGAAGCCCTGCTCCAACGACGAGCCGCTGATGGTGCCGACCGCCCCCGGCACGTTCGGCGAGTTCCTGGTGGAGGTCGGCCCGCAGCCGATCATCACCAACAACGGACTGATCCTGCTGCTGCACAATGCTGCTGTGAAGAACCCTGACGGCTCGGTCCGCTACACCTGCGGGCAGCTGCTGTTCGACCCCGCCGACCCGACCACGATCCTCGCCCAGATGAACCGGCCGTGGCTCGAGCCGTCGACGTACGAGGACACCCACGGGCTGGTCTCGAACGTGACCTTCGTCGAGGGGCTCGTGCACTTCAAGGACACCTGGTTCGCCTACTACGGGCAGAGCGACTCGACGCTCGGCGTGGCGACCTACAAGGTCGGGGCGCGCTTCTCCGAGCTGGGCTCCTGATGCCGCGGGTCCTCTCCGCCGCACACGACCGCTGGCTGGAGGCCGAGGGGGACCGGCTGCTCGCGTTCAGCCGGGCCTCCCGGCACCCGGCCGGTGGCTTCGCGTGGCTCGACGTGGCGGGAAGGCCCCAGCTCGACCGGCCGGTGGAGCTGTGGATCACCTGCCGGATGACGCACGTGTTCTCGCTCGGCCACCTGATGGGGCGTCCCGGTTCCGGGCCGCTGGCCGACCACGGCGTGCGGGCGCTGACCGGTCGCTTCCGCGACGCGGTGAACGGCGGTTGGTACGCCGGGATCGCGGCCTCCGGGGAGCCCACCTCGCGGGTCAAGGCCGCCTACGGGCACGCCTTCGTGGTCCTGGCCGCGGCCTCGGCCACGTGCGCCGGTCGGCCCGGGGGCAGGGAGCTCCTCGACGAGGCGCTGGCGGTGATGCTGGAGAAGTTCTGGGACGACGAGCACGGGATGGTCGTCGAGGAGTGGGACGAGACGTTCTCCACGCTCGACGGCTACCGCGGCGTGAACGCCAACATGCACACCGTGGAGGCGTTCCTCGCCGCGGCGGACGCCGTGCAGGACGCGGACCGGCGCGCGGACCTGCTCGGCCGGGCGCTGCGGATCGTGACCCGGGTCGTGCACGACCTCGGTCCGGCGCACTCGTGGCGGCTGCCGGAGCACTTCGACGCGGTGTGGACTCCCGAGCTCGACTACAACCTCGACGCACCGGCGGACCCGTTCCGGCCCTACGGCGCGACGATCGGGCACTGGCTGGAGTGGGCCCGGCTGGCGCTCCACCTCCGGGCCGCCCTCGGCGACGCTGCCCCGGGCTGGCTGCTCGACGACGCGGTTTCCCTGTTCGACGCCTCGGTCCGTGAGGGCTGGGCCGTCGACGGGGCGGACGGCTTCGTCTACACCGTGGACTGGGAGGGACATCCGGTCGTCCGCGAGCGGATGCACTGGGTCGCAGCCGAGGCCACGGCCACCGCGGCTGCGTTGCACGCGGCGACCGGCGACCCGTCGTACGCGCAGTGGTACGCCACCTGGTGGGACCACCTCGCAGAGGTGTTCATCGACCACGAGCTGGGCTCGTGGCGGCACGAGCTCGACCCGGAGAACCGGCCGAGCGGCGTGACCTGGAACGGCAAGCCGGACAGCTACCACGCGTTCCAGGCGACGCTGATCCCGCGGCTTCCGCTGACGCCGCCCCTCGCGCCGGCGCTCCGCGACGGCCTGCTCGGCTGAGCACGACCGGCTGCCGCCGTCCTACTCCTGCCAGGGGTAGAACGGCGGCATCTGCGTCGTGCGCCCGGCGAACTCCGGGTCGCGCTTCTCGCGGAACGACGCGCACGCCCTCCTTGCCGTCGCCGACGCTCGTCCAGAACATCGCGAGCGAGTCGACCCGGTGGGCCTCGAGCGGGTGCGGCTGGGCGCTGTTGCGGTACATCATCTGGCGCGCCAGCGCGGTCGCGACGGGGGAGCGGTTCTGCGGTGAAGCGACGGGCCAGGGCGTACGCCGCTTCCAGCAGCTCGTCCGCGGGGTGCACCGACCGGACCAGCCCGCCCTCGTGCGCCTCGGCTGCGGTCAGGATGTCCGCGGTGTACACCCACTCCAGGGCGCGCGAGATCCCCACGATGCGGGGCAGGAACCAGGTCGAGCAGGCCTCGGGGACGACGCCGATCTTGCCGAACACGAAGCCGATCCGGGCCTTCTCCGACGCGAGCCGCACGTCCATGGGCAGCGTCATCGTCGCGCCGATGCCGACGGCCGGCCCGTTGATCGCCGCGATGACCGGCTTGGTGCACGCGTAGATCGCGAGGCTGACCCGACCGCCGGTGTCACGCACGCCGGCGACGATCGCGGGGTCGTCGAGCCGGTCGTGCAGGTCCGCCACCGTCGGCTCGAGCGTCTCGTCGAGGCCGAACACGTTGCCGTCGGCCGACAGGTCCATGCCCGCGCAGAACGCCCGACCGCGTCCGGTGACCACCACCGCGGCGACGGCGTCGTCGGTGCTGGCGCGCTCGAAGGCGTGGACCAGCTCCTCGGCCATCGTCACCGTGAACGCGTTGAGCTGGTCGGGTCGGTCGAGGGTGAGCGTGAGGATGCCGTCCTCGACCGACCAGTCGAGGGTCTCGTAGGCCGTCATCTCACTGACCCCGCAGGCCGGAGGCGCCGCACAGCGACTTCGAGACGTCCCCGGTGCGGTCCTCCTGGATCAGCTTGAACAGCTGCTCGGCGCGCTCCTGGTCCCAGTTCACCGCGAGGTCGGCGATCGGCACGCCGCAGGTCAGCCCGTCCTTGCCGTCGACGTTCGTCATCGCCCACGCGAACCGCATGGTCGACAGCATCGAGGTGTCCTTGCCGACGCGGAGCGAGTCCGAGCCGGAGCTCGCGAGCCGGAAGTAGCGCACCGGGTTGAGCACCGACCACGGCGAGGCCGCCTCGGCGCCGACGGCGCTGACCACCTCGCGCTGGTGCTTGGCCCGGTCGATGTCGCCGAGGTTGGAGGTCTTCCGGGACCGCGCGTAGCCGAGCGCGACCTTGCCGTCGACCTCCTGGCAGCCCTTCTCGATGTCGAGGTTGGCCTGCTTGTCCTGCATCGCGGTCTTCGGGCAGATCTCGATGCCGCCGACGGCGTCGACGACGTTGACGAAGCCGCCGAAGCCCACCTCGACGTAGTCGTCGACGCGGATGCCGGTGGCCTGCTCGATGGTCTCCACCAGCAGCTTCGGGCCGCCGAACGCGAAGGCACCGTTGATCTTGGTGACGCCGTGGCCCGGCACCTCGACGAGGCTGTCCCGGGGGATCGACATCAGCAGGTTGGGGCCGTCGCCGGTGTGCAGCAGCATGATCGTGTCGGTGCGGCGGCCCTCGCCCTTGCCGGTGCCGTACTCCAGCTGCTCCTTGCGGGTCAGCCCCGCGCGGCTGTCACTGCCGACGAGCAGGTACGTCGTGCCCGGCTGCTCGGCGGGGCGGTCACCACCCGGGTCGGCGTTGACCTTGTCGATCTGGGACCAGGCCCACAGCGGCACCGCGACCAGGAAGACGACCCACAGCAGCAGCGCGACCTTGACCCAGCCCCACCGGAACCGGCGGCGCGGGCGTGAGGGCGGCGGGGTCGGCGTCGGTCGTGGGGTGGTCGAGCGTCCGCCCCCGGAGCCGGAGGAGGTCGGCGGCGGCGGGGCCTGCGCCGGCTCGGTGCGGCGCCCGCCCGGCGGCCGGCTCATCGTGGGGAGCACGCGGGTCGGCTCGGGGTCTCCGCCATGCGAGCCGTCCTGGCCGCTCGACCCGACCCCCTTGCGACGGGTGCCGTAGAGCCAGTTGTAGTCGGGCTCGTCGGAACGACCCTGGGGACGGTCTGCCATGCCAAAACGCTACCGTGCCCGACATGACGTCTCCGCCCGAGCCCGCCGCGGACGAGCCGGCCGCCGCCCTGCCGGTGTCGCACGCCCGCACCTCGCTGTCGCTGCTCGCCGACCAGAACCACGTGAACCTGCTGGGCAACGTGCACGGCGGCGCGATCATGCAGCTCGTGGACTCGACCGCCGGCGCCGTGGCGCAGCGGCACTCCGGGGGGCCCGCGGTCACCGCGGCGATGGACGAGATGGCGTTCCTGCGGCCGGTGCACGTGGGGGACATCATCCGCACCATGGCCCAGGTGAACTGGGCCGGCCGGACCTCGATGGAGATCGGCGTCCGGGTGGAGTCCGAGCGGTGGAACGAGGCCCGTGGGGAGCCCGTCCACGTCGCGTCGGCGTACCTCGTCTTCGTCGCGATCGACGCCGAGGGAAATCCTCGCGAGATCCCCGCGCTGGTCACCGAGACGCCGGACGAGCACCGCCGGGAGCGCGAGGCCGAGATCCGGCGGGCGCACCGGCTCTCGCGCCGAGCCGAGATCGAGCGGGGTCGCGGTGAGCCGTCCCACGAGGGCGGCTGACCCCCGCCACGGCGCGCCTCGCCCGCTGTGACGGGTGTGACTGGTGATACTGGGGCGTTCGACGGCCGCCGTCCCGAAAGGCCAGCACATGCCCCCGCAGCCACACGCGCCGCGCTTCGGCGACCACGACGCCGCCCGCGTCCGGTTCCGCCGCGCCGTCACGCTGCTCCTGATGACCCTGGTGCTGCCGGGCTCGGCACAGCTCGTCGCGGGCAACCGCAAGGTCGGCCGGATCGCCCTGCGCACCGCCCTCGCCCTGCTCGGCACGCTCGTCTTCGTCGTGCTGCTCGGCCTCGTCTGGCACGGGTTCATCTACTTCCTGGCCAGCAACACGTTCATGCTCGGGGTGCTCCGCCTCCTGCTCTGCGGGATCGCGGTCGGCTGGGCACTGCTGTTCTTCGACGCCTGGCGTCTCGGCCAGCCGCTCGAGCTGCTGCAGAAGCAGCGGCTCGCGGTGGTCGGGCTCAACAGCGTGCTGGCCTTCTCCGTCGCGGGCTCGCTGCTCTTCGCCTCGCACATGGTGGCGGTGCAGCGGACCTTCATCGCGACGATGTTCGGCGACGGGCAGGCCACCGAGGCCACCCACGGCCGCTACAACGTGCTGCTGCTGGGCGGTGACTCGGGCGTCGACCGCTGGGGGCTCCGCCCCGACAGCATCTCCGTGGCGAGCATCGACCAGGAGACCGGTCGGGCCATCCTCTTCGGGCTGCCGCGCAACATGACGAACTTCCCGTTCGCCGAGGACTCGGTGATGGCCGAGCAGTTCCCCGACGGCTACGACGCCGAGCTCAACAGCCTCGCCACCTTCGCGGCCGACAACAAGGCGCTCTTCAAGGGCGTCGACAACCCCGGTGTCGAGGCCACGATCGAGGGCGTCGAGGGCATCACCGGGCTGAAGATCAACTACCACGCGATGGTCAACCTGCAGGGTTTCCGCAGCCTGGTGCAGGCCGTCGGCGGTCTCAAGCTCAACGTCCGCGACCGGATCCCGATCGGTGGTGGCGGCGGTCCCGTCACCGGCTACATCGAGCCCGGAGTCCAGCGTCTCAACGGTTTCGAGACGCTGTGGTTCGCCCGCTCGCGCCACAGCGCAGACGACTACTCGCGGATGGCGCGGCAGAAGTGCGTGATGAACGCGATGCTCCAGCAGCTCTCCCCGCGGACCGTGATCACCAAGTTCGAGAAGATCGCCTCCGCGAGCACCGAGCTGATCACCACCGACCTGCCGGCATCCGAGCTCGGCCGCTTCGCCGAGCTGGCGATGAAGGCCCGGTCGAAGCCGGTCAGCACGGTCTCCTTCGTCCCGCCCGCGATCAACACCGGCGCCCCGGACATCGAGAAGATCCACGCGATGGTCGAGAAGGCGATCGCGAAGTCCGAGGGCAAGGACGACGGGTCCGCTGCGGCGCCGAAGAAGGACGGCTTCTCGAAGGCGAAGGACACGACCGTCGGCGGCTCCATCGGCAGCTTCTCCGAGGGCTACAAGGCCAATGCGGCGAACGACCTCTCCTCGGCCTGCTGAGGGTGCGGTCTAGGTCACGGTTCTCCGTCGCCGACGTGTGGGTATGGTCCCTCGGGTGAATGCCCGGGTGGTCGCCGTCGTGGTGACGTGGAACCGACGTGACCTCCTCCAGGAGTCTCTCGGCGCCCTTGCCGCGCAGTCGCACCGGCTGAGCGAGGTCGTCGTCGTCGACAACGCGTCGACGGACGGGACGGCCGAGCTGCTCGACGAGCAGTACGCCGACCTCGACGTGGTGCACCTCACCGGCAACACCGGGGGAGCCGGTGGCTTCGCGGTCGGCATCGAGCGGGCGCTCACCCACGACCCCGACCTGGTCTGGCTCCTCGACGACGACACCGTGCCCACCCCGACGGCGGCCGAGGGGCTGGTGCGGGCCTGGTCGGAGTACTCCGACCACCGGCCGGCCGTGCTGGCCAGCCGCGTGGTGTGGACCGACGGCCGCGACCACCCGATGAACACCCCGCGCCGCAAGCCCGGTGCGTCGCGTCGCGAGATCGACACCGCGGAGGAGGTGGGCTGCGTCCCGATCAGGTCCGCCTCGTTCGTGTCGATCATGTGCGACGCGAAAGCGGTCCGCGAGCGCGGCCTGCCCGTCGCGGACTACTTCTTGTGGAACGACGACTTCGAGTACTCCACCCGGCTGATCCGCGGCAACGTCGGCCTTTACTGCCCCGACAGCGTGGTCGTGCACAAGACCAAGGTGTTCGGCTCCACCGACGCCGACCCGGGGGAGCGGTTCTTCTTCGAGGTCCGCAACAAGGTCTGGATGTTCACCCGCAGTCACAGCCTCACCCCGTCGGAGAAGGCGGTGTACGGCGCCTCCACGCTCCGCCGGTGGGCCCGGACGTTCCGGGCGTCGCCGGACCGCGCCACCCTGGGCCGTGGCCTGCGCAAGGGGCTGGCCGTCGGCCTCCGGACCGGGCCGCGGGACAACGCACGTGTCCTGGCGCCCGCGGGCTGGACCCCGGAGCCGTCGGGATCCGCCGGTGAGGTTCTGCCGCCCGGCCAGCCGTTCAGCCTGCTCATCTCGACCTACGCCGGTGACGACCCGGGCTTCCTCCGCGAGGCCTTCGAGTCCACCGTGCACGATCAGACCCGGCCGCCCGCGGAGGTCGTGCTCGTCCAGGACGGCCCGGTTCCGCCGGAGCTCGCGGACACCATCGCCGACCTCGCCGGCACGAGCCGGGTGCCGGTCAAGCACGTCGTGATGGACGCCAACGTCGGCCTCGGGCCCGCGCTCGACCGGGGCCTGGACGCCTGCGCCCACGAGATCGTGGCCCGGATGGACGCCGACGACATCAGCGTCCCGGATCGTTTCGAGCGCCAGCTGCCGGTGGTCGAGGCGGGCGCGGACATCGTCGGCTCGGGCCTGCTCGAGTTCGGCGCTGACGTCGACGAGATCGTGGGTCGTCGTACCCCTCCCACCGACCCCGACGAGATCCGCCGCGTGATCCGCTTCCGTGACCCGTTCAACCACCCGACCGTCGTCTACCGGCGCTCGGCGGTCCAGGCGGCCGGAGGCTACAGCGACATGGCGCTGATGGAGGACTACCTGTTGTTCACGCGGATGGTCGAGGGCGGCGCCCGCCCGGCCAACCTCGCCGAGCCGCTGGTCTGCTACCGGGTCGGGGCGGGTGCCTACGCGCGACGGGGCGGGCGGCAGCTGCTGCGCTCCGAGCTCGCCCTCCAGCGACGGTTCCGCGACCTCGGCATCACCACCCGCGGCCAGTACGCCCGCAACGTGGCCGTCCGAGGGGGCTACCGGCTGGTGCCGGAAAGCCTGCGACGCACCGCCTACCGGGCGTTGATCGCCAACCGTGGGGGCGGCCGGACCGATCAGCCCGGCCGATAGACTGTCTTGCCACCCATTCCAGGAGTTGTGTGTTGAACGCTGACCTCGTAGTCGTCGGATCCGGGTTCTTCGGGCTGACGATCGCCGAACGCTGTGCCAACGAGCTCGGGCTGAAGGTGCTCGTCCTCGAGCGGCGCCACCACCTCGGCGGCAACGCCTACAGCGAGCCCGATGAGGAGACCGGCATCGAGGTGCACGTCTACGGCGCGCACCTGTTCCACACGTCCAACGAGAAGGTGTGGGAGTACGTCAACCGGTTCACCGACTTCACGTCGTACCAGCACCGCGTCTTCGCGAAGTACCAGGGCCAGGTCTACTCGTTCCCGATGAACCTGGGCCTGATCAACCAGTTCTTCGGCAAGTCGCACACCCCCGACGAGGCCCGGGCGCTGATCGCCGAGCAGGCCTCGGAGATCGAGACCTCCGAGGCGTCGAACCTCGAGGAGAAGGCGATCTCGCTGATCGGCCGGCCGCTCTACGAGGCATTCGTGAAGGGCTACACCGCCAAGCAGTGGCAGACCGACCCCAAGGAGCTGAGCCCGGACATCATCACGAGGCTCCCGGTCCGCTACAACTTCGAGAACCGCTACTTCAACGACACGTACGAAGGTCTCCCGGTCGACGGCTACACCGCCTGGCTGGAGCGGATGGCGGACCACCCCAACATCGAGGTCCGCCTCGACACCGACTTCTTCGACGTGGCCGACGAGTTCAAGGGCCAGGTGCCGATCGTCTACACCGGCCCGGTCGACGAGTACTTCGGCAACTCCGAGGGCAAGCTCTCGTGGCGCACGGTGGACCTGGAGAAGGAGGTCGTCGAGGTCGACGACTTCCAGGGCACCTCGGTGATGAACTACAACGACCAGGAAGTGCCCTACACCCGGATCCACGAGTTCAAGCACTTCCACCCCGAGCGGACCTATCTGCCCGGCAAGTCGGTGATCGTGCACGAGTACTCCCGGTTCGCGGAGGAGGGCGACGAGCCCTACTACCCGATCAACACCGCCGAGGACCGCGAGAAGCTGCTGAAGTACCGCGAGCTCGCCAAGAGGGAGCCGATGGTCCTCTTCGGCGGCCGCCTCGGCACCTACAAGTACCTCGACATGCACATGGCGATCGGATCGGCGCTGAGCATGTTCGAGAACAAGCTGAAGCCCCACTTCGAGACTGGTGCGGCCCTGGAGAGCGGAGGCGTGGACGAGTGAGCGCGAAGACAGCAAAGCCCGCGGACCAGACGGTACGACGCGTCCTGCAGCGCGTCGTGCTCCCTTCCGACCGGGACATGGACGTCCTGCCGCTCTACGTCGACCGTGACAAGGCGCAGCTCGACCTTGCCACCAACACGCTGCACGGCACCACCCGTGAGCTCGCGAAGACGCTGTCCCGCGTGGGCACCGGCGCCGACGAGCACCTCGAGCCGCAGGCCATCCTCGGCCGGCACCGGCTCAGCGTCACCGAGGGTGAGCGGGTCAGCTTCGGCACCTACTTCAACGCCTTCCCGGCGAGCTACTGGCGGATGTGGACGGTCGTCACCTCGGTGACGCTCAACGTCCGCGTGACCGGTCCGCATGCCTCGGTGATCGTCTACCGCTCCATGCCCGACGGTCGCTCGCAGCGGGTGGAGTCGCGCACCGTCGACGCCCACGGGCGCGGCGAGTTCGCGTTCGAGCTCACGCTCCAGCCGTTCGCGGACGGTGGTTGGTACTGGTTCGACCTGGTCGCCGGCACCGAGGACGTCGTGCTCGAGGAGGCCACCTGGGTGGCCGAGGTCCCCGCGGAGAAGGCGACGCCAGGCACCGTCACGGTCGGCATCACCACGATGAACCGCCCCGACTTCTGCGCCCGTCTGCTCCAGCAGATCGGCCAGGACGCGGACGTGCAGTCGATCCTCGACGAGGTCCTCGTCATCGAGCAGGGCACCCAGAAGGTCGTCGACGACGCCGAGTTCCCCGCGGCGGAGAAGGCGCTCGGGGCCAAGCTCCGGGTCATCGAGCAGGGCAACATCGGCGGCTCGGGCGGCTTCGCCCGCGCGCAGTACGAGACGCTCCAGTCGGACCGGTCGACGTACGTCCTCTTCCTCGACGACGACATCGTCTGCGAGCCCGAGAGCATCCTGCGCGCAGCAACGTTCGGCGACCTCGCCCGCCGCCCGACGATCGTCGGCGGCCACATGTTCAGCCTCTACTCCAAGGCCCGTCTGCACAGCTTCGGCGAGGTCATCAACCAGTGGCGCTTCTGGTGGGAGTCGCCGAAGACCGTCGAGAACGACTGGGACTTCGCGGCCCGCAACCTGCGCAGCTCGCGCTGGCTGCACCGGCGTATCGACGTCGACTTCAACGGCTGGTTCATGTGCCTGATCCCCACGGAGGTCGTGCGCAGGATCGGGCTGTCGTTGCCGCTGTTCATCAAGTGGGACGACTCCGAGTACGGCGTCCGCGCGCGTGAGCACGGGATCCCGACCGTCACCTTGCCGGGGGCGGCGGTGTGGCACGTGCCGTGGACCGACAAGAACGACGCGCTCGACTGGCAGGCCTACTTCCACCAGCGCAACCGCACCATCGCGGCGCTGCTGCACTCGCCCTACGACCGTGGCGGCCGCGTGGTCCGGGAGAGCTTCAACCACCAGGTCAAGCACCTCTTCGCGCTGCAGTACTCCACCGCGGAGCTGCGGCACCGCGCCCTGGAGGACGTCCTGGCCGGGCCGATGCAGCTGCACACGGACCTGCTGACCAAGCTGCCCGAGGTGCGCGCCCTGCGTGGCCAGTACCCCGACGCCAAGCTCGAGGCCGACCCGGACGCCTTCCCGGCCGTGCGCCGGGAGAAGCCGCCCAAGCGCGGTGCGGACCCGACGCAGCCCAAGGGCAAGGTCGGCCAGCTGCTCTCGGCCGGCACCAGCGCCGTGCGCCAGTTCCGCCCCAAGCGCAACCTGGCCAGTGACCACCCCGAGGCGCGCCTGGCCGCCATGGACGCCAAGTGGTGGATGATCACGCAGTTCGACTCCGTCGTGGTCTCGAGCCCCGACGGCACCTCGACCGCGTGGTACCACCGTGACCCGCAGGAGTTCCGCGACCTGCTCAAGCGCACCGTGGAGATCCACCAGCGCCTCTACCGCGAGTGGCCGCAGCTGGCCCAGACCTACCGCGAGGCGCTGGGCGAGATCACCTCGGCCGAGCAGTGGAGCAAGACCTTCGAGGCTTCCGTCGCCGACCGCGAGACCCGATGACGTCACGCACCGTCGATCCGGCCTCCGTGCCGGACGCGCCGCTGGCGCCGCCGTTCAGCACCGGCGGGCTGCTCGACGTCTTCCGACGTCGTTACGTGCTCAAGCTGCTGGTCAAGCGCGAGCTGTCCGCCCGCTACCAGGGCTCGTTCCTGGGCCTGCTCTGGTCCTACGTGCAGCCGCTGGTCCGATTCCTGATGTACTACTTCGTCGTCGGGATGATCCTGGAGCTGGACCGGGGCATCGAGTACTTCGGCATCCACCTGTTCGCGGGCATGGTCGCCGTCCACTACTTCGTGGAGACGTTCTCGGCGGGCACCCGATCCATCGTCCGCAACCGCGCGATCGTGAAGAAGATGGCGATGCCGCGGGAGATGTTCCCGGTCGCCTCGATGATCGTGTCGGCCTACCACACCATCCCGCAGATGGTGATCCTCACGGTTGCCGCCGTGGTCATCGGGTGGCAGCCGGACGCCGTCGGCTTCGCAGCCGGCCTGCTCGGCCTCGCGCTGATCACCGTGCTCGGCACCGCGTTGGCACTGCTGTTCAGCGCCGCCAACGTGTTCTTCCGGGACTTCTCCAACGTGGTGCAGACGTTGACGGCGTTCATCCACTTCGGCGTGCCGATGCTCTACCCGTTCACCAAGGTCGACGAGCGGTTCGGCGAGGCGTTCGTGAACATCTACCTCGCCAACCCGATCGCCGAGGCCGTGCTGCTGATGCAGCGCTGCTTCTGGACCACGGTGACCACGGACCCGGCGAAGACCGCTCAGGAGCACATGCCCGACCATCTCTTCGAGCGCGGCCTCATCCAGCTCGCGATCTGCGTGGTGTTCCTCGGCTTCGCCCAGCTGGTCTTCACCCGCCTCGAGAACAAGTTCCCGGAGCGCCTCTGATGTCCCAGTCGATCGTGGTCGACCACGTGACCAAACGCTTCACCATGCGCTACCACCGCACCCTGAAGCAGATGTCCATCGCCAAGCTGCGCGGCCAGGACCTCAGCGACCGGTTCCTCGCGGTCAACGACGTGTCGTTCACCGTCGAGCAGGGCGAGTCCATCGGGCTGATGGGCCTCAACGGCTCGGGGAAGAGCACGCTGCTCAAGCTGATCAACGGCGTGATGCGCCCCGACTCCGGCAAGGTGCTCACCCGCGGCCGCATCGCCGGCCTGATCGCCACCGGCGCCGGCTTCCACCCCCAGCTCACCGGCCGCGAGAACGTCTTCCTCAACGCGGCGATCCTCGGGATGACCGAGAAGGAGACCAACCGGAAGTTCGACGACATCGTCGAGTTCGCCGACATCGGCAAGTTCCTCGACACCCCCGTCGGGCACTACTCCTCCGGGATGTTCGCGCGCCTCGGCTTCGCGGTCGCCGTGCACACCGACTCCGACATCTTCCTGGTCGACGAGGTTCTCGCCGTGGGGGACCGGCCGTTCAAGAAGAAGTGCATGCAGCGCATGCAGGAGATCAAGGACGACGGTCGCACGCTGTTCTACGTCAGCCACGCGCCCGCGTCGGTGCGCAAGATGTGCGACCGGGTGCTGGTGCTGGAGAAGGGCGTGCTCGGCTTCGACGGACCCACCGACGAGGGCATCCGTTACCTGCACTACGACGACGTCGAGGACGACGTGAACTCGGAGGAGCAGGACGACGACGAGCTCGGAGCCGACGTCTAGCAGCGCGGCGTTATCGGGCCGTTATCTGGCTCAAAACAAGGCGAAACGAATTACAACTTTGTAGTTAAACCGTTCCTATTGCGCGCCCCTGTTACTGGTGTGACATTTGGTACTCCTGTGATCCGCAGAGCCGCTGGAGTGACGCCGAATGAGCCAGAACCGCAGCCGATTCGTCCTGCTGTGTCAGCAGGCGCTGGCGTGCGCCGTCGTCGTCGCGGCCGCGGCTCCGGCAGTCGGGATCGTCGATCTCGACATCGTCGCGCCGCCGTCCGCCGCCCGGTCGGGCAGCGGGGCGGGCGGTCCGGGTGCGGCGTCCACGGGGTCGCTGGTCGCCTCCGAACCGGTCGAGCCGATCGTCACCGAGGTGCCGATCACCGACGCGCACGGCCTCGCCTTCCAGGGTGCCACCAAGAACGCCTCCGCGCAGCGAGTCGGCCGGACTCCTGACGCCGCGCTCACCCAGCCCGCGCGAGTGCGCGGCTACGCCACCGTCGGGGTCACCTGGGACGCGGCGGACCGGATCGAGGACGACGAGATCACCGTCTCGGTGCGCAGCCTCGACGACGGGGTGTGGTCGGAGTGGCAGGACCTGCCGTACGACGCGGACCACGGACCCGACCCGGGCAGCGAGGAGGCCGAGCACTCGCGCAACGGCACCGACGCCCTCGTCGTCGGCGACGTCGACGACGTCCAGGTGAAGGCCGTGACCAGCGACGGAGCGACGCTCCCCGACGACATGAGTCTGTCCATCGTCGACCCCGGCGAGACCACCGCCGTGGCCCGGCAGCAGCCGGCCATCGACACCGCCCGCCTGGCCTCCGCGAACACGACGACCGACGGCACCGACCCGATCGAGCCGACCGAGCCCGCGGACCCGGTCGTCCCCGAGGAGCCGGTCGACGAGGGCGCCGAGCTCGTCGGCACTCCCGCGGACGTGACGCCGCGACCGAAGATCTTCTCCCGTGCCCAGTGGGGTGCGGACGAGCGGATGCGCGACAAGGGCTCGCTGCGCTACTTCGAGGTGCACGCCGGCTTCGTGCACCACACGGTGAACGCCAACGGCTACACCAAGGAGCAGGTGCCCTCGATCCTGCGCGGCATCTACGCCTACCACACCCAGTCCCGCGGCTGGAGCGACGTCGGCTACAACTTCCTCGTCGACCGGTTCGGCCGGATCTGGGAGGGCCGGTACGGCGGCGTCGACCGCCCCGTCGTGGGCGCGCACACCCTCGGCTACAACGACGACGCCTTCGCCATGTCGGCGATCGGCAACTTCGAGACCGCCCAGCCCGGCGACGCGATGGTCCAGGCCTACGGCCGGCTCTTCGCCTGGAAGCTGAGCCTGCACGGCATCGACGCCGGGTCGAAGAAGCTGTGGGTGCACGACAAGTGGATGCCGGCGATCAACGGCCACCGCGACGTCGGGCAGACCGCCTGCCCGGGCAAGAACCTCTACGCGAAGATCGGCACCATCCGGCAGCTCGCCGCCGCCGCGCAACGGCCGTTCACGAGCCGCGCCAAGGACACCGACCTCGCAGGCAGCAGGTGGCCCGACCTGGTGGTGCGCGACAAGGCCACCAACAAGGCCTTCACCGTCCGCACCGGCGGCCAGGTCGGCTTCGCGGGCGCCACTGCGGCAGTCACCGGCTGGTCCGGGATGGACCTGCTCGCGGCGACGCACGACGTCACCGGCGACGGCATCCCCGACATGCTGGCCCGGTCGGCGACGACCAAGGCGACCGGCGTCCACCCCGGCGACGGTGCCGGTCACTTCCGGGCCGCGGTGCGCACGCTCACGAAGTTCCAGAACCTCGATCAGCTCGTCGCAGTGGGTGACCTCAACGGGGACGGCAAGAACGACGTGGTCGGCCGCCGCGCGGACACCATGAAGCTCAAGCTCTTCCCGGGCAACGGCGCAGGCGGTTTCGGCAAGGCGATCCTGATCGGCCCCGACTGGAGCAGCTACTCGGCCACCCTGGGTGCCGGCGACTTCAACGGTGACGGCAAGGCCGACCTGGTGGTCCGCAAGGGTGACTCGCTGCTCCTCGTCCCGGGCGCGGGCCGGGCCTCGCTGGGCACCCCGGTCGCGCTGCCGCGCACGTGGGGTGGCTACGACCTGATCGCCGGCATGGGCGACGTGACCAACGACGGCGCTCCCGACCTGGTCGCCCGGGTCGCCAAGACGAAGCTGGCCTACGTCTACCCCGGCGACGGCAAGGGTGGCCTGGGCACGCGCTTCGGCCCCTTCCCGACCTTCGAGAAGGTCAACTACCTCGCCAACGGGGGCAAGGTGGCCGGCTCCACGTCGAACGACCTCGTCGGCCGGATGCCCGACGGGCGCCTGGTGGTCTTCGCCAACAAGGGCGGGCGCAGCATCGACGGCATCGAGCCCACCGGCGTCGGCTTCGGCGACACCAACCTCGTCCTCAACGTGGGGGACTGGAACGGCGACGGTCGCGGTGACGTGCTGACCCGCCAGGCGTCGACCGGGTCGATGCTGCTGCGTGCCGGGGACGGCAAGGGCGGCTTCGCCGCACCGGTGGTCGCCTCCAAGGGCTGGGGATCGGTCTCCCTCATCGCCGCGGTCGGCGACATCACCGGTGACGGCTACCCCGACGTGATGGGCCAGCCGTCCGGCGGCGCGATGCGGATCTACCCGGGCAACGGCGGCACCGGCTTCCGGAGCAGCTACGTCGCGCACACCGGGATCAGCTCGACCGGGCAGGTCGGCGTGGGTCTCTGGAACGGCGACGGGGCTCCCGACAGCCTGGTGCGGAAGTCTGACGGCTCGCTGCTGGTGTACGCCGGCAACGGTCCGGGCGGCCTGACCGGCTCCAAGCAGGTCGGCTCGGAGGCGAACAAGTACGACTGGATGATCGGTGCCGGCGACGTCGACGGCGACGGTCGTGCCGACGTGCTGGCCCGCCAGAAGACCAACGGCCGGCTGTGGCTGCTGCCCGGCGCGCCGTCCGGCTTCGGACAGCGTCGCTTCGTGGCCGACGGGTTCGGCAAGTACGACCTGGCGGGCTAGGCCCTGAGCTCGGCGGTCGCGCGCTCGGCGTCGTACCGCCGGGACCAGCCGGCCTCGTCGGGGTGCCGCACCCACACCGTGCCGCCGCCGTGCGCGAGCGGCGCGAGCAGGGTGCCGAGCCCGGCGCGGCTGCAGGGGTTGACGTCGGTGAGCAGACGGCCACCTCCGGCCACGAGGTCGTCCCCCGAGGCCCGTGTGTTCAGCGCAGCCTGGATCTGGTCCCCGGCCGCGTCCACCCAGGCGACGTCGTCACCCTCCGGCGGGTCGAAGGGGCTGAACGCGTCGGGCTGCCCGAGCACGACCGCGCCGTAGTCCACCACGCCGGGCGGGAGCGCGGTGTCGAACCGCGCCCCCAGCGGTCGCAGCGACAGTGCGACGACCGGCACGCGCGCGGCCACGTCGGCGAGCTCGTCCACCGCGTCCGGCCCGCACACCACCAGGTCGGCCTCGTCGAGCAGGTCCCGGTCGTCGGTCATGCGCAGCCCCAGGGACCAGGCGGCGCCCAGCCAGACGGCACCGAGCCAGTGCGTGGGCAGGTCCACCAGCACGAGCCCGCCGCGCTCGACGTCCAGCTCGTCCTGGACCAGGCCGGCGGTCTTGGCCACCCAGTTGGCGTAGGTGGTCACCGAGAGCTCGACGCGCTCTCCGGTCGCGTCGTCGTAGAACGTGACCAGCGGGCGGGCGGGGTCCGAGCGGAGCTGTCCGGCCAGGAGCGCGGAGAAGGTCGAGGGGACTGCGGGGGTGGTCATGGCGGCACTGTACGGAATGGCAGGATTCGGGCCATGGCAACTCCGGGATCACACCGTCAGCTCGAGGCCGTCATCGTCGCCGGCGGCTTCGGCACGCGCCTGCTGCCGTTGACCACGCACCGGCCGAAGCACCTCCTCGAGGTCGGCGGGGTCCCCTTCCTCGAGCACCAGATCAGCCGCCTCGCCGCGGCCGGCGTGGACCACGTGGTGCTCGCGACGTCGTACCGTGCCGACCTCTTCGAGCCCGTGCTCGGTGACGGCAGCCGGTGGGGCGTGCGGCTGAGCTACGTCCAGGAGAGTGAGCCGCTCGGCACCGGAGGCGCGATCCGCAACGTCGCCGACGCGCTCGGGCCGGACCCGGAGGGTGCCGTGGTGATCCTGAACGGCGACGTGCTGTCCGGGCACGACCTCGGCGCCCAGCTCGCCGACTTCGAGACCGCGCGCGACGGGCGGACCGTCGACGTCTCGCTGCACCTCGTCGAGGTCGAGGACGCGCGGCCGTTCGGCTGCGTGCCGACCGACGCGTCCGGCCGCGTGACCGCGTTCGTCGAGAAGTCGGACAACCCGGTGACGCGCCAGGTCAACGCCGGCTGCTACGTCTTCCGGCGCCGGGTCGTCGACGCCATCCCCGCCGGGCGGGTGGTCTCGGTGGAGCGGGAGACGTTCCCCGGCCTGGTCGCCGACGACGCGGTGGTCGTCGGCTACGTCGAGAACGCCTACTGGCGCGACGTCGGTACGCCGGCTGCCCTGGTCGCGGCGTCGCGTGACCTCGTGCTCGGCGTGGCCAGCAGCCCGGCGGCCGGCCACGTGCCGGGGGAGGCCTGGGTCGAGCCCGGGGCCGAGGTGGCGACGACCGCGACGGTCACCGACGGGTCCACGGTTGCCCGCGGGGCCAGGGTCGGCGACGGCGCCGTCGTACGCGGGTCCGTGCTGATGGCCGACGCCTTCGTGGGTGACGGTGCCGAGCTGGTCGACTGCGTGATCGGTCCGCGCGCCTCGGTCGCGGCCGGAGTGCACCTGCGCGACGTCACGCTCGGTGACGGCGCCCGGGCCGCGGGCCCGCTCGAGCCGGGGACGCGCATCGACTGCGACGTGGACGCGCCGGTCAGCTCATCAGGTCGCTGAGCCGGGCCGCGCCGCCCAGGACGGCCGCGAAGCGCAGCCAGCGCCCCAGCAGGCCGAGCACCAGGAAGAGCGTCAGGCTCATCCGCAGCTGCCCGGCGAGCACCGACAGGATCGCGAACGGTGGGAAGCCCGTGAACGCCGAGACGAAGATCAGCCCGCCCGTGAGCACCGGCCGCTCGTGCGTGCGCGCCCGCCAGGTCTCGAGCCGGGCGGCCGCCTTGGGCTTCTCGACCTTGCGGCGCACCCAGCCCCAGTTGAGCGCGCTGGCGCCGAGGTAGTACCAGACGATCTTGCCGATCATCTGCCCGACGGCCGCGACCAGCGAGAGGATCCAGACGCCCTCGACGGTGGCGACCGCAGCGCGGACCGACAGGTAGGCCTCGATGTTGATGAGCGGGACCAGCGCGGACGCGAACCCGATCAGCAGGAGCGCGAGCAGCTCACGCATCGCGCCCCAGGGTCACATCGCCCCCGGCTCGGGTGAGTCGCTGTAGGGGTAGTCCTTCACGAAGTCGCTGACGACCTCGCCGCTCGGGGCGGCGCAGTACTGCCAGACGCCGAGCTGCTTCTTGCCCTCCGGGTCGTCGCCCATCGACCAGTGCGTGAGCGCGACGTGGGTGCCGTCCGGGAACGCCTTGCCGTCCTCCTCGGTCCAGGGGGCGGCGATGAACTTGTCGGCGAGCTGGTCGCCCTCGAACTTCGTGGCGATCGCCTTGACGGCGGCCAGGTCGTCGGGGTTGTCGGCGATGGTCTCGTCGTACCAGAGGACGTTGTAGCCGTGCTCGAGGTTGTGGACCAGGTAGGAGACGCTCGGCCGGTCGTCGGCCGTGTAGAACTTGCGGCCGAAGCTCGCGGGCTGCGGGTAGTGCGGGCCGAAGGCCGGCGGCGCCTCCGGGTAGGCGATCACCTCACCCTCGGTGCGGTGGTCGTTGCTGCCCTCGGCGGACTTGGTCTCGATGTCCTGGCAGCCCGCCTCGTCGGCGGCGACCCCCAGCGTCGCAAGGTCGCCCGCGGCGGCCTGCTCCTGCTGGAACACCTGCCAGGCGGGGACCGCGATGATCGCGAGCGCGACGACCGCGCAGGCCGCGATGATCAGGCGGGTGCGGCGCTTCTCCGAGCGCTGCTGCTCGCGCCGCATCTGCTCGACGACGGCGCGGCGGTCCTTGTCCTTGGGCTTGGCCATGGGTGATTCGTTCTCCGGTGTCGGGGACGCGGTGCTGGGACGCGCGCAGGGGCGGGCGGTCAGGAGGAGTCTACGGAGTCGTGGGACGGAACCTGACGAACACGTCGGCATTCGGGTCCTCGGCCGACCAGCCGAGGGCGTACGCCGCCGCGGCCACGCGTGCCTCCCACCGGCCGAGCGCGCGCGGTTCGAGGTCGGGCAGCGGTACGACGAGCGCCTCGTCCTCGACGCGCACGGCGGCACCGACGACCGGCCCCAGCAGGCCGGCAGCCTCCTCGGCCGGCGCCGGCTTCCCGAAGCCACGACGGGTGTCCGGGTCTTCGACCAGCGCCGCGAGCACGGCCTCCCGGGCACCGAGGCCGAACATGTCCAGGGCCTCGTCACGGATCAGCGCCGCGGCGCCCGGGCCGTGCTCGCCGACGGGGAGCACGAGGTCCCCGAGACCGCGGAGCACCGCCACCGGACGCCTTGCCAGCTTGGCCTTCACCAGGTCGCCCGCGCCGGCGATCTCGTCGGCCACCGCCGGGGCGGTCACGGCGAGCTCGTTGCCGTAGTCGTCGACCCTCCCGGCGTAGTCGTGCAGCACCTCGATCCCGGCCGCGCCGACGGCCAGGTCGGTCTGGCCGTTGCGCCAGGCCCGGCCCGCGGTGTCGGTGACGACGACGGCGACGTTGCAGCCGGTCAGCTCGCCGAGCCGCTCGCGCAGCCGGCGGGCCGACGCGTCCGGGTCCTCGGGGAGCAGCAGCACGGTGCCGGCCTCGATGTTGGAGGCGTCGATGCCCGCACCGGCGAGCACCAGCCCGTGGTGGGTGCGCACGATCGACGTCGCACCGCGGCGGGCCAGCACGCGGTCGGTCTCGCCGGCGAGCACGTCCGGCTTGTCGGCCGCGACCGCGCGCCCCTCGTTCTTGCTGACCACCTTGCTCGTGACCACGACGATGTCGCCGGGCTCGAGCCGGTCCACCTGGGTCGCGGCGACGACGAGCTCGGCGAGGTCGTCGCCGGGCGCGACCTCGCCGATGCCGTCGACGGGACGGACGGTGATCCCGGCGGTCACGCGAGACCGGCCAGTGCGTAGGCCGCTTCCACCATGGCTGCCGTCGCGTCGAGGTCGGTCATCATCAGCGGCACCGCGCGGCAGTCGATCCCGGCGGCCTCGACCCTGGGCACCGCCTCGGCGTCGGCCTCGTCGATCAGCCAGCCGTCCAGCACGCCGCCGGTGCTGCGTGCGCCGTAGTGCTCGGCCACGCCGGCGGCGCTGACCTCGACGCCGATGGCGGTGAGCATCTGCGCCGCCATGCCGCGCACGTGTTCGCCGGCGACGATGGGGGACAGGCCGACCACCGGCGCTCCCGTCGCGCGCACCGCCTCCCGGATCCCCGCGACGCCGAGGATGGTGCCCACGGACACCACGGGGTTGGACGGCGGCACCAGCACGAGGTCGGCCCCGGTGATCGCCTCCACGACGCCGGGTGCCGGGGTTGCCTGGTCGATGCCCACCGGCACGACGGCCCGGGCCGGGACCTCGGCGTGCAGCCGCACCCAGTACTCCTGGAAGTGCACCGCCCGGCGCCCGGACGGCTCGGCCTCGTCGTCGATCACGACGTGGGTCTCGACGCGGTCGTCGCTCATCGGCAGCAGGTTCACCCCCGGCTCCCAGCGCTTGCAGAGAGCGGCGGTCACGGCGGAGAGCGGGTAGCCGGCCTCGAGCATCTGGGTCCGGACCAGGTGGGTGGCGAGGTCCCGGTCGCCGAGCCCGAACCAGGTCGGCTCGACGCCGTACGCCGCGAGCTCCTCCTTGGCGTGCCAGGTCTCGTCGGTGCGACCCCACCCGCGCTCGGCGTCGATGCCGCCGCCTAGGGTGTACATCACGGTGTCGAGGTCGGGACAGACCTTGAGGCCGTGCAGCCAGATGTCGTCGGCGGTGTTGGCCACGACGGTCACCTCGGTGGCACGTCCCGACTGCCGCACCTGGTGCAGCAGGCCCTGCAGGAAGCGGGCGCCACCCACGCCGCCGGACAGCACGGTGACGCGGACGGCCGGGGGGCCGGGGGCGGGAACTGGTGCGGGGGAGCTCATCAGGGATTCCTTAGCGGGTCTCAGCGGGATGGCCCGATCGGGCCAACTTCGTCGGACGGGCGGACCTATAGCAGACTTCCGCTTGACTTCAGGTGTACGACAGGCGTGTAATTCCCACAGTGTTCTTCGTTTTGGTCACACTCCGAACGAGTCAGCACTAACGTGAGGGAATAGGACATCACGACCCCCTCGGGGGCCGGAGATGTCGTTCTGACAGACGTCATTCTTGACGGCGTATGGGAGCGGGGCCCTCGGGGGTCTCACGGGTCGAAAGGGCGAAGGCCGTGCGAGAGCTGTATGTGCTCGACGGAAGCGCCGAGGAGTTCGGTTGGCAGGAGCGCGCCCTGTGCGCGCAGACCGACCCCGAGGCATTCTTCCCGGAGAAGGGCGGCTCGACGAGAGAAGCCAAGCGAGTGTGTCTGACGTGCGACGTGCGTGACGAGTGCCTGGAGTACGCACTCGCCAACGACGAGCGGTTCGGCATCTGGGGCGGCCTCTCCGAGCGAGAGCGTCGCAAGGTGAAGAAGCAGGCAGTCTGACGTCGTCCCCGCATCCGTGCGGGGACGTCCCAGCGGGGGATGTGGCGAACCTGACGGCCGGCGGATTCTTCGGACTCGTCCGCAGGTGACTAGGGTTGGGCGCCGTGAAGGCAACGGTGACGGCGCTCCTGGTGAGCCACGACGGAGCACGTTGGCTTCCGGCCGTCCTGGACGGGGTCTCGGGCCAGAGCCGGCGACCGGATCGGGTCGTCGCGGTCGACACCGGCAGCACCGACGCGAGCGTCGAGCTGCTGGGTGAGCGCCTCGGTCCCGATGCCGTGCACAGCGCCCCGCCGCGGACGTCGTACGGCGCCGCGGTCGCCAAGGGCCTCGCCGCCCTTCCGCGCGCCGCCGACTCCGACGGCTCCGAGTGGGTCTGGCTCCTCCACGACGACAGCGCACCGACGCCGCAGGCCCTCGAGGTCCTGCTGGCCGCCGCCGAGGCGAACCCCGGGATCGACGTGCTGGGTCCGAAGCTGCGCGAGTGGCCCTCCTTGCGCCGCCTGCTCGAAGTGGGCGTCACGATCAGCGGCACCGGTCGCCGTGAGACCGGCCTCGAGCGCGGGGAGTACGACCAGGGCCAGCACGACGACATCCACGAGGTCCTCGCGGTGAACACCGCCGGGATGCTCGTCCGCCGCTCGCTGCTCGAGTCGCTCGGCTTCGACCAGCGGCTGCCGCTGTTCGGCAACGACATCGACTTCGGCTGGCGTGCCGCGCGCGCCGGCCACCGCACGCTCGCCGTCCCCGACGCCGTGGTCTTCCACGTGGAGGCGGCCCACCGGGGCGTGCGCCGCACCGAGCTGACCGGCAAGCACTTCCGCCGGGCAGAGCGGCAGGCGGCGATCTACACCCTGCTGGTCAACGGCTCCGCGGCGTGGCTCCCGTTCCAGGCGGTCCGGCTGCTGCTCGGCAGCTTGATCCGTGCCCTGGGCTTCCTGCTCGTGCGTTCGCCGGGCGAGGCGTTCGACGAGCTGGCCGCGCTGGCGCGGGTCTACAGCCACCCGTTGCGGATCTGGTCGGGCCGGCGCCGCCGGCGGGCCACCGCCGAGCTGTCGCACCGAGAGGTCCGGCACCTGCTCGCGCCGCCGTGGCTGCCCTACCGGCACGGCCTCGACTTCGTCGGTGACATCGCGACCGCGGTGGCCCACCAGGCCACGGACATGTCGGCGGCCCGGCGGTCCCGCCTCGCCGCCACCGAGACCGGGCCGGTCCCGGCCGAGGCGCAGAACCTGCCCGAGGACAACGGCCTGGTCGCGCGCGCCGTCACCAACCCCGCCGTGGGCGGCATGGTGCTCCTGGTCGTCGCGGCCCTCGTCGCCGCCCGCGGCCTCGTCGGGTCCGGGATGCTGGCGGGCGGCGCGCTGCTGCCGGCGCCGGGCAGCGCGCTCGACTGGTGGCGGACCTACCTCGAGTCGGGCCACCACCTCGGCGTCGGGTCGGCCGCGCCGGCGGCGCCGTACCTCCTCCCGCTCGCCGCCTTCGGCACCCTCCTGGTCGCCAAGGCGTGGCTGGTCATCGACCTGGTCTTCCTGCTCGCGGTCCCGCTGGCGGCCTTCGGCGGCTACCGGTTCCTGCTGCGCTCGACCGGCTCCTATCCCGCCGCGCTCTGGGGTGGTGCGGCCTACGGGCTGCTGCCGGTGGTGACCGGCGCGGTCCAGGAGGGCCGGCTCGGCACGGTCGCGGCCTCGCTGGTCCTGCCGTGGCTGGCCCACGCCGCGCTCTTCCTCGCCCCGGGGCACTCCGCGGACCGGCGCTGGCGTGCCGCCTGGCGTACGACGCTCTGGCTGGCGCTGCTCGTGGCCTTCGTCCCCCTCGGCCTCGTGCTGGCCGTGCTGGTCACGGTGGTCGTCCTGGTCGCCGGCCGCGTCGGTGACAAGGAGACGTGGTCGCGCACCCCGACCTGGCTCCCCGTCGTGACCCCGGTCGTGATGACCCTGGTCCTGCTGCTGCCCTGGACCCTCCTGGTGTGGGTGCACCAGGGCCCCTCCGCCTGGTTCTTCGAGGCCGGCCTGCCGGCGCCGCGGCTGGCCGACCCGCTGAGCTGGCTCGACGTGGTCTTCGGCCGCCCCGGGTCCGCCGGAGCGCCGTGGTGGCTCGGGCTCGGCGTGGTCCTGGCCGGGCTGGGGGCGCTGGCCCGCCCCGACCGACGCCGGCTCGTGCTGCGCAGCTGGATGGTGCTCGTCCTCGCGCTGGTCGTGACCGCGGTGCTCAGCGGTGTCGCCGTCTCACCGGCGGCCTCGGGCGTGCCCCAGCCGGTCTGGCTCGGCCTGCCGCTGCTGGTGGCGCAGGCTGCCGCGATCTCCGCGGCCGCGACTGCCGGAGCCGGTGTCCGGTCCCGGCTCACCGGCAAGTCCTTCGGCTGGCGACAGCCGGTGGGTGCCGCGCTCGTCGTGGTCGCGCTGCTCACCCCGGTGGCCGGTCTGGCCTGGTGGGTGGGTGCGGGCTCCGACGAGCCGCTCGACCGTGGTTGGGCGAGCTCCGTGCCGACGTACATGTCCGACGCCGCGACCGCCGATCCCACGCGTGGGGTGCTGGTGCTCCGCGGTGACCGGGCACGTGGCTTCGACCACCTGCTCGTCCGCGGTGCCGGCCTGCGCACCGGCGACGAGAGCGTGCTGCCGACGACCGAGGAGCAGCAGCCGCTCACCGACCTGGTCAGCGACCTGGCGACCGCTCCCGATCCCGAGGACGTGGACCGGTTGGCGTCCTTCGGCATCGGCTTCATCTACGCCCCCGCACCGGTCGACGGCCGGCTGGCGGGCAACCTCGACACGTTGAGTGGGGTCACCCCGGGCAGCGCGACGAGTCCCGGCGCCCGGGCCTGGCAGGTCCAGGTCCCCGCGACGGAGGAGTCGCTGGTCGCCGAGCCGTCGTCGCTGCGGCCGTGGCTGCTCGGCCTGCAGGGACTGGCCATCGTCGTGGCCGCGGTGCTGGCCGCGCCGACCCGGAAGGTGACCCGATGAACCCCGGCAAGCGCAGCGGGCGCCGGGTCGCGGAGTCGCGTCGGCCCCAGCTCGACAGCACTGCGCTGGCCGCGCTGGTGCTGGTGCTGCTCGCGGCCGTGGCCGTCCTGCTCGTCCGCAACCCCGGGCCAGGCGACCTGGCCGGGACGACGGCGGGCGCCCTCGTGGACCGCACCCTTCTGGTCTGTCCCGACACGTCCGTGGCGAGGCAGCGCAGCCGCACCGAGATCGGCCTCGCGCCCGTGGACGGTCCGGCCGGACCGCTCGGCGACGAGGGCAGCCTGACGGCTGCGGGCGCCGAGTCGTCGCTGCGCCGTGGCTCGGTGGAGACAGTGCCCAGCTCGCCCGCCGCGGTCCTGGACGCGCGCGGCGAGCGCGCTGCCGGTCTCTTCGGCTTCCGCGCCGACCAGGTCGGTCGGGCGGCCGCGGTCGGTGGCTGTGTCGCCCCGCGCGCCGGCTGGTGGTTCACCGGGGCCGGTGCCGGCCTCGACCACCTCTCCGAGCTCGTCATGACCAACGCCGACCCCGGACCTGCCGTCGTCAACGTCCGCATCCTCGGCGCGGACGGCGAGATCGAGACGCTCGACACGCGCGGAGTGATCGTCGCGCCGGGGGAGACCAAGCGCATCCCGTTGGCCGACATCGCTCCGCAGAACGACGAGGTCGTCGTCCACGTGCAGGCGACCCGGGGCCGGGTGGCCGCGGCGGTCTCCGACCGGTTCGCGGCCCAGCCCGGTGCGCCCGCGGGCGTCGAGTGGCTGACCGGTTCGGACGAGCCGCGCCGGCTGCTGCGGCTCGCCGGGCTACCCGCCGCCGCATCGCAGCGCACCCTGCTGGTCGGCAACCCCTCGGAGCTCGAGGCGCTCGTCGAGCTGGAGGTCAGCGGATCGCGCGGCAGCTTCGTGCCCACCGGCGTCGAGACGATCAGCGTGCCGCCGGGCTCGGTGCGCGCGGTGGACGTCACGTCCCTGTTCGCCGGCAAGGAGGCGACCTCGGTGCGCGTCACGTCGCAGGTCCCCGTGGTCGCCACGGTGCGCTCCGTGCAGGGCCAGGACGCGTCGTACGCCGGCACGGTCATCCCGCTCGACGACCCAGCCGCCGCGCCGGTCGTCGCCGGCCCGAAGGCCACCATCCAGCTGAGCGCGGGCGCCGGTGGAGCCACGGCGCGGGTGTCGGGCTACTCGCGGACCGGAAGGCCGACCGGTGAGGAGAAGGTCACGGTCGATCCGGCCGCGACGACCACCTGGCTGCCGAGCCGGGGCACGGCGTACGTCGTGGTCACCCCGCTGACCGGCAACGTGTACGGCGCTGCGACCTACGCGGCGAGGACCGGGATCGCCACGTCGCCGTTGGTGGCGCTGCCGGTGCGGCTCGAGCTGCCCGGCGTGGTTCCCGCACCTCGCTAGTGACGTCGCCCTAGTCGTCGCCCGGGTCGTAGCGCGGGTCGATCTCCTCCGGCGCACGCCCGAGCAGCTCCGACACCTGCTCGACGAGCACGGTGAGGACCATCGCCGACAGGTCGGCGCGTGTCTCGGCACGCAGCTCGATCGGCCGCCGGAACAGCACCAGCCGTGTGGGCGTCGTACTCGTGCCCCGGACCAGCGTCGCCAACGGGACGGTGTCGGCGGCCCAGTCGTCGGGGACCATCGGCGTCTCCTCGACCGCGAACTCGACCAGCCCGAGCTCCGCGTGCCAGCGTTCCTCGAGCTCCTGGACGACGTCGAGGACCAGCGAGTCGAAGGCCTCACGTGGGCTCAGGGTCCGCGGCACGCCGTGCGGTGAGAGCGGTCCGGGAAGCACCGCGGGACCGCGCATCCCGCGGTCGCGGCGGTCCCGGCGCCGGCTCGTCCGGCGGCCGACGGGAAGCCCTGGTGAAGTCACACCGCGAGCCTAGTCGTGGCACTACCGTGGAGCAGGTACCGTCTGCCTCGTGAGTCCCACCCGCCGTTGCTCGAAGACCGCCTGCGGGCGGGCAGCAGTGGCCACCTTGACCTACGTCTACTCCGACCAGACCGCCGTCCTGGGGCCGCTCGCGACCTACGCCGAGCCGCACGCCTACGACCTGTGCGACGCGCACAGCGAGCGGCTGAGCGCGCCCCGGGGGTGGGAGATCCTGCGGCTCGCGCAGGACCCGTCGGCCGGTGGCCCCTCGACCGACGACCTGCTCGCCCTGGCCGACGCAGTCCGCGAGGCGGCCCGTCCGACTCCCACGGCCGAGCCCGTCGCCGCGCCGGCGGGAGCGCCCTACCGTCCCGAGAGCCAGGCCGGACGCCGCGGCCACCTCCGCTCCGTCCCCACCCTCGAGGACTGACTCCACCGCCCACCCACCGCAATCGCACATGGGCGCGGTTCGGACACGTCTACGCCACGGATCCGTGCTCCTCGCGTACTCATGTGCGATTGCGACCATGAGTGGACGCCGGACGCCGGACGCCGGACAGGCTTCCGGAGAGCGTCCGGGCATCCCGATCCGGCCGCCGGCGCCGACCTCTCCGGCCGGTAGGGTCGAGCCATGCCTGCCACCACGGAACCGGCCAATCTCTCTTCCGTCTTCAAGGCCTACGACGTCCGTGGCCTGGTGCCCGAGCAGATCGACGAGGACCTCGCGCGCGCCGTCGGGGCGGCCTTCGTCGCCGTGACCGGAGCCGATCGGACCGGAGCGGTCGTCGGGCACGACATGCGCCCCTCCTCCCCGGGGATGGCACGTGCCTTCGCCGAGGGCGCCGCCTCGGCCGGCGCGGACGTCACCCTGATCGGGCTCGCCTCGACCGACCAGCTCTACTTCGCCTCCGGAAGCCTGGGCCTCCCCGGCGCGATGTTCACCGCGAGCCACAACCCGGCTCAGTACAACGGGATCAAGATGTGCCGGGCCCACGCCGTGCCGCTCGGCATGGACACCGGGCTCGGCGAGCTCCGCGACCTGGTCGGCTCCGGGAACCTGCCGACGTCGGCCACCACCGGGACGATCACCGAGCGCGACGTCCTCGCCGACTACGCGGCCCACCTGCTCACCCTCGTCCCGATCACCGGCCGGAGGCTGAAGGTCGTGGTCGACGCGGGCAACGGCATGGCCGGGCACACCGCACCCGCCGTGCTGGACCGTCTCGACCTCGAGGTCGTGCCGATGTACTACGAGCTCGACGGCACGTTCCCCCACCACGAGGCCAACCCGATCGAGGCGGCCAACATGGCCGACCTCCAGGCCAAGGTCCGCGAGACCGGTGCGGACATCGGCCTGGCGTTCGACGGCGACGCCGACCGCTGCTTCCTCGTCGACGAGCGCGGCGAGATCGTGAACCCCTCGGTCCTCACCGCCCTGATCGCCGCGCGCGAGCTCGCGAAGGAGCCGGGCGCCACGGTCATCCACAACCTGATCACGTCGCGCGCCGTGCCCGAGATCGTCACCGAGCTCGGCGGCACGCCGGTCCGCACCCGCGTCGGCCACTCCTTCATCAAGGCCACGATGGCCGAGACCGACGCGATCTTCGGCGGCGAGCACTCCGGCCACTTCTACTTCCGCGACTTCTGGCGCGCCGACTCGGGGATGCTCGCGGCCCTGCACGCGCTGGCCGCCCTCGCCGAGTCCGCAGGAACCCTGTCCGAGCTGCTCGACCAGTACGAACGCTTCCACAGCTCCGGCGAGATCAACTCCACCGTCGAGGACCAGCAGGCGGTGCTGGACCGCATCGAGAAGGAGTACGTCGGCCGCGACGGGGTGGACATCGACCACCTCGACGGGCTCACCGTCAGCCACCGCGACTGGTGGTTCAACGTGCGCGCGTCGAACACCGAACCGCTGCTCCGGCTCAACGCCGAGGCGGCCGAGCAGCCGGCCCTCGAAGAGCTCCGGGACAGCGTCCTGGCGACGATCCGGAGCGGATCGTGAACAATGCAGGTATGAACCTCGACCCCGCGCTGCTGGAGATCATCGTCTGCCCCGACTGCCACGGTGCCCTGGCCGTCGACGAGGCCGCCTCGGAGCTGACCTGCACCGCCTGCGGCCTGGCCTACCCGGTCCGCGACGACATCCCGGTCCTGCTGGTCGACGAGGCCCGCCGCCCGGGCCAGACCGCCGGAGCCTAGGAGCCACCATGGCGCAGCTCTTCGATGACTCGCGGCTCGACGACGAGACCGCGCTGGACTCCGCGGACGAGACCTTGCGGACGCTCGCCGAGGCGGGAGCACGGGTGCGTCGTGAGGCCAGTGCTGCCGCGGAGGCCATCGACAAGGCCGTCGCCGCCTACGAGGACGAGGGCCGGCCGCGCGCGATCGTCGCCGCCGGACCCGACTCCCGCCTGCTGCGCGCCGTGCTCGAGCCCTCCTGCCCGGTGCCGTTCGTCGCCTGGCCGGGACCGAGCCTGCCGGGCTGGGCGGGGTCGCTCGACCTGGTCGTCGTACTCGCTCCTGACGGCAGCGACACCGGTGCCGCCTCGGCCGTGGCGGAGGCGGTACGACGGGGCTGTCGCACCGTCGTCGCCTGCGCGCCGGACTCCTTGGTCGCCCGGCACGCCGTGGGCCGTGACTGCACCGTCCTGCCGACCTCGACCGGCGACCAGCTCGCCATGGCCGTGGTGATGCTGGAGTTCCTCGACCGTCTCGACCTGGGCCCGGAGACGGAGCCCGACGCCGTGGCCACCGCGCTCGACGAGGTAGCGCTGGCGTGCTCGCCGAGCAGGGACCTGGCCGTGAACCCGGCGAAGATCCTCGCGATCGGGTTGGGCGACGCCACCCCGCTGGTCTGGGGCGGCTCCGTGCTGGCAGCGCGCGCCGCCCGTCGCGTGGCGGAGTCGCTGCGCCGCACGAGCGGCCGCGCCGCGCTGGCCGGCGACGCGGAGCACCTGCTCCCGGTCGTGTCCGTGACGCGGATGCGCGACGTCTTCGCCGACCCGTTCGCCGACTCCGAGGAGGCCGAGCCGCGGCCCGTCCTGGTGATCCTCGAGGACGGCTCCGACGACCCGATCGTGCGTGAGCAGAGGGGCCGGCTGGTCACGGCCGCCCGCGAGCACGACGTACGCGTCGAGACCGTCGAGGCCCAGCCGGGCGAGGAGCTCGCGCGCTACGCCTCGCTGGTGGCGACGGGAATGTACGCCGTGGCCTACCTCGGCGTCGGCCTCGGGCGCGGCACGGCTAGCGGGGGGACCCGATGAGCGGCGGCCTGGTCGGACTCCTGGACGACATCGCGGCACTGGCCCGGATGGCGGCCGCCTCGGTCGACGACATCGGCGCCGCGGCAGGACGTGCGGGCGTGAAGGCCGCGGGCGTGGTGGTGGACGACACCGCCGTGACGCCGCAGTACGTCCACGGCGTCACGGCCGAGCGCGAGTTCCCGATCGTGCGCAAGATCGCGGTCGGCTCGCTGCGCAACAAGCTGTTCTTCATCCTCCCGGCGGCGCTGCTCCTGAGCGAGTTCCTCCCCTGGCTGCTGACGCCGCTGCTCATGGTCGGTGGGACCTACCTGTGCTACGAGGGCGCCGAGAAGGTCTGGGGCGCTTTGCGCGGGCACCACGACCACGACAAGCCGGCGGTCGTCTCAGGTGAGGACGAGGAGAAGAAAGTCGTGTCCGGGGCCATCCGCACGGACTTCATCCTCTCGACCGAGATCATGGTGATCGCCCTCAACGAGGTCGCCGACCAGGCGTTCGTCGCGCGTGCCCTGATCCTGGTGGTGGTCGCGATCGGCATCACGCTGCTCGTCTACGGCGCGGTGGCGGCGCTGGTGAAGATGGACGACGCCGGCCTCGCGCTCGCGCAGCGTCCCTCCGAGGCATCCCAACGCGTGGGGCGCGGGCTCGTCCACGCGATGCCCAAGCTGCTGACGCTCATCTCGGTCGTCGGGACCGCTGCCATGCTGTGGGTCGGGGGGCACATCCTCCTGGTCGGCGTCGACGACCTGGGCTGGCACGCGCTCTACGACCTGGTCCACCACGCCGAGGAGGCCGTGCACGACGCCGTCGGCGGGATCGGGGGAGTGCTCGCGTGGTTCGTGAACACGTTCGCGTCCGCGCTCATCGGGCTCCTCGTCGGTGCCGTCGTCGTCGCAGTGATGCACGTGCTTCCGTTCCGTCGCTCTCACGGCGCCGCCGAGGGTGGTCACTGACCCGGCGCCGAACGCTTTGGGGCCGTGACCGCGGGTTGAGTACGATGGGTGAGCGCCTTTCGCACGAGATCGTGGTCTGACGCCACCCGCACGTCACGCGTGCGCTGACCACCAACTCCTCGAACCTAAGGAACCCAACACGATGGACTTCAAGGTTGCTGACCTGAGCCTGGCCGACTACGGCCGGGCCGAGATCGAGCTCGCCGAGCACGAGATGCCCGGCCTGATGGCGATGCGCGAGCGCTACGGCGACTCCAAGCCGCTCGCCGGCGCTCGCATCGCGGGGTCGCTGCACATGACGATCCAGACCGCCGTGCTCATCGAGACCCTGACCGCGCTCGGCGCGGAGGTCCGCTGGGCGTCGTGCAACATCTTCTCGACCCAGGACCACGCCGCGGCCGCCATCGTGGTGGGCCGGCCGGAGGACGGCGGCACCCCCGAGGACCCCAAGGGCGTCCCGGTCTTCGCCTGGAAGGGCGAGACCCTGGAGGAGTACTGGTGGTGCACCCAGCAGATCCTCCAGTGGCCGGGTGAGCCCGCCAACATGATCCTCGACGACGGTGGCGACGCCACCATGCTCGTCCACCTCGGTGTCGAGGCGGAGAAGACGGGCAAGGCCCCCGCCGTCGAGTCGGCCACCAGCACCGAGCAGCGTGTGGTGTTCCAGGTGCTCAACGAGTCCCTGGCCGCCGACGGCAACCGCTGGACCGCGGTCGCCAACGAGATCAAGGGCGTCACCGAGGAGACCACCACCGGTGTGCTCCGCCTCTACGACATGATGAAGGAAGGCTCGCTGCTCTTCCCCGGCATCAACGTCAACGACTCGGTCACCAAGTCGAAGTTCGACAACAAGTACGGCTGCCGTCACTCGCTGATCGACGGCCTCAACCGCGCCACCGACGTGCTGATCGGCGGCAAGGTCGCGGTCGTCTGCGGCTACGGCGACGTCGGCAAGGGCTGCGCGGAGTCGCTGCGCGGCCAGGGCGCCCGCGTCATCGTCACCGAGATCGACCCGATCTGCGCGCTCCAGGCGGCGATGGACGGCTACCAGGTCTCCACCCTCGACGAGGTCCTGCCGGTCGCCGACATCATCATCACCGCGACGGGCAACAAGGACGTCGTCACGGTCGAGCAGATGCAGCGGATGAAGTTCCAGGCGATCATCGCCAACATCGGCCACTTCGACAACGAGATCGACATGGCCGGCCTGGAGACCTTCCCCGGTGTCGCCCGCAAGACCGTGAAGCCGCAGGTCGACGTGTGGACGTTCCCCGACGGCGGCACCACGATCATCGTGCTCTCCGAGGGGCGGCTGATGAACCTCGGCAACGCGACCGGCCACCCGTCGTTCGTGATGTCGAACTCGTTCACCAACCAGGTGCTCGCCCAGATCGAGCTGTTCACCAAGACCGACGAGTACCCCGTGGGCGTCTACGTGCTGCCCAAGCACCTCGACGAGGAGGTCGCCCGGCTCCACCTCGGCGCCCTCGGCGTCTCGCTGACCCAGCTCACGGCGGACCAGGCGTCCTACCTCGGCGTCTCGGTCGACGGTCCCTACAAGTCGGACCACTACCGCTACTGATCCCGGTAGCGGCTCGTCGGACGGAGGGTGTGACGGTGTCGAACGTGGACGTGGGCCGCGGCAGGGTGCTCGTCGTCGACGACGACGCGGCGCTCGCCGAGATGCTCAGCATCGTGCTGCGCAACGAGGGGTTCGACTCCCGCGTCTGCGCGACCGGTGACCGTGCCCTCGGCGAGTTCCGGGACTACCGTCCCGACGTGGTGCTGCTCGACCTGATGCTGCCCGGCAAGGACGGCATCGACGTGTGCCGGGAGATCCGTGCCGAGTCGGGCGTGCCCATCGTCATGCTCACCGCCAAGAGCGACACCATCGACATAGTCGTCGGCCTCGAGTCCGGGGCCGACGACTACGTCGTCAAGCCGTTCAAGCCCAAGGAGCTCGTCGCCCGCATCCGGGCCCGCGTACGCCGCTTCGACGACCCCGCGCCGGAGGCGCTCACGATCGGCGACATCTCCATCGACGTCGCCGGCCACAGCGTCACCCGGGGCGGCTCGGCGATCGCGCTGACCCCGCTCGAGTTCGACCTCCTCGTCTGCCTGGCCCGCAAGCCGTGGCAGGTCTTCACCCGCGAGGTGCTGCTCGAGCAGGTGTGGGGCTACCGCCACGCCGCGGACACGCGGCTGGTCAACGTCCACGTGCAGCGGCTCCGCTCCAAGGTGGAGCACGACCCCGAGAACCCGGAGATCGTGCTGACCGTGCGTGGCGTCGGCTACAAGGCCGGAACGTCGTAGGCCGGGCATGACCGCCGGCGCCCGACCCCCGATCCGTCGGGCCACCTTCCCCCTCGGCTTGTGGCGCAGGTCCATCCAGGCCCGCGTCGTGATCAGCACGCTGCTGCTGTCCACGCTGGTCGTCTCGCTGGTCGGCTGGATGCTCCTCGGCCAGATCACCGACGGCCTCGTGGACGCGAAGACCAAGTCGTCGGTCGCCGAGGCCGCCCGGGGCGCCCAGGACGCCCAGCGCCGGCTCTCCGGGGCCAGCGGCACCGAGTTCGACTCGAGCTCGCAGCTGACCCAGCTGGTGGCCAGCATCGTCCAGCGCGGCTCCGTGCAGGGCTACGAGGTCGTCCTCACCGGCCCCGTCGCCGGCTCGAGCCCCGGCATCGCGGCCGGCAGCAGCACCCGCAACACCCAGGGCGTCCGCAGCGACAGCATCCCCGAGGAGCTGCGTCGTCGCGTCGAGCTGCCCACCGCGTCCGGCGTCTCCTGGACCTACAGCGAGATCAGGTACGCCGAGAGCACCGGCCGTCCGTCCGTGCCGGGCGTCGTCACGGGCGCGCCGATCACGCTGCCGTCCGACGGCGGCACCTACACGCTCTACTACCTCTTCCCGATGACCGAGCAGGAGCGCACGCTCTCGCTGGTGCGCAGCGCCCTCCTGACCGGCGGCGTCCTGCTCCTCCTCCTCGTCGGCGGCGTCACCTGGCTGGTCACCCGGCAGGTCGTCACGCCGGTCCGGCTCGCCCGCCGCGTCGCCGAGCGGCTGTCCTCGGGACGGCTCGAGGAGCGGATGCACGTCCGGGGCGAGGACGACATCGCGCGGCTCGGCATGTCGTTCAACCAGATGGCCGCCAGCCTGCAGAAGCAGATCCGTCAGCTCGAGGAGCTGTCGCGCGTGCAGCGCCGGTTCGTCTCCGACGTCTCCCACGAGCTGCGCACCCCGCTGACCACCGTGCGCATGGCCGGCGACGTCCTCTACGACGCCCGCGACCGCTTCGACCCCGCCACCGCGCGCTCGGCCGAGCTGCTCCAGAAGGAGCTCGACCGCTTCGAGCTGCTGCTCACCGACCTGCTCGAGATCAGTCGCTTCGACGCGGGCGCGGCCGTCCTCGACCTCGAGGACGTCAACCTCACCGATGTGGCCCACCGGGTCGTCGAGTCGACGCGGGCCCTGGCCGCGGCCCGTGGCACCAACGTGGTGGTGAAGGTGGGCGACCGGCCGTGCATCGCCGAGGTCGACGTACGCCGCGTCGAGCGGATCGTCCGGAACCTCGTCACCAACGCCATCGACTACGCCGACAGCAAGGACGTGGTCGTGCTGCTCGACAGCGACGACCAGGCCACGGCGCTCGCCGTCCGCGACTACGGGATCGGCCTGAAGCCCGGCGAGTCCGTGATGGTGTTCAACCGCTTCTGGCGCGCTGACCCGGCCCGGGCGCGGACCAGTGGGGGGACCGGCCTGGGCCTGTCGATCTCGCTCGAGGACGCGCACCTGCACGGCGGCTGGCTCCAGGCCTGGGGCGAGCCCGGCCACGGCACCCAGTTCCGGCTGACCCTGCCCCGGCGGGCCGGCGACCCGATCGACCGGAGCCCGTTGCCCCTGGTGCCGCCGGACGCGGCCACCGAGCGAGTGGGCTCCGAGTACGCCCGCATCGACGAGCGCCGGGGAGTCGGGTCGTGACCCGGCGTCGCGGCGCGCTGGGCATCCTGCTCGGCCTGTGCCTGCTGCTGAGCGGCTGCGTGAGCCTGCCGTCCTCCGGACCGGTCCAGACCGTGCCTGCCGACCAGCAGGCGGAGGACGAGCCGCCGGTCGACTACACCCCGGGCGGCCCCCGTTCGGGCGCGGCCCCGATCGAGATCGTGCGGGGGTTCCTGATCGCCATGCAGGCCACCCCGCTGAACATGTCGGTCGCCCGACGCTTCCTGACCGCGGAGGGCAACAGCAGCTGGGTGCCGGAGCGCGGCACCGTGGTCTACACCGAGGAGACGCGCACGGCGGTCGGCGACGACGTGCGCCTGCGCCTGACCGACACCGTCGCGCTCGACGAGCGAGGAAGCTGGCTCGGCGACCGGGGCGACGCGACGTACCGGATGCACCTCGTGCGTGAGGACGGCCAGTGGCGGATCAGCGACCCGCCCAACCGGCTGATCATCCCCTCCGGCCACTTCGAGAGCCGGTTCAGCCAGTACTTCTTGCACTTCTTCGACAAGACCGGCCAGATCCTCGTCCCCGAGCCGGTCTACGTGCCGACCGGCGCACAGGCGACGACGTCGTTGGTCTCCGGTCTCCTCCAGGGGCCCGGACGCGACCTGCTCGGTGTCCTACGGACGTTCATCCCGGCCCGCACCCGGCTCGACGACATCTCGGTGCCGGTGTCCCAGGACGGCGTCGCGGAGGTCCCGCTCAGCGACGAGGTGCTCGTCCTCGACGACAGCCAGCTCGAGCTCGTCTTCGCCCAGCTGGCCTGGACGCTCGCGCAGGTGCCGGGGGTCGAACGGATGCGGGTCACCGTGGACGGCAGCCCGCTCGACCTCCCCGGTGAGGGGGAGGACTCGGCCGTCTCCGACTGGTCGGAGTTCAACCCGACCGTGGCATGGGCCTCGCAGTCCCTGTTCGGCGTGCGTGAGCAGCGGGTCGTCTCGCTGGTCGCCGGTGAGGAGCGCCGCATCTCCGGGGCGTTCGGCTCGCTCGACCTCGGACCGCGCGAGATCGCCGTCGACCTCCCCGGCGAGCAGGTGGCCGCCACGACCGACGAAGGCAGCGTGGTGGTGGCGCCGCGCTCGCGGGTCCCCGGCACCGAGCCCGACGCGTCGGACGCGCGGACGGTGTTCGTCGGGGGCCGGGACCTGCTGCGGCCGGCCTGGGACCTCTACGGCCAGCTCTGGGTGCTGGACCGGACCGCCTCCGGCGCCGTGCTGCGGGTGCTCCGCAAGGGCACCACGGACACCTTCGACGTCGAGGGCGTCACCGGTGAGGACGTCCGTTCGTTCGCGATCTCGCGCGACGGCACCCGGCTGGTGGCCGAGGTGGCCGACGGCGACCACGAGCGACTCGTGCTGGCCCGGATCGAGCGGAAGGAGTCCGGGCGTGTCCGGCGGCTCAACGAAGCGGTCCGGATCCCGCTCGCGGGCCTCGGGGTGAGCCGGATCCGCGACATCGCCTGGCGGACGCCCGGCAGCGTCGCGGTCCTCGCCGCGCCCAGCCCGGACACCTCCCAGGTGCTGGTGCTGAAGGTCGACGGCTCGTCGACCATCGCCGAGTCCACGACCGACGCGGAGGTGTTCCGCGGCAAGGCCGGCCGGCTCGTCACCTCGCCGGTGCTCGGCGCGCCGCTCTACATCCGCACGGCCGGCGGACAGATGTTCTCGCTCGCCTCCAACGGCCGCTGGGTCGGCGCCGGCCTCGAGCCGGGACTCCGTTCGCCGACGTTCGTCGGTTAGCGGTACGCCGGCTAGCGTCCCCAAGCCCCGCCGAGCCGGACGCGTCCACACCCAGGCCGCGACGCGCGGCCGACCCGGCGACGGAGGCGCACCCTGGCGTGCATGTGGGACGTACCTGCCGACCTGCTGCTCGGCTCGACGTGCGCCGCCTGCGCACGGCCGGGCCGGGCGCTGTGCCAGCCGTGCCACGCCGCGCTGCCCCGGACGGCGTCGGTGGTCTGGCCCACGCCGTGCCCACCGGGACTGGCGTTGCCGATGGCGGCGGGGGAGTACGCCGGCGCCCTGAAGGCCCTCGTGAACGCGCACAAGGAGCATCAGGCCCTGGCCCTGGCCCGACCACTCGGCGAGGTCCTCGCGGCCGTGGTGCGGGCGCTCAGCCTCGATACCGGGCTGTCCCGGGGAAGGATCCTGCTGGTCCCGGTGCCGTCCCGGCCCGAGGCGGTCCGCAGGCGTGGACACGACCCGGTGCTGCGGACCGCCCGGGTCGCGGCGGCGCGGCTGCGTCGTACCGGCACCGATGCCCGGGTCGCGCGACTGCTCGTCCCCGCCGCCAGGCTCGAGGACCAGGCCGGCCTCAGCGCCGGCCAGCGAGCAGCCAACCTCGGTGGTGCGCTGCGCTCCCGCGTCCGCACCGGTGTTGCATCACCACCGGTCCTCGTCGTCGACGACGTCATCACGACGGGCGCCACGGCGCGCGAGGCCCAGCGCGCACTGGCCGACGCCGGTTTCCGGGTGTCGGGCATCGCCACGGTCGCGGCCACCCGCCGGCGTGCGACCGGTGCGCAGACCAGTGGCCGTGGCCAAGAAGCGGACCCTTCCCTACCGCATTCGTCTGGGGGCGACTAGCGTCTGTGTATGGAGTCCGTCCGGGTCCGTGGTTGCGCCGCCGGTGTCCTGGTCCGCCAGGTGACCCGTCGGCAAGCCGATGCCAGTCGCAGGCAAAACGGTCCACGTAAGGCGCGTCCCGAGCCTGTCTCGGGCCGCCGATCACGGTGCGGCTTAGAGGTAAGTCCTGCCCTCCGCTCGCCGTCAGACACGGCGTGCCCGGGGGAGAAGACGGGTAGTGGCATTCAAGCTGCGAGAGTCTCAGCAGGCGGTTGTGGGGTCGAAGACCAGGTCGGCCGGACGGGCTCCATCTCGTCGCCACTAGGGTGGCGACGCGTACTCGGGAAACAGTCACCGGAAGCAATCGGGAGGTTGTCGTGGACATCGTGCTCAATAGCCGGCATGTGGAGCTGACAGAGCGTTTTCGCAGTCACGTAGAGGAGAAGCTGGCCCGGCTGGAGAAGCACGACCATCGCGTCATCCGCGTGGAGGTCGAGGTGGACAAGGAACGCAACCCCCGGCTCCAGGACCGTGCGATCCGCGTCGAGCTGACCGCCTTCTCCAAGGGCCCGGTGGTTCGTGCCGAGGCCGCCGCCGAGGACAAGATGGCCGCGCTGGACCTGGCCGTCGACCGGATGGCCGCCCAGATGCGGCGCGCCGCCGACCGCCGCCGCGTGCACCGTGGCCGGCACACGCCCGTCTCGGTGGGCCAGGCGATGGCCGGGATCGAGCCCGAGCCCAACGGCACCGCCCCCGAGGTGGCTGCTGACAAGGAGCACGAGCGCCACGTCGGGCCCATCGCCGTGCTGGGCGACGGACCCCTGGTGGTCCGCGAGAAGATCCACTCGGCCGCGCCGATGACGCTGGACCAGGCGCTCTACGAGATGGAGCTGGTGGGCCACGACTTCTTCCTGTTCGTGGACAAGGAGAGCGAGCGCCCGTCGGTGGTCTACCGCCGTCGTGGCTACGACTACGGCGTGATCACGCTCGATCTGACCTGAGCGCGTCGCTGGACCGGCCGATGTGGTCTTCGGACAATCGGCACCGGCTGGTCCAACGTCGTGCCATGATTCACCCGTGGCAGGACCAGAGACACGCTCTAGGCCGGGTGGCGAGCCCATCCGGGTTGCCGTCGTGGACGACCAGGAGCTCTTCCGTCGGGGTTTGACCATGCTGCTCGGTGTCGAGGACGACATCGAGGTCGTGGGAGAGGCCGGTGACGGCGTAGCGGCGACCGAGCTCGCCGCCTCCACCGTGCCCGACGTCATCCTCATGGACGTCCGGATGCCGAAGCGCTCGGGCATCGAGGCCTGCGTGGCGATCAAGGAGGTCGCACCGACCGCCAGGATCATCATGCTGACGGTCAGTGACGAGGAGGTCGACCTCTACGACGCCGTCAAGAACGGCGCGTCGGGCTACTTGCTCAAGGACTCCTCGATCGACGAGGTCGCCCAGGCGATCCGCGTCGTCGCGGACGGCCAGTCGCTGATCAGCCCCTCGATGGCGATCAAGCTCCTCGACGAGTTCAAGCAGATGTCGCGCACCGACCGCCAGCAGGTCCCCAGCCCCCGGCTGACCGACCGCGAGCTCGAGGTGCTCAAGCTCGTCGCGCAGGGTCTGAACAACCGCGAGATCGCGAAGCGGCTGTTCATCAGCGAGAACACCGTCAAGAACCACGTGCGCAACATCTTGGAGAAGCTGCAGCTGCACTCCCGGATGGAGGCCGTCATGTACGCCGTCCGCGAGAAGCTGCTCGACATCCCCTGACCGTGCAGACGCTCTCTCGGGCTCAGGCACGGCGCATCGCTCTCGTCGCGCAGGGCTTCCGCGACCCGCGCCACACCGTGCCGACGATGCGGACGTTCAACCGGACACTCGCGCGCACCGGGGTGCTCCAGGTCGACTCGGTCAACGTGCTCCAGCGCGCCCACTACATGCCGCTGTTCTCGCGGATGGGCCCTTACGACCAGGCCATGCTGACCCGTGCTGCCGAGGAGCGGCCACGGAAGATCGTGGAGTACTGGGCACACGTCCAGGCCTTCATGCCGGTCGACCTCTGGCCGGTCATGCAGCACCGGATGGAGTCCTACCGCGCCCAGCGCGGCAAGTGGAAGGTCATGGCCTCCCGCCCCGACCTGGAGGCGTCGGTGCTGGCTGAGATCCGTGACCGCGGTGCCTCGACCGCACGTGACCTCGACGAGGGGAAGCCACGCTCCAAGGAGCACTGGGGGTGGAACTGGTCCGACACCCGCAAGGTGCTCGACTACCTCTACATGGTCGGCGAGCTCGCGATCGCGGGCCGCAACAGCCAGTTCGAGGTCCGCTACGACCTGCCCGAGCGGGTGATCCCGCGGCACGTCCTGGAGACCGCGACTCCGTCGGTGCAGGACGCGAACCGCGAGCTGGTACGCCGGGCCGCGGCGTCGCACGGGGTGGCGACGATCCAGTGCCTGAGCGACTACTACCGGATGAAGACCGCCGCGGTCCGGCCGGCCGTGGACGACCTGCTCGAGTCCGGCGAGCTCGTCCCGGTGCACGTGGAGGGCTGGGGCCGGCCGGCGTACCTGCACCGCGACGCCGCCCGGGTCCGCAAGGTCCACGCGCGGGCCATCCTCAGCCCCTTCGACCCGTTGGTCTGGGAGCGGGCCCGCACCGAGCACCTCTTCGGCTTCCGCTACCGGATCGAGATCTACGTCCCCGAGCACAAGCGGGTGCACGGCTACTACGTGCTGCCGTTCCTGCTCGACGACCGGCTGGTGGCCAGGGTCGACCTCAAGGCCGACCGGAAGGCGGGCGTCCTCGTCGTCAAGGGCTCGTTCGCGGAGCCGGCAGCGCCGGAGGAGACGGCCTTCGAGCTGGCCGAGGAGCTCGGCAGCATGGCCGGGTGGCTGGGACTGGGCAGCATCCGGGTCGAGCCGCGCGGCGACCTCGCCGACCCGCTCACCCTGGCCGTGAAGGAGCTGCAGGGTGCTTGAGCGGCTGGCCGCGATCCTGGCGAGCCTGGCGATGGCGGTCCCGGCCGCGACGTCCGTGGACGGGCCGGTGGTGGACCGTGCCTTCCCGGTCCGCGGCGCGTCCGACTACGCGCGGGCCCACCACGACTACCCGGCCACCGATGTCTTCGCCTCCTGCGGCCGCAAGGTGGTGTCGCCCGTCGACGGGGTGGTGCTCGAGCTGAGCCGCAAGGACCGTTGGGACCCGGCGACCAACCGGGGCGCCCAGCGTGGCGGCAAGTTCGTCTCGATCCGGGGCCGTGACGGGGTTCGCTACTACCTGAGCCATTTCTCCGGCGTCAGGAAGGTCGTCCGCGCCGGCACCAGGGTGCGGGCGGGGCAGCACATCGCCTGGGTCGGGCACACCGGCAGCGCCCGCGGCACCGCGTGCCACGTGCACTTCGGCCTGAGCCCGGTCTGCCAGGGCACGGGGGAGTGGCGGGTCCGCCGTGGCGTGGTCCGGCCCTACCGCTTCCTGCGGAGCTGGGAAGTGAGCGGCAACCGCTCGCCCGCCGGCGCCGTGGCGGCCTGGAAGCGCGAACACGGCTGCCCCTGAGCGGCCGATTCCGCCCAAACCTTGTGGGCTCGCTAACATGGCAGGTACGCGGTCCTGCAGTGCACCCGCGCCCACGGGGGCGCTCCGCCGGGGCCGACATCCGCGACAACAGGAGTCCACGCTCGTGCCTGCCATCCTCGACAAGATCCTCCGCATCGGCGAGGGCAAGATCCTCCGGCAGCTGGAGGCGATCGCCAAGGCGGTCAACGCGATCGAGGACGACTACGTCGCGATGTCCGACGAGGAGCTGCGCGGCCAGACCGACGACTTCCGCAAGCGGCTCGAAGAGGGCGAGACCCTCGACGACCTGATGCCCGAGGCGTTCGCGACCGTGCGGGAGGCCTCCAGGCGGGTCACCGGCATGCGCCCCTTCGACGTGCAGATCATGGGTGCCGCCGCGCTGCACCTCGGCAACATCGCCGAGATGAAGACCGGTGAGGGCAAGACCCTGGTGGCCGTGCTGCCGTCGTACCTCAACGCGCTCAGCGGCAAGGGCGTCCACGTCGTCACCGTCAACGACTACCTGGCGAAGTACCAGTCCGAGATGATGGGCCGGATCCACCACTTCCTGGGCCTCGACGTCGGCGTGATCCTTCCGGAGATGCGCCCCGACGAGCGTCGGGTGGCCTACGGCTGCGACATCACCTACGGCACCAACAACGAGCTCGGGTTCGACTACCTGCGCGACAACATGGCCAACTCGATCGAGGACTGCGTCCAGCGCGGTCACAACTTCGCGGTCGTCGACGAGGTGGACTCGATCCTGATCGACGAGGCCCGGACACCGCTGATCATCTCCGGTCCCACGCAGGACGAGGTGAAGTGGTACGCCGAGTTCGCGAAGATCGCGCGCTCGATGACGATCGACGTCGACTACGAGGTCGACGAGAAGAAGCGCACGATCTCGGTCCTCGAGCCGGGCATCACCAAGGTCGAGGACTACCTCGGCATCGACAACCTCTACGACTCGGTCAACACGCCGCTGATCTCGTTCATGAACAACGCGATCAAGGCCAAGGAGCTGTTCCGCAACGACAAGGAGTACGTCGTCATGAACGGCGAGGTGCTCATCGTCGACGAGCACACCGGCCGCATGCTCGCGGGTCGTCGCTACAACGAGGGCCTGCACCAGGCCATCGAGGCCAAGGAGGGTGTGACCATCCGCGAGGAGTACCAGACCCTCGCGACCGTCACCCTGCAGAACTACTTCCGCCTCTACGACAAGCTCTCCGGCATGACCGGAACGGCCATGACCGAGGCGTCCGAGTTCGACAAGATCTACAAGCTCGGCGTCGTGCCGATCCCCACCAACAAGCCGATGGCGCGCATCGACCAGCCGGACCTCGTCTACCGCACCGAGGAGGCGAAGTACGACGCCGTCGTCAAGGACATCGCCGAGCGTCACAAGAACGGCCAGCCGGTCCTCGTCGGCACGGTGTCCGTGGAGAAGTCCGAGCTGCTCTCGGACCTGATGAAGCGCAAGGGCATCCCGCACTCGGTCCTCAACGCGAAGCACCACGCCGACGAGGCGAAGATCGTCGCTCTCGCCGGGCACGCGGGCGCCGTCACCGTCGCCACCAACATGGCCGGTCGAGGCACCGACATCATGCTCGGTGGCTCGATCGACTTCCTCGCCGACCAGGAGCTGCGCAAGCAGGGCCTCGACCCGGTGGAGAACGTCGAGGAGTACGACGCTGCCTGGCCCGAGATGGTCGAGCGGATCCGGCACCAGGTCGCCGCCGAGCACGAGCAGGTCAAGGAGGCCGGCGGTCTCTACGTCGTCGGCACCGAGCGTCACGAGTCCCGCCGCATCGACAACCAGCTTCGTGGCCGTTCCGGCCGTCAGGGCGACCCGGGGGAGTCCCGCTTCTACCTGTCGCTGCAGGACGAGCTCATGCGTCTGTTCAAGTCGGACTGGGTCGACTGGGTGCTGACCACCCTGAAGGTCCCCGACGACGTCCCGATCGAGAACAAGCGCGTCACCGGCGCCATCGCGTCCGCGCAGGCGCAGGTCGAGTCGCAGAACTTCGACTCCCGCAAGAACGTCTTGAAGTACGACGACGTGATGAACCGCCAGCGCGAGGTCATCTACGGCGAGCGCCGCGCCGTGCTCGAGGGCGCCGACCTGCACGACCAGGTGCAGACGATGATCGACGACGTGGTGACCGGCTACGTCACGGCGGCCACCGAGGGCTTCCCGGAGGAGTGGGACCTCGAGGCGCTGTGGTCCGCGCTCAAGACGCTCTACCCGGTGTCGCTGCGCCTCGACGCGGTCGAGGCCGAGGCGGGTGGCCGCGACGGCCTCACCCGCGAGCAGCTGATCGAGGACATCGTCGCCGACGCGAAGAACGCCTACGCCGAGCGTGAGGGGAAGTTCGGCTCCGAGGTCATGCGCGAGCTCGAGCGTCGCGTCGTGCTCTCCGTGCTGGACCGCAAGTGGCGCGAGCACCTCTACGAGATGGACTACCTCCGCGAGGGGATCGGGCTGCGGGCCTACTCCCAGCGCGACCCCCTGGTGGAGTACCAGCGCGAGGGCTTCGACATGTTCGCCGCGATGATGGACGGCATCAAGGAGGAGTCGGTCGGCTACCTGTTCAACCTCGAGGTGCAGGTGGAGGCCGAGGCCCCGACCGAGGCCGTCGAGGCGGGGCCGGCGCTCGCGCAGGCCGCCGCGGCATCGCACGACCACCCGGCGATCAAGGCCCGGGGTCTCGAGGCGCCGAAGCAGCCGTCCGGACTGGCCTACTCCGCCCCGTCGGAGACCGGCGACGCCGAGGTCAGGGGAGCCGCCGCGGCCGCCGCCGACGACATCTTCGTCGGGGTCAGCCGCAACGCCGACTGCCCCTGTGGCTCGGGCAAGAAGTACAAGAAGTGCCACGGCGCTCCGGGCGGGCCCACCGGCCTGACCACGCGCGTCAACGGCTGAGGTTCACCCGACCAGCAGGGCGGTGCACGTCCAGTGCCCGTTCCGCTGTTCGAGCCGCGCGGCCAGCGCCCGTGAGCGCTGGCCGTAGCGCACGTGCACGCTCACCTCGGCGCTGGTCGGCGCCGGCTGGAAGACGTGCACGCTGCGCACCTGCGGTCTGATCGTGCGCATGCGTTGCCCAGCCGGACGGTTCTGCGCCATGATCCGCACCCGCCGGTTGAGGTCCGCGTAGACCCTCGCGCTGGTCCAGCGCAGCAGCTGCGTCACCGGCCGGTCCCCGCCGGTGACCTCGACCACCGCCTGGGAGAAGCGCGCCGCCCACACCCGGACCTCCGCTTCCGTGCGGGCCTGCTCCTGCGTGTGGGCCGGGTCGTCGGGCACCGCGTAGAGCGCCGGCGAGGGCGCCTGCCGCGCGACCGGTCCGAGGTCGAGGGCGAGGGTGCCCTGCACGGCCGCCACCGGCACCGGGTCGGTCGTCGCCCGGTCGGGGACGGCAGCGAGCCGGGTCACGCCCACCGTGGACGGGCGGGGGCGGGGAGGCCGGCGGAGGGCCTGGTTGGGGTTGTCGGGACCGGTCACGATCGTGCTTCCTTCCTAGTGGGTGCTGAGGTGAGTGCCGTCGAGCGGGGGCACGCGCAGGACGGTGCCGGGGAAGATCAGGTCGGGATGGCCTATCCGGTCCGCGTTGGCGTCGGCCAGCAGGCGCCAGCCGGCCTGCACCGCGGCGTCCGGCGCCCCAGGAGGCAGGTGCCGCTGCGCGATCGCCCAGAGCGAGTCGCCGGGTTGGACCGTGACGCGACCAGTCGTTGCCGCGGGCACCTGCGTGGAGGCCGCAGCAGCCACGCGCGGGGCGACCGGGGTGGCGACCCGATCGGGGACGGGAAGCCCGACGACGCCGCGCGTGAGGTCACGCGAGGGCCGGCTGTCGGAAGTGCCGGGGCTGTCGGCGGATGCCGGCCCGGTGGCCACCGCTACGCCGAGGGCCGCGAGGACGAGCGTGCGAACCAGGCGCGGGCAGAGGCGTGACCGTCCGGCCGCCACTCCGGCTGGCGTTGACGTGGTGCCGTGCGCCGCCACGCCGGCGCCCAGCACGTCCCGCAGGGTGCTGACGGCCACGACCACGGCGCAGGTGACGAGCCACGCCCAGCAGGCTGCCAGCGCAGCAGCGCAACCACCGGCGACGAACGGGGCCAGGGGCAGCAAGCCCCACGGCTGACCCCCGGAATGCAGCTCGGCGAGCGCTGAAAGTGGCGGCGTGACCAGCAGGCGCACGGCCTGGGTGGCGACCGCGAGCGCGAGGAGCAGGGCCACGGCCCGGAGCGCCGGTGTGAGCGCCGGCCACCGTGGACCGCGTGAACCTCGACCCTGCATGACAATCCTTGCGTTTGAGTGCGTTTGACCTTTCTAAGTGCTGTTGAAGGGCGAAGTCAATCGTTTGTCCACAGGTGTTGACAGTTCTGGGGAAAGCGAGGACGGTTCGGCCATGCGGTGGGAGGAGATGCTGCTGGACCTCTTCGAGGACCTCGAGCAGCAGGCGGAGGGGCTGGCCCTGGCCGAGCGGGACGCGGAGGTGGCCGAGCTCAGCCGTGCGGAGTACGCGCAGGTCGACTTCGCGTCCCGGTTGCACGCCTCGACCGGCCACCGCGTGGTGATCGTGGTCGCCGGTCTGGGCCACATCGACGCGACCATCGCCCGTGTCGGGGTGGACTGGCTTCTGGCCGACGACGACCAGCACGAGTGGATCCTGCGCACCGCCGCGATCGGTCACGTGCGGGGCCTCTCGGACCGTGCGGTGGGGGAGCAGAATCGGCCCGTCCCCGCGCGGGTCGGCCTCGGGTCGGCGCTGCGCAGCGTCGCCGAGAGCCGGGCGCTGGTGCTGCTGCACCGGATGGACGGTGGCTCCGTCCGGGGTCAGCTGCGCCGGGTCGGCGCGGACTTCGTGGAGCTGTGGGTCAGCGAGCACGCCGAGGCGTGGACGTCGGGCGAGGAGGGGCACGTCGAGGTGGTGCCGTTCGCCGCGGTGGCCGCCGTACGACGGACCTGATTCGTCACTCGACCGCGGACTGCTCCGCCTCGCGGGCCTGGGCGGTCTCCGCGTCGGTCTGCTCGTACATCCGCTGGATGAAGGCCTCGAGCTCGACCGCCTCCACGCGCCACTGACCGCGACCACCGATCTTCAGGGCGCGCAGGTCGCCGCGCCGGACGAGGGCGTAGACCTGGGCAGTCGAGGTGGCGAGGATCTCCGCGACGTCGGCGAGGGTCAGGAAACGAGGTTCGCGGTCACTGGCTCCCATGGACCTCACTATGCCAGCGTTTGCCGCCGCTGGAGGTGGGTGGGTGCGGTTTGGCTGTGGACAACCCAGGATTGGAATCCGGCGGAAAGCGGCATGATGCAGCCGTGAGCCTCTCGACCGAACCTCGTGCCCGGGGAGCCGAGGTGCCGGGGTCCCCGCCGGCCACCCGCCACCGGGTCAGCATCTGGAAGGACCCGCGACTCGTCGTGGGCGTGGCACTGGTCGCCGTGTCGGCGCTCTTCGGTGCCACCCTGCTCGGCGGCGCGGACGCGACCGTCGGAGTGTGGGCCGCCCGTGACGCGCTCGCCCGCGGCCAGGACGTGGGGCCGGACGACCTGGTGCGCCGCGAGGTCCGCTTCGCCGACCAGGCAGACGCCGACCGCTACGTTTCGGCGGGCTCACCGCTCCCGGACGGCGCAGTGCTGCTCCGCGACGTCGGGCCGGGCGAACTGGTGCCTCGTGCGGCGCTGGGCACGGGCTCCGGCGCCGGCCAGGTCGAGGTGCCGCTCAGCGTCCCGGCGGAGGCGGTGCCGGCCACCGTGCGACCGGGCTCCGTCGTCGACGTCTGGGTCACGGCCGACCCGAACCTCGCGCCCGTCACGAAGGACGAGTCGTCGGAGTCCAGCCTGGTGTTCGGCCAGGTGACCGTCCTGGCCGTCTCCCGGTCCGGGGGAGCGCTCGGACCGAGCGCCACCCGGCAGGTGATCGTGGGTGTCGAGCCGGGGCAGGAGGACACGATCCCGGCTGCCCTGGCCACGATCGCGCGCGGCTCCGTCGTACTGGTCCGGAGGCCCTGAGTGCCTGCGGGGGTCGGGGCCACCGTGCCGGTGCTGGTCGCCGCGGCGGGGGAGCCCTGGGAGGCACGCGTCCTCGAGCTGGTCGGCCGCCGCGGGTCCGGGCTCGCCGTGCACCGCCGCTGCGTGGACCGGCACGACCTCGTCGCCACCGCCCGCACCGGTCTCGCCCGGGCGGCGGTCGTCTCGGCCCAGCTTCCGGGCCTCGACGCCGACACAGTGGACACCCTGCGCCGCTCCGGGGTCGACGTGGTGGTCGTGCTGCCCGAGAACGCCGACGAGCAGGCCGGCGACCGAATGCGAAGGCTGGCGCCACACCGGGTGGTGGGCGCCGACCTCGACGGCCTCGTCGAGGCGCTGGTCGAGACCGGGACCGAGCCGCAACCGACGGCTGGTGTGACCGTCCTCGACGACCCGGAGCCCCACGTGGCGGGCCGCCTGCTGGTCGTCTGGGGCCCCGCGGGGGCGCCGGGCCGGACCACGGTGGCGACCGCACTGGCCGCCGAGACCGCGCGCCGGGGACGGTCCGCGTTCCTGGTCGACGCGGATCCGTACGGCGGTGCCGTCGCGCAGCACCTCGGCGTCCTGGACGAGGTGTCCGGGCTGCTGGCCGCGGCACGGTCGGCCAACGCGGGCCGGCTGGACGCGGCCACCCTGGCCGGGATCGCGCGCGCCGTGGGTCCGGACGGCCTCCGGGTGCTCACCGGGCTGCCGCGGCCCGACCGGTGGTCGGAGGTCCGGGCGCCGGCCTTCGAGGACGTCCTGGACGCCGCCGCGTCGCTGGCCGATCTTGTCGTGGTCGACGTCGGCTTCAGCCTGGAGCACGATGCGGCAGACCCGTTCGGGGCGGCGCCGCAGCGCAACCAGATGACGCTGGCCGCCCTGGAGCGCGCGGACCGGGTGCTCGTGGTGGGGGCCGCCGACCCGGTGGGCCTCGCGCGGCTGGCGCGCGGCCTCGTCGACGTGCACGACCGGTTTCCGGGCTCCCCGGTGCACGTCGTGGTCAACCGCAACCGGCCGACCCTGGGCTGGTCGGAGGCCGAGGTGCGCGGCATGGTCGAGGGCTTCGTCGGCCCGGTGGGGGTGACCTTCCTGCCCGAGGACCGAGCGACGGCCGACCGGTCCCTGATGAGCGGCCGGAGCGTGGTCGAGCTCGGCGACTCACCCCTGCGGAAGGCCCTGGTGGAGCTCGCCGATGCCCTGGACGGCCGGCCCGTGGCTTCCCCGGGCCGAGCCCGGGGAAGGGTCAGGCACCGAAGAGCAGGTAGAGCCCGCTGACGGTGTAGAAGACCATCACGAACAGCAACGGCAGCTGGCCGGTGAGCTGGTGCCGCCTGGGCAGCAGCTTCATGGCCCGGTCGTGGGCGGCGACGACGCCGAGGACGTGGCCGGTCACCACCGCCAGCACCTTGACCACCGCCAGGAAGGTGGGGTTCGAGGAGAGCCAGTAGTTCACGTCCCAGTCGGCGGTGCCGAGCAGGTTGTCGCCCCGGGCGAGCGGGTCGCTGAGCTGCACCAGCGTCTGCTGGCCGACCTCGACCAGGTAGCTCAGGTAGTGGGCGACGATGTAGCCGACGATGATCGGGACGACCGAGTGGGCGAACAGCGCCGGCAGCTCGAACCGGTCGGTGCCCTGGTTCACGCCGGTGAGCATGGTGGCCCCGGCGAAGGACAGTCCCACGATGAGGCAGAAGGCGAGCAGGGCGGCGCTGTTCAGCAGCAGCGTGCTGACATCGGAGGACTGCGTGAAGCGCAGCCAGAACGTGGAGCCGCTGAAGCTGTCGAACGCGGTGCTGCCGAACAGCACGGAGACCGTCGCGACGAGGCCGGGCAGCGCAGGCGTCGCGTCGAGGTTGGCGAGCGGGCTCCGCAGCACCAGGGTGCCGTCCTCGCGACGGCCGAAGACCGACAGCCGGCCCACCAGCGTGGAGTAGGCCTCGAACGGGTCGGTCTGGGCGATCCAGCGGCTGCCGAAGACGGCGCCGCCGAGGATCACGATGGCCAGGTAGGCGGCGACCCAGAGCCGGACGACGGAGAGGTACGTCGACTCCGGGTAGACGAGCTCGAGCCACACGAACGAGAACAGGGCGACAGCGGCCGGCCACAGGCCGACCCAGCGCGGCAGCTCGGCCAGGCCTTGCTCCGGGTCGCCACCGGTCACCTTGGAGAACAGCAGGTGCAGCGTCCGCACCGGGTTGACGGCCTTGTAGAACGCGCCGAACGCGAGAGAGGCCGGCACGAGGCCGACCCACAAGATGACGTAGAAGACCCCGAAGACCGGGTTCACCAGCAGGTCCGGTCCGGCGATCGCCGCCCAGCCGACGTACAGGAAGAACGCCATGCCCAGCGCGCGGAGCGTCCAGGCGAAGACCGGGCCGTCGACGACGCGGGCGAAACCGGCGGGCAGCGCGATGCCGCCGTAGCGGGCGTCGTACCGCGGGTTGCGCCAGGCCAGCGTGAGCACGATGAACGAGATGGCGAGTGCCGCGGAGGCGCCGGCGAGGAAGTACTCGACGGGGATCGGCAGGTCCTTGGCACCCCCGATGCCGTGGGCGAAGACCATGTCGGGCCGGTCAGGCATGGGTGCGCGTCTCCTCGTGCGGGGCACTGGGCCCGGGCTGGTCGTCCTCTGCCAGAATCGCATAGCGACAGCCGGCCGGTGCGAAAGGGTGAGTGTGGATGAGTGAGCGGCTCCGCTCCGACGACATGGCCTTCCTGGTCACCGAGTCGGCGAGCGCGCCTATGCACAACGCCACCCTCGAGGTCTTCGACCCGCCGTCGGACGGCTTCGACTACGACCGGCTGGTCGCGCTGATCGCCGACCGGATCGCTTTCGTGCCGCGCTACCGGCAGCGCATCCGCACCGTCCCGGGGCGGCTGGCCAACCCGGTCTGGGTGGACGACGACGACTTCGACCTGACCTTCCACGTGCGCCGCTCGGCGCTGCCGCGGCCCGGCTCGATGGACCAGCTCCGCGACCTCGTCGGCCGGATCATGTCGCGCCAGCTCGACCGCAACCGGCCGCTCTGGGAGGTCTACCTGATCGAGGGCCTCGAGCACGGCCGCTTCGCGATCCTCTCCAAGTCCCACCAGGTCCTCGTCGACGGTGTCTCGACCGTCGACCTCGGCCAGGTGATCCTTGACGTCGACCCCAAGCCGCGGGAGACCATCCCCGACGAGTGGCGGCCGCGTCCCGAGCCGAGTCCGCCCACGCTCCTCGCCGAGGCCGTGACCGAGTCGCTGCGGCACCCGCGTCTCGCCGCGGCGGCGGTGCGCTGCAACGCCGAGAGCGCGCTGCGCTCCGCCGGGTCCGTCGGCGGCAAGGTGTTCGGGCGGGTCGGCGCCATCCCCGGGCGCCGGTCGGCGCTCGAGTCGCCGGTCAACGCGACCCTCTCCGAGCAGCGTCGCTTCGTCACGGTCAGCTCCTCGCTCGAGGACTACCGCCGCGTGCGGCGCGTGCATGGCGGCACTGTCAACGACGTCATCCTCGCCACCATCACCGGGGGCCTGCGCAACTGGCTGATGACCCGCGCGGAGTCCGTCCACGGCAGCCGCACCCTGCGCGCGATGGTGCCCATGGGGGTCATCGACAGTGACCTCGAGCCGACCTCGCTCGGCAGCCAGGTCGCCGGACACCTGCTCAGCCTGCCGATCGGCGAGTCGAGCCCGGTCGTGCGGTTGCACCAGGTGTCCTACGCGTTGAAGGCGCACAAGGAGACCGGCCGCGCGGTCGCGGCCGACCGGCTCGCCGGAGTGGCCGGTTTCGCGCCCACGACCTTCCACGCCCTGGGCGCCCGGGTCGCCGCGGAGCAGTCCCGCCGCGGCTTCCACCTCGTGGTCACCAACGTCCCGGGACCCCAGTTCCCGCTCTACGCCGCCGGTGCGCAGATGCTCGAGAGCTACCCGGTCCCGCCACTGCTGCCCGGCCATGCGCTGGCGATCGGCGTGACGTCGTACGACGGGCACGTCTACTACGGTCTCAGCGGCGACCGGGACGCGCTGCCCGACCTCGCCGTGCTCGGCCAGTGCCTGGTCGAGTCGCTCGAGGAGCTCGTCGACAGCGCCAGCGACAGCCGGCCGCGCGCCCCCCGTGGCCGCAAGAAGGCCGCCCCCGCAAAGAAGGGCACCCGGTCATGAGCGGCACTCGCGTCTTCGTCCCGAGCACCTGGTCCGGCCTGCGCAGCTTCGTCACTGCCGACGGCATCGGCCCGGCGCCGTTCTTCGCCCACGCCGTCACCGACGAGCTGCGCGCGGCCTACCCGGAGGGCAACGACGAGGAGTGGGAGTACGCCGCCCTCACGGCCGCGGCCCGCACCTCGCTCGGGCTGCTGTCCGAGGACGACCCGGCCCGCCGTGTCGTCGTGGCCGTCGACGCCGGGACCGTCGTCCCGGCGGAGGACGAGGACCCGACCGTCGTCGAGGTCGGCGAGGTCGTCCCCTATCGACGGATCGCCGCCGTGCTCGTGGACCCGGCCGACGTCCAGGACGTGGTCGCCGCCGCCGCGGAGCGGTGGGCCGACGCCGAGCAGGGCGACGCGGAGGCCGAGCAGGTCGTCGACCGCTGCCTGGACCTCGACCTGGCCTGGTACGCCACCCAGGAGATCGGCGACCTCCTCGCCGAGTGAGGTGACTTTGGGGTAACGCCTGCGGTCTGACACGATCGGTTCCATGGACGCCATCACCACCCCGCCTGCCCCGATCAACGAGCCGAACCTGACCTACGCCCCGGGCACCCCGGAGCGGGCCGCGCTGGAGCTCGAGCTCAAGCGCCAGGAAGGTGTGCAGCTCGAGCTGACCGCCACGATCGGCGGCACGAAGAAGATGGGTGGCGGCGAGGAGATCCAGGTCGTCCAGCCGCATGACCACGGCCACGTGCTCGGCGTGACGCGCGATGCGACGCAGGCAGACGCCAAGGCCGCGGTGAAGGCGGCGCAGGAGGCCGCCCCCGGCTGGCGCGCCCTGCCCCTCGACGAGCGGGCCGCGATCCTGCTCAAGGCCGCCGACCTGCTCGCCGGCCCGTGGCGCCAGCGGATCAACGCCGCCACGATGCTCGGTCAGTCGAAGACGGCGTACCAGGCGGAGATCGACTCCGCGTGCGAGCTGATCGACTTCTGGCGGTTCAACGTCCACTACGCCAAGCAGATCGTCGCCGAGCAGCCGATCGCGAACTCGCGGGGCATCTGGAACCGCACGGACCACCGCCCGCTCGAGGGCTTCGTCTACGCGATCACGCCGTTCAACTTCACCGCGATCGCCGGCAACCTGCCCACCGCCCCGGCACTGATGGGCAACACGGTCGTCTGGAAGCCGTCGCCCACGCAGCAGGTCGCCGCGCACCTCACGATGGAGCTGCTCGAGGAGGCCGGCATGCCGCCCGGCGTCATCAACATGCTCCCCGGCCACGGGCGTGACGTGTCCGAGGTGACGCTGAACCACCCGGACCTCGCCGGCATCCACTTCACCGGCTCGACCCCGGTCTTCCAGCACCTGTGGTCGACGGTCGGCGCCAACATCGCGAAGTACCGCTCCTACCCGCGCATCGTCGGCGAGACCGGTGGCAAGGACTTCGTGGTCGCCCACAAGTCCGCGGACCCCGACGTGGTGCGGGTCGCGCTGCTGCGGGGCGCGTTCGAGTTCCAGGGCCAGAAGTGCTCCGCCGCGTCCCGGGCCTACGTGTCCCGCACGGTCTGGAAGAAGATGCGCGACGAGTTCATCGCCGAGGTCGAGGCGATCCGCGTGGGCGACGTGACCGACTTCTCCAACTTCATGGGCGCGGTCATCGACGACCGGGCGTTCGCCAAGCACAAGAAGGCGATCGCCCGCGCCAAGCGCTCGAAGACCCTCGACGTCGTCGCCGGCGGCCAGGTGGACGACTCGGTGGGCTACTTCGTCCGGCCGACGGTCGTGGAGGGCAGCGACCCCACCGACCAGATGTTCAGCACGGAGTACTTCGGCCCGATCCTCGCGGTGCACGTCTTCGAGGACCGCGACTTCGAGAAGGTCGTTGCGCAGATGGAGTCGTTCGCCCCCTATGCGTTGACCGGCTCGATCATCGCCCAGGACCGCAACGTGATCGCCTGGGCCCGCGAGGAGCTCCGCTTCGCGGCCGGCAACTTCTACATCAACGACAAGCCCACCGGCGCGGTCGTCGGGCAGCAGCCCTTCGGCGGCGGTCGTGCGTCGGGCACCAACGACAAGGCCGGTGCGCCGTCCAACCTGCTGCGCTGGACCTCGCCGCGCTCGATCAAGGAGACCTTCGACCCGCCGAAGGACTACCGCTACCCGTTCATGAACCTGGACTGAGCGGTGGCCTTCCCGGAGGCCTCCACGAACTGGCCGAGGACGAGCACCCAGCCCTCGGCGTAGCCGGCGCGGGCGTCGTCGTCGCGGCGCTCCCAGCCGGTGTGCGTCAACGTCACGCGGACCTGGTCGTCCACCTCGGTGAACCGGACCTCGACCTCGGTGGCCTGCGCCGGGTCGGTGCCGGGGTGCCAGGTGATCCGGAACCCGCTCGGCGGGTCCCAGGAGAGCACCTCGCCCCACACCGAGGTCTCGGCGCCGGCGCGTTCGACGAGGGCGCCGTCCTCGAAGGCGACGCTGGCCTGCTCGCCGTAGACGCTGTGCGTGCCCAGCGGCCACCACTGCCCGATGTGGTCGGTGAAGAGCGTGAAGGCGGTGGCCCGGTCGGTGCTGACGTGGACCTCGCGCACGAGGGGACTGACGGTCATGGCTGCTCCAAGGTGTTGACGGCTGCGTTCTCGACGTACGCCGTGAACGAGCCGAGGACCTGGTCCCAGGTCCCGACGAGCCATTGCTGGAGGTCCACGAGACCCTCCGGGGCAAGGGCGTAGAGGTTGCGGGTGCCGTGGCTGCGGTGCTGCACGAGCCCGGCCCCCTCCAGCACCTTGAGGTGCTTGCTCACCGCGGGCCGGCCGATCGGCAGGTCCGCGGCGATCTCGCCGACCGGGCGGGGCCCGGCGGCGAGCAGCTCGACGATGCGCCTCCGGTTGGTGTCACCGAGGGCGTCGAGGACGCGTTCTGATTGGTTGCTCATAGGTAACGGTTACTCTAGAGCGACCATTGGTCCGGTGCAAGGGGTGGCGGGAAATGCAGCAGGCCCCCGGTCCGAGCGCCGGGGGCCTGCTGTCAGAGGTGGCTGGTCAGCCGGGCAGGCACTGCGAGCCCGCCTGGCCCTGACCGTTGATGTTGATGTCGTAGTCGATGCAGACGCTGGCCGCCTGGGCGGACGAACCGACGAGGCCGGCCATGCTGGCGGCGGCGGCGAGGGTAACCACGGCAACGAAACGCTTCACGTGCGCTCCTTCTGACAGGCAAGAGCCACTCTCTTGCACCTGACCCCTCAACGTCGGACTGTGACGGGGGTTACGGGTGGTCGCCGAGAAGTGTGCGAGACAATCGAGAGGTCATGACCGACCTGCTGCTCGTCCTCGCCACCGTCCTGCACCTGGGCTCACTGCACGCCTACGAGAAGGCGCTGGTCGCCCTCGTGGCGTTCGGGCCGTTCGTGGTGCTGTTCGGTGTGGTGTACGTCGTGCGCCGGCGTGACGAGCAGCCGGGCGGGGACGACTAGCTACCGCTCGCCGCGGAGCCAGGCCTCGCCGACCCGCTGCTCGCTCTTCAGGGCCTCCTCGAGCAGGTTCGCGATGAGCTTCTCGAGCTTCCCGCCGATCAGGGGGATGTGCACCTTGATCTCCGCGTCGACCGTCTCGACCGTGCCGTCGCCGTCCGGCGCCAGCGTGACCGTGCCCTTCAGGTGGCCCGGCTTGCCCGGGATCTTCACGTCGAGGTCGGCCTGCGTGCCGTCGGACCAGTGCTCGGACTGGACGACGTGGATCGTGTCGCCGACGACCTTCTTGGCGAACGACGGGATGTTGTGGTCGTGCTGCTTCTGGTCGACGACGACCGTCATGCCGTCACCGTCCGGCGTGATCCGGACGTCGTGCGAGAACGCCCCGGCGGCCTCGGCCACCTTCTCGCGGAAGGTCTGCTCGGCGAGCATCGCGCGCACGTCGGCGGGCGCGGCGGCGTACCTCATCTGGTGGGAGAAGCGCATCAGCGCTCACCCGCCAGCCACGCGACGCCCGCCCCGTGCTCCTTGTCCATGCCCTTCGTGAACAGGTTGCCCATCAGGCCCTCGAGCTTGCCGCCGATGAGCGGCACCTTGACCTTGACCTCGCCCTCGAAGACCTCCACCGTCCGGCCGTCCTGCTCGACGAGGGTCAGCGTTCCGTTGATCTCGGTGGGCTTGCCGGGGGTCTTCACCGACAAGGTGGCGCTCGTGCGATCCGACCACTCCTCGACCTGGATGACCTCGGTCTTGTCGCCGGCGAACGTCTTCGCGAACGAGGGGATCCCCTCGGTGGGCTGGACCTGGTCGATACGGACGTTCATGCCGTGGCCGACGAGGTCGATGGCGATCGTGCAGGACAGCACGCCCATCGCCTCACAGCTCTTCTGCCGGAACGCGGGGTCGGAGAGCATCGTCCATACGTCCGTCGCGGGGGCGTCGTAGGTGATCTCGTGTCGGATCTTCATGGCGCTCATCATGACGGATGCCCCCAAGGGTGGCTACGGTGGCGCCGTGACCACCCATGACGCCCCGGACCATGCCGCCTCCGACCCTGCCGTCGCCGGCGAGTGGGGCGGCACCGAGGTCCAGTTCGGCGAGCAAGGTGCCCGGCTGACCTACGGCAGCTACCTCCAGCTCGAGCGTCTGCTCGCCTCGCAGCAGCTCGAGTCGGACCCGGCCGCGCACGACGAGCTGCTCTTCATCACCATCCATCAGGTCTACGAGCTCTGGTTCAAGCAGCTGCTCCACGAGGCCACCGCGGCTCGTGACGCGATGCTCGACGCGGGCTCGGACGTGGACCGGATCTGGTGGGCCCAGCACCTGCTCACCCGCATGCACGTGATCGAGCGTGTGCTCGTGCAGCAGGTCGACGTGCTCGAGACGATGACGCCGCAGGACTTCCTCCAGTTCCGCCAGACGCTGGCGCCGGCCAGTGGCTTCCAGTCGGTGCAGTTCCGCGAGCTCGAGTTCCTCTCCGGTGCGAAGGACCCGTCGTTCGTCGAGCGGTTCAAGGGACTGACGGCGGCGGAGACGCAGCGGCTGCGGGTGCGGCTCGAGGAGCCGACCCTGTGGGACGCGTTCCTGCACGTGCTCGAGCGGCGCGGCCTCCCGGTCGGCGACGACGCCGCGGTGACCGGCTCGGTACGACGCGCAGCGCACGACCGTGCCGCCTACGCCGACGTCTGGGCGCTCGCCGAGGCGCTGCTCCAGCACGACGAGCTCGCCGCCGCCTGGCGTGCGCGCCACGTGGTCATGGTCGAGCGGATGATCGGCACCAAGACCGGCACCGGCGGCTCGACCGGCGCGCACTACCTGCGCAGCCGGCTCGAGCTTCGCTACTACCCGCTGCTCTGGGAGCTCCGCTCCCACCTGTGACAGCGCACGTGTGACGGCGCGCCCGTGTTGGTGGCCGAGGCGCGCGAGGAATAGTGTCGGACGAGCCGGCACAACGGCGTGCCGGCAAGCTGAGCGACAAGGGTTTGGTGCCTCGTGCGAACGACGCTGGAAGAGACCAAGGACGACCTGATCGACCGGGCGGCCTCTCTCGCTGCGAGCCGCAAGGGGGCCGGCGCCCCGCCGGGTGAGGGAGCCGCCCTGCTGCTCCGCTCCTTCTACCGCCATGTCGCCGCCGAGGACATCGCCGAGCGCAGCGAGGTCGACCTCTACGGCGGTGCGATGAGCCAGTACAAGCTGGCCGCGACCCGCCCCCAGGGCACCGCCAACATCCGCGTCTTCACCCCGTCGGTCGCCGAGCACGGCTGGTCCGCCGCCGGCCACACGGTCGTCGAGGTGGTCACCGACGACATGCCCTTCCTCGTCGACTCGGTGACGATGGAGCTCACCGAGCAGGGCCGTGAGGTGCACATGGTGGTGCACCCACAGCTGCTCGTCCGTCGGGACATGGCAGGCGCGCTGCTGGAGATCCTCAACGACGACGAGATGGGCACGTCGGGACACCTTCCGCACGACGTGTTCCGCGAGTCGTGGATGCACATCGAGGTCGACCGCGAGACCGAGCCCGCGGACCTCGAGTCCATCGAGCAGAGCCTGGCGAAGGTGCTCCTCGACGTCCGTGAGGCCGTCGAGGACTGGGCGAAGATGTGCACGCAGGCACGCGACATCGTCGCCGACCTCACCGAGAACCCGCCGCCCCTGCCCGCCGAGGAGATCGAGGAGGGCAAGGCGCTGCTCAACTGGCTCGCCGACGACCACTTCACGTTCCTCGGCTACCGGGAGTACCACCTCGAGGGCGAGGGCGACGACGAGGTGCTGCGGGCGGTCCCCGGCACCGGCTTCGGCATCTTGCGCTCGGACCAGGACATGTCGCCCTCCTTCGGCAAGCTGCCGCCCCTGGTCCGTGCGAAGGCGCGCGAGAAGACCCTGCTGGTGCTGGCGAAGGCGAACTCCAAGGCGACCGTGCACCGGCCGGTCCACCTCGACTACGTCGGCGTGAAGACGTTCGACGAGAACGGCGACGTCGCCGGCGAACGACGGTTCCTCGGGCTGTTCTCGTCGGCCGCCTACACCGAGTCGCTCACCCGCATCCCGGTGATCCGTGAGAAGGCCAAGGCGGTGATCCAGCGCGCCGGCTTCGACCCGCTGAGCCACACCGGCAAGGCGCTCATGGACGTGCTGGAGAACTACCCGCGTGACGAGCTCTTCCAGACCCCGGTCAACGAGCTGGCCGACATCGCCGAGGCGGTGCTGCACACGCGCGAGCGCCGCCAGGTCCGGCTGTTCGTGCGGCGCGACGTCTACGGGCGCTTCCTCTCCTGCCTGGTCTACCTCCCGCGCGACCGCTACACGACGGCGGTCCGCGAGAAGATAGCGGCGATCCTGAAGACCCAGCTGGGCGGCGAGTCGCTGGAGTACACCGCGCGGGTCAGCGAGTCGCTGCTCGCCCGCCTGCACTTCGTGGTGCGGCCGCCCCGCGGCCAGCTCGTCGGCGACTACGACGTCGAGGACCTCGAGCGCCGGCTGGCCGAGGCGGCGCGGTCATGGCGCGACGACTTCGTGGCCGCGGTCCACACGGAGTACGGCGAGGAGGAGGGCGCGCAGCTCGCCCGCTCCTACGCCGAGTCGTTCCCCGAGGCCTACAAGGAGGACTACGCCCCGCGCACCGGAGCGGTCGACCTCGGCCGCCTCGAGGCGATCGACGGCGCCGAGGGTGTCTCGCTCTCCCTCTACCAGCTCCCCGACTCCGGGCCGAACGAGGCGAGGCTCAAGGTCTTCCGGATCGGCCCGCCGCTGTCGCTGAGCCAGGTGCTCCCGGTGCTGTCGTCCATGGGGGTCGAGGTCGTCGACGAGCGGCCGTACTCCCTCGACAACCTCGGCCGGGAGTCGTGCATCTACGACTTCGGGCTGCGCTACCACCGGTCGTTGCCCGCCGCCGGGCGCGAGCTGTTCCAGGACGCCGTCTCGGCCGTGTGGGACGACCGCAACGAGATCGACGGCTTCAACGCGCTGGTCCTCGCCGCGGGGCTGACGTGGCGACAGGCGACGGTTCTGCGTGCCTACGCCAAGTACATGCGTCAGGGCGGCACGCCGTTCGCGCAGGACTACATCGAGGACGCGCTCAAGCAGAACGTCGACATCACCCGCCACCTCGTCGACCTGTTCGAGGCCCGCTTCGACCCGGGCCGCAACGGCGACATCGCCAGCGACGCCGAGTCCCGGGTGGCGAGGACCTCGGAGCTCGAGGACCGGATCGGCCGCGCCCTCGACGACGTGGTGAGCCTGGACCACGACCGGATCCTCCGGTCCTACCTGACCGCGATGAATGCGACCCTGAGGACCAACTACTTCCAGGTCGACGAGCAGGGGCTGCCGAAGTCCTACATCTCGTTCAAGATCCGTCCCGACGCGATCCCGGACCTGCCCGAGCCGCGGCCGAAGTTCGAGATCTTCGTCTACTCGCCCCGGGTCGAGGGCGTGCACCTGCGCTTCGGCGCCGTCGCGCGCGGTGGCCTGCGCTGGTCGGACCGCCGCGACGACTTCCGCACCGAGGTGCTGGGCCTGGTCAAGGCGCAGATGGTGAAGAACGCCGTGATCGTCCCGGTGGGCGCCAAGGGCGGGTTCTTCTGCAAGCAGCTGCCCGACCCCGGGGACCGCGAGGCCTGGATGGCCGAGGGGATCGCCTGCTACAAGACGTTCATCTCCGGGCTGCTCGACATCACCGACAACCTGGTCGGCGACGGGACCGTCCCGCCGGCCGGCGTCGTCCGCCACGACGGCGACGACGCCTACCTCGTGGTCGCTGCCGACAAGGGCACCGCGACGTTCTCCGACATCGCCAACGGCGTGGCCAAGGACTACGGGTTCTGGCTCGGCGACGCCTTCGCCTCGGGCGGCTCGGTCGGTTACGACCACAAGGCGATGGGCATCACCGCCCGCGGCGCCTGGGAGTCCGTGCGTCGGCACTTCCGAGAGCGCGGCATCGACTGCCAGACCCAGGACTTCACCTGCGTCGGCATCGGCGACATGTCGGGCGACGTGTTCGGCAACGGCATGCTGCTCTCGGAGCACACCAGGCTGGTGGCCGCGTTCGACCACCGCGACATCTTCCTCGACCCGGAGCCCGACGCCGCGGCGTCGTACGCCGAGCGGCGCCGCCTCTTCGACCTGCCCCGGTCGAGCTGGCAGGACTACGACAAGTCGCTGATCTCGCAGGGCGGCGGGGTGTTCTCGCGCGCCGCGAAGTCGATCCCGCTGTCCGCCGCGGTACGCCGTTCGCTCGGCATCGCCGACGGGGTCGCGTCGATGACGCCGGCCGAGCTGATGCGCGCGATCCTGCTCGCCGACGTCGAGCTGCTGTGGAACGGCGGCATCGGAACCTACGTGAAGGCGGCGTCCGAGACCGACGCCGAGGTCGGCGACAAGGCCAATGACCCGATCCGCGTCAACGGCGGCGAGCTGCGCGCGAAGTGCGTGGGGGAGGGCGGCAACCTCGGGCTCACCCAGCGGGGCCGCATCGAGTACGCCCGGAACGGCGGCCGGATCAACACCGACTTCATCGACAACTCCGCCGGCGTCGACACCTCGGACCACGAGGTGAACATCAAGATCCTGCTCGACCAGGTGGTGGCCAACGGTGACCTCACCGAGAAGCAGCGCAACGACCTGCTGGCGTCGATGACAGAGGAGGTCGGCACGCTGGTGCTGGCCGACAACTACCACCAGAACATCGCGCTGGCCTCCGCGGCCCATCAGGCGCCGGCGCTCCTGCACGTGCACGAGGACTGGATCCGCAGGCTCGAGAAGCACGGTCTGCTCGACCGCGAGCTCGAGTCGCTGCCGAGCCGCAAGTCGGTCGCCGCACGGCTCGAGTCCCGGCAGGGGCTGACCCCTCCGGAGCTGTCGGTGCTGCTGGCCTACACGAAGATCGTGCTCGCCGACGAGCTGCTGGCGACCGACCTGCCGGACGACCCGTTCCTGCGGACGGACCTGTTCAGCTACTTCCCGACGCCGATGCGCCACACCTACCGCGGCCAGATGGAGGCACACCCGCTGCGTCGCGAGATCGTCGTGACCCAGGTGGTCAACGACCTCGTCAACGGCGCCGGCATCACGTTCTTCCACCGGCTGTCGGAGGAGACCGGCGCCTCGGCCGAGGAGCTGGTGCGGGCCAACTTCGTCGCCCGTGAGGTCTTCGCGTCCCTGGCGCTGTTCGACGAGATCAACTCCCTCGACAACGCCCTGCCGGCCCAGGTGCAGATCCACATGCGGCTCGAGATGCGCACGCTGGTCGAGCGTGCCTCGCGCTGGCTGATCAACAACCGGCGCCCGCCGATGGACAGCGAGGGCGTGGTCGACTTCTTCGGTGTCGCCGCCCAGCAGGTTGTCGCCGCGCTGCCCGAGCTGCTGACCGGCCGCGAGCTGCGGGCGTTCGACAACCGGCGCGACAGGCTCGTCGGTCAGGGGGTCAGCGAGGAGCTCGCGACCCGGGTGGCCGCGCTGCCGCCGGCGTACGCAGCGCTCAACATCGTCGAGACCGCCAAGCGTGACGAGCTCGACCACCTCGAGGTCGCGCGCGTGCACTTCGCGCTCGGCGAACGGCTCGGCCTCTCCGCGCTGGTGGACCGGATCCTCGCCCTGCCGCGCCAGGACCGCTGGCAGTCGATGGCGCGTGCCGCGCTCCGCGACGACCTGCACGCCGTGCACGCCCAGCTGACCGCACAGGTGCTCGCCGAGACCGACGACGCGCAGCCGGCGCCGGTGCGCATCGCCGACTGGGAGGTGGAGGACGAGGTGGTCGTCTCCCGCGCGGTGGCGACACTCGAGGAGATCTGCGCCGACGACCACGCCGACCTGGCCAGGCTCTCGGTAGGACTCCGCGTGGTTCGGACGATGCTCGCCACACCGTGACGGCGGCGATCGAGGCCGCGGGGCTGGTCAAGCAGTACGGCGACCTCACCGCGGTCGACGACGTCACCTTCTCCGTCGAGGAGGGCGAGATCTTCGGCATCCTCGGTCCCAACGGCGCGGGCAAGACCACGACGCTGGAGATGGTCGAGGGGCTGCGCCGGCCCGACCGCGGCGAGGTCCGGCTGCTCGGCCAGCCGACCTGGCCGCGCAACCCGGCCCTGCTGCCGCGGATCGGGGTGCAGCTCCAGGCATCCGCGTTCTTCGACCTGCTCACGGCCCGGGAGCAGATCCACACGTTCGCCGCCCTGTACGGCGTGCCGCGGCGCCAGGCCGACGACTGGCTCGACCGGGTCGGGCTCACCGACAAGGCCGGCACCCGCAGCGACAAGCTGTCGGGCGGCCAGCTCCAGCGGCTCGCCATCGCGTGTGCCCTCGTCCACGAGCCCGAGGTGGTCTTCCTCGACGAGCCGACCGCCGGCGTGGACCCGCAGGCGCGGCGCAACCTGTGGGACCTGGTCCGCTCGCTCAACGACGAGGGCCGAACGCTGGTGCTCACCACGCACTACATGGAGGAGGCCGAGGCGCTCTGTGACCGCGTCGCGATCATGGACAACGGCCGGATCCTGCGGATGGACACCCCGACGGCGCTGGTCCGCGGGCTCGACGCCCCCGTCCACGTCTACGTAGCGCCTCAGCAGCTCACCGTGGCGGACGCGCAGGCCATCGACGGGGTCCAGTCCGTCCAGGAGGAGGACGCCGCCGTCGTGCTCGTCACGCGTCAGCCGTCGCTGGTGCTGACCAGGCTGGCCGAGCGGGGCGCCCTGGAGGGGCTCCAGGTCCGGGCGGCCACGCTGGAGGACGTCTTCCTGGACCTGACCGGACGGGAGTACCGCGCATGAACGCCGGGCGGACGTCCGCGTTCCGCGCACTCGCGGCCGCGATCGTCAAAGGCTTCGTCCGGGACAAGACGTCGTTGTTCTTCACGATTCTCTTCCCGCTGATGTTCCTCGTGCTGTTCGGAGGGCTGTTCGACTACGACAGCTCTCCTCGGATGCAGCTCGTGCAGGTCGGCGAGGTCGCCCTCGTGGAGGGTCTGCCCGCCGATGCCAAGGAAGCGTTCGACGAGACCTTCGAGGTCGAGCGCTCCGGCGACCTCGAGGCGGCGCTCGAGCAGGTCCGCAAGGGCGACGCCGACGCCGTCATCGAGATGCGCGAGGGCACCCTGGTTGCGCACTACACGCAGACCGACCAGGTGCGGGCCGCGATGACCCAGGGCACCCTGCGCGCGTTCGTCGACGGGGCCAACGTGGCCGCCTCCGGACAGCCGCCGCGCTTCACGTTCGCCACCGAGCGGGTCGAGGACGAGTCGCTGGAGGCGATCCAGTTCGTCACGCCGGGCCTGCTCGGCTGGGCCGTGGCGATGAGCGCGGCCTTCGGTGCGGCCGCGACGCTGCAGGGCTGGCGGAAGTCGAAGCTGCTGCGCCGGCTGCAGCTCGCCCCGGTGCGGCCCGGTGTCGTCGTGGCGGCCCGCGTGGTGGTGACTGTGCTGATCGCGCTCGTGCAGATGATGATCTTCCTCGGGCTCGGCATCGCCGCGTTCGGCCTCCAGCTCTCCGGCTGGTGGTGGGTCTCGGTGCCGCTCCTGGTCGCGGGCACGCTGACGTTCATGTCGGTCGGCCTGCTCGCGGGGGCGATCGCGAAGACGCAGGAGGGCGCGGTGAACCTGGCCAACGTCATGGTGCTGCCGATGGCGTTCCTCAGCGGCTCGTTCTTCCCGCTCGAGGGCACCCCAGAGTGGCTCCAGGCGATCTCCTGGACGCTGCCGCTGCGGCATCTCAACGAGGGGATGCTCGACCTGATGGTCCGCGGCCAGGGACCCTCGTCCGCGCTGCTGCCGATGGCGATCCTGCTCGGGTTCACGGTGGTGCTGACCGCCCTCGCGGCACGGATGTTCCGCTGGGACGACAGCTGACCCGTTTGATCCCCACTGCCCGACCCGACAGACTCGCGGCATGAGTGCAGAGCAGCTGTCCGGCCTGGAGCGGTCCGTCCTGGACCACCTCGACGAGGACGCCCTCACCGAGAGCCTGATCGAGCTCGTCCGCATCCCCAGCGTGGGCGGCACGGACGCGGAGATCGAGGTGCAGGAGCACACCGCCGAGGTGCTGCGCGGGCTCGACACCGACGTCGACCGTTGGGACATCGACCTGGAGGAGCTGCGCGCCGACCCGTGGTACCCGGGCGACGAGGTCGAGCGGACCGCCGCCGTGGGCGTCGTCGGCACCACCGAGGGCGAGGGGTCGCCCGGGCTGGTGCTCTGCGGCCACAACGACGTCGTGCCGCCCGGTGACTTCGAGACCTGGCTCGGCACCGACCCGTTCTCGGCCGAGATCCGCGACGGCGCGCTGTTCGGGCGCGGAGCGTGCGACATGAAGGCCGGCGTGGCGGCCAACCTGGCCGTCGTACGCACGCTGCGCGACGCGGGCATCCGGCTCGAGCGCCCGCTGGCGGTGCACGCGGTCATCGGCGAGGAGGATGGCGGCCTGGGCGCCTTCGCGACCCTTCGGCGCGGTCACCGCGGTGACGCCGCCGTCATCACCGAGCCCACCGGTGCCCAGCTGATCACCGCCACCGCCGGCGCGCTGACCTTCCGCATCGAGGTGACCGGCCGCTCGGCCCACGGCTCGATGCGCAAGGAGGGCGTCTCCGCGTGGGAGGCGTTCCTGCCCGTCTACGCGGCACTCGTCGAGCTCGAGACCGAGCGCAACAGCAAGATCGACCGGGACTTCGTGGGCGAGGTGCCCTACGCACTGTCGTTCGGGATCGTCCAGGCCGGCGAGTGGTCGAGCTCCGTGCCGGACAAGCTCGTCGCGGAGGGCCGCTACGGCGTGCAGATCGGCGAGGACCCGCGAGTGGCCCGGACCGCGTTCGAGGACGTCGTCAACGACGTCGCGGTGAAGGACCCCTGGCTGCACGACCACCGCCCCGTGGTGACCTGGCCGGGCGGGCAGTTCGCCAGCGGCTGGCTCGACGACGACCACCCGCTCGGCGACGAGATGATCGCGGCGGTGACCGCCTCCGGTGGCGTCCCGCCCGGGCAGACGGCCGGCGTCTACGGCTCCGACCTGCGCCTCTACACCGGCATCGGCGGCGTGCCGACGTTGCACTACGGGCCAGGCGACTTCCGGCTCGCGCACGCCCCCATGGAGCGCGTCGAGCTCGACGAGCTGGTGGAGGTCACCCGCGCGCTGGTCGTGCTGGCCCTGCGCCGCTGCGGCGTGCGCCAGTGACACCGCGCCGCTGCGGCGTGCGCCAGTGACACCGCGCCGGTGTGGCGTACGTCCCTGACCTGACCGGAAGTGCCTACCGGGCGGTAGCGTCTGGGCCGTGGACGACGACATCTTCTTCGCCGGCGTGACCGGCCAGGCCGCCGCGGTCCGCGACGGCGACATCTCCTCGCGTGAGCTCGTCACGGCGACGCTCGAGCGCATCCAGCGGTACGACGGGCGCCTCAACGCGTTCACCAACGTGCTGCACGACGCCGCCCTCGCCGAGGCCGCCGAGCGCGACGCCGCACCCGCGGACGCGCGCGGGCCACTGCACGGCGTCCCTGTGGCGATCAAGGAGGAGATCGACGTCGCGGGCGCGGTCACCACCTTCGGTGGCCGGGCCAACGTGACCCCGGCTGCCGCGGACGGCGAGGTCGTGCGCCGCCTTCGCGCGGCCGGAGCAGTCATCGTCGGCAAGACCAACATGCCGGAGTTCGGCCAGTGGCCGTTCACCGAGTCGGTCGCGCACGGCATCAGCCGCAACCCCTGGGACACCAACCGCTCGACCGGTGGTTCCAGTGGTGGCACCGCGGCCGCGGTGGCAGCCGGTCTCGTGCCTGCTGCGATGGGCGGTGACGGCGGCGGCTCGATCCGGATCCCGTCCGCCTGCTGCGGTCTCTTCGGGCTCAAGCCGCAACGCGGCCGGGTCACCAGCGCGCCGATGGGCGACCTGTGGTGGGCGCTCGGCACCGTCGGGCCGTTGACGCGCTCGGTGATGGACAGCGCGGTGATCTACGACGTGGTACGCGGGTCGATGCCGGGGGACCGGTTCCGTGCAGCCGAGCCCCGCACCTCGTTCGTCGCGGCGGCCGGGTCCGAGCCGGGCCGGCTCCGGATCGGCTGGTCCACCAAGCCCGTGACGCTGGGCGTCAAGCCCGACCCGGAGCACGTGCAGGCGGTGGTGGACGTGGCCGCGATCCTCGAGGGGCTCGGTCACCACGTCGAGGAGGTGGACCCGCACTACCCCGACCCGACGGCTGCGTTCGTGCCGCAGTTCTTCGCCGGCGTCCGGAGCGAGGTCGAGCTCGTCGAGCGGCCCGAGCTGCTCGAGCGCCGGACCCGCGAGACCGCCCGCCTCGGCTCGTGGGTGCGGCCCGGCGTCGTCGAGTGGGCGATGCGGCAGGGCGAGAAGGTCGCGGCCAAGGCCAACCAGGTCTTCGAGCGCCATGACGTGCTGCTCACCCCGACCATCGCCCACCGGCCCCCGGAGGTCGGGGTGCTCGACGGTGTCGGCACGGTCCGGGCGGCGCTGAAGTCGATGCCGATGATCGCCTACTGCGCGCTGTGGAACGTGACCGGCAACCCGGCGGCGTCGGTCCCGGTCGGCTTCGGCCGCGACGGCCTGCCGACCGGCGTGCAGCTGGTCGGCCGGCCCGACGACGAGGTCACCCTGCTCGCGCTCTCCGCGCAGCTCGAGCAGGCGCAGCCGTGGGCGGAGCGGAGGCCAACGCTGTGACGACGGTGTCGCTGCTGACCACGCCGCGAGCCTGGGTGGATCGGCACGTGCTGTCCCGGCTGCCGGGCGCCGAACCGCGCAACCCCCTGTCAGGCAAGCGGATCCTCGTGACGGGGGCGTCGTCGGGGATCGGTGCGGCGACGGCCCGCGCGTGTGCCGAGCGCGGCGCGACCGTGCTCCTGGTGGCCCGGCGTGCTGACCAGCTGGTGCAGGTGAAGCGGGAGATCGAGCTGGCCGGTGGGTCTGCGGCGGCGTACCCCTGCGACCTCACCGACGGTCCTGCCGTCGACGACCTGGTCACGCAAATTCTCGACGAGCACGGCGGCGTCGACATGCTCGTGAACAACGCCGGACGGTCGATCCGCCGTTCGATCTCGCTGTCCTACGACCGCATGCACGACTTCGAGCGGACGATGGCGATCAACTACTTCGCGCCGGTGCGGCTGATGCTCGGGGTGTTGCCCGGGATGGTCGAGCGCGGCGACGGGCACGTGGTCAACATCCTCACCTGGGGCGTCCAGGTGAAGGCGCCGAAGTTCTCCGCCTACATCGCCTCGAAGACCGCGCTCGACGTGTTCAGCCGGATCGCCGGGCGCGAGATGTACGGCGACGGGGTGACGTTCACCAACGTCCGGATGTCGCTGGTGCGCACCGACATGATCGGGCCGACCGACGCCTACCGGAAGGCGCCGGCACTGTCGCCGGAGCAGGCGGCCGAGAAGGTCGTGCGGGCGCTCGAGGACCGCCCGCTCACCGTGAACGTGGCCGCCGGCAGCGTCGCCGAGGTGCTCAACCTCGTCGCACCGCGGCTCAGCGACGCCCTGTTCTACCGGATCTCTCAGCGGTTCCCGGACTCGAAGGCGGCCGTACGCCACGCCGCGGACTCGCCCGACCGGGACTCCGCCGCCTCGTAGCTCGACAGGCAGGTTCGCCCCGCACGGCCACCGGCTGAGCGTGAGCCGACGTCGCCGTCCGCGAACCTGCCTGTTGAGATGCGGTTCAGCTGGCCTTCTTCGCGGCCTTCTTCGCCGGCGTCTTCTTCGCAGCAGCCGTCTTCTTCGCCGGGGCCTTTCTGGCCGGCGCCTTCTTCGCGGCCGCCTTCTTCGCCGGGGTCTTCTTGGCCGGCGCCTTCTCGGCGGGCTTCTCGGTCGACTCGCCGCGCGAGGTCTTGGCGGCGTCGACGCTCTTCTGCAGCGCGGCCAGCAGGTCCACGACCTCGCCGCCCGACGGCTTGGCCTGCTCGGTGTGCTTGACCTCGCCGCCCTCGAGCTTGGCCTGCACGAGCGCCTCGACCGCGTGGGCGTAGTCGTCCTCGAAGTCGCTGGGGTCGTAGTCGCCGGCGAGCGTCTCCACCAGCATCTGCGCCATCTTGAGCTCCTGCGGCTTCACGTCCATGTCGGCCGCGTCGAGGCCGGCGAACTTCGGGTCGCGGATCTCGTCGGGCCACATCATCGTCTGCATCACGATCACGTCGTCGACCACGCGCAGCACCGCCGTGGTCATCCGGGTGCGCAGCGACACCGTCACCACGGCGACGCGGTCGGCCTCGCGGATCGCCTCGCGCAGCAGGGCGTAGGGCTTGGCCGCGGCCTTGTCGGGCTCGAGGTAGTAGGACTTCTCCAGCCACATGGGGTCGATCTGCTCGCGGGGCACGAACTTCTCGACCGAGATCTCGCGGCTGCTGTTGGCCGGCAGCTCGGCGAGGTCGTCGTCGTCGAGGATCACCATCTGGCCGTCCTCGGTCTCGTAGCCCTTGGCGATGTCGGCGTACGCGACCTCCTCGCCGTCGATGCTGCAGACGCGCTGGTACTTGATCCGGCCGCCGTCCTTGGCGTGCACCTGGCGGAACGAGATGTCGTGGCTCTCCGTGGCCGAGTAGAGCTTCACCGGCACGCTCACCAGGCCGAACGAGACGGCGCCCTTCCAGATCGCTCGCATCACACGGCTCCTCTCCCCGCACGCCGCGGTCGGCGTGATGGGACCACGGTATCCGCCAAGATGGGTCTCATGCGTCCCATGCTTGCTACTCGCGGCACGACCGTCCCGACCGGACCCGAGTGGCTGCACGAGGTGAAGTGGGACGGCATGCGCGTCCTGGTGGAGGTCGCGGACGGGCGGTTGAGGATCTGGTCGCGCAACGAGAACGACGTCACGGTGTCGTTCCCCGAGCTGCACGACCTGGCCCGGGCGGTCGGCCACGACGTCCTGCTCGACGGCGAGGTGGTGGCCTTCGCGGACGGTGTCCCGTCCTTCGGCGCCCTCGCGGACCGGATGCACGTCTCCAGCGCGCGGCGGGCGGCCGTCCTGGCGCAGTCGAACCCGGTGACGCTGCTCGTGTTCGACCTCTTGCGGCTCGACGGCTCGGACGTGACCGGGCTCCCGCTCTCCGAGCGCCGCGACCGGCTGGAGGGGCTCGGTCTCGCCGACGTGCACTGGCAGGTGCCGCCGGTCTACGACGACGGCGTCATGCTGATGCAGGCCACCGCCCAGCAGGGCCTGGAAGGGGTGGTGTCGAAGAAGCGCTCGTCGCGCTACGCCCCCGGACGGCGTACGGCTGACTGGCTGAAGTTCCCGCACCGCGACACCACGTCGTACGTCGTCGGCGGCTGGCGTCCCGAGACGGACAGCACCAGCCGGATCGGCGCTGTGCTGGTGGGGGAGCCGGGTCCGGACGGCCTGCTCTACCGCGGCCGGGTCGGCAGCGGGATCGCCGGCAAGGCAGGGCAGCGGCTGCTCGACCTGCTCGGCCCGCTGGAGGCCGAGGGCTCGCCGTTCTGCGACGACGTGCCGAAGGTCGACGCGCAGGGCACCCGATGGGTGCGCCCCGCGGTCGTCGTCGACGTCGCCGCCCTCGGCATCACCTCGGCCGGCCGGCTGCGTCAGCCGTCGTTCATCGGGGTACGCAAGGACCTGACCCCTGAAGCGCTGGAGGAGCAGGCCTGATGCCCAACGAGCTGATGGTCGAGGTCGACGGCCGCACGCTGAAGATCTCCAACCTGGACAAGGTCCTCTACCCGGAGACGGGGACGACCAAGGGGGAGGTGCTGCACTACTACGCGCAGGTGGCGCCGGTGCTGCTGCCGCACCTCGCCGATCGCGCGGTCACGCGGATCCGCTGGCCCAACGGCACCGCGCAGAGCCAGTTCTTCGAGAAGAACCTGCCCTCCGGCGCGCCGTCGTGGCTGCGGTCGGTCACGGTGTCGTCGAGCGGTTCGCGCGGCGGCGGCGACACGATCACCTATCCGTTCATCGAGGACACCGCGGCGCTGACCTACCTCGCCAACCTGGCGTCGCTCGAGCTGCACGTGCACCAGTGGAAGTTCGGGGCCAACAACCAGCCGAAGAACCCCGACCGGCTGGTCATCGACCTCGACCCCGGTCCCGGTGCCGGCCTGCACGCGTGCTGCCGGGTGGCGCTGCTCGTGCGCGAGAAGCTCGACGTTCTCGGGCTCAGCTGCGCACCGGTGACGAGCGGCAGCAAGGGCCTGCACCTCTACGCGGCGCTGCCCGGCGACAAGAACGCCGACGAGGTCCGCGAGCTCGCCCAGGAGGTCGCGCAGGAGCTGACCGCCGAGCACGGCGACCTCGTGGTCTGGCGGATGACCAAGACGCTGCGGCCGGGGAAGGTGTTCCTCGACTGGTCCCAGAACACCGCGGCGAAGACCACGATCTCGCCGTACTCCTTGCGGGGGAAGGAGCGGCCGTACGTCGCCGCGCCGCGCACGTGGGCGGAGGTCGAGGCCGGGGCGGACGACGCCGAGGAGATCGAGCACCTGGTGCTCGAGGAGGTGCTCGGCCGGATCGACGACCAGGGCGACATCTTCGGCGACCTGCTCGGTGGGGACGCTCGTTAAATGAGAAACCCGCCGTTCCCGAGAGACGGCGGGGCTTCACATATCGGTCGCTGAACCGGGGTGCCTAGACAGTTCCCGATGAGCCCTCGATCAAACCTCTCGGCGCGAATGACCTGTCGCACATCCGGGTAGGGACACCTGAGACAGGGGGTTCACACCTGTTGTAAACGTGAGTTACATTCACGCCTTCGGTCCACGAACCAGCGGGGGTGGTCATGCCGATCAGCACAGTCGTCCAGCGCCTGGAGAAGCCAGGCCTGGACTGGCACCGCGTCCGGGGGCTGGCGAGCCGTCTGACGACGCCGCTGCACCCCGACGACTACCTGTCGATGATCAACCCGCTCTGGACCGCACGGGAGCTGCGCGGCCGCATCGAGGAGGTCGTCCCCGAGACGGACGACGCCGCCACCCTCGTGATCCGGCCGGGCTGGGGCTGGAGCTTCAAGCACCAGGCGGGGCAGTACGTCGGCATCGGCGTCGAGGTCGACGGCCGCTTCCACTGGCGGTCCTACTCGCTGAGCTCACCGCCGCAGCTCGACCGCCGCACGATCACGATCACCGTCCGGGCGATGCCGGAGGGCTTCCTGTCCGACCACCTGGTGCGCGAGATGAAGCCCGGCGCGATCGTCCGGCTGGCCGCCCCGACGGGCGACTTCGTGCTGCCCAACCCGCCGCCGGCGAAGATGCTGTTCCTGGTGGGCGGCAGCGGGATCACGCCGGTGATGGCGATGCTGCGCACGCTCGACCGCCGCGGCACGATGCCGGACGTCCTGCTCGTCTACTCCTCGCCGACCGAGGACCGGATGATCTTCCGCGACGAGCTGCGCAAGATGGCCTCGCACCACGACGGCTTCCGGCTGCACGAGCAGCTCACCGACTCACAGGGCATGTTCGAGCTGCCGGAGCTCGAGCGGCTCTGCCCCGACTGGCGCGAGCGCGGCACGTGGGCCTGCGGGCCGGCGCCGATGCTCGACGCAGCCGAGGAGCACTGGGAGCAGGCCGGCATCCGCGACCAGCTCCACCTCGAGCGGTTCTCGTTGGCCCTCGGCGACGCGGGCTCCGAGGGCGGCACGATCACCTTCCTCAACTCCGGCAAGAAGATCGAGGTCGACGGGGCGACCACCCTGCTCGACGCGGGGGAGCAGGCCGGGGTCGGCATGCCCTACGGCTGCCGGATGGGCATCTGCCACACCTGCACGCTCACCCTCGCCGCGGGCCGGATCAAGGACCTGCGCAACGGCGAGGAGTTCTACGAGCCCAACGAGCAGGTGCAGACCTGCACCACGGCCGCCTGCGGCGACGTGGTCCTGAACATCTGAAAGTACGACGAACCGAACCACCCACCACCAACGACGGGGAGGCCGCATGGCCATCGCAGACGTCAAGGAGTACACCCACCTCACCGAGGAGCAGGTCGAGCAGCTCGGTCGCGAGCTCGACGACCTGAGGGCCCGGATCGAGGAGTCGCGCGGAGCCGACGATGCGGCGTACATCAACCGGATGATCACCATCCAGCGCCGCCTCGCCGCGGCCGGCCGGGTCACCCTGCTCGCCAGCAGGTACAAGCCCGCCTTCGTCGCCGGCACCGCCATGCTCGGGATCGCCAAGATCCTCGAGAACATGGAGATCGGCCACAACGTCATGCACGGCCAGTGGGACTGGATGAACGACCCGGAGATCCACTCCAGCAACTGGGAGTGGGACACCGCGCAGCCGGCCGAGCAGTGGAAGCACTCGCACAACTACGTGCACCACCAGTTCACCAACGTGCTCGGTCACGACAACGACATCGGCTACGGCATCCTCCGGATGGCGCGCGAGCAGAAGTGGCACCCGGTCAACCTCGGCCAGCCGGTCTACAACACCCTGCTGGCGCTGCTGTTCCAGTGGGGCGTCGCGCTGCACGACCTCGACCTCGAGGCGATCCGCAAGGGCCGCAAGGACCCGAAGGTGATGAAGCGCCAGCTCAAGCAGATCGGGCGCAAGATCCGCCGGCAGATCGGCAAGGACTACATCGTCTACCCGCTGCTGAGCGGCCCGTCCTGGAAGTCGACGTTGAAGGCCAACGCGTCGGCCAACCTGATGCGCAACCTGTGGTCCTACATGATCATCTTCTGCGGCCACTTCCCCGACGGGGCGCTGCACTTCACCGAGGAGGAGCTCGAGGACGAGACGCGTGCGGAGTGGTACCTCCGGCAGATGCTCGGCTCGGCCAACTTCGAGGGCGGACCGCTGCTGCACATCCTGTCCGGCAACCTCGGCTACCAGATCGAGCACCATCTCTTCCCCGACCTGCCGTCCAACCGCTACGCGGAGATCTCGGAGACGGTGCGCGAGCTGTGCGCGAAGTACGACATCCCTTACACCACAGGGCCCCTGCACAAGCAGTACGGCCAGGCGCTCCGCACGATCTGGAAGCTCTCGCTGCCCAACAAGATGAGCTCGAGCGACCAGCCGGAGCCGCCGTCCCCGATCCGCGACCGACGCCGGCTCACCGACGCCGAGCGGCCGGTGCGCCGCCCCGAGACGGGGGCCTACACCAAGCGCGCGTCGGCATGACCGCTCCCGTTCCCCGGGACCTCGCGGAGCGGCCGCGGGCCGGACGGTACGGCGTACCCGCGCCGTTCGCGTGCGAGGCGGAGGACGGCACCGTCGAGCTGGGCGCGGTCGTGAAGAAGCGGGCCGTCCAGTGCGCCCTCAGCCGGATCTGTGGCCTGTGCGGCGAGTCGCTGTCGTGGGGTGTGACCTTCCTCGGCTCACCGGAGGAGGCGGACGACAACCTCTTCCACTTCCCGCCGCTGCACCGGGAGTGCGCGGAGGCCGCGCTGGAGCTCTACCCGCCGCTCGCCGTGCCGGTGCTCGGGCAGCAGCTGGTGCTGCACGAGTGGGCGTTGGTGGTGACCGGAGGCTTCGAGCTGATCCGTCCGGCGAGCCGCGCGGGGGACATGCGGGTGGCCTTCCGGACCAACTCCGCCACGGAGGACCGCCGCGTCGCCGTCTGACCGCTTCTGGGACTGGTGGGGCTTGCGTGACCCCCGGGGGTCGTTGTTACGGTCGATCCGTGGTCGGGCTCGGGCCTGACTTCGAATCACCGGACCGACGGCCGTGGGGTGTTCAGGCCCCCGCGGCCGTCGTCTGTCCCAGTGGTTGTCCTAGTGGGCCAGGTCGATGGAGAAGACGCTCCGCTTGTCGGGGTTCGTCGCGTAGATCATCGAGAACCGGTCCGCGTACACCAGGGCCTCCTCGAACCTGGCCTGCCGCACCAGTCGGGAGCCCTTGGCGAAGTCCACGTAGAACCGGTCGTTCTTGTCGTACCTCAGCTTCTCGAAGCAGACCACCCCCACCCCGCCACAGCCGTTCATGTCGAGGTCGTCCTCCTGGCCGAGCACGTTGGCGGTGAAGAAGTTCTTCTTGGGCTTCACGGCCGTCACCCCGGTGCCGCCGCTGCCGAAGGAGTAGAACTTGTAGCCGGCCGGGTCCCGGGGGACCTTCTTGTTGTCCTTGCCCGGCGGGAAGTAGGGGTCGTTCGCCCAGCACTCGAGCCGGTCCCCGTTCTCGTCGAAGGTGTCGGCGGAGGCGGCGTTCGTCGCCCACAGGGTGTAACCGCCACAGGGCTTCTCGGGCGCCTTCGCCGCCGCGGCGGGCGGGGCCAGAGCGACGAGGCCGGCCGCCGTCAGGGTGCCGGCCAGCAGGCCGGCGAGGAGTGGTTTCATCACGGTTGGCACCTCGTTCCGGGGCTTTGGTCAGTGGTACCAGCCCGGTCAGTCGCAGAGACATAGCACGGAGAGGCGCCCGGGCGACCCGCCCGAACTGACCACACGTGACTCATCCGTCGCGGTCGTCCCAGGTTCTCCCCAGGTCGTAACCCGCCGGTTCCGCTGCCGTTGATCCTGGGTAAGAATCGCTCGAAACGGGGCGAACCCGGTCGCTGGCCGGTGTCGCATTGGACTTCGGGGGCCCATGAGTCTGATCTACGCCGATCCGCACGGTGAGCTGGTCGAGGAGCTCGACGCACAGCTCCGGGCAGTCGTACGCCGCGACGGGATCGACCCGCAGCGCGACGCCGCCCAGGTCCGCGCCCTGGCCGCCCGGGTGGTGGCCGACCACGACCAGCGCAGCCTCACCGGTGTGGTTGCCCCGGTCGCCGACCCGGACGACGTGGTCGAGGAGCTGGTCGCGCGGGTGTCCGGCTTCGGGCCCCTGCAGCGCTACCTCGACGACCCGACCGTGGAGGAAGTCTGGATCAACGACCCGAGCCGGGTGTTCGTCGCCCGGGGCGGCAGGCACGAGCTGACCTCGACGATCCTCTCCGCCGCGCAGGTGCAGGAGCTGGTCGAGAGGATGCTCAAGTCCAGCGGCCGCCGGGTCGACGTCTCGCAGCCGTTCGTCGACGCGATGCTGCCCGACGGCCACCGGCTGCACGTCGTGCTCGAAGGCATCGCCCGCGGCTTCTCCGCGGTGAACATCAGGAAGTTTGTCGTGCGCGCGACGCGCATGGGCGACCTCGTCGGGCTCGACAGCCTCTCGGACCAGGCGGCGCGCTTCCTCGAGGCCTCGGTCGCCGCGGGTCTCAACATCCTCGTCTCGGGCGGCACCCAGACCGGCAAGACCACGGCATTGAACTGCCTGGCCGCAGCTATCCCGGGCGGCGAGCGGGTCATCTCGGTCGAGGAGGTCTTCGAGCTGCGGTTCGGCCATCCCGACTGGGTGGCCCTTCAGACGCGGCAACAGGGTCTCGAGGGCACCGGTGAGATCCGGCTGCGCGACCTGGTGAAGGAGAGCCTTCGCATGCGGCCCTCGAGGATCATCGTGGGCGAGGTCCGGGCCGAGGAGTGCCTCGACCTGCTCCTCGCGTTGAACGCCGGGTTGCCAGGTATGGCGTCCCTGCACGCCAACAGCGCGCGCGAGGCCCTGGTCAAGATGTGCACCCTGCCGCTCCTGGCCGGAGAGAACATCTCGCCGAGGTTCGTCGTACCCACGGTCGCCTCGTCGGTCGATCTCGTGGTCCACCTCGACATCGACCATGAAGGCGTGCGGCGCGTCCGCGAGATCGTCGGCGTCCCGGGCCGGGTGGAGAACGAGGTCATCGAGACCGAGCCGCTGTTCGTCCGCCGGGACGGTCGTCTCCAGCGAGTGCAGGGGATGCCCCCGCGGACCGAGAACTTCGAGCGTCTCGGCATCGACCTCGGTGACCTGCTGCGGGTGGAGCGCTGAGATGGGGCTCGCGGTCGGGCTCGGCGTCGGGGTGGGACTGCTCCTCGTCTGGCTGGCGGTGTCGTCCCCGCGCGAGCCGTCACCTCCCCGACGCGGCCGGTTCCGTGAGGTGCTCGACCGGGCCGGGCTGGCCGGGACGTCCGTCGGAGGGCTGGTGACGGTCTGCGCCGTGTGCGGTGTGGTCGCGTTCGCGGCCGTGCAGCTGCTCTCGAGGACCGTCACGGTGGCGCTGGCGTTCGCGCTGCTCGCGGCATACCTGCCCCTCGCCGTCGTGGCCGGCCGGGCCCGTCGCCGCCAGCGTGAGCTCGCCGAGGTCTGGCCCGAGGCGGTCGACAACCTCGCGTCCGCGGTGCGCGCCGGGCTCTCCCTCCCCGAGGCGCTCACCGGCCTGGGTCACCGCGGGCCCGAGCCGCTGCGCGCCGACTTCCGTGCGTTCGCGACCGACTACCAGGTCACGGGTCGCTTCGGGGAGTCCCTCGACCGGCTCAAGGAGCGGCTCGCGGATCCGGTCGGCGACCGGGTCGTGGAGGGTCTGCGGATAGCCCGCGAGGTCGGCGGCGGTGAGCTCGGCAGCCTGCTCCGCAACCTGTCGGGCTACCTGCGTGACGACGCGCGCACTCGGTCCGAGCTGGAGTCGCGCCAGACCTGGACCGTGGCCGGGGCCCGGCTCGCGGTCGCGGCGCCCTGGCTGGTGCTGCTGATGCTGAGCTTCCAGCGCGATGTCATCTCGCGCTACTCCTCGCCGGCGGGGGCCCTGGTGCTGGCCGTGGGTGGCGGGATGTCCCTGGTGGCCTACCGGCTGATGGTGCGGATCGGCCGGCTGCCGGTCGAGCGACGGGTGCTGTCGTGAGCGCCACCGTGCTGGGCGGGCTGGTCGGCACGCTCGGTGGCGTCGGGCTCGTCCTGGTGCTGAGCCGGGCGATGACGGTACGCCGTGCCGACCTGTCCGTCCGGGTGCTGCCCTTCGTCCGGGACGTTCCCTCGCTCGCAGGGCGACCGGTCGCGGCCCCGCAGTCCGGGCCGTTCCGCGCGGTCTTCGGCCCGCTTCTCACGGCCAGCGCCGACGCGATCGAGCGCGTGCTCGGTGGCGCGGCATCGGTCCGGCGGCGGATCGAGCGCGCCCGGCTGCCGATGACCGTGCACGACTTCCGGGTGGAGCAGGTGATGTGGGGCCTGGTCGCGCTCGCGGCGGCCGCGGTCCCGACCCTCCTGCTGTCGCTGCGTTCGCCCGGCCGGACAGTGCCGCTGCTCGTGCTGTGCGGAATCGCCTTCGCGCTCGGCGTCCTGCTGCGCGAGAACCGGCTGACGGCGCAGGTCACCACACGCGAGCGCCAGGTGATGGCCGAGTTCCCGACTGTGGCCGAGCTGCTGGCGCTCGCGGTCGGGGCGGGCGAGGGGCCGGTCGCCGCTCTCGACCGGGTGGCTGCGCGCTCGCACGGTGAGATGGCGGCCGAGCTGCGCGCCGTGCTTGCCGAGGTCCGCACCGGGACACCCCTGGCCGTCGCGCTCGATGCGCTGGCAGCCCGGACCGGCCTGCCGGCGGTGGCCCGTTTCGCGGAGGCGATGGCCGTGGCCGTCGACCGCGGCACGCCCCTGGCCGGCGTACTCCACGCCCAGGCCGCGGACGCGCGTGAGGCCGGCCGCCGGTCCCTGATCGAGTCCGGTGCCCGTCGCGAGGTTCTGATGATGGTGCCGGTCGTCTTCCTGATCCTCCCCGTGACCGTCCTCTTCGCGTTCTGGCCCGGCGTGGTCGGCCTGCACCTCGTGACCCCGTGAACCTGTCCCTTCGACCCGCAAGGAAGTAGCCATGACCACCTTGACCCTCCTCATGACGAGGCTCCTGATCGGTCCGCGCGACCGTCGCAGCGAGCGCGGCGACGTACCCGGCTGGGTGCTGATCACCGTCATGTCCGCCGGCCTGGTCGCCGCGCTGTGGGCGGTGGCCGGCCCGCAGCTGTCGGGGATGCTCCGCGACGCCCTCGGCTCGGTGCGCGGCTGACGGATGAGGCGTGCGCGGGAGAGGGACGAGCGGGCGGCCGCGGTCGTCGACTTCGTGCTGGTCCTCGTCGTCCTGGTCCCGCTCTTCCTCGGCATCCTGCAGGTCGCGCTGGTGCTGCACGTGCGCAACACGTTGACCGCGGCGGCCTCGGAGGGAGCCCGGTACGCCGCCACCGCGGACCGGCCACTCGAGGCCGGAGCCGCCCGGACCCGGCAGCAGATCTCCGGCGCCCTCGCCGACCGGTTCGCGCAGGACATCGCGGTGACGCCGGCCACCGTCCGCGGAGCACCGGGCGTCCGGGTCCGCGTCGTCGCCGAGGTCCCGCCGCTCGGTCTCTGGGGCCCGGCCGTCCGGCTGGTCGCGACCGGTCACGCGATCGAGGAGGTGCCTCCCGGTGGCCCGTGACAACCGCGCTGAGACCGGCACCGTGCTGGTGGAGGTGACCTGGCTGGCGATCCTCTTGCTGGTGCCGCTCGTCTACGTCGTGCTCGCGGTCTTTGAGGTGCAGCGCGCCGCGTTCGCCGCGACGGCCGCGTCCCGCGCCGCCGGGCGCGCCTACGTCATGGCCCCGACCGTGGCCGAGGCGGAGGCGCGTGCCCGTGCCGCGGGCCAGGTGGCCCTCGCCGACCAGGGGATCGACGGGTCGGGCGCCACCATGCAGATCGGCTGCCGGCCCGCCGGCGCCTGCCTGACTCCGGGCTCGGTGGTGCACGTCCAGGTCAGGGCACAGGTGCCACTGCCGCTGCTGCCGCCGGTCTTCGGCGACCAGCCTCCGAGCATCCGGGTCGATGCCGAGCACAGCGTCCCCTACGGCACGTTCCGTGAGGACCGGTCGTGAGGAGCCGCACCGAGTCGGGGCAGGCGACCGTGCTGATCATCGGCTTCGCCGTCGTCGCGCTGCTCATGGTCGGTGTCGCGGTGGACGCCTCGGCGGCGTACCTCCGACGACAGGGCCTCGACAACCTCGCCGACGGCGCGGCGCTCGCAGCGGCCGACGGGGTGCAGGGACGCCAGGTCTACGAGGGCGGGCTGGGGGAGCGGGCGCGGATCGACCCCGAGGTGGCCCGCGGCTACGTCGCCGACTACCTCCGCGCGGCCGGGGCGGCGCGTCACTTCCCGGGGCTGCGCTACTCCGTCGACGCGAGTGCCGACCGCGTGGTGGTCCGGGTGTCAGCGCCACTCGACCTGCCGGTCACGCTGCCGGGTCTCGACGCGGAGGCCACGGTGTCCGCCACGGCGGCGGCCTACGTGGTGGTCAGCGACTGACGTCCACAGTTCCGACGATGAGAGCGGGTCATCGCACGGGCCCGGTGGCGGCCTCCACCTTCTGTGTGCCGGCCTGCGTGCTCCACGAGGCCGTCCAGTGGGCGTCTGTATCCGGCTTGGTCTTGTCGCCGATCACGAAGTAGTCCATCTGCGCGCGCTCCGGCGTTACGTCGAGCACGGAGTAACCGTGGTCGTCGAAGTTGAGGTACTTCACGTGGCGGTTGTTCGCCTGCAGCGTCGCTTCGGCCGCCAGGGTCAGCGTGCGCGGTGGGGCGCCGGTCACGTCGTCGATGTTGTGTGAGGTGATCGACGTGCACACGAACTCCACGCCCGCGGTGCCGGTCACCGGGTAGGTGCCAGGGTCCAGCGGAAGGTCATTGGCCCACGCGGAGTGGATGTCGCCGGTGAGGAAGACCGTGTCCTGGATCTTGTTGGTCCTCAGGTGCTCGAACAGCTCCCTGCGGTCCGCGGTGTAGCCGTCCCATTGGTCTGCGTTGAGGGGGACACCGTCGGACGGCACCTCGCCGGTCACCTCGTTGATGGCAGCGACCATGTCGGCGGGCAGCTGGGCGAACGACAGCGGCGCGATCATGACCGAGTTGCCCACCAGCTTCCACTGGGCGGTCTTCCGCGACAGCGCGTCCTTGAGCCAGGTCATCTGACGGTTGCCGGTGATGGTGCGGTCGGGGTCGTCGGCCTCGGTCTGCAGCTGCGGAAGCGGGAACGGTGCTGCGGTCGTGACCTGCTGGTCCCGGTAGCTGCGCAGGTCGAGCATGTTGACCTCCGCGAGCTTGCCCCAACGGAGCCGACGGAACAGCTGGGTGCCGTCCCCCGTGGCGGCGGTGCCGCTCATCCGCACGGGCATCCACTCGTCGTACACCCGCTGGGCACGTGCCTTGCGGGACAGGTACGAGCCCTCGGCCTCGTCGTGGTTCTCCGCGCCGCCGCGCCAGTTGTCGTTGGTGACCTCGTGGTCGTCCCATGTCGTGATGAAGGGGTACTTCGCGTGCAGGCGTCGCAGGTGGGGGTCGGCCTTGTACTGCGCGTGCCGGCGGCGGTAGTCCGCCGTGCTGAGGATCTCGTGCTCCGGCACGTGCGGACGGACGGCGTCCGTGCCACGACCGGACTCGTAGAGGTAGTCACCGAGGTGCAGCACTGCGTCGAGGTCGTTGCGACGCGCCAGGTGGCCGTAGGCGGCGAAGAAGCCGGACTCGTAGTGCGAGCAAGACACGACGCCGAGCCGCAGCCTGCGCACGGCGGCGCCCACGGCCGGGGCGGTGCGGGTGCGTCCGACGGGGCTCACAGCGCTGCCGACCCTGAAGCGGTAGAAGTACCACTGGCCAGGCTGCAGCCGGGTGGCATCGACCTTGACGGTGTGGTCGCGCGCCGGCCCGGTGGTGAACCGGCCGCGGCGTACCACGTTGCGAAAGCGACGGTCGGTGGCCACTTCCCAGGTGACCGCTACCTGCGGTCCCTTCCCCGAGCCCGGGGTCGCCTCCCGGGTGGGCGTCACCCGGGTCCACAACACGACCGCCCGCGGCATGGGGTCGCCCGACGCGACCCCATGACGGAACATGCGGAGGTCGGCGGCCTCGGCAGCCGCGAAGGCGGTCGTGCCGGCGAGGGTCAAGCTGGTGGCTGCGCCGGCGCCGGCGCCGAGGACGGTGCGCCGGCCGACCGTGCTCGCCGAAGCGACGCTCGAGGGGAGACGGTGGGGGACGTCGTGAAGGTCGGGACTCATACCCAGTTCAACGAGGGAACGCAGCGAAGTCACGGGCACCAGGTCAGTGTTCGCCCGGAGTTCACCGAAGGCGAGGAACGAGCTAGCTAGGACTCACCCCGGAGCGCAGAGGCGAACCGGTGCCTGAGGGACAGCGAGTAGGTGCGGGTGATGTGGTTCGAGTCCCGGTAGACAAGCACGTCCCCGACCACGGGGTGGCAACGTCGGGGACCGCAGACGCCGCGCGCCAGGTTGACGAGCTCCACGTCGAGGCCGCTCACCGCGCGGGCCTCGAAGCTGGGCCCAGCCGGTCGGCGGAACCCGCACGTCTTCACCCTGCCCTCACTGGCGAGGCAGGCCGGCGGGTCGAACGGCGCCTTGGGGAGATCACGGAGCAGCACGACCCGAATGCCGGTGCCCTCCAACCGCTTGATGACGCTGCGCAGCCCGACCGCGAGGGCTCTTGGAACGGCCTCCGCCGGCAGTCGTTCGCCGGTCCCGCGGTCGACCAGCCGGGCGTTCGACTTGTAGTACATCGCGATCACGACGACCTCCGGCCTGGCCTCGAGGATGCGATCCAGGATCGCGGACCGGAACTCGTCGCACTCGGTGAAGACCCGGCCATGCGCCTTGTCGTACCGCGTCACGTCGGCGACGGGGCAGGCGCTCTTGGTCCAGGAGAAGAGCCGGTAGCCCTCCTGCTTGGCCGCTTCGTTGAGACCCGGAAACGCAGCCACGGCATGGCTGTCACCGAGCAGAACAGCCGATCGCGTGGCATCCGGGTCACCGAACGCGCAGTCACCGACGGTCGTCTCCTCGAAGTCGGCGTCGCAGCCGACAGCGCGCATGGAAGTGATGTCGCTCGACGCTTGATCCGGCGGAGGCCGGAGAGTGATGTGGTTTCCGTCCACCGCCACGACGGTGTGGCTCACTTCGACAGTTCCCAGCACCACGGCGAAGGGAGCCACCGCGGCGACCAACGCGGCTCCGGTTGCGAGTGACCTCCCCGGACTCCGGACCAGGATGCGTGCGCTTCGCACCGGCTGCTCGACGAAGGTGTATGACGCCCACGCGAGCGCGAAGGAGATGGCGACTGCCGCAGCACTCACCAGGGGTGACTGACTCCCGAGGGCAAGGGGCAGCAACACGAGTGCCGGCCAGTGCCACAGATACCACGAGTAAGAGAGATCCCCGACCTTGTTCAGCGCTCGCACGGACAGGACACGACCGAGGGCGGTCGGCTCGGACCCTGCGCCCGCGGCGACGAGGCTGGCGGCGGCCAGCGTTGGTAGCAGCGCGAGCCACCCCGGGTAGCTCATTCCCGAGACGCCGGCCTCACGCAGCCCGACGAGAGCCACCGCGAAGGCGCCCGAACCGATGGTGCCCAGGGCGAGGCGGGCTCGCCTGCCAGGTGAGATCAAGGGCAGGAGCACTGCGAGCAGGCCGCCGACAGCGAGCTGCCACGCGCGTGCCGGGGTGCCGAAGAAGGCATAGGGCTGGTTGACGGCGGTCTCGTGCACGCTCCAGGCCAGGGAGGTCACCGCCACCACCGCGAACGCGATGGCCAGGTGGATGCGGAGTGCCTGGTGGCTGGTGGCGGAACGCCGCACCGCGACGAGGACCACCGCGACGACCAGAAGCGGCCAGGCGACGTAGAACTGCTCCTCCACACCCAGCGACCAGAAGTGCAGGACCGGACTCGGGCTCCGCTCCTGCGCCAGGTAGTCGGTCTGCTGCTCGGCGAACCGCCAGTTCGCGCCGAAGAGGGAGGCCCACACGACGTCGACAGCGACGCTGCGCCGCTCGAGGACGGGCAGGACCACCACGGAGGCGAGCGCAGTCCCCACCAGAGCCAGGGACGACGCGGGCAGCAGTCGGCGTGCCCGGCGCGCCCAGAACGCGCGCAGCGAGACCGCGCCGGTGGTCAGTCGCTCATGGACCAGGAGGCCGGTGATCAGGTAGCCCGACAGTACGAAGAAGAAGTCGACCCCGACGAAGCCGCCCGAGATTCCGGGGACTCCCGCGTGGTACGCCACCACCGCCAGGATCGCGAGGGCGCGGAGACCCTGGATGTCCTTGCGGTGGGAGAGTGAGCGGTGCGCAGCCACGCCGTCAGTCGCTGGAGCGCTTCGCCAACGGGAAGGCACCCCACAACAGCGTGAAGAACGCGAGGGCGACCGACCCGGCGACGATGCTGAGCGTCCGGTTGGTCACCACGTCGAAGACCAGGAAGACGACGCCCGACATGGTCAGTGCGAGGGCAGCCAGGCCGCCGCGGGCGGACCAGTTCGCGGCGTGGACCAGCCACTCCTTCTCACCCTGCCGGAACAGCGTCCGGTGGAACGCCACCGGCGCGATGATCAGCCCGGTCGCCAGCACCGCGCCGGCAAGCACGGCCAGGTAGGCGTTGACCTGCACGGTGTCCAGCTCGGTGAACCGCTGGGTGAACGGGATCGTCAGCAGGAAGCCGGTGAGGATCTGCACGCCGGTCTGGGTGACACGCAGCTCCTGGAGCAGCTCGTTGTAGTTGCGGGTGAGCCGCTCCTGCTTGTCCTCGTCGCCGCCGTCGCCAGAGCCCGGGGGTCGACCCTGGCCGCTCAGCGACCTACCGCCTTCAGGAGCTCCGCCTTCGACATCTTCGACCGTCCTTTGATCCCACGGGCCTTCGCCTCGTTGTAGAGCTGGGCCTTCGTCCGGCCCTGCGCGCCGCGGTGGGACCGCTTCCCACCACGACGTCCTGAGGATAGGTCCTCGGTCGAGGTTCGGCTGGCCTGTTCGGACTCCCCGGCGCGGGCCCGCTCCTTGTTCACCGTGCGTGCCGCGATCTCCTCGGCCGTCTCCTCGCTGCGGCCGCGCTCCTCGAGGCCGGTCTTGATGTGCTCGTACTGCCGCTCGCGCTTCTTGCTCCACGTCTGCTGAGGCATCTCGGCTCCCTTCGGTCGTGTGCTGTCACGGCCCGGTTACCCGTGGCCGACGGGGTCATGCGTGCCCTACCGCGCGTCGCGTAGCCTTGCGTCTTGTGGCAGGCCCCGATTTCGACACCCAGATCAAGCAGCTCCAGGCGACGATGCACACCATCGAGCAGGTCCTCGACCTCGACTCGATGCGCAAGGAGATCGCCGACCTCGGCGAACAGGTCGCCGCGCCCGACCTGTGGGACGACCAGGCCAACGCGCAGAAGGTGACCGGACGGCTGTCCGCCCTCCAGGGCGAGGTCGACCGGTTCTCCACGCTGCAGACCCGGCTCGACGACCTCGAGCTGATGATCGAGATGGCGCAGGACGAGGGCGACGCCGACGCGATCGCCGAGTCCGAGAGGGAGCTCACGCGCATCCACAAGGCGGTCGAGGCCCTCGAGGTGCGCACCCTGCTGTCCGGTGAGTACGACGCGCGCGAGGCCCTGGTCACGATCCGGTCCGGCGCCGGCGGCGTCGACGCCGCGGACTTCGCCGAGATGCTGATGCGGATGTACACCCGCTGGGCCGAGCGCAACAACTACCCCGTCGAGGTCTTCGACACCTCCTACGCCGAGGAGGCCGGCCTGAAGTCGGCAACCTTCGCGGTGCACGCCCCCTACGCCTTCGGCACGCTCTCGGTCGAGGCCGGCACCCACCGGCTGGTGCGGATCAGCCCGTTCGACAACCAGGGCCGCCGGCAGACGTCGTTCGCCGCGGTCGAGGTCGTGCCGGTGCTCGAGCAGACCGACGAGATCGACATCCCCGACGAGGAGATCCGGATCGACGTCTACCGCTCGTCCGGCCCCGGAGGCCAGTCGGTCAACACGACCGACTCGGCGGTGCGGCTGACGCACATCCCCACCGGCACGGTGGTGTCCTGCCAGAACGAGAAGAGCCAGCTGCAGAACAAGGCCAGCGCGATGGTGATCCTCAAGGCGAAGCTGCTCGCGCTGAAGAAGGCCGAGGAGCGCGCCCAGCTCGACGAGATCCGGGGCGACGTCACGGCGTCGTGGGGCGAGCAGATCCGCAACTACGTGCTGAACCCCTACCAGATGGTCAAGGACCTGCGGACCGAGTTCGAGTCCGGTAACCCGCAGTCGGTGCTCGACGGCGAGATCGACGGGTTCCTCGAGGCCGGCATCCGCTGGCGCCGGGGCGCCGACAAGGCCGCCGCGAACTGACCGAGCGGTGCCGGTGGGTTTCCGGCATGTGAACATTTGTCGCTTGTGACTGCGACACGCCGCGCGAGGGGTGCGCGGCCGCCGCGGACGGTCCAGGATTCGAAGGCACTCAGGTGCGCTCGACATCCATCTCGGGATCGGAGCCCCATGTCCTTGCGTGTCCGCGCGGCGCTGCTCGCCGTACTCACCGTCGTCGCCACCTCGCTCCTCGCCGCACCTCCCGCCTCCGCGGCCACGGCGCTGCCCTGCCAGTCCTCCGGTGCGTGGCGCCAGGGCGAGCTCAACGTCTACTGGTTCGACGTCGAGCAGGGCGACAGCCAGCTGGTCGTCGGGCCCACCGGCAAGACCCTGCTGATCGACCTCGGCGAGGACGCCTACAACGCCAAGGGCGCCAACACCAACGCGACCGCCGTGGCGGCCCAGATCCGCAACATCTGCGGCACCGGTACGACGCCGGTGGCGCTGGACTACGTGATGGCCTCCCACCACCACCTCGACCACATCGGCTACGCCGGCGTGCCCGGGGACACGACCCAGACCTACGGCAACGGGCTCTACCAGCTGCTGCTGCCCACCGACCTGGGTGGGCTCGGCTTCACGGTCGGTCAGGTCCTCGACCGCGACGGCGGCGTGTGGACCGACGCCAACGGCAACGGAACATGTGACGTGGGCACCGCCGCGGCACCCGAGCCCGAGGTCACCTGGCACAACGTGGGCACCACATCGGTGACCGCCCGGCGCTTCATCTGCTGGCTCTACGGTCCTGCCGGCCAGCCGGACCGCGCGGCCGTCCAGGGCAAGGTCACCAGACTCACCAACTCCGCGGCGTGGCCGACGCTCGACCTCGGTGGCGGCGCCACCGCCGAGGTGGTCGGGGCCAACGCCAAGGGCGTCATGCAGGCCGACGGCAGCACGCCGGTCAGCGGAGACCACAGCGGCCAGGGCGTCCCGCCGAGCGAGAACGACTACTCGGTGGGGGTGCGGGTCTCGTACGGCGGCTACGCCTACGCCACCGCCGGTGACACCGACGGGGAGTACGCCACATCGTCCTTCGGCTACACCTACAACGACGTGGAGCAGAAGCTCATCGCCGCGATGGGCACGGTGGAGACCGTTCGTGCCAACCACCACGGGTCGACGCATTCGTCCTCGAACGACTACGTGAGCGCCCTCGGCCCGCAGACCGGTGTGATCTCCTGCGGCACGAACAGCTTCGGTCACCCGGCCAACCGCGTGCTCGACGCCTTCCAGGGCGTGGGTGCCGACGTCTTCCTCACCAACAACCCGTGCGACACGACTGACGGCACCGGGCCGATCGACTACTCCGGGACCTTCAACAACGACGGGACGATCCACCTCGCCACGCAGAACCAGGGCGCCGGCTACACCGTCGACTACGACACCGGGACCGAGTCGTACGTGACCGGCGCCGGGGGCGGCGGGGGCACCGGGGGTGACGCCTCGCAGGTCCGCGTGAACGAGATCCTGATGGCGCCGACCAGCCCCGGCAACGAGTGGGTCGAGCTCTACAACCCGACCACGTCCGCGGTCGACGTGGGCGGCTACTTCGTCGACGACGTCGCGGCGGGAGGGGGAGCGCCCAAGGCCATCCCGGCCGGCACCACCATCCCCGCCGGGGGCCGGTGGGTGTTCGAGTTCGCCTCCGGGTTCCTGAACAACACCGGGGCCGAGTCCGTGCGGTTCCTGTCCGGCAGCGGGGCCTCCGAAGTGGTCCACGACAGCTTCAGCTGGAGCCTGGGCTCGACTCAGACGGACAAGGTGTTCCACCGGGGTGGCGACGGGGGTGCCTGGTGCACCACCATCTCCACGAACGTGAGCAAGGGCGCCGCCAACCCGACGACGTGCCCATGAGCCGTCGGTGGGCGGCCCCGGTCCTTGCGACGCTCGTGCTCGTGTCCGGCTGCGGAGGCGCCGCGGCCGGCGACGGCCAGGAGAGCGGTCGCCCCGACGGCCGGATCGTGCTGGTCAGCGGTCGTGACGACCACGGCCAGCTCGCCGAGGAACTGGTCGCCGTGTACGCCGGCCCGGGGTCGAGCGACCGCGTGGGCGAGGTCGCCGACGGGACGCTGGCGCACGTCACGGAGATCGACGGCACGTGGCTGCACGTGGTCAGCGCGGAGGGGCGCCCGGTCGACGGGTGGGTCGACGACTTCCACCTGCGTGGCACCGTCCACCTGGTCGGCCCGGCGCCGACGTGCCAGGTCTCCTTGGGCGGGCGGACCGTCGAGGCGGGGCTGCAGGTGGTGGTCTCGCAGGTCAGGGGCGGCCGCGTGCTGGTGTCGTCGGCCGACGGCGCCGATCGTGGCTGGGTCGAGCGCGACTCCGTTCAGGAGCTCGGCCCCCAGGGGACCGCATGCGGCGAGGACCCACCCGGAGCCAGGCACACGCACTGAGCGGCCGACGCCGGGTCAGGGACGGGCGCCGAGCGTGGTCGCCACGTGCACGCACCACTGGTCGGCCCGCTGACGCACGGCGTCCGGGTCCTCGCTGCTCGGGCCTGAGATCTGGCAGCTGAGCCAGGCGTCCCCGAACAGTCCGCGCAAGGTGGCCGCGACCGCTGCCGGCTCTCCCTCGAGCGGGCGGACCCGGCACACGCTCGTCAGGCCCGGCGTCCCGAAGCCGGTGCCGTCACCGGGGAACGTGCAGCCCCGGACCCCTCGGGCCTCCCTGACGAGCCGCCGTGCTTCCGGCGTACCCACCGGGGCCGCGAACACCCAGACCCGCGCCTCGGCGCCAACCGCCGAGTAGATGCAGCCGTCCTCGTGCGCGACGTCCGTGACCCCCGGGGCGATCTCGATGGTGTCGCCGCTGGTGTAGTCGACCCGGTCGACGACCTCGTCGCCGAGGGCGTCGACGAGCTCCCTGTCGTGCAGCGACTCGCACGCAAGGCTCCGGGCCACGGGGAGGTTGCTGAGGTCCAGGGGCCGCTTCGAGGTGCCTGGGGAGGGACTGGGGCCGGAGTTCTCGGCCGGGGGCTCGCCCGCCGAAGGACCGAACAGCAGGGCGGCGGTGGTCACCGCGGCGCCGGTCACGGCGACGAGCGCGAGCAGGAGGGGTGTGCGGCTGCCGCTGCGATGCGGTTGCTCCGCCTTGCGTCGTCCTCCACGTGCCATGGAGCGAGATTATGTCGCCGCACCCGATGACCGGGCGTGCGCGGGACTCTCAGCATCGTCACCTAGACTGATCAATCGGTCGGATGCCGCTTTCGTCGCGAGGCGAAGCCGGCATGCTCCCCGTATCCCCCAGCCCGGCCGGACCCCACCTGTGATCCGCTTCGAGAATGTCACCAAGACGTACGCCGGCCAGAGCCGCGCGGCGCTCGACGACGTCAACGTCGAGGTCGAGAAGGGTGAGTTCGTCTTCCTCGTCGGTGCCTCCGGCTCCGGCAAGTCGACGTTCCTGCGCCTCGTCCTCCGTGAGGCGCGCCCCACGCACGGCAAGGTCTACGTCGCCGGCAAGGAGATCAACCGGCTCGCGTCGTGGAAGGTGCCCAACCTGCGCCGTCAGATCGGCACGGTGTTCCAGGACTTCCGGCTGCTGCCGAACAAGACGGTCTCGGAGAACGTCGCCTTCGCGCTCCAGGTGATCGGCAAGCCCCGGACCCACATCAACAAGGTCGTCCCCGAGACGCTCGAGCTGGTCGGCCTCGAGGGGAAGGGCAACCGGATGCCCGACGAGCTCTCCGGCGGCGAGCAGCAGCGCGTCGCGATCGCCCGGGCGTTCGTGAACCGCCCGATGATCCTGATCGCGGACGAGCCGACCGGAAACCTCGACCCGAACACGTCGGTCGGCATCATGAAGCTGCTCGACCGGATCAACCGGACCGGCACCACCGTCCTCATGGCCACCCACGACGCCGGCATCGTCGACCAGATGCGCAAGCGCGTGATCGAACTGTCCGACGGACACATCGTGCGCGACCAGTCGCGCGGCGTGTACGGCTACCAGCACTGAGTCGAATTCTCGGCCTTCGGCCTCAGGAGGGTCCCACCGCATGCAACTGACCTACGTCTTCTCCGAGCTCGGCAACGGGCTCAAGCGCAACGTCTCGATGACCATCGCGGTCATCGTGACGATCTTCGTCTCCCTCACCCTGGTGGGGATGGGTCTGCTGCTCAACGCGCAGGCGCAGAAGGCCGAGGAGTACTGGGGCAGCAAGCTCCAGATCACCGTCTTCCTCTGCAACCAGAACTCGGCCACCGCGAACTGCGTCAACGGCGAGGTCACGCCGGCGCAGAAGAACGAGATCCAGAACGTCCTCGAGAGCAACAACGAGGTCTCGTCGTGGCGCCTGCAGACGAAGCAGGAGGCCTACGACAAGTGGCGCGAGGCCTACATCTCCAACGACGACACCGAGCGGCGCGTCTACGAGTCGATCCGGCCCTCGGACATGCAGGAGTCCTACTGGGTGCAGCTCAAGGACCCCGAGAAGTTCATGGGGATCAAGAGCGCCGTCCAGGGCCTGCCCGGCGTCAACAGCGTCCGCGACCTGCGTGAGGTGCTCAAGCCGATCTACTTCTGGATGAACGTGATGAAGTGGGGCGCGATCTCGATCGCGTCGTTCCTGGTCGTCGCGGCCATCCTCCAGGTCGGCAACACGATCCGGCTGGCCGCCTTCGCCCGGCGTCGCGAGATCGGGATCATGCGCCTCGTCGGGGCGTCGAGCCTTTACATCCAGCTGCCGTTCCTGATGGAGGCGCTGGTCGCAGCACTGGTCGGTGTCACCCTGGCTGCCGGCGCGATCATGGTGTTCATGTGGGTCGTGATCTACCGAACCCTGAGACCGACGTCGAACATCGTCGCCTGGATCGACTGGGGCGACGGGCTCTGGGCGCTCGCCTGGATCGCGCTGATCGGCCTGGGCCTCACGCTGGTGCCCACTTTGGTAATGACTCGGAAATACCTAAAAGTCTGACCTGATTCCGTTACCGTCGATTTGGCTCTCAGGAAAGACAACAGCTAAGGCAGACCGGTGGTTCGCAACTTCCCCCGCACTACCCGTCGCCGCGTGATGGCCGCTCTGGCGGTCAGCAGCCTGCTCGTGAGTGTGGCTGCGGTCCCGCTGGCTTCGGCTGACGACCTGAAGGACAAGAAGGCCAAGGTCGAGCGCAAGATGTCGGGCGCCCACGACGACCTGGAGCACTCCAGTGCGCGCCTGCGCGCCGCCGCGGCTGCCCTCGACGCCGCCCAGAGTCAGCTGGCCCAGGCGCAGGCGCACCTGGCGAAGACTCGCGGGGAGCTGGCTGCAGCGGAGGCCCTCGACCGGCAGATGCAGGCCAAGCTCGACGCCGCGATCGCCCGGCTGGAGCGCGCCCGCGCGGACCTCGAGGCCGGTCGGGAGCAGGTCGCGGAGCAGGAGCACGAGCTGGGCGCGATCGTCGTGCAGAACTACCAGACCGGCGACCCGGCCCTGATGGGTCTGTCCATGGTGCTGACCACCCAGGACCCGACCGAGCTCACCGGTCAGCTCAACTCGGTGCAGAACATCATCGACAAGGAAGCGGTGACGCTGTCGCGTCTCGAGGCGTCGAAGGTGCTGCTCACGGTCCAGGAGCAGGAGGTCGCGGCGGCCAAGGAAGAGGTGGCTGTCGAGCGCAAGGCGGCCGCCGAGAACCTGGTCCGCAAGCAGAAGCTCGAGAAGCGCGCCGAGGCCCAGGAGATGCAGGTCTCCAACCTGGTCTCGTTGCGCGCCAACGCCGAGGCGGAGGCCGAGAAGGCCCGAAACGCCGACCTCGCGACGCTGAAGAGCCTCGAGGACGAGCGCGACCGGATCGCCGAGATCCTGCGCCAGCGCGCCGAGGAGGCCCGTCGCCGGGCCGCGGCAGCCGCCGCCGCAGCAGCGGCGGCCGGCCTCTCGACCGGACCCGTGCACTCCAACGGCTTCCTCGACTACCCGGTCCCCGGCGACATCACCTCGCCCTACGGCTGGCGCCGGCACCCGATCTACGGCTACAAGTCCCTGCACGACGGCATCGACTTCCGCGGGGACTGCGGCAGCCCGATCTACGCGCCCGCTGCTGGCACGGTCGTCGACCAGTACTTCCAGAGCGCCTGGGGGAACCGGATCATCCTTGACCACGGCTGGCAGCGCGGCACCGGTCTCGCGACGATCTCCAACCACCTCAGCAGCTACGCCGTCGGCGTGGGGGACAAGGTCAAGCGCGGCCAGATCATCGGCTTCGTCGGGACCACCGGCTGGTCGACGGGTTGCCACCTGCACTTCACCGTGCTGCAGAACGGCAACCCCGTGGACCCGATGCGCTGGTTCTGAGCCCCCGCAAAGCTGTTGCCGGTCTCTGAGAGAATCGTCGGCATGGCCAAGCAGGAGGGACAGAAAGTCGTCGCGCAGAACAAGAAGGCGCGCCACGACTACCACATCGAGGACACCTTCGAGGCCGGCCTCGTTCTGCAGGGCACCGAGGTGAAGTCCCTCCGCGCCGGGCGCGCTTCCCTCGTCGACGGGTTCGCCGAGGTCGACAACCACGAGATGTGGCTGCACGGCGTGCACATCCCGGAGTACGCCCAGGGCACCTGGACCAACCACCCCGCGCGACGGAAGCGGAAGCTGCTGCTGAACCGCGCCGAGATCGACAAGATCGAGCGCCGGGTCAACGAGAAGGGGCTGACGATCGTCCCTCTCTCGCTCTACTTCAAGGACGGCCGCGCGAAGGTCGAGATCGCCCTCGCCCGAGGCAAGAAGTCGTGGGACAAGCGGCACACCCTCGCCGAGAAGCAGGCAGACCGCGAGGCACAGCAGGCGCTCGGTCGCCGGCTCAAGGGCCACCAGGACTGACCGGTGGCTCTCTCGGACGACGCGGTGCCCCAGTGGTGGGAGGCGCTCGGGCTTCCGGGCCTGTACGACGTGCACGTGCACTTCCTGCCCCCGTCGGTGATGGCCAAGGTCCGCGCCCAGTTCGACAGCGCCGGGCCCCTCATCGGCCGGCCCTGGCCGCTGGCCTACCGCGGACCTGACGAGGAGCTGGTCGAGCACCTCCGCAGTCTCGGCGTACGCCGCTGGTCAGCCCTGCCCTACGCCCACCGGCCCGGGATCGCGGAGTACCTCAACGACTGGGCGGCCGGCTTCGCCGCCGAGGTCCCCGAGGTGCTCTCCTCCGCGACGTTCTTCCCCGAGCCGGAGGCCGAGAAGTACGTCGAGCAGCGGATCGCCGGCGGGACCGAGATCTTCAAGGTGCACGTGCAGGTCGGCAACTTCGAGCTCACCGACCCGCTGCTGGACCCGGTCTGGGGCATGCTCGAGGACGCCGGGACGCCCGTGGTCATCCACGTGAACTCCGGCCCTGTCGCCAATGCGCACACAGGTCCCGAGCCGATGCGGGCCCTGATGAGCCAGCACCCGCGGCTCACCGCGGTGCTCGCGCACATGGGGGCGCCGGACTACGTCGAGTTCCTGGCGATCGCCGAGGACAACGAGCGAGTCTTCCTCGACACCACGATGGCGTTCACGGACTTCTTCGAGGCGATGGCGAAGTTCCCACGCGAGCTGCTGCCGCGGCTCGACGCGCTCCAGGACAAGGTCCTGCTGGGGTCCGACTTCCCGAACATTCCGTACGTGTACGCGCACCAGCTCGAGTCGTTGGAACGACTCGGTCTGGGGGAGGACTGGCTGCGCAGCGTCTGCTGGCACAACGGGCACCGCTTGTTCGGTCAGGCCACGTAGCCCGGAGGGTCGGGCGCGGTGGAGGTGTAGGCGTGCCCGGTGGGGGTGGTGGTGGTGATCGCATGCCGGGGGCCGGCGCGGGTGGCGGTGGCGGCCCAGCCGGGGGTCTCTTTGACCAGGTTGCAGGCCACGCACGTGCCGCCGCCGTTGATCTTGGTGGTGGGTCCGCCGTCGGCGGCGCGCTCGATGTGGTCGAGGTGCCGGATGGGGGCGTCGCACCAGGGGGTGCGGCACACCTGGTCGCGGATGATCAGGAACTGGCGGAGCTGGCCGGTGAACAGGCGGCGGCGGGAGTCCATCGCGACGAGCTCGCCGGTCTCGGGGCTGGTGTAGAGGCGACGTACCCAGGTCTTGGCCTGGTCGGCGATCTCACCGGTGGCTTTGAGGAGGGTGCGGGCGAGCCAGGCGGGGATGGGGCCGTGGCCGGTGAGGTGGGCGGGTTCGTGGTCGTCGCCGAGCAGGGCGCGGTCGGTCATCACCAGCTGGACCTCGACCGGGACGGCGTCCGCGGTGGGTTGTCCGGTGACGCGTTCGACGAGGGTGTCGGCCATGATCTGGCCACGGGTCCGGATGTCGCCGGTGGCCTTGAGGGCGTCGGCGTGTCGGGTGAGCGCGGCGTAGACCGCGACGCCCTGGGTCACGGGCAGCAGCCCGGTCAGGTAGGTCATCGTGTCCGGGGCGGGTCGGATCGTGACCCTGCGGTCGGTGTGGGCCTTGCGGGCCCGGCGGACCGCGGAGCCGGGATCGAGCCGGTAGGCGATCTTCTTGGCCTCGCGCTCGACACCGGCGTCGCCGAGCCCGGGGAGCTTCTCGGCGAGCTCGGTGTCGAGCTGGGCGCGGTGCTCGGCGCTGAGGATCACGGTTTCGCGGACCAGGATCTTGGCCCGGTGCTCGTTGGTCTTGCCGGTGGCCAGGCAGTGGAAGCTGTGCGGCATCTGGAGCAGGGTGTGGGCCAGGCCGAGCAGCTGGTTGCCCTTGTGCGGGGACTCGCGCCGGGCCAGCGCGACCTGGGCGGCGACCCCGCGGCCCTGCTCCTTGGCCGGCACCCCGGCGGCGGCCTGGACGGCCCGTTGGGAGGCGTCGAAGGCCACGGTGATCCGGGCCTGCGCGGCCGCGGCAGCGGCCTTGAGCGTCTCCAGGGCGGAGATCAGGTCGATCCGGTCGGCGTCGGTGTGCACGCTCTCGGCGCCGCTTAGCCGCTCCACGAGCCCCGTGAGCTCGGGAACTGTCGGCATCGCGTGCTGCACTGGTCTCACCTTTCGGTAACCGGTGGCAGCGGTTGATCGAACGTATGTTCGATGATAGGCCAGGGTTCCGACCACCGTCAAGACCTCGGTGTCAGGTTGTGGAGCGAGTCCAACTTCTGTGGCGCCACCATCGGCGACGGGCAACGCCGTCGCCGTCGAACACTGCGATTAGCCTGTGGCGGACCCGCTACCTGACTGTGAGGTCCTGACATGACCAGCAAGTTCACCGACCTCGCGATCGACTGTGCCGATCCCCACGGTCTCGCCCGGTTCTGGTGCTCGGTCCTCGACTACGAGGTGCAAGACGAAGCCGACGGAATTGTCACCATTGGCTCCCGTGAGGTGCCTCGGGGCAAGGACCACACCGGCCCAGTGCCACCGACGTTGACTTTCGCGCACGTGCCCGAGGGCAAGTCCGTGAAGAACAGGCTCCACCTCGACGTCAACCCAGCCGACAGGGAGCAAGACGCAGAGGTCCGTCGCCTGCTCGACCTCGGTGCGCGACTCGCCGACGTCGGCCAAGGCGATGAGAGCTGGGTCGTGCTTGCCGACCCGGAGGGGAACGAGTTCTGCGTCCTTGCGGACCGCCGCCCCTGAACGGGGGCTGCGACGGCTGTCACAAGGTCGGTTCCAGGTCGTGGAGGGAATACCGTGTGCGGCCGAACCGTTGAGGCGGCTACAGTGGAAGCACTGTTTGACAACTCAAGAGGGGCTGATCGGTTTCGACTTGGGACGTTAGTTCCAGGGGAAGCGGGTCGAGGATCCAAGGTCATCTCGTAAACGATCCTTGGAAACCAATAACTGCCAACAACACGCGCAGTTCGTACGCTCTCGCCGTCTGAGCGAGAGTAAGTACGGGTCAGACTGAGGGCGCCTCCGCCTCAGATTCTGGCCTCATCTAGGAGGCTTGCTGGTGAGTTCGGGCCACGAGGGCTCACCGGGACTTTTCTGTGGCTGAGCCTGTCGGCGACCTGTTCGTGGGAGCGCCGGGGCTGAGAAAACGACATCACGAACTGCACCCGGAGAAGCCCTGGGACGGCGCCGAAGGACGCGGGTTCGATTCCCGCCAGCTCCACGCACGCACGCGAACTCCCTCTTGAAGCAGAGCCGCACCGGCGAAAGTCGGTGCGGCTTCGCTGCGTTCGGGGCGGGTGGGGTGTCGGATGGCCGTCGCGCGCAAGACCCATGAGCCGTTCCAGGAACGCCGCCTTACGACATGCCAGCAAGCTCTGTCATCCGAGTCATCCCCGGTCCTGCGACGAGACGGAGTCGTTCCTGGGCGGCTGTCACAGCAGCAGAGCCGGCGAGCCCCGGTGGTATGCGTGCTGGATTGAGCGAGACCCCGTCGGCCCAGTCCTTGATCTCCATTGCCGATCTGAACGAAGCCCGAGCGCCGAGGACCTGCTGACGCGCCCAGTCGGCGGGTGTGTTCGAGAACGGCGAGGGCGGGCACAGGCGGTTCTTGAGGGCGTCATCCTCGAGGGTCGCCTCGACGTAACCCGCCAGTGCGGCACCAAAGCATGCGAAGCCCAGCTGGATCGGCTGCACGGTGATGGCCTCGCGGCCCCAGACCGGCACCAATGGCCGGTACCGCAGCCCCGAGGAAGCACAGTGCACGACCACTGCGTCCGGAGCGATCGGGACATCGCCCTCGGTGAGCACTAACCGACCGGGCTCCACGTGACGGATGTGGCCGAGCCTGACCACTCGGTCGATCGTGCGCAGCCGATCCAGCTCCCACTGAGCGAGCGTGGGGACTTTAGCCATCGTGGGAGTCACGGAGCGGTCGATCCGGAGCATCACGGCCGCATCCTCCAGCAAGGCGAACACCTGGTCCGGGGACGTGGCTACCGCCGCTGCCTCCATGATTTCGGCCGCCGTGCTCAGAAACACGACCGGGTCCGGCTGGACCCTCGCTCGGTTCAGCATCCACGGCTCGCGAGGCCTCACCCAACAGATGGCGCCGGGTTCGACGCCATTGTCGAGCAGCCAGATGCAGGCGTCCGTGGCGGTCTTCCCAGCACCGGCGATCACGTACTGGGAGGACGCTCCACCGAGCTTGACGAGGTCGTTGACTGCCACGACGCGTGAGCCCTCGGCAACGCCAAACGGTGCCGGTGTTGTCGCTGGTATCCGCGGAGACAGGTAGTGGGCGTCGACGACGCGCGGTTTGCCTCGAACCTCGTAACGCTTCCCGGACAGGCGCGACACGAACTGTCCCGCACCGACGTAGTCGCAGTTCGGAAAGAAGTTCACTTTCCCGGACCGAAGCATCCGCTCCTGCAGGACCCGGGCGTAGTACGCACAGAGTTCAGGTGCCGTCGCCCGCTCTGGCAGCCCGGCTTCGGGCCCGTCCTGCTGGATCCGCCCATCGCCGAGCTGGGTCGAGGCCACGCCGTAGAACGAGGAGGCCTGGTGCAGGCGGACGAACGGGTACGCGTCCAGCCAATGTCCGCCGGCGCCGTGCCGACGGTCGACCAAGACCACACTGACGTTTGCATGGTCGATCAGTGCGTCCGTGAACGCCATCCCCGCCGCGCCTGCGCCGATAACCAGATAGTCGGCTTCCAACGCCTCCACGTGGTCATGGTGACTCCGCCGCAACGAGCCGGTCAACAGATCTGCACGCTGGCCCCCGAGCTCAACTGTGGGATCGGGCTGAGGTGATGCAGCCGGCCAGGTTCAGGGATAGCCTGCGAACTCGGCTGGCTCGGCAGCGTTCGTCACCGTTGATCCGGAGGTCCCGTCGTGGCGATCAGAGTCATCGTCGAGTTTCAGGCCAAGCCAGGAGCACGTGCGGAACTGGCCAGCAAGCTCGAAAGCATCATGGCGACACTCGGGCCGAACATCCCCGGCTTCCGTGGGAGCACCCTCTTCGAGGTGCTCGACAGCCCAGACGCCCTTGTTGAGATTGCCGAGTGGGACTCGGCGGATGCGCAGGCGGCCGCCGTGGAGCAGGCGATGGAATCAGGTGTGTACGCTCCCGTCCTCGAACTGGTGGCAGCGCCGCTCAAAGCCACCCGGATCCGTCAACGCAACGAGCGTCTCTGACCGTGCGCGAGCGCGAGTTCGACGGCCCGGGCAGGCGTGCCACGGAAGGTGGGGCCGTGGCCGGGGACGACGACATCGTCGGCGAGCGGTCGTAGGCGCTCAAGTGACCGGCGGGCGAGGCCACTGTCGGTGTTGAAGAACGCCGGCAACAGCTGCGGGCCTGCGTCGCGGCCCACGGCGTGCTCGGTCATCATGGCGTCGCCGGTCAGCAGGACGCCGCGGCCGGGCAGGTGCAGGGAGCAGTGTCCGGAGGTGTGGCCGGGGGTGTGGATGGCGACCGGGCGGCCCGGGACGTCGAGCGTCTCCTCTCCGAAGTCCCGCAGTTCACGCACGCGCTCGACGCGGGTCGCGCCCAGCCGCATGATGTCGAGAGCCCACCGCAGGACGGCCGATCGCCAGGTCCGTCCAAGCAAGGTCCGTTCGCTGACCTGTTCGACTCGGGCGCCGGAGGCGTTCGGCACCTCCGACTCGTGAGCGAGCACGGGGACGCCGTAGGCGCTGCGCAGGTGCTCGGCGCTCCCGAGGTGGTCGGGGTGCCCGTGCGTCAGCACCACCGCGTCGACTCCGACGCGCGCCTGCCGATCAGCTCCAGGCTCCTGAACAGCCGCTCCCGATCCCCGGGGTAGCCCGTGTCGACCAGCGTGACGGTGTCTCCCTCGGTCACCAGGGCCCAGGACACGTGCTTCGCTCGGGCGTGGTGGACGCCGGGCCCGACTTCGGTCACCTCAACGTCCATGGCTCCAAGCATGCCAGTCAAAGATCCCCGTGGCTGGTCCCCTGTCGCTAGGGACTTGCGCCTCTGGTGAATCGTGGAACCACAGAGAAGGTTCGAACTGGAGGCGGGTTATCCCCGTGTCCGGCATCGGGTGCCACGGACCCGAACAACCATGTGGGAGGCCCTCATGTCTGCCGACTACCAGGACTACTGGATCAACCCGCGGATCAAGATCGCCGCACTCTGGGCGTCCATGCTGTTCGTCTTTGTGTACGTGGACTTGTTCAGCTTGTACCGAGGCGACGTACGAGCCGACATCGAAGCAGGCGAGATCTTCGGCTTCACCATCGGGCAGGGCTTCTTGCTCGGTGTGACCCTCTACATCCTGGTTCCCAGCCTGATGCTCTTCCTGAGCCTCGTCCTGCCAGTAAGGGCCACGCGGATGGGCAACATCGTCGTGGCGATCCTCTACGCCGTCACGATCGCGGGCGGCGCCATCGGCGAGTGGAACTACTACATCCTTGGCAGCGTCACCGAGGTCGCTTTGCTCACCGGCATCGCCTACTACGCGTGGACCTGGCCGAAGGCGACCGACGCTGTCACTGCCCCTTCAGACCAGGACCAGTCCCGGACCGGTGTACGAGCGCACTCGGCGCCGAAGGTGCGCGGGTAGTTCGCGCGCAGGTACCTGGGCCCAGGGCTCAGAGCAGGCTTGTGATGAGATCCGCGACGAGGACGGGCTCCTCGTCGACCAGCAGGTGTCCGGCGCCCGGTACGACGATGGGCTCCCGGCCGAGCTTGATTCCACACGGCCCACGGAGCTTGCTCACGGGAAAGAACACGTCATGCGCGCCAACAGCGACCCGCACGTCGCGGCCCTTCCAACGGATCAGGTCGTCCTCCGGCAAAGGGTCGGGAGCGCCGGTCGTCCGACAGGCTCGAGCCACGAGCGTCATCCACTCCACCAGATCATCCGCCGGCGGATGTGCGGGGCCGGACATGTACTCGAGCAGTCGTCTGGCGCCGGCGTTGTTGCGCCGCACGAGCCACGGCAAGGTTGACCTCAGCATCTCGATGGACGGGCGCACCTGTGTCAGGCCCGCGGGAGCGAGCAGAGCCAGGGCGTCCACACTGTCCGGATTGACCGACAGAGCCACCGCGGCGCCGCGGGAGTGGCCCGCGAGCACGATGCGTTCACGTTCGTGCAGTCGTCGGACCCAGGCGATGAGATCCGTCAACCAGGTGGCGTAGCCGGACAGTTCGTGATCGGGTCGTGTCGCGGAGCTCAGACCCGGTTGACCGGGCAGGTCTGCGGCGTAGACCCGACACCTTGAGGCGAGCTCGCTGAGCACCACGGTGCTGCTCGCTGCGTTGAAGTTCGTGCCGGGCAGATAGATGCAGATGCCGTCCCCGCTCGCGGTCCCGGCGGAGACCACGTGAGTCTGCCCGCAGGGGGTGTCGACCTCGTGTGTTGCGTGCGGAACGCCCCAGCTCGCCAGGCCAGCGGAGCACCAGTCACGCACTTGCGCGGCACCCACGGGAGAGCGGTACGGGCTTGCCATGACACACAGTGTGAACCAAGGCCCGCGGGTCGCTTTCGCTGTCTGGACGTCGACGGCGAGACGGAGGAGCGTTGTCGTCAGGCCTGCGCCGGAGGTTTCCACCGCCCATGACCCAACCTGCGAGCCCACGGCACGCGTGTACAGGGTGAGCCCTGTGGACGAGGAGGTGTGATGCGCGAGGACGACATCGATACCTTCCTGGCGGCGCGCTGGTCGAGCCTGTTCCGCCTGGCTTGTCTGCTCACCGGGTCACCGGCGGAGGCCGACGATCTCCTTCAGGAGTCGCTGGTGAAGGTGTATCTCCGCTGGACGAAGATCTCCCGCACCCAGGTGCCCGAGGCCTACGTGCGAAGGATGATGGTGAACACGCTGGTGTCGCGCTCCCGTCGACCTTACAAACGCCGTGAGCTGCTGGAGGGGACCGTCACCGCGGGTGCAGTCGGGTCGTCGGAGGACGTCGTCCTGGACCGTGCCCAGGTCTGGCCCCTCGTGTGCGCGCTGCCCGTTCGGCAGCGTGCGGTCATCGTGCTGCGCTACTACGAGGACATGTCGGAGTCACGAGATCGCAGATGTGCTCGGCTGCTCGAACGGGAGCGTCAAGTCCCAGGCCCACGACGCGCTGACGTCGTTGAGACGCGGGGTCGCTGCGCTGAAGAACGTGGAAGGGGTGACGAGCGAGTCATGATCACCGAACCCTGGCTCCGCGACACGCTGTCTCGGCAGGCGGAGCGCTATGAGGTGCCGCCGTACGACGCGATGAGCCTCCGGGCTGCCGCCGTGCGTCGCCGGCGAGGCACCAACCTGCGGTACGCCGGCATGGCGGCCGCGGCCTTGCTCGCTGTCGGCGTGGCCTGGGGACAGTTGCGTGCGGGGGAAGCTGAGGTGCAGCCGGCTGACAGTCATGCCCCCTCGGACGACACGATCTTGCCGTCGTGCTTCCCCGCGGGAGTGACGCCACCGGTGCCGGAATCACCGTGGGCCCGAGGCGGCTTCCTGTCCGACGAGCCGGTGACGGCGACGACGACAGCACCCGACGGCCGCTCGTGCACCCTCGTCCTGCACTACGGGTTCCACCGCTTCGCCGTCGGCCTCAGTGGGATGGTCTGGCTGTACTCCGACGGGCGGCTGATCGTCGACACCGCAACCGCGAAGGACTGGTTCGTCCAGTGGGAGCGCCGGCTGACCGCTGAAGGAGTGGAACGTCTGCGCACGGCCGTCGCGACGATGCTCGATAGATCTGACAGCCGGTCCGGCCGTTACTTCGAGGCCAAGATCCGCTACGGAGACGGCACCTTCTACCCGAAGGACTCCCGAGCGCTGGTGCGCCTCCTGACCGACCTGTCGTGGCTGCCGGATGAGAAGTGGGTGAGGGAGACTCCCTCGATCTACCGGGCGGCCTGGTACCTGACCTGCTACGAGATGCGGGGTGCCGACGGCGTTGATGTGCACGCGGCCGTCCGCGACCTCCCGCCCGGTGCCAGCGAGGTGCTGGAGTCGCTCGAGTGGACCGCGCTCCCTCCGGACGCTGAAACGGGCGTGGTTCGGTCACAGTGCGTGGTCGTGAGCCGTGCCGACGCGACGGTGCTGGCCGAAGCCCTCGGCGGTGACATCGCCGCCGGGAAGGCGAACGTTTTCCCGATGGGTCTGGACGGGGCCGGCCGCCAGTTCTCCGTCCACGCCCTCATGCCCGACGGCACCTCGGGCGAGCACGGCGACTGAGTGCGGCACGAACCGGGTCGTTTCGATCAGCCCGCGAACCGTGGCTTCCACAGCCACAGCAAGGACCGGTGCACCGGCCGGGAGTGACGATGCCTCCACGCCAACCCGATGGCCGACAGCGGATGCCTGCGCGCCCAATGAGGGTCTGACAGCACGCGGGCCGTGAAGGCGAGATCGATCGCTCGCAGGTGAGGTTGGTAAGTGCCCGCGAAGCCTCGCAGCAGGTCGCTCAACCTCGACGACGTCCCGACCACGAGCGGAGTCGCACAGCGACTTGAAGTCCGACGTGTACTGCGCGACGTGCTCCGCCATCGCATCTTCCTCGCCCATCCCCTCGAGGGTAGCCGCGTCAGCGAAGGTTCAGCCGCATCAAGACCCGGGGGAAGCCCCCGGAAACGGAGTCCGTGTCGGCGACCCTGGTGAAGCCGGCACGTTCGAAGAGCGCCCTGGTCCCCACGTACGCCATCGTGAGGTCGACCTTTTCGCCCTGGTTGTCCACCGGGTAGCCCTCGATGGCCGGGGCGCCCTCCGACCGCGCGTAGGCGACGGCCCCGTCCAGCAGGGCGTGGGCGATCCCCTTGCCGCGATGGCCCGGGCGGACCCGGATGCACCACGCCGACCAGACGGGCAGGTCGTCGACGTGGGGGATCTTCGTGGATCGTGCGAAGGGCAGCTCGGACCGCGGTGCGACAGCGGCCCACCCGACGACCTCGTCGTCCTCGTAGGCCAGGACGCCCGGCGCGACCTTCCGGTTGCAGAGCTCCCTGACGTACTCGCCCCGGGCAGGACCGAGCAGTGCGCGGTTGGTCTTCGAGTCGAGTCGATGGCTCAGGCACCAGCACACCGAGGAAGCGGGGTTCTTGGGTCCCAGCATGGTCGCGACGTCGTCGAATCGTGCCGCCGTCGCGGGCCGGACCTCGATGCTCACGCGGCCACGTTAGCCCGCTCGGGTCTACTGAGCGGCGGGCTCGAACCCGGCCAGCATCTCCTCCAGAGCCTTCTGGTCGGGGCCGACGTACGGGTCGGCCATCGGTGCGACGGCGAGCATGTCCAGGCACGCCGCCGTGCCGCCGACCACCGGCGGCAGGTGTGAGCTGAGGATCGTCTCCGGGTCCATCGCGCGGATCGGCTCCACGGTCCTCATGAAGGTGTCCTGGTCGGCGACGTGGACCCACGGGCTGTCCACCGTCGCCCAGAGCAGCTGGGCCGAGCGCAGGTCGTCTGCCGGGACGTCCCGGACGTCGTCGCCCTCCGCGAGGTCGGGGCTGGCCATCGGGGCACCGAAGCAGTCCGAGGAGATGCAGGTGCGGGACTTGGGGTCGTAGAAGCCCACCGTCGCCGGGCTGTCGAACAGGGGTGGCCGGAAGGCGGTCAGCGTGCGGTCGCCGACGTCGAGCGTCTGCCCCGGGTTGATCAGGTGCACCCGGTCCATGGGCAGGGGAGTGGCGGTCGACATGATCCCGACGCTGAGGAACGTGGTGACGACCTTGGCCTGCGGTGCCGCCTCGAGCAGGTCGAAGATCGCGCCGGTGTGGTCCCGGTCGGGATGGGTCAGCCAGATCCAGCGGACGTCGGCGGGGTCGATGACCGAGCCGAGCAGGTCCATGAAACCGCGGTCGGGCAGGCTCACACCCGTGTCCACGACGACGGGTTCGGACGAGTGGAGGACGAAGGCGTTGACGGGCAGGAAGCCGATGGTCGGGACCGGGAGGTGGTCGTTCAGCACGGTGACGTCGGGGTTGGGACGGTGGATCTGCATGAAAGCTCCTGGAACCGCGAGGGCGAGTGGGGACCCTGGGGGCGCAGTGGCCGGTGCTTCCGGCCACGATCGTCAGCCCCCGCAGGTCTCGTCAACGGTGACTAGACAGCGTGGTGACACCGTTTCGCACGCGATTGGGCGGTAACTCTCCTTGCACCTCCGAGGCGACAGGAAGGGTCTGCCGTGTACTTCTCCAGGAACATGCCGTGCGCGGAGTGCGGCGCCTCCGTCCCGCGCGCGGACGTCGAGGCGCACGAGTGTGACCCCCAGCGGCGCGTGGACTTCCAGATCCTCGGCATGACGGCCGCGATCGCCTGCTTCGAGTCCGACATCGAGAAGTACCTCTCCGGCAAGGAGGGCCGCTTCGAGGTCTGGCTGGCCGCCCGCGACGTACGACGGGGCCGCCTCACCGGCTCGTAGACCGCCGAATCCGGGTGATGCGTTCCGGTCCGTTCGTGTCTGGTGCGGCCGGAGAGTCGCGTCGTACCCTCCGTCGATGACGAAGCCGACGATCCTGGCGGTGGACGACGATCCCGCCGTCTCGCGGGCGGTGACTCGGGACCTGCGGGCCCGCTACGGCGCCGACTACCGGATCATCCCGGCCACGTCCGGCGCGCAGGCGCTCGAGGTGCTCACCGAGCTTGCGCTGCGGGACCGGCCGGTGGCCCTGGTCGCCTCGGACCAGCGGATGCCGGGGATGACCGGCATCGAGGTGCTGGCCGAGGTACGCCGCCGCAGCCCGGACGCCAAGCTGCTGCTGCTCACCGCCTACGCCGACACCGACGTGGCGATCAAGGCGATCAACGACATCGGTCTCGACTACTACATGCTCAAGCCCTGGGACCCTCCCGAGGAGCACCTCTACCCGGTCGTCGACGACCTGCTCGGCGACTGGCAGGACCAGCACCCGGAGGACACGAGTCAGGTCCGGGTGGTCGGACACCGCTGGTCGGAGCGCAGCCACGAGCTGAAGACGTTCCTGGCCCGCAACCACGTGCCCTACCTGTGGCTCGACGTGGAACGCGACGAGGCGGCCACGGAGCTGGTCCGGCTGGCCGAGGCCGGCGCCGACGACCTGCCCCTCGTCCTCGTGCCGGAGGGGGAGACGCTCCGCGCGCCCACGACTCGCGCGCTGGCCGACGCCTTGGGGCTGCGGACCACTGCGGAGCAGCCGCTCTACGACCTGTGCATCGTCGGCGGCGGTCCGGCCGGACTGGCGGCGGCCGTCTACGCCGCCTCCGAGGGGCTGCGCACCGTCATCGTCGAGCGCGACGCCCCGGGTGGCCAGGCCGGCCAGAGCGCCTCGATCGAGAACTACCTCGGCTTCCCGAAGGGCCTCTCCGGGGCCGACCTCACCCACCGCGCCGTCGCCCAGGCGGCCCGGTTCGGCGCCGAGATGGTGCTCGCCCGCGACGTGGTCGGCTTCGAGGCCCGCGGACCGGTCCGCGCCGTGCTGTTCGAGGGCGGCGGCGAGGTCGAGGCACGGGCCGTGCTCATCGCGACCGGGGTGTCCTACCGCCGGCTCGAGGCTCCGGGGCTCGACGCGATGAGCTCGCGCGGCGTCTACTACGGCGCCACCGCCAGCGAGGCGAGCCAGTGCGAGGGCGAGGACGTCTACGTCGTCGGTGCCGCCAACTCGGCCGGCCAGGCCGCGCTGAACCTGGCCCGCTACGCGAAGCGAGTCGTCATGGTGGTCCGTGCCGCCAACCTCGAGGACACCATGTCGCAGTACCTCGTCAGCCGGATTGCGAGCGCCTCCAACATCGAGGTGCGGCTGCACAGCGAGGTCGTCGGGGCGCGCGGGGACGGCCACCTGGAGGCTCTGACGCTGGTGGACCGGGACACCGGCGCGCAGGAGGAGGTGCCCACCAGCTGGCTCTTCGTCTTCATCGGCGCGATGCCCCGGACCGACTGGCTCGGCTCCGACGTCGCGCGCAACGACCGGGGGTTCGTCGTCACCGGCCAGGACCTGATGGTCTCGCCGGACGCGTCCCGGTGGCCGCTCGCCCGGCCGCCGTACGCCCTGGAGACGAGCGTGCCCGGCGTCTTCGCCGCGGGCGACGTCCGCCTGGACTCGATGAAACGGGTCGCCTCCGCCGTCGGTGAGGGCGCGATGTCGGTCTACCTCGTCCACCGCTACCTGGCGACGATCTGATGAGCTTCGCGGACCTGCGGGCCGTCGCCCTGTTCGACGGACTCGACGACGACCAGCTCCGGGAGCTCCTGGCGGCCGGCGAGGAGGTGCGCTTCGACAGCGGCGACGAGCTGTTCCGCGAGGCGCAGCCCGCCCATGACTGGTGGGTGCTGCTCGACGGCGCGATCGTGCTGCTGCGCCACGTCGGCCACGACGAGACCGTGCTGGGGACCATGGAGTCGCCGGGGCAGTGGGCCGGCGGCTTCCAGGCGTGGGACGTCCACGGCGTCTACCTCGCGACAGGGCGTGGCGTCGTCGCCGGCCGGGTGCTCCGGGTGCCGGCGGCGAAGCTGCGGGGCCTGGCCGACAGGTGGTTCCCGTTCGGTGTCCACGTGATCCAGGGTCTGGTCAACACGGTGCGCACCATCGAGTCCGCCACGCGGCAGCGGGAGGCGCTGGTCGCGCTCGGCACGCTCGCGGCCGGGTTGGCGCACGAGATCAACAACCCTGCCTCGGCCGCGACCCGGGCGGTCGACGCGTTGGAGGGGACCAGCGAGGCCCTGCTGTCCTCCCTCGGCCGACTGGCGGAGGGGTCGATCTCGGCGGCCCAGTTCACCGCGCTCGACGGACTGCGCCGCGAGATCGCGCCCGAGGCCGCGAGCACGGACCCGCTGGAGGTCGCGGACCGCGAGGACGAGCTGTCGGGCTGGCTCATCGCCCACGGGGTCGAGCGGGACTGGGTTGTCGCACCGGCGTTCGCAGCGGCCGGCCTGGACGTGGCCTGGTGCGAGCGCGCGGCGTCGCTGCTCGACGAGGGCTCGCTCGCGGCCGGGCTGGAGTGGGTCGCGAGCTCGCTGTCGATGACGAGCCTGCTGTCCGAGGTGAAGGAGTCGACGCGGCGGATCTCGGACCTGGTCGCGGCGGTGCGGAGCTATTCGCAGCTCGACCGCGCGTCGGTCCAGCAGGTCGACGTCACCGAGGGGCTCGAGAGCACGCTGGTGATGCTGGCCCACAAGCTCAAGGGCGGCGTCACCGTGGAGCGTGACTACGCGGACGGCGTACCCCGGATCGAGGCGGTCGCCGGCGAGCTGAACCAGGTCTGGACGAACCTGATCGACAACGCCATCGACGCGATGGACGGGCGGGGCACCCTGCGGGTGTCGACGAGACCCGACGAGAACGGCGTCGTGGTGGAGATCGCCGACACCGGTCACGGGATGCCCGAGACGGTGAAGGCGCACGCGTTCGAGCCGTTCTTCACCACCAAGGACGTGGGGCAGGGCACCGGCCTGGGGCTCGACATCTCCCGGCGGATCGTCGTGGACCGGCACGGCGGCGAGATCACCATCGACACGCGACCGGGCCAGACGGTGCTCCGGGTGCGGCTCCCGCTGCGTCCCAGCGGGCCGACCGCGCCCTGATCACTCCTGGCCGGTCTCGATCTCGAACCAGACCGTCTTTCCGTGGTTCGACGGGTCCGGCGCGGCGCCCCAGCGGGCCGCGATGGTGCTGACGATGTGCAGACCTCGGCCCGACAGGGCGTCGGGACCCGCCTCGACGGGCGTCGGGAACGACGAGCCCGCCTCGCTCACCTCCACGCGCAGCACTTTGGGGCCGGTCCACAGGCAGCAGTGGATCTCCCCGGACCCGTGCCGGACGGCGTTGGTGACCAGCTCGCTGGTCAGGAGAAGCGCGTCTTCCAGGACGGGAGGGGGCAGGTGGTGGCACCTTTCCCGCAGCGTGCGACGAGCCTCCGAGACCGCCTGAGCGCGCGGCGGAAGTGACCAGTAGTAGGCATTACTCACGAACGAACTCCCTCGAGTCGTCCTCCCTACGCCCCGCTTACCCGGACCCCGGGGATGTATGCGCGGCTAGGCTCGGAACCATGGACGACTGCCTGTTCTGCCGCATCGTCGCCGGTGAGGTCGACGCCGAGGTGGTCCTGGCGACCGAGCAGATGGTCGGCTTCCTCGACCACCGGCCGGTGTTCAAGGGGCACGTCCTGCTGGTGCCGCGCAGGCACGTCGTGACGCTGCCCGACCTGCCGGCCGAGCTGCGCGACCCGTTCCTCGAGGCCGGCCAGCTGCTGGCCACCGCGATGGTCGAGGGGCTCGGCGCCCAGGGCTCGTTCGTGGCGATGAACAACACGGTCAGCCAGAGCGTCGCGCACCTGCACCTGCATGTCGTCCCGCGCACGAAGGGTGACGGTCTGCGCGGCTTCTTCTGGCCGCGCACGAAGTACGCCGTCGGCGAGGAGCAGGAGTACGCCGCCCGCCTCCGTGCCACGCTGGGAGCCGTCCGATGAGCTGGTGGGACCGGCACGTGGTGCCGCGGATGGTCGACTGCTGCTGCGGGCTCGCGGAGATCGACAAGCTCCGCGAACCGGTCTGTTCCGGACTGGCCGGCGAGGTGCTGGAGATCGGCTTCGGCTCGGGCCTCAACGTCGCGCACTACCCCCCGGCCGTCCGGCGCGTGACCGCCGTCGAGCCCTCCGACGTCGCCTGGAAGAAGGCTGCCCCTCGGGTGGCGAAGGCCCACGCCGAGGTCGTCCGCGGCGGGCTCGACGGGCAGCACCTCGACCTGCCGGCTGCGTCGTACGACCACGCTCTGTCGACGTTCACGTTGTGCACGATCCCCGACCTCGATGCCGCGCTCGCCGAGGTGAGACGGGTGCTTCGTCCGGGCGGCCGACTGCACTTCGTCGAGCACGGGCTCGCCCCGGACGAGCCGGTCGCCCGCTGGCAGCACCGGCTCACTCCGCTGCAGCGCCGGCTGGCCGGTGGGTGCCACCTCGACCGCCCCATCCTCGAGGCCGTCGAGCGCGCCGGGTTCACCGTGGAGGAGGCCGACCGCTTCTACGGCAAGGGTCCGAAGGTGGCCTCCTGCTTCTACCTGGGCAGCGCGACGGCCCCGGCCTGAGCCGCTCGAGGCGCTCACTAGACTCACGTGAGCCCTAAGTCACCAGCCAGGAGGAACAACGAGATGAGCCGCTACGCCGACCGCGTCGTCGTCGTCACCGGAGCCGCCCGCGGCATCGGGGCAGCAACCGCCAAGCGCTTCGCCGACGAGGGCGCCACCGTGGCCATCCTCGACCTGGAGCAGGGGGCCGCCGCCGCGACCGCCGAGGGGCTCAGCGCCACCAAGGCGATCGGCGTGGCCTGCAACGTCGCGGACACCGACTCGGTCGAGGCCGCCGTCGCGCAGGTCGTCGAGCAGCTCGGCAAGGTCGACGTGCTCGTCAACAACGCCGGTGTCACCCGCGACAACCTGCTGTTCAAGATGACCGACGACGACTGGGACACGGTCATGAACGTGCACCTGCGCGGCTCGTTCCTGATGACCCGAGCTGTCCAGAAGCACATGGTCGCCGCGAAGTACGGCAAGATCCTCAACCTCTCGAGCGTCTCCGCGCTCGGCAACCGCGGCCAGGCCAACTACTCCGCGGCGAAGATGGGCCTGCAGGGGTTCACGCGCACGCTGGCCCTCGAGCTCGGGCCGTTCGGCATCAACGCCAACGCGATCGCGCCGGGCTTCATCGTCACCGACATGACCGACGACACGGCCCGCCGCGTCGGGGTCGAGCCGGAGGACTTCCGCAAGGCCGCCGCCGAGCGCAACCCCGTCCGCCGGGTCGGCTACCCCGAGGACATCGCCGCTGCCGCTGCGTTCCTGTGCAGCGACGAGGCCTCCTACATCACCGGCCAGACCCTCTACGTCGACGGCGGCGCCAAGATCTGAGCATGTGATCTCCGTCAACCCCACGGCCGCTCGCTGAGCGTGGAACGTCCCGCAGGTGTGACCTGCGGGACGTCTCCCGTCCAGACCGGATTTGATTCGGCGTACCCCTGCTCCTCCAATGGAAGGGCTGGCCCGGAAACGCCGAGTCCTACCCGCCCGTGCGCCGGCACCCTTCGACAACGCTCTACGGGTAGGAGTGGGGGACCCACATCTCCACTGCGTGACGGCACCTGATCCGGTGCCGCCGCGCTCGGGGTGAAGCCACACGTGCCCACGGGGCCACGTGGCGGGGCACCTTTCAGCCCTAACCCGACAGCTCACCTCACAGGCGTGGGAAGGGAATGACTCATGCCTGCGATTCTTCGCGCGCGCCGCTTGGCCGCGCTTCCTGTCCTGATCGTCGCGATCCTCGTGGCCACGATGCTCGGGGCCGCACCGTCGGCCGACGCGGCGACCCGCAAGCAGCGGATCCAGCACGCGTTCACGGTCGCCCTCGACCAGCGCGGTGACCGCTACCAGTACGGCGCCGCCGGCCCGAACCGTTTCGACTGCAGCGGGCTGATCTACTTCAGCTTCCGCAAGGCCGGCTTCCGCCACGTCCCGCGGACCTCGAGTGCGCAGGCCCGGCACGCGCAGCGCATCAAGCGCTCCAACCTGCGCACCGGCGACCTGGTGTTCTTCCATGACGGCGCCGCCCGACCGGGCAACGTCTACCACGTCGGGATCTTCGCGGGCTGGAACAAGGGCCGCCGGATCGTTCTGCACTCCCCGAGCACGGGCGAGCGCGTGCACCGGTCGCCGATCTGGACCCGTTCCTGGTTCGCCGGCACGCTGCGCTGAGCGACACGTCTCACTCCATGGAGGGGTGCTCCCGAGTCGGGAGCACCCCTCCGTCACACTGGAGCGCATGTCCCGCACCACCATGTCCTCAGTGAGCCCTGTCCGTTCCCGGCGTGCCCGCGCGCTCGTCGCCCTCGCCGCCGTCGCCGCGCTCGGCCTGGCCGGCTGCAGCGGCGACACCGAAGGCACGCCGGCCGGAGACGAGACCCCCGACGGCCAGGCCACGGCCGACGGCATGACGCTCTCCGGCCAGTGGCCGCTCACCGGCCTCCCGGCCGAGGGTGCGGCGCCGAAGCACCCCGTGATGGTGGTGAAGATCGACAACACCGGCAGCAGCAGCCCGCAGGTCGGCCTCGGCTCCGCCGACCTGGTCACAGAGGAGCTCGTCGAGGGCGGGTCCACCCGCCTCGCGGTCTTCTACTACTCGAAGCTGCCGCGCCAGGCCGGCCCGGTGCGCTCCATGCGCGCCACCGACATCGGCATCGTCAAGCCCGCGAACGCCGTGCTGATCGCCAGCGGCGGTGCTCCGCCGACGGTGCGCCGTGTCGCGGACGCCGGGATCAAGACGTTCACCGAGGGCGCGACCGGCTACAGCCGGGCGAGCGACCGCAGCGCGCCGTACAACCTGATGATGAGCCTGCCCACGCTGGCGAAGTCCCTCAAGACCCCGGAGCCGCCGGAGAACTACCTGCCCTGGGGGAACGCGGACGACGCCCCGGCCGGACGGCCGGCGAAGAAGATCGCCGCCTCGTTCTCGGGCGGTCACACCACCAACTGGCAGTTCCAGGGCGGCACGTACAAGAACCTGAACACCTACGCCGCGCAGGGTGACCAGTTCCAGCCCGACACGCTGCTCGTGCTGCGGGTCCAGGTCGGCGACGCCGGCTACAAGGACCCGGCCGGCAACCCGGTCCCGGAGACCAAGTTCACCGGCACCGGCCAGGCCATGCTGTTCCACGGCGGCAAGATGGTCCGCGGCACCTGGAAGAAGTCCGGCCTCGACGGGGCCCTCGAGCTGAGCACCAAGGCCGGCGAGCTCACCGTGCCGCCGGGCAAGGTCTGGATCGAGCTGGTCCCCACCAACGGCGGCAACGTCACCGTCTCGAAGTAGCAGGCCTCAGGCCTCGTCCGGCCCCGTCGACTCGGCAACGAGCTCGTCGGGGCCGGGCAGCTTCTCGCCCGACTCGGCCTGCTGGCGGAGACCGGCCAGCATGAACCCGATCGCCGCCTCCACCTCCGCGCTGGCGCGGCGGGTGTCCTCCGCGGAGGTCACCGCGGCCCCGGCGGCCGACATCGCTCCGAAGAAGACCCGGCTGAACGTCTCGACCATGCTCTGCTCGAGGTCGTAGGTCCTCAGCACCGCGGCCACGATGTCCTGCACGATGCCGAACGTCGATCGCTCCTCCTGCTCCCGGAAGCGCTCGTAGCCGAGCACCGCGGGGCCCTCCTGGATGACCACACGGCGGTACGCCGGCTGCTGGCACACCTCGAGGAACGCCCGAAGGCCGGCCAGCGCCTTCTCCCACGGGTCCTTGACGCCCTTGATCGCGCCCCGGATCGCCCGTGCGGCGTCGTCCTCGACATTCTCGAAGACCGCCTCGAACAGGGCCTGCTTGCCGCTGAAGTGGTGGTAGAGCGCCCCCTTGGTGACGCGTGCCCCCGCGACGATCTCGTCGAGGCTGGTGCCGGCGTACCCCTGCTCGGTGAAGAGCTCGCTCGCGACGTCGACCAGGGCGCGCTTCGTCGACGCCGAGTAGTCCTGGCGGCGGGTGGTGTGCGAGACCTTGCGCAGCACCTTCTTCGAGACGGTCATTCGACGAGCATATGACCGACCGGGGGTACGTCCGTGCAGGTGACGCACACCACCTCCGGCCGAGGTTTGCATACCGTCGGTATGTGGGCATACCGTAAGTACGTACCAACGGTATGGAGAAGAAAGGAGTAGCCCCATGGCCAGCAAGACCTGGGACTCTTTCCACCGCCGAGGAGAGGTGCTGCGGGCGGTCGTCGAAGAGGCGAACGCCCGTCGTGACGGGGTCCTCCCCATGGAGCTGCCTGGCGTCGCCGAGACCTTCAGCGGCGAGCTCGACCTGATCGCCGCGCTGCAGCTGCGCTGGCACACCCGGCTCGCCGGCCGCATCGAGCGAGCCCTGACCGAGCAGCCGATGGACCTCGAGTCCGCCGTGCTGACCGCCTGGCGCCAGACCGCGACCGAGCTCGCGGGCGCACGTCAGATCATCGACGCCTACACGGCGCACCCGACGTCCGAGGAGATGGCCACGGCCCTCCGCACGTCGCACCGCAAGGACTGGACGCTGCTCGCCGTGATGGCCGGCCGCGCCAGCATGACCGACGAGCGTGCCGAGCACGTGGGTCGCGCCCTGGAGGAGAAGGCCCGGGCCGCCTACAACCCGGCCGCCGCCGCGGCGCCCCGCCACCGCGCCGACTCGTCGCGCAACGCGTCCGTCATCGGCCGGCTCAAGGCGCACCTCGCTGCCTGAGCGCCCGCAACTCCAGCCCCGGCTGCGACCCCGCCCTCCCTCCCAGGGCGTCGCAGCCGGGGCTTTCTCGGTTCGTGACAACATGTGGGGCGTGGCAACGCAACCGAGCATCTCGTACTCGATCACCGTCCGCCTCGAGGTCCCGGCGGGAGGTACGGCGATCAGCCGGCTCACCACCGCGGTGGAGAAGGCCGGCGGAGTGGTCACCGCGCTGGACGTCACCGCGTCCGGGCACGACAAGCTCCGGATCGACGTGACCTGTGCGGCCGCCGACACCTCGCACGCCGCGCAGATCGTCGAGGACCTGCGCGAGCTCGACGGGCTGGTCGTGCACAAGGTCTCCGACCGGACCTTCCTGATGCACCTCGGCGGCACCATCGAGATGGCCAGCAAGCACCCGATCCGCAACCGTGACGACCTGTCGATGATCTACACCCCGGGCGTGGCCCGGGTCTGCGAGGCGATCGCGGAGAACCCCGAGGACGCCCGCCGGCTCACCGTGAAGCGCAACGCCGTGGCGGTCGTCACCGACGGCTCCGCCGTGCTGGGTCTCGGCAACATCGGTCCCGCGGCCGCGCTGCCGGTGATGGAGGGCAAGGCCGCCCTGTTCAAGCGCTTCGCCGGGATCGACGCCTGGCCGCTGTGCCTCGACACCCAGGACCCCGACCAGATCGTCGAGATCGTCAGGGCGATCTCGCCGGGCTTCGCGGGCATCAACCTGGAGGACATCTCCGCTCCCCGGTGCTTCGAGATCGAGGCCCGGCTGCGTGAGGTGCTCGACATCCCGGTCTTCCACGACGACCAGCACGGCACCGCGATCGTCGTGCTCGCCGCGCTCACCAACGCGCTCCGTGTGGTCGGCAAGGACATCGCCGACGTACGCGTGGTGATGTCCGGGGCCGGCGCCGCCGGTACGGCGATCCTGCGGCTGCTGCTCGTCGCCGGGGTCCGGGACGTCGTGGTGGCCGACATCGAGGGCGTGATCCACCGCAACCGCCCCGGCCTGCACGAGTCGCTGCGCTGGCTCGCCGAGGCCACCAACGCCGCCGGCGTCACCGGGAACCTGCGGGACGCCGTCGCGGGCGCCGACGTGTTCATCGGCGTCTCGGCGCCCAACGTGCTCACCGGCGAGGACGTCGCCACGATGGCCGAGGGCTCGATCGTCTTCGCCCTGGCCAACCCGGTCCCCGAGATCGACCCGGGGGAGGCGCGGGAGTACGCCGCCGTCGTCGCCACCGGCCGGTCGGACTACCCCAACCAGATCAACAACGTGCTGGCGTTCCCCGGCGTCTTCCGGGGTCTGCTCGACGCTCACGCCACCCGGATCGACGACACGCTGCTCGTCGCGGCCGCGGAGGCGATCGCCTCGGCGGTGTCCGACGACGAGCTCAACGCGAACTACATCATCCCGAGCGTGTTCCACGCCGACGTGCACACCGCCGTCGCCGCCGCGGTCCGCGAGGCTGCCGGGGCACCGGCTCCCGCGGGGTCATGAGCGCCACGTCCGGCGGCCCGCTCGAGGCCGGCAGCCTGCTGGTGGCGACCCCCTCGCTGGTCGACCCCAACTTCGAGCACACGGTGGTGCTCGTGCTCGACCTCGACGAGGGTGCGCTGGGTGTGGTCCTCAACCGGCCGTCACCGGTCCCCGTCGGCGAGGTGCTGCCGGGCTGGGAGGACGTGCTCGCCGGGCCCGACGTGCTCTTCCAGGGCGGTCCGGTCGCCACCGACTCCGCCCTGGCGGTCGGCGTGCTGAGCCCCGGCGAGGACGAGCCGGTCGGCTTCCGGCGGCTGTTCGGGCAGACCGGCATCATCGACCTCGACGCGCCGACGGAGATCCTCGTCCCGGCGCTGACCGGGATGCGGGTGTTCGCCGGCTATGCCGGGTGGGGTCTCGGTCAGCTCGAGGCAGAGATCGAGGAAGGCTCCTGGTACGTCCTGCCGGCCGTCGCCGGCGACGTCTTCGGCGCCGACCCCGAGGGGCTGTGGGCCCGGGTGCTGCGCCGGCAGCCGGGCGAGCTGGCCTGGGTCTCGACCCGTCCGCTCGACCCCGGGATGAACTAGGCGCAGGATGCCGCAGGACGGCTGTGCCTGACCTAGACTGGGCTGTCATGAGCACCCAGATGAGCCCCGGCGTCCAGACCGTCCAGGACACCCGCACGCGTCCGTCCGACGTGCCGCTGGAGCCCGGTGACCACGAGCGGTTCTCGCACTACGTCCCGAAGGACAAGCTCACCGAGGCGATGGTGATGGGCACCCCCGTGGTCGCCCTCTGCGGCAAGGTCTGGGTGCCCAGCCGTGACCCGGAGCGCTTCCCCGTGTGCCCCGAGTGCAAGGACGCGTGGGAGCAGCTCGACAAGGGCGACGGCGAAGAGTGACCGACCGCGTGATCCGGCGGCGTGCCCCGCTCGTCGCCGTCCTCGCGGTTGCGCTGGCCACCCTCGCCGTCCCCGCTGGTGCAGCTCCTCCGGTGGAGGCGGGTGCATGCGCGCCGTCGGCTGCTGCGCGTACGACGGGGCGCGGGCCGGACGGTCCGACGTACACCCGGCGACAGCTGCGCCGCATCGACCGGGAGCTGGCGGAGACCCTCGCGGCCCGGCAGGTCTCGACGGCGCGCAGGGGCGTCGAGCTGCGGATTGCCGTGCACGTGCACGTGATCCGGGGCGAGGACCTCCGGGGGCCGTCGAAGAAGCGGGTCCGTCGGCAGCTCGCCGTCCTGGAGGACGCCTACGCCGGGGGACAGTCCGACGAGAATGCCGAGACGCCGTTCAGCTTCCGGCTGGCGTCGTTCGAGCGGGTCCGCAAGGAGCGCTGGCTGCACGCGATGATGGGCAGCCGTGCCGACCGGGCGATGCGACGCCAGCTGCACCGCGGCGACGCCGGCGACCTCAACCTCTACCTGCTGAAGCCGCGCGACCCCGAGCAGTCCGGCATCGTGCTGGGCTGGAGCAGCACGCCGGGACAGGTCGCGGACGACGTCAGGCTCGACGGTGTCTCGCTGCACCAGGGCAGCCTGCCGGGCGGCTCGCTTCCGAGCTATGACCTCGGCGACACCGCGGTGCACGAGGTCGGCCACTGGCTCGGCCTGCTGCACACCTTCGAGGGCGGCTGTAGCACGGAGAACGACCTCGTGGAGGACACCCCCGCACAGGCTGAGCCCAGCAGCACCTGCGAGGGTGTGAAGGACACCTGCGACCTGCCCGGTGACGACCCGGTCCACAACTTCATGGACTACGCGGTCGATGAGTGCATGGACGAGTTCACCCCGGGCCAGGTGTCCCGGATGACCGACAACTGGCTGGCCTACCGCACCCCGTGAGAGACGTGACAGACCCAACTTCTGCCCCGCCCCTGCAGCTCCCTCCGGCCTACCCGGACCGGGCTGCCTGGGGAACCGCGACGCCCCTGCGCGCCTGGCAGACCGCCGCGCTGGAGAAGTACTTCTCGGAGAGCCCGAAGGACTTCCTGGCCGTCGCGACCCCCGGCGCCGGCAAGACGACGTTCGCGTTGACGGCCGCCGCCGAGCTGCTGTCGCGCCGCGTCGTGGACCGCGTCACCGTGGTCGCGCCGACCGAGCACCTGAAGACCCAGTGGGCGGAGGCCGCGGCCAGGGCGGGCATCCCGATCGACCCGACGTACTCCGGCAAGAAGGGCCCGACGAGCAAGGACTACGTCGGTGTCGCGGTCACCTACGCCGGTGTCGCGACGAACCCGCTGGCGCACCGGATCCGCACCGAGCGGTTCAAGACGCTGGTGATCCTCGACGAGGTGCACCACGCCGGCGACGCGCGGTCCTGGGGCGAGGCGGTCCGCGAGGCGTTCGACCCGGCGCAGCGGCGGCTGGCGCTGACCGGTACGCCGTTCCGCTCCGACATCAACCCGATCCCGTTCGTGACCTACGCCCCCGGCAGCGACGGGGTGCCGCGCAGCGTGGCGGACTACACCTACGGCTACGCCCACGCGCTCGCCGACCACGTGGTCCGGCCGGTGCTGTTCATGGCCTACAGCGGCGAGATGCAGTGGCGCACCCGGGCCGGAGACGAGATCGCCGCCCGACTCGGCGAGCCGCTGACCAAGGACCTGACCAACCAGGCGCTGCGGACCGCCCTGGACCCCGGCGGCTCCTGGATGCCGGCGGTGCTCGCGGCGGCGGACAAGCGGCTGACCGAGGTACGCCGCCACGTCCCGGACGCCGGCGGACTGGTCATCGCCACCGACCAGGACTCCGCCCGCTCCTACGCCGGGCTGCTCAAGGCCATCACCGGCGAGAAGCCGACCGTCGTGCTGTCGGACGAGAAGCTCGCGTCGAAGCGGATCGCGGCGTTCACCGAGAGCGAGGACCGCTGGATGGTGGCGGTCCGGATGGTGTCCGAGGGTGTCGACGTACCTCGCCTCGCCGTCGGGGTCTACGCGACCACCACCGCCACGCCGCTGTTCTTCGCGCAGGCGGTCGGACGCTTCGTCCGCGCCCGAAAGCGCGGCGAGACCGCCTCGGTGTTCCTGCCCTCGGTGCCGAACCTGCTCGGCCACGCGTCCGAGATGGAGGTGCAGCGCGACCACGTCCTCGGCCGCAAGATCACCGACGAGGACGACCTGTTCGCAGCCGAGGACGACATGTTGGCCCGCGCCAACGCGTCCGAGGCGGCCAGCGCCGAGGAGCTCGGATCGTTCGAGGCGATGGGCTCGGAGGCCCGGTTCGACCGGGTCCTCTACGACGGCGGCGAGTTCGGCCACGAGGGCGAGGTGCACGTCGGGTCGGAGGAGGAGATGGACTTCCTCGGCATCCCCGGCCTGCTCGAGGCCGACCAGGTGCGCGACCTGCTTCGGCTCCGGCAGAGCGAGCGCGCCAAGACCCAGCAGTCGCAGCGGCGGACGTCGTCGACCCCCGAGGACGTCGTGCGTGACGTCTCCACCCACGAGCACCTCGCCGTGCTGCGCCGCGAGCTCAACGGGCTCGTCGCGGCGTGGAACCACCGGACCGGCCAGCCGCACGGGGTCACCCACTCCGCGCTGCGCAAGGAGTGCGGCGGGCCCGCAGCGGCGGTGGCGACCGCCGACCAGCTCCAGGGCCGGATCGACAAGATCCGCGAGTGGGCCGCTCAGCGCCGCACGTCCTGAGTCTTTCCGCCGAAGGTCCCGAGGCGCCGCTACCGCCCCTGATGAGGGGGTTCGCCGGGTAGCCTCCGACCATGGCCGCAGAGACGTCCCAGACGCTGGACCGCGGCCTCCGCGTGCTCGAGGTGCTCGCTGTCAGGCCCAACGGACTGACGGTCACCGCGCTCGCAGCGGAGGTCGGGGTCAGCCGGACCGTCGTCTACCGGCTGGTCACCACCTTGGAGCAGCACGGTCTCGTCCGACGCGACACCGCCGGGCTGCTGCACGTCGGGCTGGGCATCCTGTCGCTGGCCCGCGGGCTGCAGCCGGTGCTGCGCGAGCTCGCCACGCCGGTGCTGCGCGCGCTGGCGGAGGAGCTCGGGATGACCGCGCACCTGACCATCGCCGACGGCGGTGAGGCGCTGGCCATCGCTGTGGTCGAGCCGACCTGGACCGACTTCCACGTCGGCTACCGGGTCGGGTCCCGGCACCCGCTGTCCCAGGGAGCGGCCGGGCGGGCGATCCTGCGTGGCCGGGAGCCGGACCCATCCGGCTACGTCGAGACGGCTGGGGAGCTCCAGGCCGGTGCCCGCGGCGTGGCCGCACCCCTGCTCGGGGTCGACGGCTTCGAGGCCTCGGTCGGGATCGTCACGCTGGCGGAGCTCGACGGCGCTCTCGTCGGGCCCAAGGTCGTGGCCGCGGCCGCCGAGGTGGCCCGCCGCCTGTCGTCGTGATCCGGCCGTTCGGTCCTGTCCAGACGATGACCGAAACCCGTTGTGGTCACCGGGTGCTGTTGCTAACTTGGCGGGGTTCGTCCGTCTCCGCTTCCGCACTCGGCGGGAGCACCCACCCGAGACCCCGGTGGCATCTTCTGCTTGGAGGTGGCCCGTGGCCTTCCCCACGTTTCCCGCTCTGGACGACACTCCGCGGGTGCTCCGCCGGCTGATGAGCCAGGAGCGGGCGCGTGCCAATGCCTCGGCAGCGGCCGACGCCCTGCGTGAGCTCCGTCGCCAGCGCGAGGACGCCGATGCCTTCGTGGCTCACCACTCGCGGCGCGACCGCGTGGTGGCTCAGGCGTCGACGAGGGGGAGCACCCGGTAGGGGACCTGCTTGGCCAGCGCGATCACCGTCGACGACCGAAGGATGCCGGAGTCGGAGAGCACTGCGTCGATCACCCGCTGGAGGTCGTTGTTGGAGCGCGCGACCACCCGGCACCACATGTCCCCGGCGCCGGTGATCGTGAACGCCTCGAGCACCTCGGGGATCGTCGCCAGGTGCTGGGCGACCGTCTCGTGGCCGGCGCCCTGCTTGATCTCCAGGGTCAGGAAAGCGGTGACCGGGTAGCCCAGCGCCTCCGGGTCGAGCTCCGGCCCCCAACCGGCGATCACGCCGTTCTCCACGAGCCGGTTCAGCCGGGCTTGGACCGTGCCGCGGGCGACCCCGAGCCGGCGGGACGCCTCGAGCACGCCCACCCGTGGCTCGTCGGCGAACAGACGGATCAAAGTGGCATCAAGCTCGTCCATCTTCACTCCCGGAACTGTGCAGATTGTGCAGCGATTCAGGCCAGGGTTGCACATCCTGTCAGACGACGACATGCTCCGGCCATGACTGACGCACTCACCGAGTCCCTGACCCGTGACGAGAAGGCCGCCGGCCTCACCGAGGAGCAGCTCAAGCAGCTCGTCGGACTGGTGGAGTACGACGCCAGCGCGGACCCGTTCCCGGTCACCGCCATGGACGCGGTCGGCTTCGTGGTCGGCAACGCCACACAGACGGCGAACTTCTACCAGCTCGCGCTCGGCATGGAGCTCGAGGCCTACCGCGGCCCGGAGACCGGCAGCCGTGACTCCAAGAGCTACGTGCTGCGTTCGGGATCGGCCAGGTTCGTGTTCACCGGCGGCGTCACCCCGGACTCCCCGGTCCTCGACCACCACCGCAAGCACGGCGACGGAGTGGTCGACCTCGCGCTCGAGGTCCCGGACGTCGACCGCTGCATCGAGCACGCCCGCAAGGTCGGTGCCACCGTCCTCGTGGAGCCTCACGACGAGACTGACGAGCACGGCACCGTGCGCATCGCGGCGATCGCGGCGTACGGCGAGACCCGGCACACCCTGATCGACCGGTCGAAGTACGCCGGCCCCTACCTCCCCGGGTTCGAGGCCCGGAGCACCACGGTGGCGCGCGTCGAGGGTCACCCCAAGCGGCTCTTCCAGGCGATCGACCACTGCGTGGGCAACGTCGAGCTCGGTCGCATGGACGAGTGGGTCGAGTTCTACAACAAGGTCATGGGCTTCACGAACATGGCGGAGTTCATCGGCGACGACATCGCCACGGACTACTCCGCGCTGATGTCGAAGGTGGTGGCCAGCGGCAACCACCGGGTGAAGTTCCCGCTCAACGAGCCCGCGATCGCCAAGAGGAAGTCGCAGATCGACGAGTATCTCGAGTTCTACGACGGCGCCGGCTGCCAGCACATCGCCCTTGCCACCAACGACATCCTGCGCTCGGTCGACATCCTGCGCGACAACGGGATCGAGTTCCTCGACACCCCGGACTCCTACTACGACGACCCCGAGCTTCGGGAGCGGATCGGCAAGGTCCGGGTCCCGATCGAGGAGCTCAAGAAGCGCCGCATCCTGGTCGACCGTGACGAGGACGGCTACCTGCTGCAGATCTTCACCAAGCCGATGGGCGACCGTCCGACGGTGTTCTACGAGTTCATCGAGCGGCACGGCTCGCTCGGCTTCGGCAAGGGCAACTTCAAGGCCCTGTTCGAGGCGATCGAGCGCGAGCAGGAAGCCCGCGGCAACCTGTAGGTCCCCGGCTCCGGCGCGGCCCCCGAGAAAATTCTCGGGGGCCGCGGGTTTGCTGGTGATATCGGTGGGTATGGGCTCAGCGAGAGGCTTGTCCTGTGACCAGTCCGGTCGCGGGTTCTGCCACCACCAGCGCTGACGGGGGTCGCGATGGAGCAACAGGCACCATTCGCCGTTGCCGTCGCGCTGCGCGGCCCCTCGAGGGTCCTCCTCCTGACCGCAGCGGTCGCGTTCTTCTGGCTCGTCCTCGGCGCAGTCTCGGCCCAGGCCGACGAGCAGGATGGTCGCTCCGACGGACATCTCCTTCCCGAGGTGGTCCGCGAGACGAGCGACCGCGCCCTTGGTGACGCGAAAGCCCTTGCTGGCAAGGCGTCCGGCGGCGCGACCGACGTCGTGATGGACGAGGTTGAGGCCACGGTCGGCGAGGTAGAGACCACTGTCGACGCGACTGTTCGGAAGGTCGCTCAGGCCGCTCCGCCGGTGGGCGATGTGGTGCGGAAGGTCGACGAGGCAGAGCGCGCTGTCGACCACGTCGTGGGTGGGCTCGCCGACGACGTCGTCGAAAGCGATGCGCCCACCACATCGCCTGCCCCCTCCGAGACCGGGTCGCTGCCTGAATCCTCAACAACACAAGGGGCTTCGCGAGCGAAGGCGTCTGGCGACCGACTGGTCCGGGCGGCCCCCGTGTTCGCTGACCGGGACCGGGTGGACGCCGGGCGTTCGATGCCGGGTGTGCCGCCCGCCGGCACGGGTGGTGCCGAATCCTCGCTGCCCGGTGCGCCGGTCGACGGCCCGGGTGTCCCGCCGTCGGGACTCGTTTCCGCTGGGACATCCGTGTCCGGCTCCGGCGGGGGAAGCGCTCCCGTCATGGTCGTCCTCGAGGCTGCTCACACGCCCGGGCCGGACGCTAGCGTCCTGCTGCCCCGTGACGCAGTCGCGGGGGCCGTGGCCGGGCTCTCCCGTTCTCCTGGCTGCACGCCTGACTGAGGTGGGGTGAGCGCTCCGACGAGCGCCACCCGCCCACGACGCACGTCGTGGAGCACCTTCGTCAGCAGAGGAGAACATCATGCACAGCACGAAAGCATTGAGCGCTGCGCGTCGCGGCATGGTCGTGCTCGGGATCGCCGGGGGCATCACGCTTCTCGGGGCCGGGTTTGCGGCGTCGTCGGCAGCAGCAGATGAGAACGGCCTACCACCGGGGATCATCGCCTCGGACGACACATCGGGTGAGGACGGTGTGCTCTCGGGGAACCAGGTGGACGCCGATGCGGACGCACCGGTGGACGTGTCCGGAAACCAGGTCACCGTGATCGGTGACGGCAACGAGTCTGCCGGTGACGGGGACGGACCTCGGGCCGAGGTCAGCCCCTCGGGCGACGTGGACCACACCGACGGCGACGACGGGACCCTGTCGGGCAACCAGCTCGACGCCGAAGCCGAAGCGCCGGTGGACGTGTCCGGAAACCAGGTCACCGTGATCGGTGACGGCAACGATTCCGGCGGCGCGTCGTCAGGGGCCGGCGACTGTGGCTCGACGGACGCCGGGTCGGGGGACTCGACGTCCGGTGAGGACGGACTGGTCTCGGGCAACCAGGTGGACGCCGATGTCGACGCTCCGGTGGAGGCCTCCGGCAACCAGGTCACCGTGATCGGCGACGACAACACATCGGGCGGAGCTTCGTCCGAGTCGGTCCACTGTGGTTCCTCGGACGCCGGGTCGGGGGACTCGACGTCGGGTGAGGATGGCATCGGGTCGGGTAACCAGGTCGGTGCCGACCCGGCGGCTCCGGTGGATGCCTCGGGCAACCAGGTCACGGTGATCGGTGACGGGAACCAGTCGGGCGGTGCCAGCAGCGGCGGTAGCGGCGACGGTGACGGAGCCGGGTCGGACGGCTCGGAGGGCGACACGACCTCGGGTGAGGATGGCATCGGGTCGGGCAACCAGGTCGGTGCCGACCCGGCGGCTCCGGTGGATGCCTCGGGCAACCAGGTCACGGTGATCGGTGACGGGAACCAGTCGGGCGGTGCCAGCAGCGGCGGCAGCGGCGACGGTGACGGAGCCGGGTCGGACGGCTCGGAGGGCGACACGACCTCGGGTGAGGGCGGCATCGGGTCGGGCAACCAGGTCGATGCCGACCCGGCGGCTCCGGTGGGCGCCTCGGGCAACCAGGTCACCATCCTCGGCGACGGCAACCAGTCCGGGGACGACCCGAGCGATGCGGACGACCCCGGCGAGCCCGAGACCCCCGGTGACGAGGGGCCCGGTGATGAGGGACCGGGCGACGGTGGCGATGGTCCTGGCGACGAGGACGGCGAGGACGGCAGCGGCAGCGACGACGGTGACGGCGGCGAGGTCGCAGGAATCGGATCGGGTGGTCCGGGTCGACCCGCGACCGGTCCGCTGAGCGGCCTCGGGTCTCTCGACGGTGCGCCCTCCACGGTGCTTCCCCAGACCGGAGTCGACCATGCGAACGCGCTGGCCACCCTCACGGGGCTACTCCTGCTGATCGCGGGCGCAGGACTGATGCGGCCGCGGGGCAGGACGCGCCTGGCCTCCTGAAGACCTCCTGTGGAGGGTGGGCGTCCGCCCCCTTTCCTCCCTCCCTGGGCGCCGCCCTCCACAGGACCCGGACGCACGAGGTCGCCGAGCGACGATGGGCCGGTAGATCGGTGCACGGCGCCGGACCCGACGGTCCATCGGCGAGGCGCGGGTCAGGCGTGCCTGGAAATGCGCTGGCTGCCGAGCAGGGTCGCGAGCGTCGTCCGGGTCTCCGGCCTGCCGGCGTGCGCTCCAGCGCTGAAGAACGACTGCTGCACGATCTCGTGGACCCGGTCCCGGGCCATGAAGTCGTTGCCCATCGCCTCCTGCTCGGCCTGTCCGGGCCGGAACACCACGACGGGAGTGCCGTCCCTGCGGAGCGCCTCGACCTCGCGTGCGGCCACGCGGCCGGCGTGCCACCGAGAGCCGGCGTAGAGGTCGGTCAGGCTGCCGGGAGGGCCGGACATCGGGGAGACGACGATGACCAGGTCGAGCGGACGGCCGCGCAGGATGGCGGCGTTGGTCGGCGAGTGCGCGCCGCCGTCGACGTACGTCCGCTCGCCGATGCGGACCGGGCGGAAGTAGCCCGGCACCGCGCACGAGGCGGCGACGGCGAGGTTGAGCGGGGCCTCGGGGGCACCATCGCGACCGAACACGACCCGGCGGCCGTCGCGGCGCCGGACGGCGCACAGCCACAGGTCCCGCTCGGGCCAGGGCCGGTCCTCGATCGCGGAGAGCGCGTCGAGCTGCTCGGTGATGTCGCGGGGACCGGGAGCGAGCAGGGCGAGGGAGGCGGCGAGCGGCCGGAACTGCCAGGGGCGCAGGACGGCACGGGTCAGCATGTCGCGACCCGGCAGCGACGGGGGCCTGCGCAGCACGTCGCGGACGTAGAACTGGTCGAACTTGGGGATCTCCTCGCCGAAGAGCTGGCTGAGCAGCCGGCCCTCGGAGGTGAGCGGCGCCTTCACGGTCCAGGCGGCGAGCTCGCTGGCGGGGACGCCGCTGCGCAGCAGCATCCCGGTGATCGACCCGGCGGAGGTGCCGACGATGACCTCGGCGGTGCGAGGGTCCCAGCCGTAGTCGTGCTCGAGCGCCGCGAGCACCCCGGAGTGGTACGCCTGCCCGACGACCCCGCCGGCTCCGAGAACCAGTCCGATGCGAGGCTTCTCAACAGGGTGCACGTGCCGTCCCCTTCGTCTCGGACGCAGCCCCCGGCGGCCTGATGGTCAACTTGGCTTTACCCGAAACGGTCTCGTGTAAACCACGGCGCTCGTCAGGTCTGGACCGCCCGTCTGGAAGGATCGGAGCATGACGCAGATCCCCGCCGGCTGGTATCCCGACCCCGACACGAGCAACCCCGCAGCGCCTCAGGGGCAGCGTTACTGGGACGGTCAGCAGTGGACCCAGCACGTCGCGCCGCCGGCCGGTGCCCCCCAGCCAGGTGGCCAGATGCCGGCGTACAGCCCGATGTCGCCGTACGCCGGCGCCGGGACCCTCGTCGCGACGACGCCCGACGGGGAGCCGCTGGCCGGCTGGTGGCAGCGGGCAGGCGCCTACGTCATCGACCTGCTGATCGTGACCCCGCTCGTGGTGCTCTTCGGGTTCCCGTGGATCAGGGAGATCGCGAGCGCCTACGGCGACCTGATCACCGAGTCGATGGACGCCGCCGAGAGCGGTGCGGCGATGCCCGACCAGTTCGACATCATGACCGAGCTGCTGGTGCCGTTCCTGCTGCTCACGCTCGTCGGGCTGCTGGTGAACTTCGTCTACCACGTGGGCTTCCTCAAGTGGAAGGCCGCCACCCCCGGCAAGATGCTGGTCGGTCTGCGGGTGCGGCTGCGCGAGACTCCCGGGCCGCTGTCCTGGGGCACGGTGCTGATGCGGTGGCTGGGTGCGAACTGGTACGCCCTGCTCGGCATGGTGCCGATCCTCGGCAGCGTCCTCGGCCTCTACCCGGTGATCAACCTGCTGTGGCCGTTGTGGGACGACAAGAAGCAGGCCCTGCACGACAAGGTCGCGAAGACCAACGTGGTGCGGCGCAGCTAGAGCACCTTCGACAAGAAGGCCTGCGTCCGTTCGTGCTGGGGGTTGGCCAGGACGGTGGTGGGGTCGCCCTCCTCGACGATGACGCCGCCGTCCATGAAGACCAGCTTGCTGCCGACCTCGCGCGCGAACCCCATCTCGTGGGTGACGACCATCATCGTCATGCCCTCGGAGGCGAGGTCCTTCATCACGTCGAGCACGTCGCCGACGAGCTCGGGGTCCAGCGCGCTGGTCGGCTCGTCGAACAGCATCATGTCGGGGTCCATCGACAGGGCCCGCGCGATCGCGATGCGCTGCTGCTGGCCACCCGAGAGATGTGCGGGGTAGGCGTCCTCGCGGTCCGCGAGCCCGACCTTCTCCAGGTTGCGCCGGGCCACCGCGACGGCCTCGTCCTTGCTGCGCCCCTTCACGCGCTGCTGCGCGATCGTCAGGTTGCGCAGCGCGGTGAGGTGCGGGAACAGGTTGAACGACTGGAAGACCATGCCGATCCGGCTGCGCACCTTGTCCACGTCGATGTCGGGGTCGGTGATCTCGACGCCCTCGATCACGATCTTGCCCGACGTGGGCTGCTCGAGGAGGTTCACGCACCTCAGCAGCGTCGACTTGCCGGAGCCGGACGGCCCGATCACGCAGACCACCTGCCCGTGGTCGACGTGGAAGTCGATCCCCTTGAGCACCTCGTTGTCGCCGAAGTACTTGTGCAGGTCCTGCACGTCGATCGCCGCGGCCGTGCGGTCCAGAACTGGTTCGGTCATCAGCGTGCCTTCTCCGCTCGGGCTTCCATCCGTCGTACGACGATCGACAGCGGCACCGTGATCACCAGGTAGAGCAGGCCGACCACGATCAGGCCGGTCATCGAGTTGTAGGTGTTCATCGTCTCCCGGCCGTACTTCGTCAGCTCCCGGTCGGCGCCGGCGAGCCCGATGATGTACATCAGCGAGGAGTCCTTCGTGAGCAGGATCAGCTCGTTGGTCAGCGGCGGCAGGATGATCCGGAACGCCTGCGGGACCACGATCGAGATCATCGCCCGGCTGTGGGACATGCCGAGCGACCGGGCGGCCTCCATCTGGCCCTTCGGGACCGCCTGGATGCCGGCCCGGATCGTCTCGGCCATGTAGGCGCCACCCACGATTCCGAGGGCCAGCGTCACGGTGCCCAGGATGCCGCCCGGGATCTCACGGCCGGGGAACGCGAGCGGGACCCCGAACGCAAGCGCCAGGAAGACCACCAGGGCGGGGATGCCGCGGAAGAACTCGATGAACGCCGTGGAGAGCCACCGGTAGGGGCCGACCGACGACAGCCGCATGAGGGCGAGGACGAGCCCCAGGAAGAGGCCGAAGGCGAACCCGCAGATGCTGTAGATGATGGTGTTCTTCAACGCCGTGGTGATGACGTCGGGGAACATCTCCGCGATGACGTCGGTGCGGAAGAACGCCTGCCTGATCGTGTCCCAGTCGGTGACCAGTGCGATCACGACGAGCGCGACCAGCAGCACGGCGTACTGCACCATCCGGAAAGCCTGTGCGCGCTTGCGCGGGCTCATCGCCATCTCGTCGCCTCTTTCTCCTCGCCCTCGCGGGCCCGGTCATGCAACGGACGTCAGCCCTGCGGCACGTCTCCGAACCACTTCTTGAAGATCTCGTCGTACGTGCCGTCGCTCTTCGCGTCCGCGATGACCTTGTTGGTGGTCTCCAGCAGCGCGTCGTTGCCGTCGAGCTTGACCGCGAAGCCGTACTGCTCGCCGGTGTCGAACTCGGTCGCGACCTCGGTGTCCGGGTTCTGGTTCACGTAGTCGAACAGCACACCGTTGTCGTTGACGCCGGCGTCGACCTGTCCGGTCTTCACCGCGGCGGTCAACAGTGCGAGGTCCTCGAACGAGCGGATCTCGGCGTCCTCGGGCGCGTTGTCGTTGACGTACTCCTCGCCGGTCGTGCCCTCCTGGACCGCGATCGACTTGCCGGCAAGGTCGTCGAGCGACGTGATGCCGGAGTCGGCCTTGACCAGGAGCGCCTGGGTGGCGTCGAAGTAGGGGTCCGAGAAGTCGATGACCTTGGCCCGCTCCTCGGTGATCGTCATGCCCGCCGCGGCGATGTCGCACTTGCCGGCGTTGAGGGACTCACCCGACTGGATGCCCTCGAAGGGGGTGTCGATGATCTCCTGCTCGACGCCGAGCTCCTTGGCGACGAGGTCCATCATGTCGACGTCGAACCCGACGACGTCGCCACCCTCGTTGAACTGGAACGGCTTGTAGGGCAGGTGGGTGCAGACGGTCAGCTTGTCCTTGCTGATCAGCTTCTCACCGCCCTCCAGCTCGGTCGTCTCGGTGTCGGTGGCGCAGGACGCGAGTGCCAGCGCGAGGACGCCGGTGGCCGCGATGGTCTTCATGGTCTTCATGTCCAGCACCCTAGGGGACGGCCCGGTCTGCCGGAAATGTGGCCGCGCAGAGCGCCATCCCCGTTCCCGGTGACGTGTCCCTCGTCAGACCAGGTGCTGCTCGAAGGCGAAAGCCGCTGCCGCGGTGCGCGACCCCACGTCGAGCTTGGTGAAGATGTTGCTGAGGTGGCGGGCGACGGTCTTCTCGCTGAGGACCAGCTCCGCGGCGATCTCGGTGTTGCTCCGGCCGGTGGCGACCAGACGCAGCACCTCCACCTCACGTGCGGTCAGCCCGCGCGGCGCAGCGGGTCCGAGCAAGGCCGCCACGTCCCGCTCCGCCGGTGCGGCGCCGAGGTCGGCGAAGGTGCGACGGGCTGCGATCGAGCTCCGCCAGGCTGGAGTCCTCGTCGCCCAGCTCCCGGAAGGCGATCCCGAGCCGGACCCGGGTCCGGGCGGTCTCGTAGGGCGCCCGCAGCTGCGGTCCAGATCCGTTCGGCCTGCCGGAGCGGGGCCACCGCGGCGGCCTGCTCACCCCTGGCCAGCGCGACGCTACCGACGGCGAACGCGGCGGCGGCTCGCAGGGCCGTGCACCCGAACTGCTCCGCGACCGACGTCAGCTCGGCGGCGAGCGGTGCCGCCTCGTCGACCGCCCCGCCCGCGAGCAGCACCTCGGTCGCCGCCGGAAGCAGCTGTGACCGGTGCACGGGGTCGCGGGGCTCGCTGAGCAGCCGGTGCACGGCGGCAAGCGCGGAGCCGGTCCTGCCCTGCGCCACCCACAGCAGCGACGAGTCCCGGTTGCGGGTCATGGCCGAAACCGACCGCCTGGGCGTAGGCGGCCTCGGCATCGGCGAGCTCGCCGCGGATCCGCAGCACGTCGCCCCGCTCGGCCCAGGCGAGCCCGGCCGCGGGGGATGTCCCGGCCGCGACGTAGCGCCGCAGCGCCCGCTCGAACTCGTCGAGCGCCTCGGTGAACGCGCCTCGGACCCGCATGATCTGTCCCCGGTGCACCGCGCACTGGCCGGTGAACGGGACCAGTCCCGACTGGCTGTCGCACCAGCGGGTGAGGTTCGTCGTCCACTCCGCGGCCCGGCCGAAGTCCGACACCTCCTGGCAGCCCTCGATCATCGCGCAGTAGATCTGGCCGGCGAAGATCGGGGACACCTCGCCCGCGGACACGGCGACCATGGCCTCGTCGAGGAGGGCCAGCCCCTCCGGGACACGTCCGGTGTACATCAACATGCGGCCCCGGACGCACTGGCCGTGCGCGAGTAGGTCGGGGTCGGAGAGCCTGCGGCCGTAGGACTCGACCTGCTCCGCGACCGAGATCGCGGCTTCGTGCTCGTCCGCGCCGACGTGCCTCATCATCGTCAGGACGAGGACGTAGCCGCGCTCGACGACGTCCTCCTCCAGGTCGTCCAGAAGGCGCTGCCCGCGTGCGACCCAGCCCCCCGCCACCGCGGCCTCGCCGCCGTCGAGGAGAACCATCGCCAGCCAGAAGCAGCACCGCACCGCTGCGGGCGACGTCGCCGACCGCGATGCTGGCCGCATAGGCGCGCTGCAGCGCCTGGACGCAGTCGTTGCGTCGCCCGAGGAGGTAGGCGGCGGTGGCGAGGCGGGCGAAGTCGGCGGCGGTGAGCTCGTCCGGTGCTGGTGTCGGACAGCCCGTCGTACGCCGCCACCCACTCGCGGCGGTCGTAGGCCTCACGGGCCCGAACCAGCTCTTCGACGACACCCATCTGCGGCACCTCTCTTCGGAGGATACGACGCCGAGCCACCCCCGCGTCAGGCCGCCGGAACCTCGGCCTGCGGCAGCGAGCGGACCCGCTGAGCGATCTGCCGGGCGACGTAGTCGGCGTCGCGGCCCACCCCGGGGAAGACCATCGAGCTCATGGCGAACTGGAAGCTGAGGCCGCAGAAGAACAGCCCCGGCGCGGAGTCGACGACGCCGCGGTACTCCTGCGGCCAGCCACGCTCGTCGAAGACCGGCAGGTCGATCCAGTCGAAGACCTGCTTGAAGCCCGTGCACCAGACCACGTTGGTCGAGTCCAGGACGGTGCCGTCGGCGAGCTGCGGGTGCCCGTGGCTGACCCCGGCCACCCGGGCCTCGGTGCGCTGGACACCGCGGGCAGTCAGGTCCTCGCGCTTGACCCGGAGCGCAGGGCCACCGTGGAAGCGGACCTCGTCCATCTCCTTGCGGCCCATCGGGGTGCGCCGGGTCAGCACGTGCCGGAAGGCGAACACCATGAGCGGGAAGAAGACCCGGATCCGCGGCGAGTCGAGCCGCACCGGGATCTGCCCGCAGTCGCGGCCGGACAGCACCGTGGGGTGCGTGGTCGCGACCTCGTAGGCGATGTCGTAGCCGGAGTGCGAGGCCCCCACGACGAGGACCGGACCAGGCTGCAGCTGCTCGGGCCGGCGGTAGTCGCTGGAGTGCATCTGCACGATCCCCGGGTCCAGGTCCGCGGCGAAGTCGGGGACCGACGGCGTGCGACCGAAGGACCCGGTCGCGACGACGACGTTGTCGCAGGTGATGGACCCGTCGTCGAGGTCGACGCGGTAGCCGTCGCCGTGGGCGGTGAGGCGGCGTACCCGGGTGCTCATCCGCACCGGAAGGTCGAACTCGAGGGCATAGCGCTCGAGGTAGTCGCCGACCTCGTCCTTGTGCGGGTAGTGCCACGCCTCGGCGGGGAAGGGCAGGCCGGGGAGCCCGTCGTACTTCGCCGGCGTGTAGAGCCGCAACGTGTCCCACTGCCGGCGCCAGTTGTCGCCGATCCGGTCGCCCGCATCGACGATGAGGAAGGGCCGCCCCTTCCGCTTGAGGTGGTAGCCGGTGGAGAGCCCGGCCTGGCCGGCGCCGATGATCAGCGTCTCGATGTGCTGGGTGGTCATGTCACCCCTCCTCGTTGTCGGATGCGACCGACGCTACGAGGACGCCACGGTCCCGCGCGTCGGGCGAGATGCGCATTCCTCGGGAGGCGGCATGGGTGTTCTGACGCATGCCGTAGCGCAGGAACCAGAGCAGCATCGTCGCGGTGGTCGCCACGTAGAAGCAGTGCAGGGCCCAGATCGGACCAGCCGGCAGGCTGAACACGTAGACGGAGTAGACGGCGTTGCCGAGGTTGCTCAGGAGCAGCTGGCCGAGGCTGTACGACGACAGGTCACGCGTGCGCCACGCCTTGGCCAGCATCGGCAACGTGCTGGTCATGAACAGCGCCGTCGAGGCGACGCCCGCGAGAACCGCGACAGTGGGCATGGCCATGACAGGACGTTAGGTCCGGCGCCCGTGCGGCCGCGTCGGCCGATTCACCCATTCACGCGCGCAGGCGTGTGGGTGGTTGCGCTCAAGGGGTCGCCGGAAGCACGGTGCCGCTGACCTCGCCGAGGCCGATCCGGCCGCCGGCCGCACCGGGCGCGGTGGCCCGGATCGTCACGGTGTCGCCGTCCTCGAGGAAGGTGCGCTGGGTCCCTGCGGCCGTGAAGGGCTCCTTGCCGCCCCAGCACAGCTCGAGGAACGAGCCGCGCTGGTCGCGCTCGGGGCCGCTGACGGTGCCGGAGGCGAACAGGTCACCGGCGCGCAGCGAGGCCCCGTTGACGGTCATGTGGGCCAGCATCTGGGCGGGGGACCAGTACATCGAGGAGTACGGCGGCCGCGCGACCGTCTCGCCGTTGAGCTCGACCTCGAAGTCGATGTCGTAGCCCGCGCCCGGCCCCACCCGGAGGTAGTCCAGCGGCTCCGGGTCCTGGCCGGGCAGGTCGACGCGGGCCGCCTCGAGCGCGTCGAGCGGGGTCACCCAGCCGGCGACGGAGGTTGCGAAGGACTTGCCGAGGAACGGTCCCAGCGGGACGTACTCCCAGGCCTGGATGTCGCGGGCCGACCAGTCGTTGAGCGGGACCACGCCGAAGACGTGGTCGGCGAAGCCGTCCGTGCCGACCCGCTCGCCGAGCGCCGTCGGGGCGCCGACCACGAAGCCGAGCTCGGTCTCGATGTCGAGCCGGCCGCTGGCGCCGTACGACGGTGCCTCCGCGTCGGGTGCCTTGCGCTGGCCGCACGGGCGGCGCACGTCGGTGCCGGAGACGACCACCGTGCCGGCGCGGCCGTGGTAGCCGACCGGCAGGTGCCGCCAGTTGGGCTTCAGCGGCTCCTCGTCGGGGCGGAACATCTTGCCGACGTTGCTGGCGTGGTCGAGCGAGCAGTAGAAGTCGACGTAGTCGGCGACCTCGAACGGCAGGTGCAGGGTGACCTCGCCGACCGGCACGAGGTTGGGCTCGACCAGTCCCCGCTCGGACTCGTCGGTGAGCAGCGAGGTGACCCAGCGGCGCACGCCGGTCCACGTGCCCCGGCCCTCCGCGAGCAGCGGGTTGAGCGACGCCGCCTCGAAGACGTGGGCCACGTCGAGCATCTCGGCGGCGGCGACCGGCGCCAGGTCGAGCACGTGCTCGCCGATGCGTACGCCGACCCGGGCGGGCTCGTCGCCGTGGGAGAAGACGCCGTAGGGCAGGTTGTCGATGTCGAACAGCGAGCCGGCGGCACCGTCGACCCAGGTCGGGGCGGACTCGGTCATGGGGTCTCCTCGGGAGTGGTCATCGTTACCAGCGAGAGCTCGATCAGGTCCTCGAGCGGCTCGAGGACGCTGCACGAGCCGAACGAGGTGAACCAGCGGCGGGCTCCGGCGAGGGCCTCGTCGCCGGTCTCGCGCAGGCCGGCCAGTACGGCGTCCGGGTCGGTCGTCTCGAGGACGGCCGCCGTCTCGTCGATCGAGGCGCTGTCCAGGGACGCCCGGGTGGCCAGCAGGACGTTGAGGAAGCCGTGGTGCTCGAACCCGGTGTCGTCGGCTCGGTGGCGCAGCGCGTTGTGCAGGCCGGCCGTGCACTTGAAGGCGACCTCGCGCTCGAGCGCGGCGTCGATCGACGCGGCGAGCTCGTGCGCCGCCGGGAACGCCTCGGCGTCGGGGCCGCCGGTGCGGAACTTCAGCCGGTGGTCTGCGGCGGCGATCTCGTCGAGGGCGCTCAGCCAGCCCGGGGTGGGCGGCCCGCCGTAGAGCCGCGGCGGCTCGACGTAGACGGGCACCGCGTCATCGAGCTCGCCCGCGGACCGGAGCTGGTCGACGGCCGTGACGATCCGCCGGGCGTTGTGCACGATCGCGCCGCTGTCGTCGTCGCGCAGCACGATCTCCACCGAGCGGAGGTCGAGCGCGCCCGAGCGGGTGGCCCAGCGGACCGCACCCTCCAGCGCGCCGGCGCCCCCGGAGACGACCACGCTGACCGGGAGCGGCTCGACGTCGTCGCTGACCTCGTCGAGGAGGTCGGGGAGCCGCAGGTCGCTGACCACGAACGGTCCGACCAGGTCGGCGTACGGGGAGCCTGTGTGCTCGCGGTGCTCGGTCACCGCCCGCGGCAGCGGGACGTTGCCGGGCGGGAAGATCGCGGCGTCGTCGACGAGCCGCGCGAGCCAGGACGGGAGGGGCGAGACACTGCTTGACACGGTGCCGACCCTAACGCATCGTGTGGGCGTCGAACGGACGCAAGTGTCCGGATAGAGGACGGATCGAGATGGCTTTCTACCGCCAGGTGGGCGACGTGCCGGGCAAGCGGCACACCGTGTTCCGCGACGACGAGGGTGCGCTCCGCTACGAGGAGCTGATGGGGGAGGAGGGGTTCTCCTCGGACTCCTCGCTGCTCTATCACCGCGGCGTCCCGTCCGCGATCGTCGACAGCCAGGTCTGGGAGCTGCCCGACCTCGCCACCACGGCGAACCACCCGCTGAAGCCCCGGCACCTCAAGCTGCACTCGCTCTTCACCGGCGGCGCCGGCGTGGACGCCGGTGCAGGGACGTCGGCTCGTGCTCGGCAACGCCGACGTGCGGATCTCCTACGTCCTCGCCGCGGAGGAGTCGCCGCACTACCGCAACGCGATCGGGGACGAGTGCGTCTACGTGCAGGAGGGGAGCGGCTTCGTCGAGACCGTCTTCGGCGTCCTGCCCTACCGCACCGGCGACTACGTGGTCATCCCGCGCGCGACCACCCACCGCTGGGTCCCGGCAGAGCCGAGCCGGCTCTACGCGATCGAGGCGAGCAGCCACATCGCCCCGCCGAAGCGCTACCTGTCGAAGTACGGCCAGCTGCTCGAGCACGCGCCCTACTGCGAGCGCGACCTCTACGGACCGGTCGAGCCGCTGCTCGTCCAGGGCAGCGACGTCGAGGTGCTGGTGAAGCACCGCGGCAGCGGTCCGGGCGGCATCGTCGGCAGCCGGATGACCTACGCGACGCACCCGTTCGACGTGGTCGGCTGGGACGGCTGCCTCTACCCCTACACGTTCAACATCGAGGACTTCATGCCGATCACCGGCAAGGTCCACCAGCCGCCGCCGGTGCACCAGGTGTTCGAGGGCTGGAACTTCGTGATCTGCAACTTCGTGCCGCGCAAGGTCGACTACCACCCCGACGCGGTGCCGGTGCCCTACTACCACTCCAACGTCGACAGCGACGAGGTCATGTTCTACGTCGGCGGCGACTACGAGGCGCGCAAGGGGTCCGGGATCAACATCGGCTCGATCTCGCTGCACCCGGGCGGCTACGCGCACGGCCCGCAGCCGTCGGCGATCGAGGCGTCGCTGGGCGCGGAGTACTTCGACGAGCTCGCCGTCATGGTGGACACGTTCAAGCCGCTCGAGCTCGGCGAGGCCGGGATCGCGGCGGAGGACCCGGCCTACGCCTGGACCTGGGCGGGCCGCGGTCCGGACTCGGCAGGGGACGACGGCGGCCCGGCGGTCTACTCCAACTCCTGACTCGCGAGGCGCGCCTCCTGCGGTGCGCACCGCGGTCGCCTTGCATTCACCTGCTGTTGAGGACGGCTGCCTAGCGTCCCGGCCATGAAGAGACCCATGGCCGCAGCAGCGGCAATCAGCGCACTGACGATCGGCGCCACTCTGGCCCCGGTCCCCGGCATCGCGGCCCCTCGCGGTGACGACCCCCTGGCCCGACCACTCGACATCGGGCCCGCCGGGCTCTCCGAGGACCGCCAGGTGAGCAGGCTCGCGCCGGGGGTGACCCTCTACCAGGTCGTGCGCGGGGCGACCGACCCCGACGACTCCTACACCGCGACCGCCGGTTTCGCGACCACCGAGGCGCAGGCCCAGGCGCTGGAGGACAAGGTCCGCGAAGCCGGGCTCGAGCCGCGCCGGGACGCCTCGGTGGAGAAGTCGCCGCTCGGCGGTCCACTCGGCTGGGCGGTCCGCGCCGGTGCCTACGCCACCCAGGGCGAGGCCGAGTCGGCGGTGACCCGGATGAAGGCGGCCGGGCTCAACGCCCGGGTGGACGACACTGCGCACGACGGTGGCCAGACCACCGGACCCTGGCGGGTCACGATGCTCGTGGTCGACCCGGACGAGTTCGACGGCTCGATGCGTGCCGAGCTCGCCACCGAGGAGGTCTACGGTCGTGAGACCACGTCTGCGATGGCCGACCGCTACGACGCCATCGCGGCCGTCAACGGCGGGTTCTTCACCATCGACGGGACCCGGGACCAGCCTGGCCCGTGGCTGGAGGGCACCGACGGCGATCTCGGCGGGGTCGGCGTCCGGGACGGTGACGTGCTCTCCGAAGCGGTCGGCGACCGTCCCGCCCTGGTGCTGCCGCAGGACGACGGGAATGCCGACGTACGCCGCGTCACCACCCAGCTCTCGGTGAGCGAGGTCGGCCAGCAGCCGCACGTGGTCACCGGTCTCAACCGGACGCCTGGTCTGATCACCAACTGCGGCGGTGTCGGCGACGCCTACCCGGTGCAGGCTCCCGCGCACGACTACACGTGCGGCAACCACGACGAGCTGGTCGTGTTCGGCTCCGAGTTCGGGGCGCCGCTGCCCGACGGTGAGGGGTTCCAGGTCCGGCTCGACGGCGCCGGTGTGGTCACCGAGGCGACTCCGGTCCGCGGCGGCGCCGAGCCCGAAGCCGGTGCGAAGGCCGTCCAGGCCACCGGCGATCAGGCCCGGTGGCTCGAGGCGCACGCCGAGGTCGGCGACCGGCTGCGGCTGGCCGAGCGCGTGGTCGACGCGGAGACCGGCGAGACGGTGCCGCTCCGTCCCCACACCTCGATGCTGAACGGGGGACCGTTGCTCGTCGACGGCGGACGATCCGTGCTCGACCCGGTGCGCGACGGCTGGAGTCCCGAGGCGATCGACGGCAACCCGCGGGCGGAGTTCTTCTGGCGCTGGTACGTGCGACGGAATCCGCGCACGGCTGCCGGTGTGCTTCCCGACGGTCGGGTGGTCTTCGTCCAGGTCGACGGACGGCAGCCCGGTCGCAGCGTCGGCCTGAGCATCAGCGAGACCGCCAGGCTGCTCGACGGACTCGGTGCGGTCGAGGCGATCAACCTCGACGGCGGCGGCTCCAGCGCCGTCGCCACCGGCGAGCGGGGGCTCTTGAACACCCCCAGCGACCCGGTCGAGCGCCCCGTCGCCGACGCCCTGGTCCTGACCGACTGACGCCCGCCACGAAACGATCCGGCCCGCTCCTCGCATCGCGAGGGGCGGGCCGGCTTTCGTGGTGGTGTTGTCGCTCAGCGGTCGTTGGCCCTGAGGAAGGCCTCGAGGCCGGCCAGGTCGTCGGTGTTGACGTGGTCGACGTCGGCCGCCAACAGCTCCCGCCAGATGGCCTCGCGGGCGGGACCCACGACGTCGGGGGTGGCCCAGAACCGGATCCGGTAGCCGGACCGGTGGGCCCGGTCGACGATGTCGTGCAGCTTGGCCCGCTCCGCCTCGGGCATCGGGCCGACGCCCTGCCAGGTGAAGTGCTTGGTCCAGTTGTCGCTCAGCAACGGCATGTCGGCGGCCGGCAGGCCGGAGTCGAGGTCGGCCATGCGGCCGTCGTACCCGGCGTAGCGGACCGGCTGGGACTGCATGGCGGGGAGGTCTCGGTTGCCGCTGATCACCGCGGTGACGGCGTCCTCCTGGACCTGGCCGCCCGAGAACGAGGTCATGATGCGCTGGTGCTCGCGCAGCTCGGCGTCGACCGCGCGGTACGTCGGCCCGGCCTCGCTCTTGACGTCGACCAGCAGCTGGAAGACGCCGTCGTAGCCGGTGTAGACGGCGCCGCCGTGCCGGGCGGCCTGCTGCTCGAGGGGGTCGAGGTAGAGCGACTCGAGCGTGCGGCCGGGCTGCACGTCCTCGCGGTCGTGGGCGACGAGGAGCTCGCCGTCGACGAGCCACACGTCGGCCTCCACGCTGGTGAACCCATGGTCCAGGGCGTCGTAGAGCGGCCTGGTGTGCTCGTAGTCGTTGTGGGCGTGGGCGCGCTCCAGCGGCTCGGTGGACGCGGAGGCGCCCGGGTCGTCGTACGAGCGCGGCAGCTCCAGCTTCCGTGCGGCCATCAGCTCGCGCAGCCGGTTCGGGTAGTCGGTGATGAGCCCGTCCACCCCGGCGTCCATCAGGGAGGCCATCGTCGGCTTGTCGTCGACGGTCCACGGGATGACCTCGATGCCGGCCCGGTGGGCGTGCTTGACCATCTCCCGGGTGACGTAGGGCCTGTAGTCGGGGTCGCTCACGGTGCCGTTCTGGGGAAAGCCGTGCACCGGCGAGAACGCCGAGGCGCCGAACGAGTCCACCGCCGCGATCGGGTCGTCGTCGAAGTCGTCGATGTCGAGGCCCCCGAGCCACGGCGAGGCCCCGGGCTGGTCGACCTGGAGGAAGTCGTAGTTGGTGAGCGCCACGAGCGGCAGCCGGGGCTCGACCTCGCGCATGCGCATCAGGGCCCCCCAGTCGAAGCTCTGGACGGTGACCTGTCGGAGCATGTCGGCGTCGCGGATGTCCCCGGAGACGACCTGGACGAACTGCTCACGCGGAGCGGTCTCGTGGGGCGCTCCGGCCTCGACCTTGGTCTCCACGTTGAGCTTCACCTTGTCGGCGCCGTACCGCTTGACCAGGTCGAACACCTGGGTCAGCGTCGGCATCCGCTCGCCGGGGGCGAGCTCCTGCTCAGGGAAGTTGGCCTGCCGTTGGCTGCCGCAGTCGAGGGTCTTGACCTGGGCGAGGCTGAGGGTGTTGACGTACTTGCCGACGTAGGGATACTCCGGGTCGCCGGCGGTCGCGGGGGCTGTGTCGAGGCACTTCTTGTCGCTGACCTTGCGGTCGTGGGTGACGACAGCGACGCCGTCCTGGGTGATCTGGGTGTCGAGCTCGAGGGTGGTCACGCCCAGCTCGAGGGCCTTCGCGAAGGCGGGGAGGGTGCTCTCGACGATGAGGCCGAGACCGCCGCGATGCGCCTGCAGGTCGAAGTCGTCGCCGGTGGCGGCGAGGGCGGGGGTGAGGGGGACGAGAGGCGTGACCAGTGCGGTCACGGTCGCCCCCAGCCCGAGGGCGAGAGTTTTCCGAGAGATCCGAGTCATGGGGGCATCGGACACACTCCGGACCAACGCAAGCTGAAGTCTCGACGAGCCCCGGCCGACAGTTGGGAGACTTTGCGGCACGATGGGCGTGTGGCCGACTACGTGGCATTCCTCCGCGCGATCAACCTCGGGAAGAACCGCAAGTTCCCGATGGCCGAGCTGCGGTCCTGCCTCGAGGCCGCCGGCTTCGAGGGCCCGGAGACCTACATCCAGACCGGCAACGTCCGGGTCCGGTCGCCGCTGCGTTCGCACGCCAGGCTGGCCGAGCGGCTCGAGGAGCTGTTCGAGGCCGACCGCGGCTTCGCGGTCCCGACGGTCGTGATGACGGCCAAGGAGCTGCGCTCGGTGTACGACGACGCGATGGGGATCGAGCCGCCGTCGGCCGCCCACGCCGACGGCCTGCGCCGCTACGTGACGCTGCTCAAGGACGCGCCCGACGCCAGCGACCGCGGCCGAGGTCGAGGGGCTCTCCACCGACGAAGAGGTCGCCTGGGTGCGCGGCCGCGCGGTGCACCTGTGGCTGCACAGCGGCTACCAGAACGCCCGGCTCAACAACGCCCGCGTCGAGAAGCTGCTTGGGCGTGGCCACGACGCGCGACCTCAAGGTGATCACGACCCTGGCGGAGAGGTGGGGAGCATGAAGGCGTTCCGGGAGGCGATCGAGGCGCGCGACGTCGAGGCGCTCGAGGCGTTGCTCGCCGACGACGTGGTGTTCCGCAGCCCCGCGGTGCACAAGCCCTACGAGGGCAAGCTCGCCACGTCCGTCGTGCTGCGGGCGGTGATGCGGGTCTTCGAGGACTTCCGCTACACGCGGACGATGGGCGCCGAGACCGATGCGGATCAGGTCCTCGTGTTCGAGGCCACGGTCGGTGACCGCCAGGTCGAGGGCGCCGACTTCCTGCACGTGCGCGAGGACGGGCTGATCGACGACTTCCGGGTGATGATCCGGCCGCTGTCCGGCCTCACCACGGTGGTCGACGCGATGGCCGCCGTACTCCCGGACGTGATGCGCGAGATGGGCCTGACCGACGGCTGACCGTCCCGGGTCTACCGGGTCCGGGCGTTGCGGGCGCAGACTGCGACATGGACACCTCATCGGTGGAGATCCGGACTGGTCACGGTCTGATGCCGGCGTACTGCGCGGTGCCGGCCACGAGTCCGCCCTGGCCCGGAGTGGTCGTCATCCACGACTTCACCGGCATGAGCCACGACCTGCGCGCTCAGGCCGACTGGCTCGCCGGCGAGGGGTTCCTCGCCGTCGCGCCGGACCTCTACTACTGGGGCAGTCGGTTCGGCTGCCTGCGCACGATCATGCGCGACCTCGGGGAGCGGCGTGGCAGGTCCTTCGACGACATCGAGGCCGCGCGTGACTGGCTCCGCAGCCGCGACGACTGCACCGGTCGGATCGGCGTGATCGGGTTCTGCATGGGTGGTGGCTACGCGCTGGCGCTGGCGGAGGGGCACGGGTTCGACGTCGTCCAGCGTCAACTACGGCGGTTGCCCGTCCGACGCCGAGGACTGGCTGCCGGCGGCCTGCCCGATCGTGGGGAGCTTCGGCGGCGTCCGACCGGTCACCCCTGGGTGGGTCGGCCGGCCAGCGGTTGGGTCGGCTCCTCGCCGAGCACGAGGTGCCGCACGACGTGAAGGTCTACCCCGGGGTCGGGCACGGGTTCATGAACGACCACGACCCGGCCGATCTCTCCGTCGCCCTCCGGATTCTGGTCCGGCTCTCTCGCACGGAGTACGACGAGCCGGCGACCCGGGACGCCCGACGTCGCATCGTCGCCTTCTTCGACACCTACCTGCAGGTCGGAAGGCAGCTGAGCCGCGGTCAGGCGGAGACGGGTTCGGCCGCGGTCTGGCGCTCGAGGGTGCGCACCGACCGTGAGGTGAGGGTGAGCAGTGCGATCGCGGCGTACGCGACCCCGCTCCAGAGCAGCACCTCGCGGTAGCCGAACGCCTCGCCCAGCGGCCCGTAGAGCAGCTGGCCGACGGGCATCGCGATGAACGACCCGAGCGCGTCGTAGGAGTAGGCCCGGGACAGCATGTCGTCCTCGATGTTCTCCTGCATGGCGAGGTTCCAGGCGATGCCGAACACCTCGATCCCGGCGCCGGCGATGAACGCGCAGGCGATGAGCGCGACGAGGTGCGGCTCCAGCCCCAGCACGATCAGCGGGATCGACATCAGCGAGCAGCCGACCATGCCGTAGAGCAGCGGCCGCCGCATCTTCACCCGGAGCAGCACCACGGTCATCAGCACCAGGCCGATCGACTCCGCGGAGAGCACCAGCCCCCAGCCCTGCTCGCCGATCGTGCCCTTGGCGACGGCCGGCCCGAGGGTGAACCAGGCGCCGGTGTGGATCATGTTGAGGAACCCGAACGCGAGCACGACGACCCACAGCCAGGTGGTGGTGCGGAAGAGCGTCCAGCCCTCGCGCAGCTCGTGCAGCGTGCTGGTCTTCTCCGTGGAGCGGACCCGGGCCGGGATGCGCATGGGCATCAGCAGCACGGCGGCGACGAGCCAGGTCAGCGCGTCGACGGCCAGTGCCCAGCCGGAGCCGACCGTGACGACCAGCAGGGCGCCGATGGTCGGACCGATGATGGTGAGGCCGCCGCGCGAGAGCGACAGCAGCGCGTTCGCGCTCTGCAGCTGGGCGCGGGGGACGAGCTGGGGGACCATGCTCGCCATCGCCGGGAAGCTGACCGCCGACACGGTGCCGTTGGCGACCTCGAGCACGATGATCATCCAGAGCTCGGCCTGCCCGGTGATGATCAGGTAGGCGACCATGCCCTGCGTGGCGGCGGACAGCAGGTTGGACAGCTGCAGGACCAGGGTGCGGGGGAACCGGTCGGCGATGACGCCGCCGAAGAGCAGGAAGAGCACCATCGGGACGGTCCGGGCGGCGAGCACCTGGCCGAGCGCGCTGGCCGAGTCGGTGAGGTCGAGCACCGCGAAGGTCAGCGCGATCGAGGCCATCATCGAGCCGAGGGTGTTGCTGAACCGCGAGGCGTAGTACCACGCGAAGTTCCGTTCGCGCAGCGGCGCGAAGGACTCCCGCCAGGTCATGGCTGCTCCTTCGAGGGGCGGTCCGCGTCGGCCATCTCGAAGGCCGCTGCGGTGAGGTTGACGTGGACGGTGCCGGGGGTGCGCGGGGGCTTTGCCTCGGCGTGGATCAGCCGCGAGGCCTGGTCCACGAGGTCGAAGACGCGCTCCCAGACGTCCGGGGTCACCCACATCTCGGCATCGGACAGGTATCCGCGCCTGCCGGCCCGCTTGTGCGTGTAGCGGCGGACCATCTCCTCGGCCATCACCCGCACGTAGTAGGTCGCGTCGCCGGTTGACTCGTCGGCGGACAGCGACGTGGTGTCCCACGGGTGGCGGTAGCGCTTGGCGACGCCGCCCCGGATCTTCTCCTCGCCGGCCTCGACGATGACGCCGGCATCGGCCAGGCGGCGCAGGTGGTAGGAGGCGTTGGCGTGGCTGATGTCGAGCTCGCGGGCGACCTCCGCCGCGCTCAGCTCGGCGCCGGTGAGCAGCGAGAGAATCTGGAGCCGCACGGGGTGGGCGGTCGCGCGCATGCTCGAGACCTCGCGCTGCTCGCCGGTCCGGTCGTCGGACATCGGGCCTCCCTGGTTCGTGCCGCCCTGCGGCGTACTGTCAAACACTTCTTGGGGAGTTATAGCCGGTCCGACCGGCGACTGTCAAACACTTATTGGGGAGTCGCGGGCGCTAGCGTTCCCGCATGACTGACGGCTTCGACGTGCGACTCGACGGCGGCGTGCTCCGCCTGACCATGGACCGGCCCGAGCACCTCAACGCGATGACCGGCGAGATGGCCGACCGGGCCGCCGAGGAGCTCGAAGGCGCGGCCGCCCGGGACGACGTACGGGTCGTCCTGCTCACCGGCACCGGCGACGCGTTCAGCTCCGGCGCCGACCTGTCCGGGGCGGACGCGCACGAGAACTTCGACGTCACCGCGCTGGACCGCGCCAACCGGATCATCCGGGGGATCGTGATGCTGGACAAGCCGGTCGTGGCGGCGGTGAACGGCGTCGCCGCCGGCGTCGGCTGCTCGGCCGCACTGGCCTGCGACCTCGCCGTCGCCAAGGAGTCCGCGCTGTTCCTGCTGGCGTTCTCGCGCATCGGCCTGATGCCGGACGGCGGCGCGACCGCGACCGTGGCCGCCGCCGTCGGTCGGGCCCGGGCGATGCGGATGGCGCTGCTCGGCGAGGGGATCAGCGGGCGGGAGGCGTACGACGCCGGGCTGGTCAGCCATGTCGCGGCGGACGACGAGTTCGAGGCGACCGTCGAGAAGCTCGTACGCCGGCTCGCGGGCGGACCGCCGCTGGCCTACGCGGCCACCAAGAAGGCGGTCAACGCGGCCACCCTCGCGCACCTGGAGGCCGCGCTCGAACGGGAGCGGACCGGCCAGACGATCCTGCTGCGCACCGACGACGTCGCCGAGGGGATGCGGGCGTTCAGCGAGAAGCGCCGGCCGTCCTTCCGCGGCGCCTGAGCCGGGCCGGGAGGCGCCCTCAGGACGCGTCCCGGAGGCTCCGACAGTGCTCGAAGTCCACCAGGTTCTGGTCCGCGTAGGCCTCGGCGAAGTCGGCGAACGTCTCCTCGAACTCGGTGTCGTCGCCGAGGTAGGCCGCCAGTGCGAGCCGGTCGCCCGAGCGCGCGTGGGCGTGGGCGAGCGTCCAGCCGCAGAGCTCGCCGTACACCCCCATCCGGAGCGGCGCCATCCAGTCGACCCCGACCTCGGGGAGCCAGTCCCGAAGCTCGCGGACGTAGTAGTCCCGCCACTGTCCGCTCCCGTCGTTCATCCGGTGCCAGCCCAAGAAGATGTCACCGGCTGCCTGCGTCAGACGTTGTCCCGTCACGACCCGCCGGCCGTGGGTCGAGCTCGCCTCCACCGTCGAGAGCGGGTAGACCACCGACCGGTGAGCCTCCCGGACCTGGAGGAACAGCGTTTCGTCGGTGTCGCGGCCGGTGAGCAGGACGATCCAGGATCGGGTGGCGGTGGCACCAGCCGTCCCGGCGTCACGCGCGACCTCCGCGACCTGGAAGTGGTCGAGCAGGAACTGTCCGTCACCGGAGAGGGTGGCCCGGTAGTCCTCCAGCAGGCCGCGGATGCTGCCCTCCAGGTCGACGCGGCCGGTCTCGAGGGGCACGAGGGGCAGCCGGCCGGCCGGCACCAGGTCGGGCGGGTCGGGGACGAACCTGCGTGTCCCGTCCGCCACCTCGGTGAGCCGTCGGCGACCCGCGTCTGCGTGCCGGTGGATGGGCATCCCGAAGCGGCGGTGCCGTCGGAGCTCTTCCACGTCGGCCTGCGAGAACCAGACCTCGAGGTTCGACATCGATGCGAAGCGCCGGACCGCCTCGCGGTAGGCGTGAGCGCTGCGCAGCAGAACGGTGCGGCGCTGCGCTGTCGAGAAGCCGCTCTGTCGTCCCGAGACCGCCAGGCTGGCCAGGAGTCGCTTGACGTCCCACTCCCACGGCCCGGGATGGGTCTCGTCGAAGTCGCGGACGTCGAACACGTGCCGTCCGGCCGGCGTGGAGTAGAGGCCGAAGTTGCCGAGGTGGGCATCGCCGTACAGCTGCACCATGATCCCGGTCGTGGGCGTACCGGCGAGGTCGTCGGCCATCACCGCGGCGGCACCCTGGAAGAACGCGAGCGGTGACGCGGACATCCGCGCCATCCGCAGGGGGATCAGTTCCGGAACCCGTCCCTCGTTCTGCCGGGCCAGCAGGGTCGCAGGGTCGGGACGGAGGGTCGACACCACGAGGTCCCCGTGGCAGGACACCGGGCACGACACGCGGGCGGCTCGCCCCAGATCATGGCTCGTGGGGCGAGCGGGATGCCGCGCCGCCACCGGGGTGCTTCCGGCACTGATGGCTGTCATCTCCCGAGGGAACACCCATCCGCCCGGCCCGGCATCACCCTGGGCGGGTGATCGTGCCCTCGGTCGATGTGGCGTCGTCGGCGTCAGGTGATGTGGACGCCGGCGCCGCGCATCTCGTCGATGGCGGTCGCGGTGGTGGCGGGGGCGACGCCCGCGCAGAGCGCCGTGAGCAGCGTGGTGTCGAAGCCCGCCTTGACGGCATCGAGCGCGGTGGCGCGGACGCAGTGGTCGGTGGCGATGCCGCAGACGTCGACGTGGGTCACCTCGTGCGTGCGGAGCCACCCGGCGAGGTCGTCACCGTCCGTCGTGCGGCCTTCGAACCCGGAGTAGGCGGCCGCCCGCTCGCCCTTGAGGAAGACCGCGTCGAACGGCTGCGGGTCGAGGTTGGGGTGGAACGCCTCCCCGTCCGTGCCGACCACGCAGTGGGCGGGCCAGCTGTGCTCGAAGTCGGGGTCGTCGCTGAAGTGGTCGCCCGGGTCGACGTGGTGGTCGCGGGTCGCGACGGCCACGTCGTACGGCGGCGCCTTGGGGTCCTGGAGCGACCAGTGGTGCAGCATCACGCCGATCTGATGGGCGACGTCGGCGCCGCCCCGGACCGGGAGGTTGCCGCCCTCGCAGAAGTCGTTCTGCACGTCGACGACGATCAGCGCGCGCTTCATGGGCCGAGGCTAGCCCACGGAACGGGTGCTTGGTCAGGTCCGGGAGCCGAGCGGCAGCCAGTCGAGGACCTGCCGGATCTCGCTGTCCCAGAAGCCCCACTCGTGCTCGCCGGGGCGGAAGTCGACGGTGATCTCGGCGCCCGCCTGCTCGGCCGCGGCGGCGAAGCGCCGGCTGTGGTCGACCAGGTGGTCCTCGGTGCCGCAGCTGACGTGCAGCCGGGGCAGCCGGTCGGCGTCAGCGGACCCGAGCAGCGCGAACAGGTCCTCGGCCGGGTCGAGGTCGGGGCCGAAGACCCGGTCGACGAGCTCGGCTCCGGCGCTCCGGGTCGCGGAGCAGGGCCGGGATGTCCAGCGCCCCCGACATGGTGGCGGCCGCGGCGAACCGGTCGGGCTCCCGCAGCGCCCACTTCATCGCCCCGTAGCCGCCCATCGACAGGCCGGCGACGAAGGTGTCCTCGCGTCGCTGCGACACCCGGAACATCGAGCCGACGAGGTCGGGCAGCTCCTGGCTGAGGAACGTCCAGTAGCGGTCCCCGTGCAGCTCGTCGGTGTAGAAGCTCCGTGCCACGGCGGGCATCACGACGGCGACGCCCGCCGCGACGGCGTACCGCTCGACCGAGGTGTTGCGGCACCACGCGGAGTGGTCGTCCGTGCGGCCGTGCAGCAGGTAGAGGACCGGCGGCCCGTCGGAGGACTCGCGGCCGCCGCTGACCCCGACCTGGTGCTCGGTGGTCTGCGGCCACACCACGTTCATCGAGGCGCCGACCTCGAGGACGTCGGAGAAGAAGTCGACGGAGAGCAGTGCCATGGCTCAGGCTCCCACGTGCAGGGTCGGGATCACCGGCTCGCCGCGGGACAGCTGGCGGGCGCGCACCGGCAGCTCGGCGCGGGCGGCCTCGTGTCGGGCGCGGATGACGTCGAGGTCCTCGCGGCCGACCACCTCGCCCTCCCGCACGAGGGGGACGAGCAGCGGCCGGTCGTCGCCGTCGTCGAGCGGCGGCTCGCCGATGCCGACCACCTCGGCCTCGGCGCAACCCTTCGCATCGCGGCGGCGCAGCGCGAACTTGCGGCCGCCGATCGAGACCTTGTCCTTGCTGCGCTTGGCGACGTCGACCATCTCGCCGTCGTCGCCGGCCCGGGAGACGAGCTTGTAGACGAAGCCGCAGGTGGGGTGGCCGCTGCCGGTGACCAGCGAGGTGCCGACGCCGTAGCCGTTCACCGGTGCCGAGGCCAGGCCGGCGATCGCGAACTCGTCGAGGTCGGAGGTGACGATGATCCGGGTGTCGGTCGCGCCGAGGCCGTCGAGCTGCGCGCGGACCTCCCGGGCGAGCAGGGCGAGATCGCCCGAGTCGAGCCGGACGGCGCCCAGCTCGGGACCGGTCACCTCCACCGCTGCCCGGACGGCGTCCCCGACGTCGTAGGTGTCGACCAGCAGGGTGGTGCCACGCCCCAGCGACTCCACCTGGGCGGTGAACGCGTCGCGCTCCGAGTCGTGCAGGAGGGTGAAGCTGTGGGCGCTGGTCCCGGTGGTGGGGATGCCGTAGCGCTGCCGGGCTGCGAGGTTGGAGGTGGACGCGAAGCCCGCGACGTACGCCGCCCTGGCGCTGGCGACCGCGGCCTCCTCATGCGTCCGGCGGGAGCCCATCTCGATGCACGGGCGGCCCTCGGCGGCCCAGGTCATCCGCGACGCCGCCGAGGCGATCGCCGAGTCGTGGTTGAGGATCGAGAGCAGCAGGGTCTCGAGCAGCACGGCGCCGGCGAAGGTCGACTCGACGACCATCAGCGGCGAGTAGGGGAAGTACATCTCGCCCTCGGGGTAGCCCCAGATGTCGCCCGAGAACCGGTACGACGCGAGCCACTCCAGGGTTGCCTCGTCGACGACGTTCCCCTCGCGCAGCGTGGCAAGGGCGGCGTCGTCGAACGTGAACCGCTCGACGGCGTCGAGGGCCCGTCCGACACCGGCCACCACGCCGTACCGTCGACCCTCGGGCAGCCGGCGGGGGAAGAGCTCGAACACGGCGCGCCGGTCCGCGGTGCCGGCGGCGAGGGCCGCCTGGACCATCGTCAGCTCGTAGTGGTCGGTCAGCAGCGCGGTCGTCACCCGGCCCACCCTAAGGGCGGTGCGTGCCGCCTAGGATGAGCGTCGTGTCTGCGCCCATGCCTGTCGAGACCGAGCGTCCGGACGACGCCGTCCTCCTGGACCGACCGTGGTCCACGGTGGTGTGGAACGACCCGGTCAACCTGATGTCCTACGTGACCTACGTGTTCGAGACCTACTTCCGCTACCCGCGCGCCAAGGCCGAGAAGCTGATGCTCGAGGTGCACAACGACGGCCGGTCGACGGTGTCGTCCGGGTCGCGCGAGGAGATGGAGCGCGACGTGCAGGCGATGCACGAGTACGGCCTCTGGGCCACCATGGAGAAGGTGGACTGAGATGAGCACCGGATTCGAGCACCGCCGGGGCGGCGGGGCGGTGGCGACCTTTACCGGCTTCGAGGCCGACCTGCTCCGGTCGCTGGCCTCGCAGCTCGTCGAGCTGCTGCGCAACGAGGTGGCGGCGCCCCACGAGTCGACCGACCCGTTCGAGCAGATGATGGACTTCACCGGCCCGACCACCGAGCCGGACGACCCGGTGCTGGCGCGGCTGTTCCCGACGGCGTACCCCGACGACGAGGAGGCCGCCGGTGAGTTCCGGCGGTTCACCGAGGGGGGACTGCGGGACAGCAAGGCACAGGCGGCGTCGCTGATCATCGACACGCTCGAGGAGGCCGGGCTGCCCGCCGAGCTGACCGAGGACGGGCTGATCATCGACGTCGAGCTCGATGTCGCGCAGGCGGTGTCGTGGCTCAAGTCGTTCACCGACGTCCGGCTCGCGCTGGCCACCCGGCTCGGCATCGAGGACGAGGACGACGACTACTGGCTGGCGCTGCCGGACGACGACCCGCGCACGCACGTGCACGACATCTACGACTGGGTCGGCTACCTCCAGGAGACCCTGGTTCAGTCCCTCTCGGACTGACCCGCGAACCGCTGGCCGGCGACGTGCCGGCGTGCGTGCTCGATCGCCGCGGGCGTGCTGGTGAACAGCTGCTCCTGGGCGCGCCCGAGGTCCACGCCGACGCCGGCCAGCATGCTGCGGTGCTCCGAGCGGACGCCCGACATCAACACCGTGATCCCGCGGTGCTCGAGCGCGCGGACGGTGTCGCGGAGGACGGCCGCGCCGGTGGTGTCGAGGGAGGCCATCCGGGACATCCGGAGGATCACCACCTTGACGTCGGTCAGCGTGGACAGGTCGAGCAGAGCCTGGTGGGCGCCGCCGAAGAACAACGGGCCGTCGAGCCGGTAGGCCACGATGTGCTCGTCGAGCAGCGCGTGCTCCTCGTCGGCGTGGTGGCCGTCGGTGAGCGGCACCTCCTCGAGGGTGACCGACTGGGCCATCCGACGCAGGGCGATCGCCCCGGCGGCGACGATCCCGAGGATCACGGCGGTGACGAGGTCGAGGACCACGGTCGCGGCCGTCGTTCCGAGCAGCACGGCGGCGTCCCCGCGGCTCGACCGGAGCAGCGCCCGCAGCGAGCTCATCTCGACCATCCGCAGGGCGGTGGTGAGCAGCACGCCGGCCAGCGCGGCCAGGGGGATCCGCTCGACCACCGGCGCGATCAGCAGCACGACCAGCAGCAGGAAGGCGGCGTGCGTGAGCGCCGCCAGGCGTGACGAGGCTCCGCTGCGGACGTTGACCGCGGTGCGCGCGATCGCCGCCGTGGCGGGGATGCCGCCGAACAGCGGGCTCGCGAGGTTGGCCAGGCCCTGGCCGAACAGCTCGCGGTCGGGGTCGTGGCGCTCGGACACGCTCATCGCGTCCGAGACGGTGGCCGACAGCAGGCTCTCGAGCGCGGCCAGCGCCGCGACGGCGAGGGCGGGCAGCAGCAGGTGGTGGAGGTCGGCCCAGGGCAGGTCGGGCACGCTCGGCGCGGGGAGCGAGGTCGGCAGCGCGCCGATCCGCGCGATGTCGAGGTGCAGCGCCTCGGCCAGCGCGGTGGCCAGCACCACCCCGATCAGCGACCCGGGCACGCCGGGGCGGATCCGGGCGACGAGCAGCATGAGGGCGGCGACGCCGAGCGCGACCGCGAGCGGGACCAGCTGCGGGTCGCCGGCCCAGGCGGTGAGGGCGTTCCAGGCCAGGTTCAGCACGTGCTCGCCGTCGGCCTCGACCCCCAGGGCGTTGGGCAGCTGCTGGATGCCGATGATCAGCGCGATGCCGAGGGTGAACCCCTCGATGACGGGTAGCGGGATGAAGCGGACGTAGCGGCCGAGGCCGGCGTACGCCATCACGACGAGCAGCAGGCCGGCCATCAGCCCGACCACGAGGACGCCCTCGGCGCCGTAGCCCGCGACCAGCGGGATCAGCACGACGGTCATCGCGCCGGTGGGGCCGGAGACCTGGAGGTTGCTGCCGCCGAAGACGGCCGCGACGGCGCCGGCGACGATCGCCGTGACCAGGCCGGCCGCCGCGCCGAGGCCGGAGGTGATGCCGAAGGCGAGGGCGAGCGGCAGCGCGACGATCCCGACGGTGACGCCCGCCAGCAGGTCGCGGCGGGGCGAGCGGCGCATGGCGTCCAGGTCGGCGCGCCGGGGGAGCAGGGCCCGGCTCCGCCGGCCGGCCGCGTCGAGGCCGGTCCGGATCGCGCCGGAGGCGACGCTCACTGCGACGTCAGGGGCCGGGAGACCTCGTCGACCAGGGCGCCGGACGCGGCGTGCTTGGTCGCGAGGATCTGCCGGGCGGCGAGCAGCAGGTCGCGGACCTCGGGCAGGGCCAGCGAGTAGATCACCTCGGTGCCCTCGCGGCGCTGCGCGACCAGGCCGGCCATCCGCAGCACGGCGAGCTGCTGGGAGAGGTTGCTCGGCTCGATCGCGATCGAGCCGAGCAGCTCGTGCACCGGTTTGTCGCCTTCGGCGAGCAGCTCGAGGACCCGGATCCGGGCCGGGTGGCCGAGGGTGCGGAAGAAGTCCGCCTTGGCCTTGTAGAGCGGCACCGTCATGGCCTGGCCTCGCGCTGACTGTCCATGACTTGAAGAATACGTCAAGTCTTCAGTTGATGGTTCACCTGGTGGGCTGATCCAGGCGTGACCTGCCCCACGCCGTACCCTCGACGGTGTGCTGAAGATCGACCAGGAGACGTACGACGCGATCGTCGCGCACGCCAAGAAGGACCATCCCGACGAGGCGTGCGGAGTCGTCGCGGGCCCCGAGGGCTCGGACCGCCCGGAGCGGTTCATCCCGATGGTCAACGCGGCCGGGAGCCCCACGTTCTACGAGTTCGACACGGCCGACCTGCTCGCGCTCTACAAGGAGATGGACGCCCGCGACGAGGAGCCGGTGGTCGTCTACCACTCGCACACCGCGACCGAGGCCTACCCGTCCCGCACCGACATCGGGCTGGCGTCGGAGCCGAATGCGCACTATGTGCTGGTCTCCACACGTGAGCACGGGAATAGTCCCGGCCCGGTGGAGTTCAGGTCCTACAGGATCGTCGACGGCGTCGTGACCGAGGAAGAGGTCTCGGTCGTCACCTCGATCGACAGCTAACCCCCAGCCAGCCCCCGCGAAGCAAGGAGTCACGACTGATGGCAGTCGAGGTCCGTATCCCCACCATCCTGCGCACCTACACCGGTGGCGAGAAGGCCGTGTCCGGCGAGGGCTCGACGCTCTCGGAGCTCATCGAGAACCTCGAGACGAGCCACCCCGGGCTCAAGGAGCGGCTGATCGACGGCGAGGACCTGCGCCGTTTCGTCAACGTCTACGTCAACGACGAGGACGTCCGGTTCACCGGCGGTCTCGAGACCAAGCTCGACGACGGCGACCAGGTCGTCGTGCTGCCCGCCGTCGCGGGCGGTTCACTCTGAGCCTCGTGCCCTGATGCGCTTCGACTCGCTGCTCGACTCCGTGGGCGGGACCCCGTTGGTGGGTCTGCCCCGGATGTCGCCGTCCCCGGACGTCCGGCTCTGGGCGAAGCTCGAGGACATGAACCCGACCGGTTCGATCAAGGACCGGGCCGCGCTGCGGATGGTCGAGCAGGCCGAGAAGGACGGCCTGCTCCGGCCGGGCTGCACGATCCTCGAGCCGACCTCGGGCAACACCGGCATCTCGCTGGCCATGGCCGCGAAGCTGCGCGGCTACCGGCTGGTCTGCGTGATGCCGGAGAACACCTCCATCGAGCGCAAGCAGCTGCTGTCGATGTGGGGTGCGGAGATCGTGTCCTCGCCCGCGGCCGGCGGCTCCAACGAGGCCGTCCGGGTCGCCAAGCGGCTCGCCGAGGAGCACCCCGACTGGGTGATGCTCTACCAGTACGGCAACCCCGCCAACGCGCTGGCGCACTACGAGGGCACCGGCCCGGAGATCCTCGAGGACCTGCCGAGCGTCACCCACTTCGTCGCCGGCCTCGGCACCACCGGCACGCTCATGGGGGTCGGCCGGTTCTTCCGTGAGCACAAGCCGGAGGTGAAGATCGTCGCCGCCGAGCCGCGGTACGGCGAGCTCGTCTACGGCCTGCGGAACCTCGATGAGGGGTTCGTGCCGGAGCTGTACGACGCCTCGCTCATCGACTCCCGCTTCTCGGTCGGCCCGCGCGACGCCGTACGACGGGTGCGCGAGCTGCTGGAGCTCGAGGGGATCTTCGCCGGTGTCTCCACCGGGGCGATCCTGCACGCGGCGCTGGGCCAGGCCGCCAAGTCGGTCAAGGCCGGCGAGCGTGCCGACATCGTCTTCGTGGTCTGCGACGGAGGCTGGAAGTACCTCTCCACCGGCGCCTACGAGGGCACCATCGACGAGGCCGAGGACCGCCTCGAGGGCCAGCTCTGGGCCTGAGGCGTTCCGCCGGGTTTCTCCGCTGGTCGCGTATCTGAACAGGCAGATCGGTGCCGCGGGGCGAGGCGTTGCGCCTGGATCGTGTGGCGCATGCGCGAGCCTGCCTGTTGAGCTGCGAGCTCCGGGGCTGATCGGGGCTGGTCTTTACCCGCGTTGCGTGGGACGTCGGCGCGGTCGGCCCCCGCGGCCGCCCGGCGCGGGTTATGGTGGCGCCGCCCACCCGCCGCGACAAGGGGAGCGCCCCGTGCGTGAGATCGTCGTCTTCAGTGGGAGTGCGCACCGCGCGCTTGCCACATCCATCTGCGAGTCGCTCGGTGTCGACCTCTCCTCGGTCGAGATGACCCGGTTCAGCAACGACTGCCTCCAGGCGCAGCTCCAGGCGAACTGCCGTCAGCGCGACGTCTACATCGTGCAGCCGCTGGTGCCGCCCACCCAGGAGCACCTGATGGAGCTGCTGCTGATGGTGGATGCCGCCAAGGGTGCCTCGGCCGCCCAGGTGACGGCGGTGATCCCGCACTACGCCTACGCCCGGTCGGACAAGAAGGACGCCTCCCGGATCTCCATCGGCGGCCGACTGGTGGCCGACATGCTCGCCACGGCCGGCGTCACCCGGGTCATCACGATGACGCTGCACGCGCCGCAGGTGCACGGGTTCTTCTCCGTCCCGGTCGACCACCTCACCGCCCTCGGCGTGCTCGCGGAGCACTTCCAGGGCCAGGACCTCGACAACACCGTGGTGGTGTCGCCGGACCTGGGCAACGCCAAGACGGCCACCCAGTTCGCCCGGCTGCTCGGCGTCCCGGTTGCGGCCGGCAGCAAGCAGCGGCTGGCCGACGACCGCGTGGTGATCGACGCGATCGTGGGCGACGTGGAGGGCAAGCGGGCGCTGATCCTCGACGACGAGATCGCCACCGGCGGCTCCATCGTCGAGCTGCTCGACAAGCTCCAGGAGCTCGGCTGCACGGGAGCCTCCGTGGCCTGCACGCACGGGCTGTTCGTCGGCAAGGCGGTGTCCCGGCTGCGTGAGCACCCGTTCATCGACGAGGTGGTCACCACCGACACCGTCCCGTCGGCCGACTGGCCCGAGCTGAAGGTCCGCTCGGTGGCCGGCCTGTTCGCCGAGGCGATCCGCCGGATCCACGGCGGCGAGTCGGTCAGCAGCCTCTTCGACGGGGTGGACCCGACCCTCGGTCCGCCCCAGCCCCGGCTGCCGTTCCCGGTCTGACCCGGGGCAGCCGCTAGGCTCCTCGCGACCTGTACGCACCGTCTCGGGGGATCCCACCATGCGCGTCTCGGCCGCACTCCTGCTCCTGCTGTCGCTGCTCGGTGGCCTCCTGACGGTGCCTGCCCTGGCCGACGAGGAGCCCGCGGTCACCACGAAGGTCGAGGGCCGCCTCGTCCTTCTCCTGGACTCGTCGGGCTCGATGAAGGAACCGGCGGCCGGAGGCGGCACGAAGATCGACGCCGCCAAGCAGGCGCTGACCGACGTGGTCGGCAAGCTGCCCGACGACGCCGAGGTCGGCATGCGGGTCTTCGGCGCGACGGTCTTCGACCGGGACGACAAGGGCGCCTGCACCGACACCCAGAACGTCGTGCCCGTGGGGCCGCTCGACCGTGAGGCCCTGGCCGCGGAGATCGAGAAGTACAAGCCGTACGGCGAGACCCCGATCGGCAACGCGCTGAAGGGCGCCGCCCAGGACGTCGGGGGTGAGGGCAAGCGCACGATCGTGCTGCTCTCGGACGGCGAGCCGACCTGTGCTCCCGACCCGTGCAAGGTCGCCCGCGACCTGCGCAAGAACGGCGTGGACCTCACCGTCAACGTGGTGGGCCTCGACGTCAGCGGAGCCGCGCGGAAGGCGCTGCAGTGCGTCGCGCGTGCCGGTGGCGGCACCTACTACGACGTGAACGACCCCGACGAGCTGGCCGGGTCGATGGTCAGCGTGAGCGTGAGGGCGCTCAGAGAGTTCGCCCTCACCGGCGAGCCCGTCGAGGGCGGCGAGACCGCGTCGGAGGCCCTGCCGCTCGAGCCGGGGCAGTACACCGACCGGCTCGCCGCGGGGCAGACCGCGCGCTACTACGAGCTCGCGAAGGAGCCCGGGGCCGGCCTCCGGGTCAGCGCGACCGCGCGGCCCGAGTCCTCGGGCAGCTCGCTGGAGGGCTTCGACCTGACCCTGTCCACCCCGGAGGGGGCGAGCTGCGCCGAGGCGTCGGTCAGCCGGACCAACGTGCTCGGCGAGCGCGAGATCGTCAGTGCCGGCCTGGCCTACCTCCCCGGCGTGACGCCCTACGCCGACGAGACCTGCGAGAAGGCCGACCGGCTGCTGCTGGAGGTCGCCTACGACAACACCGAGGTCGACAAGGCCTACGAGCTGCTCGTGGCGGAGCAGCCCGCGGTACGGCGGCCTGCGAGCCTGCCGGGCGCCGTCGAGGACGCGGAGCCGTTCACGAAGCCGGCCCGGGTGGCCGGCGACCCCGAGCCGGTGCTGGGTGGCGCCGACTTCAACAGCGCCCCCGAGCTCGCTCCGGGTGTCTACTCGGACACGATCCGGCCCGGGGAGCAGCTGGCCTACAAGGTCCCGGTCGCCTGGGGCCAGGCGGCTCGCGTCACCGTGACCGCCGAGCCCGACGCCCTCGCTGCCGAGGAGCTCGACTCCAACGGCAACACGGTCGGTCTGAGCGGCTACAACCCCGTGCGCCAGAAGCTGAACCTGCTGGCCGATGCCGCCCTCGGTGTCGAGCAGGGTGGCTTCTACAACGGCGAGGAGCCGCACCGGATGACGATGGCGCTCGCGCCGGTCGGGCTCCGCAACGTCGAGTCCGGCAGCATCTTCGTGAGGGACCAGAACCTCGCCGGTGACTACTTCTTCACCGTCGAGATGGCGCGCTTCGACGAGGGCACCAAGTTCGCCGCGCCGCTGCGCATCGAGGTGGAGCTCGAGGGCGACGTGTCGGGTGTGCCCGAGTTCGACGAGCCGGAGGCGAGCGCATCGCCCGAGCCCCAGCCTGAGTCCGGCGACGACGAGGCCGCCGCCGAGGACGACGGGAGCGACTTCCTGCTGCCGGCGCTCGGCCTGCTGGTCGTCCTGGCCGGCGTGGTCGGTCTCGGCTGGTGGGCGATGCGCCGCCGTACGCCCCGGGGCTGACCCGGTCTGGAATCATCGGCGGGGGAGGTCCGGATGCTCTACGGCGTAGTCAACACAGTGGTGCCACCGCTGGCGAAGGTGATCTGGCGACCCGTCGTCGAGGGGCTGGAGAACGTGCCCCTCACCGGGCCGGTGATCGTCGCGAGCAACCACCTGTCGTTCGCCGACTCGCTGGTGATCCCGATCGTGGCGCCCCGCGAGGTCGTGTTCCTCGCCAAGGCCGACTACTTCACCGGCACGGGCGTGAAGGGGGCGCTGTCGCGCGCGTGGTTCAACGGCATCGGGATGATCCCGGTCGACCGGGACGACACCAAGGCCGCGATCGCCTCCCTCGAGACGGCGCTCGAGGTGCTCGGTCGCGGCAAGGCGTTCGGGATCTACCCCGAGGGCACCCGCTCGCGTGACGGGCGGCTCTACCGCGGTCGCACCGGGGTGGGTCACCTCGCGCTGACGTCCGGCGCACCCGTCGTACCCGTCGGCCTGCACGGCACCCAGGAGATCCAGCCCGTCGGTGCGAAGCTTCCGCGGCTGGCCAAGGTCACCGTCAGGTTCGGCGAGCCGTTGCGGTTCGAGGGCCGGTACGACGGCGTCCCGGCCGGCCGCGCCCGACGCGAGGTCACCGACGAGGTGATGACCGCGATCCAGGCACTCTCGGGCCAGGAGCCGGCCGGCGTCTACAACGACCGGGCGGCCGCAACCGGCTGACCCTCAGTCCTCGCGCGGCCGGACCGGCCGGCAGGGCATGAACACCTCGGTGCGCGGGTTCGTGACCTCGGGGTCGTCGAGGTAGCACTCCCAAGGGGCGTCGGTCACCTCGTAGCCGTTCTCGGTGAGGTAGGTCTGCATCGCCTCGTAGGCCGCGGCGACCGCGTCGTACGCCCCGACGTGCATGGTCCTGGCGGTGGTCCCGCCGGGCAAGGTCGCTGCCTCGACGCGTCCTCCGGGAGTCACCGGTCCGGACACGGGGAAGCCCGCCTCGATGGCGAACCGGCCGTCGTCGGTGAACCGGTAGCGGGCGAACGGTGCTCCGGTGAAGGTGAGGCCCTGGGCCGCCGCGGCGCCGGCGGTCTCGCCGAAGGCGCCGCCGAGGAACTCCGCGATCTCCTCGGTGGTGACGTGACCGCGCACGACGGCGGCGTGCTGCTCCTGCAGGTCAGCGAGCGTGATGTCGTAGGTCCTGGTCATGGGTCCACTCTTCTCGCCGGTGGCTGCTCCAGCGAGGGGCGAAGGTCCCGGGGGTGTAGTCGACGGCTGCCTGGGCAAGAAGGGGAGAGCACGCCTCGAGTCTCGGGAGGACCGACATGGCAGCCAGCGGCAGCAGAGACCGCACCCACTACCTCTACGTCTCCGTCATCGTGGCGGTGGTCCTCGGTGTCGCACTGGGGCTGATCGCCCCGGACCTCGCGGTGAAGCTCGAGCCGCTCGGCGAGGCCTTCGTCGGGCTGATCAAGATGATGATCTCGCCGGTCATCTTCGTCACGATCGTCCTCGGGGTCGGTGCGGTCCGCAGCGCCGCGCAGGTCGGCAAGGTGGGTGGGCTCGCCCTGGCCTACTTCCTCACCATGTCGACGGTGGCGCTGGCGATCGGTCTCGTCGTCGGCAACATCCTCAAGCCGGGCGAGGGGCTCGAGCTCAGCGAGGAGGTGGCCGCCGAGGGCAAGGCCCAGGCCACCGAGGCGGGCGGCACCGTCGACTTCCTGCTCGGGATCATCCCGGACACGCTCGTCTCCGCGCTGACCTCCGGCGAGGTGCTGCAGACCCTGCTCGTGGCGCTGCTGGTCGGCTTCGCGCTCCAGGCGATGGGCAGCGCCGGCGAGCCGATCCTGCGCGGCGTCGGCCACCTCCAGCGCCTGGTCTTCCGGGTCCTGGTGATGATCATGTGGGCGGCTCCGATCGGCGCGTTCGGCGCGATGGCCGCCGTGGTCGGAGAGACCGGCGTCGACGCCCTGAAGAGCCTCGCGGTGATCATGCTCGGCTTCTACACGACCTGCGTCCTCTTCGTCTTCCTCGTCCTCGGCGTGCTGCTGAAGGTCACCACCGGCGTCAACGTGCTGTCGCTGTTCCGCTACCTCGGTCGCGAGTTCCTGCTGATCCTCTCGACCTCCTCGTCGGAGTCGGCGCTGCCGCGGCTGATCGCGAAGATGGAGCACCTGGGTGTGGACCGTACGACGGTCGGCGTGGTCGTCCCGACGGGCTACTCGTTCAACCTGGACGGCACCGCCATCTACCTGACGATGGCGTCGCTGTTCGTCGCCGAGGCGATGGGCACCCCGCTCGACATCGGCGAGCAGATCTCGCTGCTGGTCTTCATGGTGATCGCCTCGAAGGGCGCCGCGGGCGTCACCGGCGCCGGCCTCGCCACGCTGGCCGGCGGGCTGGCGTCGCACCGGCCCGACCTGGTCGACGGCGTCGGCCTCATCGTCGGTATCGACCGGTTCATGTCGGAGGCGCGGGCGTTGACGAACTTCGCCGGCAACTCGATCGCCACGGTGATCATCGGCCAGTGGACCGGGTCGCTCGACAAGGCGCAGGCCGATCGGGTGCTCGCCGGCGAGTTCCCGTTCGACGAGAGCGACATGCTGGACGACGACGAGGACGTGCTCGCCACGGGGCGTCCGGAGGCCGCGGACGGCGTACCGACGCCGGTCGGCGCGTCGCGCACGTGACCACCGTCGCAGCGTGACGTCGGTCGCTTGAGCGGCGGACCAGGGGGTGTCTGGCACTAGCCTGGAGACGTGGCAGACGCACCTATCGGCATCTTCGACTCAGGCTTCGGTGGACTCACCGTGGCCCGTGCCGTGCTGGACCAGCTGCCCCACGAGCCGGTGCTCTACCTCGGTGACACCGCGCGCCAGCCCTACGGGCCCAAGCCGATCGGCGAGGTCCGGGAGTACGCCCTCGAGTGCCTCGACCACCTGGTCGACCAGGGTGTGAAGGCGTTGGTCATCGCGTGCAACTCCGCCAGCGCCGCGGTCCTGCGGGACGCGCGCGAGCGCTACCCGGTGCCGGTCGTCGAGGTGATCCACCCCGCGACGCGCCGGGCCGTCGCGGCCAGCCGCACCGGACAGATCGGGGTGATCTGCACCCGTGCGACGGCCGAGTCGATGGCCTACGACGACGCGTTCACGGCCGCCCCGCACGTCACCCTGCACACCCAGGCGTGCCCCCGCTTCGTCGAGTTCGTGGAGGCCGGCGTCACCAGTGGCCCCGAGCTGATCGAGGTGGCGCACGAATACCTGGACCCGCTGACCTCCGAGGGCATCGACACCCTGATCCTCGGCTGCACGCACTACCCGCTGCTGACCGGCGTCGTCTCCTACGTGATGGGCGACCAGGTCACGCTGGTGTCCAGCGCCGAGGAGACCGCCAAGGACGTCTACAAGCTGCTGGTCCGGCTCGGCCTGGAGCGCAACCCGTCGCTGCCGGCGCCGGTGCACAGCTTCCTGACCACCGGCCAGCCCGAGGAGTTCGCCCGGATCGGCCGGCGCTTCCTCGGCCCGGAGCTCGAGTCCGTGCACCAGTTCGCCCAGGCCACGTCGTGGGTGCGCGCATGAGGCTCACCGTGATCGGCTGCTCCGGCTCCTACCCGGGGCCGGACTCGCCCGCGAGCTGCTACCTCCTCGAGGCCGACCACGAGGGGCGCACCTGGCGCGTCGTCCTCGACCTCGGCAGCGGCGCGCTCGGCAACCTCCACAAGCACGTCGACCCGCTGACCCTCGACGCGGTGCTGCTGACCCACCTGCACCCGGACCACTACTTCGACATCAGCGGCCTCTACGTGATGTGGAAGTACCACCCGTCCGGCGCCCGGCCGCCGATCCCGGTCTGGGGCCCCAAGCACGTCGCCCGTCAGGCGGCCCGCGCCTACGGGCTTCCCGACAACCCGGGGATGAGCGCCGAGTTCGACTTCCGGGAGTACGACGACCAGCCGATCCGGCTCGGCCCGTTCACGATCACCGCCACCCGGGTCGTCCACCCGGTGCCGGCCTACGGCCTGCGGGTCGAGGCCGACGGCCGGGTGCTGGCCTACTCCGGCGACACCGGGCCGTGCACGGAGCTGGTCGAGCTGGCGCGCGACGCCGACCTGCTGCTCGCCGAGGCGGCCTTCCAGGAGGGCGTCCTCAATCCGAGCGACCTGCACCTCACCGGGGTCGACGCCGGACGCGCCGCGAGCAAGGCCGAGGTCGGCCGGCTGCTGCTGACCCACATCCCGCCGTGGAACGACCGCGAGGTCGCCCTGGCCGAGGCGAGGACCACGTTCACCGGCTCCGTCGAGCTCGCGCGCTGCGACGCCCGCTACGACGTCTGACCGGGCCGCCGGCGGCTGGCCCGCCGTCGCTAGGCTCGGGCGCATGACACGCGCCGACGGACGACGAAACGACGAGCTCCGACCCATCAAGATCACCCGCAACTGGCTCGACCACGCCGCAGGCTCGGTGCTCATCGAGTTCGGCGGCACCCGCGTCCTGTGCGCCGCCTCCGCCACGGAGGGTGTGCCGCGCTGGCGCAAGGGCTCCGGCCTCGGCTGGGTCACCTCGGAGTACGCCATGCTGCCCGCCTCCACCAACACCCGCTCGGACCGCGAGTCGGTCAAGGGCCGGATCGGTGGCCGCACCCACGAGATCTCCCGGCTGATCGGCCGGTCGCTCCGTGCGGTGATCGACTACAAGGCGCTGGGCGAGAACACGATCGTGCTCGACTGCGACGTGCTCCAGGCCGACGGCGGGACGCGCACCGCGGCGATCACCGGTGCGTACGTCGCGCTGGTCGACGCCTGCGCCACGCTCGGCCGGACCGAGGCGCTCACCGGCTCGGTCGCTGCCGTCTCGGTGGGGATCATCGACGGCGAGCCCCGCCTCGACCTGCCCTACGAGGAGGACGTCCGCGCCGAGACCGACATGAACGTCGTGATGACCGGCGACGGGAAGTACATCGAGGTGCAGGGCACCGCCGAGGCCGACCCGTTCGACCGGAAGCTGCTCGACGCGCTGCTGACCCTGGCCGAGCAGGGCTGCGCCGACCTGACGAAGATCCAGCGGGAGGCCCTCGCCAGTGCCTGAGGCCGACGCCCCGCGGGTCTTCCTGGCCTCGCGGAACGCCAAGAAGCTGGCCGAGATGCAGCGCATCCTGGCCGAGCACGTCCCCGGCATCGAGGTGCTCGGGCTGGACGACGTGACGCCGTACGACGAGCCCGCGGAGACCGAGCCGACCTTCGAGGGCAACGCGCTGATCAAGGCCCGGGTCGCCGTCGAGGCCACCGGATTGCCGTCGCTGGCCGACGACTCGGGCCTGTGTGTCGACGCGCTCAACGGGATGCCGGGCGTGCTCTCGGCCCGCTGGGCGGGCACCGGCAAGGACGACCTGGCCAACAACGAGCTCCTGCTCGAGCAGCTCGAGGACGTCCCGGACGAGCGCCGGGGCGCGCACTTCACCTGCGCCGTGGCCTTCGCCTACCCGGTCGGCGCCGGCGGGGTCGCCGAGCACGTCGTGCACGGCACGATGCCCGGCCGGATCATCCGCGAGATGCGGGGGAGCGGCGGCTTCGGGTACGACGTCGTCTTCTGTGCCGATGGGCACGTCCTGACCTCGGCCGAGCTGCCGCCCGACGAGAAGGACGCGATCTCGCACCGCGGGCAGGCGCTGCGCGAGATCGGGCCGATCGTCGCCGACATCCTGGTCGGGCTGTGATGGACCGCGTCCTGGTTGTCGCCGCGACCCGGGCCGAGGCGGCCCATGTGCCCGACCACCTGCCGGTCGTGGTGACCGGGCTCGGCAAGACGGCGGCGGCCGTCGCGATGACCGAGGCGCTGGTCGGCGTCGAGCGCGACGGCCTGACGGTGATCAACATCGGCAGCGCCGGCGCGCTCCGCGACGGGATGGTCGGCCTGCACGAGGTCGGCACCGTGCTCAACCACGACATGAACGGCGACGCGATCCGGGCGCTCGGCTATGACCCGGAGGACGTCTTCGAGATCGGCGACTCCGAGATCGTGCTGGCCTCCGGCGACGTGTTCGTCACCGACCCGGTCGTCCGCTCGGTGCTGGCCGAGCGCGCGCACCTGGTCGACATGGAGGGCTACGCGGTGGCGTTCGCGTGCGCGCGCTTCGCCGTACCGGTCCGGCTGGTCAAGCACGTCTCCGACAACGCCGACGAGTCCGCGCTGGACTGGCCCGACGTGGTCGACCTCAGCGCTCGCGCCCTCGGCGAGTGGCTCGGCCGGCACGTCCCGCGCCCGCGCTAGGTCGGGCTCCGCGGGCACGAGCACCCTGGCATGGGGGGCGCCGGCGAGCGCGGGGGCGTTCTCCGGCGAGGGCCAGACCTTGGTCCTCAGGAACCCGAGGAAACTCTCCGCCTCTTCGACCGTGTCGAAGTCGAGCTCGATGACGACGTACTTCGTGTCGTCGACCGGGTGCATGATGCGGTGCCGGCGTACGCCTGCTCGTTCCCGGACGTCGGAGAACCGGTCGAAGGCCGTCTTCCACAGCGCGAAGTCGGCGATCGCATGCTCGATGTGGAGGGTGGCCATGAGCCCAGGGTGCTACTCGTCGCCCCCGACGTCGACCTCGTAGGCCTCGTAGACCAGGTCGGCGCCGTGCTGCCGGTGCCGGACGATCCTGCCGAGCAGCCCGGTGCCGAGGCCGCGGACGTTCTCGACGTCCTCCGCGGCCGCCGGGGTCTCCACCAGGGCGAGCAGGCCGTCGAGGTGCTCGTGGATGCGGACGTGGTCCTGGGCCAGCCGGTTCACCGGGCCGGCCAGGCGCGGGGCGCTGCGCTCCAGCTCCTGGTAGAGCCCGTCGGGTCCCTCGGTGACCGCGACGTGCTGGCGGAAGTCGCCGGAGAGCTCCAGCAGCGCGGCGTGGACGCGCTCGACCCAGTGGCTCGCTGCGTCGGCCGGTGCCGCCGCAGCAAGGGCGAGCTCGAGCGCGTTCATGGACTCGCGCAGCTCCGCGCGCCGTTGGCGGATCGCGGCCAGCAGGGAGAGGTCGTCGGAGGGTGCCTGGCTCACGAGGACCTCCTGGGGTCGCTGGAGCGGCGCGGTGGTGCCGTGCCTGGCCCAAGTGTGCTTCGCGGGATCCGTCGCAGGCAGTGCCGAAGGTCCCCGGAATTCAGCGGGATGTCGCTGAACCCCGATCGGCGCCTTGCCGCTCCCTGCCGTGAGCCACTCGAACGGGCAATCCGCCCTTGACCGCTGCCGAAGAGCCGGTTTCGGCCCGGTTTGCCCGTCCGGCTTGTTGTCCCGGGGATTCAGTGGGATGTCACTGAATCGCCGCGAGGACCTCCGACCCTTCCAGTGGGTTCCGCACCCCGTGAGCATGAAAGGACCCGAGCTGGAGGACGAGATGGTGCGGATCGAGGGAGCGACGCTGATCAGACGACCCGTCGAGGACGTGTTCGACTTCGTGGCCGACGAGCGCAACGAGCCGAGGTACAACCCGTCGATGGTGCGCGCCGAGAAGCTGACCGAGGGGCCCATCAGGCCGGGCACGCACTGGGCGGCGACCGTCCTCGCGCGGGGCAAGCCGCTCGACATGGACATCGAGGTGACGCAGTACGAGCGGCCACGCCGGCTGGCCTCCACGACCACGATGTCCACGGCCGACGTCGAGGGGGTGCTCACCTTCGAGCCGGACGTCGCCGGGACTCGGATGACGTGGTCGTGGGAGCTGCGGCCCAAGGGTGTCTACAAGCTGATGGGCCCGCTGTTCGCCCGGACCGGCCGGAAGCAGGAGACCGAGATCTGGGAGGGGCTCAGGCGCTACCTGGAGGGCGGTCGGCGCTCCCGGTGACCCCGGGTGACCTGGCTGGCCGAGGCGTTCGAGCGCGCCGGATGACCCGTCGGGCCGATCAGCTCAGGCTCCGGGGTAGATCCGGAAGCCGGCCATCCGCTTGTGCTCGAAGCTCTCGTAGAACTCCTCGGCCGAGTCGGTGATCAGGTCCATCCGCTTGGTCGCGGTGGCCTGGAAGGTGGCGACGACGAGCAACCGCGCGATGCCCCGGCCGCGTTGATGGGGGTGCACGGCGACAAAGCTCAGGTGGGACTGGAGCACGCCGTCGCCGAGGGCCGAGGCCCAACCCACCACGTCGCCGTCGAGCTCGGCGACGTAGGCCGACGCGCCCGGTGCCGTGCAGACGCGGCGTACGACGTCAGGGTCGGTCAGCGACGGCCACTGGACCGTCGTGGACAGCCGTGCGATGCCGGGGGCGTCGCGGTCCTCGAACGGCCGGATGTCGACGGTGCTCACCCGCCGCACTCTAACGGCGGAGGAACGGCGGGCCGAGGTGATCATCCGCGCCCGCGACGCCGGCCTCGGCTCCGACGACCGTCCGGTCTGAGGCATCAGCCGGTGACGGCGTACTGGTGCGCTCGGAGAGACTCGAACTCTCACTGGCCAGGACCTAAACCTGGTGCCTCTGCCAATTGGGCTACGAGCGCGCGGCCGACAGTCTAGGGGTCTTGTCGTGGCGACTCCCCGGGGCGATCTGTCACTTCCCGGGGCAAGTTGCCCCCGGGAAGTGACAGATCGCCTGCATCCCTTGGTGATCAGGTGGCGAGGCCGAGGTCCTTGCGGAGCTTGGCGACGTGGCCGGTGGCCTTGACGTTGTACTGCGCCACCTCGACCTTGCCCTCCTCGTCGACCACGATCGTCGAGCGGATCACGCCCTCCACGACCTTGCCGTAGAGCTTCTTCTCGCCGAACGCGGCGTAGGACTGCATCACCTGCTTGTCCGGGTCGGAGAGCAGCGTGAGGGTCAGGGCGTCGCGCTCGCGGAACTTCGCCAGCTTCTCCGGCTTGTCGGGGGAGATGCCGAGCACCTCGTAGCCGGCATCGCGCAGCGAGTCGAGCGAGTCGGTGAAGTCGCACGCCTGCTTGGTGCAGCCGGGGGTCATCGCGGCCGGGTAGAAGTACACGATCACCTTGCGGCCACGCAGGTCCGACAGCGTGACCTCCTCACCGGTGTCCGACGTCAGCGTGAAGTCGGGGGCGATGTCCCCGGGGGACAGTCGGGCTGCGGTCACACCTAGCTCCTCGGGCTCTTATTGCGAATGATTTGCAATAACGTAGTCTGGTCAACAGGCCCCGGGCGGCGGGGCCCGCCCAACGTAGCGGAGGGGTCCCATGCACGTGCCCGACGGCTTCCTCGACCTGCCGACGTCGGCTGCCACCGGCGCGGTCGCGGTCGCGGGGATCGGCCTCGCCCTGCGCGGCGCCCGGCGCGAGCTCGACGACCGTACGGCGCCGCTCGCCGGCCTCGTCGCGACCTTCGTCTTCGCCACCCAGATGCTGAACTTCCCGGTCGGCGCCGGCACCAGCGGCCACCTGCTCGGCGGGGCGCTGGCCGCGATCCTGGTCGGGCCGTGGACCGGGGTGCTCTGCCTCTCGGTCGTCCTGCTCGTGCAGAGCCTGCTCTTCGCCGACGGCGGGATCACCGCGCTCGGCACCAACGTGACGCTGATGGGCCTGGTCGGGGTCGCCGCCGGCTGGCTCGTGTTCCGCGGCCTGCAGGTCGTCCTGCCCAAGCGCACCGCCCTGGTCGCGCCGCTGGCCGGGGTCGCCGCGTTCGTGTCGGTGCCGGTCACCGCGATGGCCTTCGTCGGCCTCTACGCGGTCGGCGGACAGGCGCCCGTGTCGCTCACCGCGCTGACCACGGCGATGGTCGGCTGGCACACCCTGATCGGTCTCGGTGAGGCCGCGATCACCGGGCTGGTGGTCGGCAGCGTGGTCGCCGTACGACCCGACCTGGTGTACGGCGCCCGCCGCGTCCTGGGCACCAAGAACCTCGAGATCCGTACGCCGTCCGCGGCGACCACCGACACCGCAGGTGCCGCATGAGCCGGCCCAGCACGCGTGCGCTGGTCGTGGTCGGCGTCCTGGTGGCCCTGCTGCTCGCCGGGGTCGCCTCCTACTACGCCTCGTCCGACCCCGACGGCCTGAACCGTGTGGCCGAGGACCAGGGCATCGCCCACACCGAGCGCGAGCACCGGGCCGGCGACGGGCCGCTGGCCGGCTACGAGACCAAGGGCGTCGACGACGACCGGCTCTCCGGCCTCGTCGCGGGCGTGACCGGCTCGCTGGTCGTGCTGGCCCTGTTCGGCGGGCTGACCCTGGTGCTGCGTCGCCGGCGGGACTCCGACGCCGACGAGCCCGAGAAGGTCGAGGCCCGCTAGTGGGCGCCGGGCACGGCCACAAGCTGCACTTCCACGGGCACAGCCCGATCCACCGGGCGCCCGCCCACCTGAAGGTGCTGGCGCTGCTGGCGTTCGTGATCATGGTGGTCGCGACGCCCAAGGACTGGTTCGCGGCCTACGCCGTCTACCTGCTGGTCATCCTCGGCGTGATCGCGGTCAGCACCGTGCCGCCGACGTACATCCTCAAGCGCATGGTCGTCGAGGTCCCGTTCGTGGTCTTCGCGGTCCTGATGCCGTTCATCGCGACCGGCCCGCGCACCGAGTTCCTCGGCCTCACCGTCAGCGCGGCCGGTCTGATGTCGGCGTGGGCGCTGCTCGCCAAGGGCACGCTCGGCGTGCTCGCCAGCCTCACCCTGGCGGCGACCACCGAGCCACACCACCTGCTCGCCGGCCTCGAGCGGCTCCGGCTGCCGCACCAGCTGGTGCAGATCATGGGCTTCATGGTCCGCTACCTCGACGTGGTCACCGACGAGATGCGCCGGATGCGGATCGCCCGCGAGTCCCGGGGCTTCACCGCCCGCAACCCCCGGCACTGGCCGGTCATCGCGCGCAGCGCCGGCGCCCTGTTCATCCGCTCCTACGAGCGCGGCGAGCGGGTCCACCTCGCGATGGTCGCGCGGGGCTACACCGGAAGGATGCCCCGCCCGTGAGCACTCCCGTCCTCGACGTCCGCGGCCTCGCCTACGCCTACCCCGACGGACACCAGGCGTTGTTCGGCGTCGACCTGCACGTGCACGCGGGGGAGCGGGTCGCCCTGCTCGGCCCCAACGGCGCGGGCAAGACCACGCTGGTGCTGCACCTCAACGGCATCCTCGACGCCGGCGCCGGACAGGTGTCCGTGTCCGGGCTCCCGGTCACCAAGCCGAACCTGCAGGAGGTACGCCGGCGGGTCGGCGTGGTCTTCCAGGACCCGGACGACCAGCTCTTCATGCCGACCGTGCGCGACGACGTCGCCTTCGGGCCGGCCAACCTCGGCCTGAAGGGCGCCGCCCTCGATGCCCGGGTGATGGCGGCGCTCGACCGGGTCGGGATGGCCGACTTCGCGGACCGACCGCCGCACCACCTCAGCTTCGGGCAGCGCCGCCGGGTGGCGGTGGCGACCGTGCTGGCGATGGAGCCGGAGATCCTCGTGCTCGACGAGCCGTCCTCCAACCTCGACCCGGCCTCGCGTCGCGAGCTCGCCGAGATCCTGCGTGACCTCGACGTGACGGTGCTGATGGTCACCCACGACCTGCCCTACGCGTTCGAGCTGTGCCCGCGGTCGGTCGTGCTGTCCGACGGCATCGTGGTGGCGGACGGCGCGACGTACGACGTCCTCACCGACGACGCGCTGATGGCCGCGCACCGGCTCGAGCTGCCGTTCGGCTTCGACCCGCGCGCGCTGCCCCGCCACGTCTGACGCGCTCCGGGGTCAGGCGGCTGCCTCACGCCGGGCGAGGGCCTTCGCGCGGGCCTTGACCATCCGCGGCCGGGTGATCAGGAAGGCGACCACGACCACGCCGACGATGGTGAGGATCCGGTTCGGGTCCACCGCCGGCCGCCAGTCGACCTCGCCGTTGCGGACGACGAAGGCTCCGGCCGGGCGGGCGCTCACGCCGTACCCGCCGCCCTCGCCCTCGCCACCCTTCTCGTCGTGCCCCATGCCGCCGCCGGCGCCGCCGCCGACCACTGCTGCCGGGATGACGGTCAGGCCGTCCTTCTCGTAGGGCTCGCCGTACACCCGCTTCACGGTGATGGCGTCCTTGGCCGTGCTCATGACATCGGCGACCTTCATGACTCCTCCTCACGGGCGCTGCGGGGGCAGCACCCTCGACGTTCAGCGTCGGTCCGACCCGGAGGCACGCAAAGGGCTGAAGGTCCCGACGAGCGGGTGGATCGTCAGTGGGGGCCGGTCTGCTCGAGGAGTGCCTTCAGGTTGGCGCCCTCCTCGGCCTGGTGCTGGGCGATCGCGTCGATCCGGCGGCCGATCGTGAGGCGCAGCAGCCGATCGACGGCCGGGCCGAGGAGTGGCGTGCGCAGGCCCAGGTCGATCGTCGCCGTGAACTCCGCTCCCCGGTCGGTGGGGTCGACGCGGAACTCGCCGCTCAGCCCGGGGAACACGCGGTAGCGCATCCGCCGGCCCGGGCAGACCTCCGCGACCACCAGGTGCAACCGGTGCGGCTTGCCGTGCAGCACCTCCCGGACCTCCATCGTGGCGCCCGGCACGAAGGAGTCGCCCTGCAGCCACCGTGCCCCGAGGTGGTCGGGGTGCCACTCGAGGGCGTGTTCCGGCAGGTGCTCCAGCCAGCTCCACACGACCTCCGGCGCGGCGTCGATGGAGACGGTGTCACGGAGCTCGATCACTGGGCGTCGGCCCCTTCGGAGGTGTAGGCGGTGTCGGTGACGGTCAGCCAGTGCCGGTCGACGACCGCGTCCTGGAGGCAGCCGGTGTAGCGGTTCTCGGCGTCCTCGTCGAGCAACGGCGACACCAGCAGCACCGATGACTTCCCCGGCCCGGGCCGGACGTCGACGAACCGGACGCCGATCCCGGTGGTCGCGCTGCAGTACCGACCGATCGCCTCGGCGGTGGCGTCGCCGTAGACGACCGTGCCGCTGCGCCGGACCTCCACGGTCATCGAGGTGATGCCGGGCCCGACCTGCTCCGACCGGTAGTGGGTCGTCCACCAGAGCCCGGCGACCACACCACCGACCACCAGGGTCGCGATGACCGGGACCATGACGAACGGCAGCGCGGTCCTCTGCCGGGGCTCGGCCGCCTCGGGAGTGGCGGGCGCGACGCGGGGGACCACGAGCACCGGCTCGCCGTGCCGCAGCGCTGACAGCCGCTCCACCGCGGAGGCGAGGGCGGCCACGACCAGCCCGGTGGCGAGGAAGACCGGGATGAACACCGCCTGGTCGGGTAGGCGGGAGAGGGCCGCGAGGGCGAGCAGGGGCGCACCGAGCAGCGCGCGTGACGAGGTCGGCGGGGAGAGCCAGCGGAAGTCGGGGCGCGGCTCGGGGTCGGCCTGCTCCAGGGTCGGCCGGACGCGTTCGACGGCGAGCGTCGTGAGCACGTCGATCCGGCGCTCGAGCCGGCGGATCCGCGACAGGACGGCCAGGGTGGAGGCGACGACGAGGGCGGCCACGAAGGCGATGCCCGCGATCTGTGCGCGGACCCACTGCCACTGGAACAGGTAGGTGACCGTGTAGCCGCCGGCCACCACGGTGACGGCGAGCAGGCTCAGCCAGGTCATGAACGAGGCGACTCGGCGGGTCATGACGCGCCCGTCCCGTCGACGATGCGGACGTCGCCGGTGCCGCCGTCGACGAACACCCGGCTGCCGGCCGGGAACCGCCGCAGGGCGTCGTGGACGGCGACCACGGTGGGCACGTCGTACTCCCGCGCCAGGATCGCCAGGTGCGACAGCGTGCTGCCGGTCTCGGCCACCAGGCCGGCCAGCCCGGGCAGGTACGCCGCCAGCCCGGGCTGCAGCTCGCGCACCACCAGCACGTCGCCGACCGCCGGGGGTCGGCGTGTCGACCCGTGCACCGCGCGGCCGACACCGCGACCGCCGCCGGCGGGGACGCCGGCCTCGGGACGTGCGCCGTGGCGGGCCACCGGTACGGCGCTGCCGTCGTCGCCGATGCGGAACTCGGCCGGGAGCGGGGTCCCGAGCGCACCGGCGAGCTCTGCGGCTCGACGTTCGTGCAGGTCCGCCGGCAGGCCCCGTCCGTTCACCAGGGCCACGATCTCGTCGACGCGGAGCAGCGCCATCGCATCGGGGTCGGGCAGGGCGCCCTGGGCGGCCAGCCGGCGCTCGAGCTCGCGGCAGACCCGGGCTGTCAGCTCCTGCACCCAGCGGACGCGGAGCCGCAAGGCCTCCCGCGGCCCCAGCGGCTCCGTGGAGACAGGTCCAACGCTGGCCGGCGCCGGCGGCAGGACCGGGTCGCCCGCGAGGCTGGGCGGGACGAGCGACAGGACGACCGGCCGCTGCCGCACCAGGTCAGCGTCGGTGGCGTGGGTGGCCTCCTGGTGGAGGGCGTGCAACGCCAGCTCCGCAGAGGTGGGCCCTGCCGAGGGAAGCAGCGTGCCGGCGAGGACCTCGGCGTGATGGAGCCGGCGCAGCATCGCGCCCGCGGACCTGAGCAGCTCGAGCAGCTCGTCGTCGGTCGCCTGGTCGACCTCGGCGGCGGTCAGGGAGGCGTCCACCTCTGCGACCAGCTTCGCCGCGCGGTGCGGAAGCTCGGCCCGCATGAGGCCGGTCCGCCAGGCCGCGGCGAGCTGGCGGAACGCCGGCCGCGGGTCGAGGAACGCCCACGCCGACCGGGTCGGCACGTAGCCGAACAGCTCGAGGTCGGCGGCGACCCGGCCTGCCACGGTGGTGACCACCGGCGAGGCGTCGAGGCGGCTGGGCGAGACGACGCCGGCGGCGGTCAGCGCCTCGACGACCCCCTCGCGCAGCGGGCGTAGCCAGAGGTCCTGCTCCAGCACGCTCAGCGGGTCCGGAAAGGTCTCGGCGAGCGGACCCGGACCCAGCACGGGGCCATGGAGCGGGGGTCTCGCCGCGGTCGCCGTGACCGGCCGGCTCTGCAGCAGCAGCAGGCGTCCGTCCGGCTGGAAGGCCCACTCCACGTCCTGGGGGGACCCGAACACCCGCTGCGCGCGCCGCGCCAGGCGAGCCAGCGCGACGAGCTCGGTGGTGCCGAGCAGCCGACGCTCGTGGTGACGGCGCGACACGGCGCGGACGGGCTTCCGGTCGAGGGTGCGCAGGCGACCGCTGCGCGCGGTCACGTAGCGCTGTGCGGTGACCCGACCCCCGACCAGCTTGTCCGGGCTGCCGGCAACGGCCTCGACGACGACCGTGCTCGTGTCACCGGTCACCGGGTCGATGCCGAACATCACGCCGGCGGTGGTCGGGGAGACCTCACGCTGCACCAGCACGCCCATCGGGCTGGCGCCCGCCGGGCCACCCACCTCGTCGCCCGAGCGGAACACCTCGACGACCGCGTCCAGGAAGGCGAGGTGGCCGCGCACCTTCAGGACCGACCGGAACCGGCCGGCCATCGAGGAGGTGGCGACGTCCTCGACGCTCGAGGAGGACCGCACGACGACGGGCACCTCGTCGGGTCCGGCCAGGTCGGCCCAGGCGTTGACGAGGTCCGGCGCGACCTCGTCGGGGAGAGCATGGCCGTTCTCCAGGAAGCGTGCGTGCACGGCAGTCGTGATCACGAAGCCGTCGACGACCGGCAGCCCCGCGACCCGGGCGCGGGCCAGACAGGCGGCCTTGGCGCCGACGAGAGCGGGATCGAGCGCCCGAGCGTCGTCCAGGCCGAGCACCAGCTCCTCCCGGACGCGTCCCGCGACGTCCGTCACCTGGGTTCGCCTCCTCGTCCGTGCTGCCTCCATGGTCGTTCTCGCCTCGGTACGGTCGAAAGGGTCGTTGGTCCCCGCCCGGGACCAACGACTCATCACAAGCGGCGCGCCGTGGGGTGATCGTGGCCGCGAGGGGAGGCGCCATGGCCGGGTACGACGACGTCCGGGCGCGTCGCGAGGTCTTCGCGCTCGGCGTGCTCCTCGTCCTCCTCACCGTGGCCACCACGCTGGCTGCGTTCAGCAACCCACCCAGCGACGAGGCGATCTACCTGGTGGTGCGGGACGAGGCACCGCTGTCCGGCCTCGACTTCCTGGACTGGTTCCTCACGCTTCCGGCCGTGCTGGTGCTGGGACTGCCCTTGCTGCTGGCCTGGCAGTGCCGGGTCGTGATCGTCGGGACCGCCGTCGCGGTCGGGCTCGGGGTGGGGCTGTCGCTGGTGCTGCAGGTGCTCGTCGCGCGACCGCGCCCGTTCGACTCGTCGGTGACCGGGACGGACAGCTACCCGGTGATGGTTCTGGCAGTGGTCGCGGTGCTGCTGACCGTCTGGCCGCTCTGGATGCGGATCGTCCGGCTGCCCCGGGGATGGTCGGTGCTCGTCGTCGGCGTGCTGTGGCTGCTGGCGCTCGGGGCCGGCGTACGGCAGGTGGAGGCCTCCCTGCACTGGCCGCTGGACGTGCTGGGCGCGCTGCTGCTCGGTGCGGTCCTCGGGGTCGTCGTACGGCTGGGGGTGCACAGCGAGTCCCTGCACCGACGCTGCTCCACGTGCGTCTGGCAGGTCGGTCTCCCCGAGCCCCGTCCTGTCCGGCTGCCCCGGCTCACGACCCGGCAGCTCCAGGTCATCGCCGTGCTGTGGGCGGTCGTGCTCGCCGTGGTGTTCGGTGCGCTCGCCCTCACCCGGGGGATACCGCGACTGCCCGAGTCGGGGGTGATGGGCAACCGCCTCGAGCAGCCACTGAGCCTGCTGCTCCTCTTCCTCATCGTGCTCGGCACCCTGCTGGCGGTGCGCTGGCACCTGACGGGTGCCGTCATCGTGGCGTTCTCGGCCTGCCTGCTGGGCTACGCGTCGTCCGCCGAGTACGCGCCCTGGGTCGCCGCGCTCGTGGCCGTCGTGGCGTTCCTGCCCGCGCTGCTGCTCTGGATCGGCTGGCACCGCCATGCCTCCCTGCGCTCCGGGGTCGTGGTCGCGGTGGCCACGTCGGCGCTGATCGGTACGACGATCTGGGCGGCCTCGGCGACCTACTCCGAGTTCTGGGGCCCCACCCATCCCACCTCGCCCACGCCGGCCGTGGTCGACTCCCAGGTCGACTGGATGTGGTCCGGCGGCGTGACGCCCTCATCCGTGACCGTCGTGGCCCGCACGTCGGCGGACGCGGGTGAGGTCCGGCTCGTCGTCGGCACGGACGAGGACCTGGCCGCGGCGGTCCGCTCCGACCCGGTCGTGTCCGACGCGGCCACGCAGAACGTGGTGCGGCTCGAGGTCGCCGGTCTCGCCCCCGACACCGACTACTACTACGCGATCGAGCTCGACGGGCTGCTCGACACCGCGCGGGTCGGCCGGTTCACGACGTTCCCCGTCGGGCCGGCCTCCTTCACCTTCACCGTGGGCGCCGATTCCCGCACCGGGTCGAACGGCATGGTCTTCGACGCCGTCCGCCGGACCGACCCGCTGCTGTTCTTGAACCTCGGCGACTTCTTCTACGGCGACGTCGACCGCAACGACCCGGACCTCTACCGGCGCCAGTACCAGGCGAACCTGACCGCGCCCGCCCAGGCCGCCCTGTACGCCGAGGCGCCGATCGCCTACACCTGGGGCGACCACGACTACGCCGCCAACGACGGCGACTCGACCGCCGTCGGCCGGCCGTCGGCGTTGGCCGTCTACCGGCAGTACGTCCCGCACTACCCGCTCCCGGAGGAAGCCGACAGTCCGATCTTCCAGGCGTTCACGGTGGGTGACGTCCGGTTCATCCTCACCGACAACCGCTCGGCGCGTGAACCGGTCGGCACCGAAGGGCGGTTGATGCTCGGTGAGGAGCAGCGGCAGTGGCTGATCGACGAGCTCGCCGAGGCCGACCGCTACGGCCTGGTGGTGTGGGGCAACGCCGATCCGTGGGTGGACAAGCCGAACCCGACCGAGGACACCTGGGCCGGGTTCGCGAAGGAGCGGGTCACGATCGCGGACGCGCTGGCGGCGTACGACGTCGACAACCTGCTGATGGTCAGCGGGGACGCGCACATGCTGGCGTGGGACGACGGCACGAACACCGACTACTCCACCGACCGGGTCGGCGGGTTCCCGCTGCTCCAGGCGGCCGCCCTCGACCGGCGTGCGAGCGTCAAGGGCGGCCCCTACACCGGGCCGGTCCTGCCCGGCGGCGGCCAGTTCGCCACCGTCCGCGTGCAGGACGACGGCGAGACCGTGCGGGTCACGGTGGTCGGCCGCAACTACCTGGACGAGGAGCTGTTCACGCGCACGTTCACCCGCGACCGGGGGTGAATGACGCCGATCGGCCATCGGACCGAGGACCTTGGTCCCTGTCGGCCGTTCCGGCGATCGGATGAGATGAGGGGCACCGGCCGGAATGAATGTCCTCACCCGCATCACGCATCGGGGCCCGGGGGACGAGGAGGTTCACTCCGGCCGGTCCATGGTTTCCAGACGGTCCGAGCCGGGTCCAACGACTCTGGTTGAGGCCGTGAGCGGGGTGCAGCGTGGGACCAGGAAAGGAACCACGAGGAGACCGCGATGAGCGACGTCGAGAACGCACGAGCCCGCGCAGAAGCGATGAACGAGCCGGTGAACCGCTCCCTGCAGAGCGCCCGCCGCGCCCAGCTCTGGGCCGGACTGAACCGCTACCTCGCCTCCGAGGCCGCGCACGCGAAGCGGACCGAGGACGTCGAGGAGGAGGAGGCCGAGGCGAAGGCCGAGGGCACGAAGGTCCCGGAGCAGAAGACACCGCCACGCGCCCAGGACCGGGAATGACCGGGTCCGTCCCGGGCACGGTCGACGCCTGGGGCCGAGCACGCGAAGCCCTCGACGGACTGCCGGACGGCGGCGGGCTGAACATCGGCTACGAGGCCCTGGACCGTCACGTCGCGCACGGCGACGGCGAGGTCGTCGCGCTGCGCTGCCTCGACGAGGCCGGGGACGCGGCCGACTACACCTACGACGACCTGGCGCGGCTGACCAACCGGTTCGCCAACGTGCTCGACACTCTGGGCATCGAGCCTGGTGAAGCGGTCTTCTCGCTGCTCGGCCGACAGCTGGAGACCTACGTCAGCGTGCTCGGCACCCTCAAGCACACCAGCGTCTTCAGCCCGCTCTTCGCGGCGTTCGGGCCCGAACCGGTCCGGGAGCGGCTGCGGCTGGGCCGCGGGCGGGTGTTGGTCACCACGCGCGAGCTCTACCGGCGCCGCATCGTCCCGGTCCGCGACCAGCTGCCGGACCTGGCCTACGTCCTGCTGGTCGACGCGTCCGACGAGCCGGGGACGCTGTCCTGGCGCGACTTCGTCGGTGACGCCTCCCCGCACTACTGGATCCCCGCGACCGACCCGGAGACTCCGGCCCTGATCCACTTCACCAGCGGGACGACCGGTCGCCCCAAGGGCGCGGTCCACGTCCACGGGGCCGTGGTCGCGCATCACGCCACGGCGGCGTACGCGCTGGGACTGCGGCGTGGTGACGTGTTCTGGTGCACGGCCGACCCCGGCTGGGTGACCGGCACGTCGTACGGCATCATCGCGCCGCTCACGCACGGCGTGACGCTCATCTGCGACGCCGGCGACTTCAACGCCCGTCGGTGGTACGGCATCCTCCAGGACCATCGGGTCACCGTCTGGTACACCGCCCCCACCGCGATGCGGATGCTGATGCGGTCCGGCGCGGAGCTCGTCGAGCACTACGACCTGTCCGCGCTGCGGCACGTCGCGAGCGTGGGTGAGCCGCTGAACCCCGAGGCCGTGGTCTGGGGCCAGGAGACGTTCCGCAAGCCGGTGCTGGACAACTGGTGGCAGACCGAGACCGGCGCGATCATGATCTGCAACGCCCCGGCCGACGAGGTGCGACCCGGCTCGATGGGCCACCCGGTGCCCGGGGTCGTGGCGACGGTGCTCGAGCGCGGCGAGAACGGTCGCGCCGGCGTCGTCGACGGCCACGTGCGCGAGGTGGACGACCCCGAGGCCTCCGGCGAGCTCGCGCTGCGGCCGGGCTGGCCCTCGATGTTCCGCGGCTACCTCGACGACCCGGACCGTTACCACCGCTGCTTCGTCGACGGCTGGTACCTCACGGGCGACCTGGCCAGGCGCGACCCGGACGGCTACTTCTGGTTCGTCGGCCGGGCCGACGACGTGATCAAGTCCGCCGGCCACCTGATCGGCCCGTTCGAGGTCGAGAGCGCGCTGATGGAGCACCCCGCGGTCGTCGAGGCCGGCGTGATCGGCAAGCCCGACCCGGTCGCGGGCGAGGTGGTCAAGGCGTTCGTCTCGCTGCGACCCGGCTTCGAGCCGACCGACGAGCTCCGACGCGAGCTGGTGGCTTTCGGCCGCCGCCGGCTCGGGTCGGTCGCGCCGCGGGAGGTCGTGTTCGACCAGAACCTCCCGCACACGCGCAGCGGCAAGGTCATGCGCCGGCTGCTCCGGGCCCGGGAGCTCGGGCTGCCCGAGGGTGACGTCTCGACCCTGGAGAGCGTGCGATGAGCAGGACGACGACCACCAGGAAGTCCGCCCCAGCGGCGACGACGGTCGTCGCGGCCGAGGACCACCGGCTGGAGCTGCTGCGCGGCATGCTCGTTGTCCGGCTGTTCGAGGAGCGCTGCGTCGAGCTCTACAGCGCCGCGAAGATCCGTGGGTTCCTGCACGTCGCGATCGGCGAGGAGGCGGTCGCGGTCGGCGTCGCCGCCGCGCTGTCGCCGGAGGACGCGGTCGTCTCGACCTACCGCGAGCACGGCCACGCCCTCGTGCGGGGCGTCCCGATGGACGCGGTGATGGCGGAGATGTACGGCAAGGTCACCGGCTGCAGCCGCGGCCGCGGTGGCTCGATGCACCTCTTCGACGTCGCGCACCGCTTCTACGGTGGCAACGCGATCGTCGCCGGCGGGCTGCCGCTCGCGGTCGGGCTCGCGCTGGCCGACAAGATGCGCGGCCGCCGGGCCGTCACGGTCTGCTTCTTCGGCGACGGCGCCTATGCCGAGGGCGAGTTCCACGAGTGCGCCAACCTGGCCGCGCTGTGGAAGCTCCCGGTGCTGTTCTGCTGCGAGAACAACCTCTACGCGATGGGTACGGCGATCGCCCGCCACCAGGCCGAGACCGACCTCGCGCTGCGGGCGTCGTCCTACGGCATGCCGGCCTGGTCCGTGGACGGGATGGACGTCGAGGCGGTCGAGGAGGCTGCCCGTCACGCCGTCGACCAGGTCCGGGACGGCCACGGCCCGGTGTTCCTCGAGATGCGCACCTACCGGTTCCGGGCGCACTCGATGTACGACCCGGAGCGCTACCGCGACAAGGAGGAGGTCGCCCGCTGGCGCGAGCGCGACCCGATCGAGCAGCTCGCCGCGACCCTCCGAGCCGACGGGGTGCTCGACGACGAGACCTGGACGGCGATGCGCGACGAGACCCAGGCGGCCATCGACCACGCGACGGAGACGGCCGAGGCGGCGCCGCTCGAACCGGTCGAGGACCTCACCCGGTTCGTCTACTCCGAGGAGGCCGGGTCATGACCGCGACGGCCACCCGGACGGAGACGACGTACCGCGAGGCCATGCGCGAAGCGATGCGCGACGCCATGCGCCGCGACGACCGGGTCTTCCTGATGGGGGAGGACGTCGGGAGGTACGGCGGCTGCTTCGCGGTGAGCCTGGGGCTGCTCGAGGAGTTCGGCCCGGAGCGGATCCGGGACGCGCCGCTCTCGGAGTCCGCGTTCGTCGGGGCCGGCATCGGCGCGGCCATCGCGGGCATGCGGCCGATCGTCGAGATCATGACGGTGAACTTCAGCCTGCTCGCCCTCGACCAGATCCTCAACAACGCCGCCACGCTGCTGCACATGTCCGGCGGCCAGGTGTCCGTGCCGGTGGTGATCCGGATGACCACGGGCGCGGGACGCCAGCTCGGCGCTCAGCACTCGCACAGCCTCGAGGGCTGGTACACCCACATCCCCGGCCTCAAGGTGCTCGCGCCCGCGACCCTCGAGGACGCCCGCGGCATGCTCTGGACCGCGCTGGAGGACCCCGACCCCGTGCTGATCTTCGAGCACGGCGGGCTCTACAACATGGCCGGGGAGCTGGCCGACGACGCGGGCCCGGTCGAGATCAGCCGCGCCGCGGTACGACGGCCCGGCGGCGACGTCACGTTGATCGCGTACGGCGGCACCGTCCCCACCGCCCTGGCCGCTGCCGAGGAGCTCGCGGCGACCGGCCTCGAGGCCGAGGTCGTCGACCTGCGCAGCCTGCGTCCCCTCGACGACGCGACGATCACCGCGTCGGTCCGCAAGACCCACCGCGCCGTCGTCGTCGACGAGGGCTGGCGCTCCATGAGCCTCTCCGCGGAGATCAGCGCGCGGCTGGCCGAGCAGTGCTTCTTCGACCTCGACGCCCCGGTGGCCCGGGTCTGCTCCGCCGAGGTGCCGATGCCCTATGCCAAGCACCTCGAGGAGGCGGCGCTGCCGCAGACGGCCGACGTGGTCGCCGCTGTCCTGGAGGTGGTGGGGGAGCGTGGCTGAGTTCACGATGCCGTCCCTGGGGGCGGACATGGAGTCCGGCACGTTGCTGGAGTGGCTGGTCAAACCGGGTGACGCAGTCCACCGGGGAGATCCCGTCGCGGTCGTCGACACCGACAAGGCCGCCATCGAGGTGGAGTCCTTCCACGACGGGGTGGTCGGCGAGCTGCTCGTCGACCCCGGCACCCGCGTGGTGGTGGGGGCGCCGATGGCCCGGATCGACGCCGCCGGGGCTGCGGCCTCCCGTGGTGCCGACGGAGCCCGTCGTCACCCCGCTCGCCGAGCCCGTGGCCGTCGCTCCTGGGCAGGCGCCGCCGAGGGCCACCCCGCCCGTGCGTCACCACGCCGCCGAGCTCGGGGTCGACCTCGCCGGCCTGGTCGGCAGCGGCCCTCATGGCGAGGTCCGCCGGTCCGACGTGGACGCCGCCGCCCGTGCCGCGAAGGCCCCACGCCCGCCTGCTGCAGTCCCGCCCCGGACGACCCGGAAGCAGGTCTCGCCCTACGCGCGCCGGCTGGCCGCCGAGCTCGGGGTCGACGTCGACCAGCTCGACTCGGGCAACGGCGCGATCCACGCGCTCGACGTGCTCGCCGCCGCCTCGCGCGGGCAGCCCGGTGCGGCCGTGCCGGCGGAGGCGCCCGCCGAGGCCCAGCCCGAGCCGCCCGAGCCTGCCGCCGTGATCCCCCTCGGACACCGGCCGGGACGCACGGCGATCGCCGCGCTGATGGCTCGCTCCAAGCGCGAGATCCCGCACTACTACGTGGCCCAGACCGTGGACCTCGGGACGGTGACCGAGTGGCTGCACCGGACCAACCGGTCCCGCGCCGTGACGGACCGGATCGTCCCCGCCGCGGCGATCCTGCGGGCCACCGCTCTGGCGGCCCGTGAGATCCCGGAGCTCAACGGCTTCTGGGTCGACGGCGCGTTCGTGCCGGGGGAGGCCGTGCACCTGGGCGTGGCCGTCTCGGTCCGCGACGGCGCGCTGGTGGCGCCGGCGATCCGCGACGCGGCGGACCTCGGGCTGCCGGACCTGATGGCGGCGCTGCGTGACCTGGTCCGGCGGGCCCGCGCCGGCCGGCTGACCCGAGCGGAGATGGCCGACCCCACCCTGACCGTCACCGACCTCGGCGACCAGGGCGTGGAGGAGGTGATCGGCGTGATCTATCCACCGCAGGTTGCCCTGCTCGGCGTGGGCCGGATCGTCGAGCGGCCGTGGGCGGTGCACGGGTTGCTGGGTGTGCACCCCGTCGTACGACTGACGCTCTCCGGCGACCACCGCGCCACCGACGGGGTCACCGGCTCCCGCTTCCTGGCGACCATCGACCGACTGCTGCAGCACCCGGAGGAGCTATGAGCATCACGACCGAGGACACCCGCGAGCTGGTCGCTGTGGCGGTGCGCCGCATCGTCCCCGACGCAGACCTGAGCGACCTCGCCCCGGATGCCGACCTGAGGCAGACCTACGAGCTGGACTCGCTGGACTTCCTCGGCTTCGTCGAGCTGCTCTCCGAGCGCTCCGGGGTCCGCATCGAGGAGGAGGACTACCCGGCGCTGCGCTCCCTGGAGTCGATCACGGCGTTCCTGCAGGAACGCGCGCCCTGACCCGCCTCGCGCCGCCCGGGGCTCGGGTGTCCAGTCGCCTCGGCCGATCGACGTAGACGCGTACGTCGATCAGGCGTTTTGTCCGGGCTTCGACCGGTGCAGCCTGGACGGAGGCACGGAACCACAGGGAGAAACGCATGAGCGACGACAAGGTGAGGACGCGGGTCGAGACCCTGGAAGAACCGGTGTCCCGGGCGCTGGCCCATGCCCGCAGGGCCGAGCTCTGGGCTGGGCTCAACCGCTACACCGACGACGAGGCCGTGGGGAGACAGGGGAGCGACGCGCGCGAGGGGGAGGGTCGCAGCACCCAGCTCCACCACGAGTGACCGCCTCGTCGGCCGCACCGGTAGCCTGTCCCGGAACCGAACAGTGGACAAGCGCGAGGAGATGCACGGTGGGCAAGGCTGAGATCAGTAGCCTCGACTCTCTCGAGAGCGAGATCGAGGCGACGCGTGAGCGGCTCGCCCAGACCATCGACCAGCTCGCCTACCGCGCCAGCCCGAAGACGATCGTCCGGCGCGAGGTGGCCACGATCAAGGGCCACTACGTCGACGCCAACGGCAACCCGCGGACCGACAACATCCTCAAGACCGCCGGCGCCATCGTCGGTTTCGTCGCGGTGGTCCTGACCATCCGCAAGCTCGCGAGATGAGCGACAAGACCCCGATCCGGATGCTGCACGACCGGGTCCTGGTCTCGGTCGACGCGGAGGGCGAGCGTCGCTCCAGCGGCGGCATCGTCATCCCCGCGACCGCGGTGATGGGTGGCCGCCGGCTCAGCTGGGCCAAGGTCGCCGCGGTCGGCCCGCACGTCCGCTCCGTCGAGGTCGGCGACCGGGTGCTCTACGACCCGGAGGACAAGGGCGAGGTCGAGGTCAACGCCGAGACCTACGTGCTGATGCGCGAGCGCGACATCCATGCGGTGGCCGCCGAGCGGCTCGGCGAGGGCCAGACCGGCCTCTACCTCTAGCGAGCGACCCAGGGGCCCGGATCGCGCACCGTGCGCCCGATGGGCCCTTCCGACCGCACGCCGAGGGCCCAGATCGCGCACTGTGAGTCGTTTGGGCCCTCAACGGCCTCCGCCTGCGGCGGCGGTGAACGGTCAGTCGGTGCGGGGCACGACGCAGCCCTGCGTCACCGGGGCACCTTCACAGCACGGGCGGATGTAGCCGCACCGGTCGCACCGTGAGTGCGAGGTCTCCCAGCGCATCCGGGCGCCGCAGTTGTCGCAGTCCATGTCGTCCATCGGCACGAATCCTTCCACGCAGCCACCCGCTCGGCGACGCGGCGCGCGGGCTCTGAAAACTCGGACTGCCCAGCCCGTCGGACGGGCAAACCGACGCTGCCGGCGGGGAATCCGCCTTGCCCACGCGGGTTTGCCCGTTTGAAGGGTCCTCCCGACCTCAGGGCGGGGTGAGGTCGTCGAGGATCTGCTGCGTCGTTCCGCGCCGCACGTGGCCGTGGCCCGTCCCCGCCCAGAGGTTGAGCGCCTCCGGGTCGCCGAGTCGTGCCGCGGCGGCGCGGATGGGTGAGGTCAGGTGGTGGACGGCGGGGTAGCCGATCGGGGCGGTGTCCGAGTGCGCGTCGGTGAACCGGTTGCGCAGCGCGCGCGCCGGCTGGCCGGTGAACGCCCGCGTGACCACGGTCCCGCGACCGTCGTCGGCGAGGAGCGCCGCCAGGTGGGCCGGACGGGTCCCCGCCTCGTCCGCGGCGAGGAACCGGGTGCCTGCCTGCACCGCGGCCGCTCCGGCGCGCAGCAGCGCAGCCACGTCGGAGGCGGTGCCGACACCTCCGGCGGCGACGAGCGGGACCTCGACGACGCTGCGGATCTCGACGAGCAGATCGGTGAGCGGACGGGTGCCGGTGTACGCCTCAGGTCGCGTGGTCGAGGCGTGCCCACCGGCTGCACCGCCCTGGACGACCAGCCCGTCGGCGCCGAGGTCGACGGCCAGGCGAGCCTCGTCCGCGTCGGTCACGGTGACGAGCACCGTGGAGCCTGCGGCCCGGAGGGCGTGCACCAGCCCGGCGGGAGGCATGCCGAAGGTGAAGCTGACGACAGCCGGCCGCGCGTCGAGCGCGAGCTCGGCCTTGGCGTCGAAGGCGTCGTCGTCGTGGAGTCGCAACGGCGGAAGCTCGACCTCGTAGCGGTCGGCCTCGTCCTCGAGCTCGGCGCGGTAACGCTCGAGGGCCGGCAGGTCGGGCGGCGTCGTGCCGGGCACGAACAGGTTGAGGCCGTAGGGCAGGCCGGAGGCGGCGAGCACCTCGAGCTCCGCGGCCACGGCCTCCGGGGTCTTGTAGCCCGCGGCCAGGAAGCCGAGGCTCCCGGACCGAGCCGCGGCGACGACGAGGTCGGGGGTGGTGGGGCCGCCGGCCATCGGGGCGACGACCACGGACCGGTCGCAGGGAAGGAACATCGGGTCCTCGGTCTGCGACGACGCCCCGGGTGCACGGGGCACCCGGGGCGTCGCCGGTGGGGTCGAGTGTCAGGCGCGGTGACGACCGGAGTCGCTGGTCTCCTGCTCCGGGATGGTCGCCGTGTGCTGGTCGGGGTGGCCGTCGGTGTGGCCGTCGGTGTCGGCCTCTCCGTCGGCGCGGTGGTGGGTGCCGACGTGGTCGGTCGCAGCCACGTGATCGGTGTGCCCCTCGGTCGCCGTACCGCCGACGTGCTCGTCGGTGTGACCCGCCTCGTGGGCGCTCACCTCGGTGTCCGGGTCGAGCTCGTCGGCCCGGCGCAGGCTCTCCTCGTGGCGCTCGCGCGCTTCCGTGGCGGTGGCCTGGCGGTCCTTCGCCTCGGCCTCGAGGCGCTCGGCCTCGGCACGCTTGCGGTCGGCCTCGGCGCGGGCCTGCGCGGCCATCGCCTCGGTCTCCTTGGCGTGGGCCTCGTGCTGCTGGAGCCCGCTGGCCTGGGCGGCCGCCTGCTCCCTGAGCTGCTCGGCCCGCAACCGGTCGCGCTCGAGGCGCTTCTTCTTCATGGCGTTGGCGACGACGAAGCCGACGATCGCGATCACGACGACAGCGACGATGATCCACACGAGCGTGGACGTGTTCATGTTCCCTCCTCCGGGTCGGGCTCCGGGTACCCGGACACCGCCGGAGCAAACCGGGGACCGTAACTCGTTCTAGTTCCAGGCGTTGTGCACTCCGACCGCCCTCGGAAGGAACCGCATGCCCCTGCACCGCCGCGCCGCCGCAGCACTCACCGCCCTCAGCCTCGTGCCCGGCCTCGTCGCCGTGCAGGGGATGACCGGATCCAGCGCCGCGGCGCCCATCGCGCAGTCGCGGGAAGCGAAGACCGCCCCGGTCTACCGGGCCGAGATCACCCGCACCAAGCACGGGATCCCGCACATCGTGGCCGACGACTACGCGTCACTCGGCTACGGCCAGGGCTACGCGACCGCCGAGACCAGCATCTGCAACCTTGCGGACACGGTGCTCACCGCGCGCGGCCAGCGCTCGAAGTTCCTCGGCGCGGAGGGCCGCTACAACGACCAGGTCACCCTGGACGCCTCCAACCTGCAGACCGACACGCTCTTCACCGACATCCGCAACCGCAGGGTCGTCGAGAAGCTGCTCGCCGACCCCGATCGCGGTCCGGGCAAGCAGACCCGCGCCCTGGTGCGCGGCTACGCAGCGGGCGTCAACAAGTACCTTCGCGACATCGGCGGCTCGAAGAACATCACCGACCCGGCCTGCCGCGGCGCCGACTGGGTCAAGCCGAACGCCACCGCGAAGGACATCTGGTACGCCGTCTACGCGGCCAACCTGCTCGCGTCCACCGGGGTGTTCGTGCCGCAGATCGCCGACGCCGCCCCGCCGGCCGACCTGGCGGGCAGCGCCGGAGCAGCCGGCTTCGCCACCCCGCCGGCCCAGCTGCCGAGCCGGAAGCAGCTGCTGAAGGGGCTCGGCAAGGACCCGGACTCGCCGTTCGGCTCCAACGCCACCGCGGTCGGCGGGAAGGCGACCACGACCGGCCGCGGCATGGTGCTCGGCAACCCGCACTTCCCCTGGCGCGGCCGCTACCGGTTCACCCAGTTCCACCTGACGATCCCCGGCAGGTACGACGTCGCCGGGGCCGGCCTCATCGGCGCCCCCGTGGTCAACATCGGCTGGAACAGGAACGTGGCCTGGAGCCACACCGTGTCGACCGCCTACCGGTTCACGCCCTACGAGTACAAGACGATCCCCGGCACGACGAACTACGTGACGACGTCCGGCGAGGTGAAGGCGCCCGTGCGCCGGGTCGTCGAGATCGTCGTGAAGGGTGAGGACGGCAAGCGCAGCACGGTCGAGGAGGACCTCTACCGCACCGACGAGGGCTACGTCCTCGACGCCCAGGACGTGCTGATGCCCTGGCTGCCGACCAGCTTCTGGGCGCTGCGCGACGCCAACTCCGAGCACCTGCGCACCGTCGACACCTTCCACCTGATGGCGAAGGCCAAGAACGTGCGCGACCTGCTGCGCCTGCAGGACAAGGGCGCCGGGATGCCGTGGGTCAACACCACCGCCGCGGACCGGTCCGGCGAGGTGCTCTACGCCGACCACTCCGTCGTACCCAACGTTCCCGACGAGCTCGCCGCCGCCTGCATGACCCCGGTCGGCCAGGCGCTCAACCAGGTCGCGGGCCTGCCCGGCCTCGACGGCAACCGTGCCGACGGGGAGTGCGCCTGGGGGACCGACGAGGACGCCAGTCGTCCCGGCGTGTTCGGCCCCAAGAACCTGCCGAACGTGTTCCGCAAGGACTGGGTGATCAACGCCAACGACAGCTACTGGCTGCCGAACCCGGAGTCCCCGCTCGAGGGCTACGCCGGCATCATCGGCTGCGAGCAGTGCGAGCGGACCCTGCGGCAGCGGATGGTGTACCGCTACGTGATGGACCGGTTGGCCGGCACCGACGGGTTGGGCAAGGGCCGGAAGGTCAGTCACCGCACGCTGAAGCTCTTCGAGCACGAGAACCGGGTGTTCGGCGCCGAGCTCGCCCGCGAGAACGGCGACCTGAACACGGTCTGCGAGGCGGCCGGCGGCGGTGACGCCTGCACCGTCCTGGAGCAGTGGGACGGCCGTTCGGACATCGACAGCGTCGGCACCCACATCTTCCAGGAGTTCTGGAAGCGCGCGCAGGAGGCCAACCTGCTCTGGGAGACGCCGTTCGACGCGAGCGACCCGGTCGCGACCCCGAACAACCTGGCCGAGACCAGCCCCGAGGTGGTCCAGGCGATGACGGACGCACTGGCCTTCCTCGCCGACAAGGGCGTCGACGCGGACACGCCCTGGGGCAAGCTCCAGGTCGCCGGTGACGACGGCGCTCCGGCGATCCCGATCGGTGGCGGCGAGGGCTTCGCCGGCAACGCCAACGCGGTCGCCAGCCGGGTCCCGGGCAGCAACACCGACCGGCTCTACCCGATCAGCTACGGGTCGTCGCACATCCAGGCGGTCGCGTTCAAGGACGACGGCCGGCTGGCGGCGCACACGATCCTGACCTACGGCGAGGCGATGGACCCGACGCAGCGGATCTCGCGGGACCAGACCCGGCTGTTCAGCAAGGAGCAGTGGGTGCGGTTCCCGTGGACCGACGCGCAGATCCGCAAGGACAGGGTCCGGAGGTACGTCGTCAGCGGGCGCTGACCGTCCGGCCCGAGCCGGACCTCCGGGAAGCTGGCACCTCCATGACGCCGTCTCGGGCAAGCGCCATGGAGGGCGTCTAGGGGGCGAGCTCGCCGCGGAGCTGGCCGAGCACGCGCGAGAGGATCCGCGAGACCTGCATCTGGGTCACGCCGATCTCCTCGGCGATCTGGGACTGGGTCTGCTGCCGGAAGAACCGGAGGTAGAGCACCTTGCGGTCGCGCTCGTCCAGCGCCTTGACGGCGGGCATCAGCATCACCCGGGCCTCTGCCTCCTCCAGCGCGGTGTCCTCGCCGGCGAGGTGGTCACCGAGGACCCCGCTGCCCTGGTCGCCGGCCGGCAGGTCGAGCGAGGTCGGGGTGAAGCAGCCGTCGGCGCTGAGCGCCTCGAGCACCTCGTCCTCGGTGGCGCCGAGGTGCTCGGCGACCTCGCGGACCCGCGGCGACCGGCCGAGGGTCTGGGTCAGCTCGCTCTCGGCGTGGGCGACGTCGGCCTGCATCTTCTGGATCGGTCGCGGTGGCCGGACCATCCAGCCGAAGTCCCGGAACTGGCGCTTGACCTCGCCCTTCATGGTGACGACGGCGTAGGTGAGGAACTCCGCACCGTGCGACGGGTCGAAGTTCCGGGCGGCCTTGAGCAGGGCCATCGTCGCCGCCTGGACCAGGTCCTCGTCGGCGATGCCGCGGCCGCGGTAGCGGGCGGCGATGGCACGGGCGAGGCCCATGTGCATGACCACGACCTCGTCCTGGAGGCGCTTGCGCTCGAGGGGGTCGTGCTCGGAGGCGGCCTGGGTGAGCAGGCGGGTGCTGATCGCGCCCCGTGTCTCCGCGCCGGACGGCTCGACCTCGACTGCCGGGCGCTGCCCGTCGACAACCTCGACCGCTGTGCTCACCATGTCGGCTCCGCCTCCCGCGCGTCACGTCCGGCGAGCATGCGCAGGACCGTGGTTTCCGCCCCCGCGTTGGATGCGAGATACCCGGGGGGTACCGGCGTGAAACCAGGGCCACGAGGTGGTCTGGTCCGATGGGGGGTGGAACGGCCCGCCAGGTGGGGCCTCGGGCCATCCCTGTCCGGAGGGGGTGAGGGGTGGCCCGGGTTGCAGGGGACGGGCCACCCCGTTCGCCGTACGGCCATCCCCTCCGTCGTACGTACGGTCGCTCACGTCGCGCCGGTCAAGCAGGCGACTCAGCGCATCGCAGCGACATCTTTTCCAGACACCGAGGACAGTGGGGTGGTTTTCGGAAAAATCGCCCTCTGAGGACTAGCGCAGCGCGTACGACGCGTGCCGCATCCCCGGGCCCCGCCGGCCGTTCACGTCGCGGAGCGCCTCCAGGTCCTCGGCGGTCGGCTCCCACAGCCCGGCCCGCACGTTCGCCACGACCTGCTCCGGCCGGGTGGCGCCGGCGATGACGCTGCCGACGGCCGGCTGGGCGGCGAGCCCGCCGAGGGCCACGCTGAGGAGGTCGAGGTCGCGCGCGGCGGCGTACTCCTCGAGCGCCTCGATCCGGTCCCAGTCGGCGTCGGCGAGCCGGTGTGCCTGGGCGTCGAGCCCGAGTCGGCTGCCTGCCGGTGCCGCCTCGCCACGGCGGTACTTCCCGGTGAGCAGGCCGTAGGCCAGGGGGAAGTAGGGGAGCAGCCCGACCCCGAACCGCCGGCAGGCCGGCACCAGCTCCTCCTCGGCGGCGCGGTTGTAGAGGGAGTACTCGTTCTGCGCGCTGACGAACGGCCGCCGGCCCGTGGTGCGCGCGATCCAGTGGGCGTCGGCGAGCTCCCAGGCGGCGAAGTTCGAGCAGCCCAGGTAGCGGACCTTGCCCTCGTCGACGAGCTCGTTCATCGCCTCGACGGTCTCCTCCATCGGCGTCACCAGGTCGAGCTGGTGCACCTGATAGAGGTCGATGTAGTCGGTGCCGAGCCGGCGCAGGCTGGCCTCGACGGCCTTGCGCAGGTAGCGCCGCGAGGCCCGGGCGCCCCAGTCCGGGCCGTTGCTGCCCTCCATGTCCATGCCGAACTTGGTGGCCAGCACGACCTCGTCGCGACGCGAGCCGAGGGCCTTGCCGAGCAGCTCCTCGCTCGAGCCGAAGCCGTAGATGTCCGCGGTGTCGAAGAAGGTGACGCCCTGGTCGATCGCCGCGTCGACGACCTGCTGGGTCTGCTCCGCGTCGATCCGGGCGCCGAACGCGTTGCAGCCCAGGCCGACCACGGACACGGTGAGACCGCTGCTACCGAGCTGGCGGTAGCGCACTCAGCTCACCTGCAGCTCGACGATGATCTTGCCGGAGTCGTGGTCCTCGACCTCGACCACGCCGGGTCGCTTGAAGGTCAGCTCCGCCTCGGTCGTGCCGCGCTTGAACGCGACCTCCTCCTCGGGGGAGGAGTGCACGTGCAGCTCGCCGGCCCGGTCGGAGGTGATGGCGAGGACGACCGGCTCGCCGAGCGGGACCTTCACCTGGTCGCCGTTGGGGTCGACGGTGTCGCCCTTGATGCTGATCGCGACGACCGTCCCCTCGGGCTCCGGCTCCTCGGTGGGCTCGGGCTCCTCGGACTCCGTGGGGGAGGAGGACGCGGACGCGGTCGCGCTCGCCGCGGCCGTCGTCTCGTCGTCGGCGGGCGTTTCCTCACCGGAGCAGGCGGCGAGGGCGAGCGCGGTCGTCAGGGTCACGAGCACGCGGGTGAGCTGGGTGCGCAAGGTGGGTCCTTCGGTCGTCGTACGTCGGACTCGTCCATTGTCCGGCATCGGCGGGCCGATTCGGGGTGAGGTGGCTCACCCGCCAGGAGTAAGGTGGAACCACCTGTTCGGGAAGTCTCCACGCGGACCTTCTGAGAGCCGGTGGCGAAGGACTGGGCGATGACGAGCGACCGGCACGGACCCCTGCGATGAGGCGGCACTACCCCTCCACGTCCGGCGGCCCGATGCCACTGCACGTGCTCGCCCAGCGGCTGCGCGTGGCCAGGGATGCGGTGGCCGAGCATCGCCACGGTCCGGTGGGCTCGGAGGCAGCCGCCATCTCGCGGCGGGCGATGCTCCAGGCGCTGGAGGACTACATCGGCGCGCTCGAGGGGCTCCGGCTACCGGTTCCCTACGCGCTGCGCGACGAGCTCCGGTTGCACCAGCAGCTCTTCGACCGCTGAACCGGACCGGTCAGCGCTTCTTGCCCGGCGGGATGATCTCGATCTTGCTCTGTGCGTCAGCCTTGGCGTGCTTGTCGGCACGCTTCTCCTTGAGAGACTTGCCGGCCTTCTTTGACATGTGCTGTCGGGGCGATTTGTCGGCCATGGTGGCTTCCTCTCGGAGCCGCGGTGGCTCCCTGCAGCCAATGTACGCCCCACCGGGCGGTGCGGTTGTCTCTCACCTCACACGGCGCGTGTTCGGCTGCGGCGCAGGAACGACTCGGCGATGATCGCGCTATGGCCACCGAGCTGAAGCTCCGCGACGGGAGACAGGCGATCGCCTGGAGCATCCTGCCCGAGGACCGGGAGGCGATCCGTGAGGGCTACGAGCACCTCTCCGAGGAGTCGCGCTACCACCGCTTCCTCACCGGCGTCCCGCACCTGACCGACGAGCTGCTCGACCACCTGGTCGACGAGGTCGACGGGATCGACCACGTCGCACTGGTGCTGTTCGTGATCAACGGCAACAACGAGGGAATCCCGGCCGGCATCGCCCGGGTGATCCGCTACCCGGACCGCCCGACCGTCGCGGACGTGGCGGTCACCGTGGCCGACGAGTGGCAGGGCCAGGGCATCGCCACCGCCCTGCTCGAGGAGCTGATGCGCCAGCGCCCGGTCGGGGTCACCCAGCTGGCCACCACCGTCGCGGCGGACAACGTGCCCTCGCTTCGGATGCTGCAGCGGCTGGGCGAGTGCACGGTCACCGACGCCGGCACCGGGCGCCTCGACGTCGTGGTCGACCTGCCGCCCCGTGTCGAGCCGACGTCCGACGAGCCCGGCCCCGACGGGCCGCCGGAGGACGACGCCACGCGGTGACCTTCGGCCCTTTCGTCGGGCCGATGCGCGGGCGAATGTGGAGGCATCGCCATTCATTCTTCACTTGGGGGTGTCCCATGACATTTCGGCGATTGATCATCCTGCCCCTGCTCGCCGCCCTGGTGGTCCCGGCCCTGACCGTGGCCAGCGCTCCGGCGGCACAGGCACCCACGACCCCGACGCTCGTCGACATCCGCGCCGCGCACCACGCGGACTTCGACCGGGTCGTCTTCGTGTTCAACGGCGGCGTGCCCTCGGACGTCCGGACCAGGTACGTCGACCGGCTGATCGCCGACGGCTCCGGCCTGCCGGTCCGGATCGCAGGTCGCGCCATCCTCCTGGTCCGGTTCGAGGCCGCCAGGGCGCACAACAGCAACGGACCGACCGTGGCCGCACGGAAGACGTTCGCGCTGCCCAACGTGATGACGACGGTCCGCTCCGGCGACTTCGAGGCCGTGGTCAACTACGGCATCGGCCTGGCCAAGCGGACCAAGGTGAACACGTTCACGCTCAGCAACCCGGCCCGTGTCGTCGTCGACGTCCGTGCCGCGTTCCCGACGGTGAACCGCAAGGTCTTCTTCCTCGACGAGGACCGCTTCGTCGCCAACCAGGAGCCGTTCTTCGTGTCGCGCGTGCGTCCGGTGCGCGCCGCCACCCCGGCCGTCGGCGTGATGGACCGGCTGTTCGCCGGCGTCCTGCCGAGGGAGCACGCGAACGGGCTGCGTCTGCTGAGGTCGGAGGCGAAGAGCTTCGCCGACCTGAGCATCGGCAACGACATCGCCCGCGTCCGGCTCACCGGAGGCTGCAACAGCGGCGGGTCCACGGTGACGATCGCCGGATCGATCATGCCGACGCTGCGTCAGTTCGACTCGGTCGACTGGGTCAAGATCTACGGCCCCGGAGGGTTCACGGCCTCGCCGAACGGTCCCTCCGACTCGATCCCGGACTGCCTCAACCCGTAGGCGTGCGGAACATCGCGTCCTCGCTGTAACGGCTGCCGGCCGCCAGGTCGTACTGGACGAGCCGGTAGTCGCGCAGCAGCCTCCGCGCCCGGTGGGAGAGCGCGGAGGATGTGACCAGCCGGTCCTCGCCGTCGACGAGCATTCCGCTGTCGATGGCGGGGACCTCCTGGCGCAGCTCGTGCAGCAGTGCGTAGTACGGCGGCACGGCCGCGCCCGCCCGCTCGAGCAGCAGGTCCATGAAGTGGATCGGGCTCGTGGTGGGCTGGTGACCGATTCCGGTGCCGTAGTTGGCCCACACGAAGAACGGGGTCTCACGCATGGTCCGTTTGTCGTTCGCCGCGTGGACGGAGTCCGGGTACGTCGAGGGCAGGTGGTCGCCGTAGAGCAGCACGACCGTCTTCTCGTCGGACCGGCCGAGGTCGGCGATGAGGTCCCTCAGCGCGTCATCGGTGTGGGACAGGCCGCGGACGTAGTGGCCGGTCTCGTCCATCGGCTCGCCGTCGGGGCCGGTGACGTGCGCGGGGTCGTCGTACCTGCCCTTGAAGGGCATGTGGTTCTGCATCGTCACCAGGTTCACGAACAGCGGCTCGGGTGACTCGTCGAGGCGCTGCGTCAGCTCGTCGAACGCCGCCGTGTCGGAGATGAAGCCGCCGTGTCCGCTCACCGTCGTGTCCCGCATGGTGCTGTCGTGCACGAAGTCGTCGAACCCGAGGACGCGGTAGACGTCGCGGCGGCGGTACATCTCCGTCGTGTAGGGGTGGATCGCGACGGCGCGGTGGCCGTGCTGCCGGAACCAGTCGACGGCCGACGGGAACGTCGTGCGCTCCGGGATGAGCCGCTGGTAGGGCACCCGCAGCTGCGGCGGGAGCTGCGACATCGACATCCCGGTCAGGGCCTCGAACTCCATGTTGGCGGTGCCGCCGCCGATGGCCTGCGCGAGCATCCGGCCGGAGGTCGTGGACCCCATCAGCCTGCGGGTGAAGGGGATCGGGTCCTCGTCGAGGTGCACGCCCTCGAGCGCGGTGGGGTCGCTGAAGGACTCGCTGAGCACCATCACCACGTTGACGTCCTCGAGCGCGCGGGCGTCGCGCGTGCGGTTGAGACGGGCGGCGGCCTTCTCGTACCGCGCGGTGACCCGCTCCATCGCGGCCGCGCCGTAGCCGTCCGGCTCCGCCATCTCGGGCACCGAGAGGTTGTAGAGGAAGCCGCCGACGAAGCCGTTGCCGAGGTAGTTGCGCTGCTGGCTGTAGGGCCGCCACTCGGCACCCAGCGCGTCGTAGGTCTCGCGGGCCGCGTTGCCGGGGGAGTTGAAGCCGCCGAGGTAGCTGATCCCCAGCAAGCACACGGCGGCCGTCGTCGCACGCAGGGCTGCGCGCGACCACCAGGGCGAGCGCGCCGCCGGGTGCCGCGTGCCGACGAAGCGCCGGCCCAGGACCCGGGCCGCTGCGAAGGCAGCGACGGCCATCACCAGGACGGCGGTGACGAGCAGTACGACGACCCTGGGCCCGACCATGTCGGCGAGGAACCCGATGTTGCCGAGGAACTCCCAGTCGCTCGGGTAGACGGGCTCGCGCAGCAGCCGCACCTTCTCGTGCTGCGCGACTGCCACCACAGCCGTGGCGGTCGCCATCAGGGCCGTGGTCGCCCACAGCCGGCCGACCACCGCGTGCACCAGACCGACCAGCATCCAGACGACCAAGGACCCGAGCAGGAACATCTGCACGAACGCCGGGGTCTTGAACTTCCACGGGTGGCCGTCGATCCCGGTCAGCTGGGTGAGCTCGAGCGCGAGGTTGCACAACACGGCCAGCAGGGCCGTCCGGGCCAGGACCGGGAGGAAGGGCCCGACGGTCCGCCGCCAGCGGGGCGTCGTCGGGGCGGTCACGTGGTCTCCAGGAGGTCGAGGGCAGGACAGCTCAAGGATCGCAGGACGGTGGCATGATCGGGGAATGGCCAGGCTCGCCGCCGCGCTGCAACGGTTGCCGAAGGTCGAGCTGCACTGCCACATCGAGGGCACGATGAGCAGCGAGACCCTGGTTGCCCTCGCCCGGCGCAATGGCGTCCCGCTGCCGACCGCGGACCCGGCCGAGCTGTTCCATTACGACTCGCTGGACGGATTCCTCAGCGTCTTCTGGTTGGCGCAGTCAGCCCTCGCCCGCCGCGAGGACTGGGCCCGGCTGGCCTACGAGAGCCTGGTCGAAGCTGCCGCGCACGGCGTGGTCCACCGGGAGTCGTTCTTCACGCCGGCCAGGCACCTGGACAGCGGCCAGGCGCTGGGAGACATCGTCGCCGGCCTGGGCGAGGGGCTCGCCGCCGCGGAGGCCGAGACCGGGGCACGCTGCCTGCTGATCGCCGACATGGACCGGGCGTTCGGGCCGTCCGCCGGCCTCGCAATGGTGGAGCAGCTCGCTCAGCTGCGGAGGACGGCTTCCCCGGGCATCGAGCGGGTCATCGGCGTGGGCATGGACTCCACGGAGCTGGGGATCGACCCGGTGTCGTTCCGGCCGGCGTACGACGCGGCCCGTGCCGCCGGTTTCCGCCTCACCGCCCACCAAGGGGAGAACTCACCGGCCTCGGCCATCGCAGCCTGCCTCGACGTCCTGGGTGTCGAGCGGATCGACCACGGGCTGTCGATCATGGAGGACCCCGAGCTGGTGGCTCGGGTCGCGGACGTGCGGGTCCCGCTCACGGTGTGTCCGACGTCCAACGTCCTGATCGCGAACGCCTACGAACGCCTCGAGGACCACTGCTACCCGCAGATGCGCGAGGCGGGTCTCCTGGCCACTCTGAACACCGATGATCCGGCCTTCATCGACCTCGACCTCGGTCAGGAGTACCGCGCCGTCGCCGAGGCCTTCGGCTGGGGCTGGCCGGAGATGGTGACGATCGCGCTCGACGGCGTCGACGCGTGCTGGCTCGACGCGGACGACAAAGCTGCGCTGCGACGCCGGGTCGCCGCCGCCGCCGAGGAGGAGGCGCGGGGGCTTGTGGAGCGGGGATAGCGTGAGATGCGTGACTCCCTCCGCCTCCACGGTCGGCGAGCTCCGCGCCTCCGGCCACGTGCTGAAACCGCTGCGCCAGGAGATCCGCGACAACCTGCAGGCCGCGCTGGCCGAGGGGCGCGACCCCTGGCCCGGCCTCTACGGCTTCGAGACGACCGTCATCCCGCAGCTCGAGCGGGCGCTGCTGGCCGGGCACGACGTCGTACTCCTCGGGGAGCGCGGGCAGGGCAAGACCCGCATCCTGCGCACCCTGGTCGGCCTCCTCGACGAGTGGACCCCGGTGATCGCGGGGTCCGAGCTCGGCGAGCACCCCTACCAGCCGATCACCCACCTGTCGCAGCGGCGTGCCGCCGAGCTGGGCGACGAGCTGCCGGTGGCCTGGCGGCACCGGGACGAGCGGTACGCCGAGAAGCTGGCCACCCCGGACACGAGCGTCGCCGACCTGATCGGCGACGTGGACCCGATGAAGGTCGCCGAGGGCCGCAGCCTGGGCGACCCCGAGACGATCCACTTCGGCCTGATCCCGCGCTCGCACCGCGGCATCGTGGCGATCAACGAGCTGCCCGACCTCGCCGAGCGGATCCAGGTCGCGATGCTCAACGTGATGGAGGAGCGGGACATCCAGGTCCGCGGCTACGTGCTGCGGCTGCCGCTCGACGTGCTGGTGGTGGCCACCGCGAACCCCGAGGACTACACCAACCGTGGCCGGATCATCACGCCGCTCAAGGACCGGTTCGGCGCGGAGATCCGCACGCACTACCCGATCGAGCTCGAGGACGAGGTCGCGGTCATCCGTCAGGAGGCGCACCTGGTCGCCACGGTGCCGGACTACCTGCTGGAGATCCTGGCCCGGTTCAGTCGCGGGCTCCGCGCCTCCTCGTCGGTCGACCAGCGATCGGGCGTCTCGGCCCGCTTCTCGATCGCCGGCGCGGAGACCATCGCCGCATCGGCCCTGCACCGGGCCACCGTGTCGGGCGAGCCGGACGCCGTCGCCCGGGTCGTCGACCTCGAGACCGCCGTCGACGTGCTCGGCGGCAAGGTGGAGTTCGAGACCGGCGAGGAGGGCCGCGAGCGGCAGATCCTCGACCACCTGCTGCGGACCGCCACCGCCGACACGGTGCGGCACCGGCTGGCCGGGGTCGACCTCGCCCTGCTGGTGCAGGCGTTCGAGTCCGGCGCCGCGGTGGTCACCGGGCCGCAGGTGACGGCGCTCGACTTCCTGTCCGGGTTGCCGGTGCTGGGGGAGTCGGAGCTGTACGACGCGGTCATGGACCGGTTGGGGGCCGGCAACGACGGCGAGCGGGCCAGTGCGATCGAGCTCGCGCTGGAGGGTCTGTTCCTGGCGCGCAAGGTCAGCAAGGACACCGACGGAGCAGAGACGGTCTACGGGTGACCAGGGGCGCGCGCTCCCGCTACGGCCGCTACGTCGACGGCCCGGACCCGCTCGCGCCTCCCGTCGACCTCGCCGAGGCACTGGACGCGATCGGCGAGGACGTGATGGCGGGGTACTCCCCGGAGCGCGCCATGCGGGAGTTCCTCCGCCGCGGCGGCAGCGACAGCCGCGGGCTCGACGACCTCGCCGCGCGGGTGGCGCAGCGTCGCCGGGAGCTGCTGCAACGGCACAACCTCGACGGCACCCTGCAGGAGGTGCGTGAGCTCCTCGACCACGCCGTGCTCGAGGAGCGCAAGCAGCTCGCCCGCGACCTCGACGACGACGCCCGCTTCGCGGAGATGCGGATCGGCAACCTGCCGCCCTCGACGGCGGCCGCCGTGTCCGAGCTGAGTGACTACCAGTGGCGCAGCCCGGCGGCCCGGCAGGACTACGAGCAGATCAAGGACCTGCTCGGGCGGGAGATGCTCGACCAGCGGTTCGACGGCATGAAGCGTGCGCTGCAGAACGCAACCGACGAGGACCGGGCCGCGGTGAACGCGATGCTTTCGGACCTCAACGACCTGCTGGAGGCACACGCACGCGGGGAGGACACCACCGAGCAGTTCGAGCAGTTCATGGACCGGCACGGCGACTTCTTCCCCGAGCGTCCGAAGGACGTCGAGGAGCTGCTCGACGCGCTGGCCGCCCGGGCCGCCGCCGCGCAACGGATGCGCAACTCGATGACCCAGGAGCAACGCGACGAGCTCGATGCCCTGGCGGCACAGGCGTTCGGGTCGCCGCAGCTCATGGAGTCGCTGTCCCGGATGGACGCGAACCTGCAGGCGCTCCGGCCGGGGGAGGACTGGGGCGGGTCCGAGCAGTTCGACGGCGAGCAGGGACTCGGGCTCGGCGACGGCACCGGAGTCCTGCAGGACCTCGCGGACCTCGACGACCTGGCGGAACAGCTGTCCCAGTCCTACGACGGCGCCCGGATGGACGACGTGGACGTCGACAAGCTGGCCCGCCAGCTGGGCGACGAGGCGGCCGTGGACGCGCGCACCCTGACCGAGCTCGAGCGCGCGCTGCGCGACAGCGGCTACCTCCGGCGCAGCGCCGACGGTCAGCTGAAGCTCTCGCCCAAGGCGATGCGCCAGCTGGGCAGGGCCCTCCTGCGGGACGTGGCGACGAAGCTGTCGGGCCGGCAGGGAGCGCGGGACACCCGGACGGCCGGGGCCGCCGGTGAGCGCAGCGGCGCCACCCGGGAGTGGACGTTCGGGAGCACCGAGCCGTGGGACGTCACCCGGACGGTCACCAACGCGGTCGTCCGGACGGTGTCGGAGGGCGGTGATCCCCGCGACGGCGTACGCCTCGACATCCGCGACGTCGAGGTCACCGAGACCGAGGCACGCACCCAGGCCGCCGTCGCGCTGCTGGTGGACACGTCGTTCTCGATGGCGATGGACGGACGATGGGTGCCGATGAAGCGCACCGCGCTCGCGCTGCACACGCTGATCCGCAGCCGGTTCCGCGGCGACCACCTCCAGCTGGTCGGCTTCGGCCGGCACGCCCAGGTGATGGAGATCGAGCAGCTGACCGCGCTCGACGCCAAGTGGGACAAGGGCACCAACCTGCACCACGCCCTGCTGCTGGCGAACCGGCACTTCCGCAAGCACCCGAACGCGCAGCCGGTGCTGCTGATCGTGACCGACGGGGAGCCCACGTCGCACCTCGAGCCGGACGGCGAGGTCTACTTCTCCTACCCACCACACCCGCTCACGCTGGCCTACAGCATCCGCGAGCTCGACGCCGCCGGGCGGCTCGGTGCGCAGACCACGTTCTTCCGGCTGGGCGAGGACCCGGGACTGGCCCGCTTCATCGCCCAGATGGCGAAGCGGGTCGACGGCCGGGTGGTCGCGCCCGAGCTCGACGACCTCGGGTCCGCCGTGGTGGGCAGCTACCTCGGCGCGCGGGACAGCTTCGGCGGGTCCGGCTCCGTGCCCGGATACCGCGACTGGTTCGGGTCGCGAGGGTTCTGGGCGGGCGACTGACCAGGACCGAAGACTCCCGGGACGGGCCCTTCGTCACTGGGGCCGGCTCCCCGGTGGCGAGACGCTGACGGTGGGCGATCGTGGGCACTCGCCGGCGTGGTTCGCCCACGGCATGAGGGGAGATCAGGATGTACGACGTCCAGCGCCAGCTGGCTGAGGAGCACCAGGCCGACCTGAGGAACGAGGCTGAGCGGCGCCACATGAGCGCCCTCGCCCGCTGCTGCTCAGGGGTCGGGAACTTCTTCCGCGACATGACGCGGCGGGCGCGCAGCCACACCTCGCGGTGACGCGACGGCGGCCGACGTGCCACCGGGGACGCTGACCGTCCCTTGCCGAGCCATGCCGGCGGGTCCATCGTGGGATCGTGGTCGACGATCGAATCCTGGGACCTGAGGACGGCGAGCTGTACGAACCCGATCGGGCGTGCGGTGACCGCTTCCTGATCAACAGTCGCGACTGGGGCGGCGGCTTCTCGCTGGTCGAGCACCGGCTGCCACCGAGGGTGCTGGCGGCGCCCCTGCACAAGCACAGTCGCGAGGACGAGTTCAGCTTCATCCTCGAGGGAACGGTCGGTGCGAGGTTCGGGGACCAGGACGTGGTCGCGCGGCCCGGCGACCTGGTGTTCAAGCCGCGCGAGGAGTGGCACACGTTCTGGAACGCGGGCGACACGCCTGCCCGGTTGCTGGAGATCATCTCGCCGGGCGGCCTCGAGGAGATGTTCCGCTGGCTCGACCGGCTGACCGAGGAGCCGAGCCCCGCGGAGCTGGAGCGGGTGGTGGGTCCCTACGGCTGCTCGGCTGACATGGAGGCCACCAAGGCGCTGGTCGAGCAGCACGGGCTCGTCTTCTGACCGGCCCGGGCGACGCTCACACGACGGCGGCGTTGTCGACCTTGCGGTGGTAGCGGCAGCCCACGACTCCGCCCGCCACTGCGGCGAGCAGGGCCCCGAGGGCCGCGGCCGCCGCGACACCGATGAGCGGGAGGCCGGCCGCGGGCTGCAGCGTCGGCGGGTCGAACCGGTCGGCGATGCTGACCTGCGGTGCGAGCAGGAGGGCCAGGACGACAACGGCGCCGGACAGGATCAGGCCGGTGGCCCAGACACCGATGCCCTGCCTGGCCCCGTCGAAGCGGGACATCCGGCCGGCGACGTAGCCGCCGGCGTAGTGCGCCACGATGAGCACGCCGAGCACGACCGCCAGCACGACGATCCCCACGGTGACCGTGCCGCCCTCCGTGGCGGTGGTGACCACGTCCCCGGCGACACCGAGCAGCATCGTGGCCGCTCCCGCGATGCCGAGCAGCAGCATGCTCACCGCGACGGTGACCAGCCAGCCGAAGAAGCCTGCGCCCCAGTTGAGTCCGCCGAAGTGCTGGCGCTGCCTGTCCTCGTCGGTGAGGTCGTCGCCGACGTCCCGGCGGGCGTCGTACGACGACCCCTCGGTCCGGACGGCCGGCTGGTACACCGTGTCGTCATGTTCGCGAACCGCATCGTCGCGGTGGATCTCTGTCGTCATGGAGGCCTCCCGAGGTGCTGACAACCGGGTCTCATACCCGGGCATTACGGGCCTCACACGCCATCGCCTTTCCGGTCTAGAGCGAACAGCTGTCCCTCACGCTCAGGCCATTCCAGACGATTGCGTCACACCGCTTCGGACTGCTACAAAATTCGCATCTTCGGGGGCCGTTGTGAGTCGGAGGGACTCAACATGGCTGAACAGCAGCACTTCTCAGGGGGATCGGGAACGCGGGGTGGGTCTTCGTGATCCAGGAACCCGAGCACGACTTCCCCTACTACCGCTCTCCGGCCGCGATCCGCGGCGAGACGTTCTCGCACCGCATGCGCGGCATCGACGAGGACGAGGTGCGCGAGTACCTCTACCTGCTGGCCGACCAGGTCCAGTCGATGGAGCGCGAGCGGGCCGACCTGCTCGCCGAGGTCCAACGGCTCCGCGCGGAGACCTGCGCACGTCCGGCTCTGGCCGTGGAGGCGGACAGTCCGCGGGCCGCGCTCGTCATGAGCCAGGCACAGCAGGTCGCCGACCAGCTCGTCGAGGAGGCCGTCGTGCATGCACGCGACCTGCTCGCGTCGGCCCGGCACCAGCAGCGCGAGATCCTGGAGGCGGCTCACCGGGCGGCCGATGCGGCGGCGCGTGAGGCCGCGCAGGCCAGTGCACGCAACGTCACGGCGTACGTCAGCGCGGCTGCCCCGGAGGTCGAGTACGCCCGCCGGTTCACCCAGGTCGCGCAGGTCCAGCTGCGCTCGGTGCTCGAAGCGCTGTGCGAGCAGGTCGAGCAGCTCGGCCAGATGAGCCGGCTCTATCAGGACGGGCTGCGTCCGACGTACGTCGAGCAGGGCGCTCTGCGGGCCGAGGTGCCGTGGGACGCGTTGATGGACCCGATCCCGGTGCAGCCGACGTACCGGGTCGACGTGCTCAGCGACTGAGATCTCGGCGCGCTTCGATCGGAATCCCGGATCGGTCGATCCCGGGTGAATCCCGGGAGTACCGTCCAAGGATGGACATGGCCGAGCTGTTCCTCCTGCTGGCCGTCGTGGTCTTGCCCCAGCTCCTGGGTGGTGCTGTTGCCCTGCTTCGGAAGCCGTGGTGGTGGGCGGCGATTGCCGCGATCGTGGTGGCGATGACCGCCGCGATCGCGCCCACCCCCGAGGCGGGGGAGTCCCGCCTGGTTGCAGGGGACCTGGTGTTCCTGCTGGTGGTGGCCCTCTGGGTGACCGGGCTGGCCTGGATCGGTTTCATCCTCGCGCGCAAGGCATGGGTCGACCGGGGACGGTCCACCGCGACTCCGTCCGCCTAACCTCGACGTCCTGGCGCGGGGACCACCCTGCGGGCCGCCCGCGCCAACCTGCCTGCCGCCGGGTTCCACGGCTGCACGTCGGCGGTGTCCCACGCGTAGGCGGGCACGCCGTCCTGGACCAGGGTGGCGAGCTCCGGGATCGAGAGCTCGGCGGCGGACCACGCGTAGAGCAGCGCGAATCGTGGCTGGATGATCCCTACGTCCAGGACCCGCCCGAACCCGTGCTCGTTGTCGACGTACCACTGGAGGTCCCTGGTCAACGGGTACCGGTCGGGCATCACCCGCGAGAGCGAGACGAAGATCCCCGTGATCGTGAGTCGCGGGTCGCCCAGGACGGGCCCGGCCGGCCACAGCCGGCTCAGCGCCAGCCGGGGCGCGGCGACGAGAGCGTGCGCGAAGAGGACCCGGACCAGGATGAGGTTGAGGAAGAAGCGCTCGGGGTGCGTCTCGGAGTCGGCCAGCCCGCGGTGGTCGAGGTACGCCGCCACGATGCTCGCGTTGTGAGCGCGGTACCACGTCCTGGTCGACGGCTGTTGGGCGAACTCCGCGCAGCAGGTCGCGCTCCAGGATGACAACGGGCCGCTCAGGCCGAGCACGTGGCCGCGCGCCTCTGCCGTGTCCCGCAGCAGCCGCTCGTTGACGGCCCGCCACCACGGACTGCCGGGCGCGTCACCGTCCACCGGGTTGAGCAGTCCGCGACGCAGCTGCCAACCCATGAACCCGAGCGCCGCCCTTCGGTACGGCAGGTGCAGCTCGGGCCGCCCGGGTTCCGCCTCATAGAGGGACCGCATCAACGCCAACCGTCCGGCCGGGTCGTCGCGCACCGAGATGACCAGGTCATCGGCGTACTCAGCGGCGGTGGGCATGGCTCATTCTCGCGGCGCTCGGAACCGCACGGGTCGATTGGACCTAGAGCTGACCGCCGCGCCAGGTGCCGCGAGAAAGGTAGTCCTTCTCGGTCTCGCTCATCCCAGGGAGCGACGTCGGTCCCTTCCGACCGCTGTGCCACCAGGCCAGCGCGAAGAGGGCGGCCGCCACGGCCGCGACGATCGCGAGAACTGCCCAACCCGACATGTCTTTCCCCCTCTGGTGGATGTCAGGACTCTAGTCCGTGTCCTGGGCCTGTCGCTGCCGCGTGGGACACCGGACACTGGAGGGAGTGAGCGAGGAGAAGCGCAGGCTCGAGATCAGCTGGGTGCAGGCGATGGCCGGTGCCCTCGCCGCGGTGTCCTCGGCGGTGCTGCTCTCCACGGTCGGGGTCGCCGGCACGGTCATCGGTGCTGCGATCGGCAGCGTGGCTGCCACGGTGGGCGGCGCGGTCTACTCGCACTACCTCGCCGTGAGCCGGGACCGGGTCGCGGCTGCTGCGGCCGCCCGGTCGCAGGTGCGTCGCGCGCGCGTCGACGTGGGTGAGGCTGCCACCGACCTCGCGCTGGAGACACCTCGAGCCGAGGAACGGCTCGACGAGGCCGAGCACGACCTGCAGCGGGCAGAACTCGGGCTCGACGCCGCAGAGGAGCCGACGGCCCCGTCGGCCTGGCGCGAGGCGGTGCGGGACCTGCCCTGGCGGCGGCTGCTGCTGGCCGCGGGGGCGGTGTTCGTCATAGCCATGGTCGCGATCGTGGCGTTCGAGCTGATCAGCGGCCGCGCCGTGTCGAGCTACACCGGCGGCAGCGACAAGGACGGTCCGCGCACCTCCGTGCCCGGCATGGGCGGCGGAGACGAGCGGAAACCGAAGCCCTCGCCGACGCCGTCGCCCTCCGAGGCGCCGTCGACCGAGGTGTCGTCGCCTGTGGTGTCGCCGACGGAGGTGTCGCCGACGCAGACGGAGTCCAGCACAGGTACGACGACACCGACTCCGACCGGAAGCCCGACGGCGACGCAGAGCGCCACTCCGAGCCCGACGACCCCGCCCCCCAGCGCCTCGCCGAGCGAATGACCTCTCACTCGCCCGGAGGGTCGAGCACCAACGTCCGGTCCGGCGCGAGTGCAACTCCGTGGCCGAACGGGCGGCTGATCCGGTCGAGCGTCTTCCTCAGCCACTCGGCGTCGCTGCCCGAGGCGTGCACGAGCCGCAGCCGCCGGGAGCGGAACGGCACCATGCGCAGCGCGGCAGGCGCGACGCGATCCGGGGGCACCGCGACGAGGTAGGCGAGCCGCAGCTCGTCGCGGAACTCCCGGTGGCTGCCGATGCCCTCGTAGTCGTCGACGAAGTCGCCGCAGCCGTAGAGCACCACCCGGCCCCGGTACAGCTCGACCGGACGCGGGTGGTGCGACGAGTGTCCGTGAACCACGTCGACGCCGCCGTCGACCAGCCGGTGCGCGAAGCGCACGTGCTCGTCGGGGACCTCGTAGCCCCAGTTGCCGCCCCAGTGCACGGAGACCACAACGACGTCGCCCGGCTGCCGCACCCCGTCGACGCGGGCGAGCACGTCGTCGGCAGCCGAGTCGGAGAGCCGGGGTAGGAGGTCCACGCCAGGACGGTCCTCCGTCGCGGCCCAACCAGGCGGGATCCCGCTGGACGGCGTACCGATGGCGACCACGACGACCCGTCCGTCCTCGACCGGCACCACTGCCGGGCGTCGGGCAGCTTCGCTGTCGAGGCCTGCACCGGCCGTCCGCAGCCCGACGGCCGTGAGCGAGTCGAGGGTCTCCGCCAGGCCGGCGGCCCCGAAGTCCAGGACGTGGTTGTTCGCCAGCGTGGACACGTCGGGACGCAGCGCGGCGAGCGTGGGCAGGTTCGTGGGGTTCATCCGGTAGCACACCGCCTTGTTCGCGGCGAAGTCGTCACTCGTCGTGACGCTGGTCTCCAGGTTGACGATCCGCGCGTCGACGTCTGCCTCATGGAGGACCGCGAGGACGTCGCCCCAGACCCAGTCCGGGTCGACCGGGGCCGGCACCGGGCCATTGACGGCCTCCGCCAGCCGGACGTAGTCGCGGGCGTCGTGGAGGTAGCTCTCCAGGAGTGTGGGGTCGCCCGGATGGCCAAGGACCTGGTCGACGCCGCGGCCCAGCATCACGTCGCCGCACAGGAAGAGGGTCACCACCTCGTTCGGCTACGCCCCGGCCGGGGTCGGCTCCGCAGCCTGCGTTTCCTGTGCGGTGGCTGGCCGCTGCGTGGGGATGACCGGTTGTCGCTTCGACGCCGCCGGTGGGTTGAGGTCGAGCTGCCGGTCCAGCGTGATGGCCGCGTGGATGAGGGACAGGTGGGTGAACGCCTGGGGGAAGTTGCCGATCTGCTCGCCGGTGAGAGCGATCTCCTCGGAGTAGAGGCCGAGGTGGTTGGCGTAGGTCAGCATCTTCGCGAACGTGACGCGTGCCTTGTCGAGCTGGCCGGCCTGGGCCAGCGACGTGACGTAGTCGAAGGTGCACAGCGAGAACGTCCCCTCGGATCCGCGCAGCCCGTCGGGTGAGGCGGCGGGGTCGTAGCGGTAGACCAGGCTGTCGGTGACGAGCTCCCCGTCCATCGCCTTCAGCGTCGAGATCCACCTCGGGTCGGTGGGGGTGATGAAGCCGACCGTGGACATCCGCAGCAGCGAGGCGTCCAGGACCTCGGTGTCGTAGTGCTGCCGGAAGGCCTGGCGGGTGGGGCTCCAGCCCCGGTCCATGACCTGGTTGTAGATCGCATCGCGCTCGGCACGCCAGCGGTCCAGGGGAGCGGGTCGGCCGTGGCTCGTCGCCAGCCGGATCCCGCGGTCCAACGCGACCCAGTTCATCAGCCGGCCGTAGGTGAAGTCCTGGCGGCCGCCCCGGGTCTCCCAGATCCCCTCCTCCGGCTGGTCCCAGTTCTCGGCGACCCAGTCGAGCAGGTCGCAGACCCGCTGCCAGCCGTCGTGACCCATGTAGAGCCCGTGCTGGTCGGCGAAGTAGACGCTGTCGATGGCCTCGCCGTAGATGTCGAGCTGCAGCTGGTCCGCGGCGCCGTTGCCGATCCGGACCGGCGCCGACCCGCGGTAGCCCTCCCAGTGCGGCAGGGTCTCCTCGGTCAGGTCGCTGGAGCCGTCGATGCGGTACATGATGTTGAGCGGGCCGCTCTCTCCGCCGGCCTGCTCGTCGATGCGGTCGCACATCCAGCGCCCGAGCGCGGCGGCCTCGTCCTTGAATCCCATGCCGAGCAGCGCGTACACGGAGAACGAGGCGTCCCGCACCCAGGTGTAGCGGTAGTCCCAGTTGCGCTCGCCGCCGATCTGCTCCGGCAGCCCGGCGGTCGGTGCGGCCACCAGCCCGCCGCTCGGCGCATAGGTCATCAGCTTGAGCGTGATCGCGGAGCGGTCCAGCTCCTCCCGCCACCGTCCGGAGTACGTCGACTGGCCGATCCAGGACTCCCAGAAGTCGACCGTCTCGTCGAAGAGCCGCCACGCCTCGGCCACGCGCACCTGACGGACCGGTCCGGCCGTCCCGGTCTCCAGCACCAGGCCGCGCATCTGTCCGGCACGGAGGGTGACCTCGGCGTGCAGGTCGCCGTCCTCGTCCACTCGTATCTGGGCCAGGCGCTCGTCGTCCGGCTCACGAACGAGGCTGACCACCATCGACGTACCAGCCACGCCTTCGAAGACCGCACCGTCGTCGGTCAGATGGGTCTGGTGGGGCTCACGTCCGTAGTCGAACCGGGGAGCGACGTCGACGGCGAACTTCATCTCGCCCCGGACACACCGGACCATCCGGACGAGCCGGTGCCGGCTCGTGGCGATCGCGCCGGCGACGGGCATGAAGTCGACGACCTCGCCGACACCGGCCTCGGTCATGAAGCGCGTGACGAGGGCCGCGGTGTCCGGGAAGTAGAGCTGCTTGGTGGTGAACGCCCCCACGGTCGGACGTACCCGGAAGTGACCACCGCGATCGTGGTCGAGGAGCGCTCCGAAGATGCTCGGCGAGTCGAACCGCGGAGCGCAGAACCAGTCGATGGAGCCGTCCGTGGCGACGAGCGCCGAGGTCTGGAGGTCACCGATGAGGCCGTGGTCGGCGATGAGCGGGTAGTCGGACATGGCGAGACCTTTCGCTGGACATTGGCGTCGCCTGCCCCGCGAAGGGGCACGCAGCCCCAGCCTTCGTTTATCGCGGACGGCCCGCATCATGCACGGAGGGTGATGTCGCGCGGCCCGGTCGGCTGACACGGTGCGAGGTGCAGCGCACACGGGGTGACGGAGCGATTCGCACGGAAGCGAGGTGTGCAGAGTTGACCGAGAGTGGCGTGTCCGGACCGCCGTCGAGCGCTCTGCGGAAGGTGCTCGTGCCCCTTGCGCTCGCGCAGTTCATCTGCAGCTTCGCCGGCTCCAACATGAACGTGATGATCAACGACATCAGCGAGGACCTCGACACCACTGTTCAGGGGGTGCAGACGGCGATCACGATCTTCTTGCTGGTGATGGCGGCGCTGATGATCCCGGGCGGGAAGCTGACCGACAAGTACGGCCGGAAACGGTGCTTCACCATCGGCCTGACGGTGTACGGCGTCGGAGCACTCCTGAGTGCGATCTCGCCCGGTCTGGGGGTCCTCATCATCGGGAACTCGATCCTCGAGGGTGTCGGCACGGCGCTGCTCATCCCACCCGTCTACATCCTCACGACGATGCTGTTCACCGAGGTCACCTCCCGCGCCCGGGCGTTCGGCGCCATCAGCGCGGCCGGAGGTATCGGTGCCGCGGCAGGTCCGCTGATCGGTGGTCTGATCACCTCCGCGATCAGCTGGCGGGCCGCCTTCGTCTTCCAGGCGCTCATCATCGCGTTGATCGTGCTGCTGAGCCGCCGCATCGAGGACCCCCTGCCGCCGGACCCGACGCGGCCGTTCGACACCGGCGGAGCCGTGCTGTCGGCGGTCGGGCTCGTGCTTGTCGTCATGGGCATCCTCGCCGCCGACGACAACGGCTGGCTCATGGTCGGGCTGCTCGTCGCCGGTGGCCTCGTGCTGTTCTGGTTCTTCCTGTCGGTGCGTGCGAAGGAACGGGCGGGGGAGGAGCCGCTGCTGTCGACGAGCCTGTTCCGGAACCGGACGTCCAACCTGGGCCTGATCACCCAGAACGTCCAGTGGCTGATGCTGCTGGGTGTGTCGTTCGTGGTCGCGGCGTACCTGCAGGTCGTGCGCGGCTACGACGCGATCGAGACCGGCGTGATCTTCACGGCAGCCACGGTCGGGCTGCTGCTGTCCTCGTTGGGCGCGGAACGCTTTGCGAAACGGCGTGCCCAGCGGACCCTGATCATGGCGGGCTTCGTCATCACGATCTGCGGGGTCGGCGTCCTGCTGGCGATCGTGAGCGGCTCGCCGAGCGCGTGGGCGTTCGCTCCTGGCCTGTTCCTGATCGGCTTCGGTCTCGGCGGGATGCTGACCCCCTCGGTGAACATCGTCCAGTCGAGCTTCAGGGAGGACCAGCAGGGCGAGATCTCAGGCTTGTCGCGCAGCGTGTCGAACCTCGGCTCTTGCCTGGGTACGGCGATCGCCGGCACCATCCTCGTCGCCGGCCTCACCAGCAGCGCGTACGCCGCCGCCATGATCACCTTGGCGGTCATCGGGATCGTCGGGCTCGTGGCCGCCGCACTGCTGCCTCGCGACGTGGTTCCCAGCCCCGATGCTGCGGCAGAACACGAACCTGCCTGACCTGGGGTCCGTCGTTCCGCCGCTGTCGGCCGATCGTGGCTGGCATGATCAGACCGCACGTTGAGCTCTTCATGTTCGGGGGAACCGCATGAGCACGTTTGGCACCGCACTCGTCATCGACGTGGCGCCCGGGGGTGATCTGACCGAGATCGCCGCCGTTCTGAACGCCCGTGAGGCGTTCCCGCGGAGCGAGCGGCTGGACTCGGGATGGACGCGCGTCAACGCCGGCCTGCGTGACATCGAGCAGCTGGACCTCATCGAGCGGATAGCCGTCTCGGCGGGAACCTGCCGCGTCGCCGTCGCCGAGGACAACGACGAGTACGGAGCCTTGTGGGTCGTCCTCGCGGTCCACGACGGTGCGCTCCGGACGGTGCACCGGCGCTACATCCTCAACGCCGACCCGTATCGCCGGCGTGAGGTCAGGCGGGCCCTTCGGGACTTCGAGGGGAGAGACCCGCGCGACCAGGACGTGGCTGGGCCTGAGGCTGCCGCTGCGGCAGCGGACCTGTTCGAGGTCGACCGGCAGCCGATGCTCGAGGCGGAGCTCGACTCGGTGTGGGCCTTTCAGAAGATCGGTGTCGTCGCGGGCCCGTTCCCCTGGTGGGATGCACTGGGGCTGCGATGGGAAGCTGCCGGAGAGCCACTCCGCTAGGCCGGCCTGGTGGGTCCTGGCGCCGACTGCCGATGCATCGAGTCCTCCAGCAACTGAGCGGAGAACTCATCGGCCAATGAAGAAGGTCAGACACCGTGAGGGTGCCTGACCTGGGGTTTTGTGCGCCATCAGGGACTCGAACCCCGAACCCGCTGATTAAGAGTCAGCTGCTCTGCCAATTGAGCTAATGGCGCGCGAAGCGAGTGGAACTTTAGCAGCGGACCCGCCCCGGGATGAAATCGAGTCCCGGGGCGGGTGGGGTGACGTGGCCCACGGCGCCATCGTGAGCGGCGTCAGTCGGCCAGGAGCGAGTCCAGCTTGGTGAACGAGCTCTCCCAGCCTTCCTTGGCGTTGCCGGCGAAGTCGTCGCTGTACGGTCCCTGGTGGATCACCAACCGGGTCTTGCCGCCCTCGTCGTGGAACTCGAGGCGCAGCGTCATCCGCGTCGTACCGAAGAGCTCGGCCATCTCGCCCTCGAAGTCCTCGTGGGCGACGATCAGCTCGTGCTCCACGATCTCGTCGTACACGCCCTCCGACGTGCCGGCCGGGGGGTACTCGTCGCTGTCGGGCACCATCGTGAGCCTCTGGATGCCGCCGACACGCAGGTCGATCTCGACCGACTCGCGGGGGACCGAGTAGCCGACCGGCCCGAACCACTGGGCGAGCTCGTCGGGCTCGGTGAACGCCTTCCAGACCAGCTCGCGGGGTGCGTCGAAGACGCGCTCGATGTGAAGCTCAGCCATTGCTCTTTCCTTTCTGAGAGGCGGACTGGCCGCCGGGGTCGTTGTTGCTCTGCTGCTGCACGCGCTTGAGGTGGGCGTCGAGCCGGTCGAGGCTGTCGTCCCAGAACTGCCGGTAGCGCTCCATCCACTCCGTCGCCTCGCGGAGCGGCGCGGCCTCGAGGCTGCTCGAGCGCCACTGCGCGGACCGGCTGCGTGAGATCAGGCCTGCGCTCTCGAGCACCTTCAGGTGCCGGGAGATCGCGGGCAGGCTGATCGAGAACGGCTCCGCGAGCTCGGAGACGGTCGCGTCGCTCTCGCTCAGCCGCGCCAGGATCGCCCGACGGGTCGGGTCGGCCAGCGCGGAGAAGATCACGCTCAGTCGGTCGGTCGTCATTGTGTTTAACCACTCTGCTAATTAACGGGTATGTTAAATATAGGCCCGCTCCGCGAGAAGTCAAGGGACAAAACGTGCGACCAATCCCGACCGGCCCGTGAGGCGAACTAAGGTCAGAGTCCCGGTGGGGACGCTCACCAGATCGACAGGAGACCGGCATGGCGGGAGAGCCCGGACTGCGACTCGTGCCGTCGCAGGGCGGTGTCGACGTCGACGTACTCGTGGCCAAGGTCGCGCGTGGCGACGCGCAGGCCTTCGACCAGCTGTACGACGAGCTGTCCGCCTCTGTCTACGGCCTGGCCCGACGGGTCGTCCGCGACCCGGCGAGAGCGGAGGACGTCACGCAGGAGGTCTTCCTCGAGGTCTGGCGCAAGGCCGCACGGTTCGACCGTGCTCTCGGGAAGGGCAAGACCTGGGTGATGACCATCGCGCACCGAAGAGCGGTGGATGCCGTACGACGCAACGAGGCCGCCAAGCGCAGTGATCAGCAAGGCGCCCCGGACGAGGTCAGCCACGACGAGCCCGCCGACGCCGTCATCGAGGCCGAGGAGCACGGTGCGGTCCGGGAGTGTCTGGAGACGCTCACCGACCTGCAGCTCGAGTCGGTCCGGCTCGCCTACTTCAACGGATACACCTACAACGAGGTGGCCACTCTCCTGGAGAAGCCACTTCCCACGATCAAGACCCGCATGAGGGACGGACTCATCCGTCTCCGCGACTGCCTGGAGGGGGCACGATGAACACCGAGCTCCACACCCTTTCAGGTGCCTATGCCATCGACGCCCTGAGTGCCGAGGAGGCAGCGGCCTTCCGGACGCACCTCGACGCCTGTGCCGCCTGCTGCGAGGAGGTCCGCGAGCTCCGCGCCGCCGCCGCCCAGATGGGTGCCAGCGAGGCCCTGGTGCCGCCGCCGCAGCTCAAGGAGCGCGTGCTCGAAGCAGCGGATCGCACGCCCCAGCTGCCGCCGAAGGTCACCCCGATCGAGGCTGCCCGTTCGCGGCGCTGGAAGCCGAAGCTGATGACGGCCGCCGCCGCGGTGGTGCTCGTCGCCGGCGCGGTCTTCGGGATCGGCCAGATCCAGGGCGACGACGCCGCGCAGCTGGAGGCCGGGGTCAGCCAGGTCTTCGACGCCTCGGACGCGCGCAGCGTCGAGGTAGAGACGTCGCACGGCCCGCTCCGCGTGGCCACCTCGCAGAGCGAGGGGGAGATGGCGGTCGACACCCGCGACCTCGTGCCGCTCGACAAGGACCACGTCTACCAGGTGTGGACGGTCGTGGAGGGCGAGCCGATCCCGGTCGTCGTGCTGGAGGAGCCCGGCAAGGGTGCTCACATGGGGATGCCCGAGCCCGGCACCGAGGTCGCCATCACGGTGGAGCCGGCCGGTGGGTCGGAGAAGCCGACCACCGATCCGATCGTCCAGGTCGACCCCGCATCGGTCTGAGGGGGAGCGAAAGGCACCTGCGCGCGACATTCGCGCACAGGTGCCTTTCTGCTGTGAACAGGTACGCCGCTACCGGGCGGCGCGGGCCTCGAGGATCGCCTGTGCCGCGTTGTGGCCGCCGATGCCGCTGACCGCACCGCCCCGGCGGGCGCCGGAGCCGCAGAGCACGATGTTCTCGATGTCCGTGGCCACGCCCCACCGGTGCGCCGGGGTGTCGAGCCGGGCCCGGTTCGGTGTCCAGGGCCACGCCAGGTCCCCGTGGAAGATGTGCCCGCCCGGCATCGCCAGCGCCTCGTCGATGTCCTGGGGTGCCATCGCGTCGAGGCAGGGGTCGCCGTGCCGGTCGAGGGCGACGAGCGACTCGATCGGCTCCTCGAGGTGCTCGTTGATCGCGTCGAGCGCACGGCCCACGGCGACGTCGCGCTGCGCCTCGACGCTGCCCTCGAACAGCCGCGCCGGCGTGTGCACGCCGAAGTAGGTCAGCGTGTGCATCCCCTTGGCGGCCAACGGCCCGAGGATCGACGGGTCGGCCAGCGAGTGGCAGTAGATCTCGCCGGGCTGCGTGGTCGGCAGCTTCCCGGCCTCCGCCTCGCGGTAGGCCTCCTGGAGCTGGGTGTAGTTCTCGGCGACGTGCAGGGTGCCGGCGAACGCCTTGCTGGCGGGCACGCCTGACTTGAGGCGGGGGAGCCGCTCGAGCAGCAGGTTCACCTTGAGCTGCGCGCCCTCCGGCCGCTCCCCGGCGTCCTCCCCGAGCAGCACCTGGAGCACCCAGGGGGCGACGTTGGACAGCACGTGGTCGCAGGTGGCGGTGTGGCTGTTGTCGCCGTCGTGCCAGGTCACGGTGGCCGTCGCGCCGTCGGACTCGATCTTGCTCACCCCGGCGCCGGTGACGATCGTGGCGCCCGCGTTGCGCGCCGCGACGGCGAGGGCGTCGGTGACCGCGCCCATGCCGCCGACGGGGACGCGCCACTCGCCGGTGCCGTTGCCGACCAGGTGGTAGAGGAAGCACCGGTTCTGGACCAGCGACGCGTCGTTCATGTCGGCGAAGGTGCCGATCAGGGCGTCGGTCGCGACCACGCCGCGCACGGTGTCGTCGGCGAAGCGGTTCTCGATCACGCTGCCCAGCGGGTTCTCGACCAGGTAGTCCCAGGTCTCGGGGGCGACCAGCTCGCGCATCTCCTTGCCGGTGCGCAGTGGCTCGAGCAGGGTCGGCGCGACAGCCTCGGCGAAGTCGGTGAGCTCGCCGTAGAACGCCTTCCAGGCGTCGTACTCCTGGTCGGAGCCGGTCAGGGCGCGGAACGAGTCAGCGGTCGCGGGGCCCTCGGGCCGCTCGACGAGCAGGCCGCCGTGCCGCCCGTGCCGCTCGACCGGCGTGTAGGAAGCGGTGTTGCGCGAGCGGAGCTCGAGACCGAGGCTCAGGTCGTCGATGATCTGCTGCGGCATCATGCTGACCAGGTAGGAGTACCGCGACAGCCGTGCCGGCATGCCGGGGAACGGTTTGGCGCTGATCGCCGCGCCGCCGGTCTTGGCGAGCCGCTCGAGCACGAGCGTCGACAGTCCGGCGCGCGCGAGGTAGGTCGCGGCGACCAGCCCGTTGTGGCCGCCGCCGACGATGATCGCGTCGTACTTGTCCGAGAGCTGTGGGGAAGTCACGACAGCACGCTACCGGGGAGGTGGGGGAATGGTTGGCAGTGGTAGAACGTTTAGGATTCAACTACTCTGGTGAACCACCGGGAAAGGACCCCCCATGCCTGCTGTCACCGTCGACGACCTGACCGTCCTGCCGCGCCTCGCCGGCCCCGGGCTCGGTGACGTGGTGCGCCCCGTGCTGGGGGTGACCACCGCCCCGGCCGGCTACGAGGGTGAGGGCTTCCCGGTACGACGTGCCTTCGCCGGGGTCGACCTGCGCGCCCTCGACCCGTTCATCCACATGGACCAGATGGGCGAGGTGGAGTACGCCCCGGGCGAGCCGAAGGGCACTCCGTGGCACCCGCACCGGGGCTTCGAGACCGTGACCTACATCATCGACGGCGTCATGGACCACCAGGACAGCCACGGCGGTGGCGGCTCGATCACCAACGGCGACACCCAGTGGATGACCGCCGGCTCCGGGCTGCTGCACATCGAGGCGCCGCCGGAGTGGCTGGTCGCCAAGGGCGGTCTGTTCCACGGCGTGCAGCTGTGGGTGAACCTGCCGCGTGAGCAGAAGCTCGCCACCCCGCGCTACCAGGACCTGCACTCCGGTGAGCTCGGCCTCGTGACGACCTCCGACGCCGGCGTGCTGGTCCGGATCATCGCCGGGGACGTCGGCGGCCGGCGCGGCCCCGGCTCCACGCACACCCCGATGGCGATGGTGCACGCCACCCTCGCCCCGGGCGCCCGCCTCGAGCTGCCGTGGCAGGTCGACTTCAACGGCCTCGTCTACGTGCTCGCGGGGCAGGGGAGCGTCGGTGTCGAGCGCCGTCCGATCCGGGCCGGCCAGCTCGCCGTGCTCGGGCGCGGCGACTTCGTCTCGGTCGCTGCCGACGAACGCCAGGAGAGCCGGTCGCCGAACCTCGAGGTGCTGGTGCTCGGCGGCCGGCCGATCCGCGAGCCCGTCGCCTGGGCCGGGCCGTTCGTGATGAACACGAAGGCCGAGGTCATGCAGGCCTACGAGGACTTCCAGAAGGGGCGCATGGGCCAGATCCCGGCCGTGCACGGGGCGCCCACCGACCTGGTCGAGGGCTGACATTCTGCAGGTCTTTGCATTGCACAACCCTGCAAGGCTCCTTTGGCCGAATCGTGACATGTGGCGACTTAGCCTCACCGGGTTCATTGCGCCGCCTGACCGGTGGCGTTCCGGAACCCTGGAGGGACCTTCATGCGTCATCGCTCACTCATGGCGATCTCCGCGTCCGCGCTCCTGGCCGCCTCGACCCTCGTCATCACGAGCTCGTCGACCGCCCAGCCGCAGGACGCCAAGACCACCGCCACCAGCTACTCGGGGTCGTTCGCCATCAGCGGCGACGAGGCCCGGGCCTACCAGCTGCCCACGGACGTGGAGCGTGTCTGGACGAACGCTCTGCCCGGTGGTCGCACCCAGACCCGCTACCAGCAGCTCGTCGGCGACGCCACGGTGTTCGGTGGCCAGGTCACGGTCATCAAGGACGCAGCCGGTACGACGGAGTCGGTGATCGGCGCCTACTTCCCGGGACTCGAGCCCAGCAACGCCAAGAAGCTCGGCAAGAAGGACGCCCGCGACGCGGTGGAGAGCCGCATCGGCACCCGCGGCCAGTGGAGCAACGAGCTGCGCATCGACCCGAAGGACGGCCGCCTGTTCTTCCAGGTCGAGAGCATCCGTGACGACTCCCGTCCCGTGCGCTGGATCAACGCCGGCAACGGCAAGACGCTGAAGGCGTTCGACGCGCTCGCGCATGGTGAGGGCACCGGCGTGAAGGGCGACACCAAGTCGATCCTGACCTCCCAGAACGCGACCTCGGGCCTCTTCGAGCTCAAGAGCGCCGACGGCCGGCAGACGACGTACACCGCCAACAACGGCACCACGAGCGCCACGGTGATGACCGACGACAACGACCTCTGGGACACCAACAACCAGAAGATGACCGGCACCAGCCAGGCCCCCGGCGTGGACGCGCACTACTACGCCAACGTCGTCGACGACTTCTTCGCCGACACCTTCGGGCGCAACAGCATCGACGGCAACGGCATGAAGATCATCTCGGTCGTGCACTGGGACCGGAACTACTGCAACGCCTTCTGGAACGGCGCCTACATGACCTACGGCGACGGTGACGGCCGCGGCTGCCTGCCGCTGTCGGGTGGGCTGGACGTCGACGGCCACGAGCTGACCCACGGCGTCACGGACTTCACCTCGGACCTGATCTACGAGAACGAGTCCGGCGCGCTCAACGAGGGCTTCAGCGACATGATGGGCAACACCATCGAGTTCTACGCCGCGAAGAACGGTCTCGACCCGGCCGCCACCCCGGACTTCCGGATCGGCGAGGACGTCATCAACGCCTCGAACCCGGCCACCGCGGGCTTCCGCAACATGGGCGACCCGGCGGAGTTCGGTGACCCGGACCACGTCGTCGACAAGTACACCGGCACCGCGGACAGCGGCGGCGTGCACAGCAACAGCGGCATCGCGAACCACGCCTACTACCTGACCGTCAACGGCGGCCAGAACGCCGGCTGCACCGCGACGGCCACCCGCGCAGCGACGCACACCGAGGACTGCAACGTCCGCGTCCCGGCCCTCGGTCTCGACAAGACCGCGCAGATCTACTACGCGGCCTTCACCTCGCTCCCGGAGTACGCCAACTTCTGCGACGCCCGCAACGCCACCACCGCGGTCTCGCCGAAGGACGCCAAGGCCGTGGGCGCCGGCTGGGACGCCGTCGGCGTGCACAAGGGCTGCACCGGTGGTACGCCGCCCCCGCCGCCGTGCGTGGGCGACGACACCGCCTCGCTGCCGATCGAGTCGCCGCACCCCTACGGCAACATGGGCGACTGCACCTGGACCTTCGACAACGGGTCCGCGGGCTTCTCGTTCCACTTCACGCTGCTGGACCTCGAGGCGGGCTACGACTACCTCTACCTCCGCGACGCGAACGGGAACCTGCTGGAGACCTACAACGGCACGGCCCGCGGGGAGTTCGACTCGGTCTGCATCCCCACGGCGACTGCGTCGCTGCAGCTCGTCACCGATCCGGCAGTGGTGGGTCAGGGCTTCACCGTCAACGCGGTGAACCCCTGCTGATCGGCTGAACCGAAGAACATCGCTCGGGCGGTCCCGGACCCCGCAAGGGGTCCGGGACCGTTTGTCGCTCCGGGACGTCAGGCGTCGGGCAGGGCCCAGGCGTCATCACGCAGCAGCGGTACGACGGTCCCGTCGGCCCGCAGGCCGTCCACCTCCACGGACGGGCCGCCGATCACCACGTCGGTGTGCGCGCTGGAGAAGTTCAACCCCGCCTTCGCCAGGTCGTCCGGCGTCATCGACGCACCGCCCTCGAGGGCGAACGGGAAGCCCTGGCCCCAGGCCACGTGCGAGCCGGTGTTCTCGTCGTAGAGGGTGTTGTGGAAGGTGACCCCGGCCGCGCGGACGCGCGAGGAACCCTCCACCAGCGAGACCTCGCCGAGGCTGCGCGCGCCCTCGTCGCTGTCGAGCTGCGCCAGCACGGCGTCGAGGCCCCGGGAGGCCTGCGCGTCGACGATCCGTCCGCCTTCGAAGGTGACGACCAGGTCCTCGACCAGGACGCCCGCGTCGGGCATCACCAGGGGCCGGGTGGTCCGCATGACGCCATCCGCACGGTGCCGGTCGGGGCTCGTGAAGACCTCCTCGGTCGGCAGGTTCGGCATGTGCTCGACCCCGGCCGCGGTGCGCATCCCGCCGCCGGTCCACACGCAGCCGGGGATCAGGCCCACCGTGAGGTCGGTGCCGCCGCCGCGGTAGCGCACCGCCTCGAGCCCCAGGTCGGTCAGTGCCTGCGCCCGGGCGCCGAGCAGGTCGCGGTGCCGTCGCCACTCCGCGACGACGTCGTCGCTGTCCAGGCGCATCGCCACCCCCACGGCCTCCCAGAGCCGGTCCATGTCGGGCTCGCCGAACACCTGCTGCGCCCAGCCCTCGTTGGGAGCGGCGACGATCGACCACTGCACGTGCCCGCTCATCAGCATCCGCCGCGTGCGGGTGGCCAGCTCGTGGGGGAACATCACCACCCGGTGCGCGTCGATGCCGTCGAACACGTGCGGGTCCGGGTTGCCGGTGAGCTGGATGAACGCGATGCCGTCGGCGGTCCACTCGTCGAGCCGGGCCAGCCGCCACGGGGGAGCGGTGGTCAGGCCCTCCTCCGGCGCATGGAGCAGCGCGGAGCGTCGTACCTGGGCGTCGCTGTACTCCACGGTGACCTGGCGGGCGCCGACGACGTAGGCGCGCTCCGCGACCGCGCGGGCGATCGGGGCGTGGCTGATGTCGGCGGTGACGACGACGTCCTGTCCGGGTTGCACGTTGGCGCCCACCTCGACGACGAGGGCGGCGTACCGGTCGATGACTTCCTGCGGTGTGGGCATGTTCCGCAACCTAACGGGTAACCCTTCGCCGGCGGTGTGAGGAGGTGCGAGCCAGCCCATAACCGCACCGCCCAGCCCTCGTTGACCCTCACGTGGAAGGACCTGGCATGCCGAGCGCCCGCACCGGGCTCAGAAGAGTCCTCCTGCGTGCGCTCTTCGTGCCTGTTCTCGTCCTGCTGGCCGTGGCCGGCTACGTCCTGACGGCCGGGGCTCTCGCGGTCAGCACCGCCACCGACGGGATCTCCCAGGACCGGTCCGAGGTGGCATCGCCGTGGAAGGCGAGCTACTCGAAGAGGTACCCCGGCTGTGTCGCCGCCGTGCTCTGGCCCGAGCGCAGCACGCCCGTCGCCGTGGTCGTGCGGTGGAGCGGTGGAGAGGTCGAGCGGATCCGCATCGACCACACGTCCCGTCGCGGGCTGACCCCGGACACGTTGGCGAAGGCCGACATCATCGGCGCCTGCTACCGCCGGTGACGGGGCCCTTCGTCACGCGTCGATGACGATCGTGATGATCAGCGGGCTGCGCCGGAACTTCTTGTGCGCCCAGCGGCCCACGTCCCGGGTGAGCATCTGCTCGAGCTGGTGCGAGTCTCCGATGCCCTCCTGAGCAGCATGCGCGAGAGTCTTCTCGACCACGGGCACGGCGGACTCGAAGGCGACCTCGTCGTGCACGAACCCGCGGATCAGGAAGTCCGGCGGCTCGGCCAGCTTCCCGGTGTCGGCGTCGACGATCGCGAGCACGGTCACGACGCCTTCCTCGGCGAGGGTGCGACGGTCCCTCAGCGTGGCCTCCGTTGCGCCGCCGACCGTCTGGGCGTCGACGTAGACGTTGCCCGCCGGCACCTTGCCGGTGATCTTGGCGTGGCCGTCGATCAGGTCGACCACCACCCCGTCCTCGGCCAGGACGACGTTCTTGGGGTCGACCCCGGTCTTGATCGCGAGGGCGGCGTTGGCGTGCAGGTGGCGCCACTCGCCGTGGATGGGCATCACGTTGGAGGGCTGCACGATGTTGTAGCAGTAGACGAGCTCGCCGGCGCTGGCGTGGCCGGAGACGTGCACCTTGGCGTTGCCCTTGTGCACCACGTTGGCGCCCCACCGGGTCAGCCCGTTGATGACGCCCGAGATCGCGTTCTCGTTGCCGGGGATGACCGAGCTCGCCATCAGCACGGTGTCACCCTCACCGACCCGGATCTTGTGGTCGCGGTTGGCCATCCGCGACAGCGCGGCCAGTGGCTCGCCCTGCGACCCGGTGCAGATCAGGGCGATCTTGTCGGGCTTCATCCGCTCCAGCTGCTCGAGCGGCACGACGAGGTTGTCGGGCACCTTGAGGTAGCCGAGGTCCTGGGCCACGCCCATGTTGCGCACCATGGACCGGCCGACGAACGCGACCTTGCGCCCATGCGCGTGTGCGGCGTCGAGCACCTGCTGGATGCGGTGCACGTGGCTCGCGAAGCTCGACACGATGATCCGGCGCGGAGCCGTGCGGAAGACCGACTCGATCGCCGGGCTGAGCTCGCGCTCGGACATCGTGAAGCCCGGCACCTCGGCGTTCGTGGAGTCGGTCATGAACAGGTCGACCCCCTCCTCGCCGAGTCGCGCGAAGCCGCGCAGGTCGGTGATCCGGTTGTCGAGGGGGAACTGGTCCATCTTGAAGTCGCCGGTGTGCAGCACGAGGCCGGCGGGCGTGCGGATCGCGACCGCGAGCCCGTCCGGGATCGAGTGGTTCACCGCCAGGAACTCGAGGTCGAAGGGACCGAGGGACCTGGTCTCGCCCTCCTTCACCGGAGCCAGCTTCGGCTTGATCCGGTGCTCCTTCAGCTTGGCCTCGATCAGCGCGAGGGTGAGCTGGGAGCCGACGACCGGGATGTCCGCGCGCTCCTTGAGGAGGTAGGGCACACCGCCGATGTGGTCCTCGTGGCCGTGGGTCAGCACGACGGCGACGATGGAGTCCAGACGGTCCCGGATCCAGCTGAAGTCGGGCAGGATCACGTCGATGCCCGGTTGGTGCTCCTCCGGGAACAGCACGCCGCAGTCGACGATGAGGAGCTTGCCGGCGTACTCGAACACGGTCATGTTGCGACCGATCTCGCCGAGGCCCCCCAGCCCCACGATCCGCAGTGCTCCGCGACGAAGTTTGGGGGGTGCGGAGAGTTCGGGATGCGGGTGGCTCATGACCGCACGCTATCGGTGCGCGCTGGGGGCATCTGAACTGCGGTGCCGGTGACGGTGATCCGGGGGTTCTCCGGAGCCACTTCCAGGCCGAGCTCGCTGCGCCTGCCCATGTCCTCGCCCTGGATGATGGTGAAGGTCGACGGCTGCGGCACTCGGCCGATCTCGCGCAGGTAGGCGCCGAACGCGGCGGCTGCTGCGCCCGTCGCCGGGTCCTCGACGACGCCACCCACCGGGAACGGGTTCCGGGAGTGGAACAGCGAGTCGCCCTCCGGCCAGATCAGCTGGAGTGTCGTCCACCCTTCCCGCTCGCAGATGTCCTTCAGGCGGTGGAAGTCGTAGTGCAGGTCGGCGAGCCGCTGCCGGGTCCGGGTGACCAGCACGAGGTGGTCGTTGCCGGCGGACGCGACGTGAGCTGGATAGCCGGGATCAAGGTCGTCGGCCGACCAGCCGAGTGCCGCGAGGGCGTCTTCGAGCGCGGCAGGGGTCACCGGGCGGCTGTGCCCAGGCACGCTCCGCAGGCTCGCGCGCGTCACCCCCGCGTCGTGCTGTGTGGTGACCTCGACATCGCCTGCGCGCGTCTCGAACCGGAGCGGTCCACGAGCCCCGGACTCGGCCAGGGCGACGCTGGTCGCGATGGTCGCGTGGCCGCAGAACGCCACCTCGGCCAGGGGGCTGAAGAAGCGGAGGCCGAAGACGGAGTCCGTCCTTCCCTCTCGCAGCACGAAGGCTGTCTCGGAGTAGCCGACCTCAGCGGCGATCTTCTGCATCCCGGCCTCGTCGAGGTCGTCGGCGTCCAGCACCACTCCGGCCGGGTTGCCGCCGGCGGGATCCGAGCTGAACGCGGCGTACCGCTCTATCCGGGCCATGGGCTCCACCTTTCTCGCGGCGCTGTTCGCGCCCGTCCTTCGCACAAGACTCGCACCGGGGAGTCGCCCCGGGCGGGGATGAGGTCAGTCCACCTTGATGACGACCTTCGCTCGCGCGTGCTCGACCTCGAGGTACCGCAGGGCATCGGCCGCGTGCTCCATGGCGAACGTGCGGTCGATGACCGGCGTGATGGCCCCGGACGCCACGAGTCCGGCGAGCTCGTCCAGGTTGGCCCGGCTCGGCTTCGCCTGCGGGACCGCCACACGGAGCCCCCACAGGCGCCCGACCGCCTGTGCCCGGATGAGCAGCGCGAGCGGGCCGACGAGACGGCCCTCGCCGGACACCCCTCCACCGGAAAGGACCAGGCACCCGGCCGGCGTCACCGTCGCGCGGAGGTCACGCAACGAGCGGTTGCCCACCAGGTCCACCACCAGGTCGTAGCGGATGCCGGCAGCGCAGAAGTCCTCGCGGCCGTAGTCGATGACGACATCGGCGCCCAGCGAGCGCACCAGGTCTGCGTTGCGGGCGCTGCACACCGCCGTCACGTGCAGCCCCATGGCCTTGGCCAGCTGCACCGTGAACGTCCCCACCCCGCCGGATGCACCGTTGACCAGGACACGGTCCCCGGGCCGCGGGTCGCCGACACGCAGGCAGGTCAGGGAGGTGCTGGCGGCCAGTGGCATCGAGGCGGCCTGCTCGAACGTCGTACCTTCCGGGATCTCGGCCATCACGTCCTGCGCGGTGACGACGTACTCCGCGATGGCAGCGTCGGACTCGCCGAACACCCTGTCGCCGACCTGCCAGCGGGTCACGCCCGCGCCCACGGCGTGCACGACACCGGCGAAGTCGGTCCCGCGGATGCGGACGCGCGGGCCGGTGGGACCGAAGGTGCTCCTGTCGAGTAGCCGCGCGAGGCGCGGTTCGCCACGCATGACGTGCCAGTCCCGGGCGTTGACCGAGGCAGCCGCAACGCGGACCTGCACCTCGCCGGCGCCGGGCCTTGGCACCGGGACGGGTGCAACCGCGAGCGCGTCCGGCGAGCCGTAGTGGTCCTGCACCAGTGCGCGCATCGTCGTCACCGGCTACTTCACCTCCGACCGGAGCAGGCTTCGGACGCCGATGGTCAGCGGAACCAGCAGCCATACGGCGGTCGTCACCGCGAGCTGGATCCACTGCTCGCCGGTGAACCCGCCGCCGAGCAGCGCGTCCTGGCTGTAGTTCGGGTCAACCCACGGCTGCAGGTCCGCGAACCACTCCTGGTTGAACGCGAGCAGCGTCAGGAGGGGCGGGACAACGAACGCGTAGATGAAGTAGGCGACGATGGCGCCGGGCGAGTTGCGGATGAGGACGCCGAGGGTGAACCCGACCAGCACCAGCAGTGTGTTCGACAGAACCCAGTAGGCCGGGGCGGCCGCGTCCTGGTCCCACACGGTGCCCGTGCCGCCGATGGCGGCCCCGGCGAGGTTCCCGACCGCGCCGACGACGAACGCCAGCAGGGTCGCGGCCCCCGAGACCATCACCAGCCCCACGGCCTTCGCTGCGATGATGCGGCCGCGGTGGGGGACCAGGGTGAAGGTGGTCAGGCCGCTGCGTTGGCTCCACTCGGCGGTCACCGACAAGACGGCGATGATGGGCAAGATGACCGACATCGGGACGCTGATGGCCAGCGTGAACGTCGCGTAGGTGAACTCCTCGGACGGCGCGAACAAGATCACGGCAGCCGTGGTGAGCAGGGCCGCGAGGCCGATGCCGGCCAGCAGCCAGAGCCCGGCCCGGGTGTCGAACGACTTGCGGAGCTCGACCACGACGATGCGGGAGAGCGGGATGCTTCTCGGCGACCCGGCAGTGGCGGTGGTGCTCATGCTGCTGCTCCTTCTCGTTGCGTGTCTGCGGTGAGCTCGAGGAACATCTCCTCCAGGCCGGCACCCTCGGCGCCGCGGAGCTCGATGAGCGGTACGCCGGCCTGGTGGGCGACCTGGCCGACGACCTCGGGGACGACGTCGACGCGGACCGTGCCGGACCCGTCGGGGGCGCGGTGGAACGTGTACGTCGTCCCGGCGACGGTCAGCGCCGCAGTGAGGTCGTCTACGTGCCGGGTCCGGACGTGTGTGCCGGTCGTGGCCAGCAGGTCTGCCTTGCTGCCCTGGGCGACGATGCGGCCGTTGCCGATGACGACGAGGTCGTCAGCGACCACTTCGATCTCGTGCAGCAGGTGCGAGGACAGCAGCACGGTCGCGCCACGGTTCGCGTAGTCGCGCAACAGGTCACGCATCCACCGGATGCCGGCCGGGTCGAGCCCGTTGGCGGGCTCGTCGAGGATGAGGACCTCGGGGTCGCCGAGCAGGGCGTTCGCGATGCCGAGCCGCTGGCGCATTCCCAGCGAGTAGTCGCGGACCCGACGGCCCGCCTCGGAGGACGTGAGGCTGACCAGGTCCAGCATCTCCTCGACCCGGGTCCTGGGCAGTCCCATCATCCGCTGGCTGAGCGTCAAGATCTCCCGGCCGGTGCGGCCCGCGTGCTGCGCCGACGCATCCAGCAGGACACCGACCTCGAGGCCCGGGTTGGGCAGGTCCGCGAACCGGCGCCCGGTGACGTGTGCGGTGCCCGACGTCGGCGGCGTGAGACCGACCAGGACGCGCATCGTGGTGGACTTGCCGGCGCCGTTCGGGCCGAGGAAACCGGTGACACGTCCCGGCGCGGCGGTGAAGCTGACGTCGTCGACGGCGGTGAAGCCGGCGTACGTCTTCGTGACTGACTCGACGGTGATCATGGTTTCCTTCTTCGTGTTCGAGGGCCGGCACCGGCCGGGTCTCCCGAAGGACCCGACCGAGGGGGGAGTGGTCAGGCGACCGCTGCGGCCAAGCTGTCGGCCGACGACTCGGGCCGGGTGACGGGACCGGTGCTGGTCGGAGGTGTCTTGAAGCCCTTGATGATCATGTAGAGGGCGAAGCTGACCTCCCAGCTGAACACCGGCACGGCGAACAGCACGTGGGCGTCGGCCCCGTAGACGCCGAACATGACGTTGACCCCGGAGCAGAAGACGAGGATGCCGCCGACCATGCCGAGCATCGGGATGAACCGGTGCACGAGCCGGCCGCGGCGGACCAGGTAGGCCAGCAGGAAGCTGTTCACGCCGAGGAGGAACCAGGGACCGAACGCAAAGGTCCAGTCGTGGATTGCGACGAGGCTCTGGGCGACGGCCGCCAGGGCTGCCTCGTCCGCCGCTCCGGCGGGCCCGTCCTGGCGCAGGGTGACGACCGAGATGGTGGCGACGGCGCCGACGGCGATGACGGCTGCCTCGAGGAAGCGGAACCCGACGTGGGCCAGCGCCATGCCCTCGTTGTAGCGGCGGATGACCGGGTAGAGCGTGGAGGCGGTGCCGACGACCGCGAGGACGAGCAGCAGCTCGCAGAACGCCCCGAGCAGGATGCGGTTGTCGGATCCGCCGCCGGCGATGTAGCCGGCCGGGTCGGAGAGGACCGGGCCGTAGAGGAGCAGGCCGGCGATGGCGGTGACCTCGGTGATGAGGAACAGCACACCGGCGGTGGTGGCGGTCCTGTTGCGTGAGCTCATGGTGAACCTTCTTTCAGTGGTCGTTTCTGCCGGTGTTCAGCAGCCGGGTGGTGGTGTGGTGCTGTCCTGTGGCTCGAGCTCGACGGAGATGAGCGGAAGCGCCAGGTCGCGCAGCTTCTGCAAGACCCCGAAGAGCGCGGCCTGGTCGACGATCTGGCCGTGGATCAAGGTGTTGCCGTCCTCGACGGTGACGGTCAGCCCGTCGAACCAGGTGCTCCACCGGGTGTCGAGCTGACCCTTGACGCGGATCTCGAGCCATCCGTGCGGGCTGTCCGCACCGTGCGTTGGGGGCATCTGGGGCATCGGGGTTCCTCTTGCTGGTTGCCTTGCCGCGGGGGACTGGTGGTGCTGTTGGTCCGCGACAGGGGGAACCTAGGAAGAGATGTGGTGAACGCGCCTCGTCACATCTGGTGAGCGGGCTGGTGAACTTCGAAGAGGACCGGTGCTGTGCGGTCCCGGGTCCTACTCGTGGCGACGGGGCCGGGCCGGAAGCAGTTCCAGCTCTTCGGCGCGGCGGACTGCTGCACGCCGGTTGTTCACACCGAGCTTGGCGTAGATGTTCCTCGTGTGCGTCCGGATCGTGTTCAACGACAGCACGAGCTCGCGCGCGATCTCGGGACCGCCCAGCTCGGTCCTGAGCAGTCGGAGCACGTCGTGCTCGCGTTCGCTCAGCGGCTCGACGACCACCCCGCTCGCCCGGGTTGCTGCGGAGCGCGCGGCAGTGGAAGTGGCGCCGGGGGCGTCGGGCAATGCATCGGTGGGGGCGGCCAACAGGCTTCGGACGTAGTCAGCTGCGATGCCGGCGTCGGCGGCGGCCTCCAGCAGCCCCACCATGGTCGGCCCCTCGTCGAGGAAGATCCGGGCGTAGCCGGCGGGCGCACCCAGGGTCAGGGCGCGCTCGAGGGACTCAAGCGCCGCGGTGCGGTCGCCCTGAAGCTGGTGGGCGAGGGCCTGGAGGATCAGGACCTCGACGACCGTTCCCGCTCTGCCGCCCTTCTGGGAGTCGTCGAGCAGGCGTGCGAGAAGGCCGGTCGCCTCGGCGTACGTCGTCGCGCTGCGGTCGCGCTCGTAGCGGGCGAGCAGCGCTCTGGCCAAGGTGACGTGCTCGAACTCGCGGAGGTAGGTGAGCTCGTTGTCTGGCGAGAGGTCGCGCGAGGAGAGCCAGGTGAAGACCTCCTCCAGCCTTCCCTGCGCAATCCACACCCGGGCCCGGACCGCGGGAACCGGGCGCACGTCGGGGGCGAAGTCGCTGGTGTACGAGCGCTCTGCCTCGTCGAGCAACGTGACCGCGGCCTCGAGGTCTCCCTCGGCCTCGCGAAGGCGCGCCATCGCCAGATGCCAGCGATAGCGGCTTCGCGGCATCCCGAGGTGCTCGCCGAGCTCCTGGCTTCTGTGCAGGAAGCGCGCGGCGGTGACGAGATCGTTCTGCTCTCGGTGGACGTCGCTCATCCCGACGTACATGTCCACGGTCCCGCGCAGCGCCGGTGCGTCCGGAGCGGACGCGCGCTCGAGCGCCTGCTGGTAGGTGAGGATCGCTTCGTGGAGACGCCCTTGGGTCACGCGGATGTCGGCGAGCGTGGTGGCGCAGCCGAGCACGTCGGCGAGATAGCCGATCTCGTGGAAGATCGCCTGGCAGTGGGCATAGGCGGCGTGTGCAGCGTCCAGGTCGCCGCTCGTCCAGGCCGCGAGTCCGAGGAGCGCCGCGGCGGCGGCGTGACCCGGTTGGTCGTCCGGCTCCAGGAGCTCAGAGGCCCGCTGGGCATGAGTGACGGTCGCGGACGTGTCGCCGAGGGCGAGAGCGGTGGCGGCGCGGTAGAGGGCGATCCATCCAGGTAGACGCCGGTAGCCGTCCTCGTCGACCACCACCATCGTGGCCTCGGTCGGCTGCGGATCGTCGTCGTACCCGCTCGTCCCCAGCCACCGCTCGGCGTCGCGCAGACGCTGCTCGACCCCCTCGACCGTTCCGGTGGACAGCAACGCTCCGGCGTAGGCCACGCTCAGGACGGGGCGGACCCGGAGCATCTCGTCGGGCAGCATCTCGAGCCATCCGCGCAGCGCGGCGTCGCGCCTGTCCCGGCGGGCCACAGGGATGGTGCGCTCCACCAGCTCGGCGGCACGCTCGAAGTCCCGAGCCGCCATCGCGTGATGGATGGCCTCGGTGCGTTGGCCGTTCTCCTCGTACCAGTCACTGGCTCGCCGGTGCAGCAACGGCACCTGGGCGGGCTGTTCATCGAGCAGACGCGCCTGGAGCACGTCGGCGAAGAGGTGGTGGTAGCGGTACCAGCGGCGGTGGTCGTCCAGCGGGACGACGAACAGGTTGCCCCGCTCGAGCGCCTCCAGTGTGCCTCTGCCGCCTCCCTGTCCCGTGACGGCATCGCACAAGGGGCCAGTGAGCCGGCTGAGGACCGAAGTGTGCAGAAGGAAGGTCGCCACATGGTCGGGTTGTCGCTGGAGGACCTCCTCCACCAAGTAGTCGACGATGTACCGATCATCGCCGGCGAACTCGCCGATGAAGCCGGCGACGTCGTCGCGACCCTGCAGCGACAGAGCTGCCAGCTGAAGGGCGGCGATCCACCCCTCCGTGCGTCCCTCGAGGGTTGCCACCTGGGTGTCGCTCAGCGTCAGCCCCATCGCGTCGTTGAGGTACGCCTCTGCCTCCTCGGGGGTGAAGCGCAGGTCGGCGACTCGGATCTCGGTCAGCTCACCCTGCGCACGCAGCTTGGCCAGCGGCAGTGGGGGGTCGACGCGGCCGGCGATCACCAGGTGCAGGCGCGGCGGCGAGTGGTCGAGCAGGAACGCAACGCCCTCGTGCACCTCGCGAGCGTCGATGGCGTGGTAGTCGTCGAGCGCCAGCACGACGTCGTGCGGCAGCGCCCCGAGGTCATTGAGCAGGGTGGTGAGCAGCCGGTGGACCGGGGGTGGGTCTGGTGCCTGGAGGAGGTCGAGCTCGTTCGCCCCCACCGCAGGTGCCGTCGTCCGCAGTGCCGAGATCACGTAGGTCCAGAACGAAGTGGGGTCGTTGTCGCCGGCATCGAGCGACAGCCAGGCGACCGACGTCTCCTCGGCCGCCGTCGCCGCGCGCTGCTCGAGCCACTGGGCGAGCAGTGTCGTCTTGCCGCATCCGGCGGGAGCGGAGACCAGCGTCAGCTTCCCCGCAGCGCCGCGGTCGAGCCGGTCGGTCAACCGCGGACGTGGCACCGAACCGCCCCGGACCCGGGGGAGGTAGAGCTTCGTCTCGAGCAGTGGGGCAGGCATGGCCGTCTCCTGTAGCGCCGGTCGGGCCGAGGACCCGGCTTCGTGCCGCTCGTCGCCTCCTACACCAAGCCTGCCACAGGAGCGATCACGCCGAGTCCCGATCTCCTCAAGAGCGACGGAGGGCTGCACGGCCCGCCGGTCCAGACATTCGACTGCCCATTCCCCAGCTCATGTCCGGTTCGCACCGGTGTGTCGTACTGGTCTTGGTGGCGTGCGACAACGGCGGCGCACCGCGTCGATACGCTCCCCGCGAGGGGAGCGCGTGATGCCGGACGGAACCAGCCGAGTGAGCAGCACGGAGCCGACTCGACCCGTCCAGGCACCTGCTCCCTCGCCGGACCGGGTCGGTTGGGGGTTCATCGCCCTCTACACCCTGGCTTTCATGAGCAGCTGCCTGATGCTCATCGCGCCGCTCTTGGTCACGCTGGCTCTGAAGGTCAACTCGCTGGTGGGGCCCGAGCGAGCCCCGAACAGCCTGGCGCTCGTCGCCGGTCTCGGCTCGTTCCTGGCGATGTTCGCCAACCCGTTCTTCGGCAAGCTCAGCGATCGCACCACGTCGAGGATGGGGATGCGACGTCCCTGGATGGTTGTCGGGTTGGCCGGTGGCTCAGCCGGCATCGTGACGGTGGCCCTGGCACCGAACGTCGCGGTGGTCCTCATCGGTTGGTGTGTCGCTCAGCTGTTCTTCAACGCCCTGCTCGCCGTGCAGGTCGCGGTGTTGCCCGACCAGGTCCCGGTCGACCAGCGCGGGCTGGTCTCCGGCGTCCTCGGCATCTGCGTCCCGGTCGCCTCGGTTGCCGGCACCTTCCTGGTCAAGCTCTTCACCGGCAACCAGCTGGCCATGTTCCTGGTCCCGTGTGGCCTCGGCGCGGTGTTCATCTTGCTGTTCGCCGTCACGCTGAAGGATCGCCGGCTCGACCCAGCTGACCGGCCGCCCTGGTCACTGCGCGAGCTGGCCGGCACGTTCTATCTCGCACCGAGGCGGAATCCCGACTTCGCCTGGGCGTTCCTCAGCCGTTTCATGTTCGTGATGGCCTATGCCTTCCTGACCACCTACCAGGCCTACTTCCTGCTCGAGGAGCTCGACAGCACCGAGGCGGAGGTGCCGCAACAGATCTTCCTCGGCACGCTCGTCCAGTCCGTCGTGGTCGTCATCGCCTCGGTCACCGGCGGCCGGCTGTCGGACCGGACCGGCCGCCGCAAGGTGTTCGTGATGACCGCGTCCGTCGTCTACGCGGTGGCGATGTTCGTCGTCGCCCTGGCCGGCGACTTCAACGCCTTCCTGGTCGGCATGGCGCTGGGTGGTCTCGGGTTCGGCATCTACGTCGCCGTCGACCTTGCGCTCGTCGCAGACGTGCTCCCGGACAAGCGCAACGCGGCCAAGGACCTCGGCGTCTTCAACATCGCCAACGCCCTGCCCTACTCGGTCGCGCCGGCTGTCGCCCCGGCCATCCTGGTCCTCAGCAACGGGGACTACACGTGGTTGTACGCCGTCGCCGGCGTCTTCGCGCTTGCCGGGGCGGTCGCCATCTTGCCGGTCAAGCGGGTCCGCTGACCGGACCGACCGCTGTCCGGCCGAGGCGTGCTCCCTCAGCTCCGGGCGGCTCGGGTCAGCAGACGGACGCGGACCTTGTGCAGCTGCGGCATGAGCCCGTAGATCACGATCGGGACAGCGACGGTGGCGAGCACGAAAGTGCGCAGCACCGGGGCAAGGGTGCTCAGCCAGTCGCCCAGCGACAGGTTGAGGACGGTGAGCGTCGGGAACACCGCCGCCCAGATCATCAGCGCGAGCTGGTGCTTGGTCGGCGGACCTGCCGGACGAGGGGCTTGGGTGGGGTGGGACATGGGGGTGCTCCTTGAGGTTCTTCTGGTGGATGGGTCGAGTGACGTCGCCGGCCCGATGTGTCACGTCGGGTTGCTCTGGTTGAAGGCGGCAACGGCCGCGCGGACGTCCTCGTCGACGAGGTCCGCGTTCATGGCGATGGCGGCCGCGGAGCCTTCGCCCGCGGCGGTGATGACCTGGGCACGCGGGTTGACGACGTTGCCTGCCACCCAGACCCCCGGGACGCTGGTGCGACCGGTGTCGTCGGCGACGACCCAGCCGTTCTCGTCCAGGTCGCAGTCCAGGCCGACGAGCAGGTCGTTGTTCGGGACGAACCGCGGCGGCACGAACAGCACGTCCCGCGAGATCGTGAGCCCGTCGTCCATCTCGACACCGCCCAGCCCATCTCCTTGGACAAGGACCTGCTTGACGTTCCCCTCGACGAGGCCGACGGCACGGGCAACCAGCTGGGAGCGGTCCTGGTCCGTCAATGAGCCGACGGGCGTGAAGTAGACGACGTCGGGGGACCACTGACGCACGATCTGGGCGTAGCGAACGGCCTCCGGGGTGCCGCCGATGACACCGAGCCGCTGGTCGCGCACCTCCCAGCCGTGGCAGTACGGGCAGTGCAGCACGTCGCGGGCCCACCGGTCGCGAAGACCGGGGATGTCGGGCAGCTCGTCGCGCAACCCGGTCGCCACCAGCACGCGCCGCGCGCCGACGCGCCGGCCGTCGGCGAGCAGGGCCCGGAAGCCGGAATTGTCGTTTGGCACCAGCTCTGTGACGGCCCCGGTGGCGATCTCGCCGCCGTAGCCCATCACCTCCTCCCGGCCGACCGCCGAGCAGCTCGCTGGGTGGCAACCCGTCACGGGACAGGAACCCGTGCATGTGAGCGGCGGGGGCGTTGCGCGGGTTGCCGGAGTCCACGACGAGGACCTTGCGCCGGGCCCGGGACAGCACCATCGCCGCGGACAGTCCTGCGGCGCCGCCGCCGATGACCAGTACGTCGTATTCGTTCATGAGCTCAGCCTCGTCGCGCGGAGCGGGACGCTCAACGAACGTTGCCGTTTCTGGGAACCAGCCGTGAAACTGGGGCCGTGGACGACACGACGACGGTCATCGCGACCGCGCTCGAACAGGTCGGACCGCGGCTCAAGCGGGTGCGGCTCCAGCGGGGCGATGACCCTGACCGCCGTCGCCGCCGTGACCGGGATCTCCAAGAGCACCCTGTCGCGGCTCGAGACCGGCCAGCGCCGCCCCAGCCTCGAGCTGCTGCTTCCGCTTGCGCAGGCATACCGTGTGCCGCTCGACGATCTCGTCGGCGCACCGGAGGTGGGCGACCCGCGCATCCGGCTCAAGCCAGGGCGCGTCAAGGGCCGGACCGTCATCCCGCTCACCAGGCAGCCCGACGGCATGCAGGCCTGGAAGATCGTCATCCCCACCGAGCAAGGCCGACCCCGAGCCACGAGCCCATGACGGGTACGAGTGGATCTACGTGCTGTCCGGCCGCATGCGACTCGTCGTCGGCGACCAGGACTGGGTGCTGGGACCGGGTGAGGTCGCCGAGTTCGACACCCAGGTGCCGCACTGGTTCGGCAGCACCGGACAGGAACCCGCAGAGATCCTGAGCATCTTCGGACGGCCCGGCGAGCGCATGCACCGGTCATCGCCACCTGTCGCCGTTGGCGCGCACGTAGGTGCGCCATACGTGACCCCACGGGGTGACCGCGAGGATGATCACGACCAGGGAGCAGTTGACGGCGACCTCCGTCGTGGCGGTGTCGAGGCTCCCGGCGGTGGCTCTGGGGAGGGCGACCACGGAGAGCCAGAGGAGCTTCCAGGCCGACTCGAGCAGCAGGAGGGGCAGCAGCTTGACGGGGTGGCGCAGTCCGAGGAGGGCCAGGAGTGACATGGCGGTGAGCAAGCAGAGCGTCACTCCCTCGTAGAGGGGCAGCGCTCGGGCGTCGGGAAGGAGCGGCCATTTCACGACGGCGAGTCCGACCCCCATCAGCAGGTATCCGGCGCGCATCAGGTGCAGCCGGGTCAGCGACAGTTCGGTCACCGTGCTGGGCGCCGCGGGTGCGGTGATGGACATGGTGGTCTCCTGTTCTTGTGGGTCTACCGACGTGGCTGCCGGGGATCCGGGTCGTGAGCGGTGTCGATCGTCGAGAGCGAGATGAGGGTCGCGCCGATGTCGCGCACCTTGGCGAGGAGTCCGTGCAGCTCCGCCTGGTCGGCCACCACCCCACGGAGCGTGGTCGTGCCGTCGTCGTGGTGGGTGAGGATCAGCCCGTCGAACCAGGTCGACCAGTGCTCATCGAGGTGCCCCCCGACCCGGATCTCGTAGTGGGCCGGTGCGATGGGTGTGGGAGGTCGCCGGCTCATCGCGCACCTGCCAACCCCGACCGGCTCCCGGCCCCGCGCTCCCTGCGCGCCCGGCGGGTTGCGGGCCGACGGATGACCCATTCGGCGATGGCGGCGTTGATGACCCACCCCGAGCTGACCGAGAGGCCGGTGCTCAGGTCGCCGGTCCCGAACAGCGCCTCACCGATGCCTTGGGTGAAGATCTGGGTTCCGGCGCCGACGGCGAGGGCGTAGGCGCGGATCATCCAGGCGCGGTGCGCGGGAATGTCGCGGCGACGGATCGCGGTGAACCCCAAGACGATGCTGGCCGCCATCGCGGAGCCGACCGCGAGCCGGACCGTCCAGAGCAGGTCCCCGCCCGGCGCGCCGACGTAGAACAGCGTCATCCAGAGTCCCGAGCCGGCGACGAGCAGACCGGCGCCGACCAGCACGCGGCCGGCTCTGCGGTGCCACGCGCGATGGCTGCGGCGTACCCGGGCAGGGAACTGGAACGCGCCGAGGAGGGCGAAGACAGCGGCGGCGACGACGTGGACGACCACGGGCGCCGGAGAGGCGTCGATCCGCGGGTTGGCAGGCAGCAGCTGCGGGCCGCCGGCGACTTCCAGCAGCCGCAGCGACCCGGCGATCACCGGGACGGTGCTGAGCACCATCAGGGCGATGGGAAGACGCCAGCTCGAACCGTCCCGGACACCCGGCCGGGGCTGGGGTGCCGGTCGGGCGTCGGAAGCGGTGTGCAGGGTCATTCGGCACCGACAGTGGTCGCGAGCGGGCTGCCGGCCGCGGTCTGCATCGTGGTGGTGTCGGTGCTGATGGTCCGGGCGCTGATCCACAGGGAGTAGCCGAGCCCGACCATGGCGATGCCGTTCGGGAGGGCCAGCAGCCGGTAGAAGGCGTCCGGCATCAGGGACAGCGCGACCGTGACGACGCCGCCGACAGCGAGGAGTGCGGCGGCCCAACGGGCCAGTACGCGGGTCCGGTACAGCGCGATGCCGAAGGCGAGGCCGCCGGCCAGGTAGCCGATGCCTTGCAGCTGGAGTGCGTTCTGGAGCAGGCCGATGTCGCCGGTGGCGGTGCCGTTGGTGGCCGCGGCGAGGACATCGTTGACGTAGGAGGGGTCGGTTCCGGCGATGCTGGGGAGGACGTACGCGGCGACGAAGGAGGTGCTCAGGATGACGAGGTAGCCGGCGCTGAGCAGGAGGTACCCGATCAGGCCGAGCACGCCGGACTGCTTCACCTGGCGCAGGTACATGCCGGTGATGCCGACCAGCGCGAGAACGGCCATCAGCACCTTCAGCGAGTTGCGGATGACCACTTCGGTCGTGGTGACGGAGACGGCGTCCATGTGCGGGTGGCCGATCTGGACGCCGATGAAGATCAGCCCGGCGGCCACGGCGGCGGCCGCGGCGCCCCGGGTGAGGGTGGTGGGTGTGATGGTCATGTCCGGCTCCAAGTTCTGGTGGGTCCGTGGCGGGTGCCGCGGCATGCTCGGAACGTATGGCGCGAGGGGGTGGCCGGGCGTCACCACATGTGGTGACTGACGATGTGACTCGACTCAGCCCGCGCCGGCGTGGTGGCTACAGGAGACCGAGCTGGTGGCCACGACGTACGGCTGCGGAGCGGTTGTTGACGTCGAGCTTGGTGAAGATGCGCTTGGTGTGGGTGCGCAGCGTGTTCAGGGAGACGTAGAGCCGGCGGGCGATCTCGGGACCGGTGAGATCGCTGTCGAGGAGTCGCAGCACGTCGAGCTCGCGGTCGCTGAGCGGGTCGGCCAGCGCATCTTGGCCCGTGGCGACCTTCGCGAAGGAGGGCGAGACCGCTCCCTTCGAGACGTCGGCAGCGTCGACGAGCCGTCGAGCATGCTGGCGCAGCACGTCGTGCTCGCCACGGTTGTCCCGGGCGGCGGTATCGTGCAGCAGGGCGAGCATCGGCGTTCCTTCGTCGAGGAAGAGACGCACGTAGCCCTCCGGCTCGGGCGCCGAGGACAGCGCTCGGTCCAGGTCGGCGAAAGCCTGCTGCTGATCGCCGAGCGCGTGGTGGGTGAGGGCTCGCAGCACGCCGATCTCGATCAGGCTCCCGGCGCGGTGCGGTTCAGCGTCGGCTTCGAGCCGGTCGAGCAGCCCGAGCGCGTCGCCGAGGGGGGACCGGTCGCCGTACCCTCCGTCTCCCGGCCTGTTGACGCCGCGGTGCCGGGCGAGCAGAAGCCGCACGAGGGTGAGGTGGTCGTACTCGCGCAGGTACGCCGCCTCATCGGCGGCCGTGAGGTCGTGGTCGCGCGCCCACTCGTCCGCCGCCGTGAGGTCGCCCTGGGCGATGCGGACGCGGGCTCGCATGGCGGGGATGGGACGGATGTCGGGGTAGAACCCGTGCCGGTACAGCGCCTCGGCCTGGTCGAGCAGATCCGCCGCGGTATCGAAGTCGCCGACGCCGGCGCGCACGTGCGCCATCGCCACGAACCACCGGTGCCGGTTCTCAGTGATGGAGGCGCGTTGCCCGAGCACTCGCGCCGTCTCGAGGTGGGCCTCCGCACCGGTGAGGTCGTCGAGCTCACGGTCGAGCTCGGCGAGACCGACGTGGAGGTCGGCGGTGGCGCGAGGGTACGGCTCACCACCCGAGGTGGCCGTCTCCAGAGCTCGCTCGTACAACCGGCGGGCGCGACTGGGTCTCCCCGCGGCGACCCACATGTCCGCGAGCACCACCGTGGCGTCCAGCTCGTCGACCAGGTTCCCTGCGGCGTGCAGGCTGCGGACCGCCTCGGAGAATGTGGACAGCGCCTCCTGGACGTCGCCAGCCGCCCAGGCGGCCAGGCCGAGGTAGCCTGCTCCCGCCCCGCGCACGAAATGGTCCTCGGGGCCGGCCAGGTCCAAGGCCTGCCGGGCATGACGAACCGTGCCGGGTACGTCGCCACGTGCCTGGGCCAGCGAGGCCCGGTAGACCGAGATCGTCGCCGGTGCGCTGCGCAGATCCTCGGTGTCCGCCCACGCTGCGGCGAGGGTCTGGTCCTGGGCGCCGGCCGCCAGCGCCTCGTCGGCGTCGTCGAGCCGGGACTCGACCGCGTCGAGGTCGCCGGACATCAGCATCGACCAACCGGAGGCAATGCTGAGGACCGGGCTCCGGCGCACCACGGACTCCGGCAGCGACCGCGCCCAGGTCAGCAGCACGCCGTCTTGCCGGGTGCGGCGCATCTCCGACAGTGCACTCTCCATCAGGTAGGCGGCGCCGGTGAAGTCCTCCGCCGCGAGCGCGTGTCGGACCGCATCCGCGGCGAGGTCGTGGGAGGAGTACCAGGCGCTGGCCCGCTGGTGCAGGTCCTGCACCTGGTCGGGGTGCTCGGCGAGCAGGCGTGCCCGGAGAACGTCGGCAAACAGGTGGTGGTACCGGTACCACGAGCGCTGGGTGTCGAGCGGGACGACGAAGAGGTTGCCACGCTCGAGGTCCTCGAGCATCCGGGTGCCGTCGGCACGACCGGTGACGGCGTCGCACAGTGGGCCGGTGAGCCGGTCGAGGATCGCCGTGCGGAGCAGGAAATCGCGAACTGCTTCGGATTGCCGCACCAGGACCTCGTCGGCGAGGTAGTCGATCACGAACCGGTTGCTCCCGGTGAACGCCTCGATGAAGCCGATGACCTCACCATGCTCGGGAATGCCCCGCAGGGACAACGCGGCGAGCTGGAGGCCTGCGGCCCAGCCCTCGGTGCGCTCCTCGAGCGCCTGCACGTCAGCGGCGGTGAGGTCGAGCCCCATCACCCGGTTGAGGAAGTCACGCGCCTCGGGGGCGGTGAAGCGGAGGTCGGCGGCGCGGACCTCCGTGAGCTGCCCGCGGCTGCGGAGCCGGGCCAGGGGGAGCGGCGGGTCGGAGCGGGTCGCCAGAACCAGGTGGAGGCGAGCAGGAAGGTGGTCGACGAGGAAGGTCACCGCCTCCTGGACGTCGGGGGCAGCGATGCAGTGGTAGTCGTCGAGCACCAGGATCCACTGTGTCTGTGGTTCGCGCTCGCTTGCGCGGGTGACGTCGTTGACGAGCGCGGTCAGGGCGGCGGTTGTCGAGGCTGAGCGCAGAGCGTCGAGCACTGCCGGGTCAACGGCGAGCCCGACGCTCTGGAGCGCAGCCACCAGGTGCGTCATGAGCCGTATCAGCTCGTTGTCGCCTTCGTCGAGGGACAGCCATGCGGCCCGCGCGTGTGTCTCGGGTCGATCAAGGTGGGTGAGCCAGTCGCTGAGCAGGGTGGTCTTCCCGAACCCTGCCGGTGCGGAAACCAGGGTGAGTCGCTGGCCCTCGTCGAGGCTGCTGTCGAGCTGCGTGACCAGACGCCGGCGCGCGACGAGCTGCGGACGCGGGGTCGGCGCGAACAGCTTGGTGGCGAGCACGGGAGTCGACACCTACGGATCATAGAAGGCCCCCGTCACCGGACGGGGGCCTTCACTGGGGTGAACGACGGGACTTGAACCCGCGACATCCGCGACCACAACGCGGCGCTCTACCAACTGAGCTACGCCCACCATGTGACCGGTCGCGAGGACCGGCCAACACTCACGACGGCCCCTCCGGAACGAGCTCTGGAGAAGCCGAGGCAGAGAAGAGTGTACCCGCTGTCAGGGGGTGCCCAGACCGGGGGCCGCGACGTCACCGGTGTCGTCGGCCTCCGGGCTGGTGAGCGAGCCGCCGTGCTCCTGGGCGAGCGCCTTGGCGGTGTCGGTGTCGGGGCCGGGCGACGGCACGAACACCGCGGAGCGGTAGTAGCGCAGCTCCTCGATGCTCTCCTGGATGTCGGCGAGCGCACGGTGGTTGCCGGTCTTCGGCGGGGCGCTGTAGTAGGCGCGCGGGAACCAGCGACGGGACAGCTCCTTGATCGAGGAGACATCGACGATCCGATAGTGCAGGAATGACTCCAGGTCGGGCATGTCACGCGCGAGGAACGCCCGGTCGGTGGCCACTGTGTTGCCGGCCAGTGGCGGACGGCTGCCCTCGGGGCAGTGCTCGCGGATGTAGCCGAGGACCTGCTGCTCCGCGTCCTCCAGCGTGATGCCCTGGGGGAGGACCTCCAGCAGGCCGGAGACCGTGTGCATGTTGCGCACGAAGTCGTCCATCTGGTCCAACGCCTCCTGCGGTGGGCGGACGACGAGGTCGATTCCCTCCCCGAGCACGTTGAGTTCGAAGTCGGTGACGAGCGCCGCCACCTCGATGAGGGCGTCCCTCCCGAGGTCGAGGCCGGTCATCTCGCAGTCGATCCACACCAGACGGTCGTTCACGGGAGGCAGGCTATCCGACGCGCCGGTGGCGGCTGCGGCTCAGTGTCCTCTCAGCGACGCTGCCTAGAGTGTCGGGCATGCAGTGGTTCGGTGTGCTCGCCCGGCTCGTCGTCGGCGGCGTCTGGCTCGCTGCCGGCCTGTTGAAGATCCCCGATCCGGCGGAGAACGTCCGGGCGGTGCGGGCCTACCAGCTGCTGCCCGAGTCGATCGTCCCGACCGTCGGCCACGCGTTGCCGATCCTCGAGATCCTCGTCGGTGTCTGCCTGCTGGTCGGCCTGCTGGTCCGGGCGAACGCCGTGCTGTCCGTCGTACTGCTGGTGGGGTTCGTCGTCGGCATCTCGTCGGCCTGGGCCCGTGACCTCTCGATCGACTGCGGCTGCTTCGGAGGTGGCGGAGGGCCGGCGGAGAACGCGCAGGCGAAGTACCCCTGGGAGCTGGCCCGGGACTTTGGACTCTTACTCCTGTCCGGCTGGCTTGTCTACCGTCCAAGGACACGCTGGGCAGTGGACAACCAGCTGTTTCCGCAAGAACTGACTGAATTCGAGACGAGAGCGCACCCCGATGTCGAAGAAGAAGTCCAACGCCACGCGCCGGGCTGAGAACCTGGCCGCGTTCGAACGTGCTGCCGCGATCCGCAAGGAGCAGGAGGCCAAGGAGCGCCGTCGCCGCACCGTGGTGATCACGGTCGCGATCGGCGCCGTCCTGGCGCTGCTGCTCGCCGCTGGGTACGCCGTGCAGTCCGCACGCGACACCACCGGTCAGGTCACCACGCCTCCGTCCGGGGTTGTCGAGGAGTACGCCGTGCCGCTGGGCGGCGTTGACGCACCGGTCACCGTCACCATCTACGAGGACTTCATGTGCCCGTTCTGCGGTGACTTCGAGGCGGCGAGCCGTGACGTGCTGAAGGAGTACGTCGACGCCGGTGACGTGCAAGTGCACTACAGGGCCCTGTCGTTCCTCGACAACGCGTCTTCCGGCAGCGAGTACTCCACCCGCGCGATGAGCGCCTTCGGGGTGGTCCTCGACACCGCCGGCGCAGAGACCGCGGTGAGGTTCCACGACCTGCTCTTCGAGAACCAGCCCGAGGAGGGCACCGAGGGGCTCACCGACGAGGAGCTCATCGACCTGGCGGTCGAGGCCGGGGCGAACCGTGACGACGTCACCGGACCGGTCGAGGCGGTCAAGTTCGAGCAGTGGGTGAAGAACGCCACCGACGCGTCCTCCAAGGAGGACGTCACCTCGACGCCCACCGTGCTGGTCGACGGGGAGAAGGTCGAGTTCGGCACGATCGACGAGCTGCTCTCCGGCATGACGACCGCGATCGACGAGGCCGTCACCGCGCAGTAGCCGGCCGGTCGCGACCCCTGATCGGCGTGTCTCCTGGGGCGTCACTCCCCGACAAACATGTGAGGCCCCGCAAACTCATACTTTGCGGGGCCTCACTCTTTGTACCCCGTCCAACGACTCCCATCCGCCTCCGACACTCCCTTTCGGGGCAGTTCGGACTGTGCTCCTCGTCATAGGACTCCCCGGGAGGGGGTCGACGGGCCCACCGGGCAGACTGGGCGTCATGACTTCGCCGCACCCGCTGTCCGGCTTCATCGCCGGCCTGCCGAAGGCCGAGATCCACGTCCACCACGTCGGCTCGGCCTCGGCGCGCATCGTCTCGGAGCTCGCGGCCCGGCACCCCGGCACCGTCCCGTCGGACACCGACGAGCTGCGCGAGTTCTACAGGTTCCGCGACTTCGCGCACTTCATCGAGGTCTACCTAGCCGTCGTCGACCTGATCAAGGAGCCGGAGGACGTGCGGCTGCTGACCTACGAGGTCGCACGGGAGATGGCGGCGCAGAACATCCGCTACGCCGAGATGACGCTGACGCCCTACACGTCGGTGCTGGCCGGCGTGCCGATCGAGGCCTACGTCGAGGCCGTCGAGGACGCTCGCACCGCGGCGGAGCGTGACCTCGGGATCCGGCTGCGGTGGGTCTTCGACATCCCGGGGGAGTCCGGCATCCCGGCGGCGGAGGCCACCGCGTCGTACGCCCTCCTGCACGCGCCCGACTCGCTGATCGGCTTCGGCCTCGGCGGACCGGAGATCGGCGTCGACCGGCCGCAGTTCAAGCCGGTCTTCGACCAGGCTCGCGCGGCGGGGCTGCACTCCGTCCCGCACGCCGGGGAGACCACGGGGCCGGAGACGATCTGGCACGCGCTCGGCGACCTGGGCGCGGAGCGCATCGGACACGGCACGTCGGCGGTGCAGGACGAGAAGCTGATGGCGCACCTCGTCGAGCACCAGATTCCGCTGGAGGTCTGCCCGACCTCCAACATCGCGACACGGGCGGTCGACAGGCTGGAGAACCACCCGATCAAGCAGATGTACGACGCCGGCGTGCTCGTCACGGTGAACTCGGACGACCCGCCGATGTTCAACACCTCGCTGAACCGGGAGTACGAGATCGCGGCCGACCTGCTGGCGCTCGACGCCGCGGGGGTGGCCGGGCTCGCCAAGAACGCCGTCCAGGCGTCGTTCATGTCGAACGCGGACAAGGCCGTGCTAGCCGCCGAGATCGACGCCTACGTGAACGACTCCGCGGGACAGCTCTGACGCCTTGCTCGCGGGTGCGGCCGGGTCAGGCGTGCGCGACCGGCGCCTCCATCAGGCCGAGCTGGGTGAGCAGCTCGAGCTGGTCGAAGTAGAAGTCGTGCTTTCCGATCAGCCCGTTCTCGACGGTGGCGACGTCGATCGAGCGCATCCGGACCTGCTTGCCGGTCGGCTGGATCGTCGACCCGTCGGGCAGCGCGATCGGGCCGGTGTTCGTGCCGAGGACGTCGCCCTGGTCGATGGCGCACGTGTCGGTCTCGAGGGTGCGTGTCATCTCGTAGGTCATGTCGGGCATAGCTTCGGCGAACTGCTTCATGTAGTCGACGAGCTGGTCGACGCCGTGCAGGGTCCCAACGTCGGGACCGGTCACGACGACGTCGGGGGTGTACAGGGTGCGCAACGCGTCCCAGTCCTTGGTGAAGATCGCTTGGGTGGCCCGGTCCATCAGGTCACGTGCTTGTCCCATGGTGCACCTCCGCAATGGTGAGGATCGAGGTTGCACCCAGACGTCCGGGACGAAGGACGCCCGGGTGAGTGACCTCTCCATGCAACGCCCGACTGGTGCTGTGGGCCATAGCGAAGACGGGCCGTTCGGCCTCCTGTGGCTGCCCCCGGGCGACATGTCGGGAATGGCGCCCCCGGTAGGACTCGAACCTACGGCCCACAGATTAGAAGTCTGTCGCTCTATCCAGCTGAGCTACGGGGGCGGGGGGTAGGAACTTCATCGGACTAGTGTGATTTTCAGTTCCGGTGCCGTTCTGACCCAGGCTCAGTATGCCGGATCCGTGCACCTGACCTCGGCCCCCTGGGGGTCGCCGCACCGTTCCCGTTCCGTAGGCATTGCCGGCGCGTCACGACCGAGTCGGTGTCAGCCGCGTGTTCTCGGTCCGAACTCGTCGAGCCTCGCCAGGTCCGGTCCTACATGCAATGAAACAAGCAGCCGATGTGCGGGCGTTCGCTGACTGCGCCAGCATCAAGCACCCCGGCGTTGGGTGGCCGTACTCGAAGAGCCGCCTCAGAACTCGGTGCGCACTCGGCTGCGCTCGTCGGTGACCCGGCGCTCCTGGTAGATGGCACCGGCCCGCGCCGTTGCCCGCCAGGGCCGGGCAAGGTCGAGCGCGACGTGGAGCGCGGGATCTTCGCGGTCCAACGTTCCAACCACCAACCCGGGCTCGCCGCCGACGTCGGCCAGCACCTCGCCGTGCGGCCCGATGAGTCCGGAGTGGAACAGATGCGTGGTCTGCGCCGGCACCGACAGGCTCAGCCAGTAGTTGTGGATCGCGGCGTAGGCTCGGGCCTTGGTCGCGAAGATCGAGTCGACCGGGTACGCCGACAGCAGCAGGCAGTCGACGCCAAGCCGGTCGTAGTCGGCGAACAGGTCCGAGAAGTTGATCTCGATGCAGATCGCCATGCCGAAGCGGAAGCCGTCGACGTCGAAGACCACCGGCTCGAAGCCCGGCGTGTAGAACCGGGTGACCTCGGTGTGCGAGCACTTCCTCTTGTCGTAGCGTTCGACGAGCTTTCCCTCGTCGGAGATCACGTAGAGGCTGTTGTGCGGCCAGTGCGGCGGGGTCAGCGGGTGAGCAGACCCGAGCACCACCCAGATCCCGAGCTCGCCGGCGAGCGCGGCCACCTCCTCGAGCTCGTGGCGCACCGCGGCCCAGTCGACGTCCTCCCAAGCGGCCACGTTCGCCACCGCGTAGCCCGAGAGGAACCCCTCGGGGAAGTGGGCGAGCCGCGCTCCCGCCGCCGCGGACACTCGCAACATCCGGCGCACCTCTGCACCGTTGGCGCGGGGATCGGCGGAGGCCGTGGGCTGGCAGGTGGCGATCGCGAGGCTCATCCGCGCATCTTGGCAGGTCCCGGTGACAATGGACGCCCGGCTCACAGGCAAGCCACTCGACCGCCGTGAGCTCGCAAGTCGCCCTCACCGATCACCGGAATAATGCCGATGAGCGATCACCGCATGTGGGTGCCACACTCCTCGGGTGAACACTGACTCGGCCGACTGGTCGGCGCGTTCGTTCTGCGCCATGCTGACGGATTAGGTCTCCTCGACGGGCTTGGCTGAGACCTACCCCAACGCGGGTCCGAAACGCACTGTCATGCCGCTGCCCGCGCGGTCGTGCCGAGATGCGGATGTTGTACGCGGCGTGCTGCCATGCTGCCATCCATGGAGTCCAAGAGACGGTGGCCATCGCAGGTCCTGGAGTCGCTGGCCCGGTCCGGTGAGGGACTGGCGGACCTGGTGGGTGTGACCCCGGACGGGTTGGCTGACCTGCGCGGGTTCTGGGGACGCGACGGCTACCGGCTGGACGGAGTGCGACTGAACCGGATCGACTTCTCGCGTGCGGACCTGACCGGCTGGCGATTCCTCGACGTCACTGTCCACGGGTGCGATTTCACAGGTGCGGACCTTCGTGACAGCAGATGGTTCGGAACGGCGGTCGAGTCCTCGACGTGTCGCACCGGGCCCGTCTTGAGGGCGCCGCGCTGGGCACGCGTTCGGACGAGTACCCGAGGCAGGAGAACTCCTGGGTCGGGTGCTCCTTCAATCGGGCGAGGCTGAAGATGACGGCGTTCATCGGTGGCCTGGTGGAAGACTGCACCTTCGACGATGTGCGGCTCTTCAGCGTTAACTTCGACGAGACACGCTTCGTCAGGACCAGGTTCTCGGGGAAGCTCAAGGAAGCCATCTTCGACGCGCCAAGACTCGGTCACCGCTTCCTCGACGCCGACGGGCTCGACCTGAAGTGGCGCCGAGATGGACGACGGGCTGATCCTGCGGTACCGCTCGACCGGGATCGTGCTGCCGTCGACCGCCAGGTTCGCTGGTGCTTGAGCTGCCGGCCAAGCAGATCCCGAAAGCGATCAAGAGCTCCGCAACCGCGACGACCTCGCTTCTCGGCAGATCCGCGCAATCCTTCGAGGACAGAGCTGCGCAGCGCCTACCGCTCAGACCAGCACGCGATCGTGCGACCTCGACGACCATGCGCAGAGCCGGGTTCCGACGTGCCGTTCAGAGCACGTGCTCGACTCAGTACGCGCACGGATCGCTGACGGACCTCACCCGTGCCGGCTGATCCGCCGCGAGGGCCCGATCGGGCACGTACGCCCATGCCACAGATCGCGTGCGCTTCGCGCCATCCGGACATGCCGCTGTCCGCGATCAGTCCGATCGGACCTGACAGCTCTGCACACCGGCGTTACCCTCGGGATCGGCGGAGCCGAGCCGTGCGGCAAAACTGCTGTGGTGCTGTGTCTCCGAGGGGTGCTCGCTGCCAGTAGTCTCGCGCGAGCTTCCGATCCCCGGCCTGGGCGAGAGGGTCTCGCCGACTCCATGCGTGCCGACGTGATCCTGCTCGGTGCTGTGCTGATGGGCATCGTTGCACTCGTGGGCGAGCCCGCCCGAGTGGACTGGTCAAGTACCCGGCTGCTCCTCAGCCTGCTCATAGGCGTGACAGCTGCTCTCACGATCCGGTTCATGCCGATTCGACTGCCTGGCGAACTCGAGCTTTGACGGAGGCGAGCCTGCGCCGGACAGCGCACACGAGCCGCGAACTGCGCTCGTTGCCGCGGCCGCTTTGGCTGGAGGGGCCGCGGCCCCTTTCCTGGCCGGCGTCGGCGCGTTCTTCTTCCTCCTCGCCATTCTGGCTGGCTGGCTGTTCGGCCTGTCGGTCAAGGTGATCCTGCGGAGCCGGGGCTATAGAGGGTCTCTCAACTCCTAGTCGTGAACATCCGCATCTGCCGCGATCCGCTCGGTCTGATGAGCGAGTCCCCACCTCCCCTGCCTAGGCTGTCGCCATGACCGATGTGACGCCGGTGGCGCGTACACGACCGATCCAGCACGGCTCCGAGAGGACGATGCTGGAGAGCATGCTCGACTTCTATCGTGCAACGGTGGTCAACAAGGTGGCCGGTCTGACCGACAACCAAGCCTTCACCGCGGCTGTCTCGCCGTCCACGCTGACACCGGCCACCGTGGTCAAGCACCTGACCGGAACGGAGCGGTTCTGGTTCAGCATCGACTTCGCGGACCTCGACGTGAGCTGGCCGTGGACCGACGACGACCTGCACGGCAACTTCCGGATCGAGCCCGGCGACACGCTCGCTAGGATCGTGGCCGACTACGTCGAGGAGTGCGCGAGATCTCGACGCGCGGTTGTAGATTCCCACCTCGACGATGCCGCCCGCGGAGAGGGCATGGAGTTCACACTGCGCTACGCGATCATCCACATGATCCAGGAGACGGCACGGCATTGCGGTCATCTCGACTTGTTGCGTGAGACGACGGACGGTGCCGTCGGCGGGTGAATGACGTGTGTCCGCACATGCGCGATGCGCGGAATCGTCACATCAACCGACGTCTCGTGGGCAAGATGGCTTGTGCACATTCCAAGCCGGATGTTCCCCCTGCCCCTGCCCGTGGTGGCGTTGACGTATGTGCTGGGCGTCGCGGCGGTGACAACGGTGGGGTTCACTACGGCCTCCACGTCGCTGCTCCTGCTGGCGGCTGTCGTGACGCTCCCGTCGAGCGTTCTTGCCGTCCCCGCCTTCTACGTCGTGGTCGGGGTGCTGGGACTGGTTCCGGGAGCGAATCCATCCCACAGCACTGGGGCGGGCTCGTGCGCGCCTTCCGGAGATTGCCAGGTATCGACGACTGGAGACCCCGCCTCCTGGTTCGTGTTCGCAACCGACGTTGTCGGGATCCTCGCCCTTGCCGCAGGCGCCCTTCTGAATGTCGTCCTCCTGCGCGCCCTCATCGCTGCCCGGCGAACCAAGTCACGGGCCGCCATGCGACCCCTCGCTTAGAACCAGGCAAGAAGCCTCCGCTGGGACGTCCGCATCTGCCGCTGACGGTGGAACTCCTGATTGCCGAGATCCGCGCGACCGTGTGGCCAGATCGGCCACCTTTGGGCAGTGACCTATGAACGCCTATGGGAACCGCTTCTCGAGTTCCTCAACGGCTGGGCCAGCGCACGGGAAGTGCGACCTGGTCGGATCGAGATCTCCTGGCCGCGTTCCGAGGAACACACGCGCACGATCGAACTCGTGATCACTCGTAGCGAGTGGCGGCAGATCCGGTCTTTCATCCTAGGTAGCCGGTGGCCGGGTTGATGTTCGCCAAGAAGTCTCGGATCTGCTCGACCAGTTGAGCCTCAGTGGAGAACTGCCAGTCAGAGCGTCGGCATGTGAACCCGTAGCCCCGGGGTTAGGGCCGGACGCCCACGTCAGGTGGTGTTGTCCTGGATGGTCTTTCGACGCGGTGACATCGAAGGTCTCACCGTTGACGAAGATTCGCCCAGATACGAACGGCTGCATGGCCGCAATCCTGACATCGGACTGACTACGCCACGAGCGGATCGCGGCAGATCCGCGCGCGCCAGCGCGCACTCTATGCGGCATGTGCGGGCACCGGGTTCACTGCCTCGGCGCCACAACGGGAGTGCGTCAGGCTTCCCCGCCGCCGCCGCTGCCCATCTGCTCGCCGACGAACCGAGCATTCGGATCCACCGTTGCCTGAGGCAGTCGCGGGTCTGGAGAAGGCGGGCCGGCAAGCAGCCGGGGCTGTCGATGACGCCGGCTGCGGTCCGCGCGAAGCAGAGAACGCACGGCTGATCTCGCTCGACTCAACATCCGGCTCCCCCTTGTCGCGACGCCCATTGGCGACGACGGTGACATCTTGCACCAACCTCATCCTGGCCGTCACCAACCACGCCCTCCTGCGGCATGTCCGGATGGCCGCAGCGCACGCTGTCTGCGGCAGATCAGGATGTCTGCCCGAGGTTTCCGGTGGGGGAGCGGACCGACGCCGCAAGTGAGCGCCGCAGGGCGGGCTTGATCAGGACATCAACATTGTCGGTTTGCTGCTCGACGCTGCCAACGCCGACCGGGAGTGCCTCGACGTCCGGGCTGGTGAGCGTTTCGAGCAGTGCTGGCACGAGGCTGCCACTGAGGTGAATGTAGGGGCGGTCCCAGAAGGGCTCGACTGCTGATTTCGGTACCGGCAACTCGCTCTCTGCCTGTAGGCACAGGAGGCCGGTAAGGGCGTCGCCGAGCGCTGCCTGACGGTCGTGCCAGTGGCGGGCATCTAGGACCCGGGCCAGGTCTGTTGCGATGGCTGAGCATCCGGTGAGTTGGCCGAACACCGTTCCTCGCCACTTCGAGTACGGCGGCCAGGATCGCGACAGCATGAAGCCCAGGTGCACCGCGATGTCGACGAGTCTTGCGGCGATCGTGCGAGACCCGAGCTCGTCGCCGCGGTCGCCGGCGCGTCCCATGAGCGGTAGCTCTTGGTCCATCCGCTGCCAGTCACACGCCACCACGTACCGCCAGATGTCGTCGGGGTACCAGGCCAACGCCTCGCGCAGCCGGGTCAGCTCGCCTGTCTGGTCCTCGAAGACGGCACCGGACACGACCTCGAGAACCGACTGGCCGGTCAGGCTCAGCCAATCGAGAACCGACGCGGCACGGCCGCGTGGGTCGAAGCCCAGTTGCTGTTCGGCGAAGGCGCTCACGCTGGTCACGTCGACGCGAACACGCTCGATCGGGTCCGCGGAGAAGCCAAACCGAACGGGGTGTCCGCGGAATCGGGTGGGCAACTCCTGTTCGAGTGCGGACCGTACCTGTGCCCGGTCCGCGTCATCGACGAACAACTGCAGCCGCAGACCCCAGTCGTGGTCACGTGACATCGCGTCGTCCAGACCCAAAACGTCTGAACCCGGCCCCACGCGCGCGGCCGCGTACCGCACCTCGGGGACGTGTTGCTTCAACAGCGGGGCGACGACGCCCTCGAAGTAGGAGCGCGAGAACGCGATGCCGTCACCCGTCGTTGTCACCCGAAGATGCTCGCATGTCCGTCACCCCGGGAACCCGAATCCCATCATCCTGCTCAGCACGATTCGCCCTTTCACTCTCCGCGGCAGATGCGGGCGTGCTCAGAACCACGTTTCGCCGCGGATGCGACGCGCGCAGTAGGGGCTCTTGTTGTACTTGGAGACGAGTTCGGCGTACGACGCGACTGGGTCGTAGCCCTCATCGGTGCAGGCCGTCCCGGACCACGAGACGTACCCCTGCTGGCTCGCCCACCAACCACCCACGATCAGCACCACGATGGTCGTCGCGAGGAGCGAGGCCCCGACACGCCAGCCGCGTCGTGAGGTCGTGGAGGTGCTGGTGCGCTCGACAGTCACCCCAGCAGTGTGCCGAAGTTCGGCTCCGCCGGCTGGGGGATGCGACTGAATCGGCAGGTCCGGGACTTCACTGTCCGCGGCATGTGCGTGCGATTCCAATCACTTCATGGGCGCATGGGCTTGCGCGGAGGAGTTGACCGCTCGGTGTGTCCGCGGCTGCGGCGTGGGACCATCCAGCGGTGGGTGCCCAGGAGATGAGGACCAAGCGGCTGCGGTTGACCCGGCCCATGGCGACCGATTCGGCGGGAGTGTTCGCAATCCTCGGAGACCCGCGCACCGTTGAGCACAACCCGTCCGACAGGATCGAGGATCGCGGCGCGGCGGCTGAGCTGGTGGCCCGGTGGGTCCGCCACTGGGAAGAGCACGGCTTCGGCTATTGGTGCGTCCGCGAGTCCGGTTCGGACCGCATCGTCGGCTATGCCGGCGTGAAGCGGATGCTGATGCACGGACGCCCAGTGTTGAACCTGGTCTATCGCTTCGTGCCGGAGGTGTGGGGGCGGGGCTTCGCCACCGAGGCCGCCGCAGCCGTTGTGTCGAGGGCCTTGGACGAGATGCCGGCGGAGACGATCGTCGCACGCGTGCGACCCGACAACCGCTCCAGCCAGAACGTGGCGCTGAAGGCCGGACTACAACGCGATGCCACGATGGACTGCCAGGGGGAGGATGGCCTCGACTGGGCCTTCACGAGCCCAGAGATCCAGTGACGCCGTCCGCGCTGCGCGGACATGCGGAAGGCTGTTGTAGGCGCCCGACTGGCGCCGGGATGACGCACGCGTCTCGGCACGACCGCGCTCATCGCGGCTAGATCCGCGCACCCCAGTCGTACCCCGGCTACCGGTCGCCGGGGGGTCGGGACCCACACCTCTCGGGGCGCGTGACGCCGAACTCGCTCGCACGTGAGTGTCGTATCGACTCACTGCCGTTCGTAGGGTAAGTAGTGGCGGACATCAGGTCTGCCCGGCGAAGGGGATCACGGATGCCTCAGTACCTCATCTACTTCAACCAGCAGTGGGTCGGCGACCACGACGAGGCGTGGTTCGAGAGCCGCGTCGAACCGTCCACTGCCGTCGTCCGAGAGATGCAGCACCAAGGCGTCCTGGTCTACGCCGGTGGACTGGTCGAGGAGCTCGAGGAGGCGTCCAGCGCGGACGCCACGAGTGGCGAGTTGGTCTTCACCGACGGGCCCTACGCGGAGACCAAGGAGTGGCTCGGTGGGCTGACCATCGTGGACGTGCCCGACGACAAGTCCGCCCGCATGTGGGCGGGGAGGGTGGCCGAGGGGTGCGGCTGGCCGCAGGAGGTGCGCCGCTTCAAGGCAGGCTCGATGCAGGCGCTCGCCCTCGGGGGATGAAGCACTGGGCGGGCGCCGTGCGGCATCGTCAAGCTGCGCACTGACATCGGCAGATCCGGTAAACGGGGTGACGGCGCGCGCGGCCGCCAATAGGGACACACCCAGTCAGAGCGTCGCGCCCTCGTCCGAGTGGGGCCTAAAGGTTGGCCACGGCTGGTAGTGACCGGCCTCATGCAGGATCGACCGTCTTCACCATGACGCAGTTCTTCAGCCCTTTGGGCCGGTCGTAGGTGAAGCCGAGCCGCTCGTAGAGTCGACGGGTGCCGTTGTAGAGGAACGACGACGACATCTTCTTGGTCTGGTCGGTCAGGTCGTGGGGATAGCTCTCGACCCGCCCGCCGCCGGCCTGCGCAATCAGGTCGAGCGCACCGGTGATCGCCAGCTCCGTCACGCCACGTCGCCGGTGGCGCTTGTCGACGAAGACGCAGGTGATCCGGTAGTCGGGATCCGCGGTCTTGGTGGCCTCGTACTCCTTGCGGTGGTGGAGGGTGGGCAACTCGACCGGGGTGCCGTACTCAGCCCACGCGATGGCCTCGTCGCCGTCCATCACCAGTGCGGCGTGCGCCCTGCCCTGCTCGACGTAGGCCTTCTTCAGCGTTCGGTTGGCCTCCGCGCCCTGGCCACGCTCGGGCCCGTCGGGGTGGAACCAGATGCACCAGCAGCCCCCGAAGATGCCGTTGTGCCGCCGAACCAGCGCATCGAAGGCGGACCAGGTCTCGGGGCTGAGAGGCGCGATGGTGTACGACGACTCGGTAGCCATGCCGTTCACGGTATTCGATCCCGCGGGCCGAAGTGACCCGCGGCGAGGCCACGGGTCACCCGAGTTGCCGGTTCAATCCTTCTTCGCAGCGGACGCGTCGACGCAGACGACTCCCTTGTTGCCGTCCTGGTCGGCGATCACCGTGAGCGAGGGCGCGTCGCTGTCATCGACGACGGTCCCACCCGCGGCGACGGCAGCGGCGATCCGTTGCTCGGCCACCTCCGGCGCCACATAGACCTCGATGTGGAACCGCTGTCCCGGGGCCTCGTGCTCGTCGGCGTTCCCGAACCACAGGTTCGGCACCCGTCCCGTGGCATCCCGGATCTCGTCGCTGGGGGTCCCGCGGCCCTGGGCCTCGGCGCCCCCGGTCAGTAGGGCGGCCCACACCGGGGCGATGGTCGCGGAGCGCGCCGTGTCCAGGCCGAGCTCGATGTCGCTGACCGAGGCCGGGTCGGCGTCGACCTTGTGGTCGGCGGCGATCTCGGTGATCCGTCGCGCGAGGTCGACGTCCTGCTGGGTCACCCATTCAACAACGTGTTCAGTGCCCTCGTCGTCGCGGTAGATGGCGTCGTCGCTGACCAGCTTGAGGTCGACGTACCCCTTGCCGATCGACACGCGTGGGTGGTGGCCTAGCGCGTCGCCCGCCTCACCCACCGCGGCGACGAACTGTGCGCCGGTGCCGAAGTCGTCAATCACGTAGCGTGCATGCAGTCCCTGGGCCAGCTTGCGCCAGTCGGTCAGGTCGGCCTCGGCGATCTCTTCGCCCTTCAGCATGTCCATGGACGGCGACCCTACCCCTGATTCAGCCCGCAGCGCTGGCGCGATGAACAACCGGATCTGCCGCTGTTCGAGCGGACGTGCCGATGGCAGGACGCTCAGCCGACGGACGCGGCCTCGCACGTCGATGAAGAGTTGAGGGTGTCATCACAGGCATGCTCAGAGCAGGGCGCAGATGACCCGCCGTCGCTGCAAGCGGTGGGCTCCTCCTGCAGTTGCGCTGCAGCCAGGAGGCCCGCCTTCACGATCAGCCACTCAGGCACAGATTCGAAGGCCACGCCGTCCACCTCGACGGTGCGGCAATCGTGATCGCCGCACACTGACGAGCAGCGGCTGCGGCCCGTCGCCGCCCCGACCCAGTTCTCCAAGGTCTCGCCTGCGATCAGGATTCGGTTGGATTCGATCGGGCTCGCCCTGAACGATGACTCGTCGATCTCGACGGTATGCAGCACCGGCTCGATGCCCAGCGGCCGGAGAGCCTCTGTCAGCGTCTTGACTGCGCTGCGCACGGCCTCGCCGGTATCCCCGCAACGGCTGCACGTCTGACCTTCACTCACGAGTCGCTGCCAGATGATCTCCAAGGTCTTCACGGTCTCATCCCTCCAACCATCGCGAGTGCGCCCCGCACCCGCCGTCCCAACGGCACCGGCCGGACCAACTCACCTCCAGCGTGTCGCTAGCGGCTCATGCGACGTAGAGGCCAAGGGCCACACGACCCCGTCCACCAGGCCTGTCGTGGCACGGACCGCGATCCCCGACGTCCGCACATGCCGCAGACAGCGCGGTTGTGCCGAATTGCGTGCGAGTCGGTCTTACCCCTGCAATCGAAATGACCCGCCAGCTACATTGCGATTCATGGAGCTGTCCGTGTGTGTCACCGACGAAGAGTACGAAGCCTGGCGCGCTGTCCGGCTCGCCGTCGAGGCAGACTCGCGCTGTCTCACCGTCGAAGAGCTGCGTGAGCAGGACTCGCCGGACCGTCTGCTGCTGCTGGCAGTCGAGGACGGCAACGTTGTGGGCTCCGGCATCGCCGATCGGTCCGATACCGCCGGGGCGGGATTCGTCGCCCCACGCGTCCTGTCGGGGCATCGTCGCATCGGCGTGGGGTCGGCGCTCCTGCGAGCCCTGGCCGAGCACTGCAGCTGCCTGGGCCTGACCACGGCCGTGACCAGTATCGACGATGAGGGGTCCCTGGCGTTCGCTGCCCATTTCGGGTTCGTAGAGGTCGACCGCGAGGTCCAACAGGTACGCGCAGTGGGCGACGAACCGGCTCCGACGGGCCTGCCCGCCGACATCGAGGTGATCGACGCGAGCCAACGCCCCGACCTGTGGGCCGCGTGTTACGAGACGTTCGGCAAGGAGGTGCTCGCCGACTTCGCTCTGTACACGCCACTGGAGATCAGCGCCGAGCAGTGGAACACCTCGTGGGGCGGCGACCCGATGTTCCTGGCCCTGTACGACGACGAGGTGATCGGCTGCGCTGGTCTCAACCGGGACACCGATCGGCCCGAACGCGCCGAGAACGCACTGACCGGAGTCCGCCGCGCCTGGCGCGGCCGTGGCATCGCGTCACATCTCAAGCGCCGAACCCTGCACTGGGCCGCTCTCAACGGACTGGAAGAGATCTATACCTGGACGCAGGCCGGCAACGCGTCGATGCTGCGCCTCAACGAACACCTCGGCTACGTCACCACCCGGAACAGCGTCACAGTCTCCGGGGCGCTTCCGCTCACCATCTGACGGCCACGGGCTCCTCAGACCGATGAGTGGGTTCGCCGGGGAAGCGGGTCCAGGGGATACGAGCACACGCCCTGTCATGCCGCTGATGGTGCGCACCAACGTGCCGAGATCCGGATGCTTCCTTGGGCATGAAGGCCGTTCTGCCTTGCCTTGGTCTGGTTGTCAGTCGGAGCGATCGGTGGAGTGTTTTCGGTTTGCGCTGGGTGCTTCGTCTGCGTCGTCTTGGTGGTGGGTGGCGGCGTAGCTGGCGAGGAGGTTGAGCGCGTCGTGGGACGGGCTGCGAGGTTCGGCGACGTAGACGAGGAGGTTCTGACCTTGGTCGGGCGCCGGGAACGACTCGTAGGACAGGTCAAGGTCGCCGACGACGGGGTGGTGGAGTCGTTTGGTCCCGGAGGCGTGGATGCGGACGTCGTGGGAGGCCCAGCGGGTCCGGAACTCCTCGCTGCGGGTGGAGAGCTCGCCGATGAGGTCGGACAGGTTGCGGTCGAAGGGGTCGCGGCCGGCTTCGGCGCGCAGGATGGCGACGGTGTCGTCGGCGGCCTTGTCCCAGTCGCGGAGGAACTCCGAAGCCCGGGGGTCGAGGAAGGTGTACCGGGCACTGTTGGGGTGCTCGTCGCCGGTCGCGAAGAACGGCGAGAACAGGGCCTTGCCGAGGGCGTTGCCTCCCAGGTGGTTGAGGCGGCCGTCGTGCACGATCGCGGGCGCCGCGGTGATGGCATCGAGGACGTACTGGACCGTCGGACGGATGCGCGGGACCGGGGTGCGGCGCCGGGGCGCCCGGGTCGCGCCGGAGGTGCGGACCAGGTCGAGCAGGTGACGGCGTTCGGCGTCGTCGAACTGCAACGCACCAGCGATGGCGTCCAGGATGCTCTCGGAGACCCCGGCGGCATCGCCGCGTTCGAGGCGGGAGTAGTACTCCACGCTCACCCCGGCGAGCATCGCGACCTCGATCCGGCGTAGCCCGGGCACACGGCGCCGCCCAGCGGGCGGCAGTCCCGCCTGAGCGGGGGTGATCTTGGCACGCCGTGACATCAGGAACTCACGGATCTCGGCTCGGTTGTCCACCCCTTCACGCTACGTGCGGTTTGCAGCGCGTGGGGTGCCCTGCTGGTGCACCCTTCGAGCGGGACTCCCACCCGACCGGGCCCGGTGGTTCCGTACACGTCGACAGCGATTTGCAGACGACTGAAGGACACACATGACTGACAAGCAGGTCTGGCTCATCACCGGCGCAGGACGCGGCATGGGCATCGACATCGCCCGGGCGGCACTTGCCGCCGGCAACGCGGTCGTCGGCACCGCCCGCAACGCCGCCGGCGTCACCGACGCGCTCGGTGAGCACGACGACCTCCTCGCGTTGCCGCTCGACGTCACTGACCCGCAGGCTGCCGAGGCCGCCGTCGCGGCCGCGGTCGAGCGGTTCGGGCACCTCGACGTGCTCGTCAACAACGCCGGCAGCTTCTACGCCGGCTTCTTCGAGGAGATGGCCCCCGAGGACTTCCGCGCCCAGATCGAGTCCACCCTCTTCGGGCCGGTCAACGTCACCCGCGCCGTGCTGCCGCAGATGCGTGCGCAGCGCTCCGGGCTGATCGTGACGATCTCCTCCACGGCGGGCATTGCCTCGACCGGCGACTTCCTCACCGCTTACGCCGCCTCGAAGTTCGGCGTCGAGGGGTTCATGGAGGGCCTGGCCACCGAGGTCGCCCCGTTCGGAATCAAGACGATGCTGGTCGAGCCCGGGTTCTTCCGCACCGAGCTCCTCAGCGCCCAGTCGACCCGCTACGCCGAGCCGTCCATCGAGGACTACGCCGAGCGCACCCGCGCCACGGTCGCGGGCTGGCAGAGCATGGACGGCAAGCAGGGCGGTGACCCCGCCAAGCTGGCTGAGGCGTTGGTCCAGTTGGTCGCCCTCGATGAGCCCCCCGTGCGGTTCGCCGCCGGCGCCGACGCCGTCGAGCTCTTCGAGACCAAGGCCCAGACCCTCCTCGACCAGGCCAACGCCCACCGAGAGCTGTCCAGCAGCCTCGGCCACGACGACGCCTGAACCGACCTACTCCTCGCGTCCAGCGCGGCTGCGCCGGACCTCCGCAACCACAGACCCACGCCAGAGGCCAGGTAGGTCACCACCGCCCGACCTACCTGGCCCGCCCCGCCCTGCGCCACGCACGTGACGACCACTTTCGGAGACATGCTCATGAAGTACCCCAACCTCAAGAAGTCCCTCGGTCTCCTGGCAACCGCTGCCCGGGTCCGCATCGTGCAGAAATAGGTGGGGACAGATACGAGACCCCAGGGGCTCCTCCGCCTCGTCCGCAGCGGGTGATGTGCCTGGATCGCACGTATGTCCTAATGCGTCTTTGAGGACTGGGGGTAGGAGCATGTGGACGGTATCGAACGTTGACGCAGGACCGGTTCCGCAACCGGACGCCTTGGTCATGGCGCACGCGACCGGTGTGCTGGTGCTTGCGCATCGCGTGCCGCCGGACGTCGCCAACAGCGCCCTGGTCGCGGCGGCGCATCGGTACGGGGTGGCAGTTGAGGCCCTGGCCGCGGCGGTCGTGGCCAGGGCTGGCGGCTTGGCCACCGGGGACGCGTGGCTGAGTCGAGCAGTGCGGGTGGAATGGGGGGACCTGCTCGACTGACGCGAGCGCCGACACCGGTGAGGCCCTCGCTGGCGGATCTGGTCATCGGACTGGCCCCTCGTGCCCTCGCCCTTCCGGACCTGCACAGATAGCGCGCTACGGCCTCCGCACATGCCGCATAGTGTGCGCGCTGGCGCGCGCGGATCTGCCGCGTTGAGAGTGGCTACGCTCTCCGGTCCGGGCCAACTTGGCGGTAAGGCATCACTGGGGTCCCGCAAGGGAGAAGGCCAAGAAGTAGACCCCCGTGATGCGCCCGGACATGCGGCAGACAGGTAAGCGCACATCGCGATCGTGGAAACGTCGCCGTAGGCGGGCATCATGGACCCAATCGGTCGGTCAAGTGATCCAGGGGCGATCGGGCCTAGACTCGGACTAGACGTCCGGACTTCCGACACCTCGAGGGTCGGTGTCGGGCAATCCTGGGAGCGATCACATGGCCCTATACCTCGTCGTGGCCAACCAGACGATCGGCGGCGAACAGCTCACCGCCAAACTGGACGAACTCGCCGCCGCTGGTGCGAGCACGTTCCGATTCCTCGTGCCGGTCACCGACACCGAAGGGGCTCATCAGTGGGACTACCCACCGATCGATCGGCTCATCCCGGACGCGCACCAGATCGCCCGGGTGCTGGCAGAAGCCCGGCTGGAGCACGAACTCGCCCGTTTGCGTCGGTCCGGGATCGAGGCCAGCGGAGAGGTCGTCGACGCCCTGCCGGTCGACCGAGCCCAAGAGCTGCTCCACGAGGCGCACTTCGATGGTGTCGTCGTGTCGACCCTGCCGCGTCGACTGTCCCGGTGGTTGATCAGGGATCTGCCGCACCGCATCGCCAGCGTTGCCGACGTACCGGTGACCCACGTCGAAGGCAACGCCGGCCCTTCTTTGTGAGGGCGGAGCAGCCGCCATCCTGAGCCGCGTCCTTGGGCAGCCAGTTGTCCGGGAATCCCGCCATGCGCTGCGTGCTCGACGATCCGGTGGACGTAGCGAGATTCGAAAGCAGCGACGAGATTCCTCGAACCGGACGACAACGGTTCGGACGGTCGCTGCGTCTTCCTGGTAGGCCTACCAGGAACGACCACAGGGGGAGCGCCATGCAGGCCGACCAAGGAATCCGGGACGAGATCGACCGCAGCATCGGCGAGGGGCCGCACGGCGTACCCGTCGACGAGCTGCTCACGCGAGGTCATCGCGCCCTTGTCCGACGCCGGCTCCTCGCGGGCACGGGCGCCACGCTCGCCGTGGTGGCCATCTTCGGCACGACGGCGGTTGCGGTGGGCGGCTCCGGGACGCACGCCTCCCCACCGGGGTACGCCGAGCGGCCCAGCGCGTCGCCGGTGACGCCCACGAGCGCGGCCGCCCCCGCGCTGAGGACGCCGAGCCAGCGCGAGGCCGACCGGGCGCTGAGCCGCCCGCTGGCGAGGTTCGACGACCGCGGGCGCCTCGTCCTGGTCCCGCAGGTGCAGGTGGTCCGGAGGATCGACGACCCGTTCGCGAGCAGTGGACCGGGGAGGTCGGTCGCCCTCGAGCTGGACTACCGCCGCGTGAGGTACTGGTTCGTCCTCCACCAGGCGCCGGACCTGTCCGACAGGACCTCGTTCATGTGGTCCGGCGACTACGACGGCAGCTTCGCCTCCTGGGTCGAGGAAAAGCGCGCGTTCGTGGAGGGCGACCCGTCCTCCGGCGGGGGCCAGGGTGACTGGCCGGGGATTCCCGACCTCGACCTGGTCAGGTTCGTCGGCAGCACCGAGCGGCTGGAGCCGGTTGCCGGGGTGACCATCCTCCGGCAGCAGGCGCACGTCTCCGTCGGGGACTCGTTCGCCGGCCCGAATGATCAGACGGCGGCGGCGAAGGTCGAGGCGGCCGACGGTCAGCGCTACTACGTCATCGCCCGCCGCACCACCGGCGGTGCCCCGCAGTACATCGCGGTCACCGAGACAGACGGCGGCCCCACGCTGGGCAGCTTCCTGGACCTCGCCCGGACCCGTTACGCCGACAACGGCGGGGGCCTGCTGTGAGCACCACCGACCGCGACGCGGCGTACACCGAGTTCGTCCGCGCTCGGTACTCCCACCTGCGCCGCATCGCCTACGCCACCTGCGGCGACTGGCATCGGGCCGAGGATCTGGTGCAGACCGCGCTGGTCAAGCTGTACGTCGCGTGGCCGCGCGTCCGCCGCGAGGGCAGGGAGGAGGCCTATGCCCGCACGATCATCGTGCGGGCGAACATCGACGAGTCCCGCCGGCCGTGGCGCCGAGAGCAGGCCGGCCTGGAAGGCGCGGACCGGCCGGCCCGCGAGCCGGTCCCGGTGGAGGAGCAGTCGGCGCTGTTCGACGCGCTGCAGCAGCTTCCCGTCATGCAGCGCAAGACCGTGCTGCTGCGCCACTGGCTGGGCCTCTCCGTGGCCGAGACCGCCACCGAGCTGCAGATCAGCGAGGGGACGGTCAAGAGCCACACCTCGCGCGCGCTCGCGTCCCTGCAGGCCGTGCTGGCCACCGATGCGACGGCGTGGCCGTAGCGCTCAGCTCTGGTCGACTGTGAGGCGGCCTGCTGCGACGAGCATCTTGACGGCGACCTGGGGCTAGCTCGGCCTCAGCGGTCGTTCAGGTGAGAGTGACGGGGGGCGGTGGATCGTGATCTCGAACCAGACCACCTTCCCTTCACCTGCGGGCAAGTCGTGACGGACCCCCCACGCGTCTGCCAGCTCGCCCACGATGTAGAGACCCATCCCTCCCTCGCGGGGCGTGGACGGGGGACGAACCGGGGGAAGCGGACGGGCGTCGTGGTCACGAACCTCGACCCGGAGCACCAGGTCGGTGCGCTGGATCCGCACTTCGATCTCGGTCCCGGCGGGGGCGTCGCTCTCCGGGTGGCGAAAGGCATTGGCGACCAGCTCGCTGGTCAGAAGCACTGCCACAGCGCGGTGCTCATCGCCCAACCCGGCGCATGCCTCACTGACCCGCTGCCGCGCCAGGCGGGGGGCGGCGGGTGTCGGCGCGAGTCGGAAACTTTCACTCGCTGGACGGATCTCCAAGCCGTTGCCTCAGTCGTTCCGCGTGCTTCTCGATGGCCTAGCTCTCCCCACTCGTTTGCCCAAACGAACGCCCGTCAGTCTCGAAACCCGAAGCGCGGATCAGTCGCTGGGGTCATTCCCGGCCTCACCAGCCTGCAGGTACTCGCTGAGCCCGAGGATCGCTGCCGCCGGGAGGCGACTCTCGTCGACTCCGCGCACTTTCACCCGCCGTCCCCCGGCCACCGCTTGGTCGTGGAGGGTCGCCAAGGCGCGCGCACCCGAGACGTCCAGGAAGGTGAGCCCGCTCAAGTCCAGGTGGACCACGCCGCCGCGGTGGGTCGTGAGGGTGCCCGCGACAGCCTCCTGGAGCCGACCCGAGCTCTCGATGTCCAGGTCTCCGGTCAGGAGCAGAACCAGATCGGTGCTGGAGGCGACAAACCGCACACCGAAGGTGGATCCGAGACCTGGCTCGCCGCCACCGGATTCACCGGCCGTCGAGAATGAGTTCATGCGCTCAGCCATCAGATCCTCGGAGCCCGACGTCCCGACGGAGCGAACGAGGTCCAACCGCGGTCCAGTGCCGTTCGGCAGGAGGGCACGGACAGCCAAGACGCTGAGGCGAAGGCTCACGTCTTGATCAGGAGTACGTTGCAACCGCCCTCGGACCGGTTGCTGATGAACACGTCGTCAACGAGCTGTCGTGCCACCCACATGCCCATCGGGCCCCAACCGTCCGGGTAGTGGTAGCCGGTCAACGGATCGAGCTTTCGGGGCCCGGAGTCCGCCACCTGACAGGTCAGGGTCGTCAGGTCCGCCCACACGGTGAGCTGGACCGGAGGCGCACCGTGCACGAGTCCGTTGGCCGCGACCTCGTTCACAGCCGTGAGAAACTCCTCTACCGCCCGCATGGGCAAGGCACTGGATTCGCGGGCAGTCGCCTTCATCCGGTAACGAGCCTCCAGAAGGTGTTCCACGCCGGTGACGGTCGTGACCAAGGACGGTGGCACCGACGGCAACTCAGGCACGCGTGCCAGCGGGTCGGCCAGGAAGTCTGCCGGATCGACGTACTCAGGGCTGTCGTGGCTCGTGACACCTGAGCCGATGGTCGGGTGCGTGGCCCTGGCGCCCGCAATCACCGAGGCGGGGCTCGTTCGGGTGTCGTAGGTGCACAATGCACGGAAAGAGTACGGGCTGAGAACTGCGTTCACGGCGGACTCATACCGGGCCCAAGCGGCCCGTTCGGCAGCGTCATCGCCCACCGGGACCGTTCCTGTCACCCAGAAGTCGCTCCCCGCTGACATCTCCGCCAGCCTCCGTTGGTAGGCGAACAGTGTGCGGGTTGGCGCCTGGTAGAGCTCCTCGTCGAAGCCGTACTCGAGCCGCGGATGCTCGCGGAGCACCTCACGCAGGAATGCGACCCGGTCCGTGGTGCCGTGGACCAGCACCTGCGCGCCGGATGCAAGGCCCCGCTCGACGAACTCGCAGGTACCTACGACCAGCTCGTCGTCGCTGTCATGGACGAGCAGACCGTGGCTGTAGCTGCCGTTCGGGATCGACTGTCCGTGCATGACTCGCCAACTCCATCCAACCCCAGTGCCGGGTCGATTTGATGCCTGGAAGCCTACTCCTGCCCGGGGGTTGAGGATGCTTCGGCGACAAGTGTCTATTCCACCGTTGGCGTGGCTACGCCCTCGGTGCCGCGGCGGCTCAGCGGGGCTTGGCGTACGCGGCGATTCCGGTGTCGATGAGGACACAGGCCTCGTCGCCCGTGGTCCAGGCGTCGTGCCCGGGCTCGATCAGGACCACGTCGCCGGGCCCGATGGCGAGCTCGCGTCCGTCGTCGAACCGCACCGTCATCTCCCCGGCCAGGCAGAGCCCGGTGTGCCGGGTCTGGCACGATTCCGTCCCGGCGATCGGCTTGACGTCCTCCGACCAGCGCCAGCCCGGCTCGAAGACCCCGCGGCCCAGCGTGAAGTCACCGAGCGTGACAACGTCCACGTGACCGTGGTCCTTGAACGGACGGGTCTCCTGCGGGGTGCTGATGTTGTGCTTCTCCGATGTGGGCATCGGTTCCTCCTCCATTGTGTTTCGGTTCCGGGTCAGGTCGTTGTCCTGGTTGCCAGCACCGAGATGCTCTTGACGCCGTACTTCGCGCTCGCACTGCGCGCCTGCGCGGAGATGAACTCATAGGCGTTCACCCGCACCTGTCCGACCACGAGCCCGGCAGCCTCGATGGCTTCGAGGTACAGCTCCTGCTGCGCGGCGCCGCCGATGCACGACGCCCACAGGTCTGCATCGCAGACGATGGCGTCGGTGAGCGGCTGCTCGCTGATGATGTCGGCGATGGCGAGCCGACCTCCCGGCCGCAACACCCTGGCGGCCTCGGCGAACACGGCCGCCTTGTCCGGGCACAGGTTGATGACGCCGTTGGAGACCACGCAGTCCGCAGAGGCGTCGGCCAGCGGCAGCGCCTCGATGCGGCCTTCGCGGAACTCCACGTTGGTCACGGCCGACGTTGCCGCGAGACGCCGGGCCTTCTCCAGCTGCTCGGGCGTGAAGTCGATGCCGATGGCCCGCCCGAGCGGGCCGACCAGGCTCGCGGCGTAGAACACATCGGTGCCCGACCCGCTGCCCAGGTCGACGACCGTCTCCCCGACCCTCAGGTCGGCCAGGTCGAAGAAGTAGCCGACTCCGGCGAAGGACTCCACGGCGGCCGGTGGCACCGTCGCGAGCCGGTCCGCGGCGTACCCCACCCGGAGCGCCACCTCAGCGCCCAGCTCGAAGTGGAATGCTCCCCGGGGGTCCCGGGCGACGTCGCGATACATGTCTTTGACCTTGGTCTCGAGCTGCTGCACGTCCACGGTTGTCGCCATCGCCGGCACCCTCCTTTGTCATTCAAGCCGTTTCTTGAATGAGACTCCCGCTGAGTGTTACTGTCAAGAAAAATCTTGAATGAATGGACGGGGAGGCGACCAGGGTGGCGAATCATCGTTCCAAGGCCGCGCTGTACGACGCGCTGGCCGAGGCGGCCAAGGCTCTGGCCAACGGCCGACGCGCCGAGCTCGTCGACGTGCTCGCCCAGGGCGAACGGTCGGTGGAGGAGCTCGCGGACGAGATCGACCAGACGGTCGCGAACACCTCGCAGCATCTACAACGGCTGCTCAGCGCCGGGCTGGTGCAGACGCGCCGCGACGGGAAGCGTGTCCTCTACTCACTGTCCAGCCCGGTCGTGCTGACCCTGTGGCAGACGTTGCGTCATGCCACCGAGGAACACGTTGCCGGCCTCCACCAGCTCGCTCAGGACTACCTCGGCGATCGAAGCAAGTTGCACACCATCACTCGCGACGAGCTCCGCGTCCGGCTGCGCGCCGGTGACGTCGTGGTGCTCGACGTGCGACCCGAACCCGAGTTCGCCGCCGGCCACATCCCGGGGGCGCTCTCCATCCCGGTGCACGACCTGAAGACGAGGTTGGGCGAGATCCCGAGCGGCGCAGATGTCGTCGCCTACTGCCGCGGGCCCTACTGCGTCTACGCCGACGACGCCGTTCGTCTGTTGACTCGCGAAGGCGTCACAGCCGCCCGGCTCGAGGACGGACTCCCGGAATGGTCCCTCGCCGGCCTGCCGGTCGAACGCGCAGTAGCGACGAGCGAAGGAGCAGGATGAGCACGGGCGGACCGCACGTCGTGCCGGTCGTCGACGAAGGACTCGGAAACACCGCCTACCTCGTCGACCTGGGGGATGGTCGCGCGCTCGTCGTCGACGTCAGCCGGGACCTGCGCGCCGTCCGAGCCGCGGCCGACGCGCTGGGTCTCCGGATCGGTTGGGCGGCCGAGACCCACTTGCACGCCGACTTTCTCACGGGTGCCCGCGAGCTCGCGGCGCACGACGGCGCAGTGGTGCTGGCCTCGGCCGCGAGCGGCAGGATGTTCGACCACACGCGTCTCGAGGACGGGGACCAGGTGGACTTCGGCGGCCTGCACCTGCAGGCGCTGGGCACCCCGGGCCACACCGACGAGCACCTGGCGTTCACCCTGCACGACGGACCCCGCACCCTGGGGGTGTTCACCGGCGGCTCGCTGCTCGTGGGCGCGGTCGCCCGCACCGACCTGGTCGACCCCGCCCGGACCGAGGAGCTCGCGCGCGCCCAGTACCACTCCGTGCATCGGCTCCTCGCCCTGCCCGACGACACCCCGGTCTGGCCCACTCATGGCGCCGGCTCCTTCTGCTCCGCCCCCGCCGGGGCAGACCGCACTACCTCGATCGGGGCCGAGCGGGCCACCAACCCGTTGCTCGCAGCCGGTAACGAGGACGAGTTCGTCGCACGGCTGCTTGGCTCCCTCGGCACGTTCCCGGCGTACTTCCGAACATTGGCCGAGAAGAACCGGCGTGGGCCTGGACTCCTCACGACCGCTCCGGGACTGCGCCCGCTGGACGCAGCCTCGGTCGCCGCGGCGCGCAGAACCGGCGCCCTGGTCGTCGACGTCCGCCCGGTGGAGGACTTCGGCCACGCACACCTGCCCGGCTCCCTGTCCATCGCACTGCGGGGCGCGTTCGCAAGCTGGCTGGGCTGGCTCACCTCACCGGAACAGGCTGTGGTCGTGGTGCGCAACGACGACCAGGACCCCGACGAGATCGTCTGGCAGGCGGCCAAGATCGGCTACGACAACGTGAACACCGAGCTGCACGGAGGCGTGCCAACCTGGGCTGCGGCCGGCTTCGAGCTGACCAGCACGCCGCTGCTCCAGGCCGGGTCGGTCGGCGACCGCGCGCTGCTCGACGTCCGGCAGCGGTCCGAGTTCGTCGCCGGGCACGTCCCGGGCGCGAGTCACGCCGAGCTCGGACACCTCGGCGCGCACGCCGGTGGCCTCCCCGCCGGTGCACTTGCGGTGATGTGTGCCCACGGCGAGAGAGCGATGACCGCCGCCAGTCTGTTGCAGAGATCCGGCCGCACCGACGTCGCGGCACTAGCAGGAGGTCCCGAGGACATGGCGAAGTACCGCGGCGGACAGCTGGAGGTCGGCGCGTGACGCATGAGACAAGTACCGAGCGCCATATCCGCCTCGGGCTGGGGCACAACGCCGCGCAGTTCACGCTGCTCGTCGTGGTCAACGCCCTGGTCGGCGGAATGCTCGGCCAGGAGCGGACGGTCCTGCCGCTGCTCGCCGAGCAGGAGTTCGGTCTGCGCGCCTACACCGCCGGGCTGAGCTTCATCGTGGTCTTCGGCTTGTCCAAGGCGGCGACCAACTACTTCGCCGGCACGTGGGCCGACCGCTACGGCCGCAAGCCGGTGCTGGTGGCCGGCTGGCTGGTCGCAGTTCCCGTGCCGCTGCTGCTGATCTGGGCACCCACCTGGTCCTGGGTCCTGGTCGCCAACCTGCTGCTGGGCATCAGCCAGGGGATGACCTGGTCGATCACCGTGATCATGAAGATCGACCTGGTCGGACCCGCCCGGCGCGGCTTCGCGATGGGGCTCAACGAGGCGGCCGGCTACGGCGCGGTCGCGGTCACTGCCCTGGCGACCGGCTACCTCGCCGAGTCCTTCGGCCTGCGCCCGGCCCCGTTCCTGCTGGGCATCGCCTTCGCGGCCATCGGGCTGGGGCTCTCGGTGCTCGCGGTGAAGGAGACCCAGGGGCACGCCAGGCTCGAGGCCGCCGGTCACGTGTCCAGGGCCGACGGCCGCCACGACCACCTGCACGGCGAGCTGAGCGACCGTGAGGTGTTCGTCCAGACCAGCTTCCGCGAGCCCGCGCTCTCCTCGGCCAGCCAGGCAGGCCTGGTCAACAACCTCAACGACGGCCTCGCCTGGGGGCTGTTCCCGATCCTCTTCGCGGCCGGCGGACTCTCCGTCGGGCAGATCGGCGTCCTCGCCGCCGTCTACCCCGCCGTCTGGGGGGTCGGCCAGCTGTTCACCGGCGCGCTGTCGGACCGGTGGGGACGCAAGTGGTTCGTCGCCTGCGGGATGTGGGTCCAGGCGGCGGGACTCGCCCTGGTCGCGCTCGGGGACGGGTTCGCGCTCTGGGCCTGCGGGGCGGTCCTGCTCGGCGCGGGCACCGCGATGGTCTACCCGACGCTGCTGGCCGCGATCGGCGACGTCGCCCACCCGTCCTGGCGGGCCCGCTCGGTCGGGATCTACCGACTCTGGCGCGACGGTGGCTTCGCCGTGGGTGCGGTGCTGGCCGGCGTCGTGGCCGACGCGCTCGGCATCCGCACCGCGGTGTGGACCGTGGCGGTCCTCACCGCGTTGTCCGGCGTCGTGGTCGCGGTTCGCATGTACGAGACCCGGCACCGCCCCTCCTGACCGCATCCCCTGACCTTCTGAGGCCCCCTCCCTCGGCGGTCGCCGGTGCCTCGTTTCTGCTGCGAATCCGACACAACCTTCCGGCCGAGTCCCGGAGTCAGATCAGCAGAAGGGGGTGGTGTCAGATGGACACCGTGACAAGAAGTGTGGACGCGCCCACGTTCGAGGAGTACGCCGGCACCGCTTGGCCATCGTTGTACCGATACGCCTATCTCCTCGCCGGCAACCACGCCGACGCGGAGGACATCGCTCAGCAGACCCTGCTGAAGGCGCATCGCGTCCTGGGACCGTGTCAAGGACTCGGACTCGCCGAATGCCTATCTCCGCCGGATGCTCACCAACACCTACTTGTCGCAGCGGCGTCCGAAGGGGCGGCGGCTGGAGCTGCTCACGGACGCGCCTCCCGAACCGGAGGCAGCGCCGCCCGTCGGCGGACCCGAGGAACGGATGGTGCTGTGGCCGCACGTGAAGTCGCTGCCGCCGCGCCAGCGCGCGGTGATCGTGCTCCGGTACTACGAGGACCTGAGCGAGCAGGAGATCGCCGACGCGCTCGGCTGCTCCCGAGGCAACGTGAAGTCCACCGCACACCACGCCCTCAAGGCGCTGCGAGCCGCGCTCGGCTCGGACGGCACGGACGGGAAGGAGAACTGACATGTTCGTCGACGTCGAAGAAACCTTGGGCCGCGAGCTCTCCGAAGTGGCGGACCGCCTGGAGATCCCGCCCATGCCGCCATTGCCGCAGGAGTCACCGCGTGTCCAGCGACACTGGCAGCCGATGCTGGTCGCTGCCGCAGTCGTGTTGATCATCGCCGGCGCGGTCGCCGTGGTGGCAACCACCCGCGGCGACCAGAGGCTGGAGCCGGCACCCCCGTCGCCGTCACCCAGCCGGACCGAGTCGGCCACCAGGCTCCCGACGACCGCGCCGACGGTCCCCTACGTGCTCGACCAGCGGCTGTACGTCGACGGCGAGCAGGTGCCCGGCACCTGGTGGTCGGTGCGGAGCGGTGACGCCGGCTGGCTCGCGCTCCGCGCGGACAACACCTGGTGGTGGGGCAGGGGAGCGGAGGCGAACGAGATCCCCGGGCCGCACGACGTACCGCCCGTCATCTCCCCGAACGGGAGATACGTCGCAGAGGTCCGCACCGAGAACGGCGAGGGCATGCTGACCGGTTTCGACACCGCGGCCGGGGGTGAGCCGCTGGGGAGCGTCCCCGTCGACCTCGGCGACAGCCAGGACGGGAGCGTGGTCAGCATCCGGGCCGTCACCAATGACGGCAAGGTGATAGCCCAGGGGACGAACACGAGCCTGCTGTGGCTGCCGCTCGCGGGCAACGCCACCGTCGACCTGTCCGCGACCGCACCGGGACAGCAGATTCTGGGTAGCACCTCGGACGGCCTGGTCGTGACCGACGGAGCGGGCGGCGTGATCGACGGGGCGGGCGGGGAGCCCTACCTGGCGCAGGTCTCGGATGCGGGCGAGCTCACCGCGATCGGCGCGATCCCGGCCCACGACGATGTCCTTTTCAGCCCGGGTGCCGGATGGCTGGTGTGGACCGCCCCCGGGACCACGGGCGGTGAGGTCACCTCGGTCCAGACACTCGAGGTCCAGACCGTCGACGGCACCCAGCGGGCGACGCTGACCGCTCCTGAGGGCTGGGGTTTCCGCGTCCGATCGTGGGCGTGGGAGGACGACGGACACTTGGTCTCCCCGGTGCTCCGCGTCGGCGACGGCGGTGAGCGGATGGCGCGGTGCAGCGTCCAGCCTGCCCGCTGCGTGCTGATCAGGACCGACTGAGCCCACCGGGTCCAGGCTGGCTACCGCACGACGACCGTCACGTCGTCGGCGGTGGTGGCCTGGCCGTCGGTGGCGGTCAGCCGCAGGACGTAGGTGCCGGCGACGGTGAACGTCGCCGTGGTGTCCACCGCGCCTGCGTTGCCGAACGTCACGGTGCCGGGGCCGGAGACCTTGCTCCACGTCACCGACGTGGCCGCCGGCGGGTTCGGGTAGCCGTCGTCGGAGACGCTTCCGTCGAGGTTGACCTCCGCGCCGCCAGTGCTGCTGGTGGTGCTGGTGGTCGTGGTGGCGAAGGAGCCGTCCGCGTCGATCTCGCGGACGCTGGCCTTCTTGAGCACCAGGCCGTCCGTGCCCACGCTGGTGGAGCGGAAGTAGACCGAGGCGTTGGGCTTGCCCGTCTCGGATCCGGCCCTCGAAGGCGTGCTGGTCAGCCTCATCGCGGGGTCGATCCCGGACTTGCAGGCGGTGCCGCCGGTAGCCCAGTTGGAGCCGGTGTCCTCGAAGGAGTTGAGCAGCTTCCACGATCCGCCGTTGGCGCCGTCGGTGGTGTCGATCCAGGCCTCGACCCGCACGTTTCCGTTGGGCAGGTCGAACACGAGGTACTTGTAGCCGATCCACACGTTCTTCGGCAGTCCTCCCGACCACTGGGTCTTGTTGACCACCGTCTTGGAGCTCGGGTGCGCGGTCTCCTTCTCGAAGTCGATGTGGCCGTCGTTCCTGAAGCGGGACGCCAGCCCTCGGGTGTCGCAGCTGTTCGAGTCGGGCAGGTGACTGGTCCGGGCGACCGCGGTGAAGCCGTCGTACGCCGAACCGAAGTCATTGACCTTCTTGAAGTAGGTCGTGATCTCGAGGTCACGCCACTGCTTGGTGTTGCTCGGGTCCTGCACGTAGAGCCGGGGCGTGGTGCCGGAGATCTTGAGCTCACCGCCCCCGGCCTTGTAGGTGCCCGAGCCGCGACCCTCCATCCACGGGTCCTTCGGGTCGAAGCCGAACCCGAAGGTCCGCGACGTCGACCAGTCCGAGGTCCAGGCCATGCCACCGGAGATGCTCGGCTTGAGCATGGTGACGCCGTGGGCGTCGGTCTGGCTGCTGCCGCCGGTCGTCGGCAGGCTCGCCGTCCGGTCTGCCCCCCCGCTCACCGCCGGGGCCTGGTTGGTCGGGGAGGGCATCGGGGTCGGCGACGGGCTCGTCGAGCTGGAGCCGTCGCTCACCGGCACGCCGACCTTGGCGTAGGTGCGCAGCCAGGTGCGGCTGGTGCCGTGCCCGGACAGCACGTAGCCGTTCGTCGGGATGGCCATGTTGCCGACGCCGTCGGCCACCTTCTTGATGACGCCGTCGACGACGGTGGCCTCGAAGCCGTACTGGTTGGTCCGCGTGGAGCTCCCGTAGGCGGGGGTGTACTTCACGAGGAAGTCGGTCTTGCGGGCGACGTTCGTGCCGTTGAGGGTGCGCGTCTTGCCATTCACCGTGACGCTGTCGGCGGCGACGGAGGCCGACGGGGTGACCAGGCTGACGGTGGCGACGATCGCACCGACCATGAGGCCGAACACTGGTTTGCGGGAAAGCTGCATGCGGGTAGTTCCCAGGGGCTCGGGGACTGAACGTCGGGAGGATCGGAGCGGTAGCCGTCCGAGTTGAGGCCGGGCTAGTCCGATCGGGCTACGTTTCGATCCCGTGATCTCTGTCGTGATTCGCCCATATCCGGATATAGGCATGGAAGCAGGGCGCGGTGTAGCGTCACCGGACACGGTTCGGCGTGCTCATCGATGGGGGAGTCCAGATGGCAAGGAACATCAAGACGGTGCTGCTCGCACTGCTGTTCATGGCGGCAGCGCTGGTGCCCACGGCATCGCTGTCGACGGCGCAGGCTCAGGACAGCAACCCGGACGACTGCAGAGGTTTCGTCTCGAGCCTCTACAAGTCCAACGGGCGGGTCTACCTGCACTACCGGGTGGCGTGCAACCGCACCCAGGACTCGATCAGTGCCTCGGCGTTCCTGCGCCGGGCCGCGAGCGACTACAAGAGCATCGAGAAGACCCGGTGCTACAAGACGAAGTTCTGCACCGGCATCGCGTCCTTGAAGGACAAGGCGGGTTCACAGCGTTACTACGCGCGGACGAGCGAGGACATCGGGCCGCCGCCGGACACCTACGCCGACAGGAGCACCGTCGTGGTCTGCGGCGAGATGAAGTGCGGAGCAGGCTCCAAGCTGTTCTGAGCTGACGCACCGCCCTGGTGAGGGCGGCTGAGGCGCCCGTGGGGACCACTCCGCACGGGCGCCTCGTGGTTCGTTGCGAAGAAAGTTCACGTCCTGGCTGAACCATGAGGCGGGTCTGAAGCGTCGTTCTCATGAGGGGCGCACCTCACTCACCGGAAGGTCGTGAGAGGAGGGGGGATGACTCGCTCGAGTCTGGCGGGGCAAGTCCTGCTCGCGTGTTGTCTCGCGCTCGCCGCTTGCGACGGCGACGGCGATGCGGCGATCGGCGACCAGCCCGTCGTGTCGCCGCCGGGTGAACCGTTGGCGGGCGACGTCCTGGGCACCGAGTCCGCGGCCCCGGAGCCGGATCCTCCGCGCGGGGTGGTGACGCTCGGCTTCGCCGGCGACGTCCACTTCGAGTACCACCTCCGAGGCTGGCTGGGGCAGCCCGAGCTCGCCTTCGGCTCGATGCGCCCGGCGATGCGGTCGGTGGACCTGATGATGGTCAATCTCGAGTCCGCGATCACCGAGCGGGGCATCGAGGAGGCCAAGGAGCTCGAGGTCCCGCGGTTGCGTCACCACTTCCGCGTCGCCCCGTCGGCCCTGGACCTTCTTGACGACGCCGGCGTCGACGTACTCACGATGGCGAACAACCACGGCGCGGACTACGGGCTGGTCGGCCTGCAGGACACGCTCACGGCGATCGGGCGAAGTCCGATCCCCGTGGTCGGCATCGGCCAGGACCGCACCGCGGCCTTCGCTCCGTTCCGCGTCTCGATCCGGGGCACTGACATCGCGTTCGTCGGCGCGGACGCTTCCACGAGAGAGGGCGCGAGCAGCGTCTGGTCGGCCGGCCCGACGAGTCCGGGCATCGCCGCCGCTCGGGCGGCGAGGCCGCGGGCACTCCTCGCCGCGGTCCGAGCGGCCGACCAGCAGGACGACGTCGTCATCGTCTACCTGCACTGGGGCCGCGAGGGGCGGTCCTGCCCGACCCCGGCGCAGGTGGCTCACGCCCGTGCCCTGTCCGAAGCGGGTGCCGACGTCGTGGTCGGCACCCACGCCCATGTCCTTCTCGGATCGGGCTGGATGGGCGACACCTACGTCAACTACGGTCTGGGCAACTACCTCTGGTACCACCAGCGGTCGCCCGAGAGCGGCATGCTCCGGCTACGGGTCGAGGACGGCGAGGTCGTCGACGACGCCTGGCTCCCGGCGAGGCTGCACGCCGACGGCCCCGAGCTGTTGCCCCGTCCCGCACGTGCCGAGGCGGTCGCCGACTGGATGGCGCTGCGCCGGTGCGCGGTCCTCGCGGACGCCCCCACCGGCTGAGCGCCCGGTCACCCTCCCGTGAGCGAGAAGTGCTGGTAGTCGGTCGAGGAGGTCCACGCGGCTCCCCACCCCCAGCCGATCCGCGTGAACTCGGAGACCACGACGTCACCGGCGACGATCACGCCCTTCGGGGCATCGGCGTCGACGGAGCGGTCGACCGTCGCGAAGCGGGCGCCACCCGGCGGCACCACGTCCGAGCCCTGCACGTAGGGGTTCTCCACGGGGTTGATGTCGATCGCGCGTCCGTAGGCGTGCTCGGACCAGTCGTCCTCGCCGCCGACGCGGCGGCAGTTGTACGCCGACGTGTTGTCGGCCGCCATGGACAGGTCGTCGTCGCCCCGGTAGGCGTCGACGAGCCGCATGCGCCGGATCGGCCACTTCTCGTCGTACAGCCGCTTGAACACGCTGACCACCGCGCGAGCCTGGTCCTCGTGGACGACCATCTCCCCGAGCCCGGTCTTCCCGTCGAATCGGACAAAGCTCATCCGGAGGTAACGGAGGTCCTTCAGGTCGACCGGGCAGTCGGCACGGTGGCTGTAGCTCATCCGCGCGCGCAGCCGTGGGCCGATCCGGCTCACGGTCGCGGTGAAGTCACTCGTCCGACGGCGTCCCCTTGGCGGGGGAGGGGGACGGCGTCTCCGACGTCGCATCCTGGCTGGAGGAGGGCGAGGACGGGGCGCCGCCCTGTGGCTCGACGTCGTCCGCGTCCGAGCTGCAGGAGGCAACGCCGAGCGTCGCGATCAGCGAAAGCGCCGCCGCAGCGGCGACCCGGCTCAACACCATGCGTCTCAGTGTGTCCCTCGCGCACCACGAGCGTGTGCTATTCGGCGGGGATCGCGATGTGGTCTGGTCCAGATCAGGGGCGTTTCGGTGGGTCTGTCGGAGGGTATCCACGAGGTGCCGTCGTACGGCGTCGGCCAACGTCTCAAGGGGGAAGCACCATGAAGAGAGCTCTCGCTGTGCTCGGGCTCGCACTGACGATGCTCGTCACCATCTCGGTCGGCCCGGCCTCGGCCGTGGAGATCATCTACGACGAGAACACGTATGGGGAGTACGACTGCCAGCTGAAGTTCCCCAAGAACGACCAGTACGTCGACTACCTGTGCAACGTGATCGACGAGGAGTGCGACGGCTACGGCGTGTTCGTCGAGCTCAAGATCTACATGGACATGAGCAACGACAACAACAACACCGCCTACTTCCGGGTGACCCCCAATGCCGGTGGATGCGGCAACGGGAAGTACGCGAAGAGCTACAAGCGCTGGGACACCGGCTGGGGGTCCACGGACATAGTGCAGGTGTGCGCGAGGCTGACCAAGGACGTGCCCATGGGGAACGACAAGCCCTACAACGGCACCATCGACTGCGTGAACACCTGACCGGTCCGGTCGGTCAGGGCCGGGTGGCCCACGGGACCGAACCCGTGCGGGAAGGATCAGGCGCGGAGCGCGCCCATCCAGTCCTCGATGCCCTTCACGTCCCGGGGGAGCGCGGCCGACAGGTTCTTGTAGCCGTCGTCGGTGACCACGATGTCGTCCTCGATGCGGATGCCGATGCCGCGCAGCTCCTCGGGGACCAGCAGGTCGTCCTCCTGGAAGTAGAGCCCCGGCTCGACGGTCAGCACCATGCCTGCCTTGAGGTCGCCCTCGTGGTAGTTCTCCCGCGACGCGCTCGCGCAGTCGTGGACGTCCATGCCGAGCATGTGGCTGGTGGAGTGCAGCGTCCAGCGGGCGTAGACCCGGCTGTCCGGGGAGAGCGCCTCCTCGGCCGAGCACGGCAGCAGCCCGAGGTCCTCGAGACCGTGGGCGAGCACGTTCATCGCGGCGTCGTGCGGCGCGAGGAACCCGACGCCGGGGCGGACCGCGTCGATGCCGGCCTGCTGCGCGTTGAACACCAGGGTGTAGAGGTCACGCTGCAGCGGCGTGAACGTGCCGTCGACCGGGATCGTCCGGGTGACGTCGGCGGTGTAGAGGTTGCGGCCCTCGACTCCCATGTCGAGCAGCACGAGCTCGCCCGGGGTGATCGGGCCGGAGTTCTCGATCCAGTGCAGCGTGGTGGCGTGCGCCCCGCCGCCGACGATCGAGTCGTAGCCGATGTCGTTGCCCATGGCACGGGCGCGGCGGAAGAACGTCCCCTCGACCCAGCGCTCGCCGTACTTCAGCACGTTGTCCCACTCGCGGACGCTGTCGGCGAACCCGAGCGTCGTGATGTCGCAGGCCTCGGCGAGCTGCTCGAGCTCCCAGGCGTCCTTGACCAGGCGCATCTCCGAGAGCACCCGCGCGAAGTCCTGGTCGCGGCCCTCGTCGGCGGAGACCGCGCGGTCGACGGACGCGTCGACCCCGCGCAGCACTCGGGTCTTCGCGGACGAGCGGAGCACGTCGCCGAGCTCGTCGAGGTGGCGGACGGGGAGGCCGAGCGAGCTCGACATCTCGTTCAGGGAAGGACGACGGCCGGCCCAGAGCTCGCCGTACTGGCGGTCGCGGAAGAACTCGTCGGTCTGGCGCGAGGAACGGGGGCGTGCGAACAGCGTGCTCTCGCCGTTCTCGACGACCAGCACGGCGTCGCTGGTCTGGTTGCCGCACAGGTAGGTGTGCGCGGTGTCCGGACGGAAGCGGTAGTCGGTGTCGTTGGCCCGCACCTTGAAGTTGCCCGCCGGGATCACCAGGCGCTCGCCGGGGAACGCCTCGGCGAGCCTGGCGCGGCGCTGGGTCGCCCACTGCGACACGGGGTGCGGCGGCAGGTCGAGCTCGCGGTCGCCCCAGCCCTGGCGCATGAATGTCGCGTAGGCGTCGGGGACCGGTTGGTCGTGGCCCTCGGTCTTCGGCTGGCTGTCGTTCTTCTCGCTCACGGGCTCACTCTACGTCGGACGGGGGGCCCCTGCGACGCGGGCGGAGCCGGACCGTCCCGATAGGCTCTGCGGCATGAGTGGGGCAGGTGGACCAGGGCACGGGCACGCCGTCGGATCGGCTCCCGTCGCCGTGCCGCCGGATCTGCTCGACGCTCCCCGGAGGCACGGAAGCGTTGTGTTCACTGTGCTTCTGGCACTCGCCATGCTCGGTGGCGCCGTCGTCATGGCCCTCGTCCTGCTCGCCAGCAGCGCCCCCGGCGCGCTGGTCATCGGCGTGCTGCTCGCGGCGCTTCCCGTCGGCCCCGTGATCGCGGCCTTCCTGTGGCTCGACCGCTACGAGCCCGAGCCGTTGCGACTGCTGGGCGCAGCCTTCGGCTGGGGTGCGCTCGTCGCCACCGCCGGCGCACTGATCCTCCAGTCGCTCGACCAGTACGTCCTCGGCACCCCCGAGAACTGGTCGGGCGCCATCGTCGCGCCGATCACGGAGGAGGCGGCCAAGGGGCTGTTCATCTTGTTGCTGCTGTGGATGCGTCGTCACGAGATCGACGGTGTGCTCGACGGCATCGTGTACGCCGGCATGGTCGGCGTGGGCTTCGCCTTCACCGAGAACATCCTCTACCTCGGTGGGGCCTACATGGGTGGCGACGACCTCGGTCCCGGCGGGTTCGGGTCGGCGGTCGGCGTGTTCGTCGTACGCGGCATCTTCAGTCCCTTCGCGCACCCACTGTTCACGGCATTCATCGGGGTCGGGGTCGGCTATGCGGTGGTGAGCCGCAGCGCCGCGGCACGCTTCCTGGCGCCGCTCGCCGGCTACCTGCTCGCCGTCACCGCGCACGCGATCTGGAACGGCACGGCCTTCTTCGGCGGCGGCCAGTACTTCGTCCTGACCTACCTGGTGCTGATGGTCCCGGCGTTCCTGCTGCTCGTCGGCTTCGCCACCTGGGCGCGTCGCCGCGAGGGCGCGATGCTCACGCGGGCACTGACCGACGCGGCCGGACGTGGCTTCCTGACGCACGCCGAGGTGCCGTGGCTGGTGCGGCTCCCGGCCCGCCGCGCCTCCCGGGCACACGCGCTCCGTGCGGGCGGTCGGCAGGCCGAGCGCGTGATGCGCGAGTATCAGCAGCAGGCGGTCGAGCTCGGCTTCCTGCACGATCGCTACCTGCGAGGTACGGCGCCCGCCGACTTCGCCCAACGGGGGACTCTCATGGTGCGCCGACTCGACGCTCTCCGGCCCTACGTGCTGTTCCCACAGCCGACGGCCGCCCAGCAGACGACGACGGCCTGGGAGGGGAACCGGTGACCGCACCCACCGCGATGGTGACTGCCCTGGTGCGGCTGCGTGAGGCGCTGCAGGCGGTCGCGCTGCCGCTCGACGTCCCGAAGGCCGAGGCCAACCGGGTGCTGCGCACCGAGATGGTCGACCAGATCGAGGACTACGTCCTGCCGCGGCTGATCCAGATCGACGCGCCGCTGCTGACCGTGGTCGGCGGCTCAACCGGCGCCGGCAAGTCCACGCTGGTGAACTCGGTCGTCGGTTCACGGGTCACCGAGCCCGGCGTGCTCCGGCCGACCACCCGCTCGCCCGTGCTGGTGCACAACCCGGCCGATGCCGAGTGGTTCGACCGGCAGCGCATCCTGCCCAACCTGGCCCGCACCACCGGCACCGGCGACGGCCCGGGCGCCCTCCAGCTGGTCGCGGCCGACACCATCCCGCCCGGCCTGGCGATCCTCGACGCCCCCGACATCGACTCGGTCGAGCAGGCCAACCGCGTGCTCGCGGCCGAGCTGCTCGCCGCCGCGGACCTGTGGCTGTTCGTCACCTCGGCCGCCCGCTACGCCGACCAGGTCCCGTGGGACTTCCTCAAGGCCGCCGCCGAGCGCAGCACGGCCGTCGCGATCGTGCTGGACCGGACCCCGCCGGCCGCGATCGACGAGATCAGTGGCCACCTGGCACGGATGCTGATCAGCCGCGGCCTCCGGGACTCGCCGCTGTTCACCGTGGCCGAGGGGACCGTCGACGACGACGGCCTGCTGCCTGCCGAGTCGGTCGCCGAGATCCGGCAGTGGCTCAGCACTCTCGCCGCCGACGCGGACGCCCGCGCCGCTGTCGTCAAGCAGACCCTCGACGGCGCGGTCCGCAGCCTGTCCCGGCGCGTCCACGACGTCGCCGAGGCCGGCACCGCAGCAGGCGGGCGTCGCCGCCCGGCTGCGCGAGGACGTCGACCGCGCGTACGACGAGGCCATCGCCCGCATCGACCACGCGTCCGCCGACGGGACCATGCTGCGGGGCGAGGTGCTCGCCCGCTGGCAGGAGTTCGTCGGCACCGGTGAGCTGCTCCGGTCGCTCGAGACCCGGGTCGGCTGGCTGCGCGACCGGGTCGTCGGCTGGGCGAAGGGCAAGCCCCAGCAGGCCGAACGCGTCACCGTCGCGGTCGAGTCCGGCCTCGAGCTGCTGCTGCTCGAGCATGCCGAGGCAGCGGCCGAGCGGGCCGAGAACTCCTGGCGCTCCACCGAGGCCGGTCAGCGGCTGCTCGGGCAGGCCGGGGTGGACCTCGGGCGCGCGTCGCGCGACTTCCGGGCCCGGGCCGAGCGGTCCGTCCGGGACTGGCAGAACGACGTGCTCGAGCTGGTCCGCACCGAGGGCGCCGGCAAGCGCTCGACGGCCCGCTTCCTGGCGTTCGGCGTCAACGGGCTCGCGGTCACGCTGATGGTCGTCGTCTTCGCCCACAGCCTGGGCGTGAGCGGCGCCGAGGCCGGGATCGCCGGCGGCAGCGCCGTCCTCGGCCAGAAGCTGCTCGAAGCGGTCTTCGGCGACCAGGCCGTGCGCCGCCTCGCCGCGCAGGCGCGCGAGGACCTCGCGGACCGCGTGAACGAGCTGATGGACACGGAGCGTGCCCGCTTCCTCGGCGTCGTCGACGCGCTGGACATCGACGATGAGGCGCCCGAGCGGCTGCGTGAGGCGGCCCGCCGGATCGACGACCTGCGGTTCGCCGCGACCCCGACCCCGCTGTTCGAGGAGGGCCCTGAATGACGTCGCTGGTGGAGGGTGCCAAGCGCCTGATCGGCCGCGGCACCGACGTCACCGACCGGATCGAGGGCCTGCGGGTCGCGGCCGCTGCCGCACGCGGCCGCCTCGACGACGCACTCGTGGACGAGGCCGAGGAGGTGTCGGGCCGCGCCGCCGCCCGGCTCAGCCTCGCCGGCGACCACACCGTCGTCGCGCTGGCCGGGGCGACCGGTTCGGGCAAGTCGTCGACGTTCAACGCGCTGACCGGCCTCGACCTCGCCGCGATCGGCGTACGCCGGCCCACCACCTCCTGGACGATGTCGTGCACCTGGGGCCGTGAGGGCGCCGGCGAGCTGCTCGACTGGCTCGGCGTGCCGGCACGCCACCAGGTCGTCCGCGACAGCATGCTCGACGAGCCGCGCGAGGACCGGGACCTCGACGGCCTGGTGCTGCTCGACCTGCCCGACCACGACTCCACCGAGGTCGCGCACCACGTCGAGGTGGACCGGCTGGTGAAGCTGGCCGACCTGCTGGTGTGGGTGCTCGACCCGCAGAAGTACGCCGACGCCGCGATCCACGATCGCTACCTCAAGCCGCTGGCGACGCACAAGGAGATCATGCTCGTCGTCCTCAACCACATCGACGAGGTGCCGGTCGGCCAGCGCGCAGGCATGGTGGACGACGTACGCCGGCTGCTCGAGCAGGACGGACTGGACGGCGTCGAGGTGATCGCCACGTCGGCCAAGCACGGCGACGGCATCCCCGACCTGAAGAAGGCCATCGCCGCGCGGGTCACCGCCAAGAAGTCGGTCAAGGCCCGGCTGATGGCCGACGTCTCGGCCTCCGCCGCACGGATGCGCGAGGCCAACGGCGACGCCAAGCCCACCGACGTGGCCCGGGCTCGCAAGGGTGAGCTGGTCGACGCGTTCGCCGACGCGGCCGGCGTGCCGACCGTGGTGGCCGCCGTGGAGAAGGCCACCCGGACCCGTGCCTCGCAGGCGACCGGCTGGCCGGTCACCGCGTGGCTCGGCAAGCTCAAGCCGGATCCGCTGAAGCGGCTCCACCTCGACCTCGGCAAGGACGACAAGTTGCTGACCGCCGCCGCCCGTTCCTCGGTCCCGGAGGCGACCCCCGTCCAGCGTGCGCGCGTGGACGGCGCGGTGCGCGCGGTGGCGGACGACGCGGGCCGGCCGTTGACCCCGCAGTGGGAGGCAGCGGTACGCCGCGCCTCGGTGTCCCGGCTGCCGGACCTGAACGACGCGCTCGACAAGGCCGTCACCGGCACCGACCTCGGCGTCACCCGGACGCCGTTCTGGTGGCGGCTGGTCCGGCTGCTGCAGTGGCTGCTGCTGCTCACCGCCTTCACCGGTGGGATCTGGCTCGGCGCCCTGATGGTGATGGACTTCCTCCAGCTGACGCCGCCGGAGGCCCCGGACTACGGCGGCCTCCCCGTGCCCACCCTGATGCTGCTCGGCGGCGTCGCGATGGGGCTCGTGCTCGGGCTGCTCTGCAAGGTGTTCGTCGGGCTGTCTGCCCGGTCCCGGGCACGGTCCGCCGACAAGCGGCTGCGCGCGGCGATCAGCGACGTCACCGAGCGGCTGGTGATCGAGCCGATCGAGCACGAGATCACGGCCTACCGGACCACGCGCGACGGGCTCGCCGCAGCCCGCTGACCCGCTGGTCGAGCCCGGCGCGCCGGGAAACGTCCACCGTTCAGAGTCGCCCCGGGTTGTCCCCAGGGGCGGCTCGCGCGTTCCCCTGCCGTCGTACCTCTTCGGCAGCCTTCTCGGCATCCGCAACTGCACCGATGAGGAGGCTCGACATGAGTGACACCTACGTGACCCTGCACGGCTGGGTCGGCGGCGACGTGAGCTACCGGGACCCGCAGGGGACCAGCGTCGCGAACTTCCGGCTGGCGTCCACCCCGCGGCTCAAGAAGGAGGGGAAGTGGATCGACGGCGACACCACGTGGTACTCCGTCACCGTATGGCGGCACCTCGCCGAGAACGTCCGCGACTCGGTCCGCAAGGGCGACGCGGTGGTCGTGCACGGCCGGCTCCGCACCGACACCTGGAAGCGTGAGGACGGGGAGCTGAGCAGCACGCTGCAGATCGAGGCCAGCCTGGTCGGTCACGACCTGAGCCGGGGGACCAGCACGTTCCTCCGGACGCAGCGGACCGACCGCACCGAGAGCGAGGTCGACCAGGAGGTCGAGGCGATGGCTCGAGAGATCCCCGACGGCCTGCCCTCGCAGATGGACAGCTGGGGCAACCCGGTGTCCCCCTCGGACACCGGCTCGAGCGGCGAGCACGCGGCCTGAGACGATGCGGCCCGGTTTAGGTGTGAGCGGCGTGCCGCCGTAGGCTTGCCGATCATGGCTGAGTATGTGTTCACGCTGCGTAATGTCCGCAAGGCGCACGGCGAGAAGGTCGTCCTGGACAACGTCACCCTCTCGTTCCTGCACGGAGCGAAGATCGGTGTCGTCGGACCCAACGGCACCGGCAAGTCGACCCTGCTGAAGATCATGGCGGGGCTCGACCACGCCTCCAACGGTGACGCGATCCTCGACCCGGACGCCACCGTGGGCATGCTCCAGCAGGAGCCGCCGCTCAGCGAGGGCAAGACGGTCCTGGAGAACGTCGAGGAGGCCGTCGGCGAGGTCCACGGCAAGCTCGCGCGCTACAACCAGATCTCCGAGGAGCTCGCGGACCCCGACGCGGACTACGACAAGCTCCTCGCCGAGATGGGCGAGCTGCAGACCGACCTCGACCACGCCAACGCGTGGGACCTCGACAGCCGGCTCGACCAGGCGATGGACGCGCTGCGCTGCCCGCCGCCGGACGTGCTGGTGGACAACCTGTCCGGTGGTGAGCGTCGCCGGGTGGCGCTGTGCAAGCTGCTGCTCCAGCAGCCCGACCTGCTGCTGCTCGACGAGCCCACCAACCACCTGGACGCCGAGTCGGTCCAGTGGCTCGAGGGCCACCTGGCCAGCTACCCCGGCGCCGTCCTGGCCGTGACCCACGACCGGTACTTCCTCGACAACGTCGCCAGCTGGATCCTCGAGCTCGACCGCGGCAAGGCGCACCCCTACGAGGGCAACTACTCGACCTACCTCGAGACCAAGAAGTCTCGTCTGCAGATCGAGGGCCAGAAGGACGCCAAGCGCGCCAAGATGCTGGAGCGCGAGCTCGAGTGGGTGCGGTCGAACCCGAAGGCCCGGCAGGCCAAGAGCAAGTCGCGTCTGGCCCGCTACGAGGAGATGGCGGCCGAGGCCGACCGGAACCGCAAGGTGGACCTGTCCGAGATCAACATCCCGGCCGGTCCGCGGCTCGGCGACATCGTGCTCGAGGCGGACGACCTCACCAAGGGCTTCGGCGACCGAGTCCTGATGCACGACCTCAGCTTCAAGCTGCCCCGCGCCGGCATCGTCGGCGTGATCGGTCCCAACGGCGTCGGCAAGACCACGCTGTTCCGGATGATCATCGGGGAGGAGAAGCCGGACTCGGGCGACCTCAAGGTCGGCCAGACCGTGAAGATCTCCTACGTCGACCAGAGCCGCGGCGGCATCGACCCCAACAAGAACGTCTGGGAGGTCGTCTCGGACGGCCTCGACTTCATCAAGGTCGCGAACTTCGAGATGCCGAGCCGGGCCTACATCGCCTCGTTCGGTTTCAAGGGCCCGGACCAGCAGAAGAAGGCCGGCGTCCTCTCCGGCGGTGAGCGCAACCGGCTCAACCTCGCGCTGACGCTGAAGATGGGCGGCAACATGCTGCTGCTCGACGAGCCGACCAACGACCTGGACGTCGAGACCCTGCAGTCCCTCGAGGACGCGCTGCTGGAGTTCCCCGGCTGCGCCGTGATCACGTCGCACGACCGGTGGTTCCTCGACCGCACCGCCACCCACATCCTCGCCTGGGAGGGCGACGACGAGGACGGCGGCAAGTGGTTCTGGTTCGAGGGCAACTTCGCCTCCTACGAGGAGAACAAGGTCGAGCGGCTCGGCGCCGAGGCGGCCCGTCCGCACCGCGTCACGCACCGCAAGCTCACCCGCGACTAGGCCCGTCCCGGCCGAGGGGTCAGAACTTCACGCGCTTTCGCGGCGTGTCGGTGAGGTTCTGACCCCTCGCCGCACCCCGGCAGATCCGTGCCGGCCTGCTCAGCAGGCCCGCGCTGGGTCGAGGCTCGCGGCGCGGGGGGTCGGTCCTGCGCAGGGCGTCATAGGGCAGGGGCAGCGGCGACCAAGGCGTCCGCGATGATCCGGCGCTGGATCTCCGAGGTGCCCTCGAAGATCTTGGTGAGACGGGCGTCGCGCCAGTACCTCTCGGCCGAGAACTCTGTGGTGTATCCGTTGCCTCCGAAGATCTGGAGCGCCTGGCTGGTCACCCGCTCAGCCATCTCGGAGGCGTAGAGCTTGGCCTGTGACGTCTCGGTGTTGGCGGGGGCGCCGGAGTCGACCAGCCAGGCGGCGTACTGGTAGAACTGCCGCGCCGCTGCCACCTCGCTCGACATGTCGGCGAGCATGTGCCGGATCGCTTGCTGCTCCGCGATCGGCTCGCCGAACTGGACGCGCTGCTGCGCATAGACGAGGGCGTCCTCGAGGGCGCCTCGGGCCAGCCCGACCGCGCGCGCGGCCGTCTGCACCCGTGCTACGTGGAGCCAGCCGAGGCTGTGCTTGAAGCCCTGGCCCTCCTCCTCGCCGGTGTCCTGGAGCGCGTCGGCCGGGAGCCGCAGGTCCTCGAGGTCCAGCTCCCAGGTGGTCAGCCCGAAGTAGCCGATCTTGTCGATCGGGCGGCCGGAGATGCCCTCCGGGAACGCGCCGCGCTCCTTCTCGATGAGGAACAGCTCGAGGCCGTCCGACGGCCCGCGGTCGTCTCGTGGCGGACGGGTCCGCGCGAGCAGGTGGATGAAGTCGGCGGACTTGGCGTGGCCGACCCAGCGCTTGGTGCCGTTGACCACCCACTCGTCGCCGTCGCGCTTCGCCGCGCACGAGACGTTCGCGAGGTCGGACCCGGCCTCCGGCTCGGAGAACGCGATGGCGCCGATCCGCTTCCCCGCGGCGCTGAGCCGGCGCAGCTCCAGCCGACGCTCGGGGTCCGGGCTGTCGCACCCGGTGCCGTTGCCCCGGGCGATGATGCTGCCGACGCTCATCCAAGCGCGCGCGAGCTCCTCGGAGACCAGGCAGTACTCCAGGACCCCGAGCCCCAGACCGCCCTCCTCCTCGGGGATCAGCACGCCGAACAGGCCGAGCTCGCCCATCCGGTCGAGGATCTCCGCCGGGATGTCCTCGTGCCGGGGGTCGAGCTCGTTGGCCACGGGGAGCACCTCGTCCATCGCGAACGCGCGGACCTTCTCGACCAGCGCGGTCCTGGCCGGGCTGTCGTAGGGGCTGCTCGCCGGCGCGACGGTGTGCAGCGGATCCAGGTTGTGGCGGTGCCATGCGGTCATGGCCGAAAGCATGTCAGGTCAGCGGATGTCGACCGCGGGGTTGGCGTCGACGAGCCGGTCGGTGACGGCGTTGAACACCCGGCCGACGGCCTCGAAGTCACCGGGGGAGGCGAGGTCGACGAGGTACTCCCGCACGCCGCGGACGTGCGTCGGCGCGGCCTCCTGGAGACGCGCATAGCCGAGGTCGGTCAGCAGGGCCTCGACCCCTCGCCCGTCGGAGGTGCAGGACACCCGCTCGACGAGGCCGGCGCGCTCCATCCGCGTGACGGTATGAGTGACCCGGCTGCGCGAGTGACTCAGCGAGTCCGCCAGGGACGCCATCCGGAGCCGGTGGCCGTCGCACTCGGAGAGGCGGACGAGCACCTCGTACTCCGGGAGCGAGAGGTCGTGCTGGGCACGCAGGTCCCGGTCGAGCCGGTCCATCAGCAAGGTGGTGCCGACGATGTAGGCGCGCCAGGCCAGCTGCTGGTCAGCGTCCAGCCAGAGTGCGTCGTGGGTGTCCGAGGTCATGGGGACAGTCTATCGAGGGCCTAGTTGAAACTTCAATGAAGGGGTGTTATGGTTCTTGCAACAGTTGAAACAACAACTAATGAGGAGCTTCGCATGAGCATCGACACCATCCACGGCGGCCCGACCACCGGCGTTCCCGCCGGCACCTGGACCATCGACCCCAGCCACTCCGAGGTCGGCTTCACCGTCCGCCACCTGATGACCAAGGTCCGCGGCCAGTTCGAGAAGTTCGAGGGCTCGATCGTCACCACCGACGACGTCACCGGCTTCCGCGCCGAGGCCACGATCGACCTCAACTCGGTCAACACCCGCGACGAGAACCGCGACAACCACCTGCGTTCGAGCGACTTCTTCGACGTCGAGAACAACGGCCCGATGACCTTCAGCACCACCTCGTTCGACGGCGGCGTCGCCAAGGGCGACCTGACCATCAAGGGTGTCACCCGTCCCGTCGAGCTCGACGTCGAGTTCCTCGGTGTCGACGTCGACGCCTACGGCAACACCCGCGTCGGCTACGAGGCCACCACCGAGATCTCCCGCAAGGCGTGGGGCGTGGACTTCTCGATCCCGCTCGACGGCGGCAAGGTCCTCGTCGGCGACAAGGTCACCGTGGTCCTCTCGGTGCAGGCGATCCTCGCCCAGTAGGCCCCTCCTGCACCATCCTCATGCGAAAGGCCCCCGATCCAACCGGATCGGGGGCCTTCGCGCAGTCAGGGGGCTCGTTACGACATCCGCTCCAAGATCATCGCCATGCCCTGGCCGCCACCCACGCACATCGTGATCAGGCCGGTCTGCTTGTCGTGCCACTTCATCGAGTTCAGCATCGTGTTCTGCAGCCGGGCGCCGGTCATGCCGAACGGGTGGCCCACGGCGATCGCGCCGCCGTTGATGTTGAGCCGGTCGATGTCGATGCCGAGATCCTGGTACGACGGCACCACCTGGGCGGCGAACGCCTCGTTGATCTCCACGAGGTCGATGTCGTCGATCGTCATGTTCGCCCGGGCGAGCGCCTGCTTCGTCGCCTCGACGGGCCCGAGGCCCATGATCTCGGGGGAGAGGCCGGTGACGCCGGTGGACACGATCCGCGCCAGCGGGGTCAGTCCGAGCTCCTTGGCCTTGGTGTCGGACATGATCACGACCGCGGCCGCCCCGTCGTTGAGCGGGCAGCAGTTCGCCGCGGTGACGACGCCGTCGGGGCGGAACACCGGCTGCAGGCCCGCGGCCGCCTCCATCGTCACGCCGGCGCGCGGCCCGTCGTCCTTGCTCGCCACCGAGCCGTCCGGGAGCGTGACCGGGGTGATCTCGTTGGCCCAGAAGCCGTCCGCGATCGCCTTCTCGGCGAGGTTCTGGCTGCGGACGCCGAACTCGTCGAGCTCCTGGCGGGTCAGGCCGCGGAGCTTCGCGACGTTCTCAGCGGTCTGCCCCATGGCGATGTAGGCGTCGGGGACGTTGCCGTCCTTGCGCGGGTCGTGCCAGTCGACGCCCCCCTCGGCCGTCTTGGCGGTGCGCTCGACCGCGTCGGCGAACGCCGGGTTCTGGGTGTCGGGCCAGTGGTCGGAGGTGCCCTTGGCGAAGCGGGAGACCGTCTCGACACCGGCGGAGATGAAGACGTCGCCCTCGCCCGCCTTGATGGCGTGGAAGGCCATCCGCGAGGTCTGCACCGAGGACGAGCAGTAGCGCGTGATCGTCGCGCCCGGGAGCCCGTCGTACCCCATCAGCACCGCCACGATCCGGGCCATGTTGAAGCCCGACTCGCCCCCCGGGAGACCGCAGCCGAGGTACAGGTCGTCGATGTCCTTGGGGTCCAGCTCGGGGATCTTGTCCAGTGCCGTCTGGATGATCGTGGCGCTCAGGTCGTCGGGGCGCAGGTCCTTGAGCGAGCCCTTGTTGGCGCGGCCGATGGGGGAGCGCGCGGCGGAAACGATCACTGCCTCGGGCATGGTGTGGCTCCGATCTCAGACGTTGTCAGGGTGGCCCACAGCCTAGAACCGATTCCTGCAAGGATGGCTGTGTGGCTCGACACATCTACTACTGCCCGCTCCGCTGGGCCGACATGGACTCCCTGGGGCACGTGAACAACGTGGTCTACGTGGACTACCTCCAGGAGGCCCGCGTGGACATGCTCCGCGTGCACGCTCCCGTCCAGGGCGGTGAGGAGCTCGCTGTGGGCACGGTCGTCGTGCGCCACGAGGTGGAGTTCGTGCACCCGCTGGTGTTCCGGTCCGAGCCGGTGCGCATCGAGACCTGGGTGACCCAGATCCGGGCGGCCACGTTCACGATGGCCTACGAGATCCTCGACGAGATGCCGGACGGCGAGCGCCGGGTCTACCTCCGGGCGCGCTCCGTGCTGACGCCGTTCGTCTTCGCGGAGGAACGGCCCCGCCGGGTCAGCGCCGAGGAGCGCGAGGTGCTCGAGCGCTTCCTCGAGCCGGCAGGAGACGTCGCATGAGCCGGCACCGCTACGACTGCTACGTGCGGTTCTCCGACGTCGACGTCTACGGGCACGTCAACAACGTCAAGTACTTCGAGTACTACCAGGAGGCCCGGCTGGCCTTCCTGATGTCGCTCGGTCGCACCGAGGGCGAGCAGGGCTTCAGCCTCGTGGTGGCGCGGCTCGACGTGGACTACAAGCGGCCGATCCTGTTCCGGCCGGAGCCGTTCGTGGTGGAGTCCTGGGTGACCCGGGTCGGCACGTCGTCGTTCGGCATCGCCTCGGAGATCCGCGACGGCGACCAGGTGCTGTCCCGGGCCCAGGCGGCGATGGTCACGTTCGACCTGGACAGCCAGCGGTCGCGCCCGCTCACGGACGGCGAGCGGGCCCGGCTGGAGACGGTGCTGGAGGCCTGAGCGGGCTCAGCTCTCCTCGAGGCTGTTGACCATGAACTGGGCGGCGTGCGTGACGTAGTCCCAGAACTTCGCATCCTGCTCCGGCGTGAGGTTCGCCGCGTCCAGGCCCGCGCGGAAGTGCAGCAGCCAGTGGTCGCGGGCCTTCGGGGTCACCGCGAACGGCGCGTGCCGCATGCGCAGCCGCGGATGTCCGCGGGTGTCGGAGTACGTCGTGGGGCCACCCCAGTACTGCACGAGGAACAGGGTGAACCGTTCCGCCGCCGGCCCGAGGTCCTCCTCGGGGTAGAGCGGACGGAGCACCTCGTCCTCGGCCACGCCCTCGTAGAACCGCTCCACGATCTTCGCGATCGTCGGGTAGCCGCCGATCTCGTCGTAGAAGGTCTGGTCGTCGGGGGAGATGCTCACTTGTCTATTGTCCCCATCCCGGCAAGAGTCGGACACGAACCCCCGGAAAGCCAAGAAGAAGGAGCTGCTGATGGCAACCACCCGCACCGCCAAGACCCACTGGGAAGGTCCCCTGCTGGAGGGCGGCTCCGGTCAGGTCACCCTCGAGTCGTCGGGACTCGGGACGTACGACGTCTCCTGGCCGGCGCGCACCGACGAGGCGGCCAACGGGAGGACCAGCCCGGAGGAGCTGATCGCCGCTGCTCACTCGTCGTGCTTCTCGATGGCGCTGTCCAACATGCTCGCCAAGGCCGGTACGCCGCCGCAGGCGCTCGACACCAGGGCCGACGTGACCTTCCAGCCCGGCGAGGGCATCACCGGGGTCCACCTCACGGTGGTCGGGTCCGTCGAGGGCGTCGACGAGGCCGGCTTCAAGGAGCACGCCGAGAACGCGAAGAAGGGCTGCCCCGTCTCCCAGGCGCTGACCGGCACCACGATCACCCTCGAGGCCTCGCTGGCCTGAGCAGGCCGCGACTATCTCCTCGCAGGAGCCCCGGACTCGTCCGGGGCTCCTGTCGCGTCCGGACCCTGCTCCCGGGTCTGCCCGTCGGTCGAGGAGGGCAGGCTCGAGGCGGTGTGCTCCGTCTCGTTGCGCATGATCGTGACCCGGGTCGGGCGGGCCAGCTCGATGCCCTCGTGGTCGAAGCGGGCCTTGATCCGCTCGCGCATCTCGCGGGCCACGGCCCACTGCTCCAGGGGGGCTGTCTTCATGGTGACCCGGACCGTGATCCAGTCCGGGGTGAGGTCCTGCACGCCCCAGACCTCGGGCTCCTCGATGATCAGGCTCTTGAAGTCCTCGTCCTCCCACACACTGTGCGCGATGTCGCGGAGGATGTCCTGCACCTTGTAGAGGTCCTGGTCGTGGCCGAGCGGCACGTCGACCACCGTCCGCGCCCAGTTCTGGCTGGAGTTGCCGACCCGCACGACCTCGCCGTTGCGGACGTACCAGACGGTGCCCTCGACGTCGCGGAGGCGAGTGACCCGCAGGCCGACCGCCTCGACGGTGCCGATGGCCTCACCCAGGTCGATGACGTCGCCGACGCCGTACTGGTCCTCGACGATCATGAAGATGCCGGACAGGAAGTCCGTGACGAGGCTCTGGGCACCGAAGCCCAGCGCCACACCGACGATCCCGGCGCTCGCGATGAGCGGCCCGACCGGGAAGCCGAGCTCGGCCATCGCGGTGACGCCGGCGATGGAGAAGATCGCGATGGAGGCGATGCTCTTGAGCAGCGACCCCATCGTCTGGGCGCGCTGCACCCGGCGGCCGGCCACGACGGCGGCGGTGGTCTTCTTCTGGGCCGATGCCGGCTTGTGCTTGAGCATGGGCGTCGGCAGACCCTCGGCCGCCCGGCGCGTGACCCGGTCGATCATCCGGTGCACGAACCAGCGCGCCACGAAGGCGATGAGCAGCAGGACGAAGAGCTGGAACGGGGTGGCGATCAACCAGTCGGAGGCCTTGGCCAGCCAGGCGTTACCGGTCTCTTGGTCCACGAACGTGCAGAGCCAGTCTTCGGAGGCGCACGTAGGTTCGGTCTGCAGAAGACTCATGGGTCGGACCCTAACGAGACGCCGTGCAGCCCTCAAACCGGGTTCGCTACCCTTGACGCGTGACATATCCCCGCACACCACCCGCCGTACGGCGAGCCCTGCGCGCCCTCACGCTGATCCCCGCCGTGCTGCTCGTGACCGGTGCCACACCGGCCTTCGCGAGTGCGCCAGACCAGTGGGAGGACGCGCCTGCCGTCGACCCGCTCCAGGCGCTGCTGGTGCTGGTGCTGATCCCGGCCGGGCTGTTCGCCGTGATCGCTTTGCTGACCTACCTGCCGTCGATGGCGCGCGGCGAGACCTCCTACCACCCGGGCCTGGCGTGGCGCCACGAGCCCGAGTGGTTCGGCGGCCCGCGTGACGGCTTGGAGAAGGCCGACAAGACCGACCCCGCCGCCATCGAGGGCGCGGACCAGCGAGGGGGAGCAAGTGGCCGCTGGTGAGGCCTTCTCCGCCGCGGAGCGCCACGAGATCGACAAGGCGATCCGCGACGCGGAGACCATGTGCCGCTACGAGTTCTCCGTCTACGTCGGCGCTGCCGACCAGGAGGCCCGGCCCTTCGCCGAGCGCCTGCACGCGGCGCTGGTGGCGCCCGCCCGGTCCGTGCTCGTCCTGGTCGACCCCGCCGCGCGGATCGTCGAGGTCGTCACCGGGGCCGAGGCGCGCCGGGTGCTCGACGACGCTGAGGTGAAGCTCGCCACGCTCTCCATGCAGACGGCCTTCGCCGCCGGTGACCTGGTCGGGGGGATCAAGGCCGGCGTGCTCCAGCTCGCCGACCACGCCCGTCGCCCCACCCTCCTCCACACCGAAAGTTGAGTGGGGGCTTGTTCACCCGTGAGTGTCGGGTTCTTCCCGCGCTCTCGCGAACAACCCCGCACTGAACGGCGAACAACCCCGCAGTCAACGGGAGAGGCCCCGCACCGATGATCGGTGCGGGGCCTCTTGCGTGGCCGCTGCGCGTCGGTCAGGGGGCGGCGTCGAAGGCCTGGGCCTTGAGTGCCCGGACGATGTCCGCCCGGCCCTCGCCGACGTAGCGCTTGGCGGCGGGGTTCGCCGAGGACGACTGCATCCACGCGTCGACGCGGTCCAGCGTCTCCTGGCTGGTGAGCGCGCGCGGGAACATGTACTCCAGGGCGGTCGAGGCGATCTGCACCCCGAGCTCCTCCCAGATGGTGTCCGCGGCCTCGAGGTACTTCTCGAGGAACGGGGCGAGCACGTCCTGCTGGCCGGCGGTGTCCCAGATGTAGGCGATGTGCCGCTGCGTCTCGTTGGGGGTGCCCTGGCGCCGCGCACCGGCGACCCAGGACTCCTCCTTGGTCTCCGCGTCCGGCAGCGCCGCGATCGCCGCGGCCGCCTTCTCGTGGCCGGAGATCGTGTTGTCGGCGGCGAGCTCCTGCTCGATGCGGGCGCGGTCCACGCGTCCGGCCGAGGCCAGCGCGGTGAGGATCGTCCAGCGCATGTCCGTGTCGACCGTGAAGCCCTCCAGGCTCGCGGTCCCGTCCAGCAGCCCGGCGAGGAAGTCCATCGCCTTGGGGCTGCGTCCGGCGCCGGAGTACGACGACGGCGGGATGCGCTTGCCGGTGGTGCCGGCGAAGCACTTCATGAACGTGAGCTGGTGGTCGCTGCCCGGCTCCGCGGCCTCGAGCAGCTTCCAGAAGCCCTCCTCCCAGCGCAGCCGCAGGGCGTCACGCTTCGAGGGGTGGCTGAACTGCTCGATGGCGATCTGCGTGTAGACCGGCAGCTGCTTCGCTGCTGTGTCGTCGGTCTCGTCGGCCAGGCCGCGGATCACCAGCGACACGAAGTCGCCCGCGGACATCTCGGCGTCGCGGGTCATGTCCCACGCAGCCGACCAGCACAGCGCCCGGGCGAGCGAGTCGTCGAGGGTGCCGATCGACTCGATCACGGTCGCGCGGGACCGCTCGTCGAGACGGATCTTCGCGTAGGTCAGGTCGCCCTCGTTGAGCAGCAGCAGGTCGGGCTGCTTCACGCCCACGAGCGTGGTCACGTCGGTGATCTCGCCGTTGATGTCGGTCTCCAGCGAGGTACGACGCACCAGCCGGCCGTCGACCATGTCGTAGAGGCCGATGCCGATGCGGTGCGGACGCAGCGTCGGGAACTCGTCGCTCGCGGACTGCCGCACCGAGAAGCTGGCGTAGCTGCCGTCCTCGGAGAGGGTGAACTCCGGCGCCAGGGTGTTGACGCCCGAGGTCTGCAGCCAGGCCTGGGCCCAGGCGTTCAGGTCGCGGCCCGAGGTCTCCTCGAGCGCGCCCAGCAGGTCGGCGAACTCGCTGTTGCCGAACGCGTGCTTCTTGAAGTAGGTCCGCAGGCCGGCGAGGAACTCCTCGAGGCCGACGTAGGCGACCAGCTGCTTGAGCGCCGAAGCGCCCTTCGCGTAGGTGATCCCGTCGAAGTTGACCTCCACGGCCTCGAGGTCGTGGTTGTCCGCGGCGATCGGGTGGGTGCTGGGCAGCTGGTCCTGGCGGTAGGCCCAGTTCTTGCGGTTGTTCGCGAAGCCGGTCCAGGCCTCGTCGTACTTCGTCGCGGCGGTGGCGGCGTGCGTCGCTGCCCACTCGGCGAACGACTCGTTGAGCCAGAGGTCGTCCCACCACTTCATGGTCACGAGGTCGCCGAACCACATGTGCGCCATCTCGTGCAGGATCGTGTTGGCGCGCTGCTCGTAGAACCAGCGGGCGTGCTGGCTGCGGGGGAGGTACTCGTCGCGCAGCGTCACGCAGCCGGCGTTCTCCATCGCGCCGTTGTTGAACTCCGGCACGTAGAGCTGGTCGTACTTGTGGAACGGGTACGGGAAGTCGAACGCTTCCTCGAAGAAGTCGAAGCCCTGCTTCGTGATCTCCACGAGCTCCTCGGCGTCGAGGTAGGGCGCGACCGACTGGCGGCAGTAGTGGCCCAGTGGGATCTCACCGTGCTTGCCGACGTAGGTGTCGAGGACCTCGTGGTACTCACCCGCCACCACGGCGGTGATGTAGGTCGACATCCGCTCGGTCTGCGGGAAGCTCCAGACCGCCGTGCCGTCGCCGCCGTCCACCGGGGTGGGGGTGGGCGCGTTGGAGACGACCTTCCAGTGGGACGGCGCCTTGACGGTGAACGTGAAGACCGACTTCAGGTCGGGCTGCTCGAACGTCGCGAAGATGCGGCGGGCGTCGGGGACCTCGCACTGCGAGTAGAGGTACACCCGGTCGTCGGCGGGGTCGACGAAGCGGTGCAGGCCCTCGCCGGTGTGGCTGTAGAGCATGTCGGCAACGACGCGGAGCTCGTTGTCGCTCGCGAGGTCGGTGAGCCGGAGCCGGCTGTCGGCGTAGACGGTGCTCGGGTCGAGCGCCTCGCCGTTGAGCGTGAGCTCGTGGATGTCGGCACCGACGAGGTCGGCGAACGTCTCGGCGCCGGGCTCGGAGCAGCGGAAGCGCAGCGTCGTGACCGAGCGGAACGTCTTCGTGCTTCCGGTGGTCAGGTCGAGGTCTACGGCGTACGAGTCGACGTCCAGGAGGGCAGCGCGAACGCGTGCCTCGTCCCGGGTGAGATTGGTTCCAGGCATGGGACGCATCTTGTCATTCGAAACAGGGAATAACCGAATCGTTACCGATTGTTCGCCAATCCGTATGGACCGCCGTTTTCGGGACTCATTGAGGAGCGGGTACCACCCATGGACAACACAACCGAGCGCGTGCCTGTGGACTTCTGGTTCGACCCCCTGTGCCCCTGGGCCTGGATGACGTCGCGCTGGCTGCTCGAGGTGGAGAAGGTACGTCGGATCGCGCCGTCCTTCCACGTGATGAGCCTGGCCTACCTCAACCAGGACAAGGACATCCCCGCGGAGTACCGCGAGATGCTCGAGCCCGCGTGGGGACCGGTCCGGGTGGCGATCGCGGCCGCGCAGTCCGAGGGGGACGACGTCCTGCTGCCGCTCTACACGGCGATGGGCAACCGGATCCACCTCGAGGGCCGCTCCATCGACCGGGCGCTGATCGAGGAGTCGCTCGCCGAGGCCGGTCTGCCGCTGTCGCTCGCCGACGCGATGGACTCGACCGACTACGACGAGGACCTCAAGAAGTCGCACCACCAGGGCATGGACCAGGTCGGTGAGGAGGTCGGCACGCCGGTGATCAGCGTCGAGGGCGTGGCCTTCTTCGGGCCGGTGGTCACCCCGGCGCCGAAGGGCGAGGACGCCGGCCGGCTCTGGGACGGCGTGCTGCTCGTCGCGAGCACCCCCGGCTTCTACGAGCTCAAGCGGTCCCGTGAGAAGGGCCCCGACTTCTCCTGACGGCGCGGCCGTGTCCGCCCACGGCAACCGACTTCGCCGCGGGCCGACCCCTTCCCTAGGATCACCGCATGAGCAAAGTCCTGTCTGCCGTCGCCTGGCCGTACGCCAACGGCCCGCGTCACATCGGCCACGTGGCCGGTTTCGGCGTGCCCTCCGACGTCTTCAGCCGCTACATGCGGATGGCAGGGCACGACGTGCTGATGGTCTCCGGCACCGACGAGCACGGCACCCCGATCCTGGTGGCGGCCGACGCGCAGGGCGTGAGCCCTCAGGAGCTCGCCGACCGCAACAACCGGATCATCGTCGAGGACCTCGCCGCGCTCGGGCTGTCCTACGACCTGTTCACCCGGACCACGACGCGCAACCACTACGCCGTCGTGCAGGAGATGTTCCGCACCGTCCACGACAACGGCTACATGGTCGAGCAGACCACCCACGGCGCGATCTCGCCGTCGACCGGACGCACACTGCCCGACCGCTACATCGAGGGCACCTGCCCGATCTGCGGCGCTGACGGCGCCCGCGGCGACCAGTGCGACAACTGCGGCAACCAGCTCGACCCCACCGACCTGATCGACCCGCGCAGCAAGATCAACGGCGAGGTCCCCGAGTTCGTCGAGTCGCAGCACTTCTTCCTCGACCTGCCGGCGCTCGCCGACGCGTTGAAGGAGTGGCTCGACGAGCGCGAGGCATCCGGCACCTGGCGTCCCAACGTCATCAAGTTCAGCCAGAACATCCTCGAGGACATCCGCCCGCGGGCGATGACCCGCGACATCGACTGGGGCATCCCGGTGCCGCTGGAGGAATGGGTCGACCACCCCACGAAGCGGCTCTACGTCTGGTTCGACGCTGTCATCGGCTACCTGTCCGCGTCGATCGAGTGGGCCCGCCGCACCGGTGACCCCGAGAAGTGGCGCGAGTGGTGGAACGACCCGGAGGCGCTGTCCTACTACTTCATGGGCAAGGACAACATCACCTTCCACTCCCAGATCTGGCCCGCCGAGCTGCTGGCGTACGACGGCAGGGGGAGCCGCGACGGCAAGCCCGGCGCCTACGGACGGCTGAACCTGCCGACCGAGGTGGTGTCGAGCGAGTACCTCACGATGGAGGGCCGGAAGTTCTCGTCGTCGAAGGCGGTCGTGATCTACGTTCGCGACGTGCTCGAGCGCTACCAGGCCGACGCGCTGCGCTACTTCATCTCCGCGGCCGGGCCGGAGAACCAGGACAGCGACTTCACCTGGTCGGAGTTTGTCCGCCGCACCAACGACGAGCTCGTCGCCGGCTGGGGCAACCTGGTCAACCGCACCGCCAACATGATCGCGAAGAGCTTCGGCGAGATCCCGGCGGCCGGTGAGCTCACCGCCGAGGACGAGGCGCTGCTCGCGGGTGTCGAGGCCACGTTCGGCACGGTCGGCGGTCTGATCGCCAGGCACCGGCAGAAGCACGCCTTGATCGAGGCGATGAAGACCGTCGGCGAGGTCAACAAGTACGTCTCCGACAACGAGCCCTGGAAGCTCAAGGGCGAGGACGAGCGCGAACGTCTGGCGACGATCCTGCACGTCACCGCGCAGGCCGTCGCGGACTGCAACCTGATCCTCGCGCCCTTCCTGCCGCACGCCGCCAACGCGGTCGACCGGGTGCTGGGCGGTGCGGGCGACGTCGCGCCGATGCCGGTCATCGAGGAGGCCGAGGACCTGGACGGCGGGCCGTCGTACCCGATCCTGACCGGCGACTACACCGCCATCCCGCGCTGGGAGCGGAAGCCCATCGTGCCTGGCACGCCGATCGAGAAGCCGACGCCGATCTTCACCAAGCTCGACCCGTCCGTGGTGGACGAGGAGCTCGCCCGCCTGGGTGCCTGAACCGCTGGGTGAATCGGCGGACGAGGAGCGGCCCGGGGTGCCAGAATCCCCGGCATGCTCGTGATCGCGACCCTCAACGACCGCATCCAGCCCGTTGACCGCGCTGAGCGTTACGAAGACCCGCTGAACCTCCTGCTCGAGACACGTGGTCTCGGCGCGGTCACCGGCGGAGGTTCACAGCAGGGCGACGACGGGGAGATCGAGCTCGTCGATGTGGAGGTCGAGCTCGGCGACCCCGCCGATGACCGGCTCGAGCTGCTCAGCAAGGCGTTGGAGATCCTCGGCGCTCCGGTGGGATCGGTCCTCCGCGCAGGCGATCGGGAGGTGCCGTTCGGCCGGCTCGAGGGACTCGGGCTCTATCTCAACGGGACCGACCTGCCGGCCGAGGTCTACGCGAGCGCCGACGTGAACGTGGTGCTCGAGAGCCTGGAGGAGCTGCTCGGCGACGACGGGTCGCTGCACAGCTACTGGGAGGGGCCGCGGGAGACCGCGCTCTACTTCTACGGGGACTCGTTCGCCACCATGGCCGAGCGGATCAGTGGCTTCGTGGCCGCCGAGCCGCTCTGCCAGCAGGCACGGGTCGTCCAGGTCGCCTGACCTCGTGCTGCACCCGCAGGCGCGCGCCGCGCTCGACCTCTGGGCAACTGGCCCGCAGGTCACCGACCCCGGGTTCGGCCAGGCCGACATCGACGCGATGCGCGCGGCCGCCGTCGCGGCGGCGGAGCAGGAGCCGAAGGAGCCGGTCGCCCGCGGCGAGGACGTCGACGCCGACGGTGTGCGCTGCCGGCTCTACGTCCCGACGGACGCCTCGCTCCACGCCGTCGTGGTCTTCCTGCACGGCGGCGGCTTCGTCTTCGGCGACCTCGACACCCACGACGGCCAGTCGCGCCGGCTCGCGAACCGCACCGGCTTCGCGGTCCTGGCCGTGGACTACCGGCGACCGCCCGAGCACCGATTCCCGGCCGCGCCGGACGACGTCGACACCGTGCTGCGCTGGCTCGAGGATGCCGGTGACGCGCACGGCCTGGACACCAACGCGATCACCGTCCTCGGCGACAGCGCGGGTGGCAACCTGGCGCTGGTCGCCGCCCTGCGCAACCCCGGCCTGTTCTCGGCCACGGTCCTCGTCTGCCCGTTCCTCGACCCGGACGTCAGTCGGTCGACGTACGACCCGGTCGACGGAGGCCTCACCCGGGCCGAGGCGCAGTGGTACTGGGAGCAGTACGGCGGCCCCACCGACGACCCCGACCTCGCGCCGCTCCTCTCACGGCGGCGACGGTTCAGCCGGATCCTGGAGCCGGTGCTCGTGATCGCGGCCGAGCACGACCCGCTGCTCGAGGAGAACCACCGGCTGCAGCGGCGGCTGAGGTCCGTCGGCGTCGACGTGCAGCTCACGACCTACCCAGGCATGGTGCACGGGTTCTGGCGGCACCCAGCCCTCTTCGACGCGGCCGAGGAGTCCCTGGCCGAGATCGCCGACTTCTTGCGCCGAGCGGTCTGAAACAATCCCCGCATGCGCGTTCACCTCGGTTCCGACCACGCCGGCCTCGAGCTCAAGGAGCACCTGCTCAACTGGCTCGCCGACCACGGCTACGAGGCCGTCGACCACGGCCCCTTCGTCTTCGACGCCCTCGACGACTACCCGGTCTTCTGCCTGCGTGCGGCCGAGGCCGTCGTCGCCGACGAGCAGGACGGCCTGGACAGCCTCGGCGTCGTGATCGGCGGCTCCGGCAACGGCGAGCAGATCGCCGCCAACAAGGTGAAGGGCGTCCGGTCGGCGCTCGTCTGGAGCGAGGAGACCGCGGTCTTGGCCCGCGAGCACAACGACGCGAACGTGGTGTCGGTCGGCGGCCGCATGCACACCGTCGACGACATGACGCGCTTCATCGAGGTCTTCCTCGAGACGCCCTACTCCGGCGAGGAGCGGCACTCCCGTCGCATCGGCATGCTCGCCGACTACGAGAAGACCGGCAACCTGCCGCCGCTGCCCGAGTCCGCGCTCGGCCACGGCGCCTGACCCGGCCGGTCAGTCCTCCTCGCCGATGCCCGAGGGTCACACGCTCCACCGTCTCGCGGGCGAGCTCCGCGACCGGTTCGCCGGGCAGGTCGTCCGCGCGTCCTCGCCGCAGGGCCGGTTCGCCGAGGCGACGGCGCTGCTGGACCGGACGCAGCTCGTCGACGCCCAGGCCTGGGGCAAGCAGCTGTTCGTCGAGTTCGAGGGCGGCCGCTTCGTGCAGATCCACCTCGGCCTGATCGGCACCTTCCAGTTCGGTGAGGGGGAACCGCCGCCCCCGGTCGGGCAGGTGCGGCTGCGGTTGGCGGCGGGTGGCGCGCGACCGTCGTACGGCGACCTCCGCGGCGCCACGACCTGCGCGCTCGTCACCGACGAGCAACGCCGGGCCGTCGTCGACCGGCTCGGTCCGGACCCGCTGCGGTCCGACGCGGACTGGACCGCGGCCTGGGCGCGGGTCAGCCGCAGCCGCAAGCCGATCGGGGCGCTGCTCATGGACCAGGGCGTGCTGGCCGGGGTCGGCAACGTCTACCGCGCGGAGGTGCTGTTCCGGCACCGCATGCACCCGCTGCGCCCCGGCGCGACGCTGCGCCGCTCGCAGTTCGAGGCGATGTGGACCGACCTCGTCGCGCTGATGCACGAGGGCGTGCTCAGCGGCCGGATCGACACCGTCCGTGACGAGCACACACCCGAAGCGATGGGCCGGCCGCCGCGGGTGGACGACCACGGCGGCGAGGTCTACGTCTACCGCCGCGACGACCGGCCGTGCCACGTCTGTGGCGGCCGGGTGCGCACGCAGCTGCTGGAGGGACGCAACCTCTTCTGGTGCCCGCGATGCCAGCCGACCTTCCGGTCGCGGGCGGCCTCGTGACCAAGCACTTCGTGACCAAGCACTCGGCAGAAAGATGCGCGACCACCCCCCTCGGGCACTAAGGTCGTTGTGTGGTCGCCGCCCCGCACTCTGACCGCCTGACGACCGTGCCCGCTCGTCAGGTGCTGTCGCGACGGTGGTCGTACTCGGTGCGCCGCTTCCGCAACTCCGAGGCCACCTGGGTGTTCGCGCTCGGTCTCCTCACTGTGATCATCGGCGTCGGCATGGGGCGCTTCCTCGACGCGATCCCGGCCAGCGCCGTCGCGATCCCGATCGTCATCGCCAACATCGTGCTCAGCCCGCGCACCCTGCCGTGGTTCGTGGTCTTCGTGCTCGGCGTCCTGGTCGTGACCGTGGCCAGCACCGCCGACGCCCAGCTGGACGGCCGCCGGGTCGGCGCGATCGTGGTCGCGTTCGTCGTCGGCCTGATCGTGCTGATCTCCTCGTTCCGCCGCTCGCGGCTCGGCGTGGCGGGGTCGCTGGGGGAGTCGATGCTCGTCGACCTGCGCGAGCGGATCACCAAGCAGGGCGTCATGCCCAAGCTGCCGGCCGGCTGGTACGCCGAGGCCGTGATGCGGTCCGCCGGGGCGTCGTCCTTCGCCGGCGACTTCATGGTGGCCTCGCTGTCCACCGACGCTCGCACGGTTCAACGTCGCGGTGGTCGACGTGTCCGGCAAGGGCGAGCAGGCCGGCACCCGGTCGCTGCTGCTGTCCGGGGCGTTCGGCGGCCTGCTCGGCGCCCTCCCCGCCGAGGGCTTCCTCCCCGCGGCCAACGACTACCTCCTCCGGCAGGACTGGAGCGAGGGGTTCGCCACCGCGGTGCACTTGTCCATCGACCTGGCGACAGGCGAGTTCGAGATCCGCTCCGCCGGGCACCCGCCGGCCGTGCAGCTCCGCGCCGGCTCCGGCCGCTGGGCCATCCACGAGGCAGACGGTCCGATCCTGGGGCTGATGCACGACGCCGAGTTCAAGGTCGTCACCGGCCTGCTCCAGCGCGGCGACGCGATGCTGATGTTCACCGACGGCCTGGTGGAGACCCCGCAGCGCGACATCTCCCTGGGCATCGACAAGCTGCTCGGGCAGGGCGAGCGGCTGCTCCGCGACGGCTTCGAGCAGGGCGCGCACCGGTTGATCGACCAGAACGACTCGCTCAACGACGACCGCGCGCTGCTGCTCCTGCACCGCCGCTGACCCGTCGCCCGGACGGCCGAGCGGCCGCGGCCGGAGACGCCGAGAGGCACCCCGGTCCGGGATGCCTCTCGTGGTGTGGAGCGGATGACGGGAATCGAACCCGCGTAGCTAGTTTGGAAGACTAGGGCTCTACCATTGAGCTACATCCGCGTGCGGTCCGGCCATGGATCACCGGGGCCGGACGAGGGCAATCGTGCCACAGGAGCGAACTCCTGTTCCAATCGGCGCGACCGTGCGCGAGGGACGATTACGGTCCGTGCCGCTTCCTCGACTAGACTCCCCGGGGCTCCCTGAAGGGGGTCGGACATCGGGGCGTAGCGTAGTGGCTAGCGCGCCTGCTTTGGGAGCAGGAGATCGCAGGTTCGAGTCCTGTCGCCCCGACCATGCTCATGCATGTCGTTCGCACGTCCTACCGCATTTCCAAAGCAACTGAGGAGAATCACCTGTGAAGAGCGCCGTCGAGACTTTGAGCCCGACCCGGGCCAAGCTCACCGTCGAGGTGCCCTTCGAGGAGCTCAAGCCGAGCCTCGACGCGGCGTACAAGAAGATCGCCCAGCAGATCAACGTGCCCGGCTTCCGCCGCGGCAAGGTGCCCCCGATGGTGATCGACCGCCAGGTCGGGCGCGGCGCCGTGCTGGACGAGGCGATCAACGCCGCGCTGCCCAAGCTGTACGTCGAGGCGCTCCAGGCGAACGAGCTCGAGCCGCTCGCGCAGCCCGAGATCGACATCACGAAGCTCGAGGACAACGAGACCCTCGAGTTCACCGCCGAGGTCGACATCCGTCCCGAGATCGACCTGCCCGACTACCAGGGGCTCGAGGTCAGCGTCGAGGACGTCGAGGTCACCGACGAGGACGTCGACACGCAGGTGCAGAACCTCCGCGAGCGCTTCGCCAGCCTCAACGACGTAGACCGCGCGGCCGCCGAGGGTGACTTCGTCACGCTCGACCTCAAGGCCAGCAAGGACGGCGAGGTCGTCGAGGGCGCCGAGGTCAGCGGCATGAGCTACCAGGTCGGCCGCGGCGGCATGCTCGAAGGTCTCGACGAGGCCCTCACCGGCCTCTCGGCCGGCGAGTCCACCACGTTCACGTCGCAGCTCGTCGGTGGCGACCTGGTCGGCGAGGACGTCGACGTCGACGTCACCGTGACCGCCGTCAAGGAGCAGGAGCTCCCCGAGCTCGACGACGACTTCGCCCAGACCGCGTCGGAGTTCGACACCGTCGCCGAGCTGATCGAGGACGTGCGCACCCGTCTCGAGCGCGGCAAGCGCCTCGAGCAGGCCTCGGCCGCGCGCGACGCCGTCCTCGAGAAGATCCTCGACATGGTCGAGGTCCCCCTCCCCGAGGCCGTCGTCGACTCCGAGCTCCAGGCCCGCCGCGACAACATCGCGCAGCAGCTGGCCTACGCCGGGATGACGATGGAGGCCTACCTCGACGACCAGAAGCAGACGGTCGACGAGTTCGACGCCGAGATGGAGAAGCAGGTCCGCGACGCGGTCGCTGCCCAGTTCGTCCTCGACCAGGTCGCCAAGAAGGAGAACGTCGCCGTCAACGAGGGCGAGCTCCAGGAGCACCTGTTCCGTCGTGCGCAGCAGTCCGGCCAGAACCCGCAGGAGTTCATCCAGCACATGGTCGAGCACAACCACATCCCCGAGATGGTGGCTGAGGTCGTGCGCGGCAAGTCGCTGGCGCTCATCGTCGAGTCGGCCAAGGTCGTCGACGCGTCTGGCAACCACGTCGAGCTGAAGAACCTCCGCCCGGACGGCACCATCGGCGAGCCCGCCGACGAGGCTGCCGAGACGGCAGAGACCACCGAGGGGTCCGACGAGGCCTGAGCCTCCGTCCCTCGCTCGACGCCCTCCGTGCCGCACCGGCACGGAGGGCGTCGTGCGTTCTGAACGTGTTCGTCACGAACCGCCCGGTATGGACCGTCCATTGACATACCTCCGGTATGTCAATGACACTCGCACGGTGACCTCCAGCACGCCTCGGCACGAGCGCCGGCCCGGACTGCTCGGTGCCCTCGCGCTCGCCACCGACGTCGTCGACGAGGTCGTCGTGGGGACCGTGCGCGACGTGCACCACGCCTGGGGCAAGCGGGTCAGCAGCGCTGTCAACGCGGCCACCGGAGGGGCAGCGCGGGTCCCACTCGCGGTCCACGACGGCATCGCGAAGTCGGTCTACTGCGGTCTTGGGACCGGCCTGCGTGGCGCCTCGCGGGCGCTCCGGGCTGCCGACCGGCGCGGCGTCGGCGCGCGGCTGGAGCACTCCCCGAGAGGCCGGTTCGTGGTCTCGGCCGTCAACGGGCTCATCGGCGACAAGCTCGCCGAGCAGCAGTCCGACCTCGCCATCGAGATGGCGGTGCGGAAGGACGGCCGCGACGTACCCGTGCGCCGGGAGGACGTGGCCCGGGCCTTCCCCGACGCGAGCGGTGACCTCGTGCTCTTCCTGCACGGGCTCTCGGAGAGCGAGAGCTACTGGGACCTGGACCGCCACGACACGGGCGCCAGCTACGGCGAGCGGCTCGGCGTGGAGTCGACGTGGACCCCGCTGTTCCTGCGCGCGAACACCGGCCTGCCGATCGCCGAGAACGGCGTCGCGCTCGCCAGCCTGCTCGACCGGCTGGTCGAGGCGTGGCCGACTCAGGTCCGCCGGATCGCTCTGGTCGGACACTCCATGGGCGGCCTGATCATGCGCGCGGCCTGTGCCGTGAACCTGGACTCGACGGCCCCCTGGCACGAGCTCGTCACCGACGTCGTGACGCTCGGCAGCCCTCACCTCGGGGCTCCGATCGAACGCGGGCTGCACCTCGGGTCGACGCTGCTCGGCCGGGTCCCGGAGACGGCTCCCTTCGGCCGGATCCTGGAGTACCGGTCGGTCGGCATCCTCGACCTCCGCGCAGGCCTGGCACCCGACGTACAGAACCTCCCCAACGCCCGCTACCGCCTGGTCGCCGCCACCCTGCACGCGTCGCACCGGCACCCGGTCAGCGAGACGCTCGGGGACCTGCTGGTGCGCTATCCGTCCGCGACCGGCCGGCCACGGCGCGGCCGCGCGATGTTCCCCGACGCGGACGTGCTGCACATCCGCGGCGACCACTTCGACCTGCTCAACCACCCCGAGGTGTACGACGCACTCCGGGGCTGGCTCGCCTGACCCACCCTCCCCACCCCGCCCCGACACACCCAGGAGAACCCCGTGCCGCAGCCCCTGCCGATCAGCGCCACCGTCGAGATCGCCGCCTCACCCGACGCGGTCTGGGCCGTCGTCTCCGACGTCGCGCGCATGCCCGAGTTCAGCCCCGAGCTGCGCCGCCTCTTCGTCGTCGGCTCGAAGCCGACCGGCGTCGGGACCACCATGCTCGGGATCAACCGCCGCAGGTTCGTCGCGTGGCCGACGACCTCGAAGGTCACCCGGTTCGAGCCGGGCCGGGCGGTCGCGTGGAAGACCCGCGAGAGCGGCGCGACCTGGACCTACGAGCTCGAGCCCACCGAGGCCGGCACCCGGGTCACGGGTCGGCGTGACCTGCCCTCGTTCACCGTCGGCACGACGCTGCTCGCGCCGGTGATCGGCGGCGCCGAGGGCCACGACCAGGAGCTCGCCGACGGCATCCGCGCCACCCTCGAGCGGATCAAGGCCACCGTCGAGGCGGGTGCCGTCTCCCAGCTCTGATCACCGTCAGAACGTCAGCTCCTCCGGGGTGTCGGGGTGGCCGTGCCGAACCAGCCGGGCGGTGAAGTCCGCCGCCCCGGCGCGGAGGAAGACCGGGGCCTGCGTCTCGTCGGGGAGTGCCCGCACCTCGTCGAGCGTCATCCAGGTCAGCTCGACCAGACCCTCGGCGGCGAGCTCGTCGTCGCTCAGGTGGCCCCTCGGCTCGAAGGCATCGACACGGGCCGCGTAGAACCACTCCTCCTGGCCGTCGTACTCCGCCACCGATGTCGAACACGTGCACCCGGTGCGCCACACAGGGTCCGTGCCGGTCCGCGGGCAGCGCGAGGCCGACCTCCTCGAGCAGCTCGCGGCTCACCGCCTCCGCGTGGGACTCTCCGGGGTCGATGCCGCCGCCGGGGAGCCCCCACACGCCGCCACCGTCCGGGAAGGCCCAGCGGACCATCAGCACCCGGTCCTCGGGGTCCACGAGGAGGATCCGGACAGCGGGGCGCAGGCGCAGCTGCGTGGTCATCGGGTCAGGGCTTGCGTCCACACCGGGGGAGCCTACGGCGCACGGGAGTCCGCTGTTGGCGAACAGAGGGGGATAGCCCGTGGAACTGGGGGGCCTTGCGGCTAGGGTCGGGGACGTGACTGAGATCCAGATGAACGGTGGCGGGACGAGCTACGGCCTCGACGACCACATCTACCAGCGGCTCCTCAAGGAGCGCATCGTCTTCCTCGGCTCCGAGGTGCGCGACCAGAACGCCAACGCGATCTGCGCGCAGATGCTGCTCCTCAACGCGGAGGACCCCGAAGCGGACATCTTCCTCTACATCAACAGCCCCGGTGGCTCGGTGGACGCCGGCATGGCGATCTACGACACCATGAACTACATCTCCAACGACGTCGCGACCGTCGGCATGGGCCTGGCCGCGTCGATGGGCCAGTTCCTGCTGTGCGCCGGCGCGAAGGGCAAGCGCTACGCGCTGCCGCACGCGCGGATCATGATGCACCAGCCCTCGGGCGGCATGGGCGGCTCGGCCTCGGACATCAAGATCCAGGCCCAGCAGTCGCTGCACATCAAGCGCGTGCTGTTCAAGCTGATCAGCGAGCACACCGGCCAGGCCCTCGACCAGGTCGAGCAGGACGCCGACCGCGACCGCTGGTTCACCGCCGACCAGGCACTCGAGTACGGCTTCATCGACAAGGTCGTCGCCAACGCCGGCCAGGTCGCCGACCAGGGCCGCCCGGCCCGTGAGAAGTGAGGGCTGAGATGACCAGCAGCAACATCCCCGGCCTGACCGGCCGCGCGCCGGCACACGCCTCCGCGGACATGAACTACTACATCCCGCAGTGGGAAGAGCGCACGTCCTACGGCTTCCGCCGGATCGACCCCTACGCCAAGCTGTTCGAGGACCGCATCATCTTCCTCGGCACCCCGATCTCCGACGACATCGCCAACGCGGTGATGGCGCAGCTGCTCTGCCTGGAGTCGATGGACCCCGACCGGGACATCTCCATCTACATCAACAGCCCGGGCGGCTCGTTCACGGCGCTGACCGCGATCTACGACACGATGCGCTTCATCAAGCCCGACGTGCAGACGGTGTGCCTGGGGCAGGCGGCCTCGGCCGCGGCGATCCTGCTCGCCGCCGGCACCGCCGGCAAGCGCCTCGCGCTGCCGAACAGCCGCATCCTGATCCACCAGCCCTACACCGAGGGCTCCTACGGCCAGACCTCCGACATCGAGATCCAGGCCAACGAGATCCTGCGCATGCGCGAGCTGCTCGAGAAGATGATCTCCGACCACACTGGCAAGCCGGTCGAGGAAGTCAGCCACGACATCGAGCGCGACAAGATCCTCACCGCGGACGCCGCGGTGGAGTACGGCCTCATCGACGCGATCCTGGAGTCGCGCAAGGGGGCCCTCCCGGTGGCGTGAGCCATCGGGAGCCCGAAGCGTGACTCGCCGTGTCCCCATCCCATTTGGGGGCGCGACGGGGTACCTTCGAATCCGAAGTTGAGACGCAACCAGCCAGGCCGCGCCGACCCCGTCCGGGGCACCGACGCGGAGCACCTGGCCCGAGTCGTGAGGAGTCGTGCCTGTGGCACGCATCGGTGACGGTGGCGACCTGCTGAAGTGCTCGTTCTGTGGGAAGAGCCAGAAGCAGGTCAAGAAGCTGATCGCGGGACCAGGTGTCTACATCTGCGACGAGTGCATCGACCTGTGCAACGAGATCATCGAGGAGGAGCTCTCCGAGGGAACCGAGGTCGGTCTCGAGGAGCTGCCCAAGCCCCGCGAGATCTTCGACTTCCTCAACTCCTACGTGATCGGCCAGGAGAACGCCAAGAAGGCGCTCGCGGTCGCGGTCTACAACCACTACAAGCGGGTCCAGGCGGGGGTCGTCACCGGCGCCCAGCGGCACTCCAAGGACGAGACCGTCGAGCTGGCCAAGTCCAACATCTTGGTCATCGGCCCGACCGGCTGCGGCAAGACCTACCTCGCCCAGACGCTGGCCCGGATGCTCAACGTCCCGTTCGCCATCGCGGACGCCACGGCGCTGACCGAGGCAGGCTACGTCGGTGAGGACGTCGAGAACATCCTGCTCAAGCTGATCCAGGCCGCCGACTACGACGTCAAGAAGGCCGAGACCGGCATCATCTACATCGACGAGATCGACAAGGTGGCCCGCAAGGCGGAGAACCCCTCGATCACGCGCGACGTCTCCGGCGAGGGTGTGCAGCAGGCGCTGCTGAAGATCCTCGAGGGCACCACCGCCTCGGTCCCGCCGCAGGGCGGTCGCAAGCACCCGCACCAGGAGTTCATCCAGATCGACACGACGAACATCCTGTTCATCGTGGGCGGTGCCTTCTCCGGCCTCGAGCACATCGTCGAGCAGCGAATCGGCAAGAAGACCCTCGGCTTCGGTGCGGAGCTCCAGACCAAGGCCGAGCGCGACCAGGAGAAGATCTTCGCCGAGGTCATGCCCGAGGACCTGCTGAAGTTCGGCCTGATCCCCGAGTTCATCGGTCGCCTCCCGGTCATCGCCACGGTCGACAAGCTCAACCGCGAGGCGCTCGTCCAGATCCTCACCGAGCCGCGCAACGCCCTCGTGAAGCAGTACCAGAAGCTCTTCGAGCTCGACGGCGTGGAGCTGGAGTTCACCCCGGACGCCGTCGACGCCGTCGCCGACCTGGCGATGGTGCGCGGCACCGGCGCCCGCGGGCTGCGCGCGATCATCGAGGAGGTCCTCCTCCACGTGATGTACGACGTGCCGTCGCGTGAGGACGTGGCCAAGGTCGTCGTCACCGGCGAGGTGGTCTCCGACAACGTGAACCCGACCCTCGTCCCGCGCGAGCCGGAAGCGAAGAAGAAGAAGTCCGCCTGACCTGACCGTCGACGACCGCCCTGGGCCGCACCCGGGCGGTCGTCGCACGTCCGGGCCCGACAGCCTTGAACGGGGGAGTCGCCGTCCGCTTCTCGATGCAGTCCGACCACGCCAAGCCGGCGGCCGCGTTCGTCGTCCTCGTCGTCCTCGCCGCCGCCACGGTGGGCAGCGGGCTCTCCCATCAGGACTCCGACGGCGCGGACGTGACCGCCACGGCTCCTCTCCCCGGCTCGCACGAGGAGCGGCCTGCCGACCGGCTGACCCCGTTCGACCCGACCCGGACCGTCACGCTGGTGCCTCGGCCGACGTCCGGCCCGACCTCCAGCGCCGGAACCGCTGCCGGCGAGGCGGACCCCGCACTGGCGGGCCGGGCCCGCCGGCCCAGCCGCTCCCGGACCGGGAGCACCGGCAGTGCCCCCGGCGCCGGTGCGCCGGCACGCCCACCTGGTCGCCGGGCAACGGGAAGGGCAGGGCCAAGGGCCACGGGTCGAGTCCGTCCGGCGACAAGGCCACCCCGCCGGGTCACCGATAAACGGCTACCGTCGTCCGGTCACCACTGGTTAGGCTCGCCGGGTGACCTCTGACCTCACTCCTCTTGCCCTGCCCGAGAACGACTGGGAGTCCTGGCTGGGCTCCCGCATCGACGACCAGCTCGACCGGGCCCGTGCCCATGTCTCCGACCTGAAGCAGGGTGGCCGCGACGCCGCCGCCACCCTGGCCCTGTGGAACGACGCGAGCCTGGCGCTGTCCAACGCGTTCGCGGTGGCCTCGCTGCTCTCCAACGTGCACCCCGACGAGGCGGTGCGCTCCCGCGGCGAGAAGGGCGAGCAGGACGCCCACAAGCTGCTCACCGAGATCGGCCTGGACCGCGAGCTGTTCGACGTGCTCGACGCCGTGGACGCGACCGAGCTCGACGCGGGCGGGCGCCGGGTGCTGACCCTGTCGCTGCGCGACTTCCGGCGCGCCGGTGTCGACCAGGACGAGCAGGTGCGCGACCGGCTCCGCAAGCTGGCCGAGCGGGAGACCGAGGTGGCCCAGGAGTTCTCCAAGAACATCCGGGACGGCGTACGCACCATCTCCCTGGACCCGGCACAGCTCGACGGACTGCCTGAGGACTTCCTCGAGGCGCACCAGCCGGGGGAGGACGGCAAGGTCGTCGTCACCACGGAATACCCCGACTACGTCCCCTACATGACCTTCGGCAAGGACCGCGAGGCGCGTGCGCAGCTCGTGCACGAGTACCAGAACCGCGCGTGGCCCGAGAACGACGCGCTGCTCAAGGAGCTCCTCGAGCTGCGCCAGGAGCACGCCACGCTGCTCGGCTACTCCGACTGGCCGTCCTTCGACGCCGAGATCAAGATGATCGGCAAGGGCTCGGCGATCCCGGAGTTCATCGATCGGATCGCCGAGGTGTCGGAGAAGTCCGGGCGCCGCGACTTCGCCACCGTGCTCGAGCGTGTGCAGCAGGACCACCCCGAGGTCACGACGGTCAACACCATCGACCGGCTCTTCTACGCCGAGGTGCTCCGCCGGGAGAACTTCGACGTGGACGCACAGCTGGTGCGCACCTACTTCGACTTCGCCAAGGTCCGCGCCGGCCTCCTCGACGTGACCGGGCGCCTGTTCGGCATCGAGTACGTCGAGGTCCCGGACGCGAAGATGTGGCACGAGGACGTGGCGTCGTACGACGTCCTGCGCGACGGCGAACGGCTGGGCCGCATCCACCTCGACCTGCACCCGCGCAAGGGGAAGTACAACCACGCGGCGCAGTTCGACCTGGTCCCGGGCATCGACGGCCGCCAGCTCGCCGAGGGCGTGCTCGTCTGCAACTTCTCGCGCAACCTGATGGAGCACGACCACGTCGTCACGCTGTTCCACGAGTTCGGCCACCTGGTGCACCACGTGCTCGCCGGCCGGCACGAGTGGGCCCGGTTCTCCGGCGTGGCCACCGAGTGGGACTTCGTCGAGGCGCCGTCGCAGATGCTCGAGGAGTGGGCCTGGGACGCCGACATCCTGCAGTCGTTCGCGACCAACAAGGACGGCGAGGCGATCCCGCGCGACCTCGTCGAGAAGATGCGCGCGGCCGACGAGTTCGGCAAGGGCTTCCACGTCCGGACGCAGATGTTCTACGCGGCGACGTCGTACTTCTTGCACCAGCAGGTCCCGGACGACCTGACCACCGCGTTGAAGGAGCTCCAGGCGAAGTACGACCTGTTCTCCTACGTCCCGGACACGCACTTCCACGCGTCTTTCGGGCACCTGGAGGGCTACGGGTCGGGCTACTACACCTACATGTGGAGCCTGGTCATCGCGAAGGACCTGTTCTCGGCGTTCGACCCGCAGGACATGTTCGACACCGACGTGTCCTACAAGTACCGCGACAGGATCCTCGCCGCGGGCGGCAGCAAGGACGCGGCCGACCTGGTCGCCGACTTCCTCGGCCGGCCCTACAGCTTCGACGCGTTCGAGGCCTGGCTCAACCGCTGACCCAGGAGGACGTCATACGTCCGCGAGGCCATGAGCCTCCGGACGTATGACGTCCCGCCAAGTCAGTCGAGGACCACGGTCTCGCAGCCGGACGTGTAGCCCGTCCCGTCAGCGGCATTCATCGTCCAGACGATGCCGTGCGGCACGCCCTTGGGCAGGCCCTCGGCGTCGGCGGGCGCGAAGACCATCGACCCGGAAGCGTTGCCGGCCGCGTTCGTCGTGAGCTGAACGGTCGGCAGGTCGAGATCGGCGGTGCCCTGGCATCCGGTGTCCCCGACGTAGATGTGCAGGGTCACCTGGTAGGTGGCGCCGGGTGAAGCATGCCGGAGCTGGTACTGCTCGTGGGCGTAGACGTTCGGACCGTTCGCGTGCGCGTTCTGGACGAAACCCGATCCGCTGGACGTGCCCGCGGCCGGGTGCAGAACGATGTGGGCCGAGTGGTAGGTGCTGTCCGCCAGGGCGGGTGCCGGCGCCAGGGCGGCGCTCAGGGCTACGGCGGTGCCAACCAGAAGCGATCTGCGCATGGTGACCTCCTATGACGTCACTCGCCGGGGTGGCGATCCTCCGCAGTCTTTCCCCGGCGAGCAGCCCCGACAACGTCAGAAACGCGTAGAGCCCCGCACGACGTCACGCCTCGGACGGCGCCGGCTCCTGGGGGGCGACCTCGGCGTCGACGCTGATCTCGGTGGTCGACGCGTCGTCGGACGGGGTGAAGGTCAGCTCGCCGGTGATCCGGCCCGCGGCGCGCAGGTCGTCCGCGGCCTTCTCGGCCAGAGCCACCGCCGCGGCGGGTCCGGAGACCGCCACCCGCGACAGCTCGGTGCGCATCGACACCTTGGCCTGCGACTTCGCGCCGCGGATGCCGCCGAGGGTCTGCGCGACCGCGCCGAGCATCGCCGGGTCGGACGCGGCAGCCGAGCCGAGGTCACCGGCCGACGGCCACGGCTGGCGGTGCACCGAGCCCTCCTGCCACCACGACCAGACCTCCTCGGTCACGTAGGGCAGGAACGGCGCGAGCAGCCGCAGCTGCGCGTGCAGGGCGATCGCGAGCGCCGCCTTGGCCGAGGTCGCCGCACCGTCGCCACGAGCGCCGTACGCCCGTTCCTTGACCAGCTCGAGGTAGTCGTCGCAGAACTCCCAGAAGAACTTCTCCGTGACCTCGAGCGCGGTGGTGTAGTCGTAGGCCTCGAACGCCTCCGTGGCGCGGGCGATCGTGCTCGCCAGGCCGCCGAGCATCGCGCAGTCGACGGGCTCGACCACTGCCGAGCGGTTCAGCTCGGTGGCGCCGACGCTCGACAGCACGAACTTCGACGCGTTGAGCACCTTCATCGCGAGGCGGCGGCCAACCTTCATCTGGGTCTCGTCGAAGGGCGAGTCCAGGCCAGGGCGGGCCATCGCCGCGCGCCAGCGGACGGCGTCGGCGCCGAACTTGTCGAGCACCTCCGACGGCACGACGGCATTGCCCTTGGACTTGCTCATCTTCTTGCGGTCCGGGTCGACGATGAAGCCGGAGATCAGCGCGTGCGACCACGGCACCACGTGGTTCTCGTGGTGCGAGCGGACCACCCGGGAGAACAGCCAGGTGCGGATGATGTCGTGCGCGTGCGTGCACAGGTCCATCGGGAAGACCCGCTCGAACAGGTCCGGGTCGTCCTCCCAGTGGCCCGCGATGTGCGGGGTGAGGGAGGAGGTCGCCCAGGTGTCCATCACATCCGGGTCGCCGATGAAGCCCCCGGGCTTGCCGCGCTGGTGCTCGTCGTACCCGTGCGGCGCCACCGTCGACGGGTCGAGCGGCAGCTCGTCCTCGCGGGGCAGCAGCGGGTGCTCGTAGTCGGGCTCACCCTCGTCGTCGAGCGGGTACCAGACCGGGAACGGGATGCCGAAGAAGCGCTGCCGCGAGATCAGCCAGTCGCCGTTGAGGCCGCCGACCCAGTTGTCGTAGCGGTGCTTCATGTGGGTCGGCACCCAGGTCATCTCGGCGCCGCGCTCGACGAGCTCGTCGCGCAGCTCCTTGTCGCGACCGCCGTTGCGGATGTACCACTGCCGCGTGGACACGATCTCCAGCGGCTTGTCGCCCTTCTCGTAGAAGTTCGTCATCCGCTGGGTCGGGCTCGGCTCGCCCACGAGGTCACCGGTCTCGCGGAGCTTCGCGACGATCGCCTCGCGGGCGCTGAAGGCCGTCTTGCCGGCCAGGTCGGCGTACGCCGCCGCGGCGGGCTCGTGCGACAGCCACTCCGGTGTCTCGCGGTGCAGCCGGCCGTCGCGGCCGATCACGGTCCGGACCGGGAGCTGCAGCTCGCGCCACCACGTGACATCGGTGAGGTCGCCGAACGTGCAGCACATCGCGATGCCCGCGCCCTTGTCCGGCTCGGCGAGCTCGTGGGCGAGCACCGGGATCTCGACGCCGAACACGGGCGACTTCACGGTGCTGCCGAAGAGCGGCTTGTAGCGCTCGTCGTCCGGGTGCGCGATCAGCGCGACGACCGAGGGAATCAGCTCCGGCCGGGTCGTCTCGATGTGCACCGGACCGTTCGGGCCGTGGAAGGCGACGCGGTGGTAGTGGCCGGCGTACTCACGTGCCTCGAGCTCCGCCTGCGCGACCGCGGTCTGGAAGGTGACGTCCCACAGCGTGGGGGACTCCTGCAGGTAGGCCTCGCCGCGGGCGAAGTTGCGCAGGAACGCGCGCTGCGACACGCGCTGCGAGTGCGCGCCGACGGTCGTGTAGTGCTGCGACCAGTCGACCGAGAGGCCGAGGGTGCGCCACAGCGACTCGAAGATCTCCTCGTCCTGCTCGACGAGCTCCTCGCACAGCTCGATGAAGTTGGGACGACTGACCGGGATCTGCTTCTTCGGGTCGGGCTTGGCCGGCGGGGTGAAGTCGGCGTCGTAGGGCAGCGACGGGTCGCAGCGCACGCCGTAGTAGTTCTGCACGCGGCGCTCGGTCGGCAGGCCGTTGTCGTCCCACCCCATCGGGTAGAAGACCTCCTTGCCCGACATCCGCTGGAAGCGCGCGATCAGATCGGTGTGCGTGTAGGAGAAGACGTGGCCGACGTGCAGCGAGCCCGACACCGTCGGGGGAGGGGTGTCGATGGAGTAGACCTGCTCGCGCGTCTTGGTCCGGTCGAACTTGTAGGTGTCGTCGGCCTTCCACTGCTGCGACCAGCGCGCCTCGAGGCCCTCGAGAGCCGGCTTGTCCGGTACCGATACCGACGAGCCCGGGGTGGCGGCTTCGTCGGACAGGTCTGGAGTGATCGGCTCGTTGCTCATAACGCGAAATCTTACGGTCCGGGCCCTCGGCACCGCGAAGCAGTTCCGTGCGGCCGAGCCGTAGACTCGACCCGATGTCCCACACTCCTCCCCACACCGGCCATGTCGAGACCTATGCCCAGGCCGAGGCGGCGCTCCTGGCGCGGTGGCCGGAGACCAAGCTCGACCCCAGCCTCGACCGCATCGAGGCCCTCACCGAGCTGCTCGGCGACCCGCAGCGCGCCCACCCGGTGATCCACCTGACCGGGACGAACGGCAAGACCACGACCTCGCGGATGATCGACACGCTGGTCCGCGCCGCCGGCCTGCGCACCGGCCGGTTCACCAGCCCGCACGTCGAGTCGATGACCGAGCGGATCTCGATCGACGGCGAGCCGCTCACCGAGCAGCAGTTCCTGGACGCCTACAACGAGATCTCGGCCTACCTGCACCTCGTCGACCGCGACAGCGAGCACCCGCTCTCGTTCTTCGAGGTCGTCGTCGCGATGGCGTTCTCCGCGTTCACCGACGCCCCGGTCGACGTGGCCGTCGTCGAGGTCGGCATGGGCGGCTCGTGGGACGCCACGAACGTCGCCGACGGTGTCGTCGCGGTGATCACGCCGATCAGCGTCGACCACGCGAAGTACCTCGGCGCACGGCCCCAGGACATCGCGGTCGAGAAGGCCGGGATCATCAAGCCCGGCGCCACCGTCGTCTCCGCCGCGCAGGCCCCCGAGGTCGCACAGGTCCTCGTCGAGCGCGCCACGGAGGTCGGCGCCACGCTGCTGTTCGAGGGCGTCGACTTCGGCGTCGAGCACCGGGTGCCCGCGGTCGGCGGCCAGATGCTGCGGCTGCGCGGCCTGCGGGGCGAGTACGACGAGGTCTTCCTCCCGCTGTACGGCGCGCACCAGGCGCAGAACGCCGTGCTCGCGCTGGCGGCCGTGGAGGCGTTCACCGGCGAGGAGCCGCTCGACACCGAGCTGGTGCTGCAGGCCTTCACTCAGGTGACGTCCCCCGGACGCCTGGAGGTCGTACGCCGCAGCCCGACGATCGTGCTCGACGCCGCCCACAACCCGCACGGGGCGGCGGCGCTGGCGGCGGCGATCCAGGACTCGTTCACGTTCAGCCCGCTGATCGGCGTGGTCGGCGTGATGGCGGACAAGGACTACGAGGGCGTGCTCTCCGAGCTCGAGCCGGTGCTGGCGCACATCGTGTGCACGCAGAACACGACGCCCCGTGCCATGCCGGCCGAGGAGCTCGCCGAGGTCGCCGCCGGGATCTTCGGTGTCGACCGGGTCCATGTCGCCCCGCGGATCGAGGACGCCATCGACCAGGCAGCGACACTGGCCGAGGAAGGCGGCACCTACGGCGAGGCGATCGGCTCCGGGGGCGTCCTCGTCACCGGCTCCGTGATCACCGTGGGCGAGGCCCGCGTCATGCTCAAGGCGAAGGGCTCGATGTGAACCGCTCGATCCAGCGCGCCATGTGCGCCGGGATGCTGACCCTCCAGGCGGTCGCGCTGTTCCTGGCCGGGATCGTGATGACCGGCCTCACCGACGTCGGGTTCGCGGTCGCGTTGTCGATCGGGCTGAGCCTCGCCGCGCTGTGCCTCGTGGCGGCCGGGATGCTCCGCAAGGCGTGGGGCTACTGGCTCGGCTGGGCCGTCCAGGTGATCTCGATCGGCCTCGGCTTCGTCGTACCGATCATGTTCTTCCTCGGGGCCGTCTTCGGGGCGCTGTGGGCGGGGGCCTACTTCCTCGGCGCCAAGATCGACCGGGAGAAGGCCGAGCGCGCCGTGCTCGAGGCCGAGTGGCAGGCCGAGCACGGCGGCTGAGCCGTCCCCGCTAGGCTTCCGGCCATGTCAACAACGGCCCAGCGCACCCTCGTCCTGCTCAAGCCCGACGCCGTCCGCCGTGGTCTGGTGGGCAACATCTTGTCCCGGTTCGAGGCCAAGGGCCTGTCCATCGTGGCCCTCGAGCAGCGGACCATCGACGCGGTCAAGGCCGACGAGCACTACGCCGACCACGTCGCGAAGGACTTCTACCCGCCGCTGCGCGACTTCGTGACGAGCGGCCCGCTCGTGGCCGTGGTCCTCGAAGGTGACGAGGCGATCGAGGTCGTGCGCGGGATCAACGGCGCGACCGACGGCCGCAAGGCGGCGCCCGGCACCATCCGCGGCGACCTGTCGCTGTCCAACCGCGAGAACCTGGTGCACGGCTCGGACTCCCCGGAGTCGGCCGACCGCGAGATCAAGATCTGGTTCCCGAACCTCTGAGGCAGCCTCGGTCCACGACGTAGGAGCGCGTCAGGCGGGGGAGGTGGCGCCGGCGCCGTGGTGCCAGTGGTCGCGGAGCAGGGCGCTCGACAGGGGGTAGTCGCGCAGCTCGCGCGAGAGGTGCGTGCCCAGCTCGGCATGGGCCTGGCCCGGGAAGCCACGGGCGGCGAGCACGGCGTCGATCCAGGTCGACGTCTCGTGGAGCATCCGCTCGTCGCCGGTGAGAAGCGTGCCGGACACGGCGTGCAGCGTCTGGTCGACCGCCTCGCGGAGGTCCTCGGCGTCGGCTCGAGCCGTCGTCGACTCGACCCATCGGCCGCTGATCGTGGTCGAGAGTGCACGGTGGGCGTTCTGGAGGGCGCTCTGCTCGGAGGTGACCTCCGGCGGGAGAGGAGCCGCGGCCCGGACGACGAGCGGGAGCTCCTCGACGACCTCGACGGCCCGGCGGGCGTCGGGCGCCCACGCGGTGGCACCGAGGGCGGAGGCACGGCGGGCGTCGGGGCCGAAGGCGGCACCACCGGCCAGGACCGGGATGCCGGCCGTCGTGCTCGCCTCGATGAAGCCCCGTGAGTTCGGCAGGCCGGCGGGGACCGAGCAGCTCACCGCGGTGACGTCGGGGCCGAGGTCCTGCAGGTAGCGGTTGAGCCGGGCGGTGGGCGTCGAGGCGCCGAGCAGCGTGACGTGCCAGCCGCGGGTGCGCAGCGCGTTGGCGACCAGCATGGCGGGCAGCGCGTGCCACTCGTGCTCCGCGCAGGCGACCACGGCGCGGCCGCGCTCGGGCGCGGTGCCACGGGTGATCCGGCGGACCGCCTCGAGCGCCGAGGTGGCGATCGCGGTGGCCGCGTGCTCCTGGGCCACCGACCAGGTGCCGTCGGCCCAGCGCTGGCCGACCCGCCGCTGCACGGCAGCGACCACGTCCACCATGACCGTCACCGGGTCCACGCCGTCGGCGATCAGCTCCTCGACTACGGTGAGGGCGTCGTCGCCGTCACCGGCTGCTACTGCCCGGTCGAAGCGCTCGACGACGTCGCCGTCGAGGCCGGTGGTCACTGTCCCTGCCGGTGGGGTGCCCGCCGGGGCACGATCGCGAGGGCGGTCATGTCGTCGTGGCCGTTGTCGTCCAGGTGCTCGACGACCTCGCGCTCCATCGCCTCGACGATCGCGGATGCGCCGGTGCCGGCGTAGCGGCTGAGCAGGCTCCGGAGGCGGTCCATCCCGAACAGTCCGTCCTGGCCGTGCGCCTCGTGGATGCCGTCGCTGAACAGGACCAGGGCGTCGTCCGGTCCGATCTCGACGGTGACCTCCTCGTAGGGGTCGCCGTGCAGGAGCGCACCGGCCAGCCGTCCGGTGACCTCGGGCTGCGTCACGGTGCCGTCGGCGCGGACCACGAACGGGGCGGGGTGGCCGGCGACGGCGAGGTCCACGGTGAAGCGGCCGTCGCCGGTCGGACGCAAGCGCCCACAGGCCACGGTCACGAACCGGTCGGAGCCGTCCTCGTAGAGCACCTCGTTGAGGGTGCTGAGGATCTTGCCGGGTCGGCGGTCGAAGCGGGCGGCGGTGCGGATGCTCTGGCGCGCCCGGCCGTTGAGTACGGCGGCCTCCACGCCCTTGCCGCACACGTCGCCGAGGACCACGAGCCAGTCGTCGTCCCCACCATGCACGTCGTAGAAGTCGCCGCCGATCGCCAGGTGGGTCGCCGCCGCACGGAAGCAGGCGGCCACCTCGACACCGGGGATGGCCGGGAGCGTGGGCGGCCGCAGGCTCTCCTCGAGCACCCGGGTCACCCTGGCGTGGTCCTCGTAGATCCGGGCCGAGTCCAGGGCCAGCGCGGCGCGGTCGCACAGCTGTCGGATGAGGTCCACGTCGTCGGCGCCGAAGCCCTTGCCGGCCTCGCGGACCAGCAGCAGGGCGCCGACGGCCCCGCCGCGCGCCGTCAGCGGCATGGCCAGCACGTCGACGGGCATCAGCGCTGCGGCCTGCTCGCGGAGTGCGGGGTGCGGGATCAGCCCGCTCAGCGCGTCATGCGGCTCCGAGGCGAGGTCGACGTGCAGCAGCTCGGGCTGCCCGCCCTCGATGACCTGGCTGAGCAGGTGCTCCCGGGTGACGCTGCGGGAGGTGGCGGTGAAGGCGTGGTCGGCCCCGCCGTACATCTCCACGCTCTTGCTGCGGGGCTCGGTCAGCACGAGCATCGCCCAGTCGGCGAACCGGCTGTGGGCGAGGTCGAGGACCCGGAGCACGGTCCGGCGCAGGTTGAGCGAGCCGCTGAGCTCGAGGTCGAGGACCCGCGAGAGGTCGCCGGTGCCCGCAGCGGCGGCCGAGGCGACCGAGGCACCGAGGACGTGGCCGTCGGAGTCGCGGACGACGCCTGGCCGGTGAGGACCGGCGTCCGGGGTGTCATGGATTCGACCATGCCGAGCACCCCCTTCCGAGAGCGAAGAATCCGGCCAAGTTACCACGCAGTCCGAGCGGGGAAGGGCTTCGGTTACATTGGGGCTGCTCGCCTCAGGAGAACACGCTGCCCTGGGGGAGCTCGTGATGATTTCAGCGTTCGAACAGGGGACAGCCAGTCGCCATGGAACTGTCGATCGACGTGACCCGCCAGGGCGACGACGCCACCGTCAAGCTGGCCGGGGAGCTGGACCTCAGCACCGCCCCCGATCTCCAGGACGCGCTCGCCGAGCTGACCGGTGAGCCCCGCAAGGTCGTGGTCGACCTCGAGGGACTCGAGTTCTGCGACTCCACCGGCCTCGCCGCCCTGCTGGGTGCCCACAAGACGCTCAGCGACAACGGCGGCACCCTCGAGCTGCTGGCTCCGAACCCGATGCTGGTCAACCTGGTCCGGATCACCGGCCTGGACGACGTCTTCGAGGTCCGGCTGCCGGACCCCAAGCCCGAAGACGAGTAGACCTCACCCGACCCGCGCGTGTCCTGCCGGGTTGGGTCCCCTGTCGAACTTACGATTTTGCCCAGGGTCGTGACGCGTCGTCGCCGACCTGTGACGGGCGATCGCGAGGGGCAGCAGGCGTATGGCGAACAGCATCATCGGCCGGGACATGGCCGTTGACCTCGGCACCGCCAACACGCTTGTCTACGTGCGCGGCAAGGGCGTGCTCCTCGACGAGCCGTCCGTCGTCGCGCTGAACTCCTCCACCGGCGAGATCCTCGCCGTCGGCCACGAGGCGAAGCGGATGATCGGGCGCACGCCCGACAACATCACCGCGATCCGCCCGCTCAAGGACGGCGTGATCGCCGACTTCGACTCGACCGAGCAGATGCTCCGGTTCTTCATCCAGCAGGTGCACCGCCGCCGCTACTTCACCAAGCCCCGGCTGGTGATCTGCGTGCCGAGCGGGATCACGGCCGTCGAGCAGCGCGCGGTGAAGGAGGCGGGCTACCAGGCCGGTGCCCGCCGGGTCTACATCATCGAGGAGCCGATGGCGGCCGCGATCGGCGCCGGGCTGCCGGTCCACGAGGCCACCGGCAACATGGTCGTCGACGTCGGCGGCGGCACCACCGAGGTGGCGGTCATCTCCCTCGGCGGCATCGTGACCAGCCTGTCGATCCGCACCGCGGGCGACGAGCTCGACCAGGCGATCATCGCCTGGATGAAGAAGGAGTACTCCCTGATGCTCGGGGAGCGCACCGCCGAGGAGATCAAGATGACCCTCGGCTCCGCGTTCCCGCTGCCCAACGAGCCCGAGGCCGAGGTCCGCGGTCGCGACATGATCTCCGGGCTGCCCAAGACCGTCGTGGTGTCCTCCTCGGAGGTCCGGATGGCCCTGGAGGAGCCGCTGCACGCGATCGTCGACGCGGTTCGCAGCACGCTCGACCAGACCCCGCCGGAGCTCGCCGGCGACATCATGGACCGCGGACTGGTCCTCACCGGTGGAGGAGCGCTGCTGCGCGGTCTCGACGAGCGGATCCGGCACGAGACCGGGATGCCGGTCCACATCGCCGAGGACCCGCTGCACTCCGTCGCCCTGGGCGCCGGCAAGTGCGTCGAGGAGTTCGAGGCGCTCCAGCAGGTGCTCGTTTCCGAGCCGCGGCGATGAGGACCGGGTGACCCGATGGCCGTCCCCGATCCCCACCAGCGCCCCTCCCGCACCGGGCTGGTCCTGCTGCTGCTCGCCTGCTTCACGCTGATCACGCTCGACGTGCGCGGCGGCGACGACTCGCCCGTGGAGCCGGTCCGCTCCGCCGTGGGCGACTTCTTCGGCCCCGTGGAGAGCGTGACCGCTGCCGTCGTACGCCCGCTCGCGGCCGTGCCCGAGTTCTTCACGACCACCGGCTCGCTGCGCTCCGACGTCGCCCGGCTCGAGGCCGAGAACGCCCACCTCAAGGGTGAGCTCGCGACCGGCGTCGTCGACCGCAACCGGGCCGCCGAGCTCGACGGCCTGCTCGCCGGCTCGAAGAAGACCGGCTACGCGCTCGTGCCCGCCCGGGTGATCGCGATGGGGCCGGCCCAGTCGTTCTCGCGCACCGTGACGATCGACGCCGGCACCAGCTCCGGGGTGCACCCCGACCTGACCGTGCTCAACAACGACGGCCTCGTCGGCCGGGTGATCCGCGCGGACCGCAGCACCGCCACCGTCCTGCTCGTGATCGACCAGGAGTCGGTCGTCGGCGGCCGGCTCGGCAGCAGCATGGAGGTCGGCTTCCTCCGCGGCCGCGGACAGGTCAGCGACAAGGCGCGCCTCGACCTCGACCTCGTCGACAGCTCGGTCGCGCCGGGCCGCGGGGACGTGCTGGTCAGCTGGGGCAGCCGCAACAACGCCCCCTACGTCGCCGGCGTGCCGATCGGAGTCGTCGAGGCGGTCTACAGCAGCCCGCGACAGCTCTCGAAGCAGGCCGTGATCGAGCCGTTCGTGGACTTCAGCTCCCTGGACCTCGTCGGGGTCGTGGTCGACGGCGACACGGTCGGCGATCGCGCCGTGATCAAGGCGGGCCAGCCCCAGGAAGCCGTGGAGGGTCGCCGATGAGCCTGGTCCGCACCCTCGTCCTCGCGCTCCTGGTCACCGCCGCGGTGGTGCTCCAGGTCGCCGCGTTCTCCTACTTCTCCTACGACGGGGTCGTGCCCAACCTGGCGCTGCTGCTCGTGGTCGGTGCCGCCCTGGTCCGCGGCCCCGACTTCGCGATGGTGCTGGGCTTCTTCGCCGGCCTGGCGATCGACCTCGCGCCGCCCGCCGACCACGTGGCCGGCCGCTGGGCCCTCGCGCTCGTCGTCGTCGGCTACCTCGCCGGCCGGGTCCGCCACGACGCGGGCAGCTCGGCGGTGGCCGCGGTCGTCACCGTCGCGGCGTCGTCGTTCGTGGGCACCTCGGTCTTCGCGCTGAGCGGCCTGGTCCTTCGTGACCCCTCGGTCCCCGTGGCCGAGGCGCTGCAGGTGATCCCGATCGCCGTCGTCTACGACGTGCTGCTCACCCCGTTCGTCCTGCCCCTCGCGATGCGGCTGTTCCGCCGCATCCAGCCGCACCGGGTCGCGTACTGATGATGGCGACCACCCGGGGCGGCAGGGTGCGTGCGCCCAGCGCGAAGCGTGGCCGGCTGCGGCTGGTCGTCGTGCAGGCGCTCGTGCTGTCGCTGTTCGTGACGCTGTTCGCGCGGCTGTGGTACCTCCAGGTCCTCGGCGGCGAGGCCTACCAGGCCCAGGCCGCCGAGCAGTCGATCCGCGAGCTGGTGGTCCAGCCCGCCCGCGGCCTGATCGTCGACGACATGGGCCGCCCGCTGGTGGCCAGCCGCACGTCGTGGGTGGTCACCGTCGACCGGACGATGCTGCACAAGATGGCCGAGGACGAGCAGGAGACCCTGCTGCGCCGGGTGGCGAGCGCGGTCGGCGGCTCCTACAAGAAGATGCGGGAGCGGCTGCTGCTCTGCGGCGAGGCCGGTTCGATGCAGGGCACGTGCTGGAACGGCTCGCCGTACCAACCGGTCCCCGTCGCGGAGGACGTCCGCCAGCAGGTGGCCGTCTCGATCATGGAGCAGGGCGAGGACTTCCCGGCCGTGCTCGTCGAGGAGCAGAACGTCCGCGCCTACCCCTCGCCCTACGGCATCAACGCCGCGCACCTGCTCGGTTACCTGAGCCCGATCACCGAGGACGAGCTCGACGACGCGGAGGCCCGCGAGGACACCTCCGTCCACGGCGCCTCCGTGGTGGGGCGCGCCGGTCTCGAGAAGCAGTACGACAAGTTCCTCCGCGGCTTCCCCGGCTACAAGCGGGTCGCCGTCGACTCCATGGGACGCGTGCTCGGCAGCACCGGCGAGACCGAGGGCGCCGTCGGCGACACCCTGGTGACCTCGCTCGACGCGCGGGTCCAGGCGGTCGTCGAGCAGCAGCTCGAGCAGACCATCAAGACGGCCAGGAAGACCTTCGACAAGGTGACGGGCAGGAAGTACGCCGCCGACTCCGGTGCCGCCGTGGTCATGGACGCCACCAACGGGCGGATCGTGGCGATGGCCGGCCAGCCGACGTACGACCCCAGCGTCTGGGTCGGCGGGATCAGCTCCCGGGCGCTGGCCAGGCTCTACTCCGAGAAGGCCGGCACCCCGCTGCTGTTCCGCGCCACCCAGGGCCAGTTCGCCCCCGGATCGACGTGGAAGCCGGTGATGACAGCGGGCGCGCTCTCCAACGGCTTCGGCCAGGGCACCCGGCTGAACTGCTCCTCGGCGTTCCAGGTCGGCAACCGCGCGTTCAAGAACTACGAGTCCGGTTCCTACGGCTTCATCGGCTTCGACAAGGCACTGCAGGTCTCCTGCAACACCTTCTTCTACCGGGTCGGCTACCACTACTGGCAGAAGTTCGGCACCGACGTCGCCGACGTCGACGCCCGCGACCCGCTGGTGACCACCGCCCAGATGTTCGGTTTCGGCAGCGAGACCGGCATCGACATCCCCGGCGAGGCCAGTGGCCGGATCGCGGACCGCAAGTGGAAGCGGGCCTACTGGAAGTCCAACCAGGACTACTACTGCAAGATCGGCAAGAAGCCCGGCAACGACTTCCTGCACCGGTTCGCGCGGGAGTTCTGCATCGAGGGCTTCGCCTACCGCGCCGGCGACGCCGTCAACTTCGCGATCGGCCAGGGCGACACGATCGTCACGCCGCTCCAGCTCGCCCGCGCCTACGCCGCGCTCTCCAACGGGGGCACGCTGTGGGAGCCGCGGGTCGCCAAGGCCGTCGTGGACGCCGACGGCAAGGTGGTCAAGCGGATCCCGCCGAAGAGGTCCTCAAGGGTCAAGGTCTCGCAGCGCGACCTGCGCTACATCGACCGAGCGCTCCAGGGCACGTCGCGCACCGGAACCATGGCCTGGCGACTGATCGACTTCCCGCTCGACAAGGTGCGGATCCGCTCCAAGACGGGCTCGGCCGAGGTCTACGGCAAGCAGAGCACCTCGTGGGTCGCGTCCTACGACAAGCGTTACGTCGTGGTCATGATGGTGTCCCAGGGCGGCACCGGCTCCGGCACCTCCGGGCCGGCGATCCGCAAGATCTGGGAGACGCTGTACGGCGTCGACGGGATGAAGGTCCGCACGCAGAACGCCGCACTCCCGGGGGCCCGACCGCCGAGCGGCCTCCCGGTGTTCGCCCGCGACGGCGAGATCCTGCCGCCGATGGCGCGCGCCGAGGAGAAGGCCCGCGAGCCGCGAAAGGCCAAGAGATGAGCATCACCGCGCCGGCCCGTCCGCGGATGCCCCGGATGGAGACCACGACCCGCGTGCGCAGCGTGCGCGTCGACTGGATCCTGATGCTCGCCGTCGCCGGGCTGCTCACCCTCGGCTCGCTCCTGGTCTGGTCCGCGACCAGCCACCGCGACCTGCTGACCGAGGGCGACTCGCAGGCCTACCTGAAGAAGCAGCTGGTCAACATCGCCATCGGCATCGTGCTCGCGGTGATGGTGACGGCCACCGACCACCGGTGGGTGCGCATCCTGGCGCCGCTGGTCTACGTCGGCTCCGTCGTCGGGCTGCTGCTGGTGCTGGTGATGGGCTCGACCATCAACGGCTCCCGGTCCTGGATCGTGATCGGCGGGCTCTCCATCCAGCCGGCCGAGTTCGCCAAGCTGGCCGTGGTGATCGGCATGGCGCTGCTGGTGGCGGAGCGCACCGAGGGGTCGCTGCGCAGCCGCGAGGTGGGCGCCCTGGACGTGGTGGGCATGCTGGCCATCGCCGGCATCCCGGCCGCCCTGATCCTGCTCCAGCCCGACCTGGGCACGATGCTCGTGCTCTCCGCGACCGTGTTCGGTGTGATCGCCGTGTCCGGCGCCCGGCGCAGCTGGCTCGTCGCGCTCGCCGGGGGAGCGGTCATCGCCGCCGTGGTCGGCATCCGGGTCGGGCTGCTCGAGGACTACCAGCTCGACCGGTTCCTCGCCTTCATGGACCCCACGCTGGACCCGCGCGGCGCCGGCTACAACACCACCCAGGCCCGGATCGCGATCGGCAACGGCGGGGTCTTCGGCCAGGGCCTCTTCGGCGGCTCGCAGACCCAGTCGGGCTTCGTGCCCGAGCAGCACACCGACTTCATCTTCACGGTCGCCGGCGAGGAGATCGGTCTGCTCGGCTCCGCGGTGCTGATCCTGCTGCTCGGGGTGGTGCTGTGGCGCGCGCTGACCATCGCGTCGCGGACCGACGACCTGTTCGGCCGGCTCGCCGCGGCGGGGATCGCCTGCTGGTTCGGCTTCCAGGCCTTCCAGAACATCGGCATGTGCCTGGGCATCATGCCCGTGACCGGCGTACCCCTGCCGCTCGTCTCCTACGGCGGCTCGTCGATGTTCGCCAGCCTGATGGCGATCGGCCTGCTGCAGAACATCCACCTACGCACCGGCCAGCAGGGCATCGGGATGGCCCGGTCGCGCCTGGTGCGCTCCCGCTACTGACCCTTAGCGTGGTGCCGGAGGTTCCCACTTGGCCCCGCGCTCGCTTCTCGACGGTGCCGTCCTGCGCCAGCCGATGGCGGGGCACGACGGCAAGTCCGGCGCCGCCCTCGAGCGGGTGGTGCTCGCCGACGGGCGCCGGGTCGTGGTCAAGCGGCTGGACCCGGCCACGGACCTCATGATGAGCCTGACCCACGACGCCGTGGGCCGGGAGTTCGGGCTCTGGGCGTCCGGTGGGCTGGACCTGCTCCCGGCGGGAGTCGGGCACGCGATCCTCGACGGCTGGGTCGAGGACAGCGGTTCGACGTTGGTGCTGCGCGACCTGCACGACGCGGTGCTCACCTGGGACGACCGGCTCGACCGGCACCGCTGGCTGTTCCTGGTGGAACGAATCGCGAAGATGCACCGGGTGGCGCTGGGGGCCGGGCCCGAGGGGCTCACCAGCCTCGAGGACCAGATCGGCCTGTTCGGCCCCCGGCACGCAGGACGGCTGGCCGAGGACCGGGAGCTGATGGCGCTGGTCTCCCGCGGTTGGGAGCACTTCGCCGCGCTGGTCCCGCCCGACGTCGCCGATCCGGTGCTCGCTCTGGCCGACGACCCCACCCGGCTCGCGAACGCCCTGCGCGCCCGGCCGACGACGCTGGTGCACGGTGACCTGTCCACGGTGAACCTGGCGATCGAGGGCGACAGCGTGGTGCTCCTCGACTGGGGGCTGGCAGCGGTCGGCCCCGGTGCGCTGGACATCGCGAGGTTCCTCGCCGGCTGCTCCTCGGTCGTCGACGTGCCGCGCGAGCAGATGCTGGCCGACTACCGAGAGGCCGCAGGTGCGGCGTACGACGGCCCGGCGATGCGACTCGCGCTGCTCGCCGCCCTCGTGTGGCTCGGCTGGAACAAGGCGCTCGACGCGGCCGAGCATCCCGACCCGGCCAAGCGCGAGCGCGAGCGCGCCGACCTGGACTGGTGGGTCCAGGAGGGGCGCCGGACCCTCGAGGCCGGTCTGCTTTGACCCGGCGGGGCCGACCGGCCCCTTCGGGCTCTGGACGCGGCCGCTCGCCCGGTTCCACCCTGGGTGGTGCGGGGACGACCGGAGGGGAGGACACCATGGACGTGACCACACTGCACCGTCGCACCGTCGAGTGGTGGGAGGCCAGGGTCGACGACGTGGGCCCGGACGCCTGGGGCAACAGCACGCCCTGCGACGCGTGGACCGTGCGGGACCTGGTGAACCACGTGGTCGGGGAGGAGCTCTGGACGGTCCCGCTGATGGAGGGCGCGACCATCGCCGAGGTGGGGGACCGCTTCGACGGGGACGTGCTGGGGGAGGACCCGGCCGCGACCTGCCACGCAGCGGCCTCCGCGGCGGTTCACAGCGTCGACGAGGTCACGCCCCGCGGGGTCAAGGTGCACCTGTCCTACGGGGACGAGGCCGCCGAGGAGTACGTCCGGCAGCTCGCCGCGGACCACCTCGTGCACGGCTGGGACCTCGCCGTGGCCACCGGAGCCGACGCGACGCTCGACCCGGAGCTCGTCGACGCGGTGGCCGGCTGGTTCGCCGAGCGGGAGGAGCTCTACCGGGGGTCCGGGGCGATCGGCGCGCACGTGGACCGGCACGGCGACCCGCAGACCGAGCTGCTGGCGGCGTTCGGCCGCGACGCGCGTTGGGCCGCCACGCAGTAGCGCCGCGCCGTGGAGACAGGGGCTGGGCAAGGGCCGCGGCCTTTGCTTGGATGGATGCATGACCTCGGAGCAGCAGAACATCGACCCCGTGATCGCCGACGCGGTGGAGCACATCAGCAACCGGTTCGGCGCGCAGGGCCTGTGCGACCTGATCGCGGTCGCGCGTGACGAGCTGGCGCGCGCCGAGGCCGCGCTCAAGGAGCTCGCCGACCTCGAGGCCTGACGGCCCGGCGGCCCGCAGCAGCCCCGATCCGCCGAGTTCGAACGATCCGGCGCGACGGCGTACCCTTGGGGGTCTCCCACCCCCTGCGTTCTGCGAGGTTGCACCGTGCCGACACTCGGTTCCACCGAGACCGTTTCCGATGCCGCTGCCCTGTCGCTGTTCTCGCGGCTGGAGCCGCTGCTTCCGTCCGTGCAGAAGCCGATCCAGTACGTCGGGGGCGAGCTCAACTCGACGCAGAAGCCCTGGGGCGACGACGACAGCACCGTCCGCTGGGCCCTGATGTACCCCGACGCCTACGAGGTGGGTCTGCCCAACCAGGGCGTCCAGATCCTCTACGAGGTGCTCAACGAGCGCGACTGGATCGTCGCCGAGCGCACCTACTCCGTGTGGCCGGACATGGAGCAGGTCATGCGAGCCGGTGACGAGCAGGGGCCGATCCCGCAGTTCACCGTCGACAACCACCGCCCGGTGCGCGCCTTCGACGTCTTCGGCATCTCGTTCTCCACCGAGCTCGGCTACACGAACATGCTGACCGCGCTCGACCTCGCCGGCATCCCGCTGCACGCGGCCGACCGCACCGAGCAGGACCCGCTGGTCCTCGCCGGCGGGCACGCGGCGTTCAACCCCGAGCCGGTCGCCGACTTCCTCGACGCGGCCGTCCTCGGTGACGGCGAGGAGATCGTGCTGAAGATCTCCGACGTGGTCCGCGAGTGGAAGGCCGAGGGTCGTCCGGGCGCCGCCGGCCGCAGCCCGCGCGACGAGCTGCTCTACCGCCTCGCCGTGTCCGGCGCCGTCTACGTGCCGCGTTTCTACGACGTCGAGTACCTCCCCGACGGCCGGATCAAGCGCGTCGCCCCCAACACCTCCGGGGTGCCGTGGCGGGTGCACAAGCACACGCTCATGGACCTCGACGCGTGGCCCTACCCGAAGCAGCCGCTCGTGCCGCTGGCCGAGACCGTGCACGAGCGCTACTCCGTGGAGATCTTCCGCGGCTGCACCCGCGGCTGCCGGTTCTGCCAGGCCGGGATGATCACCCGGCCCGTCCGGGAGCGCTCGATCACCACGATCGGCGACATGGTCGAGAACGGCATCCGCAAGTCCGGCTTCGAGGAGGTCGGCCTGCTGTCGCTGTCGAGCGCCGACCACACCGAGATCGGTGAGGTGGCGAAGGGTCTGGCGGACCGGTACGACGGCACCAACGTCTCGCTGTCCCTGCCGTCGACCCGCGTCGACGCCTTCAACATCACCCTGGCCAACGAGTTCTCGCGCAACGGCCGCCGGTCCGGCCTGACCTTCGCCCCCGAGGGAGGGTCGGAGCGGATGCGCAAGGTGATCAACAAGATGGTCACCGAGGAGGACCTGATCCGGACCGTCGCAACGGCGTACTCCCACGGCTGGCGCCAGGTGAAGCTCTACTTCATGTGCGGCCTGCCGACGGAGACCGACGAGGACGTGCTGGAGATCGCGGACCTCGCCAAGAAGGTCATCGCCAAGGGACGTGAGGTCTCCGGCCGCAACGACATCCGTTGCACCGTGTCGATCGGCGGGTTCGTGCCCAAGCCGCACACACCGTTCCAGTGGGCGGCACAGCTCGACCACGAGACCACCGACGAGCGGCTGAAGAAGCTGCGGGACGACGTCCGCACCGACAAGAAGTTCGGCCGCGCAATCGGTTTCCGCTACCACGACGGCCGCCCCGGCATCATCGAGGGACTGCTGTCGCGCGGCGACCGCCGCGTCGGCCGGGTCATCGAGCAGGTCTGGCGCGACGGCGGCCGCTTCGACGGCTGGAGCGAGCACTTCAGCTTCGACCGCTGGGACGAGGCGTGCGCGAAGGCGCTGGCCGGCACTCCGGTCGACCTCGACTGGTACACCACCCGCGAGCGCGAGCACGCCGAGGTGCTGCCCTGGGACCACCTCGACTCCGGTCTCGACAAGGAGTGGTTGTGGGAGGACTGGCAGGACGCCATCGACCCGGACTCCACGGTCGAGGTCGAGGACTGCCGCTGGACCCCGTGCTACGACTGCGGCGTGTGCCCGCAGATGGACACCGAGATCCAGATCGGCCCCACCGGGAAGACGCTGCTCCCGCTCTCCGTCGTCTGATGGCCGGCGGGGGAGGCCTGATGGTGCGCCACCTGCGCTGAGCACAGGCGGCGCACCGAGTGGCTCAGGTGAGGATGTCGAGCCGGTCGGCCCGGGTGGAGGCCGTGGTGGTCGTCGCGGTGGTCGGCTTCGTGCCGGCGACCCACTTCGAGCGCTTGTCCCAGATGTGGTCGAAGTTCTGCCGGTAGTCCCAGAAGATTCCGCGCCGGTGGATGTGCACCGTGATCTCGTCGCCGTGCAGCGAGCGGTCCGACCAGTTCTGCGAGCCGGTCCACACGTGCCATCCCGACTTCGTCCGGATCCGGCCGCCGAGGATCATGTACTTGTCGTGGGTGAAGACGTCGACCTCGCCGTTGTTGTTGCGGTCGAAGTCGGGCGACTTGATCAGCACGCCGTTGCGGGCGAGGATCTCGACCACCTTGCCGCCTGCGCTGCTCTGCAGCACCCGGACGTCACAGCCCTTCCGGCTGAGCTCGGCCACCTTGCGGGCGAGGTAGACGCCCCGGGTGCCGTTCCAGCCGTACATGTTGATCCGGATCATGGTCCGGCCGTTGATGCCGGCGCCGTTCGCGTAGTCCTTGCACCGCACGCCGTTGAGGCGCTTCATGATCGGGTCGTCGCTCTCCGTGGTGTCGTAGCGCGGGTAGACGTTGATCGTGAAGTCGCCGATCTGCTTGCTGATGAACGGGCGCTTGACCGGGCGGTCCTTGGCCATCTGGTCGAAGACGTCGCGGAAGAAGTTGTGCAGGACCTTGCGGTCGGCGGTGGAGTACAGGTCGTTCCACTGGGTCTTCGCGCCGAAGCCGGTGAGGTTGACCGACCCGAACATCACGATGTTGTGGGCCTGGCCGGCGTGGGTGAACAGGTAGAACTTCGAGTGCAGGTTGCCGCGCTTGCCCCGGCACGAGTTCACGCAGATCCGCAGGTAGCTGCGCTTCTCGATGTTCGTGCCCAGAACCTTCTGCAGCCGCTTGGTCTGGTAGGACGTCCAGTTGTCGTTGAGCAGCACCTGGACGTGGACGCCGCGCCGGTGGGCGGCGATCAACGCGTCGGTGACGTCCTTGCGGTCGTTGGAGTAGGCCGCGATGCGGATCGTCGAGCCCTTGTGGGCGGACTCGACGGTGCGGGTGATCTTGGTGAGCAGACGCTCCTTCTCGGGCGTCTTGCCCCAGGGGTTGTTGAACGTCGCGCCGTCGTCCGGGGTGTAGGCCTGTGCCCCGGTGGCGGTGAGAGTGAGGGCCAGTGCGCCTGCCAGAACAGCGGCGCCGAGCTTCTTCAGCAAGGAAATTTCTCCCGATGTCGGTCCCGAGCTCGACCGCAGGGCGGAGTCCCCCGGGTCGACGATTGCCCGTCCAGGCTAGGCCATGACGGGATATTCGGACGCGCGGGTCCGAACTATGAAGTGGGCTCGAGCGAGCGCGAGTAGTTGGCCCAGACGTAGTTGAAGTTCGTGACGTACTTGGTGTACGCGCCCCGCTTCGGGATGCGGATCGTCACCTCGTCGTTGATCATGCCCATCCCGGACCAGTTCTCCGAGCCGGTCCACACCTGATAGCCCATGCTGTTGCGGAAGCTGCCGCTGAGGGCCATGTACTTCTGGTGCGTGAAGACCTCGTACGGCGTGCCGCCGAACCCGGTGTCCTCGTTGTCGTCGAGGTCGAGGTCCGCGCTCCGGATGAGGACGCCGCCGCGCCGGAGCGTGCCCACGATCTTGCGGCCGGGAGAGCTCACGAGCACGCGGACGTCGCACCCGGCCTGGTCGAGCGCCGCGACCTTCTGGGCGAGGTAGAGGCCGCGCTCGGCGCCCCAGCCGTACATCACGATGCGGATCACGGTGTGCCCGTTGCTGCCGGTGCCGCCGGTCGCGACGCACTTGACCGCGTCGAGCCGCGCCATCACCGGGTCGTTGGCCTCGGTGGTGTCGTAGTGCGGGTAGAACTCGCTCTCGTAGATCCCCGTGGTGCGGCGCACGTGCGGGTCGGCGAGCTTCCTGTCGCGGACCAGCTGCTCGAAGATCTTGGTGTAGAGGTCGCGGAGCTCCGGCTGGCCGGTCGCGGTGTACATGTCGTTCCACTGGGTGCGTGCGCCGTACCCAGTGGTGTTGGCCGAGCCGACCATGACCACGTCCTTGGCCTTGCCGGCCTTGGAGAACAGGTAGAACTTCATGTGCTGGTTGCCTGCGCCACCGCGGCAGGAGCCCTGGCAGATCGCGATGAAGCTGCGCCGGTTGGTGTCCCGCCCGACGACCTTGACCAGGCGGTTGGTGGCGCCGGAGGTCCAGTTGTCGTTGAGCACCATCTGCACGTCGACGCCGCGCTTGTGGGCCGCGATCAGCGCGTCGACCACGTCGGGCCGGTCGTTGGAGTAGGCCGCGATCCGGATCACGGAGTACTTCGGCGTCGAGTTGATGGTGTCGACGAGGTGCTTGATGATCCGGTCCTTCGCGGCGGTGCTTCCGCGGGGGTTGTTGAAGAGCGGACCCGGCTCCGGCGTGTAGGCCGACGCGGCCCCGGCGAACGTCGTCACGAGGACGAGCGAGGCGGTGAGCACGGCACAGGCTTTGCGGAGCATGAGGGGGGTCTCCCAGAGGACACGGCAGGACGGAGAAGTGCCTCAAATTGAAGCACAGCGGACACCGTCCGCCGCGTCAGTCAGCCCGATCCGCGCGTCCGAGCTGGTCCTCGATGTAGCAGGGCCGCGCGACGGTCAGAGCAGCCACGAGCTGCGGCACGGTCAGCAGCATGAGCGCGGACAGCGGGACGGTCCAGCCGGCGGTGAGGTCGTAGAGGAGGCCGACCCCGAACGGCCCGACCGCGGCGATCAGGTAGCCGACCGACTGGGTGAACCCCGACAACGCGGCGGTGCCGGCTGGGGTCCGCGACCGCAGGCCGATGAGGGTCAGCACCACCGGGAAGATCGACGTGCCGATGCCGATCACCACGGCCCACAGCCACGCCCCGGCCGCAGGGGCGAGGATCAGGCCGAGGTAGCCGACCGGGTAGCAGGCCACCAGCACGCACATCAGCACGGTCTGGTCGTGCAGACGCGCAGACAGGGACGGCAGCCAGAACGACAGGGGGATGCTCACCCCGGTGATCACCCCGAGCAGAAGGCCCGCCGTGCCGGCGCCGAAGCCGGCATCACGGTAGACCTGGGCGAACCAGCCGAAGATCGCGTAGGCCTGGAGCGACTGCAGGCCGAACAGTGCGGCCATCGCCCAGCCGAGGCGGGTGCGGGCCACCGCGCCGAGCGTGACGGTGTGCGGCGCCTCCTCGGGGGACTGGTCGTGCCGCAGCAGGCCGAACCACGGCACGGCAGCGACCGCGGCGGTGATCGCCCAGGCGCCGAGCCCCCAACGCCAGGACCCCAGCTGCTCGCTGAGCGGGACCGTCAGCACGGACGCCGCGGTGAGCCCGATCGCCAGGGAGGTCGTGTAGATCGACGTGAGCAGCCCGATGCGACCGGGGAAGTGCAGCTTGATCAGGGAGGGCAGCAGCACGTTCGCCGTCGCCATCCCGCCGAGAGCCAGCAGTGACAGCGCCAGCAGCAGGACCACCGAGTCGGTCCGGGCCCGCAGCGACAGCCCGACGACCACGGCGCCGAGGGCCAGCAGGGTGACCCGGTGCACGCCGAGGACCCTGGCCAGGCCCGGTGCGGCCGCGCCGAAGGAGGCGAAGGCCAGCACGGGAAGGGTGGTCAGCACGCCGGCCGTCGTCGGCGACATGCCGAGCGCCGTACGGATCTCGTCGAGCACCGGCCCGACGCTCACCGCCGCCGGCCGGAGGTTGAAGGCGAGGACCACGATGCCGACGACGACGAGGGCCTTCGCCGCCCTGCTCTCCTGGAGCGGCTCAGCGGTCGTCGTCACCGGTTCATCGTGCGCGAGCCCGCCCCGGCCGACCAAATCAGCGGGCCGGTGCCTACGCTTGGCCGGTGCGTGAACAACCCGAGCAGCAAGCCCCCCCGGTCCAGCGGCTCCGGATCCGCTACGCCAAGCGGGGCCGGCTGCGGTTCACCAGCCACCGTGACTTCTCCCGGGCCTTCGAGCGCGCTTTGGTGCGTTCCCGGGTCCCGGTGGCCTACTCCTCCGGCTTCAACCCGCACCCGCGGATCTCCTACGCCAACGCCGCCCCCACCGGCGCGGCCAGCGAGGGGGAGTACCTCGAGATCGGCCTCGCCGAGTCCGTGGACCCGGCCGCCGTGCTGACCGCGCTGGACACCGCGCTGCCGGCCGGCCTCGACGTCCTCGAGGTCGTGGAGTCCCCGGGCGGCTCGCTCGCCGACCGGCTGGAGGCCAGCATCTGGCGGATCACCGTCCCCGGACTCGCCCCCGAGGCGGCGCAGGACGCCGTACGACGGTTCCTGGAGGCGGAGCACGTCACGGTCGAGCGGATGACCAAGAAGGGCATGCGCAGCTTCGACTGCCGGGAAGCCGTGGTCTCGCTCGCTGCGCGGTCCGGACCGGATCCGGGTGAACTGTGTGCGATACTCGAAGTGGTCCTACGGCACGGAACACCGTCCGTGAGACCCGACGACGTCCTCGCCGGACTGCGCGACATCGCCGGACTCCAGGCTGGCTCCGCTCCTTTGCACGAGCGGTTGGCCCAGGGTCCGCTGGACGCACAGAACGGCACGGTGGGTGATCCGTTGGCGCACGACCGCGACACGGCGTGACCGTTGGTGACAGAAACGGTCTTCTTTCGCCGCTGACCGCGGAACGCGCTGCGCGGCTTCCCAAGACGTGAATTAACGGGGGACGTCGCCGCCGCTCCGAGCTTGGCTGAAACCTGCCGAATCGGGGCTCATCCGCAGGCTTGCGTCCCGCCGGTTCGCCGGTTCGGGCGACTGACACGCTCCCGGCGTGCCGCACATGTGAGATCTGTGCTCACCGGGAGCATAGGAGAGCACATGCTCGACGCTGAGAACCCGGCCGAGAACACCGAGGCCACCACCGAGAGCCCCGAGGGCCTCGAGACCCCCCAGCCCGAACCCGCCAAGAAGGCGGCGAAGAAGGCTCCCGCCAAGAAGACCGTGGCCAAGAAGGCCGCTGTCAAGAAGGCTCCGGCGAAGAAGACCGTGGCCAAGAAGACCGCCGCGGCCCCCGCGGACGAGATCCTGCCGGGCACCGCCCCCGAGGAGCTCGCGCCGGCCGAGACGCCGGCTGAACCGCCGGCTGGTACCGAGACCGGCGAGTCCGCTCCGGCGGCCAAGAAGAGCGCGAAGAAGACCGCCGCCAAGAAGGCTCCGGCGAAGAAGGCCGCGGCCAAGAAGACCACTGCGAAGAAGACAGCCGCCGCGCCCGAGCCCGCCGAGCCCGCCGAGGCCGAGGAGGCCCCGGTCGAGGTCGCCGCTGAGGAGACCGCCGCGGCCCCGGCTGCGAAGGCTCCGGCCGTCGCGGTGCCCCTGTTCCAGCCGCCGGCAGCCACCAAGACGGCTCCGCGCCGCAAGAAGGCCGAGCCGAAGCCCGCCGAGGTCGAGGCTGCCGAGAGCACCGAGGCCGAGGTCGAGGAGAAGGCCGCGCCCGCCGCGCGCGCCGGTGCCAAGAAGGCCGCAGCGAAGAGGACCACGGCGAAGAAGGCCGCTCCCAAGGACGCGCAGGACGAGGTCGCGTCCGCCGCCGCGGCGGAGACCGAGGCCGAGGCCGAGGAGACCGACGAGGACTCCGAGGAGCAGGCCGGCGGGAACCGCCGCCGTCGCCGCCGGGGTGGCCGTCGCCGCCGCAAGAGCGGCGAGGGCCCGGACGGGGACAACCAGCAGGACTCCGACGAGACCGGTGAGACGCCGCCGTCGGCCGACCAGGACCAGGGTGACCGGGGCGACCGGGACGAGAACGGCGGGGAGAGCTCCTCGAGCCGACGTCGCCGGCGCCGTCGCCGCTCGGGTGACGACGGGGACGGCGGGTCCGACGACCCGGAGAACACCGTCACCCGCGTGCGCAAGCCCCGCGCCGCCGAGGACGAGATCACCGCGCTGCACGGCTCCACCCGGCTGGAGGCGAAGAAGCAGCGTCGCCGCGAGGGTCGCGAGGCCGGCCGCCGACGCGCCCCGATCGTGAGCGAGGCCGAGTTCCTCGCCCGCCGCGAGGCCGTCGACCGGGTGATGGTGATCCGCCAGAATAAGGACCTCACCCAGATCGCCGTGCTCGAGGACAAGGTGCTCGTCGAGCACTACGTCGCCCGCGAGTCGCAGACCTCGCTGATCGGCAACGTCTACCTCGGCCGTGTCCAGAACGTGCTGCCCTCCATGGAGGCGGCGTTCATCGACATCGGCAAGGGCCGCAACGCGGTGCTCTACGCCGGCGAGGTCAACTGGGACGCGCTGGGTGCCGGCAACGGCCCGCGCAAGATCGAGCAGGTGCTCAAGTCCGGCCAGGCCGTCCTGGTGCAGGTCACCAAGGACCCGATCGGGCACAAGGGCGCCCGGCTCACCAGCCAGATCAGCCTGCCCGGCCGTTTCCTGGTCTACGTGCCCGACGGCACCACCAGCGGCATCTCCCGCAAGCTCCCCGACACCGAGCGCACCCGCCTGAAGAACCTCCTCAAGGAGATCGTCCCGGACACGGCGGGCGTGATCGTCCGCACCGCGGCCGAGGGCGCGAGCGAGGACGAGCTCACGCTCGACGTCGAGCGCCTCACCGCCCGCTGGGCAGACATCGAGTCGAAGGTCGAGAAGGGCAACGCCCCGCAGCTGCTGTACGGCGAGCCCGACCTCACCCTCAAGGTGGTCCGCGACCTCTTCACCGAGGACTTCGGCAGGCTGGTCGTCTCCGGCGACGACGCCTGGGACATGGTCGAGAACTACGTCGGCCACGTCGCGCCGGACCTCGCCGAGCGGCTGGAGCGGTACGACGGCGGGGAGGACGTCTTCGCGGCGTACCGCATCGACGAGCAGATCGCCAAGGCGCTCGACCGCAAGGTCTGGCTGCCCTCCGGCGGCTCCCTGGTCATCGACCGCACCGAGGCCATGACCGTGGTCGACGTGAACACGGGCAAGTTCACCGGCTCCGGGGGCAACCTCGAGGAGACCGTCACCAAGAACAACCTCGAGGCCGCCGAGGAGATCGTCCGCCAGCTCCGGCTGCGCGACATCGGCGGCATCATCGTCGTCGACTTCATCGACATGGTGCTCGAGAGCAACCGCGACCTCGTGCTGCGCCGGATGGTGGAGTGCCTGGGCCGCGACCGCACTCGCCACCAGGTCGCCGAGGTCACCTCGCTCGGCCTGGTCCAGATGACGCGCAAGCGGATCGGCACCGGCCTGCTCGAGGCGTTCAGCGAGAGCTGCGAGCACTGCCAGGGCCGCGGACTGGTTCTCCACCACGAGCCCGTCGAGACCCGCAGGAAGGTCGAGGAGGAGCCGCGTCGTGCTCGCCGTGGCCGTGGCCGCGGTGGCAACGAGGACGACAACGCCGGCAACGGCGGCGGGAACGGCTCGTCGGCGCCCTCGCCGAAGGACATCGCCGCGATGGCGAAGGCCGGCCCCGCGGAGACCTCCGGGGAAGCCCGCGCCGACGCCGACGCGCGGGACGGGCGACGGCTCGGCCGAGTCCGCCGCACCGGCCACCGCCGCGACCGGGGACCGCTCCGCCGGCGGGCGGGGCGACGGTTCCGGTCGTCGTAGCCGCAGCCGGGGCGGCCGCTCCTCGGGCGGCGGCGACCGTGCCGGGGCCGAGAAGCCCGAGGCCACCGAGCAGCCGGAGAGCGTCGAGCAGGCCGCGCCCGAGCAGCCCGCGACCGCCGAGCCGGCGGCCGCACCGGAGAAGCCCGCTGAGCAGGCCGTGGAGCCCTCGGCGCCCCGCACCCGGACCCGTTCGGGACGCGGCTCGAGCCGACGGGAGGCGGGCCCGCCGGCCAACGCGCAGGCGTCCGGGTCGATCGTCGTGACGCCGAGCGTCGAGCCGGTCGCGGCACCGGTCGCGGAGCCCGCTGCGACCGGCGAGACCACGACGGCCCCCGCGGAGGCGGCAGCGCCCGCCCCGGCGGTGGTCACCGTGTCGCGCCGCAGGGTCGCCGCCCGCCGTCCTGCCGGCCCGCCCGTGGGCGGTCCTGCGGACGTGTCCGGCAACGGCACGGCCCCCGAAGGCAGCTCGGCCGACGGCGGCGTGGGAGACCAGTCCGGGGTCCCGGACGAGGCCACGACCGCCCCGGCGCACGTGCCGGTGAAGAAGAAGGGGACCCGGAAACGGTGATCCCGCGGGCGAAGGACCGGCCCGTTTTGACCGGGCCGGTGCTTCTTCCGTAAACTAGACCTTCGGCGCTCAGCGCCTGATCATTGCGCGCCCGGCAACGCTCCCGTCCTCGTGGTTCGGTGAGCGGGGTTGCGCAGAAGAACTTGTAGTCCGACGAAGAGAGTGAGTCCGCGGTGTACGCGATCGTGCGCAGTGGCGGTCAGCAGCAGAAGGTTGCTGTTGGGGACGTCATCGAGATCGACAAGGTTGCCCAGCAGGTTGGCGACTCGGTCACCCTTCCCGTGGTCATGCTCGTCGACGGTGAGAAGGTCACCGCCGGCGCCGACGCCCTCGCGAAGGCGACCGTGACCGCTGAGGTGCTCGGCGGCACCAAGGGTCCGAAGATCACCATCCTCAAGTACAAGAACAAGACCGGCTACCGCAAGCGCCAGGGTCACCGTCAGAAGTACACCCAGGTCAAGGTCACCGACATCTCCCAGTGATCAGCACCGTCTGACCTCTCGAAACCAAGGACTGAACTCATGGCACACAAGAAGGGCGCAGCCTCGACCAAGAACGGTCGGGACTCGAACTCCCAGCGGCTCGGCGTCAAGCGCTACGGCGGTCAGCTCGTCAACGCGGGCGAGATCATCGTGCGTCAGCGCGGCACGCACTTCCACCCGGGCAACGGCGTGGGACGCGGCGGCGACGACACCCTGTTCGCTCTCGTCGGCGGAAACGTCGAGTTCGGCACCAAGCGTGGCCGGCGTGTCGTGAACATCCTCCCGACCGCCGAGTGACCTCGGTCAGCTAGAACATCCGCGGAGGGGCGCCCTGCTGAACCAGCAGGGGCGCCCCTTCCGCCGTTTACGGACCAGATGGTCATCTCAGTGAGGGAAGTGGATCGGCATGGCGGTTCCGACATTCGTCGACCGGGTGGTGCTGCACGTCACCGCGGGTCGCGGCGGAAACGGTGTTGCCTCGGTGCACCGCGAGAAGTTCAAGCCTCTCGGCGGTCCTGACGGCGGCAACGGTGGCCCCGGCGGGAGCGTGATCCTGCGCGTCGACCCGGACGTCACCACCCTGATCGACTACCACCACAGCCCGCACCGGCGCGCGGAGCACGGCGGCCACGGCGCCGGTGCGCACCGCAACGGAGGCCACGGCGGCGACCTGGTGCTGCCCGTTCCGGACGGCACCGTGGTCAGCGACGAGCGCGGCAACGTGCTCGCCGACCTCGTCGGAGCCGGCACCGAGATGGTGATCGCCGAGGGCGGTCGCGGCGGTCTGGGCAACGCTGCGCTGGCCTCGTCCAAGCGCAAGGCCCCCGGCTTCGCGCTGCTCGGCGAGCCCGGCGACGACCGCATGGTCACCCTGGAGCTCAAGGTGGTCGCCGACGTCGGCCTCGTCGGCTTCCCGAGTGCCGGCAAGTCCAGCCTGATCGCTGCTCTGTCGCGGGCCCGGCCCAAGATCGCCGACTACCCGTTCACGACCCTGGTGCCCAACCTCGGGGTCGTCACCGCGGGGGAGACCACCTTCACCGTCGCCGACGTGCCCGGACTGATCGAGGGCGCGAGCGAGGGCCGCGGCCTCGGGCACGACTTCCTGCGCCACATCGAGCGCTGCGCCGCTCTGGTGCACGTCATCGACACCGCGACGATGGAGCCCGGGCGCGACCCGGTCGCCGACCTGGACGTGATCGAGAACGAGCTCAGCACGTACGGCGGCCTCGAGGACCGCCCGCGGCTGGTCGCGCTCAACAAGATCGATGTCCCCGACGGGCGCGAGATGGTCGAGATCGTCAGGGCCGACCTCGAGAAGCGCGGGCTCAAGGTGTACGCCGTCTCCGCGGCGAGCCGCGAGGGCCTGCGCGAGCTGTCCTTCGCGATGGCCGAGCTGGTGGCCGCCAACCGGGCCGCGAAGCCCAAGGTGGAGACCACCCGCATCGTGATCCGGCCGCCGGACACCGCCGGTGGCCCGGAGTTCACCATCAAGGAGACCGGCGAGGGCTGGCGCGTCCGTGGCGTGAAGCCCGAGCGCTGGGTCCGGCAGACCGACTTCAGCAACGACGAGGCCGTCGGCTTCCTGGCCGACCGGCTCAACCGGCTCGGCGTCGAGGACCGGCTGCTCGAGCTCGGTGCCGAGGAGGGCGACGCGGTGCTCATCGGCGAGGCCGAGAATGCCGTGGTCTTCGACTTCAAGCCGATGATGTCCGCCGGGGCCGAGATCCTCGGCAGCCGCCGCGGCGAGGACAACCGCTTCGCCGAGGACCGGCCCGCCGCCCAGCGCCGCAAGGCGATCCAGGAGGCGATGGCCTCGCGCGGCGAGGGCGAGACCCGCGCCGACGTGGCCCGGCGGTTCGGCCTGCCCGGGGGCGACCCGGACGCGAGCCCGGACGTCGAGCCCGAGAACGACTGGGGCTGGTCGGAAGAGGACCCGAACACCGCCGCCCACGACGACGACACCGACACGGATCCGGGAGCGGACACGGGAGACCGGGCGTGACCCTGCGCGCCGGCGTCACCGGGGCCTCCCGGGTGGTCGTCAAGGTGGGCTCGTCGTCCCTGACGACCGCAGCCGGCGGGATCGACCCCGACCGGGTCCGCGGCCTGGTCGACGCCCTGGCCGCGGTCCGCGCCCGGGGAGCCGAGGTCGTGCTGGTGTCCTCCGGAGCCATCGCGGCGGGCCTCGCCCCGCTGTCCCTGGCCCGCCGCCCGCGCGACCTGGCCACTCAGCAGGCGGCCGCCTCCGTCGGCCAGGGCCTGCTCGTGCACCGATACACCGAGGAGTTCGCCCGGCACGACCTCGGCGTCGGCCAGGTGCTGCTCACCGTCGACGACATCACCCGCCGCGGCCACTACCGCAACGCCTACCGCACGTTCGCGAAGCTGCTCGAGCTGGGTGTCCTGCCGATCGTCAACGAGAACGACACAGTCGCCACCTCGGAGATCCGGTTCGGCGACAACGACCGGCTGGCCGCACTGGTCGCCCACCTGGTCCATGCCGACCTGCTCGTGCTGCTGAGCGACGTCGCCGGCCTCTATGACGGCGACCCGCGCACCCCTGGGGCCACGCTGCTGTCGGAGGTGTCCTCCGACGCCGACCTGGACGGCGTCGAGACCGGGCGCGCCGGAGCGGCGGGGGTCGGCACCGGCGGCATGCAGACGAAGATCGAGGCGGCCAAGATCGCGACAGGGGCCGGCATCCCCGTCGTACTCACCGCCGCCGACCAGGCTGCCCAGGCACTCGCCGGGGAGCCGGTCGGCACGATGTTCCACCCCACCGGGAAGCGGCGCCCCACCCGGCTGCTCTGGCTCGCCCACGCCACCGAGGCCAGGGGGAGGCTGCACCTCGACGACGGAGCCGTCCGGGCGGTCACCGACCGGCGCGCGTCGTTGCTGCCCGCCGGGATCGCCGACGTGAGCGGCACCTTCGTGGCGGGCGACCCCGTCGACCTGGTCGATGCGTCCGGGCGGGCCGTCGCGCGCGGGCTGGTCAACTACGACTCGGCCGAGCTGCCGGGGCTGCTCGGCCGGTCCACGCACGAGCTGGCCCGGGAGCTGGGTGCGTCCTACGAGCGCGAGGTCGTCCACCGGGACGATCTGGTGCTGCTCCACCGCTGACCCTGGCCTGCAGACCGGGGAAGATTTCTCGTTTCCGGCACGCCGCGCGGCAAAGACCGTAAGACTGGATTCATCCCCGCCGGCCCTGCCGTCGCGGGGGACAGGCAGTCTTCGGGGAGTCCTGGGAGAGGTGGGTACGTGGTCGAGCACATCCGACTCTGGCACGTGACCGTCACGGTCGCCGGCGAGCAGGTGGAGCCCCTGATCGTGCGCAATGCGCTACGCCGGCTCAGCGACCAGCGCCCGTTTCTGCACTCGTTGAAGTACGCCGGCGGGCGCGCCGAGATCCAGTACTGGGAGGAGGCCGAGACGCTGCTCGACGCCTCCTCGCTCGCGCTGCGGGTCTGGAACGAGCACCGCGACTCGGCCGGGCTGCCCCGCTGGGAGGTCGTCGGCCTCGAGGTCCTGGAGCGCCAGGTCTACCTCAGCCGCGGCATGGAGTACGCCACCATCGTGGATCTTCACGATGTGACACCCCTGCCCTTCTGACCTCGCGCGTGCCTAGGCTTGGCGCATGACCGAGCCCACCGTCGACGAGGTAGCCCGGCGGGCCCGCGTGGCCGCCACGGACCTCGCCCTGGCCACCCGGGCCACCAAGGATTCCGCCCTGCACGCCATGGCCGACGCGCTCGTGGCGGCCACCGCCGACATCCTCGCGGCGAACGCGCAGGACACCGGTGCCGCCGAGGAAGCGGGGACCGCCGCCGCGCTCATCGACCGGTTGCGCCTCGACGCCGGCCGGGTCGAGGCGATGGCCGCCGGCCTGCGCGAGGTGGCCGGCCTGGCCGACCCGGTGGGCGAGGTGGTCCGCGGCTCGACCCTGGCCAACGGCCTCGAGCTGCGCCAGGTCCGGGTGCCGTTCGGCGTGGTCGGGATCATCTACGAGGCCCGTCCCAACGTCACGGCGGACGCGGCCGGCATCTGCCTCAAGAGCGGCAACGCGGTGCTGCTGCGGGGGTCCTCCAGCGCGCTGCGCTCCAACACCGCGATCGTGGCGGTGCTGCGTGACGCGGCCGAGGCCTCCGGGCTGCCCGCCGACGTGGTCCAGCTCGTCCCCGGTGAAGGCCACGAGCCGGCCAAGGCGCTGATGCGCGCCCGCGGTCTCGTCGACGTGCTGATCCCGCGCGGCGGCGCCGGGCTGATCCGCTCGGTGGTGGAGGAGTCCACCGTGCCGGTGATCGAGACCGGCGTCGGCAACTGCCACGTCTACGTGGACGCCGACGCGGACCTCGACCAGGCACTGAGGATCGTGCTCAACGCCAAGACCCACCGGCCGTCGGTGTGCAACGCCGCGGAGTCGCTGCTCGTGCACGCCGCCGTCGCGCCGGAGTTCCTCCCCCGGGTGGTCACCGCCCTGCAGGACGCCGGGGTGACCATCCACGGCGACCCGGCGTTCGCACGGCTGGAGGGGGTCGAGCCGGCATCGGAGGAGGACTACGACGCCGAGTACCTCTCCCTCGACATCTCCGCTGCCGTCGTACCGGACCTCGATGCCGCCATCGCGCACATCCGCGAGCACTCCTCCGGGCACACCGAGGCGATCGTCACCCGGTCGCTCGAGGCCGCGCGCCGGTTCACCGCGGCGGTGGACTCCGCGGCCGTGCTGGTCAACGCCTCCACGCGGTTCACCGACGGCGGCGAGTTCGGCTTCGGCGCCGAGATCGGGATCTCCACCCAGAAGCTGCACGCACGCGGGCCGATGGGGCTGCCGGAGATGACCTCGACGAAGTACATCGTCACCGGCGACGGGCACGTCCGCTGATCCGGACCGTCACCGTCGCGGAGCGTCGCGCGCGGCTCGCGCGGCGGCACCGGCTGCACCCGGCCACCCGCTGCGACGACGTCGCGGCGATCGCGGACGACCTGGTGGCGCTGCACTCCACCGACCCGGTGACGGTCTACCTGTCGGCGGCGGTCCGGATGCAGGCGCCTTCGCTCGTCGCGGTCGAGAAGGCGCTGTACGACGACCGCAGCGTGGTGCGCCACCACGGGATGCGCCGCACGCTCTGGGTGGCCACGCCCGACGTGGTCCGGCTCGTCCACGCCGCGGCCACCCGCAAGCTGATCGGGCCCGAGCACCGCCGGACCGCCAGGCTGCTGGCGGAGAGCGGGGTCGAGGACCCCGATGCGTGGCTCGCCGACGCCCGCGCCCAGGTGCTGGCCGCCCTGCACGAGCACGGCCCGATGACCGCCCGGCAGCTCGGGGAGCGGGTGCCGGCGCTGCGACTGCCGCTCGTGATGGGAGCCGGGTCGAGGAACCAGGTGACCGCCTCGGCGCACACGCGGGTCCTGCTCCAGCTCGGTTTCGAGGGTGACATCGTGCGCACCCGGCCGACCGGCACCTGGGTCAACGGCGCCTACACCTACGCCGCGATGGACTCCTGGCTGCCCGGAGGCCTCGGCGACCAGGCCGAGCGGGAGGCAGCCAGGGACCTCGCCGACCGCTGGCTGCGCCGGTTCGGCCCGGCGACGGCCGCCGACCTGCAGTGGTGGACCGGCTGGACGGCCACCCTGACCAGGCACGCACTCGCCGACTGCTCGGCCGTCCCCGTCGACCTGGAGGGACAGGCCGGCTGGCTGGCCGCCGGCGACGAGGACCCCGTCGGAGGACCCGGGGGAGTGGGCGGCGCTGCTGCCCGGACTGGACCCCACCACGATGGGCTGGAAGCAGCGGGAGTGGTACCTCCCCGACGCCGCCGCCGACCTGTTCGACCGCAACGGCAACGCCGGCCCGGCGATCTGGGCCGACGGCCGGGTCGTCGGCGCGTGGGCCCAGGCTCCGGACGGCGAGATCCGGACGCGCTGGTTCGTCGACGTGCCCGCCCGCACCCGGCGCGCGATCGCCGAGGAGGCCGACCGTCTGACGTCGCTCGTGGGGGACACCCGGTTCAGCGTGCGCTTTCCGGGCATCGCGCACAAAGCCTTGCTGAGCTGACGAAAATCGCCCGTCGGGGTGTGCGTGGCGGTCTAGGGTGGACGCATGACGTTGACGGAGGGTGCTGCCCTCGACGTGTACGCCGACCCCGCGGCCGAACGGCTGCTGACCTCGGCCAACGTCATCACGGTCGTCCGGACCGTCGCAGCCGTCGTGCTGGCCGGGCTCGCGATCCAGGACAACAGCCTCACGCTGCTGGTCTCGTCGCTGGTCGTCTACTGGGTCGGCGACATCCTCGACGGCCTGGTCGCGCGGCTGCAGGGCTGCGAGACCCGCATCGGCGCGGTCCTCGACGTGCTCTCCGACCGGTTCTGCGCGGCCGCGTTCTACTTCGGTCTGGCCTGGCTCCAGCCCGAGCACGTGCTGCCGGTGATGGTCTACCTCGCCGAGTTCATGGTCATCGACTGCTTCCTGTCGCTGGCCTTCCTGGCCTGGCCGATCCGCAGCCCCAACTACTTCTACGTCGTCGACCGGACGATCTGGCTGTGGAACTGGTCGAAGCCGGCGAAGGCGGCCAACTCCGCGATCTTCGCGGTGATCCTGCTGGTGACCGGGATGCCGCTGCTCGGTCTCGCGATCGCGGTCGCGCTGCTCGTGCTCAAGTGCGTGTCGCTCGTGCGGCTGGCACGCGTCGGGCTGCCGGTCCCGGCACGATAAGGTGGGCCCATGCTGCTCACGTCCCTGATCACGGTCGCCTCCGAGACCTCCCACGAGCCTGCCGTCAGCCCCTGGTACATCGGCATCGGCGTCTTCATCGTGCTCCTCGCGCTGCTCGGCGGGCTGGTCGCCTTCGGCGGCGGCCGCGACCACTCCTGAGGCACCTGACCTGATGACGGCGTTGCGTGGCTGAGCGGGGCCCCACCGGGGCGACAGCTCCCGGGCGACGCCGGGTCGGGGTGATGGGCGGCACGTTCGACCCGATCCACCACGGGCACCTCGTCGCCGCGAGCGAGGTGCAGTCCTGGTTCGGGCTCAGCGAGGTCGTGTTCGTGCCCACCGGCCAGCCGTGGCAGAAGTCGGAGCGGGAGGTCTCCCGCGCCGAGCACCGCTACCTGATGACCGTGATCGCGACCGCGTCGAACCCCCGCTTCTGGGTCTCCCGCGTCGACATCGACCGGGCCGGACCGACGTACACCATCGACACCCTGCGCGACCTCGCGAAGGCGATGCCCGACGCCGACCTCTACTTCATCACCGGCGCGGACGCGCTCAGCGACATCTTCACCTGGCGGGACGCGGGCGAGCTGTTCGAGCTCGCGCACTTCGTCGGCTGCACCCGGCCCGGCTACGACATGGACCCGACCACCCTGCACGGCATCCCCGAGGACAGAGTGACGATCGTCGAGATCCCCGCGCTCGCCATCTCCTCGACCGACTGCCGCAACCGGCAGGCCGCGGGGGACCCGGTCTGGTACCTCGTGCCGGACGGCGTCGTGCAGTACATCAACAAGTACCACCTCTACTCGCCCGACCACCCCGAATCGACGCTAGGAACCATCACGTGACCGCCACCGACCGCGCCCTCGAGCTCGTCCGCACCGCCGCCCAGGCGGCCTCGGACAAGCTCGCCGAGAACATCATGGCCTTCGACGTCTCCGACCAGCTGGTCATCACCGACGCCTTCCTGCTGGCCTCCGCGCCCAACGACCGCCAGGTGAAGGCGATCGTCGACGAGATCGAGGACCGGCTGCGCGAGATCGGCGCCAAGCCGCTGCGCCGCGAGGGCGAGCGGGACGGCCGCTGGGTGCTCATCGACTACGCCGACATCGTCGTGCACGTGCAGCACGAGGAGGAGCGCTCCTTCTACGCCCTCGAGCGGCTCTGGCGCGACTGCCCGCTGATCGAGCTCCCGGAGACGGTGACCTCGGGCCGCGGGGAGTGATCGGGGAGCTCCACGCAGTCGCGCAGGCCGGCGACGAGCCCGGCCGCCGGCTGGTGGTCGTCCGGCACGGGCGTACGGCGTGGAACGCGGTCGGCCGGGCCCAGGGCCATGCCGATGTGGAGCTCGACGAGGTCGGCCAGGAGCAGGCGGCAGCGGCGGCGCCGTACCTCTCCTCCCTGGAGCCGGCCGCGCTGTGGACCTCCGACCTGGCGCGGGCCCGGCAGACGTGTGCGCACCTCGAGGTCGGCACCGGGCTCGTCGCCACGCAGGACGCCCGGCTCCGCGAGTTCGACGTCGGCCTGCGGCAGGGGCTGACCATCCCCGAGTTCGCGGAGCGCTACCCCGACGAGCACGCCGCCTGGGTGCGCGGGGACGCCATGCTGCGCCTGCCCGGTGCGGAGACGACCGCCGACGTGGAGACCCGGATCGTCCCGGCGCTCCGGGAGTCGCTGGAGAGCCTCGCCGCCGGTGAGACCGGGATCGTGGTCACCCATGGGGCCGCCCTCAAGGTCGGTGTCGTGGGGCTGCTCGGCTGGCCCGGCGACCTCGCGACGTCCCTGCGGGGGATCGACAACTGCGCCTGGGTGACGCTCGAGGAGCTCGGCCTGGGGGGTCGGTTGCGCCTGGTCGGCTACAACGAGTCGGTGCGCCCGGGGCACGACGCCCCGCAGCGGCTGCCCGACGAGGGCTGAGCGCGCCCCCGATTTCGCATCCGGGACACCCGTTGGCTAAGATTCCCGAGTTGCTCCTCCGGGGGCGGCGGGGCTGTGGCGCAGCTGGTAGCGCACCTCCATGGCATGGAGGGGGTCAGGGGTTCGAGTCCCCTCAGCTCCACCGAAAGATCAGCACAAGGCCGGTTCCCTCGGGAGCCGGCCTTCGTCGTTTCCCGAGGCGGCCTGAGGCACTCGGCTCTTCCCCGTGACGCTGCCGTCCTCGATGCTGGAGGACATGACGTCCGCATTGAAGGCTCCGCCCCGGACAGGTGCGTTCGCCAACTCGATGGAGTTCGTGACCTGGGGCAGCGGGCCGCGGACGATGCTCTTCCTCCAGGGAGGTCCGGGCAGCAGTGTCCCGTCCGGGCTCACACTGCGGATGACCGGGCGGTGGTTCGCGGCGTACGTCGACGCGGGGTACGCCGCCTGGCGCGTCACGCGCCGCCGCCACATGCCGCCCGGGCACAGCATCGCCGACATCGCTGACGACTACGCCCGGGTCATCGACGAGGACCTCGGCGGACACGCCGACCTCGTCGTCGGGGAGTCCTACGGCGGCATGGTCGCGCAGTACCTCGCCGCCCGGCATCCCGACCGGGTCGGGCACGTCGCGATCGTCGCGTCCGGCTGCCGGCTCAGCGACTGGTGCAAGCAGGTCGACACCCGCCTGGCCGAGGCGGTCTCCCGCGGCGACATGACCGCGGCCGGGGCGGCGTTCGCCGAGTACGTCTTGCCGGGCGACCGCCTGCGCTGGGTCCGTCGGCTGATCGCGCCGATCCCCGCACGATGGCTCACACCGCCCGGGGACATCCTGGTCGAGGTGGAGTCCGAGCTGGCCTTCGACTCGACGGACGTGCTCCCCTCGATCCAGGCGCCGGTCCTGCTGGTGTGCGGCGACCGGGACCGGATCTTCCCCCGGGACGTGGTGGAGGAGACCGCCGCGCTCATCCCCGACTGCACCCTCGTCTGGTACCCCGGGAAGGGGCACGTCGGGACCGCCTCGAGCCGTCGTGTCACCGGCGACGTGCTTGCCTTCGTCGGCAGGGGCTGAGCGCCTGCGCGCGGCGACTGCGACTAGCCGTCGGGGGCGTCGCCGGCGCATGGGGGGTCGTACGGCTCAGTCGGGACGTAGCGGTGCCACTCCGCCGGGCTGAGGTCGCGCCCCGCGATCTGGCAGGCCCGGGCCAGCCAGAGCGACGGGTCCAGCGGGTAGCGGTGACCCGGGTGCTGGCCGTCGAGGACGAGCACCTCGTCGGTAGGTCCGGGCATCAGGTAGGCGTAGCCGTTGACGAGGGTGTCCGTGGCCGGCATGGAGCCGACCCGGACGATGTCGCGATCGACGTCGTACATCGCGGCGACGTCGTCGTCACCCGACGCCACGACCGTGCCGCCGTCAGGGAGCCACTCGACGTCGCCCACGAACGAGCTGAAGAGCTTGGCCGGCCGATGGACCAGGCGACCGGTCGCCGTGTCGAGGACCGAGACCTCCCCTTCGGAGCCGCCCACCGCGAGCCTGCTGCCGTCCGGGGACCAGGCGAGGTCCAGGGGCCCGTCGCCGACTCGCGCGGTTCGCACGACGTCGAGGTCGCGGTCCAGGAAGCTCACTTTGCCCTCGGGCCACAGTCCGGCGGCGAGCACCGAGTGGTCCGGGGACCACTCCAGGACCTGGCCCACGCCGGGGAGGTCGACCTTGCCGACCGGTCGCCAGGTCTCGGTGTCGATCTCGACGAGTTGCGCGGTCTCCTCCCCGTCGGCGCACAGCAGCAGGCGCGAGCCGTCGGGCGTCCAGGCACTGCACCACACCCCCGTCGCCGGCCAGTCCGGCGACGGGTCGTCGCCCGGCAACACGACCCGATGGACGATCTCCCGGGTCCGCGTGTCGACGATGGCCGTTCCGAACCCATGGGTGACCGCCACGAGTCGTCGGTCCGGGCTGACCGCGACGGACGATCCCCAGTTGAAGAGCCCCATTCCGTCGCTGACCCTGACCCGGTCGAGCTCGCGACCGGACCGCGGATCAAGGAACAACGCGGCGACGTTTCCGGCCGAAGCACTCGAACCGAAAGGCGTCCGCGCCGGCGCCACCACGACCCGCCCGGGGTCGACGACCTGGATCCGGTTCGAGATCCACCGGTCACCCGGGCTGCCGTAGGTCCCGCCGAACCCCTGGGTGCCGGTGAGGTCCCACGTGATGAGCATTCCGTCCTGGGACACCGTGAACAATGTCGTGCCGTCGCCGGACACCTCGACCTGGACCACGTCCCCCGAATGCCCCGGCAGCGACTCCCGACGGGACCATGCCCCGCTCTTCGCGCTGATGTCCCACAGCACGACCTCACCGCCTCTGCCGACCGTCGCGGCCAGCCTTCCGCCCGGGGTGACCAGCGCGTCCATGACCCGACCGGGGTGTGCCTCCAGCACCTGCGCGGGACGGCCGTCCGTGTCGTAACGGGTGACCGCGCCGTCGGACCACGTCTGGAGCACCCCGGACGGCGTCACCACGAACCGGTAGCTGGTCGCGTCGCGGCGAGCGAGCTGCAGCGGGGTGCGTCGGCCGGTGGGGACGTCGAGGTAGGTCGCGGCCCGCCCGTCCTGCGACCAAGCGACGACGCCGGAACCGTCCTTCGCGAACGCGGACTCGAGATACTCGTCGCCACCTCCGGGGGACCGGGCCACCAGCTGCATCGGCCCGTGGCCGCGGCCGTCGAGGTGGAGCTCGGTGACGAACGAGCGCCATGGGCTCTTGTCCTCGATCCGCTGCTTGATGACCACGGCGAGCAGACGTCCGTCGGGCGTGAACACCAGGCTCTGGGGCTCACCCCCCACGTCGCGCGCGCCCACCTCCCCGACCAGCACGCCTGCGGACGAGCGGGCGGTCACCGGAGCCCCCTCGCTAGGATCCTCGAGGGCGGTCATCGCCACCACGTCCCCTCCCGGCGCGACGGCCATCGACGACGGCCATCCGTCGGCGATCTTTCGGGGGCCCTCGGTGGAGCCCACCTGCCAGGAGCTGACCGTCTCTGGGGTGAGATGGCTCACGACGAGCGTCCGGCCGTGGGCGCCGATCGCGGTCTCAAAGACCTGCTCGCCGAGCGGGAAGGCCCCGGTCGCATGTCGGTGGGTCAGCAGGGCGTCGAACAGGCCGTCCTCGGTGTTCGGGGTCCGGGCCGTCTCCATGGCTGCCGCCGCGAGGAGCAGGGAGAGGTCGAGGGAGCGCGCGCTGGTCGACAGGGCCGCGAGCCGGTTGGCGTCGGCCACATTCCCCGCGGTCCGGGCATCGGTCGCCCGGTCCTCGGCGGCCTGCTGGAACTTCGCGGCAAGGCCAGCGGCGACGAGGGTGAGCACGAGCGCGGCCGACAGGCCGACCGCCAGCCGACGGGTCCGGGCCCTGCTCGCCGCCTCGTGGTCGGCCCGAGACCGGGCGGCGGTCAGCTCGGCCTCCGCGAGGGCGATCCCGCAGTCGAGGAACTCGCGCTCCACCGGGGTGACACCCGCGTCGGATCGGGACGCCCACTCGACGGCCGCATCGAGCCGGGTCCCGCGGTAGAGCTCGTCCGCGGGACGACCGTGCTGCGCCCACTCCTGGGCCGCAGGGGCGAGGTGACGCCGTACCGCGCGACCCACCGCGTCGTCCGCGAGCCACCTCGCCAGCCGGGGCCACGCGGTCAGCAATGCCTCGTGAGCCACCTCGAGGTACGCCGAGTCCATGGTCAGCAGCCGGTGGGCGACGAGTGCTTCGACGACGGTTCGGCGGGGCGCCCCGGAGGGCCCATCCAGGTCGAGCTCCGCGAGCGGCATCCGCCTGCGCCGGAGACCTCCCAGTTCGTCCTGCTCGGCCAGCCGGACGAGCACCTGACGGGCGACCTCATGGGCGTCCGGGTCGAACGTGGCAAGCACTCCCTCCGCCGCCGTGGCGATCGCCCCCGCGACTCCACCGGCCGCGAGGTAGCCGGCCAGGGTGAGGGTGTCGTCGTGGTGCCGGGCCCACGTGCCGACCATCGCCACGGACATCAGCGGGAGCCCACCATTGCGGCCCAGCACCTCGCGGACGACGGTGTCGACGAGGTGCGGTTCCACTTTGAGGCCCGCGGCAGCAGCCGGCCACTCCAGCACCTCGCGCAGCTGCGGCTCGGTGAGGGGAGGCACCAGCTCGAGGCAGCGCACCATGCGTCCGGCCATGCCCCGGTGTTCCGCGAGCAGGCCGAGGTGGTCCGCGCGGATCACCAGGATGCACCGAGCCACACGCCCCTCGGCGACCAGCCCGAGCACGCTGTCGAGGAATGCCGTGCGCTCGCCCGGGTCGGTCTCGGTCGACCACTGCTGCTCCAGCTGGTCGACGACCAGGACGACCGGCATGCGGGGCGCCTCCTCGCCGGAGAGCTCCGTGAGGGCGTCGACAGCGTGCGGTCCGGCAGTGATGACCAGCTGTGGCCAGTCCTCGCTGCCGGCCAGGGCTCCCGCGGAGAGTGCGGGAAGCAGACCGGCGCGCACCACCGACGACTTCCCCGCGCCGCTTGATCCCGACACGACCAGGAGGGAGCCGTCGACCAGCAGGGCAAGCAGCCGCTCGACCAGATCGGCGCGTCCGCGGAACATCGGCGCGTCGTCCGTCTCGTAGGCGGCCAGGCCCTTGTAGGGGCATCCGGTCACGCGGTGGTCGAGGTCTGGAGCGGGCAAGTGCTCCTTGACGTCGGGTGCGGGGACGAAGGGTGGGTCCAGTGCCGGGTCCTGCTCCAGCAACGCCTGCTCGGTCGAGCGGAGGGTCGGCCCGGGGGAGACTCCCAGCTCCTCGACGAGGACGCCGCGCGCTCGGCGGACCGTCGCCAGCGCGTCCCCCTGGCGACCGCTGCGGTACAGCGCGACGGCGAGCATCGACCAGAAGTCCTCGCGCAGCGGCTGCTCGAGGACCATCCGCTCGAGCTCGGGCACGGCCTCGCGGTGGTGACCCAGGGCGAGCTCGGCCTCGAGCAGTGCGCAGACAGCGTTGCCGCGGATGCCCTCGAGGCGGTGTTGTTCGGGGTCGGCGAATGCGGCCTCCGGCCAGTCCGCGTAGGGCTCGCCGCGCCAGAGAGCAAGCGCCTGTGTGAGCGCCGACTTCGCGGAGGCCGGGTTTCCGGCGGCGAGCATCGCGCGACCGCGCGCGCACAGGTCGCTGAACTCCAGGACGTCGAGCTCGTTGCGCGCGACGGCCAGGACGTACCCGTCTTCGCGTCGGGTGATGAAGCGGCCGGGAGAGCCGTGGGGGCGCCCGGGTTCGAGGGTGCTGCGAAGCCGGACCACCCGCCCTTGGAGGGATTTTCGCGCGGTGGGGGGTGGGTGACCGTCCCACAGCTGGTCCACCAGGCGGTCGACGGAGACGGCGGACGGGTGGGCGGCGATGAGCATCCCGAGGAGTCGACGCTCCTTGGCGCCGGGCACAACGAGGACCCCGCCCCCGTCGTCGCGAACCTCGAGCGGCCCTAGGACGCCGCATCTCATGACTCAGGCTAGCCCCGGCCGCCTCGAGACGACAGCCTTGCCTCTGCCGCCGGTTACCGGCCGGTTTGCCCTGCTCTGAGGTGGGAAGGAGGTGGGGCGGGCCGCTCGGGCCGGACCGGAGGAGTGTGGATGATTTACGCCGCGGACGCGCAGCTTCGCCTCGATGCGAACTGGGTCGACTACTCGTTGATCGCGTTGTACTTCGCGTTCGTCCTCGGGATCGGCATCATCGCCAAACGGTCGGTGTCGAGCAGTGTGGACTTCTTCCTGTCCGGCCGGTCGCTGCCGGCCTGGGTCACCGGCCTCGCGTTCATCTCCGCCAACCTCGGCGCGGTCGAGATCATCGGCATGTCGGCGAACGGCGCCAACTACGGGCTGCCGGCCGTGCACTACTTCTGGATCGGCGCGGTGCCGGCGATGCTCTTCCTGGGCATCGTGATGATGCCGTTCTACTACGGCTCGAAGGTGCGCTCGGTCCCCGAGTTCATGAGGCGCCGGTTCGGCACGCCGGCCCATCTGGTCAACGCGATCAGCTTCGCGGTGGCGCAGCTGCTGATCGCCGGGATCAACCTCTACCTGCTTGCCAGTGTCGTCGAGACGCTGCTCGGCTGGCCGCTGTGGGTCTCGCTCGGGGTCGCGGCCGCGATCGTGCTCACCTACACCGCGCTGGGCGGTCTGTCGGCCGCGATCTACAACGAGGTGCTCCAGTTCTTCGTGATCGTCGCGGCGCTGCTGCCGCTCACCTGGGTAGGCCTCAGCAAGGTCGGCGGCTACGAGGGGCTGCGGGAGAAGGTCACCTCGTCGGGTGGCGGCGAGCAGCTGTCGTCGTGGTCCGGCACCGCGCTCACCGGAATCGACAACCCGGTGCTCTCGGTGATCGGGATCGTGTTCGGACTCGGCTTCGTGCTGTCGTTCGGCTACTGGACGACCAACTTCGTCGAGGTGCAGCGGGCGATGGCCTCCGACTCGATCTCGGCTGCCCAGCGCTCGCCGATCATCGGCGCCTTCCCGAAGATGTTCATCCCGTTCATCGTGATCCTGCCCGGCATGATCGCCGCCGTCCTCGTCAGCGAGATCGCCCGGCCGAAGGCGTCCGGCGGGGAGCCCGACTACAACAACGCCTTGCTCTACCTGATGCGCGACCTGCTGCCCAACGGCATGCTCGGCGTGGCCATCGCCGGCCTGTTGGCGTCCTTCATGGCCGGCATGGCGGCCAACATCTCCGCGTTCAACACGGTCTTCTCCTACGACCTGTGGGAGACCTACGTGGTCAAGGACCGCGAGGACGACTACTACACGGGAGTCGGCCGGGCCGCGGCGATCGGTGCGACGTTGCTCGCCATCGGTACGGCGACGTTCGCGGCGTCGTACTCCAACATCATGGACTACCTCCAGACGCTGTTCGGCTTCTTCAACGCGCCGTTGTTCGCGACCTTCATCCTCGGCATGTTCTGGAAGCGGATGACCCCGACAGCGGGCTGGGTCGGCCTGGTCTCCGGCACGGGCGCCGCGGTGCTCGTCGGAGTGCTGAGCGAGGACACCCTCGGAGGGCTGTCGCTCGGCGTGCTCCCGCTCAGCGGTCAGGGCGCCAGCTTCGTGGCTGCCGGTGCGGCCTTCTTCGTCGACATCGTGGTGTCGGTCGCAGTCAGCATGGTCACGGCGCCGAAGCCGGAGTCCGAGCTGCGGGGCCTGGTCTACTCGCTGACCCCGAAGTCGGACTTCCACGACGAGGACCAGGGCCAGCTGGCGTGGTTCCAGCAGCCCACCAAGCTCGCCGGCATCGGCCTGGTGGCCGTGGTGGCCCTCAACATCATGTTCTGGTGAGGAGAACGAGATGACAGACACGACCAAGACCAGCACGAAGCGTCACGCGGGCGCCTTCGACATCAGGACGATCATCGCCATGCTGATCGGCCTCTACGGCGTGGTGCTGGTGCTGGCGGGGCTGTTCGGCACGACGGACGCCGATCTCGAACGGGCCGGCGGGATGAACATCAACCTCAACGCCGGTATCGGCATGGCCGTCGTCGCCGCGCTGTTCGTGGCGTGGGCCCGGCTGCGCCCGGTGGTGGTCCCGGACGAGGAGCAGCAGTCCGAGGACGAGGACACTCGCGAGCCGGCTACTCAGCTGGCAGGCCGGCAGTCCTGAGGGTCTCGAAGCCGCCGGCGTTGACCACGTCGGTGAAGCCCATGTCGAGCATCATGTCGGCCGCGGCGCCGGCACGGCTGCCGCTGCGGCAGTAGACGACGTAGGAGTCACTCTTCTCCAGGCCCTGCACCCGTTCGTGGAAGTCGGCAGCCTGCACGTCCACGTTGACCGCGCCCACGAGATGGCCGGCGTCGAACTCCTCGGGCGTCCGCACATCGATGACCCGGGCGCCGGCGTCGATGAGCGTGCGCGCCTCGGTCGTGTCCACCACCCGCACCTGGGCGTTGCTCTCCGCTGACGGCGCGGCCGGCTCGGTCTCCGCGGAGCAGCCCGACGCGGCAAGTGGGGAGAACGTGATGACGGCAAGCAGCAGCAGACGGGGTGCGCGGGTCATGCGACCAGGGTAGCCAGCGGGGCTCAGCCTCCGAAAGTCGCGTTGCCGGCGCCGGGCATGGTCGACAGCAGCTCACGCCCGCGGGCGGCGTGCTTGTGCTCGACGAGGACTTCGTACCGGGTCGCCACCACCTGGCTGACCGAGGTGAAGTCACGTCGGCCGCGCGTGGCGGCGTACCCGACGAGGGCCCAGATCACGCCGAACAGGGCGCCGAAGATCGCGGTGGAGGCGATCACGGCGATCGCCGAGTCGTCGACGAAGAAGGTGAGGACCAGCCCGACGAAGAGACCGAGCCAGACACCGGAGAGCAGGCCGCCGACCGCGACGCGTCCGGTGGTGAGACGTCCCGTCACGCGCTCGACCTGCCTCAGGTCGGTGCCCACGATCATGCAGTTCTCGACCGGGAACTGGTGGTCGGACAGGAAGTCGACGGCCCTCTGTGCGTCCTCGTAGCGGTCGTAGACGCCCAGCGACATCGGGAACTCGAGGGCCAGTCCGTTCGGACCGGCTGGCGGGTTCTGCGGGGTGCTCATGGCTCCATCGTTGCACCGGAGACCCGGTCCTGGCGTCAGGTGATGGTCAGCCCACCGTCGACCGCGAGGGTCTGACCGGTCACGTAGCCACCTGCTTCGCCGGCCAGGAAGATCAGCGCGGCCGCCAGCTCACGGGCCTCGCCCTTGCGCCCTGCCGGGATCCGGAGGTGCATCTCCTCCAGGTAGCCCTCGGGGTACTGCGCCGTCATCTCGGACTCGAAGAAGCCGGGCGCCAGGGCGTTGACGCGGATGCCCTTGCGGCCGGTCCACTGCTGGGCGAGGTCGCGGGTCATCCCGATCACCGCCGCCTTGCTGGCGGAGTACGCCGCCTGGGGCAGTCCGGCCGTGGTGAGGCCCAGGACGCTGCTGATGTTCACGATGCTGCTGCCGGGCTGCATCACCCGGCCGCACGCCTGCGCCATCCAGTAGCAGCCGTTGACGTTCACGTCGATGACCCGCCGGAACTCCTCGGGCGTCTCCTTGGTCGCCGGCACCGCGGTGCCGATCCCGGCGTTGTTGACGAGCACGTCCACGTGGCCGAACTCGAGCATCGCGGTGTCGACGAGACGCTGGCAGTCGGCCGGGTCGGCCACATCGGTCTGCACCACCACGGCCCGTCGGCCGACGTCCTCGACGAGCTTGCGGGTGTCCTCGAGCCGGTCGATGCGGCGGGCACCGAGCACCACGTCGGCGCCGGCCTCCGCCAACGCCTCGGCGAAGGCGACCCCGAGGCCCGACGAGGCCCCGGTCACGATCGCCACCTTGCCGTCCAGGCGGAACAGGTCGAGCACGGTCATCGGGGTCGTCTCCCAGTCAGTCGGGGTGGTCGCGTCGATCGGCGGCTCAGGCCTGGGCGGCCTGGTAGGCGCGCCAGGCGCTGGTGACCATGTCGTCGACGCTGTGGCGCATCTTCCAGTCCAGGTCACGGGCGGCGAGCTCGCCGGAGGCGACGATCCGGGCGGGGTCGCCGGGGCGCCGGGCGTGGATCTCGGGCTGGAAGTCGATGCCGGTGCCGCGAGCCATCGCGTCCATGATCTGGCGCACCGACAGGCCGTCGCCGCTGCCGAGGTTGTAGACGGGCTCGAGCGGCTTGCCCTCGCCGAGGGCCCGCGCAGCCGCGACGTGCGACACCGCGAGGTCGGCCACGTGGACGTAGTCGCGCACGCAGGTGCCGTCGGGGGTGGGGTAGTCGTCGCCGTTGATCCGCGGCGTACGCCCTGCGGCGAGCGCCTCGATGACCAGCGGGAAGAGGTTGTGCGGGCTGGTGTCGTAGAGGTGCTCGGCGCCGGAGCCGACCACGTTGAAGTAGCGCAGCGAGGTGTGGGTCAGCCCGGTCGCGGTCGCCTGGTCGCGCAGCAGCCACTCGCCGATGAGCTTCGTCTCGCCGTACGGCGACTCGGGGCGCGTCGGGCTCTGCTCGGTCACCAGCTCCTCGTCCGGCGTGCCGAACGTGGCGGCGCTGGAGGAGAACACGATCTTGTCGACCCCGGCCTCCTGCATGGCCTGGAGGACGTGGACCGTCCCGGTGACGTTCTGCTCGTAGGTGTGGAGCGGCCGCTCGACGGAGACCCCGGCGTACTTGTAGCCGGCGACATGGACCACGCCCACGACGGCGTGCTCGCGCATCGTGCGGACCAGGAGGTCCGTGTCGAGAATGCTGCCGTCGACGAACGGGACGTCGGCCGGGACGAAGCCCCGGTGCCCGCTCGAGAGGTCGTCCACGACGACGCAGGGGAGTCCTTCCGCCCGGAAGGCCTCCACCACATGGGCACCGATGTAGCCGGCGCCGCCGGTCACCAACCAAGTCACGCGCGTTCCCTTCGATCGACGTCCTGGCGACCCTACCGGTCGCGACGGGATGCCCCGGACGCCCGTCCCGGGGTGCTGTCCCGGGTCATGGACGTTGACCGAACGGTCAGAAATGTCGCAATTTGAAGACTCCACGCGGTCCTCGGACGCAGAATCCGGGGACAAGGGCGGGGAATCGCGTCCAGGGGGAAGTCGTGGGGGGCAGCAGCGTGACGCAGGACGAGCTTGTGGATGCACCACCGATCGCGGTGATGCTGCGACGCCCGGCGGTGCTGATCCGGCACGAGATCATCGACGGACTCCACTCCGCGGGCTTCACCGACGTCCTCCCGGCGCACCTCGGGGTCTTCCAGCACCCGGGTCCCGACGGACAGCGGCCCGGGGTCCTCGCCGCGCGCACGCGTGCGTCGAAGCAGGCCATGAACCACCTGCTGCACCAGCTCGAGGTCGGTGGCTACCTCCGGCGCGAGTCGCACCCGCGGGACCGCCGTACCCGGGTGGTCCGGCTGACCGACCGCGGTTGGGACGCGGTCGAGGTGATCCGCGAGACGGCGCTGCGCGTCGAACGGGCCTGGGCAGAGGCCCTCGGGCAGGACACCTACCAGCAGCTGCGGGTGGGCCTGGCCCAGCTCGAACGGGTGCTGGACACCGTGCACGGGTCCCGCTGAAAACCTCCTGCGCCCCTGGCGGGACCGTGCGATACCCTGAGTCCATGCGGAAGAGCCTCCTGCTTAGTTGGCCGCGTTGATCTGAACCCGCTCGTCGGGCTCGGCGTCCACGCGGCTACCCCTCGTGCCTGAGGGGTTTTTTTGTGCCCGGTTCACCCCGGGCGAGGAGCGCGCCAACGAGACCACCGCAACCAGGAAGACGAAGACGATGACCGAGCAGCAGCAGGACACACGTCCCGACGAGGCCGCGACCTACGACGTGGTCGCCGCGCAGGAGCGGTGGCGCAAGGTCTGGGACGACCTGAACCCCTTCGAGGCCGAGGACAACCCTGCCGAGGGCAACGAGCGGCGCCGCTACGCCCTGACGATGTTCCCCTACCCGAGCGGCGACCTGCACATGGGCCACGCCGAGGTGATGGCGCTGCACGACGTGATCGCGCGCTACTGGTGGCAGCGCGGCTACGACGTGATGAACCCGATCGGCTGGGACTCCTTCGGCCTGCCCGCCGAGAACGCCGCGATCCGCCGTGACGAGCACCCGGCGACCTACACGTACGCCAACATCGAGGTGCAGGCCGAGTCGTTCCGTCGCTACGGCATCTCGTTCGACTGGTCCCGCCGGCTGCACACCTCCGACCCGGAGTACTACCGCTGGACGCAGTGGCTGTTCCTGCGTTTCCGCGAGCGTGGCCTGGCCTACCGGAAGTTCTCGCCGGTGAACTGGTGCCCCAACGACCAGACCGTGCTGGCCAACGAGCAGGTCGTGCAGGGCATGTGCGAGCGCTGCGGCGCCGAGGTCACCAAGCGTGAGCTGTCGCAGTGGTACTTCAAGGTCACCGACTACGCCCAGCGGCTGCTGGACGACATGGAGGGCCTGAAGGAGACCTGGCCCGAGCGCGTGCTGGCGATGCAGCGCAACTGGATCGGCCGCTCCGAGGGTGCCCATGTCGTCTTCGACATCGAGGGCCGGGACGAGCCGGTGACTGTCTTCACGACCCGTCCTGACACGTTGTACGGCGCCACGTTCTTCGTGGTCGCCGCCGACGCCAAGCTGGCCGACGAGCTGTGCACGCCGGAACACCGGGAGGCGTTCGACGCCTACGTGGCCGAGGTGCGCAAGGAGTCCGAGATCGACCGGATGTCGACGGAGCGGCCGAAGACCGGCGTCTTCCTGGGTCGCTACGCGGTGAACCCGGTGAACGGCGAGCGGATCCCGGTGTGGGCCGCCGACTACGTGCTGGCCGACTACGGCACCGGTGCGGTCATGGCCGTGCCCGCGCACGACCAGCGCGACCTGGACTTCGCGAAGGCCTTCGACCTGCCCGTGCGTCGAGTCGTCGCTGTGCCGAACGAGGAGCGGGGCGAGGACAACCCCGAGGACACGTTCGTCGCCACCGCGGGCGACGGGGTCTACGTGAACTCCGGCGACCTGGACGGGCTGACCGACAAGACGGCCGGCATCGCGAAGATCGTCGAGGCGCTGGAGGCCGATGGGCGCGGAAAGGGCGCGGTCAACTTCCGGCTGCGCGACTGGCTGCTGTCCCGTCAGCGGTTCTGGGGCCCCCCGATCCCGATCGTGCACTGTGCGGACTGCGGCGAGGTCCCGGTCCCGGACGACCAGCTGCCCGTCGTACTGCCCGACCTGCGCGGCTCCGACCTGAAGCCCAAGGGCACGTCGCCGCTGGCCGCGGCGGCGGACTGGGTGAACGTGCCGTGCCCGAAGTGCGGCAAGGACGCCAAGCGCGACAGCGACACGATGGACACGTTCGTCGACTCGTCGTGGTACTTCCTGCGCTACTGCTCGCCGGACTACACCGAGGGCCCGTTCGACCCGGAGGCCGTGCGGAGGTGGATGCCGGCGCATCAATACGTCGGCGGCGTCGAGCACGCCATCCTGCACCTGTTGTACAGCCGGTTCTTCACCAAGGTGCTGCACGACATGGGCATGATCGACTTCGAGGAGCCCTTCCAGGCGCTGATGAACCAGGGCCAGGTGATCAACCAGGGCAAGGCGATGAGCAAGTCGCTGGGCAACGGCGTCAACCTGGGCGAGATGATCGACGAGTACGGCGTCGACGCGATCCGGCTGACCATGGTGTTCGCCGGGCCCCCCGAGGACGACATCGACTGGGCCGACATGTCGCCGTCCGGGTCGCTGAAGTTCCTGCAGCGTGCCTGGCGCCTGTCCGGTGACGTGACCTCCGCGCCCGGCACCTCCGCCGAGGGCGGCGACGTCGCGCTGCGCAAGGCCACGCACAAGACCGTGCACGACGCCGAGGGGCTGATCGACGGCCACCGGTTCAACGTGATGGTCGCCCGGATCATGGAGCTGGTGAACAGCACCCGCAAGGCGATCGACTCGGGCTGCGGTCCTGCCGACCCCGCGGTGCGCGAGGCCGCGGAGGCGGTGGCGATCCTGCTGTCGCTGGTCGCGCCCTACACGGCGGAGGAGATGTGGTCGCGGCTGGGCCACGAACCCACCGTGGCCCGGGCCGGCTGGCCGGTCGTCGACGAGGCGCTGCTGGTCGAGGACTCGGTCACCGCGATCGTCCAGGTGCAGGGCAAGCTGCGCGCGAAGCTGGAGGTGTCGCCCGACATCAGCGACGCCGACCTGGAGGCCGCCGCCATGGCCGACGAGGCCGTGCAGCGCTCGCTGGAGGGCAAGACCGTCCGCAAGGTGATCGTGCGCGCCCCCAAGCTGGTCAACATCGTCGCCGGCTGACCTGCCGACGCCCCCGGACGTCATACGGATGGCGGGTCATTGCCCTCCATCCGTATGACGTCACGACGGCTTAGGCGCTAGTGCCGCTGCAGGACCTTCATCGCCTTGACCGCCATGACATCGGCCATCACCAAGGCCTTGAAGCCCAGGCCATTGGCCTTCGGCAGCAGCCCCATCTGCTGCATCAGGTCATAGGAGTCGTAGTAGGTGGCGTACTCGGAGATGAGGCCGTCGCGGTAGCGGACCTGGTTGGCTCCGCGGATCCGCACCGACCGGCCGGTCGCAGGGACCCCGTTGTCGAGCGGCCCCGTCATGGTGCCGACCATCGACCAGGTGGAGACGCCGGACTGCTTCTCCGTGTCCACGAAGACCTCGACGTCATCGGTCGGCAGATCGAAGTCCGGGAACGCCGTGAACGTGTTCGTGAGCGACGCCCTGACCGCTGTCCTTGCCGATTGCCGGCGCCTCGAGCGTGGGGTCCGTCCAGACGACGTCCTCTCGCAGGTGCTCCAGGATCACCTCGATGTCGTGACGGTTCCACGCCTCGAGCATCTCCTCGCCGACGGCGCGCATCTGGGCCTCTGTCAGCTGGGTGTGGGTTGCCATGTCAACCTCCCCGGTGGCTGTCGGGTCGCCGTACCTCGGCGGTGCCACCGACCTCAGGCTTCGTCGGAAGCGCCGCGGCCTCCAGAGGCGAAGGTCCTCCCGTGAGGTGGTCAGAGGGCGGCCAGTGCGTGCTCGACGGGCGTGTCCCCGGCGAGCAGGTCGAACGTCTTGCCGATGGTGCGGTCCTCGTGGAGTACGGCGGCCAGCGTCGCCGCCACGTCCGCCCGGGGGACGCCCCCGCGCTGGAGGGTGCCCACCTGCACCATCCCGGTCCCGGCGTCGTCGGTCAGCCGGCCGGGCCGGACCACCGTCCAGTCGAGGTCGCGGGCGCGCAGGTCGTCGTCGGCCGCGGCCTTGGCCCGCAGGTAGACCTGGAACACGTCGTCGCTGTCCGGGTCGGCGTGCTCCGTGCCCATCGAGGACACCATGACGTAGCGGCGTACCTCTGCCTGCTGCGCCGCGTCGGCGAGCAGGATCGCGGCGCCCTTGTCGACGGTCTCCTTGCGCGCGGCCCCGCTGGAGGGTCCGCCACCGGCGGCGAAGACCACCGCGTCAGCTCCCGCGAGCTCCGCCGCGAGCTGCTGGGTCGTCGACCGCTCGAGGTCGAGCACCACGGCCACGGCACCCGTCGCCTCGACATCGGCGACGTGGTCGGGGTTGCGGACGATGCCGACGGCCTCGTCCCCGCGGTCGGTGAGCATCCGTTCGAGCAGCAGCGCGATCTGGCCGTGCCCGCCGGCGATGACGACCCTCATCGGTCTCCTTCCGTCGGTGTCCTGAGCCCCTACCCGGGCGGTGCTTCCCTCACACCGGGACGGGCCTGCCGATCACGTGTGAGAGCGGTAACCTTCGCCGCATGTCTCGCATCGCGCTCGTCACCGACTCCACCGCGATGCTGCCTGCGGACCTCGCTGCGGAGCGCGGCATCACGGTGGTGCCGCTCCAGGTCGTGATCGGCGCCAAGTCGTACGACGAGGGCGTCGACCCCGAGGCCACCCCGGACACCATCGCCGAGGCGCTGACGGGCCTACCACCCGGTGAGCACGTCGCGGCCGACGCCGGCCGTCTTCCTCGAGGCCTACGAGAAGGCCGCCGCCGACGGGCGCCGAGGCGGTGCTGTCGGTGCACCTGTCGGGGGAGGTCAGTGGCACGTTCGAGTCCGCCCAGCTCGCCGCCCGGGAGGCGTCGATCCCGGTCCTGGCGGTCGACACCCGCCAGCTCGGGATGGCGACCGGGTACGCCGTCCTGGCCGCCGCAGACGTGCTGGCCGCCGGTGGTCCCGCTCGAGGAGGCGGCCGGCGCCGCGCTGGCACGGGCCGCGGCGACCACCTCGCTCTTCTACGTCGACACCCTGGAGTACCTCCGCCGCGGGGGCCGCATCGGTGCCGCCGCCGCCGTGCTCGGCTCGGCGCTGTCGGTGAAGCCCCTGCTCACCGTGACCGACGGCCGGATCACCTCGCTGGAGAAGGTCCGCACCACGTCCCGGGCGCTGGCCCGGCTCGAGGAGCTCGCGGTCGCCGCTGCCGAGGACCGCAAGGTCGACGTCGCGGTCGCCCACCTCTCCGGGGCCGACCGTGCCGAGGAGCTGGCCGGCCGCCTTCGGGCACGGCTCGCCGCCAACCTGGACGACCGCGAGGTCTTCGTCGGCGAGGTCGGCGCCGTCATCGGCGCTCACGTCGGTCCCGGCATGGTCGCCGTCGTCGTCGCCCCCCGCTGACCCCGCGCCGGAGTCGGTCCCGGCCGGATATCGTCCCCAGGCTGCGGCGGCCGGCTGTGGTCCCCAGCTCGTGCCGGGACGGTCGCGGGCGCGGTGCGCGGCTCCGTAGCTTCTCGGCATGCGCTCACGGAGGACAGCCCAGGAAGAAGCCGCCGAGGTGGCACGGCGGCGGCTGGAGCTGCTGAGCGCAGAGCTCGCCGCGATCCGTCCCGACCACGGGGCAGCCCCCGTCGCACCCCGGCCGGGACGGGTCCGGCGAGCCACCGACGCCCGGCCGGGTCGCGTCCGGGTCCGGCGACGCGGCTCGTCCGGTCGACCGCCGGCCTCCCTCGGCGGCTGGGTCGCAGGACCGGCTCCCGGGCCGCTTCAGGGCCGGGTCCGGATCGGCGCGCCGCACCTCGGCCGCGCTGGCCGTGCTGGTCGCCGCCGTGATGGCGGCCCTCGCCTGGACGTCCGTGCGCGCGGGCGACCCGGGCGACCTGGTCCCGGCGCGATCGGTGACGCACGCCCCGGCCGCCGAGGCATCCCCGGCCACTCCCGTGGCGCGTCCCGGTCGGGGCCGCCAGGGCCCGCCGTCGCCGACCGCGGCGCCCTCCGCCGAGGTCGTGGTCGACGTCGCCGGCAAGGTGCGGCGACCCGGGGATCGTGCGGCTTCCGGTGGGCTCGCGGGTGGTCGACGCGGTCGAGGCGGCGGGTGGCGCGCGCCGTGGCGTCGACCTGAGCGGTCTGAACCTCGCGCGCGTCCTCGTGGACGGCGAGCAGGTGGTCGTCGGCGTGCCGGCCCCGGCCGGCGTCGCCGCCTCCGCCGCGTCCGCGCCGGGGGTCGCGGCCACCGGGGGCGCTGGTCAACATCAACACCGCCGGCCAGACCGAGCTCGAGACCCTGCCGGGGATCGGCCCGGTGACCGCGCAGGCGATCCTGCAGTGGCGCACCGACAACGGTGCGTTCAGCGCCGTCGACGAGCTGATGGAGGTCTCCGGGATCGGCGAGGCGACGCTGGCCGACCTGGCCCCGTTCGTCACCGTGTGACCCCGGCTGACCGGCCCGGACGCCGCTGACCGGCCGCCGAGGCGGACGGCGTCGCCGGCGAGCGTCGGACCGGCCGGACCTGCGGATGGTGCTGCTCGGCGCCGTGCGGCTGGGGTGGCGCGCTGCTGGCGCTGCTGGCGCCGCGCTGGGTGGGCGGCGCGGTGCTCGCCGCCGGGCTCGCCGCCCTGCTGCTCTGCCCGGCGCCGCGGGGCCCCGGTGTGGGTGCTCGCCGGCTGCCTGCTCGCGGCTGCGGCGGTCGGTGCCGGGTCGCTGGTGCGGCTCGAGGCGACCCGGCACGGTCCGGTCGCACGGCTCGCCGAGGAGCACGCGGTCGCCTCGATGACCGCCCGGGTCGCCTCGGACCCGGTGCTGCGGGAGGGCCGGTTCGGTGCCTACGTCCTGGTCCGGCTCGACGTCGCCGCAGGTCAGTGGCCGCGGGCCGGTCCTTCGCCACCTCGGCGCGGGTGCTGGTGATCGGCGACCAGAGCTGGGCCGCCGTTGCGCTCGGCCAGGTCGTCGCGGTGACCGGCCGGCTGGCGCCCGCCGACGACCTGGCGACCGCGGCCGTGCTCTCGAGCGGGCGGCCGCCGCGAGCTGGTGGCCCCGCCCGGGAGGTGCTCGCCGGGGCCGAGGCGGTGCGAGCGGCGATCCGGGCGTCGCTGGCCGGGAGCAGCCCCGAGGCCCGCACCCTCGTGCCCGCCCTCGTCGTGGGCGACGACCGGCAGATGCCGGCGGCGGTCGTCGAGGACTTCCGGACCTGCGGGCTGACGCACCTGGCGGCCGTGTCCGGCACGAACCTCACGCTGGTCGTGGGCTCGCTGCTGCTGCTGGCCCGCTGGGCCGGAGTGCGGGCCCGGGGCCTGCTGCTGGTCGGCGGGCTCGGCGTCGTCGGGTTCGTGCTGGTCGCCCGGGCCGAGCCGAGCGTCGTCCGCGCGGCCGCGATGGGCACGGTGGCCCTGGTCGGGATGGGCGACGCACGGTCGCAACCAGGGAGTCCGGGCCCTCGGTGTGGCCACGCTGACCCTGCTCCTGGTCGACCCGTGGCTGGCGCGTGTCGTTCGGCTTCGTCCTGTCCGTGCTGGCGACGGCGGGAATCCTCTTCCTGGCGCCGTCCTTCCGCGACCAGCTGCGGGCCTGGTTGCCACGCTGGGCGGCGGAGGCGATCGCCGTGCCCCTCGCCGCCCAGCTGGTCTGCACGCCGGTGGTCGCGGCGCTGTCGGGCCAGGTGAGCCTCGTGGCCGTCGTCGCCAACATCGTGGTGGCCCCGGCGGTGGCGCCGGCCACCGTGCTCGGTCTGCTCGGCGGGTTGCTGACCCTGGTCCTGCCGGTGCTCGGCAGCGCCTGCGGCTGGGTCGCGGGGCTGTTCGGCTGGTGGATCGTCGCCGTGGCCACCCACCTCGCCCGCCTGCCGGTCGCGGCGGTCGAGTGGGGGACGGGCGCGGGGGCGCTGGTGCTGCTCACCGTGCTGTGCCTGGCTGTGCGCTGGTCGCGCTGGGGTCGTGCTGCGCCACCGGCGGGCCTCGGTCGGTCTCTGCGTGGTGCTCGTGCTGGTCATGGTGCGGCCGCTGCCGACGCCCGGGTGGCCGCCCGACGGGTGGGTGATGGTCGCCTGCGACGTGGGCCAGGGCGACGGGCTCGTGCTCAACGCCGGGAGCGGCCGGGCCGTCGTGGTCGACGCCGGACCGGACCCGCGTGGTCGATGGACCGGTGCCTGCAGCGGCTCGGCGTCCGGCGGGTGCCGGTGGTGGTGCTCACCCACTTCCACGCCGACCACGTCGACGGCCTGCCCGGCGTCCTCGACGACCGGGCCGGTCGGCGAGCTCGAGCGTCACCGGGCTCCGCGACCCGGCGGCGGGAGCGGCGCGTCGTGGACCGGTGGGCGCGGTCCGCCGGCGTGCCGGTCCGGGTGCCGCCGTACGGCGAGGTCCGCGCGCCTCGGCGACCTGACCTGGCAGGTGCTCGGCCCGGCGACCGCGCGGCCGCTGCGCCAGCGAGGGGTCGCCGGCCAACAACGCCAGCCTGGTGCTGCTGGTCCAGGTCCGCGGGCGTGCGGATGCTGCTGGCCGGCGACGTCGAGCCGGAGGCGCAGCGGCTGCTCGCCGCAGGCGCTGCCCGGGCTGCGCGTCGACGTGCTGAAGGTGCCGCACCACGGCAGCCGCTACCAGGACCCGGCCTGGCTCGACGGCCTCGGGGCGCGGCTGGCGGTGGTGTCGGTGGGGGAGGACAACGACTACGGGCATCCGGCGCGGAGCACGCTCGACCTGCTGCGCGACGGCGGCACCACCGTGGTGCGCACCGACCAGCGCGGCGACGTGGCCGTGGTGGTGGACGACCACGGCCGGTTGCGGGTGGTGTCTCGATGACTGCGTGCCCAACGACCTGCCCGGGCAGGACCCAGAGCCCTGGTCAGGGGGTCGGGGCCGCGGCTGACCCTGGAGTCAGGAGGTGGGAGCCATGCAGTGGGATCTCGGACTCCAAGGGATCGGCGTGCTCGTGCTGATGTCGCTGGCCTTCGGGCTCGTCGCCCAGCTCGTCGCCGGTCGGCGGACGACGCGTTGGGTCGGGCTCATCGCGCGCGGCGGCGTACTTCGTCGGCGGGCTGTTCATCAGCGAGGTCTGGTTCGGCTGGGCGACCGAGGAGGACCTGCAGCCCAACATCGACGGTCTGTCCTTCGACGAGGTGCTGCTGATCGGCCTGGTCCCGGGGCATCGCGGCCGTCCTGGTCACCTGGTACGTGACCCGGAAGGCACACCCGGTGCACCGTGAGCCGCGGCACGGGGTGCCGCGCCACGGCTAGCCGATAGGGGTGTCGTCGTCGATCAGGTAGCCGCCGTCGCCGGCGGACCAGGTCGATCCGGTGCCGCTCGGTCTCGACCCGGCCGTCGTCCATCGTGTAGCGCAGCGTCACGTCGACGGTGTCGCCGTCCTGCGAGAGGTTGCTGACCTGCACGGACGACACCGTGCTCCAGAAGCCGTCGTAGGAGTCGCGGCCGACCTCGGCCTGCATGCGGGGCGAGAGCATGCTCCAGCCCGCGTCGAGGTCGCCGGGGACGGTGCCGAAGTAGTCGCGCACGAAGCCGGTGCCGCCTGCCGCGTTGCCGGCGGGCTGCTGCTCGGCGAGGTGCTGGGCGTGGTGCTGGGCGTCTGCTCCGGGCTGGTCGGTCTGGCTCGGTGACGGCTTCGTCGACGTCGTGTCGTCGGCCTTCGGCGAGTCCGTGACCTCCGGGGAGGTCGTCGGGTCGCCGTCCTGGGTCGAGCGCGGCGAACGCGACGCCGCCGACGAGCAGGAGGGCCACGGCCGCCAGCAGGCACGCAGGAGCGGTCCCCGCCGCCGTGCGGTCCGGAACCGGCGCCGCCGGCGGGCGGCGGCGGGGCCGGCGACGCCTGCGGGCGCTCGGCGCGGGGGCGGTCGCTGGTCGTGTCGTCGCGTCCCGGAGGTGCCCAGCCGGCCCGGAGTCGTGCCGCCCAGGCCGCGTCGGCTGCCGCCGCGACCGGCGCCGGCGCCCGCGAACGCCGCGGTGGTGGTCGCGCGGGTGCGCTCGGAGTGCTGGTCGGCGAGCCGGTGCAGGGCGTGCGCCGCGTCGGCCATCGACCACCGCGACCGCGGGTCGCTGTCGAGCATCCGGCGCAGCACCGGCTCGAGCTCGCCGGCCCGCTTCGGCGGCGGCGGCGGCTGGTTGGCGATCTCGCTGATCACCGCCACCGCGTTGGTCTTCTGCTCGTAGGGCGGCCGCCCCTCGACCGCGGCGTAGAGCGTCGCGCCGAGCGCCCACACGTCCGCGGACGGGGTCGGGCTCGGCGCCCCGGGCGAGCTCGGGGGAGAAGTAGGTCGGGGTCCCGATGAACAGGCCGGACTGGGTGAGCGCCGGGTCGCCCGCCGTACGCGCGATGCCGAAGTCGCTGATCTTGGCGACGCCGTCCTCGCGGACCAGCACGTTGCCGGGCTTCACGTCGCGGTGCGTGATCCCGGCGGCGTGGGCCGAGGCCAGGCCGTCGGCGACCTGGGCGCCGATGGCGGCGACGCGCTCGGCAGGCAGCGGTCCCTCGTCGCGGATCAGGTCGGACAGCGACCGGGACGGCACGTTCTCCATCACCATCCAGATGTGGCCGTCCTCCTCGACCACGTCGAACACCGTGACGACGTTGCGGTGGCTGAGCGCCGCCGACGAGCGGGCCTCGCGCAGGGCGCGCGCGGAGTCGGTGACGGACTCGCCCGGGCAGCAGGCCGACCTGCTTGACGGCCACGTCGCGGGCCAGCTTCTCGTCCCGGCACAGCCACACCGTGCCCATGCCGCCTTGTCCGATCGCCGCCTGCACCCGGTAGCGGCCGCCGATCAGCTCGGGCTGCAATGGAGTTCCTTCCGAGAGAGAACACGGTTCCCGGTCGTCGTACCCACCTGGTGGCCGCCTACGCGTCCTCGGGCGCGTCGGTCCCGTGTGGCAGGCTGTGCGCACCCCCCTCGACGAGCTCAGGACAGGCATGGCGAACCCGAAGGCATCCGACATCCTCGGTCGGATCACGCTCGTGACCGGGCCGGAGGAGTTCCTCAACCAGCGCACGGTCTCGGCGGCCCTGGCGGCCGTCCGCGCGGCCGACCCGGAGTCCGAGGTGAGCGAGACCAACGCCGACCAGATGACGATGGCCTCGCTGGCCGACCTGGCCGGCCCCGTCGCTGTTCTCCTCGGTGCGCTGCGTGGTCGTGCGCGGCCTGGAGAACCTGCCCGACGACGTGCACGCCGGCCTGCTGGACTACGCCGAGGCGCCCGTGGAGGACGTCGGGCTGATCCTGGTGCACTCCGGCGGCCAGAAGGGCTCCGGGCTGCTCAACAAGCTGCGCAAGGTCAAGACCGTCACCGAGGTGAAGTCCGCGAGCCTCAAGCCGTCGGAGTTCGCGCGGTTCGTCGAGTCCGAGGTGCGGCACCGCGGCGGCCGGATGGCCGACGCCGCCGCGCAGCTGCTGGTGCAGGCGGTCGGCCAGGACCTGCGGGCGCTGTCCGCGGCGGCGCACCAGCTGACGAGCGACTTCCCGGACGGGCCGATCACCGAGATCGTGGTGCAGCGCTACTTCGGCGGCCGTGCCGAGGTGAAGTCCTTCGCCATCGCCGACGCGGCGCTCTACGGCCGCACCGCCGCCGCACTCGAGGAGCTGCGCTGGGCCCTCGACAGCGGCACCCCGTCGGTGCTGGTGACCTCCGCGTTCGCCAGCGGGCTGCGCGGGCTGGCCAGGTTCACCTCGGCGCCGCGCGGGCTGCGGGAGGCCGACCTGGCCCGCGAGGCGGGCGTGCCGCCGTGGAAGCTCCGGGTCATCCGCGAGCAGGCGCGCGGCTGGGACGACCGGGGCCTGGCCACGGCCATCGTCGCGGTCGCGCAGGCCGACGCCGACGTGAAGGGCGCGGCCAGCGACGCGGCTTACGCGCTCGAGCGCATGGTGCTGAAGGTGACGGCGGCCCGCGTCGGCCGCTGAGCCACGGGCGCCCGCACGCGCGGCCGGCGCCGGGACCGGCCGGGCGTCGGACCGCCTTCGTGAGCGAGTCGTGCTCGGCACCCTTCGCGGACGAACCGGTGCCCCACAAGGCGGACGGCCGGGGGAACATCGGGCCGCCCTCAGGCCGCCACGAGCACGACGAGGACCGCCAGCAGCACGACGAGCGTCATCCCCAGGACGACGGACCGCCAGAGTCGAGCCACCGGTGTTCGCTCCGGCCTGCTGTCCATGGCTGTCCCCTCCGTGGTGGGCGACTGCTGCGTCATACCCGGGAAGAGCAGGCCGCGGTCCTTGCTGATACCTCCCGGAGCGTCAGGCCGGCTGCGCCGAGAAGCCGCGGGCCAGGAAGCGAAGCGCGGCCGGCGCGATCCGCCGCCAGTAGTCCAGGTCGTGGTTGCCGGGCTCGAAGCCGCCTGAAGGACGCGAAGTCCTCCGCGCTGTCGAACGCACCCGGCGCGGTGTCGCCGAAGTCGTGCCACGGGGCCGGGCTCATCGCCGCGACGGCGGCGACCCGGTCGTGACCCAGCCGGCCGGCGAGGGCCAGCGCGCCGTACCCGCCCATCGACCAACCGAGGAGGCCGACCCGGTGGGCGTCGAGCCCGCGGTCGGCGAGCAGCGGGAGGAACTCGTCGACGACGAGAGCGCCCGCGCCTGCCGCTGAGGCTCCGCCCCGGTATGACGTCGGGAACCACCCCGGGAGCCGGACGCCTGCATGCAGACAAGTCTGCCGGGACAGATTGCGGGAGGGGTCGGGACATGCGAAAGGCGCCGACTCCCCGGAAGGGAGCGGCGCCTCGCGATGCGGCTCAGGTCAGAGCGACGCGGCCTTCTTGTGGATCGCGGACTTCTTGTTGGCCGCCTGGTTCTTGTGGATGACGCCGGCGGACGCAGCCTTGTCGAGCTTCTTGGCGGCGGTCTTGGCGAGCTCGCGAGCCTTCTCGCTGTCGCCGGACTCGGCGGCCTCGCGGAACTTGCGCACGGCCGACTTCAGCGCGGACTTCACGGACTTGTTGCGCTCGTGCGCAGCCTCGTTCTGTCGGTTGCGCTTGATCTGGGACTTGATGTTCGCCACGGGGCAGGCCTCTGCAGTTCAACGTAGATGGACTGGGTGCGGGCACGCCGAGCGGCGGACACGCAAGGGAAAACGATACCAGCGGGTCGTCGGGCCGCCCAAATCGACCGTCGGTCAGCCCCAGCCCCGCCGCTGCGCCAGCCACGCCCAGGTGACCTCGGACCACCACCGTGCGTGCACCCGCAGGTAGGGCGAGGTCGGCGGCACCGGCCGGTCGCGCGCCTCCAGCATGAAGCCGCACAGCATGGCCAGCCAGGCGTCGACGTGGTCGGGGTCGGCGTCCTTGGTCAGCGGGTGCTCGGCGAGCACCGCGTCGGCGTCGAGGCCGTCGCCGTACGCCGAGGCCACCAGGTCGACGGCGTCGACCCACACCGGCCCCAGCGGCCGGCCAGTTCCAGTCGCACAGCAGCGCCCGGCCCTGCTTGGTGAGCAGGAAGTTGTCGTCGCGGGCGTCGGAGTGGACGAAGCACGTCGTTGCCGGGGAACGAGTCGTAGCTCGGCCGCGAGCCGGCGTACGTCGTCCAGGTGCGGCCAGTCGGGGTGCGTGCGCGCGACGTACTCCCAGCCGGTCAGCAGCCCGGGCAGGTCCTCGGTGATCGGGCTGCAGCCGCATCGCCGGCCGGCAGCGGGTTCATCGCCTCGGCGACCTCGGCCAGCGTGTCGAGGCAGGCGTCGAGCTCGCCGCGCACCCAGGGGCGCCTGGGCGGCCGACCGTCGACGCACTCGAAGCCGAGCACCACCCACAGGTCGTCCTCGTGGCTCCACAGCAGCCGGGGCACGGCGAGGCCAGGCGGCAGCAGCGCGAGCTTGCGGACCTCCTCGGCGTAGGACTCGGCGAACGGGGCCTGGGCCTTCTTGCTCGCCGCCTTCACGAACAGCCGGGAGCCGTCCTCGCCGGTGAGCCGGGAGGCGAAGCCCGGGCGTGAAGCCCGAGCCCTGCGACTCCGCCTTCACGACCGGGGAGCCGAGCCGCTGCTCGACCAGCGCGCGCACGGTCGGCGGCAGGTGCGGCCACTCGAGCCGGCGCGCGGTCCTCCCGTGCGGCACGTTCTCGACGTCTGCCAGGTCCTGCGGTCCGCTCACGCTTGCTGTTCCCTCCGTTGTCGCCCGTCGTCTGTCGGTCCGTGCCGGGGCACCGTATCCGGTGCCCCGCGCCTCCGATAACGGTATGACTCCGGTGCATGGGAGAATGACGGACCGTACGACGACTCCCGACCCGACGGCCCTCATCGCCCGCCACGCCGCCGATCCGAGAAAGCAGCCCGTGTCCCAGCAGCGCGCCCCCCAACCGGGCAAGACCGACCCGGCGATCATCCGCAACTTCTGCATCATCGCCCACATCGACCACGGCAAGTCGACGCTGGCCGACCGGATGCTGCAGCTCACCGGCGTGGTCGACGAGCGGCAGATGCGCGCGCAGTACCTCGACCGGATGGACATCGAGCGCGAGCGCGGCATCACGATCAAGAGCCAGGCCGTCCGGATGCCGTGGACGGTCCGCGACGACGAGGCCGGCGCCGAGCCGGGCACGTACGTGCTCAACATGATCGACACCCCGGGCCACGTCGACTTCACCTACGAGGTGTCGCGCTCGCTGGCGGCCTGCGAGGGCGCGGTGCTGCTGGTCGACGCCGCGCAGGGCATCGAGGCGCAGACGCTGGCCAACCTCTACCTGGCGCTCGAGAACGACCTGCACATCATCCCGGTGCTCAACAAGATCGACCTGCCGGCCGCCCAGCCGGAGAAGTACGCCGCGGAGCTCGCGCACCTCATCGGCTGCGAGCCCGACGACGTGCTCCGGGTCTCCGGCAAGACCGGCGAGGGCGTCGAGCGACCTGCTCGACGAGATCGTCCGGCAGACTCCCGCCGCCGGTCGGCGACGCCGACGCGCCCGCCCGGGCGATGATCTTCGACTCGGTCTACGACATCTACCGCGGCGTCGTCACCTACGTCCGGGTGATCGACGGCCAGCTCGAGCCGCCGCGACCGGATCAAGATGATGTCGACCGGCGCCGTCCACGAGCTGCTCGAGGTCGGCGTCATCTCGCCCGAGCCGATCAAGGCCGGCGACGCTCGGCGTCGGCGAGGTCGGCTACCTGATCACCGGCGTGAAGGACGTCCGCCAGTCCCGGGTCGGCGACACCGTCACCAGCCAGCGTCCACGGCCGGCGACGAGCCGCTCGGCGGCTACAAGCACCCGAAGCCGATGGTGTTCTCCGGGCTCTACCCGATCGACGGCGACGACTACCCGACGCTGCGCGACGCGCTGGACAAGCTCCAGCTCAACGACGCCGCGCTGGTCTACGAGCCGGAGACCTCCGGCGGCGCTCGGGCTTCGGCTTCCGCTGCGGCTTCCTCGGCCTGCTGCACCTGGAGATCATCCGGGAGCGGCTGGAGCGCGAGTTCGACCTCGACCTGATCTCGACCGCGCCGAACGTGGTCTACCGGGTCGTCATGGAGGACGGCACCGAGCACACGGTCACCAACCCCAGCGAGTACCCCGCGGCGGCAAGATCGCCGAGGTCTACGAGCCGGTCGTGCGGGCCACGATCCTCAGCCCCGAGCGACTACATCGGCGCGATCATGGAGCTCTGCCAGTGCCGGCGCGGCCAGCTCCTGGGCATGGACTACCTGTCCGAGGACCGGGTCGAGCTGCGCTACACGCTGCCGCTCGCCGAGATCATCTTCGACTTCTTCGACCAGCTGAAGTCCCGCACCAAGGGCTACGCCTCGCTCGACTACGAGCCGACCGGCGAGCAGGCGGCCGACCTGGTCAAGGTCGACATCCTGCTGCACGGCGAGCCGGTCGACGCGTTCAGCGCGATCGTGCACAAGGACAAGGCGTACACCTACGGCGTGGCGATGGCCGGCAAGCTGCGCGAGCTGATCCCGCGCCAGCAGTTCGAGGTGCCGATCCAGGCCGCCATCGGCGCCCGGGTCATCGCCCGCGAGACCATCCGCGCGATCCGCAAGGACGTGCTCGCCAAGTGCTACGGCGGTGACATCACCCGCAAGCGCAAGCTGCTGGAGAAGCAGAAGGAGGGCAAGAAGCGGATGAAGATGGTCGGCCGGGTGGAGGTGCCGCAGGAGGCCTTCATCGCCGCGCTCTCGTCCGACGCGGGCCCGGGGGACAAGAAGAAGTAGGTCAGGGCAGCATCCGGTCGACGGCGGTGTCGACCAGCCGGCTCCAGCGCGTGCCACCGGGGTCGTTGCTCGTCTGCTGCGTGGCCAGTCCGGTGAGCACCGCCGTCCAGAGGTCGAGGTCCTCCTGCGCCGGCAGGCCGGCCTCGGCCAGCTTGTCGGCGAGGCCGGACAGCACCTGCTGTGCGAGGGCGTAGGACCCCGCGGTCGGCTCGAAGCCGGGGATCGTGCGGAGGAAGAGCAGCTGCGTGCGGGCCGGGTCCGCCACGCAGAAGGCGACGTACATGTGGGCCGCCTCGCGGACGCCCTCGCGAGCCGGCAGCGAGCCGTCGAGCCCGGCGATCTGGTCCAGCAGGGCGCGATAGCCGTCGGCGAAGAGGGCGTCGTACAGGGCGGTCTTGGAGTCGAAGTAGACGTAGAGCGACGGTGCCCGCATGCCGACCGCCGTCCCGAGGTCGCGCAACGTCCAGCCGGTGAGGCCGTGCTCGCGGCTGAGCGCCCAGGCTGCGTCGAGGATGCGCCGTAGCGACGCTTCCCGACGTGCCACTCGGGGGTCGGGCTTCGTGGTCGCCGTCATCGAGCCTCCTGGTCGCCGACTTTACCTAACTATATTAGGAACGGGTATTGACGCGCCCCGGCGCCCGGTCGCAGAATCCTAACAATGTTAGGGGGCGGAACCGAGGTGAGTGCCCCGATGAAGGAGACGGCCATGGGGACGGTGCCCGACACGATCACGTACGACGGCTGGATGGCCGCCGCGACGGAGGAGTACCGCCGGCTCGACGCGCTGCTGCGCGACCTCAGCCCCGACGACTGGACGCGGCCCACCGACTGCGACGAGTGGGACGTGCGCGCGATGGTGGCTCACCTCGTCGGCGCCGCCGAGGCCAACGCATCGGTGCGCGAGATGCTCCGGCAGGCCTGGGTCGGACGACGAACGCGGGCGCACGGCGACCTCGTCGACAAGATGAACGCCGTCCAGGTCGCCGAGCGCGCCGCGCGGACGCCGGCCGAGCTGGTCGCCGACCTGGCGGACGCGGGGGCCCGCGGGGTTCGCGCGCGGGCCCGGATCCCAGCGACCGGTGCTCGCGGTCCGGCTCCCGCTCGGGCCGCCCCTGGGGGTGCGGCCGCTCGGCTACCTGATGGGACGCATCTACACCCGGGACTCCTGGATGCACCGCATCGACATCGGCCGGGCGACCGGCCGCGAGCCCGTGCTCACCCCGGTGCACGACGGCCGTCTGGTCGACGACGTGGTGCGCGAGTGGGCCGCGGCGCACGGGGCGCCGTACTCGCTCGAGCTCACCGGACCCGCAGGAGGCCGCTGGGGGACCGAGGGCGCGGGGGAGCAGCTCGTGCTCGACGCGGTCGACTTCTGCCGGAGCGTGTCCGGGCGGCTGCCGGCAAGCGGCCTGCTCGCGCAGCCCGTCCCGTTCTAGCGCCCCTGGCACGATGGCCGGGTGGTGACCGCCCTGCCCTTCGACGTGCCCGCCGGCCTGCGGTCCCAGGCGGCGCTCGGCGACGACTGGGCGTCCTGGCTCGACGGGCTGCCCCGGCTCGTCGCCGAGGTCGCGGACGACTGGGAGCTGACCTTCGACGGTGAGCCGACGCATGGCTACTGCGCCCTGGTCGTCGCGGTGCGCACCGTCTCCGGCCGGCCGGCGGTGCTGAAGGTCGGGTTCCCCGACGACGAGTCCGAGCACGAGCACCTCGCCCTCCAGCACTGGCACGGCAACGGCGCGGTGTCGCTGCTGAGGGCCGACCCGCGCCGCTACGCCCTGCTGCTCGAGCGGCTGCACCCGGAGGACCTCACCGACCTCTGGGACGTCGAGGCCTGCGAGGTCGTGGCCGGCCTCTACGGGCGGTTGCACGTGCCTGCGCCGCCGCAGCTGCGCACGTTCACGTCGTACGTCGAGCGCTGGTCCGCCTCGCTGGCCGCCCTTCCCCGCGACGCGCCGGCGCCCGCGCCGGCTGGTCGAGCAGGCGGTCTCGCTCGGCCGCAGCCTGGTCGCGGACCCGGCGTCGACCGGGACCCTCATCCACACCGACCTGCACTACGAGAACGTGCTCGCCGCCGACCGTGAGCCCTGGCTGGTGATCGATCCCAAGCCGGTGTCGGGGGACCCGCACTACGAGGTGGCGCCGTTGCTGTGGAACCGGTGGGACGAGGTCGTTGCCTCGGGGAACGTCCGGGACGCCGTACGCCGCCGCTTCCACACCGTCGTCGACGCGGCCGGCCTCGACGAGGACCGGGCCCGCGACTGGGTCGTCGTGCGCGAGGTGCACAACCTGATGTGGACCTGGGAGGACGCCGAGCGGGCGGGCCGGAGCCTCCTGCCGGACGACCGCGAGTGGATCACGCGCTGCGTGTCGATCGCCAAGGCCGTGCAGGGATGACCTTCCCGCGCGCCGGGAGAGGTCCTAGGTCCCTGGCGGCGCGGATGCCCCGACGGGTATCCATGGAGTGACAGCAAGGACAGCACCACGGGCGCTCGAGACAGTCACGCGGGAGCCCGGCCTGACGGTCCCGGCTCGCTTCCCCGGTTCGACCGTCCGGCCGCTGCCGGGCCGCCGGGAAACCGGTGGCCCGGTTTCCGTGTCTGCGGGATCCTGGCCGGTATGACGCCCCACATCGTCGCCGTCCATGTCGGCCTGCCCCGCAGCGAGTCGCTCGCGGGTCGCCGGACCACGACCGCCATCCGCAAGCACGCGGTGAGCGGACCGGTGCGCGTGGACGAGGTCGGGCTCGACGGCGACCGGCCGGCCGACGAGGACCACTTCGGACCCTTCCACGCCGTCTACGCCTTCGCCCAGGAGGACCTCGACCTGTGGTCGGAGCGGCTCGGAGCGTCGGTGGCGCCTGGGTTGTTCGGCGAGAACCTCACCACCCAGGGGATCGACGTCAACGAGGCGCTGGTGGGGGAGCGGTGGCGGGTCGGCAGCGTGCTGATGGAGGTCGTCGGCGTGCGCATCCCGTGCTCGGTCTTCAAGGGCTGGATGGGCCACTCCGGGTTCGACGACACGGCCTGGGTGAAGCGTTTCGCCGCGGAGGGCCGACCCGGGCCCTACCTCCGCGTCCTCGAGGCCGGGCACCTTCAAGTCGGTGACCCACTGACCGTCGAGCACCGCCCCGATCATGACGTCACGGTGAGCGAGATGTTCGCGGCGCTGACGTCACGGCGGGAGCTGCTGCCGCGACTGGCACCTCTGGACCGGATCGACCCATGGGCGCTCGAGCGCGCCCGGGAGTACGCCGGCACCCCCGGCTGAGGCCGCCGCGGCGGCGTACAGCAGGGCAATCTAGGCCTAAAGCGTGGGATCGCTACCCACCGGTAAACCTCATGTTCTAGGTTGTCAGCAACCATCCACCGCGGGGCGGTGCGCGATACGTGCGTTGCCCGGCAGAGAACAGGGAGTCCGATCGCCCGTGTCCCCCGTGAACTACGACATGACCCTCGTCGACAATCGGCCTTCGAACGTGGCGGTGCAGTTCCGGGAGCGGGTGAGCACCAGCCCCAACCGTGAGGCCTACCGCTACCCCAAGGGTGAGTCCTGGGAGTCGGTCACCTGGGGCGAGACCGGAGACCGGGTCAACCGGCTCACCGCCGGCCTGATCGCGCTCGGTGTCGAGCACCAGCAGCGCGTGGGCATCGCCTCCGGCACCCGTTTCGAGTGGATCCTCGCCGACCTCGCGATCATGTGCGCCGGCGCGGCCACCACCACGGTGTACCCGACGACGATCTCCGACGACGTGGCCTACATCCTCGCCGACTCCGAGTGCCGCGTGGTGTTCGCCGAGGACGACGAGCAGGTCGGCAAGCTCAAGGAGCACAAGTCCGAGCTGCCGCACCTGACCAAGGTCGTGGTGTTCGACGGTGCCGCCGACGGCGACTGGGTGATCACCCTCGACGAGCTCGAGAAGCTGGGTGAGGAGCGTCTCGCGCAGGAGCCCGGCGTCGTCGACGACGCCATCGCCAAGATCGAGCCGGACCACCTGGCCACCTTGATCTACACCTCGGGCACCACCGGTCGACCCAAGGGCGTCCGTCTGCGGCACAGCTCGTGGACCTACGAAGGCGCCGCGATCCAGGCGCAGGACATCCTCCACGAGGACGACCTGCAGTTCCTGTGGCTGCCGATGGCGCACTCCTTCGGCAAGGTGCTGCTCTCCACGCAGCTCGCCTGTGGTTTCGCCACCGCCGTGGACGGCCGCGTCGACAAGATCATCGAGAACCTCGCCGTCGTCCGGCCGACCTTCATGGGTGCGGCTCCCCGCATCTTCGAGAAGGCGCACGGCCGGATCGTCACCATGCAGGCCTCCGAGGGCGGCCTGAAGGAGAAGATCTTCAAGCAGGCGTTCAAGGTCGGCCTCGAGGTGGACCGCCTCAAGCGCGAGGGGAAGCCGGTCCCGTTCCTGCTCGCCAAGCAGCACGGCCTGTTCGACAAGCTCGTCTTCAGCAAGATCCGCGAGCGCTTCGGTGGACGTGTGCGGTTCTTCATCTCCGGGGCCGCTGCGCTCAACTCGGAGATCGCGGAGTGGTTCCACGCCGCGGGCATCGTGATCCTGGAGGGCTACGGTCTGACGGAGTCGTCGGCGGGCTCGTTCGTGAACCACCCCGAGAAGTACAAGATCGGCACCGTCGGCCCGGTGTTCCCCGGCAGCGAGGTGAAGCTGGGCGAGAACGACGAGATCCTGATCAAGGGTCCCGGCATCATGGACGGCTACCACAACATGCCGGAGGAGACCTCCTCGACGCTCACCGAGGACGGCTGGCTGCGCACCGGTGACAAGGGCGCCATCGACTCCGAGGGCTTCCTGACCATCACCGGCCGGATCAAGGACCTGTTCAAGACCTCCGGCGGCAAGTACATCGCCCCGTCGGCGATCGAGTCGAAGTTCAAGGCGGTCTGCCCCTACGCCAGCCAGTTCCTGGTCTTCGGCAACGACCGCAACTACTGCATCGCGCTGATCACGCTCGACCCCGACGCGATGGAGGGCTGGGCCGCGGAGAACGACATGGCCGGTGCCTCGTACACCGAGATCGTGAACTCCGACAAGGTGAAGGCGATGGTCGCCGGCTACGTCGACGACCTCAACAGCAAGCTCAACCGCTGGGAGACGATCAAGAAGTGGGAGCTGCTCGACCACGACCTCACGGTCGAGTCCGGTGAGCTCACCCCCTCGATGAAGGTCAAGCGCAACGTCGTCGAGGAGAACTACAAGGACCGCATCAACGCGCTCTACTCCTGATTCACGGCATCGCGGAGGACCCGCGGCGGCTTCGGGCACTGAAAAGATGACGTGCCCTCAGCCGCCGCGGGTCCTCCGCCGTCTGCCCCCAGTCCCGGATTCGGCGCGTTGGTGCCGCCGACTCTCCGTTCCTGCGGTCGTGACACGATTCGGGGATGCCGTCCGTCCTGCCCGAGGGTGAGCCCGCCCCTGCCGACGGGACCCTTCCGCCGAGCGCTCTCGAGCACCTCGGCACGCGGCCGTTCGGCATCTACGTGCACGTGCCGTTCTGCACGGTGCGGTGCGGCTACTGCGACTTCAACACCTACACCGCGACCGAGCTCGGGGACGTGCCCGGTGCGTCGCGGGCGTCGTACGCCGATGCGGCCGTCGCCGAGATCAGGATGGCCCGGCGCGTCCTCGGCGACGTCGACCTGCCCGTGCGGACGGTGTTCTTCGGCGGGGGTACGCCGACGCTGCTGCCGGCCGCCGACCTGGTCCGGATCGTCACTGCCGTCCGGGACGAGTTCGGTCTCGCGCCCGACGCCGAGGTCACGACCGAGTCCAACCCCGACAGCGTCGACCTCGCCGCGCTGGAGCAGCTGCGGGCCGGCGGGATCAACCGCGTCTCGTTCGGCATGCAGTCGGCCGTGCGTCACGTGCTCGCCGTGCTCGACCGCACCCACGACCCCGCGCGCGTGCCGCAGGTGGTGGCCTGGGCCCGGGCGGCCGGGTTCGACCAGGTGAGCCTGGACCTGATCTATGGCACCCCGGGGGAGTCGGCCGCGGACTGGCAGGCCTCGCTGGACGCCGCCCTGGCCTGCGAGCCCGACCACCTGTCGGCGTACGCGCTGATCGTCGAGGCCGGCACCGCCCTGGCCCGCCGGATCAGCCGCGGCGAGGTCGCGATGCCCGACGACGACGACCTGGCCGACAAGTACCTCGCCACCGACGCCGCACTCGAGGCGGCCGGCCTCGGCTGGTACGAGGTGTCCAACTGGGCGCGCGACGACGCCGCGGCCTGCCGGCACAACCTGGCTTACTGGACCGGGACGGACTGGTGGGGCGCCGGCCCCGGAGCGCACTCGCACGTGGGCGGCGTGCGCTGGTGGAACGTCAAGCATCCCAGCGCGTACGCCGGCCGCATCGCCGCCGGGTCGAGTCCGGCCCACGCACGGGAGGTGCTCGACCCCGAGACCCAGCGGCTGGAGCGGGTGCTGCTGGAGACGCGGCTGCGCAGCGGGTTGCCCGTCGACGTGCTCGACGAGGCCGGCCGCGCCGCCCTGCCGGAGCAGGTGCAGCGCGGCCTGGTGGAGCCGGACGCCCTGGACGACGGGCGCGTCGTACTCACCCTGCGCGGGCGACTGCTCGCCGACGCCGTGGTGCGCGACCTGCTGCCGTGACGCTCAGCTGACCATCCGGATGCAGAGCGGGTAGCGGTAGTCCTCGCCGTTCGCGGCCTTGACGGTGGCCAGGATGATCACGACCAGCCCGAAGAGACCGACCGCTGCCATCAGCACGAAGCCGATCAGCACGAACACCAGGATGAAGCTGATCACGAGGTAGATCAGCAGCGAGATCTGGAAGTTGAGCGACTCGACGGCGTGCCTGCGGACGAAGGCGGAGTCGTTGCCCTTCACCAGCATGATGATCAGCGGTGCGAGGAACCCCATCGCGAACCATGCGGCCACGAGGGTGCCGACGTGGGCGGCGAGCGCCCAGTTCTTCTCCTCCGGCGTGGGGACGGCGAGCGGACCGTAGCCGGGCGGCGGCTGCGGCGGCTGACCCTCGCCCGACGGCGGGACCGGCGGTCCGGGTGGGTAGCTCATGACGCCTCCTGTGTGGTCACGAAGTCGATCAGCTCTTCGACTCTACCGAGCAGCGCGGGTTCGAGGTCGGCGTACGACGACACCTTGCCCAAGATGTGCTTCCAGGCGCGCGCGATGTCGGCCTGGTCGCGGTGTGGCCAGCCGAGGGACTGGCACACGCCCTTCTTCCACTCGACGTTGCGGGGGATCGTCGGCCAGGCCTTCATGTTCAGCTTCTCGGGCTTCACGGCCTGCCAGACGTCGACGAACGGGTGCCCGACGATCAGCACGTGCTTGCCGAGCGGGCTCCTGGCGACGCTCTGCGCGATCCGGCTCTCCTTGGAGCCCGCGACGAGGTGGTCGACGAGGACGCCGACCTTGCGCTCGGGGCCGGGACGGAAGTCGCGCAGCTGCTCGGAGAGGTCGTCGACGCCCTCGAGGTACTCCACGACGACGCCCTCGATGCGCAGGTCGTCGCCCCACACCTTCTCGACGAGCTCGGCGTCGTGGCGGCCCTCGACGAAGATCCGGCTGGCCCGGGCGACGCGGGCCTTGCTGCCCGGGACGGCCACCGACCCCGAGGCGGTGCGGGTGTTGACGGCCGGTCCGCTGCGCGTCGGCGGAACCAGGATGACGGGGACGCCCTCGTGCAGGAAGCCGGTGCCGAGCGGGAAGGTGCGGCGCTTGCCGCGGCGGTCCTCGAGCGTCACGGTGCCGAGGTCGCGCTCGACGGCGACGATCTCCCCGCACCAGTCGGTGGTGACCTCCTCGACGACGAGCCCCTTGTCGGCGTCGATCTCGACAGCCCGGCCGCGCTTGGGCGCGCGCCAGTCGGTGTTCAGGACGTCGGAGCCGTAGCGGTCATGCATCCGAGAACCCTAGGGCGCCGACCCGGCCGGGGCGGCGGGGCCACGCCGTACGTCGGAAGGGCCTTCGCCACACCCTTGAGGGTCGACCGGTCGCGATATATCGTCGACGTATCGCGTAACGATCTTCGAGAGGGAGTGGCGTCATGGGGAGCTGGGAGAGTCCGTGGGACGACCCGCGCGGGAGCCGAGGCCCGAGCGGACGCCGAGGTGGCGCGCCGTGGAGCTCCGGTCCGCCGCCGTGGCTGCAGGGCCTGATCGGGCTCGCGCAGTCGGGCGCGCAGGCGCCGCGGGCCCCCAAGGTGCGGCGCGGTGACGTGCGGGCGGCGATCCTCGATGTGCTCGCCGTCGAGCCGATGAACGGCTACCAGATCATCCAGCAGATCGCCGAGCGCTCCGGCGGGGCGTGGAAGCCGAGCCCCGGCTCCGTGTACCCGACCGTGCAGCAGCTCGAGGACGAGGGACTCGTGGAGGGCACGGACGGCAACGGCCGCCGGTTGCTCCGGCTGACCGACGACGGGCGCGCCTACGTCGGGGAGCACCCCGACGAGCTCGCGGCCACGTGGAAGGCGTTCGACGACGCCGCCGCTGCCGAGGCCGAGGGTTCCGGCCCGGACCTGAAGCCGGTGATCGGCCAGGTGATGGGAGCGGTGTGGCAGGTGGTCACCACCGGCACGCGCCAGCAGCAGGCCGAGGCGGCCGAGATCCTCGCCGACACGCGCCGCAAGCTCTACGGGCTGCTCGCGGACGGAGACCCGGAGTGAGCACGCCGCGCAGCTGGGGCGCCGGCCCCTCGCTGCGGATCGGTGACGCCGAGCGCGAGGCGGCGGCGCAGGCCCTCGGCGAGCACTACGCGGTCGGGCGGCTGACCCGGGACGAGTACGACGAGCGCGCGGAGCGCGTCTGGGCCGCCCGCACGGTCGCCGACCTGCGGCCGCTGTTCGCCGACCTGCCGGCCCCGCACGCGGGAACAGGTGCACCTCGGCCGCGGGCGGCGTCGGCGAAGCCGGCAACGCCCGTCCCGGTCCGGGCGACGGCTGCCCCTGCTGCCGATGTTCCTGATCGCGCTCGGGCTCGTGCTGCTGCTCGACGTCCCGGGTGCGGTGATCTTCCTGCTCATCGGTGCCTGGTGGTGGACCATGTCGGTGCGCTGGCGGAGGCACTGGTCGTCGAGGGGTCACTTCCTCTGCGACACGCCGCGAAACCGCGTGAAGTACTGACCCCTCGGCGGGTGGGGTCAGAGGAGGGGGAGGGAGCGCGCGGCCCGGGGGAGATGGGCGTAGCCGCGGGTGACCGCGTGCCGGAGCTCCTCCTTCGGGTAGGGCCACTCGGTCGCGTCGAGCGCTTCGGCCACGGGGACCCCGCGGGACGCCAGGTCCCGGATCGTCTCCGCCACCACGCCGATGGCGCTGCGCTGCTCCTGCACGAATTCCTGGTCGACCGGCAGGCCGTGCCCCGGGACGACCACGGTGTCCGGCGTCAGCATGCTCACCACGAGGTCGAGCGACGACGGCCACTCCATCGGGTAGCAGTCCTCGCCGAAGCCCGGGTTGCCCGACTGCTCGACCAGGTCACCGGCGAACAGCACGTCGGCATCACCGACCCGGACGACCGCGTCGCCGGCGGTGTGGCCGCGCCCCGGGTGGACCAGCTCCACCAGCCGGTCACCGAGGTCGACCACCCGGGCCGAGGAGAACGTCTCCGTGGGCATCAGCAGCCGGGTCTCGGCGAACTCCGCGCTGCGCGGGTCGTCATCGGCCGCCGCCTCCTGCTGCAGCTCCGGTCCGCGGACGGCGAGAGCGGCGGCCGCCTCCTCGTGCGCGATCACCGGTGGGGCGCCGCACTCCTCGGAGAAGACCACGTTGCCGAAGGTGTGGTCGAAGTGGTCGTGGGTGTTGACCACGGCGACCACCTCGCCGGCGCCCAGCCTTCGCACCTGGTCGACGACCTGCCGGGCGCGGGCCTCCGAGGCGTGGGTGTCGATGACCAGCAGGCCGCGCTCTCCGCCGACGAGCCCGACATTGACGTCGAGCAGCTCGAACCGGGCGACCCAGCAGCGGTCCGCGATCTCGACGAAGCCGGCGTCGTGGGGGATCTCACTCATGAGCGTCACGCTACGGGGCACGACTCGTTGCGCCACCGCCGAGGTGGGTACGATTGGCACTCGGAACAGTGGAGTGCCAAGCGACGAGCAGGGAGGCGAGGTTCATGAGCGAGGACCGCAAGCTCGCCGTGCTGCGAGCGATCGTCGAGGACTACGTCGCGACCCAGGAGCCGGTGGGCTCCAAGGCGCTCGTCGACCGGCACCGGCTCGGGGTCAGCCCCGCCACCGTCCGCAACGACATGGCAGCGCTGGAGGAGGAGGGGTTCATCACCCAGCCCCACACCAGCGCCGGGCGGATCCCGACCGACAAGGGCTACCGGCTGTTCGTGGACCGGCTCAGCTCGGTCAAGCCGCTGTCCGCCGCCGAGAAGAGGGCGATCGCCACCCTCCTCGAGGGCGCGGTCGACCTCGACGACGTGGTCCAGCGCAGCGTCCGGCTGCTCGCCCAGCTGACCCGCCAGGTCGCGGTCGTGCAGTACCCCACGCTGTCGCGCTCCACGGTCCGGCATGTCGAGGTGGTGTCGCTGACCGGCACCCGGCTGCTGCTGGTGCTGATCCTCTCCACCGGCCGGGTGGAGCAGCGGGTCGTCGAGCTGCCCGAGGTGCTGGCCGACGAGGACGTCGCCGACCTGCGCACGCGGCTCAACCGGGCGACCATCGGCGAGCGCCTTGCCGACGCGTCCGACAAGCTGGTCCAGCTGCCCGACGACTACGAACCGGGCAAGCGGGCACCGATCGCCGCCCTCGTCGCCTCCCTGGTGGAGGCGATGAGCGACCACCGCTCCGACGAGCGCGTCGCCGTCGGCGGCACGGCCAACCTGGCCCGCTTCGGCGACGGCTTCGACACGAGCATCCGGCCGATGCTCGAGGCGCTCGAGGAGCACGTCGTGCTCCTCAAGCTGCTGGGGGAGGCCACGTCCTCCTCGACCGTGACCGTCCGCATCGGTCACGAGGGGCCCTACCAGGAGCTCGCGACCACCTCGGTCGTCGCCACCGGCTACGGCCCCGGCGACGAGGCACTCGCGACGCTCGGCATCGTGGGCCCGACCCGCATGGACTACCCAGGAAGCATGGCCTCGGTGCGCGCGGTGGCGCGCTACGTGAGCCGGATCCTCGACGAAGGATGACAAGGACACTGTGAGCCAGGACCTCTACGAGACTCTCGGGGTAGCCCGGGACGCCGACGGTGACGCCATCAAGAAGGCCTACCGGAAGCTCGCCCGACAGCTGCACCCGGACGTGAACCCCGACCCGGAGACGCAGGAGCGGTTCAAGGACGTCAGCCGTGCCTACGAGGTGCTCTCCGACCCGGAGAAGCGCCGGATGTACGACCTGGGCGGCGACCCCTTCAACGGCAACGCCGGCTTTGCGGGCGCGGGCCAGGGCTTCTCGTTCACCGACATCATGGACGCCTTCTTCGGCGGCAGCGGTGGCGGTGCGGCCGGTGGCGGCCGCGGTCCCCGTCCGCGCGTACGACGCGGCCAGGACGCCCTGATCCGGCTCGAGGTGGACCTGGCCGAGGCGGCCTTCGGCACCACGCGCGAGCTCAAGGTCGACACCGCGGTGCTCTGCACGCAGTGCTCCGGCGACGGCGCCGCCCCCGGCTCCAGTCCGAAGGTGTGCGAGACCTGCAACGGCCACGGCGAGACCGTCGCGGTGCAGCGTTCGTTCCTCGGCGAGATCCGCACCATGCGGCCGTGCGCGGCGTGCCGCGGCTTCGGCTCGATCATCCCCGAGCCCTGCCGCGAGTGCTCGGGCGACGGCCGGGTCCGGTCGCGGCGCACGCTGACCGTGAAGATCCCCGCCGGCGTCGACACCGGCACCCGCGTGCAGCTGTCCGGCCAGGGCGAGGTCGGCCCCGGCGGCGGCCCGGCCGGTGACCTCTACGTCGAGATCCACGTGGCCGACCACCCGGTGTTCGTGCGCGCCGGCCAGGACCTGCACTGCACGGTCACGGTGCCGATGACCGCGGCGGCGCTCGGCACGACGATCTCGCTCCCGCTCCTCGAGGCCGACCTGGCCGACGAGGACAGCGACGTCGAGACCTCGGTCGACCTGGACATCAAGCCGGGCACGCAGTCCGGCGCCGAGATCGTGCTCCACGCGCGCGGCGTCCCGGCGCTGCGCGGATCGGGCCGCGGCGACATCGTCGTGCGGGTCGTCGTCGAGACCCCGACGCGTCTCGACGACCGCCAGGAGGAGCTGCTCCGCGAGCTCGCCGCGCTGCGTGACGAGGAGTCTCCCGACGGTCGCGTGCACGAGGCGCCGCGGTCGGTCTTCAGCCGCTTCCGCGAAGCTTTCGGGCAGCAGCGATGAGCCTGCCGATGTTCGTGCACCCGCAGCTGTCCGGCCTCGTCGCCGGTGCGACGGTGACCGTCGACGGCGACGAGGCCAGGCACGCCGTCGTGGTGAAGCGGATCCGCGCCGGCGAACAGGTCGCGCTGACCGACGGCGAGGGTACGACGGCCACGGTGACCGTCACCGACACCTCCAAGTCGTCGCTCACGGCCACCGTGGACGCGGTGCGGTCGATCGAGCCGGAGATGCCGCGCGTCGTCGTGGTGCAGGCGATCCCCAAGGGCGACCGGGGCGAGCTCGCCGTCGAGATGCTCACCGAGGTGGGCGTCGACGTGATCGTCCCCTGGGCCGCGGCCCGGTCCGTCGCCGTGTGGCGGGGTGACCGCGCGGCCAAGTCGCTCGCGAAGTGGCGCTCGACGGCGCGCGAGGCGGCCAAGCAGGCCCGCCGGTCATGGTTCCCCGAGGTCACCGAGATGGTCGGCCTCGACGAGGTCGTCGCACTGCTCAAGAACGCGTCCGTCCCCGTGGTGCTGCACGAGGCCGCGTCCGGTCCGCTCGCGGACCTGCCGGTCCCGGGTCGCGGCGAGATCGTCATCGTGGTCGGTCCCGAGGGTGGGATCAGCGACGAGGAGCTCGCGGCGTTCGCCCAGGTCGGCGCCGAGCCGGTCCGCCTCGGCTCGTCGGTGCTGCGCACGTCGACGGCCGGCGTCGCGGCGACCGCCGCCCTGCTGGCGCGCACCCGCTGGCGCTGAGGCTCACCCGCCCAACAGCGCGGTGACCCGTTCGACCTCCTCGGCGAGGTCGGCGCGCTCCGCGCTGGTGAGCCGCCGGAACAGGTCGGTCACCACCTGCCCGTCGCGCCACCACCACAGCCCGGCCATGAAGCCGTCCACGAAGACCGTGTTGCCGATCCCGCCGTTGGTCCCCATCCATCGAGGGCCGTGCTCCGGCGGCACGATGTGCTCCCGCTTGGCGTGCGACAGGAAGACGTTGTCGTAGGCGCCGAGCAGCCGGACCGGGGCGTGGGCGTCGCCGTCGACGTACGCCGCTCCGGGGACGTCGTACCTGCGCCTGCCGTCCTGGCACTCCAGCACCTCGAGCTCGTCGGCCATCGAGGTGAAGACCGGGCCGAGCCGCGTCACGCGCGACCACGTCGTCATGTCGGCCGCGCTCGCCGGACCGAACGCCCGCAGGTAGCGCCGGACCAGCTCCCGCAGATCCACCTCGGCGGTCGGTCGGCCGAGGTGGTTCTCCACGGTCTGGTAGACCACCCCGCCCGACCGCTTCCACAGCCCCCTCGGGGGCACCTGGAGGAGCGGGACCCGCTCACGAGCCGCGTGGACCAGGGCCTTCGAGGGCACGTCGGGAAAGGCGCCGGCCAGTCCGTCCTCGAGCGCCTTGACCGGCAGCGGGCCCCCGGCCAGCAGCCGTCGGACGACCTCGGCCAGTGCTGCCGTCGGGACCTCCCGTGCGGGCCGGCTCATCTGGTTGCTCATGCTGACCTGGTCGAGCGCCGGCTGCACCCAGGGCCGCAGCGTCAGCGCGTCGTCGGGGACGAGCACGTGGATGGTGCCGCGCATGGTGAGGAAGCGCACCGCGTCACCCGCTTCGAGGGCGTCCGAGAGCTCCCGAGGGTCGAAGCCCTCGATCCTCGCGGCGAGCGAGAGGTAGGGCGGGAGGTTCTCCTGGGCCTGGAGCCCGACCAGGTGCTCGACCATCCCCAGTGCCGGCATCGCGGTCCGCTCGAGCAGGTGCTGGCGCCCGAGCAGCGTGCGGTTCAGGTCGCGGAGGCTGAGCACCCTGCCAGGCTAGCCATCCTCCGGCGCGATCCTGCCGATCCGGCCCGCGCAGGTAGACTGCACCGACCGAGGAATCCCCAGACGTCGAGAGCTCTCCGTCATTTCGAGGTGAACCACTCTCACGGTCGCGCACCCGCGGCCGGCAGGACAGGTCCTGATGTCTCAGCTCGGCCCCCACACGACCACCACTGCTGCCCCGGTTGCCGCGGCGGGCGGCAGGCGAGAGCGCCCGGGTCTGGTGACGGTGATCCGGCGCGTCGCGATGAGCCTGCTCATCGCCTGTGTCATTCCCGCCGCACTCTTCTACGTGTGCGTCGTGGCCGCCGACGTGTGGGTGGCGATCTTCGTCGCCCTCGCCTGGTCCTACGGGGCGATCGTCTGGCGCCGGCTGACTGGCCGCCGCACCTCGGGCCTGCTCATCCTCACCGCGATCGTGATGACCGGTCGGACCGCAGTCGCCTTCGTCACCGACAGCACCTTCTTGTACTTCCTCCAGCCGGTCATCAGCGACGGAATGGTCGCGACGACCTTCCTGCTGTCGCTGGCGACGGCTCGCCCGCTGGTGGCGCGACTCGCCGGCGACTTCTACCCGATGGACCACGAGCTCTCGGTGCGCCCCCGCATCCAGCGGCTGTTCCGCAACCTCACCGTGCTGTGGGCGGTGTTGTGCCTCGGCAAGGCCCTGGTGTCGCTGTGGTTGCTGCAGTCGCAGTCTCTCGAGACGTTCGTGCTCATGAAGAGCATCTCGGTGCTGTCGCTGAACGCGGTGGCCGTCGCCGCGACGATCGGGGCCGCCGTGGTGGTCGCCCGGAAGGAGGGGCTGCTGGGACCGGTCCCCGCCGAGGTCCTCATCCCGGTCCGTGTCGGCTGAATCCGAGCGAGAGGGTTTGGGCAGACCCGGAAGTGGTACCTCTCCCAGGACATCCACGAGGAAGGCGACCATGAGCCAGACCCAGTTCGATCCCCGCTCCGAGCTGCTCCGCTCCCTGCTGAAGAAGGTCGAGTCGGACCCCTACCCGTCGATCACGATGATGGACCAGATCGAGGAGCTGCTCACCCCCGAGGAAGTGCCGGCCTACGCGCAGGTGCTGATGAAGCACATCGACAACGACAACTTCCCGAGCATCTCGATGATCGACCGGCTCAAGAGCCTCAGCGTCGGGTGAGACCTGCGCCCACCGCGATGAGCCGAAGCGTCAGCAGCGGGAGGCACAGGATCGCGGCGTAGATCCCGATCGTGGCGCCGGCGACGCCGGTCCACTCCGCGACCGACAGCCGGCCCAGGCCGGCGAGATCCTCACGCGCGACGGCCGTGGCGGGCACGCACAGGGTGAGTGCGCCGAGGACCAGGACGGCGGATCGTCCGCGTCGAGCGGTCAGCGACGCGAGCACGGCGCCGGGGACCGTGAAGACGACGAAGATCAGCAGGATGGCGGCCGTCCCCGCCACGGAGAAGTGGCCCTCGGCCCCGGCGGCCAGAGTGGTCAGCCGCATCATCAGGCGGGCGACCGCCCCCAGCAGGGCTCCGGCAAATGCCGCCGCGGTCAGGGCGACAAGCACTTTGCCCAGCACCCTGACACCTGTGTGCGTCCCGCTGTCGTGCCGCGTCCCCGACAACGCTGTTCTTCCAGACATGTGAACACCTCCTGACCACTTGTCGCACAGGGTGGTCGGATCGGTTCACACGACGGGCTACTCGATCGTGATGTTCTTGCTGTCCTCGAAGGGTGGGTAGCCCTCGCCGTCGGACATGTCCTCGTCCTTGACCACCAGCAGGTAGTCACCGGCCGGCACCTCGGGGAGCGGGAACGTGTACGGCGCCATCCGGCAGCACTCCTCGGCCGTCGTGAAGCCGCTCTCCACGACCGTGTCGCCCTGCCGGAGCTCCCAGGTCACGTTGGCCTCGAAGAACGCCCCGATGCCGCTCACCTCGAACCCGCTCGGGACTCGAGCGCCCTCGGCGGGCTCGATGATCCAGACCTGCGCCAGCGTCGACGACTCGTCACCCTGGGCCAGCGGCTCGGCGGTCGGCACGCCCAGCACCGTGTCGGTGATGTTCCCGTCCAGCAGGAAGCGCACCGGCGCGCGGTTCTGGTAGCCCGCCTGCGCCGTGTAGATCAGCTGCTCGACCGACATCGACGCCTCGTCCTCGGTCATCCCGGCCGGCCGGTCGTGGAGCAGGTCCGCACCCATCAGGTCGACCACGATCGTGTCGCCGCCGTCGATCGTCTCCACGTGCTGCACGTCGGCGCCCTCGGGCCACAGGGACGTGTAGTCGCCGTCGAGGGGATCGACCGTGAGGGCGTGGTGCACCGCCTCGGCGACCACGTGCTGGCCACCGGCCGCAGGGGAGCGGTGGAACTCGCGGTAGAGGCGCGGCCCCTGACCCGTCACACCGACGTAGTAGACCGGGATCGTCGCGGTCGTCGGGGCGGGCTCTGTGCTGGAGCCCTGGGTCGGAGAGGCATCGGTCGTCCCGGTGGCGGACGGTGACGTCGCCGGCGGCGGCTCGCTGCTCGTCGTACCGGCGTCCCCGCCGAGGACGGCGAACGCCGCGATGGTCGCTGCGGTGGCGACGACGGCTGCGCCGGCGCCGAGGATCCAGGGGCGGTTGCTCATGGTGTGCACCTTCGTTCGGGACTGGATGGAGTCGAGGCCGTGCCGGGGCTCGACTCCGGAGACGGCGTCCTCGAGGAGCTCGCGCAGGCTGTCGTCGTCACGCGGGTTCATGATGCGTCCTCCAGGAGCAGGCGTAGGGATGCCGCGCCCCGGGACGCGTGGCTCTTGACCGCGCCGCGGCTGATCCCGAGCGTCTCGGCGATCTGGGCCTCGGACAGGTCGAGGTAGTAGCGCAGCGCGAGGACCTCGCGCTGCCGGGACGGGAGTGCCCGGAGCGCGTCGAGGACCTGGGTACGACGCTCCGTCGCGACCGCGTCCTCGTCGGCCCCGTGGTGATCCGCCTGGACGGGGCTCGGGTGCCGGGCCTCGACGGCCCGGTGACGCAGCACCGACCGGGACCGGTTCACGACTGTCTGCCGCAGATAGGCCAGGCCCTTGTCCGGGTCACGGAGCCGGCGCCAGCGGCCGTGCATCGCCACGAACGAGTCCTGCACGACCTCCTCGGCGGTCTCGACGTCGCGGACCAGCAGCACCGAGAGGCGGACCAGGCGCCGGTAGTGCAGCGCGTAGAGCTCCTCGACCGCGGTGTCGGCGTCCCACACGCTGGCGTCGTGCACGGCACCCCCAAGCCCGGGTCGTCGCAGAAGCAGTTCGTTCCTCACGGTAGTTGCACGTCTGGGCCGTTCCGCCGGTTTACACGACGGGCGCGCCGGGTGTCGGCGTGTCCGGTGCGGGCCCTGACGCAGGACTAGGCCACCAGGTGGATGACGTTTCCTCAGGTCTGTGGTGCGGTAGACGAATGACTGGTCGGGGGAAGACCAGTCTCGGAGGGACGACATGGGCAGGACCTGGAAGAGCGACTACACCCGACCCGAGGCCGAGCCGTGGTGGGAGTGCACCCCGGTGGCCGACGTGGAGGACATCGAGGCAGACGGCGCAGCCGCGGCCTGAGCGGAGTCCGCGTCCCGCTGACGAGGTGGGATCGCCGACTACGCTGGCCGCATGCCGACTGACCAGGACTGCCTGTTCTGCAGGATCGTCGCCGGGGATGTCCCCGCGGACGTCGTGCACGCGACCCCCACCACGGTGGCGTTCCGCGACATCGCGCCGCAGGCACCCACGCACGTGCTGGTGATCCCGCGCAGCCACCACGCCAACGCGGCCGACCTGGCCGTCGCCGAGCCGGAGGTGTCCGTCGACCTCTTCCGCTCGGCCGCCGCGGTGGCCGAGCAGGAGGGGCTGGGTGCGGGCTACCGCATGGTGTTCAACACCGGCGCCGCCGCTCATCAGACCGTCTTCCACGCGCACGTGCACGTGCTGGGCGGTCGACCGATGGGCTGGCCCCCGGGATGACCCGCCGCAGGTCCGTCACCTTGGCCGCCGCGCTCGGCCTGGCCCTCGTGCTCGCCGGGTGCAGCGAGGCCGCCGTGACGTCAGACCCGGCGCCGGAGGCCGCATCGAGCTCGCCCTCCGCCTCGCCCGAGACGCACACCGGCCACGACTCGGCCGGACCTGCTCCCAAGAGCCGGCCGCTGCGATCAGGAGAGCGGTTCAGCGAGCTCGCCATGCCGGCGGCGTACTCACCGTCGGCCCCGAACGGGGTCGGCACCGACGACTACCGCTGCTTCCTGCTCGACCCTGAGCTGAAGAAGGACTCGTTCATCACCGGCATCGACGTGCTGCCGGGCAACGAGGACGTCGTCCACCACGTGATCTTGTTCCGCGTCCCGCCGGACTCGGTCGCCAGGGCCGAGAACCGCGACGCCGAGGACGACGAGCAGGGCTGGACCTGCTTCGGCGGCACCGGCCTCGACAGCGGTGGCGGAGCACTCGACGACGCGCCCTGGCTGGGCGCCTGGGCCCCCGGCGGCGGTGAGCGCGTGCTGGCCAAGGATGTCGGCATCCCGCTCGAGGCCGGCTCGCGGGTGATCATGCAGGTCCACTACAACCTGCTCGCGGGCCCGGAACCGGACGTCTCGGCAGCCCGCCTGCGGATGGCGTCGGGCGACAAGGACCTCGCCGAGCTCGAGACGATGCTGCTGCCCGCTCCGGTCGAGCTGCCCTGCCGGCCCGACCACGACGCGGGCGCGCTCTGCACGCGCGAGGCGGCGCTCGCCGACAACGCGGAGCGGTTCGGCTTCGCGGCGCAGACCGCCAACGCGCTGCACATCCTCTGCGGCACGGACCCGCCCGGGCCGGTGCAGCACTGCGACCGCTTGGTCCAGCAGCCGACCACGATCCGCGCGGTGGCCGGCCACATGCACCTGCTCGGACGGAAGATCCGGATCGAGGTCAACCCGGGCACCCCGCAGGCGCAGACCGTCCTCGACATCCCGGTGTGGGACTTCGACGACCAGGGCGCGCGTCCCGTCGACCAGGTCGCACTCGAGCCCGGCGACACGGTCCGCGTGACGTGCCGCCACGACCAGTCGCTGCGGGACCTGCTGCCGGCGTTCGAGGGCCAGCCGGAGCGCTACGTCGTGTGGGGCGAGGGCACCACCGACGAGATGTGCCTGGGCCTGCTGATGGTGACCCGTCCGTAACCAGATGGGCGGATCGGCCGCACTCCCGTAGCATGGAATCGACCTATCACCGCATTTCAGGGGAGGGCGGCCCGCCGGGCCACCGATGACAGAGACCGAGCTTCCTACGCACACGATCGTGATTCCTGCGAGCGTCCCGATGGTCGCCCTGCTGGGCCCCAGCGACGAGCACCTCGCCCTGATCGAGAAGAACTTCAAGGCCGACATCCACGTCCGCGGCAACCAGGTCACGCTCCGCGGCGAGCCGGCCGAGGTGGCCATGGCCGAGCGGCTCCTCGACGAGCTGGCCACGATCATCCGCACCGGCCAGGGCATCACCCCTGAGACCGTCGAGCGGGCGATCGGCATGCTCCGCGCCGAGACGCACGAGCGCCCGGCCGACGTGCTGAGCATGAACATCCTGTCCAACCGCGGACGGACCATCCGGCCCAAGACGCTGAACCAGAAGCGGTACGTCGACGCGATCGACAAGCACACGATCGTGTTCGGCATCGGCCCGGCCGGCACCGGCAAGACCTACCTCGCGATGGCGAAGGCCGTGCAGGCGCTGCAGTCGAAGAACGTCAACCGGATCATCCTGACCCGGCCGGCCGTGGAGGCGGGGGAGCGCCTCGGGTTCCTGCCGGGCACCCTGAGCGACAAGATCGACCCCTACCTGCGCCCGCTGTACGACGCGCTGCACGACATGCTCGACCCCGACACGATCCCCAAGCTGCTCGCGGCCGGGACGATCGAGGTCGCACCCCTGGCTTATATGAGGGGTCGGGCTCAGCCCTACGACAGCCAGGTGCTGACCCCTGACGGCTTCCGCCCCTTCGGGTCGCTCCAGGTGGGTGACCTCGTGGTCGGCTCCGACGGGCTCCCGACACCGGTGATCGGCATTTATCCGCAGGGTCGCAAGCAGGTCTACCGCGTGACGACGCAAGACGGCGCGAGCACGCTGGCCTGCGGTGAGCACCTCTGGACGGTCCGCACGCCGGAGGACAAGCGGCGCAACCGGCAACCGCAGCCGGGTGCTCGAGACCCGCGAGATGATCGGCAAGCTCCGCCGCGGCCACGTCCGGCGCTACGAGCTCCCCGTCGTCTCGGCGGTCGAGTTCGTCCCGCAGACCGTGCCGATGGACCCCTACGCGCTCGGGCTGCTCCTGGGCGACGGCTGCCTGACGACCTCCACCACACCCAGCTTCACGACCAAGGACCCGCAGCTCGCGGGGGAGCTTCAGGCCCGCATTCCTGAGATCGAGCTCTTCCAGAAGGACGAGATCGGCTACGTCCTGCGCCGCGCCGGGGGCGGTGGACGCGGCGGCGTCATCACGGCCAACCCGGTCACGGAGATCCTCCGGAAGCTCGGGCTCGCGGGCACCCGGTCCTCGACGAAGTTCGTCCCCCAGCAGTACCTCCACAACTCGGCGACGATGCGCCTCTCCCTGCTTCAGGGCCTCCTCGACACCGACGGCGGACCGGTGCCGCAGCGGGGGCGCAGCTGCCGCGTGCAGTACTGCACCACATCACCCCAACTGCGTGACGACGTGGTCTTCCTGGTCCGCTCGCTCGGCGGCGTCGCCTACTGGCGGACCCGTCCGATGGAGGGGCGCACGCCTGGTCTCGCCAACGGCCGCCCCGTGCCCTACCGCCACGACGCGTACGTCGTCGACATCCGCCTGCCCGCAGGGCTCCCGCCGTTCCGGTTGATCCGGAAGCGGGACGCCTACGACAGCGCCGGCGGCGGACGGCCGATGCGCTTCATCGACAGCATCGAGCCGGTCGGCGAGCAGGAGACCATGTGCATCCAGGTCGCGGCTGCTGACTCGCTCTACGTGACCGACGACTTCATCGTCACCCACAACACGCTGAACGACGCGTTCATCATCCTGGACGAGGCGCAGAACACCTCGCCGGAGCAGATGAAGATGTTCCTCACCCGGCTCGGCTTCGGCTCGAAGATGGTCGTCACCGGCGACGTCACGCAGGTCGACCTGCCTTCCGGCACGAAGAGCGGCCTGCGGATCGTCGAGGGCATCCTCGACGGGATCGAGGACGTCTCGTTCAACAAGCTCACCTCCCACGATGTCGTACGCCACCGCCTGGTCGGCCACATCGTCGCGGCCTATGACGAGTACGAAGAAGCACGTCGCACCGATGGCGACGGCGACCCTGACCGCAGACCCAGGAGCCACAGAGCGTGACGATCGAGATCCTCAACGAGTCCGGCGCGGAGGTCGACGTCAAGGAGCTGGCTCGGCTCGCCCGCTTCGCCATGGACCGGCTGCGCGTCCACCCGCAGGCCGAGCTGTGCATCAAGCTGGTCGACGAGGACACCATCGCGCAGCTCAACGCGCAGTGGATGGAGAAGGAGGGGCCGACCGACGTCCTGGCCTTCCCCATGGACGAGCTGCGGCCCGGCGTCGTCAACGAGGAGCCCGAGGAGGGCGTCCTCGGTGACCTGGTGCTGTGCCACGCGATCGCGGAGAAGCAGGCCGCCCAGGCCGGACATGCGACGGCGGACGAGGTCGACCTGCTGACCGTCCACGGCATCTTGCACCTGCTCGGCTACGACCACGCGGAGCCGGACGAGCACCGGGAGATGTTCGGCCTCCAGGCGCGGCTCCTCGCCGAGTGGCAGGGCGCCCGCCGCGGCGAGGTGCTGCCCGGTGACGAGCAGCCCACCGAGGCTTCTTGATGAGCTCCATAGACATCTGGCTGCTGGTCCTGGCGGCCGTCCTGGTGGTCGCGGCCGGCCTGTTCAGCAGCGCGGATGCCGCGCTGTCGTCGTTCTCGAAGGCCCGCGCCGAGGAGATCGCCCACGAGGGCAAGTCCGGCGCCGCGCGCCTGCTCGTGATCGTCGAGGATCCGCCGCGCTACCTGAACACCGCGCTGCTGCTGCGCATGCTCTGCGAGATCGCCGCGATCATCATGGTGACGGTCGTGATGCTCGACCTCATCGTGCGCCGCGGCGCCGAAGGCGGTCCCGAGATCACCAGCGGTCGCTGGCTCGCGATGCTGGCGGCACTCGGGATCTCCCTGGTGGTGTCGTTCGTCGTGATCGGCGTGGCTCCGCGCACCGTCGGCCGGCAGCACTCCGAGCGGGTGGCACTGCTGTCGGCGGGCCCGCTGATCGCCTTCACCAAGGTCCTCGGCCCGCTGTCCAAGCTGCTGATCCTGGTCGGCAACGCGATCACGCCGGGCCGCGGCTTCAGCGAGGGCCCGTTCGCCTCCGAGGCCGAGCTGCGTGAGCTCGTCGACCTCGCCGAGGCGTCCAGCGTCATCGAGTCCGGCGAGCGCGCGATGATCCACTCTGTCTTCGAGCTCGGCGACACCCTGGTCCGCGAGGTGATGGTCCCGCGCACCGACGTGGTCTTCATCGAGCGCAACAAGACGCTTCGCCAGGCGATGTCGCTCGCGCTGCGCAGCGGCTACTCCCGCATCCCGGTGGTCGGCGAGAACCTCGATGACATCGTCGGCTTCGCCTACCTCAAGGACCTCACCCGCCGCGTGTTCGACCGGCACGAGGCGGAGCAGACCGAGCGCGTCGAGTCCGTCATGCGCCCGGTGATGTACGTCCCGGACTCCAAGCCGATCGACGCCCTGCTGCGCGAGATGCAGTCCGAGCGCAAGCACGTCGCGGTCGTCGTCGACGAGTACGGCGGCACCGCCGGCCTGGTCACCATCGAGGACGTGCTGGAGGAGATCGTCGGCGAGATCACCGACGAGTACGACGTCGAGCACATCGACGTCGAGCACCTCGCCAACGGCAGCACCCGGGTCAGCTCGCGCTACCCGGTCGACGACATCGAGCACATCTGCGGCGTGGCGATCGACGACGACGACGTGGACACCGTCGGCGGCCTGATGGCCAAGCACCTCGGCCGGGTCCCGATCGCCGGGTCGGTGATCGAGTCGCACGGGCTGCGGTTCGAGGCCGAGGCTCCCGCCGGCCGGCGCAACAGGATCGGCACGGTGCTCATCTCGCGCGTGGAGCCCGTGGCCCTGTCCGCCGACGAGGAGTCCTACGCTGACAACCATGCCAACGGAGCTCACTGACCCGGACGACAAGAAGCTCGTGACGCTGGCCCGTTCGACGCGGGCCAGGACACGAGCCGCCGAGGGTGCGTGCGTGCGCGACCTCGACGGCCGGACCTACGCCGCGGCCACCGTCGACCTCCCGTCGCTGCAGCTGTCCGCCGTGCAGGTCGCGGTCGCGATGGCCGTGACGTCGGGGGCCGCCGGCCTCGAGATGGTGGCCGTGCTCGGTGACGCGGCCGTCCTGGACGAGGCCGACCTGTCCGTCGTACGCGACTTCGCCGGAGCCGGCGTACCGGTCCACCTGGCCGCCGCGGACGGGGCCGTCGTCGCGTCGATGACGTCATGACCCGCACGCCGAAGCAGCGGATGCTCGCCGGCGAGATCTACCTGGCCGACGACCCCGAGATCTCGGCCGACTCGCTGAAGGCAGCCGAGCTCACTGCGGCGTACAACGCCACCGCCCCCGCCGACCGGGCAGGTCGGCGACGGATCCTCGAGGAGCTCCTCGGTTCGGTCGGGGAGGGCGTCGAGCTCCGGCAGCCGATCCGGGTCGACTACGGGTCCCAGATCCACGTCGGTCCGCGCACGTTCGCCAACTGGGGCCTCGTCGCCGCGGACGTCGTCCGGATCGACATCGGTGCGGACGTCCAGATCGGCCCCAACGTCCAGCTGCTCACCCCGACGCACCCGATCGACCCCGACCAGCGGCGCGACAAGTGGGAGGCGGGGGAGCCGATCACCATCGGCGACAACGTCTGGCTCGGCGGCGGCGTGATCGTCTGCCCCGGCGTCACCATCGGCGCCGACACGGTGGTGGGGGCCGGTTCGGTGGTGGTCAAGGACCTGCCGGCGCGGGTCGTCGCGGTCGGCAACCCCGCCCGGGTGATCAGGCAGATCTAAGCCATTTGGCCCATGACGCCCTGAAGTGCCCGGGGTACGTTTCTGAGCGTGAGCGACCTGGTCGGACCAGGTCCGGCACGACGAGGGTGTCCGCAGTCTCCTCGCGTCGTACCGGGCGATCCCCGCAGGCGAGCCGGTGCGGCTCGCCAAGTCGACGTCGAACCTGTTCCGGACCCGCGCCCGCACGACGGCCCCCGGCCTGGACGTCGCGGGCCTGCGCGGCGTCATCGGCGTCGACGAGGTCGCCGGCACCGCGGACGTCCAGGGCATGTGCACCTACGAGGATCTCGTCGACGTGACGCTGCCCCGCGGGTTCATCCCGCTCGTGGTCCCCCAGCTGCGCACCATCACGCTGGGCGGTGCGGTCACCGGGCTGGGCATCGAGTCGACCTCGTTCCGCAACGGGCTGCCGCACGAGTCGGTGCTCGAGATGGACGTGCTCACCGGCGACGGCCGGGTCCGCACGGTGCGGCCCGGCGACGACCTGTTCGACGCGTTCCCCAACTCCTACGGCTCGCTCGGCTACGCCACCCGGCTGCGCATCCTGCTCGAGCGGGTGCCCGGCTTCGTGGCGCTGCGACACGTCCGGTTCGACGACCTCGGCGAGCTCACCGCCGTCCTCGCACGTGTCGTCGAGGACGCGTCGTACGACGGTGTCCGGGCCGACGCCGTGGACGGGGTGGTGTTCGCGCCGGGGGAGGCCTACCTGACGTTGGCGGGCTTCACGGAGGAGGCCGGACCGACGAGCGACTACACGGGCATGGAGCCCTACTACCGGTCGATCCAGCGGTTGCGGACCGACCGGCTGACGATGCTCGACTACCTGTGGCGCTGGGACACCGACTGGTTCTGGTGCTCGGGCGCCTTCGGGCTCGACAACCCGCGGATCCGGCGGCTGTGGCCGCGAAGGTGGCGCCGCAGCGACGTCTACCACCGGTTGGTCGGCCTGGAGACGAGGTACGGCGTCAAGCGCCGCATCGACCGGGCGCGCGGACTGCCGGAGCGCGAACGGGTCATCCAGGACGTCGAGATCCCCGTCGAGCGGCTGCCCGAGTTCCTCGCCTGGTTCGACCGGGAGGTCGGGATGCGGCCGGTGTGGCTCTGCCCGCTGCGCAGCACGCGCACGTGGCCGTCGTACCCGCTCCGCCCCGGCGCGACGTACGTCAATGTCGGCTTCTGGGGCACCGTCCCGATCGAGCCGGGCGCCCACGACGGCGACCGCAACCGTGCGATCGAAGCCGAGGTGACCGACCTCGGCGGCCACAAGTCGCTCTACTCCGACGCCTACTACGACCGGGAGACCTTCGACCTCCTCTACGACCAGTCCTTCGCTCGCACGGTCCGCAAGGAGACGGACCCGGACGGGCGGTTGGCCGACCTCTACGAGAAAGCGGTGGGACGCAGATGACCAGCACGATGTCACGCTCCGACCAGGTCACCATCGGGGACGCCCTCAGCCGGTTGATGGTGGGCGGGGTGCCGTTCCGGTTCACGGCGTACGACGGCAGCACGGCCGGCCCGCAGGACTCGCCGATCCACCTGCGCCTGCTCAACGAACGAGGACTGTCCTACCTGCTCTCCGCTCCCGGCGACCTCGGCATGGCGCGTGCCTACATCTCCGGCGACCTCGAGCTCGGGGGCGTGCACCCGGGCGACCCCTACGAGGCGCTGGTGCGGCTGCAGAGCAACCTGCGATTCAAGATGCCGTCGCCGGCCGAGGCCTTCCAGCTCGCCCGGGGGATCGGGCTCGGCAAGCTGCTCCCGCCCGAGCCGCCGCCGCAGGAGGCCCTGCCGCGGTGGCGCCGGCTGCTGGAGGGCGCGCGGCACTCGAAGGGGCGGGACGCCGGCGCGATCCACCACCACTACGACGTCTCCAACCGGTTCTACGAGCTGGTGCTCGGGCCGTCGATGACCTACACCTGCGCGTGCTTCCCCAGCCCGGAGGCGACCCTCGAGGAGGCCCAGGCGTTCAAGTACGACCTGGTCTGCCGCAAGCTCGGCCTGGAGCCGGGGATGCGGCTGCTCGACGTCGGCTGCGGCTGGGGCGGGATGGTGTTGCACGCTGCTCGCGAGTACGGCGTCGAGGTCGTCGGGGTCACGCTCTCGCGCGAGCAGGCGGCCTGGGGACAGCAGGCGGTCGAGCGCGAGGGGCTCGCCGACCTGGCCGCGGTCCGCTTCGGCGACTACCGCGACGTGCCGGAGACCGGCTTCGACGCGATCAGCTCGATCGGCCTCACCGAGCACATCGGCGTGCGGAACTACCCGTCGTACTTCACCTTCCTGCGCGACAAGCTGGTCCCCGGCGGGCGCATCCTCAACCACTGCATCACCCGGGCGGACAACCGGACGAAGGCGACCACCGGCGCCTTCATCGACCGTTACGTCTTCCCCGACGGGGAGCTCACCGGTTCGGGGCGGATCATCACCGCGATGCAGGACGTGGGTCTCGAGGTCCGGCACGAGGAGAACCTCCGCGAGCACTACGCGATGACGTTGCGGCACTGGTGCGAGAACCTCGTCGCCAACTGGGACGAGTGTCTCGCGGAGGTCGGTGAGGGGACGGCGAAGGTGTGGGGTCTCTACATGGCCGGCTCCCGGCTGTCCTTCGAGCGCAACGAGATCCAGCTGCACCAGGTCCTCGCCACCCGCACCGACGGGGCCGGGACGTCCGGCTTCCCGCTGCGTCCGACCTGGCTGGGGTGAATCCCCCCGTTCCGGGTGGATCGGACGTAGTTTGGGCGGTGCGTAACCTTTCGCGGCCCTGATGCGATAACAGGGACAGAGCCTGCTTCTCGCGGCCGGGGGAGGGACAACACCTAGCGCCGCGGGGGCAGACCGGGAAGTGAGCAGCATTCCTGCCAAGTCCCGGCGGCGCAGCGGCCCAGCGTGTGGGCTCGGTGACATGCACCACCGAGCCCACACCTGAGCGTCCGAGAGGAGCTGCGGATGGCGGAGCTGAGCGACGACGTCGCGTCGGCTGCGCGTGCCGGCGACCCGGATGCTGTCGGGACCGTCTACACGGTGCTCTCGCCCAAGGTCCACGGCTACCTGCGTGCGCGGGGGGTCGAGGACCCCGAAGGTCTGACCAGCGAGGTGTTCCTACAGGTGATCACGAAGCTGGGTGGCCTGCGCGGTGGGGCGGCGGACCTGTCCACGTTCGTCTTCTCGGTCGCCCACGCCCGCGCAGTCGACGACATCCGGCGCCGAGCGCGGCGCCCGGTGTCGTCGCCCTACGAGCCGGAGCACGACGACCGCGCGGTGTCGTCGGCCGAGGCCACGGCGCTCGCCGACGCCGGTGGGCGACACGTCCGAGAGGTGCTCGACCAGCTGAGCGAGGAGCAGAGAGCGGTGATCACGTTGAGAGTCCTGGGCGACCTGACTCTCGAGCAGACGGCCGACGTGGTCGGCAAGTCCGTCGGCGCCGTCAAGCAGCTCCAGCGCCGGGGGCTCCTCGAGCTCCGGGCGCTCGTCGAGCGCGGGGAGGTGGCGTTGTGAGTACGACGACCGAGCAGCTCGTCGCGGAGGCCGGCCTGCCCGCTGACGTGGTCATCGACCTCGAGCCGGTGGTGTCCGCGCTGCGCGACCTCACCCCCGACACCGCACCCACCCCGTCGCCGGCGCTGGCCGCGCTCCTCGCCGACCCGCCACGGCCCGCGGTCCCGAGGTCCCGGCGGCGGCTCGCCGTCCTCGGCTCGGCCGCGGCCGTCCTCTCGTCGCTGACCGTCACCGGCGTGGCCGCGGCGGCCAACGAGCTGCCCGAGCCCGCCCAGCGCTTCGTGGCCGAGCTGTCCGAGCGCTACCTGCCGTTCCACTTCCCGCAGCCGCGCCACGGCGCGACCAAGGTCGATTCCGACCAGACCCCCGAGCGGGTCGCGCCGACCGACCCCGGCATCGACCCGGACCCGACCGGACCGGTCGGCAGCCCGACGCCGTCCCGCGACCCGTCCGGGCTGCCGACCCCGTCGAACGTGCCGTCCAGCCGCCCCTCGGACCCGGGCGCGTCCCCGAGTGCCCCTGGCACGCCGAGCGGGGAGCCCGCTCCGTCCGGGGCGCCGTCAGCGGCTCCGTCCGCGCAGCCCACCGGCACCGTCGCGCCGGCCCCCGGGGACTCCGAAGGCGACCTCAGCGGGGGCGACCCGCGGGTCGGCACGGACCCCGACGCCGAGCCCACCACGGAGCCGACCGCTCCTGTGCCCTCGGCGGGGTCCGACCCGACCTCGGGCTCGAGCGAAGCGCCGACCGCGGACGCCGGCGACGAGCCGACCGGAGCCGGGACCACGACGGGGTGACACAATCCGGAGGTGCCTGACACCCCTGAGTACCGAAGCGGCTTCGTCTCCTTCGTCGGCAGACCCAACGCCGGCAAGTCCACGCTGACCAACGCACTGGTCGGCAGCAAGGTCGTCATCACGTCCTCGAAGCCCCAGACCACACGCACCGTCGTGCGCGGCATCGTGCACCGGTCGGACGCGCAGCTGATCCTCGTGGACACCCCCGGGCTGCACCGGCCCAGGACGCTGCTGGGGGAGCGGCTCAACGACCTGGTGAAGGGCACCTTGTCCGAGGTCGACGTGGTGGCGGTGTGCTTCCCCGCCAACGAGAAGATCGGCCCGGGCGACCGGTTCATCGTCAACGAGCTCTCCAAGGTGCGTCGTACGACGAAGGTGGCGATCGCCACGAAGACCGACCTGGCCACGCCGGAGCAGCTGGGTGAGCACCTGCTCGCCATCGACAAGCTCGGCCACGACACCAACACCGACTGGGCGGAGATCGTCCCGGTCTCGGCGAAGTCCGGCGACCAGGTGGGCCTGCTGGCCGACCTGCTGGTGAACCTGCTGCCGGAGGGTCCGCCGCTCTACCCGGACGGCGACCTGAGCGACTCGCCGGAGGAGGCGATCGTCGCGGAGCTGATCCGCGAGGCCGCCCTCGAGGGTGTCCGGGACGAGCTGCCGCACTCGATCGCCGTCGTCGTCGAGGAGATGGGTCTGCGCGAGGACCGGCCCGACGACAAGCCGCTGCTCGACATCCACGCGAACCTGTTCGTCGAGCGGGACTCCCAGAAGGGGATCGTCATCGGGCACAAGGGCGCCCGGCTCAAGGACGTGGGGACGCGGGCGCGCAAGAGCATCGAGACGATGCTCGGCACGCCCGTCTACCTCGACCTGCGCGTGAAGATCGCGAAGGACTGGCAGCGCGACCCGAAGCAGCTGCGCCGGCTCGGCTTCTAGACGGAGTCGGCGGGACTTCGGACCCTGGTGGCGCCGGCCCGTCGCGAGACAGCCTGGGTCTGGAGGCTCCGATGCTTCAGATCACGTGGCTGCTGCTGGGCGTGCTGGTCCTCGGTGGCGCCCTGCAGGCGGGGCGCAGCCTGAGGGCCTTCCGGCTCGCCGTCGCGGCGATGGCTGCCCTGTTCCTGGGTGCCGGAGCCGCGGTGAACGCCACTTACCTGGCGCTGGGCAGGTCGTACTCCCATTTCGCGGACGCCTCGTCGTTCGAGTTCGTCCGCTCGACCTGGCAGTCCCTGGTCGTCCCGAACGAGGACCTGTTCATCACTCTGCTCGTGCTCTTCGAGGCGACGGTCGGGGTCCTTCTCCTGGTCGGGGGTCGCTCGCGGCGGCTCGCGCTGGTCTCGGTGACGGCGTTCCTCATTGCACTGCTGGCGTTCAGCTGGTGGTACCTGCTCTGGACGGTGCCCATGGTCGTGGCGTGCAGGCTGCTGCTCCTGGCTGACCGGCAGTGGACAGACCTCGAGGATCGCGTCGAGCTCATCCCGGCTCGTTCGCCCTGAGGCCGAGCGCGGCCTTGTCGGCGGTCTCGGTGACGCGGCGCTCTCGGGTGGCCGTCCGCTTCGCCGAGACGATCCACCACAGCAGCATGCGGCGTTGTGACGGCGTGAACCGCTCCCAGTGCTCGCGGGCGCCCGGGCGGGCATCGAGCGCCGCGGCGAGGTCGTCGGGCACCACGAGGTCCTCGACCGAGTCGAGCAGCTCCCACGACCCGTTGGCCCGGGCGGCCTCGACCGCCTCCCGTCCGGCTTCCTCGAGCCGGCCCTCCCGCTCGAGTCGCTCGATGCGGAGCTTGTTGGACCGGGCCCAGGAGCTGTTGGGACGCCGGGGTGCGAACCACTGCATGTTGCGCTCGGCGTCGAGCTTGCGCTGCGTGCTGTCGATCCAGCCGTAGCGCAGCGCCTCGACCACCGAGTCCTCGTAGTCGAACGAGCTGGCGCCCCGACGCCTTGGTCGGGGAGACGAGCCACACCCCGGTGGTGTCGCGATGGTGGTCGGCCAGCCACGCGGCCCACTCCTCGAGCGACGTCGGCTCGAACCGCTCCGCCTCGTCCTGCACGCCCATGCGAGCTCCTCGTCTCCACAGTCTCGATCCGCCTCTTGACGGCTGTCGGGACTCCAACTAGGATCGAACATACGTTCGATCGACCGCTGCCACCGGTTACCGAAAGGTGAGACCAGTGCAGCACGCGGCACCGACAGCCCCCGAGCTCGCGGCCCTGGTCGCGCGCCTGGGTACGACGGACAGCGCGCTCACCGACGCCGAGCGGATCGACCTGATCACCGCGCTGGAGGTGCTCAAGAGCGCCGCGGCGGCCGCCCAGGCCCGGGTCACCGTCGCGTTCGACGCCTCCCAGCGCGCCGAGCAGGCCAGGGCCGGGGTGCCGGCCAAGGACCAGAGTCGCGGCATCGCCGCCCAGGTCGCGCTGGCCCGCCACGAGTCGCCGCACAAGGGCAACCAGCTGGTCGGCCTGGCCTGGGCACTGGTCACCGAGATGCCGCACGCCATGCACGACCTGGCCACCGGCAAGATCAGTGAGCAGCGCGCAGGCATCCTGACCCGCGAGACCGCCGTGCTCAGCAAGGAGCACCGCACCCAGGTCGACGCCGAGCTGGCCGGTCGGCTCGGCAAGCTCGGCGACGCCGGGGTGGCCCGCGAGGCCAAGAAGATCGGCTACCGCCTCGACCCCGGCTCGACGATCCGCCGGGCCCGCAAGGCGACCGCCGACCGGCGGGTCTCGATCCGCCCGGCCCCCGACACCATGGCCTACGTGACCGGGCTGCTGCCGGTGGCCCAGGGTGTCGCGGTCTACGCCGCGCTCGCCAAGCACGCCGACACCCTGCGCGCCAGCGGCGACCCCCGAGGCCGCGGCCAGATCATGGCCGACACCTTCGTCGAACGACTCACCGGCCAAGCCACCGCAGCCGCGGTCCCGGTCGAGGTCCAGCTCGTGATGACCGACAAGACCCTGCTCGGCGAGGACCACGAGCCGGCCCGCCTCGTCGGTCACGGGCCGGTCCCGGCCTGGCTTGCTCGCTCCCTGCTGACCGCCACCGGCCCGATCGCGGACCAGGCCAAGGCCTGGGTACGACGCCTCTTCACCTCACCCACCACCGGCGCCCTGGTCGCGATGGACTCCCGACGCCGCGAGTTCACCGGCCTGCTGCGCCAGTTCCTGATCATCCGCGACGAGGTCTGCCGCACCCCCTGGTGCGACGCCCCGATCCGACACCTCGACCACACCCGACGCGCCGCCGACGGTGGCCCCACCTCCCAGGTCAACGGCCAGGGCATGTGCGCAGCCTGCAACCTGGTCAAAGAAGCCCCCGGCTGGCACGCCACCGCCTCACGAGACGGCCCGAGGCACACGATCACCACCACCACACCGACCGGGCACACCCACACCTCGACCGCACCCGACCCACCGGGCTACGTGGCCTGACCGAACGACGCTGCGCCCTTGAAACGTCGGAAGAACTGGTCATCCCGCGTCAACCCAACCGAGCGCTAGGACCCCTATAACGGTAAGAGACGAGAGGACCAGCGGGAGTCGGCGATGCGCGAGTCACAGCAGGTGGAGTTCGAGTGGGTCTTCCGCTCGGCCTACCCGTCGGTGCTTCGCACGACCTTCCTCATCCTTCACGATCAAGGTCGGGCCGAAGAGGTCACGCAAGATGCGTTCCTGCGCCTGTACGAGAGATGGCGTGGCGTGGTCCGCATCGACCATCCGGTGGCGTGGGTCCGCCAAGTCGCGATCAGGTCTGCCGTCCGCCAGGCGAAGCTCTCTCGGCTCCGTCGGGCTCCGCATCGGGACGAGGAGCCGAGCGCCTGGGACCGGCTGCCCGACGTCGACCTGGCCAGGGCCGTCTCGACGTTGTCCCCGCAGCAACGCGCGGCCGTCGCCCTCTTCTACCTGGAGGACCTACCTGTCGACGAGGTCGCGCGTCTGCTCGGCATCTCGACGTCCACGGTCAAGCAGCACCTGCACCGCGCACGTTCCCGGTTGGCCATGACCCTGTCCGAGCCCATGGAGGAGGTGTCCCACGATGTCGATTGACGAGCGGCTTCACACAGGGCTGAACGCCAACACCGAGCACCTGGTCCCGGACCTCGACCTGGAGCTCGGGTCGACTCTGCGACGGGCTCACCGCCGAAGCCGCGCACGCCTGGCGGGGACGTCGCTGGTGGCGACCGCCGCTGTGGCAGGCGCTGCGTGGCTCGGCGGGCTGCCCGGCGTCGACCGCGGCGCGCGCCCGGTCGACCCGGTGAAGACACCGGACACGGCTCGCGTCCAGCCGAGAGACATGGCGGGGCTGGAGGGTCGGCTGGAGCCGGGGACGTACTCGATGCCGGTGTGGGAGGACGTGGACGGTGCTGGGCTTCCGCGTGTCCTGGTCGAGTTGCCGGAGGGGTACTTCACCAACGGTGGCTGGGTCATCGACGCCGGCAGTGCCACGCTCGAGCCCGACGAGTTCGGGGAGGTCAGCGTCTGGCAGGTCGGTCGGGCCGTCCCCGATCCCTGCACCAGCACCGAGCAGGCCGCACTGGGTAATGGTGTGCGTGACCTGGCCCGCGCCCTGGTCAGCCAGCCGGGGCAGACGACCACGACGCCGCGGCGGGTCACGCTCGACGGTCGCCGGGGTCTCTACCTCGAGGTCACCGCGCCTCGAGACGCCGAGCTTGCCGGATGCGACGGCGGCAAGTACGCGTTGTGGGCCACCGGGTCGGACTCCGTCTACGGCCAGGACACGCCAGGGGTGGTCAACCACCTGTGGATCCTCGACGTCGACGGCAACCGCCTTGTCGTGGCGGTCGCCAACTATCCCGACCAGACCGAGGAACAGCACCGCGAGCTGCTCGACATCGCCAGAACCATGCGGTTCGTCGATCCCTGACGCGCACTGCCCACAACTGATCACAGCAAGGAGACCGTGATGAACCATGCCCGAATGATGCTTGGGATCGGCGCCGCTGCGTCGATCGTCACCCTCGGCGGCTGCACCGGCACCGATGCCGCCACGGAGCCGCCGGACACCGCCGCTCAATCATCTGGAGCAACCACAGAACCGACGCCGAGTCAGCCGACGGACATGGCGGGGCTGGAGGGTCGGCTGGAGCCGGGGACGTACTCGATGCCGGTGTGGGAGGACGTGGACGGTGCTGGGCTTCCGCGTGTCCTGGTCGAGTTGCCGGAGGGGTACTTCACCAACGGTGGCTGGGTCATCGACGCCGGCAGTGCCACGCTCGAGCCCGACGAGTTCGGGGAGGTCAGCGTCTGGCAGGTCGGTCGGGCCATCCCCGATCCCTGCACCAGCACCGAGCAGGCCGCACTGGGTCCCGGTGTGCGTGACCTGGCCCGCGCCCTGGTCCGCCAGCCGGGGCAGACGACCACGACGCCGCGGCGGGTCACGCTCGACGGTCACCGGGGTCTCTACCTCGAGGTCACCGCGCCTCGAGACGCCGAGATTGCCGGATGCGACGGCGGCAAGTACGCGTTGTGGGCCACCGGGTCGGAGTCCGTCTACGGCCAGGACACGCCAGGGGTGGTCAACCACCTGTGGATCCTCGACGTCGACGGCAACCGCCTTGTCGTGGCGGTCGCCAACTACCCCGACCAGACCGTGGAACAGCACCGCGAGCTGCTCGACATCGCCAGAACCCTGCGGTTCACGGCGGCACCGCAGTAGGTCAGTCGGGTGCCCAGCAGTAGCCGAAGCGCTGGCCGTCGAGCCACTGCGTGCGGGTCGGCCACTCCCAGCCGTACTGGAACTTCAGCGGGTCCGCGGCGCTCTCGCGCACCCGGTCCCGGCACGTGTCGTTGCCGGCGCTGCGGACGCGCTGCTGCCCGGGGTAGGCCTTGGCCCCAGCGATCGGGATGGTGGCGATCGCGCGCCAGCTGTGCGGGCGGCCGCAGATCACCCGGGTGAAGTCGGGGTCGCCGGGGGCGGCGGTGCCGCAGAGCCCGTACGCCGTCGCGCCTGACCCGTCGAGCACGCCCTCGAGCTGGCGCGGGGCCGGCAGGGGGAACAGAGTCTCCCCGCCCGCGAGCGCGATCACGTCGCAGCGGAACCAGGCCGCGCCGAGGTCGGACTGCTCGAGGGTCGGGCTGAACCAGACGACCTCGAACCGGCTGAGGTCCAGGTCCTCCGCGGTGCCGCCCAGGTGGGCCGCCAGGCGCTGTGGGCACTCGGTGGAGAGCTGTCGGATGACCCGGTCGGAGTCCACCGCGACCGCATGGCCGTCGACGTGGGTGTCGAGCCGGCCGACGTGGATGGTCTGCGCGTCATGGCGCGACGTGCACGGGACGGGCCGGCTGCCGTTGGACGGCTGGGTGAGCTGGCCGAACCGGAGCCGGTAGCAGGCGCCCTGCTTCGGGGCGGGCGGGACCGGCGTGCTCGAGGGGGAGGCGGACGAGACGGCGGCGGGTGGGACGCTGCTGGCGGGCGGCTCCGCGGCCGGGTCGTCCGAGCCGGCCGTACAGCCCGCGGCGAGGAGCACCGCGGCAACGGCACCCGCGAGCCCGGCCAGCAGTCTCACTGGGTCGTCCTGGCCCAGCAGATCGAACGGCGGTTCCCGGCCTCCCACTCGGCCTCGTGGAACCAGGTGTAGCCGTAGTCGTAGTCGACGGGGTAGTTCAGCCACGCACCGACGGACGCGGAGCAGAAGTCGCGCGTGCGCACCTCGACGAGGCGGTCACCGGGGTAGTCGTCCTCCGGGTCACCGAGCACGATCGTCGTCACGGCGCGCCAGTTGTGCTTCTCGCTGCACGGGATCTTCTCCGAGTCCGCGACCGTGGGCCCGTTGACGCAGACGGTCCAGCGGTCGTCCGGGATGCCGAGCAGGATGCCCTTCGCGGTCTCCGGAAGCTCGACGAGCTCCGTGGACTCCTCGCCGCCACCCACCACGTCACAGCGCCACCAGCGGGCGCCCTTCTCCCAAGCCTCCTCCGAGGGCCGGAACCAGGCCCAGGTGACGGTGGCCCGCATGACCAGGCTCTCGTTGCCGCCGAGGAACCTGCCGAACTCCTTCTCGCACTCCTCGAACACGTGGGCACCGAGCGCGGGGTCGTCCGGGTCCTCACCGGCGACGTCGGCCGGGAACTCGCCGACGGCGAAGGTCTCGGCGGTGTGCGTGTCCGCGCAGTCGACCGCGGGGGAGTCGTTGCTGGTGGCCTTGATGTCCTCGGGGGTGAGCATCCGGCAGACGCCCTGCTCGGGAGGCTCGACGGACACGGGTCCGGACGCCCCGGCCTCTCCGGTCGCGCAGGCGGCCAGGGTGGTCAGGAGAAGGGAGAGGAGAATGCGGCCGAGCACGCGCGAGGACCTCGAGAAATCGGGGGATAAGGCCTGGACAGACTACCGCCGTGCCGGATCGTGGGCGCCGGCCACCGGTGCGGCGTACCGTCGAGGCATGCCTCGGCTGGACCGGAAGCAGGCCTACTTCGCGCTGATGGGCACCTGTGTGCTGCTGATCCTGCTGGCGTGGAACGTGGTCCGGTTCTGGTCGACCACGGCCGCGGTCGTCATGAGCTTCGTGGCCGCCGTCATCCCGCCGGTCGCCGCGGTCGTGGCCAACTTCGGCGCCCTGCGTGGGTCCGAGCCGCCGACCGGCGCCCCGTCGCAGATCAGTCCGTCAGCAGCGCCGCGAGGGTCCCGCCGAGGTCGTAGGCCGCCGCCCGATCTGCGTCGGTGACGTCCCCGAGCACCTCGAGCACCCCGGCGGCCTGCCGCCAGCCCAGCGCGCCGGTGATCGACAGGACCGCCCGCACCGCTCCGGCGGTGTCGTAGCGCCCGTGCACGTAGAGGCCGAGGGGACGGCCCCGGGTGGCACCCGCGCCACCCTCGCCGGCCGAGCCGTCATCCGACAGCGCGCCGCCGACCTGGAGGAACGTGCTGTCGAAGAAGTGCTTGAGTGCACCACTCATGTAGCCGAAGTTCGCCGGTGTCCCGAGCAGGTAGCCGTCCGCAGCGAGCACGTCCTCGGCGGTGGCCTCGAGAGCCGGGCGTACGACGACCTCCACCCCTTCGATCGCGTCGTCCTGCGCACCGGCGAGCACCGACTCGGTGAGCTGCGAGACGCCGCGCGTGGGCGAGTGGTGCACGACGAGCAGGCGGGCCATCCGGCCATCCTGCCCGAGTCTCACCTGCTGCGGCCGGCGAGATGCTCCATCTCGGGACGGTAGGCACCGTGACGGGCAGCACCGTTGAGGTGGGCGCGATGGAGCAGGGCAGCCTGGGCGGCGTCGCGGTTGGTGTCCTCACCTGCCCACGCACGGAGCACCGGCCCCTGGAGGGCGCGGCCGAACGAGAAGCTCAGCTGCCACGGCTGCGAGTCCGCGCAGGTTCACGGCGTTGAGCCGCTCGGTCGCCTGCTCGTCGGTCATGCCGCCGGACAGGAACACGATGCCGGACACGGCAGCCGGGACGGTCCGCCGCAGCACGATGAGGGTCGCGTCGGCGATCTCGTCCGCGGACGCCTGGACCGGGCAGTCCTTGCCGGGCAGCACCATGTTGGGCTTGAGCAGCGTGGCCTCGAGCAGCACCCCATGGGCGGCGAGCTGGTCGTAGACCTCCCGTTGGGTCGCCTCGGTGACCTCGGCACACCTCTCGATCGTGTGGCCGCCGTCCATCAGCACCTCGGGCTCGACGATCGGGGTGAGCCCGGCCTCCTGGGACAACGCGGCGTAGCGGGCCAGGGCATGGGCGTTCGCCTCGAGGCAGAAGTCCGTGGGGATGCCGTCCCCGATCCGGATCACCGCGCGCCACTTGGCGAACCGGGCGCCGAGGGCGGCGTACTCCTCCAACCGGGGCCGCAGCCCGTCGAGGCCCTCGGTGACGACCTCGCCGGGGAAGCCGGCCAGCGGTTTGGTGCCCGCATCGACCTTGATGCCGGGGATCACGCCCTGTCGTCGGAGCACCTCGGGGAAGGGGGTCCCGTCGGCGGCCCGCTGCCGGATCGTCTCGTCGAAGAGGATGACCCCGCTGACGTAGTCGCCGAGGCCGGCGGTGGTGAACAGGATCTCCCGATAGCCGCGGCGCCGCTCCTCGGTCGAATCGAGGCCGATCCCGGCGAGGCGTTTGGCCATCGTCGGGGAGCTCTCGTCGGCGGCGAGGATTCCCTTGCCCGGCGCCACCAGCGCGCGTGCGGTCGAGATCATGGACTCGGCATCCACGGTGCACACCCCGTCTCTCCACTCGGTGTGCTCCGAGCGTCTCCCGCCGGAGGTCACGAGGGCCACGGGCTTTGGTCCCGACTCGTACGCCGCCACGCGGCCGGCGTCACGCCAGGCGCAGGGAGAGGTGCCGGGCCACGACCTCGGTGCCGAGGGACTCGTTCACGGCGAGCATGTGGTGGTTCTCGGTGGAGTTCCACGTCTCCGTGGCCTGCACCTCGGGACGCTCGTCGGCGATCCAGCGCAGCATCTCGGTCTTGAGCAGCAGCCCGAGCCGGTGGCCGCGGTGGTTGCCGACCACTGAGGTGTCCTCCTGGTGGCCGATCGCCGGGTCGAACTCGTCGATGCACAGCACGGTGTGCCCGGCCCAGGCGCCGCTCGATCGGTGCCGGGCCATCACCCGGTAGACCGTCTGCCGCCGGGCCGCCATGGCCGCGTCGTAGGCGCGCACCCGCTGAGCGTCCCAGGCGTCTGGCTCCGCGTCCGGGTCGGTCATCGGGGCGTCATTGATCGCCTCGAACAGGGCGACCACGTCCTCGACCTGCTCGTCCGGGGTGCTTCCGACGATGCGCTTGAGCTCGTAGTCGCCGGCCGCCTCAGTGGCTTCGGCGTGCAGGCGGTCCCACCGGGCACGATCGCCGCCGTGCAGGTCGAGGTGGCTGATCGCGTAGGTGTGGATCGCCTCGAAGCCGAGCGCGGCGGTCGCCGGTTCACCGTCGGTGGCCTGCATCGTGCCGCTGTAGATCTTCGTCCGGCCCGCGGCCGCGGCGTCTGAGCACACCGCGTCGAGCAGCGCCCGGCCGACTCCGCGCCGGCGGTGGTCCGGGTGCACGCCGCCGCTCACCCCGGCCATGTCGGTGTTCTCGCGCCACGGGAAGTAGGCCGAGGCCATCCCGACCAGCCGACCCTCCTCGCGGGCCAGCCAGAGGCCGCCGGCGGGGGTGCCGTCCGACCCGTGCTGGTACTGCTTCAGCCGGGACGGACCGGACGGCGTGGTCGCGCGGACGCCGTCCGCCTTCTGGATCGCGTAGCCCACCTCGGCCATCTCCTCGGCGGTGTCGAGGTCGAGGTCGAGCGGGTCGATGCGTTCGAGGGAGTTGCTCACCGGGCCATTAAACCGGCGCTGTCGTCTCATTTTTCGACGACACCGGGTCGCCCCGCGTGGTGGCCGGGTCTATCCTGGGGGAGTCATGAGCGCGCGCAACCTCCTCCTTGGGTGCCGCAGCGAGGTCCTCTAGCCGGACCCCTCGCTGCGGGAGCTCGTCGTGCCGGCTGCACCACGGACCTGACGCCGCGAACAGCGAGGACAGCATGACCACCAACCAGCAGAAGCCCAGCGGGATGCCCTACGAGCGCTACCGCGCCTTCCCGCCGATCGATCTCCCCGACCGCACCTGGCCGAGCCGCACCGTCGACAAGACGCCGCGCTGGCTCTCCACGGACCTGCGCGACGGCAACCAGGCGCTGATCGACCCGATGAGCCCGGCCCGCAAGATGACGATGTTCGACCTGTTGGTCCGGATGGGCTACAAGGAGATCGAGGTCGGCTTCCCGAGCGCCAGCCAGACCGACTTCGACTTCGTCCGCCAGCTCGTCGAGGGCGACAAGATCCCCGACGACGTGACGATCTCCGTGCTGACCCAGGCCCGCGAGGACCTGATCGAGCGGACCGTCCAGTCCCTGGTGGGGACGGCGCGGGCGAACATCCACCTCTACAACGCCACGGCCCCGCTGTTCCGTCGCGTGGTGTTCGGCGTCGACAAGGCCGAGTGCCGCTCGATCGCCGTACGGGGGACCGAGATCGTGATGAAGTACGCCGAGGACCTCCTTGGTGACACCGACTTCGGTTACCAGTACTCGCCCGAGATCTTCACCGGCACCGAGCTGGACTTCGCCGTCGACGTCTGCGAAGCCGTCTCCGACGTGTGGCAGCCCGGCCCCGGCCGCGAGATCATCCTCAACCTGCCGGCCACCGTCGAGATGTCGACGCCCAACGTCTACGCCGACCAGATCGAGTGGTTCTCCCGCCAGCTGACCCGTCGCGATCACAGTGTCATTTCCTTGCACCCGCACAACGACCGCGGTACGGCGGTCGCGGCGACCGAGCTGGCGATGATGGCCGGCGCGGACCGCGTCGAGGGCTGCCTGTTCGGCCACGGCGAGCGCACCGGCAACGTCTGCCTGGTCACGCTGGGGATGAACCTGTTCAGCCAGGGCATCGACCCGCAGATCGACTTCGCCGACATCGACGAGATCCGCCGCACGGTGGAGTACTGCACGCAGCTGCCGGTGCACCCGCGGCACCCCTACGCAGGGGACCTCGTCTACACCGCGTTCTCCGGGTCGCACCAGGACGCGATCAAGAAGGGCCTGGAGGCGCTGGACAAGGCCGCCGCCGAGGCCGGCAAGCCCGTCGGCGAGATGATGTGGGAGGCGCCGTACCTCCCGATCGACCCGAAGGACGTCGGCCGCTCCTACGAGGCGGTCATCCGGGTCAACAGCCAGTCCGGCAAGGGGGGCGTGGCCTACATCCTCAAGGCCGACCACAAGCTGGAGCTGCCGCGCCGGCTGCAGATCGAGTTCAGTCGAGTCGTGCAGCAGCACACCGACGACTCCGGCACGGAGATGTCGCCGGACGACATCTGGACGGCCTTCCGGTCGGAGTACCTCGACCGCGAGTCGCCGCTGAAGCTCAACAGCGTGCACACCTCGTCCGCGGCAGGGGAGAAGGACGCCCTCGCGGTCAACGTGTACGTCGACGGCGAGCTGCGTTCCCTCGAAGGCACCGGCAATGGTCCGATCGCGGCGTTCGTCGGCGCGCTCAACGCGCTGACCGAGGACGAGCAGGCCAAGGGCAACCCGATGTTCGACGACCGGGGCGACATCCGGGTGCTCGACTACCACGAGCACGCGCTGTCCTCGGGCGGCGACGCCATCGCGGCGGCCTACGTCGAGTGCGCCGTCGGCGACCAGCTGTTGTGGGGTGTCGGGCTCGACGCGAACATCGTCACCGCCTCGCTGAAGGCCGTGATCTCCGCGGTCAACCGGGCCTGAGGCACGTGGCAGGATCGGCCCATGAACCCGCGTGACTTCCTGGCTCTCGACGACCTGCTGACCGACGAGGAGCGCGCCGTGCGTGACACGGTGCGCGCCTTCGCGGCCGAGGAGCTCGCGCCCTACATCGCGGAGTGGTACGACGCCGGAACCCTGCCGGAGGACCTCTCCAGCCGGTTCGCCAAGCTCGGCCTGTTCGGCATGCACCTCGAGGGTTACGGCTGCGCGGGGACGAGCGCCACGGCGTACGGCGTCGCCTGCCGTGAGCTCGAGGCGGTCGACACCGGGCTGCGGAGCTACGTCTCGGTGCAGGGCTCGCTCGCGATGTACTCCCTCTACCGGTGGGGCAGCGAGGAGCAGAAGGAGGAGTGGCTGCCGCAGATGGCGGCCGGCGAGGCGCTCGGCTGCTTCGGCCTCACCGAGCCCGACGCCGGCAGCGACCCCGGCTCGATGCGGACCCATGCCCGTCGCGACGGCGACGACTGGGTGCTCACCGGGAGCAAGATGTGGATCACCAACGGCACGCTGGCCGACGTCGCGGTGGTGTGGGCGCAGACCGACGAGGGGATTCGCGGCTTCGTCGTCCCCACCGACACGCAGGGCTTCACCGCCAACAAGATCACGCGGAAGCTCTCGATGCGCGCCTCGGTGACCGCCGAGCTGTCCTTCGACGGGCTGCGACTGCCGGCCGACGCCGCCTTCCCGGAGGTGCGCGGCCTGAAGGGTCCGCTGTCGGTGCTCAACGAGGCCCGGTTCGGGATCATCTGGGGCGCCGTCGGGTCCGCTCGCTCGTGCTACCTCGAGGCGCTCGACTACACGATGGCGCGCAGCCAGTTCGGCAAGCCGATCGCGGGCTTCCAGCTCAGCCAGCGCAAGCTCGCCGAGATGCTGGTCGCCGTGAACCAGGCGCAGATGACCGCGCTGCACCTCGGTCGGCTCAAGGACGCCGGCACCCTGGAGCCCGCGCAGGTCAGCTTCGGCAAGTACGCCAACGTCCGGTCGGCGATCGACGTCGCGCGCACGGCGCGCACCATGCTCGGCGGGGCGGGCATCACGCTCGACCACACCGTGATGCGGCACATGAACAACCTCGAGACGGTGCTGACCTACGAGGGCACCGAGGAGATGCACCTGCTGACCATGGGCCAGGCGCTCACCGGGATCAACGCCTTCCGCTGATCTGCCGAGGACCGGACACCGGCCCGGGCAAACCGGCAGGATCCCGGTGATTCGACCAACGTCAATGGACAGTCCCCGCGCATGCCACCTAGGGTCGGTGAGGTGGGTTGGGACTGCAGCCCGCGGCCGAGCAGCAAGGCCGCAACTGGCTCTCCCGGAGGGATCATCCCTTGCCTGCCAACCGTCCTGTTCTGTCCGACGACGACGCCCGTCGCACCAGCGACCGCCTGGTGAGAGCGCTCCGGCGGTGGCGCGAGGCGGAGCGGGACGCCCCCGCGCCGCTCGCGCCCGGGCTCCGCGCGATCGACGCCAACCGCCCCGTCATCGAGCAGGCCAAGGGCGTGCTGATGCTGCACTACGGCGTGGACTCCTTCCAGGCCTTCACGCTGTTGGTCCGCTGGTCGCGGGCGACCCGCACTCCTGTGCGGACCATCGCCGACGCGCTGCTCCACGGCATCTGCGAAGGAGACCCGCAGACCCAGGTCCAGCAGCAGCCGTTGGTCCGGTGGCTCGAAGAGCAGCTCTTCCACGACGATCCCGACCTTGCCGGGGTTCCCACGGTGCCGGCCTGGCTCGCCGCCGACGCATGAGACTTCGGTTGTTGCGGTTCCTGGTCAACCCGGACACTGCACGCACGAACGCGGCCGAGGCCTGCTCCGAGCTGCGCTCACGGCGTGACGAGCGAGAAGAGGTGGATGCCTACCTGCGCGGCCTGGGTCCGACACTCCCCAGCCGTTCCGAGCTACGTGGGCGTTTTTCTGGTGCGAACGAGCTCCTTGGCCACAACGTTGAGCTTCACGTTTCGGTGCTGTGAGACGCGGCGGAGGACGGCGAAAGCCTGATCGGGGGCGAGATCGAAGCGCTCCATGAGTATCCCCTCGGCCTGGCCGATCACGGTCCGGTTGGCGATGGCGACCTCCATGTGCTCCGCGTCTTGTGACGCGGACAGCGCCACGGCAACGTGAGCAGCGAGCGCCTGGCCGTTGGTGATGTCGTCGATGTCGAACGCGTCGGGCTCGCGCGCGTAGAGGTTCAGCGCGCCGAGGCTGTTCTCGGTCGTGAAGAGCCGGTAGCTCACGATGCACACGACTCCGATCTCCTTGGCGACGAGCGGTCCCCAGGTAGGCCACCGCTCGTCCGTCGCCAGGTCGCGGCTGTGGATGGTCTCGTGGGTCCGGAGCGCGTCGAAACAGGGCCCTTCCCGCAGCCGGAACTGGAGCTCGTCGATGCGGTTGAGTCTCTCGTCACTCCCGGCCGGGGTGTCGATCCCGTCCGGGTGGACGATCGAGATGCCGACCAGGTCGCAGCCGTGGATGATCTCGGTGGCGATCAGGACGACCTTGTCGAGGGTCTCCTGGGTGCTGGTCCATCCCTGCATCGAGCGGGCCGCGTCAGCCAGCTGTTGGGCAAAACTCACCGGGATCTCCATGCACCAGCATTGTCCGCTCCCTGCGGAGCCGGGACAACCGGGCGCCGCCAGTCAGTCGGTGGCGCCGGTGGGCCCCACTCTCGGGGCGACGTGGTCGGTCCAGCGCACGCCGTCGTGCCACCGCACGTAGGCGCCGTCCGCGGTCGGGTACCAACCCGGCTGCGTGGTCGCCGTGACCGGCGGTGCGACGACCGCGGCGCCCTGCTCCTGCTGGGGGCTCTGGGCCTGGGCGTTCTGCCGGCTCGCCTCGGCGACGGTGCGCCACCACGTGCCCAGGACGCCGCCGGTCATGAACGTCGCCGGGTTCGGCGCAGTCGTCGCCGGCCCGGGGCCGCTGTTCATCAGCGCGAGCAGACGGGACCGCACCTCCTCGACGACTCCGCCGTCCCCGGTGCCAGGAGGACTCTCCCTGACCATCCGCGACCCGGTGAGGTAGAGGCGGACACCGAGCATGATGCAGAACACCCGCACGGCGAGGGTGACGAGCCCCGCAAGCGCGATGAGCGCACCCACGGCGACGAAGATCATGCCGAACCAGAGCGGCCTCGTCCCGACCTCCGCCTCGGCCGGGTTCGCGGAGCTGTAGCGCACCTCGATCGACGACCCGGTCGCCTTGTCGCAGTTGCCACCCGAGCGGACCGGAGAGCTGGCGATGTAGCGCCGTCCGTCGACGGTGAACTCGGCGGAGAGGCGGCAGGTCGTGCCCGAGCCGGAGCCTGAGCGATAGTGACGCTGCACGTCGGTGATCACCCCCTGCGCGGTCGCGTCGGTGTCGGCACCGCTGCTGGAGATCCACAGGCCGCCGCCGACGAACAGCCCGCCGAACCCGAGGAGGAAGAGCGCGCCGAGGATCCCGGGACGGGACTTCCGCCCGTTCAGGGGGTTCTCCAGGCCGACCAGGCCGTCGGCCACGAGAGTGCCTCCGACGACCTGGCGCACGCGGCCGGCGGTGTGCGGGTCGGCGGCGTCGTGCTCAGCCACCATGGACCTGGCGGAGTCGATCAGCTCCCTGGCCTTCGCGAACAACGGATCCCCCTCCGATGGACGTGGGCCGGGCAACCGGCTCCGGCCGCAGCGTAGTCCGGATCCAGGGCGCCGCGGGGCGGTTCACCGGAGCTCGGTCGTCGCTCGCTTCCGGCTCAGGTGCCCCTTGGCCCCGGGCTACCCGCCGGCGGAGGTCGTCTCCAGGACCATCCGCTCGACCAGGTACGACGACCCGTCGCGCAACGGCCGGGTCTCACCGGTGGCCGCGAAGCCGGCCCGCTCGTAGAGCCGCCGGGCGCCCTGGTTGCTGGTCTCGACGTCGAGGTGGACACGCAACCCTGCGGCGGCCGACCACGCCTTCAGGTGCTCGAGCACCGCGCTGCCCGCCCCGTGCCCGCGCCAGGCCGGTTCGGTCCACATCGCGACGACGTGCAGCCAGCCGGGCAGGTCGCGGAACCCGCCGCCCATGCCAACTGCGACCTCGTCCACGAACGCGAGGAGCGACGGACCGGCCGATCCGTTGCCGAGCGCCACCGCGTTGGCCAGGCCACCCGTCCGGTCGCGCCACTCGACCTCGGTGAAGGCTGTCTCTCGCTCGAACGTCGAGCCGAAGGCCGTCGGGGTGTCCTTCAGGGCACGCAACCGGAGATCACGCCACGTCTGCCAGTCGTCCTCGGTGGTCTGGCGCACCGTCACCCGGCTCACGGGGACACCTCCTCGGCGACGCAGGCCGTGCCGACCCGGACGAAGCCGACGCGCTCGTAGACCCGCGCCACGGCGTCGTCCCCGGCGGAGAGGAACACCGTGCCGATGCCACGGCGGCGCGCGTCGGCGACGAGAGCCGCCGTGATCGCGGCGCCGACCCCTTGCCGGCGGGCCCGCGGGAGCACGGCGATCCCGGCCAGCTCGGTCGTGTCACCCCGCGGGCCGTGCGAGCCACCGCCCACGACGTGCCCCTGCTCGTCGTACGCGCCGACGACGGCGAGCAGGTCGCGCTCGATCAGCTGCTTCTGGTGCGGGGCCGGCTTCGCCTGCACCTCGTCGGTGCCCTCGAAGCCGGCGTGGATCGCCGCGGTCACCAGCGGCAGGTCGGCGTCGTCGGATGCGAGCACCTTCACGGGCGAGGACACGTCCAGGCCCTTGCCCTCGGCGGGCAGGTGCATCAGGACGCACTCGTGCACGGAGAGGCCGGCGGCACGGGCGGCGTCACGCAGCGACGGGGTCGTCTCGTGCACCCACTCCAGGCTCTTCGGCTGGCCGAGCTCCTCCTGGCGCGCGAGCACCGCGGCCACGTCGTCCACGGTGATGTCGACGGAGAGGCCCAGCCGCGGCCGGGCGTAGTAGGGCCAGCCCTCGGGATCCGTGCGGACGAAGAGGGTGAACGGCCCGACCTCCTCGGTGTCCGCCGAGGGGCGCGGTGCCGCGTCGTAGTAGGTCTCGAGGGTCTTGAGCAGGGCGTCGTTCACACGGCGGAGCATGTCATTCGACGTCCGGATCCGCATCCGGGTTATCGGCCCGGGGGAGTGACCGGCGTAACACCTGGCGGTCCGGGTCGTTGGGGTCGGTGAGAACACGTTCTAGCGAGGAGCACCTCCATGCGCCGTACCCGAGCCGGGCTGGCCACCGCCGCCCTGACCGGACTTGCCCTGTTCACCGGAGGGCTCGCGGCAACGGCCCCGGCCGCTGTGGGTGCGGCCGAGCCCGACCCCTACGGCACCGTGTGGAACGTCCTCCCGCCCGGCCAGTCCGGCACCGTGACCGCGACCGACCTGCTCCAGGTCGGGCCCGGCCTCGAGGCGACCGGCACCACGCCGGAGAACTTCGCGAACCAGCTCGAGATGTACGACGCGCTCACCCGGCACGACCCGGAGACGCTCACGGAGGCCGACCTCGACACGCTCTACAAGCGTTCCTCGTTCACCCCCGAGCAGGTCGTGAGCGAGGCCTCGCCGAAGGAGGGCGTGGACGTGAAGTGGGACCAGTTCGGGGTCCCCTACGTGACCGGGGCGACGTACGACGACGTCATGTTCGGAGCCGGCTACGCCGCGACCCGGGACCGGATGTTCCTGATGGACGCCCTGCGCCACTCCGGCCAGGCCCGGCTCGCGGAGTTCGCCGGCGGCACCGAGGGCAACCTCGCGATGGATCGCAAGCAGCTCGCCTCGGCGTACTACACCGAGGAGGAGGCGCAGGCCCAGATCGGCGAGATCGCGAAGCGCTACGGCGAGGAGGGGGAGAAGCTCGCGCGCGCGGTCGACGCCTACATCGCCGGCATCAACGCCGCCCAGGACGAGATGTGCCCCGGCGGACTGCCCACTGGCCAGGAGTGCCCGGCGGAGTACGCCTTCCTGCAGAAGACTCCGGAGCCGTGGACCCGGGCCGACGTCGTCTACGTCGCCTCGCTCGTCGGCGGCATCTTCGGCAAGGGCGGCGGCCGAGAGGCCGACAACGCGATCTGGCTGCAGCGCCTGGTGAAGCGTTACGGCATGGAGAAGGGCACGGAGCTCTACAACGACCTGCGCCACAAGAACGACGAGGACGCCCCGACCAGCTCGAGCATCCGGGCGCCGTACGGCGGCGGCGGGGTCAAGCCGCGCCGGCCGGGCGTGGCCCTTCCCGACATCGGCGGCGCGACGGCGCCCGGCAGCGGCGGCAGCCTGGACAGCGAGCAGTCGGCCGACGCGGACGCGGGCGCCTCGATGGACCTGCCCGGCGGCAGCATCGAGCTCCCGCTGGTCCAGCACGGCATGAGCAACGCGCTGCTGGTCGGCGGCAAGCACACCACCTCCGGGAAGCCGATCACGGTGTTCGGCCCGCAGACCGGCTACTTCACCCCGCAGCTGCTGACCGAGCAGGTGCTGGTCGGGCCGGGGATCAAGGCACGAGGCGTCTCGTTCGCCGGGACCAACCTGATCGTCCAGCTCGGCCGCGGCGAGGACTACGCCTGGTCGGCCACCAGCGCCTCGAACGACCTCGTCGACACCGTCGTCGAGCGGCTCTGCAACGTCGACGGCGGCAAGCCCACCGTCGAGTCGGAGGGCTACCTGCGCAACGGCACCTGCACGCCGATGGAGCGGTTCGAGCACACCGAGACCACCCTGCCGGGCGCGGGCTCGCAGGAGCCGCCGGCCACGCACACCTTCCTGGTCCTGCGGACCCACCACGGGCTCGTCCAGAAGCGCACGACCGTCGACGGCGTGCCCGTCGCCCTCGTGCACCAGCGCGCCACCTACGGCCACGAGGTCGACTCGGCGGTCGGGTTCGCGCGGCTCAACGACCCCGGCTTCGTCCACGACGCCGACTCGTTCCAGCAGGCTGTGTCGGCGATCGACTACACCTTCAACTGGTTCTACGCCGACGACCGGGACATCTCCTACTTCTCCTCCGGCCTGCTCCCGAAGCGGGCGAAGGGCGTCGACTACGACCTCCCGCGCTGGGGCGACGCGGCGTACGACTGGCGCGGCTGGCTGCCGTTCAAGCGGCACCCTCGTGAGACCAACCCCGAGCACGGCTACCTGGTCAGCTGGAACAACAAGACCGCGCCCGGCTTCGCCGCCGCCGACGACGTGTGGGGCTACGGCTCGGTCTACCGCTCGCTGGCGCTCGAGGACGGCCTCAAGCGTGAGGTCCGGGGTGGCGCCAAGGTCGACGTCGCCGCGGTCACCGGGGTGATGTCGGAGGCCGCCACCGAGGACTCACGGGCGCGCTACACGCTGCCGTGGCTGCTGAAGGTGATCGGCAAGGACCCGGCCACCAAGCCGGCCCGCAAGGTGCTGACCGCGTGGCTCGAGGCCGGTGCGCAGCGCGTGGACCGCGACCGCGACGGTCACTACGCGCACGAGCAGGCGATCGCGCTGTTCGACGAGTGGTGGGAGAGCGGCAAGGAGTCCGTCGCGTACGACGTGCTCGCGGACCGGCTCGGCCCGAAGCGGACCCGGAAGCTGCCCCAGTTCCTCGACGACCACCCGCGGCTCGGCGTCGGGTCGGCCTGGAACGCGGTCGCCTGGTACGGCTACGTCAACAAGGACCTGCGCACGTTGCTCGGCCGGCGCACCGCCGACCCCTACACCTGGGCCTACTGCGGGCGGGGCGTGCTGAAGGACTGCCGCGCCACGCTGCGCGCGTCGCTGGCCGGGGCGGTCAAGCGGGCCCTGGCGGAGCAGGAGGTCGCGAGCGTGCGGGACCTGACCTACGACAAGAGCATCGACTTCATCCGCAGCAGCACGGCGGGCACGGTCGGGGTCCGGCCGATCGACTGGCAGAACCGACCGACCTTCCAGCAGGTGGTCCGGTTCACGGCCCACCGGCCGCGGTAATAGCCTGACCTCCCGCGCAGAGAAGAGGACGTCGCCATGCTGGTGTCGGAGCACATCGGGCAGTTCTTCATCGACCACGACCGGGTCGAGTACACCGACTACGGCGGTGGCGACAAGTGGGTGGTCCTGATCCACGGGCAGCTGATGCCGCGCAGGATGCACCAGCCGCTGGCGCGGGCGATCGCGTCCGAGGGCTTCCACGTGGTCACGGTCGACCTCCTCGGGCACGGGCGTTCGGACCGCCCGGTGGACCCGAAGGAGTACTCGATGACCGCCTTCGGTGAGCAGGTCGTCGCACTGCTCGACCACCTCGGCGCCGCGCAGGCGGTCGTCGGTGGCACGTCGCTGGGCGCCAACGTCGGCCTCGAGGTCGCCGACATCGCGCCGGACCGGGTTCGCGGCCTGATCCTGGAGATGCCGGTCCTCGACAACGCCCTGGAAGCCGGCCTGCTCGCCTTCGGCCCGCCGATGTTCATCGCGCGGTTCTTCCCCTTCGGCATCACCGCGATCAGCAAGCTGTCCCGGATGGTGCCGCGCGGGATCGTGCCGTTCTGGATCGGCGTCGGCCTCGACACCCTCAACCAGCAGCCCGCCCCGATGGCCGCCGCCATGCACGGCATCTTCTTCGGCCGGGTCGCCCCGCCGAGCCGCCGCCGCAAGCAGATCAAGGCGCCGGCGCTGGTGGTCGGCCACCCCCGTGACCCGATCCACCCCTGGAACGACGCCCAGATGCTGGCCGGGGAGCTGCCGAACTCCCGGTTCGTCGCCGCCCGCGGCATCCTCGAGTGGCGGCTGCGGCCGGAGCGCCTGAACGCCGAGGCCGTCGCCTTCGTGTCCGAGTGCTGGCGCGCCGGCACCCGTCGCCGCCGCACCGCCCGCCCCTGACCGGCCGCATCTGAACAGGCAGGATTGCGCCTCGCGGCGTCCCGCCCCGCGTAGCCGATCGGCCCACCGAGCGAACCTGCCTGTTGAGCTACGCCCGGTCAGCGCCTGGCGATGCCGGGGCGGAGGGTCCGCGGCGCGTCAGAGGGCTTGGCCGCGGCGGCCGCAGCCGGACGCAACCAGCACCCAGCGTCCGGCCGACGCGCCGCCCAAGCGCCGGGGTGCCCCGGGAGTTCGGCGAGTCGATGCGCGTTCGGCGCTGGCCGGACCCGAGGGGAGCGGTTCGGCCCGTCGGTGCGCGGCCGGCTGGCGCGACGGGGGAGAATGGTCGCGTGGGGCTCTACCGTGACGAGGCGATCGTGCTGCGCACCCAGAAGCTGGGTGAGGCGGACCGCATCATCACGCTGCTGACCCGCAACAGCGGCCGGGTGCGGGCGGTGGCCAAGGGGGTACGCCGCACCAGCTCACGTTTCGGGTCGCGGCTCGAGCCGTTCACCCATGTCGACCTCCAGCTCGCCGAGGGCCGCTCGCTCGACGTGGTGACCCAGGCCGAGACGCTCAGCCCGTTCGCCGGCCGGATGGGCGCGAGCTACGAGCTCTACACCGCCGGCACGGTGATGCTCGAGACCGCCGAGCGGCTCGTCATCGAGGACAAGGAGCCCGCGCTGCAGCAGTTCCTCCTGCTCGTGGGCGCGCTGCGGGCGATGTGCGAGACGGGCCGGCCGGCGAGCCAGGTGCTCGACTCGTTCCTGCTCCGGTCGCTGTCGGTCGCCGGCTACGCGCCGTCGTTCGAGGCCTGCGCGCGCTGCGGGCTCGAGGGGCCGCACCGGGCGTTCAGCCCGGCATCGGGCGGGATGCTGTGCAGCACCTGCCGCGTCCCGGGCACCGCGAGCCCCGCCCTGGAGACGGTCGCGCTGCTCGGCGCGCTGCTCGCCGGCGACTGGGAGATCGTCGAGGCCAGCGACCCCCGGCACCGCAAGGAGGCGACCAGCCTGGTGTCGGCGTACCTCGCCTGGCACCTCGAGCGTGGCCTCAAGTCGCTCTCGCACGTGGAGCGCTGAGCGAGCCCTAGCTCGGGCTCTCCTCGAGCAGCTTGTCGACCGAGGCGTTGAACTGCTCCAGCAGCCGGCCGAACTCGGTGCGGTCCTCGAGCGACCAGTCGGACATCGCCTCGTAGAGACGCGTGCGGCGGTGCAGACGCGTGCTGGCCAGCACGTTGCTGCCCTCCTCGGTGAGGTCGAGGATCGAGGCGCGGCGGTCGGTGGTGTCCGGAGTCCGTGCGGCCAGGCCCGCGTCCTCGAGCGCCTTCACCTGGCGCGTGATCGTCGACGGGTCGAGGCCGAAGGCCGTCGCCAGCGTGCCGAGCCGCTGCGGTCCCTCGTCCGCGAGCTGGCACAAGATGCCGTACGCCGACCTCTCGAGGGTCATTCCGCCGGCCGCCGTGGACAGGTGGATGCGCTGCCCTCGCCGCAGCAGCACAGTCATCTGCTGCTCGATCTTCCGGTTCGCGCTGTCCATCAGAGTGCCCCTCCCAGTGAATGCACCTGTGGTGTTGGATGAAGCATATGGGGCGATACGCCGAGGAGGGTGTGTGAAGCGGACCGGGAGACGTCGGGAGGTGCGCCCGCCGACGCCACATCCGTCGGGTGCCAGGCCGCCTGAGATCCCCGCTGAGCTGGTCCCGCGCCACGTCGCGGTCGTGATGGACGGCAACGGCCGCTGGGCCAAGGAGCGGGGTCTGCCGAGGACCGCCGGCCACGAGCAGGGCGAGCACTCGCTCTTCGACGTGGTCGAGGGCGCCATCGAGATCGGCGTGAAGGCGATCTCCGCCTACGCCTTCTCCACCGAGAACTGGAGCCGCAGCCCCGACGAGGTGCGGTTCCTGATGGGCTTCAACCGCGACGTGATCCGCCGCCGCCGCGACGAGATGCACGAGCTCGGCGTCCGGGTGCGCTGGGCCGGTCGCTCCCCGCGGCTGTGGAAGTCGGTGATCAAGGAGCTCCAGGTCGCCGAGGAGCTGACCAAGGACAACGACGTCCTGACGCTGACGATGTGCGTGAACTACGGCGGCCGCGCCGAGGTCGCCGATGCCGCCCGGTCCATCGCGCGCGAGGTCGCCGCGGGCCGACTCGACCCCGAGAAGGTCGACGAGAAGGTCTTCGCCAAGCACCTCTACGTCCCCGAGCTCGCCGACGCTGACCTGGTGTGGCGGACCTCGGGGGAGCAGCGGCTGAGCAACTTCATGCTGTGGCAGGCGGCGTACTCCGAGCTGGTCTTCACCGACGTGCTCTGGCCCGACGTCGACCGGCGCCACCTCTGGCAGGCCGTGGACACCTATGCCCGCCGGGACCGTCGCTACGGCAGCGCCTGACTGCGCCATTTGCTGGATCCCTGGTAGTCCCGGATGTGCTGAAGTGGCCTCGGTCAGAACAGAAGAAGGGATTCGTCCATGAGGTCACGACAGTCCGTCTCGGTCATCGCCGCCGTCAGCGCCCTCGGCTTGGTGGGCGCCCAGCCCGCGCTCGCCGAGCACGAGGGACCCGGGGAGGGTGGGTTCCGCACCGACGCGCCCTCGATGCTCGCCGGAGTCGGCGGCACCGAGGTCCAGCCGATCATCACGGTCGGGGAGTCCGTCGCGGGCTACACCTTCGAGGCGCTGCCGGACGGCATCGCGGTGTCCCGCACGAACGGTCGCGGCACCGTCGACGTCCTCGTCAACCACGAGACCTCGAAGGTGCCGTTCCCGGCGACCCGGGCGGACCACCGCAACGCCATGCTCAGCGAGATCCGGCTGACCACCCACGGAGCAGGCGTGGTCCGCGGCAGGTACGTCATCCCGTCGTCGGCGGGCTACCAGCGGTTCTGCTCCAACTTCCTCGCAGGCCCAGCTGAGGGGTTCGACCGGGAGACCCTGTTCACCGTCGAGGAGGCCCGCGACATCGTCCTGCGCCAGGAGAACTCCTGGCAGCCGGGCCTCACCGTGGACACGCCCGGTGCCGAGCAGGCCGGCGTGGTGGTCGCCTACGACCCGAAGTCGGGGGACTACCGCAGCATCTACGGGATGGGTCGGCACAACCATGAGAACGCGCTCGCCATGCGCGGCTACGGCCATCCGGTCGTGCTCTCCGGCGACGACACCTTCGACGCCCCCTCCTCACAGCTCTTCCTCTACACCGCCGACAGCGGCGAGGACGTGTGGGAGGACAAGGGCGCGCTCTGGGCCTTCAAGGCCGACCAGTCTGCCGTGAACGACTACGGGGACGTCACCGCCGGGATGACCGTCCCGGGCTCGTTCATCGAGGTGCCGCGCGCGATCGCGACCGGCAAGCGCGCGGACGGCAGCGACGTCAAGGCTGCCGACTTCGGCTACGCGGCACCCCCCAGCTCGGCGATCCCGGACGGGCCGCAGTGGGTGCTCGAGCAGTGGAGCAACGCGAACAACGTCTTCCAGTTCATCCGGATCGAGGACCTCGCCTACGACCGCAACAACGACCGCGTCCTCTACTTCGCCGACACGGGTGAGCCGCGGGCGGTCCCGGACGCGACGACCGGGCGGCTGGCGCGTGGGTCGTCCTCGACGCGCGGTGCCTACCCGAACGGACGGATCTTCAAGATGACGCTCGGCGAGGACCCGACCGAGGGCGCCACCCTGCGGATCCTGGCGAACTTCGACCTCGGCGGCTACAACAATCCGACGGAGGTGCACAACCCCGACAACGTGGAGACGACCAGCAACGCCATCTACGTGACCGAGGACCCGGGCAGCCACAACAAGGGCATGACCAACGCCCGGGTGTGGCGCATCGACCTGACGACCGGCGCGAGGACCGTGGTCGCCGAGATCGACCAGTCCTCCAGCACGGCGACGCAGGTGCTGGGTGACTGGGAGACCTCGGGCATCGTCGACGCCTCGGACTCCTTCGGACCCGGTGCCTTCCTGATCAACGTCCAGGCGCACGGCTGGGACAAGGCGGTCGGGGAGCCTGCTTTCCCGGGTGGCCCGACCCCGACCCAGGAGCAGGGCCAGATGCTGCTGATGCGGGTGCCGAACCCGTAGCGCCCTGACCGATCCGCGGCTGTCCCTGTTCAGTCGCGGATCTGGTCGGCGCTGAAGTTGCGGGCCTCGCCCTGCCTCGGATGGACGGTCAGCACGCCGAAGTCCCCGGTGGGCGCGAGGACCAGGAACAGCTGCCCGGGCCAGCCGCCGCCGGACACCGGCTCGACCCAGGTGATCTGCCCGTCCTTCGCGTCCCAGGAGACGCGGCTCAGCTCGCCGTCGCGGTCGTAGACCGCGAAGAGCCGGTACGCCGACTCCTTCCCCACCATGTCGTCCGGGTCGGCCAGCTGGGAGGTCCGGTCCTCGGGCCGGAACGGATCGGGTCGGACCCGGCCGGTGGTGATCGTGGTCTTCTTCGTGCCGGCCGTCAGGCAGACCCCGCGGCCACAGGGCTCCGCCCAGATCGAGCGGCGCCGGGCCAGGCCGGCCACGTCGTAGGAGGCGCGGTCGTCGACCCGCACCGAGCCGGCCGGGAAGTCGGCCGCCGTGAACTGGTCCTCGTTGCTGCCGAGGCCCTCGTGGTCGCCGAGCCGGTCGGCTCCCGGCACCGGGACCAGGTTGCCGGTGTCGCTGGTGCAGACCGTCGCCTCGATCCGCCGCCAGTCGTCCCCGTCCGGGCGGAAGGTGCTGACGCTGGCGAGCGAGCCGTCGGCGTTGCCCAGGCGCAGCAGGGTGACGCCGCCCTCGTCGACCACCTCGTGGCGCGGCGCTCCGACGGCGTCGCCGGCGGGGCGGCGGTCGCGGTCGAGGGCGGGCAGGAACGAGTCGTCCTCGTTGCCGGGACCGAACCGGATGGTGTGCTGGGCCGGGCAGCTGAACGTGTCGTCCACGCCCCCGGTCGCCTCTGTGGCCGGATCGCCACCGGGGACCCCGTCGAACATCAACAACGTGCCCGCGACGCCGGTCGCGGCGACGGCGAGCACCGAGGCGGCCGCGAGTGCCGGGCGCACCCAGCCGTGCCGGCGCCGGACCGGTGAGGTGGCGCCGAGCCGGTCGCGGGTGGCGGCGTACAGGTCCTGGACGTCCACGTCGCGCGCGTCAGCCTCGTCGTGCAGGGCTCGGGTGAGCCGTTCCTCGATCCTCATCGCCGGGCCTCCGTGGGGTCGTCGAGAACTGCCTGCAGCTGGTCGAGACCGCGGGAGATCTGCGACTTGACCGTGCCCACCCGGACGCCCATGACCTCGGCGATCTCGGCGAGCGGCAGGTCGAGCCAGTAGCGCAGCACGAGCGCCTCGCGCTGGCGCTGCGGCAGTGCGGCCAGCGCCTCGAGGACGGCCTCACGGTCCCCGGTGTCGAGGCCGGTCGGCGCGACGTCGGCGGCGACGAGCAGGTGCGCGTCACGGCGGGCCACCCCGCGCCGGCGGTGCCGGTCCCGGACCTCGTTGACGACGATCCGGTTCAGGTAGGGGACGGGGTTCGGGCCGCGGAGGCGCGTGCGGGCGTCGTACAGCTTGCAGAACGCCTCCTGCACGACGTCCTCGGGGTCGTCGTCGCCGAGCAGCGCGGCGAGCCGGACCAGGCGCGCGGCATGGGCGAAGAACACGTCGCCGAACCGGTCCTCGTCCACGCTCCCCCTCGTGTCGGTGCTGACCATCTGCATACCTGATCTACGGCCGGGGCGCGAGAAGGTTGAGTCAGCAGGAGGGGCAGGTCCCGAAGATCTCGAGCGTGTGGCTCACCTCGCGGAAGCCGTGCTCGCCGGCGATGGCGTCGGCCCACCGCTCGACGGTCGGGCCCTCCACCTCGACGGTGCGTCCGCAGGTGCGACAGACCAGGTGGTGGTGGTGGCTGGTGCTGCACCGCCGGTAGACCGCCTCGCCGTCCTCGGTGCGCAGCATGTCGACCTCGCCGCCGTCGGCGAGCGCCTGCAGCGTCCGGTAGACCGTGGACAGCCCGACGTTCTCGCCCGCCTTGCGCAGCAGGTCGTGGATGTCCTGGGCGCTGCGGAAGTCGTCGAAGGACTGCATCACCGCCGCGACCGCCCGGCGCTGCCGGGTGGGCCGGGTGCCCGCGGGGAGCTGGGGGTCAGTGCTCGTCATAGTGGCTCCCGTGGGGGGCGTGCCGGTGCCCGTCGTGGACGTAGTCGACGTGGTCGCCGTGCGGGACCGCCGGATGCCCGCAGGCCGGCCCGTGCTCGTGGCTGTGGTCCTCCGGCACGGCGAGGTGCCCGGTGTCCAGGGGGAAGCCGGCCGGCTGCTCCTCGAACGGCATCGCGAGGCGGCGCCGGCGACGCAGCCACATCCCGACCGGGTAGGCCAGCGTGAATCCGGCCAGGGACAGCAGCACGATCGTCGCTCCCGGGGGCACCTTCACGAATGCCGAGACGGTCACGCCGCCCAGCGAGGCGACGGTGCCGAGGGCCATCGCGAGCAGCAGCGTGGCCCGGAAGCCGCGCGTCACCTGCTGGGCGGTGGCCACCGGGACGACCATCAGCGCGCTGACCAGCAGCAGGCCGACGGTGCGCATCGCCACCGTGACCGTGACGGCCGCCATCACGGACACGAGCAGGTTGTAGAAGCGCACGTTGAGGCCGGCGACCCGGGCGAACTCCTCGTCCTGCGCGACGCCGAACAGCTGTGGGGCGAGGCCGAGAGTGACGGCCAGGACCACGGCGGCGAGCCCGGCGGTGACCCACACGTCGGTGGCGGAGATGGAGCCGATCGAGCCGAAGAGGAACTGGTTGAGCGTGTTCGCGCTCTTGTTGGCCAGGCCGGTGATCAGCAAGCCGCCGGCGATGCCGCCGTAGAACACCAGCGCCAGGGCGACGTCGCCGCTGGTGCGGCCCTGGGCGCGGATCGTCTCGATCACGACGGCGCCGACGATCGCGACGATGACCGCAGTGAGCGTCGGGGCCCACCCGGTGAGCAGCCCGAGGGCGACGCCGGTCACCGCGATGTGGCCGATCCCGTCGCCCATCAGCGCGAGCCGGCGCTGCACGAGGTAGGTGCCGACGGCCGGCGCGGCCAGGCCGGTGAACAGCGCGCCGAGCAGGATCCTCAGCATGAAGTCGTGGAGCAGGATGCTCATCGCTCGTCACCTCCGGGGGCGTGGCCGTCCAGCGGCGAGGCGACGCCGGGGGAGTACGGTCCGGTCGGCCGGGCCAGGTCGGGGTGGTGGTGACCGTGGTGGTCGGCCTCGGTGAACGAGGCGAGTGGAGGGCCGTCGTACGCCACCCGGCCGTCTCGCATCACGACCGCCCGGTCGACGAGGTCCGCCATCGGACCGAGCTCGTGCGCGACGAGGACCACGGTCGCCCCGCGGTCGACGAGCCCGCGCAGCGCGTCGGCGAAGGCCTGCTGGCTCTCGAGGTCCACGCCGGCGGTGGGCTCGTCCAGGACGAGCAGGTCCGGTTCGCCGGCCAGCGCGCGGGCGATGAGGGCGCGCTGCTGCTGGCCGCCCGAGAGCGTGGCGACGCCGTCGCCGGCCTTGTCGGTCAGCCCGACGGCCTCGATGGCCGTGCGTACGGCGGCCTTGTCCGCCCGGCCGAGGGGCAGGAACGGCGTACGGCGGGCGAGCCGGCCGGCGGTGACGACCTCCGTGACGGTCGCCGGGACACCCGCGGCGGCGGTGGCGCGCTGCGGGACGAACCCGAGGCGGTGCCAGTCGCGGAAGTCGCCGCGGGGCGTGCCGAAGAGGCGGACCTCGCCCCGGGAGGTCGGCACCAGCCCGAGGACGGCGCGCACGAGCGTCGACTTGCCGGAGCCGTTGGCGCCCAGGATCGTGACGACCTCGCCGGCGTCGATGGTCAGGTCGATCCCGCGCAGGATCGGTCGGCCGCCGAGCTGGACGGAGACGTCGTGGACGGAGACGACCTGCTCGACGGTCATCGGCAGCCGTTCGCTTCCTGGAGGGCGGCGAGGTTCGCGCGCATCAGCGAAAGGTAGTCCTCGTCGGCGGTGTCGTCACCCAGACCCTCGATCGGGTCGAGGACGGCGGTCTCCAGGCCGAGGTCGGAGGCCAGCGTGTCCGCCATCGCCGGGCTGGCGAGGGTCTCGGAGAACACCGTGGTGATGCCCTCGGACTCGATCAGGTCGGACAGCTCGCGCAGGTGCGCGGGCGACGGCTCGGCGTCGGGGGAGATGCCGTTGATCGCCTGGAGGTCGAGGTCGTAGCGGGCGCCGAGGTAGCCGAACGCGTCGTGGCTGACCACGACGGTGCGGCGCTGCGCAGTCGCGCAGGCCCTTCTCGAAGTCGGCGTCGAGGTCGTCGCAGGTCGTTCTTGAGCGACGTCAGGTTGGCCTCGTAGGCCCCCGCGTTGTCGGGGTCCTCCTCGACCAGCTGCCGCTTCACGGCGACCGCGACGCTCGCCAGCCGGTTCGGGTCGAGCCAGAAGTGCGGGTCGTCCTGCCCGTCCGCGGTCCGGATCAGGCCGGCCTCGTCCGCGGCGTCGACGACGCGACCCTCGGCGTTCTCGTCCACGGTGTCGTCGACGGCCGGCTGGAGCCCGCGCGAGTAGACGACCACGTCCGCGTCGGCGATCGCGGCGGTCTGCTGGATGGTCAGCTCGAGGTCGTGCGGCTCGACGCCGGGGGAGGCCAGGCTCTCCACGTCGGCGTGCTCCCCGGCGATCCGGGAGGCGACGTACTCCAGCGGGTAGAACGACGCGACCACCTGCGTCCCGGCGTCTGTCGCCGGCATCGCCGCACGCGGCCAGGAGAGGTGCGGCCACGGCGAGCCCGAGCAGGGCGGCAGGACGGGGGAGGAGCCTCATGACAACCATTCTCAACCGAAATGACAACCATTTTCAAATTGCGACCCTGCAGCGTAGGCTTCGCGCGTGATCGTGGTGAACAGGTTCCGGGTGGCCGAGGTCGGACGGCGAGGGCTTCCGCGCGCGCGTCCTCGCGGCGCACGAGGCGCTGGCCGCGCGCCCCGGCTACGTCGACGGCTCGGTCGGTCGCAACGTCGACGACCCGGAGCTGTGGGTGCTCACCACGCGGTGGGCCAACGTCGGCAGCTACCGGCGGGCGCTGTCGGCGTACGACGTCAAGGTCACCGCGGTGCCCCTGCTGTCGCAGGCGATCGACGAGCCGTCGGCCTACGAGCTGGTCGGCGAGGACGCCCTCAACGAGGCGGTCCCGCGGGTGCTGGGTGGCCGCGAAGTCGATTGACGGCGAGCGATACCCTGACGCATCACCGTCAGCCAGCCGGTGCAGTCAATTGATGGAGCCCGATTCCCGTGTCTGCCAAGTCCTCCTCCGCCATCGACAACGTCGTCTCTCTCTGCAAGCGCCGGGGGTTCGTCTACCCCTGCGGCGAGATCTACGGCGGCACCCGGTCGGCCTGGGACTACGGACCGCTCGGCGTCGAGCTGAAGGAGAACATCAAGCGCCAGTGGTGGCGCTCGATGGTGCAGTCCCGTGACGACGTCGTCGGCCTGGACTCCTCGGTCATCCTGCCCACCAAGGTGTGGGAGGCGTCCGGCCACCTGGCTGCCTTCGTCGACCCGCTGATCGAGTGCCAGTCCTGCCACAAGCGCTTCCGCCAGGACCACCTGCAGGAGTCCTACGCCGAGAAGCAGGCCGGCAAGGGCAACGACGTCAATCCTGATGATGTCGACATGGCGCTCATCGCGTGCCCCAACTGCGGCACCAAGAACGCCTGGACCGAGCCGCGGATGTTCAACGGCCTGCTCAAGACGTTCCTCGGCCCGGTCGAGTCCGAGGAGGGCCTGCACTACCTCCGCCCGGAGACCGCCCAGGGCATCTTCGTGAACTTCTCCAACGTCGTGAACTCGTCGCGACGCAAGCCGCCGTTCGGCATCGGCCAGATCGGCAAGTCGTTCCGCAACGAGATCACCCCCGGAAACTTCATCTTCCGCACCCGCGAGTTCGAGCAGATGGAGATGGAGTTCTTCGTCAAGCCGGGCGAGGACGAGAGCTGGCACCAGACCTGGATCGACCTTCGGACCGACTGGTACGTCGACCTCGGCATCAACCGCGACAACCTGCGTCACTACGAGCACCCGCACGAGAAGCTCTCGCACTACGCCAAGCGCACCGTCGACATCGAGTACCGCTTCCAGTTCCAGGGCTCGGAGTGGGGCGAGCTCGAGGGCATCGCGAACCGCACCGACTTCGACCTCACCACCCACGCCAAGCACTCCGGCCAGGACCTCAGCTACTTCGACCAGGCCAGTGGTGAGCGCTACACCCCCTACGTGATCGAGCCCGCAGCCGGCGTGAACAGGTCGATGATGGCGTTCCTCGTCGACGCCTACGCCGAGGACGAGGCCCCCAACGCCAAGGGTGGCGTCGACAAGCGCACGCTGCTCCGCCTCGACCCGCGCCTGGCGCCCGTCAAGGTCGCGGTGCTGCCGCTTTCGCGCAACGCCGACCTGTCGCCGAAGGCGCAGGGCCTCGCCCGCGACCTGCGCACGCTGTGGAACGTCGAGTTCGACGACGCGGGTGCGATCGGGCGCCGCTACCGCCGTCAGGACGAGATCGGCACGCCGTACTGCGTCACCGTCGACTTCGACACCCTCGAGGACAACGCCGTCACGGTCCGCGAGCGCGACACGATGAAGCAGGAGCGGATCGGGCTCGACCAGGTCAAGTCCTACTTCGCCGAGCGGCTCCTCGGAGCCTGATCGCGGGCTGCCGCGTCATGGGCGGGGCGCTGCGAGGGATGCTGGGGTGCGCCATGCACAATGTTGGCGTGTCCCACTCCCGCAGCCCCCGTGTCCTGACCGCGCCCCGCCTGGTCGCCCTGGCGACCGCCGCCGGCCTGGCCCTGGCCGGCTGCAGCTCAGGCGGCGCCGAGCCCGAGGCGGACGCCTCGACGTCGGTGTCGGCGTCCCCGACGGAGTCGCCCACCGCGGACGTGTCGGTCCCGGAGGGCGTGGAAGTGACCGCCCAGGGCACCGACCTGTCCTTCGGTGACCCCGCCGTGGTGGCGTTCGAGCCGGACCAGATCCGCAGCACCTTGCTCGAGATGACGGTGACCAAGGCGCGCGAGGGCTCGATCGACGACTTCAAGGGCTTCGTCCTCGACGACCCCTACAAGCGCGAGGCGAACTACTTCTACGTCGACGTCACCGTCGAGAACGTCGGGGAGTCGAACGTCGGCGGCGCGCCCATCCCGTTGTGGGGCGTCAACGGCGACAACACGCTGCTGCCCCCGGTGAACTTCACCACCGAGTTCAAGAAGTGCCCCTCCCAGCCGCTGCCGAAGCAGTTCAAGGCCGGTGACTCCGTCGAGACCTGCCTCGTCTACCTCTCGCCGGACAAGGGCACGCTCGAGTCGCTGAGCTTCCGGCCCGACCAGGCTTTCGACCCGATCGAGTGGACCGGCACGGTCGAGCCGGCGAAGGTCGAGAAGGACAAGAAGAAGTCCAAGAAGAGCAACCAGAAGAACTGACCGAGCCAGCCGGTCCCTGGGCTCCGGATTTGGGCCGGTCGGCGTACCCCGTTCACAATGGGGCAATGACTTCCGCCCTGCCCAGCGAGCTCGTGCTGGGATCCGTGCGCGTGGACACCCCCGTGGTGCTCGCGCCGATGGCGGGCATCACCAACGCGGCCTACCGCCGGCTGTGCCGCGAGCAGGGCGCTGGCCTCTACGTCTGCGAGATGATCACCTCCCGCGGGATCGTCGAGCGCGACGCAGTCACCATGTCCATGCTGGTCTTCGACGAGCTCGAGGACGTCCGATCGGTCCAGCTCTACGGCACCGACCCGGTCTACGTCGGCAAGGCAGCCGAGATCCTCTGCGCGGAGTACGGCGTCGCGCACATCGACCTGAACTTCGGCTGCCCGGTGCCCAAGGTCACCCGGAAGGGCGGCGGGGGAGCCCTTCCGTGGAAGCGCCGGCTCCTCGGCGACATCCTCGAAGCGGCGGTTACGGCCACCGAGCCGTACGGCGTGCCCGTCACGATGAAGACCCGCAAGGGCATCGACGACGAGCACCTCACCTACCTCGACGCCGGCCGGATCGCGCAGGAGTCGGGCTGCGCGGCGATCGCCCTGCACGGCCGCACGGTCAGCCAGGCCTACTCCGGCGAGGCGGACTGGGAGGCGATCGGCAACCTGGTCGCCCACGTCGACATCCCGGTGCTCGGCAACGGCGACATCTGGGAGGCCGCCGACGCGGTCCGCATGGTCGAGCAGACCGGAGCCGCCGGCGTCGTCGTCGGCCGCGGCTGTCTCGGCCGGCCTTGGATCTTCCGCGACCTCGCCGCCGCGTTCGCGGGGGAGGACGTCGCGACGCTGCCGACTCTGGGCGAGGTGGCCGCGATGATGCGCCGGCACGCCGAACTGCTGTGCCACCACATGGGCGAGGAGCGCGGCTGCAAGGAGTTCCGCAAGCACATCTCGTGGTACCTCAAGGGATTCCGGGCCGGAGGCGAGCTCCGCCGGAGCCTCGGCCTGGTGTCGTCGCTGGCCGCACTGGACGGGCTGCTCGCGGAGCTCGACCCGACCGAGCCGTTCCCGGTCTCCGAGCTCGGCTCGCCCCGCGGGCGACAGGGCAGCCCGCGGCGCGTCGTACTCCCCGAGGGGTGGCTCTCCGACACCGACGGCTCGACCTGCGCAGTGCCGGAGGACATGCACTCCGGCGGGTGACCGCTCAGTAACGGAGCGTGGCGGCCACCGCGTGGCCGGGGGAGACCTCCGCCGCCGGGACCGGGTGCACCTCGCCGCCGTGCGTCAAGGTGTCGGCCACCGCACGGTCGATCAGCTCGCACGCCGCGAACGAGTCCTCGGTGCCCAGCCGGACGACCGTCCCGCCGTCGGGCAGCTCCGTCCCGCACCACGGCTTCGCGGCGACGAACAACTCCGCGACGCGTCCCTGCTCCGCCGCCTCGGCGACCTTCGCGGGCGACTGCGTTGCATGGCCGGTGCCGCTCATCTCGGCGAGCCGCTCCAGCTCCCGGGCACGCTGCGCCTCGAGGGCTTCCTCGACGACCGGCCACGCGGCAGCATGCAGCGCCTCGGCCGACATCGCGTCGGGGTTGGTCCGGACGTCGGAGTCGAGCACGTGCGGGTAGCTGTTCAGTGACCGGTACGCCGCCACGGTCTCGGCGAGCCCGACGAGCACCATCGGCTGCTCCCGGGCCCGGAGGTGCGCGGCGAGCCCGTCTGCCACCTGCCGGAGGAACGCGTGCAGCTCCTCCTTCTTGAGGTCTCGGTCGGCTCCGCCCCGGCCGTAGAAGACCGCGCCGGCGCCGCGCGCGGACAGCGACCGGGCCATCGCGTCCGACCGGGGCTCGGGGGCCTCGAACAGGTCGCGCAGGTCGGTGGGGACGTCGTGGAGGTCGAGCTGCGCGATCTCCTGCCGGGTGCCCTCGAACAGGCGCAGCCGGTGCTGGCTGAGCGCGAGCACCAGGAAAGGAGCGTCGGTGGCGAGGACCTCGGCCACGGGACCGACGAAGAAGCGCTCTCCGACGGTGCCGATCTCAGGGAGGTCCACCGGGACCCGGTAGCTGCGGCTCCACCCGGGCCGCAGGAACATCGCCAGGCCGTCGCTCATGTGCTGCCAGGCCAGGGCGTCCGCGTGCAGCGCCCAGGCAGGCTCGAGAATCCGGTCGATCTCGCTGTGCCGCAGCCCCTGCGCCTCGAGGGCCGACTCGGCGCCGGCCACCAGGTGCTTCCAGCGCAGGGGGTCGGTCCTGTTCTCCGAACCGAGACGGTGGGTGGGCAGGAACAGCGAGACATGGGTGCCGGCACCGTCTGCCGGCCGGGTGAGTCGGTCGAGGTCCGTCCTCGTCAGAAGCTCCATCGTGTGCCTCCCGATCTGGTACCGGACCTTTCACGCTAGGAGCGTCCCGGTGGGGTGCCCAGGGTCGTTCGTCACGCGCGAGGGCACGTGATCCTCGCCACGAGAAATCGTGCAAACAGGCTGACACCACCGCGTAAATGTCTAATCCGGTTCGGTCGGGCCGTAAGGTCTGTGTTTCACTCGTTGACTTACGCCAGAACGTCCTCTACCCCCTGGCTGGTGATCCACCCTTGACCGCAGCACGCCACAAGGCAGTTGTCGAGCGCCCGCAGCGCCGACGCCTGGCGCGCCTCACGGCCCCGGCTCTGGCCGCCACCCTCGTCACCGGCACGGTCGTCGGGATCGCGGTGGCCGCCGCCGACATCAAGACCTCCGAGGTCGCGGCGAGCCAGATCTCGCAGCCCACCAACGCGGTCGACGTCGCCGATCGCCTCGAGGACCGTCAGCAGAGCGTCTCCCGTGCCGCCGAGCGCGTCACGCTGAAGGAGAAGCCCGAGCCGATCGGCTTCAAGTTCGCGACGGTCGCGCTCAACGTGCGCACCGAGCCCTCCGAGAAGGCCAAGGTCGTCGACGTCCTCGCGTTCGCGACCAAGCTCGCGATCACCGGCGAGGAGAAGAAGGGCTTCGCCGAGATCGTCATCGACCGCAAGGCCTACTGGGTCAGCGGCGAGTACCTCGCGAACAAGAAGCCGAAGCCCGAGAAGGTGGAGGAGGAGGAGTCCACGGACGGCTCCGCCCTGCCCGTCGGCGACTGCACCGCCGCTCCGCCTTCCGGGGTCGTCTCCGGTGCGATGGCGGTCTACGAGGCGGTCTGTTCCCGGTTCCCGTCGATCACCACCTACGGCGGCTACCGCGGCGACGGCGAGCACTCCGACGGCAAGGCCGTCGACATCATGGTGTCGGGTGAGACCGGCTGGCAGGTCGCGGAGTACCTCCGTGCCAACGCCGGCACCTTCGGGCTCTACGACATCATCTACTCGCAGAAGATCTGGACCTCGGAGCGCTCCTCCGAGGGCTGGCGCTACATGGAGGACCGCGGCTCGACGACCGCGAACCACTACGACCACGTGCACGTGAAGGTCTTCTGACCGACCGTCTGCCAGTGACTGTCGGCGTCCGGCAGTAGGGTCGGCCCCGATGGGGTCGATGGAGCAGTACGACGAGCACGCACGTGCACGCTGGGTGGACGATCCGCCCAAGCGGCCGGCGTCCTCCGAGCGCACCCCGTTCGAGCGGGACCGGGCCCGTGTCGTCCACTCCGCGGCCCTGCGCCGGCTCGCGGCGAAGACCCAGGTGGTGGGGCCGCAGACCGACGACTTCGTCCGCAACCGGCTCACGCACAGCCTCGAGGTGGCCCAGGTCGCCCGCGACCTCGGCAACACCCTCGGCTGCGACCCCGACGTCGTCGAGACGGCAGCGCTCGCCCACGACCTCGGACACCCGCCCTTCGGCCACAACGGTGAGCGGGCGCTCGACCAGGTCAGCGGCTCCTGCGGCGGGTTCGAGGGCAACGCCCAGACCCTGCGGATCCTCACCCGGCTCGAGGCCAAGACACTGGACGCCTCGGGCCGCTCCGTGGGCCTCAACCTCACCCGGGCGACCCTCGACGCCTCCACGAAGTACCCGTGGCCACGGACCCGCTCGGGCGAGCCCTACGGTGCCCACGCCGACGGCACCCTGCGCTCGGTCCGCAAGTTCGGGGTCTACGACGACGACCTCGACGTGTTCGGCTGGCTGCGCGAGGGGGTCGACGGTGACCGTCGCTGTCTCGAGGCGCAGGTGATGGACCTCGCGGACGACGTCGCCTACTCCGTGCACGACCTGGAGGACGGCATCGTCGCCGGCAAGATCGACACGGCCCGGCTGGACGACGAGGGCGAGCGGACTGCCCTGTGGGGCACCGTCCGCGACTGGTACCTCCCCGCCGCCGAGGACGCCGAGCTCGACGAGGCGCTGCGTCGGCTGCAGTCGACCGGCCAGTGGCCCGAGCGTCCGTACGACGGCAGCCGCGGCGCGCTCGCCGCCTTGAAGAACCTCACCAGCACGCTGATCGGCAACTTCTGCACGAGCGTGCGCGACGCGACCCGGGAGGCCTACGGCACCGGGCGGTTGAGCCGCTACGACGCGGACCTCGTCGTGCCGGCCGAGACCGAGCTCGCGATCGGTGTTCTCAAGGGGATCGCGGCGCACTACGTCATGCGTGCCGACGATCGGGTCGCGATCCTGGAGCGGCAGCTCGAGGTGATGACCGAGCTGGTCGCGCAGCTGGTCGTGCGCGGCCCCGCCGAGCTCCAGCCGGCGCACCGGGCGGACTTCGAGCAGGCCGGCTCCGACGCCGCCCGGCTCCGGGTGGTCGTTGACCAGGTCGCCTCGCTCACCGACGCCTCTGCGCTGGCCTGGCACGCCCGGCTCAGCTGACCCAGCGCAGACCTGTGGATCCGGTCCATGAGCGGCCGGGCCGACCCGTAGACTCGGCGACGTGGCAGGGCTGATCAAGGACGAGGACATCGCGCTCGTCCGCGAACGCGCCCGCATCGACGAGGTGGTCTCCGACTACGTCACCCTCAAGAACGCCGGCGGTGGCTCCCAGAAGGGCCTGTGCCCCTTCCACGACGAGAAGTCCCCGTCGTTCCACGTCACCCCCTCGCGCGGGTTCTTCCACTGCTTCGGCTGCCAGCAGGGCGGCGACGTCATCAAGTTCCTGATGGAGATCGACGGTCTCGGGTTCGCCGAGGCGGTCGAGCGGCTCGCGGTCCGGTACGGCGTCCAGCTGCGCTACACCGAGACGACCGACGGCACGGGGCGCCCCGAGAAGCGCGAGACCCACCTGCGCCCGCGGCTGCTCGAGGCGCACAAGGCCGCGGCGGCCTACTACGTCGACGCGCTGGCCACTCCCGACGCCCTTGCCGGTCGGCAGTTCCTGTCCGAGCGGGGCTTCGACAAGGACGCGGCCGAGACGTTCGGGATCGGCTTCGCCCCGCGGGACGGCGACGCCCTCTACAAGCACCTGCGGCAGAAGGGCTTCAAGGACGAGGAGCTCGTCACCGGCGGCCTCGTCGCCCAGGGCCGCTCCGGCCACTACGACCGGTTCCGCGGCCGGCTGCTGTGGCCGATCCGGGAGACCAACGGAGACGTCATCGGCTTCGGCGCCCGCCGGCTGTTCGACGACGACCGGATCGAGGCGAAGTACCTCAACACCCCCGACAGCCCGATCTACAAGAAGAGCCACGTGCTCTACGGCATCGACCTGGCCCGGCGCGACATCGCCCGGTCGAGCCAAGCCGTCGTCGTCGAGGGCTACACCGACGTGATGGCATGTCACCTGTCCGGCGTGCCCACCGCCGTGGCCACCTGCGGCACCGCGTTCGGCGAGGACCACGGCCGGGTGCTGCGCCGGCTGCTGCACGATCACGAGGAGTTCCGCGGCGAGGTGATCTTCACCTTCGACGGCGACGCCGCCGGCCAGAAGGCGGCGCTCCGGGCGTTCGGCGGCGACCAGCAGTTCGTCGGCCAGACCTACGTCGCGGTGGAGCCCGACGGCCTCGACCCCTGTGACCTCCGCCTGCAGAAGGGAGACGCCGCCGTCCGCGAGCTTGTCGCCCGGCGGATCCCGCTCTACCGCTTCGTGCTCAGCAACGTCGTGTCCCGCTACGACCTCGACCGGGCCGACGGCCGGATCGACGCGCTGCGCGAGGCGGCCAAGCTGGTGTCGAGCATCCGCGACCGCTCGAAGGTCGATGCGTTCGCCCGCGAGCTGGCCGGCATGGTCGGGGTCGACGTCGACGAGGCCCGCGCCGAGGTGCGCCGTGCCGCGGGCCGGCCGGCCAAGACCGACGACCGGCGACGCCCACCCCAGGGCGGCCAGGGCGGCCCGGGGGAGGCCGCACCCGCGCCGACCCAGCAGGCCCGGCCGCTGCCCGACCTGCGCGACCCGCGTTTCGCCCTCGAGCGCGAGACGCTCAAGCTCGTGGTCCAGCACCCCGGAGTGGTCGGCTCGGTGACCAAGGACGTGGACGGCGACGACTTCACCCACCCGACCTACCGGGCGGTCTGGGACGCGGTCACCGCCTGCGGCGGCCCGACCGCGGCGCCTGCCGCCGGCGAGGTGTGGGTGTCCAAGCTCCGCGACAACGTCGAGGACGGGCCGGTCGCCCATCTCCTGGGCGCCCTGGCCGTCGAGCCGGTGCTCTCCGCCAAGGAGCCGGACCGTGCCTATGTGGCCGCGCACGTCTACCGGCTCCAGGAGGTCACGGCGATGCGCCGGATCACCGAGCTGAAGTCCCGCCTGCAGCGCACCAACCCGGTGGAGCACGCCGCGGACTACAACAAGATGTTCGGCGAGCTGGTGGCGCTCGAGCAGCATCGGCGCATGCTGCGCGAGAAGGCGATCAACAACGCCTGAGCGGTGACACGTGGCCGTCATCCGCGACAGCGGCGACGGGCGGCCCTATGTTGTCCCGGGAGGGCAACACACATGACGGGTACGACGACGCCTGCGCCCCGGCGCGCACCGGCGCGCCGCGCGGCACGACCCGGGCCTCGCCGCGCACGCGGCCTCGCCGGGACGGTCGGCGTCACGCTGCTCGGCGCGCTGCTGCCGGGGGCCGGCTACCTGTGGGCCCGGCGCTGGAACCTCGGGTTCGTCGTCCTGCTGCCGTCGTTGAGCGCCGCGGCCACCATGGCCTGGCTGGTGGCCCGCGACCCGCGAGCGGTGGTCGACGTCGCCTTCGACCCCGCCCGGCTCCAGGTCGCCGCCGGGGTGCTGGCAGGGGCCTTGGCGTTGTGGGTGGTCGTCGTGGCCACGACGTACCTCGTCGTTCGGCCGGCGCACCCCAGCCGCACCCAGTCGGTGCTGGGCGGACTGTTCGTGCTGGTGCTCTGTCTGGGCGTGGCCGCGCCGGTGCTGATGGGCGCACGCTACGCCATGGTGCAGGCCGACCTGGTCGAGACGGTCTTCGAGGACAACGAGAGCGCGACGGCACCCAAGAACGTCACGGAGAAGGACCCGTGGGCCGGACGCGACCGGGTGAACCTGCTGCTGCTCGGCGGCGACGGCAACGTGCACCGTGACGGCGTACGCACCGACTCGATGATCCTGGCGAGCATCGACACCCGCACCGGACGCACCGTGACGTTCAGCCTGCCGCGCAACCTGGAGAAGGCCCGGTTCCCGGTGGGCAGCCCGCTCCACGACCTCTACCCGGAGGGGTTCACCGGCTACACCGACGAGGCCAACTGGTTGCTCAACGCCGTCTACGGGCAGGTGCCGATCCTGCACCCGGGCATCCTCGGCCGTTCCGACAACGAGGGTGCGGACGCGCTGAAGCAGGCCGTGTCCGGGAGCCTGGGCGTGCCGGTCGACTACTACGTGCTCGTGAACCTGCTCGGCTTCCGCCAGCTCGTCGATGCGATGGGCGGGGTGACCGTCAACATCAACGTGCCGATCCCGATCGGCGGCAACACCGACCTCGGCATCGCTCCGGACGGCTACCTCCAGCCGGGACCGGACCAGCGGCTCGACGGCTTCGAGGCGCTCTGGTACTCCCGCGGTCGCTACGGCTCCGACGACTACCAGCGCATGGAGCGGCAGCGCTGCATGATCGACGCGATCGTCGACGAGGCGCAGCCGTTGACGCTGCTGCGGCGCTACCAGGATCTCGCCGCGACCGGGAAGCAGATCGTCCGGACCGACATCCCCTCGGACCTGATGCCGGCGTTTGTCGACCTGGCCCTCGAGGTCAAGGACGCGTCCGTCCGCTCGGTGGTCTTCCGCTCCTCGGACCAGTTCTTCCCCGGCGACCCCGACTTCGCCTGGATGCAGTCGGTGGTGCACAAGGCGCTCAGCCCCGTCGACCGGACCCCGCCCGCGGACGGCGGCCCGCCGACCACACCGGGCCCGTCGGAGTCGGCGTCGCCGATCGGCGTACCGACTCCGGAGCCGGGGGAAGCGGTCGACGCTGCCGACGCGTGCGCCTACCAGCCCGTCTCGTAGGCTCGAGCTCATGAGGAAGCTGTTCGAGCGGGACCTTGCCGTGCCTGCGGAGGTCATGGCGTACGCCGGCCTCGGCCGGGGCGAGAAGGTGCTCGCTGCCACCCGGTCCCGCGACGGCAGCTGGCTGCTCGGCACCCGGAGGGCCCTGGTCATCGTGCGCCCCGCTGCCGAGGTGACCACGCTCCCGTGGGAGCAGGTGCAGTCCGCCGACTGGTCCCGCGACGAGGACCGGCTACGCGTGCACGAGGTCGGGGAGTTCGGCCGGACGCGGCCGGTCCACGAGTTCACCCTCGACGACCCGGGCAAGCTGCTCACCATGCTCCGGGAGCGTGTGACCGCCTCCGTCGTGCTGCAGCGCCGGGTGATCGTGCGGGGCAAGCAGGGACTGTTCGTGCTCGGCCGCCGCGCGCCCGACGGCAGCGGCGGGATCACCTGGGCCTACGAGCTCGACGAAGGGCTCGACCCCGACGACCCGGAGGTGCGTCGGCTCGCGGAGCTCGGCCTGCGCGCCGCCGCCGAGGAGCTCGGCCTCGGGTAGCCGGGTCGATCAGGCCGGTAGGACCGTTCATCGGCCGACCAACGGTCCCTCGGACCCGAATGGCGTCGGTGACTGCCGCCGGCGTCCCGTCCGCGCGCGGGTCGATGAGTTGGCGCGTACTTGTCGTTCCGGGTGCCCGCGACGACAAATCCGTTCCAAGTGAGCGGCCGCCAGGCAGGAGCAGCTACGTGCCGGTCCGCAACGAGGTCACCGTGCATTGCTGACATTCCGGACGAACTGCGAGCCTCCCAGCGCGGGCGGTGGGGACCGCTAGTGCGGCTGGTGTAGCGAGACATGGGCCATACGGCCGTTTCGAAACCCCGGATTTAGTGAACCGCAGAAGGTCTTGCTAACGTATCCCCGCACGATCCCCTGTAGCTCAATTGGCAGAGCATTCGGCTGTTAACCGGAGGGTTGTTGGTTCGAGTCCAACCGGGGGAGCTGTGAGACGGGCCCTGTAGCGGGGCCCGTCACTCATTTCCGGGGCCGACCGCTCAGCTGCCCCAGCCCATCGGGAAGACCTCGAAGGCGACCGCATGCGGGACGCCGAGCCGGCTGCCGGTCGCCCGTGACATCCCCTCGAGGAACTCCGCCGGGTCGAAGTCGGCCCAGCCCAGCCCGTCGATGTAGGCCTGGTGCGCGCGCAGCGACTCCACGCCGGCGTCGAAGGTGCCGGTGATCTCGACGGCCTGGTCCGAGTCGGGCGACGAGGCCGCCCACACCTCGCGGACGCCGCCCCACGGCTCGAGCCCTGCGACCTCGACCTGCTCGCGGAAGACCCACCGGTTGCCGGCGTCGCGGACAGCATCGAGGGTGGCCTTCCCGGTGGCGATGTGGTCGGCCTGGTTCAGGTTCGCGCCGCCCCAGGTGTCGCGGAAGTTGTTGGTGATCACGATGTCGGGCCGGTGCCGTCGTACGACGGCGGTGATCGCGCGACGCAGCGGAACGCCGTACTCCAGGATCCCGTCGGGCAGCCGGAGGAAGTCGACCTCGCGCACGCCCACGATGGCCGCGGACGCGATCTGCTCCGCCTCGCGGACCTCACGGCAGCGGTTCGGGTCCATCCCGTCGATGCCGGCTTCGCCGCTGGTGACCATGCAGTAGACGACCTGCTTGCCCTGGCCGGTCCAGCGGGCGACCGCGGCCGCGCCCCCGAACTCCAGGTCGTCGGGGTGCGCGACCACGCACAGGGCGCGCTCCCAGTCCTCGGAAACCGGAGTGAGCGGGGGAGGGGCCTGTTCCGTCATGCCCCGAGCATGCCGCAGGTCGCGGCGTCGGCCTAGCCTCCGTTGGAGGAGAAGTGCTGGTAGTCGGGGTGCGACCAGCGCGCGCCCCACAGCCAGCCGAGGCCGCGCATCTTCGTGGCGATGACGCCGCCGCTGAGGATCATCCCGCGTCGGTAGGGGGAACGGTCGAGGTACTTGCGCGAGCCGGCCGGGTAGACCGTGCTGCCGGTGACGTAGGGGTTCTCGATCGTGTTGATGTCGACCGCGTTGCCGTAGGAGTGCTGCGAGACGCGGTAGGGGTTCCCGGTCACCGGGCGGCAGTTGAACGCGGAGGTGTTGCCGGCCCGCATCGCGGCCTTGTCGGACTCCATGGGGGTACGGCGGCCGCCGTCGTAGTAGAAGTCGGTCGGCTTCAGGCTGCGGATCGGGAACCGGTTGTTGATCGCTGCCGTGAGCACCTTGACGATGGCGCCTGCCTCGCCGGCCCGGACGACGATCGTGCCGCGGGCGACCCGCTGGTCGTAGCTCCAGCGGTTGATGTGGATCTGGCGCAGCTTGGCCGGGCCGACGGGGCAGCCGGAGCGCCAGGAGTGCGGGACGTCCTTGGGCGTCAGAGGCCCGGAGACGACGGCGCTCGCGACGGCGCGCACCGTGCGGGAGATCGGGTCGGAGGTGGCCTTGCGGCCGTCGGCCCAGACGGCGACTGCACGGAACTTTCGGGTGCCCGGCTTGCTGGTCCGGAACTCGACCGAGTAGCCGCCGTCCACTCCGGTGTTGTCCTTGGCGAAGCGGACCCAGCCGTCGGGGGTACGCCGCTGCACCCGGACCTCCGCGCGTCCTGCCGTCAGCGGCTTGACCTCGCCGGAGATGGAGTAGGTCTTCAGCGCGACCGGCCGGTCGGCCATCGAGATCGTGACCGCGCGCTTGGGCGGCGCGACGACCCGCACGGTGATGTGGGCGGAGGCGGTCAGCTCGCCGTCGGAGATCACGTAGTCGGCCTCGAAGATGCCGACCTGACCCGGCTCGGAGGTGAACGTGACATCGGTCGGACTGAAGCTGAACCCCGCGTCCTGGGTGGTGAGCTCGACGACCTCGAGACGGGGTTCCTCGCCCTCGGGCCGGCCAAGCCCGTCGTCGGTGTCGTTGTCCAGCACGTCGATCGTCACCGTGGTGCCCGCCTCGACGGTGACGTCGTCGGGGAGGGCCGTCGGGGGCTCGTTGCCCTCCACGAGCGCGGAGGGCGACCCGGCCGACGGCGCCTGCGACGGCTCGTCCTCGGCGGTCGCGATCCCTGCAGGTCCGGCGAGGACGAGTCCGGTCAGGACGGCGGCGGTGAGGAGCCGGGGTCGGGTCACGGGTGCGGTGCCTTTCGTCGTGCGTCTCAGCGGGGGTCGTCAGCCCTGGAACAGGGTGGCCAGGCGGCGTGCGCCTGAGGGGGTCATCGGAGGGGAGTCGATGTTGGTCTGGGCGGCGACGAGGACGACCTGGTCGCCGTCGAGGACCGCGAGCTCGGCCCACGGGTCCGAGTCGGGGGTTCGGTCGTTGAGAAGCACCCCACGGCGGAGCGTCTCCGCCTGCGCGACGATCGTGCCGATCGCCTGGCCGCCACTGCGGCCGAGACACCGCTCGAGGTTGGCCTTCCGGGCGGTGAAGAACCGCTTCGCCGTCGCCTCGTCGTCGAACTCGCCGCGGATCGCGATGACCTTGACGCGGTCGGCCGCGTAGTCGACCTCGAGGGCGTGCGTCGGTGTCGGCATGGGGGAGGGGCGCGCGCAGCCGAAGGGCACGGCGAGCTGGACGATCTCCCGGGGGTTGCGCTCGAGGGTGGGGGTGCCGTTGCCGGCGTACCCCTCCTCGGCGTCGCCCGGGTCGACGGCGTACTCCCACCCGGCGCCGAGCGCCTTGGGGCGGGGGAACGAGCGCTTCGAGAGCGAGCCGGAGGTCGTGGCCGGCGTCTCCGGGCCCTCGGGCTCCGGCGGCTCGGACGCCTCGGTGGGGCTGCTCGACGCGGAGCCGGAGGCGGTGGGGCTCGGTGCGGGGGCAGCGGCGGGCTCATCGCTGCTGCACGCGGAGACGCTGGCCAGCACGCATGCCGCCAGGGCCAGCGCACCTGCCCGCTGAAGGCCGTTCCGATGCCGAGTCACCGGTCAAGAGTAAAGGGCGCGGCGACCGATCTCGTGGCCGCCGTCACTTCGTGGGAACTCGGTCGTTGGGCCAGGTACCTACTCGGAAAGGCTCCTCCGTGCGTCGTCTCGCTCTCTTCGCCGCGGCCCTGGTCGCCGGATCGCTGCTCGCTGCCCCGTCGTCCACAGCGTCGCAGAGGCAGCAGTACCCGGTCCCGTACAACTTCTTGCCGTACGCGCTCGTGGGCGGCGCCCAGACCGATGCGCCGGGCTCCAACAACTGGAAGTGCGAGCCGACCGACAGGCACCCGCGGCCGGTGGTGCTGGTGCACGGCACCTTCGGCAACCAGAGCACCAACTGGCAGACCTACGCCCCGCTCCTCGCGAACAACGGCTACTGCGTCTTCGCGCTGACCTACGGCCAGGACCCCAACAACATCCCGGTCACCGACAAGCTCGGCGGGATGACCCGCATGCAGGACAGCGCGGAGGAGCTCAAGAAGTTCGTGGCGAAGGTCCGTCGCGCCACCGGCGCCGAGAAGGTGGACATCGTCGGGCACTCGCAGGGCACCCTGATGCCCAACTACTACGTGAAGTTCCTCGGCGGCGCGAAGTTCGTGAAGCGCTACGTCTCGCTCGCGCCGCTGTGGCACGGCACCCAGGCAGCCGGTCCGGCCTCGATCTTCGCGCCGGTGTTCGGCGCGGACGACGAGGCGACCCCGTTCTGCGTGGCCTGCGGCCAGTTCGCGAGCGGCTCGAAGTTCATGAAGAAGATGCGCGAGGGCGGCGTCGCCGTGGACGGCGTGGTCTACACGAACATCATGACCGAGTACGACCAGCTCGTCGTCCCCTACACGAGCGGCCGCGAGAAGGGCATGAGGAACATCGTGGTCCAGGACCACTGCGACACCGACTACGCCGAGCACTTCCAGATCGCGGCCGACCCGGTCGCGGCCGGCTTCGTGCTGAACGCGCTCGACCCCGCGCACCCGCGCCCGGTGCCGTGCACGGTGGTGGCCCCGTTCGTCGGACCCGCACCGACGCCCTGATGACGGCTCCGGCCGACCCGGTGCGCCGCGTCGGCCGGTAGGCTGCGGTCGCCGTCGTACGCTCCCGGTGAGAGCCGGGGAGTGCGCCGGGGGCGGTAGCTCAGTCGGTTAGAGCAGAGGACTCATAATCCTTGGGTCGTGGGTTCGAGCCCCACCCGCCCTACAAGATCGTGTATGAGTCCGGGTCATTCTCGACAGTCTGGCTCCGGCTCATGCTTTACGTGGCTCCGGTAGATGCTTGACGGTGTTTCGGCTGATGGTTGACACCTACTTCGGCTGATTCTTGACACGCGTCCGTGCCAGCCCGAGCGGATCAGTTGAGGATGCGCATGTTCGACGGCACGCCCTCGCCGCGCTCGACAACGCCCTCGGTGAGCTCCTGGAGCGCGGTGAGCGCCACGTTCTGCGCCATCGGCCCGAAGGAGACCCGGGCGACGCCGAGCTCCTCCAGACGGTCCAGCGGCGGCGTCCTCGGGATCGCGATCAGCGAGAGCCGCTGCGGCCCGAACGCCTCGACGAGGGTCACCACCTGTTCCTCCTTGAGGAAGGCCGGCACGAAGACCACCGGAGCGCCTGCGTCGAGGTAAGCCCGGCCGCGCTCGACGGCGGCGGCGAGGTTGTCCGCCGGGTCGTTCTTCCGCCCGAGGTGGAAGGCATCGGTCCGGGCGTTGAGGACGAAGTCGGGGACCCCCTCGGCCGCCGCGGCCCTCATGATCGCCTCGACCTGGCGGACCGCCTCGTCCACCGGCTTCATCTGGTCCTCGATGTTCGCCCCGACGACGCCGACCCCGATCGCCCGGCGAACAGTCTCGGCCGCGTCGCCGTAGCCGCCCTCGAGGTCTGCGGTGACGGGAAGAGACGTGGACGAGACGATCCGGCCGACCGCCTCGAGCATCATGTCGAGGGGGATGTTCTCCCCGTCTTCGTAGCCGTAGGACGCTGCGATCGAGTGGCTCGCCGTCGCGAGGGCGGTCGTGCCCGGGACCTCCGCGACGACCTTGGCGCTGACGACGTCCCAGACGTTGACGACCTTGAGCAGCTTCTCGGCCCGGTGGAGCGAAAGAAGCTCGCTGGCACGGGACTGGATGGACTCGTCAGACATGTGCGGGGCTGCCCTTCGACATGAGGTGCTTTCGACCTTCACGACCCTACGCCCTAGGAGGAGCCGGCCACCGGTTCACGTTCCTGGGGCGGGCCCGCTCGAGTCAGACCCGCCGACGTTGACAGGTCCATCGGCGGGGTGCGTTATTGGTGGGGTGCGCTGGAGGCAGGGAGTTCACGAGAACCCGGTGCTGGTGCGGACCCTCGCGGTCGTCGTGCCGCTCGTCGCCTGCGCCATGATGTCGGCCTGGCGAGATGACATCACCAGCGCTACTGCGGTGCTCGTCCTGGCGGCGCTCATCGTTGCCGCCGCCTCGACCGGCGACCGCGTTTCCGGGGTGGCCGCTGCGTTGTCGTCCGGAGCGTGGTTCGACTTCTTCCTCACCGAGCCCTACCAGCGATTCACGATCGACGACCCGCAGGACGTGGAGGCGACGGTTCTCCTGGTCATCATCGGGCTCGCGGTCTCCGAGATCGCTCTGTGGGGGGAACGCCAGCAGGCGCGTGCCAGTCGACGGTCGGGCTACCTCGACGGCGTGTTGGGCGTCGCCGAGCTCGTGCTCGGCAGTGACAGCTCGGCGGAGCAGCTGACGGATCGCGTCGCCGAGCAGATCACCGAGGTCCTCGGGGTGTCGCAGACGCGCTTCGTGCCGGGCCCGGTGCACGACCCGCGCTTCGCGCTGCTCCACCACGACGGGACAGTCACCCGTGCGGGCCACCAGGTCGACGTCGACCGCGTCGGGCTGCCGTCCGACGAGCAGACGGTGCTGCTGGTGAAGCGCAGCGACAACACCTTCGGCTACTTCCTCGTGACTTCTGCCTCAGTTGTCGCGCGGCCGTCGATCGAGCAACGTCGGGTCGCCGTCCTGCTCGCCGACCAGCTGGCTTCGCTCGCGGACCCGAACCGCGGCTGACCGGCCGCTGCCCGTCGCGGCTCGGCGTCATGCCGCGGTTCGCGCCACATCGCCGACGGATGTCCGACCTGCGGACATGTGCCATCCACGTGGACTTCACCCGGCCGCGGGAGCGTCAGGGTGTCAGGTCCCTCGTGAAGGAGCACCCCGTGCGCCCGAACCTCCAGACCCTCACCCGTCGCGCGCCGCGCGCGGATTCAGCCTTCGACCCTCGCGCTGGACGGCGGGTGGCGAATGTGGCCCACCGTGGCGCCAGTGCCTACGCACCCGAGAACACGCTGGCCGCGCTGCGCAAGGCCATCGCCCGGGACGCGGACCTCGTCGAGTTCGACGTGCACCGCACCAGCGACGGAGCGCTGGTGCTGCTTCATGACGCGACGCTCGATCGCACAACGGACGTGCGCCGGGTGTTCCCCGGTCGGGCGCCGTGGCGGGTGCAGGACTTCACCCATGCTGAGTTGATGTGTCTCGACGCGGGCTCCTGGATGGACAGGGAGTACGCCGGCGAGCGGATCCCCACCATCGAGGAGGCGTTTGACGTGCTCGCGCTCAGCGGATGCGGGGCACTCGTGGAGCTGAAGTCTCCACAGCTTCAGCCGGGCATCGTCGAGGAGGTGGCCACGGCCTCCGAAACCGCACGACGCCTGGGCGGCCACCGGCGCGAGCTCCGGGTCACGGTCCAGTCCTTCGACCATCAGGCCATGCGCCGGCTCAGGGAGCTCGGGTCCGGCGTCGGTGTGGGACTGCTCGGCACACCCCCACCCGCCAGGTTGCCCGAGCTGGCCACCTGGGCAGACCAGGTCGGCTCGCACCACCATCGGGTGAGCAGGCCCTACGTGGACCACGTGCAGTCGCTCGGCATGCAGTGCTTCGTGTGGACGGTGAACCGCGCCCACTCGATGAGGCGCGCACGCGACCTTGGAGTCGACGGTGTCATCACGGATCGCCCGGACGTCATGCACGAGGTTCGTCTGGGTCGCTCCTCGGCGCGATGACCGGCGCCGGCGCATGATGTCCGAAAGGCACGCGCTCGTCGTACCCCAGCGCTGCCAGCACGCTGGGCAGCAGCGCCTTCGCCGTTCTCCGGTAGCCCGCCCCCGAGGGGTGGAAGCGGTCCAGCGAGAACATCTCGTCGGGCTGGGCGATGAAGAACGGCCCCACCACCTCCGCGAGTGACACGGCGCGGCCTCCGAGGCCGATGACCACCTCCCGCTGGGCGTCGGCGAGCTGGCGTGAGGCGCGCCTGCCGAGTGCGCGCAGCGGCTGGGGCACGGGGAGCAGCGCGCCGAGGTCCGGACAGGTTCCGACCACGACAGCGGTGCCGCGGGTGAGGAGATCCTCGACCACGTCGGCGAGGGCGCGGGTCGAGTCCGTCACCCGCACTCGGTGGGTGACGTCGTTCCCACCGACGACGATGACGGCCACGTCGGGCGCGTAGCTGTCGGGCAAGGAGGCGACCTGCGCGGCGACCATGGAGGTCTCCGACCCGACCACAGCGGCGGTGTGCAGACGCACGGCGCGGTGGGTCCGCTTGGCCAGCCGTTTGGCCAGCTGCGCCCCGAGCGTGTGCTTGGGCTTCTCCGCCCCGAGCCCGGCAGCGATCGAGTCGCCGAGCAGGAGCAGGTCGATGCGGTCGCCGTACTTCTTCTTGTAGGTGCGGTCCGCCCGGTGTGCCTCCTCGCCCAGGGGCTTCCCGATCTGTTGACGCGCGACGTGGGCCTGCCTCCGGAGGACCTCGCGGCCGACGCCGGCCGAGACGGCGACCGTGCCCAGCCAGACCCCCAGCGCCCGCGTGGTGCGTCGCCTCATGCGCTCTCGAGCAGCCGACCGCGACGGTCGGGAGTCGTCTGCTCCGGAACTGTCACGTCCTCCCGAGCCGGCCACGCGTCACGGCCGAGTCCCACGAACGTCCACCCGGCACAGCGCCAGAGGTCGGGGTCGAGTGCGTTGCGGCCGTCGATGATCAACCTGTTCCGGACGAGGCCGGCGGCCGCGTCGGGGTCGAGCAGGCGGAACTCCGGCCACTCGGTGAGATGGAGCACCACGTCGGCATCGGCGAACGCTGCCTGCGGACTGGCCACGTAGGTGAGCGCCGGACGGGCCTCGCGGGCGGTCAGCGTCGCCTCTGGGTCATAGACCCGAACGTCGGCGCCGGCGAGGTGCAGCTGCCCGGCGACGTGCAGGGCGGGGGAGTCGCGAACGTCGTCGGACAGCGGCTTGAAGGCAGCGCCGAGTACGGCGACCCGGCGGCCGGTCAACCGCGGGCCGAGCGCCACGTGGACGAGATCGACGACGCGCTGCCGCGCCCGGAGGTTCGTCGCGTCCACGTCGTGCAGGAGCGACGCGACGCCCGATGCGCCCAGCTCGGTCGCACGCGCGGCGAGCGCCCGGATGTCCTTGGGGAGGCAACCGCCGCCGAAGCCGACGCCGGCGTCCAGGAAACGGCGCCCGATGCGGGGGTCGTCGCCGAGCACCGCGGCCAGCGCGACGACGTCCGCCCCCGCCTGCTCGCTCAGCTCCGCCATCGCGTTGATGAACGAGATCTTGGTGGCCAGGAAGGCGTTGGCGGCGACCTTGGCCAGCTCCGCCGTGGCCGGGCTGGTGACGTGCACGGGAGTGCCTTGCTCGATGACCTGGGCGTAGACCGCGCGGAGCGTCTGCTCGGCCCTCTCGGAGCTCACGCCGAACACCAACCGGTCCGGGTGCAGGGTGTCGTGCACGCCGTGTCCCTCGCGGAGGAACTCCGGGTTCCAGGACACGGAGACGTCGAGGCCGGGCCGGACGACGGTCGCGACGTGGGCCGCCAGCCGGTCAGCGGTGCCGACGGGCACGGTCGACTTCCCGATGATGGCGGCGTCGCGCTCGAGCAACCGGGCCAGGTGCGCCACCGCCGCCTCGACCGCACTCAGGTCGGCGGCGAGGCCGTCCTTCGCCTGCGGCGTGCCCACGCAGATGAAGTGCACGTCGGCGAGACGGGCGGCCTGCGCGAGGTCGGTGGTGAAGCGCAGCCGGCCCGACGCGAGGTGCCGACGGAGGAGCTCGGGAAGGCCCGGCTCGGAGAACGGGACGATGCCCTCGTTGAGCATGCGTACCTTGCGCGGGTCGGTGTCGATGCCGATGACCTCGAAGCCGAGCTCGGCCATGCTGGCCGCGTGGGTCGCACCGAGGTAGCCGGTGCCGATGACCGAGATGCGTGTGTTCATGACCTCAGGTCACCAGCCGGTCCTGACGGGATCGCGCCCTCGAGGAAGATGTCCGGTGACCGTTGTGTGACGGCGGGGTGCGGGCCTTCATCGTGAGACCCTCAGGCGGCCGCGCTGGAGGAGCCCCGGGCGGGCACCACGGCCGCGTAGTGGACGTCGACGAGCTGGTCGACCACGCGGGGCCAGGTCCTCCTGGTGACGACGGCCTGCGCCCGGGCGGCCAGCTGTGCCCGGTAACCCGGGTCCGTGACCAGCTCGCCGACGTGCGCCCTGAGCATGGAGTCGTTGCCCGGCGGGTAGAGCAGCCCGGTCTGCCGGTGCTCGACGAGGTCGAGGGGGCCTCCGGCCGCGGGGGCCACGACCGCGGCGCCCGAGGCCTGGGCCTCCTGCACGGTCTGGCAGAACGTCTCGGACTCGCCCGGGTGGACGAACACGTCGAGAGAGGCGAACGCGCGGCCCAGGTCCTCGCCGTGCAGCATCCCCGTGAACGTGGCGCGGGGGAGGTGGCGCTCGAGCCAGCTGCGCTCAGGTCCGTCGCCGATCACCACGAGGTGGGTGCCGGGAACCGCCGCCAGCGCACGCAGCCGGCGTACCTGCTTCTCCGGAGCCAGCCGCCCGACGTAGCCGACCACGGTCGAGTCCGGGGACCCGTAGGTCCAGGCGCTGCGGAGCCCGTCGTCCCGGCGTCCCGGGTCGAAGAGGTCGAGCGAGACGCCACGGCGCCACACGTGCAGGTCCGGGACACCAAGGTTCGTCAGCTGCTCGAGCGACGCCCTCGAGGGGACGAGGGTCCGGTCCGCGCGACGGTGGATGTGCCCGACCCACCGGTCCAGGAAACGGTCCGCACGCACGCCGTACTGACGCGCGAACCCCGCCACGTCGGTCTGGTAGACCGCCACCGTGGGAATGCCCAGCCTCCGTGCCGCGCGGAGGCCGATCGCACCGAGGACGATGGGCGAGGCGAGGTGCACGACGTCGGGCCGGAACCTGCTCATCGTGCGAGCGACCGCAGCGTCGGGCAGCCCGACCGGGAACGTGCGGTAGCGGGGCAGCTCGAAGGAGCGCACCCGTACGACCGGGCAGGTGCGGTAGCGGTCCGCACCCTGCCCCGGGGCGATCACCAGGACCTCATGGCCTCGGTCGAGCAGGCGGTCGACGGTGTGCCGGACGGTGTTGGAGACGCCGTTCACCTGGGGCAGGAACGACTCGGTGACGATGAGGACGCGCATGCCCACAGGCTGCGGTCGCGCGATGAACGGTCGGCGTCACCCAGGTGCGGGTCGCGAGAACAGCGCGGTACGGGAGGTCGCGTCCCGTTGCTCAGGAACGGTCCCCGGGGGCGCGGCATCGGCCGCGGCGGCGCGGATCCTGGCGATGCGGTCGACGGCGCCGCGGTTCGCCAGCACCGGGACGAAGGCGCGGACCCGTGCATCTGCGAACTCCGCGAACGCGTCGTGGACGGCCTCACGGATCAGGACGGGGGAGATGTCCGGGAACCGGTCGACGAGCCGTTCCGTCATCAAGGAGAGGGCCTGCGACTCGTCCACCTCGTGGTCCATGGCTCCAGTGAAGCGAACCGCGGTGGGATGTCAACGCGCTGCGTTCAGTGGTCCAGGCACGGCCGCCGGGGGCGGGACGGACATCGCGGTCACTGCTTGCGGAATCGGGCGACGAGCCGGGCGCGATGGTTGGAGACCCGCGCCCAGACGGCCTGCTGCAGCGCGAGCGTGGCCCAGCCGGCCAGGGCCATCCCCGACAGGTTGATGAGCAGCTGGAGCGAGCTGCCCCAGATCTCCGCACCCGCGCCGAAGGCCAGCCCCAGCGCGACGTTGCCGGCCGCCGGGACCGTGGTCACGGAGATGAACACCCCGGAGAGCCCGCCGACCTTCGCCGAGGTGAGCGACAGGACGCCCGCCGCTGCGGCGATCACCGCCACGATGAACGACCACTTGTCCGGCGTGTAGATGAACGCGGTGTCCGGTCGCGGCCCCGTCACGTCCTCGAGGGTGACCCAGCCCAGCGCGCGCCCGAGCAACGCGGCGACGGTCGTGGCGAGGATGGCCACGGCGAAGCCGATCAGCAGGGTCCGCACAGCGAGGGTGAACAACGAGAACCGGCGACGCACGAGCGCCACGCCGAGCGCAGCGACCGCGCCGAACTCCGGGCCGAGCACCATCGCGCCGATCACCAGGATCTGCGAGTCGAGCACGATCGCGATGCCTGCGATCAGGGTGGCCAGCACCATGAAGCTCAGGTAGGTCCAGTTGAGCTCGGACTCCTCGTAGGCGCGGTGCGTGACGTCGGTCCACACGACCGCGTCCGCGCTGCTGCCGGGGGTGCGCTGCTCCGCGTCGAACCCGCGCTGCGAGAGCCATGCTCGCACCGGCTCGACGTGGATGCTCCCGACGTGATGCACGCCCAGGTCGCGAAGCCGGTCGACGAACGTCGTTGGCCGCCTCCCGGGCGACGTCGGCGAGCACGAGGTCGCCGCGCCGGCTGGACGGAGGCGCCCCGCATCAGCGCGAGGCTGCTGACGGCCGGGTCGTCGGACAGGATCGCCATCACGTCGTCGGTCATCTCGGTCGGTGCCGTGATCCGCAGATGCAGCATCCGCACAGTGTGCCGCACGGTGCCGGCGTCAGGCCTCAGGGTCGAACCGGTAGCCCATCCCCGGCTCGTTGAGCAGGAACCGTGGCCGTGCCGGGTCGGGCTCGAGCTTGCGCCGGAGCTGGGCCATGTAGAGCCGCAGGCTGCCCTGTGCGTTCTCGTAGCCGGGCCCCCAGACCTCAGTGAGCAGCTGCTTCTGGCTGAGCAGCTTGCCGGGATGCCGGAGCAGCACCTCGAGCAGGTGCCACTCCGTGGGGGTCAGCCGGACGTCGACGGTCCGGTCGCCGTCCTGGGAGGTGACCCGTCGGGCGGCGATGTCCACGGTGACGTTGCCGAGCCGTACGACGGCCTGCGCCTCGCTGCCCGTCGTACGCCGGGACAGGGCCCGCAACCGGGCGAGGAGCTCGTCGACCCCGAACGGCTTGGTGAGGTAGTCGTCGGCCCCGGCGTCGAGGGCCTCGACCTTGTCGGAGGAGTCACTGCGGCCCGACAGCACCAGGATCGGGGCGTCGGTCCAGCCCCGCAGCCCCTCGATCACCTGCACCCCGTCGAGGTCGGGGAGCCCCAGGTCGAGGATCACCAGGTCCGGTGGATGCGCGGCGGCGGTGGCGAGTGCCTCCGCCCCGTCCGTGCGGTGTGCACCTCGTAGTGCCGTGCGCGCAGGTTGATGCCCAGGGCGCGGACGATCTGCGGCTCGTCGTCGACGACCAGGACCCGGTTCACCGGACCTCCTCTCCATCGGCCCCGGGGGTCGCCGCTCCCGACAACCGCTCCCGGCGTCCGGGCTCGAGCTCGGACCGGTCCGCGAGCAGGGAGGCCGCGTTGAGCGAGACCACCATCGTCAGCCCGCCCCCGGGCGTCTCCTCGGGGCGCAGGGTGCCGCCCATCACCTCGGTCAGCCCGCGAGCCAGCGCCAGCCCGAGCCCGACACCTGTGGTGTTGTCGGTGTCACCGAGACGCTGGAACGGGGCGAACACCTCGTCCCGGGCCTCCACCGGGATCCCCGGCCCCCGGTCGATGACGCGCAGCTCGACCTTGTCCGCCAGCTGGCTGCCGGTCAGCATCGGCGGGGTGTCGGCGGGGGCGTAGCGCGTGGCGTTCGCCAGCAGGTTCGCGATCACCCGCTCGAGCAGTCCCGGGTCCGCCAGGACCTCGGCCAGGTCCTCGGGCAGGTCCACGACCACCCGGCGCCCGTCGTCGCCGATGTCGTCCAGCGCGCGCGCCACCACCTCGTCGAGCGCGGTGGGCCGGCTCAGTACGTCGAGCGCTCCCGTCTGCAGGCGGCTCATGTCGAGCAGGTTGTCCACGAGGGCGGCCAGCCGGTCCAGGCTCTCGTCCGCCGTCTCCAGCAGGTCGTCGCGGTCCTCGGGCGACCACTCCACGTCCCGGCTGAGCAGGCTCGTGACCACGGCCTTCACGGTTGCCAGCGGGGTGCGGAGGTCGTGGCCGACGGCGGCGAGCAGGGCGGTGCGCATCTTGTTGGCCTCGGCCAGCGGGACCGCGGCCGCTGCTGCCTGGCTCAGCCGCTCGCGCTCCCGCACCACCGCGGCCTGTGCGGCGAAGGCGCCCACCAGCCGCTGGTCGTCGACGTGCAGGGGTCTGCCCTTGAGCGCCAGGACCAAGTCCCCGACCGGGACGACGCTGTCGGCGGCGTCGGGTCGGGCGCAGACCTCGGCGCCCGCCGCGGCCACCACCGACCACGTGGTGGCCGGGCCCTGCGCCATCGCTCCGGCCTCCTCCGTCTCGGTGCCGATTCGTTCCAGCAGGGTCACCGAGGTGAGTGAGAACGCCTCACGGACGCGCTCGAGCAGCGCGGGAAGCGCGTGCTCGCCGCGCAGCACGCTGCCGGCGAGGGTGGCCAGCGTCTCGGACTCGGCCGTGGCGCGGGCGGCCTGCCGGGTGCGGCGGGAGGCGAGGTCGACGACCGAGCTGACGAGGAGCGCAACGACGACGAACACCCCGAGGGCGATGGCGTTGTTCGTCTCGCTGATCGTGAACGTGTGCAGGGGCGGAGTGAAGTAGTAGTTGAGCAGCATCGAGCCGCCCACGGCGGCCACCAGGGCGGGGAGGAAGCCTCCGACGAGGGCGACCACGACCACGACGAGCAGGAAGAGCAGCACGTCGCTGACCAGGTTCACCGCGCCACGTTGCGGGGTGAGGGTCAACGTGAGGACCAGCGGCAGCAGCAGCGCGAGGCCGAAGCCCTGCCGTCGGCGACGCTGCGAGATGCTTCCGCGCAACCGGGGGAGTCGGGTGCCGCGGCCGGACTGGCTGTGCGTGACGATGTGGACGTCGATGTCCCCGGACTCGCGGATGATGCTGGCGCCGATCCCGGGTCCGGACAACAGCGCAGCCAGGTAGGAGCGTCGGCTGGCGCCGAGCACCAGCTGCGTGGCGTTCTCCGCCCTGGCGAATGTGAGCAGCGCCTCCGGGATGTCCTCCCCGAGGACCTGGTGGTAGGAGCCGCCGAGTGACTCGACCAGTCGACGTTGGTCTGCCAGCGCGGCCGGGCTCGCGCCGGTGAGGCCGTCCGAGCGGGTGACGTGGACGGCCAGCAGCTCCCCTCCCGTCGATCGTGCCGCGATACGGGCGGCGCGCCTGATCAGGGTCTCGCCCTCGGGACCGCCGGTGAGCGCGACCACGACGCGTTCCCTGGCCTCCCAGGTGCCCTCGATGTCGTGCTCGACCCGGTAGGTCTGCAGCGCCTCGTCGACCTTGTCGGCAGTCCAGAGCAGCGCGAGCTCGCGCAGCGCGGTGAGGTTGCCGACGCGGAAGTAGTTGCTCAGCGCCGCGTCGACCTTTTCGGCGGCGTAGACGTTGCCGTGCGCCATCCGGCGACGCAGCGCCTCCGGCGCCATGTCGACGAGCTCGACCTGGTCTGCTGCTCTGACCACGGAGTCGGGCACGGTCTCGCGCTGCGGCACGCCGGTGATCTTGGCGACCACGTCGTTGACCGACTCGAGGTGCTGGATGTTCACCGTGGAGATCACGTCGATGCCGGCCTCGAGCAGCTCCTCGACGTCCTGCCAGCGCTTCGCGTTGCGCGACCCCGGCACGTTCGTGTGGGCGAGCTCGTCCACCAGCGCGACCCGGGGCCTGCGGGCGAGGACGGCGTCGACGTCCATCTCGGTGAAGACCCCGTCGCGGTAGCGCAGCTCACGCCGCGGGACGATCTCGAGGCCCTCGGTCATCTCCGCGGTGTGTCTGCGGCCGTGGGTCTCGACGAAGCCGACGGCCACGTCGGTGCCGCGCTCGAGGCGGCGCCTGCCCTCGCTGAGCATGGCGTAGGTCTTGCCGACACCAGGAGCAGCGCCCAGGTAGACCCTCAGCTTGCCCTTCGCCATGCCACCTCCTCGTGGGCTCGTGCCTGCGGCTACGAAGTCTGTCCTACTCCGAGTCTGCCGCTTCTGCCTGGGAGTTCGCGGTGAACGCGTCCAGTGCCAGGTTGAGCATCAGGACGTTGACGTGTGGCTCGCCGAGGACTCCGAGCGTCCGCCCCGAGGTGTGCTCGTCGACCAGGCGACGGACCTCAGCGGGGTCGAGGCCGCGTTCGCGGGCCACTCGCTCGACCTGCTGCTCGGCGAACTGCGGGCTGATGTGCGGGTCGAGTCCGGAGCCGCTGGCGAGCAGGGCATCTGGGTGCACCTGCCCGCCGTCGACGCCGTCGAGCTCGGCCGTCGCGACCCGGCGTTCCTTGACGAGCGCGATCAGGTCGGCGTTCTCGGGGCCGTAGTTGGAGGCGGAGCTGGACAGCGGGTCGTACCCTTCGCCGGCCGCGGACGGCCGGCTCTGGAAGTACTTCGGGTCGGCCCCGAAGGACTGTCCGATGAGCTCGGAGCCCACGACCTTGCCGTTGGCCTGCACCAGGGAGCCATCGGCGTTGTCCGGGAACAGCACCTGGGCGATGCCGGTCATGGCAAGCGGGTACACCAGGCCGAGCACGACCGTGAGGGTCAGGAAGACCCGGAGGCCGGCGCTGAGCTGCCGGAGTGCAGGAAGAGTCGATGTCGTCATGGGAGTGCCTCTCAGCCGATTCCGGGGATCTGCGAAACCAGCAGGTCGATGAGCTTGATGCCGATGAACGGGGCGACGATGCCGCCGAGGCCGTAGATCGTCAGGTTGCGTCGCAGCATCGACGCGGCCGACGACGGCCGGTAGCGGACACCTCGCAGCGCCAACGGGATCAGGCCGACGATGATCAGGGCGTTGAAGATGACCGCGGACAGGATCGCCGACTCCGGCGTGGCCAGCCGCATGATGTTCAGCGCGTCCAGGCCGACGAAGACGCCACTGAACATCGCCGGGATGATCGCGAAGTACTTCGCGATGTCGTTGGCGATCGAGAACGTCGTCAGTGAGCCTCGGGTGATCAGCAGCTGCTTGCCGATCTCCACGATCTCGATGAGCTTCGTCGGGTTGGAGTCGAGGTCGACCATGTTGCCGGCCTCCTTCGCGGCCGACGTACCGGTGTTCATCGCGACCCCGACGTCGGCCTGGGCCAGGGCCGGAGCGTCGTTGGTGCCGTCGCCCGTCATGGCGACCAGCCGGCCGCCCTCCTGCTCCCGCTTGATCAGCGCCATCTTGTCCTCGGGTGTTGCCTCCGCGAGGAAGTCGTCGACACCTGCCTCCTCGGCGATCGCGCGCGCCGTGAGCGGGTTGTCGCCGGTGATCATCACGGTGCGGATGCCCATCCGGCGCATCTCGTCGAAGCGCTCGCGCATGCCCTCCTTGACGATGTCCTTGAGGCTGATCACGCCGAGCGCGCGCGCGGGGAACCCGTCGACGTGCTCGGCGACGACCAACGGGGTGCCGCCGCCGGTCGAGATCGCGTCGACGATGGCGCCGACCTCCTCGGTCGGGTGGCCGCCGTTCTCGCGGACCCACTTCATCACCGCGGCAGCGGCGCCCTTGCGGATCCGCTTGCCGCCGTCGAGGTCGACCCCGGACATCCGGGTCTGTGCGGTGAACTCGACGAAGTGCGCGTGGGCGAGCTCGCCCGCCTCTCGCTCGCGCAGGCCGTGGTCACGCTTGGCGAGCACCACGATCGAACGGCCCTCGGGGGTCTCGTCGGCGAGGCTGGACAGCTGCGCCGCGCTCGCCACCTCCAACGGGTCGACGCCGTGCACGGGGTGGAACTCCGACGCCTGCCGGTTGCCCAGCGTGATGGTGCCGGTCTTGTCGAGCAGCAGGGTGTTGACGTCACCGGCTGCCTCGACGGCGCGACCGGACATGGCCAGCACGTTGTGCTGGACCAGGCGGTCCATCCCGGCGATGCCGATCGCGGACAGAAGCGCGCCGATCGTGGTCGGGATCAGGCAGACCAGGAGCGCGACCAGGACGATCAGCGATTGCTCGGCGCCGGAGTAGATCGCGAACGGCTGCAGCGTGACCGTGGCGGCCAGGAAGATGATCGTCAGGCTGGCCAGCAGGATGTCCAGGGCGATCTCGTTCGGCGTCTTCTGCCGGGAGGCGCCTTCGACGAGGGCGATCATCCGGTCGATGAAGCTCTCGCCCTGCTTGGCGGTGATGCGGACCACGATTCGGTCCGAGAGGACCTTGGTGCCACCTGTCACCGAGCTCCGGTCACCCCCGGACTCGCGAATCACCGGCGCGGACTCTCCCGTGATCGCCGACTCGTCGACGCTGGCCACGCCCTCGACGACGTCACCGTCGCCGGGGATGGTCTGACCGGCCTCGACCACGACCCGGTCGCCGACACGGAGGTCGGTGGCTCCTACGTGCTCCTCGGTCCCGTCGTCGAGCAGGCGTCGGGCCGTGGTCTCGGTCTTGGCACGTCGCAGCGTCGCAGCCTGGGCCTTGCCGCGGCCCTCGGCGACCGCCTCGGCCAGGTTGGCGAATACGACGGTCAGCCACAACCAGGCCACCACTGCCCAGGCGAACAGCGAGGGGTCTGTGACGGCGAGCACCGTGGAGACCGCGGCTCCGATCTCGACGACGAACATGACCGGGTGCCTGACCATGACGCGTGGGTCGAGCTTGCGCACGGCATCCGGAAAGGCCGTGGCCAGCATTCGCGGGTCCAGCAACCCTCCGGACACCTTGGCCGGAGCTGCACCGGGGACTGCATCTGGGGCTTGCATCGAGGCGGGACTTCCTGCAGTGGGGAGCGGGCTGGTTCGGTTGCGGATGTCGGGAGTCATCACAGGCCTTCCGCGAGCGGGCCGAGCGCCAGGACCGGGAAGAAGGTGAGCCCGGCGACGATGAGGACGACTCCGGTCAGCATCCCGACGAAGAGCGGACGGTGTGTCGGGAGCGTCCCCGCGGTCGCGGGCACGTGCTGCTGGCCGGCCAGCGAACCGGCGAGGGCAAGGGCCAGCACGATGGGGATGAAGCGCACCGCGAGCATGGTCAGTCCGAGCACGGTGTTGTACCACTCGGTGTTCACCGAGAGGCCGGCGAAGGCGGAGCCGTTGTTGTTGCCCGCCGACATGAACGCGTAGAGGACCTCGGACAGACCGTGAGGTCCCGGGTTGAGGATCGACTCCTTGGGCCCGGACATCGCCATCGAGGCGCCCGTGCCCGCCAGCACGATGACCGGCATCGTGAGGATGTAGAGGGACACCAGCTTCATCTCGCGGGCCCGGATCTTCTTGCGGAGGTACTCCGGCGTGCGGCCGACCATCAGCCCGGCCACGAAGACCGTGAGGATCGCCAGGATGAGCATGCCGTAGAGCCCTGACCCGACACCGCCCGGTGCAACCTCGCCCAGGCCCATGTTGAGGATCAGCAGTCCGCCCGACACTGCGGAGAAGGACGAGTGGAAGGAGTTGACGGCTCCGGTCGAGGTGCCGGTGGTCGACACCGCGAACAGCGAGGAGGCGGCCTCGCCGAAGCGGGTCTCCTTGCCTTCCATGGCGGCCCCGGCGAGGTTGAACGCGGTGCCCGGGTGTGACGCCTCGAGTGCCGACACGCTCACCAGCAGGACCGCCCAGATGATGCCCATGGCGGCGAGCACGGCGTATCCCTGACGCAACTGACCGACCATGACGCCGAACGTGCGGGTGAGCGCGACCGGGATCAGCAGGATCAGGAAGATCTCGAAGAGGTTGCTCAGCGGGCTCGGGTTCTCGAACGGGTGGGCGGAGTTGGCGTTGTAGAAGCCGCCGCCGTTCGTGCCGAGCTCCTTGATCGCCTCCTGCGAGGCGACCGGGCCACCGGTGATGCTCTGCGTGTCCCCGAGCAGGGTCGTGACATCGGTGCCGGCGTTCAGGTTCTGCACGGCGCCCAGCCCGACCAGGACGAGGGTGCCGAGCACGGCGAGCGGAAGCAGGATGCGCAGGCTGCCGCGGACCAGGTCCACCCAGAAGTTGCCGACCCGGTCGGTGCGGGAGCGCATGAAGCCGCGGATCAGCGCGACGGCAACGGCCATGCCCACGGCTGCGGACACGAAGTTCTGCACCGCGAGCCCGGCCATCTGCGTGAGGTGACCCATCGTGGACTCGCCGGAGTAGGACTGCCAGTTGGTGTTCGTGGTGAACGACGCCGCGGTGTTGAACGCCTGGTCTGGGGCGACACCGGGGAAGCCGAGCGACAGCGGCAGGTTGGGCTGGAACCGCTGGAGGGCGTAGAGGCCGAGCACGCTGACCAGGGAGAAGGCCAGCAGTGAGCGGGCGTAGACAGGCCAACGCTGGTCCGCGTCGGGGTCGACGCCCATCACGCGGTAGAGCCCGCGCTCGACGCGCGAGTGGGTTTCGCCGGTGTAGACGCGGGCCATGTAGCCGCCCAGGGGGCGGTAGGCGAGGCCCAGGGCGACGAGCAGGACCGCGACCTGTAGGACCGCGGCGACAGTGTCAGACATGGTCAGAAACGCTCCGGGAACAACAGGGCCACCAGCAGGTAGCCGAGGAGAAGGAGGGAGATGGCGAGGGCTACGGCGTTCTCGGTGCTCACAGTCGCTCGACCGCCTTGACGACCAGGGCGGCCACGGCGAAGAAGAGGACGGTCAACGCGAGGAAGATCAGGTCGGTCATGGTGGACCTCCGGGGTCGAGGGAACGGGGTGGTGCTCACACCTGAACTCAACAGCCGTTGTCGGACACCGGCGCCGTTCCTAACAGGGCGCTAACGAGCCGGGGCGGATCCATAACGCCGCGCTAACGGCCTCCGTCTAGCCTCTGCTCATGGGCATGGCACTGCGCACGGCCACAGCGAGGTTGGCCGCGGCAGCGGGCGTCGCGTTGGCGGTCGCCGCCTGCTCTCCCGACCACACCCCGTCGCCCGCCACGACCGGACCGGCCCCGTCGCTGACGCTCTCGTTCACGCAGCTGCTGCCGTACGAGGGGACCGAACGGGGCCTGCTGCGTGTGGAGAACGACGCGGCGGTGCCGGTCGAGATCACCGGGATCGGGCTGGACTGGCCCGGGTACGGTCCGGCCTTCCGCGAGGACAAGCAGGTGACGCTCGGCGCGGGGCGGACGATGACCCTCAAGCTGACCCTGCCGGAGCCGGTCTGCGCGGAGACCGACGTACCCATCGCTGCGACCGTCGAGACCCCGGGCCGGACCGTGCGCCAGCCGCTGTCCGCGAGCGGCCAGCAATACCTGCGCCACCTGTGGGAGAAGCAGTGCTGGGCCCGCTTCGTCGAGGAGCGGCTGGACATCGCGTACGACGAAGCCTGGTCCCAGCGTGGTCCGGACGCGGACCCCCGTGCCACGGGGACGCTCCGGCTCACGCGTGTGGCGGGTGACGAGCCGGTCGAGCTCCTCGGCGTGCAGGGCAGCGTGCTCTACGGGCTCGAGCTGACCGGGGCGACCCGGCTCGGGCCGGGGGAGGAGGCCCTGGCGGCGCCGGTGGCGATCCTCCCTGGCGACCGCTGCGACGAGCACGCCCGCGGCCAGGCGACGGCGCCGTTCACGTTCCGGCTCACGCTCCGGATCGGGGATGCCCCGCCCGGCAAGGTGTTGGTCCCCCCACCGCCGTCCGGCCAGGCGGCGGCGACCACGCTGCTCGACCGCGCGTGCGGACCCCTCTGACGGCAGCTCGCCGCCGAGCGCCGCGACCTGGTCAGCCGCCCTGCCGGGTCCGGTGCTCGCGGTCCGGGTGGACGACGTCGGGGTCAAGGAGGCGTTGGTCTCCGACGAGCCCGAGGTGTACTTCACCACGCCGCACTTCGACGGCTACCCGGCGGTGCTCGTGCGGCTCGACGAGATCGCCGTACCCGACCTCGAGGCCCTGCTGACCGAGGCCTGGCTGGTGCAGGCCCCGAAGCGGGTGGCGAAGCAGCACCTCGCCGGTATGTGAGCTTCGTCTTGATGACAAACCAGGACATGTAGGACTTGACGGTCTGGGGGAGTCTGTATAGCCCAAGTGGATGCCTCGCGCACCCATCGGGATGGTTTCGACCGCAAATGATTCCGTCGTGAACCCCCCTCACCTAGCCTGCTGCTGTGCGTACCGACTGGGTCCCTTACTCGGCATCTGCGCTGGTCATCGGCGCAATGTCGATGGTTCTCGGCGCACTACTGAATCCGTTGTCCGGCGACCAACGAGCGGCCGCCACGCTGCGAATCGCGGGCCAGGAGGACGGCCGCTGGCTCGGGATGGCGGTGATGTACTTCCTCGCCTCCATCTTCCTCACGCTCGGCCTGCCGGCGCTGCTGTCGCTGTTCGTCAAGCGCGGGCGCGGCATCGGCCTGATCGCCGTCGGGGTCTTCTCGATCGGGTCGATCGGGCTGTCCGGGTTCGCGATGCTGATGGTGTTCATGCACACCCTCGTCGTCCAGGACCTGCTCAAGACCACCAGCCTCGACAAGCTGACCGACGACGTCGGCCTCGGGATCTTCCTCTACGGCTGGGTCGCCGGTTTCTACCTCGGGATCCTCCTGATCGCGATCGCGCTGTTCGTGTCGCGCAAGACCCCCGCCTGGGTGGCCGGGCTGCTGCTGGTGTTCGTGGTGATGCTTCCCTTCGCGGACTACCTCGGACGGGTCGGGTCCGCGCTCCAGATCCTCGCGCTCGCCGTCGCCTTCACCGGGGTCGCCACCGCCGCGGTGTCGGACGAGCACAAGAGGGAGCTGCACGGTCAGCCAGTCTTCTAGGCCGGCCTGAGCCCGACGTTGACCACGGCGTCGGCGACCGCCTGCACGGTCGCGCCGTGGGCGCGGGCGTGCTTGCGGAGGTGCTCGAACGCCTCGTCGACGCTGATGCCGTGCTCGTTCGCGAGCACCCCTTTCGCCTGCTCGATCACGATGCGTGAGTCGAGAGCGTGTTGAAGCTGCTCCGCGAGGCGCTTCTGCTTGTCGAACACGGACGCGTTGATCAGGTAGGCGGTCGCCATGTTGGCCATCACGGTCGCGGCGGCGAGGTCCCGCTCGGTCCACTCGCGGACGGTGGTGGAGTAGAGGTTGAGCGCGCCCACGTTCCACTGCTCGAGGTGCAACGGGATGCCGGCTACCGCCCGGATGCCTGCACGCTCCGCGACCGCGCAGTACTCCGGCCACTGCTCGACACACGCGTGCAGGTCCGCGACTGCCTCGATCCTGCCTTCGCAGAAGGCACTGGCGCAGGGCCCCGCCTGGGTCTCCATCTGCACCAGCTCGAGGGCGCTCAGGGCACCGGGAGAATCCGAAGTGAATTCGAGCCGGCCGTCGCGAGCCAGGGCGACGCCACTGCCGGACAGGTCGAGCAGCTCGTTGACCCGGCTGGTCAGCTCGCCGAACACGGTGTCGACGTCGTACGGCGTGATCAATGTCCTGGTGAACTCGGACAGGGTCCGCAGGTAGAGCTTCTGGTCGTGGGTCAACGGCGTTCCTCCGGTCGGATCGCCAGGTTCCGTCGCTCTCGGGCCCGTCGCAACCGCTTCGCCCGGAAACCGTCAAGTGGGGTGTGTCCAGACGGGAGGTCCTGGTCAACAAAGGGGGACACGGATAGGCAGATCGGGTAGATCTGCTCGTCATCGTTGTATGGCGTTTCGCCCCGTGCTTCCCTGGATCAGTCGTAACCGCGCTTTCCGTCCCTGACCTCGACGGACCCGGCCACCCGAGCAGCCCGGTGGCGCGCCTACCTTCCCCGAGTGAGCTGGACGAATGCGTATGACTTCCTCGACCGCGAGCCTGGTCGAAACTCCCACCTCGCCGGCCCCGGCCGACACCATCGAACAGGCCAAGGGCGCGCTGATGCTGCGCTATGGCGTCAACTCCCACATCGCGCTCGCGACGCTCACCCGATGGGCGGACGAGGCGGGCGCAGACGTCGCGCAGATCTCTCACGTGCTCATGCATGGCATCTGTCAGGGCCATGTCGCGGTCGAGGCTCGGGAGCGCCACCTCACCCGGTGGTTGGAGGAGCAGCTCCGGCGGAACCTCGACTGATCAGGGATTCCGGCCGATGAAGGCGAGCAGGCGGGTCTGGACGTCCGCGTCCTCAGGCACCTCGACGCGTGGGCCGTAGTGCCCGCTCTGCCGCAGCAGCTCGTCCATCGGCAGCATTCCCGCGAGCATCACCGCGCACTTGTCCGGGTCGAGCCGCTCGTCCTGGCCGGTGGCCCGGGCGAGGTCCCAGGTGTGCAGGAAGACGTCGCCGGTGTAGAAGCGGTCGACCGCTACGTCCAGCGGCACCTCGCCGATGTGCCGGTCGGAGAGCACGCGTCCCGCGGTCGCGGGGTCGTCGAGGAGTGCCTGCACCCCGTCGCTGTGCACCGTCCAGGCCGCCACCGGGTCCTCGTCGGCGGAGGGTCCGTGCGGCAGCTCGACCCCGGCGCCGGCCTCGAGGAACGCGGGGAACCATTCGACGAGGTGACGGACGACGTCACGTGCCACCCAGCCCTCGCAGGGCGCCGGGTTGTCCCAGGACTCGGGGGACGCGCCACGCACCCGGTCGGTGAAGACGCCGGCTATCCGGCGATGCTCATCAGCTGGAGTCATGGCCTTGAGCCTCCCGGGGACGGGGTCGTCGATGGAGACACCACAGTACGGAGAGATCCGGGATGGCGGGAGATGGACGAGCTCGTCGGCTGAGGCGGCTGCGGTTACACCGGGCTCAGCAAGCCCAGGGCATCCGTCCGTTGCGGGGCGACCCAGCGGAACAGTGACCGCGACGCCTCGAGGATCACCTCCCGGTCGTGCGTGACGGCGTACTCGAAGCGGCGCTCCTGGTCGGGTCCCGTGTCGCCGAGATCGCGCGCCACGAGGGCGCCGGCGTAGTGGGGCCCGACCACCAGCACGTTCCACTCGTCCGTGAGCCGGTCGTCGCGCGCGAGCACCGCGCCGCGCACGCCGGGTGCGGGTTCGGTTTCCAGCTCGACGCCGAGGGCTGCGGTGAACGCGGTCGCGTCGGCGAGCTGGCCGTAGCGCTCCGCGATCCGCGGCGTGAAGTACTCGGCGTGCTGGAAGCAGGCCAGGATGACGGTCGGCAGGCCGCCGACGTACGCCTGGTCCTCCAGGTGCCGGCTGATCGGCCGCAGCAGGCGCTTCTCCGCGACCGAGGTCGGTTTCGTGTCGGAGACGATCTCGAAGGGGGTGCGGGTCGCGCAGGCGGCGGGGGCGTCGATCATCGGCAGGGGTGCGCCCATCTGCACCTGCTCCGGCAGGGCTCCTGGTCGCCCGAAGTACCAACCCTGCCCGTGCGTCGCGCCGAGGGCCCGAGCGACGAACACGTCCCGCTCGGTCTCGATTCCCTCCGCCAGGATTGCCGCACCGGTCGCCTCCGTGTGCGCGCGCACGGCGCTGGACACCGCGGCGACCTCGCGGGCCATGTGCCGTGCCACGAGCCGCATGTCCAGCTTGACCACGTCGGGGCGGAGGAACGGCAGCAGGGCCAGGGAGGCCGGCTCGGCACCCACGTCGTCCAGGGCGACGCCGCACCCGAGGTCCCGCACCCGCTCGACCGCGTTGAGCAGCAGGCCGGGGTCCTGCACCAGCGCCCGTTCGGTGAGCTCGACGACGATCCTGAGCCCGTCAGATGACTCCGTGATCGTGGTGAGGTGCTGCGGGGGACACGGCATCGCCAGCGACTCCGGCTCTACGTTCACGAACCAGCTCAGGCGCGGGTCGAGCCTGCTGGCCGCGGCACCACGGAGCGCGGTCGCGCGGCAGGCCCAGTCGAGCTCGCCGAGAAGCCCTTCGCTGCGAGCCTCCTCGAGCAGCGCCATCGGCGACTCGAGTCGGTGTCCGGCCGGGCCGCGGGTGAGCGCCTCGAAACCGACCACCGAGCCGTCCATGAGCCGGACGAGGGGTTGGTAGACGGAACGCAGCGCGTCCCGTGAGAGCACGTCGCCGACCCCGTCGTACCGCAAGCCCGAGACGCGCGAACCGTTGTTCGCAGTCATGCGTCCATCTCATCACTAGTGGGATCCGGTTCCCACGAAAACGGAAAAAACGACCGCCGGATGCCAGCGGGCATCCGGCGGTCGAGGTGCAGTACGGCGCGTCAGCGGACGCGGACGCCCACGCCGATGCCGCCGTCCACGACGAGACCGGCCGACGCGCGACGCTGACGCTGCTTCGCGACCTGACCTTCGTCGTCGTAGAAGCTGAGGTTCGCGACGACGTCGTCGTTGTGCGGCTCCTTCTTCAGCGACCTCAGGATCTCGTCGAAGGTCGGCTGCTCCTCCGCGGCGCCGAAGCCGTCGCCCTCGAAGAACTCCTCTTCGTTGAAGAAGCCGCTGTTGCCACCGAAGAACTCCAGCGTGCCGAACATGCCCACGGTCCGGCGCGGGACCGGCACCTCCATGATCAGCGGGTGCAGGCCCGATTCGGGCGAGTTGAGCTGGACCCGGAACATCTTGGTCTTGCCGGCGCGGAGCTTGAGGACCTTGTTCTCGTTGAGCGGCACCCAGACGCCGGACTTGCGGACCTCCACGCGCTTGATCACATAGCGGTCGAAGACCCGGCTCAGAGTGGCGTCCGCGTCGACGGCGTCGAGCGAGATGTCCTCGACGCCGTTGTACTCCAGCGTCGACAGCGCCATGTAGACGTCGAACGCCGCCGCGAACGTGATGTCGACGGGGTCGGCGTACACGTCCGCACGGGTCAGGTTGAACGGAGTGCCGTCCTCACGGGTGCCGTCGATCGTGTAGGCGACCGTGCCGCTGCCCTTGCCGATGCCGTCGAAGATCCGGTCCATGTTGGCGAGGACGTGCGACATCGCCATGTCCGGCACCCACTCGGGGAGGGACACGTGGGTGGCGCCGCTGCGCGAGCGGGTCTCGCTGCTCACCGTCGACGTGATGTCGCTGGTGACCGGCAGGTCGCCGCGCACGCCGAGGATGCCGGGCATCCGGTCCTGGTTGACGGTGCCGAGAGGCTCGCCGATGTTGGCCACCTTGAAGCCGGCGAACGTCGGGTCCTCCTGGACGTAGAGCGTGTCGGCGCCGTGCAGGGTCAGCGTCGACGGCCCGCTCCAGAGCATGGGGTGCCCGAAGCCGAGGACCTCGTCGCCGCAGACGGCGGTGGCCGTGCCGATGGCTGCCGCGGTGATGTCGCCGTAGGCGATGGAGGCGGCCATGTTGCCGCCGGCCACCATCTCGGACGTGTCCGCGCCGGCCGCGGTGGTCCCCATCCGCATCATCCGCATGCCCTCGAGGTCGAGCTGCTTGACGATCGTGTCGAACCTCTTCTGGCTGCCGAGCCCGGCGATGCCGAACGGGAGCTTCAGCTGGCCCATGCCCGCGTCGACCTCGGCGGCGGTCGCGTCCCCTTGGCGCACCATGCGGTCGGCCAGGCGGTCGGGGATCGCGACCTTCGTCCTGGTGCTCAGCGGCGCCGGGGTGGCCTCGTCGGAGAGCAGCTCCTGCATGTCCGCGGCAGGGGTGACTCCCGCGACCTTGGACGGTCCGGCAGCGAGGCCGTAGGAGACCGCGCCGATGAGCCGCCCGTCGGCGGCGTAGACGGGGGAGCCGGACATGCCGCTCCAGATGCCGCCGACGCGGTTGATCTCGGTGGAGGTCAGCCGCACCAGGATCATGTCGAGGCCGGGCATGATGCCGTTGTCGAGCACGCCGATGACCTCGCCGGTGAATCCGTCGGGCTGGGTGCCCTCGCCGACGGTGAGGCCGGTGACGGGGGCGCCCTTGGTGAGCGACTGGACGGGATAGGGCGCCGGACAGGCGCTGCCCGGGGCCGACTGCGCAGGGGACGCGCTGAGACCGGCGAGCGTCATGGTCGCTGCGGTGGCGACGGCGGCCGCTGTCCACCTCGAGGTGGGCCTGAAAGCTGCTCTGGGAAGGGCTCGTGGACTCATGACTGCTCCCTGACGTGCGGGAGGCCACGATGGCTTCCCCCGATGGCACAGATCCTCCCCCGCCGGGGGGCCTGTTGTCCTGAGTACTTCGACCTAGCCCATCGGCTTTTGTGGGCTAGTGAGATGCACCGCAAACAGAGGAGGTGGAACGTGTTCTTGTGCGACGATCCCGCCATGACCCGGACCAGCTCAGTGACCCGCCCGCGCCTCGAGGGCACGGTCGCCGTGCGGGGCTCGCGGCGTCTCGGTTTCGCGGAGTTCGGCTCCGTCCACGGCGAGGCGATCATCTGGATGCACGGCACCCCGGGAGCGCGGCGGCAGATCCCGCTCGAGGCACGTGAGTACGCCGACCGCGAGGGCCTGCGCATCATCGGGGTGGACCGGCCGGGGATCGGCTCGTCGACCCCGCACGTCTACGACAACGTCCTCGACTGGACCGACGACCTGGTGATGCTGGCCGACGTCCTCGGCATCGGCGACATGCGCCTCATCGGGCTGTCGGGTGGCGGCCCCTACGTCCTCGCCGCCGGTGCGGCGATGCCCGACCGGGTCAAGGGCGTCGCGGTCATCGGAGGTGCCGCGCCCACGGTCGGCCCGGATGCCATCCCCGGAGGGGCGATCGGTGTGGCCGCACACTTCGCGCCGCTCGTGTCGCTGGGGCGCGTCCCGATCGGGATGACGCTCACCCTGGGCATCCGCGTCGTGAAGCCGCTGGCCGGCCGGGCCCTCGACCTCTATGCCCTTGTGCAGCCCGAGGGGGACAAGCGCCTGCTTGGCCGGCCCGAGTTCAAGGCGATGTTCGTCGACGACCTGCTCAACGGCAGCCGCAAGCAGATCACCGCCCCGCTGTCGGACCTGCTGCTGTTCACCCGCGACTGGGGCTTCCGGGTCGGCGACGTGAAGGTCCCGGTGGTCTGGTACCACGGCGACGCGGACCACATCATCCCGTTCGGCCACGGCGCGCACATGGTCGACCTGCTGCCCGACGCGACGCTGCGAACCATGGAGGGTGAGAGCCACCTCGGCGGGCTCGGCCTGGCCGAGGACATCCTCGAAGCGCTCACCTCGCTGGGCCGGGACTGAGCTCCTTCCCGACCGCCTGCCACAGGCTGTCGCTCGCGTCCCAGTCGTTGGCTTGCATCGCGGCCTGCACGATGCCGCCGTGCAGCCAGTAGGCCGTGAACGCGCCGGCGTCCTGGCCGGGCCGGACGACCACGTCGTCGTACCCGTCCGGCCCGACGCTGCCGACGTACTCCATGCCGAGGTCGTACTGGTCGGAGTAGAAGTAGGGCAGCCGCTCGTAGGCCATCTCCTGGCCGAGCATGTTCCGTCCGGCCACCTTGCCCTGCTCGATCGCGGTGTCCCAGTGCTCGACCCGGATCCGCCGGCCCAGCACGGGGTGCAGGTGGTTGGCCACGTCGCCGGCCGCGAACACGTCGTGGTCGGAGGTCCGGAGCCGCTCGTCGACCAGCACGCCGTTGTCGGTCGCGAGACCTGCGTCGCGGGCGAGCGCGTCGTTGACGGTCACCCCGATCCCGACCACGAGCAGGTCGGCCGCGACGGTGGCCCCGTCGGCGAGGCGTAGGGCGGTCAGGTCGCCGTCGCGCTCGACGGCCGTCACCTCGACCGACGTCCGCAGGTCGACGCCGTGCTCGCGGTGCAGGTCGGCGAAGACCTGTGCGACCTCGGGCCCGAGCACGCGGAGCAGGGGGAGGTCCAAGGACTCCAGGACTGTGACCGCACACCCGGCGCCGCGGGCCGCTGCCGCGACCTCGAGGCCGATCCAGCCGGCGCCGATGATCGCGACTCGAAGGCCTGCGCGGAAGGAGGCCTTGAGGCGTTCGCTGTCCTCGATCGTGCGGAGGTAGGCGACGGTGCCGCCGCTCTCGTCGGCCATCGCCAGGTGGCGTGGTGCGGCACCGGTGGCGAGCAGCAGCCTGTCGTAGTGCTGCCGGCCGGTGCCGGTGACGACCTCGTGGGCGGCCGTGTCGAGGGCGGTGACGGGTGTGCCGAGGCGCAGGTCCACGTCGTTCTCGTCGTACCAGTCGGGACCGTGCACGAACGCGGAGTCGAGCGGGTCCGCGCCGAGGAGGAACCCCTTGGACAGCGGCGGACGCTCGTAGGGGAGGTGCGCCTCGGCGCCGAACACGACGACGGCTCCGGCGAAACCCTCGGCGCGCAGCTCCTCGACCGCCTTGGCCGCCGCGAGCCCCGCGCCGACGACGACGAAGGTCTGGTCCATCACGCCTCCTTGCGGGTCCGGGTCAGGGCGAGGAACTCGGCGCGCGCCGCCGGGTCGTCGCGCAGGTGGCCGAGCAGGGCCGAGGTGACGGTCCGTGTGCCGGTGGCGCGCGCACCGCGCAGGCTCATGCAGGTGTGCTCCGCCGTCACGACGACACCGACTCCGCGGGGCGCGAGCTGGTCCTGGAGGTGGTCCGCGACCTGCTTGGTCAGCCGTTCCTGAGTCTGCGCGCGTCGCGCGTAGAAGTCGACGGTGCGGGCCAGCTTCGACAGGCCCAGGATCCGGTCGCCCGGGAGGTAGGCCACGTGCGCCACCCCGACGAAGGGCAGCATGTGGTGCTCGCACAGCGACCGCACCGGGATGTCCTCGACGAGCACCATCTCGTCGTACCCCTCGTCGTTGGCGAAGGTGGTCATGTCGAACGACGGCACCGCGAGCATCTCGGCGTAGGCGTGTGCCATCCTCCTGGGCGTCTCGACCATCGCGTCGCTGTCGACCGGGAGCCCGAGGGCGGCGAGCAGGTCACCCGCCGCCCGCTCCGCCGCTTCCAGGTCCACCTCCACGCCGGGGTGCGTGACCCGCGGTCGCCACCGGTCCAGGTGGGTGGGGGTGCTGGGGGAGCGACGGAGCGGGGCTTGGGTCATCGGGGGCTCCTGGGCGAGCGGCGAGTTCTAAAGAAGAGTAGTCTCGACTTTAGGAACTTCCGAGCTGTTTCGTCAAGCAGGGTGTCTTTTAGAGGGGCGGGGTCATGAACGACGAGCTGTCGGCGCAGGCGGCGGGGATCGGTGCCCTCGCGGAGCCGGTACGCCGCGACCTGTACCTGTTCGTCGTGGGCCGGCCGGACCCGGTCAGCCGCGAGCAGGCCGCCGAGGGGGTCGGCGTGCCCCGGCACACCGCCAAGTTCCACCTCGACAAGCTGGTCGACGAGGGCCTGCTCGAGGTGGAGTTCCGGCGTCTCACCGGGCGCACCGGCCCGGGGGCCGGCCGGCCGTCCAAGCTCTACCGCCGCTCCACGCGCGAGCTGTCGGTGTCGCTGCCGCAGCGCCGCTACGACCTGGCGGGGAGGATCCTCGCCGCCGCGGTCGACCGTGCCGCCCGCGAGCAGGTCCCCGTCGACGCCGCGGTGCGCGAGGCGGCGCGCGACGAGGGCCGTCGGTCCGCGGCCGCGGCCGAGCCGGAGTCCGGGGAGGAACGGCTCGCCGAGGTGCTCGTCGACCACGGCTACGAGCCCCGGCTGCGCGACGACGAGATGCTGCTGGCCAACTGCCCGTTCGACGCGCTGGTCCACGACCACACCGCCCTCGTCTGCGGCCTCAACGAGCAGTTCGTCGGGGGCGTGCTCGAGGGCCTCGGGTGCACCGAGTGGCGGGCCTGCCTCGACCCCGAGCCGGGGTTGTGCTGCGTGAAGCTGCGCCCGAGCGAGGATCCGTCAGGCGGACCGCGGTAGGGCCAGCCCGGACGGCAGCTCCATCACGAGGCTCATCAGGCCGTCGTACACCGACGTCCGCCAGGTCAGCCCGGACCGCGCCACCGACCCGCGGACCGCGTCGTTGTCGGGCTGGGTGACGCACAGCAGCGTGCGGTAGCCGCGCGTCGCCGCGTCGACGGCCACCTCCTGGAGCAGGAGCGTGCCGATGCCCCGGCCCTGGTGCGCGTCCTCGACGAGGATGCCGACCTCGAGGTCGCGGGTGGACACCGGGCCGACGCAGGCCAGGCCGACCAGGTCGTCGTCGAGCTGGGCGACCATGCTCCAGCCGTTCTCCGGCTCGAGCGTCTGCCGGATCAGGCCGGCCGGCGTGCGGGGCAGTGGTGCGTGGAACCTGCGGTAGAGCGTGCGTTCGGAGCAACGGTCGTGCAGGTCGGTGATCCGCGCGTGGTCGGCGGGCTCGCCGTACCGGAGCGTGACCGGTGAGGTCGTCACGGCAGTCATGGGGCGCTCCTTCCTGGTGGTGGGTGCGCCCTCACTCTCGCGACCTCAGGTTTCACATCGGCCACGGACATGTTTCCTGCGTGCGAACCTTTGACCCCGGGCTGGGGGGCGGTGGAAGGATGAGCCCATGAGCACCTTCGAGACGGTGCACGAACCTTTACTGGCCCGCGACGTGATCCTCGGGCGGACCACGCACGTCCGCCGGCTGCTGCCCAACAAGAACCGCCGGATGATCGGCGCCTGGTGCTTCCTGGACCACTACGGGCCGGACGACATCAAGGAGAAGGGCGGCATGTGGGTGCCGCCGCACCCGCACACCGGCCTCCAGACCGTGACCTGGTTGTTCGAGGGGCTCGGCCTGCACACCGACAGCCTCGGCTCCGAGCAGCTGATCCGGCCGGGGCAGCTCAACGTGATGACCGCCGGGCCGGGCATCTGCCACGCGGAGATCTCGCCGCCCGACGCACCGACGCTGCTGCACGGCGTCCAGCTCTGGGTGTGCCTGCCCGACGAGGTGCGTGACAAGACGCCTCCGGACTTCACGCACCTGGCGGAGCTGCCGACCTACCGCGAGGCCGGCGTCACGCTGCGGGTGCTGATGGGCTCGCTCGCGGGTGAGGAGTCGACCGCCCCGACCTTCAGCCCGCTCGTCGGGGCCGAGATCACGCTCGAGCCGGGCGCGACGGCCACCCTCCCGCTCGAGCGGCACTTCGAGTACGGCGTCCTGTGCGTCCAGGGCGACGTCGTCGTGGGGGGCACCGACGTCCCGCGCAACTCGATGGCCTACCTCGGCTGCGGGCGGCACGAGCTGAGCCTGGCCGCGCCGGAAGACGTCGGTGAGGACACCACGATCATGCTGCTCGGCGGCGAGCCGTTCGATGAGGAGATCGTGATGTGGTGGAACTTCATCGGCCGCAGCCATGAGGAGGTCGTCGCCCAGCGCGACGACTGGAACGGGCAGGGCATCTCGTGGGTCCCGCCGCGGTTCGGCGAGGTCGAGGGCTTCGACGGCGACCGGCTGCTGGCCCCGCCGATGCCCAACGTCCGGCTGCGGCCGCGCGGACGCGGGAATTGACATTATTGGTGTTGTTGTGGCGGATGGGGCCCTTGTGCGTCACAATAGGAACACAACTTCACAAGCGTGGTGACCAACCACTTCCGTAACCGACCGAGACCGCTGGGGAAGGCGTACCTCGACGCCGGATTATCAGGAGGCCACGGTGACCACACGTACTGCGACCAGGGGCGTGCTCTACGTCCACTCTGCGCCGTCTGCGCTGTGCCCGCACATCGAGTGGGCCGTGGGCGGCGTGATCGGTCATGCGCTCAACCTCGAATGGACGCCCCAGGGCGCCCAGGCCGGCACCTACCGTGCCGAGTACTCCTGGGCCGGTGACTCCGGCACCGCCGCCGCCATCGCGTCCGCGCTGCGTGGCTGGAACCACCTGCGCTTCGAGATCACCGAGGAGCCGACGTCCTCCACCGAGGGCGCGCGCTACTCCTACACCCCCGACCTCGGCATCTTCCACGCCGTCACGGGCCTGCACGGCGACATCATGATCCCCGAGGACCGGCTCAAGGCCGCCGTCGTGAAGGCCGCCCTCGGCGACACCACGCTGCTGCTCGAGATCGACAAGCTCCTCGGCAAGCCGTGGGACGACGAGCTCGAGACCTTCCGGCACGCCGGCGACGGCGCTCCGGTCCGCTGGCTGCACCAGGTGGTCTGAGCGCCTCTTCCTCCGTTCGGCTGCGCGGGATCGAGGCCTGCGCGGACGATTGACCCGTGAACGCTCGGGTCCCCCTGGTCACGGCCGCCATGGCCGTGGTCGCGCTGCTGCTCTCCTTCGTCGTCGGGGGCGGTACGCCCGCGCCTGCCGCCGTCGCCGGACCCGCCGCCGGCCCCGCGGGCGCGCACAACGACACCAGCACGCCGTTCAACTTCGTCTCGGTGCCGGCCCTGACCGAGCACCGCTTCGACGGCCGCCGGCTGCGCCTCGAGCGGGTGCTCGTCCGCACGCTGGCGCTGACCCGGTACGCCGTCAGCTACCGCAGCGGCGACCTCCGGGTCACCGGCGTCCTGGACGTGCCCACCAGGTCCGGGCGGCACCCGCTCGTGGTGATGGCGCACGGCTGGACCGACACCGACCGCTACACCAGCGGCTCGATGCTGGAGCGCGAGCGCAGCATGCTGGCGGAGAACGGCTTCGCCGCGCTGCAGATCGACTACCGCAACCACGCCGGCTCGTCGCGCGAGTCGGCCGGTCCCGTCGCGGAGCCGCTCGGCTACCCCGCGGACCTGGTCAACGCGGTGCGGGCCGTGAAGCGGGCGAGGCTGCCGTTCGTCGACACCGATCGGGTCGGGCTGTTCGGCCGGTCCATGGGTGGTGGCGTCGTGCTCAACGCGCTGGCGGCCCGGCCGGGCCTCGCCGACGCCGCGTTCCTCTACGCGCCGGTGAGCTCACGGGCGGCCGACAACTACCGCCGGTGGGTGCGTGGCACCACCGGGTTGAAGGCTCGCGTGCTGGCGGCGTACGGGACCCCCTCGTCCGAGCCGGAGGTGTGGCGGCGGGCCAGCTCGCGTCGTTACCTCGACCGGGTCGACCTGCCCGTGCTCATCGCGCACGGGACCGCCGACGCGACCTGCCCGGTGGAGTGGAGCAGAGCGACCGCCCTCGCGCTGCGTGAGGGCGGCGGGGACGTCGAGCTCGTGGAGTACCCCGGCCAGGGTCACAAGTTCGACCGGGCGTGGGCGCCGATGATGCACCGCGCGGTCACGTTCCTCCGGGCGCGACTCGGCTGAGGACGCCCGTCACGGAGTAGCGTGGTGGTGGCGGGATCCCGTCTCGACCGAAGGAGGTCTCCTCGTGGTCGGCTTTCTGGTAGCAGGACTCGTGATCGGAGCCCTGGCCCGGCTCTTCAAGCCCGGCAAGCAGAACCTCAGCCTGCTGTGGACGCTGCTGCTCGGGCTGGCCGGATCGGTGGTCGGTGGCGTGGTGGCCAACCTGCTCGGGACAGGCAACATCTTCGAGCTCGACTTCCTGGGGTTCGTGGTGGCCGTGATCGCCGCCGTGCTCCTCATCGGGGTCGCCGAGACCATGGCGGGAAAGCAACGGTCCTCCTGAGGCCGCCGGCCTCCCGCTTACTCCGACGGCTGGGGCGCCTCCGGGACATCGCAGTCCTTGACCTTGGGGTTGAGCCCCACGTAGTTGAGCGGACCCGCGACGACGGTGACGGCGATGGTGCCGGCCTCCGCGCAGTTGGTCTCGTCGTCGTCGAAGTAGCCGCGTTGCAGCGCCGCGAGGGCGCCGATGACGAGCCACACCACGAGCAGGGCCGAGCCGATCTTCATGTTGCCTCCTGGCCCTAGTCGTTCCCTCCGGGCCGGGTCGGGAAACGCCTGGGATCGCGGGCTGGTTGCATGATGGGGAGGTGAGCAGCCGACTCGGCCTCCTCGCCGGCGTGATCGCGTTCGTCCTCGCGGCGTGCACGTCGGCGGACCCGACGCCGCCCGCGACGCCCAGCCCGGAGGCGACGCCCAGCCCGTCGTCGAGCCCGGCCCCGCAGGGCTCGACGGAGACCCCAGCGGCCCCGAGGCAGCCCGAGCCGAAGCCGCGTCCGGTCTCGCTGCCCGCGCTGTTCGAGAAGGAGTACGACGGCCGCGGGCTCCGGCTGGAGAGCGTGCTCGCCCGCACCGACGCCTACACGCAGCACGCCGTCAGCTACCGCAGCGGCGACCTGAGGATCTCCGGGATCCTCAACGTGCCGGAGGGACGCGGGCCGTTCCCGGCGCTCGTGCTGGCCCACGGCTACATCGACCCTGCCTACTACGCCAACGGGCAGGGGCTGCGCCGCGAGCAGGACTGGCTCGCCCGCGCCGGCTACGTGGTGCTGCACAGCGACTACCGCAACCACGCGTCCTCATCGACGGACCCGGCCGCGGAGCGCAGGATGCGGCTCGGCTACACCGAGGACGTGATCAACGCCGTGCACGCGCTGCGCCGCACGAAGGCCGTGCGCGTCGACGACGACCGGGTCGGCCTGCTCGGCCGGTCGATGGGCGGAGGCGTGGTCTACAACGTGCTCGTCGCCCAGCCCGGCCTGGTGGACGCGGCCGTCGTGTTCGCGCCGGTGAGCTCGCGGACGATCGACAACTTCGACCGGTGGATCCGCGACGACCCGGGTCGCAGCGCGCTCTCCGACTTCATCCTTCGGCGCTACGGGGAGCCGCGCGAGAATCCCCGGTTCTGGCGTGAGGTCAGCCCGCGCAGCTACTTCGACCGCGTCACCGAGCCGGTGCTCATCCACCACGGCACCGCCGACGAGAGCTGCCCCATCCGGTGGAGCCGGGCGACCACGCGGGCCATGCAGCGGGCCGGTGTCGACGTACGGATGCACACCTACGCGGGAGAACCGCACGCGTTCATCGGGGACTGGCCGCTGTCGATGCGGCGCTCGGTCGCGTTCTTCCGCCGCCACCTGTGAGCAGGTCTACAGTGCCGAGCATGGTGTTCCTGATGACCAACGGCGAGGGGATGCGCGGGGGACGCGTGCACCACAACATCGAGGGGCACCCGTTCCTCGGTGAGGTGCAGACCGCGCCGAAGTACCGCTTCTGCTCCATCCGCGACGAGTTCCCCGGGATCTTCCCGGTGGGCGCCGAGCAAGGCGGGTCGGTGCGCGGCGAGCTGTACGACGTGCCGCTCGAGGTGCTGCGCGACGCGTTCCTCCCCGACGAGCCACCCGAGCTCGAGCTCGGCGTCGTGGAGCTCGCCGACGGCCGCGGGACGCTGTGCATGGTGCTGCGCGCCGGCGAGCGGGACCGGCACCGGGACATCACCGAGCACGGCGGGTGGCGCGCCTACCGAGCCACGCTCGACGGCGAGGGCTGATGGCTCTCGACCTCGTGGTCGTCGCGCCACGCGCCGTCGTCGACGGGGTGGAGCGCGCCTGCGCGGTCGGGATCGCGAACGGCCGGATCGCCACCGTCGAGGACTACGGCACGCAGCTCGACGCCACGGAGACCGTGCGGCTCGACGACGACGTGGTGCTGCTGCCCGGGCTCGTCGACACCCACGTGCACGTGAACGACCCGGGCCGCACCGACTGGGAGGGGTTCGCCCACGCGACCCGGGCCGCCGCTGCCGGCGGGGTGACCACGATCGTGGACATGCCGCTCAACAGCGTGCCGCCGACGACCAGCCTGGTCGGGCTCGGGCAGAAGCGGGCCGCCGCTGCCGGCGAGTGCTTCGTGGACGTGGGCTTCTGGGGCGGCGCGGTCCCGGACAACCGGCGCCACCTGGCCGACCTGTGGGCCGCGGGCGTCTACGGGTTCAAGTGCTTCCTGGCCGACTCCGGCGTCGAGGAGTTCCCGGCGCTCGACGAGGCGGGGCTGCTCACGACCGCGGAGGTCGTGGCGTCGTTCGGCGGGCTGCTGCTCGTGCACGCCGAGGACCCGGAGGCCTGTGCCGGCGTACCCCCGGGGACGTCGTACGCCGCCTTCGCCGCCAGTCGGCCGGAGGCCGCCGAGGTGTCCGCGGTCCGCGCCGTCATCGAGACCTCCCGGGCCACGGGCTGCCGCATGCACGTCGTGCACCTCGCCGCCGGCTCCGCGCTCCCGCTGCTCCGGGCCGCGCACGACGACGGGGTGCCGGTGACGGCCGAGACGTGCCCGCACTACCTGACCTTCGCCATCGACGAGATCCCGCCCGGGGCGACGTCGTTCAAGTGCTGCCCGCCGATCCGTGACGCGGCCAACCGGGACCGGCTCTGGGAGGGGCTCGCGGACGGCACGCTGATCGGCGTGGTCTCCGACCACTCGCCCTGCCCGGCCGACCTGAAGGCGCTCGACACCGGCAGCTTCGCCGACGCCTGGGGCGGGATCAGCTCGCTCCAGGTCGGCCTGCCGGCGGTGTGGACCGGGGCGCGCGACAGCGGCCGGGGCCTGGCCGACGTGGTGCGCTGGATGGCGAGCGGTCCGGCAGCGAGGGCAGGCCTGGCCCACAAGGGACGCATCGAGGTCGGTGCGGACGCCGACCTGTGCGTGCTCGCCCCGGACGAGTCGTTCGAGGTCGACCCCGACGCCCTGCAGCACCGCCACCCGGTGACGCCGTACTCCGGGCGGCGGCTCTTCGGGGTGGTCCGCGAGACCTGGCTCGCCGGCCGCCGCGTGGACCTGGACGACGAGCCGCGCGGCCGGCTCCTGAGCAGGGGAGGCCCCCGATGACCGACTTCCACGACTTGCCGGACGTCGCGTCCCGCGCGCTCGGCGGCAGCGTCGTGCACGCCAACGACGAGCTGTTCGCGGCGCGCGAGAACCTCGTGACACCGGGCCCGCCGGCCTTCGACCCGTCGGCGTTCGGGCCCCGCGGCAAGGTGTACGACGGGTGGGAGACGCGCCGCAGACGCCAACCAGGCAACGACTTCGCGATCATCCGGCTCGGGGTGCGTGCCGTGGTCGAGGGGGTCATCGTCGACACGTCGAACTTCACCGGCAACTACCCGCCGCACGTCAGCCTCGACGCAGTCGACCTCGGCGGCTACCCGTCCGTCGAGGAGCTGCTCGGTGCCGCGTGGCAGCCGCTCGTGCCGGTCTCCGCCGTGGTCGGGGACAGCCAGAACGACGTCGCGGTCCCTGAGCCACGACGCGCGACGCACGTGATGCTGACCATCCATCCCGACGGTGGGGTCGCGCGGCTGCGGGTGCACGGCCGGCCGGTGCCCGACCCGACCCTGCTCACCGGCACGATCGACCTGGCTGCGCTGGAGAACGGCGGAGACGTCGTCGCCTGCTCCGACATGTTCTACGCCGCCGCCCGCAACCTGCTGATGCCCGGACGGGCGCGGACGACCGGCGAGGGCTGGGAGAACGCGCGGCGCCGGGACGGTGGCAACGACTACGTGACCATCCGGCTCGCCGGCCCCGGCGTGGTGCGGCGGCTCGTCGTGGACACCACCTGCTTCCTCGGCAACGCGCCGGCCTCCGTGCGGGTGCGCGGCACCTCGGGCGCGCCCGACGCCGACCCCGAGCACTGGGTCCAGCTGCTGCCGCGCACGGACGTGCAGCCCGACACCCGGCACGTGTTCCCGGTTGCGCCCGCCGCTGCCGGGGAGACCGTCGAGCACGTCCGCGTCGACGTCTACCCCGACGGCGGCATGGCGCGGCTGCGCGTGCTCGGGGAGCTGCGCTGAACCCAAGATCCCCGCTCACCGGAGCGATTGGGTGTAAGAAGGGCCCTGGAGGGAGCCGATGCTGCAGCCCGGGAGTCCGGTCACGGACGTGACCCCGACGGAGGAGGAGCTGCGCGCCTGCTGTGCCGCAGACGCGTGGCTCGCGCGTGTGCAGGCGGCCCGGCCGATCCCGACCGTGAAGGCGCTGCTCGACCTCTCCGACGACACCGTGCTGTCCTTCGACGACGCGGCCCTCGAGCAGGCGCTGGCCGCGCACGCGCGCATCGGTGAGCGCCGGCTCGGCAGCACCACCGAGGACCGCTGGTCGCGCACCGAGCAGGCCGGCGCCCTCGGCGCGGGGGAGTCGCTGGCCGAGCAGATCGCGGAGGGCAACCGGGCCTACGAGGAACGGTTCGGCCACGTCTTCCTGATCAGGGCTGCCGGCCGCTCGGCCGAGGAGATGCTCGCCGCGCTGACCGAGCGGCTGCGCAACGACCCGCAGACCGAGCGGGACGTCGTACGCCGCGAGCTCGCCGACATCGTCCGGCTCCGACTCCTCAAGGTGGTGAACGGATGAGCCTGTCCACGCACGTCCTCGACGCGGCACGTGGCATCCCCGCGCAACGGGTCCGGATCCGCTGGGAGATCTGGCGCGAGGACGCGTGGCAGCACGTCGCGGACGCGGTGACCGACGACGACGGCCGCGTCACCGAGTGGGGCAGCCCCTCGACCACCGAGGGCGTGCACCGGCTGGTCTTCGACAGCGGCGGCTACTTCGCCGGCCAGGACGTGCCGACGTTCTACCCGGAGGTGGTGGTGGTCTTCGAGGTCGCCGACGCCTCCGCGCACCACCACGTGCCGCTGCTGCTCAGCCCGTTCGCCTACTCGACCTACCGGGGTTCGTGATGACCAGACGTGGAGTGCTCGGCGACAACCAGTACGGCAAGGCCGAGATCCGGCTGATGAAGGTCGACCGCGACAGCCCGCGGCACGTGCTGCACGACCTCAACGTCTCGGTCGCGCTGGCCGGCGACATGGACGCGGTGCACCTCGAGGGCGACAACACCGCGGTGCTGCCGACCGACACCCAGAAGAACACCGTCTTCGCGTTCGCGCGCGAGCACGGCGTCACCCACATCGAGGAGTTCGCGGCCCTGCTGGCGCGGCACTTCGTGGAGACGCAGGACGCCGTACGGCGCGCCCGGGTCAGCATCGAGGAGTACTCCTGGGAGCGCCTCGGCGACCACTCCTTCGCGCGGTCCGGCCCGCACGTCCGCACCACGACCGTCACCGACGGCGAGCAGGGCGGCACCCACTTCGTCTCCGGCGTGACCGGCCTGGTGCTGCTCAGCTCGACCGACTCGGAGTTCCAGGGGTTCGCCGTCGACCACTACACGACGCTCCCCGAGACCGACGACCGCATCCTGTGCACCTCGGTCGACGCGCGCTGGCGGCACGAGGAGCCGCAGGCGGACTGGGAGGCGTCGTACGACGCGGTGCTCGACGCGCTGAGGACCGCCTTCACCGACACGTACAGCTCCTCGCTCCAGCAGACCCTCTACGTCCTGGGGGAACGGGTCGTGGCGACATGCCACGCGATCAGCGAGATCCGGCTCCGGCTGCCGAACCGGCACCACCTGCTGGTCGACCTGTCGCCGTTCGGCCTCGACAACCCCAACCAGGTCTTCCACGTCGACGACCGGCCCTACGGCCTGATCGAGGGGACCGTCCTGGCCGACGGCGCGGCCGCCGACCCCGGGAGCTGGTGAGGCCCGGTGCCGAGCATGGAGATGGTGCAGCCGGACAGCTGGGCCGAGGCGCTGGCCGCCAAGGCCGAGCAACCCGCGTTGCTGCCGATCGCCGGCGGCACCGACGTGATGGTCGACATGAACTTCGACCGCCGCCGACCCGAGGGCCTGCTCGACCTGACCCGGCTCGACGAGGTGGCGGCGTGGTCGCTCTCGGGGGACACCGTGGTGCTCGGGGCTGCAGTCACCTACGCGCAGGTGGTGGCCGACCTCGCCGACCTGGCGCCCGGTCTGGCGATGGCGTCACGGACGGTCGGTTCGCCGCAGATCCGCAACCGCGGCACCATCGCCGGCAACCTCGGGTCGGCCTCGCCGGCCGGTGACGCCCACCCGCCGCTGCTCGCGGCCGGCGCCTCGGTGGAGGTCGAGTCAGTGCGGGGCCGCCGGATGGTCCCGGTCGCGGAGTTCTTCACCGGCGTGAAGCGCAACGCCCTCGAGCCCGACGAGCTGATCCGCTCGGTGCACGTCCCGGTCGCCACCGGGCCGCAGCAGTTCTCCAAGATCGGCACCCGCAACGCGATGGTGATCGCGGTGACGTCGTTCGCGCTCGCCCTGCACCCGGTCTCGCGCCGGGTCGGCACCGGCATCGGCTCGGCCGCGCCGACCCCGCGGACGGCCCCGGAGGCGTCGGAGTTCCTCGAGCAGTCGCTCGACTGGGCCGGCCGGGGTCCTGTCGAGGAGGCCGTCGTACGCCGCTTCGGGGAGCTCGTGGCCGCAGCCGCCGCACCGATCGACGACGTGCGCGGGACGGCGGCCTACCGGCGCCACGCCCTCGCCGTGATGGCCCGCCGGACGCTCGGCTGGGCCTGGTCCGACTATGCCCGGGGGAGCGCCGCATGAGGGTGACCTGCAACGTCAACGGCGAGCAGCGTGTCGCGGACGACGTGTGGCCGGGGGAGAGCCTGCTCTACGTGCTGCGCGAGCGGCTCGGCCTGCCCGGGTCCAAGAACGCTTGTGAGCAAGGGGAGTGCGGCTCCTGCACGGTCTACCTCGACGGGGTGCCGGTCTGCTCCTGCCTCGTCGCGGCGGGTCAGGCCGAGGGGCGCTCGGTGGTGACTGTCGAGGGGCTCGCCTCCGACGACGGGCTCCACCCCGTGCAGCAGGCCTTCGTCGACGCGGGCGCCGTGCAGTGCGGGTTCTGCACGCCGGGGCTCGTCGTCGCCGTCCACGACCTGCTCGCGCGCGACCCGGATCCCGACGACGCCGACATCCGGGAGGCACTGGCGGGGAACCTCTGTCGCTGCACGGGCTACGAGAAGATCATCGACGCCGTGCACCTGGCCGCGGCACGAGGCCGCGCATGAGGACCATCGTCCAGGGCTGCGCCGTCGCCACCGTCGACGGCTCCTTCGCGGAGCACGCCGACGGGCACGCCGTCGTCGCGGGCAACCGACTCGTCGCGGTGGGCCCCGGGCCGTTCCCCGGGCCGGCCGAGCCGGGCGACCGGGTCGTCGACGGGCGCGGCTGCCTGCTGACTCCGGGCCTGGTGAACACGCACCACCACCTCTACCAGTGGGCGACCCGCGGGCTCGCGCAGGACGACAACCTGTTCGGCTGGCTGACCACGCTCTACCCGGTGTGGGAGGGGATCGACGAGGACGTCGTCGGTGCCGCGGCCGCGGCCGGCCTGGGGTGGCTCGCGCGCACGGGGTGCACCACGACGACCGACCACCACTACGTGTTCCCGCGCGACGGCGGGGACGTCCTCGGCGCCACCATCTCGGCCGCGCGGAGGATCGGGCTGCGGTTCCACCCGACCCGGGGCTCGATGGACCTCGGCGCGTCGGCCGGCGGGCTGCCGCCCGACTCGGTCGTGGAGTCCACGGATGCGGCGCTGGCGGGCACGGCGGCGGCGATCGCCGAGCACCACGACCCGTCGCCGGACTCGATGCTGCGGATGGGCGTCGCGCCGTGCTCGCCGTTCTCGGTCACCGGCGACCTGATGCGGTCCGCCGCGGCCCTGGCCCGCGAGCACGGCGTGCGGCTGCACACGCACCTGGCCGAGACCCTGGAGGAGGAGGCGTTCTGCCGCTCGACCTTCGGTTGCTCCCCGGCGGAGTACGTCGAGGAGCTCGGCTGGCTCGGCGAGGACGTGTGGTTCGCCCACGGCGTGCACCTCGACGAGGTCGCGATCAAGCGGCTCGGCGAGACCGGCACCGGGGTCGCACACTGCCCGACGAGCAACGGTCGCCTCGGTGCCGGTCTCGCGCCCGTGCGCGACCTGGTCGACGCCGGGGTGCCGGTCGGCCTCGGCGTGGACGGCTCGGCGTCCAACGAGGAGTCGTCGATGGCCGCGGAGCTGCACGCCGCGCTGCTGGTGTCCCGGCTGCGCGGGCCGTCCTCCGCGCTGGCCGCGCGCGACGCCCTGGCGCTCGCGACGCTCGGCGGTGCCCTGGTGCTGGGCCGCTCCGCGGACCTCGGGTCGCTGGAGGTCGGCAAGCTCGCGGACCTGGCGCTGTGGCGCGTGGACGGCCTGGCGCACGCGGGGATCGACGACCCCGTCGCCGCTCTCGTGCTCGGCTCGCGGCCGCCGCTGGCGATGCTGATGGTCGACGGCGAGGTGGTCGTCGAGGACGACGTACTCCTCACCGCCGACGAGCCGTCCCTGGCCGCAGACGCGGCGCGGGCGGCCGCCCGGCTGATGGAGCGGAGGGCGCGATGACCGACGTCTCGACGGTCGCCGGCACCCGCGACGGGGTCGGCTCCAGCGCGGTGCGGCCGGACGGTGGGCTGAAGGTGCGCGGCGAGTTCGCCTTCTCCTCCGACCTCTGGATGGACGGCATGCTGTGGGGCGCGACCCTGCGCAGCCCGCACGCGCACGCCCGGGTCACCCGGATCGAGACCGCCGCTGCCCTGGCCGTCCCCGGGGTCTTCGCGGTGCTGACCCACGAGGACGTCCCGGGCGTCAACGCCTACGGGCTCGAGCACCGCGACCAGCCGGTGCTCGCCTCCGACCGGGTGCGCTACCAGGGCGAGGCCGTCGCGCTCGTCGCCGCCGACCACCCGGAGACCGCGCGGCGTGCGCTGGACCTGGTCGAGGTGGAGTACGACGCCCTGCCGCCTGTGACCGACGCCCGGGCGGCCGTGTTCGGAGAGACCGAGCCGCTGCACCCGGACCACCCGGACGGCAACGTGGTGCGCCACGTGAAGATCCGGCGTGGCGACCCGTCGGTCTCCGCAGCGGTCGTGGTCTCCGGCGACTACGAGGTCGGCATGCAGGACCAGGCCTTCCTCGGCCCCGAGTCCGGCCTCGCCGTCCCGGCGATCGACGGGGGAGTCGACCTCTTCGTCGCGACCCAGTGGCTGCACGTCGACCGCGGCCAGATCGCCTACGCCCTCGGCCTCGACGAGGAGCTCGTCCGCATCACGCTGGCCGGTGTCGGCGGTGCCTTCGGGGCGCGCGAGGACCTGTCGATGCAGGTGCACGCGTGCATGCTCGCGCTGCGGACCCGGCGGCCGGTGAAGATGGTCTACTCGCGCGAGGAGTCGTTCTTCGGGCACGTGCACCGGCACCCGGCGCAGATGCACTACGAGCACGGCGCCGACGAGTCCGGCCGGCTCGTCTACGTGAAGGCCTCGATCGTCCTCGACGGGGGCGCCTATGCGTCCAGCTCGCCGGCGGTCGTCGCCAACGCGGCCACGCTGGGCGCCGGGCCCTACGTCGTCCCGCACGTGTCGATCGACTGCTACGGCGCCTACACGAACAACCCGCCCTGCGGCGCGATGCGCGGCTTCGGGGCGGTGCAGGCTGCGTTCGGCTACGAGTCGCAGATGGACCGCCTGGCCTCGGCCCTCGGCATGGACCCGGCCGAGCTGCGGATCCTCAACGGGCTCAGCGAGGGCGACCTCGTGGCGACCGGCCAGGTGCTCGACTCGGCAGCTCCCGTCGCCGAGCTGGTACGCCGCGTCCGCGACATGCCGCTGCCCGCGCCGCTCGCGACGGACCTCCGCTCCATGCCCGGCGGCGTCGCGAACACCACCCACGGCGAGGGTGTCGTCCGCGGGGTCGGCTACGGCATCGGGATCAAGAACATCTGCTTCTCCGAGGGCTTCGACGACTACTCGACCGCTCGGGTGTCGGTCTCCGTGGTCGCCGGTGAGCCCGCGGTCGTCGTGCACACCGCAGCCGTCGAGGTCGGGCAAGGGCTCGTCACCCTGCAGCAGCAGGTCGCGCGGACCGAGCTCGGCATCGCGTCCGTGCGGGTCGAGTCCGCCGACACCCGGGTCGGCAGCGCCGGCTCGACGTCGGCGTCGCGGCAGAGCTACGTCACCGGCGGCGCCGTACAGGCCGCCTGCCGTGAGGTCGCCGCGGAGCTGGTGTCCCGAGCCGCCGCGTCGACCGACCTTCCCGCGTCGACACTCTCGCTCGCCGACGGGCAGGTGCTCGACGCGGCCGGGTCGCCCGTTGCCTCGGTCGTCTCGCTGCTCGGCGCGGAGGTGCTGGAGCGGACCGTCGAGTGGCGGCACCGGCCCACCACGACGCTGGATCCCGAGACCGGGCAGGGCAACGCGCACGTGCAGTTCGCCTTCGCCGCGCACCGGGCGGTGGTCGACGTCGACACCGAGCTCGGGCTGGTGAAGGTCGTCGCGCTCGACTGCGCGCAGGACGTCGGGCACGCGATCAACCCCGGGCAGGTGCTCGGCCAGATCCACGGCGGCAGCGCCCAGGGGCTCGGGCTCGCGGTGATGGAGGAGATCCAGGTCGTCGACGGGCTGGTCCGCAACCCCTCGTTCACCGACTACCTGATCCCGACGGTGCTCGACATGCCGCCGATGCGCGTCGACGTCCTGGAGCTCGCCGACCCGCATGCGCCCTACGGCCTCCGCGGCGTCGGCGAGCCGCCGACCATCTCCTCGACCCCGGCCGTCGTCGCTGCGATCCGGGCGGCCACGGGCCTGGCGCTCACCCGCGTCCCCGTCCGCCCCGAGCACATCACCCACACTTGATGACCTGCTCGAGCCGTTGTTTCATGGCCCGATCGTGCCGGGTGCCATGTCGGGAATCACGGGTAATGTCGGTGGCAACGGGCCCGGGCCGGCCCCAGCACAGGTTGTCTGAACGAACGTCTCCCACCCGAGACGTGTGCTCAGGCGATCGCACACGGGGGAGGCGCCATGGAGGACCGACTGGACATCGCGACCGCGCTTGCCGAGTCCGCGCGTGAGATCCACGCGCAACCGGACTCGGCGGCGACCCTCCGGGCCATCGTCCACTCGGCCGCCCGGTCGCTCCCCGGCATCGACCACGTGGGGGTCTCGATCGCCCACCACGACGGACACATCGAGACCCGGGCCGGCACCGACCCGCTCGTGTGGGAGCTGGACGCGCTCCAGGACCAGCTGGGGGAAGGTCCGTCCGTGCACGTGTTGACCGTCGACGAGGTCACGACCGTCAACCACCTCGAGCACGAGACCCGCTGGCCGAGGTACGTCCCGCTCGCCGTCGAACGTGGCTTGAAGGCGCAGATGGGGCTCCGGCTCTACGTCGAGGACGAAACCCTCGGCGGCCTCAACCTGTACTCCACAGAGGCCGAGGTGATCGACCCCGAGGTCGCGCACATGGCCGTGCTGTTCGCCACTCATGCCGCCCTCGCGCTGGGGTGGGTCCGGCAGGAGGAGAACCTGCACGCTGCCCTTCACTCCCGGAAGATGATCGGGCAGGCCGTCGGCATCGTGATGGAGCGCTTCACGATCGGCGAGACCGCCGCGTTCGCCTACCTGACGCGGGTCTCCCAGCACTCCAACACCCGGCTTCGCGACGTCGCCGAGGAGCTGGTCGACCAGGTCGAGGAGCGCGCGAAGCGCACCGGCTGACCGCCCGGTCCGTCACCTGACCCACTGCACGGCGGCGTCGCGGGCGGCCTGCACCTGGGAGCCGGTCGAGCGACGCGACATCCGGCGCAGGACCCTCGGCGTGACCACCATCCCCACCACCGCCCAGACACCGAGCACCACGACGGTCTGCCAGGTCCGCCAGCTGCCGCCGATCTCGAGTCGCCGCGGCCGAGTCGGGGAGGAAGGCAGATCGCATCCCGAGGCCCATCCAGTACATCGGGAAGATCTGCGCCACCACCTGGACCCATCCCCACAGCTGCTGCACCGGGTAGAAGATGCCCGAGATGCCGCCGAGCACCATCACCGGCAGCATCCCCCACGTGCCGACCTTCTGCGTGCTGGGTACAAGCGCGCCGATCACCATCCCGATGGGCATCGTGGCCAGGATCCCGAGCAACAGCACCCACGCGACGGTGAACCACCCGGACCCGTCGGCCATCAACCCGTCGAAGAGCAGGAAGCTCGGCACCAGGATCACCAGCATCTGCGGGACCAGTGACGAGGTCTGGAAGAACAGCTGGCCGGTGAAGTAGCCGACCAGACCGTGGGGGACGGCCTTGTGCCGGAGCAGGGTGCCGTCCTCCTTCTCCATGGCGAGCGTGTACGCCGGCCCGATCACGACACCGAACGCCACCAACGCCCCCAGGATGCTCGGCAGCGCAACCGACGGAAGCAGCAGGTCGGTCCCCTCGACCTCGGTGTTGCGGCGCAGAATGAGGTAGCCGAGCACGAGCAACGCCGTGAACAGGTAGTAGCCCTGGTCCTGGGTGCTCCTGATGCTCTGCTGGAACTCGGTCCACCCTCGCCGCAGTCCGAGCTGCACCGCGTGCGTGCGCGCGCTCACCGGTTCACCTCGGTGAACAGCTCCGCAGCGGTGTCGTGGTGGCCGGCTTCGTGCTGCTGCACCAGCGACAGGTAGGCGTCCTCGAGCCGAGTGCGACGGATCTCGAGGTCGCGGACTCGCTCACCGTCGCGGGCGAAGAGGTCGTGCACGAACCTGGTGGCATCCTCGGTCATCTGCTCGAACCGCTGCCCGTCGACCGACCACCGCACCTCGGCCTCGCCGGAGAAGCGCCGGGCGAGGCCCTCGACGCTGTCGTTGGCGACGATCCGACCGGCGGCCAGGATCAGCACCCGGTCGGCGAGCTTCTCGGCCTCGTCGAGGTCGTGAGTGGTGAGCAGGATCGTGGTGCCCTCGAGCTCGGCGAGCCGATGGACCAGCTGGTGGAACTCTCGGCGGGCCTGCGGGTCGAAACCTGCCGTCGGCTCGTCGAGGAACAGCAGCTCGGGTCGACCCACGATGCCGATCGCCACGTCGAGACGCCGCCGCTGCCCACCGGAGAGGGTCGCGATCTTGCGGTCGGCGAGGGCGGTGAGGCCGACCGTCTCGAGCAGCAGATCGGTGTCGTAGGGCCGTGGCCGCTCTGCCGTGGAGTACGGGCCGAAGTAGCCCCCGAGATGGACCAGGAGCCGGCGCGGCGTCCATCGCGGGTGGTCGCGCCAGGACTGGAGCACGACCCCGGTGCGGGCCTTCCAGTCCTCGTCGCCCTGCGCCGGGTCCTGGCCGAGGACGGAGACCGCACCGGCCGAGCGGCCACGGAAGCCCTCGAGGATCTCGATCGTGGTGGTCTTGCCCGCCCCGTTGGGCCCGAGCAGGCAGACCACCTCACCGCTCGGGACGTCGAAGTCGACGCCGGTGAGCACGTCGTTCTCGCCGTAGCGCATCCGCAGGTCGCGGACCGTGATCGCGGGGTCCACGCGCGCCAATCTAGTCGCAGGGATCGGTCCGGGACACCCGATTGCTCGCGGATCCGTCGGGTGACGTCTTGGCCACCTCCACGAGCCCCTGACCGTTATCTCCCGGTACAGTGTCAAGACGGTCATGCTCATTCGCCGGGGGGCGTTTTCAGGCGAGCTGACCGCATCCACTTCACTCGGTCTCCGGACAGGCGTTGGTCGACATGCGAATGCGGTCACCCGAAGAGGGCCCGGCCGACCTCGTCGGCGGTGTCACCGACCCGCGACGTCTCGCCGCCGTGGCGCGTGCCGAGCTCCGCGGCCACCTCGACGACGCGGACCTGGATGCCGTCGTGGGCACGCTCCGGATCGCCTGCGGTGTGCCGATCGCCGTCGTCAACATCGTCACGCACGATCTGCAGACCTACCCGGCCGAGGTGGGTGTGGACGCGCCCTGCACGTCCGTGCCTGACGGGCTCTCGTTCTGCGCCGAGGTGGTCGACACGAAGGCGCCCCTGGCGGTGCCCGACGCGCGTTCCCACCCCGTGTACGCCGAGAACCCACTGGTGCGGGCGGGCGTGGTCGGGTCGTACGCCGGCGTTCCGCTGGTCGACGACGGGGTCGTCCTCGGCAGCGTCGCGATCTTCGACAGCGAGGCCCGCGAGTTCACGGCCGAGGACCTGGAGCTCCTGCAGCACCAGGCGCGCCTCGCCTCGTCGGTGCTGGCGCTGCGACGTTCGGCGCGCACCGACGTACTCACCGGGCTGCCGAACCGGGCCGTGCTCGGGGACCGGCTCGCCCAGGCGCTCGACCGGCTGGACCGCCGGCCGGGCTTCGCCGCGGTCCTCTACCTCGACATCGACGGGTTCAAGGACCTGAACGACTCACACGGTCACGACGTGGGCGACTGGGTGCTCCAGGAGTTCGCGGACCGCCTCAGCGCCGAGCTCCGGCCCACCGACACCCTGGTGCGGCTGGGTGGGGACGAGTTCGTCGCTGTCTGCGAGGACGTCGAGAGTGTCGCCGCCGCCCAGGGGATCGCCCAGCGCATGGTGGACCGAGTCGCCGCCGACTGGGTGCACCGTGGGCAGTCGGTCACCGTCGACGTCAGCATCGGAGTGGCCGTCACCCAGGTGCGCAGCACGGACGCCGATGCGCTCGTGCGGGAGGCGGACGCGGCGATGTACCTCGCCAAGCGGCGCGGCGGCTCCGGGTGGGAGCTCGCCGCCCCGTCCGGGGAGATGACCGCCTAGAGCGGGATGTTGCCGTGCGCGCCCCGCTGGACGATGCCGGCGTCGACGATCGCGCGCGCCAGCGCGGTGCGTGTCGCCGACGGCTCCACGACCTCGTCCACGACGCCGATCTCGACGGCCTTGTCCACGCCGCCGGCGATGCGCTCGTGCTCGGCGGCGAGCTCGGCCTCGACCTGGGGCCGGACGTCCGGCGCGACCTCGAGCAGCTTGCGTCGGTGCAGGATCCGGATCGCCGCGACGGCTCCCATGACCGCGACCTCGGCGCCCGGCCACGCGAACACCTTGGTGGCGCCGAGGGAGCGGGCGTTCATGGCGATGTAGGCGCCGCCGTACGTCTTGCGGGTCACCAGCGTCACCCGCGGCACGACGGCCTCACCGAACGCGTGCAGCAGCTTGGCGCCACGTCGCACGACGCCGTCCCACTCCTGCCCGACACCGGGCAGGTAGCCCGGCACGTCGACGAGCACGATCAGGGGCACGCCGAACGCGTCGCACATCCGCACGAACCGCGACGCCTTCTCGGCCGACAGCGAGTCCAGGCAGCCGCCGAGACGCAGCGGGTTGTTGGCGATCACGCCGACCGTGCGGCCGCCGAAACGACCCAGCGCGGTGACGATGTTGGGCGCCCACTTGGCGTGCAGCTCCTGGGTGGTGCCTTCGTCGAGGATCGCCTCGACGAGCGGGTGAACGTCGTAGGCCCGCTTCTTCGACTCGGGCAGCATCTGCGACAGGTCGACGTCCTGGACCTTCTTCAGCTCGAGCGTGCCCTGGGCGCCGAGCAGCGTGGCGACGGTGCGCGCCCGCTCCAGCGCCTCCTGCTCGCTCTCGGTGAGGATGTGCACCACGCCGGACCGGCGGCCGTGCGGCTCCGGGCCGCCGAGGCGGAGCATGTCGACGTCCTCGCCGGTCACCGAGCGGACCACGTCCGGACCGGTCACGAAGATCCGGCCCTCCGGTCCGAGGATGACGACGTCGGTCAGGGCGGGGCCGTACGCCGCGCCGCCGGCCGCGGGGCCGAGCACCACCGAGATCTGGGGGATCTTGCCGGAGGCCTGCGTCATCGCGTGGAAGATCAGGCCGACGGCGTGCAGCGAGAGCACGCCCTCCGCGAGCCGGGCACCGCCGGAGTGCCAGAGCCCGATGATCGGCGCCCGGTCGGCCAGTGCGCGCTCGTAGGCGTGCACGATCGCCTTGCAGCCGACCTCGCCCATCGCCCCACCCATCACGGTGGCGTCCGAGCAGAACGCCACCGTGTGCGTGCCGTTCACGTTGCCGACGGCGGCGAGCATGCCGGAGCCGTCGTCCTCGGTGATCAGCTCGAGCGTGCCCTCGTCGAACAGTGCGGCGAGGCGGTGGTTCGGGTTGCGCGGGTCCTGCTCGCGCGGCAGCTTCGCCGGCTTGGGGGCCGGAGGGGCGGTGGTCGGTGCGGTGGTCATGCAGTGCGCTCCTGAGGTGTTCAGACGCTGCGGAAGGCCAGGGCGACGTTGTGGCCGCCGAAGCCGAAGGAGTTGTTGAGCCCGCCGATGGTGCCCTCGGGCAGCTGGCGCTGCTCAGTGGCGATGTCGAGCCCGACGTCCTCGGGGTCGTCGAGGTTGATCGTCGGCGGCACGACGCGGTGGTGCAGCGCCAAGATGGTGGCCACCGACTCCAGCGCACCGGCCGCGCCGAGCAGGTGCCCGGTCATCGACTTGGTCGAGGTGAGGATGACCCCGGCCGCGGCGTCACCGAGGGCGTTGCGGATCGCGCCCGCCTCGGCCACGTCGCCCTGCGGCGTGGAGGTCGCGTGCGCGTTGATGTGGTGCACGTCGGACGGCTGCATGCCGGCCTCGCGCAACGCGATCTTCATGGCCCGGGTGGCGCCCAGGCCGGCCGGGTCGGGCTGCGCGATGTCGTGCGAGTCGGCGGTGATGCCGGCCCCCGCGGCCTCGGCGTACACCCGCGCACCGCGCTTCTCGGCGTGCTCCGCGGACTCGAGCACGAGAGCCGCTGCGCCCTCGCCGAGCACGAACCCGTCGCGGCCCTTGTCCCACGGCCGCGAGGCCGCAGCGGGGTCGTCGTTCCGCTTGGAGAGCGCCATCATCTGGCCGAACGCGGCCATCGGAAGCGGGTGTACGGCGGCCTCGGTGCCACCGACCACGACGACGTCCGCACGGCCCAGCCGGATCATGTCGATGCCGAGCGCGATCGCCTCGTTGCCCGACGCGCACGCCGACACCGGGGTGTGCACACCGGCCTTGGCGCCGATGGCCAGGCCGACGTTCGCGGCGGGGGAGTTGGGCATCAGCATCGGGATCGCCAGCGGCGACACCCGACGAGGGCCCTTCTCCTTGAGCAGGTCGTAGTTGGCCAGCAGCGTCTGCACGCCGCCGATGCCCGAGGCCATCGCGACCCCGAGCCGCTCCGGGTCGACCGGCGAGGACTCCTCGCCGCCGAGCCCGGAGTCGGCCCAGGCCTCGAGAGCTGCGACCAGTGCGAGCTGTCCTGAGCGGTCGAGACGTCGTGCCTTGACCCGCTCCAGCACGTCCGTGGGGTCGACTGCGACCTCCGCGGCGATCTGGGTGCCGAGCTGCTCGGCCCACTCGTGCTTGATCGGTCCGACGCCGGACTGGCCGGCGAGCAGTGCGGCCCACGTGGTGGGGACGTCACCGCCGACGGGGGACGTCGTGCCGAGTCCGGTCACGACGACGCGCTTGGCGCTCATCTGATTAGTTCACCTCGTCTGGTCAGTAGGTGGAAAGTCCACCGATATTGGTATGGATCGGGGGCCGGATTCCGGGCCCAATCCATACCGTTATCGGTGTCAGCCCTGGGCGCGCTCGATGAAGGCGACGGCGTCACCGACGGTCTTGAGGTTCTTGACCTCGTCGTCGGGGATCTTGACGTCGAACTTCTCCTCGGCGGCGACGACGACCTCGACCATCGACAGCGAGTCGACGTCCAGGTCCTCGACGAACGACTTGTCGAGCTGCACGTCATCAGCGGGGATGCCGGCGACCTCGTTGACGATCTCGGCAAGGTCGGCGCGGATTTCCTCGGTGGTGGCCATCAGGTGGCACTCCTTCTTGGTTGGGTGTGGCGGGTTGGTGCGGTACGGCCCGGTGCTGAATCGCCGGGGGGTCTACGGGACCTTCACGACCTGCGCGGCGTACGCCAGGCCGGCTCCGAAGGCGATGAGCAGCGCTGTGTCGCCGCTCCTTGCCTCGCCCTCCTCGATCATCCGGTCGAGGGCGAGGGGAATGGAGGCCGCCGAGGTGTTGCCCTGCTCGGCGATGTCACGCGCGATCTTCACGCGCTCGGGAAGCTTCATCGAGCGCGCCATCGCGTCGATGATGCGCATGTTCGCCTGGTGCGGGACGAACACGTCCAGGTCGTCGACGGAGATCCCGGAGCGGTCCAGCGTCGCGTGCGCGATCTTGGCCATCTCGAAGGCCGCCCAGCGGAACACCGGGTTGCCCTGCATGACCAGGTGGGGCATGACCGGGCGCTCCTGCTTGAGCACGTCGCGCCAGTCCTCCTTCTGCCGGATCAGGTCGAACTGCTCGCCGTCCGAGCCCCAGACGACGGGGCCGATGCCCGGCTCGTCGCTCGGTCCGACCACGGCCGCGCCCGCGCCGTCGGCGAAGATGAAGGCCGTGCCACGGTCCGCGACGTCGGTCAGGTCGGAGAGCTTCTCGACGCCGATCACCAGCACGTGCTTGGAGCTGCCACCGCGCACCATGTCGGAGGCCAGCGCGATGCCGTGGCAGAAGCCGGCGCACGCCGCGGAGATGTCGAACGCCGCAGGCCGGTTCGTGCCGAGCTCGTGGGCGATCGCGGTGGCGATGGCGGGGGTCTGGAACATGTGCGAGACGGTCGCGACGACGACCGCGTCGATCTGCGCCGCGTCGATGCCGGAGTGCTCGAGCGCCTTGCGTGAGGCGGCGACCGACATCATCTGCACGGTCTCCTCGTCGTTGGCCCAGCGACGCTGCTTGATGCCGGAGCGCTGCTGGATCCACTCGTCGGAGGAGTCGATCGCCTCGATCACCTCGGAGTTGGGGATCACCCGGCTGGGCCGGTAGCTGCCGAGGCCGAGGATGGTCGCGTGCTGCGCTCCGGGGGAGTTGGTCAAGGTCATGCGTTCACCCCTTCGGGGTGAAGGCGGATCAGCGGCTGGCCGGGGGAGACCAGGTCGCCGTCGTGGACGAGCCACTCGACGATGGTGCCGCCGTACGGCGCGCGCACGGTCGTCTCGTCGCGGGAGCTCGCCACGGAGCCGATCGCGCTCTCCGGGGCGATCGCGTCGCCCTCGTGCAGGTCGGCCGTCTGGTGGAAGGTGCCCTTCGCCGGGGCGACGAGCATCCGCCAGGTCGGGTTCGAGCTGATCTCGGAGGCGTCACCGTGCTTGTCGATGAAGGCGCGCGCGTCGTCGAGCTGGTCGGGGGTCTTGAGCGCGAACGTCTCGACGCCCTTCATGGCGCGCTTCGCGATGCCGGTGAGGGTGCCGGCGGGCGGCATCTCCAGGATGCCGGTGACGCCGAGGTCGAGCATCGTCTCCATGCAGAGGTCCCAGCGCACCGGCGTGCTGACCTGCGTGACGATCCGCTTCAGGACGTCGCGGCCGTCGTGGACGATCTGGCCGTCGCGGTTGGAGATCACCGGGGTGCGGGGGTCGTGCGTCGAGACCGAGCGGGCCAGCCGGCCGAGCACGTCCACGGCAGGCGACATGTGCTCGGTGTGGAAGGCGCCGGCGACCGACAGCGGCATCAGCCGGGCCTTGGCCGGGGGGTCAGCGGAGAGCTGCTCCAGCTGTTGGATGGTGCCGGCAGCGACCACCTGGCCGGGGCCGTTGTCGTTGGCCGCGGTGAGGCCGTGCTGCTTGAGCTTGGCCAGCACCTCGTCCCGGTCGCCGCCCAGGACAGCGGTCATGCTCGTCGGGGTCTTCTTGGCGGCGGCGGCCATCGCGTTGCCACGCTCCCGGACCAGGACCATGGCCTGCTCCGCGGTGATGGCGCGGGCGCCGGCCGCCGCGGTGAGCTCGCCGACGCTGTGGCCGGCGACCGCACCGATCCGGCCGAACGCATCGGCGGGGTGCGGGAAGAGCTCGAGGGCGGCCAGCAGGCCGGAGGCCACCAGCAGTGGCTGCGCCACGGCGGTGTCGCGGATGGTCTCCGCGTCAGCCTCGGTGCCGTAGTGCACCAGGTCCAGGCCGGAGACGGCTGACAACCAGGTCAGTCGGTCGGCGAATGTCGGGTTCTCCACCCAGGGCGCGAGGAAGCCGGGGGTCTGGGACCCCTGGCCGGGAGCGACGATGACGAGCACACCTCAACTCTGCCGGGTCGAGGGGTCAAAGAGCGCCTGCAGCGCGCACGAAGATTCCGGGTGCGTCTTTGTAGGGTTCCTACAAAGACGAGGAGGTCGGCGTCTCGGGAGCGGTCAGCCGTCCGAGGGTCAGCGCGACCCGGTAGGTGTAGGCCTGGCGCGGGTCGCTCACCGACAGCCCGGTCACCTCCGCGGCGCGCTTGAGCCGGTAGCGCACCGTGTTGGCGTGCACGAACATCGAGCGCGCGGTCGCCTCGATCGAGCCGCCGTGGTCGAGGTACGCCGACACCGTGTCCAACGTCGGGTCGCCGGCCTCGAGCAGCGGGACGAAGACCTCCTGGACCAGCTGTCTGCGCGCGTGCCCGTCGCCGGACAGCGCGCGCTCCGGCAGCAGGTCGTCGCTGGTCACCGGACGCGGCGCCTCCGGCCACCCCGGGGCCGCCCGGAGGCCGGCGACGGCGGCACGTGCCGAGACGTTGGCGTGGACGAGGTCGGGGACCAGCGGGCCGACCACGACGGGCCCGTCGCCGAAGTGCTGGGCCACGGCGGCGCCTGCCTTGTCGGGGTTGTCGACGCCGCCGAGCACGACCACCAGGCGGTCGCTCTGGACCGCGCACAGGGCGTCCAGCCCCGCATGGCGCGCGGAGCGCCGTACGTCGTCGAAGAGACTCTCGCGGGCCTGGCCCGCCGCGTCGGCAGCCGGCACCCGGCCGAGGACCACCACGACGTCGCCCCGGGACTCCCAGCCCAGCGCGCTCGCGCGCGAACGAGTCGTCTCGTCGGCCTCGGCACGCAGCACGGAGTCGACCACCAGCGCCTCGAGCCGCGCGTCCCAGGCGCCCCGCATCTCCGCGGCTCGGGCGTACACCTCTGCCGTCGCGAAGGCGACCTCGCGGGCGTAGCGGACGACCGCCTCGCGGACGGAGGCCGAGTCCTCGTCGCCGACCGCCTCGGAGACGTTCTCCTCGACCACCTCGATGGTCAGCCGCACCATTTCGACCGTTTGGTGGAGGCTCACAACGCCGGTGAGGGCCTGCGGGGCCGCCCCGAACACCTCGGCGGTGATCGGGGATCCGGTGTTGGGCTCGCGGTACCACGCCACGAAGGCGTTGATGCCGGCCTGCACGATCATCCCGATCCAGGAGCGGTCCTGAGCGGACAGCTGCCGGAACCACGGCATGTCCTGCTCCATGCGATCGAGCGTCGACGCGGTGAGGCCGCCGACGGACTTCTGGAGCCGTCGGGCGATCTGCGCGCGGGTCGCCATACGGATGAGCGTATCCGGACCCGGGGGCCCCCGTCGGTCCGCTGGGCACGCGCGCATCCGCGCCGCAACCGGTGTTTATCGGTCCAATCGCCCAGGGAGCGAGATTCCCCAGTGTTTACAGGGATTTCTCTCGGCTTCTGTAACGAGTTCTGGTTACAGTCGCCCGGAGGGCACTCGATGAGGAGAGCAGCACACATGCCGAAGGCGTCCGAGGTCCAGTACCTCACCATCCACGGGCACAAGCGCGCGTTCGTGAAGACCGGCTCGGGGCCCGCCTTGCTGCTCCTGCACGGGCTCGGTTGCGACCACACCACGTGGGCCCCGGTCATTCAGGCGCTGTCGCGCAAGTACACCGTGATCGCCCCGGACCTGCTGGGGCACGGCAAGTCGGCCAAGCCCCGCGCGGACTACAGCGTGGCGGGCTACGCCAACGGCATGCGCGACCTGCTGACCGTGCTCGGCGTCGACAAGGTGACCGTGGTCGGCCACAGCCTCGGAGGCGGCGTGGCGATGCAGTTCGCCTACCAGTTCCCCGAGCGCACCGAGCGGATGATCCTGGTCGCCCCCGGCGGCATGGGCCCCGAGGTGACCGTCGCGATCCGCGCCGTGACGTTGCCGGGCTTCCACACGGCGATGGGCCTGGTGACCCTGCCCGGCGTCCGCCAGCTCACCAAGGCCACGCTGCGCAGCCTCGCGGCCTCCGGCCTCTCGCACGCCCGGGACCTCGACGAGGTCGCCGAGATCGTGGACTCGTTCAAGGACCGCAAGGCCCGCACCGCCATCCGCCACGTGGTCAGCCACGTCGTCGACTGGCGCGGTCAGGTGGTCACGATGGCCGACCGGGCCTACCTGACCGCCGCGATGCCGATGTGCGTCATCTGGGGCACCGACGACGTCGTGATCCCGGTCCGGCACGCGGGCAATGCCGCCGAGATGGCCCCCGCCGCGATGGTCGAGGTCATCGCCAACGCGGGCCATTTCCCGCACAAGGACCACCCGCAGCGGTTCGTGAAGATCGTCAACGACTTCATCCGGATGAACCCGCCGGCCAGCTACCACCGCGGCCGCTGGCGTGCGCTGCTCCGGGCCGGCAAGCAGACCCCGCTGCCCGCCGACATCGCCGCCCTCCAGTCCGAGGACATTGCGTAACGCCGAGTCGGCGCGTCTGGCTGGCGTGAGCCCGCCGAGTCGGCGCGTCTGGCTGGACTGACCCCGCCGAGTCGGCACGTTTGGTTGGGTACGGCGGGTGGTGCGGTCGCTGCGTGGGGTCGCCGAGTCGGCGCAACTGGCTGGCTCAGCTGGCGCTTCGCCAACCATTTGCGCCGACTCGGCTCCTCGACCGCGACCTTGCCGAGTGGTGTGAAGCAGGAGGGCTCCGACGCTTACGCGTCTCCGCCCTCCTGCTTCACACCACGCACGGCGGTGGGGTCGTCGATGCGGTACTTGTCGAACGCCTCCTGGACGACCTCGGGCTTGATCTCGCCGCGTTCCGCCAGCGCCTGCAGCGCCTGCACGACCACCGACTGCGCGTCGACGTGGAAGTAGCGCCGGGCCGCGGGACGCGTGTCCGCGAAGCCGAAGCCGTCGGTGCCGAGCGCGTGGTAGTCGCCGGGCACCCACTTGGCGATCTGGTAGGGCACCGCGCGCATGTAGTCGCTGACCGCGACGATCGGGCCCTCGGCCTCCTTGAGCTTGGTCGTCACGTAGGGGACCCGGGCCGACTCCGACGGGTGCAGCAGGTTCCACTCCTCGGCCTCGACCGCGTCGCGGGCCAGCTCGTTCCACGAGGTCACCGACCACGTGTCGGCGGCGACGCCCCACTCCTCGGCGAGCAGGCGCTGCGCCTCGGCGATCCAGGGGAAGCCGACGCCCGACGCGAGCAGCTGGACGCGCGGCGGGTTGCCACCGTTCTGGGAGACCTCCGGGGGCACGGCGACGTGGTAGATGCCCTTCAGCAGGCCCTCCACGTCGAGGTTCTCCGGCTCCTTCGGCTGCACCGTCGGCTCGTTGTAGACGGTGAGGTAGTAGATGACGTTCTCGCCGTCCGGGTGGCCCTCGGTCGCGCCGTACATGCGGCGCAGGCCGTCCTGGACGATGTGGCTGACCTCGTAGGCCATCGCCGGGTCGTAGTGCACGACCGCGGGGTTGGTCGCGGCGAGCAGCGGCGAGTGGCCGTCGGCGTGCTGGAGGCCCTCACCGGTCAGCGTCGTACGGCCGGCGGTGGCGCCGATCAGGAAGCCGCGGGCGAGCTGGTCGGCCATCGCCCAGATCGAGTCGCCGGTCCGCTGGAACCCGAACATCGAGTAGAAGATGTAGAACGGGATCATGTGCTCGCCGTGCGTGGAGTACGCCGACCCGGCGGCCGTCGCCGACGCCATCGCACCGGCCTCGGAGATGCCCTCGTGGAGCAGCTGGCCCTGCGCGGACTCCTTGTAGGTCATCAGCATCTTGCGGTCGACCGACTCGTAGGTCTGGCCGGCCGGCTGGTAGATCTTCGCCGTGGCGAACATCGAGTCCATGCCGAAGGTGCGGAACTCGTCCGGCGCGATCGGCACGATGCGCTGCCCGATCTCGGGGTCCTTCATCAGGTCCCGGAGCAGCCGGACCAGCGCCATCGTGGTGGCGATGGCCTGCTTGCCGGAGCCCTGCTTGAGCTCGGCGTACATCTCGTCGCCGGGCAGCTTGGGCAGCGTGGACCGGTTGACCCGCTTGGGCAGCGACCCGCCGAGCTCGCGGCGGCGCTCCATCATGTACTCGATCTCGGGGGACTTCTCGCCCGGGTGGAAGAACGGGGCGACCTCGGCGCCGTCGATCTCCTTGTCGCTGATCGGGAGGCCGAGCCGGTCGCGGAAGCGCTTCAGGTCGTCCTTGGTCAGCTTCTTCATCTGGTGCGTGGCGTTCTTGCCCTCGAGCGCGTCGATCGTCCAGCCCTTGATGGTCTTCGCCAGGATGACGGTCGGCTGCCCCGAGTGCTTGGTGGCGGCGTCGAAGGCGGCGTACACCTTGCGGTAGTCGTGACCACCGCGCGGGAGCTTCTGGATCTGCGCGCCGCTCATGTGCTCGACCATCTTGCGCAGGCGCTGGTCGACCCCGAAGAAGTGCTCGCGGACGTAGTCGCCGGACTCGACCGAGTAGGTCTGGAACTGGCCGTCCGGGGTGGTGTTCATCCGGTTGACCAGCACGCCGTCGACGTCGCGGGCGAGCAGGGCGTCCCACTCGCGGCCCCAGACGACCTTGATGACGTTCCAGCCGGCGCCGCGGAACTGCGACTCCAGCTCCTGGATGATCTTGCCGTTGCCGCGGACCGGGCCGTCGAGCTGCTGCAGGTTGCAGTTCACGACGAAGGTCAGGTTGTCGAGCTCCTCGCGCGCGGCCAGGCCGATCGCGCCGAGCGACTCGGGCTCGCCCATCTCGCCGTCGCCGAGGAACGCCCACACGCGCTGCTGGCTGGTGTCCTTGATGCCGCGGTTCTGCATGTAGCGGTTGAACCGGGCCTGGTAGATCGCGTTGAGCGCGGTCAGGCCCATCGAGACGGTGGGGAACTCCCAGAAGTCCGGCATCAGGCGCGGGTGCGGGTACGACGGCAGCCCCTTGCCGACGCCGTGCTGCACCTCCTGGCGGAAGCGGCTGAGCTGGTCCTCGGTGAGCCGACCCTCGAGGAACGCGCGGGCGTAGATGCCCGGCGAGCCGTGGCCCTGGATGTAGATCTGGTCGCCGCCGCCGGGGTGGTCCTTGCCGCGGAAGAAGTGGTTGAAGCCGACCTCGTAGAGCGACGCCGCAGACTGGTAGGTGGCGATGTGGCCGCCGACCTCGAGGCCCTTGCGGTTCGCCGCCGACACCATGACCGCGGCGTTCCAGCGGATGAAGGCACGGATCTTGCGCTCGATGTCCTCGTCGCCGGGGAACCACGGCTCGCGCTCGGGCGGGATCGTGTTGATGTAGTCGGTGGAGCGCAGGGACGGGACGCCGACCTGCTTCTCACGGGCACGCTCGAGCAGGCGCAGCATCACGTAGCGGGCTCGCTCCCGGCCGCGGTCGTCGATCATCGCGTCGAGGGAGTCGATCCACTCGAGCGTCTCGTCCGGGTCGATGTCGGGGAGCTGCGTGGGCAGCCCTTCGTGGATCACGGTCGCCCGTGCCACCGGCTTGGCCGCCTTCTCGGTGTCCCCGTTGCCGGCCACTGCCTGGCCGGACGTCTGCTCAGACCCTGAAGTCATGAGTTCCTCTGCTCTCGCGCTCGCGTTGTCCACGTTCTGAGGTGCAGGGCACGCGGGTCTCGCGCTCCCTCGCATTCCATCGTGTCACGCTCGGACCACAGGTGGTATTTACCGTCCAGTAGCCCTCGGCCGCCGGCACCCGCAGGTCAGACCGGGGCGAGCGGCGTGTGCCGGCCTGGAGGCAGTACGACGGCCAGCGGGTCGCCCACGCGGACCTCACCGGAGCGCAGCACCACCCCCATCACGCCGGCCCGGCGGACCACGTCGCCGGCCTCGTCGCGGCCGAGCACCTCGCCGAGCAGGCCGGGGGAGAAGCGGTCGATCTGCACGCAGGGGTTGCGCAACCCGGTCACCTCGACCTCCGCCTCCGCCCCGATCCGGAGCACCGTCCCGGTCGGCAGTGCGAGCAGGTCGACCCCGGAGGTGGTGACGTTCTCACCGAGCGCGCCGGGCGGCACGTCGTACCCGAGGCCGCCCAGCTCGGCGAGCAGCTCTCCGGCGATCAGGTGCACCTGACGCAGGTTCGGCTGGCTCGGGTCGCGGCGTACCCGGGAGCGGTGCTGCACGGTCGTGCCGGCGTGCGCATCTCCCTCCACGCCGAGCCCCTCGACCAGTCGGACGGCTTCGCGGGGGTCCTTCGAGAAGCCGTGCACGGGGCTGAGAGCGACGGCGACGACCGAGCCAGGAGTCATGGCAGTAGCCTGACACCGGTGCGCGACTCTTGCGCGGTGAGTCGACTTCCGGTGGACTACGCGCAAGGCACAGGATCGACACGAGCGTCCGGGGGGTGGTCCCTCGGGCGGGAACGGACGGAGGACCCAGCTTGAGCGCGACCTCGGGTGGCCCGGAAGGCGCCGCCACCCAGACCATCGGTCATCGGCTCGGATTGAAACCCGGCATGGTCGTCCAGGAGCTCGGCTGGGACGAGGACGTCGATGACAACCTCCGTGTCGAGATCGAGGACACGATCGACGCCGACCTCGTGGACGGCGACTACGGCAACGTCGTGGAAGCAGTGCTGCTGTGGTGGCGCGACGACGACGGCGACCTGGTCGACGCGCTCGTGGACTCCCTCACCGACCTCGTCGGCGGCGGCGTGATCTGGCTGCTCACCCCGAAGGTCGGCCGCCCCGGTGCCGTCGACGCCGCCGACATCGCCGAGGCTGCCCCGGTGGCCGGCCTCGCCACGACCACCACGGCCGGGGTCAGCAAGGACTGGACCGCGACCCGGCTCGTGGCCCCCAAGACCCCGCACTGAGCCGGACGCGCAGGGCGACGGAACGTTTCCTGTAACTCGTCGTTACATTGGGCAGACCGCTCCGGGTCCCGCAACGAGGAGGTCACTCTTGACCATCGCGCGCAAGGCAGTCACGCTCGCCGGCCAGTACGCCACCATGGCGAAGGTGCTGGGGCAGTCCGGGATCATCCGGCCCTATCCGCCCCAGGTGCTGTTCCGGATGGGCAGGACCCTCGTGCAGTGGGGGACCGGACCCGCTGGCGGCTTCACCACCCTGGCCCAGCGCGCGCCGCACCGGGTCGGTCTCGTCGACGAGCTCGGCGAGCTCACCTTCCTGGAGATGCACCAGCGCAGCAACGCGCTCGCGAACTCGCTGCGCAGGCACGGCGTCGGACCCGGCAACGGCGTCGCGATCATGTGCCGCAACCACCGCGGCTTCGTCGACGCGAGCATCGCCGCCGCGAAGCTCGGCGCCGACATGCTCTACCTGAACACGGCGTTCGCCGGTCCCCAGCTCGCCGACGTGCTCGAGCGGGAGAAGCCGGCCGTCGTGGTGCACGACGAGGAGTTCACCGAGCTGCTCGAGGCCAGCGACGCGGCGGAGCGGATCCTCGCCTGGACCGACTCCGACGTCGAGGGCCCGACCCTGGAGCGGCTCATCGGCGAGGGCTCCACCGACGACCTGACCCCGCCCGAGAAGCCGAGCCGGGTCATCATCTTGACCTCCGGCACGACCGGCACGCCCAAGGGCGCACCCCGCAGCGAGGCCGGCATCGACGCCGCCGTGGCGCTGCTGTCCCGGCTCCCGCTGCGCCACGGCTGGCGCACCCACATCGCCGCGCCGCTGTTCCACACCTGGGGGTGGGCGCACTGGGCGCTGTCGATGCTGCTCGGCTCGACCGTCGTGCTGCACCGCAAGTTCGACCCCGAGACCTGCCTGAAGACGGTGGCCGAGGAGAAGTGCGACTCCCTGGTCGTCATACCGGTCATGCTCCAACGGATGCTCCAGCTCCCGAAGGACAAGCTGGACTCCTACGACCTCTCGCACGTGAAGATCGTCGCGGCCTCCGGCTCCGCCCTCCCCGGCGACCTCGGCACGCACTGGATGGACCAGTTCGGCGACACCCTCTACAACATCTACGGGTCGACCGAGGTGGCCTACGCGACGATCGCGTCGCCGCAGGACCTGCGCGAGGCCCCCGGCACGGCGGGCAAGCCGCCGTGGTCGACGATCGTGAAGATCCTCGACGCGGACGGCCAGGAGCTCGCGCAGGGGAAGTCCGGCCGCATCTTCGTCGGGAACAGCCTGCTCTTCGAGGGCTACACCGGTGGCGGCCACAAGGACGTCATCGACGGGCTGATGTCGACCGGTGACGTGGGCCGGTTCGACGAGGGCGGCCACCTGATCGTCGAGGGTCGCGACGACGAGATGATCGTGTCCGGCGGCGAGAACGTCTTCCCCAAGGAGGTCGAGGACTGCCTCACCCGGCACGATGCTGTGGTGGAGGCCGCGGCCATCGGCGTGGACGACGAGGACTTCGGCAAGCGCCTCAAGGCGTACGTCGTGCTCAACGACCCGGACGCGGCCGACGAGGACTCCCTCAAGGCACACGTGAAGCAGAACCTGGCCCGCTACAAGGTGCCGCGGGAGATCGTCTTCCTGGCCGAGCTGCCCCGCAACGCGACCGGGAAGATCCTCAAGCGCGAGCTGCACGAGCACCACGACAGCGGCGCGAAGTGACGCCGCGGCCCGCCCCGGGGACCGGTGAGCAGGCCCCGGACTTCGAGCTGCGGGACCAGCACGGCCAGCGGGTGCGGCTGTCGTCGTACCGCGGCCGGAAGGCCGTCGTGCTGATGTTCTACCCCTACGCGTTCAGCCGGGTGTGCACCGGCGAGCTCAGGGACGTGCGCGAGGACCACCCCGAGCTGGTGTCCGACACCGTGCAGCTGCTCGCGGTGTCGTGCGACCCGACGTTCGCGCTGCGGGAGTTCGCGGACCGGCAGGACCTGGCGTTCCCGCTGCTGTCGGACTTCTGGCCGCACGGTGAGGTCGCGACGGCGTACGGCGTCTTCGACTCCGAACGTGGCTGCGCGAACCGCTCGACGTTCATCATCGACACCGACGGCGTGGTCCGCTGGGCGTCCACAACGCGATGCCGGACGCCCGCGACCTCGCGGAGCAGGGCCGGGTCCTGACGCAGCTGACTGGACCGCCAGAGTAAAGAAATCGCGGTTTTCCGAGTTTCCTGTGACAGCACCCGCGTCGGGTTGTTGAATAGTCATTGCTACGGCCGCTGGTGACCCGAGACGCCAGCGGCCGTACGCATGTCCGGAGCAGGTTTTGTCCGGCTCCGCGCCGCTCGCGTAGGCTGACCGGCGCTTGTCTCGGGCGTATAGCTCAGCGGTAGAGCACTGGTCTTACAAACCAGCGGTCGTAGGTTCGATCCCTACTGCGCCCACCGATCCCGCGTGCCCACCGTTTCACCCGGGTCGCCCGGGGAACGATTCTCATGATGGCGTCGCACCCGCCCCGACCTCATTGCCTCACCCGGAGGGTTCCGATGCTTCCGCTCAACGTGGCGCACGCGCTGCTGGTGCTCAGCTCCGCTGTCCTGACACTCGCCCTGGCCTCCATGAGCCCGGTCAACGTGATGCTGGCCGTCGCCGCTCACTTCATCGTCGGACAGCTGGTCGGCCAGGCCATGGTCGCGGAGCCCGACACCACCCGCTCCTAGTCGGCACGCCGTAGCCGCGGGCCGAGTGGATGAGAACAGTCTCATCTGCACCTCACGCCCCTTTCATCCGCACCGGTCATGGTCGTAACGTCCGAATTGACCGCTGGGCCGACCGGCCCGGGAAAGGGGAATCACCATGTCGAAGAGGCTTCTGCCCACCAGCACCCTGGCGCTGGCCGGTGCGTTGTCCCTGGGCGTGATCGGGTTGACGGGTGCCGCCTCGGCGGCCGACGACACCGACGCGTACGCCAAGCGGGAGGACCAGTCCACCGAGCTCGTCGCCGTCGCGGACGACGATGACGACGATGACGACGACGGCGCCGACACCGGCACGAACTCCGGCACCGGCACGGGTGCGGGCAACGGCACGGCCGGCACGAACACCCAGCAGGCCGGCCAGACGGGGACCAACACCGCGACGAACACCGGGTCCGACGACTCCACCAGTGACCTGACGAACAGCAAGTTCACTGCCGTGAGCCAGGACCGGGACGACAGCGTGGGCGACAAGACCAAGGACCGCACGATGGACGGTGGCGACCCCACTCGTGACCTGACGCCGAACCTGACGAACGACAAGTCGCGCAACGACACGCGAGGCTAGTAGCGGGAACCGGGAGGTCGACCATGAGCGCGGAAGACGAGGGCTGGGGTTTCGCCGAGGGCGACCCGATCACGACCGAGCTGACCGCCATCCGGCTGCTCGGCGGAGGATCCTCCTACGAGGCCTACCTGGCCTTCGACGACCTCACCTACGCACCCACTGTGGTCAAGGTGATCCGGCCGCACCGGATCGACGACGACTCCAGCCTGCGCGGGCTGCGTCGCGAGGTCGACACGCTTTCGATGGTCAACCATCCCGTTGTGGCACGGGGCCTGCGGGCCGTGCTTGAGGGCGAGCGCCCGCACGTGGTGCTCGAGGCGATCGACGGCCCGCGGCTGTCGACGCTGATCCGCAAGTACGGCCCGCTCCCGGAGCAGCAGTACCTGCCGCTCGCGATCGAGGTGGCCTCGGCCCTGCACTACTTCCGCAGGATCGGCATCGTCCATCTCGACATCAAGCCGAGCAACATCATCATGGGCGCGCCCGCCCGGCTGATCGACCTTTCGGTCGCACGCCCGGTGGAGGAGGCGCGGGCGCTGAAGTACCCGATCGGCACCGACGCCTACATGGCGCCGGAGCAGTGCGACCCGCCGACCAGCGGCGTGCCCGACTTCGCCACGGACGTGTGGGGGATCGGCGCGACCCTGTTCGAGGCGATCGCCGGCTACAAGGCGTTCGAGGACGGGGACTCGAAGGCCGCCGACCCCGCCGCCCGCTTCCCGCAGCTCGCCGAGATCGCCTACGGCCTGCCGGAGAAGGTCGCTCCCGACGTGGCGAAGGTCGTGCTGGCGTGCCTCGAGCCGGACCCGGCGGACCGGCCGCTGCCGCACGAGCTGGCCGAGGGGCTCGAGCCCGCGCTGGCGCGACTCCCCAAGGCTCGCCTGGCCGGGTTCAAGACCCGTCGCTGAGGCCGGCCGCGCCTGGCGCCTCGAACCGGTAGCCGACCCCGCGAACGGTGCTGATCGCCGAGGAGCCGAGCTTGCGGCGCAGGTAGCCGACGTACACGTCCACCACGTTGGACCCGGGGTCGAAGTCGTAGCCCCACACCTGGTCGAGCAGCTGCTCGCGGGAGAGGACCTGGCCCACGTTGCGCAGGAACATCTCCGCGAGCCGGAACTCCCGCGAGGACAGGTCGACCTCCTTCCCGTCGAGCACGGCCCGGCGGGTGCGGAGGTCGAGCCGCAGGTCGCCCGCGGCGAGGGAGTCGTCGGAGTATCCGGCCTGTTCGCCGGACTGCCGCAGGCGCAGCCGCACCCGGGCCAGCAGCTCGGCGAAGCGGAACGGCTTGCTCATGTAGTCGTCGGCGCCCCCCTCCAGGGCGGAGACGGTGTCGGTGACCGAGTCGCGTGCGGTCAGGACGATGACCGGCAGCCGGCTGCCCTGGGCTCGCAGCTGCTCGAGCACCTCGAACCCGTTGATGCCGGGCAGACCGATGTCGAGGATGACCAGGTCGAGATCGCCACCGAGCGCGAGGTCGACCGCCGACTCGCCGTCGCCGACCTCGACGGGGGCGTGCCCTTCCGCCTTGAGCCCCTTGGCGATGAACGACGCGATGCGCTGCTCGTCCTCGACGATCAAGATCCTGGCCACGGGTCCTCCTGATCTCCGACGGGGAGGGAGATGGTGAAGCGGGCGCCCTGACCCGAACCGTCCTCCGCGTGCACGGTACCGCCGTGGGCGTGAACGATCGCGGCGACGATCGAGAGCCCGAGCCCGAACCCCTCGTCGTCGGCCCTGACCGCGCCGCGGGCGAAGCGATCGAAGATGCGTCCCGTGTCCACCTGGTCGATGCCGTGGCCGGTGTCGCGCACCCACAGCTCCAGCGTGTGCGACGGGGACATCCGGCAACCCAGCGCGACCTCGTCGCCGTCATCGGTGTGCTTCACGGCGTTCTGGGCGAGCTCGAGCAGGGCCTGGGTGATCCGCTGCTCGTCGAGCTCCACGACCGCGTGGGTTGCCTCGTCGACCAGCCACGTGCGGTCACCGAGGGCCCGGCACTTCTCCAGCACGGTGTCGAGCAGGGCTGCCGGGTCCACCTGCTTGGCCCGGATGAAGTCGGGCCGGTCGGCCTTGGCGAGGAGGATCAGGTCCTCGACCAGCCTCGACATCCGGTCCACCTCGTCGAGCACGAGGTCCCGGGTGGCCTTCACCTCGCCCGAGTTGGTCGTGTCGACGAGCTCGAGGTGTCCCCGGAGAACCGTCAGCGGCGTCTTCAGCTCGTGGCCGGCGTCGTCGAGGAAGCGCCGCTGCGCCGTGAAGGCACTCGCAAGGCGCGAGAGCATCTCGTTGAACGTCCGGGTGAGCGCAGTGATGTCGTCGTTCCCCTGCTCCGGGATGCGGCGGGACAGGTCGGTCTCGGTGATCTCCTGGGCGGTGTCACGGAGGGTCCGCAGCGGCGACAGCAACCGGCCCGCCTGCCAGGCCGCGGCTGCGGTGATCAGCCCGAGCATCAGGGCCGAGATGATGGCGTAGGTCTGCATGACGCGGACCAGCTCGGCGCGCTCCTCCGCCATGAAGTTCACGACGACGAGGGCGCCGGTGGTCGTGGAGCTCCGCACCGGGGAGACGGTCACGATGACCTCGCCGTGGTCGGTCTCGATCTGCTCCGAGCCCCCTGACTCGATCCGTCGGTCCACCACCTCGACGAAGGCCGGGGTGCGCAGCAGCCCGGGATGGGGGGAGCCCGGGGACGACATCCGGGCCGCACCGTTCCAGTAGCCCACCAGCACCTCGGAGTCGTCCGGCACGTTCCTGCGCAGGAACAGGTCGATCAGCGACTCGACGCTGCGGAACGCCTCCGCGGTCTCGGGATCGTTTCCCCCCTGGAGCTGCTCGAACTCGGCGATCTCCTGCTCGATCTTGCTGTGCACGGCGCTGTCGAGGTGCGCCGACTCGAGCGTGTAGACGAGCAGCCCTGCTGCCGCGAGTGCGAGGCCGGTCAGGAGGGCGACGGCAGCCGTCAGCCGGGTCCGGACGGACACCCCGGCCAACGGAGACGCCTGCTCCGGCGGCTCAGTCGTCATCGTCGACGTCGTCGTCCGGCTCGTCAGGTTCGTCAGGTTCGTCCTCGGGCTCGTCCGGCTCGTCGGGTTCGTCCTCGGGCTCGTCCGGCTCGTCGGGCGGGTCCTCGTGACCGTCGTCGTCTCCACGGGGGCCGTCACCCGTGCCCCGGTCGTCGTCCCGATTGCCCTCGTCGTCGAGGTCGTCCGGGTCGGGCCTGACCACCGTCACGCCGTCGTCGACCTCGCCGGCGACGTCATCGTCCTCCTGCCGAGGTCCCCCCGGGGAGCCCTCCCCGGGGGACGGGGATCGGTCAGGCCGGGGGTTCGGGCTGATCGTCGTGGCGGGCTCGGTGAGGAAGCCCTCGTCGATGAGGATCGGCGGCCGTTCTGCGGGGAGGTCGGTCCGGGCGGCGGCCAGACTGCCCGCGACGTAGGCGCCGACCGGGACGGTCAGCAGCGCCACGACGAGCAACCGCCAGAACAGAGACATGGGACAAGTCTGCACGCGTCGCGTGGGAACCCGGTGAGGTCCGGATGAGAACGTTCTCATCGAGCGACCTGGGCCCTCGTTAGTCTTCGGCCTATGGGTGTCTCGCTGCGCGACGTGACCGGTCTGCTCGACGAGTGGTACGACCCCGCATGGGCGGAGTCCTGGGACGCCGTCGGCCTCGTCTGCGGTGACCCCGACCAGCCCGTCTCGAAGGTCCTGTTCGCGGTCGATCCCGCCCCGGCCGTCGTCGAGGAGGCGCTCGCGTGGGGTGCCGACCTCGTCGTCGTGCACCACCCGCTGCTGCTGACGGCGGTGAGCTCGGTGGCGGCGACGTCGCCCAAGGGCCGGGTCGTCCACGACCTGGTGCGGTCGGGAATCGGCCTGTTCACCGCGCACACCAACGCCGACGTCCCGCGGGACGGGGTCAACGAGGCGCTGGCCCGCGCGGTCGGGATCGTCGACCCCCAGGTGGTCGTCGGGGACCGGGACGGCACCGACAAGATCGTGTTCTTCGTGCCCTTCGGCGACGCCGACCGGGTCCGGACCGCGGTCACGGAGGCCGGTGCGGGTGGGATCGGCGACTACGACAGCTGCACGTTCAGCACGCCCGGCGAGGGCCGGTTCCGGCCGAGGGAGGGGGCCAGCCCCGCCTTCGGCCGGGTCGGCGACCTCGAGGTGGTCGAGGAGGTGCGGGTCGAGGCGGTGCTCCCGCGGGCCCGCCGCGGTGCCGTCGTACGGGCGCTTCTGGAGGCACATCCCTACGAGGAGCCGGCGTACGACGTCCTCGAGCTCGCCAACCACGCCGGGCCGGCCACCCGCGGGCACGGCCGCATCGGCCGGCTCGCAGCGCCGACCACGCTCCGGGGGTTCGCCGAGCACGTCGCCGCAGCCCTGCCTGGCACCGCCCACGGGGTCCGTGTGTCCGGGGACCCGGACCGTCCCGTGGAGACCGTCGTGGTGGCCAGCGGGTCGGGCGACTTCATGCTGGAGACGGTGCTGGGGCTGGATGCGGACGTCTACCTGACCTCCGACCTGCGGCACCACCGGGCCGGCGAGTTCCGTGAGCACGACGGTCCTGCGCTGCTCGACGTGGCGCACTGGGCCGCCGAGTGGACCTGGCTCCCTGTCGCCGAGCGCAAACTGGTGGAGGCGCTCGGAGCGCGAGGGGATACGGTGGAGACCCGGGTGAGCACCACCGTGACCGACCCGTGGACCTTCCGGGTCTGACCGATCCGCCCCGCACACTGCCTAGGAGCCCCGCGCTGAAATCCGACCCCTTCGCCCAGCTGAAGCTGCTCGACGTCCAGGAGCTCGACGCACGCGTCGACCTGCTGCGCCACCAGCGGGCCTCCCTCCCGGAGAACAAGGAGCTCGCCGCGCTCGGCGCCCAGCGTGCCGAGGTCGACGCGCAGGCCCGTGACGCCAAGATCCGCGTCGACGACCTGACCCGCGAGCAGAAGCGCAGCGACGCCGACGTCGAGCAGGTCAAGACCCGCCGCAAGCGGGACCAGGACCGGATGGACCAGGGGCTGATCTCCAACCCCAAGGACCTCGAGCGGATGCAGCACGAGATGGTCTCGCTCGAGCGCCGGATCGCCGAGCTCGAGGACGTCGAGCTCGAGATCATGCAGCAGCTCGAGGACGCCCAGGCCGACCACGACCGGCTGACCGCCCAGCTCGCCGAGCTCGACGCGAGGGCCGCCGACCTGACCACGTCCCGCGACGAGAAGTCGGGCGACCTCGAGGCCGAGATCGCCGACCTCGAGGCCAAGCGCCGGGTGACCGCCGAGGACATGCCCGCGGACCTGATGGCGCTCTACGAGAAGCTGCGTGCGTCCAAGGGCGGTGTCGGCGCCGCGGCGCTGCGGGCCCGGCAGTGCACCGGGTGCAGCCTGCAGCTCAACGCGTCCGACCTGGGCGTGATCGCGAAGGCGCCCTCCAACGAGGTGCTCCGCTGCGAGGAGTGCGACCGGATCCTCGTCCGCACCGCGGAGTCCGGGATCTGATGGCTGCAGGGGCCGACGGCAGGCACCGGTCTGTCGTCATCGAGGCCGACGGCGGCTCGCGGGGCAACCCGGGCGAGGCTGCCTACGGCGCGGTGCTGATGGACGCCGTCTCCGGTGAGGTCATCGCCGAGCGCGCCGAGTGCATCGGCATCGCGACCAACAACGTCGCGGAGTACCGCGGCCTCATCGCCGGCCTCGAGCTCTACAACGAGCACGCCCCGGAGGCCGACCTCGAGGTCCGGATGGACTCCAAGCTCGTCATCGAGCAGATGTCGGGTCGCTGGAAGATCAAGCACCCGGACATGCGCCCGCTGGCGATGGCGGCCAACCGGCTGGCGCCGCCCGGCACGGCGTACACCTGGATCCCGCGGGAGCGGAACCTGTACGCCGACCGCATCCTCAACGAGGCGCTCGACACGGCAGCCGGTCGGCCGGTCAAGAAGGCCCCGGCGGCGCCGACCGCCGAGGGGGAGGGCAAGCCGCAGAAGCTGGTCGGCTGGGCCGGCGACCTCGGCACGCCCACCACGTTGATCCTCGTGCGGCACGGCGAGACGCCGCACACCAAGCAGAAGAAGTTCAGCGGGCTGGGCGGCGACGATCCGGGCCTCAACGCCGACGGCCGGGCGCAGGTGCACGCGACGGCGGACTGGCTCGCGGCGCTGGCCGACGAGATCGACGCGGTCGTCAGCTCCCCGCTCCGCCGGACGCAGGAGACCGCCGCGATCATCGCCGAGACGCTCGGCAAGCAGGTCGAGGTCGAGGACGGGCTGGCCGAGGCCGCCTTCGGCACCTGGGACGGGCTCACGTTCGCCGAGGTGCAGGACAACCACCCCGACGACCTCGACGCCTGGCTCGGTGCGGTCGACGTGGCCCCGACCGGCGGCGGTGAGTCGTTCCTCGAGGTCGACCAGCGCGTCCGCCGTACCCGTGACCGCCTCATCGCGAATTACCCCGGCAAGACCGTCCTCGCCGTCACCCACGTCACCCCGATCAAGGTGCTGGTCAAGCTCGCCCTGGAGGCGCCGCTCGACGCGCTGTTCCGGATGGAGCTCGCCCCGGCGTCGGTCACGGTGATCTCGTGGTATCCCGACGGCCAGGCCTCGATGCGCATGTTCAACGGCCGCCCGATGGAGTCGGCCTTCCTAGGAAGATGAATCATGGCTGATCCGAAGACCTCGTCCCGCGCCACCGTGTTCGCCGCGGCGGCCGTCGTGCTCCTGATCATCGTCGGCCTCGTGCTGGCCCAGGCCCTCGGCGGCGACGACGAGCCCGCCGACACCGCGGTCGCATCGGGCGAGAGCACGTCCCCGACGGTCGAGATGCCGCCGCCGGGCGAGTGCTTCGAGCCGCCCGCGCTGCCCGAGTCGCCGAAGCAGTACGACGCTCCGCCGGACGCCTCGGAGGCCGAGGACGCCACCTGGACGGCCCGCGTGGCGACCAGCTGCGGCGAGATCGTCTTCGAGCTGTACGGCGACAAGGCGCCGCAGACCGTCGCCTCGTTCAACTTCCTGGCCGAGGACGGCTACTGGGACAACAGCCCGTGCCACCGCCTCGTCACGTCGGGGATCTTCGTGCTGCAGTGCGGCGACCCGACCGGCACCGGCAGCGGCGACCCGGGCTACGGCTACGGCGTGGAGAACGCTCCGGCCGACTTCCGGTACCCCCGCGGCACGCTGGCGATGGCCCGGACGTCGGACCCGAACACCAACGGCGGCCAGTTCTTCATCGTGTTCGACCAGACCGAGCTGCCGGACCCGAACGGCTACTCGATCTTCGGCCGTGTCACCGAGGGCATGGACATCGTGGACCGGATCGCCGAGCAGGGCATCGGCGGCACCCTCGGTCCCGAGGCCCCCAAGCAGCCGATCAGCATCCTCGACGTCACTGTGGAGAAGACCGCCTGACGGCCGCCAAGGCACGCGCGAGCCGGCTGGACGAACGCGGGCCCGAGGGAGCGTAAAAAGCGAGGCGTGGCGACGAAGTCGACACGGCAAGCCCAGCTCCCACGGTCCCGTGGGCGGGAAGCCGGCGGGTCGGGAACCGCCCTACAGCTCGGTGACGATCACGTCGAGCTGGGTGCCCTTGCGGCCGGTCGGCCCGGTCTCGGTCTTCCAGCCGAGGTCCAGCAGCTGCTCGGCGAAGCGGGCGGGGGAGGAGGCCGCGGACCCGTCCTCGAGAAGGGCTCGCACGAGCCGGCCCTTGGTGGCCTTGTTGAAGTGCGACACGACCTTGCGGGTGCCGTTCACCTCGTGCAGCACGCGCATCGTGACAAGGCGCTGCGCGGTGTCGGGGGAGGGCCGCCAGAACGGGGTGTACGTCGACGAGCGGAGGTCGACCACGAGCCCGCGACCGGCCGCTTCCTGGACGGCCGGGTCGAGGTGGCGGCTCCAGTACGTCGCCACCGGACCGATGCCGGGAAGTGAGACGCCGCCGGAGAGCCGGTACGCCGGGATCCGGTCGGCCGGCCGCACCAGCCCGAACAGCCCCGAGGTGACCGCGACCCAGGAGGTCGCCCGGCGCTTCGCCGCCCCCTCGAGCGAGGCCAGGTCGAGCGCCTCGTAGAGCACGCCGCTGTAGACCCGGTCCGCCCGCGCCGCGGGGGCGGTGCGCAGGTGGGCGTTCCGGTCCACCTCGTCGGCCTGGGTCGTCCCGAGGCCGAGGGTGGCCGCGGCGACGTCGGCGTTCGCCGTACACAGCTCCACAAGCGCCCTCAGCACCTCGTCCCGGGGCGCGTGCAGCGACGGGAAGCTCAACGACCCCGGGTCCATCGGCTTGCCGCGCCGCGGAGCGGTCTTCCCTTCGGACGGGGGCAGCAGGATCAGCACGCCGGTCACCCTATGCTGGCCAGAGTCGACGACCTCGAGGGGATGACTGCCGTGCCGACCCAGCCCAGACAGCGCGTGAAGGTCCTGCACGCCAACGGCGACACGTTGCGCCGTGGGATCGAGACGATCCAGAAGGAGCTCGGCGTCACCCCGCAGTTCCCGGCCGACGTGCTGGCGGCGGCCGAGGCGGCGGCGACGAACCCGCGGCTGCCCGACCTCGACCGCACCGACATCCCGTTCGTGACCGTCGACCCCGAGGGCGCGATGGACCTCGACCAGGCGATCCACCTCGAGCGCGACGCGGGCGGCTACGTCGTCTACTACGCGATCGCGGACGTCGCGGCGTTCGTGCAGCCCGGCGACCCGGTCGACCTCGAGGCGCACCGCCGCGGCGAGACGTTGTACGGCGCGGACTCCAAGGTGCCGCTGCACCCGCCGGTGCTGTCCGAGGGGGTGGCGTCGCTGCTGCCCGACCAGGTCACCCCGGCACTGCTGTGGACGATCAAGGTCGACGGGACCGGTGAGGGCACCGACGTCGACGTACGACGGGCGCTGGTGCGCAGCCGGGCGAAGCTCGCGTACGACGGGGTGCAGCGGCAGCTCGACGCGGGCACGGCCGACCCGGTGTTCGACCTGCTGCGCGAGGTCGGTGAGCTGCGGCTCAAGCGCGAGGCCGCGCGTGGCGGGGTGTCCTTGCCGCTGCCCGAGCAGGAGGTCGACATCGACGGCGACAACTGGTCGCTGCAGTTCCGCCGGATGCTGCCGGTCGAGGAGTGGAACGCCCAGATCTCGCTGCTCACCGGCATGGCCGCGGCGTCGCTGATGGTCTACGCCCGCGTCGGTCTGCTGCGCACGCTGCCGCCCCCGGACCCGCAGGACGTCCAGCGGCTGCACCGGACGGCGAAGGCGCTGTCGATCGAGTGGCCGGCCGAGCTGCTCTACCCGGACTTCATCCGCTCGCTCGACCCCGTGAAGCCGAACCACGCGGCGATGGTGCTGGCCAGCACGCGGCTGCTGCGCGGCTCCGGCTACGTCGGGTTCGACGGCGAGGTGCCGGCCCAGCCGGAGCACTCGGCGCTGGCGTCGGAGTACGCCCACGTCACCGCGCCGCTGCGTCGGCTGGCCGACCGCTACGCCGGTGAGGTCTGCGTCGCGCTGTGCGCGGGGGAGGAGGTCCCGGACTGGGTCAAGGAGAAGCTGCACGTGCTGCCGGCCACCATGCAGGAGTCGGCGCAGCGGTCGAGCTCCTACGAGAACGCCGTGCTGGACCTGGTGGAGGCGGAGGTGCTGCACAAGCACGTCGGCTCGAAGTTCCCCGGCGTCGTGGTGGCACGTGACGACAAGGACGGGACGCGGGGTGCCGTGGTGATCCAGGAGCCCGCGGTCGAGGGCTCGGTGACGTCGGCGTCGCCGCTGCCGCTCGGGACCCATGTCGAGGTCACCCTCGTCGAGGCCGACCCGGTCCGGCGTACCGTGCGGTTCGAGCTCTAGCCACCGCTAGACTTCGCCGTGGATGAGCTGGCCGGGCGACCGCGTGGAGGAAACTCCCCGAGGAAGGTCCGGGCTCCGAAGGGCAAGGTGGTGGGCAACACCCACCCGGGGTGACCCGCGGGACAGTGCCACAGAAAACAGACCGCCACCCCTGCCTCGGCAGGAGTGGTAAGGGTGAAACGGTGGTGTAAGAGACCACCAGCGCTCCGGGTGACCGGAGCGGCTAGGTAAACCCCACCAGGAGCAAGGTCAAGATGGGTGTCCGTCGCGAGACGGGCACCTGCGCGGACGATCGAGGGCGGCCCGCCCGAGTTCGCGGGTAGACCGCACGAGGCTGTCGGCAACGGCAGCCCTAGATGGATGGTCGCCGACCGCAGCACCGCGAGGTGCGCGGAGACAGAACCCGGCCTACAGGCCAGCTCATCCCTTGACCCGAGTCGATTGCCTGGCGGGTGACCGGCTTCACCGATTCGCCGGGCACGGTCGTGCACACCGGTGCCGGCTGACGTCGAGCGCGAGCGCAAGCAGGGCGGAGGCATAGAGGCTCCGGATTCGGGCACTGGGTGGGCCACCTGGGGAGGTGAGCACTATGAGACTGCTACGCGGTCTGCTCGGAGGGTTGCTCTGGATCCTGGCCGGTGTCGTCGGCCTGCTCGGCGTCGTCCTGTCCGTCACGTTGATCCTGCTGCCGTTGGGTCTCCCGCTGCTGGCACTGTCCCGACGGATGTTCGGGCAGTCCATGCGGCTGGTGCTGCCACGGCAGGTGACCCATCCTGCCGACGAGCTCAAGAAGTCAGCACGGAAGCGGAAGGACAAGGCCGCCTCGGCCGCTCCGGAGGTCGACACCAAGCGCGCACGCAAGAAGGCGAAGAAGGCCAAGAGGAAGACGGGCAAGTTCCTCGCCAAGCAGCGCGAGCGCGTGAGCTGAAGGCCTGTCGACGCGTGGTCGGGATCAGTTCATGCGGCCGGTGTCGTAGGCCCACATCACGATCTCGACGCGGTTCCGCGCGCCCAGCTTGACCATCAGGCTCGTCAGGTGGGTCTTGACCGTGCTCAGACTGATGTGGAGCTCCTCGGCGATCTCGGCGTTCGTGCGGCCGTGGGCGAGGGTGAGCAGGACCTCCTCCTCCCGTGCGGTGAGGGGCTCCAGCGGCTGAGCAGGGGAGGAGGGCTCGGTCGCCGAGAACGCCGCCAGCAGCCGAGCGGTGATCCGCGGCGCGATGAGCGCGTCCCCCTCGGCGGCGGAGTGGATCGCCTGCGTGAGCAGCTCCGGCCCGGCGTCCTTCAGCAGGAACCCTTTGGCGCCGGCGCGAAGGGCGCCGTAGACGTACTCGTCGAGGTCGAACGTCGTGATCACGACGACCGCCGGTGGTTGATCCACGGCCATGATCAGGCGGGTCGCCTCGATCCCGTCGAGGTCGGGCATCCGGATGTCCAGCAGGCACACGTCGGGGCGGAGCCGGCGCGCGGCCTCGACGGCCTGCCGTCCGTTCGCTGCCTCGCCCACCACCTCGATGCCGGGCTGTGCGTCGAGGATCATCCGCAGGCCGGTGCGCACGATCTCCTGGTCGTCCGCGACCACCACGCGGATCGTGCTCACCGGGCCCGCCCGTCGCGGGGGATGACCGCCTCGACGCTCCACCCGCCGTCCGGGTGCGGCCCCGCATGCAGCGAGCCACCGAGCAAGGTCGCACGTTCGGTCATCCCGACGAGGCCGTAGCCCGCAGTGCTCCAGCCCGTCGTCGGCGCACCGTCGTCGTGAACGGTCAGGCGAACGCAGCCGGGTTCGCCGATCACACCGATGTCGACGCGGGTGGCCTCCCGCGCGTGCTTCATCGCGTTGGTGAGCGACTCCTGGGCGATCCGGAAGAGCGCCGCCCCCACCCGCGGGGGCAGGTCCTTCAGCTCGCCGGTCAGCGTGACCTCCACGTGCTGGGGGTCGTCGCGGGTCAGGGCCGCTATGTCGGTGACGCCCCTCTGCGGCGCGAGGTCGGCCTCGTCGCCGTCGCGGAGCACCCCCACGATCGTGCGCAGCTCCTCCAGCGTGCGCGAGGCCTCCCGCTCGATGACGCCGAGCGCTTCCAGGGCCGCCTCCGACCTGTGCTGCGCCACCACTCGGCCGGCCTGGGCCTGGACGGCGATCGCCGAGACGTGGTGGGCCACGGTGTCGTGCAGCTCGCGGGCGAGCTGTTCCCGCTCGCTGGTCTTCATCTGTTCCACCTCGCGCGCCCGGGCGCTCTGGGCGTAGCGCACGGTGGCGCCCAGCAGCGCGGGGAACAGCAGGAAGACCATCGCGGCCACGGCGTCGAGCGCGCCGGTCCAGTCGACGCTCAGGGCCACCCCGGCCGCGAGCAGCATGACCGGGAGCCCGAGCGCCATCTCGCGGCCGGATCCCCAGCGAAACAGCGAGTACGACAGCACCACCACGAACGCGTTGGTGTACAACCCGACTGGCTCATCGTGGCCGGCGACCAGGTCGGCCACGGAGAGGGCGAGGAACGTTCCGAAGGCGATGACGACGACAACCAACGGGTGAGTACGCCGCCACAGCAGCACCGGCACCAGGGCCAGGGCGGAAACCGTCGCGAACGGGCGCCACACGACATCGGGCCGAAAGACGCCTTCGAGCAAGGCGGTCGCCAGGAGCAGGCCGACGAGCACCCAGTCCTGCCAGTTCCGCGGCGGCGGGCCGGGGGTGGCGCGAGGTTCACGCCACCACGAGGTCAGCACCGATGTCAGCACCTGCTCAGCGTAGAAGCGCTGCGCCTCGTTCGTATCGGTCGAAAGGACGGCGCGTACCCGCGTGTCGTCGGCCGATCGGCCGGGGCAAGACGGCACCGCGCGGCCGAGGCGCCGGGACCGGCCTGCTCACGACGATGAACGGAACCGGCGACCGCCGGTGCAGCCACAGCCACGAGAGGTGAGACCCGTGCTCGCTCAGACTCTGTACCGGTGGGGCCGGTACGCCGCCCGTCGCCCCTGGAACGTGATCGGCGCCTGGCTGGTGCTCGCCGTTGTCGTGGTTGTCGCCTCGACGACGGTCGGCCAGGACTTCGAGGACTCCTTCGGTGCCCCCGGAGTGGACTCGCAGAAGGCGGCCGACCTGCTCGAGCGGGCAGGCTCGGAACAGGCCGGGGTCACCGCCCAGGTCGTGCTCACTCCGCGGGAGCCGGACAAGACCTTCTACGACTCCGCCGCTGCCCGGGCCGACCTGGCGAAGGTCCGCGCCGCGCTGACCGGGCTGTCCTCGGTGCTGCTGGTCGGTGATCCTGGTGCCGCCCTGACCGGTGCCGGCTCCGCGAGCGGCTCCCCGACGGCCACCGGGGCAGTGTCGTCCGACGGGCAGGTCGCAGTGATCCGCCTGCTCTATCCGGCGCTGGAGCAGCTCGACGTGGGAGACCTCGAGGAGCTCAAGACGCTCGTCGCCGACCAGCGGGAGGGATCGGCGCTGCGCATAGAGACGAGCGGTGACCTGTTCTTCGCCTTCGAGGAGCCCGAGTCCAGCGTGGGGGAGCTCGCCGGGCTGCTGGTCGCCGTCGTGGTTCTCCTGGCCGCGTTCGGATCCTTCGTGGCGATGGGCCTGCCGATCGGCGCAGCGCTGCTCGGGCTCACGATCGGTGTGTCCGGGCTGTCCGTGCTTGCCCTCGTCGTCGACGTGCCCTCCTGGGCGCCGGTGATCGGCAGCATGGTCGGCCTCGGCGTGGGGATCGACTACGCACTGTTCCTGCTCACCCGGTACCGCGACCTCCTGGCCCGCGGACTCGACGTACCGGAGGCGTCCGGTCGTGCGCTGGCCACGGCCGGCCAGGCGGTCCTGTTCGCGGGCGGGACCGTGGTCGTGGCCGTGCTCGGGCTGGTGGTCGCGGGCGTGCCGTTCGTGACGGCCGGTGGGCTGGCGGTGTCGCTCATCGTCCTGGTGATGGTTGCCGTGTCCCTCACTCTGCTGCCGGCGCTCCTCGGGTTGGCCGGTCACCGGGTCCGGGGTCGCCGCGCCACGGCGCGCGCTCGTGCCGGTGAGGACCGCTGGCGCCGGTGGGGCGAGCACGTGACCCGGCATCCGTGGAAGTACGCAACGGGAGGCACCGCCGTGCTGCTCCTGCTCACGACGCCCGCTCTCTCGTTGCAGCTGGGAATCCCTGACGACGGTGCGCTGTCACCCGACCGCACCGAGCGCAGGGCCTACGAGCTGGTCGCCGACGGCTTCGGTCCCGGCGTCAACGGGCCGCTGGTCGTCGCGGTCGACATCACCGAGAACGCGACGGTGGTCGAGCCGCTGCGCCGCGCCATCACCGCAGACCCTGGCGTCGCGTCCGTGGCACCGGCGGACGTCGACCGGGAGGCGGGAGTCGCGACGGTGGTCGTCTTCCCGACCAGCGGCCCGCAGGACGCCGCCACCGCGAGCACGGTGGCCCGGCTACGTGCGGAGGTGCTGCCGCAGGCGCTCGCGGACACTTCGGCTCGGGCGCACATCGGCGGGATGACGGCGACGTTCCTCGACCTGGGCGAGCAGGTGAAGAATCGGCTTCCGCGCCTGATCGCCGCGGTGATCTTGTTGTCGTTCCTGTTGCTGATGATCCTCTTCCGCTCGGTCGTGGTGCCGTTGAAGGCGGCCGCGCTCAACCTGCTCGGGATCGGCGCGTCGTACGGAGTGATGGTGGCGGTCTTCCAGTGGGGCTGGGGCGCTCACCTGATCGGGCTCGAGTCGACGGTGCCGGTGGTGTCGTTCATCCCGCTGTTCATGTTCGCGATCCTGTTCGGTCTCTCGATGGACTACGAGGTCTTCCTGCTGTCCCGAATCCGCGAGGAGTACGTCGCGACCGGTGACAATGCGCAGGCGGTGATCCACGGGATCGCCAGCACCGCACGGGTGATCACCTCCGCGGCGCTGATCATGGTGGCGGTGTTCCTCGGCTTCGTAGTCGCCGACGACCCGTTCGCGAAGATGTTCGGTCTCGGCCTGGCCACGGCGATCGCGATCGACGCCACGGTGATCAGAATGATCCTGGTCCCCGCGTTGATGAAGCTGCTCGGCGACGCGAACTGGTGGCTGCCGCAGTGGCTCGATCGGCTGCTGCCGTCCATGGACTCGGCCATGATGTTGGAGCGCGACCATGAGCGGCCTGGCACTGCTCCGGATCACTCGCAGACGACGCCGTCGCTGTCGCCGTCGGTGTACCAGTCGTACTCCGGGTCCGTGCCCTCGAAGTACGGGCCGTAACCGGCCGCGGTCGCCTGGTAGCAGTAGTCGAAGCGCGGATCGAGGTCTGCGCCGCCGGAGCCGCCGCTGGAGGTGCCTCCCGAAGCGGTGCGGATGACAGCTCGCCGCACCGTGATCGAGGAGTTCCTGCAGTCGTCGCCCCAGCCCTGGAGGGCTCGCTTCTCGGCCCGGTCCACCGTGAGCTTCCAGCGGATCTTCACGGCCACCCATTGACGGACGTACTTGCAGGCCCCGAGCGCGGGCATCCACTCAGCGGGGTCGCGGTCCGACTTGGAGCGGTTGGCGGACGCCGTGACCGCCACGAGCGTGCGCGCGTCGCGGAGGTCGTTCGCGTAACGCCGACGCGTCGCGGCGTTCCACCGCTTCGCGCCCGAGTCCCACGCCTCCGCGAGGGGGACGAGGTGGTCGACGTCGAATCCGGTGGAGAGTGCGGTCGTCACGGCGTCGTAGTACGACAGCCACTTCCCTCGCTGGATGTCGCAGCCGGACACCGCGACGAGCGACTCGGCGGCGAGGACCTCGTCACGCGTGTCCTGGCAGTCGCCGTCGGCGTCGACCCAGTGCTCGAAGCGCGACCGTTCGTAGCCCTTCCGGGTCTCGGCGGCCACCGGGAGGCGGTCGATGGCCCGATGCAGGCGTTGGGTGACGGTGGCGGGCTGGGCGGCCGACGCGGAGCTGACGGTGAAGCCGGAGAAGCCGATCGCCCCGCACAGCAGGGCGACGAGGACTGCGCGCATGCGTCAGCGCTTCTCGCAGGCGATCTTGTCGTTGTCCCGGTCCAGCGTGCCGTTGTGGTTCTCGGCAGCCCAGTAGGCCTTGTTGCTGTGGTAGAAGTTCTTGACCTTGGTGCCCGTTGTCTTGTCGACGGCGCCCATGGTGCCGACGCCGTGCGGCCACTTCTTGTTGAGGTTGGTGCAGTTGTCGTGGATCCCGTCGGTGTGCGCGGACACCGGCCCGGACAGCGACAGGGTCGTCGCGACGACGGCGGTTGCGACGGCGCAGCCGAGCTTCTTGGTGAAGTTCATGTGGACTGATTCCTTGCGGTGGCAGCACCCGAGTGGGCGGACGTCCAACCGTAGGTGCAGAAGCAGCGCGTGTCCGACGAATGCGCGCACCGCCGCTCAGGCGTGCGTGATCCGCCGACGGAGCACCCATGAGCCGGCGGTGAACAGCACGGCGGCGAAGACGACCAGGACGCCGAGCTCCGGAAGGACGTCGAGGACCGTGCCGTCGTGCCGAACGAGCGTGGCGAAGCCGTCCGCGGCCCAGGCATGGGGGGTCAGGTGCGCGACTCTCAGCATCGTCGGGGAGAAGAACTCCAGCGGCATCATCGAGCCACCCAGGGCCGACAGCCCGATGCCGGCGAGCAGCCCGATGGAGATCGCCTGCTGAGGCGTCGCGGCGGCAGCCCCGAGCAACAGGCCGGCCGCGCCTGCGACGACGGCGAAGACGAGCATCAGCAGGACCGCGCCCAGCGGCTGGCCCCAGCTGACCCCGAAGATGAGCGCCGACCCGAGCATGATCACCAGGCCCTGGACGACGGCCACCCCGACCCGTCCGAGGGCCTCGCCGAGGACGATTCCCGTGACCCGGACCGGCGCCGCGAACATGCGCCGGGCGACGCCGAGCTGGCGGGTCTCGATGAGTGCCGTCGAGGTCGTCATGGAGGTGATGAAGATGAACAGCAGCAGCTGACCGCTGGCGCCGAGGTCGAACCGGCCGAGGTCCTGGGGGAACAGGGCCGTCCCCGCGGTGGAGCTGCGCACCACGACCCGGCTGACCGTCGTGGCGGCCTCGTCGGTCCGTGCCAGGTTGGCGGCCAGGTCGCCGCCGAGCCGGTCCTCGAGGGTGCGGGCCACCCGGACCCGCGCCGCCTGCGAGTCCACGACGCCACGCACGATCATGGCGACCTGCTGGGCGGAGCGGTCGGCGCGCGAGAGGTACTCCACCTGCGCGTCCGCACCCTGTTCGAGCTGAGACTGGTACGTCGGCGCGACGACGAGCGCCGCCTCGACCCGGCCGGTCTCGACGTCGCCCACCGCCGAGGCGCGGTCGTCGTACTGCTGGATCTCCAGGCTGGTCTCCCGCATCTGCTCGACGAGCGCCCGCGCCAGGGGCTGTGACTCGTCCGCGACGACCGCGACACGAGGTGCGGTCTGACCGCCGAACGCGAGACCGAGCACGGTGATCATCAGCAGGGGGAACAGCACCACGAAGAACAGGTTGGTGCGGTCTCGCAGCGTGCGCCGCAGGTTGGCGCCGGCGATGGTGAGGGCGGTCACGGTGCCACCACCCATCCGATCCGGCGCAGGGCGACCGCCCCGGTGAGTGCCGCGATCAGCAGCAGCGCGCCGACGGCGGGCAGCACGTCCGCGACGTCGCCACCGGCGAGGTTGCCCAACCCCCTGATGAACCAGGCGTGCGGGGTGACGAGGCTGGCCGTGGCCATGAAGGACCCGGACTGCTGGATCGGGAAGAACGCCCCGCCGAGCATGCCCAGCGTCACCGCGACCACCGCCTGCCAGCTGCCGGCCTGCTCCGCGGTGCGGGCGAGCGACGCGATCACCGCGGTGATGCCGGTGGCCGCGAGCACGCCGGCCACGATCAGCATCGCCACTCCCGCCGGGTTGCCCCACGAGGCGCCGAGCAGCACGGACGTGCCGACCACGAGCACGGAGATGCTCACCACCCCGAGCACGACGCTGGTCAGCAGCTTCCCGAGCACGATCGAGGCGCGGCTCACCGGCGCCGCCAGCAGCCGGGGGAGCGTCCCCTCGGTGCGCTCCTCGATGAGCGAGGACACCCCGAACTGGACCGTGAACATCAAGAAGAAGACCGCCATGCCGGCCGCGAAGTAGGTCTTGGTGTCGAGGAGCCGCGCGGTGGCGGAGGTGTCCCGGAGAGCGACGGGGGCAGCGCCGTGGACGGTCTGCTCGGCCACCTGCTGGATGTCCGCGGGGGTCAGCCCGGGCTCGGCGCGCACCAGGGCCGCGACGGCGACGCGCGCGGCGTTGAGGCCCTCGACGTACGACGTCGCCACCGACCGGGCGACGTCGGTCGCGGTGGCGGCATCGACGCTGCCCACCACGTCCAGGCTCACGGGGCGTTCGCTGCGCACGTCCTCCGCGAAGCCGGCCGGGAACACGAACACCGCGTCGAGGTCACCGTCCCGCACCGCTGCGCGCGCCTCGGACACAGGCAGCTCGCTCACGGTGACGATGCCGCGCTCCTCGAGCTCGGTGAGGACCTGGCCGGTGAAGGCGCGGGAGAGGTCGCTGCGGTCCGCGTCCGAGACGGCGTACGCGAACGGCGACGGTGTCGAGGCCGGACCGAAGAGCATGCTGAAGATCGCGGCGAGGGCGAGGGGTACGACGATCGCGAGCATGATGGCGGACCGGTCCCGGATCCGTTGTCTGAGATCCTTGGCGGCGATGCGGAAGGCGGCGCCCATGTCAGTCCCGCAGGGTCTTGCCGGTGAGGCGCAGGAAGACCGCCTCGAGGTCGGGCTCCTGGACAGTCACCGACCGGATCGACGCTCGGGCCGCTCCGGCCGCCCGCATCACCTCCGGCAGCGCCGAGTCCGCGTGCCGGACCAGGACGTCGATCGTGCCCTGGTCGCCGGTGACCCGGGTCGCCACCGGCAGCGCCTGAATCGCGGAGACGGCGGCTGACAGGTCGCCGTCCACCGTGAGGCTGATGTGCTCGCTGTCGCCGAGCTCGGAGGTCAGGCTGCGCGGCGGCCCTTCCGCGATGAGATGGCCCAGGTCCACGATGCCGACCCGGTCGCAGAGTCGCTCGGCCTCCTCCATGTAGTGCGTCGTGTAGAGGACCGACATGCCCTCGGTGCTCAACCGCTCGATGCTCTCGAGGATCGCGTTGCGGCTCTGCGGATCGACTCCGACGGTGGGTTCGTCGAGGATCAGCAGGCGGGGCCGGTGGATGAGCCCGACCGCGATGTTGAGCCTGCGCTTCATGCCGCCGGAGTACTTCTTCACCTGCTCGTCTGCCCGGTCCGCGAGACCCACCGTGTCCAGGACGTCGGCCACTCGATCGCCGGACTGCCGACGGTCCAGCCGGTACAGGGAGGCGAAGAACCTCAGGTTCTCCCGGCCCGTGAGGTCGGGGTAGACGGCGACGTCCTGGGGGACGTAGCCGATGCAGGCCTTGGCGTCCCTCGCGCTCGGGCCCATCAGCATGCCGTCGACGAGCACCTCGCCGCCGTCGCTGTCGAGCACGCCGGCAACCATCGAGATGATCGTGGTCTTGCCCGCGCCGTTGGGTCCGAGCAGCCCGTAGGTCTCGCCTCGGGCGATCTCGAAGCTGACGTCGTCCACCGCCACCAGGTCGCCGAACGACTTCCGCAACCCGCTGCAGCTCAGGGTCAGGCCGCCCTGGTGCCCCCCGGTGGCCACGTCGGTGCCCGCGACCGTTCGCGGAGTGGTCATGCTCCGATCACAGCAGCCGCGTGGTGCCGGCGACAGGGGCGATGGTCCTGCCGCCCGGTTCCCCGGGAATGCGTGGCTCGCCGAGTACGTTGGACGTGGCGATTGGAGCACCCGTGAGCCTTCCACCGTTCTCTCTGCCCGCTGACTACACCCCCGCCGGGGCCAAGCACCCCGCCGACGCCTACCAGCAGGCCTGGAGCCTCCTCGAGGCGTCCGCCCCGCTGAAGGCCATCGAGATCCTCGACCCCGCGATCGAGCTCGAGCCGGCCTCGACGAGCCTGCGCACCCTGCGTGCCTGGGCCTACTTCAAGAGCGCCCAGCTGCACCGTGCCGAGGCGGACCTGGTGGTCCTGGTCGAGGAGTCCCCGACCGACGTGTGGGCACGTTTCGCGCTCGGTCGCGTGCTGGAGCGGCAGTCGAAGTACGCCGACGCGCTGCCGCACCTGCGACTCGCCGCCGTGATGTCGGGTGACCTCGAGCACGAGGCCACCGTGCTCAGGGTCGAGCGCCGTCTCGCCGAGGCCGCCGGGTCGCTGGACAGCCTGCGCTGACCGGGCGCTACTCGACCCCGCCGAACAGGGCCGACAGGTCCAGCGAGGGCACGTGCCGCTCGCAGGACAGCGACACGTACTTCCGGGCCAGTGCGTCCTTGCCGAAGCCCAGCACCGTGGTGAGCAGGCCGGTGGCTTCGGCCAGCTCGTCCGGCGGGCAGGCAGCGACGACGCGGCGCCACATCGCCAGCTCCAGCGCGTTGAACGCTGCCTGGACCTCGGAGATGTCGAAGCCCTGGTCGAACCGCTTGGTGGCGACCTCCTCGGCGTACAGGCTCATCTCGGCGAGGTCGCGGTTCGAGATCGAGGCCACGACGAGGCCGAACAGGTCCGTCAGGCCCTGCCGGGTGAACGACTCACCCGCGGCCTCGTAGTGCCGGACGTGCGAGCGCTCGATCTCGGTGTACGCCTCGTCGAGCACGCTCGGTTGTGACTCCATCAGCAGGGCAGCGACATCCATCCGAACGCACCTCTCATCCTCGGTTCCTCTCCCAGGGTGTCGCCGGAAGTCTCCGGGAGGCAGAGTCCTAGGTCCCGGCGCGCACTGCCCAGGCCGAGGCGCTCACCTCGAAGCTCGTGCGGGGCAACCGATCCGCGCACGCCGCGCGCAGGATCTCCCGTGCCCGCGCGTCGAGCCCCGCCACGTAGGCGCCCGCCGGCCCGACGCCGAGCGTGAACGACTCCCACCACTCGTCGAAGCCGGTGTAGCGAACCGTCACAGTCAGCCGGGTGTCCTCGATGCCGCGCAGGCCCGCGGCCCGGAAGAGCTGGACGAGATGGCCCTCGCGGGCGCCGGCGAGACCGGCCTCCCCGGGAGCGTCCTGGTCGAGGTCGTGCACGACGTTCCAGAACAGCGACAGCGGGCCGCTGTCGCCGGCGTGGTCCCACACGCACGCCGCGACCACGCCGCCGGGCCGGGTGACCCGCGCCATCTCGCGGAGGCCGGCCACGGGGTCGTCCATGAAGTGCACCACCAGCTGGGCCAGCGCGATGTCGAAGGCGTCGTCGGGGAACGGCAGGTCCTCCGCCACCCCGGCGCGGACGTCGACGTCGGGGAAGCGAGCTGTCGAGGCCGCGACGAACGGGGGAGAAGGGTCGACCGCGGCGACGGCCTCAGCGCCCAGGCGGGTCACGAGCTCGGAGGTCAGCGCCCCGGGACCGCACCCGACGTCCAGGGCTCGCTGGCCTGCTCGGACCCCGGCCCAGTCCGCGAACAGCACGGCCAACGGGTCGGCGTACCGGCCCATGAACCGGGCGTAGGCGTCAGCGGTGACGTCGAAGGTCACTCCGATCGAGGATAGGCCCCGAGCCGTCAGGGGAGGGTGAGGATCTCGGCGCCGTCGTCGGTGACCAGCAGGGTGTGCTCGAACTGGGCGCTGCGCTTCCGGTCCTTGGTGACGACGGTCCAGTCGTCGTCCCACATGTCCCACTCGTAGGTGCCGAGGCAGAGCATCGGCTCGATGGTGAAGGTCATGCCGGCTTCGATCATCGTGTCGTAGTAGGGGGAGTCGTAGTGCGGCACGATGAGCCCGGAGTGGAACGCCGTGCCGATGCCGTGACCGGTGAAGTCGCGGACCACCCCGTAGTCGAACCGCTTCGCGTAGGACTCGATCACCCGGCCGATCACGTTCATCCGGCGGCCGGGCTTGACTGCCTTGATCGCCCGGCGCAGTGACTCCTCGGTCCGCTCGACCAGGAGCCGGCTCTCCTCGTCGACCTCGCCCGCGAGGAAGGTGGCGTTGGTGTCGCCGTGGACGCCGCCGATGTAGGCGGTGATGTCGATGTTGACGATGTCGCCGTCCTCGATCACCCGGCTGTCCGGGATGCCGTGGCAGATCACCTCGTTGACGCTGGTGCACAGCGACTTCGGGAACGACCGGTAGCCGAGGGTCGAGGGGTAGGCGTCGTTGTCGCAGAGGAACTCGTGACCGATCCGGTCGAGCTCGTCGGAGGTGATCCCCGGCTCGACGTGCTTGCCCACGAGCTGGAGGGCCTGCGCGGCGAGGCGGCCGGCGACCCGCATCCGCTCGATCGTCTCGGCGTCCTTGACCTCGGGTCCGTCGTAGGGCGTCGGGGCGGGTTGGTCGACGTACTCGGGGCGCGGGATGTGCGCGGGCACGGGGCGTCGCGGCGAGATGGCGGCAGGAGCGATTGCAGTCACGACGTCGAGTGTAGTTTCCAGATGGTGGGGCACGATCACGCATGCAGGGCGAGCGGCACCGAGAGCGAGGAGTGAGCGTCATGAGCGACGGCAAGTACTGGTTCTGCCTGACTCACCACACGGTCGAGGGGGAGGACGGGTGCCGCAACCAGGACCGTCTGGGTCCCTACGCCACGTCGGAGGAGGCCTCGCGGGCCCTCGACAAGGTCGAGGAGCGCAACGAGGAGTGGGACAGCGACCCCGACTGGAACGACGACAAGCTCGAGGACTGACCCCGGCACCCGAGCGACGACGAGGCCCCCACCGCGAACGGTGGGGGCCTCGTCGTCGGTGGTTCCGGGTTACTTCTTGGCCGCCTTCTTGGCGGGTGCCTTCTTCGCGGTCGACTTCCGGGCGGGCGCCTTCTTCGCAGGCGCCTTCTTCGCGGCGGTCTTCTTCGCCGGCGCCTTCTTGGCCACGGTCTTCTTGGCTGCGGAGGCCGTCTTCGCGACCTTCTTCACGGTCTTCTTGGCCACCGACTTGGCGGGTGCCTTCTTCGCAGGTGCCTTCTTGGCAGCGGTCTTCTTGGCGGGTGCCTTCTTGGCCACGGTCTTCTTCGTCGCGGTCTTCTTGGCGGGAGCCTTCTTCGCCACCGACTTCTTCGCGGGGGCCTTCTTGGCGGGTGCCTTCTTGGCCACGGTCTTCTTCGCGGCGGCGACCTTCTTCGTGGTGGTCGTCTTTGCGGCGCTGGTCTTCTTGGCCGCGGTCTTCTTGGCGGGAGCCTTCTTGGCGGGAGCCTTCTTCGCGGCGGTCTTCTTCGCCGGCGCCTTCTTCGCTGCCGTCTTCTTTGCTGCTGCCACCTGATGCCTCCTGGGTCGCGAGCCCGACGGGATGCCGGTCTCCTTCAGTAGTGGACGGCCAGAAGGTCGCCCCCGCCTATGATCTTGGCAACATTGAGGCGTGGCGTGAAGCAAATCGAGAAAGTCGCGTCGCGTGTCGCGGTTGCGACAGTCATCGTGATTCGATAATGGAATCAGCGCGACCTGTGTGAAAACCCCTTGTTTTCTTGATGATTCGCGCACACATTCGGCATCGAAGAAGGAACACCACACGTGAAGCACAACCTCGAACAATCTGGCCCGTTCATCGGAGTCGGAGGGCTCGCGGTCGCGTTGTTCCTCTACGGCTACTCGGCGATCGCCGCACCGAGCATCGTGAACAGCGTGGTGCTTCCGCTGTTCTGGCTGACCTTGTTCGTGGTCGCATGCGTCTGGTTCACACGCCACCCGGTGCGAGCGATCTGGCTGCCGGTCGTCGCCGTCGTGGTGTGGTTCGCGGCGATCCTGTTCGTGTAGCGACGTCAGCGCGTCGTCGGGTCAGAAGGTGTGCTCGGATCCCGGGAACGTGCCCGCGGCGACATCGGCCGCGAAGTCCTGAGCTCCCTTGAGCAGCACGCCGTGGACATCGGCGTACTGCTTGACGAACTTCGCCATCCGCCCGGTGCGCAGGCCGAAGGCGTCCTGCCAGACCAGGACCTGGCCGTCGCAGTGCGGACCTGCGCCGATGCCGATCGTCGGGATCACGAGCTCCTTCGTCACCTGCGCGGCGACGTCGCCCGGCACCATCTCCATGACGATCGCGAACGCCCCGGCGGCTTCCATGGCCTTGGCCTCGTCGACCAGGCGAGCCGCCGCGTCGCCACGGCCCTGGACGCGGTAGCCGCCGAGGTTGTGCTCGGACTGCGGCGTGAAGCCGATGTGCGCCATCACCGGGATGCCCGACTGGGTGAGCTTCTCGACCTGCGGCACCATCTCGATGCCGCCCTCGAGCTTCACAGCGTGCGCGTTGGCCTCCTTCATGAACCGCACCGCGGTGTGGAAGGCCTGCTCGGGCGAGCCCTGGTAGGAGCCGAACGGCAGGTCGGCGACGATCAGCGCGCGGTGCGCCGACCGGGTGACGGCGCGCACCAGCGGGATGAGTTCGTCGACCGTCACGGGCAGGGAGGTCTCGTTGCCGTAGACGTTGTTGGACGCCGAGTCGCCGACGAGCATCACCGGGATGCCGGCCTCGTCGAAGGTCTGGGCGGCGTACTGCTCGTAGGCGGTGAGCATCGCGAACTTCTCTCCGCGCTCCTTCATCTCGCGAAGGTGATGGGTGCGGACACGCTTGACCGGCGCCTTGGGTGTGCCCGGACCGGTGCCGTAGGGGGCAGCAGTCTCGCTCATGGTTCCTCCCGCTGTGCTCTCGAGGCTCCCTCATGGAGTCCCCGGACCATCCCTCAGGCTAGTCCCGTCAGCACGGGTTGCACCCTGTGGCAGTGGTCACGCTTCGGGGTCGGTCGGCGCGACCTCGCGCCAGCCGTTCGTGACCGGCAGCCGACGGTCCCGGCCGAAGTTGCGCGAGGAGATCTTCGGGCCCGGTGGGAACTGCCGGCGCTTGTACTCGGCGCGGTCGGTCATCCGGAGCACCTTCTCCACGAGCTCCTTGTCGAAGCCGTCCTCGACCAGCCGTGCGGAGCCGTGGTCGTGCTCGATGTAGTCGTCGAGGATGTCGTCGAGCAAGGCGTAGGGCGGCAGCGAGTCCGTGTCCTTCTGGCCGGGCCGCAGCTCGGCAGAGGGCTCCTTGGTGATGGTGCTCGGCGGGATCGGCGGGGTCTGCCCCAGCCGCTCGGCCTCCTCGTTGCGCCACTTCGCGAGCTCCCACACCTGGGTCTTGAAGACGTCCTTGATGGGGGCGAAGGCGCCGACCGCGTCGCCGTAGATCGTGGAGTAGCCGACCGCGAGCTCGCTCTTGTTGCCGCAGGCCAGGACGAGGTGGCCCTCCTGGTTGGACAGCCCCATCCAGATCACCGCGCGGATGCGGGCCTGGAGGTTCTCGAGCGCGAGGCCGTCGAGCTTGAGCCCGTCCTGGAACGCATCGACCATCGGGGAGATCGGCACGGTGCGCAGGTTGAGGCCGGTGCGCGCGGCCTGGTCGGCGGCGTCGGTGCGGCTGTGCTCGCTGGACCACTCGCTCGGGTTGGAGACGCCGTAGACGTTCTCCGGCCCGAGGGCGTCGCAGGCGATCGCCGCCACGAGGGTGGAGTCGATGCCGCCGGACATCCCGAGCAGCACGCTGGTGAAGCCGTTCTTGCGGACGTAGTCGCGCAACCCGACGACGAGGGCCTGGTAGATCTCGCCGAGGTCGTGGATCCGGTCCGCTATGACCCCCGGCCGGGCGTCGTACGCCGGCACCGGGTCGGCGCTGACCACCTCCCGGTGGATCCTCAGCCCGCCGAACGTGTCACCGTCGGCGGGCATGTCCGGGGTGGCCGCCGGCAGGTCGAGGTCGGCGAGCAGCAGCTCCTCGGCGAACTGGGCGGCACGGGCGACGACCTCGCCGGCGGCATCCACCACGATCGAGTCGCCGTCGAAGACCAGCTCGTCCTGGCCGCCGACCATGTTGACGTAGGCGAGCGCCGACTCGGCCTCGACCGCGCGACGCGAGCACAGGTCACGGCGTACGTCGTCCTTGTTGGCCTCGTAAGGCGACCCGTTGACCACCAGCAGCAGGCCGGCGCCGGCCGCCTTCGCCGCAGCCGAGGGGCCGTCTTGCCAGAGGTCCTCGCAGATGCACAACGCGATGTCCACGCCGCCGACCTGCGCGACCTCGATGGTGTCGCCGGGCACGAAGTACCGGGCCTCGTCGAAGACGCCGTAGTTGGGCAGGTGGTGCTTGGAGTAACGCGAGACCACCCGGCCGTCGTGCAGGAACGCGGCGCAGTTCTGCGGCGAGCCCTTGGGCACGCCGAGCCGATCGGCGGACTCGAGCGCCTTGCCGAGGTAGCCGACCACCACCACGAGGTCGCCGAGCCCCTCGTCGGCCAGCCGGGCGGCGACGTCCTCGAGCGCGGCCCGTGACGCGTCCACGAAGGAGCTGCGGAAGGCCAGGTCCTCGATGGGGTAGCCGGTGAGCATCATCTCGGGGAAGGCGACGACGTGGGCACCTTCCTCGGCAGCTCGACGGGACCAGTCCAGGACCAGGGCGGCGTTGCCGTCGAGGTCGCCGACGGTGGGGTTCACCTGGGCGAGGGCGAGTCGAAGCTGGGGCACGGCGCCAGCCTATCGAGGGCCGGCGCGATGCCCGGGGGCCCGGTGCCCGGCCTCCGCTACTCCAGCGTGACGGTCACTTTCACCCTGTTCCCGGCCTCGTTGGCGACCTCGGTGGCCGTCCCGCTGGCGCCGGCGTACGTTCCCGTCCCGCCGGTGACGGCGATGTTCGTCGTCAGATCGTTCGTCAGCATCGCGGTTCCGGTCAGCGTGCCTCCCTCGAGCACGTAGACGCCCTGGCACAGCATCGGGGTGTTCTCCGGGTTGGCGACCTTCCGGGTGACCACACACTCCGCGTGCAGGGTTCCGATCCGTTCTCCGCCCTTGAACAGCCGGTTCGTGATGATCAGGGAGTCGCCGCTGGTGGGCAGCTCGCCCTTCGGAGCGATGTCGACGAACCGGAACGTGCCCGGACGAGAGTTGAAGGTGAGCGTCTGCGCTGCAGTGGCCGTCGTGGGTTGCGCGGCGACAGCGAACACAGCGACGGAGGCCAGCACGACCGCCGAAGCGGCGAGCTTGCGTGGGTTGCCGTTGAGCTTGGACATGATTTCCCTCCTGATCCCCTGGACTTTCACGGTAGGTCCGCGCACGAGGCGGCTCCATGGACCGTCAGGGGGGCGCTCCGTAGTCACGGCAGTCAGGACGCGATCCTCCTGAGCTGACAATCCGGGAAATGCCCGATCTGTGGGGCGCATCCCGTTCACAACCACGAAACATGGGAGAGTCAGAATCGTTCCCGGCAGGTGCCGGAACCGAACCGACCCAGGAGGGTTTTGATGGGCAAGCAGGAAGAGTTCGTCCTCCGCGCGCTGGAGGAGCGGGACGTGCGCTTCGTGCGGCTGTGGTTCACCGACGTGCTGGGCTCGCTGAAGTCCGTCGCCGTCGCGCCCGCCGAGCTCGAGGGCGCCTTCACCGAGGGCATCGGCTTCGACGGCTCCGCGATCGAGGGGTTCGCCCGCGTCTACGAGGCGGACATGCTCGCGAAGCCCGACCCGTCGACGTTCCAGATCCTGCCGTGGCGCGGTGAGGGACCCAGCACGGCCCGGATGTTCTGCGACATCGTGATGCCGGACGGCTCGCCGTCGTACGCCGACCCGCGGTTCGTGCTCAAGCGCACCCTGTCGAAGGCCGCCGAGAACGGCTTCACCTTCTACACGCACCCCGAGATCGAGTTCTACCTGTTCAAGGACCAGCCGCAGCCCGGGGTCGACCCCGTGCCGGTGGACCGCAGCGGCTACTTCGACCACACCGCGCAGAGCATGGGGTCGGACTTCCGTCGCGAGGCGATCACGATGCTCGAGTCGATGGGCATCTCGGTGGAGTTCAGCCACCACGAGGGTGGCCCCGGGCAGCAGGAGATCGACCTGCGGTACGCCGACGCGCTGTCGACCGCCGACAACATCATGACCTTCCGCACGGTCGTCCGTGAGGTGGCGCTCTCGCAGGGCATCTGGGCGACGTTCATGCCCAAGCCGTTCACGACCCACCCCGGCTCGGGCATGCACACGCATGTGTCGCTCTTCGAGGGCGACCGCAACGCCTTCTACGAGGCCGGCTCGGAGTACCAGCTGTCCAAGACCGGCCGCCAGTTCATCGCCGGCATCCTCAAGCACGCCTCGGAGATCACGGTGGTCACCAACCAGTGGGTGAACTCCTACAAGCGGCTGAACTGGGGCGGCGAGGCGCCGTCGTACATCTGCTGGGGGCACAACAACCGCTCGGCGATGATCCGGGTGCCGATGTACAAGCCCAACAAGGGCCAGTCCACCCGCATCGAGCTGCGCACGGTCGACTCCGCGTGCAACCCCTACCTCGCGTTCGCGGTGATCCTCGCCGCCGGCATGAAGGGGATCGAGGAGGGCTACGAGCTGCCGCGCGAGGCCGAGGACGACGTCTGGTCGCTCAACGAGCGCGAGCGGAAGTCGCTCGGCATCGACCCGTTGCCGAAGAGCCTCTACGACGCGATCAACATCGCCGAGAACTCCGAGCTGCTGGCCGAGACCCTGGGCGAGCACGTCTACGACTTCTTCCTGCGCAACAAGCGCGCGGAGTGGGAGGAGTACCGCATCCAGGTCTCGGCCTACGAGCGCGACCTGATGCTGCCCGTGCTGTGAGGTGTGTGAGCGGCGTCACCCGCCGCTGAGTATCCGGGCGGATGTCGCCGTCCGACGGGGGAAAGCAGGCTGGGGTCATGAACTCCTCGCAAGCCGCGGACCGTGGCCTGGCCTCGGCGGCGCTCGCTGTGTTGCTCTGGGCCGCGCTCGCGATCGGCCTCCTGGCCGGCGCCTGGGGGCTCCTCCTCATCGGCATCGACCTCTCCGCGGAGGGGGAGGACTGGGACGGGCTGGGCATCCTCTTCGGGTCGATGCTCGCGGTGCCGGGACTCGTCGTGTCGGCCCTCGCCTGGCTGGCGCTCCGGCGGGCGCGTCGCCGGACCGGCGGCGGTCGTGGCACCTCGGTCGGGCTGGGGGTGCTGCTGGTGATCCCGATGCTGTTCGCGCCCGGGACTCCGCTGCTTCTCGTGCCGATGGTGGTGGGCATCGGCCTGGTCGGTGTCGCCGTGCTCGGCGGTCGCTTGGAGGGACGGTCGTGAACGGGTCGGGCCGGGTGAGCGCGCTGCGGGTGCTGCTCTGGATGGTGGTGCTGGTGTCGCTGGCAGGTATCGCCACCGGCGGCTACCTCGTCGTCGACGACCTCTCCGCGCGCGGCGAGATGTTCGACGGGCTCGGCGCGCTGATCGGCGCGATGGTGCTGGTCGGCTCGGTCCTGGCCGGTGTCCTGGCCGCGGTCGCCGCAGCGGTCGCCGTACGGAAGCCGATGTTCGCCCGCGTGGTCGGGGTGCTGCTCGCGCTCACCGCCACCGCCCTGGTCTACCCGCTCGCAGTGGACACGTCCTGGGGCGTCTGGCTGTTCCCGTTCCCCCTGGCGCTTGTCGTGGTCGCCGTCTTCCCGGACGCCCCGGCCCGCTAGATTCGACGCGTGAACACTCCCGCTCTGCTGGTCGTCGAGCACGAGGCCTCGTGCCCACCCGGGTGGGTGGGCGAGTGGCTGGTGGAGGCCGGCGCCGAGCTCGACGTACGACGTCCCTACCTCGGCGACGCCCTGCCGGAGGAGCTGTCCGACCACGCGGGGCTCGTGGTCCTCGGCGGGACCATGGGCGCGAACGACGACGCGGACCACGCCTGGCTGGCCCCGACCAAGGCGCTGGTGCGTCTCGCGGCCGCGACCGGCGTCCCCACGCTGGGCATCTGCCTGGGCCACCAGCTGAGCGCCGTCGCGCTCGGCGGCCGGGTCGACCGCAACCCGCGCGGTCAGCAGATCGGCGTGCTCGACGTCGGCTGGACCGACGCGGCGGCCGAGGACCCGCTGCTCGGACCGCTCACCGGGCCGGTGCGCGCGGTGCAGTGGAACAACGACCTCGTGCTCGACCTGCCCGAGGGTGCCGTCGTGCTCGCGCGCACCCCGCGCGACGAGGTGCAGGCCGTCCGCTACGCCGACACCGTCTGGGGCGTCCAGTGGCACCCCGAGGCCGGCGAGCAGATCTGCCGCGGATGGGCAGAGAACGACCGGGACGAGGCCGCCGAGCGTGGCGTCGACCTGGCGGAGTACGTCGGTCACGTCGCCGCGGCCCAGGACGAGCTCCGGTCCACCTGGCGACGTCTCGCCGAGGGCTTCGCCGCCCTCGCCGCACCGGCCGCACCGGCCGCCCGGACGGCGCCGTGACCGGCAACCGGGTCAGCTCGGCGACGGGGAGGCTGGTGCGCCTGGGCTTCCAGGACGCCGAGCGCTCGGCCTCCGCGCTGGGCAGGCTCGGGGACTTCGCCGACGACCTCGTGCACCTCGTGGCCGCGGCCGCAGACCCGGACCAGGCGGCCGACTACCTCGCCGACCTGGCGGGCCGCGTCGCCGAGCGGGACGGCATGCTCGAGGCGATCGCCGCTGACGAGGGGTCGGCGATGCGCCTGCTCTCGGTGCTCGGTGCGAGCTCGGCCCTCGGCGACCACCTGCTCCGGCACCCGGAGCACTGGCATGACCTGACCGATCCGGCGCTCGGCTCCACCCGGCCGGCCGCCTTCGCGATCCGCGCGCGGCTGCTCGGAGCCGTCGGCGCGGACCCGGAGGCCGAGCTCCCGAGATCGGGCCGTCCCGACGCCGAGGCGGTGGACGCGCTCCGGGTGGAGTACCGCCGGCTGCTGCTCCTGCTCGCGGCGCGCGACCTGTCCCACGGGGTGGGGGTCGACGACATCGCGGCCGAGCTCTCCGATCTCGCGGCCGGGACGCTGGAGGCGGCGCTGGCGATCGCCCGCACCCGGGTGGGGGAGCAGGCCGCCGCTGCCCGGATCGCGGTGATCGCGATGGGCAAGTGTGGCGGGCACGAGCTCAACTACGTCAGCGACGTCGACGTCATCTTCGTGGTGGAGCCGGCCGAGGGGCACGACGAGCACGCGGCGATCCGCGCCGGGACGATGCTCGCCTCCAACCTGATGCGGATCTGTTCGGACCACACTGCCGAGGGCACGATCTGGCCGGTCGACGCAGCGCTGCGCCCCGAGGGCAAGTCCGGGCCGCTGGTCCGCACCCTCGCGAGCCACCAGGGCTACTACGAGAAGTGGGCCAAGACCTGGGAGTTCCAGGCGCTGCTCAAGGCGCGGCCGGTGGCCGGCGACCTCGAGCTCGGCCGCCAGTACGTCCAGACGATGGCGCCGATGGTCTGGTCGGCCGCCGAGCGCGAGGGCTTCGTCACCGACGTGCAGTCGATGCGTCGACGCGTGCTCGAGCACATTCCCGCAGCCCAGGCGGAGCGGCAGATCAAGCTCGGGTCGGGTGGCCTGCGCGACGTCGAGTTCGCGGTCCAGCTGCTGCAGCTCGTGCACGGGCGCGGCGACGTGACGATCCGCTCCACCGCGACGCTGAGCGCGTTGGCGCACCTGACGCGTGGTGGGTACGTCGGCCGCGAGGACGGCGCCGCACTGGACGCGGCGTACCGCTTCCTGCGCACCCTCGAGCACCGCATGCAGCTGTTCCAGCTCCGCCGCACCCACGTCCTGCCCGATGACGAGCCGTCGCTGCGCCGGCTCGGCCGGTCGATGGGGCTGATGAAGAACCCGGTCAGCGAGCTCGACAAGCAGTGGCGTCAGCACAGCAAGGAGGTGCGCCGCCTCCACGAGAAGCTCTTCTACCGGCCGCTGCTCGCTGCCGTTGCGAAGCTGCCCAGCGACGAGGCCCGGCTGACGCCCAAGGCCGCGGAGCAGCGGCTGGCGGCGCTCGGGTACGACGACCCGGTGGCCGCCCTACGCCATCTCGAGGCGCTGACGAGCGGGCTGTCGCGGACCGCGAGCATCCAACGGACGCTGCTGCCCGCGATGCTCGAGTGGTTCGCCGACGCGCCCAACCCCGACGCCGGCCTGCTCGGCTTCCGCCGGATCTCCGAGGCACTCGGCACCACGCACTGGTACCTCAAGACGCTCCGCGACGAGGGGCAGGTCGCTCAGCGACTCGCGCTGATCCTGGCTTCGAGCCGCTATGCCACGGACCTGCTCCAGCGCGCTCCCGAGGGCGTGAAGATGCTCAGCGACTCCGACGGCCTCGCCCCCCGGAGCCGCGAGGTGCTGGAGAAGGAGATGGTCGGTGCCGGCCGCCGCCACACGGACCCGGTCGAGGCGATCACCGCCGTCCGGGCCGCGCGCCGGCGCGAGCTGTTCCGGATCGCGGTGGCCGACCTGCTTGGGGAGCTCGACCCGGCCGAGGTCGGCTACGCCCTCACCGACGTGACCGCGGCGACCCTCGAGGCGTCGCTGGTGGTCGCGGTGCGGGCGATCGAGGCCGAGCGGCGCTCCCCGCTGCCGACCCGGATGGCGATCGTCGCCATGGGTCGGTTCGGGGGCTTCGAGCTGGGCTTCGGCAGCGACGCCGACGTGATGTTCGTGCACGACCCTCTGGAGGGATCCGCGCCGGAGGACTCGTCGCGCGCCGCCCACGACGTCGCCAACGAGATGCGCCGGCTGCTCGCGCTGCCGGGCACCGACCCCGCGCTCGAGGTGGACACCGGCCTCCGGCCAGAGGGCAAGCAGGGCCCGCTGGTGAGGACGCTCGAGTCGTACGCCGCCTACTACGCCAAGTGGTCGGCCGTCTGGGAGGCGCAGGCGCTGCTCCGGGCCACCGCGATGATCGGCGACCGCGACCTGTGCCGGCGGTTCACCGAGCTCATCGACCCGCTGCGGTTCCCGGCCGAGGGGATCAGCGAGGACGACGTCCGCGAGGTGCGCCGGATCAAGGCGCGGGTGGACGACGAGCGGCTGCCCCGGGGAGCCGATCCGAACACGCACCTCAAGCTCGGCCGCGGTGGACTCGCAGACGTGGAGTGGACCGTGCAGCTGCTGCAGATGCAGCACGCCGGCAAGGTCGAGGCGCTGCGCACCACGCGCACGCTCGACGCCCTGACCGCGGCGGTGGACGCGGGCCTGCTCGAGCTCGCGGACGCGCAGGCCCTGGCCACCGCGTGGCGGACGGCGAGCGGGCTGCGGAACGCGATCACCCAGGTGCGCGGCCGGCCAGCGGACTCGCTGCCGCGCGACGCGCGGGAGCGCGCGGCGGTCGCTCACATCCGTGGCTACGCACCGGGGGAGTCCGACGAGCTGGTCAACGACTACCTGCGGGTGACTCGGAGGGCCCGGCAGGTCGTCGAGCGCGTCTTCTGGGGCTGACCGGCCTCAGGGTCGGATCCGGGGGACCCAGAACCGCAGGGTCGTCCCTCCACCGGGGCGGTCCTCGAGCCGGCACCAGCCGCCGGTCATCTCCGCACGGTCCTGCATCGTCTGCAGTCCCCGGTGTCCCGGCCTCTGCTCGACGTCCGGGTCCACACCCACCCCGTCGTCGTCGACCGTGACCTCGACGCCGCTGTCCTGGTTGCGGATCGAGATCGCGACCGTGCCCGCACGGGCGTGCTTGCGAACGTTGATCAGCGCCTCCTTGACGATCCGGAGCGCGTGCGTCTGCTCCGCATCGGGAAGGGCGACGTCGTCGTCGCACTCGAGCGTCCAGGTGAGCGGGACGTCCTCGAAGATGTGCGCGGCGGCCTCGCGGACCGCTGCAGCGCAGCCGGCGTCGCTGTCGAGCGGCTCGAGGTCGAAGAGCATCTGCCGCAGCCCGCCCGTGGCGGTTGCCAGCGTGTCTTGGATCTTGCCGACCGACGCCTCGAGGTCCGGCGCGACCGCGGCGAGCTTGCTCTGCAGGAGCCCGAGCCGCAGGTCGGCGGCCGCCAGCGCCTGCACGGGCTCGTCGTGGATGTCCGCGGCGAGCCGGGCCCGCTCGCCCTCCTGGGCGGTGACCAGCCGTCGGAGCAGCTCGGTGCGTTGGGTGGCCACCTGCTCGAGCCGCCGCGCGGCGGCGTACCCGTCGAGCGCGAACGAGACGTTCTCCGTGACCTGTTCCAGGAGTGCGCGCATGTCGACGTCGAACACGTCCGCCTCCGGCGAGTAGAGAGTGAGCACGGCGACCGTGATGCCGCCCTGGCGAAGCGGCAGCGAGCCGAGACCCTTGACGCCGTAGGTGGTCGCGACACCGCGCCAGAGCACCGTCCGCGGGTCGGACATCACGTCCATGCTGTAGAGCGGCTGGTTCCGCAGGATCGCCTGGGCAGTGGGGCCTTGGCTGGTCGGGTTCTCCGGGTCGAGGGAGAGGCCGAGGCCGCCGATGTAGTCGCTGAGCGCGCCGGCGGCCGCCAGGGGTCGGATGATCCGGTCGGCGTCGGGAGCCCCGACCCACGCGCCGACGTAACCGCCGTGCTCCACCGCGACGCGACAGACGTCGGTGAAGAGCGACTGCGGGTCACCCGCCCGGATGATCGCCTGGTTCACGCGCGCCAGCGTCAGGTAGGCGCGGCTGAGCGACTCGACGTGTTCCTCGGCGACCCGGCGTGCCGAGACGTCGGTGATCCCGGCGACCACCCAGCTGGTGTCGCCGGCCATGGGCAGGGGAGTGAGGCTGATCTCGACCGGGAACTCGCTGCCGTCCTTGCGCCGACCCGACAGCGCGAGCCCGATGCCCATCGGTCGGGGGGCCGGGTCCGCGACGAAGTGGCTGCGCTGTGCCGCATGGCTCGCGGCGAGGTGGTCCGGCAGCAGAAGCTCGACGGACCGCCCCAGCAGCTCCTCGGTCGCGTAGCCGAAGGCCGTCGCCGTGCGTGGGTTCACGTAGCGGATCACCCCGCCGGCGTCGACGACGACCACCGCGCTCGGGGCGGTCTCCAGCAGCAGCCGTACGAGGTCCTCCCCGGGACCTTCGAACGGGATGTGCAACGGGGTGCCGTCGGGCTTCACCGCGCCTACGTTACGTCCGAGACATCCCATTCGTGGAGGTTTCCTGGTCGGCTGAGGAGGCCAGGGCGCGGAGCACGCCCGCGGCCTGCGGTACGGCGAGCATGACCTGGCCGTCGGCACACCGGGCCACCATCTCCGGCAGCCAGTGGCCGAGCCGGCCCTTGGCGAGGTAGCCGGTCGCGCCGGCGCGCAGCATCGCGATCACGGTCGACGGCTCGGTGCTCGCCGAGACCGCGATGATGATCGGGGGCTCACGCAGCGCGCTCATCGCCGTCGCGGCCGTGATCCCGCCGCCGGGCATCCGGACGTCCACGAGCACGACGTCGGGCTGTTCGGACGAGGCCAGGTGCATGAGTGCGTCGCTCGTGGAGGCCGTGCCGACCACGTGGAAGCGGTCGTCGGCGTCGAGAACGTCGTGCAGCGCCGCACGAACGTCGTCGTCATCGTCGGCGATGACGACACGGATGTCACCCACGCGACCCCCATCTCGGCTGTAGGTCCAATCCCATCGTGCCCGGGCCTAGAAGCGTGAGTATCGTGCCCCTGCACTAGATTGCTAGTACGGGGGTACTAGCCGTGCAATCCTTGCGGGGACGGATGACCAACGGGGGCGAATGTGGGAGTGAGCACAGGCAACGGGAGCGTTGCTCCCCGGCTCTTCGCGCGCAGTTGGCGGTTGTCGCTCGGCGGGCGTCCCGACGCGTCCGCCCTCCGCGACCTGGTCGACGTGCTCATCCCGCAGATCGCTGAGCTCGACGGCTACCAGGGTGGATTCCTCCTGGTCGATCGCGGGAGCGGCGACATCTTGGCTACGACCTTCTGGGACTCGCTGGCGAACCTCGAAGCAGGGCAGGTGCGGGCGGCGAACGCCGCGGCGGGCACCCTGGTGATCTCCGACGGATCGGCCATGCAGGTCAGCGTCTGCGACGTGCTCTACAGCGACCCGGTCCAGCCGTTCCTCTCGACCGAGGCCAGAGCGGACAAGGGGTGAGCGAGATGCAGGAGACGGTCGAGACGAGACCGATCCGGGTGCTGATCGTGGACGACCACGAGATCCTCACCTCGAGCCTCGCGCTGGTGCTCGACAGCCAGCCCGGGGTGACGACGGTCGGCGTGGCCGGCACGTTGGCCCGCGCCAAGGCGATGATGGCGACGACCGCACCGGACGTCGTGCTCCTCGACCACCGGCTCCCGGACGGGGACGGCGTCGCTGCGATCAAGGACCTGCGCGCAATCCGCCCGAGCGCCGGCATCGTGATCCTGACCGCGAGCGCAGCCGACCACGTGCTCGTGGCCGCGATCGAGGCCGGCGCAGCAGGTTTCGTGTCCAAGACGCGTGGGCTCTCCGAGGTGACCGCGGCCGTCCGGGCCGCAGCCTCAGGTGAGTCGGTCATCTCGCCCGAGATGCTGGCGCGCCTGCTGCCGCGGCTGCAGCGGGGCGGCTCCGCCAACCGCAGCGAGCTGACCGAGCGCGAGCGTGAGGTGCTCAGCCTGCTGGCCGACGGGCTCTCGAACGCCGCGATCGCGGACAAGCTGACCGTGAGCGTGCACACGGTGCGCAACCACATCTCGAACCTGTCGGCCAAGCTGGGTGCGCACTCGAAGCTCGAGGCGCTCTCCATCGCGGTGCGCGACGGGTTGCTCCCGGACCTCTGACCCCTGTCCTTCGGCCCATCCCCTAGTAGGACCGCACTAGCGCAAGAGGACGCCTGGGGCTCACGTGCTTGCGCGTCCCGGTGTCGAGACTGGAAGTAGCCACCACTGCGGGTGGCCTCCCGGCTCCGTCGGGCCGGCAACGGGGGAACCACCATGGATGCGAATGCGAAGACCCACCGCGCCGATGGGACCTCGGTGTGGGGCGGGAGTGGCGACCCTGCCGGTGACGTTGGGGAGGGCGTTCACCGGCAGGGTCCTGCAGCCGCAGGACTCGCCGCCGAGGTCGAAGCGCTGCTGCCCCCGCGGGGCGGCGCCTGACCCACCAAGACCTCCGCCTGGCCCGTGACATCCCCCGATCCGGGTCAGGCGGAGCCACCTCTGCCCAGGTCAGCCGGGCTCGTCCGTGGACCGGAGGTGCTTGCTCCGGACGACCACGAGCTCCGGCTCGGGTTCGGGCTGGCCCGCAGCCGCGGGCAGACTGACCGCACCGTTGACGTACTGGTTGACGAGCGCGCCCACGGACCTCCGGTCGTTGTCGATCCGTGGCTTCTCGGGCCGGCCGAAGAGGTAGCCCTGCCCCAGGTGCACGCCCAGCGCTGCGAGCTCGGTGCGTTGCTCCGGCGTCTCGATGCCCTCCGCGCAGACGAGAGCGCCGACCTCTTCGGCCCAGGACGTGATCGCATGGATGACCGCGCGGTGGTACGGCGCCTCGTGCCCCTGCACCAGGCTCAGGTCCAGCTTGATGATCTCCGGGCGGAGCCGCAGCATCCGGTCCAGGTTCGAGTGGCCCTTGCCCCAGTCGTCGATCGCGATGGCACAACCGCGGGACCGCAGCCGTTGCAGGACCTCGTCGGTGCCCGGCAGGTGGTCGACGTCACCGTGCTCGGTGATCTCGAGGATGATCCCGCGCAGGTCGGCGGGGAGCAGCTCGTGGGCACGGGCGGTCACCAAGGTGTCCAAGGTGATGTTGAGCGCGAGCATGCGGTCCGGACGGCGCAGCTTCAGCGCGGCACCCAGCGCGAGCATCTCGAGCTCGGCACCGCGGCCCAGCCTGTGGGCGGACTCGAAGGCCGCGAGGGTGTCGCCACCCTCGAACCGGCTCAGCGCCTCCTCGGCGACGATCTCGCCGGTCGTGATGTCGACGATCGGCTGGAGCACGATGCTCGGCTTCGGCAGTGCTTCGTCGGCCGCCGAGTCGGCGAGCATCACGCGGTTCCGCCCGGCCCGCTTGGCCCGGTAGAGCGCGGCGTCCGCCGCAGCCACAGCCGCGCCAGGCTCGGTGGCGGGGTCCCACAACGCCACCCCGGCGGAGAACGTCTGCTCGCTCGGCGTCGCGGCGCGCAGCTCGTCGATCCGGTTCCGCGCCTCGATGGGGGAGACCCCGGGAAGCAGCAGCGCGAACTCCTCGCCGCCGTACCGGGCCAGGAACTCACCCTCCCGGAGCAGGTCGGTCCACGCGGCGACGGCCTCGCGCAGCAGCAGGTCACCGGCCTGGTGCCCGTGGGTGTCGTTGTAGCGCTTGAAGTGGTCGAGGTCGACCATCGCGACGCACAGCGGGCCGTCGTTGTCGCGGCTGGTCTGGCAGGCGCGGGAGAGCTCGTGGTCCCAGGTACGCCGGTTCGGGGCACCCGTCAACGAGTCCGCTCGCGCCAGGGCCGCCAGCTGGACCGCCTGCACCTGGACGGTGTTGAGCAGACCCGCCATCCGGGCCAGCACGAGGAGCGTGAGCGCGATCGAGGCCATGCCCGTCACCAGCCAGGAGTCGGGCCCGCCGGTGAGCCCGTCGATCAGCAACGTCACGGCGGGCAGCACCAGACCGCCGGCCAGGATCACCAGCCGCGCGCCGGCCGGGATCCGGGGCTCGCGCTCCGGCAGCGGCTCGGACGCGTCGCGCATCGAAGGCACCCAGGCGGACGCTGCGACCAGGACGTAGCTCGACAGCCACAGCATGTCGATCCCCACCCAGGACTCGGACGAACCGGTGGTGACCACCGAGGCGTTCCAGAGCACATCGGCGAGCATGTTCACGGCGAGTGCTGCCGTGAGCAGCTCCACCGAGACCGTGCGGGCCCCCGGGGTGACCCAGAGCCGCACCAGCAGGCCGATCAGCAGCACGTCCATGATCGGGTAGGCCGACGAGACGATCTTGCCGGCCAGGTTGAGGGTGGAGTCCTGGGTGATCGGGTCGACCACGAAGACCGCCGCCACGACGCCGGTGCCGGTGGCGATGATCGCGGCGTCGAGCAGGGCCGTGAGGTCGCCCGTGGAGCGCCTGCCCTCGACCATGGCGAGGAACCCGATCCCGATCAGGAAGTAGCCGACGAGGTAGAGCACGTCGGACGGCAGCGGGTAGAACGTGAGGTGGAGGAGGTTGACCTCGACCAGGGCGGCCAGGTCTGCCAGTGCCCAGGACCCGAAACCGCTCAGCACGCGCAGCCACGGCTTGGGTCTCATCGGCTGGTGCTTGCGGAGCCCGAGATAGGCCCACCCCATGGACGCCACGCCCACGGCGGCGTACCACGCGTCTCGGCCCGCACCCTCGGGCGCGACGGGAAACGTCAGGACTAATGCGACCAGGGTCGCCAGCACCACCCCCGCTTGGCGGAAGCTGAGATCCACGTTCCCGAGTATGGCGGCGCAGTAGTACCAGCGCCTGTATTTCCCAAAGACCCGTTATCGACCTGTCTAAGCCGCCGTACTAACGCCTCCAGCGCAGAGTCACCCTGGCCCTGCCCTCGGTGTCGTCCGCGGGGACGACGGCGACGATGCGTCCCGAGATGCCCTCGTAGAACCCGGAACCGCCCAGGACGGGGCCCCTGAACCTGATGCCCTCATTCTCCTGGGGAGCGTCGGCCGAAACCCGGCCCAGGATGACGCCGCCGCGAAGGGCGATCCCGACGCGGACCACGATGCGGTTCCGCTTCGCCAGGTAACGGCCCGTGAGCGCGTTGTAGCCGATCACCTTGCCGTTGGCGCGGACCACGTCGGTGCCCACGAACCCGGTTTGCCCGATCTCGGTCTCCTCGAGGGTCGTGGAGGTGAAGTGCCGCACGTGCCAGTCACCTGGGGCACTGGTTGCGGAGGCTTGTGACAGGGAGGCGGCCCCTCCCAGGGTCGAGAGTCCGAGGAGCAGCGCGGCTCCTGCTGCGGTCGTGCGCTTGCGGTTCATCGTTGGCCTCACCTTCGTCGACGTGATGCAGGTGCGGCGGGAGGCGGGCGGACGGGCCTCCCGCCAGGCTGCAACGCCGCTCCGACGGTGTAAATGCCGACGCCGACCAGCGGCTCTGGCCTGATGTGACTACCGGCGAGCAGGCGGTGACGCGGCCGGTGCAGAACCGGTGGGCTCCCCGGCACGTCGGCAGGCCAGTGACGCAGGTCCTGTCGAGCGGGTACCTAGGTCCCTTCCCGCCGAGGCGGTCCCGACCTAGAACGGTGGGCAGGGCTGCGGACGCGCACCCCGTGACCCGAGGGAGTGCCATGAGGATCAAGCCGACCCCGTTGGTCGGGGTTCTCTGCCTGATCGCCTATCTGGCCGCGTTCTACGGCGTCTGGATGATCAACGACGTCGACTACGACCACATCGGGGACACCGCCGACACGCTGCTCGAGTGGTACGTCGCCCCGCTTGTTGCCGGGGGCGTGGTGCTCGTGGTCGCGGCCAGTCTGCTCGGCTGGTGGCGTCCGGCGATGCTCGAGTCCGGCCCCCGCGCCCCCCGGTGGGTGCTGGTCCCGGGCGTCTTGATGGCGCTGCTCGCCGTCGCCGCCCTGGCCACCAAGGACTTCGACGAGACCACCGGGCGGATGTTCCTGTTCCTGGCCCTCGGAAGCATCGGTGTCGGCTTCGGCGAGGAGCTGGCGAACCGCGGCCTGCTGCTCACCGGTCTGCGGGGCCGCCTGACCGAGCCCTGGGTGTGGTTCTGGTCGACCTTCTGCTTCGGCCTGATGCACCTGCCGAACTGGGGGTTCGGTGCCGGGCCTGCCGCGGTGGCGCAGGTCTTCCTGGCGTTTCTCGGCGGGACCACCCTCTACCTCGTCCGTCGCGGGACCGGGGCCCTGGTCTGGGCCATGGTCCTGCACGGCTTGTGGGACTTCTCCAGCTTCGCCGGGGAGGGCGGTGCGTGGGCGTCGGGGGTCATCATCGCGATCGGGCTGACGGCCCTGGTGATGGTGACCGTGCTCCTGCGCCGCGAGCGGGGCGTGCGGCACGGGCCGGAGGTCGAGGCGTCCCGGTCTCTCGCCGCCCAGTGATTTGGCGGCGAGGCACAGGAGTGTCGGCCCACCCGCTGCCGCTACCAGGCTGCGACTGCTATCGCCCGCTCCAAGGTCCCGTGCGTGCCGGCGTACGTCGACTCCTCGTCACCCGGGTCGGCGAACTCCAGGCGCCACCCGGCCATCACCGGCCGGATGCGCCAACGCCGCCCGTCGAACCCGTCCGCGACGTAGCCCTCGTCGCTCGACACGAACGCCAGCCGGTCATCCGTGTGCTGACGTTGCTCCTTCTTCGTGGCCGCCATCGCGTCCTCCCCCCGTACGTGCCTCCCGAACGCACCAGTGCCTGACCGCGACGGGAACCATCCTTCGAGAACGACGGTAGGGCCGCACCGTCAACCCTGCGCAAACGTCGACCAGCTACCGGTCGCGATTCACGCCCGTCACCACTTCGGCCTCGAGCTTCGCTCGGTCCAACGTCGAGTGGGTGCCCGCGTAGGTGGCCGTTTCATCAGTGGGGTCAAGAAACTCGAGTCGCCACCCGGTGAACGCTCGCGTGATGTGCCACCTGCGCTGGTCGGGCCCCTCACCCCAGTGGCCGTCGGACACCTCAGCGAACGCGATGGTGCGCCTTTGCTGCTGCGGGACGTGTCGAACCGGACGTCGAGCGCTCTTGCCCACAAAGCCTCCGTAGACCCCCTACGAGTCCCACGAGCCAACGATCTGGGGCCAGCAGGTCCAGCACCTCCGAAACTACACGCAATGGTCAAGACGACCGTGGAATCCTCCGTGCTTCTCTGGCCGGGATCCGACGACAGCACACGAGCCGCCATCGACAGGTCGATGGCGGCTCGCGAAGAGTTGCTCGGATTTCGGCTCAGAGGTCGTAGTAGAGCTCGAACTCGTGCGGGTGCGGGCGCAGCGCGATCGGGGCGATCTCGTTCTTGCGCTTGTAGTCGATCCACGTCTCGATCAGGTCGGGGGTGAAGACGCCACCCTCGAGCAGGAAGTCGTGGTCGCCCTCGAGCGAGTCCATCACCGCGCCGAGCGAGGCGGGCACGGTGTTGATGTCGGCGTGCTCGTCCGGCGGCAGCTCGTAGAGGTCCTTGTCGACAGGCTGCGGCGGCTCGATCTTGTTCTTGATGCCGTCGATGCCGGCGAGCAGCATCGCGGAGAACGCGAGGTAGGGGTTCGACGACGGGTCGGGGCACCGGAACTCGATGCGCTTCGCCTTCGGGTTCGACCCGGTGATCGGGATCCGGATGCAGGCCGAGCGGTTGCGCTGGCTGTAGACCAGGTTGACCGGGGCCTCGAAGCCCGGGACGAGGCGGTGGTAGGAGTTCACCGTCGGGTTGGTGAACGCCAGCAGCGACGGGGCGTGCTTGAGCAGACCGCCGATGTAGTAGCGCGCCATGTCGGAGAGACCCGCGTAGCCGGCCTCGTCGTAGAACAGCGGCTCGCCCTCGTTCCAGATCGACTGGTGGCAGTGCATGCCCGAGCCGTTGTCGCCGAAGATCGGCTTCGGCATGAACGTCGCGGTCTTGCCGTTGCGCCACGCGACGTTCTTGACGAGGTACTTGAACTTCATCACGTCGTCGGCGCTCTTGAGCAGCTCGTCGAAGCGCCAGTTGATCTCGGCCTGGCCGGCGGTGCCGACCTCGTGGTGGGCGCGCTCGACCAGCAGGCCGGCCCGCTCCATCTCGATCACGATCTCGTCGCGGAGCTCACCGAAGTGGTCGACCGGAGCGACCGGGAAGTAGCCGCCCTTGTACTTGACCTTGTAGCCGCGGTTGTCGGTCTCGGAGCCGGTGTTCCAGGCGCCGGCCTCGGAGTCGATGTGGTAGTAGCCGGCGTTCTGCTTGGTCTCGAAGCGGACCGAGTCGAAGACGTAGAACTCGGCCTCGGGGGCGAAGTAGGCGGTGTCGCCGATCCCCGTGCTCTGCAGGTAGGCCTGCGCCTTGCGCGCGATGTTGCGCGGGTCGCGGGAGTAGGCCTCGCCCGTGAGCGGGTCGTGGATGAAGAAGTTCACCACCAGGGTCTTGGCGGTGCGGAACGGGTCGATGTAGGCCGTCGTCGGGTCCGGGAACAGCGACATGTCGGACTCGTGGATGGCCTGGAAGCCGCGGATGGAGGAGCCGTCGAAGTTCAGGCCGTCGTCGAAGACCGACTGGTTGAACGAGGACACCGGAACCGTGAAGTGCTGCATGACACCGGGAAGGTCGCAGAACCGGACGTCGACCATCTCGACGCCTTCATCCTTGACGTACTTCAGCAGCTCGTCGCTGTTTGCGAACATTCGTCCTCCTTGGCCGGCTCCGCGGCCGAGATCTCTCACGGGATTCGAGTGGTGCAGCGCTGCACCACTGGACCGCAACCTATGCAGCAGCGGTTTCCTGACCGTATCCCCATTGTTTCGTCCATGTAACAGCCCTGAGGGGCGCATCACAGCCTGGTCCGGTCCGGATCGCCGGGTTCCCGGCCGCCGGTAGGTTGGTGCCCGTGAGCGACGTGAACAGCACCGGTACGCCGTACCCGGGATCCCGCCTCGGCCTCCCCGACGACGGGCCCGGGTCCGTGGCCTCGTGGGCCCGGCGGTTCCTCGCCCTCGTCATCGACTGGTTCGCCTCGCTGATGGCCGCCGCAGCGATCCTCGGCGGCGCCGTGTGGGGGCAGGGCTGGGAGGCCTGGGCGCCGATGGGCGTGTTCCTGCTCGAGGCGACCGTGCTCACCGCGCTGATGGGCGGCTCGTTCGGTCAGCTGGCGACGCGCCTGGCCGTCGTACGTCTCGACTCGAAGCCGGTGAACCTGCTCCAGGCGCTCGGCCGGACCGCGCTGATCTGCCTGGTGGTGCCGCCGCTCGTGTTCAACCGCGACAACCGCGGGCTGCACGACCTGGCGTTCGGCACGATCACGTTGCGTCGGTGACCTACTCGAAGCGGGACGGGTCGCCGGCGCCGACCCGGACGACCTCCGGGTAGCCCTCGGACCAGTCGACCACCGTGGTCGGCTCCTTGCCGCAATCACCCGCGTCGATGACCGCGTCGACCACGTGGTCGAGCTCCTCCTTGATCAGCCAGCCGTCGGTCATCGGCTCCTCGTGGCCGGGCAGCAGCAGCGTGCTCGAGACCAGCGGCTCGCCGAGCTCCTTGAGCAGCGCACGGACGACGGGGTGGTCGGGGATGCGCACGCCGACGGTCCGCTTCTTGGGGTGCGCCAGCCGGCGGGGCACCTCCTGCGACGCGGGCAGGATGAACGTGTAGGGACCCGGCGTCGACGCCTTCACCGCGCGGAACTCCGCGTTGTCGAGCTGCACCAGCTGGCCGAGCTGCGCGAAGTCCGAGACCACGAGCGTGAAGTGGTGCCGGTCGTCGAGCCCACGGATCCGCCTGATCCGGTCGCCGCCCTCGCGGTTGCCCAGGGCGAAGCCCAGCGCGTAGCAGGAGTCGGTGGGGTAGGCGATCAGAGCGTCGTCGCGCAGCATCCCGACAACCTGCGAGATGCTGCGCGGCTGCGGGTCCTTGGGGTGGACGTCGAAGTACCGGGCCATGGTGCCGAGCCTAGTGGGGTCGGCGGTCTCGAGACGCTCGCTCCTCAACCACCGGAGGGCGCCTGGCGCTCCAGGCGCAGCTGCGCCACCTCGAGGTAGCCGGTGCGGAAGCCGGCCTCGCAGTAGGCGAGGTAGAACTCCCACATCCGCCGGAACCGGGTGTCGAAGCCGAGGGCGGCGACGTCGGCCCAGCTGGCCAGGAACCGCTCGCGCCACAGCCGCAGCGTGTGCGCGTAGTGCTGGCCCATGGGGGCGACCTCGGTGAGCCGCAGGCTCGTGTGGCGCTCGACGGTGTGCTCGATCGCCGTGACGGACGGGAGCATCCCGCCGGGGAAGATGTACTTGTGGATCCACGTGTAGGTGTCGCGCGTGGCCACCATCCGGTGATGGTCGATCAGGATCGCCTGGATCGCGACCTTGCCGCCGGGGGCGAGCAGCTCGTCGATCGTGGAGAAGTACGTCGGCCAGTACTTCTCGCCGACCGCCTCGATCATCTCCACGCTGACGATCGCGTCGAAGCTCCCGGTCTGGTCGCGGTAGTCGCGCAGCGCGATCTCCACCCGGTCGGTCATCCCGGCGGCGTCGACCCGCTGCTGCGCCAGGGCGGCCTGCTCGCGGGAGAGCGTGAGGGTCGTGACGTGCGCGCCGCGCTCGGCCGCCCGGATCGCGAGGGTGCCCCAGCCGCTGCCGATCTCGAGGACCCGGGAGCCCTGCCGGACGCCGGCCATGTCCAGCACGGCGTCGACCTTGCGGAGCTGGGCGTCCTCGAAGTCCGCCCAGGTCGGGGCCGGGTCGAGCCGATCGAACAGCGCCGAGGAGTAGGACAGCGTCGGGTCGAGGAACGACGCGAACATCTCGTTGGAGAGGTCGTAGTGCGCCTCGATGTTCCTCCTGGCGCCGTGCTTGTCGTTCTCGGGGTTGAGGCCGCGGGGGAGCACGGCGTGCCGGAGCTTGTAGAAGCCGGGACGGATCAGGTCGGTCAGCCGCTCCGCGAACGGTGCGAGCGCGTCCGCCAGGTCGGTGCCGGGCGCGGTCGTCCACTCGCCGGCCATGTAGGACTCGCCGAGGCCGATCATCGGGCTCCGGCCGAGCCGGGCGAAGAACGCCTTCGGCCGCTCGACGGCGATGGCGGGGGTGTGGGCGGCCGCGGGGGCGCCGTACTCCTGGTCGCCGGTGACCCGGACGGTCACGGGCACCTTGCGGAGGATGCGTGCGAGGACCTTCTTGGCGACCGCGCCGCGCGGTCCGTAGGCGGGGGCGGGGCCGAGCGCCTGGGAGGCATCCCCGGTGGTGGGTTCCAGCGTCGTGGTCATGGTCAGGCCACTCCCTTCGGGGCAACGTGCGGGCGTCGGGGGACAACGGGCAGACGTCGCAGCCAGAGCCGGATGCCGTGCCAGCGGATCAGCGCGGACACACGCTGTGACGGGAAGGGGTTACGCGCCACGGATCCGAGCGTACGCCGCCGCGTGGCGGCGTCGAGGTCGCCGTGGACGGCTGCGGTGAAGACGGTCTCGCCGTCCTGGGTGAGGCTGATCGCGACCGCAACCTGGTCGTCGGTGAGCCGGGTCCGGATGTCGTAGCGGCCCTCGACGGCGAAGAACGGGGAGACGTAGAACTCCTTGTCGACCTGCGCGGCCGCGCCCGCGTCGACCTCGAGCGGGTAGCAGTGCCGCTCGCCGTAGGTGTTGTGCACCTCGGCGAGCACGCCCTCGATCCGGTCCTGCTCGTCGAAGCAGAAGTACGTCGTGAGCGGGTCGAACACGTAGCCGAACGACCGGGCGTTGGCGAGCACCAGCACGCGGGACGCCGACCAGCCGATGTCCTGGGCGGCCAGGTAGCCGCGCACCTTGTGGACGAGCGGCCGGTGGTCGTCGGGGGTGAAGTGGTCCGACGACCTGATCGACGCGAACGCGCGCAGCCACCTCGGGAACGCGGCGTTCGGCTCCGCGGCGTCGACCAGCCACATCGTCGTACCGTGCCCGAAGGCATAGGTGAACGGCCGCGTCCGCTTGTGGCGCACGTGCGCCCGGACGCGTGCGGGGGCGGTCACCACGTGGCCCCCAGGGCGCGCGCGGCCTCGACGCCCGAGCGGCAGCCGTCCTCGTGGAAGCCCCAGCCCTGGTAGGCGCCGGCGAAGGCCAGTCGGTCGGTGTTGAGCTCGCCGAGCCTGGCCTGCGCCGCCACGGACGCAGCGGTGTAGGTCGGGTGGGTGTAGGTCATCTTGGCGATCACGTGCTCCGGATCCGGACCCTCGTCGGGGTTCAAGGTGACCAGCAGGGGGGCGCTCTCGGGGTGGCCCTGGAGCCGGTTCATCCAGTAGGTCACCCGGGTCCGGTCGGTGAGCGTGTCGCAGTCCTCGAGCCGGTAGTTCCAGCTGGCCCGGCTGCGCGCGTGCGCGGGCAGCGCCGACCCGTCGCGGTGCAGCCACGCCACGTTGGTGGAGTAGCCGACGGTGCCGAGCAGCTCGGTCTCCTCGTCGCCGGCGTCGGTCAGCAGGGACAGGGCGGTGTCGGCGTGGGTGGCGATGACGACCTTGTCGAACGCGTGGTGCTCGTTGGGTCCGCCGTCCACGCTGACGGCGTCGATCACGACGGCCTCGGGCTTGCGGCTGACCGCGGTCACCCGGGTGCCGGCACGCACGACGTCCAGGCGCTCGGCGATGGCGTCGACGTAGGACCGTGAGCCGCCGACGACGGTGTGCCAGGTCGGGGCGTCGCCCAGCGCGAGGAAGCCGTGGTGGCGCAGGAAGGCGAAGAGGTACGCCGCCGGGTAGGACAGCGCCTCGCTGTGGCCCATCGACCACACGCAGGACACCACCGGCAGGGCGTAGTGGGTCACGAAGTGCTGGTCGAACCCGCGCTGCTCGAGAAATTCGCCGTAGGAGAGGTCGGGCTCCGCACCGGTCGACAGCAGGTCGAGCGCCTCCTTCTGGAAGCGCCGGATCTGCAGCAGCAGCCGCCAGAAGCCCGGGTCGGCCGCCCGGCGGCGCTGGGCGAAGATGCCGTTCGCCTTCCGGCCGCCCTTGTAGCTCAGCCCGCAGCCCTCGCAGGTGATGCTCATGCTCATCTCGGTCGGCCGGGTGCGCACGCCGAGCTCGTCGAACAGCCGGCGCAGGGTCGGGTAGGTGCGGTCGTTGAGCACGATGAAGCCCGAGTCGACCGGGACCGTCGTACCGCCGCCGATCTCGACGTCGTGGGTGTGTGCGTGGCCGCCGATCCGCTCGTCCGCCTCGAACAGGGTGACGTGGTGGGTCCGCTGGAGGAGGTAGGCCGCGGTGAGGCCGGAGACGCCGGCTCCGATCACGGCAACGGTGGGTCGGCGCGGCCCAGGGGTGTCATGGGTGGAGTCGGTCATGTCCCGTGTTCGCGGCCGCTGCCGCCTCGGATGGGTCGGATCGAGCTCGGACATCAGGCCCCCTCACGCCGTGATCCCTCGGAAACGTTCCGTGGCCGGCTCTCGCGGCCTAGCCTCGTGGGGAGAACCTACCCATGAAGGGGAAGCCGATGCGTGCGAAGCGATGGACGGCCCTGGCGGCTGTGGCAGTGGTGCTGGCCGGGCTGAGCGGCTGCGGCGGGGACGCGGAGACCGTCGCCGACGAGACGCCGGCAACCCCCTCTGCGTCCTCGCAGCCGGTCGAGGCCGACGACGAGGAGTCGGAGGCCGCGCAGGAGGAGACGTCCGCGCCCGCTGAGCAGTCCGGAGGCTACGACGCGCAGGAGCTGCTCGCGGCGATGAAGGCGGCCGTGGCGGAGAACGAGACCTCCCACATCACGATGGTCGCCGGCGGAGCCCAGGGGATGAAGGGCGAGGGCGACGTGTCCTACGCCGGCGACACCACCGCGATGCAGATGACGATGCAGATGCCGCAGCTGGGATCGGGCTCCATGGAGATGCGCCTGGTCGACGGCGTGATGTACATGGCGATGCCCCCGATGACCCCGAAGGGCAAGTTCTTCAAGATCGACACGAACGACCCGAACAGCCCGTTCGGCGACCTGTCGTCGATCACGCAGGGCGACCCGCTGGCCACGTTCGACGCCTTCGACGCCGGCCTCGAGGAGGTGGTCTACGTCGGAGCGGAGGACGTCGACGGCGAGGAGATGGACCACTACGTGCTGACCGTCGACGCCAAGAAGGCGTCCCGGGCGCAGGGCACCCCGGTGCCGCCCGGCGCGAAGGAGATCAGCTACGACCTGTGGATCGACGACGAGGACCTGATGCGGCGCATGCAGTTCGACGAGGGCAGGGGCGGGATGACGATGACGATGTCCGACTGGGGCAAGCCCGTCACCGTCAAGGCGCCGCCGGCGTCGGCGATCATGCAGATCCCGGGGATGACCGGCTGAGCCCCACCGATATCGGTATGGGTTGGGCGCGGTTTCCGCTGCCGGGACCCACCGTTGTCGGTATGAATCAGCGGCCGCGCATGTTCTGGCGCTGACCCTTCATGCTGGTCGGCATCGGGCCCTTGGGGAGCGGGATGTTCGACCGGTTGGCGTCGAGCGCCTTGAGCCGGGCCAGCACGTCGGTCATCTGGGCCGGCTTGATGTTGCGGCCGAGCTTGGTGACGTGACGTGAGAGCCGGCTGACCGGCACGGCGCCCGGGTGCTTGTCGGGGTCGCCGCAGATGACCTCGAAGATCGGCGTCTCGGACGCGACGCGCTCGTGCTTGCGGCGCTCGTTGGCGAGCAGCGGCTTGAGCCGGTTGGGGTTGCCCTCGCCGATCAGCACGATGCCGGGCGGTCCGACGACGCGGTGCACGAGGTCCTGGTTCTTGTTGAACGCGATCGCCGGGTCGGTCTTCCACCCGCGCCGGAGCATGCCGAGGGCGGCCGCAGCGGCGCCGGGCTGGCCCTCGATCTGGGAGTACGCCGCCCGCTGGGCGCGCCGGCCGAACACGATCAGGACCGCCAGCAGGCCGACCATCAGGGCGGTGAGGATGTCGAAGATCCAGCCCCCCGGCACCAGGAAGAAGAACAGCACGAAGGTGAGTCCGGCCGTGAGCAGCAGGGTCGCGAGCAGGATGAGCCCGATCCGGGGGTCGGACTGCTTGGTCATCCGGTAGCTCGCGACGATCTGCTTGATGCGTCCCTGCTTCGCGGGCTTGCCGTCGTTCTTCGCCATGGGTGGTGCCTCTGCTTCAGCGGTCGTGTGGGGCCGGGTCATTGTCGCAGACCCCGGGGGTGGGGGTCAGACTGCGGCTTCGACGGTGCGGTCGGCCGCGCGCGCTTCCATTGCCTGCTTGTAGAGCCGGCCCGCGCGGTACGACGAGCGCACGAGCGGACCCGACATGACTCCGGAGAAGCCGATCTCGTCGGCCTCGTCCTTGAGCTCGACGAACTCCTCCGGCTTGACCCACCGCTCGACGGGGTGGTGCCGCACCGAGGGGCGGAGGTACTGCGTGATGGTGATCAGCTCGCAACCTGCGTCGTGCAGGTCGCGGAGCGCCTGTGAGACCTCCTCGCGGGTCTCGCCCATGCCGAGGATCAGGTTGGACTTGGTGACCAGCCCGAAGTCGCGGGCCTGGGTGATCACGTCGAGGGAGCGGTCGTAGCGGAACGCCGGGCGGATCCGCTTGAAGATGCGGGGGACCGTCTCGACATTGTGGGCGAGCACCTCGGGCCGCGACTCGAAGACCTCGCGGAGCAGGTCCGGCTTGCCGTTGAAGTCCGGGATCAGGTTCTCCACGCCCGTGTCCGGGTTGAGCTCGTGGATGACCCGGACGGTCTCGGCGTACAGCCAGGCACCGCCGTCGGGCAGGTCGTCGCGGGCGACGCCGGTGATCGTGGCGTAGCGCAGGCCCATCGTCTTGACGCTCTCGGCGACCCGGCGCGGCTCGTCGCGGTCGAGCGGCTCGGGCTTGCCGGTGTCGATCTGGCAGAAGTCGCAGCGGCGCGTGCACTGGTCGCCGCCGATGAGGAAGGTGGCCTCGCGGTCCTCCCAGCACTCGAAGATGTTGGGGCAGCCGGCTTCCTGGCACACGGTGTGCAGGCCCTCGGACTTCACGAGGTTCTGCAGCTCGGTGTACTGCGGGCCCATCTTGGCGCGGGTCTTGATCCACTCCGGCTTGCGCTCGATCGGGGTCTCCGCGTTGCGGACCTCGAGGCGGAGCAGCTTGCGGCCGTCGGGAGACGGCTGGGTGGAGGCGTCAGTCACGCCCGCCACTCTACGCCGGGGCCCGGTTGCGCCCAATTCGTGTGGGAGAGCCCACGTCAGGGGATGTCGCGGCGCCGGAACAGCAGCACCGAGCAGACCAGGACCAGGGCCAGGACCACGCCGAGGTAGGAGGCGCCCTGGTCGAGCCCCATCCTCACCATCTGGTTGCACCCGTCCGGACCGCCACCGCAGGGGAGCGAGCTGTCGTAGTACTCGTAGCCGTCCTTCAGCCAGGCGAAGACGTTGTTCCCGACGCTCCACCGGCCGACGCCCTGGAACGGCAGCGCGTCGATGATCGCCGTTCCGCCGATCGCGTAGGCGAAGAGGACGGCGACCGTGCCGACGGTGTGCCGCAGCAGCATGGTGAGGGCGTACGCTCCCGTCGCGCCGAGCCCGGCGAGCAGCACTCCGCGGCCGACGGTCCACCGGATGCTCTCCTGCACGGTCGCGCCGGTGCTGATCCCGCGGAGCTCGGCGGCGAGGAAGATCGCCGCCCAGAACGCGGTCATGATCACCGCCGTGGCGATGGCAGTCCCGATCAGGACGGCACCGCCCTTGGCCAGCCACACGCGCGACCGGCGGGTCTCGAAGATCAGCTGGTTGCTCATGGAGCCCGTGGCCCAGTCGGCACCGGCGAACGTCGTACCGATGATCACCATGATCCCGGCGACGAGCAGGAGCGCCCCGAGGCCGGCGTCGTCCCTGACCCGGTCGAGGGCCAGCTGGGGGCGCTGGAGGTACCAGTCGAGCTGGGGGAGGATCATCTCCTCGCACTGCTCGGCCGTGGTCTCGGGCCCGCCGTACCTCTCCGGGTTCTTGGTGCAGCGGCGCAGCTCGCGTTGCGTGCCCTCGGACTTCGTGTCCCGGTCGACCTGTGCCTGCGCCTGGGCGACGTCGGCGTCACTCAGGGGTCGCGTGTCCCACAGCGTGGCGCCGCCGATCAGCGCGGTGAGCAGAGCCGCGGCGAGGACCATCAGCACGATCGCGCGCCGCATGCGGAACCGGTTGAGCTCGACGAAGAGCAGTCTCATGCCACACCCACCGTGTCCGTCGCGGACAGCGTGCTGTCCGAGGTCAGCTGAAGGAACACCGACTCCAGGTCCTGGCGGACCGGGGTCAGCTCGTGCACGAACATGCCCTGGCCGGCCAGCAGCCGGGTGATGTCCGCGGGGTTCGCGGCGCCGTCGACGTGGAGCAGGTCGCCGTCGCGGGTCACCTGGAAGCCGGCGCCCTCGAGCGCCAGCGCACCCGCGTGCGGGTCGGGCAGACCGACCTTCGTCGTGCGCGCGGGGCCGCCGACGAGGTCGTCGACCTTGCCCGACGCGATCAGCTTGCCGTTGCCGATGATGGAGACGGAGCGGCAGACCTGCTGCACCTCGGCGAGGATGTGCGAGCTGAGCAGCACCGTCACGCCGCCGTCGCCCAGGTCGCGGATCATGTCGCGGATGTCGCGGATCCCTGCCGGGTCGAGGCCGTTGGTCGGCTCGTCGAGGATCAGCAGCTCGGGCGACTTCAGCAGCGTGGCCGCGATCGCGAGCCGCTGCTTCATGCCGAGCGAGTAGCCCTTGAACCGCTCGCGGTCCCGCCCGGACAGGCCGACCTGCTCGAGCGCCGCGTCCACGTTGCGCCGGGGGAGGCCGAGCGACTGGGCGAGCAGGACCAGGTTGTTGCGGCCGGTGAACGTCGGCACGAACTTCGGCTGCTCCACGACCGCGCCGACCCTGGGCATCACGTCGTGAAGGTGCTGGGGGACTGACTGCCCGAACAGGCGCATCTGGCCGGCGCTCGCCCGCGCGAGGCCGAGCAGCATCCGGATCGTGGTGGTCTTGCCGGACCCGTTGGGACCGAGGAAGCCGTGCACGCCGCCGGCCGGGACAGCCAGGTCCAGGTCGTGCACGGCGACGACGTGGCGGCCGCGCCTGGTCCGGAACTCCTTGCGCAGGCCGACGGTCTCGATGACCAGCTCGCTCATGCTGTTACCCCCGTTTCGTTCGGAGGGAGCATGGCACGCGCGGCCCCGTCATACGCCCGAATGGCGTGGCGCCGCGCCGCGTGTCGTCCCGGTCAGGGGATGTCGCGCCGGCGGAACGAGAGGATCGAGGCCACGACCGCGAGGCCGAGCAGCACGCCGAGGTAGACCGCCGCGTGCTGCAACGTGATCACGTAGGACTGGGTGCAGCCGCCCCGGCCCGGTGGGCACACGATGTCGGGGTCGTAGACGCGGTTGCCGTCGTTGATCCACGCGAACACGTTGTTGGACAGGCTCCACTGGGTGGCCTTCTCCAGCGGGAGGGCCAGGATCAGCGCCTCCCCGCCGACGACGTACGCGAAGAGCACCGCCAGGGTCGCGACCGTGCTCCGGAGCAGCATCGTCAGCGCGAAACCGCCGAGGGCGCCGGCTGCGGCGAGGACGACGCCGCGCACCGACATCCACCAGATGTCGGTGACCACCGGGTCGGGCGTGACGATGCCGCGGGCCTCGGCGGTGAGCCACATGGTCAGCCAGAATCCGCCGACGATCGCGCCGGACGCGGCGACAGCCCCGACCAGGACCGCGCCGGCCTTGGCGCCCCAGAGCGGTAGCCGGCGCGGCCGGAACAGCAGCTGGTTGCCGACCGAACCGCTGGCCCAGTCGCCGCCGGCGAACGTGGCCCCGCAGATGATCAGCAGGGCCGTCACGATCAGGACGACGCCGACGGCGCGGTTCTCGACCATCAGTCCGAGGTCGAGCTGGTTGCGGACGAGGTAGTCCTCGGCCCGGGGCGTGAGGACGCGGTCGCACTCCTCGGCGACGGTGCCGGGACCGAACCACTCCTCGGGGTCCTCGCGGCACTGCTCGAGGTCCCTCTGGAACATCGGGTCGGCCTCGGCGGCGGCCGCCTGCACCTCGGCGTCGGCCCGCTCGGCGCCCGAGACCGGGCGCGTGTCCCAGATCGCCGTCGCGGCCAGCAGCGCGGTCAGCAGCGCAGCCGCCAGCACCAGCAGGACAACGGCCCGGCGGGAGCGCAGCCGGTCGAGCTCGACGAGGAAGAGCCTCATGCCGCACCCCCGTCGGTGTAGCGGCTCAGCTCGGCCCCGCGGGTGAGCTGGAGGAAGACCGACTCGAGGTCGCCGCGGACCGGGGCGAGCTCGCGGACGTAGAGGCCGTGCTCGGCGAGCACCCGGGTGATGTCCTCGGGGTGCTCGAAGCCCTCGACGTTGAGGTGGTCGCCGTCGCGCACCACGCGATAGCGGGCCTGCTCGAGGTGCCGGATCGCGGCCTCGGTGTCCGCCACCCACACCCGGGCGACGGACAGCGTGTTGTCGCCGACGAGGTCGTCGACCTTGCCGGAGGTGATCAGCTTCCCGTTGCCGATGATCGACACCGAGTGGCAGACCTGCTGCACCTCGGCGAGGATGTGCGAGCTGAGGAGCACCGTCACGCCGCTCTCCCCGAGCTCGCGGATCATGTCGCGGATGTCGCGGATCCCCGCCGGGTCGAGACCGTTGGTCGGCTCGTCGAGGATCAACAGGTCCGGCGACTTCAGCAGCGTCGCCGCGATGGCGAGGCGCTGCTGCATCCCGAGCGAGTAGCCCTTGTAGCGCTCGCGGTCCCGGCCGGAGAGGCCGACCTGCGCCAGCGCCGCGTCGACCCGCTGGTGCGGGATGCCGACCGAGCGGGCCAGCAGCGTGAGGTTCTTGCGTCCGGTGAACGTCGGCACGAACTTCGGCTGCTCGACGACCGCGCCGATGCGGCCCATGATCTCCGGCAGCCGCCGGGGGACCGGCTCGCCGAACAGCCGCATCTCGCCCTCGGTCGGCCGGGCCATGCCGAGCAGCATCCGGATCGTGGTGGTCTTCCCCGAGCCGTTGGGGCCGAGGAAGCCGTGCACGCCGCCGGCCGGGACGGTCAGGTCGAGCCCGTCGACGGCGACCACGCGCCGGCCGCGCCGGGACCGGTAGACCTTGCGCAGACCGGAGGTCTCGATGACCGCTTCACTCATCGTGTCCCCGCATGCGATCAAGCCTTTCGTACGACGGTGCGGCCGGTGCCCCCGACACGCCGGACGTCAGCGCAGTGCGGCGGCGGGGTCGATCAGCCTGGGCGCCCGACCCGGCTCCGGCTTGGCCGGGTAGTCGGGGGTGGGCTGGTACGCCGCCCACGCCAGCAGGTCGCGCAGGTGCCGCTCGACGACGGGGGCGACCTCCGCGACGGTCACGTCACGCCCGAGCTCCTTGCTCAACGAGGTGACCCCGGCGTCGGCGATGCCGCAGGGCACGAAGGTGTCGTACCAGCCGAGGTCCACGTCGCAGTTCAGCGCGAAGCCGTGCATGGTCACGCCGCGGCTGACCCGGATGCCGATCGCCGCGATCTTGCGCTCGGGACCGCGCTCGTCGGCGGCGAGCCAGACGCCGCTGCGCCCCGGCACGCGCGCGGTCGTGACGCCCAGCTCGGCGCAGGTGTGGATCAGGGCCTCCTCGAGCCGGCGCACGTAGTCGACGACCAGGACGTGGTCGGGCAGCCTCACGATCGGGTAGCCGACGAGCTGGCCAGGGCCGTGGAAGGTGATCTTGCCGCCGCGGTCGACGTCGATGACCGGGACACCGGTGGCCCGGCCGCCCGTCGGGTGCTCGGACGGGTCGGTGCGCTTGCCCGCGGTGAACACCGGCGGGTGTTCGAGGAGCAGGACCGTCCCGGGCGCCCCGTCGACGACTGCCTGGTGCACCTCGCGCTGGAGGTCCCAGGCCGCGACGTACTCCACGGCCCCGTCCCCGAAACCGACGGTCCTGAACTCGATGTGCTGCACGGCACCGAGCCTAACCCGTTTCGTTCGGCGCGTTCCTTGGGCGATACGGGATTATGGGACCACCAAGTCCGCAACTGCTCTGGAAGGCCCGCACCGATGGCGAGCTCGCCCCGTTCCAAGCGCTGGATCCTGCCTCTCGTCGTCGTGCTGCTCTGGTTGTTCGTCGGCGGCCCGCTCGGCTCGTTCGCCGGCCGGCTCGCCGAGGTGCAGGAGAACGACAACGCGTCGTTCCTCCCTCAGACGGCGGAGTCGACGAAGGTGCTCAACACGTTCCTGGAGTTCACGGGGGCGGAGAGCACGCCGGCGACGGCGGTCTTCGAGCGGCCGGGCGGCCTGACCGAGGAGGACAAGGCGGCGATCGCGTCGTACGCCGAGGAGTTCGGCACCGTCGAGTACGTCGACGCCGCGGCGATCGGGCAGCCGATCTACTCCGAGGACGGTACGGCGGCGCAGATGGTCGCCCCGATCACCGCGTCCGACGGTGACCAGATCGTCGAGGCGGTCAACGAGATGCGCGACATCCTGGCCGACCCGCCGGCCGGGCTCACCGCGCTGGTCGGCGGCCAGGGCGGCATCCTCGGCGACTTCATCGAGGCGTTCGGGGCGATCGACGGCGTCCTGCTGCTCGTCGCGCTGGTGGTCGTGCTGATCATCCTGCTGATCGTCTACCGGTCGCCGGTGCTGCCGTTCGTCGTACTGCTCTCCGCGGTGATCGGTCTCGGCATCTCGTCCGCGGCGATCTACGCCCTGGCCAGCAACGACGTGCTGGACCTCAACGGGCAGAGCCAGGGCATCTTGTTCATCTTGGCCGTGGGCGCCGCCACGGACTACTCGCTGCTCATCGTCGCCCGGTTCCGGGAGGAGCTGCGCGACAACGAGTCGAAGTACGAGGCGATGAAGAAGGCCTACCGAGGCGCCCTCGAGCCCGTCGTCGCCTCCGGGGTCACGGTCATCCTCGGCCTGCTGTGCCTGCTGCTGTCGGACCTCTCGAGCCTGCGTGGCCTCGGCCCGGTCGGCGCCATCGGGATCGCCGGAGCGATGCTGTCGTCGCTGACGCTGCTCCCGGCGGCGCTCGTGCTGCTCGGCCGCAAGGCGTTCTGGCCGTTCGAGCCGCACCTCGGCAGCGAGCACAGCGAGAAGCACGGCATCTGGGGCAAGGTCGCCCGCTTCGTCGGCCGGAGGGCGCGCCCGGTCTGGATCATCACCTTCGTGGTGCTGGCCGGCTTCGCCGCGTTCCTGCCGACCCTCAACGAGGACCCGGTGCCGCAGACCGAGCTGTTCCTCACCGAGGTGGACTCCGTCGACGCGCAGGCGATCCTCGACGAGCACTTCACGGCCGATCAGGCGAGCCCCGCGGTCATCATCGTCCCCGAGGACGAGCTCGAGCCCGCGATGGAGCTCGTCGGCGCGCACGACGGGGTCGCGGAGGACGGCGTGAGCTACCTGCCGGCCGGCCCGCCGACCGGGGACGCCCCGCCGGCCCCGAAGGTCGTCGACGGCGAGGTGGTGGTGTTCGCGACGCTGAGCGATCCCGCCGACTCGGCCGCCGCGACGGACACGGTCCGCGACCTGCGGACCGACCTCGACGAGATCGACTCCGGGATCGCCGTGGGTGGGTCGACCGCGATCCTGCTCGACACCCGCGACACGGTCGACTCGGACCGGCTCAAGGTGATCCCGGCGATCCTGCTGGTGATCTTCATCGTGCTCGCGCTGCTGCTGCGGTCGCTGCTCGCGCCGGCGCTGCTGCTGCTGGCCAACGTGCTGTCGTTCGGCGCCACGATGGGCATCAGCGCGATCCTGTTCGAGTACGTCTTCGACTTCCCGGCCTCGGACCCGTCCACGCTGCTGATCGGGTTCGTGTTCCTGGTGGCGCTCGGGATCGACTACTCGATCTTCTTGATGACCCGGGTCCGCGAGGAGTCGATCAAGCAGGGCACCCACCCCGGCATCCTGAAGGGACTCTCCGTCACCGGCGGCGTGATCACCTCGGCCGGTGTGGTGCTGGCGGCGACGTTCGCGGCGCTGGGCGTGCTGCCGATCCTGTTCCTCGCGCAGATCGCGTTCATCGTGGCCTTCGGTGTCCTGCTCGACACGCTGGTGGTGCGCTCCCTGCTGGTGCCGGCGCTCAGCTACGACCTCGGCCCGCTGACCTGGTGGCCCTCGAAGCTGTGGCACACCCCCGACCACGCGGACGCCGAGACCTCGGAGCTCCTGCACGCCGGCCAGGCCGACGGAGTCTCCTTCAAGGACTCCTGACCGCCCGAGCAGGCGGGCGGGGATCGAATCGGGTCGGATGGACCGTTCTGGCGTCCCGAAACGGTCCATCCGACCCGAATGGTGGTCGCTCGATCGGCGTGGCGCGCGGCCGTGCCGGTGGGGGTGCCTGTGGATGACGGGCGGCGCGTCCGGCGGATTGGGCGAGCATCGGGGGATGGCCTCCCACGTCGCTGCGTCCCGTCGACACCGACGCCCGCGCTCGCGCGGTCGGCTCGCCGCGGTCGCCCTGGTCGCGGTGCTGCTCGCCGGGGCCGGGTGGTTGGTGACGTCGCGACCGTCTCCGCCGGCCCCGTTGAACCGTGCCGTGCCTCCCGCCCCCGAAGTCGTCGCCGCACAGTCGACCGGATCGGCCCAGTCGGCCCAGCCGGCTCGGCAGGCCCTGCTGGCGACGCCTCGGTCGCGGGCGGTGCGGGCGGTCGAGGTGCTGCGGGCGTGGGACGAGGCACGCGCGGCGGCGTACGCGTCGGGTTCGGTGTCGGGGCTCAGGGAGCTGTACGCCGGCTCGGCGGGAGCGGCCGACGTACGGCTGCTCAGGTCCTACCTGCGTCGCGGCTACCGGGTCGAGGGGATGCGGACGCAGCTGCTCGACGTGGTGGTGCGCGCCCACAGCGCAGGGACGTGGTTGCTGCGGGTCACCGACCGGCTCGTCGGGGGAGAGGCAGTGTCGGGGGACGCGCGGATCGCCCTCCCGCGGGATCGGGCCAGCACCCGGACCATCCTGCTGGAGCGCGGCCCGGACGGCCGCTGGCGGGTCGCCTCGGTCAGGGGTTGAGCGCCGCCGCGAGCCGGCTCTCGAGGGTCGGGTGCAGGAACTCGAACCCCTCGTCGGGCAGCCGCCGAGGCTCCACGCGCAGCGACCCGACGATGTCGCTCGAGGAGTCGCGGAGCGCGGCCTTGATCGCGAACGACGGCACCTTGAAGAACGACGGCCGGTGGACCATGTGGCCGAGCACGCGGCCGAACTCCTTGTTGGTGGTCTGGTTCGGCGCGCTCAGGTTGTAGGCACCGCGCGCGTCGTCGTTCTCGGCCAGCCAGGTGGCGGCGCGCAGCCAGTCGGTCAGCGAGATCGTGGAGAAGTACTGGTTGCCCGAGCCGAGCGGTCCGCCGACCCCCGCCTTGAACGCGAGCAGCAGCGGCTTGAACGCGCCGCCCCGCTTGTCGAGCACCACGCTCGACCGCATCACGACGACGCGCGCGCCGGCCTCGGCAGCCGGCCCGGCGGCCGCCTCCCAGTCCCGCGTGACCTGGGCCATGAACCCGTCGGCGTCGTTCGGGGTGTCCTCGGTCGAGGCGGCGTCGCCCCGGTCGCCGTAGCCGGAGATGCCGTTCTGGGCCAGGAACGCCGGCTTGCGCTCCGACCGGGCGATCGCCCTGGCCAGCGTGCCGGTGGTCTTCACCCGGCTGTCGACGAAGGTCTGCCGGTACGACGAGCTCCACGGGAAGTGCGCGATGTTGGCGCCGGAGAGACAGGCCACCACGTCGGCCTTTTCGATGACGTCCTGGTCGACCTGCCCGCGCATCGGGTCCCAGGAGGACTCGTTGGCCGACATCGCCTCGCCGCGGACGAGGCGGACGACCTCGTGGCCCTGCTGCGCGAGGTGGTCACGCCATGCCGTCCCCAGGAAGCCGGACGCACCGGCCAGCACGAGTCTCATGCAGGTGAGCCTACGGAGGCGGACAAGTGCCACGAAGGGCCCGACACCCTTGCGGATGTCGGGCCCCTCGGCTGTGGTTCCTGCTCAGACCTCGAACTGGCCGGCCTCGAGCCGTTCCTTCACGTCGGAGAGGAACCGGGCGGCGTCCGCGCCGTCGACGAGACGGTGGTCGTAGGTCAGCGCGAGGTAGACCATCTGGCGCACCGCGATCGTCTCGCCGAGGTTGGCGTCGTCGATCACGACCGCACGCTTCACGACCGACCCGGTGCCGAGGACGGCGACCTGCGGCTGGTTGATGATCGGCGTGTCGAACAGGGCGCCCCGGCTGCCGGTGTTGGTCAGCGTGAAGGTGCCGCCCGCGAGCTCGTCGGGCCCGATCTTGTTGGCGCGGGTGCGCTCGGCGACGTCGGCGATCTTGCGTGCGAGCCCGGCGATCGACAGGTCGCCGGCGTCCTTGATGACCGGCGTGAGCAGGCCCTTCTCGGTGTCCACCGCGATCGCGACGTTCTCGCGGTCGTAGTAGGTGACCTCACCGGCCTCGGTGTCGATCGAGGCGTTGAGCGCGGGGTGCGCCTTCAGGGCGTCGATCGTCGCCTTGGCGAAGAACGGCATGTAGGACAGCTTCACGCCCTCGCGAGCCGCGAAGTCGGCCTTGACCGAGTCACGCAGCCGGGCGATCGGGGTCACGTCGACCTCGACCACCGTGGTGAGCTGCGCGGAGGTCTGCAGCGACTCGACCATGCGCTTGGCGATCACCTTGCGGAGACGGCTCAGCTTCTCGGTCTTGCCGCGCAGCGGGCTCGGAGCCGACGACGGGGCGGCGGCAGCACCGGATGCGGCGGGTGCTTGTGCGGCGGGGGCGGCGGGGGCTGCCGGAGCGGCCTGCTCCTTGGCTGCCTTGGCCGCGTCGAGGACGTCCTGCTTGCGGATCCGGCCACCCACGCCGCTGCCGGTCATGCCGGACAGGTCGACGCCGTGCTCGGCGGCCATCTTGCGGACGAGGGGAGTGACGTAGGCGCTCTCGCCACCCTGGGAGGCCGGCGCGGCGTCAGGCTTCTCCTCTGCCTTCGGGGCCTCGGCCTTGGGGGCCTCCTGCTTCGGAGCCTCCTCCTTCGGCGCTTCCGGCTCGGGCTCGGGCTCGGGCTCCGGCTCCGGCTCGGGCTCCGGCTCGGGCGCCGGGGTCTCGGCGGGAGCCTCGTCGGACGCGGCGCCGGCGTCACCGGAGCCGATCATCGCCAGCTCGGCGCCGACCTCGACGGTCTCGTCCTCCTGGACCTTGATCTCCAGCAGCGTGCCCGCGACGGGCGAGGGGATCTCGGTGTCGACCTTGTCGGTGGAGACCTCGAGCAGCGGCTCGTCGACGGCGACCTCGTCGCCGACCGACTTCAGCCAGCGGGTGACGGTGCCCTCGGTGACGGACTCGCCGAGCGCGGGGAGCGTGACGGCCGTGCCGCCTCCGCCTCCGCCGCCCTTGGACGCCTCGGCCTCGGGCTTGGTGTCGCTGGAGGCAGGAGCGGTCTCCTGCGCGGCCGGAGCCTCGTCGGTCTGGGCAGCCGGGGGGTTGGTCTCGGTCTCGGTCTTGCGCTCGGCGTCCTCCTCGTCGGAGGGCTCCGCGGCCGGGGCCTCCTTGGCGGACTGCTCCTCCTGCTGCTCGTCGGAGGGAGCCGCGTCCTGGCCGCTGTCGCCGGAGTCGGAGCCGCCGGACTCGCCCTCGTCGCCGACGGTGCACAGCTCGGCGCCGACCTCGACGGTCTCGTCCTCCTGGACCTTGATCTCGAGGAGGGTGCCCGCGACGGGCGAGGGGATCTCCGTGTCCACCTTGTCGGTGGAGACCTCGAGCAGGGGCTCGTCGACCGCCACCTGGTCACCCGGCTGCTTCAGCCAGCGGGTGACGGTGCCTTCGGTGACGGACTCGCCGAGTGCCGGGAGAGTGACTGAGGTCGCCATTGCGTTCCTTCGCTCCTAGGGGTGCTTCGCTGGGTGAGTCTATGAGTGCGCGTGCAGCGGCTTGCCGGCGAGCGCGAGGTGCGCCTCGCCGAGGGCCTCGTTCTGCGTCGGGTGGGCGTGCACGAGCGGGGCGACGTCCTCGGGGAACGCCTCCCAGTTGTAGATCAGCTGCGCCTCGCCGATGAGCTCGCCGGCACGGGCGCCGACGATGTGTACGCCGACGACCGGGCCGTCCTTGCGGCGTACCAGCTTGACGAAGCCCGAGGTCTTGAGGATCTGGCTCTTGCCGTTGCCGCCGAGGTCGTAGGTCAGCGACTCCACCTGGTCGGCGCCGTACTTCTCCGCCGCGACGCTCTCGTTGAGGCCGACGGAGGCCACCTCGGGGTCGCAGTACGTGACGCGCGGGATGCCGACCTCGTCGATCGGGGTGGGGTCGAGGCCGGCGATCTCCTCGGCCACGAAGATGCCCTGCTGGAAGCCGCGGTGGGCGAGCTGGAGGCCGGGCACGATGTCGCCGACGGCGTAGACGCCCTCGACGTTGGTGCGCAGCCGCTCGTCGGTGAGCACGAAGCCGCGGTCCATCGTGATGCCCTGCTCGTCGTAGCCCAGGCCCTGCGTCGTCGGGCCGCGGCCGACCGCGACCAGGAGCAGCTCGGCCTCGATGGTCTCGCCGCCCTGCACGGTGACGCGTACGCCGTCCTCGGTGTGCTCGACAGATTCAAAGCCCTTGCCGACCTTGTAGCCGATGCCGCGCTTCTTGAACGCCCGCTCGAGGACCTTGGAGACGGCCTCGTCCTCGGCCGCGACGAGCCGGGGGAGTGCCTCGACGATCGTCACGTCGGCGCCGAAGGAGCGCCACACGCTGGCGAACTCGCAGCCGATCACGCCGCCGCCGAGCACGATCGCCGACTTCGGCACCCGGTCGAGGGTCAGGGCGTGCTCCGAGGTGAGCACCCGCTCGCCGTCGACGTCCAGGCCGGGCAGCGTCTTGGAGTAGGACCCGCTCGCGAGGACGACCGCGCCGCCGACGTACCGCTCGCCGTTGACCTCGACGGTGTTGGGCGCGACCAGCCGGCCCTCGCCCTCGACGACCGTGATCCCGCGGCCCTTGATCAGGCCGGTGAGGCCCTTGAAGAGCCGGGAGACGACGCCGTCCTTGTACTTGTTGACGCCGCCCATGTCGATGCCCTCGAGCGTGGCGTTGACGCCGAACTGCTCGGACTCGCGGGCGGAGTCGGCGACCTCGGCCGCGTGCAGGAGCGCCTTGGTGGGGATGCAGCCGACGTGCAGGCAGGTGCCGCCGAGCTTGCCCTTCTCGACGAGGGCCACGTTGAGCCCGAGCTGAGCCGCCCGAAGCGCGCAGGCGTAGCCGCCACTGCCCGCACCGAGGATCACCACGTCGAAGTTGTTGCCCGCCACTCTTGCCCCGCTCCCTCGCTGAGTCTCCATTGACCGTGCCCGGTCATCCTTCCACCAAACCCGCCGGTGTCCACACCGGGTCACCGGTCGGCGGGGATCGATGCGCCACACTTGGCACATGGGTTTCCTCGACCGCTTCCGGCGCCGCTCCACCAAGCTGCGCCGGCCCAAGGGCCTCGGGCCCACCACGGTGCGCTCCTCGGACAGCGCCGACGAGAAGCAGCTCACCGAGTTCGCGTCCAGCCGTCGTGGCGTCGAGGGGTTCGTCGAGCCGCGGACCGCGGTCAGTGACGTGACCTTGCTGCTCGTCGCCCACGACGGCGAGTGGACGCGCCGCCGGGTCCCGTCGGTCGAGTGGGCGCACAGCTTCGCCAACAAGCGCGGCATCCCGTCGTACGACGCCGCGGTGGTCGGCTACCCGGCCCGGATGCGGGAGTACAACCGCCGCAAGAAGGAGTCAGGCGCCTGACAGGTCCGTCGCGAGCTCGACCAGGGTGGCGACGGCGACACCGGTGCCACCGGCCGGCACGTGGCCGAACGGCGCGCGGCCGTTGAACGCCGGGCCCGCGATGTCGAGGTGCGCCCACGGCAGTCCCTCGCCGACGAACTCCTGGAGGAACGCGGCTGCGTAGAGGGCGCCGCCGTAGAGGTCGATGTTGTGCTGCATCAGGTCGGCGACCTTGCTGTAGGTGCGGACCTTGGTCGTCATCTCCTCGGCGATGGGCAGCTGCCACAGTGCCTCGCCGACCCGCTGGCCGGCGTCGATGGTCCGGCCGGCGAGCGCGTCGTCGTTGGCGAGGATCCCCGCGACGCGGTCGCCGAGCGCCATCTCGCAGGCACCGGTCAGCGTGGCCACGTCGAGCAGCAGGTCGGGCTTCGCCTCGGAGGCGAGCACCAGGGCGTCGGCGAGGATCAGCCGGCCCTCGGCGTCGGTGTTGAGGACCTCGACGGTCTTGCCGCCGTACATCGTCAGCACGTCACCGGGACGGGTGGCCTTGCCGGAGACCATGTTCTCGGCCATCGGCACGAAGGTGGTGACCGCGATCGACAGCCCGAGCTCGGCGATCGCGAGGGTGGCGTTGACGACGGCCGCCGCGCCGGCCATGTCGCACTTCATCGTCTGCATCGACGTGCCCGGCTTGATGGTCAGGCCGCCCGAGTCATAGGTGATGCCCTTGCCGACCAGGCCGAGGTGCGTCTTCGCGCCCCGTGGCTTGTACGTGAGCTTCACCAGGCGCGGCGGGTTGGCCGACCCCTGGCCGACGCCGATGATGCCGCCGAAACCGCCCTCGGTGAGCTGCTTCTCGTCCATCACCGTGACGGTGACCTTGTGTCGCTTGGCGGCGGCCGACACGGCGTCGGCGAACGAGCCCGGGGTCAGGTCGGCCGGCGGGGTGTTCACCCAGTCGCGGGTGCGCGCGACCGCGGCGGCGACGACCTGGGCGGTCTCGAGCGCCTGCGCAGCGGTCTTGTCCCGGGCGGCGTCGCTGAGCACCACGACCTCGCCGGGCTCGTCCGACGTCGCGGAGGACTTGTAGTCGGAGAACGAGTAGCCGCCGAGCAGGAACCCCTCGGTCACCGCGCGGACGTGCTCCGCGTCGTGGGCCGGCAGGGCCAGGGTGACGCTGGCGGCGTTGGAGATCGAGCGGGCGGCGACCCCGGCGGCACGACGTACGAGGTTGGCCGAGAGCTCGGACTCCTCGCCGAGCCCCACCGCGACCAGCAGCGGCGACTTGATCACGCCGCCGGTCGGGATCTTCACGACCTCGCCCTGCTTGGCCTTGAAGCCGAGGGTGGAGAGGAGCGGCGCGAACTTGCGGCCGTACGACGAGGCGACCGCCTCACCGCCCGGAGCAGCCTGGAGGCCCTTCTTCGTCGACATGACGCCGATGACGACAACGTCGGTGCGCGTCTTGTCGGGTGAGCCCTTGCGGAGCGTGAAGGTGGTCACTCAGGTCCGATCCTCGTGGGTGGTCTCGTGGTTCCGCGTCGAATGCTAGCCGCAGGTCGGGTGCCGACCGGCTGGGGTAGGTTCGGCCTCATGCACCCCGCGGACCACGGCGACGCCACGCCCACGCACCCCCTGAAGACCTCCCCGCTGCACGAACGGCACGTCGCGCTCGGCGCGAAGCTGGCCGAGTTCGGGGGCTGGGAGATGCCGCTGGAGTACTCCTCCGGCGTCCTCAAGGAGCACGCGGCGGTGCGGGACGCCGTCGGCATCTTCGACGTCAGCCACCTGGGCAAGGCGCTCGTGAGCGGACCCGGCGCGGCGGCGTACGTCAACGCCACCCTCAGCAACGACCTCGGCAAGATCGCGCCGGGCAAGGCGCAGTACACCCTGTGCTGCGACGACGCCACGGGCGGCATCGTGGACGACCTGATCGCCTACCTGCACGACGACGAGCGGGTGTTCCTGATCCCCAACGCGGCCAACACCGCGGAGGTCGTACGCCGGCTCGCGGCGACCGCGCCTGCCGGGGTCACCGTCGAGGACCAGCACGACGACTACGCCGTGCTCGCCGTCCAGGGCACCCGGTCCGACGAGGTGCTCGAGAAGCTCGGGCTGCCCGTCGGCCACGACTACATGTCCTTCGTCGAGGCGTCCTTCGGTGGTGCCGCCGTGACCGTGTGCCGGACCGGCTACACCGGCGAGCGCGGCTACGAGCTGGTCGCGCCCAACGAGGTCGCCGTCGCCCTGTGGGACGCGCTGCTCTCGGCGGGCGAGGAGTACGGCATGCTGCCGTGCGGCCTGGGCGCCCGCGACACGCTCCGCACCGAGATGGGCTACCCGCTGCACGGCCAGGACATCAGCCTGTCGGTCACGCCCAACGAGGCCCGCCTCGGCTGGGCGGTCGGCTGGAAGAAGGACGCGTTCTGGGGCCGGGAGGTGCTGGTCGCCGAGAAGTCGGCCGGGCCCGCGCGACTGTTGCGCGGTCTGGTCGCGACCGGCCGGGGGATCCCGCGGCCCGGCATGCGCGTGCTGCTGACCGCCGACGTGCCGGTCGGCGAGATCACCTCCGGGACCTTCTCGCCGACGCTGCGCAAGGGTGTCGGGCTGGCCCTGATCGCCGCGCAGGTCACCGACGGGGCCGAGGTCTCGGTCGACGTCCGCGGCCGGCGCGAGGTCTTCGTGGTCACCAAGCCGCCCTTCGTCACCCCCGGCGTCCGCGAGTCCTGACCGCCGAGGCGCGCACCCGCCGCAAGCGCCGTCCGTCCACCCGGCAGTCGCAATCGCACATGGGCGTGGTTCGGACACGTCCTGCGCGCGCGAACGTGCTCGTCCGGCACACGTGTGGAGTTGTGACGGGGTCCGCCCGCGAACCGGCTTGCCGTGCCCGGAGCGGCTCAGCTGCGGTCGCCGCAGGTACGGCGGTAGGGCCGGTCCGGGAGGTAGCTCGACCACTCGTCGCGGGTCAGGTCCCGGCCGGCGACTGCGCAGGCCCGGTCCAGCCAGGTCCCGACGTCCAACGGGTAGCGCCGGCCCGGCCGCTCGCCGGCGAGGGCGGAGATGCCGTCCTGGTCGACCTCGAGCAGGTAGGTGTGCGCCAGGTGGGACTGCGCCGACGCCGGCATCGTCGCGCGCAGCACGCCGCGTTCGGCGTCGTACAGCACGATCCGGGTGTCCTGCCCGGTGGACACCACCGTCCGGCTGTCCGGTAGCCACTCAACCTGCCCGACCCACGAGTTGTGTGCGCGTGCAGGCTCGTGAAGCCGTTCGCCACTGGCCACGTCGAACGCGTAGACCAGCCCTGTTTCGACCCCGACCGCCGCTCGCCGGCTGTCCGGCGAGAAGGAAAGGTCGTAGGCGTACTCGCCGACACCCAGGCGGAGCTCACGGACCTCCTCCAGCGTGCCCGCGTCGAGCAGCCGGACGATCCCCGGCGGCGCGTCGTCGACCGCGGGGACGGTCATGCCCACCGCAAGCAGCTGCCCGTCCGGCGAGACCTCCATGGTCTGCACCGCCCCACGGACGTCGACTCTCTCCTCGGCGACTGCCCACGTGCTGGTGTCCACCACCACGATGCCGCCGTCGTCGGGGTCGCCCGTGTCACCCTCGGCGCCGATCAGCAGCCGGGACCCGTCGGGCGTCCACGCGGTGCACCACACGCTCTCGGGGTTGCGCGCGCCGAAGGTTTCCACGTCCGGCAGCTCGATGCGCGCGATCTGCTCCCGGGTCCGCGCGTCGAGGACGACCGTGCCGTAGCCGTACGTGACGGCCACCATCGACCGGTCCGGGCTCACCGACGCCGACGAGCCGAAGGTGAAGCCCATGTTGTCGCCGACGTACACCCGGTCGACCACCTCGGCGGTCCGCGGGTCGAGGAACGTCGCCGACACCCTGCCCTGCTGCCACCACTCGCGTTCCCCCGGCGCAGGGCGCGTGGGTACGACGATCAGCTCGCCAGGGTGCACTACGGCCGGCTGGTTGGACATCCACCGGTTCCCCAGGCCCGGGACGCTGGTGCCGAGGCCGGCCCGGTCGGTCATGTCCCAGATCACCGCGGTCCGGTCGTCCGAGGCGGTCATCAGCCGGGTCCCGTCGGGGGTGATCGACAGCGCCACCGCGCGTCCGGAGTGCCCGGCGAGCGTCTCCCGCTGCGACCAGATCCCGGTGCGGCGGTCGACGTCCCAGATCACCACCTCGCCGGAGTCTTCCGCCGTCGCCGCCCAGGTGCCGTCGGGGGACTCGACCACGTCGTACACCGGGTCCTTGTGAGCCTGGAGCACCTGAGTGGCCCGGCCGGAGCCGTCGTAGAGCACCACCGACCCGTCCTCCCAGGGCTGGGCAGTGCCACTGGACAGCGGGTAGAACCACAGCGCCTCGGTCGGCCGGTCGGGGACCCGGAGGTCGATCCGTCGACCGGTGCGGGTGTCGAGCATCCGTGCGGCCGACTCGCCTTGCACCCAGCTGACAGCCCAGCGGCCGTCGCGGCTCATCGAGGACGCCAGCCACGCGGGCGGATCGGAGAGGCGGTGCAGCAACCGGCTGCTGACGAGCCGGCCGCTGGTGAGGTCGTACTCCCTGACCCACGACTCGTGGATGCCCGAGGCGCTCACGTCGAGGACCGTATGGAAGAACCGCTGCCCGTCCGCGCTGAACCCCATGCCCCGGGGGTGGCCGCCGCCGACCTCGTCGAAGCCCTTCAGGTAGAGGTGCCGCCGGCCCTGGCTGTCGAAGATGCCGAGCCGGGGGGTCTCGTCGTGCCTTGTAGGAAGACACGGCGACGAGGTCGTCGACCGGAGAGGTGGCGATGGCGTCGAGCGTGTGTCCCCAGCCCAGGACCACGCTCGGCTCCTCATCGGACCCGACCCGCCAGGCGAGCACCTCGGACGGCATGTTCAGGAAAAGCACCCGGCCCCGGTCGGCGAGCGCCGCGGAGAACGGCCGGGACTCCAGCTGCAGCACCTGCTCGGCGCGGTTGTGGGTGAGCAGCGAGGTGAGCAGGCCGTCGCGGGCCGCGGGAGTGTCGGCCGTGCGTACCGACTCCGCGGCCAGCAGCATCGAGAGGTCAAGCGACCCCACCGACTTCGACAGGGCGGCCAGCCGGTTGGCGTCCGCCTCCGTGGACGCCGCGGCCGCCTCGGCGGCGCGGTCGGACGCCGACTGCTGGAACCAGGTGGCCCCTCCCGCTGCGACCAGCGCGAGCACGAGCGCGGCCGCGAGTCCGACGGCCAGCCGGTGCGTCCGTTGCCGAGCCTGGCGCTCGGTGTCCGCGCGACGGCGAGCCTCGCTCAGCTCCGCGTCGACGAGGTCCTTGGAAGCCGCCAGGAACTCCTGCTCGAGCGAGGTGAGGTCGGGCCGGGTGCTCTGCTCCCAGTCGAGCGACTGCGCCAGCCGCACCCCGCGGTAGAGCTCGCTCTCGGGTCGGCCCATCGAGTCCCAGCTGTCGGCCGCGACGGACAGGTGCCGCAGGATCCGCTGCCCCTCGGTGTCGTCCTCCAGCCACTGCCGGAAGCGCGGCCAGGCCCGCACCAGCGCCTCGTGGGCCAGCTCGAGGACCCCGTCGTCGCTCGTCAGGAGCCGAGCGCTCACCAGACGTTCGATGATCGCGGCGTGACCGGCGTCGTCGGCGAGCAGCCGCCGCGGCATCCTGCTGCGCACCGGCTCGCCATCGGGGCTGGGAGCCACCAGCCGCAGCAGCAGGTCTCGGACCATCGGTTGCTGATCGTCCGGCACGTCGGCGTAGACCTCCTCGGCGGACCGGGCGACGGCGCCGCGGATGCCGCCGCTGGCCTGGTAGCCGGCGACGGTCAGGGTCCGGCCCTCGCGCTGCATCCAGGTCTCGCGCAGCGCGTGGGACAGCAACGGGAGCGCGCCCGGCTCGTCCTCGACCTCGCGCACCAGCAGGTCGACCAGGCCGGGCTCGAGCAGCAGCCCGGCCTGCTTCGCCGGTCCCTCGATGCAGGCACGGAGCTGGTCGGGTCCCATCGGTCCGAGCAGGAACAGCCCCTGCTCGACGAGCCGGGCGAACGCCGGGTAGACGGAGGTCTCGCCGATCCGGTCCGCACGCAGCGTCAGGACCAGCGGTCCGCGCTCCGCGTGATCAGCCAGGGCGTCGAAGAACCTGGCTCGCTCATCGAGCGACTCGCACAACGAGACCGCCTCTTCGCACTGGTCGACGACCAGGACGGGGACAGTGCTTCGCGTCGGGAGCGTGGAGAGGGCGTCGAGCGGGTGAGTGCCCGGCGTCACCACGAGCACCCGTCGGCCGTCCCGTTCCAGGGCGGCGGCGACACCGGCCCGGACCAACGACGACTTGCCGCTGCCCGAGGGGCCGACCACGACGAGGACGCCTGTCCCCGCCAGACGTCGGAGACACTCGGTGACCTCGTCCTCTCGCCCGAAGAAGCTGTCGCCGTCAGCCACGCCGTAGGGCACGAGACCGCGGTAGGGGCACACCGCGCTCGGCTCGGGAAGCGCGGCCTCCACGGCCAGGGTCGGGTCCTGCCGCAGGATCGCCTGCTCGAGCGCGACCAGCTCCGGACCGGGGTCGAGTCCGAGCTCGTTGGCGAGCACCGCCCGGACCTGGCGCAGCGTCCGGAGCGCCTGCGCCTGCTGGCCGGCCTGATACTGGGCCAGCGCGAGCAGGGCCCAGCGACGCTCCCGCAGCGGAGCCTCGCCGACCAGCTTCTGCGTCTGCCCCAGCACCTCACGGCAGCGCCCGGCGCGCAGAGCGGCATCGACACCGAGCTCCTCGGCGTCGCGGCGCAGCTCGTCGAGTCGTTCGCGCTCCATCCGTCCTGAGTCCCAGCCGTCGAGCTCGGCCAGCGCCGTACCGCGCCACAGGGCCAGCGCCTCGGTGAGCACGAACGCCGCACGTTCGGGTTCGGCCAGCGTGAGCAGCTCGCGGCCGCGGCCCACCAGCCGTTCGAACCGCTGGGAGTCGATCTCGTCGGAACCGAGGGTCAGCCGGTAGCCGTGCGGCGTGGTCTCGATGGCTGCCGGACCGAGCACCTTGCGGAGCCGCATCACGCAGCCCTGCACGACCTTGCCCCAGGTGTCCGGGGGCCCGTCGCCCCACAGCGCGTCGGCAAGCTGGTCGGCGCTGACGACGTCGCCCGGGTCGCACGGCCAGGGCGGTCAGCACCACCCGGTCGTGATGTCTGAGCTGCCCCACCACCCCGTCCACGGTGAGCGGGCCCAACACCGCGATCCCCATGACTCGACTGTCGAACCGGTTGTGCGGACCGTCAATGGCCCCGTTACCGGGACGACACCACCCGCGCGGGGACGACACCCGGCGGAGTGGGCCGGTTCACCCGGTCTGTCCCGAAGGTGATCTTCACTCCCTGCCGGACGGCGCTCTCATGGTCGTTACCGGAGCAACACCGCGGGAGCACCCCGTCGACACCGCGGGCTGCGACAACGGTCCGGTCAGCTCAACCTCCGAGAAAGGACCGACCATGTCGAACACGCGAGCAGCTGTCGGGACAGCTGCACTCATCCTGCTGAGCACCCTGGTCCCTGCCGGCCCGGCCACGGCCGCGCCGACCACTGACGCGTCGGTGACTGCCGCGCCGAGCGAGGAGATCCAGCGCTGCCTGGCTCCGATCGCGTCGCCGCTGCGCAGCCCCGACGTGATGCAGGGATGGATCGACGGGTGCCGGGCCCGCGGTCTGCTCCGCACGGCCAGACTGCTGGGGAACCACGTCTAGCCGCCGCCATGACGACCCGTGGAGACACGGTTCGCTCGGAGGACCTGGCCGGGACAGGAGCGCGGCGCGCCGTGCCCCCTGTCCCGGTCGGGGAGACCGACCACGTCGCGTGCCTGCCCGGCGCCGTTGCTTCAGGCCAGGCAGGCGGCGACGAGGGCCGCGGTGAACGTCGCCTCGACGCAGGCGCCGAGCACGTCGCCGGTGACACCGCCGAGCCGCCGCACCGCCCGGACGCCGAGGGCCGCTCCGGCCAGCAGGCCGAGCAGGGCCCATGCCGTCACCTCCAGGCCGCCGCCGGCGCCGAGCGTGAGTGCCGTCAGGGCGGCACCGCCCAGGAGTACGGCGAGCAGGGCCATCGGCAGGGTGACCGACCCGACCACCGCCGCGCCGAGCCCCTCGGGCCGGGCGGCGGGGACTCCCCGGAGGCAGGCCAGCGGCAGCACCAGCCGGCTGACCACCAGCGCCGCACCCACGCCGGCCGGTCCGTGCCCGGACCCGACGAGCTGGGCCAGGGCAGCGACCTGGACCAGCAGCACGAGCAGCAGCGTGACCACGCCGAACGGCCCGATGTCGCCGCGCTTCATGACCTCCAGGGCGCTCTGAGCCGGTCGCCCCGAACCGAGCCCGTCCGCGGTGTCGGCGAGACCGTCGAGGTGAATCCCGCGGGTCAGCAGCGCGAGCAGCCCCACGGCGAGGGCGGCGGTCAGCAGCGGGGACAGCCCGAGCTCGCCGCCGGCCCGCAGCAGGCCGCCGACCGGCAGCCAGAGCAGCAGGGCGACCAGGGGCGCCAGCACCATCGCGCGGCCTGCCACCTCCCGGTCCACCTCAGGGGCGCGGACCGGGAGGACGGTCAGCGTGCCGACCGCCAGCCGGATCGCGTTCACAGCGACGTCACCCGGCCGGCGACGCACCAGCGGACGTCCTCGGTGTGCGCGGCGACGGCGGCGTTGAGGCGGCCCATCGCGTCGCGGAACCGGCGTCCCGAGGCTGGTGTCGGGCACGACCCCCTGGCCGACCTCGTTGGTCACGGCGACCACCCGTCGCGACGTCGTACGCCAGGCCGCGACCAGCGCCTCGACCTCCTCCGCCACGGCCTTCTCGCCGGTGGCCGCCCAGGTGGCGTCGTCCCAGGCGTCGTGCCGGTCCATCACCCGGGTCAGCCACAGCGTCAGGCAGTCGACCAGCAACGGCGCGCCCGGCGACGACAGCAGCGGCACCAGGTCGGTCGTCTCCAGGGTCGTCCAGTGCCCGGGGCGCGAGGCGCGGTGCAGCCGGACCCGCTCGGACCACTCGTCGTCGTGGTCGGCGGGGTAGGCCGTGGCCACGTAGGTCACCGCCTCGGCCGCGGCGAGCAGCCGCTCCGCCTCCCGGGACTTCCCGGACCGGGCGCCCCCGATGACGAGCGTGCGGACCGGCCCGCGCGGCTCGAGCGCGGCGCCGCCCAGCACCGTCCCGTCCTCGACCACCCGGGCGCCCCAGGCCGCGAGGCGTCGGGCCAGCTCGGCGGTGGGCGGGTTGTGGTGGGAGAGGTGTACGGCGACCACGTCGGTCCCGTCGTGGACGGCGCCGACCGACCGCAGCCGGCGCACCTGCTCGGGGAACGTGCCGAGGTCGAGGTGGTCGGTGTCGTGGGTGAGGAGGTCGCCGAACGTCTCCTCCAGCAGCACGACGTCGAACGCCGCGTCCCGCACGCCGTCGACCGTCACGTCGGGGAGCGGGCCGGTGTCGGTGGCGTAGAGGATCCGGCCGCCGGGCGCGGTGACGTCGTACAGCACCGCGGAGTCGCCGTGGGCGGCCGCGAGCACGCGGACGTCGTACGCGCCCACGGACACCCGGTCGCCCGGCGCCACCACCACGAAGTTCACGTGGGTGTCGGGGGCGACCCACATCCGCGCAGCCTCGATCACGTCGGCCGGGCCGAGCACGTCGAGCGGGTCGGCGTGCGCCCACGACCGGAACAGCAGGAATGCCGGCGAGCAGTGGTCCGGGTGCGCGTGCGTGATCAGCACGTGCCGCAGCCCGCTCAGGTCGGCGCCGGCGCGCTGGGCGGCGTGCGGCGTCTCGGGACCGCAGTCGAGCAGGAGTACGCCGTCCACGAGGGCGGCCGTCTGACCGCGGAGCCGGCCGGCCAGCCGCTCGGCCGTGCAGGAGCCGCACGTGCAGAACGGGTTCGGCCAGCCGTCGGCCGAGCCGGTGCCGAGCAGCCGGACGTCCATCAGGACCGCTCGAAGACCACGGGGGCGTCGAAGGCCGCGCGCCGGGCCGCCCGTCGCAGCGCCCGCAGCAGCGCGGTCCCGGCGAGCAGGAGCACCAGCAGGCAGAGCACCGCGCGGCCGATGTCCCATGGCAGCGACGTGGTGACGAAGAAGAGCAGGTAGCGCGCGCCGTTCTCGAGGAACGGGTCGCCGGCGACGTAGCTGACCTCGGGGCCGTAGGACGCGAACGGCCAGAACCACAGGTTCATCACGAGCCCGAAGACCATGCTGGCCACCGCGGCGTAGCCGGCCACGAGCAGCACCTCGGCGCGCCCCCGGGCCGGCGGCAGGGTGCCCGCGAAGAAACCGACCCAGCCGGCCGCGATCATCTGGAACGGCAGCCACGGGCCGACCCCGCCGGTGATCAGCGCGCCGACGAAGAGCGTGACCGCGCCGAGCACGAAGCCGAAGCCGCGGCCGAACACGCGCCCGCCGAGCACGATCACCACGAAGGTCGGCTCCAGTCCCGCCGTGCCGGGGCCGAGCGCGCGCAGGGCACCGCCGACCGCGGCCAGCATGCCGAGCATCGCGACGGCCTTGGCGTCGATGCCGCCGGAGGTGAGCTCGGACAGGACGACGGCGGCCAGCAGCGGCAGCAGCACCACGAAGACGAACGGCGCGTCCCCGGAGTGGGAGGAGTCGAGCGCCGACCCGGGCTCGATCACGAACGGCCAGCCGAACGCGACGATCCCGACCGCGAACACCGCCCCGAGCGCGAGGGCGGACCGGAGCCGGACCGGGACGAGGTTCATCGGGGCACCTGCGCGTCGGTCAGGGCCATCGCGACCTCGGTCGGGGTCAGCCAGCGCTGCGGCGCGAGCACCTTGGCCACCTGCGGTGCGAACGCCGGCGAGGACACCACCACGTCGACGGTCGGCCCGTCGGCGACGAGCTCGCCGTCCGCGATCACCAGCACCCGGGTCGCGACCTCGGCGACGAGCTCGACGTCGTGGGTGGCGAGAAGTACGGCGTGCCCGTCGGCCACCAGGTCGCGCAGGATCTCGACCAGCCGGTGCTTCGCGGTGTAGTCGAGGCCACGGGTCGGCTCGTCGAGCAGCACCAGCGGCGGCCGGGCGGCCAGCACGATCGCCAGCGCGAGGGTGAGCCGCTGCCCCTCGGACAGGTCGCGGGGGTGCTGGTCGACCGGTACGCCGGGGGAGAGCCGCGTGAACAGCTCGAGCGTGGTCCCGGCCGGGGCGTCGGAGTCCCGGTCGGCCTGGGCGCACTCGTCGCCGACGGTGGCGGCGTACAGCAGGTCGCCCGGCACCTGCGGGACGAGGCCGACGTGGTGCAGCAGCCGGCTGGGGCGTACGGCGGCCGGCACCTGGCCGTCGACGAGAACCGTGCCGCCGGTGGGGGCCTTCATGCCGACCAGGGTCTTGAGCAGGGTCGACTTGCCGGCGCCGTTGCGGCCCATCAGGGCGACCACCTCGCCGCGGGCGATCGTGGTGCTGACGCCCTGGAGGGCGGGGACGTGGCCGTACGACGCGACGAGGTGCTCGGCCTCGACCACGACCTCGCCGAGCGTCGCGGAGCGGTCCGGGGCGTCGACGCCGGTGAGCTGCTCGCGCAGCGGGCCGGCCTTGCGGCGCGCGTCGCGGACCGAGAGCGGCAGCGGCGTCCAGCCGGCGATCCGGCCGAGCTCGACCACCGGAGGCGCGACGGGGGAGTCCTGGAGCACCTGCTCGGGCGGCCCGGACACGACGGGGCGGCCGCCGCCCGGGACGAGGACGACGCGGTCGGCGTACTGCGCGACGCGCTCGAGCCGGTGCTCGGCCAGCACCACGGTCATCCCGAGGTCGTGGACCAGGCGCTGCAGGGTGGCGAGCACCTCCTCGGCGGCGATCGGGTCGAGGGCGGAGGTCGGCTCGTCGAGCACGAGGATCCGCGGGTGCGTGGTGAGCACCGAGCCGATCGCGACGCGCTGCTGCTGGCCGCCGGACAGGGACGCCAGCGGGCGGTGCCGGATGTCGGCGAGACCGAGCAGGTCGAGGGTCTCCTCGACGCGCTTGCGCATCACGTCGGCGGGCAGCCCGAGCGACTCCATGCCGTAGGCCAGCTCGTCCTCGACCGCGTCGGAGACGAAGCCGGACAGCGGGTCCTGGCCGACGTACCCGACCACGTCGGCGAAGTCGCGCGGCCGGTGCTCGCGGGTGTCGCGGCCGTCGACGACGACCCGGCCGGTGAGGGTGCCGCCGCTGAAGTGCGGCACCAGGCCGTTGATCGCGCGCAGCAGCGTGGTCTTGCCGGAGCCGGTGCGGCCGACGACGAGCGCGAGCTCGCCCTCCGGGATGGTCAGGTCGACGCCCTGCAGGACCGGCCGGGTCGTGTCGGCGAAGCGGACGCCGACGCCGTCGAAGGTGATCATGCGGCCACCTCCTCGGCGGTCTTCGGGCGCGGGGCGTCGGTCGGGCGTACGACGGGCAGCGGAGGTGCGAGCACCGCCGGGAGTGCCGCGACCAGGATGCCCGCACAGGCCAGGACCGGCACCGGGGGCACCATCGTGACGGAGGCGAGGAACATCTGCTCGGGGGCGATCTTCACGTTGACGAAGGTCGCCACGGCCGCGACCACTCCGCAGCCGGTGACCAGCCACTCGGGGAGGGCCCAGGCGTCGGGCCGGTACTTCGTGCGCCCGGTCCTGCGGCCGCCCACGGAGACGCCGAGTGCCGCGAGCGCCGATCCGGCGAGGAGCATCGGCATGCCGAGCCAGGCCGACGTGGTGCCGTCGAGGAGGCCGTAGACCCCGACGCAGACCCCGAGCAGGCCGCCGAAGACGAGCACCGCGGTCAGCCGCCGCGAGACTCGCTCGGTGTCGGTGGTGCGGCCGTAGCCGCGCGAGTCCATCGCAGCGGCGAGCTCGACGGAGTGCTCGAGCGCGCCTTCCAGGACGGGCATCGCGAGCCGGGCCAGGCTGCCGGGACCGCGGGTGCTGCGACCGCGCAGCCGGTGGGCCGCACGGACGCGCTGGGCGTCGGCGACGAGCTGGGGCGCGAAGGTCAGCGCGATCACGCAGGCGACACCGATCTCGTAGAGAGCACCCGGGACGTAGCGCAGCAGCCTTCGCGCGCTGCCCAGGGCGTTGGCCGCGCCGACGCAGCACAGGATGACGCCGAGCTGGAGGCCCTCGTAGAACGCGCGGAGCACGGCCTCGAGGGTGACCTCGCCGCCGAGCTTGAGGCCGCTGTCCTCCGGCATCGGCAGCGAGGGCAGCGTGAACAGGACGGTGGGGCCCTGCGAGCCGGTGGACAGCAACGCCTGGAAGGCGATCCGGATCGCGATGATCAGCAGGGCCAGCTTGAGGAAGGCGCCGTACGACTTCGCCCAGGGGGCGTTGCTCCGGCGCGCGGAGACGACCAGTCCGCCGACCGCGAGGATCAGCAGCAGCGGGACCGGGTTCTGGGTGCGGGTCGCGGCCGCGGCGAGCCCGATGGCCCACAGCCACCAGGCCCCCGGATGAAGGTTCCGGGGGAAGGTGATGGAGTGCTGGGGGCGCATCGGGCTGCCTCGTGGTCGGCTGCGGTCAGGACTCGCGGTTGCGGCGGTAGAGCGGGACGGCGACCACGGCGAGCGCCACGACGACGGCGAGCACGCCGTACAGCGCCCAGTTCGTGCCCTCGTCCTCGGTCTCGGCCGACGCCGCCTCGATGTCCTCGGATGCCGGCAACGTGAACGCGACCGTCTCCTCGCCGGCGCTGACCTCGGCGTCGCCGACCGTCTCGCCGCAGCCGGCGGCGGGGTAGCCGTCCAGCGCGCAGATCATGTTCTTGTCGGAGCGGACGTCGACGACGGACTCCAGCACCTGCTGGCCGGTGGCCTCGGCGGGGACCACGGCGCACTCGCCGCGGGGCTCGGGCACCTCGGCGCCGTCGGCGTCGGCCTCGGTGCCGTAGTCGACGAGCACGGCGACGCGCTTCTCGCCCTCGGCCGCCTCGGTGTCCCCGCAGACGCTGTCGAAGTTCACCTCGGCGAGGTCGGCGCGCGGGAAGACGCCCTGCGAGACGGTGGAGGTGCCGAAGCGCCAGCCCTCGACGCCGCCGTCCTCGGGCTTCGTGTCACCGGGGCCGGTCTGGGCGAAGGTGAACGCGTCGCCGTCGAGCTGGGAGTAGTTCCAGTAGCGGTAGCCGTCCTCGGCGGCGGCCGGACCGGCGATGCCGGCGACCAGGAAGACGGAGGCGAGGACGGCGAGCAGCGCGCCCAGGGAGCGACGTACCGGCGGGCGCGTCACAGGGATGGGGGATGACGGGGACAACATGGCCAGGGGCCTTTCTAGCGGCGGTTCACATAGACGAGACCGGACCGCGGGGCACCCTGGAACGGGAGGAGACCGTGGACCGGCTCCGTCCCGTAGACCTCGACGGATGAAGGGAGCCGCTGCCTCACCACGGTGTTCCGGCTCGCCGCGCCTCGAGGCTTCGAGGGCGACCTACGGTTGCGGGTCAGCGCCGGCTTCGGACCGGCTTTCCCGTTGTGGGGCAGATGATGCACGCTCACAATCCCACGAGCGCTCGGAGAGCGGCAAGGGGGACCAGGGGGTGGGCGGCGTTAGGCTCGCCACATGACGCACTCTCTCGAACCGTCCACCTTCGGCACCACCGAGTCGAGCCCGAAGGCGATCTGGCGCTGGCGCTACGAGGACGCGTCCGGCGCCGAGGTCAGCACGACCGAGGACGGCCTGACCTTCCCCTCGCAGAGCGACGCCGAGTCCTGGGTCGGCGAGACCTGGCAGGACCTGGCCGAGCAGGGCGTCGACGCGGTCACCCTGTTCGAGGGCGACCGCGAGGTCTACGGCCCGATGTCCCTCCACGCCGCCTCCTGATCCCAACCCCGGCGACGGTGGTTGAGGAGCGAGCGCAGCGAGCGTCTCGAAACCACCCGCCGGCGGTCTCCCGCCGGCGGGACCGACGCGCTGGACTCGCCGTGTCGGCTCCGCAGGCTCCGCCGCCACGCCTCGCTTGACGCGCTCTCGGCCCCGCCCGCGTCCGACCGCCTCGTGCCCGCACGTCTCGGCTCGGCAGGCTCTGTCATTTGGTGCGTAATTGCTGATTCGGGCGCGCGGAACTGCAAATTCGTGCCAACTGGGGCCCAGTCCAGCCCAGCCCAGCCCGGCCCTCAGGCACCGGCATGCGCAATCGGGTCCGATGGACCGTTTCCGGGAGCCGGAACGGTCCATCGGACCCGATTGGTGGCGCGGATGCGCCGCAGGTCAGCTGAAGTCGCGCGTGGGGGGCGACTTGGTCTTGGCCGGGTCGCGCTCGATGGCGCCCTCGAGGACCTCGTCGATCTGCTTCATCAGGGCGGGGTCGAGCTTCACGCCCGCTGCCTTCACGTTCTCGGTGACCTGCTCGGGGCGGGAGGCCCCGATGATGGCGGCCGAGACGTTGCTGTTCTGCAGCACCCACGCGACGGCGAGCGCCGCCATGCTCAGACCGGCCTCGTCGGCGATCGGCTGCAGCTGCTGGACGCGCTGCAAGATGTCGTCCTCGAGCCAGCGCGACACCATGTCGGCGCCGCCCTTGGTGTCGGTCGCCCGCGAGCCGGCCGGGTGCGGCTGACCGGGCTTGTACTTCCCGGTGAGCACGCCCTGGGCGATCGGCGACCAGACGATCTGGCCGATCCCGAGCTCCTCGCAGGTCGGCACGACCTCGGGCTCGATGACCCGCCAGAGCATGTTGTACTGCGGCTGGTTCGACACGAACGGGATGCGCAGCTCGCGCGCGAGCTCGTAGCCGCGGCGGATCTCCTCCGCGCGCCACTCCGAGACGCCGATGTAGAGCGCCTTCCCGGAGCGCACCACGTCGGCGAACGCCTCCATGGTCTCCTCGAGCGGCGTCTCGTAGTCGAACCGGTGCGCCTGGTAGAGGTCGACGTAGTCGGTGCCGAGCCGGCGCAGCGAGCCGTCGATCGACTCCATGATGTGCTTGCGCGACAGGCCGTGGTCGTTGTGCTTGCCGGGGCCGGTCGGCCAGTAGACCTTCGTGAAGATCTCCAGGCCCTCGCGGCGCTCGCCGGCCAGCGCCTTGCCGAGCACGGTCTCCGCCGCGGTGTTGGCGTAGACGTCGGCGGTGTCGAACGTGGTGATGCCCTCGTCGAGTGCCTGCCGGACGCAGGCCAGGGCCGCGTCCTCCTCGACCTGGGACCCGTGGGTGAGCCAGTTCCCGTAGGCGATCTCCGAGATCTTCAGCCCGCTGTTTCCGAGATTGCGAATGTCCATGGCGTCGAACCTACCCAGCACGCCAACCCGGTACGCCGGCCGCGGGCGAGCCGACTACGTTGGGCCCATGCTCGTCGCCTTCAGCATCAGCCCCACCGCCGCCGACGAGACCGGTGGCGTCAGCGCCGCGGTCGCCGAGGCCGTCCGCGTGGTCCGTGAGTCCGGCCTGCCCTGCGAGACCAACGCGATGTTCACCAACATCGAGGGGGAGTGGGACGAGGTGATGGCCGTGGTCAAGCGCGCCGTCGACGTCGTCGCCGCGTCCTCACCGCGGGTCGGGCTGGTCCTCAAGGCCGACATCCGGCCCGGCTTCGAGGGGCAGCTGACCGCCAAGGTGGAGCGGGTCGAGCGTCACCTCGAGGGCGACGTCGCTCAGTAGCGCTCGGGCAGCTTCTGGCCGAGCTTCACCTGGGGCTTCGGAAGCCGCAGCCAGCGCAGCTGCATCGACCGCAGGATCGCGTAGCTCGTCGTGCCCTTGGTGGGCTCGTCGGGGAAGCGGCGCTTGACCTCGCGCTTGACCCGGGTGAGCAGCAGCACGGTGTCGACGAGGACCAGCAGGATCGTGGCGCTCCACAGCCCGTTGCTGAACGACGGCGCGAACGACTGGGTCACCATGATCAGGACCAGCAGCGGGAGCAGGAACTCCGCCATGCACAGCCGCGAGTCGATGAAGTCCCGGATGAACCGCTTGACCGGGCCCTGGTCGCGCGCCGGCAGGAAGCGCTCCTCGCCGCTGCGCAGGCCCTGGCGCATCTTCGCGTTCTGCTCGGTGCGGCGCTCACGGAGCAGCTTCGCGGCCGCCTTCTTGTCCATCCCGGCCTTGGCGCGCGCACGAGCGGCGGCCTCGGCCTCCTTGCGGGACGGAGTGGGCCTGCCCTTGCCGCCCTCCTTGAGGGCGGTCGTCTCGGCGGTGGTCTCGTCGGACTTGGTACGTCGGAACAACGTGGCGTCTTCCAGTTCTGGAAAGGGTCGGGGGCGGCGAGCCGAACGGACGCCGCTGGCTCCAGCCTACCGAGCGGAACCTTCTACACCGCCCACGCGTTCCCCCGTAGGGTGGAAAACGACGACCCACCCGACGACTCACAGACAAGGGGGCCCGCCCGCATGAGCCTCATGAAGCGCATCAGCCTGATCTTCCGTTCGAAGGCCAACAAGGCTCTGGACCGTGCCGAGGACCCGCGCGAGACCCTCGACTACAGCTACCAGCGTCAGGTGGAGCTGCTGGCGAAGGTACGCCGCGGCGTGGCGGACGTCGCCACCAGCCGCAAGCGCGTCGAGCTCCAGGTCGCCCAGCTCGAGCAGCAGGAGAACAAGCTCACCGACCAGGCCCAGAAGGCCCTCGGCATGGGCCGCGAGGACCTCGCCCGCGAGGCGCTGACCCGCAAGTCCGCGCTCGCCGGCCAGGTCGGCGACCTGCGCGCGCAGCAGGCCCAGCTCCAGGGCGAGGAGGAGAAGCTCACGCTCGCCTCCCAGCGGCTCCAGGCCAAGGTCGAGGCGTTCCGCACCAAGAAGGAGACCATCAAGGCCACCTACACGGCCGCGGAGGCGCAGACCCGGATCAACGAGGCGTTCTCCGGCATCTCCGAGGAGATGGGCGACGTCGGCATGGCCGTGCAGCGCGCCGAGGACAAGACCGCGCAGATGCAGGCCCGGGCCGGCGCGATCGACGAGCTGATCGCCTCCGGCGCCCTCGACGACGCCTCCGCGATCGGCCAGGGCGACGACATCGCCCGGGAGCTCGCCGCGATGTCGTCGCAGTCCGACGTGGAGGCCGAGCTCGCCGCGCTGAAGGCGAAGTCCGCCCCGCAGAGCATCGAGGCCGGCGACACCACGCCGCCCGCCGAGCTCACCGCGAGCAGCAGCAGGCGCAGAAGGAGGAGGGACAGGCATGATCGTGCGCATCCTCGGCGAGGGCCAGTGGAACGTCGCCGACGACCGGCTCGACCCGCTGAACGCGCTCGACGCCGAGGTCGAGTCGGCGGTGGAGGCGGGGGAGCAGGACCGGTTCGCCGCCGGGCTGGCCGCCCTGCTGGACGCCGTACGCACGGCCGGCACGCCGCTGCCCGACGACAGCCTCGTGGACTCGGACCTGATCCTGCCGCCCTCGGACGCCACCATCGACGAGGTCCGGGCGCTGCTGTCCGACACCGACGACGGCCTGATCCCGGGCTGACGCTGCGATGGCACACAACCGCTTCATCAAGGACACCGGGCTGACCGCTCGGATGACCCTGGTGATGTTCCTGCTCGGAGCGCTGTTCGTCGCGCTCGTCGTCGGCCTGATGTACGCCATGCCGAACTACGCGATCCTGATCGGGATCATCGGTCTCGGCGTGGCCTGGTTCCAGTGGTACAAGTCCGACACCCTGGCCCTCAAGGCGATGCGGGCCCGCGAGGTCAGCCCCGAGGAGGCGCCGGAGCTGCACGGCGTGATCGACCGGCTGTGCGCGCTGGCGGACATGCCGAAGCCGCGGGTGGCGATCGCCTACACCGACCTGCCGAACGCGTTCGCGACCGGCCGGTCGCCGAGCCGGGCCGCGGTGTGCGTGACGACGGGACTGCTCGACCGGCTCAGCGCCGAGGAGGTCGAGGCGGTGCTCGCCCACGAGCTCTCCCACGTGGCGCACCGCGACGTGCTGGTGATGACCCTCGCGTCGTCCGCCGGCATCATCGCCGGGATGGCGACCCGGGGAGCGCAGTACGGCGCGATCTTCGGGCGCGGGAACAACAACAACAATCCCGCCGGGGCCGCCGGGTTCCTGATCGCCCTCGTGGTCAGCCTGGTGGTCTACGCGGTCAGCTTCTTCCTGACCCGGCTGCTCTCGCGCTACCGCGAGCTGTGCGCGGACCGGTCCGGTGCGTTCCTGACCGGCAAGCCGTCCGCCCTGGCGAGCGCCCTGACCAAGATCACCGGCGAGATCTCGGCGATCCCCAACCGCGACCTGCGCGCGTCGCAGTCGATGAACGCGTTCTTCATCGCCCCGGCGATCAGCGGCGTGTCCTGGAAGACGATCTCCTCGACGCACCCGTCGCTCGAGCAGCGCATCGAGCAGCTCGCCAAGATCTCGGCCGAGCTCGGCCGGCCGATGGACGGCGGGTTCCCCACCACGCCCGGCCTCGGCGGCCTGTGAGGTCGGCCGGGTGAAGATCCTCGACGCCATGCTCGGGCGGCGCCGTCCGACCCGGAACAACCTCGACGCGCTGTTCGCCCTGCCGACGGCCGCGATCACGCTGCAGACCGCGGCCGGGTTCGAGCCGACGGGGATCGGCGCGGTCTGCTTCCGGCAGGCGGAGGGGTCGGCGTTCGCGGCGACCGAGGCCGACATCGTGCAGCTGCTCGACAACGACGAGGACCCCGACCTCGAGCGCAGCACCGACCAGTACGGCTTCACCTGGCTCGTCTCCCGCCAGGACGACATGTCTGCCCTCGTCACCGACCTGCACGCGATCAACACCGGGCTCGAGGCGCAGGGCTTCGGGCCGTCGCTGCTCTGCTCGATGGTCGGGTTCAAGGACGCGTCCGGACGCGCGCTCGCGCTGGTGTACCTCTACAAGCAGGGCACGTTCTACCCCTACGCGCCGCTGGACGGGCAGCGTCGGGACAACCTGCTGGAGATCCAGGTCCGCGACCTGGTGAAGAACGACCTACCGGTCGAGCCCGAGCTCAACCGGTGGATGGCTCTCTGGGACGCTCCCGTCCTTCGCTGACCGGCCTAACCGTTCATGACGAACGTATCGGTGATGCAGCCGCCGACGGGCAGACAGGTTGAGTAGTCGCCGCGCAGGCTTCCACCGTCGCCGACATTGGCCCCGGACAGCGTCGACGAGGTGATCCACCAGGTTCCGACCGTCTGCTCGCTGCCGGCCGTCGCCGCCTTGTACTCCAGGGTGAACTTCCCGTCGTCGCAGGTGACCCGCTTGCTTCCCTCGAAGACCGCACGGTTGGCACCGGTCCCGGTGGCGGTGCCGCCCAGGTCCTTCACAGAGGTGCACCCGGCGAACACGCCGCCCGCCTCGGAGATCGTGTGCGGCGCGTTCTTGAACGTGGTGTTCACCACCAAGTAGTCCGCCTCCGCGGCCGAGGCAGCCGCGGCGCCTCCGACCGCGCTCGCGGCGGTGAGACAGAGCGCGGCAGTGAGCCTGGTCAGTTTCGTCATGGGTTCCCTCCGTGGTCATCGCCGGAACGGCGTTTCGCCCCTGAGAGCCAGTGAAACGCTCGCGCCCGGACCAGCGCCATCGCCCGTCCGGGCATCACCGGGCTCAACGGGGCAGGGAGGAAAAGGGCGAGACGGGGGTCTCTCGGACAGATCGCCCCCGGCCGAATAGCGGCCCCGATCGGGGCCGGGGTCGGTCGCCGCAGCGCGTCAGTCCTTGGCGGCGGTGCGGGCGGGAAGGTCGAGCATCCGCTGCAGCGCGACCTTGGCCCACTTCTCGGTCTCCGGATCGACCTCGATCTGGTTGACCACGGTGCCGGCGACGAGGTTCTCCAGCGCCCACACGAAGTGCGGCAGGTCGATCCGGTTCATCGTCGAGCAGTAGCAGACCGTCTTGTCGAGGAAGGCGATGTGCTTGTCCGGGTGGTCGTTGGCGAGCCGCTGCACGAGGTTGAGCTCGGTGCCGATCGCCCACGAGGACCCGGCCGGGGCGGCCTCGATGGTCTTGATGATGAACTCGGTCGAGCCGACCAGGTCGGCCTTGGTGACCACTTCGTACGTGCACTCGGGGTGGACCAGGATCTGGATGCCGGGAACCGTCGCGCGCAGGTCGTCGACGACCTCGGGGGAGAACCGGCCGTGCACGGAGCAGTGGCCCTTCCACAGGATCATCTTCGCGGCGCGGAGCTCGTCGACGGTGAGGCCGCCGTTCGGCTTGTGCGGGTTCCACACCACGCAGTCGTCGAGGGAGAAGCCCATCTGCAGCACCGCGGTGTTGCGGCCCAGGTGCTGGTCGGGGAAGAACAGCACCTTCGTGTCGGGCCCGTGCTGCTCGAACGCCCACTCCAGCGCGACCTGCGCGTTGGAGGACGTGCAGACCGCACCGCCGTTGCGGCCGCAGAACGCCTTGATGTCGGCCGAGGAGTTCATGTAGGTGACGGGTACGACGGTGTCCGCGATCCCGGCGTCGACCAGGGCGTCCCAGGCGTCCTCGACCTGGCCGAGCCGGGCCATGTCGGCCATCGAGCAGCCGGCCGCGAGGTCGGGGAGGATCACCTTCTGCGCCGGCGAGGTGAGGATGTCGGCCGACTCGGCCATGAAGTGCACGCCGCAGAAGACGATGTACTCCGCGTCGGGGCGGGCCGCCGCCTCGCGGGCGAGCTTGAACGAGTCGCCCGTGACGTCGGCGAACTGGATCACCTCGTCGCGCTGGTAGTGGTGGCCCAGCACGAACAGCCTGTCGCCGAGGGCCTCCTTCGCCGCCAGGGCGCGCGCCACCAGGTCCGGGTCGGAGGCCGCCGGCAGCGATCCGGGGCAGTCGACGCCGCGCTCGGAGTTGGGGTCGGTCCCGCGGCCGAGGGGCAGCAGCGGCAGGTCGGTGGTCGTCACGCGTCGATCTTTTCACAGCATCGGTGATCGGACCGGCCGTGGCTCAGAGGAAGTGGCCGCTCGGGATGTAGGGGGCGGGCGGCACCTGGCCGCGGGTGGCGAGGTAGCCCGCCGTGTGCAGCTCCATCCGCGCGGCCATCCCGACGTCGACGGCCCAGGCGTTCGCCGCGGTGAGGTGCCGGATGCCGGACTGGTCGTCCGGGGAGGTGGCGGCCAGGCACTCCCAGAGCAGGTCGGTGGCGGTACGCCGGTTCGTGGCGGCGAGCAGATGGGCGCCGCCACCGGTCTCGACGTAGGCGTAGCCCTGTCCGGTGGACCGGTCCACGACGACCAGCCGGTGGTGCCGGATCAGGAACTCGTGGTCGACCCCGTGCGCGGCGTCGCGCGCCCGCCGGTCCACGGAGTCCATCAGGTCGATGTCGCCCGCCGAGCCCTCGCGGACCCGATCCACCACCGGCAGGACCTCGCGGGGCACCGGGCCGCGCAGGAACATCATCGGGTGCAGCGTGAAGCCCGCCGCGTGGTAGCGCCGCACCGCGCCCTGGTCGTGCGAGGAGGAGATCAGCCCGCGCAGGCAGCCCCGGCCGTGCTCGAGCGCGGCCAGCATCAGCTGCTCGCCGACCCCGCGACCCTGCAGCCCCGGCCGGACCACGTAGGTGGACAGGATCCAGGTCAGCTCGCGGCGCAGCGCGATCGCCGCCCCGACCACGCCGGAGGAGTCCTCGGCCACGAAGCAGCCACCGGGATCGGTGCCGAGCATGTGCCGAGCGCGCTCGCGCCACGTCTCGGACCCTGCGGCCGCCCGGCGGGCGGGCTCGGGCCAGTCCGCTCGCTGCGTCCGCACCTCGAAGTCGTAGAAGCCTTCCCTGGTGAGTCGCTCGACGTCCACCACGTCGTCGAGTCGCATCGGACGGATCACGAAGTCGGTCGCAGGCACCGGCTCAACCTATCGACCAGCCGCACGGCAGGATGGCCGCCATGCGCCTGCTGATCGCCCCGGACAAGTTCGCGGGCACCCTGACCGCCGTGGAGGCCGCCCAGGCGATCGCCGAGGGGTGGCTGCGCCGTGCCCCGGGCGACGAGGTCGACCTCGCCCCGATGGCCGACGGCGGCCCCGGCTTCGTCGACGTGCTGCACGCCTCCCTGGGCGGCGACCTGCTCGCGGTGACCGTCACCGGGCCGACGGGCGAGCCGGTCCCCGGGTCGGTCCTGCTGGTCGACGGCACGGCGTACGTCGAGAGCGCCCAGGCCTGCGGCCTGCACCTCACCGCCCCGGACGAGCGCGACCCCGAGCGCGCGACCACCCGCGGGGTCGGCGAGCTCATCGCCGCCGCCGTCGACGCCGGGGCGGCCAAGGTCGTCGTCGGGCTCGGCGGCTCGGGCACCAACGACGGGGGAGCCGGCCTCCTCGCCGCCCTCGGCGCCGTCCCGGAGCCGGCCGGGGCCCTGGACCACGGCCCGAGCAGCCTGGCCACCCTGGACAGCGTCGACCTCAGCGCGGCCCGCACCCGGCTGGACGGGGTGGCCCTGGTGGCCGCCACCGACGTGGACAACCCGCTCCTCGGCCTGATCGGCGCGACCAACGTGTACGGCCCCCAGAAGGGGGTCGCCGAGGACCGGAAGCTCGCCGTGGACGCCACCTTGGAGAGGTTGGCAGCCGCCACCGACAAGAAGGTGGCCCTGGCCAAGGGCGCCGGCGCCGCCGGGGGGCTCGGTTTCGCGCTGCTGCTCCTCGGGGCCGAGCGGGCGCCCGGGATCGACCTCGTGGCGGAGGCGGTCGGGCTGCCTGAGCGGGCCCGGAAGGCCGACCTCGTGGTCACGGGGGAGGGGGCGTTCGACTTCTCGTCCCGGTCGGGGAAGGTGCCCTACGGGGTGGCCCAGGTCGCGGCGGACGCCGTACGGCCGTGCATCGCCCTCGCCGGGCAGGTGCTGATCGGCGCCCGGGAGATGCGGGCGCTGGGCGTGGAGTCGGCGTACGCAGTCGTCGACCTCGTCGGCGAGTCGGCCAGCTTCGCCGACCCGGCCGGGAGCCTGGCCAAGCTCGCCGAGCGGGCCGCGCGCACCTGGTCGCACTGACCGCACAGGCCTGGACAGGCGTGGGACGGAGTTCTTGGGAATACCGCGGGATGTGCGACCATTGAGCCTGAGTAGAACCGTTCTTCGACGCATTGGGAGCAGCACATGACCGAGCAGGTCGACACCACCGAGTCGCAGGTCCGCACCGACAGCATCAATGTCAGCGACAACGCTGCCGCCAAGGTGAAGGCGCTCCTCGAGCAGGAGGGTCGTGACGACCTCCAGCTGCGCATCGCCGTGCAGCCGGGTGGCTGCTCCGGCCTGCGCTACCAGCTCTTCTTCGACGAGCGGAACCTCGACGGCGACGTCGTGTCCGACTTCAACGGCGTGTCCGTGGTCGTCGACCGGATGAGCGTCCCCTACCTCAACGGTGCGGTCATCGACTTCGTGGACACCATCGAGAAGCAGGGCTTCACGATCGACAACCCGAACGCGACCGGATCGTGCGCCTGCGGCGACTCGTTCCACTGATCCAGACCTCCGGGCGCCTCTGAGCTCCCAGGCAACGGCCCTCCACCGGAAACGGTGGGGGGCCGTTGTCGTCCGGCGCGGGCTACTTCGCCTGGTCCGACTCGTTCGGCGCGGCGGCTTCCTTGACCTCGAGCTTCTCCCGGGCGCCGTCGAGCACGACCCGGCCGTCGAGCGGGGCGGACAGCGTGATGTCGATGGAGCCGAGCAGGGCGATGTCGATGCAGGCCGTGTCGCCGTCGCTCTTCGGCGGGATCCTCGGGATCGTGACGATTACCGCGTCGGCGGTCTCCTCCACCAGCGGGGTGCCGGCGTCGCCGTAGCACTCGGGCACGCCGTTGACGTAGTTGAGCGCGAGGTGGGTCGCGTCGTACCGGTAGAAGCTGTCCACCGCGATCGTGCCGGCATCGGCGTCCGGCACGTCCGGGGCGGCCGACCCGCCGTCCGGGGGCGGCTCGACGCCGGGGCTGCCGGGTTCGGTGCCGGCGTACGGCGGCGAGCCCTGACCCGCGTCGCCGCCACCGGCGAACCCGGTGTCCTCGCCGCTCGACCCGAGGCGCTGGGACCACAGCGCCCCCACCACGGCCAGCACGGCGAGTGCCGCCACGAGGGGGACCAGCCAGCGTCGGGTTCCGGTGCTCATACCTCTCAGACGCACCACCGCCGTGGTTGGTTCCACGGCGAAATGCCCTCGCTTGAGTGTTTTGCATGACCCACGCACCCGCCCGATTGGCCCGGTCTCGCCATTGAGGCCAGCAGTGCCGATCCGTTTGGCTGAAGGATCTGTTGCGGGGCGGGGGGCTCCGCTCGACCTGAGGGGATCTGTCTTGAACCGGAAGAGAACCATCACCATCGCGCTCGCCAGCGCGAGCCTCGCGGTCACCGCAGTCGTGTCGGTCCCGGCAGTCGCGGGGTCGGTGGAGCGCGACGTGACCGGCCTCGACGGGGCCCGTGGCTTCGACATCGGCAGCCGCGGCCTCACGGTCGTGGCGACGGCTGACGGGAAAGTGCACCGAGTGTTCCGGGTCGGGAAGCGGGCGGGCACCACCCGGGTGATCGCCAGGGTCAAGGAGAACTTCCTCGCGCCCGCGCTGGCGGTGGCGGACGACAACGCCGTCTGGATCCTCACCAGCAAGCTGTACATCAAGCGGCTCGGCCACCCCAAGCGGATGGTCGCCGACATCGCGCGGTGGCAGGGCAGGCACAACCCGGACCCGTTCGACCTCGAGAACTTGCCGAAGGACAGCAACCCCTACGGCGTGGCAGCGCTCCCGGACGGGTCCGCGGTCGTCGCCGACGCGGCGAACAACTCCGTGGTCCGGGTCTGGCGGAGCGGCCGGATCAAGCACATCGCCCGGGTCAAGCCGCGCGTCGTGGAGATGCCGGCGGGCTACGAGGACGTCGAGCTGCCCCCGGACTCGCCGCCGCTGCCGCCGGCCGGGACGCCGATGCCGGCCGAGGCCGTGGTCACCTCCGTCGCCGTCGGTCGGGACGGTGCCGTCTACCTCGGTGAGCTGCGGGGCTTCCCCGGGACACCGGAGACGTCGCAGATCTGGCGGGTCAGGCCCGGAGCGACGGATGCGGTCTGCAAGCCCAACAAGCCGCAGAAGGGCGCCTGCCGGCGGGTGGCCGACGGGCTCACCTCGGTCGTGGCGCTCGAGGTCGGGCAGCGCGGCTCGATCTACGCAGCCGAGCTGTCGAAGATGAGCTGGTTCGCGATGGAGCTCGAGCTGCCGGGCAGCGAGGTCGGCTCGGTGTGGCGGATCGACTACGACCGGCACACCCGCAGGGAGCTCGGTGCCGGCCAGGTGATCCTGCCGGGCGCGGTCGCCACCGGTCCGCGCGGTGGAGCGTTCGTGAGCGGCCCGATCTTCGGTCCCGGAGGCTTCCAGCGCGTGCGCTGACCTGAGGTCCACCATGGCGAAGGGCCCCCGCTCCACCCAGGAGCGGGGGCCCTTCGTCGACTCTGGCTGCCTCAGTCGAGGTGCAGGTGCATCGCGGAGGCCAGGCGTGCCGCGGCCTCGCTGACCTCGATGCTGCGCTTCTTCGCGTCGCGCGGGTAGTCCTCGAACAGGATCGAGGGGGCCGGCTTCACGGCGGCGCGGGCGGCGCGCTCGGCGGCCGTCCGGCGCTCGGGCAGGTGGAGGGCGAGCTCGACTGCGTGACAGTCGGCCGTCATCTGGGCGCTGGTGGAGGCGTCGTCGTACGCACGTCGTTCGTAGGTCATGCCACCCACGCTAGGGATTACCGCTGGGTACCCCAATCTGAACCGGCGGGTAATGTGCACGTGTCCAGACCGACCCCGTCCGGGCCCCTCGTGGGCCGTGAGGAACCCTCGTGTCCCTGCTCGTCACCGGCTCCATCGCCACCGACCACCTGATGTCCTTCCCCGGCAAGTTCGCCGACTCCCTCGTGGTCGAACAGCTCGACAAGATCGCGCTCTCCTTCCTCGTCGAGGACCTGGAGGTACGACGGGGCGGCTGCGCCGCCAACATCAGCTTCGGGCTGGGCAACCTCGGGCTGCGGCCGATCCTCGTGGGGGCCGTCGGCGAGGACTTCGTGGACTACCGCGCCTGGCTGGAGCGGCACCACGTCGACTGCACGTCGGTGCACGTCTCCGACTCCAAGCACACCGCGCGCTTCGTGTGCACCAACGACTCGACGATGGCCCAGATCGCCTCGTTCTACGCCGGCGCGATGAGCGAGGCCCGCGAGATCGAGCTCAAGCCGATCGTCGACCGGGTCGGGGGAGTCACCTACGTCCTGGTCGGCCCGAACGACCCCGAGGCGATGCTCCGGCACACCCAGGAGTGCCGCGACCGCGACTACCCGTTCATCGCCGACCCGAGCCAGCAGCTGGCCTTCGGCGACGGCGACATGATCCGCGACCTGATCGACGGCGCGACGATCCTGTTCTCCAACGAGTACGAGTCCGCCCTGATCGAGAAGAAGACCGGCTGGTCCGCCGAGGAGATCCGGTCCCGGGTCGGCACCTGGGTGGTCACGCTCGGCGCCGAGGGCGTCCGGGTCGAGCGCGAGGGCGAGGAGCCGATCGTGGTCCCGGCCGTCCCCGAGATCAAGAAGGTCGAGCCCACCGGCGTCGGCGACGCGTTCCGGGCCGGCTTCCTCGCCGCGCTCGAGTGGGGCCTGTCGCACGAGCGTGCCGCCCAGCTCGGGTGCCTGCTCGCCGTCTACGTCGTCGAGAAGGTCGGCACCCAGGAGTACACCCTCCACCAGAAGTCGTTCGTGGACCGGTTCGCCGCGACGTACGGCGCCGACGCCGCCGCCGAGCTCGCCGCCCACGTGAAGACCCCCCGCCCCTGACATGGACGCCGACGTCGAGCTGGACTGCCGCGGGCTGCGCTGCCCGCTGCCGGTCATCCGGCTCGCCAACAGCATCGGCGACGTGGCGGTCGGGCAGAGCCTCGCGGTGGTCGCCGACGACCCGGCGGCCCGGCCCGACGTCGCGGCGTGGTGCCGGATGCGGGAGCACGAGTACGTCGGCGAGGACACCGCTGACGACGGGACGCCCCGGTTCGTCGTACGCCGGCTCCACTGACCCGGCCGCATCGGCCCGGACGTCAGAGCACGGAACGACCCGGCTACCTCCGCCCGGACGGTCACGAACAGCACATGAGTGCCGTTCGGACGCGTCCGCGCGCCGGAAACGTGTCCGAATCGCACACATGTGAGGGACGCGCCCGGCCGCACGTGGCCAGCGGCGGGGCACGCGGCCCGCGGCCGGGCACGCGGCCCCCGGCCCGGCACGCGGCCAGCGGCAACCGGCGGCGCGCGTCGGCCCGGACGTCACAACTGCACATGAGTGCCGTTCGGACGCGTCCGCGGGCCGGAAACGTGTCCGAATCGCACATGAGTGCGGGAACGGCAACGGGGAACGGCCGGGGCACCCGTCGGGAGGGTCAGGGCCGCAGCCCGGCGACGACCTCGGGGAGCACGGCCAGGAACGCGTCCACGTCGGCCTCGGTGGTCTCCCGGCCGAGGGACACCCGGATGTTGCCGTGGGTGAGCGCCCCCATCGCCTCCAGCACGTGTGACGGGGTCAGCGTCGACGCGCTGCAGGCCGACCCGGACGAGACGCCGAAGCCGCGCCGGTCGAGCTCGCGCACCAGCGCCTCGCCCTCGACGTAGAGGCAGGAGAACGTCACCACGTGCGGCAGCCGGTCGTCGGGGTCGCCCACGACGTCGACGTCCGGCACCTCCGCGGCCACCCGGGCGCGGATCCGGTCGATCAGGGCGTGCTGCCGCGCCCCCACCGAAGCGCGCTCGGCGACGACCGCCTGGAGCGCGGCCGCGGCGGCCAGCGCGCCCGGGACGTTCTCGAAGCCGGCCACCCGCGGGTCGACCCGGTCGTCGGTGGGGAAGGGGGCGCGCCAGCGGGCGCCCTTGCGGACGAGGAGCAGGCCGACGCCGGCCGGTCCGCCCCATTTGTGCGCCGAGGCGGCGGCTGCGGACCAGCCCAGCGGCAGGTCGAGCCGTCCGGCCGAGGCGGCGAAGTCCACGAACAGCGGGACCTCCCGATCGGAGGCCAGCGCGGCGAGCGGGGGGAGCGGCTGCACGGTCCCGACCTCGAGGTTGGCCGACTGGACGGCGAGCACCCCCGCAGGCTGCTCCAGCGCGGCGGCGACCACCGAGGGCGACACCCGGCCCAGCGCGTCGACGCCGACCACGTCCGACGTACCCCCGAACTGCCGCGCCCACCAGTCGCCGGCCGCGAACACGGCCGAGTGCTCGACGGCGGAGTGCACCAGCCGGGTGGAGGCCCGACGACGGCCCAGCAGCAGCCCCAGGACGCCCTGGTGGACCGCGAGGGTGCCCGAGGAGGTGAACGTGACCTCGTCCGGCCGGACCCCCAGCGCCCCGGCGACGGCCTCCCGCGCGTTGTCGAGCAGCAGGCGGGCGGAACGCCCCGGTCCGTGCATGCGGACCGGGTCGGCGTACCCCTGCTCGAGGGCCGCGAGGAGCGTCTCGCGCGCCGCGGGGTGCAGCGGCTCGGAGGACGCGTTGTCGAGATATCTCACACTGGCGAAACTACCGGTCGACCTAGGCGGCGAAGCAGGTTGCCCGAGTAGTAATGTTCGGCCTGTCCGTCGTGTTGAGAGAGAGGCTCGTTCGTGGGTCTGCAACTCCCCAAGCGCGCGCGCAGGATCGGCCTGGGGGCCGCTTTGGCCGCCAGCATGCTGATGCTGGGCGCCTGCTCGTCCGAAGACAAGGCACAGATCGAGCGCCTTGCGATGCCCGAGCCGATCACCGACCGCGCTCCCGCGATCTTCGACCTGTGGCAGGGCGCCTGGATCGCTGCGCTGATCACCGGCGTCGTCGTCTGGGGCCTGATCGGCTACGCGTCCTTCGCGTTCCGTCGCCGCAGCGAGGACGAGGTCCCGGTGCAGACGCGCTACAACCTGCCGATCGAGATCCTCTACACGGTCGCCCCGATCGTGATGGTGCTGGTGTTCTTCTTCTACACGGTCACCGTGCAGAACGACGTCCTCGCCAAGTCGGTCGACGACGGCGGCAAGCCCGACCACGAGATCACGGTCGTCGGACAGCAGTGGTCGTGGACCTTCAACTACATGGAGGACGAGGCGCTGGACGGCTCGACCACGGTGCACGAGGGCGGTACGACGGCCGAGCGGCCGACGCTCTACCTGCCGGTGGACGAGAGCACCCAGGTGTTCCTGAGCTCGCCCGACGTCATCCACTCCTTCTGGATCCCGGCGTTCCTCATGAAGATGGACGTCGTCCCCGGGCGCACGAACACCTTCGAGTTCACGCCCACCAAGGAGGGCAAGTTCATCGGCCGCTGCGCCGAGCTGTGCGGCGCCTACCACTCCCGGATGCTCTTCGACGTCCAGGTCGTGAGCGCCGAGCGCTACGCGGACTACCTGCAGGAGCTCGAGGACAAGGGCCAGACCGGTCTCGTCACCGGTGGCGCCGACGCTGACACCCAGGTCGGCATCGAGGAAGAAGTCCAGGAGGAGAGCCAGTGACCGCCACCGCGAGCGGCGTCAAGACCGCCGCCAGACCGAACACCCTCGGTCAGCAGATCGCCCGGGTCATGACGACCACGGACCACAAGCTGATCGGCAAGCTGTACCTCGTCACGTCCTTCGCCTGGTTCCTGATCGGCGGCGTGATGGCGCTGCTGATCCGGTCGGAGCTCGCCTTCCCGGGCGGCCAGGTCGTCAACGACGAGCTCTACAACCAGCTCTTCACGATGCACGGCACGATCATGCTGCTGCTGTTCGCGACGCCGCTGTTCTTCGGCTTCGCCAACGTGATCATGCCGCTGCAGATCGGCTCGCCCGACGTCGCGTTCCCGCGCCTGAACATGTTCAGCTACTGGCTGTTCCTGTTCGGCGGCCTGATCGCGGCGTCCGGCTTCCTCACCCCTGAGGGCGCCGCCGACTTCGGCTGGTTCGCCTACACCCCGCTGTCCAACGAGGTCCGCTCGCCCGGCGTGGGTGGCGACCTGTGGATCATGGGTCTGTGGATGGCCGGTCTCGGCACGATCCTCGGTGCGGTCAACTTCATCACCACGATCATCTGCATGCGCGCGCCCGGCATGACGATGTTCCGGATGCCGATCTTCGTCTGGAACACGCTGGTCACCAGCCTGCTCGTGCTGATCGCGTTCCCGATCCTGGCCGGCGCGCTGCTCTCGCTCGAGGCCGACCGGCTGCTCGGGGCGCACGTGTTCGACGCCGCCAACGGCGGTCCGATCCTGTGGCAGCACCTGTTCTGGTTCTTCGGGCACCCCGAGGTCTACATCATCGCGCTGCCGTTCTTCGGCATCATCACCGAGATCCTGCCGGTGTTCAGCCGCAAGCCGATCTTCGGCTACGTCGGCCTGGTCGCCGCCACCATCTCGATCGCGGTCCTGTCGGTCGCGGTGTGGGCGCACCACATGTTCGTGACCGGTGCGGTCGACCTGCCGTTCTTCTCCGGCATGACGTTCCTGATCGCCGTACCGACCGGTGTGAAGTTCTTCAACTGGATCGGCACGATGTGGGGCGGATCCATATCGTTCGACACCCCGATGCTGTGGTCGGTCGGCTTCCTGACGACCTTCCTCTTCGGTGGTCTGACCGGCGTCATCCTGGCCAGCCCGCCGCTGGACTTCCACGTGTCCGACTCCTACTTCGTGGTGGCGCACTTCCACTACGTCGTGTTCGGCACCGTGGTGTTCGCGATGTTCGCCGGCTTCTACTTCTGGTGGCCGAAGATGACCGGCAAGATGCTCGACGAGCGGCTGGGCAAGCTGCACTTCTGGCTGCTGTTCATCGGCTTCCACACGACGTTCCTGGTGCAGCACTGGCTGGGCGTCGAGGGCATGCCGCGTCGGTACGCCGACTACCTGGCCTCGGACGGGTTCACCACGCTCAACCAGGTGTCGACCGTCGGCGCCTTCCTGCTCGGCGCCTCGACGCTGCCGTTCCTGCTCAACGTCTACAAGTCGGCTCGGTCCCCGATGATCGGCCTGGACGACCCGTGGGGCTGGGGCCGCTCGCTCGAGTGGGCGACGTCGTCGCCGCCGCCGCGGCACAACTTCGTGTCGATCCCGCGGATCCGTTCGGAGTCCCCGGCGTTCGACCTGCACCACCCCGAGGTCGCGGCCCTGGAGATGGAGCAGAACGAGGCGCTCGGCAAGACCGACCTGGTGGACGCTCCGGACGTCGAGGGCCGCGAGCAGGCCATCGGCGACGCTAAGAAGGATGGGGACAACTGATGAAGGCTGAAGCCTGGATCTTCGTGATCTGCTCGGTGTTCTTCGTGCTGGTGGCGCCGGCGTACTGGTTCATCGCCTACGACCCCACCGGGACCGCGGCGCTCGTGATGACCGCCCTGCTGTTCCTGCTGGTGACGTTCTACCTCGGGTTCCACGCCTCGCGGATGGAGCCCCGCCCGGAGGACCGCAAGGAGGCCGAGGTCGCGGAAGGAGCCGGCGAGCTCGGGTTCTTCCCGCCGTACTCCTGGTGGCCGCTGTGGTGCGCTGCCACCCTCGCCGTGATCGTCTTCGGCACCGCGATGGGCGCCTGGTGGCTGGTCATCATCGGCTTCGGAGTCGGCGCGCTGGCGCTCTGCGGCTGGATCTACGAGTACTACGTGGGCGAGCACGCTCACTGAGCGTTCACCCCGCCGAGACCCAAACGTGACGGGTCCCACCGCCTCGGAGGGCGGTGGGGCTCGTTCTCGTTGTTACCCTGGAAGAGCCTTGATGCTCTACGAGGGGAACCCATGTCCGCCTTTCCCGGGACACCGGTGCGCCCACGCGCGGCCCGCCGTACCGCAGCTGTCGCTGCCCTGATCTCGCTCGCGACCGTCGTCGCGGGCTGCAGCGGCGACCCCGACGAGCCGACCGCGGGGGAGACCCCGAGCACGAGCCCGTCGGCCTCCGCGTCGGCCGAGTCCGTGGCGCGCGTGAGCACCTCGCTGCCCGAAGGCTCCGACCCGGTGCCGGTCGACCAGGAGGTCGAGCTGACCGCCGAGGAGGGCACCTTCGAGAAGGTCGAGGTCACCTTCGGCCCCAAGCGACGCCCGCTGGCCGGCGAGCTGTCCGAGGACAAGACCACCTGGACCTCCACCCAGCGCCTCGAGCCGGGCCTGCGCTACCGCGTCCGGACCGTCGCGGTCGACGACGAGGGCCGCGAGGCGCGTGAGCGTTCGTCGTTCCGTACGACGCCGCTGAGCCTGGACCAGCAGACCTACCCGAGCATCGCGCCGCTGGGCGGCGAGACGGTCGGGGTCGGCATGCCGGTCATCGTGACCTTCGACGTGCCGGTCACCGACCGCGCGGCGATCGAGCGGCACCTGTCGGTCGAGTCCACCCCGCGGCAGGCCGGCGCGTGGCACTGGCTGAGCGACAACGAGGTGCACTGGCGGCCGCGGACGTACTGGAAGCCCGGCACCGACGTCACCGTCAAGGCCGACATCAACAGCATCCCGGCCGGCAACGGCGTCTACGGCCAGCTGAGCCGTTCCACCAGCTTCCAGGTCGGCGACGCCATGGTCAGCCGCGTGGACATCAAGAGCCACCGGATGCGGGTGTTCCGCAACGGCACCCTGCTGCGCACGATCCCGATCAGCGCCGGCAAGCCGGGCTTCACCACCCGCTCCGGCACGAAGGTCATCATCGAGAAGTTCCGCGAGAAGCGGATGGACGCCGCCACCACCGGCATCGACGAGGACGACCCGGAGTACTACAACATCGAGGACGTCGAGTACGCCCTGCGGGTGACGTACTCCGGTGAGTTCCTGCACGCCGCCCCCTGGTCGGTCGGCTCGCAGGGCAGCGCCAACGTCAGCCACGGCTGCGTCGGCATGAGCACCGCGAACGCCGCCTGGCTCTACAACCTCACCAAGCGCGGCGACGTGGTCGAGGTGACCGGCAGCGACCGCTACATGACGCTGACCAACGGCTACGGCGACTGGAACGCCTCCTTCGCCGAGTGGAAGCAGGGCTCCGCCCTCTCCTGACGCTGTCCCCGCCTCGTCCGCGGGGACGAGGCGGGGTCCTCCCTGAGGAGGACATGGAGTGCCGTGAAGATCGGACTTCGGTAGGTCGCGGACGCGACGCGGTGTTGCGCATCCTGGATGGCATGAACACACCGATGCAGACCGCTCTCGCCCTGTCGCCCTCCAGCACGTACGGCTCCGCGCGTCGCGACTACGCCGTACGCCGCCAGGTGTCCGGCCGCACGTCCGGCCTTCGCCGTGGCCTCACCCGCCATCGCCGCGCTGCCGCCCCGCCACCCCTCTGACCGGTCCGGCTCCCGGCGCAGAGCCAGCCTCGGCTCGCAGCCGGCCGCCCGGCCCCGGCCGTGGCCGGGTCCGCAACCCGTCGGACGGGCAAACGCGGCCGGCCGACCGCTGGGGATGGGCCGGCGGGCTACCAGAGCAGGACCGACAGGACCGATGAGTAGTCGTCGGTCCAGCGGACGCGCCGGTCGTCGAGTGCGCTCCAGCCACCACCGGCGCGCAGCTGCCCGATGGCGTTCTCGTCCGGGCTCAGCGCGATCCAGGTGCTGGGCGTGGCCCCGGTGGAGCGTGCCGGCACCGCGACCGATCGCCGCCGCCCAGCCGAGGTGGTCCGCGGCGTTGGCGACGACCGGCTCGAGGTCGAACACCCGGTTGCTGATGTGCACCATCAGCAGACCGTCCTGCGTGAGCCGGTCGGCGTACACCTCCATCGCCTCCTCGGTGAGCAGGTGCACCGGGATCGAGTCGGAGCTGAACGCGTCGAGGATCACCATGTCGAACGATCCCGGCGGCTCCTCGGCGAGCCTGAGCCGGCCGTCGCCGACGACCATCCGGATCTCGGCGGCGCTGTCGTCGACGTAGGAGAACAGGTCGGGGTCGCTGGCCATCCGGACGATCTCCGGGTCGATCTCGAAGAACGTCATGCTCTGGCCCGGCTGCCCGTAGGCGGCGACGGTCCCGGTGCCGAGCCCGACCGCGGCGACGCTCCTGCCGGTCCCGGAGCGCGAACGCGTCACCGAGCGGGCCCTCGCGGGAGTAGTACGTGGTCGGCACGGACCGCTGGGACGGGTCCCGGAGCTGGGTGCCGTGGACCGTCGTGCCGTGGACGAGCTCGTGCACGTCGTCGCGGCTTTCCACCGTGTAGGCACCGAAGAAGGTGCGGGTCTGCTCCAGCACGCCGCGGCTGGCGCCCAGAGCCGCGACGGAGTACAGCACGACGAGACCCACGATCATCGCCTTCGGGGCCTGGGCGATCCACCAGCCCACGGCCACGGCGACGAGAAGGAGCGCCGCCACGAACCAGGGATCGCGGCCCAGCCAGATCGCCAGGAGGATGCCGAGCGGGACCAGGGCGATGAGCGCGACGACGAGCGCGGCACGCACCCGGTTCGCCTGGAGCTGCCGGACGAGCCAGGTGTCCCGCATCGTCAGGCCGACGAGCAGCAGGGGCACCGCCATCAGCGCCAACGGGTACTCCAGCACCCGGTCGAGGACCATCGGCGCGACCATGCCGTTGAGCAGCCCGCCCAGCGCCCCACCGGCCGCGATCACCATGAAGTAGGTGGTGAGGTGTTCCGGCGCAGGTCGCTCGGCGGCCAGCCGCGCGTGGGCCGCGAACGCCACGAGGGCGAGCATGATCAGGTTCGCGCCGATCGCCAGGGCCACCGGCATGGCACCGGCTGCCAGGGACCCGACCACCACCACGAAGGCGGAGGCGACCGCGGCCTGGGTCACCCGCACGGAGGTGACCCGGGACGTGCGGCTGAAGGCGACCACGAAGGTGGCGAGGTAGATCGCCAGGGGCACCACCCAGAGCAGCGGGATCGCGGCCACGTCCGTCGAGATGTGGGCCGTCACTCCGAGCATCAGGGACGACGGCAGGAAGGCCAGCGCGGTCCAGGTGAGCAGCCGGCGGCGGGGGAGCGGGGCGACGGGCCCCGCTGCGGCAGCGGCGGACTCATGGCCCTGGGGGCGTCGAACGGTCAGCGCGCACGTGGCGGTGAGGACCACGAAGACCACGAACCCGACCGACCAGGCCATCCGCTGGGTGGCGAGCGAGAGGGTCGGCTCGATCAGCAGGGGGTAGGCGAGCAGGCCGCCGAAGCTGCCGAGGTTGCTCGCCGCGAAGAGGAAGTACGGGTCGTCAGCCCGGTGGCTGTCCCCCCAGGAGTACCACCGCTGCAGCAGCGGGCCCGTGGTGGCGACCACGGCGAAGGGGAGCCCGATGACGAGCACGAGGGTGCGCAGCAGCCAGAGCACCGGCGACGCGTCGGCGGCCGGCGCCGCGTCGGAGGGGATGGCCACGGGCAGGGCGACCAGGGGGAGCAGCAGCAGGACGAGGTGGGCCCGGGGTTGCCGGCGCTGCCCCAGCCGCGTGGTCGACACGTGGGCGTAGCCGTAGGCGAGCAGGAGCAGCACCTGGAAGAACAGCGAGCTCGTGCTCCACACCGTCGCCGAGCCGCCGTACGACGGCAGGATCAGCTTCGCGATCAGCGGCTGCACCACGAAGAGAAGGCTTGCCCCGACGAACGCCGTGGTCGCGAACAGCGCCGTCGACCGCCCGTGATCCGCTGCGGCGCTTCCGGCGGGAGCCTCGGAGGGCGCTGGTGCCAGCACCTGCACGCTGTCGTCGATCGTCACGGTTCTCCCTCGGTCAGCCCGTCTTGGAAACGATAGGGAAAAGCGGACATTGCGGCCGGGGAACCCGTGAACTCCGCCCGAACGGACGGGCGCGCTCCTGGCGGCGTACGACGTGTCGCGGCGGGGCGGGTGCCGGGAGACAGCCGGAGGCCCCCACAGCGACTGCTGTGGGGGCCTCCGGGACGTGCTGGGTGGTGCTGCCGGCTCAGTGCGAGCGGAGCTGCTCCTCGTCGACACCGTGGCGGCCGTCGAACTGGTGCCCGTCGGCAGCGGTGCCGTCGAGCTCGTAGTCGCCGGTGTAGTCGCCGCTCACGTGCTGGTGACCGTCCTCGTGGAGGGCCAGCTCGTGCTCGGCGTGGTGCCGGGCCGCCTCGAGCTCGGTCGCCGTCGGCTTCTGGATGCTCGGAGCGAACCAGAAGTTGTTCAGCTTCACCCGGAGGCGGTTGAGGTGCTTCTTCCGCGCCGGGATGCCGTTCTCGTCGGCCTCGGTCGGCGGCGCCATGACCAGGTCGCGGTCACGGGCGGTGAGGAAGTAGGCCTCCTCGGCTCCGATCGGCAGGTGCTTCTCGGCGTACGCGCCCTCGGGGGAGCGCATGATCACGCCGGTCTCGTAGCCGTGCAGCAGCCGGGCCTCGTCGGAGCGCTGGAGCGAGATGCACCAGCGGCGCGTGACGATGAACGCGATCACCGGACCCACGAACACCATCACCCGCATGAAGTAGGTGATGTAGTTCAGGTTCAGGTTGAAGATCACGGCCAGGATGTCGTTGCCGCCGGCCAGCCAGAGCAGGCCGTACGCCGTCATCAGCGAGACCAGGAACGCCGTCCGGGTCGGGGCGTTGCGCGGCCGCTGGAGCAGGTGGTGCTCCCGCTTGTCGCCGGTGATCCACGCCTCGAGGAACGGGTAGACGATCATCGCGCCCAGGAACATCACCGGGATGATCTGGCCCGGGAGCATGATGTTCCAGCTGATCGTGAAGCCGAAGATCTCGGTCTCCCAGCCGGGCATGATCCGCAGCAGACCCTCGGCGAAGCCCATGTACCAGTCGGGCTGCGAGCCCGCGGTGACCTCGGCCGGGTTGTAGGGGCCGTACTTCCAGACCGGGTTGATCGAGAGCAGGCCGCCCATCAGGGCGGTGACGCCGAAGACGATGAAGAAGAAGCCGCCGGCCTTGGCCGCGTAGACGGGCATCATCGGGTAGCCGACGACGTTCTCGTTGGTCCGGCCGGGGCCAGGCCACTGCGTGTGCTTTTGGTAGACCAGCAGCAGCATGTGGGCGCCGATGAGCGCGAGCAGCAGACCCGGGATCAGCAGGATGTGCACCATGTAGAGCCGGGGCACGATCACGTCGCCGGGGAACTCGCCGCCGAAGATGAAGAACGACATGTAGGTGCCGAGGACCGGCGTGGCCTTCATCAGTCCGTCGGCGATCCGGAGGCCGGTGCCCGACAGCAGGTCGTCGGGGAGCGAGTAGCCGGAGAACCCGTTGAGGACGCCCAGCAGCAGCAGCACGCTGCCGATCATCCAGTTGATCTCACGCGGCTTGCGGAACGCGCCGGTGAAGAACACGCGCATCATGTGCACGAACATGGCGCCGATGAAGAGCATCGCCGACCAGTGGTGCATCTGGCGCATCAGCAGGCCGCCGCGGACGTCGAACGAGATGTCCAGCGTCGAGGCGTAGGCCTCCGACATGTGCAGGCCGCGCAGCTGGTCGTAGGACCCGTCGTAGATGACCTCGGCCATGCTGGGCTTGAACCAGAGCGTCAGGAACGTTCCGGTCAGCAGCAGGACGACGAAGCTCCACAGCGCGATCTCGCCGAGCATGAAGGACCAGTGGTCGGGGAAGACCTTGCGGACCTGCTTCTTGGAGACCGCGGCCAGTCCGGTGCGGTCGTCCACCCAGGTCGCGACGCCCGCGACGGGGTTCGCCTTCTTAGGCTTGGCGGCGGTGGTGCCGTTGGTGGTTGCATGGCTCATCGTTGTCACCCACGTTCCCAGAAGCTCGGGCCGACCGGCTCCTTGAAGTCGGACTTCGCCACGAGATACCCCTCGGCGTCCAGCATAAGGGGCAGCTGGGGAAGGGCCCGGGCGGCGGGACCGAAGATCACCTTGCCGTTGTCCCCGAGGTCGAAGGTGGACTGGTGGCAGGGGCAGAGCAGGTGGTGCGTCTGCTGCTCCCACAGCGAGATCGGGCACCCGACGTGGGTGCAGATCTTCGAGAAGCACAGGACGCCCTCGACGCCCCAGTTCTCGCGGCCCTTGGCCGGAGTGATGTCCTCGGGCTGCATCTTCACCAGGATGACGGCAGCCTTGGCCTTCTCCTGCTGGAGCTCGACGCCCTCGATGACGTGCTCGCCCTCCTCGTCGGTCTCGAAGAAGATGGCGGGCTCGGCGTTGACGAGCTGGCCGATCTCCATCTGGCCCGGCTTGATGGGCGTGCCGGAGACGTCGTTGACGACCCGCATGCCCTTCTCCCAGACCGTGTGCTCGAGCACGTCGCCGGGGAGCGGACCGAGGTCACGCAGCACGACGATGGCCGGCAGGCCCAGGGCGCCGAGCGCGCCGAGCAGCGAGTTGCGGATCAGCGGCCGCCGGGCGATGGACGCGTCGGCGAGGCCCTGGCTGAGCGCCGAGACGGTCGCCTCGCGGTCCTCGTCGGAGGAGGCCACCGGGTGGCGCGCCTCGACGATCTCGACGTCGCTCATGATCTTGCGCGCCCACTGGATGGCGCCGACGCCGAGGAGCAGCAGGGACAGACCGAGGGTCAGGCCCAGCGTGACGGTGGAGGCGCCGTACCCGAGGATCAGGTCCGGCTCCTCGCCGATGCTGAACGCGAAGTAGGCGACCACGAAGAGCACCGCGAACAGGGTCGAGAGGCCGAAGAACGTGGCGATCTGGCGCTCGGCGCGCTTCTCGGCCTTCTCGTCGACGTCGGTCGGCCGCGGCTGGTGCTCGTGCATGCCGGGGTTGGGGATCGGTTCCTCAGCGGGGCCGCCCGCGGGGGAGAGATCCTTGTGGTCGCTCACGCCTTGATTCCCTTCTTGGAGCGCGTGCCGTTGTTGGCGATCCAGACGGCGAAGCCGACCAGCGAGCCGATGCCGACGAGCCAGGCGAAGAGGCCCTCGCTCACGGGGCCGTAGGCGCCCATGGCCGAGCCCCCGTAGTCAGGCGCCTCCTCGATGCTCTTGACGTAGGCGATGATGTCGCGCTTCTCCTCGGAGGAGAGCACGTCGTCGGAGAAGACCGGCATCTGCTGCGGACCGGTGAGCATGGCCTCATACATGTGCTTCGGCGTCACCCCGATGAGGGATGGGGCGTACTTGCCGCCCGGCAGCGCGCCGCCGGAGGCCGCGAAGTTGTGGCAGGCGGTGCAGTTCGTGCGGAAGAACTCGCCGCCGCGGACGACCTGCTCGTTGGTGGCGTCGGTGGTGTCGTAGGCCTCGGTCTCCGGGATGGCCGGGCCGGCGCCGAGCGAGGCGACGTACGCCGCCAGGGCCGCGATCTCCTCGTCGGTGTACAGCACGTCCTTCTTGGGCGCCTGGACGCCCGGACGGGCCATCGGCATGCGGCCGGTGCCGACCTGGAAGTCGACGGCGGCGGCGCCGACACCCGCGAGCGGCGGGCCGTACTGCGTGCCGCGCTCAGTGACGATGCCCTCGCCGTTCTTGCCGTGGCAGGAGGCGCAGCCGACCAGGAACAGGGCGCGGCCCTGCTCGATGGTGGACTGGCTGGCAGCCTCGTCGCTGGCCTGGGCGGGGGAGAGCACGGCGTAGGCGCCGCCGGTGACCATGAGCCCGAGCAGCATGACCACCACGCCGGCGTACCGGCTGCGTCGACCGCGGGAGAGTCGAGCGGTTATGAGTCGCACGAAGAGTCCTCGTATCCGTCTTCTACTGACTTACTTGATCAGGTAGATAGTCGCGAACAGGCCGATCCAGACGACGTCGACGAAGTGCCAGTAGTAGGACACGACGATGGCGCTGACGGCCTGCTCATGGGTGAACTTCCTGGCCATGTAGGTGCGGCCGAGGACGAGCAGGAAGGCGATGAGACCGCCGGTGACGTGGAGACCGTGGAAGCCGGTGGTCAGGTAGAAGACCGAGCCGTAGGCCGAGGACGGGATGGTCACGCCCTCGTGGATGAGCTCGGCGTACTCCAGCGCCTGACCGGCGATGAAGAACGCGCCCATGATGTAGGTGAGCATGAACCACTCACGCAGGCCCCAGCCCTTGATCTTCAGCAGGCTGCCGGCGCGGCTCACCTGGCCGCGCTCGGCGGCGAAGACACCCAGCTGGCAGGTCAGCGACGACAGCACCAGCACGGTGGTGTTGAGCGTCGAGAACGGCACGTTGAGCTTCGCGGTCTCCTGGATCCACAGCTCCGGCGCAACCGACCGGATCGTGAAGTAGGAGGCGAACAGCGCCGCGAAGAACATCAGCTCACTGGAGAGCCAGACGATCGTCCCGACGCTGACCATGCTCGGCCGGTCGTGGTGCCCATGCAGGCGGGATGCAGGAATCACGGAAGTCGTTGTCGCCACGGGCGCCATTATGTCTGTAACCCGGCGTCATGGCACGCGCACCCCCTCGGTTTCAGCGTCATGTTCTTCACATCGGGATATTTCGGGCTGGTCTCCCGCCTGCGGGGGTCCTCCGGCCCGCTGTTCGGGGCGCTCCTACCCTTGAGGTGTGCCGTTCCTGGATGCCGACTCGCTCGCCGGCCTGCCGCCGTTCTCGTTCGGCCGGGTGTTCACCGACTGGGGGATCGACCCGGTGCTGACGGTGCTCACGGTGTGGGTGGCCGGCGCCTACCTGTTCGGGGTGTGGGTGCTGCGCTCGCGGGGCGACTCCTGGCCGATCGGCCGGACGCTGAGCTTCGTGGTCGTCGGGATGGGCGCCTTCGCGTTCGCCACCGCGTCCGGCCTCGCCGCCTACGACACCGCGCTGCTGTCGGTGCACATGGTCCAGCACATGATCCTGTCGATGTTGGTGCCGCTGTTCCTGGCGCTCGGGGCGCCGGTGACGCTGATGCTGCGGACGCTGCCGGCCCGCCCCCGCCGCTGGCTGCTCGCGGTGCTGCACTCCCGGGCCGCGAAGGTGCTCACGTTCGCGCCGTTGACGTTCCTGCTGTTCGTGATCAGCCCGTGGGCGCTCTACTTCACGGGTTGGTACGACGCGACGCTGGAGTCGGCGTACATGCACGAGATGATGCACGTCCACCTCGTGCTGGTCGGGTCGCTGTTCTTCTGGCCGCTCGTCGGCATCGACCCGGTGCCCGGCCGGGTGGGCTACCCGTTCCGGCTGATGATGGTGTTCCTGACGCTGCCGTTCCACGCGTTCCTCGGCGTGACGATCATGGGGCAGCAGGAGCTGATCGGCGGCTCCTGGTACCGCTCCCTCCCGGCGGAGGCGGGCCTGACCTGGCTGCCCGACCCGGCCGACGACCAGCACCTGGCCGGCGGGATCCTCTGGGGCTCCGGCGACCTGGTCGGCCTGGTGTTCCTCGCCGTGCTGTTCACCCAGTGGGTGCGGTCGTCGATGCGGGAGGCCGCCCGGGAGGACCGTCGCCTCGACCGCCTCGAGCAGACCAACGGCACCGGTGGTTGAGGCGCCCACCGGTGGTTGAGGAGCGAGCGAAGCGAGCGTCCTACGGTGGTTGAGGAGCGAGCGAAGCGAGCGTCCTACGGTGGTTGAGGAGCGAGCGAAGCGAGCGTCTCGAAACCACTGTCTGCTCATCACTCCAGCACCGGTAGCATCTGCCACGTGACCGAAGCCACCCAGAACCAGCCGTTGAAGGTCCTCGTCTACAGCGACGACGCGAACACGCGCAGCAACGTGATCCTCGCGCTCGGCAAGCGTCCGCACCCGGACCTGCCCGCCCTGGAGTACGTCGAGGTGGCGACCGAGCCGGTCGTGATCCAGCAGATGGACTCCGGCGAGATCGACCTGGCGATCCTGGACGGCGAGGCCACCCCGGCCGGCGGCATGGGGATCGCCAAGCAGCTCAAGGACGAGATCTTCCAGTGCCCGCCCGTGCTGGTGCTGACCGGCCGCCCCGAGGACGCGTGGCTGGCCACCTGGTCGCGTGCGGAGGCCGCCGTACCGCACCCGCTCGACCCGATCCAGCTGGCCGAGGCCGTCATCCGCCTCATCCGGCAGCGCATCCCCGCCTGATCGTGACCGTCCACTCCTGGCCGGAGGTGCTCTCCGCCCTGGTGGCGCGCGCCGACCTGTCCGCGGACCAGACGGCGTGGGCGATGGGGGAGATCCTCAGCGGCGAGGCCACCCCGGCGCAGATCGCCGGCTTCGCGGTCGCGCTGCGGCGCAAGGGCGAGACGATCGACGAGCTCGAGGGGCTCGTCGAGGCGATGTACGCCCACGCGACCCCGATCTCGATCTCCGGCCGGGTGCTCGACATCGTCGGCACCGGCGGCGACCGCTCCATGTCGGTGAACATCTCGACGATGGCCGCGATCGTGGCGGCGGGAGCCGGCGTGCCGGTGGTCAAGCACGGCAACCGGTCCGCCTCGTCGAAGGCCGGGTCCGCCGACGTGCTCGAGGCGCTCGGGATCCGGCTCGACCTGCCGCCCGCCGAGGTCGCGCGGGTGGGCGAGGAGGCCGGGATCACGTTCTGCTTCGCCGCGGCGTTCCACCCCGCGCTGCGGCACGCCGCCGTGCCACGTCGCGAGCTCGGCATCGGCACGACCTTCAACTTCCTCGGCCCGCTGGCCCACCCGGCGAAGCCCGAGGCGCAGGCGATCGGCTGCGCGGACGCCCGGATGGCCCCGCTGATGGCCGGCGTGTTCGCCCGCCGCGGCGTCGACGCCTGGGTGTTCCGCGGCGACGACGGCCTCGACGAGCTCACCACGACCACGACCTCGCAGGTCTGGGCGGTGACCGGTGGCTCGGTGACCGAGTTCGTGGTCGACCCGGCCGACTTCGGCCTCGGCGGCGGCACGGCCGAGGGGCTGCGCGGCCAGGACGCCGCCTACAACGCCGACGTCGTACGCCGGCTCGTGGCGGGTGAGCCGGGTCAGGTGCGCGACGCCGTGGTGCTCAACGCCGGAGCCGCCCTCGCCGTCCACGCCGCCGCGGAGGGCTCCCACGAGGAGCGACTGTCGGCAGGCATCGCCCGCGCCCAGGAGTCCCTCGACTCAGGAGCCGCGGCCGCCACCCTCGACAGGTGGGTCCGCGCCACTTCCACGCGCTCCTGAGACGGAGCCGTGACGCTCAGACGTCGAGCACGAAGACGTCGCCTTCTGGACGGAAGCCGATCCGGTCGTAGTACGGCCCGACCATGCCTGGCGGGCTGACCACCCGGTGGAAGCCCTCGTCGCTCAGCAGGTGGCTCCGACGCCAGACGAACTCGCCGGGGGAGAAGTCGCGGTAGCGGGGCGTCACGTAGTCGAGCTCGATCTGCAGGACTCCCGGCTCGGACTCGCGCGCAAGGACGACCCCGACCGTCTCGTTGGCGTGCTGCACCAGGTAGGCGCGGTGTCCCGGGGCGGCGCCGTCCCAGACGAGGCCGGGCTGGTGCTCGAGGATGTCCTTGCCGTGCACCCGGAGGACGTAGCGGAGGTACTCGTCGTTGGGACCGACCTCCAGAACCTCGAACGCCTTCTCGTCATGGCGGTCGGCGACGAGCTTCCGGATGAAGTAGAGGTTGATCCCCGACAGGACGACGTTCATCGCCACCATCGGCCAGATCTCCAGGATGGCGTTGAAGATCACCAGGACCACGCAGGCGATCAGGTTGAGCACCCGGAACCGCAGGACGCGTGCCTGCATGAGTGAGTAGACCAGCAGGGCGGAGCCGCCCCAGCCGAGTACGTCGAGCCAGCTCATGAGGGCGATCAGTCCAGACCGAGGGAGAACGCGGACTCCAGGTCGTGCTGGGAGTAGGCGCGGAAGGCGATGTGCGTCTCGGTGGCCGTGACCCCGGGGACCTTGTTGAGCTTGTCCGCCACCACGGCGGCGACGTCGTCGTGGTTGCGGACGCGGACCAGGGCGATCAGGTCGATCTGCCCGGTGACGGAGTAGACCTCGCTGACGCCCTCCAGTGCGGCGATCTGCTCGGCGACCTCGGGGATGCGTGCGACGTCGGCCTTGACGAACACGATGGCGGTGATCATGGGCGCAACGCTATCGGACGGGCTGGTGCTCCGGACGCAGCGATCGCCGGTCCTCGAAGGGCACCAGGCTCTCCCGAGACTCGTTGACGGCGTCGTGGATCTTCAGGTGCTTGGTGGCGCCACCGATGGGGCAGCTCCACTCGCCCTCCACGTGCACGAGACGAACCCCTTCCGACTCGAGCCACCGGAGGATCTTCTCGGTCTCCTCGGCGGTGGCTGCCGGCGTCGGTCCCGGTCCGGTGACCACCGTCTCGGCGGAGGCACGGAGCTGTCGCACCCACTCACCGGCATGAGCGCCCGAGGGGATGACCCCGGCGGCCGCGAGACGACCGTGGCGGACCACGTGGACGGCCCACTGACCGTTCTCGCGCCGGGCGCCGACGACCTCAGGGCATCGGGTCAGGGCGCGCAGACGCTGCGTGCGGGAGACTCCCCGCAGGAAGGCGGCGAGCCGGTCGCGCCAGGAGACGGCGTCCTCGAAGCGCTCCTCCTCGGCCAGCGCCGTCATCCGCGCCGAGAGCGACGCCACGACGACGTCCGGCCTGCCCACCAGGGAGATCCGGAGGTCCTGCGACGACCTCGGCGTAGCGCTCGGCGGTGACGCCCTGGTTGCACGGGGACAGGCAGCGACCCATCTCGGCCAGCGCGCAGGCGGCCAGCGACGGCAGCTTCGGCATCCGGCCGCCGCACTGGCGGATCGGAAAGGCCTCGTGCAGGGCGGCGACGCTGCGCTCGGCGACGCGCTTGGAGCTGAACGGGCCGATGTAGTCGGCACCGTCGTCCAGGACCTGCTTGACCAGGGACAGCCGCGGCCAGGGCTCGACGGTGAGCTTGATCCAGTGCACGCGCTCGGGGAACCGGGAGCGACGGTTGTAGCGGGGCTTGTGCTCGGCGATCAGCCGGAGCTCCCGGACCTCGGCCTCGAGGGGGGTCGCGCACTCGATGCCCTGGACGGTGGCGGCGAGGTTGACCATCTCGCCCATCCGGGAGCGGGTCTCGGAGGCCGTGAAGTAGGTGCGGACCCGCGTGCGCAGGTCCTTGGAGGTGCCGACGTACAGAACCCGGTCGCGGTCGTCCTTGAACAGGTAGACGCCGGGCGCGTGGGGGAGCCCCTCCGCCAGGTGGCGCTTGCGCCGCTGAGCGGTGCTGACCCTGCGCGGAGAACGTCTGCAGCTCCTCGAGCGTGTGCACCCCGAGGTTGCCGAGCCGTCCCATCAGGCCGTGCAGCACGTCGACGGTCGCGCGTGCGTCGGAGAGCGCGCGGTGGTTGGGCGTCGTGCTCGCGCCGAAGAGCGTCGCCAGCGAGCTGAGCTTGCAGTTGGGGGCGTCGTCCTTGGTGATCACCCGGCGGGCGAGCTTCGCGGTGTCGAGCACCTCGAAAGCCGGCCAGGGACGGCCCTGCCGCTCGGCGAAGTGCCTGAGGAAGCCGACGTCGAACGGTGCGTTGTGGGCCACCAGCACGCAGCCCTGCGCGAACTCCAGGAACTGGGGGAGCACCTGGTCGATCGGCGGAGCCGACGCGACCATCGAGTCCGTGATGCCGGTGAGGACCGCGATGAACGGCGGGATGGCCTGGTGCGGGTTGACCAGGGTCTGGAACTCGCCGAGGACCTCCCCGCCGCGGACCTTCACGGCCCCGACCTCGGTGATCATCGACCCGTCCTTGGCCGAGCCCCCGGTGGTCTCGAGGTCGACGACGCAGAACGTGATGTCGTGCAGGCGGCGGCCGAGCTCGTCGAAGCTCCGCTGCGACTCCCACCGTGGCCGAGAGGTGGTGCCGGCCGAGGCCGTGGGAGTCGCCGTACTGCTCATGGAAAGGACGCTAGAGGTGGGCACCGACGAAACCGGGACACCACGCGGCATACGGTTAGCCTTGACCGACGACTACGAACGAAGGAGCACGTCTTGGCTGCCTCGCTGCCCGATGCCAACACCCGCTGGCGCTGCGGTGGATGCGGCAACCTCACGCGCTTCGACGTCTCGCGCAGCCGGCGTACGACGGAGTTCTGGCACTTCGACCTGGCCGGGGACCACCAGGTCGAGGAGACGACCACCGAGCAGGAGGTCATCGAGAGCGTGACCTGCCGCTGGTGCGGCCGCTCCGACGCCATCGAGCTCGTCTCCCGTGCGGAAGCCGACGCGGCTTCGTCGTGACCGAGCGGCGGGAGGTCGAGCCGGTCTCCTCCACGACCGACACGGACGAGCTCGCGGGACCGCTCCCGGACGCGGTCCGCGCACGCGTCGTCGCGCTCGCATCCGATGCCCTGGGCCGGATGCCCGCCGAGAACCTCCCCGCCGCCCTCAAGCGCGTCTCGTCCTTCGCTCCCGGGCGACGCGCGAAGCTCGCCGGCACCCAGATCGTCAGCGTCCTGGAGAGCGACGCCGTGTTCCGTGAGCGTCTGGCTGTCCAGGTGCGTACGGCGGTCCCCGACGTGGCCGCAGACCCTCGACAACGGGGCTGCTCCCGCTGCTGCCGACCCGGTCGAGGTGGCGGCTGTCGCCTACCTGATCCGGCCCGACGGCTGGGCTGGCGTCGTGGAGACGGCGATCGCCTCGGTGCTCGCGGAGCGGGCCGCCGACGTCCGGGAACAGAGCGCCGAGCAGATCGATCGGCTTCGCCGGCAGGCCGAGAGCGCTGACCGAGGAACTGAAGCAGGCGCGACAGAAGCACAAGGACGAGGTGGCTCGGCTCAAGGCCGAGAACTCCGAGCTGCGACACAAGCTCGGTGACACCCGGCTCAAGGCACGGTCTGCCGAGTCTGCGGCGGAGGCGGTCACCCGAGAGGCCGCCGAGGCCCAGCGTGCGGCGGCATCCGCGGCGGCACAGGCCGAGGCGGAGGCACGCCGACTGCGAGTGCGGGTCGAGGAGCTGGAGGCGGAGGCGGCGACGTTGCGCCGAGCCGACCGTGTGGAGCGCGGGACCGGCACGCTGAGGGCGCGACTGCTGCTGGACACGCTGCTGGAGACGGCGCAGGGTCTGCGACGCGAGCTGGCACTGCCGGCCTCCGAGGGTTCACCGGCGGACCTGGTCGAGGCGCACGTGGCGGAGCAGGGGGTCCAGACCTCCTCCGGGCACGGTTCGCTCGGCACGGACGACCCCTCCATGCTCGACGCGCTGCTGGCCCTGCCGCGCGCGCACATGATCGTCGACGGCTACAACGTCACCAAGACGACCTGGCCTGAGCTGTCGTTGGAGAAGCAGCGTGACCGGTTGCTCGGCGGGCTCGCGCCCCTGGTCGCCAGGAGCGGTGCCGAGGTGACCGTCGTGTTCGACGCGGCGGAGAAGAAGGAACGACCCCTGGTGAACCGGCCCAGGGGAGTGCGGGTCCTCTTCAGCCCGTACGGCGTCATCGCGGACGACATCATCCGGGAGCTGGTGGCCGCCGAACCCCAGGGCCGCCCGGTGGTCGTGGTGTCCAGTGACCAAGAGGTCGTGCGCGACGTCGTGCGCTCGGGGGCGAGGGCCGCGGCTGCCTCGGCGCTGGCAAGGCTGCTGGCTCGAGCCTGAACCGTTGCGCAGAACTGTCGGAGGCCCTGCGACGGTCCTGGGGATTGCATCACTTCCCCTGGAGGACCAGATGAGCGTTGAGATCGACTGCGACACCTGCGTGGTGCGCGGCCTCGCCTGTCATGACTGCGTGGTGACCGTGCTGCTCGGACCGCCGCCGGAGCTCGGGTTCGGTGACGAGGAGCAGCGCGCCCTGGACGTGCTCGCCGGCTCCGGGCTGGTGCCTCCGCTGCGGATGGTGTCGCCGCAGGTCGGACCCGAGGTTGCCAGCGCCTGAACCGCTGGTGCTCATGTGGCCAGTGGTGTCAGTGTGATGGCAGCCTCCGTCGTGAGGAGCGACACGCCCCCAGGTGTGACCCAACCGTTTGCCCGGCGCGGCGAATGACCCGTAACCTGTGACGCTGAAGCATCTGTACAAGTCGGCCAGACCGGGTCGACTCAGACGCTGCGTCGAATCTGGACTAGGCCGGGGGCTGCCGAAGCCAGAACCGGGGAACCATGTTCCTGGGGTGAATCGCACGCAAGGTGGCCGCAGACCGCGGCCGCTCGGTGTGTGTAGGGCTTCTTTGCCGCCCGAACCCGTCAGCTAACTCGGTAGACGTCAAGACAAAGAGGAGACCGTCCGCTCGTGCTGAACGGCCGGAAGCGCACCGCCACATTTCTCGCGACCCTGTGCATCACCGCCATGAGCGGTTCGATGCTCGCCGCGAGCCCCACCTTCGCCGAGCCCGACATCCAGGATGTCCAGGCCCGCGTCGACAGCCTCTACGAGAAGGCCGAGCAGGCCTCCGAGCGCTACAACGACGCGAAGATCGAGCTGAAGCAGGCCAAGACCCGGCTGAAGGCGCTCCGGGCGGACCTCTCCCGGCAGCAGCAGCGCGTCGACGCGGTCCGCGCCGAGGTCGCCAAGGCCGTCGTGTCGCAGTACCAGGGCCAGGCGCTCTCCACGACCACCCAGGTCATCCTCGCCAAGGACCCCGACACCTTCCTCGACCAGCTCGCCACGGTCAGCGGCTACAACGACCAGCAGGCCGAGATGATGGCCGACTTCGCCGTCCAGGCGAAGCAGCTCGAGATGCGCGAGGCCGCCGCGAAGCGCGAGCTCGCCCGCATCGCGAAGACCGAGAAGACCTTGGCCGAGGAGAAGGCCGAGATCGACGACAAGGCCGCCGAGGCCAACGAGCTGCTCGAGCGGCTCGAGGGTCGCGCCGCCGCCGCCAGCCGCGGCACCACCCGCGTGCCCAACGTCTCCGTCTCCGGCAGCGCCGGCGCAGCCGTGAACTACGCGCTCGCCCAGGTCGGCGACGCCTACGTGTACGGCGCCGCCGGTCCGGACGCGTTCGACTGCTCCGGCCTGACGATGATGGCGTGGGCGCAGGCCGGCGTCAGCCTCCCGCACTCCTCCAGCGCCCAGATGAGCTCCGGCTCGCCGGTCTCGCAGTCGCAGCTCGCCCCGGGCGACCTGGTGTTCTACTACCAGCCGGTGAGCCACGTCGGCATCTACATCGGCAACGGCCAGATCGTGCACGCCGCGAACCCGTCCTCGGGCGTCAAGGTCGACCCGGTGTTCTCCATGCCGTACTCCGGTGCCGTCCGAGTCGGCTAGGTATGGCTTGATGGCCGCTTCCAGGGCCGGTCGCCCCCGATGGTGGGTGACCGGCCTTGTGCTGTTGGTGGGGCTGCTCGGGCTCGGCTACTTCCTGGTGAGCGCGCCCGAGTCCGCCGTACTGCCGCCGTCCAACGACGAGTCGCACGGAGCCGCCGGCCGCGAGGACGCCGCAGCAGAGCTCCTCGAGGACCTCACGACTGCACTCGGCGAGCGGGTCTCGCGCGGATGTGCTCGCGCTGGCCGCCCCGGGCGACCAGGCCGCAAGGCGGGAGCTGGCGGACATCTCCGCGAACGTACGCCGGCTCGGCATCACCGACCTGGCCCTGCGCTACGTCGACGAGAACGCCGGCCGGAGCACGGCCGGTGTCGCACCCGAGCTCGCGGACCGGGCCTGGGTGGCCGACGTCCAGCTCGACTGGAGGATCAGGCGCTTCGACGAGACGCCCAGCCACCTCGAGATCACGATGGTCCTCCTGGAGACCGAGGACGGCGCCGCCTTCGTCTCGGCTCGCAACGACTACGGCGAGCAGGCGCCGCTGTGGCTGCTCGACCGGCTGACGGTCCTGAAGAGCCCCACGGCCCTGGCGGCGGTTGCCGGGGACCGGGCTGCGACGCAGCGGTTCCGGAGGCTCGCCGACCAGGCCGTCCGGGACGTGCGCAAGGTCTTTCCGGGCTGGCGGGGGCGCCTCGTCGTCGAGGTCCCGGACTCGCAGGACGACCTCGACCGGGTCCTGAGCTCGGACAGCACCTATGACGCCATCGCCGCGGTGACGGCTCCCGTCGACGGCTCGCTGTCACCGTCTGCGCCGACCCACATCTTCGTCAACCCGCCGGTGTTCTCGCCGCTGGGGGAGCAGGGCTCGCAGATCGTGATGAGCCACGAAGCCGCGCACGTGGCCACCGACGCCGCGATCTCGTCGATGCCGACCTGGCTGCTCGAGGGGTTCGCCGACTACGTGGCGCTCGCCGACGTCGACCTCCCGGTGGAGGTCACAGCGAGCCAGATCATCAAGCAGGTCCGCAAGGAGGGTGCACCCCGCACGCTGCCCGCGCAGGCCGAGTTCGAGACCGAGAACACCAGCCTCGGCGCCTACTACGAGGCCGCCTGGCTGGCCTGCCGGCTCATCGCCGACACGTACGGCCAGGACAAGCTGATCGCCTTCTACGAGCGCGCGGACCGCGACTCCGCCACCGCCGCGGCTTTCCGGAAGATCCTCGGCACGACCGAGCAGCGGTTCACCTCGCAGTGGCGCGACCAGCTTCTCGAGCTCGCCGGCTGAGCCGGGAGCCCACCGGCATGGCAGGCTTGCCGACGTGACCGCCGCGCCCGCCCCCGATCTCGACCGTCGCGCCGCGGCAGTCGTCGCCGCGGTCGCCGGGGTGGCGCTCGTCGGGCTCGCCGTGTGGCTGGTGCCCTGGGACTGGGTGCCGGGCGGTGACCTCCGGCCGATGCCGGCGCAGGACCTGTTCACCTCGGCGGAGATCGCGCGTGCCGAGGAGTTCGCCAGCAGGCGACGGGTGCTGAGCTGGTCGTCGTACGGCGTCTCGCTGGCGCTTGCTCTGGGACTTGGCCTGAGTTCCTACGGGGCACGGCTGCTCCGCCGCACCACCGGAGGCCTCCCGTGGTGGCTCGCCGTCACGGCCGGCACTCTGCTGCTCCTCGCGCTTGGCCGCATCGTGACCCTGCCGTTTGCGCTGCTGCTTCGTCAGCAGAGCCTCGACTACGGCCTGACCCGACAGGACCTGGCGGGCTGGTCAGCCGACCAGCTGAAGGGCCTTCTCGTCGCCTGGGTCATGACAGCCCTGCTGCTGTTGGTGCTCGTGGGTGCAGCCCGGCGAAGCCCGCGACACTGGTTCGCCTGGGCGGGCGGAGTGGTGGTCCTCCTGACGGTCCTCGGCTCGTTCCTCTACCCGGTGCTCGTCGAGCCGCTCTTCAACAAGTTCACGCCGATGTCCGACGGTCCTCTGCGGAGCCAGATCCTCGAGCTCGCTGACCGGGAGGGCGTCGCGGTCGAGGATGTCCTGGTGGCCGATGCCTCCCGCCGTACGACGACACTCAACGCCTACGTCTCCGGGCTGGGCAGCACCCGACGGGTGGTCGTCTACGACACGCTGCTCGAGCAGATGACGCCCAGTGAGGTCGAGGCTGTGGTCGCCCACGAGCTGGCGCACGCGAAGAACCACGACGTGCTTGTCGGGACATCGCTGGGGGCGGTCGCCGGAGTCGGGGGAGTGGCGCTGCTGGCCCTGCTGCTCGACGGACGTCTCCGGGAGCGGTCGGGTGCCAACAGGCGCCGCCGATCCTGCCGTGGTGGCGCTCGTGCTCGCCCTCAGCTCCGTCGCGTCCTTCGTCTCCAGTCCTGCGGTCAACTCGGTCAGCCGGGCGATCGAGGCGCGGGCCGACCGGGACTCGCTGTCGGCCACCGGTGCGCCGGAGGTCTTCATCGACATGCAGCGACGACTCGCGTTGAAGGCGCTGAGCGACCCGACGCCGCCGCGGTGGAGCCAGTTCTGGTTCGGCAGTCACCCCACGGTCCTCCAGCGTGCAGGACTCCCTTCATCTCTGAGCGAGGCAGGTCGATGAGCCGGATCCTGTTCGTCACCAACGACTTCCCGACCCGACGGGGAGGGATCGAGTCGTTCGTCCTCGCGCTGTGCGAGCGGATGCCGGCCGACGAGGTGGTCGTCTACACAGCGTCGATGCCGGGTGACCTCGAGTACGACCGTGGGCTGGCGTTCCCTGTCTACCGCGACCCGTCGTCCACCCTGCTCCCGACTCGGGCGGTGGCGCGTCGCGTCATCGAGGTGATGCGTCGACATGACTGCGACCGCGTGGTGTTCGGCGCGTCGGCGCCGTTGGGCCTGCTGGCTCCCGCCCTGCGGCGGGCGGGGGCTCGGCGGATGGTGGCGCTGACCCACGGCCACGAGGTCTGGTGGGCGCGGGTGCCGGTGGCGCGGCGGCTGCTTCGCCGGATCGGTGACTCGGTGGACGTGATGACCTACGTCAGCGAGTGGTGCCGTGACCGGATCGCCCCGGCTCTCTCTCCCGAGGCCGCGTCACGGATGCAGCGACTGTCGCCGGGGGTCGACACCGAGCGCTTCTATCCCGGGTTGCGGGGGAGCGGAGGTGCGGGAGCGACTGGGGATCCCCGAGGACGCTCCGGTGGTGGTGTGTACCGCGCGGATGATCAAGCGCAAGGGTCAGGACACCCTGGTGAAGGCCTGGCCGGCGGTCCTGGCCGAGGTGCCGCGACGCGCGGCTGCTGCTCGTCGGTGACGGCCCGAACCGCGGCGCGGTCGAGCGCCTGGCGCGAGCGGCTCGAGCGTTGCCGGAGTCGGTGATCTTCACCGGAGGTGTGCCGTGGGACGAGGTGCCTGCCTACACGGACGCCGGCGACGTGTTCGCGATGCCCTGTCGGACGCGGCTGTTCGGGCTCGAGCCGGAGGCCTTCGGCATCGTGTTCCTGGAAGCCCAGGCATGCGGACTGCCCGTGCTGGCGGGCGACTCGGGCGGGGCGTCAGAGGCGCTGGCCGGTGATGCCGAGCTCGGTTACTGTGGCCGTGAGCGGATGGTGGGCGCGATGCGCTCGTCGACGGCCGCTCGGGCTCGTCAAGCGATCGAGCGTGAACGTTCGCCGAGGCGTCGTGGACGAAGGTCGTGCGATGACCTGAATGGCTTGCGTCGAATGAGCGAAGGTGGAACGGAGCCTGGCGCTCCGCCTCACTCATGCAGTGCCGACGAGCCGTCAGCAGGTCTGACTGGCGCGCTCATCTCCGCCTTGATGTTGCTCGCAGGTGTCGCTGTAGCGTCTCGGCGTCGACGCGCCGAGTGCGAAGACGATGACGACGATGACCGCGGCGATTGCCGCGACGAGCAGCGCGTACTCGACCGAAGAGGCGCCCGACTCAGGTCTGCCATCGAGTCTCGCGCATCCGTCGAAGCGTATGCATCGCTGCTCCGGTCAGCTCGATCAGCAGCTGCCGCTGATGCTCGACGAGCCGGTCTTGATGGACGGTGCAGGTGTCGGTGAAGCCTTCCTTGACGAGCTTGCCGAGCGCGAAGACGATGACGACGATGATGGCCGCGATGGCGGCGACGAGCAGGCCGTACTCGACGGCGGAGGCGCCGTCCTCGTTGCGACGACGCGTGATGCGCTGCATGTACTGAAGCATTGGAATCTCCCAAGGTGTATGTAGGCCTCGAAGGTGAGACCAGGCACTACAAGAATGGTGGCAGGCAAACAGGGACGGTATCGGAGAAATGGAGATATTCGGTTGCCCGTTAGGGGGAGCTCCCCACCGACTTGATAGTCCGGAGTGACTATTTTGCGGTGATCTGTCCTACGAGCGCTGTTGGTCGGATAGCAGTCCGGCTCGGATCGCGCTCATGATTGCCTGCGCGCGGTTGGCCGCTCCAAGCTTCTCGTAGATCTTCGAGATGTGGGTCTTGGCCGTCGACTCGCTCACGAACAGTTGGCGAGCGATCGCGGCCACGCCGAGTCCTTCGGCGAGCAGCCGGAGCACCTCGGACTCGCGGGGCGACAGCTGGGGGCCGCTCGGCGACATCCGCCGCCGCATGGCGTCGGCGAGGTTTGCCGCGGTGAACGAGCGGGGTGAGACCGTGGCATGCCGGGCGGCCGCCACGACGTCGTCAGAGGGTGCGTCCTTGGCCACGAAGGCCGAGGCTCCGGCCTCCAGTGCCTCGAACAGCTGCTCGTCGCCGGCGTACATCGTCAGGACGACGATGCCGATCTCGTCGTCGGTCGCCCTGAGCGCTCGGACCAGGTCGAGTCCGGTGCCGTCAGGGAGGCGGACGTCGGTGACGACGACCGTCGGGCTTGAGGCGTCTGCGCGAGTTGCTTGCCCTCGCGACGCTGCCGGCCTCGCCCAGCACGGTGAAGTCGTCGTGGCGCTCGAAGGCGCGTGCGAGCCCCTGGCGGATCAGGTCGTGGTCGTCGACAAGCAGCACGGTGTGCGTCATGAACGGACCTCCGACTTCGTGGCCTCGCACGGTCGCCGGCACTTCCGCGCCCACTGTAACGGTCACGGTGGTCCCGGACGGGCGTTCTCGTGCGCGGCTGTCGGACACGTCGAGGCTGCGCGCTGATACGGTCGGCGCGCTCGCGCATGATGCCGAGGCCGTAGGAGTCGTCGCGGCTCTTGCCCAGACCCTGTCCGTCGTCGGACACCATGATGCGCGCATACGGGGGCCTGATCCGACAGTCGACCCAGAGGTTCTTCGCGGCGGAGTGCTTGCGCGCGTTGGTGATCGCCTCCTGGGCGATGCGCAGCAGCTCGGTCTCCACCTCCGACCGCAGTCGGGTCGGGGCCTCGTCGAGAGTCAGATGGACCGTCATTCCGGATCGCGCACCCACCTCGCGGACGTAGTCCGACAGGGCAGAGCCGAGGCCGCCGGAGATCTCGCTGCGGAGGTCGAAGATGGACAGTCGGAGCTCGCTGACGACCCGCGAGAGCTCACCGCGGAGCGCGCTGAGCTTCGTCCGCTGAGCGTCGCTGGTCGCGGTGGCCGCCAGGTCGTCCACCGCGTAGCCGAGCGAGGCGATCTCCTGGGCGACGCCGTCGTGGATCTCGCGCGCGAGGCGTTGACGCTCCTCCATCGTGGCCAGGGAGCGGACCTCGTCGAAGGCAAGCGCGGTGTCGAGGCGTAGGGCGTGGTCGTCCAGCTCCGGCATGAGGTCGTGGAGCAGCTTCGCCGGGACCGGCTGCGGTGTGTCGGCGAGCACGACGCCGATCATCCGCTCACCGGCGCGCAGCGGAAGCGCGACCCGGTTGCGTCGGTCTGCAGCCGCCGGAAGCCTGCGGCTCCTGGACGGGCTCCATCTCGGCCCAGCACCGGTCGACGACGCGACCCTCGGGGAGCAGCACCTCCTTTGCGCTCGGCCCGCGGTATCCCAGTGGGGCCAGGACACCACCCTCAGTTCGCACGAAGACGGCGCTGTGCGTGTCATCCAAGTGCTGGTGAACGGTGACGAGCAGCTGCGAGGACATGCTCACCGCGTCCAGCCCGGAGGAGAGCCGGCGAGCGACGGTGCGCAGCTGCGTCAGCAGTCGCCGGGCCGACTCGTAGGAGGTGTCCCCGGGGAACCCACGCGTGCCGATCCGCATCTCGCGGAGCCAGGCGCACAGGAGGCCGACCCCGAGCGATGTGATCAGCCATGGGAGCAGGACGGAGGTGAGCCGGCGTGAACTCGGAGCGCGGACCCGGCGGTGAGCACCACGGCGCCCAGGCGATCGTCTCGACTGCCGACGACCGCGAGGACGGCGCGTGGCGCCCGCAGCCAGCCCCACCACCAGAGACGGGATCACCAGGTAGGGGAGGAGCACCAGACCCTCCGGCATAGCCACACCGACGACGAGCGCGGTGAGCACGCTCTCGACGACGGCCACCCAGGTCCGGGGAAGCCGTGAGCTCAGGTCGGCAGCCATCGCGGTCGCACTGATCGCCGCCAGCAGCATGGTGCCGCGGATCGCGTCCGTGTCGAAGAGGGCGAGGCTGAGCCCCAGGATTCGCCGCGATGCAGAAGACCCGGCTGGAGAGGTTCAGTCGCTCGAAACGTGTCACATCCTGCCCGAGAAGGACTCCATGATGCCGATCGCGGCGGGTCCGAGCACGGCGATGAAGAGGCACGGCAGGATGCAGAAGATCAGCGGGATCAGGATCTTGACCGCGACCTTCTGTGCCTGCTCCTCGGCTCGCTGACGACGCTTGATGCGGATCTCGTTCGACTGCACTCGGAGCACGTTGGCGATGGGGATGCCGAGGGCATCGGCCTGCACCATGGCGCCGACGAAGCCCTTGAGCTCCGGCACGTGGGTGCGCTCGCCCAGAGCGCGGAGCGCGGCTCCGCGGCCGAGACCGATCTGCATCTCCTGGAGGACGCGGGCGAACTCGTCGGCCAACGGGCCGTCGGTGTTACGGGCGACGTGGGAGAGCGCGGCGTCGAAACCGAGACCCGACTCCACCGAGATGGTCAGCAGGTCGAGCGCGTCCGGCATCGCCTTCTGGATCTTCTGGGTGCGGTCGTAGCCGAGTTGGTAGAGCCACATGTTGGGCGCCAGGTAGCCGACGACCGAGGCCAGCACGCATACGGCCAGGGTCGGCGCGAAGCCGAAGCCGAAGCAGCATGGTGACGACGAGGCTGAGCACCAGGGCGGCAGCAAAGCCCATGAACTTCATCGAGGTGATGCGGTCAACCGTCCAGCCAGATGGGTTGCCGGCGACCTCGAGCCTCTGACGGATCCGCTCGCCGTGGTCTGACGGCGTGAGCTTCTTGCCGATCGCCAGCGACCGGTCCAGGAGCGGGGTCAGAACGCGGTCGTTGAAGGATGGGTCGAGCTCCTGGCGAAGCTCCGGCGGTGCGGCCGAGAACGACTCGAGAACCGAGAGCGACTTGCTGACGCCACGCGCCTCGTTGTCGAAGACGCCGACTGCGGTGAGCGACAGCATGATCGCGGCGAAGATGCCGACGATGCCGACGACGAGAAAGATCGATGCGGTCTCCATGTCAGACGTCCACCTTCACGAGCTTCTTCATCCAGAAGATGCCGACGGTCAGCAACACGGCCATCACCCCAAGCATGATGTAGCCGATCATCGAGCTGATCAATGGCTCCAGGTACGTGGGGTTGGCCATCAGCAGGTAGAGCATGAACGCCGGGAGGCAGCCCGCCGAGGATCCAGACGGACAGCCGACCCTCCGCCGACAGAGCCAGCACCTGACGCTCGAGGTACTCCCGCTCACGGATGGTCGCGGCGACCTTGGTCAACAGCTCGGAGAGGTTGCCGCCGACCTCGCGCTGGATCCGGATGGCCATGACCACCCACTCGAAGTCGACGCTCTTCATCCGCTCCGCGACGGCGCTCAGCGCGTCCTCGATCTCAACGCCGAGTCGTGCCTCCACGAGTGCCCGTCGGAACTCTCCGGCGATGGGGTCCGACCCTTCGCGGACCACGGTGTCCACGGACTGCGCCAGGGAGAGGCCAGCCGAGAGGCTGCCTGCCATGAGCTGAAGCGTCTCGGCCAGTCCTGACTTGAACGCCTTGATGCGCCGACCGGTCTTGAACGACAGGTATGCCCAGGGAACTATGACGACCGACCAGCAAGCCGACGAGCATGATCAAGACGTTGCCCGAGCTGAGCAAGAGCGCGACGAGACCGGCGAGGAAGGCGATGCCGGCGTGAGCGAGCAGCCATTCCGCGGGTTTGAGCGACATGCCAGCAGCCTCGAGCTTGTCACCGAGACGCTCGGCGAAACCGACATTCCCGCTCAGCGCCTTCTCCGCGATGCCGACGGCCTGCGCCGTGACGCCCTGCTGAGGCTGGGGCTGCCGCGACGGCGCGAGCTTCTTGGAACCCTTGCGGGTGTAGGCCGAGATGCGGTCCTCGACGGTCTCGGCGCTTGCCGCGCGCCGAAGACGCCGAGGACGCCCAACAAGCAGGATGAGGAGTCCGATGCCCGCAGCAGCGATGCCGCCGAGCATCATGGTCTCCGACACCTGGAAACCGTCCTGCTTCACCGGCACGAGCTCCGTGCGCGGGCGTCTGCTTCTCGGGGCCCGGCCGCAGCGGCCACGTTGACGAAGGCGGTGTCGGAGTAGGTCTCTCCGCCGGCATCGACGGTGACGGCCAGGGTGCCTTCCTTGACGTCGTCGGCCGGAGGGGTCGCGGAGATCAGGATCTGACGCGCGATGGCCTCGGCCTCGCTGGCGAAGACCTCGGTCAGCGCCGCGGGGTCGTCAGCGCTGATCACCGAACCGTTGCCGGCATCGGCGAACTGCTGCAGAACCGCGGTGTCCTCCTCGGAGAGACCGAGCGCCACCACGTCTACCTTGACGTCCGCGGCGCCGATGCTGTCGGTGACCGTACTCACCTCCGTGTGGAGGTGTCTCGCCCGTCCGAGAGGACTAGGAGGCTCCGAGAGCCCTCGTCGCCACTGACGCTCAGAGCTTCGAGCAGGCCGTCGTGCAGCCGAGTCTGCTTCGACAGGGTGAGCCCGTTGATCACCTCCGCAGACGCAGCGCGATCGAGTGACGGTGACTGCGCAACCGTGACCTCGTCGGAGAAGGTGACGATGCCGACGTACAGGTCATCAGGTGCCGCATCGAGGAACGCCTTGGCTGCGAGCTGAGCCTCTCCGAAACGGTTGTCCTCGCGCATGCTGTTGCTGACATCGATCGCCAGAACCGTCGTGCGACGAAGTGTCGTTGCTGCGTCGGTGGCGAGCTCGGCATCCGTGGTGAGCTGGGTGCCGTTCAACGAGACCGACAGCGTGTCCAGGTCGGGCTCGACATCGCCGGCACCGGGCAGGGAGTAGAGGACCTGGATGACGTCCCCGTCGCGCTCGACGTGGTCGATGCTGCCCTCGGCGGCGTACGCAGGCGCGGCGAAGGCCGTCGTCCCCGCGACCGCCAGCAGGCAGCCGACGATGAGGGACCGGCGTCCCCTGTTGGATCTCGTCGCGCGGAGCACAGTCACATTCCGTCCATGGCGAAGAGCATGGGGTCGACCTTGACGTTGACGTGCGCGAGCTTGTCGAGGAACTTCGGACGCAGTCCGGTGGCCCGGAGGCGACCGAGGCTCTTGCCGTTCTCGTCGAATCCCATGGAGTGGTCGTAGACGAAGATGTCCTGGAGGGTGATCACGTCGCCCTCCATCCGCTCGACCTCGGTGACGTGGGTGATCCGGCGCGAACCGTCGCGAAGGCGGCTCTGGTGGACGATCACGTCGACGGCGGAGGCGACCTGCTCGCGGATGGCGCGGATCGGCAGGTCCATGCCGGCCATCAGCACCATGGTCTCGATGCGGGCCAGGGTGTCGCGGGGACCGTTCGAGTGGACCGTGCAGATCGATCCGTCGTGGCCGGTGTTCATGGCCTGAAGCATGTCCAGAGCGGCGGAGTCGCGGACCTCGCCGACGACGATGCGGTCGGGCCGCATGCGCAGCGAGTTCTTGACCAGGTCGCGGATGTCGACCTCGCCCTTGCCCTCGATGTTGGCCGGGCGGGACTCCAGTCGCAGGACGTGGTCCTGGTGAAGCTGGAGCTCGGCGGCGTCCTCGATCGTGACGATGCGCTCGTCGTGGGGGATGAACGAGGACAGCACGTTGAGGGTCGTCGTCTTTCCGGCGCCGGTGCTGCCCGAGACGATGATGTTGAGCTTGCCCTTCACGCACGCCGCGAGGAAGTCGGCGGTGCGCTGGGAGTAGGTGCCGAAGGCGACCAGGTCGTCAGAGGTGTAGGGGTCCGCGGAGAACTTGCGGATGGTGAGCAGCGAGCCGTCGATGGCGAGCGGGGGGATGACGGCGTTGACACGGCTGCCGTCGGGGAGGCGAGCGTCCACCATGGGGCTGGACTCGTCGACGCGGCGGCCGATCCGGGAGACGATCTTGTCGATCGTGCGCCGCAGGTGTGCCTCGTCGGTGAAACGGCCCTCGACCTTCTGCAGCCGCCCGCTGCGCTCGATCCAGATGCTGTCGGGGCCGTTGACCATGACCTCGGTCAGGTCGGGGTCGCGCAGGAAGGGTTCGATCGGCCCGTAGCCGAGGATGTCGTCGGCGATCTCCTGGGAGATGCGGGTCCGGTCCGCGGGCGTGAGGAGGACGTCCTCCTCCTGCATCGCGTCCTGCAGGGCTCCGCGGACCATGCGCTCGAGCTCGGACTGAGTCAGGTCGGCGTCGTACAGCTTGGGGCCGAGCTGCTGCAGAAGGCGGTTGTGAACCTGCGCCTTGAGCTCCCGGAACGCATCCTCCTTCTGGGCGTCCTTGCTGGGCCGGTCGCCCGTCGTCGTGAGAGCGCTCTGAGAGGTGGGCGTGGCGGCGCGGTCGCGCGAGGCGGCGGCCAACCGGTCGGCGAGACTGCTCATGGCTACCTACTGTTCCTTCGGAGGAGTCCCCGCTTGGGGGCGGCGGACGCGTGCGGAGGCTTCTTTGGTGGGCTCGGTGCTACTCGGTGCGGCGAGTGAGCGGCCCAGGTTCATCACGGCCACGCTGACCGGATGCTTCGGGATCGCGCTGGTGATCGGCTCGCCGCTGTTGGTGGCGTTCGCCACCTGGGACGAGGTTGGGATGGCGGCGTCGATCTTCATCCCGAGGGTGCCCTCGACCTCTTCGGACGTGAGCCCGACCTTGTCGTCGGCGCGGTTGAGCACGAGCCGACGGCGCGCCTTCGGGAAGTTGAGCAGGTCAAGGGTCTCGACCGCGATCTTGACGTTCTTCAGCGTGGGCACGTCCAGCGTCGTGACCAGGAGCAGAGTGTCGGTCTCGTCGAACGCCTGCAGCACGAACTCGTCGAAGGTCGGCGCGGTGTCCACCACGACGTAGTCGAAGTTCTGTTTGAGCATGCCCAGGATGCGTCCCACCATCGCGGCCGGGATCGAGTCCCGGGCATCCGGCTGGACTGGTGCCACCAGCGCGGTGATGCCGGTGCTGTGGGGCGTCAGCAGCGGCTCGAGGACACTGAACTCCAGTCCGCTTTCGAAGTGCACCGCGTCGGCCATTGTGCGCGCGGGAATCAGCTGCAGGGTGATCGCGATGTCGCCGAAGCCGAGGTCGAGGTCGACCACGCAGACACGCTTGTTGCCCTTGTCCGCGAGGGCGATCGCGAGGTTGACCGCCAGGGTTGTCTTGCCGACGCCGCCCTTGGGCGAAAACACTGTGACGAGCTGTCCCAGCGGTCCTGACCCGGAGGCACTGATCGGACCGTTGAGCGCCTGCCAAACCTGCTTGGCCCGCCCGACCGCAGACCCGAGACCGGTGAGGTCGCGCTCCTCGACGACCTCGCGCATGCCGGAGCGGAGAGCTTCCGCGAGCACGCTGGTGTCGACGCGACGACGGATCAGGATGACGCTCGTCGCCGGTCGGGTGACTCGGAGCATGTCGGCTAGAGCCGCGGCCGCCTCGAGGTCGACACCCGGGCCGAGGACCAGGGCGTACTCGTCCGGGGCTGAGGAGAGCGTGTGCTTCAGTTCCTCGAGACTTCCGACGACCTGGGATGACGGGCCCGTGACCGACGTGAACAGCTCGGCGTTGCTCGGGTTGTTCTCAACGATGATGGGCATCGGCGGTCACCGGAAGAGGGTGTCGGTGGTGGTGCCCGGGCCGGGCTTGACCTCGGACTTGTCGTTCAGGTAGCCGAAGGAGAGTTCACCGGTCGTGGCGGCCAGCATGATCTTCTCTGCGTCCTTCTGCTCGACGGCGAGGGTGAAGAGAGTCCGAGGCAGCTGCTCGGTGGTCTGCGCACCTTCGGGGTTGGTCGTCGTCGTCGAGATGACGGTCGTGCTGCCGATCGCAATCACCTTGACGCGGGGGAGCAGGAGCCGGACGCCGGTGTTCCCGCCGCCGATCTCGCCGTTCAGGAAGATCGCGACATCGTCACCGGGCACCACGAAGCCGGCCACGCGACCGGTGTCGGAGAGCGTCACCGAGATTGCGATCTGTCCGTCCGGGAGCGTCAGCAGTTCCTGGTCACCTTGCGAACCGAACTTCCCGGAAATGATCTGCTCGTTGGGGAAGACCGACGAGAGTGCGACCTGGGACCCGATGCCTTCGATCGAGTTCACGGCACCAGGGAGGACCTGAGCGCGAGGAACGCTGCCGAGCTCGAGCTTGCCGGCCGCCTGGGCCTGGTCGAGAGTCTCGCCTGGACTGATCTGGGCGACTGCCTTGAGCACCTGGACCGGCGCCTGGGCCTCCGTTGCCCGGTCATCTGCGCCACGGACGTACAGGAAGACCATCGCGCTGCCCAAAGCAGCGATCAGTGCCGCCACGATGAGAAGAACCGTTCTGCGTCCCATGCCTAGACCTGTCTACTCGGCCTCCGAGACGCAGATGCTCCCCCGCACATGGAGCGGCGGGGTCACTCGTTCCGGAGGGCTTCCTCAAGCACTGGGTCAAGCGTTATACAAACCCGCCCTGACGTCTCGGAAATACCAGAAATGCCGCGTGTCCATCTCATTGCTGGTAAAGACGATCCACGTCTTCCCGGGCCGCTCGGAGGACAACGTTGCGCCTGACCTTCAAGCTGGGGGTGAGCTCTCCGGTCTCCTCGGTCCAGTCCCGGTCGAGTACGACGAACTTGCGCACCGACTCCGCCTGGGACACGGCCTTGTTCGCCTCGTCCACGGCTGCCTGGATCTCGGCTTGCAGATCGGGATCCTCGGAGAGGTCCGACAGGTCCGCTCGCTTGTCGTGCTGCTCGGCCCAGCGGGACGCGGCATCGGGGTCGAGCGTCACCAAGGCCCCGATGAACGGCCGGCCATCTCCGACCACCAGGCACTGGCTGACGAGGTAGTGCGCCCTGATCATGTCCTCGAGAGGCGCGGGCGCGACGTTCTTGCCGCCTGCGGTCACGAGGATCTCTTTCTTGCGTCCGGTGATCCGCACGAAGCCTTCGTCGTCGATCTCGCCGAGGTCGCCGGTGTGCAGCCAACCGTCGGCATCGAGCACCTCGTTGGTCGCGTCGGAGTTGTTCCAGTAGCCACGCATGACCTGGCCGCCGCGCACCAGCAGCTCCCCGTCGGCCTGGACGCGGAGGGTCGTTCCGGGAAGGGGCTGCCCCACGCTGCCCACGCGAGAGGATGTTGGCCGGTTCACGGTGACTGCAGCCGTGGTCTCGGTGAGTCCATACCCCTCCAGCACCGTGATGCCGATGCCGCGGTAGAAGTGTCCAAGCCGTTCACCGAGCGGCGCGCCGCCGGACACGGCGTACTCACAGGCCCCGCCGAGAGCGGCCCGGATCCTGCCGTAGACGAGCCGGTCGAACAACGCATGGCGGGCGCGCAGGAGGGGGCCGAGGCGTCCCCCGTCGAGCGCTCGGCTGTAAGCGATGGCGGTGTCGGCCGCCTTGTCGAAGATGGCGCCCTTCCCGTCGATCCGAGCGTTCTGGGAGGCGGTGTTGAAGACCTTCTCGAACACACGGGGCACCGCCAGGATGAAGGTCGGGCGGAACTCACCCAGGTCGCCCACCAGGTTCTGCACGTCCGGGGAGTGGGCTAGACAGACGCGGGCCCTCACGCATCCGATCTGGATGACGCGCGCGAAGACGTGGGCCAGCGGGAGGAACAGCAACGTGGAGGACTCGTCGGCCGTGAACAGGTCGTCGAGGGCCTCCAGTGCGACCGCAAGCTCGAACATGAAGTTGCCGTGGGTCAGGGTGCAACCCTTGGGGAGCCCGGTGGTGCCGGACGTGTAGATGACGGTGGCTGCCGACTCCGGCGTGACCTCGAACCGACGCCGGTCGAGGTCCTCGTCGCTGATGAGCTGGCCGAGGCGGCTGAGCTCCGCGACGGCTCCTTCGTCGATGGTCCAGATGTGCCTCAGGTCTTCCAGCCGGGGAAGAGCCTCCTCGAACCGGGCGGAGTGTCGCGGTGACTCGACCACGATGGCGGCGGCCCCGGAGTCGGACAGGATCCACTCGAGCTGGGCCGGCGAGGACGTCTCGTAGATCGGCACGGTGACGGCACCGGCGTACCAGATCGCGTAGTCGAGGAGCGTCCACTCGTAGCGCGTGTGGGAGAGCAAGGCGACACGGTCACCAGTCTCGATGCCGGCGGCCATGAGTCCCTTGGCGACCTCGCGCACCTGGAGGTGGAACTGTGTTGCGGTGACCGGCTCCCACGAGGTCCCGACCCGACGGCGGAAGGCAATCGAGTCGGGGTGCTCGGCAGCGTTGGCGACGATGTCGTCGGTGAGCCTCCCCGAGGTCGGGACCTCGACGTCGAGGGGGGTGGAGTATTCCCTCACGCGCCTACCTTCCATGTGTCCGGCTGAATCACCTGCGTGGACGGTACCGCTCAGCCGCGTCCGGGACGGCCACGGCAGGCCCGATCAAGTGGACCAGGCCATCGGATACGCTCACGACCACAGGATCGAACGGATTGAGGGCCCCTTCACATGGCAGAACAGACCACCTCGAGCATCGTGATTGCCGCGGACCAGGCCACGATCATGTCGGTGATCGCTGACTTCGACTCCTACCCGACCTGGGCCCAGGGCGTGAAGTCCGCCGAAGTGGTCGATCCCGGCGCCGGTGATCGCCCGGACAAGGTGCACTTCGAGCTCGACGCGAGCCCGATCAAGGACTCCTACACCCTCGCCTACGACTGGAAGGGCGACGACGCGGTCACCTGGACGCTCGTCGAGGGCAAGATGCTCAAGGCGATGGACGGCGCCTATGAGCTCGTCGACCGAGGCGACGGGAGCACCGAGGTGACCTACCGGCTGGCCGTCGACATCTCGATCCCGATGATCGGCATGCTCAAGCGCAAGGCCGAGAAGGTCATCATCGACACCGCGCTCAAGGGGCTCAAGAAGCGCGTCGAGTCGCTCGGCTGACCCTTGCGGATCATCCTCTTCACCGGCAAGGGCGGGGTCGGCAAGACCACCGCTGCTGCGGGGACGGCTGTCACGGCAGCCTCCCGGGGTGAGCGCACGCTGGTGCTGTCCACGGACGCCGCCCACTCACTGGCCGACGCCTTCGGGGTCCGCATCGGCGCCGAGCCGACCAAGGTCGCGGACCATCTGTTCGTCCAGCAGGTCGATGCGCAGCGCCGCTTCGAGAGGTCCTGGGCCGACATCCAGGGCTACCTCCTCGCGGTCCTGGACGCCGCAGGCGTCGACCCGATCACTGCCGAGGAGCTCACCGTCATCCCGGGCGCCGAGGAGGTGCTGGCGCTGCTCGAGCTGCGGACGCAGGTGATCTCGGGGGAGTGGGACGTCGTGGTCGTCGACTGCGCGCCGACCGCCGAGACCCTGCGCCTCCTTGCCCTGCCCGAGGCGCTCGGCTGGTACATGGACCGGGTCTTTCCCGCGGAACGCCGGATCGTGAAGGCCCTTCGGCCGGTGCTGGCGAAGGCCGCGGGCGTCCCGATGCCGCACGACACCGTCTTCGACGCGATCGAGCGGCTACACAAGGACCTCGAGCACGTGCAACAGATCCTCACCGGCCCCGATGCGAGCGTCCGGCTCGTCCTCACCCCGGAGAACGTCGTTGTCGCCGAAGCGCGCAGGTCGCTCACCACGCTGTCCCTGTTCGGCTACCGCGTGGACGGCGTGATCGCCAACCGGGTGTTCCCGGCCGAGGGCGCGGACGCGTGGCGCGAGCAATGGGTCGACGCACAAGCGAACGTCCTCCGCGACGTGGAGCACTCGTTCGTGGGCCTTCCGATCTGGCGTTCGTCCTACCGGTCCTCGGAGCCGGTGGGCGTGGAGGCGCTACGGGAGTTCGCCGCGGCGGCGTACGGCGGCGACGACCCGCTCGCGGCGCCGACCGGCGACGGTCCGCTGACCATCACCCGGACGCCGACCGGGGCCACGCTGCGCATCGCCCTGCCGTTCGTCGAGAAGTCCGACATCGACCTGGCCAGGCACGGGGACGAGCTCGTCGTCACCGTAGGGTCCTACCGTCGGCTGCTTGCCCTTCCTGCGGCGCTGCACCGGCACAAGGTCAGCGGGGCTCGGATCGAGGAAGGCGCGCTGCAGGTCCGGTTCCGCGCGGAGATCGACATGGCGCGATGAGCAGACCTCGGAGGCACGATGAGCGAGTCGGGTGGCACCCCGCCGCCGGTGGGCAGCGTGGGGGACGAGGCCGTCAAGCTGCTCCAGGCGCTCCAGGAGTGGGCGAAGGAGAGCGGGCACGAGTACGCCGAGTCCGCCGGTGCGGCTGCTGCAGGGGCAGGTGGCCTGCTCCAGACCGTCAACGAGCACATCGCCACCGGCGGTCAGGACTGCACCTACTGCCCGGTCTGCCGGATGATCGCGGCGGTCCGGGCGACGAGCCCCGAGGTCAAGCAGCACCTGACCACGGCTGCGTCGTCCCTGCTCCAGGCGGCAGCCGGGGTGATGGCCACGCACGTGGCTGACGGAGCGTCTTCGACGATCCGAGGAGCCCGTGGAGCGCATCGACCTGTCCGACGACGGTGAGTGGGAGGACGACTGATGGGGCTGACGGTCGGGGTCGATGTCGGCGGCACCAAGATCGCCGCCGGCGTGGTCGACGAGAAGGGCACGATCCTCGAGCGGGTGCGCCGCGAGTCACCGGCATCGGACACCGAGGCGATCGAGGAGACCATCGCCGAGATCGTCCGCGAGCTCGCCGCGAACCACGCCGTCGAGGCGGTCGGGGTCGGCGCCGCCGGGTTCGTCGATGCCGCCCGGTCGACCGTGCTTCTCGCGCCCAACCTGGCGTGGCGCAACGAACCGCTCAAGGACGAGCTCGAGCGCCGGCTCGACCTGCCGGTCGTCATCGAGAACGACGCCGCCGCGGCAGCCTGGGGCGAGTTCGCCTTCGGCGCCGCAGCCGACGCCGACGACTCCCTGCTGGTCACGGTCGGGACGGGCGTCGGGGGTGGGATCGTGCTGGACGGCCGGCTGCACCGGGGTGCGTTCGGCGTGGCTGCGGAGATCGGCCACCTGCGAGTCGTGCCGGACGGTCGGCCCTGCCCGTGTGGCAACCGGGGCTGCTGGGAGCAGTACGCCAGCGGCTCCGCGCTCGTCCGCGACGCCCGGGAGAGCGCCCGGGACGACGAGGCTGCGCGAGCGCTGGTCGACCTCGCCGGTGGTGATCCCGCGGCGATCTCGGGCCCGATGATCACCGAGGCGGCGAAGAAGGGCGACCCGTTCGCCGTCGCGCGGCTCGCCCTGCTGGGGAAGTGGCTGGGCGAGGGGATCGCCTCACTGGCCGCCGTGCTCGATCCCGGGGTCGTCGTCATCGGCGGGGGAGTGTCCGAGGCCGGCGACCTCCTGCTCGACCCGATCCGGGAGCACTTCCGGGGCAACCTCACGGGGAGGGACTACCGCCCCGAGCTCGCGATCCGTCCGGCCCAGCTCGGCAACGACGCCGGCCTGATCGGCGCTGCCGACCTCGCTCGGCTACACCTGATCAATTGATCAAGCGGATGATGGGAGTGCCGACCCCTAGGTACGGTGTGACGGGCTGTCCATCAAACGTCTTGGGCAAGGCATCGACGTCGAAGAGGATGGCGCGCACAGTGGCCACTCGCGGACTACCTGGGTTCGTCGTAAGAGTGATCCCATTGTTGGTGGAGAGTTCGCTCGATGGCACCGCCCAGTCTTGCGCCGAGTTCCTGGTCGGTGATGAACCCTGGCCTGAAGTCGACGATCGTGTACCGATCTGAGCCACCGGTTGTCGGGTTCCTTGACGAACACTGGCTGCCAGATGAATCGCGGCGAGCTGAAGATATCCTGAGGACAGCACACTCGGGACCGGCGTAGTTGCTTCGAGAAATGTCTTCGACCGTTACGGTCGAGTTGGTGAAGAAGCATGTCAGGGAGTCGTCGTTGATCATACTTCCCTGAGATGCCCGAAGTTCACCCGGGAACCGCCGCACAGCGAGGCCGTGTCGGCGTCGAGTTTGCCTTTGGGCATGCCCCAACTCGAGTCTGCCAGTCACGAATCCTTCGGTGGCAGTGCTCTGGCACACCAGTCTCGGTGTCAACACAGTTACCGTCTTCGGCCGGCGGGTCGATGTACGGAGGGTGAGGCAGTCCGTTGCACTTCCACGTCGCCCGACGGCGTAGGGGAGCAGATCTGACTGACGGACCCAACAGCCACGTTCTTCGCGAACCTCTTGCGTCGTTGTTTACCGTTGTATCGTCCGGGACGGGGAAGGACAGCCATTCCGAAGTTGCCGTCGCTTGAGTCGTCATCGCACTCCACTGGCGCGCTGCCGACTCCAATGGCCGCAATCTTGTCTGCCGCCACAGAGGACCAGGGGCCAGTGGCTCCGCTCTTGGACACTCGCACGAACCACTGCGTCTCCACTGAAGTAACTGCAGTTGGAACCTCCACGGTGACCTGACTGTTCGACTCGGTGAGTCGTGGCGCAGACACCACCGTGCCGGCGCTGGCCGTCTGAAGAAGCCGACGTGCGTTGTGCCATTCAGGCTGCTGCCGTCGATCTGAAGCACTGGGTAGGGCGGTCCCGACAGCGAGTAGCGGAACACGAGCGGGGGCTGACACCATGCGTAACACTGTCTTCTGCGACTGTGCCCGCGCCGCTGTCGCCGGGGGCACTCAGTGTTGCAGGGACGCGTCCGTAAGTATCCGTGGAGTCAGCCAGAATCGTCTGCGGCCCGTAGTCGCACCCTTTGAATGCGTACACCGGCATGACGTTTCCCCCGCTGAACGCGCCCACCGTCGCTTCTGCCGCGACATCCACGAACTGCGCCCCGAGAACACTCGCCAAGTCCGAAGTCGACACGAGCGGTCGGCGCGCACCACGCGCATCGTGTCAGCGTTGGGGAAGTAGGCTTCGCCGTTTGCCGCATCACCGTCCACCAAGCCGGCCAGCGGTTACTTGAGCCGTTCCACCGAGCGTTGAGATTCAGGTAATTGGCGGCGTCGACCACAGAAGGGTCGGCGCGGTCTTGGATCCTGGTAGTTCGAGGCGCCGCCAGCGAGCGCAGAGAAATCAGCTTGGGCCTGAATATCGCGTCGTTGGACGAACGCGTTGCCCAGGTCCACGACCATTGCCGCCAGCCCGATGAGGGCCAACACTGGTGATGGCAACCATGATCGCCACCGCTCCCTGCTCGCCCCTTGCGTGTTGCTTTGCTACGGGCATGGCGACCCTCCAGCTGTCCGGTCTTCGACGCGTGCGTCCACGACCTTCTGGACCTGGCCGCCGTTCGGGATTGGCAGGAAATTGAGCACGGATCCATCCACGTTGACGATCACGCGCAACGTGGCGCCGACGGCGGGGAGAACACCGTTTGTGCCGCTTGCCAGCGTTGTTGTCGTCCCGCCTGGCGAACCGAACGTCAGAGTAAGGGAAGTCAGGTTTGCTTGGTTGCGAGCGTAAGTCTCGGCAGTGCTTCCCGTCTGACAGTCGCCAACGACCAAACGCCGCGCTGACTCGCGGGCAGCTGAACTCGCGCTCTGTGCCGAGAAGAAGTACCACCCGTACTGGAGCATGCCCAACATCAGCGTCATCAACGGCAGGGAGATAAGTGCGAACTCGACGGCTGACGCTCCGCGCTGGTCCGCACGACGTCGAAACACCGACGAGCGCGCTGCGCCATTCATCATGCTTGTTCCTCCGACTCCACCGATAATTGAGTATGGCCTGGCTTGGTCATGAGATGGACTGAATGGTCGAAGATGACCCATCTGGGTCATTAAGAAGGGATGACGGTGACCCTCACGGTCGGAGTCGATGTCGGCGGCACGAAGCTGCTTGCAGGAGTCGTTGGCGCAGACGGTGCCGTGCTCGCGCGCACTCGGCGCGACACCCCCGACAAGGAGCACGGAGCCCACGGTGGTCGAGGAGTCTGATCGCCTGCAGCCGTCGGCGATCTAGCGGCAGACTTACGAAGTTGCGGCCGTCGGAGTGGGAGCGGCGGGGTTCGTGAACCGACAGGGGACCGTCCGCTTCGCGCCGCATCTCGCCTGGCGCGATGAACCGTTGCAGGAGGTGCTGAGCGCACGGCTTGGGATCCCTGTCGCGGTCGACAACGACGCGAACACCGCCGCCCTCGCGGAGATGCGGTTCGGTGCCGGCCGAGGTCATGGCCAAGTGCTGTGCGTGACACTTGGCACCGGTATCGGGGGAGCCATGGTCGTTGACGGGCAGGTCTTCCGAGGCGCCCAGGGCTTCGCCGGCGAGTTCGGGCACATGCAGGTGGTGCCTGGCGGTCGACCTTGTGAATGCGGCCGGAGCGGGTGTTGGGAGCAGTACTCGAGCGGCAAGGCGCTTGTGCGGGCCGCGCAGGCGGCTGGTGCGTCATCGAATGTGACAGGACAGGAGATCACGAGGGCAGCCGCATCGCGTGAGGTATGGGCCCTCAAAGCGTTCTTGGAGGTCGGAAGTTGGCTCGGCGTTGGGCTCGCAGGACTTGTGTCAGCATTCGACCCGGAGCTCGTCGTGATTGGGGGAGGGCTTTCCGACGCGGACGAGCTACTGCTGGGACCGACGCGATCAGCTTTCCTGGACAGACTTCCTGGGGCGGGGTATCGCGTCGCCCCACCCATTCTGCGAGCCGCGCTCGGTCCCGACGCCGGGTTCATAGGAGCGGCCGAATTAGCTCGGTCCTCGTTGCCGTGACGCGGCACGTCCTGTCCGGGTTCGGAACGCTGTCCTGCGCATACTTGCCCCGTGGTGATTTTGGAGACCGATGTGGCGCGGACGGAGCAGGACGGTGGCTTCGTTGAATCTGCCGTCCGGGTCGTGCCTTGGGTGGCGTTGGGCGCACTACTGTTACTGATCGTGCGGGTCGCGTCGGCGCCGCTATCGAACCCGGACACGTGGTTCCATCTGCGGATCGGGCACGAGCTGCTCGGGCCTTGGTCGCTGCGCGACCCAGGCAGTCTCTCGCGGTTCGCGTCAGCAGACTGGGTGCCGACACAGTGGTCGGTGCAGATGCTCGCAGCGGGGTTCGAGGACTGGTTCGGGCTCCCGGGGGTCGCCTGGCTGTTCGGGCTGTTGTATCTGATCCTGGTCGTCACGGTCTACTTCGTCTGCCGACGTGAGAGCGCGCCGATGCCCGCCGTCCTGGTGACTGCAGCGGTCGTGTTCGCAGCGAGCGCCTCGATCTCGGCCAGGCCGCAGGTCGTCAGCCTGATCCTGGCCGGTGTCACGGTCTCCGCCTGGCTGCAAGCTGCACGCAACCTCCGAGCGCCGTGGTGGCTCGTGCCGCTGACCTGGGTGTGGGCCACCGCGCACGGGTTCTGGTCGGTCGGCGTGCTGATCGGTGTGGTCTTCTGTGTGGGGCTGCTGCTTGACCGCCGCCTCGACCGACGCACGAGCCTCTCCTTCTTCGCGGTGCCTGTGTTGTCGCTCGTCGCCGCCTGCGTGACCCCGATCGGGCCAGCTCTGCTCGGCACCCAACTCGCCGTTTCGGAACGAAGCTCTTTCATCGGCGAATGGGGCGCCACGTCCTTTCACGCCATGCCCGCCGTGGTCGGGGCGTCGATGCTGGCTCTGCTGATCGTGATCTGGGCAAGACGAGGCGGCGTCTCCTGGACCTCGCTGCTGCTCCTGCTGATCGCTGCAGCGCTCACCGCTTACGCCGTGAGGACGGTTTCGCTCGGAGCGGTGATCGCGGCTCCGCTTCTCGCGCGTGCTCTTCAAGAGGTCATCGGTAACCGTCCCCGACGCCCTGCGAAGGGAGAGATCTGCGGTGTCGTGGGTTCAACGGTCGCCTGCGCTGGTCTTGCTGGGTTTCGTCGTGCCGCACACTGCCGCCGCTCCGAAGAACGTCCCGGACGGATTCGCCACGGAGCTGGCCGCCCTGCCCGACGGGTCGGCGGTGATGGTCGACGGGACAAGCGGTTCCTGGCTTGAGTGGAGGTTCCCGCGAGCTCCAACCGACCATGGACGGGATGTTCGACGCCTACACGCTGGCCTACATGCGTGACTACCGCTCGGCGCGTGACCTCGAGCCGGGATGGCAGGACTTCATCCAGAAGACTGACGCTCGTGCCGCCTTGCTGCGCGAGGGCGGTCCGTTGGCTTTCGCCATGATGGAGACGCCTGAACTGGCGGGAGATCGCTCGCGACGACCGATGGGTGCTTCTCGAGGCTCCCTGATCCAGGCCTCTACTGGTCCTTGGTGGCGGTCGCTGTCCGGCAGCGGGGTTTTCGAGACGCGTGAGTCACGAAGCATGGCAGGATCGCGGCCGTGACTCGGGCAAGGGTGATGACCTACAACATCTTCATGGGCGGCCGAAAGGGCTCGGCTCTGCACAGCGTCATCCGTGACGCTCGGCCGGACGTGCTCCTGGTCAACGAGAGCCCCAAGCAGATCCTGCTCTGGAAGCGACAGTGTCGTCGCCTGACCGATGAGTGGGGGATGCGCCTGGTCGCCGGCGGTCGTCCGGCGGGGTCGAACATGATCGCGGTGGCGCCCGGCGTTGCGGTCAAGTCCTCGGGGTCCGAGGTGCTCCGGCAGCCCTTGTTCCAGCCGCGGCGCGGCATCGCCTGGGCGCAGCTGCGGGTCGGCGGCCGTCTGCTGGGAGTCGTCGCGTGCCATCTGAGCCTCGACCGAGAGCGGCGGCTCCGCGAGGTCGAGCGAGTCATCGCCGTCGCTCGAGGACTACGCGGACCTGTCGTGGTGGCCGGCGACCTCAACGAACCGCCGAGCGGTCCCTCGTGGGAGCGGCTCCGGGCGGCCGGGTTCGTCGACCACGGGTCGAGGGACTGGCTCACGTTCCCCGCCGACGAACCGGAGAAGCGCATCGACGCGCTCCTGGTTCGTGGTCAGGTCGACGTGCTCGAGCACGGTGACCCCGGGGTCTCGGCCGCGCGGCTTGCTGAGGCCAGCGACCACCGGCCCGTCCTGGCGACGCTCGACCTGAGGTAGACCACTGGTCTAGGCCATTCGGACTACATCGGCCGCCACAACGGGTGGTCTTGGCTCTCAACCGTTCAGTTGCCTCGTGCAGGTTCCGTTACTTCCATCGGAGGGGGGATTTGCTCCGATCGAGGAGGATTTGCGTGAAGCCCATGCTTCGCCCCTCACTGTTCAGGCGAGTCAGCTCCAAGCGCCGAGAGCGCGGTGCCGCCGCGCTCGAGTTCGGCCTCGTGTCGCCCATCGTCTTCGCCGTCCTCTTCGGCACGCTCACCTACGGGCTGTGGTTCAACGACTCGCTCAACCTCCGGCAGGGCCTGCGTGAGGCGTCGCGGCAGGGCGTGGTCGAGAACTACGGCGACCAGTCGAGCTGCGGCATGACCTACGCGATCGACCCCCTCCACCAACATCAAGGAACTGATGTGCCGCGCTGAGGCGGACGTCAACGCCATGACCGGTGACACCTACATCAAGGTCGTGCTTCCCGGCGGTTGGGTGCGCGGCCAGGAGCTCGTCGTCTGCGGGATGATCAAGGCCGATCGGCTTCCCGGCCTCGTGCCGCTGCCCGAGGACCGCATGATCCGCTGGTCGTCGCGCATGTCGATCGAGGTGGCGGCACCTCGTCAGACGGAGACCGGCGGCGCCGAAGTGCTGCCGGCCGGGGCGTCGTGGACATGGTGCGCCTAGCCGATCGGTGGCGAGATCGCCGTCGTGACGAGCACGGTGCGGTCGCGATCCTCGTCGCTGTCATGACGGTGATGCTGTTCGGCATCGCCGCGTTGGTCGCCGACCTCGGCCAGGCGCGCGTCGTACGGGGCGAGGCACAGGCCGCGTCCGACGCGTCGGCGCTCGCGGCCGGCAACGCTCTCTACCTCTCCGGCACGCAGACGGCCGACGTGCCCGGTGCCATCGTCGCGGCGAAGAACTACGCCCTCAAGAACTACGGCGTCCAGACGGGCGACTGGGCCACCTGCACGGATCCGGGGGCGCTGACCTATCAGGATCCGGCCACCCCGTGCATCTCGTTCGACGACGCCACGCAGCCCACGAAGGTGCGGGTCGTGGCGCCGGTCCGCGGCGTCAACCTGGTCTTCGGGGCGGTCTTCGGCGTCACGAACGTGAACATCTCGGCCCAGGCGCAGGCGTCGATCCGCCTCGGCGGGGCCGCCAACTGCGGTCTCTGCGTCGTCGGCGACGGCTACCACGACTTCCAGAACGGTGACGCCTTCATCTCCGGCGGGGACGTCTCGATCAACGGCAGCGTCAACATCCAGAACAACGGACTGGTCTCCACCGACGGGATCATCTCGGTGGAGGGCACCGCCACCGGTCCGCTGGACGGCTACACCCCCGACCCGCTGGTGGGTCAGCCCCCTGTCTACGACCCGCTGGCGAAGTACCCGCTGCCGAGTGACTTCAGTGCGATGACCGCGAAGACGGATCCCTGCGGCACCGGCGCCACGCACGGTCCAGGGATCTACGGTGCGAACAACTTCGGCAACAGCACCTGCGTCCTGCAACCCGGTCTCTACGTGATCACCGGGCAGTGGGACTTCTCGGGCCTCGTCGAGCCTCGACGCGACGTCCGGGGTGACGCTCTACTTCACGTGCGGCTCCTCCACCGCACCCACGCCGTGCAACCCGCCTGCGCAGAACGGCGGCTGGCTCGACGCCGGCGGCAACGGCAACATCCACATCGTGGCGCCGACGACCGGACCGACCGCCGGCCTGGCGATCGCGTATGACCGGCTGAACAACCGGGACCTCGAGATCAGCGGGTCGGGCACCGCGTCGTACGTCGGCACCATCTACGCGTTGTCCGCGAACATGAGGTACGACGGCAACGGGTGCGCGCGCACCAACCAGTCGCTGATCGTCGTCGGTGACCTCGAGTTCAACGGGAGCCCGGCGTGCCTGAAGTCCGACTACGTGATGGAGAAGAACGTCTACGTTCCGCCGGACAACCTGCACTTGTCGAAGTAGGGTCTCGAGACGCTCGCTTCGCTCGCTCCTCGACCAGCGGGTGGGCTGCCTCGACCAGCGTGCGCTCGCCTCGACCAGCGGGGATGTCAGGCGCGCTGGTTGCGGTAGTCGGGGACGAGCTCGATGGCGAGCTGCTCGAGGAAGAGGCCGACGTCGGTGACGATGCCGCGGGCCTGCGACGAGCCGCGGTCGGCGAGCTTGGTCACCGTGGCCGGGTTGATGTCGACGCACACCAGCGGGATCGACGCGGGCAGGATGTTGCCGGTCGCCACCGAGTGCAGCATGGTCGCCACCATCAGGCAGAAGCCGACGTCCTGGAGCTTCGCCCGCATGGCGCGCTGGCCGTCGATGACGTCGGTGTAGACGTCGGGGAGCGGGCCGTCGTCGCGGACCGAGCCGACGAGCACGAACTCCTTGTCGTGCGTGACCATCGCGTGCATGATCCCGCCGGTCAGCACGCCCTGCTCGACCGCGTGCTTGATCGAGCCGGCCTTGCGGATCGTGTTGAGGGCGCGGATGTGGTGCTCGTGGCCGTGCTCGACGCCGCGGCCCTGGGCCAGGTCGACGCCGAGGCTGGTGCCGTAGAGCGAGGACTCGATGTCGTGGGTGGCCAGCGCGTTGCCGGCGAAGAGCACGTCGACGAAGCCGGCGTGGACGAGCGCCACCATGGCCGGTGCCGCGCCGGTGTGGACGACGCCGGGGCCGCCGACCCAGAGCACCTTCTTGCCCGCGGCCTTGGCCTCGCGCATGCCCTCGGCGACCTGGCGGACCAGCACCGCCTGCGGCTTCTCGCTGGAGACCTCGGACTCCATGAAGCCGAACGCGCCGCCGGACTGGATCGGGATCGGCACGCTGACCTTGATGCCGGAGGCGCCGCAGACGACCTTCATGCCGGTGCGTACGTCGGCCATCGGCAGCGTGTAGACGCGCAGGCCGCCGTCGGCGTCGTCGACGATGAGGCCGCAGTCCATCTCGGGGTTCTCGACCGCGACCCAGCGGCCGTTGATGCGGACCCTGGTCTCGAGGTTGGTGGTGGAGTAGAAGCCGTCGGGGAACACCCCGTCCATGTCGGCGGTGCCGACGTGCGCCTCGCCGGGGTCGACCTGGTTGACCCCGCGGGTCTGCAGCCGCATCAGGAGGCGCTGCAGGGACTCCTCGTCCTCGGCGGAGACGGTGATGACCGCGTGGGACACGTCGTGGGCGTCGTGCCCGACGTCGAAGCGGTCGATGACGTAGTCGCCCTCGTACTCCCGGATGTCGTCGAGCACCCGGGACAGCACGCCGCTGTCCATGAGGTGGCCGGAGATCTCGACGGTCTCGCTGGTGTGCACGGTGACTCCTTCGTGTCGAGGTGGTTTCGAGACGCTCGCTTCGCTCGCTCCTCAACCACCGGTCGAAGGGATCCTTACACAACGGCTCCGTCGTCGCCCGACCAGTCACCGGGTCGGCTGCGCGGCATCGTGGCGACCAGGTAGACGAAGCCGCCCACGAAGGAGGCGACCAGCAAGGTGCCGAGCCAGCCGGGGTAGGACCAGCCGAAGATCACGGCCAGCAGCATGAGCGTGGGAGCGCCGAACAGTCCGAACCAGGCGAGCTTGCGGCGCGGTTCGAGGACCGGCAGCGGGGGAGGCGGCGGGGGGACGAAGTGGCCCTCGTCGTCCCAGGTGGCCTCGGGGCCCTTCTCGGTGGTGGCCTCGATGTAGGTCCGGTCGAAGATGTTCTTCGGGCGGTCGAGGCGGGTTTCGAGACGCTCGCTTCGCTCGCTCCTCAACCCCCGGGAAGCCGTCCTCAACCCCGGGGGCCGTCCTGAACCTCCGGCGGCCGCCGGGCTCTTCCTGCGTGCCGGAGCCCATGGCGGGGCGGTCGCCGTAGTTGGCGACGATGGCCGCCCAGGCCGCGTCCTCGTCGAGCGCGGGCTCGACGTCGGAGGAGCCGGTCGGCTCCTCGGGCTGGCGGTCGTCTGGCTGGCTCATGGTCCTGTCACTCGTCGTACGAACTCCGCGGACTCCTCGAAGATCACGGGGGCGTCATTGTCGAGCGTAGCCACGTGGTAGCTGTTCTCAAGGATTCGCTCGGTGACGTCCCTCGACGAGACCGACCGCATGACCGTCGCGTGGGACCCCGGGTCGGCGACGTGGTCGGTCGCCGAGCGGATCATCAGCAGCGGCTGCGTGATCCGGGGGAGCTGCGGCTGGAGGTGCTGGTAGAGGCTGATCAGCTCCGCGGCCGCCCGCAGCGGTGTCCGGTCGTAGCCGCCCTCGGTCACGCCGGGCTTCTTGATGTCGTCGGCGATGCCGGGGAACGAGGGGACCAGCCGCTTGAGGATCGGCAGCGCGAAGCGGCGGGGGTCCTTGTTGTCGACCGAGACGTTCACGCTGACGATGCCGGCGACCTCGGTCTGCCGCTCGGCGGCCAGCAGCAGGGTGAGGGTCGCGCCCATGGACAGGCCGCCCACGACGACCTGGTCGCAGTTGGCCCGGAGCTTCTCGAAGGAGCGCTCGACCTCGCCGTACCAGTCCTGCCAGCGGGTGCGGTTCATCTCCTGCCAGGTGGTGCCGTGCCCGGGCAGGCGCGGGACGGCGACGGCGTACCCCTGCTCGGCCAGGTAGCGCCCCCACGGCACCATCGACGCCGGCGAGCCGGTGAACCCGTGGCTGAGCAGCACGCCGACCCGCTGCCCGTCGGCGCTGTCGGGCCTGGCGTCGGCGAAGAAGGGCTCAGCTTGGGGGACGACGGACACGGTGTCTCCTGATGGGGTGGTGCGCGCGCGGTGGGGGTCTGACAGGCTTGGCCCCGCGATCCAGGTCCTGACCAGCGGAAAAGGCCCTGCTGAATCGTCGCATGCCGCCGCGCGGGGGGCTAGGGTTTCGACCGACAGTCACGTAGCGGAGAGGAGGATCACCGGGTGTTCTACTGGTTGCTCAAATGGGTCCTGGTCGGACCCCTGCTGCGGCTCATCTTCCGCCCCCAGACCGAGGGCGCAGAGCACGTTCCCGAGGAGGGCGCGGCGATCCTCGCCAGCAACCACCTCTCCTACGCCGACTGGCTGTTCATGCCGCTGACGCTCTCGCGGCGGGTCACCTTCGTCGCGAAGGCGGAGTACTTCACCACCCCCGGCCTCAAGGGCTGGTTCCAGAAGAAGTTCTTCTCCGGGGCCGGCCAGGTGCCGATCGACCGCACCAGCGGCGACGCAGCGGCGGGCGCGCTGTCCTCGGCCAAGCGGATCCTCAACGGCGGCGACCTCTTCGGCATCTACCCCGAGGGCACCCGCTCGCACGACGGCAAGCTCTACCGCGGCAAGACCGGCGTCGCCCGGCTCGCGCTGGAGACCAAGGTCCCGGTCATCCCGGTCGCCGTCGTCGGCACCGACGTGGTGGCGCCCCCGGGCAAGAAGTTCGGCACCTGGACCCGTCCGGTCGTCCGCTTCGGCAAGCCGCTGGACTTCTCCCGCTACGAGGGCCTCGAGGACGACCGGTTCATCCTGCGGTCGATCACCGACGAGATCATGTACGAGATCATGCGGCTGTCCGGCCAGGAGTACGTCGACCTGTACGCCACCAAGGCCAAGGCGCTCGACAAGGAGGCGGCCAAGAAGTCCGCCGAGGACTCTGCGGCGGCCGAGGCCAAGCGCGAGGCCGAGCGCGTCGAGGCCGAGCTCCGGGCGTCCTGACCGCCCGATGACCCTCGCGGTCCCGCGCCCCGGGGCGTCCTCGCCGACCGACCAGGTCGAGACCACCCTCTTCCGTGCCCTCGCGGTGCTGCGGGCCGTCGTGCTCGTCTATGCGGTCGCCCTCAACCTCGCCCGGTGGGACGAGTTCGCGAGCCCCGTCGGGGCCGGGCTGGTCGTGGTGGGCATGGTGCTGTGGTCGGGCTTCGTGACCTGGGCGTACGACGAGCCGCGGCGGCGGCGTACTCCGCTCTTCGTGGCCGACCTCGTGGTCGCCTGCCTCGCCCTGCTGTCCACGCCGCTGGTGGAGAGCGAGGCGATGCTCGAGCGGCACGCCTCCACCGTCCCGTCCTTCTGGGTGATGGCCGCCGTGCTCGCGTGGGCGGTCTTCCGCGGCTGGGTCGGCGGCGTGCTGGCCGCCCTGGTGGTCATCGCCTGCGACCTCTCGGTGCGGCTGGAGGCCACCGGCACGACCTGGGGCAACATCTTCCTGCTGCTCCTGGCCGCCGGGGTGGTGGGCTACTCCACGTCCCGGCTGCGCGAGGCCACCGAGGCCCGCGCCGAGGCCGAGCGGGTCGCCGCGACGATGCAGGAGCGGGCCCGGCTCGCCCGCGTCGTCCACGACGGCGTGCTCCAGGTGCTCGCCCTCGTCCAGCGCCGCGGCCTCGAGGTCGGCGGCGACATCGGGGAGCTCGGCCGGCTGGCGGGGGAGCAGGAGGTCGCGCTGCGGGCGCTCGTGCAGGGCAACACCGCCGCGCTCACCACCGGGGTCGTCGTCGCGGAGGGCGAGGTCGACCTCGTCGAGCTTCTTGTCGGGCTCGGCACCCGGACCGTCACCGTCTCGGGACCGGGTGGCCCCGTGAAGCTCCCGGCCCCGGTCGCGGACGAGCTCGCTGCCGTCGTACGGGCCTGCCTGGACAACGTGAGGCGGCACGTGGGGGAGGACGCCCCGGCGTGGGTGCTCGTGGAGGACCTCGGGACGTCGGTCGTCGTCACCGTGCGTGACGAGGGGCCGGGCATCCCCGACGGTCGCCTCGAGGCCGCGGAGCAGGAGGGCCGGCTCGGGGTGCGGGAGTCCGTGCGCGGCCGGATGGCCGACCTGGGCGGCTCGGCGCTGCTGATGACCAGTGCGTCGCAGGGCACCGAGTGGGAGCTCACCGTCCCGCGCGTCTGATCAGCCGGTCGAGACGGGCGGGGTCCACTCGAAGTAGCTGTCCTGGTCGTCCATCGTGACCAGGCTGAAGCCGAGCGTGTTGTAGAGGTTGGCCGCGCGGACGTTGCGCCGTGGCACGCGCAGGCTGACCGACTGGTCGTGGCGCTCTGCCTCGGCCAGGACGTCGAGCAGGATGCGCGTGCCGATGCCGGCCGAGCGGAACTCCGGCAGCAGCGTGATCTCGACGATGTGCAGGATCGACGGGGAGCGGTGCAGGAAGAACCGGCCGGCACGCTTGTCCTCGTGCATGACGACCCAGCGCTCGTGACCGGGGAAGCGGGCCGCGATCTTGGTGTTGTGCGCGGTGTACTGGATCCGCAGGAAGTGCCGGACGAGGCTCGGGTTCGGCATCGCCGCGACCTCCCTCTGCCAGGTCGTGCAGTAGACGTCGAACAGGAACGCCTCGTCCTGCGGCGTCGCCCGCCGCGTGCAGCCGCCCCACCCCTGGTCGTCCACGCTCCCCACCTCCCCGTCGAGCATCTTGGACAGTGATATCGGACGGAATCGTCTGAATAGCCATATTTGTATCAACGCGCTCCCAACGAGTCGCCGGACTACGCTCGCGGGGTGACGATCCACTCCGAGCATCCGTTTCAGACCCCGCACGCGGACCGGGACCTCGCGCGACGGTTCCGGGGCCGGCTCGGTGGCGCGGTCACGCTGGTCACGGCGGGCGAGGGCACGGCACGCGCCGGGCTCACCGTCTCGTCGCTGATGGTCGCGCACGGCGACCCGGCGCACGTGCTGGCGCTGGTCGACCCGGACTCGGACCTCGCGGACGCCCTGCGCGACACCGGCCGCGGCGCCGTACAGCTGCTCTCCTGGGAGCACCGCGACCTCGCCGAGGCGTTCGCGGGGCTCGCTCCGGCGCCCGGGGGGCTGTTCCGGCTCGGCACGTGGGAGCAGACCGCGTGGGGGCCGGTCCTGTCGGGGGTCTCGGCGTGGGCCGGGCTTCTCGCTCGCGGGGGAGCCGTCGTCGGTCGGCTGGTCGGCCCTCGTCGACGGCGTCATCGAGGAGGTCCACCTCGAGGAGCCGGTGGAGCCGCTGGTGCACCGGCGTGGGCGGTACCTCCCGCCGCGTTGAGGACGTAGCGTTCGGCGGGACGCGATTCGAGCAGGGGAGGCCGGGCTGTGACGCTGAAGGTGATGGTCGTCGACGACCACCCGATGTGGCGCGACAACGTGGCGCGCGACCTCACCGAGGCCGGCCTGTCCGTGGTGGCGACCGCGTCCACCGGGACCGAGGCGATCACCCGGGCAACCGCGACGCGTCCCCAGGTGGTCGTGCTGGACCTGCAGATCCCCGCACCGAACGGTGTCGAGGTCACCGCGCGGCTGGTGAAGGACGACCCGACCGTGCGCGTCCTGATCTTGTCGGCGTCCGGTGAGCAGGACGACGTGCTCGAGGCGGTCAAGGCGGGGGCGACCGGCTATCTGGTGAAGTCGGCCTCCCGCGAGGAGCTGCTGACCGCCGTACGACGGGTGGCGGACGGTGACACGGTGTTCACCCCCGGCCTCGCGGGACTCGTGCTGGGGGAGTACCGCCGGCTCTCGGACACGCCGGCCGCGGCCTCGTCGGACCCGGACGCGCCGCGACTGACCGACCGCGAGACCGAGGTGCTGCGGCTGGTGGCGAAGGGGCTGTCCTACAAGGACATCGCCGAGCGGCTGTTCCTGTCCCACCGGACCGTGCAGAACCACGTGCAGAACACCCTGCGGAAGCTGCAGCTGCACAACCGGGTGCAGCTGGTCCGCTACGCCATCGAGCAGGGCCTCGACGAAGAGCTCTGAGATGGCGGCCGACCCGTTCGAGGCGATCGCGGCGGAGCTCTACGGGCTGGCGCCGGGGGACTTCACGGCCGCGCGCAACGACTACGCGAAGCAGCTGAAGGACGAGGGCGACCGCGAGCTGTCCGACCGGGTCAAGGCGCTGCGGAAGCCGGCCGCCGCGGCGTGGGTGGTCAACATGCTGGTCCGGCACAACGCGGACGAGATGACCCAGGTGCTCGACCTCGGGGAGTCGCTGCGCCAGGCGCAGGCCGACCTCGACGGCGACGCGCTGCGGGAGCTGGCCCGGCAGCGCCGACGGCTGATCGCCGCGGTGGCGGGCAAGGGCCGGACGTTGGCCCGTGAGCTCGGGCAGAAGGTCTCGGAGTCGGTGGTCCGGCAGGTCGAGGACACCCTGCACGCCGCGATGATCGACACCGACGCGGCCGCGGCGGTGCGGACCGGCCTGCTCGTGGACCCGCTGTCGGCCACCGGGGTCGGCTCGCTGAAGGTCGCCTCCGCGGTGGCCGAGCACACCGCGCTCGGTTCCGGCGCCCGGCCGCTGCACGAGGTGGCCGGTCCGGCCGGCTCCCGGTCGACCGGGCTGCGCGCCGTACCGGGTCCGGACGCCGACGAGCTCGCCGAGCGGAAGCGGGAGGAGCAGCGACGGGCGCGTGAGGAAGCCGCGGCTGCCGTCGAGGAGGCTCAGGCTGACCTCGACCGGAGCCGGTCGGAGCTCGCTGCCCACGAGAAGGCGGTGTCGGACCTGCAGGCGCAGTGCCTCCAGGTCAACGGCGAGATCGACGAGCTGAAGCGACGGATCGACGAGCTCGAGGACCGGCTCGAGCAGCTCGACGAGTCGTCGGACGCGGCGCGCCAGGAGCGGGACGAGGCGGCCGAGCACGTGGCCCTCGCGGAGTCCGCTCTCGCCGAGGCCCAGGTCGCCCTCGAGACGCTCCCCGACTGATGCGGGCGATCTGCTGAGGAGCGGGCACGCAGCGCGCCATCATGGCCGGATGGGGGAGATCGAGACCGTGCCCACAGCGGCGCCGGGACTGACCGTTCGGCGCCGGGTCGTCGTCGCGGCGGGGCTGCTCGCCGCGCTGCTGGGCTGGCTGACCGCCGCGCCCATGGAGGCGTCGTTCGCGGAGTCTGCATCCGGTGCACTTCCGTACGCGCCGGATTCGTGGGCGCCGACCTACGCGGCGGTCTACGAGAGCGTCGGTGAGCCGCTCGGGCTGTCGGACTACTACTTCTGGGGCAAGTTCGCGTTCCTGTTGTACGTCGCGGGCCTGGTGCTGGTCCGGACCCTGCCCGAAGGCGCCTGCCGCCGCAGCCGGATCGGGCGCACGTTGCTGTTCGTCGCCTTCGCGGTGGGGCTGGTCGGCGACCTGCTCGGCTACTGGGGCGGGACGGGGTCGCCTGACTTGTGGCCTCGTGCTGGCTCTACTGGGCGCTCGGGCTCCCCCGACCCTTGTCCCTGCCCGCTTGCGCCTTCTGTCCGCGTGTGCCCTCTGAAGCGTGTCGTCGAGCCGGATGCTCCTTGCTGTTCGTGCCTTCCGGGGCCGGCGCTGGGCTCGGCGGACGGGGAGGAGATGACGCTGGCCACGGACATCGGTTTCGTGGCTCTCGAGGTGCCGGCGATGGCGCTGATGCTCGGCTCACTGGGGCTGCTCGGCCTCGGCTATCGCAGCGACGGGCTGCGGCCGAGATGGACACCCTGGCTGCTCGTGGCGGCGCTCGTGCTCGTCCCGGCGTTCAACGCCCTGGTGATCGGCTACGCGCCGCACGGGGTGCTGGTGCCTGTCCTGCTGGTCCTGACCGTCGTCGTCGCGGTCGCCCGACCCGAACCGGAGCGGGGTTAGTCGGTCCAGCCCTTGGCGCGCTCGACGGCGTCCCGCCAGCGCGTGTGCGCGGCATCGGCGGTGGCGCGGTCGCCGCTCGGCTCGAAGCGCTTGTCGAGCGCCCAGGTCTCGCGGAGCTCCTCGGTCGACGACCACACCCCGGTGCCGAGTCCGGCGAGGAAGGCCGCACCGAGTGCCGTCGTCTCGACGATCTGCGGGCGCTCGACCGGGACGCCGAGCTGGTCGGCCTGCATCTGGCAGAGCAGGTCGTTGGCGCTGGCGCCGCCGTCGACGGTGAGGCTGGTCAGCGGCGTGCTCGACGGCAGCGTGTCGATCACGTCGCGGACCTCGAACGCGATCGCCTCGAGCGTGGCCCGGACGATGTGCGCCCGGGTGGTGCCGCGGGTGATGCCGATGATCATCCCGCGGGCGTGCGGGTCCCAGTCGGGGGCGCCGAGGCCGGTCAGGGCCGGCACGAACACCACGCCCTCGGTGTCGCTCACGGTCGACGCGACGGCCTGGGTCTCGGCGGCGGACCCGACGATCTGCAGGCCGTCACGCAGCCACTGGACGGCCGCGCCGGTCACGAAGATCGCGCCCTCGACGGCGTACGTCAGCTCGCCCTCCGGGGACTTCCACGCCGCCGTCGACAGCAGCCCGGCCTTCGACCGGACCACCTCGGTGCCGGTGTTGGTGAGGATGAACGAGCCGGTGCCGTAGGTGCACTTGGAGTCGCCCACGTCGAAGCAGGTCTGCCCGAACAGCGCCGACTGCTGGTCGCCGGCGATCCCCGCGATCGGCAGCTCCAGGCCGAGGAAGCTCTTCGGGTCGGTGGTCGCGAGGTGCCCCCACGACGGGACCACCTCGGGCAGCGCGGACCGCGGGAACCCCGAACAGCTCGCACATCTCGTCGCTCCACTCGCCGCGCTCGAGGTCGAACAGCAGCGTGCGCGAGGCGTTGGAGACGTCCGTGACGTGCCAGGTGCCGCGGGTCATCCGGGCGATCAGATAGGAGTCGACGGTGCCGACGGCGTACCGGCCGTCCTCGACCAGCGCCCAGGTGTTCGCCTCGTGCTCGGCGAGCCAGGTGAGCTTGGTGCCGGAGAAGTACGGGTCGAGCCGCAGGCCGGTGACCTCGGCGACGCGGTCCTCGTGGCCGGCCTCGCGCAGCCGCTTGCAGATGTCGGCGGTACGACGGTCCTGCCACACGATCGCGCGACGGGGGGAGCCGAGCGTCTCGCGGTCCCAGAGCAGCACCGTCTCGCGCTGGTTCGTGATGCCGATGGCCGTGACATCGTCGCCCTGGTTGGCGTCCAGCGCCATCCGGGTGGCCTCGATCGTCGCCTGCCAGATCTCCTCGGGGGAGTGCTCCACCCAGCCGGGCTTCGGGAAGTGCTGGGCGAACTCCTGGTAGCCCTTCGCGGCGATCTTCCCTGTCGGCGGTGACGACCAGCGCGGTGACGCCGGTGGTGCCTGCATCGATGGCCAAGACGCTCATGGCCTGCATCCTTGCACTGCTGGTGTGCCGCGTGCGGCAGTGGCGCGGGCCGTGGTCGGGTTCGGAAAATTGCGTGCCGTGGCGCTGCTCCATCTTGGCGCCGCACCCACCTCGAGAGGACCCCCGTGAGCCAGCAGCAGAACCCGGTATCGGCCGAACCTCAGTACAGCCCGGACGGGAAGTGGTGGTGGACCGGCACCCAGTGGGTGCCCGTGCAGCCCAAGCGCGGCATGTCGGGCCGCGCGGTCGCGCTCGTGCTGGGGCTCGTCGCGGCGGCCGTCGTCGTGATGGTCGTGTTGTTCGCGATGCTGTCGCGGCCGATCGGGACGCAGGTGCCGATGGACGATGACCTCGACGACTCGTTCTGCCAGATGTTCCCCGAGGACTGCTGACGCCGCCCCGCGGACGAGGCGTTCGGCCCAGGATGCGACCGCCTCTGGAACGATCCAATCCGAGTCGCTAGTGTCGGACTCAAGCGACCAGAAGGAGAACGCGATGCGAGTCGGAGTGCTGACCGGTGGCGGGGACTGTCCCGGACTGAACGCGGTCATCCGTGCGGTCGTCCGCAAGGGGGTCCAGACCTACGGCTATGAGTTCGTCGGCTATCGCGAGGGCTGGCGCGGACCGCTCGAGGGGCTGACCACCGAGCTCTCTCGCGACTCGGTCCGGGGCATCATGCCGCGCGGCGGCACCATCTTGAAGTCCTCGCGCACCAACCCGTTCAAGATCGACGGTGGCGTCGAGCGGATCAAGGACAACCTGGCCGCTGACGGCGTCGAGGCCCTGATCGCGATCGGCGGCGAGGACACGCTGGGTGTGGCCACGAAGCTCTACGACCTCGGCGTGAACGTCGTCGGCGTCCCCAAGACGATCGACAACGACCTCAGCGGCACCGACTTCACCTTCGGCTTCGACACCGCGGTCAACATCGCGGTCGAGGCGATCGACCGCCTGCACACGACGGCCGAGTCGCACCAGCGCGTGCTGGTCGTCGAGGTGATGGGCCGGCACGCCGGCTGGATCGCCCTGCACGCCGGCATTGCGGGCGGTGCGGCCGCCGTACTCATCCCCGAGCAGCCGTTCGACATCGTCAAGCTCTGCGAGTACGTCGACTCACGATTCCGCGACGGCTTCGCGCCGGTCATCGTCGTCTCCGAAGGTGCAGTGCCGCTCGAGGGCGGCGACATGACCCTGCAGACCGGTGAGAAGGACGCGTTCGGACACGTCCGGCTCGGCGGGATCGGCGACCGGGTCGCCAACGAGATCGAGCAGCGCACCGGCAAGGAGTCCCGCGCCGTGGTGCTCGGTCACGTGCAGCGGGGCGGAACGCCCACGGCGTTCGACCGCTGGCTGGCGACCCGCTTCGGCCTGCACGCGATCACCGCCGTGCACGACAAGGACTTCGGCAAGATGGTCGCGCTGCAGGGCACCGACATCGTGCGGATCCCGCTGGGCGAGGGCACCGGCGAGCTGAAGCTGGTCATCCCCGAGCAGTACGCCGAGGCCGAGGTCTTCTTCGGCTGAGCATCGCCTGACCTCAGGCGAGGTCGGCGACGAGCGCGCGGTGGTCCGACAGCGGGAGGGTCACCGCGTCGCCGTGGGTGGCCCGCAGGCTGCCGTCGACGAGGATGTGGTCGATCTGCCTGGTCGGCCGTGCGGCCGAGTACGTCGGGCCGCCGGCCAGCGGTCGCATCCCGGTGATCGCCGCGGCGCGCCGCGGCCGCATGTTGAGGTCGCCCATCAGCACCAGCGGGCGCTCGCAGGCAGTCAGGCGGGTAACGAGCCGCCGCAGCTGGCGGCCGCTCCACCAGGGGTGGAACGACAGGTGCGTGTTCGCCACCGACAGCTCCCCGCGCGGCGTCAGCACGGTGGCGACGACCGCCACTCGTGGCTGGTCCCGGGTCCATTGCGGCGGAGCCGAGCCCACGCTGGCCACCTCCCAGCGGACGATGGGGTGGCGGCTGAGCAGGGCGATTCCGTACGCCGGGCGCGTCGTCGCCGGCCGGGTCGTCGACGCCGGCGGGGGTCCACGACCCGGGGGAGCCGCGGAGCGCCGGGACGAACCGGTGGGCCACGGCCCCCATCGCCTCCGCCGCGACCGCGGCCAGGTCGGCGTACCCGGAGCGCGGCTGGTGACGGTCCACCTCCTGGAGCCCGAGCACGTCGGCGTCGAGCGACGCGACCGCGGTCGCGAACCGCTCCAGGTCGACCCGGCCGTCGGCGGGGGAGCGGCCGCTGAGGATGTTCCATGTCGCGAGGCGCACCTGACCATCCTGCCCCGTGGCGGCAGCCGTTGGGGTGCGGCCGGTGCGCGGGGTGTCGGCGGCGGTGCCTACGGTGGGCCGATGACGACAACCGCTCTCGCCGACAGCCGCGCCGCGACCGCCTCCGGGGTGATCGAGGCGATGGCCGGCCCGGACGCGCGGCTGCGCGAGGACCAGGCCACCGCCGTCGCGGCGCTGTGCGAGCCGGCCGCGCGCGTGCTGGTCGTCCAGGCCACCGGCTGGGGCAAGTCCGCGGTCTACTGGGCCGCCACCGCGATCCGCCGCTCCGAGGGCGCCGGTCCGACCCTGGTCGTCTCGCCGCTGCTGTCGCTGATGCGCGACCAGGTCGCCGCCGCCGCGCGGGCCGGCCTGCGCGCCGCCACGCTCAACTCCTCCAACATCGACGCCTGGTCCTCGGTCGAGGACGAGCTGAAGTCCGGCGCGCTCGACGTGCTGCTGGTGTCGCCGGAGCGGCTGGCCAACCCCGGCTTCGGGCGTCGCGTGCTCGACGGCCTGGCCGGCCGGCTCGGCATGGTGGTGATCGACGAGGCGCACGCGGTGTCCGACTGGGGCCACGACTTCCGGCCCGACTACCGCCGCGTCTCGGACGTGCTGCAGCGGCTCAACCCGGAGACCCCGGTGCTGGCCACGACGGCCACGGCCAACGAGCGGGTCACCGAGGACGTCGCGCACCAGCTCGGCGACGCGACCCTCGTGCTGCGCGGCCAGCTCGCCCGCGCCAGCCTCGAGCTGTCCGTGGTCGACCGGCTCTCGCCGCTGGAGCGCTACGCCTGGGTGGTCGACCACCTGCCCCGGCTGCCGGGGTCCGGGATCGTCTACACGCTGACCGTCGCGGACGCGGAGCGGCTGGCCGCGGCCGTCGCGGAGGTCCACGGCCCGTCCGTCCCCGTCGCGGCGTACACCGGCCAGCTCGAGCCCGGCCGCCGCGAGCAGCTCGAGGACGCCCTGCGTGACAACGAGCTCAAGGCGCTGATCGCCACCAGCGCGCTCGGGATGGGCTACGACAAGCCCGACCTCGGCTTCGTGGTCCACGTGGGCGCGCCGCCGTCGCCGGTCTCCTACTACCAGCAGGTCGGCCGTGCCGGCCGCGCGATCGAGCACGCCCACGCGGTGCTGCTGCCCTCGGACGCGGACGCCGGCGTGTGGGACTACTTCGCCACCGCGACGATCCCGCAGCCCGACCAGGTCGACCGGGTGCTCGCCGTGCTGTCCACCGAGGAGCCGCTGTCGGTGGCGGCCGTGGAGGCGCAGTCCGGGGTACGCCGCGGCCGGGTCGAGCTGATGCTCAAGCAGCTCGCCGTCGACGAGGTCGTCGCCCGCGTCGAGAGCGGCTGGCTCGCCACCGGCAAGCCCTGGGAGTACGACGCCGAGCACTACGACGGGGTGGTCGCCGTACGCCGCCGCGAGGCGGACATCATGCGCGCCTACACCCGCGGGGAGCGCTGCCTGATGGAGCTGCTCCAGGCCTCGCTGGACGACCCGCACGCCGAGCCCTGCGGCCGCTGCTCGGTCTGCCGCGGGAAGCTCCCCGACGACCTCACCGAGAGTCCCTCGCCCGAGACGGTGGCCGCCGTGACCACCGTCCTCCGCGGCGAGGTGCACCTGCTCGAGCCGCGCAAGATGTGGCCCGGCGGGTCCTTCGGCTCCCGCGGCCGGATCGCGCCGGGGGAGATGCACGAGACCGGTCGCACGCTCGTGCACGCCGACGCGCCCGAGTGGCGCGAGACCGTCGCGCAGCTGTTCGGCCGGGACGCCCCGGCGCCGCAGGACGTCCTCGACGGCTGCGTCCGGCTGCTGGGCGGCTGGCGGTCGTCCTGGTCGACCCGGCCCGAGGTCGTGGTCGACCTGCCGGCGGCGGGCTACCCGGTGATGACGGCCTCGGTCGCCGACCACCTCGCCGGGGTGGGCCGGCTCGAGCGCGCGTCCCTGCCGCTCCCGCCCGCCCGCGGGGACCTGCGCGACCTGAGCTCCGCCGACGAGGCGGCCCACTGGCGCGACGCGGTCACCCCCGACTCGGTCCCGGCGGAGGTGGCCGGACGGGCCGTCCTGCTGGTCGTCGACGCCACGTCGTCGCTGTGGCCGATCACCGTGGCGGCCGCCGCGCTGCGACGTGCGGGCGCGACCGCCGTACTGCCGCTGCTGCTGCACCGCCGCCCCTGACCGGCGGGTGGGGGTTGCCGCCGGTGCGAGTGGGGAAGAAGGTGGTGGCAAACCGCCGATGAACAGGGGAACGCAGATGAGCACCGAGGTCAGTGCCGAGAGGTCGACCCAGGAGAACGAGCCCGCGCTGAAGCGGGTGATGGGGCCGAAGCTCCTCCTGCTGTTCATCGTCGGAGACATCCTGGGGGCCGGCGTCTACGCGGTCACCGGTGACGTCGCCGGCGAGGTCGGCGGCGTGGCGTGGCTGCCGTTCGTCGTCGCGTTCGCGATCGCGACCCTGACGGCGTTCTCCTACCTCGAGCTGGTCACGAAGTACCCCCAGGCGGCCGGCGCGGCGCTCTACGCCCACAAGGCGTTCGGGCTCCACTTCGTCACCTTCCTGGTGGCGTTCACCGTGGTCTGCTCCGGCATCACCAGCGCCTCGACGTCGTCGAACCTGCTCGCCGCCAACCTGCTGGCCGGCCTCGACGAGACCGTCGGCGGCGTCCCGACCGGCACCGGCGCGACGCTGTGGGTGGCGCTCGGGTTCATGCTGCTGCTGGCCGTGATCAACCTGCGCGGTGTCGGCGAGAGCGTGAAGTTCAACGTGGTGCTCACCCTGATCGAGATCTCCGCGCTCGGCATCGTGATCGCCATCGGTTTCTGGGCGATGGCCAGCAACGGGGCGGACGTCAGCCAGGTGGTCGCCTTCGAGAACGCGTCCGACCGCGGCATGTTCGCCGCCGTCACGGTCGCCACCGCGATCGCGTTCTTCTCGATGGTCGGCTTCGAGGACTCGGTCAACATGGTCGAGGAGGTCGAGGAGCCGGAGAAGATCTTCCCGCGCACCATGTTCACCGGCCTCGGCATCGCGGTCGTCGTCTACGTGCTGGTCGCGGTCTCGGTCGTGATGGTGCTGCCGCTCGGCGAGATCCAGGCGTTCGACGCCGAGACCGGCATCCTGCTCGAGGTGGTGAGGACCGGCGCCCCGGGCTTCCCGGTCGACACGGTCTTCCCGTTCCTGACCGTCTTCGCCGTGGCGAACACCGCCCTGATCAACATGCTGATGGCCAGCCGGCTGATCTACGGGATGGCCCGCCAGGACGTGCTGCCGCGCTCCCTCGGCAAGGTGCTGCCCGGACGGCGTACGCCGTGGGCGGGCATCGTGTTCACCACGCTCATCGCCCTGGCCCTGATCACGGTCGTGACCTACCAGGCCGAGAGCTCCATCGTCGTCGCGCTGGGCGGCACGACCGGGCTGCTCCTGCTGGTCGTCTTCACGATCGTCAACATCGCCTGCCTGGTGCTCCGGCAGGACCGCCGGACCACGCCGAAGTTCCGCGCGCCGACCGCGATCCCGGTGATCGGCGCGCTCGGCTGCGCGTTCCTCGTCGGCCCGTGGGCGCGCGATCCCGAGGACTACGTGCAGTACAAGATCGCCGCCGGGCTGCTCGCCCTCGGGATCGTGCTGTGGGTGCTCACCTGGATGACGAACCGCGGCGTCCGGGCCAAGCGGACCGGCTTCCGGGACGTCGACCACATCGACGGTTAGCGGCCCCATCCGACGATCCGCACCCGCGGGTTGTCGAGCGCGCGGACCAGCGCCGCCAGCACGCCGCTCGCGCAGAGCGTCGGGGCGCCGACCAGGAACCGCTCGGGTTCGGGCCAGAGCACCCGGTCGATGCCGGCCTGGAGCGACAGGCAGTCGTCGAGCGCTGCGGGTGCGCCGTCGTCGTAGAGGGTGCTGCCCTCCCCGGTCAGCGTCACTGCCCAGTGGAACGGCCCGAGCCGTTGCCCGGTTGCGGGCAGGTCGACGTACGCCGGCTCCGGGCCGACCACCTCGGCGCGCAGAGCGGCACCGTCGAGCAGCGCGCCGACCGTGACCTCGCGCTCGCCTGCGGGGTGGTCACGGAGGTTCTCGACGTGCTCCTCACACGCGCAGGCGCCGGGCACGGGAGGCACCCACGGCGCCTCGGCGGGCTTGCGGAACCGGTCGAAGAGGCCCATGGCCGCTCAGCTCTCCGCCGATCGGACCCGGTCGTCGAGCAGCGCGCGCGCCGCGGCCGCGAGCACGCCGTCCCGGCACAGGGTCGGCGCGCCGACGTGCATGACCTCCCGGTCCTCCCAGGCGACCCGTTCGATGCCCGGCCGCGACAGCAGCGACTCGTCGAGCGGCAGCGGGGCGTCGTCGTCGTACGAGACCCGGGCGTCGTCCCGTAGCCCACGATCCACTCGTAGGGACCGTCGTCGTCGACGCCGGTGTCGGGGTCGAAGAGCCAGCGCTGGTCGCTGCGGATCCACCGCCAGCCCGCCCTGCACTCGATGAGCTCGCGCGACGGTCAGCGGCTTGTCATCCTCGTCGACCTCCTCCGCATCAGCGGGCTCATCGGCACCAGCAGCTCGAGCAGGTCTCGACATGCTCGGGGCAGGCGCACGCACCCCGGGCCGGGGGAGTCGCGTGCTCAGGAGCGGTCTTGCCGCGCAGGCGGTCGAACAGTCCCATGACGGCGAGAGTAGGGCCGCCGCAGGGCGGCGAGGGCGAAAACCGGCGATCCTTTGACGGCGGGCGGCCGCGGCGATTGGCCGCTTCGGCGAGGCGTTGTTATGGTCGAGAGTCGCCTTTGCGCGATATCGGGGGAACCTTTGCAGTCGACCTCTCGGACACCTCATGCGTCATCGCGCCCAACGTTCCCTCCTCCACCGCCTCACCGTGCCCGGCCCCGCCCGGCGCGGTGTGCTCGCCGTCGCCGCGCTGATGGTGGCCGGCACCCTGACCGGAGTCGGCGTCGCGATCCAGGACGACGCCGAGCCCAGCGCGGCCGGCAGCGCCGCACCGACGCTGCCGGATGCGCCGACGCCGACGACCCTGCCACCCGTGGAGGACACCCCCTCGGCTCGGGTGAGCCGTGGCCACAAGCGGGGCCCGGTGACGCCGAGCGGCACGCCCACCCCGAGCGAGGCCACCTCCGCCGCCGCTGCCCCGTCGACCACCGTGCCGCCGAGTCCCACGACGCCGGGCACGCCGGGCACACCGAGCGACCCGAGGCCGAGCCCGGCGCAGCCCGTCGACGACTCCGCCCCGCAGACCAGCGCGAGCACGGCCGCGACCGACTCGGACTCGTGGACGGTCTCGGTCGGGGCCGACGAGACGTCGTCCTACGAGTGCAGCCTGGACGGGGGCTCCTTCCAGTCCTGCGGCTCCGCGGTGACCTACGGCGACCTCGACCGGGGTCGGCACACCTTCGCGGCGCGCGCCACCGACGAGGCCGGCAACACCGACACGTCGCCGGCCGAGCTGACCGCGAACATCACCGGCCCGCGCTAGGTGTGAGCGGTGTCTCGCAGGCCCCGCACCCGGCAGGAGGCCGAGCGGTACGACGTACCCTGGACCGGTGACTGCGATCCCCGACCTGCCGAGCCTGCACGCCCTGGGCGCCGCCCAGCAGCCCACCTGGCCCGACCCGCAGGCCCTCGACGCCGCGGTGGCGAAGCTGCGGACCGTGCCGCCGCTGGTGTTCGCCGGTGAGTGCGACGACCTGAAGGCGAAGCTGGCCGCCGTCGCGCGTGGCGAGGCGTTCCTGCTCCAGGGCGGCGACTGCGCCGAGACGTTCGACGGGGTCACCGCCGACAACGTCCGCAACAAGCTCCGGGTGCTGCTGCAGATGGCGGTCGTGCTGACCTACGCCGCGTCCGTCCCGGTCGTGAAGCTCGGCCGGCTGGCCGGGCAGTACGCCAAGCCGCGCTCCTCCGACAACGAGACCCGTGACGGGGTGACGCTGCCGGCCTACCGTGGCGACGCCGTGAACGGCTTCGACTTCACCTCCGAGTCGCGGGTGCCGGACCCGCAGCGACTCGTGGAGATGTACCACTCCTCGGCGTCGACGCTGAACCTGGTGCGGGCCTTCACGACCGGTGGCTACGCCGACCTGCGCCAGGTGCACACCTGGAACACCGACTTCGTGAAGTCGTCCCCGGTCGGCCGTCGCTACGAGAAGATCGCCAACGAGATCGACCGCGCGCTCACGTTCATGCAGGCCATCGGAGCCGATCCCGACGAGTTCCACCGGGTCGACTTCCACTCCAGCCACGAGGCGCTGATCCTCGAGTACGAACAGGCCCTGACCCGGATCGACTCGCGGACCCAGGACCCGTACGACGTCTCCGCGCACTTCGTCTGGATCGGCGAGCGGACCCGTCAGCTCGACGGCGCCCATGTCGAGCTGCTCTCGAAGATCCGCAACCCGATCGGCGTGAAGCTCGGCCCGACGACCTCGCCCGACGACGCCCTCGCGCTGGCGGCGAAGCTGAACCCCGACAACGAGCCCGGCCGGCTGACCTTCATCACGCGCATGGGTGCGGGCAAGATCCGCGACGCCCTGCCGAACCTGATCGAGAAGGTCACCGCGGCCGGTGTCTGCGTCGCGTGGGTCTGCGACCCGATGCACGGCAACACGTTCGAGGCGTCCTCGGGCTACAAGACCCGTGACTTCGAGGACGTCATCCACGAGGTGCAGGGCTTCTTCGACGTGCACCGTGCACTCGGCACCTGGCCGGGCGGCGTGCACATCGAGCTCACCGGCGACGACGTCACCGAGTGCGTCGGCGGGGGAGAGGCGCTCCTGGAGGGCGACCTGCACAACCGCTACGAGTCGGTGTGCGACCCGCGGCTCAACCGGGTGCAGTCCCTCGAGCTCGCGTTCCTCGTCGCCGAGATGCTGAGCGCGGCGCAGAACCCCTCCTGACCCGCCACGTCCCCGGGGTGTCCTGGGCGGGAACGTCGGCAAAACGTGGCCGGTTCGAGACCCACAGGCCCTGTCGCGCCGCCACAATCGCGGGATGGCGGGGGATCGACATGAGGAGACGACGCGCGCGCTGCGGGCACTGGGGCACCCGCTGACCGTCGCGTCGCTGGTGGTGCTCGCCCTCAACGACCACGTGCTCAAGCAGGCCTGGCCCGGCTGGTTCACCGGCAAGCTCAGCGACGTCGTCGGTCTGGTGGTGGCGCCGCTGCTGCTCGCGGTGCCCCTGGCGCTGCTCGGCCTGCGGCGTCCCGTCGTCGTGGCCGTGCTGGCCACCGGTCTGGGGTTCGCCCTCGTCAAGACGACCGGCACCGGCTCGGAGCTGGCGAGCGACCTGTGGTCGGCGGCCGGCTGGCCGTCGTACCTCCGCCGCGACCCCACCGACCTGCTCGCCCTGCCGGCGCTGCTCGTGGCGCTGCGGGTGCACCGGCTCGCGGCCGACCCGACCCCGCGCGCTGCGACGTCGCGCGACGGCGACCGTAGGTGCGCTGGTGCTGCCGTTCGCCGTGCTGGCCACCGCTGCCACCTCGGCGTGCGACGACCTCACCACGAGCCGCGGCCTGACCGTGCTCGAGGGACGCTGGGAGGCCGACGAGGGTTGGGAGCGGGGTGCGCGGATCGTCTACGGCGAGGAGTACGTCCTCGGGCCGGCCGCGGGCGGTCTCGCCGGCGGTCTCGCGGTCCGGCTGCTGTCGGACGCGGAGCATGCCCGGGTCCCCTTCTGGGGCGACGGCTACGCCCAGACGGTCTGCGATCCGGCGCACCCGCGGCTGTGCTGGCGCACCAGCGACCCGACACGGACGGCAGGGGACCCGACGGAGGTCGACGCGGTGGTGATCCAAGCGTCGCAGGACGGCGGGCTCACGTGGTCGGAGGAGGAGGTGCTGGACGAGGATGCCGTCCGGGCCCTGCGCGACGATGCGGGCGAGGTGTGCGGGAAGCCGCTGGCCGTCGGCACGGGTGGCCTCGTGGTGCTCTCGTCCGACACCGGACCTGTGGTCGTGGTCACGCTGGGCGGGCTCGGCCTCGCTGTCCGGGAGGCGCCCGGAGCCTGGACTCGGCTCATCGACGATCAGCTCCACGACATGGCGGCGTCCGTGCCGAGCCCGTCGCCGCCACGGCGAGATCTGCCTTTCGGTGCGCATCCGCTCAAGCCGGTGGAGATGCCGATGCCGGTCACGTCGACGGAGCAGTCGTCGCCGACGCCGTCGTACCTGACGCCCTCCGCGCCGCCGTGCGACAGCCCGGTCGCCGTGATGGTCACCCCTGATCCCCGCAACGGCCAGCCGTACGTGGACCTGCAGTGCCCGGCGGCCCCGGGCTGACGGACACCTCGTCCGTGGGACGTGCACTCGACGCCGGCCCACGCCGGCCTCCCGCCTGACGAGGCGCCGGTCGGGCCGCAAGTGCACGTCCTTGTGACGGCAGGGGTGGCCGACCCGTCCGGGGGTCATAAGGTGGCGGGCGTGATTGACCTGCGCAGCGACACCGTGACCAAGCCGACCGACGCGATGCGCCAGGTGATGGCCCGGGCCGAGGTCGGCGACGACGTGTACGGCGAGGACCCGACCGTCCGCGACCTCGAGGAGCACGTGGCCGGGCTGTTCGGCATGGAGGCCGCCCTGTTCACGCCGACCGGCTCGATGGCGAACCTGCTCGCGGTGCGTTCGCTGGTCGCGCCAGGGCAGGAGGTGCTCTGCGAGTCCCAGGCGCACATCGCCCGGGCGGAGCTCGGGGCGCACGGCGCCTTCTTCGGGGTCACCATGCGCACCTGGACCGGCGAGCGGGGCGGCATCGACGTCGATGCGATCCGGGCGATGTTCGCCCCCGACATCTCGCCGTTCTTCGTGCCCACCAAGGCGATCTCGATCGAGAACACCCAGAACTTCGGCGGCGGCACCGTGCTGCCCCTCGAGGACATCGACGCGCTGCTGCCGATCGTCGAGGAGCACGGCATCGGCCTGCACGTCGACGGGGCGCGGATCTGGAACGCCCACGTCGCCAGCGGGGTGCCGCTGAGCGAGTACGGCCGCCGCGCCACCGTCCTCACCGTCTGCCTGAGCAAGGGCCTCGGCGCCCCGGTCGGCTCACTGGTGCTCGGCAGCCGGGCGATGATCGAGGAGGCCAGGATCTGGCGCAAGCGCCTCGGCGGCGGCATGCGCCAGGTCGGCGTCCTGGCCGCGGCGGGACGCTATGCGGTCGACCACCACCTGGCGCGGCTGGCCGACGACCACGCCAACGCCCGTCTCCTGGCCGAGGCCTGCGGGGTCGACCCGGCGACCGTTGACAGCAACATCGTGCTGGTCGACGTACCCGACGCGGCAGCCGTGGTGGCTGCCGCGCGCGAGCACGACGTGCTGGTCTCCACGGTGGGCCCGAACACGCTGCGCTTCGTGACCCACCTCGACGTGCGTCCCGATCAGGCGGTGGAGGCGGCGTCCGTCCTGGCCAAGGCGCTGGCGTCCACCCGGCCCACCGCCGGCGGCAGCTGACGCACCGCCTGGGCCAGCGCGCGCAGGTCGGCACCGAGCAGCGCCTGCGGGCCGTCGCAGAGCGCGACCTCGGGGTTGGGGTGCACGTCGACGATGACGCCGTCGGCACCCACCGCGATCGCCGCCCGCGACAGCGGCACCACGAGGTCCTTGCGGCCGCCGGCGTGCGACGGGTCGACGATGATCGGCAGGTGGCTGGTCGCCTGGACGACGGGGACCGCCGAGATGTCCAGGGTGTTGCGGGTGGACGGCTCGAAGGTCCGGATGCCGCGCTCGCACAGGACGACGTCGAGGTTGCCGCGCTGGGCGATGTACTCCGCCGCCATCAGCCACTCCTCGATGGTCGCGGTCATGCCGCGCTTGAGCAGCACCGGCTTGCCGGACTGGCCGACTGCCTGGAGCAGGCCGAAGTTGGCCATGTTGCGGGTGCCGATCTGGAGCATGTCGGCGTGCTCGGCGACGACGGGGACGTCGCGGGCGTCGACCACCTCGGTGACCACGGGCAGGCCGGTCGTCTCGCGGACCGCCGCCAGGATCTCGAGTCCCTCGATGCCGAGGCCCTGGAAGGCGTAGGGGGAGGTGCGGGGCTTGAAGGCGCCGCCGCGCATCAGGGTGGCGCCGGCGGCCTTGGCCATCTCGACGGCCTCGAGGGTCTGCTGCGCGGACTCGACGGCGCACGGGCCGGCGATGAACGTGAACGAGTCCGGGCCGATCGGCACGCCGCGGACCCAGACGGTGCTGCGGTCGGGGTGGTTCTGCCGGCTGACCAGCTTGTAGGGGTCGGAGATCCGGTGCACGTCCGCGACGCCGTGCAGGCTGCGGATGTTCAGGCCGTGGAAGGAGTCGATGTCGCCGACCAGGCCGATGATCGTGCGGACGACGCCCTTGCTGACGAACGCCTCACCGCCCACGCTCTCGACGCGCTCGACGACGTGCGCGACGTCCTCGTCGGTGGCTTCCGGTGTCATGACGACGACCATGGTGTTCCTCATCTTTCGGTGGTGGCCCCGGCTGCAGTCAGGGGACCGGCCATGAAAAAACGCCCCTGTGCTGGCCAGGGGCGTCGAGTCGGTCAGGCGTGCTGGGTCAGACGAACCAGGCTGCCGGCGCCGGTGCCCCGGGCGGGTAGCCAAAGAAATACGTCGTGTTCTGCACGGGAAGACGGTAACCCGCGAGGACCGACGTACGGACATCCCTTCCACGATCCGGACAGCAACGATCCGGGCAGCCGACCCGGAGCGGCGCGCTTCTCAGCTGCCGAGGGTGTGCTCGAGGACGTAGACGAGTGCCTGGAAGCCGCCGACCACGAGCACCAGGACTCCGGCGGCGATCCGCACCCACCCGGGAATCACGTCCATGACGAGGCCGAGGTTGCCCGGTCTCGCGAGCCCGTCGGCGGCCGTCACCTGCCGCGGGTCCCGGGGGTCGTAGAGGATGGTCTGGCTCGCCCCGACCTGCGGTGGTCTCGTCGACGAGGCGCCCTGGATCCGTGACTCCACCACCTCCCCGTCGGGGAGGGTGAAGCGGACCACGGGGGACCACACGGTCTTGCTGCGGTTGGTGTAGGAGATGGTCTCCCAAGGGTCCAGGGCCGTGACGACCGCACTCGTCGTCACCAGCTCCTGCTCGGCCTCGGCGGCTGAGCCGCCGCGTCGGACCGCGTAGATGCCGTTCACGACGAGCCACAGCCCGAACCCGAGGAAGGCGAGGAGCGTCATGGGCGCGAGGGTAGTTCCGGCAGCAGCCGCATGCGGCGGAAACCGGACAAACCGCCGGCTCGCCGCCCGGTCCTCAGTGGCCGATCAAGCGGTGCAGGCGCAGGAACGACGGCCTGAACCCCAGCGACGTCCAGGTCCGCGAGGACAGCAGGTTGGTCTGCCGCCAGTCGGTGGCGACGCAGTCGTAGCCGGCCTGGCCCGACCACCGCATCACCGTCTCCCCGAGCGCCCGGCCGGCGCCGAGTCCACGGGCCTCGGGGAGCACGGCGGCGAAGCCGAGGAAGCCCGCGCTGTCCGGCGAGATCAGCCCGCCGTTGGAGCTGGACTTCGCGAGGGAGCAGCCGACGGCCGAGCCGACGACGGCGCCGTCGTGCTCGGCCACCCAGGTGACGAAGTCCGGGTCGCCCCAGTCCTCCTCCCACTCCTTTGTGGACTCCTCGACGCTGCCCAGGTCGCCGGAGGAGAAGCACGGCGCGAGGCCCTGGTGCTTGGGCAGCTCGCACTCGAGCACCGCGAGCACCGGGATGTCCTCGCGCACCGCGGGCCGGATCGTGAGGCCCGTCGCGTACGACGGGCTCCGTGGCGAGGTTCTCACGCAGGGCATGCGTGTGCTGGTGGCCGAACCCGAGCCGGAACCACGCCCCGACGAGCGCCTCGTCGTGCGCCGGGACGAGGACGTACTGCGCCACCCGGCCCTCCTCGACCCACCGGGTCGCGGCCAGTGCATAGGCGTCGCGGACCAGCTCGGCGTCCTCGGCCGAGGGTCCGCAGGCGACGCCGGCCGACTCGACCCAGACGTTCGGCCCCCACACCGGCGACTGCTTGGGTGCGCCGACCACGTAGGCCACGACCTCGCCGTCCCGCACCGACACCGCGCCCGAGGCGCCCTCGGCCTTGAAGGTCGCGGCGACCTCGGCCTCGGCGACGGCGGGGTCCTCGAAGCGCGGTGACAGCAGCGGCTCCGCGGCGCGGTGCCGGCGATGCCGCTCGGCGAGCAGCCGCCCGGCCGCAGACAGGTGCTCCTCGGCGAAGGGAAGGGTCTCGGCGCGCATGAGGCTCACGGTAGGGCGGCCGCCGGTCGGTCGGCACCTCAATTTGGCGGCGCAGGACAACCCCTCGGACGGGCAATCCGGGCCCGGACCGGCCGTTTCGGCGGGTTCACGAGCCGTTTGCCCGTCGGAGTGGTTCCCCGCGGCCGGCCACTTCCTGTCCGAGCGGCCCGCCCGAGCGGCCCGCCCGGTGGGGTCACCGGGTCAGACGGCGATGTGCGGGACCTCGGCCTCGATCTTGCGGCGCGGGACGAGCTCGACGATCAGCATCGCGGTGAGCACCATCGCGCCGCCGACGAGCATCCGGCCGGTGAGCGACTCGCCGCCGAGCAGCACGGCGAAGAACGCGGCGAAGACCGGCTCCATGCTCATGATGATCGCGGACCGGGTCGGCGCCAGGTGGGCCTGCGCCCAGGTCTGTCCGGCGAGCGCGAGCGCCCCGGCGACGACCGCCATGTAGACCACGACGATCCAGTCGCGGGTGCCGTCCGGCAGCACGACGCCGTCGGGGATCGTCGCCACGAAGCAGACCAGCGTGATCACGGCGAGCTGGACGATGGTCATCCCGAGCGCCTCGCGAGCGTTGCTCCACGCCCCGAGGCCGACGATGTGCAGCGCGTAGAGCAGCGCGGAGACGAACGTCAGCGCCTCGCCGTAGCCGACGCTCAACCCGCTCAGCGTGAGCACGCCGAGCCCCGCGAGGGCGAGCACGACGGCGGCCCAGGTCATCGGGCCGATCCGGGTGTGCAGCAGCCAGGCGGCGAAGACCGGGGTGGCCACGACGTAGAGGCCGGTGATGAACCCCGACACGGTGGCCGGTGTGTGCGCGAGGCCGCTGGTCTGCAGGATCTGCGCGACGCCGTACAGGCCGCCGAGGATCAGCGCGCTGCGCAGGTTCGTCCTCGACACCTTGCCGAGCGCGCGCGGGGCGAGCAGGAAGAGCGCGACGGTGGCGATCGCGAAGCGCACCGCCAGGTAGTCGAGGACCGGGACCCGGTCGATCAGGTCCTTGGTCAGGTAGAACGTCGATCCCCACGCGGCCGTCATCCCGAGCAGCGCGAGCGTGGCGAGGAGCGTCGTACGGCGCTCGCTCACGCGTCACGCAGCTTCTTGAGCAGCTCGATCTGGGGGTCGCCGACGTCGCGGGAGCCGGGCGTCTCGAGGACGAACGGCACGCCGTCGGTCGCCGGGTGCGCGAACAGCTCCTCGAACGCAGCGATCCCGATGTGGCCCTCGCCGATCTTCTCGTGCCGGTCCTTGAACGCGCCGCGGACGTCCTTGGAGTCGTTGGCGTGGATCAGCCGCAGCCGGCCGGGGCCGCCGATCTCGACGATCCGGTCGACGGTCGCGGTGGTGCCACCGGGCTCGTCCAGCGGAGCGCCCGCGGCGAACACGTGACAGGTGTCGAGACAGATGCCGGCGCGGGGGTGGCCGTCGAGCGCGGCGAGGTAGGCCTCGAGGTCGTCGACCCCGGCGCACAGGGACTGGCCCTGGCCGGCGGTCGGCTCGAGCAGCAGCCACGGCGCGTCCTCGCCGAGGGTCTCGAGGATCGGCAGCAGGCCCTCGCGGACCTGGCGCATCGCGACGTCGAGCGTGCCGGCGTCGACGCACGACCCGGTGTGCACCACGACGCCCTCGGCGCCGATCTCGGCCGCCCGCTTGAGGTTGTGCGCGACGGTGGCGACGGACTTCTCGTAGGTCGCGGGCGTGGGGGAGCCGAGGTTGACCAGGTAGGGGGCGTGCACGAACACGCGCATCCCGCGCTCCGCGGTGGCGTCGCGGAAGGCGGCGTCGACCTTGGGGTCACCGGCGCTGGCGGCCCAGCCGCGCGGGTTGCCGGCGAAGACCTGGATCGTCTCGCAGCCGAGCGCGTCGGCGTTGGCCAGCGCCCCGGCGACGAGGCCCTTGCCGACCTGGACGTGCGTGCCCACGGGGTTGCGCAGGCCGGCGTACGACGAGGGGGAGGGCATGGCTGAAATCCTAGGAGGGGAGGGGACGTGCGGGCGGGTCGGGTCAGACCAGGAACAGGGTGATCAGGCTGCCCTTGGGGGCCATCGAGCCGAACTCGGGGTCGGCCCCCGAGACGTAGCCGAGGCCGAGGTAGGTGTTGCCCTCCTCGGTCCGCACCCGGAACCCGAGCGACTCGAGCCGGGCGGTGGCCTCGGCGACCCCGACGGCCGTCAGGTTCGGCACCTCGACGAGCACCGGGCCCTTCGAGACGGTCAGCGTCACCACGTCGCCGCGGTAGAGCTCGCCGCCGTTGGGGGACTGGGTGATCACGTCGCCCTCGTCGACCTCGTCGCTGTTCTCCTCGGTGCGGCGGACCTCCAGGCCGAGGTCGGTCAGCTTCTCCTCGGCCCTGTCCGCGTCCTTGCCGGTGAAGTCGGGGACCTTGATCGGCCGCGGGCCCCTGCTGACCACGAGGTCGACGGTCGACCCCGGCCGCAGCTGCTTGCCCTGTCCGGGGTCGGAGGACAGCACGACCCCTTCGTCGATGCGCTCGTTGAAGCGGCGGACGATGTCGCCGAGCTCGAGGTTGGCGTCCGCCAGCTGCTGGAGCGCCTCGTCCTCGGCCATCCCGCGCAGCACGGGCACCTCGTAGCGCTCCGGGCCCAGCGACAGCACGACCGTGACCGTGCCGCCGTCGAGGATGCGCTCCCCGCCGCCCGGGTCCGTGCTGACCACGTCTCCCGCGGCCACGCTCTCGGAGTAGGCCGGGTCGGCCTCCTCGTAGCCCAGCCCCTCGGCCTCGATCGTCTCGCGTGCCTCGGCGGCCGCCATGTTGATCACGCCCGGCGTCGTCGTGTAGCGGCCGGAGCCGTACCACCAGCCGCCCACGCCCGCGGCGACCGCGAGCAGGAGCACGACGAGCAGCAGGATCGGTCCGCGGCGGGACCGGCGCTGACGCGGCCGTGCCGAGCCGGCCGGGCCCTGGCCGGAGGGTCGGCCGGGAGCCGGTCGCTGCGAGGGCCGGCCGGCCGGGAGCCCGCCGATGATGCTCGTGTCGCTGGCGTCCGACTCGTGGCCGGGCTCGACGCGGCCGCCGTGCGCGACCTGTGCGCCGCTGAGGATGGTGGGCGCGTCCTCGTTGACGTAGTCGATGTCGTCGAGCGGCGGCACCGTCACCGTGGGCGTCAGGTCGGCGGTGAGCTCGGGGTCGTCGAGGATGCCGTGGTCGAGCGCCCCGTGGACGCGGCGCACCTGGTGCAGCAGCACCCGGGCGTCGGTCGGCCGCAGCTGCGGGTCGCGCGCGGTGGCGCGGGCGACGAGGGCGTCGACGTACGCCGGGATGCCGGGGATCGTGTCCGAGGGCGCCGGGACGTCCTCGTGGACGTGCTTGTAGGCGACCTGGATCGGCGACTCGCCCTCGTGCGGCTTGCGGCCGGTGAGCATCTCGTAGATGAGGACGCCGGCGGCGTACACGTCGGAGCGCGCGTCGGCACGGCCGTCGACGACGAGCTCGGGGGCGAGGTAGGAGACCGTGCCGATCAGCACCCCGCCGGTCGCGGTGTGCTGGGTCTCGGCGCTGATCGCGCGGGCGAGGCCGAAGTCGGCGACCTTGACCCGGCCGTCGTCGGCGAGCAGCACGTTCTCGGGCTTCACGTCGCGGTGGATCAGCCCGGCCGCGTGCGCGGCGGCGAGCGCGGAGAGGACCGGCTCGATCAGGGTGAGCGCCTTGGCCGGCGCCATCGGGGCTTCCTTGCGGATCAGGTCGCGCAGGGTGTGGCCGGGGATGTACTCCATCGCCAGGAAGAGGGTGCCGTTGTCGTCGCCCTGGTCGAAGACGCTGACCACGTTGGGGTGCGAGAGCCGGGCGGCCGAGCGGGCCTCGCGGACGAAGCGGGAGGCGAAGTCGTGGTCGTCGCCGAGGCCGGAGTGCATGACCTTGACCGCGCAGACCCGGTCCAGGCGGAGGTCGACGGCCTCGTAGACGGTGGCCATCCCGCCGCGAGCCACCCGGGGACCGACGCGGTAGCGGCCGTCGAGCACGCGCCCGATCAGCGGGTCCGCGGCAGTCCTGTCCACGCGCTTCCTCCAGACGACCGACCGGGAATGGGGAAGACCCGGCCTCAGAGGTCGATTTTAGGCTGTGGCGGCGAGTCCGTACCCGTCTGGGGACCCGGTCGGCGTGGCGAGGCTCACCCCCGGGCGGGGTTCCAGCCCTGGGCGATCTTCTTCTTCAGGTGCAGCACGTTGGCCACGTAGCGCTTGGTGGACGGGTACATGCCGTGCTCGCGGACCCCGCCGAGGCCCTGGTAGTAGCCGGCGACGGCGTGGGTCAGCTTCGCCTCGTTGCGCAGGACGCGGATCAGCATCACCCCGGCGGTGGCGTTGTGGTGCAGGTCGCGCAGGTGCAGCCTGCGGCCGGCCAGCAGCGACATCCAGCGCCCCGTCGCGGGCATCACCTGCATCGCGCCGAGCGCGCCGGCGGAGGAGACCCGGTGCTGCTGCCAGCCGGACTCCTGCCAGGAGATCGCCAGCGCCAGGTCCGGGTTCACGTCGTGCCGGTTCGCCTTCCTGATGATCACCTTGCGGACCTTGGCCCGGCTCGCGTCCTCGTGGTGCCAGCCGGTGTGGTGCCGGTGGCTGTGGTGCTTCTTCTTGTGCGCCTTCGGCTTGTGCTGCTTGGTCTTCTTGGGCTTCTTCGCCTTGTGCGGCTTGTCGTAGTGGGTCGTGACGCCCTTCTGCTTGTAGTTGGGCAGCCCGGTCCGGTGGCGCTTGTGCCGGTCGCAGGCACGGGAGGCCTTCACCACGACCGGGACGCGGATCACCTGGCCGGCGTACAGCACGGACGTGTGGTTCATCCGGATCAGCTGCGCGGTCCACGCGTGGTAGCGCACCGCGATGGAGCTCGGGGTGTCGCCGCGGCGGACCTTGTACCTCTTGATCTTGCGGTTCGGGTGCGGCTTGTTGTGCCCGACGAGCTGCACGGGGGCGGCGGTGGTGACCTCGGTGGGAGCGCTCTCGACCGGCGCACCTCCGTCGAGGACGGGCGGCACGGCGAGCAGCAGCAGGCCGGCGGCGGTGGTGCCGGTGGTGAACCGGCGCAGCCGGCGTCGCCCGGTCGTCTGGTGGGTCACCGGGGGTGGTCCCTTCGTCGACAGCAGGTGGTCGCGGCCCTGTAACCCCCGATGAGGAAGTTAAGGGTGTCTACGAATGTGACTCATGTGACCTATGTGAGTCAAGGTCGCGGCGGCCGGCTCGGCCTGCGGTCGGCGAGCGGGGCGACGTACGCCGGCACCGGGTTGCCCGTCCGCAGCGCCGGCGGCAGCGGCACCCGACACTCGGCCCCGACGCAGTCCCGGAGCCGGTCCAGCTCGCGGGCGAGCAGCCGCACGACGCGCGCCATCCGGGGCTCGTCGACGAGGTTGTCGAACTGCTGCGGGTCGGTCCGCAGGTCGTAGAGCTCGCGCTCCTTGCTCACGTGCTCGACGTAGAGGTAGCGGCCGGTGCGCACGCCGACCGAGAAGCGCAGCGCCACCGGCTTGTTCCCCCGGACGAAGAAGTTGTCGCTCTCCTCGACGTCGCTCTTGATCACCCGCGGCCCGGTCTCGGTGAGGATGCCGCGCGTCCAGCCCCGGTCGCCGTCCCGGGCCACGCCGAGCATGCTCGCGCCGTCGAGGTAGGACGGGGTCCGCGCGCCGGCCGCCTCGAGGATCGTCGGGGCGAAGTCGGGCATCAGGAACGGGTCGGCGCGCTCCTCGCCGTGGGGGATGCCCGGCCCGCGCATGACCAGCGGCACCCGCAGCGACGGGTCGTAGGGGAGGATCTTGCCCTGCCGCATCCGGTGCTCGCCGAGGAAGTAGCCGTTGTCGGAGGTGAACAGCACGTAGGTGTTGTCGAGCTCCCCGGTCCGGCGCAGCGTCTCCATCACGTTGGCGACCTCGTCGTCGACGACCGAGAGCGCCTCGGCGCGCTGGCGGTAGTTCTCGAGCACCGCCTCTTCCTCGAGCGGCGTCATCGGCGTGCGGGAGCGGAGGAACACGGGCTTCTGGGTGAAGTCGTCGCGCGGGTCGTCGCCCCCGGGGATCCGGGTGACCCGCTGGTCGAAGCGGCCCTTGACGTTGGGCGGCCGCGCCGGGTTGACGTACTCCTGGACCTTGTTGCCCTTCATCGGGAACGGCGCCGGGTCGTCCTGCTCGCGCGGCCCGCCGCCGTGCGGCGCCGTGAACGAGATCCACGCGAAGAACGGGTTCGGCGACCGTGCCTCGCTGCGCAGCATCTGCTGGGTGACCTGGCTGTAGAGGTGGGTCTGGTAGACGCCCTCGTGCGGCTCGAGCACCCCCTGGACGTTGAGCGTGGTGTCGAAGTAGCGGTAGGTGCCGCCGGACAGGTGGAACGTGTCGCTGTCCGGGTCGGCGGCCTCCGTGACGGTGTCGACCGAGGCGCGCCAGTCGGTCCAGCCGGGAGGCACGTAGCGCGCGCTCGGCCCGCCGGTCCGGGTGGGCTGGTGCCCGTAGCCGTTCAGGTACTTCCCCAGGAACGACGTGTCATAGCCGGCCTCGCGCAGCCACACCGGCAACGTCCGGCGGTCGTCGAGCGACCGGAAGCCGAACGGCTCCACGTGCGACCAGACCTCGTGGTTGTGCGAGTAGAGCCCGGTCGCGAACGACGCGCGCGCCGGGCAGCACAGCGGCTGCGGGGAGAACGTGTTGGTGAACCGGACGCCCTGGTCGGCGATCAGCTCGCGCACGTGCGGCATGAACCGCAGGTCGTCGTCGCGCATGTCGTCGGTCATCAGCACCAGGACGTTCGGCCGGTCGCTGTCCCCGACGACGGACTCCGCGGTGACGGTGTCGCGCCGGGCTTCGAGCAGGCGGCGCTCGTACGGCGTCCGGCCGGCCGCCTCCGGGGCCTCCATGCCGGGGGGACGTGCTGCGGCCGGCGTGCCCGTCGCCGTCGTACCCGAGGCCGCCGCACCGGGGGCGGGCGACGTGCCCACCAGGGTCGCGAGGGCGGTGACCGCCACGACGACGGCCCCGGCAGCGGCCCGGGCCGTACTGCGTGGCATCGACACGACTCCTGGGTGGGGGAAAGGTGTGCGTTCACGGTCGCTGCGCGCGGCCGCGGTGTCCGGCCCATGCTACGGAGCCACAGGACCCGTGAAACCATGTGCCCCGTGGACAGCACCGAGACCCCTGACGACCTGAACGAGCTCATCGGCGAGTGGATCGACTGGAGCCAGGCCAGCGACGAGCTGCACGTCAGCGTGAGCAAGGTCCGCCAGCTGATCCGTGAGCACCAGCTCGCGGCGGCGGTCCCCACCCCCGGCGCCGGCCAGAAGATCCCGGCCGAGCTGCTCATGGACGGCGAGATCGTCAAGGGCGTCCCGGGCGTCTGCACGGTGCTGCACGACACCGGCCACGACGACCGCCACATCCTGCGCTGGCTCTTCACCGCCGACGACACTCTGCCCGGCCGGCCGATCGACGCGCTGCGCGAGAACCGCGGCTCGGAGGTCAAGCGCCGCGCCCAGGCGATGGGCTTCTGAACCTTCTCGTCATCGGGGCGTTGGACCCCTGTCGCAGACAGCGCCTCAGGGCTAACCTCGGTGGCGTGAAGACAATCGGCCGACCCGATGAGGCCCCGGACATCCCTGCGAGCAGGGTGTGCCCGGGGCCTTCGTCTTGGTGGGGCCGGTTTGGACGCTGAGTTCGGGAGGATGAACAGATGAGCGGTCTTGCGGCACTCCTGGCAGGTCACACCCCGCCCGACACCTACCAGTGGCACAACGCTGCGCACGTGCCCGACGTCGAGCACGCGGTCGAGAAGGCCGGCTGGACGTTCGTGCATCTCGACGGCTGGACCATCGAGGACAAGGGGTCCTTCCTCAAGGCGGCGGCCGCGGCCCTCGGCCTGTCCGACGACGCCGCCGCGAGCTTCGACGCGCTGTCGGACGCGCTCGGTGACGTGGACTCGCGGGACAGCAACGGCATCGTGCTGCTGTGGGACGGGTGGAGCCCCTTCGCCCGGCACGAGGAGCAGCCGTTCCACGTCGCGCTCAGCGTGCTCGGTGGGCGCGTGAACGCCGACCGCGGCTGCAAGTTCGCGGTGATCCTGCGCGGCGAGGGCCCGCCCATCGACGTCCCCGAGCTCCCCGTCAAGCACTAGCCTCCTCGCCGGCCGGGCCCGCGTCGGCCCGTCTGCGAGACCACCGGACCAGCGGCCGGGGCTCGAACCGGTCACGGTGCGCGATCGTGGGCCCCTCGGCTCGCAGCCGGCGCATGGGGCCCGGGCACCGAGCCGACCGGCCTGACCTGTTGTGGCCCTTCCGAGCCGCGGCGGTGCGGCCCTCCCAACGACCGGTCGGGTCAGACGATGCGCTGGGTGGCGGCGTCGGCGAGGTCGCGGAGGGCGGACCGGGCCTGCTCCGACATCTGCGCGGCGTCCAGCGCGGCGAGCGACTGGTCGGTGAGCGCGCGGATCCGCCGCTCCACCTCGGCGTGGGCGCCGGAGTCCTCGATGATGCGGCGCAGCTCGGTCACCTCGGCGACGGACAGCTCGGTGCCCAGCCGGCTGTCGAGCAGCCGGGCATCCGCCTCGGAGGCGCTGCCGAGAGCCAGGGCGACCAGCACGGTGCGCTTGCCCTCCGACAGGTCGTCGCCCGCCGGCTTCCCCGTGACCTCCGGGTCGCCGAACACCCCGAGCAGGTCGTCGCGCAGCTGGAAGGCCTCGCCCAGCGGGAGGCCGAACCGCGACAGGTCGGCCAGCGCGTCGACGGAGGCGCCGGCGAGGGCGGCGCCCACGTGCAACGGCCGCTCGATGGAGTACTTCGCGGACTTGTAGCGCAGCACCTTCATGGCCAGGTCGACGTCCGCGCCGCCCCGGGCCTGCACCGAGACGTCGAGGAACTGCCCCGCGATCACCTCGCTGCGGGTGGTGTCGAAGAACGCGAGCGCGTCGCGTACGACGTCGTGGTCGAGCCCGCAGCGGCGCAGCAGCTCGTCGGACCAGGACAGCAGCAGGTCGCCCAGCAGGATCGCCGCGGCGGCGCCGTACTGCTCCGGGTCTCCCGACCAGCCCTGCTCGCGGTGGAACGCCTCGAACGCGCGGTGCGTGGCGGGCCGGCCGCGCCGGGTGTCGGAGGCGTCCATGTAGTCGTCGTGGACCAGCGCGCTGGCGTGGAGCAGCTCGAGCGAGGCCGCGGCCCGGACCAGTGCGGACTCGTCGGGGACGTCGTACTGAACGGACCGGAATCCCCAGTAGCAGAAGGACGCCCGGAACCGCTTGCCCCCGGCGACCGACTCGCGCGCGGCGGCGACGAGGCGCTCCGCGTCCTCGCCGAGCGGGGCCAGGCGCTGGGCCTGCTCGTCGACGAACGCCTCGAGCGTCGAGGAGATCGCGGCACGGAAGGGGGCGGGGTCCCAGGTCACGCCGGTGAGCCTACTTCGGGCCCCGGCTTTGGACAGTGCGGGGACGCAACCGCCGTCCCACCTATCCTGGGGCCATGGCTCTGGGACTCCCTTCGCGCATGCCCGGCGGTGCACGCACCGTGCGGGAGCTCATCGCTGCCGGGGAGCGCTCCTTCTCCTTCGAGTTCTTCCCGCCGAAGGACCTCGAGGGGGAGCGCCAGCTGTGGAAGGCGCTGCGCGAGCTCGAGGCGCTGAACCCGACGTTCGTGTCGGTGACGTACGGCGCCGGCGGATCCACCCGTGACCGCACCGTGGCCATCACCGAGCGGATCGCCCACGACACGTCGATGACGCCGCTGGCGCACCTGACCTGCGTGGGGCACTCACGCGACGAGCTCCGGTCGATCATCGGGGCGTACGCCGGCGCGGGCGTCCGCAACGTGCTCGCGCTGCGCGGCGACTCGCCCGCGGGGCCGACCGCACCGTTCGAGGCGCACCCGGAGGGCCTGCGCTACGCCGTGGAGCTCGTCGAGATGCTCAAGGAGCTCGGCGACTTCTGCGTCGGGGTGGCGGCCTTCCCGGAGGCGCACCCGTCGGCGGAGTCGGTCGAGGCGGACGCGCGGGTGCTCGTCGCCAAGGCGAGGGCCGGCGCCGACTTCGCGATCACCCAGCTGTTCTTCCGGTCCGACGACTACTTCCGGCTCGTCGACCGGGTCTCGGAGCTCGGCGTCGACATCCCGATCATCCCGGGGATCATGCCGATCACGAACCTCGCCCAGATCAAGCGGATGGCCGAGCTGTCCGGAGCCGCGCTGCCCGACGAGATCGTCGCGCGGGTCGGCCGCTTCGAGGGCGACCCGGCCGCGGTCCGCGCCGAGGGGATCGCGCTGGCCACCGAGCTCTGCGACACCCTGCTCGCCGGCGGGGCGCCCGGCCTGCACTTCTACACCCTGAACCGGTCGAAGGCGACGCGCGAGATCTACGCCGGACTGCGCGCGCCGGTCAGCTGATGGACACCACCGTGACGACCCTCGGGACCGGGTCGTCGTCGGCTGCCCCGGACGCGATGCGGCTGCACCTGTCGGTCCGGCACGACGCGTTCACGGTCGGCCAGGCCCTGGAGGGCTGCGCGGCCGCGCTGGAGCGGCTCGGCGCGGCCGCCCGCCGGTTCACCGACGACGAGAGCATCTCCTCGCGCGGCCTGAACGTCTGGCCGCGGCACGGCCACCCCGACGGCGACGGGTTCCAGGCCACGCACCAGGTGCTGGTGGTCTGCCGTGGTCTCGACAAGGCCGGCGCGCTCGTCACGACCCTGGCCGAGGAGGTCGCCGACAACCTCCAGGTCGACAGCGTGGAGCCATTCGTCCTCGACGTGGAGCCGCTGATGCGGGAGGCCCGCGAGCGGGCGTTCGCCGACTCCCGGGCCAAGGCCGAGGAGCTCGCGGCGCTGGCCGGTCAGCAGGTCCTCGGCGCGGTGACGATCGTGGAGGGCGGCCCGTCGGCCGGGCCGTTCGACGCACGGGCGATGAAGGCCGAGGTGGCGACGTCGTTCGAGCCCGGGTCGTCCACGGTGACGGCGAGCGTCACCGTCACCTGGGCGCCGCCCCGGCGTGACCGCGCCGGTGGCCGGGCAAGGCCTGTCCGAGGGCTCGGTCAGGCCTTGCCGACGACCTCGGCCACGTTGGCTGCGGTCAGCGCCGCGAACGGCAGGCCCGACCAGGCCCCGACGTGCACGCCCGCGCAGAGCACCCCCGGCACCGGGGTGGTGGTGCCGAGCTTCTGGCCGACCGTCGCGCGGCCCTGCCAGGCGACGCCGTACGGCGACCCGCCGAATCCCACCACCTGGTCGCGAGGGGACCGGTCGATCCGCACCTCGACGTTCTCGCGGACGTCGACCTTGCGCCGCGCCAGCGCGGTGAGGATGTCCTCCGACAGCCGACCCCGGCCCAGCAGCGTCCACGCCGCGCCACCGGACGGGGCCGAGCCGTTGGTGCGGACCACGAGGGTCGGCTCTCCGTGCAGGACCAGCTCGTGCGGGAGGTCGGGCACGTCGCCGACCAGGCCGAGGTGGCAGAGCACCGGGGGCAGCGCGGGCATGGTCTTGCGGACGAAGTCGGCGAGGACCGGCAGCCGCCGCGGGTCGACCGCGCAGACCACCAGGTCGGCGTCGATCTCCCCGGCGTCGGTGGCCACCGCGACGGCCCGGCCGTCCCGCAGCACGATGTCGCGGACCGTCGTACCCAGCAGCACCTCGACCTTGCGCTCGCCCAGCCGCTTGGCCATCGCGCCGGCCAGCGCACCCATGCCGCCGGGGACCGTCCAGGCGCCGAAGTTCTGCTCCACGTAGTCGAGCAGCCCCATCCAGTGCGGCACGTTGCGCGGGTCCTGGCCGTCGAGCAGCGCGTGGGTCAGCGCGAGTCGCTGCAGCCGCTCGTCCTTGAAGGTCTTCTGCACCGCCTTGTGCAGCGTCCGCCGGGTGCCGAGCAGCGCCCTCGCGTCGGCGCCCACGTGGTCGGGGGAGTAGGGCCGCTCGAGGTAGCTGCGCCGCAGCACGTCCCACGGTTCGGCGAACGAGTGCACGTAGTCGACCCACTGCCGACCGAGCCCCGCGCCGAGCGCGGCGTCGACGGCCTCGAGCTGGGCGGCGCGACTGCCCGAGGGCATCGCCAGCGTGGTGCCGTCCTCGAACCGGTGCTCGCGCATCGGCTCGACCGGGACGAGCTCGAGCTCGCGCTCCAGGGGGCGGCCGGACTTGCGGAACAGGTCGCGTACGACGGCGGGCAGGGCCGTCGACGTGGGACCGGTGTCCCAGCGGAAGCCGTCCTGCTCGATGAACCCGAGCGCGCCGCCGAGCCGGTTGTCCTGCTCCACGAGGGTCACCTGGTGACCGAGCTTGGCGAGCCGGGCGGCGCTCGCCGTGCCGCCGATCCCGCCGCCGACCACCACCACGCGCGCCATGGGCCGGAGCCTAGCCGCGCACGTCGGGCGACGGCCCGGTGCGGTCCTTGTCCTTCCAGCGACGCCAGCCGCGGCGGATCCGGCGGAACAGGAAGAACAGCGTGGTGCCCCCGGCGACGAGCAGGAAGACCACGACCCCGAACGCGATCCACGGGTAGCTGACCGCGAGCAGCACCACGCCGAGCACGGTGACGTCCTCGCCGAGGCTGGCGCCGATGTTGGTGACCGGCTCGGGGGAGGTGTTGATCGCGAGCCGCATCCCGGCCTTCACGGAGTGGGAGGCCAGCGCGGTGCCGCCGCCGAGGACGGCGTACAGCGCCTGCTCCAGGGTGGACACGTCGCCGGCGAGCAGCAGCGCGACGACGGCGCCGACGGTCGGCCGGATCGCGGTCGAGATCGCGTCCCAGGACGAGTCGAGGTAGGGGATCTTGTCGGCGACGAACTCCACCGCGAAGAGCACGGCGGCCACCACCAGGACGTCGGTGCGCGCGAGCACGTCCGGGATCTGCGACAGTCCCGCGACCCGGTCGGTGACGCCGAGGACCAGCACGAGCAGGTAGGCGTTGACGCCGCTGGCCCAGCCGCTGGAGACGACCAAGGGGAGTAGGTCCACGGGCCAAGCGTAGGGCGCGGGCTCTTTACATTGTCCGGTTTGCGAGGTTGGGTAGGGCCGGTCCGGTAACCCCTGCCGGCGTTCGTTCTCGGGAAGGGGCCGTCCGATGGCGCGCTCGTCATGGAGGTCAGGTGCGGCCGTCGCGGCCGTGTCACTCGTCGCCGGAGGGCTCGCGGTCACGACCGCGCCCCAGGCCGTCGCCGTCGACTGGTCGCGCTGCACCGACGGCCCGGCCGACCGGCAGCAGGTGTTCGCCCGCGCGGCCTCGGTCAGCGGCGTCCCGGAGAAGGTGCTGCTCGCGGTGTCCTACCTGGAGTCACGGTGGGAGGACCACGGTGCCGAGGTCAGCACCTCGGGCGGCTACGGGCCGATGCACCTGACGCTGCGCCAGGGTGAGGACGCGCAGGCGTCGACCAAGGGCGAGACCCCGGCCACGTCGGACATCCGCGGTGGCACGCTCCTGCGCGCCGCGGAGCTCACCGGCCTGGGCGAGGACCGGCTCCGCTCGGACGACGTCGCGAACATCTGCGGCGGGGCGGCCGTGCTGGCGTCGTACCAGCCCCGCACCACCGCGCAGCGGCCCGAGGCCTGGAGCAAGGCGGTGGCGCTGTACGCCGGCGCGGCCGACGAGACCAGCGCGCTGAGGTTCACCCGCCAGGTGTTCGACGTGCTCCGCACCGGCGAGCGGGCCACCACCGAGGACGGCCAGCAGGTCGTGCTGGCGGCGACCCCGGGCGCGCAGGTGGACGTCGCGGCCGTCGAGTCCGCGGGCCTGCTCGAGCCGGGCGTCGGCGAGGTGGACTGTCCGGTCGACATCGACTGCGAGGTGATCGAGGCGCCCTACGAGTGGTACGGCGAGCCGAAGCCGACCGCCTACGGCAACCACGACCTGGCTGACCGGCCCAACGACCTGAGCCTCGACTACATCATCATCCACAACACCGAGGGCACCTGGAACCGCGCGCTGAAGCTGGTGACCGACCCGACGTACCTGTCGTGGCACTACACGCTGCGCTCGTCGGACGGGCACATCGCCCAGCACCTGCCGATGCGCAACGTCGGCTGGCACGCCGGCAACTGGTACGTCAACATGCACTCGATCGGCCTCGAGCACGAGGGCATCGCGGCGCAGGGCGCGACGTGGTTCACCGAGTCGATGTACCGCACGTCGGCGTCGCTCGTGCGGCACCTGGCCACCAAGTACGACATCCCGATGGACCGGGCGCACATCATCGGCCACGACCAGGTCCCCGGCCACATCCCGTCGAGGGTGCGCGGCATGCACTGGGACACCGGCCCGTTCTGGGACTGGGAGCACTACATGTCACTCGTCGGCGCGCCGATCGTGCCGGACCGGCAGAGCCGCAGTGACGTGGTCACGGTGGCCCCGGGCTTCCACGACAACACCCAGAAGGTCACCGGGTGCGAGAGCGACGGGACCTGCGACCCGCAGGGCAGCAACTTCGTCTACCTGCGCACCGAGCCGCGCGCGGACGCGCCGCTGGTCAAGGACATCGGGCTGCGCCCGGACGGGTCGAGCTCCACGACGCACGTCTCCGACATCGGTGCGCGCGCGGCGGCCGGCCAGAAGTTCGAGATCGCGCAGCGCGAGGGTGACTGGCTCGGGGTCTGGTGGCTGGGCGACATCGCCTGGATCCACAGCCCGAAGACCGACCCGGTCGTGCTGCCGTCCCAGGGCGCCGTGGTCGAGCCCGCGGGCGCCGCGGAGGTCCCGGTCTACGGCCGGGCCTACCCGGAGTCGTCGGCCTACCCGGCCGAGATCCCCGACCAGGGCGTCGTACCGCTGCAGTACACGCTGAAGCCGGGGCAGGCCTACGTGCTCGCGGACGAGACGGTGTCGACCGACTACTACTACGCCAAGACCTTCGACGACTCGCTCGCCGGCGACCACACCGTGGTGCAGGGCGACGAGAAGTACTACCAGATCTGGTTCGGCCACCGGATCGCCTACGTCAAGGCGGCCGACGTGCAGGTGCGACAGGGCGTCAGCTGACCGGCGTCAGCTGATCGAGGCGAGCAGCTCGACCATCTCCAGGTCGATCGCCGTGCCGTCGGCGATCTCCAGCACGGGGTGGACGCTGAAGTCGAAGAACGGCGAGAACAGTGCGGTGTCGCGGAGGATGGTGGCGGGGTCGTCGGTCTCGACGACGGCGTACCCGCCCTGTCCGTCGACGCGCTCCACGAACTCCTTGAACGTGGCGGCCTCCGACGGGGTCCACTTGCCGAACACCTGCAGGGCGCGTACGCGCGTCTCCTCGGTGGCGTTTGCCCTGATCTCCCAGCTGATGACGTACTTCATGGCGGCTCCCTCTCCGGGGTCGTGTGGGTATCCCACGACGCTAGGCCCGCGTTAGACGGAGGCGCCATGACGCCTTCGGGCCCGCCCGTGTGTGCGCGCCCGCTCGGCCCGGTGCTTGATGCCGATCAGCTCCCGGCGCATCATCACGAAGTCGCCGGGGTCGAAAACCAGCCAGAACGCCCAGGCGGCCGGATCGGCGGCGAACTGCGCACGAACCCGGATGACCAGCCGGGTAGCGCCCTCCCCGGTGGGCTCGACGAGCTGTACGACGCTGATGCGGCCGAGCTCGCCGTCGATCAGACCGACCCAGTGGTGGCCCGGCTCGAGCTCGGTCACGGTGAAGCCGCCGCTCTTGCCGGTCCTGAGCACGTCGCCGACGGCGAGGTGCTGCAGCTCCGGGACGACGTGGTCGGGACTGGGCCGCCAGGAGTTGTCGACCCAGTAGGAGTACCAGCCGGCCCGGCCGTAGCCCTGCTGCACGAGCCACGGCCAGACCTCGTCGGGCGGCGCGGCGATCGAGATGGCCCGGGTCGCCGCGACGAGGGGACTGGCCACCAGCTCGTCGCCCGGAAGCGGGCGTCGTACCTCGTCCTCCGTCGCACCCCAGCGGAGGTGCCACGGCCGGACCACCACCCCGTAGCAGGCGATCGCCCAACCCGTGCACGCGAACGCCCGCCGTTTCCAGCCTGTGGCCATGCTCCGTTGTCGCGTGCTGGGCACGGTGTGGCCAGAGGCGATGGTCCCGGCCGAGTCGGTCGGCTGGACGGTGCCCGACCGCCTAGCAGCTGACCCCGGAGCCGGGCAGCGTCCAGTCGCAGCCGTTCTCGTCCTTGGGCGGCTCGGGGAACGACAGCGCCGGGTGGGTCGCGATGCTCCTCAAGACGGAGAAGGGCGTGCGGAACGCGGCCTCCGCCTCCTCCCGCGACGCAGCCTTGACGACCTCCCGGGCGGTGGTGACGAAGATCCCGCCACGGCGGGCCTCCACCGCGCGGGTGAACCACAGTCGGTCCGGCCGCACGTCGGCGACGTCGTCCACGCCGTACCAGGTCGGCTCACCCGTCATGTCCGGCGCGCCTCGCCGCAAGGCCGAGACGGTGGTGATCAGCACCTCGCCGTCTGCGCCGGTGTCGACGGTGCACTCCAGGTCGTAGCCGGAGCTGAGCATGTCGTCGCAGTATCGGCGCGCACCGCCCTCGGACTCCGACCTGGAGTGCATCAGGAAGGCGTCGACCCAGTGCGTGTCCGACCAGGAGAAGGTGGCGGACCACAGGCTGGCCTTGTCGAAGTACTTCGCGGGCAGGGCCTGGCGCTGGCTGTCGTAGGCCACGACCTCCTGCTTCTCGAGCTCCGGGCCCACCCCGTCGAGGCTCGCACGCACGGTGTCCCGGAACGTCGCCGGGAACGACTGCGCGTCGTAGCGGGCCAGCGCCTCGGCCGTCGCGGCGTCGAGGCTGCTCTCGGCCCCGCCCTGGTCCGCGATCCAGGGGGCGGCGACCGCCGTGGTGGCGAGGATTGCGAGGCATCCGGCCGCCACGCTGAGCCGGCGGGACCGGGTCCGTCGCCGGGCGCTGCGGAAGACGTCGTCGACGGCCAGCGTGGAGGCGGGCTCGTCGGAGGCGACGTGGTCGCGGAGCAGGGTGTGCAGGTCGTTGGTCATCGGGTCTCCTCGGTGAGGACGAGCTCGGGAAGGTGGCGGCGCAGCGTCTCGAGGGCGCGCGAGGTCTGGCTCTTGACCGTGCCCTCCGCGACCTCCAGCGCCTGCGCGGTTGCGGTCACGGACAGGTCGTCGAGGAACCGGAGCGCGATGATCGCCCGCTGCCGCGCCGGCAGCAGCGCGAGTGCCGCTTCGACGTCGAGCCGCTCGTCGGCTGGGCGTGCCGAGGCGTCGGGAACGTCGTCCGTCAGGTGCTCACGACGGTGGCGGCGCAGGTGCGAGATGCACTGGTTGACCAGGACCCGCCGTGCGTACGCGTCGACCGAGTCCTGCCGGATCCGGGACCAGTTCAGGTACAGCTGGACGAACGCGGCCTGCACCATGTCCTCGGCAACGTGCCAGTCGTGGACGATGAGGTACGCCGTCCGGCGCATCCCGGCCACCCTCGCGGAGAAGTACTCCTCGAGCTCGGCTTCCTTGCGATCCCGCCGCATCCTCACCCCGTCCGCCCGGTGCCACCGATCGGCCGGTGGTCACCCTTAGTACGCGCGAGACCCCTGGTCGGGTTCGCACGACTTGCGCACTATTCCTGCTCCGCGCCGATCACGCCTGCCACGGTGTCCGGGTCCCGGCCGACCACGGTGGTGCCGTCGTCGGCGGTGAGGATCGGCCGCTGGATCACGATCGGGTTCGCCACCATCGCGGCCAGCCACTGGTCGCGGTGCTCGGCGTCCCGGGGCAGGTCGATGCCCGCCTCGCGGGCCTCCTTCGGTCGCGCGACGTGCCACGGCTCCATGCCCAGCCGGTCGAGGACCGCGGTGAGCTCGTCGACCGTCGGCGGGTCGTCGAGGTAGCGCCGGACCGTGTAGGCGACGCCGGCCTCGTCCAGGGCGGTCGTCGCCGCGCGGCACTTCGAGCAGGACGGGTTGACCCAGATCTCCATCTCAGTCGACCTCGATCTCTTCTGCGCCGGTCATCGTGACGAGCTCCTCGAAGGTGCTGCTGAAGACCGCGGCGGGGTGGCCGGCGGCGGCCCAGACCTCGTCGTACTTGCGCAGCCAGGAGTCGATGTACGTCGGCACCGGGGCCGGATGGGCGATGGGGGAGACCCCGCCGATCACCTGGCCGGTGTGCTCGCGGACGAACTCCGGCTTGGCCCGGCCGAGCCTCTCCACGCCGAGGGCCGCGGCGACCTTGGCGGTGTCCACCCGGTGGGCGCCGGAGGTCAGGATCAGCACCGGACTGCCGCCGGTGTCGAAGACCAGGCTGTTGGCGATCGCGCCGACCTCGCAGCCGAGGGCCTCCGCGGCGAGCGCCGCGGTGTGCACCGAGTCGGGGAGGACCACGATCCGGCCGGTCCCGCCGAGGCGGTCGAGCTCGGCCCGGAACCGGGCGATGGAGGGGTGCTCGTCAGCGGTGCTCGGGGTGCTCATGGCCGCCGACTCTAGCCGTTCGGACCAGTTTCCCCAGGTTCTTGTTCATTGGTTGACGGGCTGTCGGAGGGCGGGTGTACCGTGAAGGTGTTCGAACAGATGTTCGAAAGAATCCGCCCTGGTGGAGGTGACCTCGACCCCACCTCCACCGGGGTGGTCCCACCCCGGAAGGACGTCGCGAAAGCGATCGTCGCAGGGGGCGGGGACGGTTTTCGCGAGCGGTGGGCGGCGCGACTGGTGAGGGTCGACTGGCGATGGCTGAGGAGGGTGGCGAGATGCGGAGGTACGACGACCCCGTGGAGGTGCGCAAGGGGATGGTGGCCGGCCCGGGCGGCCGGCAGGAGGGACCCGAGCAGTTCCTGTGGCGGGGCCGGCTGTGGAAGGTGTGCGACGTGGTCGGGCACTGGGTGGAGACCGGCCCGTGGTGGCAGTCGAGCGGGGTGCACGCCGTGCTCGGCTCGGACACCCTGACCGAAGCGCCGGCCCGCACCGTCACCGACCTCGCGGCGGAGCGGGAGGTCTGGCGGGTGGAGGCGGCGCGGGGCCTGGCCGCGGCCGACGCGAGCGGCCGCGGTGTCTTCGACCTGGTCCTCGACTGGACCGACGGCAGCTGGCAGCTCGCCCGCTGCGTGGACTGAGAGGACCCGGCCATGACAGTTCCGAGCCCGTTCGGCATCCCGGCGGCGAGCCACGCCTACCTCGAGCGCGCTGCGGCGTCGCTGCGTGAGGCGATCACCACCACCGAGGTCCCGCTGCGCTACGCGCACGCCCACGTGGCGGCGCTCCGCACGACCGCCGCCCTGCTCGCCGCCCGCGCCACCCCGGCGACCGGGCAGCGCCGGGGGAGGCCCGCGCAGAAGAACGCCTGGGTGCTGCTGGCCGAGGTGGCCCCCGAGTTCGCGGAGTGGGCGACGTTCTTCTCCGCCGGTGCGGCCAAGCGCGCCGCCGCCGAGTCCGGCTCCCAGCACGCGGTGACCGAGCGGGAGGCCGACGACCTGGTCCGCGACGCCGACCGCTTCCTCGGCCTGGTGGAGGAGGCGCTCGGGCTGACCCGGCACGTCCCCTTCCCCGAGCACCTCCCGACCAGCTTCGCGAGCTAGCGGTGCCCGATCCCTTCGTGCACCTCCACGTGGCGTCCGGCTACTCCCTGCAGTACGGCGCCTCCCATCCCCACGTGCTGGTCGAGCGCGCCGTCGAGCAGGAGATGGACACCCTCGCGCTGACCGACCGGGACGGCACCTACGGCGCGGTGCGGTTCGTGAAGGCCTGCCTCTCCGCGGGGGTCCGGCCGGTCCTCGGGGTCGACCTCGCGGTCGCCCCGTCCGGCCTGCTGCCCGCCCCGGCGGCACCGACCCGGGCCCCGGCGCGGGGCGGGGCGTTCCGCGACCTCCGGCTGCCCCGGGTCACCTTCTTGGCCGGCAGCAAGCAGGGCTGGGCCGCGCTGTGCCGGCTGGTCTCGGCGACCCACCTGGCCGGGGAGCGCGGCAACCCGGTGGCCTCGCTCGACCTGGTCGCCGAGCACGTCGCGGGCCGGGACGTGCTGGTGATGCTCGGTCCCGGCTCCGAGCTCGGCCGGGCGGCCACGCTCCGGCGGGCCGACCTGGCCCGGGCCGTGCTCCGGCCGTGGCTCGAGGTGGTGGGCCGCTCCGACCTGCTGGTCGAGGTGGTCTCCCACCGGCTGGCCGGGTCCGGCCCCGGCTCCTCGCCGCACGCCGCCCGGATGGCCGGGCTCGCCCGGGAGGACGGGCTCGGCGTGGTGCTCTCCAACGCGGTGCGCTACGCCGACCGCGCGGACGCCCCGACGGTCGACGTGCTCGACGCCGCCCGCCGGCTGGTGCCGCTCGGCTCTGCTGACCTTCGCCACGTGGGCTCGGACCTGTCGCGGGGCAACGCCGAGGGGTTCTTGAAGTCCGGCAAGCAGATGTCCGAGGTGGCCGAGGAGATCTGCCGGTTCGCCGGCCTCGACGGGCACAGCGACCGGGAGGCCCGCAAGCTCCTCGCGCACACCCGGACCGTGGCCGACCGGTGCGCCGTCGACCCGCGGGCCGACCTGGGGCTCGGGGAGGTGCACTTCCCGGAGTTCGAGGTGTCGACCGGCGCGACCGGCGCCGGCTCGGCCGACGCGCTGCTGCGGGCACGCTGCGAGGCCGGCATCGGCGACCGCTACGGCAGCGCGCCCCGGCAGCGGATCTGGAAGCGCCTCGACGACGAGCTCCAGGTGATCGGGCAGCTCGGCTACGCCTCCTACTTCCTCACCGTCGGCGACGTCACCGACCTGGTCCGCGAGATGGGGGTGCGCTGCGCGGCCCGGGGCTCGGGGGCGGGCAGCCTGGTCAACTACCTGCTCAAGGTCTCCGGGGTCGACCCGCTGCGGCACGGCCTGCTGATGGAGCGGTTCCTCTCGCCGCTGCGGCAGGCGCTGCCCGACATCGACGTCGACGTCGAGTCCGCCCGACGGCTGGAGGTCTACGAGGCGATCCTCGACAAGTACGGCGGCGAGCGCTGCGTGTGCGTCTCGATGATGGACACCTACCGGGTCCGGCACGCCGTCCGCGACGTCGGCGCCGCGCTGGGCATGCCGGCCGGGGAGATCGACGCGATCGCCAAGGCGTTCCCGCACATCCGGGCCCGCGACGCCCGGCTGGCGCTGCGCGAGCTCCCGGAGCTCCGCGCGTCCGGTCTGGCCGAGCACCGGCTCGACCTGCTGTTCCGGCTGGTGGAGAAGCTCGACGGGCTGCCGCGGCACATCGCGGTGCACCCGTGCGGCGTGCTGCTCTCCGACGCCACCCTGCTCGACCGGACCCCGGTGGAGGCGTCGTACGCCGGCTTCCCGATGAGCCAGTTCGACAAGGACGACGTCGAGGACCTCGGCCTGCTCAAGCTCGACGTGCTCGGCATCCGGATGCAGTCGTCGATGGCGCACGCGCTCGACGAGATCCGCCGGGTGGACGGGGTGGAGATCGACCTCGACGACGAGGGAAGCGTGCCGTTCGACGACACCCGGACGTTTTCGATGATCTCCCAGGCCAAGACGCTGGGCTGCTTCCAGATCGAGTCGCCGGGGCAGCGCGAGCTGGTCGGCAAGTCGGGGCTGGAGACGTTCGAGGACATCATCACCGACATCTCGCTGTTCCGTCCCGGCCCGGTGAAGAGCGACATGATCACGCCCTACCTCAACGCCAAGCAGGGCTGGCGGATGCCGCACTACCTGCACGAGGACCTGCGGCCGATCCTGGGGCAGACCCAGGGCGTGGTGGTCTTCCACGAGCAGGTGATCGAGATGATCGCCCAGTTCACCGGCTGCACCCTGGCCGAGGCCGACGAGGCCCGCCGGGCGCTCGGCGACGTCGAGGGGATGGCCGAGACCAAGCTGTGGTTCTTCCCCCGCGCCATGGGCCGCGGCTACTCCCGGCGCCTGGTCGAGCAGGTCTGGAAGGTGCTCGAGGCGTTCGCCTCGTTCGGCTTCTGCAAGGCCCATGCGGCCGCGTTCGCGCTGCCGACCTACCAGTCGGCGTGGCTCAAGGCGCACTTCCCGGCGCACTTCCTCGCCGGCGTGCTCACCCACGACCCGGGGATGTACCCCAAGCGGCTGATCCTCGACGACGCGCGCCAGTTCGGCATCGCCGTGCTCGGCCTCGACGTCAACGCCAGCGAGAAGACCTACGTGGTCGAGAAGATGGGCGTGTACGACGAGCCCCCGCCGGAGGTGATGGGGCAGGCCCCTCGGCAGGCGCCGGGACCGGGCCTGCCGGACGGTCGCGCCTACGGGATCCGGCTGGCGCTGTCGGAGGTCAAGGGCATCTCCGAGGCGGAGGTGATGAGGATCGTGGCCGCCCGGCCCTACCACTCGCTCACCGACTTCTGGCACCGCGCCCGGGTCTCCCGGCCGGTCGTCGAGCGGCTCGTCCTGGCCGGCGGGTTCGACTCCGTCTACGGCATCGGGAGCGCGCTGCCCGGCGTCCGCCGGCGCGGCAAGGTCACCCGCCGTGACCTGCTGCTCCAGGTGGCCGACCTCGACCGGCACACCCGGGCGGTCGACCGGGCCAGCGCCGGCCGCGGCCGGGGGCTGGGCCGCACCGGCACGCGGGCGAGCACCCCGGCGGCCAACCGGGCCAAGGACGCCGCGGCCCGCAACAGCAGCGACGCGGACGTGCGAGACGATGCGCGTCAAGGTGCCCGGGAAGGGGTGTGGGCGCAGGCCGCCCGGCAGTCGAAGGCCACCCCGGCGGCGGCGCCGGTCACCTCGGTCCAGCTCGCCCTCGACCTCGGCGACTCCCCGGTCGACGGGGAGGTCAGCGGGCTGCCGGAGATGAACGCCTCCGAGCGGGTGCGCGCGGAGCTGGAGATCCTCGGCCTGGACGTGAGCCGCCACGTGGTGGACTTCTACGCCGGCTTCCTCGACGCGCTGGGGGTCACCCGGTCGGTCGACCTGCCCACCCGGCGGAGCAGGTCAGAGGTGCTGGTGGCCGGGGTCAAGGTCGCCACCCAGACCCCGCCGATCCGCTCCGGCCGCCGGGTCGTGTTCCTCACTCTCGACGACGGGACCGGACCGGCCGACGCGACCTTCTTCGAGGACGCCCAGGGGCCCTACGCCGCGACGGTCTTCCACTCCTGGCTGCTGGTGGTCCGCGGGGAGCTGCGCCGCACCGGCCGGCACGGCATCTCGCTGCGCGCGACCGGCTGCTGGGAGCTGCCGGTGCTGCACGACCTGTGGCAGCAGGGCGGTCCGGACGGGCTCGCGGCGGTGCGCGCGTTCATGGACCGCAAGCCCGACGGCTTCGGGGCGCCCGTGGGCGAGGAGGCCGTGCAGGGCGCCGCGGAGAGCCGGTCGACCCGGCCGGTGGTGGCGCAGCCGCCGGGCTCGCCGGGGTCGGGCACTGCGGGCGGGATGGGCCGCCGCCGGGTGCTCGTGCACTCCAGCGGCTTCACGATGTCGCCCTACGCCGACATCAAGCCGCCCGGCGAGGACACCAAGGCCGCGCCCCGCAAGCTCTGGCACTCCTCGCCGGGGAGCTCCGGTGGCTGAGACCGTCCGGCCGAGGCGGCCCGCAGAGCACGTCCGGGGCGTTGCCCTAGGGTTGGCCGCATGTCGGGAGACCAGCGGAACACCCTGCAACGCCGCAGCGCCGCACGCACGACCGTGGTCTGGAACGCCCTGCGCGGCGTGCTGGACGCACGGGCGGAAGCCGGGCCTGACGGGGTGCACGTGGTCGACATCGGCGGCGGCACCGGCGGGTTCGCGGTCCGGGTCGCCGAGCTCGGCCACCAGGTCACCGTCATCGACCCCAGCCCCGACGCCCTCGCGATCCTGGGCCGCCGGGCCGAGGAGAGCGGGGTCGCCGACCGCGTCACCGGCCGGCAGGGCGACCTCGCCAGCCTGCACGACCTGGTGCCCGCCGGCAGCGCCGACGTGGTGCTCTGCCACGGCGTCCTCGAGATCGTCGACGACCCGGCGGCAGCCCTCCAGGCGATCGCCGCGGTGCTGCAGCCCGGCGGCGTGCTCAGCCTGCTGGTCAACCAGCGGCACGCCGCGGTCATCACCCGCGCGATGGCCGGGCACTTCGGCCAGGCCAAGGCCATCCTCGACGGGGCCGGTGGCGACGCAGGCGGCAGCACGCGCCGGTTCACCGCCGACGAGATCACCGAGGTGCTCGACCGTTCCGGCTTCGACACCACCGCGATGCACGCCGTCCGGGTCTTCGTCGACCTGGTGCCCAGCTCTCTGGTCGACCTGGAGCCGGGGGCGGCCGACCGGCTGGTCGAGCTCGAGCAGGCGGTGTCCGACCGCCCCGAGTACCTCCCGCTCGGGACCCAGATCCACACCCTGGCCACCCGGCGCTGACCCCGGCGTTGATCCCGGCGCCGGACCGCGCTCCCACGGGAGGCTCCGGTGAGGGGGACGACCCCGGCGGCGCTCGACGCGGCCTCGTGGAGCTGCTCGATCCTGCACGTCGACATGGACGCCTTCTACGCGTCGGTGATGACCCGGGACCGTCCCGACCTCCAGCACGTCCCGGTGATCGTCGGCGGCGGGCACCGGGGTGTGGTGCTCTCGGCGAACTACCTCGCCCGGGAGCACGGCGTGCACTCCGCGATGCCGATGACCCGCGCCCGGCGGGTCTGCCCGCAGGCGGTGGTCGTGGCTCCCGACTACGACACCTTCAGCACGGTCTCCGCGTCGGTGATGGAGACCTTCCGCCAGGTCACCCCGGTGGTGGAGGTGCTGTCGATGGACGAGGCGTTCCTCGACGTCTCGGGGGCGGTACGCCGCCTCGGGTCGCCGTACTCCATCGCTGAGCTGCTGCGCGCCCGGGTCCACGACGAGCAGCAGATCACCTGCTCGGTCGGCGTGGCGGGCACGGTGGCGACCGCCAAGATCGCCTCCCGACGGGCCAAGCCGGATGGCGTGGTGGTGGTGCCGCCGGACGCGGTCACCACGTTCTTGCACCCGCTCGACGTGGGGGAGCTGTGGGGGGTGGGGGAGAAGACCGCGCAGATGCTGCACCGGCTCGGGCTGATGACCGTGGGCGACGTCGCGCACACCCCGCTGCCCACCCTCCAGCGCGCGGTCGGGATGGCGATGGGGACGCAGCTGCACCGGCTGGCGTGGGGGCACGACCGTCGGACGGTCACCGCACGCCGGGGCGCCGACGAGCCCGACAAGAGCATCGGGGCGCAGGAGACCTTCGGCCGGGACACCGACGACCGGCAGGTGGTGCTGCGGGAGGTGCTGCGGCTCTCGGCCAAGGTCGCCGGGCGGATGCGGGCGGCCCGGGTGGCCGGCCGGACCGTGACCCTGACGGTGCGGTTCGCGGACTTCACCACGATCACCCGCAGCAAGACGATGGGCGAGGCGACCGACGTGACCCGGGAGATCTACCGGACCGCGGCCGACCTCTTCCTCGCCCTGGGCCTGCAACGGGCCCGGATCCGGCTGGTCGGGGTCCGGGTCGAGGGACTGGTGCCACGTGCCTCGGTGCAGCGCCAGCTGGTGCTGGGGGAGCGCGAGCGTGGCTGGGCGGAGGCCGACCAGGCGGTCGACCGCGCTGTGCTGAGGTTCGGTGCGGCAGCCGTCCGCCCCGCCACGCTGCTCGGGGGCGGCCGTTAAACCAGTGCGGCCCCCAGGTCCGTCTCGAGATCGGACTGAGGGCCGCTGCGCCGGTGCATCGGGGGGCTGATGCTCCAGCTCCACGGACTGCAGGGGGGCTTGCAGGTCCCGTGGGTGGGGTTCTGGATGCGCCTCCTCGTTCCTCCCAGAAAGCGAGGGTGCGAATCTGTCACCGTGAGCATCGGCGGTCCTGGAGGACGGCTTTATAGCCCGTTCGGACTATTTCGAGATTCTTTACCTTGACGAACCCGAGTCGGTTTATGCGCCTCCGCTCTCGTTTCGTGGAACAGTTGGACCTGTTGGCACCCACGTCGGTCGGGAAGGGCACATGGACACGGACGGAGACATCGACCGCAGGGTCGGGTCACCCGCAGGGGACGGCGTCGCGCGTCCCTGGTCCGACCTCACCCTGGACGAGCTCCGCAGCTACCGCCGCCGCCTCGCGGACGAGGAGGAGCGGGTCTCCTACTGGCGACGTCTGGTCCACGCCCGCATCGACGTGCTGGTCGCCGAGGCGCACCACGAGCGACCGCTCACCATGAAGGAGCTCGTGCGCGTGCTCGGCGACACCGGCACGGGGCAGGGGCGCACCGCCCTGGTCAGCGTGCACGCGGCCGAGCCGCTGCCCGACCTCCCGGTGCTCGAGGAGATGTGGGTCACCGAGCTCGACCCCAACGACACCCAGGCCGTCCACGAGGCCATCGAGCGGCTGCGCACCGCCGAGCGGCAGCTCACCGACTACCGCCGCGCGCTGCACGAGCGGCTGGACACCGCGACCGAGACCCTGATCTCCCGCTACCGGGAGGACCCGGTGAGCGCGCTGGTGGCCTTCGACCGGCCGCACATCCGCTCCGGGGGACTCGCATGACCTCGACCGAGCACGACGACAGCGTGCTGACCGTCTGGTCCGACTTCCAGCGGACCCGCGACCCGGGGCTGCGCAACCGCCTGGTCGTGCAGTACTCCCCGCTGGTGAAGTACGTCGCGGGCAGGATGCGCAGCCGGCTGCCGCACTCGGTCGACCAGGACGACCTCGTCTCCGACGGCGTGCTCGGCCTGATGGACGCGATCGAGCGCTTCGACCCGTCCCGTGGGCTCAGCTTCCAGACGTTCGCGGTGCCGCGCATCCGGGGAGCGATCATCGACGGGCTGCGGGCGATGGACTTCGTCCCGCGCTCGGTCCGCGACAAGGTCCGCATCGTGCAGCAGGCGACGGTCGCGCTCGAGGAGAAGCTCGGCCGGCTGCCCGACGACGAGGAGATCGCTCGCGAGGTGGGCGTGCCGGTCCAGCAGGTCCGCGACCTCACCAAGCAGGCGTCCAGCAACCACGCCAACCTCGACGACTTCGAGCTCGCGGACGAGCTCGCCTCGGCCGCCGACACGTCGGTCGAGCAGGGCGACACCAAGGACTCGCTGCGCCGGGTGATCGGCGAGCTGGGGGAGCGCGACCAGGTGGTCATCGCCCTCTACTACTTCGAGGGCCTGACCCTGGCCGAGATCGGTCGGGTGCTCGGGGTCACCGAGTCCCGGATCAGTCAGGTGCACAGCCGGGCGACCGCCAGCCTGCGGGCCAAGCTGCTGGCGCTGGAGACCGCCTGAGCGCGCCCATGCACTAGTGCTTGTCGGGACGTTAGACCCAAATTTCGGAGGTCGGCTACCGCCGTCACCAAGTGCTGCCTAGACTGATTTCACGGATCGTCGGCGGGAGGTAGTTGTGCCGCTCTCAGAAGAAGAGTTGCGTCTGCTCGAGCAGATGGAGCGCGCCCTGGTCGCTGAGGACCCCAAGCTCGCATCGACCATGCGGGGCACGTCGTTCCGCCGCCACGCCCGCCGGCGCGCTTACGTCGCCGGTGGAGCCTTCCTGGTCGGGGTCATCGTGCTCATGGCCGGGGCCGTCCTCCAGCAGACCATCGTGGGGATCGTCGGTTTCGTCGTGATGCTCGTCTCGGCGTACGTCGCCCTCAGCTCCTGGCGTGGCCAGGCCTCGGGAGGTGACGCCGAGGGCGAGACGACGGACCCGCACGCGCCGTTCACGTTGATCGAGGGCGGACGCGCGCAGAAGCGCTCGCCCCGCGGCCGGTCCCACCAGCACCACTCGCTGATGGACCGGCTCGAGGAGCGGTGGCGCCGCCGCCGCGACCAGAACGGCCTCTGAGCCTCGGTCAGATCGCGTGGTCCACGCCGGCGTCGCCGAGCATGGCCTCGTCCCTCGCCCGCTGGCCCGGCGCTGAGACCCAGCGCGCCCACAGCGACCGGGGCAGCCAGGTCGCCTGCGTCCGGCGGCGCTTGCCCGCGCCGGCCGCCAGTGCCTCGACGCACGCATCCAGGTCCGCTCGCACCGCGTCGACCTGGGCCGCTCCCGCCGGCAGGGCGCGGGCGTAGCGGGCGCGCTCCACGAGCTCCACGAGCCTGACCAGGGCCTCCTCGGCGTCCGGGTTCACCCCGGGTCCGCGCACGGAGGTGCGTGCCAGCGCGTCCTCCTCGCCGCCGGGGGCGCCGAAGGCACGGACGGTCTCCCGTGCCCGCGACCGGACCGTGAGGTCATCGTCCCAGGCCACGCCGAGGTCCACCGCGGTGTCACGCAGCTCGGCCCAGGCCGCCTCGGCCAGCGCCGGGGCGGTGTCCGCGGCACCCCAGCGCCGCGAGCGGACCCACGCCCGGAGCGCACGGGGCAGGACGAGCAGGGCCAGCAGGGCGAGCATCCCGCCCGTCCCGGCCAGCACCAGACCCAGGTCGATGGACGACCCGTCGCCGGAGTCGCTCCCGGTTCCCGCGGGCGCCGTGGTCGCGTCGATGCGGTTGGACTGCGGGGGAGCCACGGTCGACTGGGAAGGGAACCGGGACGGTCCGTCCTCGCCGATGCGTCCGCGGGTGTAGCTGGGGACGGCGCCGGAGCGCTGGCCGGGGGTGGGCTCGAAGCGGACCCAGCCGACGGACTCGAAGTACATCTCCGGCCACGCGTGCAGGTCACGCGTGCTGAAGACGTAGCTGTCCTCGCCGTCGGACTCTCCCCGCAGGAAGCCGACCGCGACCCGGGACGGGATCGCGAGCGAACGGCCCATCAGGGACATCGCCGCGGCGAACTGCTCGCAGTAGCCGATCCTGCCGCCGGGCTCGTCCGCCAGGAAGTTGACCAGGTCGTCGGTCCCGTTGCCCGGTGCCGGACGCGTGGAGTACTCGAAGCCGCCGTCGACCCGGAACCAGCGCTGCAGCATCTGGGCCATCTGGAACTTCGAGCCGGCGCCCTGGGTGACCGTCCGGGCCAGCTCCTTGACCGACTCCGGGACGGTCTCGGGCAGCTCGGTGTTCGGCCCGAACACGGACGCCGGCGCGGGCGGGGCGGCGTCGAGGTCGGCGGCCGCGATGTCCACGTCGATGCGCTCGAGGTCGTACTCGAGGCCACCGGCCTCTTGACCCTTCGCGAAGCTGATGAAGTCGAGCGTGTCCCGGTCGTAGCGCCAGTCGCCCGGGGCGGTGAGCGAGAAGACCGGGTAGGGCGCCGGGAGCCAGGTGGACCCGAACGCGTCGCTCGTCTGGACCGCCCAGGGGTAGGTCGCCCGCGGCACGCTCGAGTCGAGTCCCGGGGGCCGGGGGACCAGCCCGGCGGCGCGCTGCTCGACGGGGACGTTCCGCTGCGACGGCTTCCAGGCATCGCCGTCGAACTCGTCCAGCACGGACACGCGCAGGTAGGTCGGGCCGGGGTCCCTCGTCGTGACCCGGACCAGGTCCAGGTCGGGGCCCTGGGTCAGGTCACGGCGCATGTCGACCATCGGGTTGCGCAGGGACACGCTGCCGTCTCCGGGGCCGTCGCCCGGGCCGGACCCCTCGAACAGGCCGACCGACATCGTCGGCACCAGGATCGGGACCAGCACCGCGAGCCCGGTCGCGGTCAGGCCGATCTTGCGGGCCGAGGACCACACCGCCCGGCTGCTGACCCGGGTCTGCTGGGTGTCGAAGACCCGTCCGCTGCCGGTGACCTGCTGGCCCCAGTGGGCGAGCCGGCTCTCCTCCTGGCAGGTGATCAGGAACAGGTAGCACAGCGCGGCGAGGCCGAACTTCAGCCAGGAGACTCCGCCGTCGAGGATGCTGACCGGCGCGGTGTAGACGGCCAGCAGCGGCAGGCCGGCGATCGGAGCACGCCGGAGGCCGCAGGCGATGAAGTCGACGACCAGCGCCGTACCCGCACCGGCTGCGACCATCAGCGGCGCGAACTCCGTCACGCTCTTGGGCACCGGGGCGGGGTAGGAGCCGGCGGCGTCAGCCGCGGCCGCGAGCGTCGAGGCGGCCTCGTCCAGGGAGGCCGAGGTCGGCAGCCAGCCGCCGAGCAGGCCCAGGTCACCGGCCCAGCTGTGGTGCAGCACCAGCGCCACCAGGGCCAGCTGCACCAGCAGCACGAGGACGGCGGGCATCCGGGTCGATCGCAGCAGCGCACCGGAGACCGCGATCAGCAGGCAGATCCCGAGCAGCGGGACCAGGTAGGTGCTCGGCCGCTCGCTGAACGGCGACCAGGCGAGCAGGGTCACCCAGGTCGTCAGCGCGGCGACCAGGGACACCAGCGCGGTGTCCGGGACGCGCAGGTGGTGCCGGGTCACGAGACACCTCCCGGGGTGACGAGGCCGCCGCGGCTGGACGCCCGGCTGCGGCCGAGCAGGCCCAGCTCCTGCCAGACCGTCGGGATCGGGTCACGCGGCCCGGCGCTGACGGCCCGCCAGCCATGGCTCGACAGCCACGGCAGCGGGTCGGGGCCGGAGAGCCCACCGCGGCCCCACGCGGGCACGTCGAGCGCGACCGCCATCGCGGCCGAGCCGGAGTGCCGCATGCGGATGAACGCCGGGCGGTCGTGGTCGGCGACGGCGCCGAGCACCCCGATGAGCAGCCCGGAGTGGCCGCCGTCCTGGAGCCACTTCATGTCGATGTGCGGGTGGGCGACCTCGGTGACGACGGCCAGCGACTCCAGCAGCGGCCGGGTCTCCGCGAGGTGGGCGCCGTGCTCGTGCCACTGCGGCGTGCTCTCCGCACCGGCGGCCGTCACCAGCCGGACGCTGAAGCCCCGCTGCACCAGGTGGACGCCGATCGACGCCGCGATGCTGACGGCGTGCTCGAGGGAGGAGGCCGCACCGGAGCCACGGTGCGCGATCTTCCGGTTGTCGAGGAACAGCGTCGCGCGCGACTGCCACGGCTGCTCCTCGCGGCGCACCATGAGCTCACCCGAGTGCGCGCTGCTGCGCCAGTGCACGCGGCGCAGGTCGTCGCCACGGCGGTACTCCCGCACGGTCACGTCCTCGGCGCTGCCGCTCGCGAAGGCGCGGGGGCGGTTGTCGCCGGACCCGGTCCAGGCACCCGAGAGGGGTACGGCGGGCAGCGCGACCACCCGCGGGGTGACCACCAGCGACGACGTCGACTGGAAGGTGCGGTCGAGCTCCACCATCCCGAACGGGTCGCTGAGCCGGACCTTCATCGGGCCGATCACGAACTTGCCGCGCACGTCGGAGCGCACCAGGTAGCCGACGCTGCGCTTCCAGCGCGGACCCATCCGGTCGACCACGAAGCGGGGCCGGGTCCCGAGCACGTAGGGGATCTGGTCCTCGAGCAGCAGCAGCCCGGTGGGCATCCGGCCGTCGTTGGTCAGGTCGAGGTTGACCCGGGCCTGCTGGCCGGCCGCGACCAGGGTCGGCGTGACCGAGCGGACGAGCCCGAGCCGGTAGCGGCTGCGGCCCAGGAACCACGCGGTCACCAGCGGGACCAGCACCAGCAGGGCGCCGACGCGCAGCAGCTCGTCGAACCCGAGGAAGACCGCGCACAGGAACGCGGTGACGCCGGCGGCGAGGAAGGCCCGCCCGCGGGTGGTCAGTGCAGCGAGTGCCTCACGCATGGTCCGCGCCCTAGGTGGCGCTTCGCCGACTCTCGGGCATCGGAACGCCCGCGACGATCTGCTTCACGGCGGCCTCGGTGCTGCGGCCGCTCATCGACGCCTCGACGGTGGGCAGCATCCGGTGCGCGAGCACCTGGACGGCGAGTCCCTGCACGTCGTCGGGGATGACGTAGTCGCGGCCGGCGATCGCGGCCGCGGCCTTGGCCGCCCGGACCAGGTGCAGGGTCGCCCGGGGGGAGGCACCCAGCATCAGCTCGGGGGACTTGCGGGTCGCGGTGGTGAGCGCGACGGCGTACCGCTGCACCGCCTCGGCGACGTAGACCTGCCCGACGATGTCGATCAGGGTGCGGATCTCCGCGGCGTCGGTGACCGGCTCGAGGTCCTCGAGCGGGCTTCGGCGGGTGTGGCTGTTCAGCATCGCGATCTCGGCAGCCTCGACGGGGTAACCCATCGAGACGCGGGCCATGAACCGGTCGCGCTGCGCCTCGGGAAGGGCGTAGGTGCCCTCCATCTCGATCGGGTTCTGCGTCGCGATCACCATGAACGGCGCCTCGAGGTGGTACGTCGAGCCGTCGACCGTGACCTGACGCTCCTCCATGCACTCGAGCAGCGCCGACTGGGTCTTGGGGGAGGCGCGGTTGATCTCGTCGCCGACCACGATGTTGGCGAAGATGCCGCCGGGGCGGAACTCGAACTCACGGTTGTCCTGGTTGAACACCGACACGCCCGTCACGTCGGAGGGCAGCAGGTCGGGGGTGAACTGGATGCGCCGCACCGAGCAGTCGATCGACTTCGCGAGCGTCTTGCTCAGCATCGTCTTGCCGACGCCCGGGATGTCCTCGATCAGGAGGTGTCCCTCGGCGAGCAGCACGACCAGCGCGAGGCGGGCCACGTCGGGCTTGCCCTCGATGACCTTCTCGATGCTGCCGCGGATCCGGCTCGCCACCCGGGTCAGGTGGTCGAGGTCCGGGGACTCGCCACCGCTCCTGTGGTGGGCCGCCTCTTCCACTGACGTCACGCGTGGTCCTCTTTCTCCTCCGGCCCCACGGCGGTGGGCTCCCCCTGATCGGTGCATGTAGTCAACCTCATGCGGTCAAGCGTGTCACCGACCCCGCAAAACGCCGGTCGAAACCGACACCGAATCGTGGCCGACACTCCCGGTCCCCGACCGATCTCGTGGTGGGCCTCCATCTTCCTCCACCACACCCTCCACTGCGCTCCACCGACGCCCCCCATCACGCTCCACCGGGCCTCGCCCACGCCGGATGTCATCCGAATCGAGGCGTATTCACCGCCAGGTGCAGGTCGTCCGCGGCCGTCGGCCGGAGCGGGGTTCAGGCGGGGGAGCGGGGCAACGAGGGGCGGATCTTGCGCGAATATGGTTGACGGTGGGGTGGAGTGGAGTAGAGTGGAGCGCAGTGGAGGAAAGGGAGCTTCTTCACATCGGAGCTGGGGAGGTGCCGAATGTTCTTCGGTACCTACACGCCCAAGCTCGATGACAAGGGGCGGCTGTTCCTCCCGGCGAAGTTCCGGGACGAGCTTGCGGAGGGTCTCGTGGTCACAAGGGGGCAGGAACGCTGCCTCTACGTGTGGTCCATGGAGGAGTTCGGCAAGCTCACCGAGCGCATGCGCGAGGTGCCTGTCACCAACAAGGCGGGCCGGGACTACGTGCGCATGTTCTTCGCCGGCGCCTCGGACGAGACGCCGGACAAGCAGGGCCGTGTGACCATCCCGCCGATGCTGCGGGAGTACGCGTCCTTGTCGAAGGACTGCATCGTGATCGGCGCGATGAACCGGATCGAGATCTGGGACGCCGAGTCGTGGCAGTCGTACTCGGACCAGCAGGAGCAGGCCTTCGCGGACCTGTCGGAGGAAGTCTTCCCCGGCGTGTGAGCGTCGGAGCAGGACCGCTGACTCGGCAGCGGACAACTCAACAACGGATCTATCGAGTCGCAGGGCGAGGTCTCGCGTCCGCTCCTCTCTGGTCGTCTGGCGCACCTTCCCCGGTGCCAGAAGGCCACTTCCCAAGAGGCGAGCGGACGCAGGACCTGGTCCGGCGAACCCGATGAGGTCCTGCCAGCACCACACGTTTACCGAGGGGTCGAGCCCATGAGCATCACGTTCTCCGGACAGCTGTCCGGACAACCCGCGCGGAGGGTCCGCGACGAGGTGAGGGACGGAGTCGCGGTCATCGCGTTCTCCGCCGTCGCCTCGTCAGGCCTCGCCGTGGCCCTCCTGCTGATCGTCCGGCTGGCGGGCCAGGCGGTCTGAGGTGGTCACCCCCAGCCACGTCCCGGTGCTGCTCGACCGGGTCGTCGCTCTTGTCGCACCCGCGCTCCAGCAGCCGGGCTCCGTGATGATCGACGCCACCCTCGGCCTCGGCGGCCACACCGAGGCCGTGCTGAGCCGGTGCCCCGAGGCGCACGTGATCGGCATCGACCGTGACGTGCACGCCCTCGAGCGCAGCCGCGAGCGGCTCGCGTCGTACGGCGACCGGGTCACCTTCGTCCACGCCGTGTACGACGAGATCGCCGATGTGCTCGAGGACCTCGGCCGCGACCATGTCGACGCCGTGCTGTTCGACCTCGGGGTCTCCTCGATGCAGCTCGACGTCCGGGAGCGCGGGTTCGCCTACGCCGAGGACGCGCCGCTCGACATGCGGATGAACGACACCACCGGGCGCACCGCCGCGGACGTGCTCAACGAGTACCCCGTCGAGGAGCTCGCCAGGATCCTCAAGTGGTACGGCGAGGAGAAGTTCGCCCGCCGGATCGCGGAGTCGATCGTCCGGGAGCGCGAGAAGGAGCCGTTCACCGGCTCCGCCCGGCTCGTCGACCTGATCCGCGACGCCATCCCGGCCCCGGCCCGACGGACCGGTGGCCACCCGGCGAAGCGCACGTTCCAGGCGCTGCGCATCGAGGTCAACGACGAGCTGTCCGTGCTGCGCCGCGCGCTGCCGGCGGCCATCGAGGCGATCGGCGTCGGCGGCCGCGTGGTCGTCATGTCCTACCACTCGCTCGAGGACCGGCTGACCAAGCAGGCCTTCGCCGAGGGGACCAAGAGCACCGTGCCGCCGGACATGCCGTTCGTGCCCGAGGGCAGTGAGCCGCCGTTGCGGCTGCTGACCCGCGGTGCCGAGAAGGCGTCCGAGGCAGAGATCGAGGAGAACCCCCGAGCCGCGTCCGTGCGGCTCCGGGCAGTGGAGAGAGTCAGAGGGGGAGTCGCGTGAGCGCCTTGATCAACCAGGCCAGGAACCGCGTTCCTCGGATCGCGGAGGCCGCCGTCGAGCGGGCGCGGCTCACCGTCGTGCCGCGCCGGCGCACCCGGGCGGCCCGCGTCCCGTTCGTCACCCTGGTGTCGCTGCTGCTGGTCGGCGGTGTCGTCGGGTTGCTGCTGTTCAACACCTCGATGCAGCAGGCGTCGTTCACGGCGACTGCGCTGGAGGAGAAGGCCGCCCTGCTCGACGCGCGGGAGCAGTCGCTCCAGATGGACCTGGAGCGACTTCGGGACCCGCAGCGTGTCGCCGTGGAGGCCCGCGCGATCGGGATGGTCCCGCCGAGCAGCCCGGCCTTCCTGCGGCTGTCGGACGGGCAGGTCCTCGGTGTCCCGGCGCCGGCCCTCGCCGAGGAGGGACTGCGCGTGAAGCCGCTGCCGACCCGCAAGCCCCCGAACCTGCGGCCGCAGCCGGTGATCGTCGAGCTGCCCGCCGTGGCCACGGCCAAGTCGGACGAGCGCGACGGCGCGGCGGACCCGGCGACCGGCGACGAGGCCGGTACAAAGAGGAAGAACGACCAGGACGGCCAGCAGGGGAGCAGGCGTTGACGCAGGGCAGGCGCCCGCACCCGGGCCAGTCGAGGCCACGCCCGGCCGCGGCGCGTCCCGGTCACCCGCCCCGCCGCCGTCGTGTCGTGAAGTCGCGCCGCGGCGCCTCGCTGCTGCGGCTGCGCGTGGGCTTCATCCTGATCGCGATGGTGCTCTCCGTGTTCGCGGCCCGGCTCTTCCAGCTCCAGGGCGTCGACGCGCAGGTCTACGTCGCGCGGGCGCAGCAGGAGGGCGTCGTCACGGTCACCCTCCCCGCGACCCGTGGCACCATCACCGACCGCAACGGCGTCCCGCTCGCCGAGTCGGTCGACGGGCTGATGCTCGTGGCCGACCCGACGATGACCCAGGACAACGCGAGCGAGATCGCGACGATCATCGCCCGCAGCCTGTCCGTGGACTACTTCGACCTGCTGCAGCGGCTGCGCAAGCCCGACACCCAGTTCCAGTACCTCGCCCGCAGGGTCCCCTCCACGATCGCGCGGGCGGTGCTCGCCGAGGTGGAGGCGAAGGGTTACCAGGGCGTCGACGTACGACGCGACCCGGTCCGCGACTACCCGGCCAAGGACGTCGGGGCGAACCTCGTCGGCTTCATGAACGACCTGGGCGAGGCCGCCGAGGGCGCGGAGCTGATGTTCGACCAGCTGCTCTCCGGCGTGGACGGCTCGACGACCTACGAGCACGGCGGCGGCAACCGGATCCCGCTCGGGGACAACAACACCATCGAGCCGCGCAGCGGGCAGGACGTCGCGCTGACGATCGACCGCGACGTGCAGTGGTACACCCAGCGCGTCCTCCGCTCGGCCGTCCAGGGGTCCGGCGGCTCGTCCGGGTCCGCCGTGGTGATGGACACCCGGTCCGGTGAGCTCCTCAGCCTGGCCGACTACCCGACGTACGACCCCAACGACCCCTCCCTGTCCCCGGAGGAGGACCTGGGCTCCCGCTCGCTCCGCGGTGTCTACGAGCCCGGCTCGGTGAACAAGGTGCTGACCGCTGCGGCGCTGATCGACGCCGGCAAGGTCACCCCGGACACGCGGATCACGGTGCCGTCGCTGCTGCCCCGGCCGGGCCACCCGCCGCTCAAGGACTACTTCCCGCACGGCAAGCTCCGGCTCACGCTCACCGGCGTGATCGCGAAGTCCTCCAACATCGGCACGGTGCTCGCCGCCGACGAGTTCGAGGCCAGGGAGTACTACCGCTACCTGCGCGCCTTCGGCCTCGGCAGCCGCACGGGCGTCGGCGTCCACGGCGAGTCGCCCGGTGTGCTGCCGAGCTGGAAGAACTGGTCCCAGATCAACCAGGACACCATCTCGTTCGGCCAGGGCGTCGCGGTCAACGCGGTGCAGATGGCCGCCGCGGTCAACACGATCGCCAACGGCGGGACGTACGTCCAGCCCAGCCTGGTCAAGGGCAGGGCGACCACGTCGACCGGCGTCGCGGTCGGCTCCGACACCTCGACACGTCACCGCGTGATCAGCGAGGAGGCGGCCAGGCAGACCACCTCGATGATGGAGGCGGTCACCGACCTGGAGGAGGGCACGGCGCCCGGCGCCGCCATCCCCGGCTACCGCGTGGCCGGCAAGACCGGCACCGCGCAGCGCGTCGGCGAGGGCTGCGGCTGCTACGACGGCACCTTCACGGTCTCGTTCGCGGGCTTCGCGCCGGCCGACGACCCGCGTTTCCTCGTCTACGTCGTGGTGCAGGACCCGAAGAACGGTGGTGGCGGCGGCTCGGTCGGCGGCCCCGCGTTCCGCAAGATCATGACCCACCTGCTGCAGAAGTACGCCGTGCCGCCGACCGGTTCGGTGGCCCCCCGGCCGCACGTCGAGTGGTGAGGGTGCTTGTAGCCTCTGCGGCGTGCCCGACGTGATCCCGACGCGACCCAGCAGGCCCCCGGAGACCCCGTTGCGCACCGTCGCCGGCTGGCTCGGCGACACCCTCCTGGAGATCCGGGACAGCGACGGCGAGGCGAAGGTCACCGGCCTGACGATCAGCTCCCAGCGGGTGCAGCCGGGGGACCTGTACGCCGCTCCCGCGGGCTCGACCAGCCACGGCGCCACCTACGCCGCGCAGGCAGTCGAGGCCGGAGCAGTCGCGATCCTGACCGACCCGGCCGGCGCCGACCTGTGCGCAGGCGTGGGCGTCCCTGTCCTGGTCGTCCCCGCGCCCCGGGCCGTCCTCGGGCTGCTCTCCGCCCTCGTCTACGGCGAGCCCGCCGAGCGGCTGAAGCTGGTCGCCGTCACGGGCACCCAGGGCAAGACCACCACCACCCGGCTCGCCGAGGCCGCCCTCACCGCGGCCGGCACCAACGCGGCAGTCGTCGGCACGGTCGGCACCCGCGTCAACGGCGTGGACGTGAAGACGTCGCTGACCACCCCCGAGGCGCCCGACCTGCACGCGCTGTTCGCCGTGATGGCCGAGCGCGACGTCGCGGCCTGCGCGATGGAGGTGTCGAGCCACGCGCTGGTGATGGGCCGCGTGGACGGCGTCGTCTTCGACGTCGCGTGCTTCACGAACCTCGGCCGCGACCACCTCGACTTCCACGCCGACGTGGAGGAGTACTACTCCGCCAAGGCCTCCCTGTTCACCCCCCAGCGCACCCGGCTCGGCCTGGTCAACATCGACGACGAGCACGGCCGGCGCCTGGTGGCCGAGGCCGCCGTGCCGGTGCGGACGTTCTCCTCGGCCGGGAACCCCGCCGACTGGCAGGCCACCGACATCGACCTGCAGCCCGGCGGATCCACCTTCGTGGTGCACACCCCGGGCGGCGACACGTTCGCGGCGCGGGTGCCGCTGACCGGCAACTACAACGTGTCCAACGCGCTGTGCGCGATCGCCGCCCTCGGGGAGGCCGGCTTCGACGCGCGCGCCGTCGCTGACGGGATGGCCGTCTCCGGCGGCGTGCCCGGACGGCTCGAGCAGGTCGACGTCGGCCAGCCGTTCCTGGCGGTCGTCGACTACGCCCACAAGCCCGATGCCGTCACCGCCGCCCTCACCGCGCTCCGGCCGCAGACGCGCGGCCGGCTGATCATCGTGATCGGCGCCGGCGGCGACCGCGACCCCGGGAAGCGGCCGCTGATGGGCGAGATCGCCGCCCGGCTGGCGGACGTCGTGGTCGTCACCGACGACAACCCGCGCAGCGAGGACCCGGCCGCGATCCGCGCCGCCGTGCTCGCCGGCGCGGACGAGGTCACGGACGCCGACCGTGCCGAGGTGCACGAGGTGGGGGACCGCCGCGAGGCGATCAGGCTGGCGGTCTCGCTGGCCGCCGAGGGGGATGTGCTCGTCGTGGCGGGCAAGGGCCACGAGACCGGCCAGGAGGTCGCCGGCACCGTGCACCCGTTCGACGACCGCGAAGTGCTGCGCGAGGAGATGTCCGTCCGATGATCCCGATGACCCTGCCCGAGATCGCCGCGGTGGTCGGTGGTGAGGTGCACGACGACACCGGCGTCACGGTGACGGGCCCCGCGTCCGTCGACAGCCGCGAGCTCGAGGAGGGCGGGCTGTTCGTCGCCGTTGCGGGGGAGCACGTCGACGGCCACGACTACGCGGCGCGGGCGGTCGAGGCCGGTGCGGTCGCCGTACTCTGCCAGCGTCCCGTCGGGGTGCCCGCGGTCGTGGTGACCGACGTGCCCGCGGCGCTCGGCGCCCTCGCCCACCACGTCGTCGGCCGCCTTCCCGGGGTCCGCGTCGTCGGTCTCACCGGCTCGCAGGGCAAGACCAGCACCAAGGACCTGCTCGCCCAGGTGCTCGCCACCACCGGCACGACCGTGGCGACCCTGGGCAACTTCAACAACGAGCTCGGGATGCCGCTCACGGCGCTCCGGGCCGGCGCCGACACCCGCTTCCTGGTGCTCGAGATGGGCGCCCGCCACATCGGCAACATCCGCGAGCTCTGCGGGTTCGTCCGGCCCGAGGTCGGCCTCGTGCTCAACGTCGGCACGGCCCACGTCGGGGAGTTCGGCAGCCGCGAGGCGATCGCGCAGACCAAGGGCGAGCTCGTCGAGTCGCTGTCCGAGGACGGCACCGCGGTCCTCAACGCCGACGACCCCCTGGTCGCGGCGATGGCGTCCCGGACCAGAGCACGCGTGAGGACGTACGGCGAGTCCGCGGGCGCCGACGTCCGGGTCACCGACCTGGTCCTCGACGCCACCGGCTGCCCGGGCTTCGACCTCGTCACCGCCGAGGGGACCGCGCACGTGCAGCTCAGGCTGCTCGGTGAGCACCAGGCCGGCAATGCCGCCGCGGCGGCCGCGGTCGCGCTGGGCCTCGGGGTGTCGCTCGACGACGTCGCGGCCGCCCTGTCCGCGGCGACCAACGCGTCGCGCTGGCGGATGGAGCAGCACGAGCGCGCCGACGGCGTCCTCGTCGTGAACGACGCCTACAACGCCAACCCCGACTCGATGCGAGCCGCGCTCAAGGCACTGGCAGCCATCGCGCGAGGTCGGGGGCCCGACGCCCGCTCCATCGCCGTGCTCGGCGAGATGCGCGAGCTGGGCGAGTCGAGCCGGGAGGAGCACGACGCTGTTGGCAGACTGGCCGTGCGTCTCGACATCTCCCAGCTCGTGGTGGTGGGTGAACCGGCGCGGCCGATCCACCTGGGTGCCTGTCTCGAGGGTTCCTGGGGGGAAGAGTCTGTGTTCGTCCCCGACAAAGACGAAGCGGTGACCTGGCTGAGGCAGCATCTGCGCCCCGGCGACGTCGTCCTGGTCAAGGCATCACGCGCCGCGGCTCTCGAAGAGGTCGCCTCAGCACTGCTGGAAGAGGAGAAGGGTCGATGAGGGCAATCCTGCTCGCGGGGGGCCTGTCCCTGATCTTCACGCTGCTCGGCACCCGGGTCGCGATCCGGGTGCTGGTCGCCAAGGGCTACGGGCAGCTGATCCGCGACGACGGTCCGACCACGCACCACACGAAGCGCGGCACGCCCACCATGGGCGGGCTGGTGATCATCTTGTCGGTGCTGGTCTCCTACGCGCTGGCGAAGCTGATCACCCAGGACGTGCCCACGTGGTCGGGGATCCTGCTGCTGTTCCTGCTCGTGGGGCTGGGCACGGTCGGTTTCCTCGACGACTACATCAAGGTCGCCAAGCAGCGCAGCCTCGGCCTGCGCAGCAAGGCCAAGATGACCGGCCAGACCATCGTCGCGGTCGTGTTCGGCGCTCTGGCGCTGACCCGCCCCGACAGCCGCGGCAACACCCCGGCCTCGCTGTCGCTCTCGTTCACGCGCGACATGGAGCGGTGGACGCTGCCGGCGTTCCTGGTGATCATCCTGATCCTGGTGATGATCGCCGGCGCCAGCAACGCGGTGAACCTGACCGACGGCCTCGACGGGCTCGCCACCGGCGCGTCCACCATGGTGTTCGGCGCCTACACGCTGGTGAACATCTGGCAGAACAACCAGTCGTGCGTGATCAGCCCCGGCAACAAGTGCTACGAGGTCCGTGACCCGCTGGACCTCGCGGTGATCGCCGCGGCGCTCACCGGCGCGTGCTTCGGCTTCCTGTGGTGGAACGCCTCGCCGGCCAAGATCTTCATGGGCGACACCGGGTCGCTGTCGCTCGGCGGCGCGCTCGCCGGCCTCGCGATCCTGACCCGCACCGAGTTCCTGCTCGCCATCCTCGGCGGCCTCTTCGTGATCATCACGATGTCGGTGATCCTCCAGGTGGGCTACTTCAAGATCAGCGGCGGCAAGCGGATCTTCCGGATGGCGCCGCTGCAGCACCACTTCGAGCTCAAGGGCTGGGCGGAGATCACCATCGTCATCCGGTTCTGGATCATCACCGGCCTGTGCGTCGCCACCGGCCTCGGGGTCTTCTACGCCGAGTGGGTGACCGGAGCATGACCTCGAGTCGGCGCGTTTGGCTGTCTGCACCCCGCCGAGTCGGCGCGTTTGGCTGTCTGCACCCCGCCGAGTCGGCGCGTTTGGCTGTCACGCGCCGACCGAACGAGCCGACTCGACGACCTTCGGGCGACCAGACGAGCCGACTCGAGGCCTCTTGGCCGACCGAACGAGCCGACTCGACGAACTTTGGCCGACCAGACGAGCCGACTCGACGGGGAGGGGACGAGGGATGGGTGACCGGAGCATGAGCTTCAACCTCGACGCTCTCGGCCGGAACGACTCCTGGGTCGGCGTGCGGGCGGTCGTGATCGGGATCGGCGCCTCCGGCTTCGCGGCTGCCGACAACCTGACCCACGTCGGCGCGCACGTCACGGTGCTGGCCGAGTCGGCCGACCCGGAGCAGCAGGAGAAGGCCCAGCTGCTCGAGATCCTCGGCGCGACCGTGCACATCGGCCCCGGCGCCTCGGCGACCATCCCCGACGACGTGCACGTCGTGGTCACCTCGCCGGGGGTGCCTCCGACGGCGCCGGCCCTCGCGGCGGCGTACGCCCGGGGCATCCCGGTCTGGGGGGAGGTCGAGCTGGCCTGGCGGCTGCGCGACCCCGACCACCCGGGGAAGTGGCTGTGCCTCACCGGCACCAACGGCAAGACCACGACGGTGCAGATGCTCGACGCGATCCTCAAGGCGCACGGCGTCCGCAGCATCGCCTGCGGCAACGTGGGGCTGCCGATCGTCGAGGCCGTGATGGACCCGGAGCCCTACGACGTCTACGCGGTCGAGCTCTCCAGCTTCCAGCTGCACTACACGCACACGATGGCCGCCGAGGCGGCCGCGGTGCTCAACGTCGCCGAGGACCACCTCGACTGGTACGCCGGCCCCGACGGCATGGCCGACTACGCCGCCGACAAGGGCCGCATCTTCGAGCGGGTCCGCAAGGCCTGCGTCTACAACGTGCAGGACCCGGTGACCGAGCAGCTCGTCCGCGACGCAGACGTCGAGGAGGGCGCACGCGCGATCGGCTTCACCCTCGGCATGCCTGGTGTCGGCATGGTCGGGCTCGTCGAGGACGTCCTGGCCGACCGCGCGTTCATCGACGAGCGCGAGCACAGCGCGGCGGAGCTCTGCACGGTCGGCGACCTCGCCTCCGACGCACCGCACTTCGTCGCCAACGCCCTGGCCGCGGCGGCGCTCGCGAGGTCGTACGGCGTCTCCACCGCCGCCGTCCGGGACGGGCTGCGTTCCTTCAAGCCCGACGGCCACCGCATCGCCGACCTCGGCACGATCGACGACGTGCGCTGGGTCGACGACTCGAAGGCGACCAACCCGCACGCCGCGAAGTCGTCCCTGATGGCCTACGACCCCGTGGTCTGGGTGGCCGGGGGACTGGCCAAGGGCGCGTCGTTCGACGAGCTCGTGCCGGCGGTCCGCGACCGGCTCCGGGGGGTCGTGCTGCTCGGCCGCGACCGGGCGGTGATCGCCGCGGCGCTGGCGCAGCACGCTCCCGACGTCCCCGTCGTCGTGGTCGGCCGCGACGACGCCGAAGCGATGACCGACGTGGTCGCGGCGGCCGCGGACCTGGCGCAGCCCGGCGACACCGTGCTGCTCGCTCCCGGCTGCGCCTCGATGGACATGTTCGCCAACTACGGCGCCCGCGGTGACGCGTTCGCCGAGGCCGTGCAGCGGCTGCGGGACCGCTAGGTCCCACCTGTCACAAGGGTCACGCGCGACACGCGACCGATGTCCGGCTGATCGAGCCCGCCGCCGGGGAGACTTGTCCCGAAGGACGGCCTGGACGCGCGTCCGGGACATGTTGGCGACAGCTCGGCGGGAGGGCCAGGCGTGACCACCACCGCAGGGGACACCCGCGGCGACACCTCGGCCCCACGGGCGTTCGCGGGCTGGAGCGCCACGGTGCGACACGCCCTCGACCGGCCGCTGACCTCCTACTACCTGCTGCTCGGCGCCTCGACGCTGCTGCTCACCATCGGGCTGATGATGGTGCTGAGCGCCTCGAGCGTCGACGGCTACAAGTACCACGGCTCGTCCTACTTCTGGTTCTTCCGGCAGCTCACCTGGATGGCCATCGCGCTGCCCGTCGCGTTCGTGGTCTCGCGACTGCCGCACCGGGTGATCCGCAAGCTCGCCTGGCCCGGGATCCTCATCGCCATCGTCGCCCTGGCGCTCACCCGCGTCCCCGGTCTCGGCGTCGAGTCGAGCGGCAACCAGAACTGGCTCGCGCTCGGCCCGATCACGATCCAGCCCTCGGAGCTCGCGAAGCTCGCGGTGATCCTGTGGTCCGCGGACCTCTACGCCCGCAAGGAGAAGCTGATCGGCGACTGGCGCCACGCGCTGATCCCGATGGTGCCCGTCACCGGGCTGGTGACCCTGCTCGTGGTCCTCCAGAAGGACCTCGGCACCGCGCTGGTGCTCTTCGCGATCATCCTCGGGATGCTCTGGGTGGTCGGCGCCCCGGCCCGCCTCTTCGTCGTCGCCCTGACGTTCGTCGGCGTGATGGCGCTGTGGCTGGCCACCACGAGCCAGGAGCGCCTCGAGCGGCTGACCAACTTCGCCGACCCGTTCAAGGACTTCCAGGGCGCCGGCTGGCAGCCCGCGCACGGCCTCTTCGCGATGTCCACGGGCGGCATCTTCGGCAAGGGCATCTCCGCCAGCCAGCAGAAGTGGGGCAACCTGCCCGCCGCCCACACGGACTTCATCTTCGCGGTGCTCGGCGAGGAGCTCGGCCTGGTCGGCACCCTGCTGGTGCTCGGGCTGTTCCTGACGATCGCGTACGCCGGCTTCCGGGTGGCCATCCGCACGACCGACCCGTTCATCCGCTACATGTCCGCCGGGATCACGATCTGGCTCACCGCGCAGATGATGATCAACGTCGGCATGGTGCTCGCCCTCCTCCCCGTCATCGGCATCCCGCTGCCGCTGGTCTCCTACGGCGGCTCGGCGCTGCTGCCCACGCTCATCGCGCTCGGGCTGCTCGTGTCGTTCGCCCGCGCCGAGCCGGGGGCGCAGGCCGCGTTGCGGGCCAAGCGCCGGCGCCGCAACCCCGCCGGGGTGACCGCCGGGGGAGGCCTCAGCAGGCGAGCGCGATGATGGGGGCCAGGACGCTGCCGGACACGGGGCAACCAGACACCACATCAGGACAGGATTCATGAAGGTACTTCTCGCCGGGGGCGGCAGCGCGGGGCACACCTCGCCGCTGCTGGCCACGGCCGACGCGCTGCGCCGGATCGACCCCACGATCGAGGTCACCGCCCTCGGCACCCCGCGCGGGCTCGAGGGCCGGGTGGTCCCGGAAGCCGGCTACCCGCTCGAGCTGATCCCGCCGGTGCCGCTGCCGCGCCGCCCCAACTCCGACCTGCTGCGGGTGCCCGTGCGGCTGCGCGCCGCGGTGAAGGGCGCGCTCGAGGTCGTCGACCGGATCCGCCCGGACGTCGTCGTCGGCTTCGGCGGCTACGTCTCGGTGCCGGCCTACCTGGCCGCGCGCCGCCGCGGACTGCCGCTGGTGGTGCACGAGGGCAACGCCGTGCCCGGCATCGCCAACAAGCTCGGCGTCAGGTTCACCACCCACGTGGCGACGAGCTTCCCCGAGACCCCGCTCAAGCACGCCACCTACCTCGGCCTGCCGATCCGCCGGATGATCTCGACGCTGGACCGGGCGGCGCTGCGGGCCGAGGCACGCGCGGCGTTCGGCCTCGACGCCGACCGGCCGACGCTGCTGGTGACCGGCGGCTCGCAGGGCGCCCGCCGGATCAACGAGTCGGTGTCCGCGTCGGCCGAGGCCCTGGCCGCAGCCGGTGTGCAGGTGCTGCACGTGGTCGGCCCGAACGGCGAGGCGAAGGTCGAGCAGGCGGCCGGCGCGCCGCCGTACGTCGTGATGCCCTACGTCGACCGGATGGACCTCGCCTACGCCGCCGCCGACCTGGTGGTGTGCCGCTCCGGCGCCAACACCGTCACCGAGGTGGCGGCGACGGGGCTGCCGGCGGTCTTCGTGCCGCTGCCGCACGGCAACGGCGAGCAGGCGCTCAACGCCCGCCCCGTCGTCGACGCCGGCGGCGGCCTGCTGGTGCAGGACAGCGCGCTGACCCCCGAGTGGGTCCGCGCCACCGTGCCTGCCCTGGCCGTCGACGCGGAGCGACTGGCGGCGATGTCCGCGGCCGCCTCCGGGCTCATCCCGCGCGACGCCGACGAGAAGCTCGCCCGGATGGTCATCGCCGCGGCCGTGGAGGGGCGCCGATGAGGGTCCCCGTCCCCGACGACCTGCTGCCGGCCGACCAGCTCGGCCGCGTGCACTTCGTCGGCATCGGCGGCGCCGGACTGTCCGGCATCGCCCGGATCATGCTCGCCCGCGGGATGACCGTGAGCGGCAGCGACGCCAAGGAGTCGCGTGCCCTCGAGGGACTGCGCGCCCTCGGCGCCCAGTGCTACGTCGGCCACGCCGCCGAGCAGGTGCACGACGTCGACACGCTGGTGGTGTCGACCGCCGTACGCGAGGACAACCCCGAGGTCGTCGAGGCGCGCAACCAGGGCCTGCGGCTGCTGCCGCGCTCGGCCGCCCTGGAGTCGGTGATGCGGGGCCGCAAGGTCGTCGCGGTCGCGGGGACCCACGGGAAGACGACCACCACGTCGCTGCTCACCGTGGCGCTCCAGCACTGCGGCGCCGACCCGTCGTTCGCGATCGGCGGCGAGCTCAACGAGTCCGGCTCCAACGCCCACGACGGCAGCGGCGAGATCTTCGTCGCCGAGGCCGACGAGAGCGACGGCGCCTTCTTGGTCTACTCGCCGTTCGGTGCGCTGGTGACCAACGTCGAGGCCGACCACCTCGACAACTACGGCACCGAGGAGGCCTACCACGCGGCCTTCACCGACTTCCTCGACCAGATCGACCCCGCGGGCTTCCTCGTCGTGTGCATCGACGACCCGGGTGCCGCCGACCTCGCGGCGCAGGCCCGCAAGCGGGGTCTCGACGTCGTCGGCGTGGGGGAGTCCACCGACGCCGACCTGCGCGCCGAGAGCCTGGTGTTCGCCGGCTCCGCCTCCACGTTCTCGGTCGTCGAGCGCGGCCGCCGGCTCGGTGAGGTCTCGCTGCAGATCCCGGGCCGCCACTACGTCCTCGACGCCCTCGCCGCCCTGGCCGCGGGGCTGCGGCTGGGCTTCCCCTTCGCCGACCTCAAGCGAGGTCTCGAGGCGTTCACCGGCACCCGGCGCCGGATGGAGCTGAAGGGCGAGGTCGCCGGCGTGCGCGTCTACGACAGCTACGCCCACCACCCCAACGAGATCCGCGGCGACCTGCAGGCCGCGCGCTCGCTCGCCGGCACCGGACGGGTCGTGGTGGCCTTCCAGCCGCACCTGGTCTCCCGCACGAAGATCTTCGGCGCCGACATGGGCACGGCGCTCGGCGCGGCCGACGAGGTCGTGGTCATGGACGTGTACGTCGCTCGCGAGGACCCCGAGCCCGGCGTGAACGGCCGCATGGTCGCCTCGCACGTCCCGCTGCCGGCCGAGCAGGTGCACTTCGAGCCGTCCTGGTCGGCCACCCCGGCGGCCCTCGTCGAGCGGGCGCGCCCCGGCGACCTGGTGCTCACCCTCGGGGCGGGCGACGTCACGCTCGTCGGGCCGGAGGTGCTGGAGCTGCTCGCGGAGCGGGTCGCTGCCGCGAACCCCGCGAACGTCGCCGCGGAGGAGCCGGATGCGGACCCGCGCTGAGGCCCGACCCTCCCGCGCGGAGGAGGAGCAGACCGTCCGGCTGGCCCGCAAGCGGTTCGCCCGCCGGCAGTGGGCGCGCCGCTGGCTCGCCTGGCGGGTCGTGCTCGCCGTGCTCGCGGTGCTGGCCGTGGTCGCCGGCGTGGTGTGGCTGGTCTTCTTCTCCTCGGTGCTGGCCGTCAAGGGCGTCCAGGTCGAGGGTGCCGCGGTGCTCGACCCTCGCGACGTCCGGCGGGTCGCCGCGGTGCCGACCGGCTCGCCGCTGGCCGGTGTGGACCTCGACGAGGTCGCCGAGCGCGTGGAGGCGCTCGCGCCGGTGCTCGACGTGGACGTCTCGCGCGCCTGGCCGAGCCGGATCCGGATCGACGTCACCGAACGGGTCGCCGTCGCGGTCGTCGACCAGGGAGGCGTGCTGCACGGGGTCGACGAGGAGGGCGTGATGTTCCGGCGCTACCCGTCGCGGCCACCGAGCCTGCCGCTGCTGCGCATCGGGGCGGCGACCCAGACCGACGCGCTGGCCGAGGCGGCCCGTGTCGTGGAGTCGCTCCCGAGGGACATCGCATCCCGCGTGGAGTACGTCTCGGTGAGCACCGTGGACACGATCTCGCTGCGGCTGCGCTCGGGCCAGACGGTGCAGTGGGGGAGCGCGGACGAGTCCGGTCACAAGGCCGAGGTGCTCGCCGTACTGCTGGAGCAGAAGGCGTCGCTGTACGACGTCACCGTGCCCGGCCAGCCCGTCATCCGCCCCTGACCCCTCGGCTGCCCCCGATTCGTCCGCGGTCTCGCGGGGTCGTCACGCGCGGCGACCGCGGACGAATCCGGGAAATCAACGACCCGGCGGCGTGTCGGCGTGGCCGTGTCCGCCATGGCACCTAAGTTCTTCACAAGCACGAGGTTGACATAACTATAACCCTCTACTTCAGGGTTAGGGTTCATGACAGCCCCGGGCGCTTCCCCACCGACATACACCCGTTGTCCGTGACCAGGGTCAACCCCCGGCCGGACAGCCCGAGCAGCGAGAGGCACCTGCCGTGGCAGCACCGCAGAACTACCTGGCCGTGATCAAGGTCGTAGGTATCGGTGGAGGTGGAGTCAACGCCGTCAACCGGATGATCGAGGTCGGCCTCAAGGGCGTCGAGTTCATCGCGATCAACACCGATGCCCAGGCCCTCCTCATGAGTGACGCGGACGTCAAGCTCGACATCGGTCGTGAGCTGACCCGCGGACTCGGCGCCGGCGCCAACCCCGAAGTGGGTGGCAAGGCGGCCGACGACCACGCCGAGGAGATCGAGGAGGTCCTCAAGGGGGCCGACATGGTCTTCGTGACCGCCGGCGAGGGCGGTGGCACCGGCACCGGCGGCGCTCCCGTCGTGGCCCGCATCGCGCGCTCGCTGGGCGCCCTGACGATCGGTGTGGTCACCCGCCCGTTCTCCTTCGAGGGTCGCCGTCGCGCCAACTCCGCGGAGGAGGGCATCGCGCAGCTCCGCGAGGAGGTCGACACCCTCATCGTGATCCCCAACGACCGGCTGCTGTCGATCAGCGACCGCAACGTCTCGATCCTCGACGCCTTCAAGCAGGCCGACCAGGTGCTGCTCCAGGGCGTCTCGGGCATCACCGACCTGATCACCACCCCCGGCCTGATCAACCTCGACTTCGCCGACGTCAAGTCCGTGATGGCCAACGCCGGCTCGGCGCTGATGGGCATCGGTTCCGCCCGCGGCGAGGACCGCGCGGTGGCGGCGGCCGAGATGGCGGTCTCCAGCCCGCTGCTCGAGGCCTCCATCGACGGAGCCCACGGCGTGCTGCTCTCGATCGCGGGCGGGTCCGACCTGGGCCTGTTCGAGATCAACGAGGCGGCCGCCCTGGTGTCCCAGGCGGCGCACGCCGAGGCGAACATCATCTTCGGTGCGGTCATCGACGACGCGCTCGGCGACGAGGTGCGGGTCACCGTGATCGCGGCCGGGTTCGACGGTGGCATGCCGAAGCGTCGCGACAACGGCACCGTGCTGCGGCGCGAGCCGGCCCCGCAGGCGACCCAGGCCGACGTCCGCGCCGCCGCCCAGGCGTCCGCGACCCGGGCCCCGGAGCCGGAGCAGGCCGAGGTGCCGGTGGCACGTCAGTCCACGACGCCCGACTCGGCCACGGCCGGCCAGGGTCAGTCCGGGACCGGGCGTCCGCAGCCCACCCGGCAGGCCCCGACCTTCCACCCGAGCCAGCCGTCCGCGCAGCCCGCCCAGGCCGCCCAGCCGCCGCGTCAGCCCCGTCAGGTGCAGTTCGACGACGACGAGCTGGACGTGCCCGACTTCCTGAAGTAAGGCCAGCGACTCCAGTGTTCGCCTTCATCCAGAGGCGCGGACCGGTCGACGTCGCGTTCACGGACCGCCACGGAGGTGTCAGTGGCGGTCCGTACGCGTCGTTGAACCTCGCCGCCAACGGCTCCGAGCACGCGGACACCGTCGCGGAGAACCTCGACATCCTGGCCCACGCGTTCGCGCGTGGCCACGAGGCCGCCTCGCCCGACCGCTCTTCGAGCTGCCGCCGGGGGTCGCCCTGCCCCGGATGTCGCTGATGCGGCAGGTGCACGGTGCCGACGTTGCCGTGGTGGACGAGCGGGCTGAGGCTGAACCGCCCGAGGCCGACGCCCTGGTGACCCGCGCCCCCGGCGTGGTCCTGGTGGTCCGGGTCGCGGACTGCGTGCCGGTGCTGCTGGCCGACGTCGAGCGGGGCGTGGTGGGGGCCGCGCACGCGGGTCGTCCCGGGCTCGTCGCCGGCGTCGTGCCGGCCACGGTCGCCGCGATGCGCGACCTGGGGGCGGCCGAGATCACCGCGTGGGTCGGGCCGCACGTGTGCGGCGCCTGCTACGAGGTGCCCGAGCAGATGCGCGCCGACGTCGCAGCCGTGGTGCCGGAGGCCTACGCCGAGACGTCCTGGGGGACGCCGGCGGTCGACGTCGGAGCCGGCGTGCGGGCCCAGCTCGCGGCCGCCGGGGTCGAGATCGTCGACGCGAGCCGGTGCACCCGGGAGGACGAGGACCTCTACTCCTACCGCCGTCAGGGCGAGGAGTCCGGCCGGCTGGCCGGACTGGTGTGGGTGCGGCCGTGAACGACGCACGCCGTGCCGAGGTCGCGGCCAACCTGCTGACCGTCCGGGACCGGATCGCCGCTGCGTGTGCGGACGCCGGCCGGTCCGCGGACGAGGTCACGCTCACCGTGGTGACGAAGTACTTCCCGGCCTCCGACGTCCGCCTGCTCGCCGACCTCGGCGTGACCGACGTGGGGGAGAACAAGCACCAGGAGGCCGAGGCCAAGGCGGCCACGTGTGCCGACCTCGAGCTCCGGTGGCACTTCATCGGCAACCTGCAGAGCAACAAGGCGGCCGCGGTGGCGTCGTACGCCGACGTGGTGGAATCCGTCGACCGGGCCAAGCTCCTCAAGGGGTTGTCGAAGGGCGCCCGCGAACGCGGCACGCTGCTCGACTGCCTGGTGCAGGTGAACCTCGACCCCGACGCGGGCGCGGGGTCCGGCCGGGGCGGTGCCGCACCCGACGACGTCGAGGCGCTGGCCGCGCAGGTGGCGGCGACCGAGGGGCTGCGGTTGCGGGGCGTGATGGCAGTGGCACCGCCGGGGGAGGACCCCCTCCCGGCGTTCGACAGACTCGCCCGGCTGGCCGACCTGGTCCGCCGGGTGGACCCCTCCGCGACCTGGGTCTCGGCGGGGATGAGCGGCGACCTGGAGGCCGCCGTACAGACAGGTGCGACACACGTGCGGATTGGCTCTGCGGTCCTCGGACCGAGGCCCCCGCTCGGGTAGTGTCAGGCACGTAGCAGCGGCCTCAACCGAGGCCGCAGAACCGGAAGGCAAAAGGCATGGGCAGCGCGATGCGCAAGATGGGTGTCTACCTTGGCCTGCTCGAGGACACAGAGCGCTACGAGGACGAGTACTACGACGAGTACGACGAGCCCGCCCGCCGCGAGCAGCCTGCTCGCCCTGCGCCGGTGGCCAACATCGCCGAGCACCGTCGCCCCCACCCGGCACAGGCCCCGACCGCCGGGGTCGTCGCCGAGCTCTCCCGGATCACCACGCTGCACCCGCGCACCTACAACGAGGCGCGCACCATCGGCGAGAACTTCCGCGAGGGGGTCCCGGTGATCATGAACCTCTCCGAGATGGACGACAACGACGCCAAGCGTCTCGTCGACTTCTCGGCCGGCTTGGTCTTCGCGGTCCGCGGCACGATCGAGCGCGTGACCAACAAGGTCTTCCTGCTCTCGCCCCCGAACGTCTCGGTCGCGGCTGAGGACAAGGCACGGATCGCCGAGGGCGGATTCTTCAACCAGTCCTGAGCCCGTCTAGACTCCGACATCGTGTACCTCGTCGGTTCGATCATCGAGTTCATCCTCTTCGTCTTCCTGGCACTGCTGTTCATCCGCCTGGTGGTCGACTGGGTGCAGGTCTTCGCGCGCTCGTGGACCCCGAAGGGACCCGTGCTGGTGGTCCTCGAGGTCGTCTACTCGATCACCGACCCGCCGATCATGTTCGTCCGCCGGTTCGTGCCGCCGCTGCGGATCGGCTCGGTGGCGCTCGACACGAGCTTCCTGATCGTGCTGGTCGTGGTCTACCTGCTGCGCATCCTGAACCGCATGATCTTCTTCGGCGGCTGAGAACCTGTCCGGCGCGCTGGTGCTGGTGTGACTCCGGAGCGCAATCGCGGGTAGGCTCCCCGAGGCAGGACAGTCACAGACCCGATTCTTCGGGCTCCGGTCTCCCGGAGTACGGTGGGCGAAGTGGCGGCGACGCCACTGACACACAACGACTACGAACAAAAGGGTGAGGTCATGCCGCTGACGCCTGAGGACGTGAGCAACAAGCGCTTTACTCCTGTCCGGCTCCGCGAGGGCTACGACATGGGCGAGGTCGACCAGTTCCTCGACGAGGTCGAGGCCGAGCTGGCGCGGCTCACGCGGGAGAACGACGACCTCCGCAGCAAGCTTGCCGCCGCCCAGCAGGGTGGCGCTGCTCCGGCGCCTGTCCCGGTCAAGGAGCCCGTGAAGGAGCCCGAGCCGGTCAAGGCGCCCGAGCCCGTCGCGGCCCCGGCCCCGGCGGCTGCCGCCCCGGTCGAGGAGATCAAGGTGACCACGGTCGCGGACGCGTCCAGCGCCGCCGCCCGGCTCCTGGAGATCGCGACCCGCAACGCCGACGAGCTCGTCGCCGAGGCGAAGGACACCGCCGACAAGATCGTCGGTGAGGCCCGCACCAAGGCCGAGCGCCTCGAGTCGGAGAGCAAGGTCAAGGCCGACCGCCTCGAGTCCGACGCGCGCACCCGCTCGCAGATGCTCGACTCCGAGACCGCCGAGCGTCGCCAGCAGCTCTTCGGCGACCTGGAGAAGGAGAAGGACAAGCTCAACGCGGAGGTCGAGAACCTCCGGTCCTTCGAGCGCGAGTACCGCAGCCGCCTCAAGAGCTACTTCCAGCAGCAGCTGGCGGCACTCGACGGCACCGCGGAGGGCGGCACGATGGCCGGCAACGACCACGCCCCGAAGCGGCTCAAGTCGCTGCTCGGCGACGACGCGGAGCAGAACAGCTGAGCTAGCCCGCACGAACAGCACACGAGGCCGGTGCCCCCGCCAGGGGACACCGGCCTCGCCCCTTCTGTTGAGTGTGGGCTTGTTCCCCGTTGAGTGCGGGGTTGTTGCCGGTTGAGTGCGGGGTTGCTCGCACGGCGGGGAAACAACCCCACACTCGTGCGCGAACAACCCCACACTCGACGGGGTGGCGCGGGTCAGACCTTGGTGACGGTGAAGCTGAGGTCGAGGTCGTCGTCGCGTACGACGTCCGCTCCCGTGGCTGCCGGGTCGCCCTCGTGGACCTCGACGGCCAGCACCTCGTCGGCCACCAGGCCACCGTGCTCGCGCAGCGCCTCCGCGGTCTCGCCGCCGGCCTGCCAGGTGAGCACGATCCGGTCGCTGACGTCGAAGCCGCTGCCCTTGCGGGCGTCCTGCACCAGCCGGACCACCTCGCGGGCGAGGCCGGCCCGGACCAGCGCCGGGGTCAGCTCGAGGTCGAGCGCGACGGTCTCGCCCTGCTCGTTGACCACCGACCAGCCCTCCCGTGGCCGCTCGGACACGATCACCTCGTCGGGGAGCACCTCGACGTCCTGCCCGTCCACGGACACGACCGCCTTGCCGACGGTCTCCAGCGCGGTGGCCAGGGCGGCAGCGTCGGCGGCCGCGATCGCCGCGGCGACCTGGGGGGTCTGCTTGGCGAACCGCTTGCCGAGCGCGCGGAAGTTGCCCTTGGCGGAGAACTCCACCAGGCCCTCGCCCGCGGACGACAGTGGTTCGACCGAACCGACGTTGAGCTCCTCGGCGACCTCCGCGAGCAGCTCGTCGCTCATCCGGCCGTGCGCCGAGGACGCCACCAGCGCGCGGCTCAGCGGCTGCCGGGTGCGGACCTTGGCGTCGGCGCGGGCGGCGCGCCCGAGCTCGACGAGACGCCGTGCCAGCGAGACACCGGCCGACAGGTCGGCGTCGACCGCGGACTCGTCGTACTCGGGCCACGACGCGAGGTGGACCGACTCGGGCGCGGACGGGTCGACGGTGCGGACCACGTCCTGCCAGACGCGCTCGGTGATGAACGGGGTCAGCGGCGCCATCAGCCGGGTGACCACGTCGATCGTGTCGTGCAGGGTGCCGAGCGCGGCGGGGTCGCCGTCCCAGAAGCGGCGGCGCGAGCGACGGACGTACCAGTTCGACAGGTCGTCGACGAAGTCCGCGAGCAGGGTGCCGGCGCGCTGGGTGTCGAAGCCCTCCAGCGCCTCGGTGACCTGACCGACCAGCCGGGCGGTCTCGGCGTGCAGCCAGCGGTCGAGCACCGGGCGCTCCGCGACCGGAGGCACGGTGCCGGCCGCCGGCGTCCAGCCCGCGGTGCGGGCGTAGAGGACGTGGAACGACACGGTGTTCCAGTAGGTCAGCAGGACCTTCCGGACGGTCTCCTGGATGGTGGCGTGGCCGACCCGGCGGGCCGCCCACGGGGAGCCGGAGGCCGCCATGAACCAGCGCACCGCGTCGGCGCCGTGCTGTTCCATCAGCGGGATCGGCTCGAGGATGTTGCCGAGGTGCTTGGACATCTTGCGGCCGTCCTCGGCCAGGATGTGGCCCAGGCAGAGCACGTTCTTGTACGACGACTGGTCGAACACCAGGGTGCCGATCGCCATCAGCGTGTAGAACCAGCCGCGGGTCTGGTCGATCGCCTCGCAGATGAAGTCGGCCGGGTAGGCCTGCTCGAACTTCTCGGCGGACCCCGGCGCGTGCGGGTAGCCCCACTGGGCGAACGGCATCGAGCCGCTGTCGAACCAGGCGTCGATCACCTCGGGGACGCGGCGGGCCTCGGCGCCACAGCCGTCCTCGGGGCACGCGAAGGTGACCTCGTCGACGAACGGCCGGTGCGGGTCGAGCTCGGACTGGTCGGTGCCGGTGAGCGTCGACAGCTCCGCGAGCGAGCCGACACACGTCAGGTGGCCCTCGGCGCAGCGCCAGATCGGCAACGGGGTGCCCCAGTAGCGGCTGCGCGACAGGGCCCAGTCGATGTTGTTGTTGAGCCAGTCGCCGTACCGGCCCCACTTGATCGTGTCGGGGAACCAGTTGGTCTTCTCGTTCTCCCGGAGCAGGGCGTCCTTGACCTCGGTGGTGCGGACGTACCACGAAGGCGTGGCGTAGTAGATCAGCGCGGTGTGGCAGCGCCAGCAGTGCGGGTAGGAGTGCTCGTAGGCGACGTGGCGGAACATCACGCCGCGGGTCTCGAGGTCCTTCACGAGATCGGCGTCGGCGTGCTTGAAGAACTGGCCGCCCACCAGGGGCACCGAGTCCTCGAAGTGACCGTCGGGCCGCACCGGGGTGACGACGGGGAGGCCGTAGGCGCGGCACACCTTCATGTCCTCCTCACCGAACGCGGGGGACTGGTGCACGAGGCCGGTGCCGTCCTCGATCGTGACGTAGTCGGCGAGCACCACGTAGTGGGCAGCCACGTCGTCGGGGAAGGCGACGAGCTCGAACGGCCGCTGGTAGGTCCAGCGCTCCATGTCCGTGCCGGACACGGTCGCCTCGACGGTCCAGCCCTCGCCGAGCACTCCCTTCGCGAACAGCGGCTCGGCCACCACGAGGCTCTCGGTGCCGTCGGTCGCGACGACGTAGTCGACCTCGGGGTGCACGGCCACGGCGGTGTTCGACACCAGCGTCCAGGGGGTGGTCGTCCAGACGAGCAGCGACGCGGAGCCGGCGTACGGGCCCGACGTCAGCGGGAAACGGACGTACACCGACGGGTCGGTCACCGTCTCGTAGCCCTGGGCGAGCTCGTGGTCGGAGAGCCCGGTGCCGCAGCGCGGGCAGTACGGCGCCACCCGGTAGTCCTCGACGAGGCGGCCGGAGTCGAAGATCTGCTTCAGCGCCCACCACACCGACTGGACGTACTTCGGCGTCATCGTCACGTAGGGGTCCTCGGTGTCGACCCAGAAGCCCATCCGGTCCGACATCGCCTCGAACGCGTCGACGTGGCGCAGCACCGACTCGCGGCACCTGGCGTTGAACTCCGCGACGCCGTAGGCCTCGATGTCGCCCTTGCCGGAGAAGCCGAGCTCCTTCTCCACGGCGAGCTCGACGGGGAGACCGTGGCAGTCCCAGCCGGCCTTCCGCTCGACCTGGAAGCCCTGCATGGTCTTGAAGCGGGGGAAGACGTCCTTGAAGACACGGGCCTCGACGTGGTGGGTGCCGGGCATGCCGTTGGCGGTCGGCGGACCCTCGTAGAACGTCCAGCGCGGCCGTCCTGCGCCGACCTCCACGGACTTGACGAAGGTCTTGTTGTCCTCCCAGAACGCCAGCACGTCGTGCTCCAGCGCGGGCAGGTCCACCTGCGGGTTCACGGGGTTGTACTGCGCGTCGCCCATGTCGTTCGCGGCCATCTCTCGCCTTCACCTTCGTCGACCACCCGGCCGGGGTCTCCGGCGGGCCGTGCCTGGCGAAGGGACGAGAGGCGGGCCGTTGTCCGGCCGCTCCCGCGGTACCACCCTCCTTGGCGTCCGCCGGAACCACCCGGTCCCGGCGGGGACGCCCTCTCATGAGGTCACCGCGGCCGGTTCTACCCGACTGTCCGGGGACAGACGCTCTTCCGGCGGCTCAGGGTGATCTTCCCTCCGGCCAGTTCCCCTGGGCTCACACCGTCCCCAGGTCGCTGCCGGCTGTGCTCGGAGGTACTCGTCCCGTCCACGCCTTGCGGTGCGGCAAGTCTGCCAGATGCCAGCGTTCCGGTTCACCCCGGTTTCGCCGCGGATGCGGGGGAGCGCGCTGGAAAAGTGACCCGCTCGTGCCGCGCGGTTGGTTGTCTGTACCGGGGGAGCGGCATATCCTCGCCGCACGCGTGTGGCGGACGCCACACGTTTCCTGTGTATCCGGACCCGGATACCACCGGCTTCGAGGGGGCCACGTCCATGGCACGAGCAACCGCACGGAAGATCGCCGGCAAGACGGCGGCCGCGGCCAAGCGGGTGACCTCGGGTGTGACGCGCAAGCCCTCCACCGCCAAGAAGTCGGCGCCGGCCACGAAGGCACCCGCCAAGAAGTCCGCCGCCAAGAAGTCCGCCGCCAAGACGACTGCGGCCAAGAAGCCGGTGACGAAGAAGGCGGTGGCCAAGAAGACCGCCTCGGCGAAGAAGGCGGCTCCGGCGAAGAAGGCGGCTCCGGCCACCAAGAAGGCCGCCGCGAAGCAGGCCACGGCCGCCAAGAAGTCGACACCGGCCAAGAAGACCACCGCCGCCAAGAAGACTGCGGCGAAGAAGACAGCTCCCGTGAAGAAGACCGCGCCCGCCAAGAAGGCAGCCCCGGCCAAGAAGGCCGCCGCGAAGAAGGCCACACCGGCCAAGAAGTCCGCGCCCGTGAAGAAGTCCGCTGCTGTGAAGAAGGCCCCCGTGAAGAAGACTGCTGCTGCCCCTGCCGCGAAGCCGGCGCCCGCGAAGAAGACCCCGTCGAAGACTGCCGCCGCGAAGACGACGCCCGCCAAGAAGCCGTCGGGTACGACGTCGCGCAAGCTGGCCGTCAAGGCCGACGAGACGCCCTGGACCGCCAAGGAGCTCAACGAGGTCCGCGGCGAGCTCAACGAGGACCGTGACCGGCTCCGCTCGGAGCTCAACCTCGCGGAGCACGAGCTGCACGACCTGATGCGCGACGCGGGCGACGGCGCAGGCAACGACCCGGCCGATGCGGGCTCGAAGACCTTCGAGCGCGACCACGAGATGAGCCTGGCGCGCAACGCCCGGGACATGCTCGAGCAGACCGAGAAGGCGCTCGCCCGCATCGACGACGGCACCTACGGCGTGTGCGAGCGGTGCGGGGAGCCGATCGGCAAGATGCGGTTGATGGCATTCCCCCGTGCGACACTGTGCCTGTCATGCAAGCAGCGCGAGGAGCGTCGCTGAACCCCAGCGACCAGTCACAGTCACCCGTCAGCACCGATCCCCCGAAGCGGCATCTGCTGCTGTTCGGCGTGGTCGCCGTGCTCGGCTACGGCATCGACCTCGCGACCAAGCAGCTCGCCCTGGCGAGGCTCGAGGACGCCAGCCCGGTCCAGGTCGTGGGTGACGTGTTCACGCTGTTCCTCACCTACAACAGCGGCGCCGCGTTCAGCCTCGGCACCGGCTACACCCTCGTCCTGTCGTGGATCGCGGTGCTCGCGGCCGGCGTGACGCTGTGGTTCGCGCGCCGGATCGGCAGCACGGGATGGGCGCTGGCGCTCGGCTTCCTGCTCGCCGGCATTCTGGGCAACCTGACCGACCGCGTCTTCCGGGATCCGGGGCCGATGCGCGGCCACGTGGTCGACTTCCTGCGCTTCCCGGACTTCCCGGTGTTCAACGTCGCCGACATCTGCATCAACGTCGCGGCGGGGCTGATCATTCTCCAGACGATCCGTGGCATCCGGCTGGACGGCACGCGCGAGCGCACCGGCAAGACGACGGAAGCCTGAGGACCAGCACCATGGAACACCGCACCGTGACCGTCCCGGACGGCCTGGCCGGGGAGCGCCTCGACGCAGCGCTGGCCCGGATGTTCGGATTCTCCCGTTCGCGTGCCGCCGAGCTGATCTCCGCCGGACACGTCCACGTGGACGGCAGGGAGTCGTCGAAGTCGGACCGGGTCGACACCGGCGCGACGCTCGACGTCTCGATCCCCAAGCCCATAGACCCGGTGGCGATCGTGCCCGAGGTCGTCGAGGGCATCAAGATCATCCACGACGACGACGCCATCGTGGTGGTGGACAAGCCCATCGGCGTCGCGGTCCACCCCAGCCCCGGCTGGAGCGGGCCCACGGTGGTCGGCCACCTCGCCGCGGCGGGGTTCCGGATCGCCACCAGCGGCGCGTCCGAGCGTCAGGGGATCGTGCAGCGCCTGGACGTCGGCACCTCCGGCGTGATGGTGATCACCAAGTCGGAGTACGCCTACTCCCGACTGAAGAACGCCTTCCGCAACCGCACGGTCGACAAGACCTACCACGCGCTGGTCCAGGGCCACCCCGACCCGTTGCGCGGCACGATCGACGCCCCCATCGGCCGGCACCCCAAGCACGACTACAAGTTCGCGGTGATGGGCGACGGCAAGCACAGCGTCACCCACTACGAGACGCTCGAGGCGCACCGGTTCGCGAGCCTGCTCGAGGTGCACCTCGAGACCGGCCGCACCCACCAGATCCGCGTCCACATGGCCGCGCTGAAGCACCCCTGCCTCGGTGATCCCACCTACGGTGGCGACCCGGTGCTGGCCCAGCGGGTCGGTCTCGAGCGGCAGTGGCTGCACGCCGTGCGCCTCGGGTTCGAGCACCCCGAGAGCGGCGAGTACGTCGAGTACGAGTCCGGTTACCCCGACGACCTCCAGCACGCGCTGGACGTCATCCGTGACGCCTACTGAGGACGTCGGAGCCGACGGCGCGACCGACCTGACGGTCCGCCCGGCGACGGCCGACGACGCCGAGGTCCTGGCGGCCCTGTTCTGGGACGCCCGCCAGGCGGCGTACCCCGCGATGCCGCACAGCGTGCACACCCGCGCCGAGGGGCAGCACTGGTTCCGTGAGGTGCTCGGTCTGACTCCGCGCACCCTCTCGATGCCGGAGGACCGCGAGACCTGGGTGGCCGAGCGCGACGGCGAGGTCGTCGGCTACCTGGTGCTCGACCCGGAGTGGCTCGACTCGCTCTACGTGCGGCCCGACCTGACCGGCCACGGCATCGGCAGCGTCCTGCTCGACCTCGCCAAGGGCCTGCGCCCCGAGGGCTTCGGGCTGTGGGTGTTCGAGACCAACGTCCGGGCGCAGCAGTTCTACCGACGGCACGGCCTCCTCGTCGTACGACGCACCGACGGGTCGGACAACGAGGAGCGCTCGCCGGACCTCGAGATGGTCTGGGTCGGGGCGGACCGGCTGGCGGGGATCCGGCGCCGCATCGACGGCATCGACGACCGGCTGGCCGCGCTTCTCAACGAGCGGGCGCTGCTCACCGCCGCCGCGCAGGAGTTGAAGCCCGTGGCCGGCCACGCCGGACGCGACGCCGCGCGCGAGGCGGAGATCGTCGCCCGGATGGCCGAGCTCGCGCCCGACCTGGGCCCGGCTGCGGTGGCCCGGATCATGCACGCCGTCATCACCGCCAGCCTCGACGCCGCCGAGTAGCCGTTCAGCGGTCGCCACTCGTCACCCGGCGAGTGGCTGCCCCACGCCCCGCCGCGACCCGTCCGACGGGCAAACCGGCCGGAGATCCGGCCGAACCCCCGTCTTCAGCGCCGTTTGCCCGTTCGAGGGGTTGTTCTCCCCGCGCGGGTAGGTTCGCAGTCACACCCACGAAGGAGGAGCCATGCCCGCCACCCCGCTGCCCGCCGACCTGCGCGAGATGCTGGCCAAGCCCAACCCCGCCGTGATCACCAGCCTCCGGCCCGACGGTCAGCCCGTCTCGGTGGCCACCTGGTACCTGCTGGACGGCGACCGGATCCTGGTCAACATGGACGAGGGCCGCAAACGCCTGGAGTACCTCGAGGCGGACCCGCGCGTCTCGCTCACCGCCCTCGACGAGGAGAGCTGGTACACCCACGTGAGCGTCCAGGGCCGGGTCGTGGAGATGGCCGACGACCCCGACCTCACCGACATCGACCGGCTCTCCCGGCACTACCGCGGGCAGGAGTACCCCAACCGGGAGCGGGGCCGGGTGAGCGCCTGGATCGAGGTCGACTCCTGGCACGGCTGGGGCAAGGCCGCGCGCGACTGACGCGACGGAAACTGTCGGTCCACGGTGCTGGACTGGTCCCAGGGTGAAGACTCGGCACGCCTTCGACAAGGGCTCGTGCAGGTGCCGTAGGCTGACGGTCTTCCCCACGAAGTACGGCCGCGCGCGTGCGTCGGTCGTGGTTCGCGTGCCTGTATCCATCACCCACGGAAGGGGCGGCCAGCACCGATGTCAGCCGGTTCCGCAGCGAGCGACTCGTTCGTGCACCTGCACGTTCACACCGAGTACTCCATGCTCGACGGGGCTGCCCGACTCGGCGCCCTGACCGAGCGTGCGGCGGAGCTGGGGATGCCCGCCGTGGCGATGACCGACCACGGCAACGTCTTCGGGGCCTACGAGTTCTACAAGAAGGCCAAGACCGCCGGCGTGAAGCCGATCATCGGCATCGAGGCCTACTTCACGCCCAACATCTCCCGGTTCGAGAAGCGGGGCGTCAACTTCTACGACGGCGGTCCCGACGACGTCTCCGCGCGCGGCGCCTACACCCACATGACGCTGCTCTCGGAGACCACCGAGGGCATGCACAACCTCTTCCGGCTCTCCAGCGGGGCCTGGTCGGACGGCTTCTTCAAGCACCCGCGCATGGACCGCGAGCTGCTCTCGAAGCACGGCAAGGGCATCATCGGGACCACCGGCTGCCCGTCGGGCGAGGTGCAGGTGCACCTGCGCTACGGCAACTACGACGCGGCCCGCAAGGCGGCGGGTGACTTCCAGGACATCCTCGGCCGGGAGAACTACTTCCTCGAGCTGATGGACCACGGGCTCGACATCGAGAACCGCGTGCGCGACGGGTTGCTCAAGCTCGCCAAGGACCTGCAGATCCCGCTGCTCGCCACCAACGACTCCCACTACGTCAACCGCGAGGACGCCGCGTCGCAGGAGCACCTGCTCTGCATCAACTCCGGCAGCACGATGGACACGCCCGCCGGTGACGGGCCCGGTCAGCGGTTCGCCTTCAGCGGTGACGGCTACTACCTCAAGTCCGCCGCGGAGATGCGGGCGCTGTGGGTGGACAAGTACGACCTCCGCGAGGCGTGCGACAACACGCTGCTCATCGCCGAGCGGTGCGACGTCTCGTTCACCGAGGGCAACGGCACCTACATGCCGCGCTTCCCCTGCCCGCCCGGCGAGAACGAGGACTCCTGGCTGATCAAGGAGGTCGAGCGCGGCCTCGACTTCCGCTACCCCGACGGCGTGCCGGACACGGTCCGCAAGCAGGCCGAGTTCGAGCTCGGCGTGATCACCCAGATGGGGTTCCCCGGCTACTTCCTCGTCGTCGCGGACTTCATCAACTGGGCCAAGAACAACGGCATCCGGGTCGGCCCCGGCCGTGGCTCCGGCGCCGGCTCGATGGTGGCCTACGCGATGCGGATCACCGACCTCGACCCGCTCGAGCACGGACTGATCTTCGAGCGGTTCCTCAACCCCGACCGCATCTCGATGCCCGACTTCGACATCGACTTCGACGAGCGTCGGCGCGGCGAGGTGATCAGGTACGTCACCGAGAAGTACGGCGACGACCGGGTCTCCTACATCGTCACCTACGGCACCATCAAGGCGAAGCAGGCCGTCAAGGACTCCTCGCGGATCCTCGGCTACCCGTTCGCGATGGGTGACCGGATCACCAAGGCGATGCCCGCCGCCGTGATGGGCAAGGACGTCCCGCTCAAGGAGATCTTCGACCCGCAGCACAAGCGCTACGGCGAGGGCGGCGAGTTCCGCGGCCTCTACGAGAACGACGGCGACGTGAAGCGGGTCGTCGACACCGCGATCGGCATCGAGGGCCTCAAGCGCCAGTGGGGCGTGCACGCTGCCGGTGTCATCATGTCGAGCGAGCCGCTCGTCGACGTGATCCCGCTGCTGAAGCGCCCTGCCGACGGCGCCATGATCACGCAGTTCGACTACCCGACCTGCGAGTCCCTCGGCCTGATCAAGATGGACTTCCTGGGGCTTCGCAACCTCACGGTCATGGACGACGCGGTCAAGAACATCATGGCCAACCGCGGCGAGACCGTCGTGCTCGAGGACCTCGAGCTCACCGACGAGGCGACCTACCGGCTCCTCCAGCGCGGCGACACGCTCGGCGTCTTCCAGCTCGACGGCGGCCCGATGCGCGCCCTGCTGCGCAGCATGCGGCCGGACAGCTTCGAGGACATCTCCGCCGTCGGCGCGCTCTACCGGCCGGGCCCGATGGGCGCCGACTCCCACAACAAGTACGCCCGCCGCAAGACCGGTCGCGAGCCGGTCGAGGCGATCCATCCCGAGCTCGCCGAGGCGCTCGAGGACATCCTGGGTGAGACCTACGGTCTGATCGTCTACCAGGAGCAGGTCATGGCGATCGCCCAGAAGCTCGCGGGCTACACGCTGGGCCAGGCGGACCTGCTCCGCCGCGCGATGGGCAAGAAGAAGAAGGAGGAGCTCGACAAGCAGTTCGAGACCTTCTCCGCCGGCATGGTCGAGCGCGGCTATTCGATGGCCGCGGTGAAGACCCTGTGGGACATCCTGCTGCCGTTCTCCGACTACGCCTTCAACAAGGCGCACTCCGCCGCCTACGGCCTGGTGTCCTACTGGACGGCGTACCTCAAGGCGAACTTCCCGGCTGAGTACATGGCCGCCTTGTTGACCTCGGTGAAGGACGACAAGGACAAGATGGCGATCTACCTCAACGAGTGTCGCCGGATGAAGATCCAGGTGCTCCCGCCCGACGTCAACGAGTCGGCCTTCAACTTCACCCCGGTCGGCCGCGACATCCGCTTCGGCCTCAGCGCGATCCGCAACGTCGGCGGCAACGTCGTCGACGGGATCATCGCCGCCCGGGAGGAGAAGGGTCGCTACGTCGACTTCAACGACTTCCTGGAGAAGGTCCCCGCCCAGGTCTGCAACAAGCGCGTGATCGAGTCGCTGGTCAAGGCCGGCGCCTTCGACGACATGAAGCACAAGCGGCGTGCGCTGGTCGCGATCCACGAGCAGGCCGTCGACCAGTTCGTCGACATCAAGCGCAACGAGGCGATCGGCCAGGACTCCCTGTTCGGCGGGCTGGACGAGGACTCCGGGGGCGGGTTCGGCTTCTCGGTGGCCATGCCCGACATCGACGAGTGGGACAAGATGACCCTGCTCGGCCACGAGCGGGACATGCTCGGGCTCTATGTCTCCGACCACCCGCTGATGGGCCTCGAGCACATCCTGGCCAACGGCACCGACTGCACCATCGGACAGCTCCTCGTCGACGAGGAGCGGCCGGACGGTTCCACCGTGACCATCTCGGGGCTGGTGACCTCGCTGCAGCGCAAGATCACCAAGCGCGGCGACGCCTGGGCGATGGTCACGCTCGAGGACCTCGAGGGCGGCATCGACGTGCTGCTGTTCCCCAGCGCCTACCAGCTCGCGAGCACGCTGCTCACCGAGGACGCGATCATCACGGTCAAGGGCCGGCTGTCGCGCTCCAAGGACCAGCCGGAGCTGCACGGCCAGGAGGTCAGCAGCCCCGACCTGACCGACGGCCCCTCCGGCCCGGTGGTGATCTCGATGCCGTCGACGCGGTGCACGCCGCCGGTGGTGGAGCAGCTCAAGGACGTCCTCGGCAGCCATCCCGGTGTCACCGAAGTACGGTTGCGGTTGATGACCAAGACAGCGACCACCGTGATGAAGCTCGACGACCGCCTGCGGGTGTCCCCGAGCCCGTCCCTGTACGCCGACCTCAAGGCACTGCTCGGGCCCAACTGCCTGGTCGGGGCATGACCCATCCCGCCGGGGATGTCGTCGTGGACGGCTCCGGCCCGGCGAGCACGGCGACCACGCCGGCTCGGAACGTCGTCGCCGCGGACGTGGCCTGGGTGCTCGGCAGCTACGTGGTGCTCGGCCTCGTCGGAGCCCTGGCCTGGTGGCTGCTCGTGGAGCCGGCGTACTTCACCAAGGGCGACAACGGCGGCCTGGGGATGGGCGAGGTCCAGCTGGCCGAGCGGTTCAACGCCGACGGCTGGTACGCCGTCATCGCCGCGGTGCTGGGCCTGCTCTCCGGCGGCGCGCTCACCTGGTGGCGCTCGCGCGACTTCCTGCTGACCTCCGTGCTGCTCCTGCTCGGGTCTGGCCTCGCCGCAGCCGTGATGGCCGGCGCCGGACGGGTCCTCGGACCGACCGACCCCGGGACGCTGGCCGGGGGAGTCGCGGTGGGCGCCCGGTTGCCCATGCAGCTCGAGGTGACCTCCGCGGTCTGCTACCTCGTGTGGCCGATCGCCGCGCTGATCGGCGCGCTGTTCGTGCTGTGGTCGCCGCCGGTCGAGCCGCTCGACTGACCGGCGACCTGCTTCGCCGAAGCGCCCCCGGGACGACCGCACGCGGATTAACCTGGGGGGACTGTTCCAGCGAGCCCTGAGGTGTGCCTTGTCCGACCCGTTCTCGCCGTCGTCCGGCGACTCGCAGCCGGAGTACCTCGGCGCACCCGTCGCCCCGGAGTCCGCGGGGAGAAGCCCCCGCCGGACCGGCGTCCTGGCGGCCGGTGCGGCCGGCGTCGTGCTCGCGGCCGGTGCCGGCACCTGGGGCGTCGCCCAGCTGATGGCGGGCGGGACCAGCCCCGCCTCGGCGGTGCCGTCGATCGCCGTGGCCTACGCGAGCATCGACCTCGACCCGTCGGCCTCGCAGAAGATCGAGGCGCTGCGGATGCTGAAGAAGTTCCCGGCGATCGACAAGGAGCTCGACCTCGGCATCCGCGACGACCTGCGGCGCTGGGTCTTCGAGCAGGTCCAGGACCAGGACGTCTGCCCGGGACTGGACTACGACCGGGACGTCGAGCCCTGGCTCGGCGACCGGATGGCCGTGGCCGCCGTACCGGACGACGACGCACCGCTCGCACCGCTGCTCGTCGTCCAGGTCAGCGACCGCGACGCGGCCGCGCTGGGCGTGGCCGCCCTGCAGGAGTGTGGCGACCCGCGGTCCGGCGATGGTGAGGCGACCAAGCCCGCCGGGGTGGCGTTCGCCGGCGACTACATGCTGATCACCGAGGAGCAGGACGACGCCGACGCGCTGGCGAAGGCCGCCGAGGCCGCCCCGCTCGAGGACGACCCCGCCTTCTCCGACTGGATGGACCGGATCGGCGACCCCGGCGTCATCACGGCGTACGCCGCGCCGGAGGCGCCCCGGCTGATCGCCGAGATGGGCAAGCACCAGGCCAAGAAGGCGCTGGACAACGCCGGCGCGGGCATGGACCCCATGGACCCCTACAGCTCGGACCCCGGCTTCGGACGGTTCGGCGACGCCTCGCGAACGCTGTGGAAGGACTTCGGCGGGATGGCCGGCGTGGTTCGCTTCAGCGACGGCAGCATGGAGGCGGAGGTCGCGGCGAAGGGACTGCCCGCGGGAGTCGCGTCGGGCGACACCCCCACCGGGCCGGCCCTCGGGGATCTGCCGGACACCACCGCCGCCGCATTCACGGTCTCCCTCCCGGAAGGCTGGCTGCAGGGCTACCTCGACCTGTTCGAGGGCGTGCTCGGCGCCGACGAGCCCGGAGGCTTCTGGGGCGAGGTCGAGGCCGACACCGGGCTCGCGCTCCCCGAGGACATCGAGGCGTTGCTCGGTGACGGGGTCAGCGTCTCGATCGACGCCACGGCCGACCTCGAGAGCGCGTTCGAGTCCCCGGACATGCCCGACCTGCCGGTCGCGCTGCGGATCAGCGGCGACCCCAAGGAGGTCACCCGTGTCCTGGACATCATCAAGGCCCAGCTCGGCACCGACGGCGACCTGCTGATCGTCGAGCAGTCGGACGACCTGGTCGTGGTCGGCCTGCAGCAGGCGTACGTCGAGAGCCTGCTCGGCGAGGGCACGCTGCGGGACCTCGACGCCTTCCAGGACGTCATCCCCGAGGCGGACCGTGCCGTCGGGGCGCTGTTCGTCAACTTCGACGCCGGCGACGGCTGGCTCGACACCCTCGCGGACGGGGACAAGGAGGCGGCGGCCAACCTGGCGCCGCTGGACGCGTTGGGGATGAGCAGCTGGCGCGACGGCGACGTGCAGCACGGGCTCGTGCGGATGACGACGGACTGAGGTCGGGGGGCCGGATGCGCGACATCGCCGGCCTGCCCGACGGGGCTGAAGCCGTCACCGCCCTCGAGGAGCTGCACTCCGCCCGGAGCTGACCTGCGAGGGGAATGGTTTGCGCAGGTTTGTGCAACGCACAGACCTGAAGCGGGACTTCGGCCTCGGGCCGTTGTGCCGACGGGGTCGCGCTCCTAGCGTGACGCCTCCGCGCCCGACCAGGGCGCACTCGGACCTGGAGGTCTCATGCGCCACCCCCGCATCCTCTTGGGGCTCGCTGTCTCGGTGCTCGCCACCGCGACGGCCCTGCCCGCCACCGCCCACGAGCCGTGGGACGACGGCAGCATCCCGCCGCCACCCCCCGCCAGCCCGGCCGACGGGTACAGCAAGGACATGCACCTGCTCAGCACCGCCGAGCACCGCGGCGGGGTCAACTCCGACCTCGCGTTCAAGGGCACGCTGGCCTTCGCCGGCCACTACGGCGGTTTCCGGGTCATCGACCTCGCCGAGCCGGGGGAGCCGGTGGAGGTCGCCGACGTCCACTGCAACGGACCCCAGGGCGACGTGACCGTGCACGGCGATCTGCTGTTCCTCTCGGTGGACACCCCACAGAGCACGGAGGGCTGCGAAGGCTCGCGCAACGTCACCGCGACGACGGAAGGTGCCTTCGAGGGGGTGCGGATCTTCGACATCAGCGACCCCGCCGCGCCGGAGTTCCTCAAGGCGGTCCGGACCGATTGCGGCTCGCACACCAACACCTTGGTGCCCGGCGAGAACGGCACGGCGTACGTCTACGTCGCGTCCTACCCACTCTCGAAGAGCGGTCTCGGCCCGGACTGCCAGGCGCCGTTCGAGCGCATCTCGGTGATCCAGGTCGACGGCGACGACGCCGCGGCCGGACGGGGTGCTCGTGTCGTCGCCGAGCCGACCATCAAGGGCATCGACATGTTCGGAGCCGCCTTCGGCGTCGAGCCGTTCTTCGCTTGCCACGACATCACCGTCCTGACGCCCAAGAAGCTCGCCGCGGCAGCCTGCCTGTCGCAGGGCCAGCTGTGGGACATCTCCAACCCGCTGGCCCCGGTGGTGACCGCTGACGTCGACACCCCCGACGTCGACATCTGGCACTCGGCGGCCTTCACTCCGGACGGCACGTACGTCACGTTCGGAGACGAGTACTTCGGAACGCCCAAGGAACCCTTCGGCGCGATCTGGACCTACGCCGTGGCCGAGCCGTCGACCCCGCTCAGCCACTACCGGATCCCGCGGGACGAGCCGAACACCTACCACAACTTCAACTACGTCCCGCTGGCCGACCGCTACGTCCTGGTGTCCTCGGCCTACGGCTCCGGCACGTCGGTCGTCGACCTCACCGACCCCGCGGCGCCGACAGAGATCGGCTACTACGACATGCAGTCGAACGCCTGGTCGACGTACTGGTACAACGGCCTGATCGTGGCCAACGACATCTCCCGCGGCCTCGACACCCTGCGGTTCAGCAACAAGGCGGTGGCGGGTGCCAAGCAGCTACCGATGCTCAACCCGCAGACCCAGGACTACCTGATCGGGTGAGTCCGGCGAGGACCCTTGGCCGGCTCAGCCGAGTCCGGACCAGGGGTCCTCGCGGCGCCACACGGTCGGCAGGTGCAGGGCCACACCCTGCTGCCGCGCGAGCTCATCCAGGACGCGCATGGTCACGTCCAGGTCGTCGCCGGCGTACGGCAGGGCCCGCAACGAGCGGTCCAGCGGGCGGAAGAAGTCGTCCCAGTGGGTGAGCACCACCCGCCGGGCACCGACGGCGGCCACGGTCTCCGCCCAGTAGGTCCTGATGTAGTCCTCGCTCTGCACCCCCAGCTGGCCGACGCCGAGGTAGGCCACGTCGGCACGTCGTCCCGTCAGCGCGCCGGGCACGAAGCCGGCGCTGCCCTGGAGCAGTGCGGTGCGCCCGCTGGTGTGCTCGACGAGCACGGACCAGGCCTCCCCGCAGCGGTAGGCGGTTGCCTTCACGGGCGGCACCACCGGCTCGGTGATCACGCCCGGGAACCGGTCCGGCGGGCAGTGCCGGGACTCGACGAGGGTGAGCGTGAAGGCGCCGAACATCGTCGGCTCCCCGGGGGCGACCACAAGGACCCGGTCGTCCGGCAGCCCGTGGCCGCGGCCGACGTACGCCGCCGACTCCCCACCGGCCAGCACCGCGCCGGTCCGCTCCGCGACGACCGCCGAGTCCATCGCGTGGTCGTAGTGCGTGTGCACGGGCACCACTGCGTCCAGCCGCTCCACGCCGGCACGGCCCAGCGCCGTGTCGATGCGCGCGCGGTCGGGCGCGATCCTGCCCAGCGCCACCCGGGCCAGCGGAGGGCGTGAGAAGAACCCGTCGGTCATCACGGCCGACTCCCCGTCGTCGAGCAGCAGGGTCGCGACGCCGAGGAACGTCACCCCGAGGCCGCCGGTCGCCGCGGGCACGTCGAACCGATCCGCGTAGCGGTCCAGGTCGGGACGACCGGGCTTGAGGCGCATCAGCGGCGGATCGCGGCGAGGGTCGCCCGGGTGGCGACGACCAGGTCGGCGGGGGAGATCTCCAGGTCCATCCCGCGCCGGCCCCCCGAGACGAACACGGTCGGGTGCGCGGAGGCGGACTCGTCCAGCACCGTGGGCAGGGCCTTCTTCTGGCCGATCGGCGAGATCCCGCCCACGACGTAGCCGGTCACCCGCTCCGCATCGGTCGGATCGGCCATCGTCGCCTTCTTCCCGCCGACGGCCGCGGCCACCGCCTTCAGGTCGAGCTGGCCCGAGACCGGGACGATGCCGACGACCAGGCGGCCGTCCACGGAGGTGAGCAGGGTCTTGAACACCCGCTCCGGGTCGAGGTCGAGGGCGGTCGCCGCCTCCAGGCCGAACGAGCCGGCGGCCGGGTCGTGGTCGTAGGTGTGGACCGTGAACGGGATCCCCGCCCGGGCCAGTGCTGCTGTGGCCGGCGTACCGCCCGCCGTCGCCTTCTTCGCCATCCGGTGCTCCGGGCTCAGTTGGGGGACCAGGCCGTGCGGGCCACCTCGGTCGCGGGCAGGGAGGGGATCGCCGTCATCGCGCGCATCTCCTCGTGCAGGGCGTGCCGCAGCATCGTGAGCCGCTCGACCGCGGTGGGCGACTCCAGCAGCGCCTGGCGCTCCTGGAGGGTGAGCAGGCAGGTGGCCGCGAGGCTGTAGGAGAGGTACATCGGGTCGCGGGGCATGGGACCGTCGAGCACCTCGTCGCCCCGCAGGTCGGAGAGCCGGCGGCGGTACTCCTCGAACGTCTCGCGGGCGCGGTCGGCCTCCTGGAGCGCGGTGGGGCTCGTGTCCGGCGGCTCCTCGACGGTCTCGACGTCGCCGACGAGGTAGGCGCCGGAGGTGTCGAGCCCGTCCATGCGCAACCGGCGCCGCCCGACCACCTCGATGTCGAAGCGCCCGTCGGGATAGGGCTCCACCGAGGTCATCTGCACCACGCAGCCGACCCGGTGCACCGACTGGACGCCGTGGGTGCCGACCTCGTAGCCCTCCCGGATCGCCACGATGCCGAACAGCCGATCGGTCTTCTCGGGGATCGTGAGCAGGTGGTGCACCAGCGCCCGGTAGCGGTCCTCGAACACGTGCAGGGGCACCGTCACGCCCGGGAACACGACCGCGTTCAGCGGGAAGATCGGCAACTGGCTCTGCACGCCTCCCAACCTACTCACCTCGTGGCGTCCCGCCGCGCGAACCACCGAGGAGGGGCCGACCTCCTCGCACCTAGACTGGAGGGCATGATTCGCCGGATCGACCTCAGAGGGCAGCAGGCCCCTGACTACCGTGCCGTGGTGCCGCGCGCCGACTTCGACGTCGAGGCCGCCCTCGACGTCGTGCGCCCGATCTGCGACGCGGTCCGCCATCGCGGGGTCGAGGCGATCTGCGAGTACTCCGCCAAGTTCGACCACGTCGAGCAGACCGACATCGTGGTGCCGCCCGAAGCGCTGACCCGAGCGCTCGACGAGCTCGCCCCGGCCGTCCGCGCCGGCCTGGAGGAGTCCATCCGGCGGCTCCGGCTGACCTGCGAGGCCGAGCTCGAGTCCGACAAGGTCACCCAGGTCGTGCCCGGTGGCACCGTCACCCAGCGGATGATCCCCGTCGAGCGGGTCGGCCTCTACGTCCCCGGCGGGGTCGCCCCGCTGGTCTCCAGCGTGGTGATGAACGTCGTGCCGGCCCAGGTCGCCGGCGTCACCTCCATCGCGCTGACGTCGTCGCCGCAAGCCGCCCACGGCGGGCTCCCGCACCCGACGATCCTGGCCGCGTGCGCGCTGCTCGGCGTCGACGAGGTGTACGCCGTCGGCGGCGCCCAGGCCGTGGCGATGTTCGCCTACGGGGCCGGGCCGTGCCGCAAGGTGGACCTGGTCACCGGACCCGGCAACATCTACACCGTCTCCGCGAAGCGGCTGCTCAAGGGCGTCGTGGGGATCGACTCCGAGGCCGGCCCGACCGAGATCGCCGTCCTCGCCGACGAGACCGCCGACGCCGCCTTCGTCGCGTCCGACCTGATCAGCCAGGCCGAGCACGACCCGATGGCCGCCTCCGTCCTGGTCACGCCGTCCACCGCGCTGGCCGACGAGGTCGAGGCCGAGCTCGACAAGCAGGTCTCGGTGACCAAGCACGTCGATCGGATCCGCACCGCCCTCGGCGGCAAGCAGTCCGGGATCGTCCTGGTCGACGACCTCGAGCAGGGCCTCGCGGTCGTCAACGCCTACGCCGCCGAGCACCTCGCCATCCAGACCCGCGACGCCGCCGCCTGGGCCGCCCGGGTGGTCAACGCCGGCGCGGTCTTCGTCGGCTCGTTCGCGCCGGTGTCGCTCGGCGACTACTGCGCCGGGTCCAACCACGTGCTGCCGACCGCCGGCTGCGCCTGCCACTCCGGCGGGCTGTCGGTGCGCAGCTTCGTCAAGGCCGTGCACGTCATCGACTACGACGAGCAGGCGCTGCGCGACGTCGCGGACCACGTGATCAACCTGGCCCACGCCGAGGACCTCCCCGGCCACGGCGCGGCCGTCCGGGTGCGGCTGGGCGAGGACCGCTGATGGCGCTCCCGCTGCGGGAGGAGCTCGAGGGGGTCGAGCCGTACGGCGCGCCCCAGCTCGACGTCCCGGTCGCCCTCAACGTCAACGAGAACCCCTACGGCCCGAGCGAGGCGGTCGTCGCCGACGTCGCCGCCTCCGTGGCCGAGGCCGCGCGCACCCTCAACCGCTACCCCGACCGCGAGTTCACCGAGCTGCGCGGTGCGCTGGCCGCCTACCTCGGCCACGGCGTCGACGCCGACCAGGTGTGGGCGGCCAACGGGTCCAACGAGGTCATGCTCCAGCTGCTGCAGGCCTTCGGCGGCCCGGGCCGGGTGGCGGTGTCGTTCGCGCCGACGTACTCGATGTACCCCGAGTACGCCCGCGACGCGATGACCGGCTGGGTGGTCGGCCACCGCGAGAGCGACTTCTCCCTCGACGTCGAGCACGCCGTGTCGGTCATCAAGGAACACCGGCCGACCGTCGTGCTGCTGCCGTCGCCGAACAACCCGACCGGCACCGCGCTGCCGCTCGACACCGTGGCCGCGGTCTGCGAGGCGGCCGGTGACGGGGTGGTGGTGATCGACGAGGCGTACGGCGAGTTCCGGCGGGCCGGCACCCCCAGCGCGCTCGAGCTGCTGCCGACCACCCCGAACCTGGTGGTGTCGCGCACGATGAGCAAGGCCTTCGCGCTGGCCGGGGCCCGGCTCGGCTACCTCGCGGCGTCGCCGGAGATCTGCGACGCGCTGCGCGTCGTCCGCCTGCCCTACCACCTCTCCGCGGTCACGCAGGCGGTCGCGCTCGCGGCGCTGCGGCACACCGACGAGCTGCTCGGCCGGGTCGACGACCTGCGGGTGGAGCGCGACGCGACGGTGGCGTGGCTGCGGGAACAGGGGCTCGAGGTGGCCGACAGCGACGCCAACTTCGCGCTGTTCGGGAAGTTCGCCGACCGGCACGCCGTCTGGCAGGCTCTACTGGACGACGGGGTGCTGATCCGCGAGACCGGCCCGGACGGCTGGCTCCGGGTGTCGATCGGCACGCCCGACGAGATGGCGGCCTTCCGGGCGGCCCTGACCGACGCACTGACGAAAGGCACCTCATGACTGCTCAGGGGACGCGCCGTGCACGCATCGAGCGCCAGACCAAGGAGTCCAAGGTCCTGGTCGAGCTCGACCTCGACGGCAGCGGCCGCGCGGACGTGTCGACCGGCGTCGGGTTCTACGACCACATGCTCGACTCGTTCTCCCGGCACTCGCTGATCGACCTCACCGTGCAGACCGACGGGGACACGCACATCGACGCGCACCACACCGTCGAGGACACCGCGATCGTGCTCGGTGAGGCGCTGCGCGAGGCGCTCGGCGACAAGCGCGGCATCCGCCGCTTCGGCGACGCGCTCGTGCCGCTGGACGAGGCGCTGGTGCAGTGCGCCGTCGACGTGTCCGGCCGCCCCTACTGCGTGCACGTCGGTGAGCCCGAGGCGCAGTCCTTCGTGACGATCGGCGAGTCCTACCTGGGCTCGCTGACCAAGCACGTCTTCGAGACGCTCGCCTTCCACGCGCAGATCGCCCTGCACGTCCGGGTGATCTCGAGCCGCGACCCGCACCACCTCGTCGAGGCGCAGTTCAAGGCCTTCGCCCGGGCACTGCGCGACGCGATCGCGATCGACCCGCGCGAGACGGGCGTGCCGTCCACGAAGGGCTCCCTGTGACCGCACCCTCCGTGGTGGTCCTCGACTACGGGTCGGGGAACACCCGCTCCGCGGTGCGCGCCCTCGAGCGGGCCGGGGCGTCCGTGACGCTGACCGCCGACCGGGCCGCCGCCCAGGACTGCGACGGTCTGGTCGTCCCCGGCGTGGGCGCGTTCGCCGCCTGCGTGGCCGGGATCCGCTCGGTCAAGGGTCACGAGATCATCGGCCGGCGCCTCGCGGGCGGTCGACCGGTGCTCGGCATCTGTGTCGGCATGCAGGTGATGTTCGCCCACGGGGTCGAGCACGGCGTCGACACCGAGGGGCTCGACGAGTGGCCCGGCGTGGTCGAGCGGCTGCAGGCCCCCGTCGTACCCCACATGGGCTGGAACACCGTCGAGGCGCCCGCCGAGACCAGGCTGTTCGCCGGGGTCGAGGGGGAGCGGTTCTACTTCGTGCACTCCTACGGCGTGCGCGACTGGGTGCTGCGCACCAACGGGCGCACCCGCCCGCCGCTGGTGACCTGGGCCGAGCACGGCGGCGACCGGTTCGTGGCCGCGGTCGAGAACGGGCCGCTGTCCGCGACCCAGTTCCACCCGGAGAAGTCCGGCGACGCCGGCGCGACGCTGCTGCGCAACTGGGTCGAGTCACTGTGAGCCGGGCATGAGCAAGGAGCGCGCCCAACGGCGTGCCGACCGCGAGCACGAGGCGGCGCTGAAGGCGGCGGCCCGCGCGGCCGAGGCGGAGCGGCGGGAGCGTCGGGAGGCCCGGGCCAGGGCGCTGCGCCGCGCGACGACCGACCGGCTGCCCGGCTTCAAGCCGGTCGGCAAGGACACCGGGACCCTTGCCCGCCGCCGGCGCGTCCAGCGCGGCTTCCTGGTCGCGCTGCTGCTGGCGCTGAACATCCTGGTGTGGGTGGTCCGGCCGGACTGGGAGGCGCGTCTCGCCGCCCTGGTGGTCTCGATCCTCGCCGCCCCCGTGCTCGCGACCCTGCTCCTCCCGTCCCGCCGCTGACGCCGAGTCGGCGCGTGTGGCTGGCGGAACACCTGTCGAGTCGGCGCGTGTGGCTGGCGGAACCCTGTCGAGTCGGCGCGTGTGGCTGCGCGAGGTCAGCGGACGGGGTGGCCGGCGTCCGCCAGGGCCTTCTTCACGTCGCCGATCCGGAGCGTGCCGAAGTGGAAGACGGTGGCGGCCAGTACGGCGTCCGCGCCGGCCTCGACGGCCGGGGCGAAGTGCTCGACCTTGCCGGCGCCGCCCGACGCGATCACGGGGATGCTCACCGCGCCGCGGACCAGCCGGATCAGCTCGAGGTCGAACCCGTCCTGGGTGCCGTCGGCGTCCATCGCGTTCAGCAGGATCTCGCCGGCGCCGAGCTCGGCGGCCCGGGCGGCCCACTCGACCGCGTCGATCCCGGCGCTCTGCCGGCCGCCGTGCGTGGTGACCTCGAAGCCGCTGTCCGTCCCCGGCGCGCGCCGGGCGTCGACCGAGAGCACCAGCACCTGGTTGCCGAACCGGTCGGCGATCTCCGCGACCAGCTCGGGCCGCTTGATGGCGGCGGTGTTCACGGCGATCTTGTCGGCCCCGGCGCGGAGCAGCCGGTCCACGTCGGCGACGCTGCCGACCCCGCCGCCGACCGTCAGCGGGATGAACACCTGCTCGGCGGTCGCGGACACGATCTCCATCGTGGTGGCCCGGCCCTCGTGGGAGGCGGAGATGTCGAGGAAGGTCAGCTCGTCGGCGCCCTCCGCGTCGTAGACCTTGGCGAGCTCGACCGGGTCGCCCGCGTCGCGCAGGTCCTGGAAGTTGATCCCCTTGACCACCCGGCCGGCGTCCACGTCCAGGCAGGGGATCACCCGCACGGCGAGGCTCATGCCGCGGGCCGGGTCAGGGCGAGGGCGTCCTCGAGGGTGAACCGGCCCTCGTAGAGCGCGGTGCCGACGATCGCGCCCTCGACGCCGTCGTCCACGAGGCCCATCAGCGCCTCGAGGTCGCTGAGCTCGGTGATGCCTCCGGACGCCACGACGGGCCGGTCCGTGGCCGCGCAGACGGAGCGGAGCAGGTCGAGGTTCGGGCCCTGGAGCATGCCGTCCTTGTTCACGTCGGTGACGACGTAGCGGGCGCAGCCCTCGGAGTCGAGGCGGGCGAGGACGTCGTACAGGTCGCCGCCGTCCCGGGTCCAGCCCCGGGCGGCCAGGGTCCGGCCGCGGACGTCGAGCCCGACGGCCACCCGGTCGCCGTACTCCGCGATCGCCTGCGCGCACCACTCGGGCTGCTCGAGCGCGGCGGTGCCGATGTTGACCCGCCGACAGCCGGCCGCCATCGCGGCGGCCAGCGACTCGTCGTCGCGGATGCCGCCGCTGAGCTCGACCTTGATGTCCAGCGTGCCGATGATCTTCGCCAGCAGCGCGCGGTTCTCGCCGCGCCCGAACGCGGCGTCCAGGTCGACGAGGTGGATCCACTCGGCGCCGCGGCGCTGCCAGTTGAGCGCGGCCTCGACCGGGTCGCCGAAGTGCTTCTCCGAGCCCGCGACGCCCTGCACCAGCTGGACCGCCTGACCCCCGGCGATGTCGACGGCGGGCAGCAGTTCGAGATATCCACTCATGAGGGCAACCCTAGAAGGCCCGCGGGTTGGTTCCGCGACCGCGTCCGTCAGCCAAACGCGCCGACTCGGCGGGGTGGGGCCGACCAGACGCGCCGACTCGGCGGGGTGGGGCCGACCAGACGCGCCGACTCGGCGGGGTGGGGCCGACCAGACGCGCCGACTCGGCGGTCAGATGCCGAGGGAGGCGTCCCTGAGACGTGCGACCGCCTCGTCGGGACCGGACAGCTCGACCCGGGCCTGCGCGGCCCGGCCGAAGACGAACAGCGTCACCTCGCTGGGCAGACCGCTCACCACGACGTGCTCGGGGCTGTCCTTGAGCACGGCCCGGCTGCCGGTGGTGCGGTTCTCGATCGTCACGCCGGTCGGTGCCTGCCGGACCAGCGCCTTGCCTCCCGTGCGCACCATCGCCCAGAGCAGCTTCTGCTCGTCGTCGGTCAGGTCGCGCGGCTCCCATGTGGGCTGGGCGCGCCGGATGTCCTCGTGGTGGACGAAGTACTCGAGCGTGTTGAACGTCTTGTCGAGCTTCGGCACGGCGTACGGCGACCACCGGGGCGGGCCGTGCCGCAGCTTCTCGACCAGCACCGGGAAGTCGTGGGCGGCGAACCGCCGGGACTCGAGGTCGGTCAGCTTCGACAGCGGGGAGAGCACGATCCCGGCCGCGGCGGGGCTGCGCTCGCGCACCAGCAGGTGGACCACGAGGTCCTTGACCGTCCAGTCGCCGCAGAGCGTCGGCTGGTCCTCGCCGACCTGCAGTGCCGCATCGCACAGCGCCGTTCGCTCGGTCCTCGCCATCCGTGTCATGCCCCGATCGTAGGCTGGTCCCCGGCACGCACCCGGCGTGCCCGGGGAGCGGAGGAGACCGGTGTCCAACAGCCAGGTCAGCGAGACCGAGCAGGACGGCCGGGACAACCTCTCGTCGGTCACCTCCGGGAGCACGCTGCGTGACGGGTTCGCCGTCCTCGGGGTGGCGATCCGTCGCGAGCCGTGGGTGTTCACCCTGTCCACGCTGGGCTCGCTGCTCTTCGGCGCGCTGACCGTCGCCGACGCCTGGGTGCTCGGCTGGGCCACCGACCACGTCGTGCTGCCCGCCTTCGAGACGGGGGAGTACGGCTGGGGTGGGCTGGTCGCCGTGCTCGCGCTGTTCCTCGGCGTCGCGATCCTCCGCGCGGTCGGCATCGTGGCGCGCCGCCTCGGCGCCGGCGTCATGCAGTACCGCATGCAGGCCCACCACCGCCGTGCCGTCACCCGGCAGTACCTCCGGCTGCCGATGTCGTGGCACCAGCAGCACCCCACCGGTCAGCTGCTCTCCAACGCCAACTCCGACGTCGAGGCCGCGTGGGCGCCGATCGCGCCGCTGCCGATGGCCGTGGGCACCGTCGCGATGATGGTGATCGCCGTCGTGCAGATGCTGGTCACCGACCTGGTGATGGCTCTCGTCGGGCTGATGGTCTTCCCCCTCGTGATCGCCGCCAACGTCGTCTTCCAGCGGGTCCAGTCGCCGCTGATGACCCGCGCCCAGGCCCTGCGCGCCGAGGTCAGCGAGGTCGCGCACGAGTCCTTCGACGGGGCGCTCGTCGTCAAGACGCTCGGCCGGGAGGTCGAGGAGACCGAGCGCTTCGCGCACAAGGCGCACCAGCTCCGGGAGACCAACATCAGGGCCGGCCGGGTCCGGGCCGTCTTCGACCCGGTGCTGGAGGCGCTGCCGAACCTCGGCGTGCTCGCGGTCCTCGCGGTCGGCGTCAACCGGGTGCTCGACGGCAACGCGGACCCGGGCGACGTGGTGACGGTGGGCTACCTGCTCACGATCGTCGCCTTCCCGATCCGCTCGCTCGGCTGGCTGCTCGGTGAGTTCCCCCGCAGCGTCGTCGGCTACCAGCGGGTGTCCGCGGTCCTGGCCGCCACCGGCGAGATGAGGTACGGCGACCGCACCGTCGCGGCACCGGAGGACCGGGACGACCGCGGGGCGAGGCTCGACGTCCGCGACCTGGCCTATCGCTACGACGGTGGCCCTCAGCTGCTCGACGACCTGACGTTCACCGTCGAGCCCGGCAAGACCGTGGCCTTCGTCGGGGCGACCGCGTCGGGCAAGAGCACGCTCACCTCGCTGCTGGTGCGGCTGGTGGACCCCGCCGAGGGCGCCGTGCTCCTCGACGGCACCGACCTGCGCGACCTCGCGGCCGGTCAGCTGGCGCAGCACACCGCGCTGGTCCCGCAGCAGGCCTTCCTCTTCGACGACACCGTGCGAGGCAACGTGACGCTCGGGGCGGACGTCTCCGACGAGGACGTGTGGGCCGCGCTGCGCACCGCGCAGGCCGACGGCTTCGTCGCCGCCCTGCCCGACGGCCTCGACGCCAAGCTGGGGGAGCGCGGCACAACGCTGTCGGGCGGCCAGCGCCAGCGGCTGTCCCTGGCGCGTGCCCTGGTACGCCGTCCGCGGCTGCTGATCATGGACGACGCCACGTCCGCGGTGGACCCGGAGGTCGAGGCCCGGATCCTCGCCGCCCTGCGGGGAGCCGACAGCGGCGCGACGGTGCTGGTCGTCGCCTACCGCAAGGCGACGATCGCTCTCGCCGACGACGTGGTCTACCTGCGCGACGGCCGGGTCGCCGACCACGGCACCCACAGCGAGCTGCTGGCCCGCAGCCCGGGCTACGCCCACCTGGTCAACGCCTACGAGATGGAGCACCACGACGTGACGGACGAGGTGGTCAGCCCGTGAGCACCACCGGCACCACCATGGACACCGGGGAGTCGATCTCCGCCTGGCAGACCATCCGCCGCGGGGTCGAGCTCTCCCCGGAGCTGCGCGAGGGCGTCGGCGGCACGCTGGCGCTCGCCGTGGTGTCCACGCTGGGCCGCGTCGTGGTCCCGATCGCCGTGCAGCAGACCCTGGACCGCGGCCTCGGCGCGGCCGGGGGGCCGGACCTCGACTTCATGACGTCGATGGCGATCGTGGCGGCGCTGGCGATCGTGGTGACGACGGGTGCGTCGTACTTCATGACCGCACGACTGTTCACCTCCGCGGAGCGCGGCCTCGCCACGCTGCGGATCAAGGCCTTCCGGCACGTCCACGACCTGCCGCTGCTCACCCAGAACACCGAGCGCCGCGGCGCGCTGGTGGCCCGGGTGACCTCCGACGTCGACCAGGTCTCGCAGTTCCTGATCTTCGGCGGCATGATCGCGGTCGTCAGCGTCGGCCAGATCGCCGTCGCGACCGCGGTGATGCTCTACTACAGCTGGCAGCTGACCATCGTGGTCTGGATCTGCTTCCTGCCGCTGTTCTTGTCGCTGCGCTACTTCCAGCGCAAGCTCTCCGAGGCGTACGGCGTCGTGCGCCGCCAGGTGGGGATCCTGCTGAGCGCCATCTCCGAGCCGGTGGTCGGCGCGGCGGTGGTCCGCTCCTACGCGATCGAGAAGCGGACCCAGGACCGCATCGACACCGCGATCGACCGGCACCGGGCGGCGAGCACGAGGGCCCAGGGGCTGACCGCGTTCTCGTTCTCGCTCGGCGGCGTCTCGGCCGGGCTCGCCAACGCGGGGGTGCTGATCTTCGGCGTCATCCTCGGCGTCGCGGACCAGATCTCCGCCGGCGAGGTGCTCGCGTTCGCCTTCCTCGTCACGCTGTTCGTCGGGCCCGTGCAGATGGGCACCCAGGTGCTCACCGACGCCCAGAACGCGATCGCCGGCTGGCGGCGCGTGATCGGCATCCTGGACACGCCGGCCGACGTCGTCGACCCCGGTCCCGGCGGGCAGCCGCTGCCCCACCATGCGGTCACGATCTCGTTCGACGACGTCTGCTTCGCCTACCCCGGTGGCCCTCCGGTGCTCCGTGACGTCGACCTCGAGGTCGCCCCCAACACCCGGCTCGCCGTGGTGGGGGAGACCGGCTCGGGCAAGACCACGCTGGCCAAGCTGCTCACCCGGCTGATGGACCCGACCTCGGGCACGGTCCGGCTGGACGGGATCGACCTGCGCACGGTGCCGTTCTCGTCGCTGCGCGACCGGGTCGTGATGGTGCCGCAGGAGGGCTTCCTCTTCGACTCGACGCTGCGCGCCAACGCGCTCTACGGGAAGCTCGACGCGAGCGACGACGACATCCGCTCGGCCGCCGACGAGCTCGGCCTGACCGACTGGCTCGACGGGCTGCCGCGCGGCCTCGACACCCACGTCGGGCAGCGCGGCGAGTCCCTGTCGGCCGGTGAGCGCCAGCTCGTCGCCCTGATCCGGGCCCACCTGGCCGACCCCGACCTGCTCGTGCTCGACGAGGCCACCAGCGCGGTCGACCCGGCGCTGGAGATGCGGATCGGCCGGGCCCTCGAGCGGCTGACCCGCGGCCGCACGTCGGTCACCATCGCGCACCGGATGTCGACGGCCGAGAACGCCGACGAGGTCGTCGTGGTCGACGCCGGCCGCGTCGTACAACGGGGACCGCACGCCCGGCTCGTCGAGGAGGGCGGCGTCTACGGCCGGCTGCACGCGTCCTGGGTGGCCCAGCAGTCGCTGCGCTGACCGGGTGGGACACTGGAGCGCGTGAGCGAACTCGACCCCGACATCGCGTCCCTGCTGAAGCGCGACGGCGACGGCCTGGTGCCCGCCGTCGTCCAGCAGCACGACACCGGCGAGGTGCTGATGGTCGGCTGGATGGACGACGAGGCCCTCCACCGCACCCTGACGACCGGGCGGGCGACGTACTGGAGCCGCTCCCGCCAGGAGTACTGGGTCAAGGGCGAGACCTCCGGCCACCGGCAGTGGGTCAAGGCGGTCCGCCTCGACTGCGACGGCGACACCCTGCTGGTCACGGTCGCCCAGGAGGGCCCGGCCTGCCACACCGGTGACCGCACCTGCTTCGACGCCCGCGACCTCCCGGTGACCGCCGGTGCGTGACCGCTCCTTCGGATCGACCGTCCTGCTGGGCGTGGCGAGCGCCGTGCTGACCGCGGTCGCGGCCGGCCAGGACTGGGCCCAGGCGTCCGGCGACGCGGCGGGCGTCGAGGTGACGGCGACGGCGAGCGGCTCCGAGGCGGCCCCGCTCGCGCTTGGCCCTGGCGCTCGTCGCGCTGGCCTCCTGGGGGGTCGTCCTGGTGCTCCGCGGCCGCGCCCGCCGGCTCGCAGCGGTCGTCGGTGCCCTCGCTGCGGCCGGGGTGCTGGTCTCGGTGCTCCCCGCACGCAGCGCCGCACTGGACGCCGCCGTCTCCGCGGTGATGGCCGCAGGGGCGACCAGTGACGAGTTCGTGGCGTCCTTGACGGCCTGGTACTGGGTGACCGCCGTCGCCGCCGCACTCACCCTCACGTCCCTCGTCGTGGCGGTCCGCAAGGCGCCGGGCTGGCCGGCCATGGGCAGCCGGTACGACGCCCCCGCGAGCCGGGCCGCCGCACCCGCCACCGACCAGGACCTGTGGCGCGCCCTGGACGAGGGACACGACCCGACCGCCTGAGAATCACCGCGGCCGCCCTAGGATGAGTCCTGATCCGCTGAACCGCGTCACGTCGTCACGAGGAGAACTTCCGCATGGCTCACCACGGCAACACCCCGGCAGCCTGGACCGGCGTCATGATCATCCTGCTGGGCTTCACCGTCGGCGGCATCGGCATGGTGATCGACAACTGGACCATGTTCTGGGTCGGTGTCGCGCTGGTCCCCGCCGGCGCCATCGTCGGCAAGATCATGGCGATGATGGGCATGGGCGCGGAGCCCGCCTCACACTGACCTGATGGCCACCGGCATCGTGACGCCGCAGCCCGACCAGCGCACCCGCGCCCGTCGGCTGCAGGCTCCCGTGCTGGTGGCCGTCGTCCTGCTCGCGGCGAGTGTCGCGCTGCACGTGCGTGACCCGCACCGGTCCGGCAGCTGGGGGATCTGCCCCTGGCTCGCCCTGACCGGCACGTCCTGCCCCGGCTGTGGCGGCCTCCGGGCCGTCAACGACCTCACCCACGGCGACCTCGTCGGGGCGGCCTCGAGCAACTTGCTCTTCGTCGGGTCGCTCCCGCTGCTCGCGGCGTGGTGGACCCGACGCACGGTCGACGGCTGGCGCGGCGTACGCCGGCAGGTCCCGGAGCGTACGACGCTGCTGGTCACCTACGGCCTGCTCGCGGCCGTCGTCGCCTTCTGGGTGCTGCGCAACCTGCCGTTCGCCGGCTGGCTGGCCCCCTGACCGCCGCCCCGGGCCGACATGGCTGCCTCGCATCGGGGTCCAGGAACCGGCAATCGGGTCGGATGGACCGTTCCCAGACCTCAGAACGGTCCATCCGACCCGATCCAGCGCGGTGACCGGCCGCGCCCCGGGCAGCGGCGGAGGCGGCGACCTCAGGGGTTGGTGTTGAAGTTGAACGTGGTCTCGCCGCTCATCAGCAGCACGATGTTGAGGACCGTCATGGCGACGCCGATGACGGAGCCGATGATGCCCAGGATGACGCCGGCCCTGGCCATGCCCTCACCGGTGAGGGCGCCGTTGCTCGCCGCGATCTCCTTCTGGGCCGAGCGGCCGAGCACGATGGCGACGATGCCGACGAGCCCGATCACGGCGCAGCAGAAGCCGAGGATCGGCGAGATGATGCCGACCACCAGCGACGCCACGGCCTTGGAGGAGTTCCTGGGTGCACCGCCGTACGACGGCCCGCCGTAGCCGGGGGCCCCGTAGCCGGGCGGAGGGGGCGGCGGGGCGCCGTACCCCGGCGGCGTGGGGGGAGTGGCACCCGCGGGGGTGTCACTGGGCTCGCCGGACCCGCCCTGCTCGGGCGGCGGAGGCGGCGGTGTGTAGCTCATGGCAGGTCTCCCCAGTCGGGTCGGCGCAGCGGTACGCGGAGCACGCTAGCGCGTGCGCGCGCCGCCGTTGCGGATGCGCGGCCGGAGCAGGTCCGGTGGCGCGGAGCGTCAGGCCTCGTAGCTGGTGAACGCGGTGCTGCCCGACGCGAACACGGCGATGATCAGCGCGATGGTGGCCAGCCCGATCAGCACCGCGACGGCGCCGGTGATGATCCCGGCGAGCGCCAGCCCCTCACCGGTCTGGGTGCCCTGCGAGCGACGCACCTCGGAGCGGCCCTTCATGCCGAGCACGACCGCGACCAGCCCGAGCACGCCGAGCCCGCAGCACCACGACAGGACCAGGGTGGTGATGCCGGTGATCAGCGCGGCCGTGGCCTTGCTGTTGGTCGGCAGGACCGGCGCGTAGCCGGGGGGAGGGGCGCCGTACTGCGGGGGGTACTGCTGCCCATAGGGCTGGGTCGGACCCGGCTGCTCCGGCTGCGGCGGACCTGGCGGGTAGCTCATCGGACTCTCCTGATGCTGGTCGGTCGCGGGGCGTCCGTCGCGGACCTCGAGGTCGGCGTGTGACCGGTCACGTGAGAGTCTAGAGACCTCTTTCAGCCGTACCACGCAGACAGGGAGCACCGACGTGGCCAGGTCCGTCCTCGACGAGATCATCGACGGCGTGCGCCTCGACCTCGCGGAGCGCGAGGCCGTCACGCCGATCGACGACCTCAAGGCGGCCGCCCTGCGCGCGCCGGAAGCACTCGACCCGATGCCGCGCTTCCGAGCAGACGGCGTCAGCGTGATCGCCGAGGTGAAGCGCTCCAGCCCCAGCAAGGGCGCCCTCGCGACCATCGCCGACCCGGCTGCCCTGGCCGCCGACTACCAGGCCGGTGGCGCCGCCACGATCAGCGTCCTCACCGAGGAGCGGCGCTTCGGCGGCAGCCTCGACGACCTGCGTGCGGTCCGCCGGTCGGTGTCGATCCCCGTGCTGCGCAAGGACTTCATCGTCACCTCCTACCAGCTGTGGGAGGCGCGTGCGGCCGGAGCCGACCTCGCCCTGCTGATCGTCGCGGCGCTCGACCAGCACCAGCTCGAGGGGCTGCTCGACCGCGCGGTCTCCATCGGCCTCACCCCGCTCGTCGAGGTCCACGACGAGGAGGAGGTCGAGCGCGCGCTCGACGCCGGCGCACAGCTGATCGGTGTCAACGCCCGCAACCTCAAGACCCTCGAGGTCGACCGGGACACCTTCTCCCGGCTGGCCCCCCGCATCCCTGACGACGTGGTCCGGATCGCGGAGTCCGGCGTACGCGGTCCGCACGACGTGTTCGAGTACGCCAAGCAGGGCGCCAACGTCGTCCTCGTCGGCGAGACCCTGGTGCGCGGGGACAACCCGCGCGAGGCGGTGGCCGACCTCGTCGCCGCCGGTGCCCACCCCGCCCTGAAGCAGCGCGACCTCGACAAGCACTGAGAGTTCGACCGTGACCGCACAGCACACCCCACCCGTGTCCACCGACGGCCGGTTCGGCCGCTTCGGCGGACGGATGATGCCCGAGGCCCTGATGGCCGCCCTCGACGAGCTGACCGTCGCGTGGCAGGACGCCATGGCCGACCCCGCGTTCATCGGCGAGTTCGAGCGGATGCTGCGTGAGTACGCCGGCACGCCGAGCCTGCTGTACGACGCCACCAAGCTCTCCGAGATCGCCGGCGCGCGGATCCTGCTGAAGCGCGAGGACCTCAACCACACCGGCGCGCACAAGATCCGCAACGTGCTCGGCCAGGCGCTGCTCACCAAGCGGATGGGCAAGACCCGCGTGATCGCCGAGACCGGGGCCGGCCAGCACGGCGTGGCCTCCGCCACCGCGGCGGCCTACCTCGGCCTCGACTGCGTCGTCTACATGGGCGAGGTCGACACCGAGCGGCAGGCCCTCAACGTCGCGCGGATGCACCTGCTCGGCGCCGAGGTCGTGGCCGTGAAGTCGGGCTCGCGCACCCTCAAGGACGCGATCAACGAGGCGATCCGTGACTGGGTCGCCACGGTCGACCACACCGCCTACCTGTTCGGCACCGCGGCCGGCCCGCACCCGTTCCCCTCGATGGTCCGCGACTTCTGCCGCGGCATCGGCGACGAGGCCCGTGCCCAGTGCCTGGAGCTGACCGGCTCGTTGCCGGACTCCGCGGTGGCCTGCGTCGGCGGCGGCTCCAACGCGATCGGGCTGTTCGCCGCCTTCCTCGACGACGCCGACGTGCAGCTGGTCGGTTGCGAGGCCGCGGGCGACGGCGTCGACACGATGCGGCACGCGGCGACGATCTACGCCCGCGAGTTCGGCGTGCTCCACGGCGCCCGCACCTACGTGCTCCAGGACGAGGACGGCCAGACCAAGGAGTCGCACTCGATCTCCGCCGGGCTCGACTACCCCGGGGTGGGCCCGCAGCACGCCTACCTCGCCGAGTCGGGGCGGGCCGACTACCGGCCGATCACCGATGCCGAGGCGATGGACGCGTTCGCGCTGCTGTCGCGGACCGAGGGGATCATCCCCGCGATCGAGTCCGCGCACGCCGTCGCCGGAGCGATGAAGCTCGCGAAGGAGCAGCCGGGGTCGACGATCCTGGTCAACCTGTCCGGCCGCGGCGACAAGGACATGGGCACCGCGATCGAGTGGTTCGGCCTCGGCGAGACGCGGCCCGACGACAAGACAGGGGAGCCCCACAAGTGACCAGCACCGCGGAGGCGTTCGCGAAGGCACGCGCCGAGGACCGGGCCGCGCTGGTCGGTTACCTGCCGGCCGGCTTCCCCGACGTCCAGGGCGGCATCGACGCCATGCGGACGATGGTCGAGAGCGGCTGCGACATCATCGAGGTCGGCCTGCCCTACAGCGACCCGGTGATGGACGGTCCGACGATCCAGGCGGCCGCCCAGCAGGCGCTCGAGGGCGGCACCCGCACCGCCGACGTGCTGCGCACGGTCGAGGCCGTCGCCGAGACCGGCGTGCCCGTGGTCGTGATGACCTACTGGAACCCCGTCGAGCGCTACGGCGTGGAGCGGTTCGCCGCCGACCTCGCGGGCGCGGGCGGAGCCGGCCTGATCACGCCCGACCTGGTGCCGGACGAGGCCGACGAGTGGATCGCGGCGGCCGACAAGCACGACCTCGACAAGATCTTCCTCGTCGCCCCGTCGTCCACGGACGAGCGGCTCCGGATGACTGCGGCCGCGTGCCGTGGCTTCGTCTACGCCACCGCGGTCATGGGCGTCACCGGAGCGCGGGAGTCGACCAGCGAGCTGGCCGGCCCGCTCGTCGAGCGCACCCGCGCCGTCACCGACCTGCCGATCGGGGTCGGCCTCGGCGTCTCCAACCGCGAGCAGGCCGCGGACGTGGCCCGGCACGCGGACGGCGTGATCGTCGGGTCGGCCTTCGTGCGCCGGCTCCTCGACGCAGGAGCGGACCAGGAGGCCGGGCTGGCGTCGCTGGCCGAGCTGACCCGCGAGCTCGCGGCAGGTGTGCGAGGTGCGTAACCGTCCCCGTGCGGCGGCCGTCCTGGCCGCCGGGCTGGCGGCTGCTCTGCTGCTCGGCGGATGCGGCGAGCCGGCCCAGGAGAGCCCGGTCACCAACGTGACGGTTCAGGACGAGGACGGCATGAACGGCGCGGTGCCGGTCGAGCCCTATCCGGTCGCGGACGTCACGCTGACGGCCACGGACGGCTCGCCGTACCGGCTGGCCAGCGACACCGACAAGCCGCTGACGCTGGTGTTCTTCGGCTACACGAGCTGCCCGGACATCTGCCAGGTCGTGATGGCCGACATCGCCTCCGCGCTGGTGCGGCTCGAGCCCGCGGAGCGCGAGCAGGTCGGGATGCTCTTCGTGACCACCGACCCGGCCCGCGACGACGAGACGACGCTGCGTGGCTACCTCGACCGGTTCGACCCCACCTTCGAGGGCCTGACCGGCTCGCTGGCCCGCATCAAGCAGGCGGGGGAGTCGGTCGCCGTCCACGTGGCGAAGGGTGCGAAGCTGCCCAGCGGCGGCTACGAGGTCGAGCACGGCACCCACGTGATCGGCATGGGGCCCGACGGAACCGCACCGATCGTGTGGACGGAAGGCACGGCGCCGGAGAAGATCGCCGAGGACATCCAGGTCATCCTCGCCGAGGGTGGCGTCCCGACAGGAGACACCGAGTGATCTACGCGAGCATCCCCAGCCCCGACCAGGGTGTCTGGCACCTCGGGCCGCTGCCGATCCGGGCCTACGCGCTGTGCATCATCGCCGGCGTCGTCATCGCGGTGTGGCTGGGCGAGAAGCGCTGGGTGGCCCGCGGTGGCAAGCCCGGCCAGGTCGGCGACATCGCGTTGTGGGCGGTCCCGTTCGGGCTGATCGGCGGCCGGCTCTACCACGTGGCCACCGACTGGCGGCTCTACTTCGGTGAGGGCCAGGACCCGGTGAGCGCGCTCTACGTCTGGCAGGGCGGCCTCGGCATCTGGGGCGCGATCGGACTCGGCGCGTTCGGCGCCTACCTGGGCTGCCGTCGCTACCGGGTGAAGTTCCTCCCGCTGGCCGACGCGCTGGCCCCCGGGATCGCGCTCGCCCAGGCCGTGGGCCGGTTCGGCAACTGGTTCAACCAGGAGCTCTACGGTCGGCCCACGACGCTGCCGTGGGGCCTCGAGATCGACCCGGAGTTCCGGGAGGACGGCTACGAGCAGTACGAGACCTTCCACCCGACCTTCCTCTACGAGGCGATCTGGAACGTCGGTACGGCGGGACTGGTCATCTGGGCCGACCGGAAGTTCCGGCTCGGCTACGGCCGGGCGTTCGCGCTCTACGTGATGGCCTACACCGCGGGCCGCGGCTGGATCGAGTACCTCCGCATCGACAAGGTCCAGGAGGACGACGTGCTCGGCCTGCGGCTCAACGTGTGGACGTCGATCGTCGTGTTCGCCCTCGCGCTGCTGTTCTTCCTGTGGTCGGCCCGCCGTCACCCGGGGCGCGAGGAGCAGGTCCTCCGCGAGCCGGAGCCGGCTCCCGTCCCCGACTGAGGACAGCCTCACCTTCGATGAAACCGTCGGCCAGACTGGATAGGTTCCAGGCATGGCGACCGTGTACCCCGGCATCAACCACGAGCACCCCGACGTCACCGGAGGGTGGCTGCGACCTGCGGTCTTCGGCGCCAGCGACGGCCTGGTGTCCAACCTGGCCCTGATCGCAGGTGTCGCCGGCGGCACGCGCGCCGCGGACAGCTCGACGGCCGTGGTGCTGGCCGGTTTCGCCGGACTCGCCGCCGGTGCGTTCTCGATGGCGGTCGGGGAGTACACCTCCGTCGCCAGCCAGTCCGAGGCCGCCGCGCACGAGGTCGCCAAGGAGCGGGCCGAGATCATCGCCAATCCGGAGGGGGAGCGGCACGAGCTCGCCGAGATGTACGTCGAGAAGGGGATCGACGAGGATCTGGCCCACGAGGTCGCACGGCAGATCCACCTGGACGTCGACAACGCCGTGGCGGTCCATGCCCGCGAGGAGCTCGGCGTCGACCCCCACGACCTGGCCTCGCCGATGCTCGCGGCGGTGTCGTCGTTCGTCGCGTTCGCGCTCGGTGCGATGGTCCCGGTGCTGCCCTACCTGCTCGGCGCCGGCACCCTGCTGCCCGGTCTGGTCATCACCCTGATCGCGCTGTTCGGGGCCGGGGCCATGGTGACCTCGGTGACCACGCGGCCCTGGTGGTACGGCGGCGTCCGCCAGATGCTGCTCGGCGGTGTCGCCGCGGCGATCACCTACGGCGTCGGTGCGCTGGTCGGCGTGTCCGGCCTCGGCTGAGCCGCCCGCGGTTGCCCGTGAACCCCTTCGTCAAACCTGTCCAGACTGTGATCTTCCCGTCTTGGCAGGCGGGCAGTCGCGGCGCCCGGTGATGTAGGCTTTCATTTCCGCATGGGCCAATGTCGTCCCGCGCATTTTTCGTAAGTGAGCCGCACCGGACTCTCTCTCGGGCCCCGGTGCCAGACGACGACGGGAGAGTGCCGCATGCAAGCATTCCCGCCGCCCCAGGGGCTCTACGACGGACTCCACGAGCACGACGCTTGTGGTGTCGCCTTCGTCGCAACCCTGACCGGCGTTGCCAGCCACGACATCGTTGCCAAGGCGGTCACCGCCCTGCGCAACCTCGAGCACCGTGGCGCCACCGGGGCCGAGCCCGACACCGGTGACGGCGCCGGCATCCTCTTCGGCGTGCCCGACCGGTTCTTCCGTGAGGTCGTCGACTTCGACCTGCCGCCGGCCCGCTCGTACGCCGTCGGAACCGCGTTCCTGCCCGGCGACGAGGGCCACGTCGAGAAGACCCGGCAGCGCATCGAGGAGATCGCCGCCGAGGAGGGCCTCAGCGTCCTCGGCTGGCGTGACGTCCCCACCGACCCGTCCATGCTCGGCGCCACCGCCGTCAGCGTGATGCCGTCCTTCCAGCAGCTCTTCGTCGCGGCCAGCAGCGGCCGTCTCGTCGGGATGGCGCTGGAGCGGCTCGCGTTCTGCCTGCGCAAGCGCGCCGAGCGGGAGACCGACGTCTACTTCCCGTCGCTGTCGTCGCGCACCATCGCCTACAAGGGCATGCTGACCACCGACCAGCTGGACCGCTTCTACCCCGAGCTCACCGACGAGCGCGTGGAGTCGGCGGTCGCGGTCGTGCACTCGCGGTTCTCGACCAACACCTTCCCGTCGTGGCCGCTCTCGCACCCGTTCCGGTTCATCGCCCACAACGGTGAGATCAACACCGTGATGGGCAACCGCAACTGGATGCGCGCCCGTGAGGCGCTGCTCAGGAGCGACCTGCTCGCCAGCCCGACCGCCGGCGACGCCAAGGGCACGGCCGCCGACCTCGAGCGGCTGTTCCCGATCTGCACCACCGGAGCGTCCGACTCGGCGTCGTTCGACGAGGTGCTCGAGCTGCTGCACATGGGCGGCCGCTCGCTCCCGCACTCGGTGCTGATGATGATCCCGGAGGCGTGGGAGAACCACGCCGAGATGGACCCGGCCCGTCGTGCGTTCTACGAGTTCCACGCGTCGATGATGGAGCCCTGGGACGGTCCGGCCTGCGTCGTGTTCACCGACGGCACCCAGGTGGGGGCGGTCCTGGACCGCAACGGCCTGCGCCCGTCGCGCTACTGGGTCACCGACGACGGCCTGGTCGTGCTGGCGTCCGAGGTCGGCGTGCTCGACATCGACCCCGCGACCGTCGTACGCAAGGGCCGGCTCCAGCCGGGCCGGATGTTCCTCGTCGACACCGACGAGCACCGGATCATCGAGGACGAGGAGATCAAGGGCGAGCTCGCCGCGGAGCACCCGTACGACGAGTGGCTGCACGCCGGCATCATCCACCTCGACAGCCTTCCCGAGCGTGAGCACATCGTGCACACGCACGCCTCCGTCACGCGGCGCCAGCAGATCTTCGGCTACACCGAGGAGGAGAAGCGCGTCCTGCTGACGCCCATGGCCAAGACCGGCGCCGAGCCGATCGGGTCGATGGGCACGGACACGCCGATCGCGGTGCTCTCCGAGCGCCCGCGGCTGCTCTTCGACTACTTCGCGCAGCTGTTCGCGCAGGTCACCAACCCGCCGCTGGACGCGATCCGCGAGGAGCTGGTGACCTCGCTGGCCGGCACGATCGGCCCCGAGGCGAACCTGCTCGAGCCGACCCCGTCGTCGTGCCGCCAGGTCGTGCTGCCGTTCCCGGTGATCGACAACGACGAGCTGGCCAAGATCCGGCACATCAACCGTGACGGCGACATGCCCGGGTTCATCACGCACGTCTCGCGCGGGCTCTACGACGTCGAGGGCGGGGGAGCGGCACTCGCCGCCCGCATCGACGAGATCTGCGCCGAGGTCTCCGGGGCGATCGCCGACGGTGCCCGCATCATCGTGCTGTCCGACCGGCACTCGACCGCGGACCTCGCCCCGATCCCGTCGCTGCTGCTCACCGGCGCGGTGCACCACCACCTGGTCCGCGAGAAGACCCGCACCCAGGTCGGTCTGGTCGTCGAGGCCGGTGACGTCCGCGAGACCCACCACGTCGCGCTGCTGATCGGCTACGGCGCCGCCGCGGTGAACCCCTACCTGGCGATGGAGACCGTCGAGGACCTTGCCCGGGACGGCTTCTTCGTGGACGTCGAGCCCGAGAAGGCCGTCAAGAACCTGGTGAAGTCGCTCGGCAAGGGCGTCCTCAAGGTGATGAGCAAGATGGGGGTGTCGACGGTCGCGTCGTACACCGGAGCCCAGATCTTCGAGGCGGTCGGTCTCTCCCAGGAGCTCGTCGACCGCTACTTCACCGGCACCACCAGCAAGCTCGGGGGCATCGGCCTCGACACCGTGGCCGAGGAGGTCGCCCGCCGGCACCGCAAGGCCTACCCGGTCGACGGTCTGCCGCCGGCCCACCGCAGCCTCGAGATCGGCGGCGAGTACCAGTGGCGCCGCGAGGGCGAGCCGCACCTGTTCGACCCCGAGACGATCTTCCGGCTCCAGCACTCCACGCGGACCGGGCGCTACGACATCTTCAAGCAGTACACCTCCCGGGTGAACGAGCAGTCCGAGCGGCTGATGACGCTGCGCGGCCTGTTCAAGTTCCGTGACGGTGCCCGCGAGTCGATCCCCCTCGAAGAGGTCGAGCCGGTCTCGGAGATCGTCAAGCGGTTCTCCACCGGCGCGATGTCCTACGGGTCGATCAGCCAGGAGGCCCACGAGACCCTCGCCGTCGCGATGAACATGCTGGGCGGCAAGTCCAACACCGGTGAGGGCGGCGAGGACCCGGACCGTCTCTACGACCCGGAGCGGCGCAGCTCGATCAAGCAGGTCGCGTCCGGCCGGTTCGGTGTGACCTCGGAGTACCTCACGAACTCCGACGACATCCAGATCAAGATGGCGCAGGGCGCGAAGCCCGGCGAGGGTGGCCAGCTGCCCGGCCACAAGGTCTACCCGTGGGTGGCCAGGACCCGGCACAGCACGCCCGGCGTGGGCCTGATCTCGCCGCCGCCGCACCACGACATCTACTCGATCGAGGATCTCGCCCAGCTGATCCACGACCTGAAGAACTCCAACCCGTCGGCGCGCGTGCACGTGAAGCTCGTCGCCGAGGTCGGGGTCGGCACGGTCGCGGCCGGCGTCTCCAAGGCGCACGCCGACGTCGTGCTGATCTCCGGCCACGACGGCGGCACCGGCGCCTCGCCGCTGACGTCGCTGAAGCACGCGGGCGGTCCGTGGGAGCTCGGCCTCGCCGAGACCCAGCAGACGCTGCTGCTCAACGGGCTGCGCGACCGGATCGTCGTGCAGGCCGACGGCCAGCTGAAGACCGGCCGCGACGTGATCATCGCGGCGCTGCTCGGCGCCGAGGAGTTCGGCTTCGCCACCGCGCCGCTCGTCGTGTCCGGCTGCATCATGATGCGGGTCTGCCACCTCGACACCTGCCCGGTCGGCGTCGCGACCCAGAACCCGGTGCTGCGCGAGCGCTACACCGGCAAGGCGGAGCACGTCGTCAACTTCTTCACCTACATCGCCGAGGAGGTGCGCGAGCTCCTCGCCGAGCTCGGCTTCCGCACCCTCGAGGAGGCGGTCGGCCACGCCGAGATGCTCGACGTCGAGACCGCGGTCGAGCACTGGAAGGCCGCCGGGCTCGACCTGACCCCGGTGCTGCACGTGCCCGAGCTGCCCGAGGGGGCGGCGCGGCACAACACCACCGGCCAGGACCACGGCCTCGACAAGGCGCTCGACAACGAGCTGGTGAAGCTCGCCGCGCCGGCGCTCGAGAGCGGCGAGCCGGTCCGCGCGCAGCTCGAGATCCGCAACGTGAACCGCACCGTCGGCACGATCCTCGGCCACGAGGTGACCAAGCGCTACGAGGGCGAGGGCCTGCCGGACGGCACGATCGACATCACCTTCACCGGGTCGGCCGGGCAGTCGTTCGGCGCCTTCGTGCCGCGCGGGGTGACGCTGCGGCTCGAGGGCGACGCCAACGACTACGTCGGCAAGGGCCTCTCCGGCGGGCGCATCGTCGTCCGGCCGGACCGCTCGGCGCCGTTCGACGCGTCCGAGGCAGATCATCGCCGGCAACGTCATCGGCTACGGCGCGACGTCCGGTGAGATCTACCTGCGCGGCCAGGTCGGCGAGCGCTTCTGCGTCCGCAACTCCGGCGCCAGCGCGGTCGTCGAGGGCGTGGGCGACCACGGCTGCGAGTACATGACCGGTGGCCGCGTCGTCGATCCTCGGTCCGACCGGCCGCAACTTCGCGGCCGGCATGTCCGGCGGAGTGGCGTTCCTGCTCGACCTGGACGAGCGGCGTGTCAACCAGGAGCTGGTGGAGCTCGCTCCCGTCGACGGTGACGCGGCCGACGAGCTCCACGGCCTGGTGCGTCGGCACTTCGAGGAGACCGGTTCCACGGTGGCCGAGGAGCTGCTGG
>CAVQGT010000003.1:0-643064 GCA_963712145.1 uncultured Actinomycetota bacterium | reverse complement strand
GTATCGGGGACTGTCAGGCGAAGCGGGACTCGAAGGGATCGGCGGGGTGGCTGCGCGGAGGAGCGTGGTGCGGGCTCGGGTGGCCGGAGCCGTCGTTGACCAGCAGGTCGTAGAGGTAGTAGGCGCCCCAGGCCAGTGCCGTCAGGGCGATCGCGGTGAGGATCAGGGTCAGGAAGGTCATGGCAGTAATCCTCCGCTCATCGAGATGCTGCCACCAGTGGCGGAAATGACAACGTCCGTCGATTTCCTGCCACTGGCCGTCCAGGGTGGCGACAGTGCTGCGCTACCGGGGGTCAGGGCGGTCCCCGTGAGGATGGTGAGAGCGGTGAGTGCGAGGTTCATGGCACCAATGCTGCGCACGCGTCATTCCTGCCACGAGTGGCAGGAATGACGCTCTCCATCGATCTTCTGCCAAGTTCGTGGCATGCTGGACGGATGCTGACCGACGTCGCCGTCCTTGCCTACGACGGCATCACCCCCTTCGAGCTCGGGCTGCTCTGCGAGGCCTTCGCGACGGACCGCTCCGACGACGGCCTGCCGGTGCTCGACTTCGCCATCTGTGCGCCCGCTCCGGGCACCTACCGGACCTCGGTGGGCTTCGGGATCACCGTGGAGCACGACCTGTCCCGGGTCGAGTCCGCCGACCTCGTCTGTGTGCCGGCCTCCAAGGACGGGGCGCCGGTGCCGCCCGAGGTGCTGGCGGCCCTCCGCGGTGCGCATGATCGGGGCGCCACAGTCCTGTCGGTCTGCTCGGGTGCGTTCGCCCTCGGGGACGCGGGCCTGCTGGACGGCCGGGAGTGCACCACGCACTGGCGCTACACCGAGCAGCTCGCCGCCGAGTTCCCCAAGGCCAAGGTCATCCCCGAGGTGCTCTACGTCGACTGCGACCGGGTGATCACCAGCGCCGGCACCGCGGCCGGACTCGACGCGACGCTCTACCTGTGGCGCAAGGCGTACGGCGCCGCCGCGGCCAGCAAGGTGGCCCGCCGGATGGTCGTGCCGCCCCAGCGCGAGGGTGGCCAGGCGCAGTACATCCGCACCCCGGTCGCCGACTGTGACGCCGAGACGCTCGGCCCGCTGCTGATCTGGATGACCGAGAACCTTGCCGAGCAGCACACCGTGGAGGACCTCGCCCGGCGCGCCCTGATGTCCGACCGCACCTTCGCCCGGCGCTTCCGGGCCGAGACGGGGACCACCCCGCACGCCTGGGTCACGAGCCAGCGGGTGCTGCGGGCCGAGGAGCTGCTCGAGACGACCGACCACTCCGTCGACCAGATCGCGGCCGAGGTCGGGTTCGGCAACGCCGCGACCCTGCGGCACCACTTCCAGCGCGTGCGGAAGGTGAGCCCCCAGCAGTACCGGCGGACGTTCAGCGCGACGGCGTGACGTCCCAGTCGCGGCCCGCCAGCTCGAGCCGCTGCACCTTGCCGGTGGCAGTGTGCGGGAGGGCCTCGACGCTGAAGTAGTCCTTCGGACGCTTGGGCGGGGCGAGCCGCTCGGTGGCGAGCGCGCGCAGCTCGATGGGATCGACCTCCCCGACGACGGCCGCGCACACGCGTTGACCCCACGCGTCGTCCGGCACGCCGAAGACCGCCACCTCGCGCACGCCGGGGTGCGCGTGCAGCACGTGCTCGACCTCGACGGGGTAGACGTTGACCCCGCCGGAGATGATCAGGTCCTCACGGCGGCCGTCGAGGTAGAGGTAGCCGTCCTCGTCGAGGCGGCCGAGGTCGCCGACCGTGAACGCGTTGCCGCGCCAGGCCGCTGCGGTCTTCTCCGGGTCGCCCCAGTAGGTGAACCGCGCGTGGTCCGGGACGCCGCACCAGATCGTGCCGTCGGGGTCCACCTCCACCCTGCGTCCTGGCCGGGCCCGGCCGACGGTGCCGGGCCGGTCGAGCCACTCCTCGCTGCGGCAGGCGGTGAACTGTCCCTCGGTCGAGCCGTAGAACTCCCAGGTGGACCCTTCGGGGAACAGCTCGATCAGCCGATGCTTCACCTCGGGTGGGCAGGCCGCGCCGGCGTGGGCGACCAACCGGAACGACGAGAGGTCCGGCACACCGACCTCGTCCCAGTGCCGGAACAGTCGCTGCAGGTGGGTGGGCACGCAGAACATCGTGGTGGGTCGCTCCGCCTCGATCGCGGCGGTGACGACGGCCGGGTCGAAGGGTCCGGGTACGACGATCCGGCCGCCGGCCAGCAACGTTCCCATCGCGAACCGGAGCGGAGCGGAGTGGTAGAGCGGGCTCAGCACGAGGTTCACGTCGCCGGCCGCGAAGCCCCACAGGTCGCGCTCCTCGTCGACCAGTGCCTGGGCCGCGGCCTCGTCGAGCAACCCGGAGTAGACGCCCTTCGGCCGGCCGGTGGTCCCGCTCGTGACGTGCATCGGCCGGGCCAGGGGGAGCCCGCGCCGGAACCGCTCCGGAGTGTTCGCCAGCATCGACGCCGCGAGCTCGGTGGTGTCCACGACGAGGCGCGGCGCGACGTCCTCGAGGATCCCGGCGCGCTCGGACGCGGTGAGCCGCGGGTCGAGCGGCACCGGGAACATCCCGGCGGCCAGCAGGCCCATCACGAGGTCGACGTACTCCTCGGAGCCCGGCACCAGCAGCGCGATCCGGTCTCCGCGCCCGATCTCGACGTGCGTCATCGGGCCATCCTCGCAAGGGCTCAGCGCAGCGTGTAGTGCAGGTGCACGAACGTGTTCGCGGGGGAGGGTGTCGCCGAGAGCAACCGCATCGGCTCGGTGCGGCGGCGGGGCAGCAGCGGTGCTCCGCGACCGAGCAGGACCGGGGTCACCGAGACGATGAGCTCGTCGAGCAGGTCGTGGTCGAGGAACGTCCCGACGAGCTCCCCGCCGCCGACCAGCCAGATGTTGCGGTCGCCTGCGGCCTCGACCATGGCCGTGTGCACCTCGCGCACGTCGCCGGCGGTGAAGATCAGGTTCGCGCCATCGATGGCCGGCAGGTCGCGGTGCGTGAACACCCAGGTGGGCCGGTCGTCGTAGAACCACTCGCCGGGGTGGTGGCGGTTGATCCACTCGTAGGTGGTCGCGCCCATCGCCAGGGCGCCGACCTCCTTGATGAACGCGGGGTAGGGGTTCGCGTCGTCGTCGCCGCCGGGCATCGTCAGCAGCCAGTCGAGGTTGTCGTTCTCGTCGGCGATGAAGCCGTCCAGCGAGGAGGCGACGAGGTACTGGGTGAGAGGCATGCTGCGATACTCCCACCCGTGACGGTGAAGAGGGTGGCCCTGACCGGAGGTGTGGCGTCCGGCAAGAGCACGGTGTCCGCGATCCTCGAGGAGCTCGGCGCGGTCGTGATCGACGCCGACGTGCTCGCCCGCGAGGCGGTGGCCCGGGGCACCGACGGACTGCGCGAGGTCGTCGAGGAGTTCGGCCCCGAGGTGCTGACCGCCGACGGGGACCTCGACCGCCCCGCCGTCGGCGCGATCGTCTTCGCCGACGAGGCCGCCCGTCGCCGGCTGGAGGCGATCGTGCACCCGCTGGTGCGGGCCCGAGGCCGGGAGCTCGAGGCCGCGGCGCCCGAGGGCGCGCTGGTGGTGCACGACATCCCGCTGCTCGCCGAGACCGGTCAGCCGGACAAGTTCGACGCCGTCATCGTGGTGGACGCGCCGGTCGAGACCCAGGTCGAGCGGATGCTGTCCCAGCGGGGCTGGAGCCGCGAGGAAGCGGAGGCCCGGGTGGCAGCCCAGGCCACCCGCGAGCAGCGCCGTGCGGTGGCGACGTACGTCATCGACAACACCGGGACGCTCGAAGACCTCCGCGACAGGGTCACGGAGGTCTTCGAGGAGCTGACCGGCTGACCGGCAGGGGCAGACCGTCAGGCAGCCAGGTCCGGGTCGGCGAGACGGCGGAGCTTCTGCAGCGCCTCCCGCTCGAGCTGGCGGACCCGCTCGGCGGAGATGCCGTGCTTGGCGCCGATGTCGGCGAGCTTGTGCTGGCGCCCGTCGACGAGGCCGTAGCGCGAACGGATGATGTCCGCGGCGCGGTCGTCGAGAAGCTCGACGAGCGTGCTGAGCCGGCCCTTCGACTCACCGTCGAGGAACGTGCTGTCCGGGCCCGGCGCGGTCTCCTGAGCGATCAGGTCGCCCAGCGAGGTGTCGCCGTTGTCGTCGACCGGGGTGTCCAGGCTGACGTGGTCCCGGCCCCAGCTCATCAGGTCCAGGACGCGGTCGATGTCCATGCCGAGCTCGGTCGCGATCTCCTCCGGCTCCGGGTCACGGCCGAGCTGACGCTCGAGGGTGCGGCGGGCCGCACCGACCTGGTTGAGCTCCTCGACGACGTGCACGGGGAGTCGGACGACGCGGGCCTGCTGGGCGATGCCGCGGGTGATCGCCTGGCGGACCCACCAGGTGGCGTAGGTGGAGAACTTGAAGCCCTTGCGGTAGTCGAACTTCTCGACGGCGCGGATGAGGCCGGTGTTGCCCTCCTGGACGAGGTCCAGCATCGGCATCTGGCTGCGGCCGTACTTGCGGGCGATCGAGACGACGAGCCGGAGGTTGGCCTCCACGAACCGCTGGACGGCGCGCTCGCCCTCCTCGACCATCCACTCGAGCTCTTCCTGGGTGGCGTACTTCGGGGCGCCGCCCTTGCGGCGTCCGACCCGTCCTTCTTCGAGCAGGCGCTGGGCGAACAGGCCCGCCTCGATGGTCTTGCTGAGTTCGACCTCGGTGACCGCGTCGAGCAGCGGAGTACGCGCGATCTCGTCGAGGTACATGCCGACGCTGTCGCGTCCCTCGATCTCGCGTGTGTGCGTGCGACTCGTTGCCACGTGCGCTCCCTTCCGTTTCGCCGAGGAGTACCCACCGGTAGCCCCTGTAGTCATCCCAACGGCCGGGAGACCGCGAGGATTCCCGATCCGGAACGGATTCCCCGCTCCGGCCCTCCTGACCTGTTCGACGTCCGGGAGAGCCGGAAAGTTGCCGTCCGAGCCGGATCTCAGGGACTTCTCAGGGTTGTCCCAGGTTCGCGCGCCGACCAGGGCCGGATGGCTCCATTCGTCCTCCGATATTGGTATGGCCCGGGCACGTAGACCGTGCCCGGGCCATACCGTTGTCGGTGGGGGTCAGGCGCGGCCGAGCAGGTCGATCACCCAGGCGTAGCTGAACGCGCGGTCCCGCCAGGCGTTGTAGCGGCCGCTGACCCCGCCGTGGCCGGCCGACATCTCGGTCTTGAGCAGGACGTCCTCGGGGTTGAGCGCGGTGGCCCGGAGCCGGGCCACCCACTTGGCGGGCTCGACGTAGAACACCCGGGTGTCGTGCAGGGACGTCTCGGCCAGGATCGCGGGGTAGCGCTTGGCCTCGACGTTCTCGTAGGGGGAGTAGGCCTTCATGTAGGCGTAGACCTCGGGCTCCTCGAGCGGGTTGCCCCATTCCTCCCACTCCACGACGGTCAACGGCAGGCTCGGGTCCAGCATCGTGGTGAGCGGGTCCACGAAGGGGACGTCGGCGAGGATGCCGCGGAACGCCTCGGGCGCGATGTTGGCGACTGCCCCGACGAGCAGGCCGCCGGCGCTGCCTCCCTCCGCGATGACCCGGTCGGGGGAGGTCCAGCCCTCGTCACTGAGGTGCCGGGCACAGGCGACGAAGTCGGTGAACGTGGTGGCCTTGCGCAGCATCTTGCCCTGGTCGTACCAGTGCCGGCCCATCTCGCCGCCACCGCGCACGTGGGCGATCGCGAAGCCGATCCCGCGGTCCAGCAGGGACAGTCGCGAGATCGTGAAGTAGGGGTCGGTCGAGTCCTCGTAGGAGCCGTAGCCGTAGAGCAGCAGCGGCATCGTGCCGTCGCGGGGCGTGTCCTTCGGACAGACCAGGGAGATCGGGACGGCGGTGCCGTCGTCCGCGGTGGCCCAGGTGCGGTGCTGCTCGTAGCGCTCCGGGTCGAAGTCGCCGAGCACGGGCGTCTGCCGCAGCAGGGTGAGCGCACGGCTCGCGACGTCGTAGTCGTAGACCGCCGGCGGGGTGGCCATCGTCGTGTACCCGAGCCGGATCGTGGGCTGGTGGAACTCCGGGTTGCCGGCCGCGCCGACGGTGTAGACCGGGTCGTCGAACCGGATCAGGTAGTCGTCGCCCAGCCCGTCGTCGGTGAGCTCGATCACCCGCAGCTGGGTCAGGCCGTTGCTGCGCTGGCTGACCACCAGGTGGGTCTCGAACGCGTCGACGTCCTCGAGCCGGATCGCCGGGTCGTGCGGCAGCAGCGGCTCCCACTGGTCGGCGGAGCCGGCGTCGATCGGCGCCGTGGCGAGGGCGTAGTTCTCGGCGTCCTCGTTGTGCAGGACGAGCAACCGGTCCTCCCCGCGGATCACCGCGTGCTCGACGCCGTACTCCACCCCCTGCCGGCGCGGGGCGACGACGCGGAACTCGCCGAGCGGGTCGGCGGCGTCGCGGACGCGGTACTCGGTGGTCGTCTTCGACCCCGAGCCGATCACGATCAGCCGGTCGCTGCGCGTGCGGCCGACGGAGGTCCAGAACCGCTCGTCGGTCTCGTGGTGGACGAGCTGGTCGTCCGCGACCGGGTGGCCGAGCTCGTGGCGCCACACCTTGTCGGGACGCCACGACTCGTCGACGGTCGTGTAGAAGAGCACGGTCCCGTGCAGGTCCCACACCGCCGGGCCGAGGGTGTTCGGGACCTCGTCGGCGAGCAGGTCGCCGGTGCGCAGGTCCTTCACGCGGAGCAGGAACCGCTCGTTGCCGACGGTGTCGGTGCTGAACGCCAGCAGGTTGCCGTCGGGACTGATCGACGCGGTGCCCAGGGAGAAGAACGCGTGTCCCTCGGCGAGCTCGTTGACGTCGAGCAGCACCTGCTCGCCGGGGACGTCGACGTCGGCGTCGAGGCGGGGCGGCGTCCAGTCGTCGGGACCGGCGACCGGGCAGCGGCAGCTCATGCCGTACTGACGGCCCTCGGTCGAGCGGCTGTAGTACCAGTAGGACCCGATCCGCGCCGGCACGGAGAGGTCCGTCTCCTTGGTGCGGGCCTTGATCTCGTCGAAGATCCGCTGGCGCAGGCCGGCCAGGTGAGCGGTGCGCGCCTCGGTGTAGGCGTTCTCGGCCTCGAGGTAGGCGATGGTCTCGAGGGACTCCTTGTCGCGCAGCCACTCGTAGTCGTCCACGACCGTGTCGCCGTGGTGGGTGCGCTCGAGCGGGACGCGTCGGGCGACGGGGAAGGGGAGCGGGGCCTGCATACCCCGACGCTATCCGAGACAATGGAGGGGTGAGCCCGCGCATCGACCTCAACGCCGACCTCGGCGAGGAGGTCACCGACGACAGGGCGCTGCTGGCGGTCGTCACCAGCGCCAACGTGGCCTGCGGCTACCACGCCGGCGACGCCGCCACCATGCGCGCGGTCTGCCTCGAGGCCGCCCGGCGCGGGGTCGCGGTGGGGGCGCAGGTGTCGTACGACGACCGTCCGGGGTTCGGCCGGCGGGACATGGACGTGCACCCCGAGATCCTCCGGGAGCACGTGGCCGACCAGGTCGCGCTGCTGTCGCGGATCGCCGTCGAGGTCGGCACCGTGGTCAGCTACGTCAAGCCGCACGGCGCGCTCTACAACCGGGTGGTCCACGACCTGCACCAGGCCCAGGCGGTCCTCGAGGGGTCCGGCCGGCTCCCGGTGCTCGGCCTGCCGGGCTCGGTGCTCCTCGACCTCGCGGCTGCGGCCGGACGCGAGGTCCGCAGGGAGGGCTTTGCCGACCGCGCCTACACCGACGAGGGACGGCTGCTGCCCCGGACCGAGCCGGGAGCGGTGCTCGACGACCCGGGCCTGATCGCGATCCGCGCGGTCGAGCTCGCCGTCGTGGTGGACTCGGTCTGCGTGCACGGTGACACCCCCGGTGCGGTGGCCCACGCGCACGCCGTACGGGTCGCCCTCGAGGCCGCCGGCTACCTCGTGCGGCCCTGCTGAGCTGGGGACATCTCGTCCACAGGGCAGCCCCTGGACTGTGGAGAAGTGGGGCTTTCCTGTGGACCCGACCCGATGGTCTGTGGATGACTGAGGGCCCTTGAGAAATCAGCCGGGAATTGGTGCCCCGAGGCCCTTGCGCCGCATGCCTCCACGGGCGTAAACCTGTCTCACGCACTCCCGCAAGGGAGAGCGGATCGGAAGGAAACCGAGGATCCGACCGGCGGGGAGACCCGCCGCGACAGCCGGTGACGAGGCTGTCGGGATCTGACGGACCGGCCGGTCGGTCGGGAGCGTCACGCAATCCCGGTCAACCAGTAGGGCCCCTGGAACTCATACTCCCAGGGGCCCTACGCCTATCCCGGTCCCGCCCTCCGCCCGTGTGGGCAGACTGGGACCGTGCACATCCATCGCTACGGAACCGACGCGCTGCTCGTCGAGGTGGACGATGCGCCCGCGGCCCTCGCGCTCTACCGCGCCGCCCGGGACCGCGGGGTGCCGGCGCTCGACATCGTCCCGGCCGCGCGCACCGTGCTCTTCACCGGACTCGCCGACCCCGAGTCGATCGCCGCCGAGATGGCGGGGTGGACCGCCGCGCCCGGGCCGGAGACCGTCGCCCCGCTGGTGGAGGTGCCGACCCGCTACGACGGGCCCGACCTGGAGGACGTCGCCCGACGCTGGGACATGACGGTCGAGGAGGCCGTCGGCACGCACACCGCGGTCGAGTTCGTCGTCGCCTTCTGCGGCTTCGCGCCGGGCTTCGCCTACTGCGCCGGGCTCCCCGCCGAGCTAGCCGTGCCGCGTCACCACGACCCCCGACCACGCGTGCCGGCCGGGGCTGTGGGGCTGGCCGGCGAGTTCACCGGCATCTACCCGACGTCCTCGCCGGGAGGCTGGCGGCTGGTCGGCCACACCGCGCTCGTGCTGTGGGACCCCGAGCGCGAGCAGCCCGCGACCCTGGCGCCGGGCACGCGTGTGCGGTTCGTGAGGGCTTGAGCATGCGCGCGCTGCACGTCATCGACGCCGGGCCGCTGTCCACGGTGCAGGACCTCGGCCGCCGGGGCTGGGCCCACCTCGGGGTGCCGGGCGCCGGTGCGCTCGACTCCGCAGCAGCGGCCCTGGCCAACCGGCTCGTCGGCAACGAGCCCGGGGCCGCGCTGCTGGAGACCACCCTCGGCGGCATGACGGTCGAAGTCTCGGCGGCCACGACGGTGGCCGTCACCGGCGCGACCTGCGAGGTCCGCGTGGACGGCCGTGCGGTCGCCTTCGCCGAGCCCGTCACGGTGCGGGCCGGGGCCGTGCTGACGGTCGGCAGGGCAGTGCGCGGGGTCCGGGCCTACCTGGCGGTGGCGGGCGGGGTGGAGGTGCCGCCGGTGCTCGGCTCCCGCTCCACCGACACGCTGGCCGGGCGTGGGCCCGCCGGTCCTGGCTGCAGGTGACGTGCTGCCGGTCGGCCGGCCGGCGGGGCGTCCGTCCGCGGTCGATGCGCACGCCGTACGCCGCCCTGGCGGGCCTGTCGCACTGCGGTTCCGGACCGGGCCGCGGCGTGACTGGTTCACCGAGGACGCGGTCCGCACACTGACGGCCGCGCCGTACGCCGTCACCGCTCACTCCAACCGCATCGCCCTGCGGCTGGAGGGGGCGCCCCTCGAACGGAGCCGGCACGGCGAGCTGCCCAGCGAGGGGATCGTGCTCGGCGCCGTGCAGGTGCCGCCGTCGGGACGGCCGCTGGTCTTCCTCAACGACCACCCGACCACCGGCGGCTACCCCGTGCTCGGCGTCGTCCACCCCGACGACCTCGACGCGTGCGCGCAGCTGCGACCGGGGGACCCGGTCAGCTTCCAGGGGGAGTGAGGTCGGGCTCGGGCGCGGCGATGCGCAGCGGGGCCAGGCCGGGGTCGTCCGCCCAGAACGTGCGCACCGGTCCCGGACCCGTCTCGGCGGTCTCGAAGCGGACGGTCACCCGGCCGACCCCGGACCCCCAGACCCAGCCCTGCCCGTGGTCCACGTGCGTCACGTCCATCCCGGGGGACCAACGGCGCCCGCGGGTGAAGCGCTCGAGCTCCGCGTCGGGCAGCGGCTCCGGCTCGGGGCCGGCGTCGTACTCCTCGAACAGGTCCTCCTGGATCCAGTCCGCGAGCCCGGACACCCCGACCCCGAGCAGCCTGACGCCACCGGAGGTGTCGACCTCCCCGAGCAGGGCGCGGGCGGTGCGCGCCACCACGCGCGTGCTGTCCGTCGGAGCAGCAAGCGTCGCCGACCGGGTGTGGGTGGTGAAGTCGTGCAGCCGGATCTTGACCGTGACCGTCCGCCCGGAGAGCCGCGCCTTGCGGAGCCGCTCGGTGACCTTGGCCGCCTGCCGGTCGAGAAGGCCGTCGAGCAGCCGGCGATCGACCAGGTCGGTGTCGTAGGTGTCCTCGGCGCTGACCGACTTCGCCTCCCGTTCCGCGACGACAGGTCGGTCGTCGTCGGCGCGCGCGAGGTGGAACAGGGACGTGCCGTGCGCCTGCCCGACGAGCCGCACGAGCTCCTCGGCGGAGACCTGCTCGAGGTCCTCGACGGTGTGTACGCCGACCCGGCGCAGCCGTTCCGCGGTGGCCGGGCCGACCCCGGGGATCACCCCGACCTTCATCGGCCGGAGCAGGTCGCGCTCGGTGCCCGGGGGCACCACGACGAGCCCGTCGGGCTTGTCCAGGTCGCTCGCGATCTTCGCCACGAGCTTCGAGGTCGCGACCCCGACGGAGCCGCACAGGCCACCGGTGACCTCCCGGACGTCGTGCTTCAGCTGCGTGGCGACCGCGGTGACGCCGGTGACGCTCACGTCCTCGAGCCCGCCCGCGGCGAGGTCGACGAAGGCCTCGTCCAGCGACAGCGGCTCGACCAGGGGGGAGAGCTCGCGGAGCAGGGTCATCACCTGGACGCTGCTCGCCCGGTAGGCGTCGAAGCGGCCGGTCAGGAAGGCCGCATGCGGGCAACGGGACCGTGCCTCGGCCGTGGACATCGCCGAGCGCACCCCGAAGGCACGGGCCTCGTAGGACGCGGTGGCGACGACGCCTCGCCCGCCGACCCCGCCCACGACGACCGGCTTGCCACGCAGCGACGGCTTGTCGCGCTGCTCGACGGCCGCGAAGAAGGCGTCCAGGTCGACGTGCAGGATCGTCGGGTCGGAGCGCACCTGTTCATCATGCCTGCCACGGCCGACGGTTCCGGGACGGGCCGGAAACCGTCCCCAGGTTTCGCTGCCGCCCGGGCCTCCACAGCCGCGCGATGGGCGCTCCCCGGCGTCGGACTCCGGGCCGAGGCTCGGAGCCATGACCGACACGAAGACACTGCGCATCAAGAACCCCGGCGACCTGCTCGCCGCCGTGCCCGGCTTCCTGGGGTTCCACCCCCGGGACTCCGTCGTGCTGCTCACCACCGGTGCGGCAGCCAACCCGTTCCACGCCCGCGTCGACCTGCCGAACGACATCGACGAGGTCGACGAGCTCGTCCAGCACCTGGTCCAGGTGTCCCGGCGGGCCGGCACCCACCAGGTCGCGGTGGTGATCTACACCGCCGACCGAGCCCTCGCCGACGTGGTGATGGTGATGCTCGAGACCGACCTCGCCGCCGCGGGTGTCGACGTGGCCATCGGCGGGCGCGCCGACGGCGAGCGCTGGTTCTGCCTGACCGGTTGCCCCGGCGACTGCGTGGCGGAGGGCACGCCGTACGACGTCTCCACGCACCCCATCACCGTGGCGGCCGTCGTCGAAGGACGCGTCGTCCACGACAGTCGCGAGGCGCTGCGGGACTCCCTGGTGGGCGGCGACCCCGACGAGGTGGAGCGCGTGGCCGAAGCGATGGACGTCGGGATGGATCGCTTCGAGGCTGCTTCCCGGCACCCGCTCGGGCCACCGGCCCCGGAGGCGGCGAGGGCCCACCTCGTCCAGGAGGGCCGCTGGGTCCAGCACCGCGTCCGCCGGTTCGTCGAGGACCGGCAGCGACTCGACGCCCATGACGTCGGCAGGCTGCTCGTCGCGCTCGCCTCCGTCGAGGTGCGTGACGTGGCCTGGTCGGAGATCACCCGTGCCACGGCCCGGGCACACGTGGACCTGTGGCGTGACGTCGTGCGGCGCAGCCCGCTGGTGGCGCTGGCGGCCCCGGCGGCGCTGCTCGCGTTCGCGGCCTGGCTGTCCGGCGACGGGGCGCTCGCCTGGTGTGCGGTCGACCGCAGCCAGGAGGCCGAGCCCGACTACAGCATGGCTGCGCTGGTCGCCCAGACGCTGGCCTGCGCGATGCCGCCGTCGGCCTGGGAGCCGCTGACCCCGGACATGCTCAGCCTGTTCGCGGGCTGAGCCCGGCTGCCGGCCCGGTCGCACGTCCCGGCGGGGGAACCTGGTCGTCCGTGGTCCCGCACCCTAGGCTGCGGCCATGGGTGAAGAGGTAGCGCAGCAGGAGTTCTCTCGCGAGGACCGCACCCGGTACCGCGAGAAGGTCCGGCGCTGCCTGGACGTGTTCGCGCGGATGCTCCGGGAGTCGCGCTTCGACAGCGACTACCCGATGACCGGCCTGGAGATCGAGCTCAACCTGGTCGACGACGCCGGCGACCCCGCCCTGAAGAACCGCGAGGCGCTCGAAGCGATCGCCGACCCCGACTTCGTCACCGAGCTCGGTCAGTTCAACCTCGAGATCAACGTCCCGCCCAAGCAGCTGAAGGACCGCGGCTTCACGGACTTCGAGGAGGGCGTCCGCGAGAGCCTCAACCACGCGCAGTCCAAGGCAGCCGAGGTCGGCGCCCACATGGTGATGATCGGCATCCTGCCGACCCTGTCGGCGGGTCACATGAGTCCTTCCTCACTGAGCCCCAACCCCCGCTACCAGCTGCTCAGCGACCAGATCCTCGCGGCACGCGGCGAGGACATCGTGATCGACATCGGCGGGCCCGAGCGGCTCCGGACGACGGCGGACTCGATCGTGCCCGAGGCGGCGTGCACCAGCACCCAGCTGCACACCCAGGTCAGCCCCGAGGACTTCCCGGCCTACTGGAACGCCTCCCAGTCGATCGCCGGCGTGCAGCTGGCGCTCGGCGCCAACTCGCCGTTCCTCCTCGGCCGCGAGCTGTGGCGCGAGACCCGGATCGCGCTCTTCGAGCAGGCCACCGACACCCGCAGCGAGGAGCTCAAGGCCCAGGGGGTCCGGCCGCGGGTGTGGTTCGGCGAACGCTGGATCACCTCGATCTTCGACCTGTTCGAGGAGAACGTCCGCTACTTCCCGGCGCTGCTGCCGATCCTCGACGACGAGGACCCGCTCGAGGAGCTCGAGGCCGGCCGTACGCCGTCGCTGCACGAGCTGCGGCTGCACAACGGCACGATCTACCGGTGGAACCGGCCGGTCTACGACGTCGTGGAGGGCACCCCGCACCTGCGGGTCGAGAACCGTGTCCTCCCGGCGGGCCCGACCGTCATCGACACGATGGCCAACGCCGCCTTCTACTTCGGCCTGGTGCGCACGCTCGCCGAGCACGAGCGGCCGCTGTGGTCGCAGATGTCGTTCAGCGCCGCCGAGGAGAACTTCCACGTCGCGGCCCGGCAGGGCATCGAGGCCCACCTCTACTGGCCCGGACTCGGCCAGGTCCCGGCCACCGAGCTGGTGCTGCGGCGGCTGCTGCCGATGGCGCGTGCCGGGCTCGACTCCTGGGGCGTCGTGGCGGAGGAGAGCGACCGGCTCCTCGGCGTGATCGAGCAGCGCTGCCTGGCCGGCCAGAACGGCGCCTCCTGGTTCGTCGACCGCTTCCACGCGCGTGCGGGCGACGGGGACGTCGACCGGCTCGACGCGCTGCGGGCCACGCTCAACGAGTACCGCACTCACATGCACACCAACGAGCCGGTGCACACCTGGGAGTGAACGGCCGGCGCGCGCTCACAGGCGCAGCCGCTTCCAGGTGCGGCTCTGCCCGGTGACCACGTCGAGCCAGCCGTAGCGCGTGATCGCGTAGAAGGCCTCGAGCGGGCGTCCGTGCATCGCGAAGGCCGCTCGCGCCGCAGCCAGCCACTGCAGGTCGGCGTCGTGCTGCTCGGGCCGACCGGGCCGGACCAGCCAGGCGGTGCGCAGCTCCGGGTCGGTCTGCTCGAGCAGCGCCGCGACCACGTCGGCGCGCAGGCCCTGGTCGACGGCAGGAAGGTCCCGGGCGCGGACGACGAACGAGTCGCGCGGCCCGCCGAGGGTGCCGACGTACACCGCGAGGTCGAAGACGCGCCTGGTCTCGCGCTGCCTGAGGAGGCCGACCTCGCGGCGCAGCAGCAGTCCGGCATCGGCGTGAGAGGTCATCCGCCAAGCCTGCCGCGTCTCGCCGCAACGCGCCGGTGGTCGTCCACAGGTGGCGCCCGACCCGTCCGCATGGATAACGTCACACCAGCCACGGCGTACGCCGTGGCAGGACTTCGCCAGGGAGGACGTCATGGGGACCATCGTCGTGGGGTACGTACCCAAGCCCGAGGGCCGCGCGGCGCTGCGCCGGGCAGCCGAGGAGGCCAAGCTCCGCGACATGCGACTGGTCGTCGTGAACTCCCACCGAGGAGGTCGTGAGTTCGACGACAGCGACGCCATCGAGTCCGAGGCTCAGCTCGAGGAGGTCCGCGCGGCGCTGCGTGACGCGGGGGTCGAGTTCGAGGTGCGCCAGCTGGTCCGCGGCCTCGACCCGGCCGACGACCTGGTGAACGTCGCCAACGAGGTGAACGCCGACATCATCGTCATCGGCCTGCGCCGTCGTTCGCCCGTGGGCAAGCTCATCCTCGGCAGCAACGCCCAGCGCGTCCTGCTCGACGCCCCGTGCCCGGTCCTCGCGGTCAAGGCGGGGGAGTAGCAGCACGCGGGAACAGCCGCTGTCCATCGCGGGGCAGCGGCCCCGGGATGCGCGACGGCTGGCAGAATCCCAGGTCATGGCCATCCACATCGCCCAGGACGCGCACGCGGACCAGGTGCTGACCGAGAGCTCCTTCGCGCTGCTGTGCGGCATGCTGCTCGACCAGCAGTTCCCCATGGAGCGTGCGTTCGCCGGTCCTGCGAAGGTCCTCGACCGGTTCGGCACGCTCGACCCGGCCGAGATCGCCGCCGCGGACCCCGAGCAGTTCGCCGCGCTCTGCGCCACTCCGCCGGCGGTGCACCGGTTCCCGGGCTCGATGGCCGCCCGGATCCAGGCGCTCGCGGCCCACGTCGTCGCGGAGTACGACGGCGACACCGCGCGACTGTGGCTGGAGGCGGCTGACGGCAAGGACCTGCTACGCCGGCTGCAGGCGCTGCCGGGCTTCGGCAAGCAGAAGGCCCAGATCTTCGTGGCGCTGGTCGGCAAGCAGCTCGGTGTCCGGCCCGACGGGTGGGACAAGGCTGCGGGCAGCTACGCGGAGGAGGGGTCGTTCCGGTCGGTCGCCGACGTGGTCGACGCCACGTCCCTGGAGCGGGTTCGTGCCTTCAAGAAGGAGAAGAAGGCGGCCGCGCGCACGTCGGCTCCGGGGTCCTGACTTGGAAAGCTCTGTCGATCTGTCACAATGAATGTGCGGCTCTTGACGTGTACGGGCCTTGCCGCGCCCGCCATCCGCTGTACGAGAGGTAGTTCGTGTCGACGAGCACGTCCCGCAAGCTCCCCGCTGACGTCCTTGCACACCCCGACATCGTGGCCCTGGTGACCCAGGGCAAGGCCTCCGGACACGTCACTGCGGACGCCTTGCGCTCCGCCACCGAGGCCCACGTGCACACGGCGGCCCATCTCAAGGCGCTGATGCGCTACCTGAGCGAGGAGGGCATCTCCGTGACGATGAGCCACGAGGACACCAGCAGCCGCAAGCGCGTCGCTGCTGCGTCCAGCAGTCGCAGCACGGTGAAGGCCGCTACGAAGAAGGCCGCCCCCGCCAAGAAGACTCCCGCGAAGAAGGCGGCGCCGGCCAAGAAGGCCGCCGCAGAGCCGGCCGCGAAGAAGGCCGTGGCGAAGAAGGCGGCCGAGCCCGCCAAGAAGACTGCTGCGAAGAAGACGGCGGCGAAGAAGGCTGCCGAGGAGACCGCCGAGGCCACTCCCGCGGTCGACCCGGCGCTGCTGCTCGGCCCGGACGGCAAGAAGATCCTCCCTGACGTCCCCGACGAGGTGTTCGAGAAGGACCTCGCCACGGACCCGACGCTCAAGGAGGAGGAGGACGAGAGCAAGGGCTTCGTCGTCTCCCAGGCCGACGACACCGACGAGCCCGTCCAGCAGGTCATGGTCGCCGGTGCGACCGCCGACCCGGTCAAGGACTACCTGAAGCAGATCGGCAAGGTCCCGCTCCTCAACGCCGAGATGGAGGTCGAGCTCGCCAAGCGCATCGAGGCCGGCCTGTTCTCCGACGAGAAGCTCGCCAAGGGCGGCAAGATGTCCGCCAAGGTGCTCGACGAGCTCGAGTGGATCGCCGAGGACGGCCGCCGCGCCAAGAACCACCTCCTCGAGGCGAACCTCCGGCTCGTGGTCTCGCTGGCCAAGCGCTACACCGGCCGCGGCATGCTCTTCCTGGACCTGATCCAGGAGGGCAACCTCGGTCTGATCCGTGCGGTCGAGAAGTTCGACTACACCAAGGGCTACAAGTTCTCGACCTACGCGACGTGGTGGATCCGCCAGGCGATCACCCGCGCCATGGCCGACCAGGCCCGCACCATCCGCATTCCGGTGCACATGGTCGAGGTCATCAACAAGCTCGCCCGCGTGCAGCGGCAGATGCTGCAGGACCTCGGCCGCGAGCCCACTCCGGAAGAGCTCGCCAAGGAGCTCGACATGACCCCGGAGAAGGTCATCGAGGTGCAGAAGTACGGCCGCGAGCCGATCTCCCTGCACACGCCCCTCGGCGAGGACGGCGACTCCGAGTTCGGCGACCTGATCGAGGACTCCGAGGCGATCGTCCCGGCCGACGCGGTGTCGTTCACGCTGCTCCAGGAGCAGCTGCACGCCGTGCTGGACACGCTGTCCGAGCGCGAGGCCGGCGTGGTCTCCATGCGCTTCGGTCTCACCGACGGCCAGCCGAAGACCCTCGACGAGATCGGCAAGGTCTACGGCGTCACGCGCGAGCGGATCCGGCAGATCGAGTCCAAGACGATGTCGAAGCTCCGGCACCCGTCGCGGTCCCAGGTGCTGCGCGACTACCTGGACTGATCCCGGGGACCTTCGCCTCGTGCGGAGCGCCGCCTCGCGGACCTAGCGTGTGACCAAGCACGTGGGTCACCGCGGGAGGCAGTCATGGCGGAGTTCATGCGCAACAGTGATGCGTTCGCCTGGGGGATGGAGCAGGACGCGGTCCTGAGATCGACGGTCGTCACCGTCATCATGCTGGACCGGTCACCTGACTGGGACGTGCTCATCGACCGGTTCGAACGGATCGGTCGTCTGATCCCGATGTTCCGCCAACGCGTGGTCACCACGCTCCCGCCGGCGCCACCTCGCTGGCAGGTCGACCCCGACTTCGACCTGCGCTTCCACCTGCGCCGTGTCGTGGCACCCGAGCCGGGGACCCTCGACACCCTCCTGGACATGGCCCGCCGCGCCGAGATGGGTGAGTTCGACCATGCTCGGCCGCTGTGGCAGGTGACCCTCGTCGACGGCCTCGCGGACGGCGGGGCAGCGCTGGTGTGCAAGCTGCACCACTCGCTCACCGACGGCATAGGCGGGGTGCAGATCGCCATGCTGCTCTTCGACCTGACCGAGGAGCCCCAGGACCTGGGACCGCTCCCGCCCGAGCCGCCCCCCGAGGGTTCGGGCAGGCTGGGTGGCCTGAGGCACTGGGTGGGCTACGACGTCGGGCTCGTCCGGACCGCGTGGGGCGTGACGCGGGCGGCGCCGCCCGCAGTGCTGGCCGGAGTACGCCGGCCGCGGCACAGCGTCCGAGCCGTGGGAGGAACGGCGGCCTCGGTGTACCGAACCGTGAAGCCGATCAACCGCACCGCGTCACCGATCATGAAGGGACGACGGCTCATCCGGGAGCTCGGGGTGCACGAGGTGCCGATGCCGGCGCTGCGGGAGGCCGCGCACCTCTCCGGCGGCACGCTCAACGACGCCTTCCTCGCCGGTGTCACCGGGGGACTGCGGCGCTACCACGCGAAGCACGGCGCCGAGGTGGGCGACCTCAATGTGACCATGCCGGTGAGCATCCGGGGCGAGCAGGACCCGATCGGCGGGAACCGGCTCACCCTGATGCGCTTCAGCCTGCCCGTCGGTGTCGCGGACCCTTCCGAGCGGATCCGACAGACTCACCTCCGGGCGGGGACCATCCGCACCGAGCGGTCCCTGCCCTACACCCAGGCGATCGCCGGAGGCTTGAACCTGCTGCCGCGCTGGTACATCGGCGCGATCCTGCGTCACGTCGACTTCCTGGCGAGCGACGTGCCAGGCGTGCCCGTCCAGGTCTACCTCGGCGGTGCGGCGGTGCGCATGCAGTACGCGTTCGGGCCGACGATCGGGGCGGCGGTCAACGTCACGCTGATGACCTATGTCGACACATGCGCGATCGGGATCAATGTCGACACCGGTGCCATCCCGGACTTCGACGTGTTCCGGGACTGCCTGGTCGACGGCTTCGACGAGGTGCTGGCCCTTGCGGCGCCCGCCGAGGGGTCCGTCCCACCGCAGAAGTCGAGGGCCGCTACCCGTCGTCCGGCGAAGAAGCGGCCGGTCCACGCCGGATGACCGTCAGGCGACCGGTTTCCCCGCGTCCTGGATGCGGGGCCACGGGCTCGCAGCCTCGAGCTCGAAGGCCAGCTCCAGGAGGGTTCGCTCGTCTCCCACGTCGGCCGAGAAATGGCACCCGATCGGCAGTCCGCTGCCGGTGACGCCGAGGGGCAGGGAGATCGCCGGCCCGCCGGAGGCGTTGTTGAGCGGCGTGAAGCCGACGTACGCCGTGAGCCGCTCGAACAGCTCGTCGAACGGGAGCGTGGGCGACAGGTGTCCGAGCAGGGGAGTGGTGTGTCCGAGGACCGGTGACACCAGCACGTCGTAGCGGGTGAACGCCGCGCGGTACTCCTGTGTGCTGCGCCGCAGGCGGTGGAGCATTCCCGGCACGCGCCCGAGCTCACGACGACACATCTGCGCGAGGCCCTGGGTGAGGTTGTCGGTCAGCGCCACGTCGAACTCGGGGTCGAAGATGCGGGTGCCGGTGCGGGACACCAGGAGTCCCAACAGCCCCCAGTAGAGACTGAAGTCGTCGGCGAACCGCGGGGACACCGGGGGCGGGGCCTCCTCGACGTGGTGCCCCAGCTCGTCGAGGAGCGCGGCCGCCGACAACACGCAGCCGCGGGTCTCGTCGTCGGTCCTCGCACCGGTCACCGAGTCGAGCACGACACCCACCCGGAGGCGGGTCCGGCTGGGACCCTCGACCGCCCTGATCGGCGGCAGCTCGGGGTTGCGCCAGTACTGCTCGGCCCCCGCGTAGAAGCGTGCGGTGTCGCGAACGGACCGGGTGAGCACACCCTGGGCCGTGATCCTCACCGGGAGCACCCGGTCCGAGAGGTCCTGGACCAGTCGTCCGCGCGTCGGCTTCAGCCCGACCAGCCCGCACACGGCCGCGGGGATCCGGATGGATCCTCCGCCGTCGTTCGCATGCGCGATGGGGACGACCCCGGAGGCCACGAGCGCGGCAGCCCCGCCCGAGGAGGCCCCGGCCGAGTAGGCCAGGTTCCACGGGTTGCGGACCGGATCGGCGCGCGCGTACTCGGTCGAGGCGCTGAACCCGAACTCCGGCAGCCGGCTCTTGCCGAGCACCGTGACCCCCAGCGCACGGAGCTGCGTCACGAAGTGGCTGTCCCTGCGGGCCGGGCTCGCGACAAATGCGTCGGTGCCGTGGTTGGTGGGGGCACCGGCCACGTCCAGGTTGTCCTTCACGAAGGTCGGCACTCCCGCGAACGGGCCGTGGGCCGTAGCTCGGGCGGACAGGCGCGCGCGGTCGTAGTCGGCGTACGCGACAGCATTGAGGTGACGCTGCATCGCCTCTGCACGCCCGATCGCGGCCTCGCACACCTCCGTGCCGGTGACGGCCCCTGACCTGACCAGGTCGGCGACCGTCGTCGCGTCGGCGTCGCCGAGGGCGTCGTCACCGAATGCGTGCACGGGGCCTTGCGTCGTCATGGGCAGATCATCGCCGACGTCCGGCACCGAACCTTTACCCGGCTGGTGCAACCGCTTCGGGGGGCGTCGCGTCTTGGGTGCAGTGAGGGCCTCGTGGGGAGGTGCTCGACCCGCCACGCGGGACCCGTCCAAGGAGCAACGCATGAACACGACCACCAAGAAGGCGCTCGTCGGCGGAGCCGCCGCCGCGATCACGCTCGGCCTCGCCGCACCGGCGACCGCCGCCACGACCACCATGACGCCCGACGCCCTCGGCGACATGGCCCACGGAGCCGACATCGAGACCGTGAAGGTGGTGAACGAGAAAGCCGTCCGCATCGTGATCCAGCACGCCGACCTGGTCCCGAGCTACACGAGTGGCGCGGGGGTCGCCGTCTACCTGGACACCGACCCGAAGGACGAGGGGCCGGAGTTCGCGTTCCTGGGTGGCCTCTTCGACGGCACCGACTACGGCCTGGTCCGCACGGAGGGCTGGAAGGTGCCGAAGCACCCACGGGTGGTCAACAAGTTCCACATCATGAAGCTCGACTACGAGAACGACGTGACGCGGATCCGGATCTCCCGTGCGGCGCTCGACAAGCCGGGCAAGGTGCGTGTCGAGGTCAAGACCTCGGGGCAGCAGGACGACGGCGACGTCGTCCGCGACTGGCTCGGCTCGCGTCGTGAGTTCATCCCCTGGGTGACCCGCGGCTGACCGGTCAACCCCCGGCGACCATCGCGATCGCAACCGCACAGAGCCCGAGGCCGACGCCTTGGGCTCTGTGTATGCGCTCGCGGAGCAGCAGCGCCGCGAGCAGCACGGTCGTCGCGGGGTAGAGCGAGGCCAGCACGCCGGCCACCGAGAGGTAGCCCTGCTGGCTGGCGAGCAGGAACGCCCCGGTCGCGGTCGCGCCCAGCGGACCCGCCAGCAGCGCCCAGCGCACCGTGCGTCCACGAGGCACCCAGGGCGCACGCAGCGCCGTGGCCAGGAGGACGACCGCCGGGATCGACACCGCTTGCGCCAGCGTGAGCGGCCAGAGCCCGGCCGTGTCGGGCACCTGCCCGAGCGCGGCGAACAGCACGCCGAAGCCGAGGCCGGCCAGCACGCCGTCGACGAGCCCGTCCGCCAGCGCGGACGGCGGGGGACCGGGGTCGAGGCGCTCGAGGTCGTCCTCGGGGACGCTGGCCACCAGCCAGATGCCCGGTAGGGCCGCGACGATCCCGAGCCACACCAGCAGGGACGGTCGCTCGCCGCCGGCGGCTCCGGCGACGACGGGTACGACGGCCGCGCCGACCGCCGACACAGGGGCGACGACACTCATCCGGCCGGTCGAGAAGCCGCGGTAGAGGAAGCCGGTGCCGATGCCGCTGCCGACCCCCGCGAGGACGGCCCACACGAAGTCGGTCGGCTCCGGGCTGCCCGGGACGCCTAGGGCGATCGCGGCCGTGCACACGGTCGCAGAGACCTGGCCGACGACCGCGACCGACCACGCGGACGCATGGCGCGAGACCAGCCCGCCGACGAAGTCGGAGAGCCCGTAGGCGACGGCGGAGACGAGCGCGAGGAGGACGGCCACGGGTCAGGTCAGCAGGGCGCCGGCGACCCAGGTCGCGGCCGCCAGGAGACCGGCGGCCAGCTCGATCAGGACCGAGTGCACGACCGCGTTGAGCGCGTGCTTGGTCGAGGGCCACGCCGCGTCGCCGCCCACCCGCTGGAGCTCGGCCAGGTAGACGCCGAGCACGAAGCCGACGAAGAGCCCGATGACCGGGATCACGAAGAAGCCCACGATGCCGAGCGCGGTGCCCAGCAGGAGGGTGCGTCGCGGGACGCCGTTGGCCTTGAGGCGGCGACCCGGGACGGCGTACTTCACCACGGTCCCGGCAGCGAGCAGCAGGGTGACGACCGCAAAGACGCCCCACGCGGTTGCCGAGCCGTCCTCGATGGCCCAGACCAGCACGGCGCCGAGGATCAGCACCGTGCCCGGAAGAACGGGAACGACGATCCCGACGAGCCCGACCAGCACGGCCAACCCGACGAGCAGCTCGGTCATGTTCACGGCGTCACCCTGTCACAGGCAGCGCCCGGAAACGCGAGAGCCCCGGCCGTGGCCGGGGCTCTCGAGAGTTCTGGGTGGGACGAGCTCAGAGCTCGCCCTCCAGTGCGGTCGGGGTGGTCGCCGGGGCGACCAGCTTGTCGGTCTCGTCGTGGACGTGAGCAGCGATCTCACGGAGCTTGTCGCCGTGCTCGCGAGCGTGGTGAGCGCAGAAGAGCAGCTCACCGCCGGCGGTCAGCTCTACGCGGAGGTAGGCCTGCGCACCGCAACGGTCGCAGCGGTCGAGGGCCGTGAGTGGCGAGCTCGGGGCAATTGCAGTGGTCACTTGAGGCCTCATTCCTTCCCTGGTGTCCTGCTCAACGTAGCGCGGGGTCCCAATGTTCCCTGCACCGCGTCTCACGGGGCACAACATCCAATCACGCCTGACGCTTCCCCCCAGTGGTCGGTTTCTCCCCTGAGACTCAGGTGACCTCTCCCACATGACCTACGCAACTGGTTCGTCACCAAGTCTGACGCGGTTTGGAACCTCAGCGTTGCCAATCCACAGAACTTGAAACCTTTGTTGCCTCATCGTGACTCCCGGCCGGCTGCCGGCGTCCGCCACACGCTCATCGTGGCCTGTGCTGGTCCAGATCAGCGGTAGGCGTGGCGGATCGGGGTGCCCGGCGTGTCGCAGGTAGATTTGTCCGCACGCCCCACCGCACCGAGGAGACCTGTGCCAGCCCGCACCGCCGGAGGACCTGCGATCGCCGACAACACGTACAACGCCCACCACCTGCTCGTCCTCGAGGGACTCGAGGCCGTCCGCAAGCGGCCCGGCATGTACATCGGGTCCACCGACACCCGCGGCCTCATGCACTGCGTCTGGGAGATCATCGACAACGGGGTGGACGAGGCTCTCGCCGGTGCCGCCTCACGGATCGAGGTGATCCTGCACGACGACGGCTCGGTCGAGGTGCACGACAACGGTCGCGGCATCCCGGTCGACAAGGAGCCCAAGACGGGGCTCCCGGGCGTCGAGGTGATCTTCACCAAGCTGCACGCCGGCGGGAAGTTCGGCGGTGGGTCGTACGTCGCGACCGGTGGCCTCCACGGCGTCGGCGCCTCGGTCGTCAACGCGCTGTCCTCGCGGCTCGACGTCGACGTCGAGCGCGCGCCGAGCATCCAGGGGATGTCCTTCCAACGCGGAGTGCCCGGCGTCTTCGCCGCCGAGGGTCCCGGCGGCTCGTTCGCCGAGCAGTCGGGACTGACCCGCAAGGGCGCCCGGGTCAAGAAGGGCGTCACCGGCACCCGGATCCGCTTCTGGCCGGACCGGCAGATCTTCACCAAGGACGCGACGTTCGTCTTCGACGAGCTGGTCACCCGCGCGCGGCAGACGTCGTTCATCGTCCCCGGCCTCGAGCTCGTGCTCCGCGACCTCCGAGGCGACGAGCCGGTGGAGGAGCGGTTCCGGCACGACGGCGGCATCACCGAGTTCTGTGACTTCCTCGCCTCGGACGAGCCGGTCACCGACATCCTCCGGTTGGAGGGACACGAGAAGTTCACCGAGACGGTGCCGCTGCTCGACGACAAGGGGCACATGACGCCCCAGGACGTCGAGCGTGACCTGATCGTGGACGTGGCGCTGCGCTGGGGGACCGGCTACGAGACCGAGCTGCGCTCCTTCGTCAACGTGATCTCGACGCCCAAGGGCGGCACCCACGTCGCCGGCTTCGAGTCGGCCCTCACCAAGACGTTCAACGAGGTGCTGAGGCAGTCGAAGCAGCTCAAGGCGGCTGAGGCCGACGTGATCAAGGACGACGTCCTGGAGGGGCTCACCGCGGTCGTCACGGTCCGGCTGGCCGAGCCGCAGTTCGAGGGCCAGACCAAGGAGATCCTCGGCACCCCCGCCGCCCGCAACATCGTCCGCAAGGTCGTCTCCGCCGAGCTCAAGAAGTTCCTCACCTCGACGAAGCGGGCGGAGAAGGCCCAGGCCAAGCTCGCGCTGGAGAAGGTCGCCAACGCGTCCCGGACCCGGATCGCCGCCCGGCAGCACAAGGAGACCCAGCGTCGGAAGACGGCCCTGGAGTCGAGCGCCCTGCCGGCCAAGCTGGCCGACTGCCGCTCCAACGACATCGACCGCAGCGAGCTGTTCATCGTCGAGGGTGACTCGGCGCTCGGCACCGCCAAGCTGGCGCGCAACTCGGAGTTCCAGGCGCTGCTGCCGATCCGCGGGAAGATCCTCAATGTCCAGAAGGCCTCGGTCGGCGACATGCTGAAGAACACCGAGTGCGCGTCGATCATCCAGGTGGTGGGGGCCGGCTCAGGACGCACCTTCGAGCTCGAGGCCCGGCGCTACGGCCGGATCATCTTCATGGCAGACGCGGATTCCGACGGCGCGCACATCCGCTGCCTGCTGACCACGCTCTTCTTCAAGTACATGCCCGACCTGATCACCGAGGGCCGCGTGTTCACCGCGGTGCCGCCGCTGCACCGGATCGAGCTGTCCAACCCGAAGAAGGGCATGGACAAGTACCTCTACACCTACTCAGACCCCGACCTGCAGCGGAAGCTCGCCGAGCTCACCAAGAAGGGCGTGCGCTGGAAGGACCCGGTGCAGCGTTACAAGGGTCTCGGTGAGATGGACGCCGACCAGCTGGCGGAGACCACCATGGACCCGCGGCACCGCACGCTGCGGCGGATCACCGCGGACGATGCGGACCAGGCGGCGAAGGTGTTCGAGCTGCTGATGGGCTCGGAGGTCGCTCCGCGCAAGGAGTTCATCGTCCAGGGCGCCTATGAGGTGGACGCCGACACCATCGACGCGTAGCTCACTGGGTGTGCCGCCTCCTGCCGGGGCGGCGCCCACGCGTCGGTCGGGGTCAGTTCTCCCCAGCCATGGGGACGTGCACTCGAACGGAGATCCGGTGGCACCTGAGCCTGGCGAAGACAGGTGCGGACCGCGAGTGCACGTCGGCGTGGTCGTGTCGACGCGTGGCTCAGATGACGTGCTCGAGCAGGCCGGTGTCGACGTCGTAGACGAAGCCGCCGACCTCGACCGTGTCGGGGATCAGCGGGTGCGACCGGACCTTGCGTACGTCGTCCTCGAGCGCCGCGACCTGGTCCTCGACCACGCCGAAGGTCTGCCAGGACGCGTCCTGGCCGGCTGACTCGCCGACTCGCGCGCGCAGCTCGTCGAGCGTGGCCGACGCCATCGCGCAGCGGGTGTGCGGCACGACGAGCACCCGCTTCACGCCGAGCAGGTGGACGCCGAGCACCAGGGCCTCGAGGGCCGCTGCGGTGACCCGGCCGCCCGGGTTGCGGAAGATCTTGGCGTCGCCGGGCTTCAGCCCGAGCATGCCCAGCGGGTCGATCCGCGAGTCCATGCAGGTCACCACGGCGACGCCGGCGTGCGCCACGCCGTCGAAGCCGCCCAGCGAGAAGGACTCGGCGTAGGCACGGTTGGCTGCGAGCAGGTCAGTGAATGCTTCGGTCACGAGCCGCAACCTACCGGACGTCGCAGTGGCTGGCCGCTCGTGTCCACGGCTACAGCCGGGTGGACCAGCGCCGCAGGGCGACCAGGGACTTCCCGCACGACTCCGCCCGCGCGGCTCCGGTCTCCTCCGAGGTGACCGCGACCTCCCAGCGGCGGCCGTCGGCGTGGGCGACGGTGACGTGCCAGGCGTGGTCGTCCGTGGCCACGGCGGAATCGACCGACAGGGCGTCCAGGCCGAGGTCCCCGGTCTCGTCGCGCACCGCGAGCTCCGCGACCTGGCCGGCGGGCGACCAGGTGGACCGGCCGCGGCTCCCGGGCAGCAGGGTCTCGCCACGGTCGGCGGCGAGCAGGACCTGCTCGGCCGCGCCGACGTCGAGGTGACCGTGGAGGGTGCCGGCGGGGAGCAGCACCGCCGTGGCGGCGAACCGGTGACCCGACGTGTGGGTGACCTCCCAGACCCGGTCGGGGTGCAACGTCGAGAGGCCGAGCGCCACGGGACGTCCCTTGGCCGCGCAGCACAGGTCACGCGTGCCGTTCGTGCAGACCAGCAGGTGCGCGCGGTCCGAGGCGGCGAGGGTCGGGAGCGAGCGTCGTACGGCGTCCTGGTCGCCGTCGCGCAGCGCCGGCCAGTCGACGGCCAGCACGTCCGCGGGGTCGGCCACCGTGCCCTCGAGCAGCCAGCTGCGGCCGGGGGAGGTGTGCGCCACGAGGACCCGCCGGGAGTCGTCGCCGTCCGCGACGTGGTCGTCGGCGTGACGGCCCGGGCGGCGTACCAGCGACGGGCGCACGCCGTGGGCGGCGGCCGCGTCCTCGATCTGCCGGCCGAGCGCGGGGTCGAGGTGGCTGTCGGTGAATGCCTTGGGTCCCCAGGGCCCGGTCTGCTCGAGGGCGAGCCAGGCGACGGCGTGCGGGGCCGAGCCGGCGAGCTGCTCGCCGGCCTCGGCGGACCCGTCGCTGCAGCGCTGCGCGTCGCTCATCCGGCCTGCCTCAGTGCCTCGACGGCGCTCACGCCCTGGGTCTGCGCGGTGCGGAACGCGACGAGCGCGACCAGACCGGCGACGACCGCGCACGCGGCCGCGCCGACGAAGACGGTCTGGAGCTGGGCGAGCCCGGCCTCCTTGAGCAGCCGGGTGTACTCCGCGCACTGGGTGCCGGTGGCGCAGACGTCGGCCGGGGCAGGCAGGTCCACCTGCACGGCGTAGTAGCGGCGCAGCCCGACGGTCGTCAGTGCGCTGATCCCGACGAGCATCCCGACCATCCGCGCCACCACGAGAAGTGCGCTGGTGACACCGTGGACGGCGTCCTGGGTGCTGGCCAGCAGCGCGGCGTTGACCGGGGCGAGCGCGAGCCCGAAGCCGAGTCCGGCGAGCACCAGCGGGACCGTCGAGACCCAGTGGTCGAGGCTGGTGAGCCCCCACTGCGCCATCCAGGCGAAGCCGGCGGCGGCCATCGCCATGCCGGCCGCGGTCACCACGCCGGTGGGCAGCCGCCGGCTCAGCAGGCCGCCGGCCAGGGCGCCGACCGGAAGTGCGACGAGCAGTCGGACGAGCACGAGCGCGGCGGAGAGCTGGGAGTCGGGGTGCACGGTGACGCGCGCGAAGATCGGGATGTCCACCAGGGCCGCGATCAGCGCCGCGCCGACGAAGAAGCTCACCACCAGGGCGCCCCACGCGGGAGTCGCGGCGAGCGCGCCTTCGGGCACCAGCGGGTGCGGGCTGGTCCGGTTGCGCCACCAGAACAGCGCCGCGGACACCAGCGAGCCGGCCAGGAACCACGGCCCCGCGGGGGAGAAGACCGACACCTCGGGATCGGCGGTGGCGAAGGCCAGGATCACCCCGGCCAGGGCGAGCCCGAGCAGGGTCGCGCCGAGCAGGTCCGTGCCACGGGCCACCTGCCGCCAGCGGCGCAGGTCGAGCACCGGGTCGTCGACGGTCAGGCAGCGGGCCACCAGGGCGAGCACCAGCCCCGCGAGCGCGAGCCCGAGGGGGACAGCCAGCGGCTCTCACCGACGACCGGGATGAACGCCAGCCCGAAGGTGAGGTCGGTGGCGACGAACGGCGGCTCGAGCATCACCAGCGTGAGTGCGACAACCGCCAGGCCGGCGAGACCCACCCCGACCGGGTCCAGCCGTCGTCCCACCGGCACGAGCGGGTCACGCAACCCGCGGGCCGGGCGCAGGGTGTGCAGGGCCGCGGCGAGGACCAGGCCGACGGCGAGGTTGAGCGCGAAGATCGCCTGCCAGGGCGCGAAGACGAGCACCACCGCGCCGTACAACGGCCCGAGCACGCTGCCGAGCTCCTGCACCGCACCGACCACCCCGAGCGGGACGCCGCGGCGGTGTGGCGGGTACATGTCCGCGACGAGGGCGAGCGTCGCCGGCACCAGGCCGCCGCCGCCGACGCCCTGGAGGAACCTGCCGGTCACCATGCTGGGCAGGTCGTACGCCGCCGCGGTGATGAGCGAGCCGAGGGCGAACACGACCAGCGACCCGACGAGCACCGGCAGCCTGCCGCGGAGGTCGGCGATCCGGCCGATCAGCGGCAGCACCGCGACGTAGCCGAGCAGGAACCCGGAGACGATCGGGGCCGCGCGCTGGAGCTCGTCGATCGCGAGCCCGACCCCGGCCATCATGTCCGGCAGCGCCAGGACCACGACGTAGGTGTCGGCGGCCGCGAAGCCGACGGCCGCCGCGGCGAGTGCCAGCAGCGCCCGGGCCCCGCGCGGGGGCTGGGTCACGGAGCGGTGATGTCCTTCTCCACGCCGTACTGGTCGAAGTCCACCGTGTAGGTGACCTCGTCCGCGTCGGGGTAGAACGGCCCGGTCAGCACGACCTGGTCGACCTGGTCGGAGTCGTTGAGCGTGAAGCTGGCCTCGAAGTCCTCGTCGGGGGAGGCGGACGGGATGATCGAGGCCACGACGTCACCGGGCACGGTGCCGGTGAACTTCGAGAGCACCACCTCGCCGTCGCGCACCTGCTCGCCCTCCTCGACGCCCTCGGCCGAGGTGAGCAGCGTGGAGAGACCACCTTCGGAGCTCATCAGGTCGGCGGGGTCCGGGGCGCCGTAGTCGGCCGGGTCGACCTCGACGAACTTGGTGGTGAACGGCAGCTTCGCGAAGACGACACCGTCGACCGCGACGACCTCGGCGTCGGCGGTGATGCCGTTGGCGGCGACCTTGATGGCGCCGTCGAAGGCGGGGTCGTGGGTGCCGATCCCCTCGGCGGACAGCAGTCCGTTGATCCCCTTGGGGAGCTTGTCGGTGGCCAGCGTGATGTGCACGCCCGTCGTGTCGTCGAGCACGGTCTTGGCCGCGGCCAGCGTCTCCTCGGGAGTCCGCTCCGGGGCGCCGTCGGCACCGGAGCAGGACGAGAGAGCGAGCGGGGCCACCAGTGCGGCGAGCGCGAGGGCGGCCCGGGTACGACGTCGCGAGGTGTTCATGGTCCCCACCCTTTCATGCCCGGTCATGTCCCGAGGAGGGTGCCGACCGGGCCGGACACGGCCAGGATCGGCTGGGTGCCCGGCACGCCGGACCCGTCGCGGCGCCCGTTGGCCTCGGGCAGGTCGACCGCCGCGCCGCTCGACGCGGCCGCCCGGGCCGGCCCGACGCCGGCCCACGCCAGCACGAGGGTGTCCTCGCCCTTGAGGAACCGGTGGCAACGGACCCCGCCGGTGGCCCGGCCCTTGGCGGGGTACTCCGAGAAGGGGGTCACCTTGACCGCGCCGACGTCGGTGCCCGGCAGCGCGGTGCTCGACCCGGAGGCGGTCACGACGACGGACTCCTCGCCGGGGGTGAACGCCCCGAAGAAGACCACGCGCTCGCCGGCGGTCAGCCGGATGCCGGCGATGCCGCCGCCGGACCGGCCCTGGGGGCGGACCGCCCCGGCCGAGAAGTGCAGCAGCTGGGCGTCGCTGGCGATGAAGCAGAGCTCCTCGTCACCGGTGACCAGCTCGACCGCGCCGACGACCTCGTCACCGTCGGCGAGGCGGACCAGCTCCCAGCTGTCCTTGTTGAGCACCTCGGGGTTGACCCGCTTCACCACGCCGTCGCGGGTGCCGAGCGCGATGCCCGGCCCGTCCTCGGGGATGCCCGACAGGGTGAGCACGCGCTCACCCGGCTCGAGCGAGAGGAACTCGCTCAGCGGTGCCCCACCCTGCAGGTGCGGCGCGTTGGCGGTGGCCGGCAGGCTCGGCAGGTCCAGGACGTCGAGCCTCACCAGCCGGCCGAGCGAGGTGACCGCCCCGATGCTGCCGCGCGCGGTGGTGCGGACCGCGGAGACGATCACGTCGTGCTTGGCGCGGCCGCCGCCGGCGCCGGGATCCTCCGTGTCGCCGGTCCGGGCGAGCAGCCCGGACGAGGAGAGGTAGACGAAGCAGGGGTCGTCGGCGACCTCCAGCGGGACGGCCGCGGAGACGGTCTGGCCCGCGGAGGCGAGCAGCACGGTGCGGCGCGGGGTGCCGTAGGTCTTGGCCATCTCGGCGAGCTCGTCGGAGACCACCTTCCGCAGCCGGCCCTCGTCGCCGAGGATCTCGTCGAGCGCGGCGATCGTCTTCTCGAGGTCCTCGCGGCGGGTCTCGAGCTCGAGCCGCGAGAACTTGGTCAGCCGGCGCAGCGGCATGTCGAGGATGTAGGTCGCCTGGACGTCGCTGAGGTCGAAGACCGAGATCAGCCGCTCCTTGGCCTCCGCGCTGTTCTCGCTGGAGCGGATCAGCTGGATGACCTCGTCGATGTCGAGGATCGCGACCAACAGGCCCTGGACGAGGTGGAGCTCGTCGGCCGCCTTGCCCCGGCGGAACACCGAGCGGCGGCGTACGACGTCGAAGCGGTGCCCGAGGAACACCTCGAGCATCTCCTTGAGGCCCAGGGTGCGCGGCTGCCCTTCGACCAGGGCCACCGCGTTGATGCCGAAGGAGTCCTCCATCGGGGTCTGCTTGAACAGCTGCTCGAGGAGTGCCTCGGGGTGGAAGCCGTTCTTGACCTCGATGACGAGCCGCAGGCCCTTCGCGAGGTCGGTGAGGTCCTTGACGTCGGCGATGCCCTGGAGCTTCTTGGCCTGCACCAGCGACTTGATCCGCTCGATCACCTTCTCCGGGCCGACGCCGTAGGGGAGCTCGGTGACCACGATGCCCTTGCGGCGCGGGGTGACGTTCTCGATGCGGGTGGTGGCCCGCATCCGGAACGAGCCCTTCCCGGTCTCGTAGGCCTCCCGGATGCCGTCCAGGCCGACGATCTTGCCACCGGTGGGCAGGTCGGGGCCGGGAATGAAGCGCATCAGGTCGTCGAGCCCGGCCGACGGGTGCGTGACGAGGTGGCGCAGCGCCTGGACCACCTCGACGAGGTTGTGCGGCGCCATGTTGGTCGCCATGCCGACCGCGATGCCCGAGGCGCCGTTGACGACGAGGTTCGGCAGCGCCGCCGGGAGCACTGTCGGCTCGAGCTCGCGGCTGTCGTAGTTGGCCTTGAAGTCGACGGTGTCCTCGTCGATCGACGCGGTCATCGCGATCGCGGGAGGCGCCATCCGGCACTCGGTGTATCGCATCGCGGCCGGGCCGTTGTCCGGGGATCCGAAGTTCCCGTGGCCGTCGATGAACGGGACCCGCAACGACCAGGGCTGCACCATGCGGACCAGGGCGTCGTAGATCGCGCCGTCGCCGTGCGGGTGCAGCCGGCCCATGACCTCGCCGACGACGCGGGCGCTCTTCACGTGCCCGCGATCGGGCCGCAGGTTCATGTCGGCCATCGTGTAGAGGATCCGACGCTGCACGGGCTTCAATCCGTCGCGGGCGTCGGGGAGGGCGCGGCTGTAGATGACCGAGTAGGCGTACTCGAGGAAGCTCGTGCGCATCTCGTCGCCGACGTCGATGTCGAGGATGTGCTCCTCGAAGTCGTCGGGGGGAAGGGTCGAACCTGCCTTGCTGCCGCGTGCCATGGCAGACATTCTCACCTCTGCCGCCGACGGACCGTCCAGGGGCACGCCGGTGGGGGACGACGGGCGAGGAGAACCCGCTAGATTCTTCGTGTGACTGCAGCCGAAGCCGATCCCGAGCCCGCGGCGACCTACCCCCGGCACTGGGAGGCGGACGTCCTCCTCCGTGACGGCCAGGCGGCCCACCTGCGCCCGATCGGCGGGGACGACGAGCAGCGCCTCGTCGAGTTCTACGAGCAGGTCTCGGCCGAGTCGAAGTACATGCGATTCTTCGCGCCGATGCCGCGGCTGTCCGACCGCGACATCCAGCGGTTCACCCACGTCGACCACCACGACCGCGTCGCGTTCGTGCTGACGGTCGCGCACAAGATCATCGCGGTCGGTCGCTTCGACAAGATCACCGACGGGAGCACGGGGCCGGTCGAGGCCGAGGTGGCCTTCCTCGTCCAGGACGCCCACCAGGGCCGCGGGATCGCGCAGCTGCTGCTCGAGCACCTCGCCCAGGCCGGCCGCGAGCGCGGCGTCGACAAGTTCGTCGCCGAGGTGCTCCCCGACAACACTCGGATGATCCAGATCTTCCGGGAGGCCGGCTACCAGGTGGCGGGGGGCTTCGAGGACGGCGTCATGCGCCTGGAGTTCCCGATCAGCGCCACCGACACGTCGGTCAGCGTCATGCAGGCCCGGGAGCACCGCGCCGAGGCCGCCTCCATCCAGAACTTCTTCGACGCCAGGTCGGTCGCGGTGATCGGCGCGTCACGTCGGCAGGACACCATCGGCCAGACGCTGGTGCGCAACCTCGTGCTCGGCGACTACCAGGGCCGGGTGTACGTCGTGAACCCGGCGGCCGACTCCGTGGCCGGGATGCCGGCCTACCCGACCGTTGCCGACATCCCCGGCGACGTCGACATCGCGATCGTCGCGGTCCCGTCCGACAAGGTGGCCGACGTCGTGCTCGACTGCGCCGCCAAGGGTGTGCACGGCCTTGTCGTCGTCTCCTCGGGCTTCGCGGAGACCGGCGAGGAGGGCCGCCAGCGTCAGCGCCGGCTGGTCGGGCTCGCCCGCAGCTACGGCCTGCGCCTGATCGGCCCGAACTGCCTGGGGATCATCAACACCTCGGCCTCGTTCTCGCTCAACGCCTCGCTCGCCCCGTCCATGCCACCGCGCGGCCGGGCCGGCTTCTTCTGCCAGTCCGGCGCCCTCGGCGTGGCCATCCTGGAGAAGGTCACCCGCCGCGGTCTCGGCCTCTCGACGTTCGTCAGCGCCGGCAACCGCGCCGACGTCTCCGGCAACGACCTGCTCCAGTACTGGGAGGAGGACGACAGCACCGAGGTCGTGCTGCTCTACCTGGAGTCGATCGGCAACCCGCGCAAGTTCAGCCGGATCGCCCGCCGGGTGTCCCGGCGCAAGCCGGTGATCGCGGTGAAGTCCGGCCGCACGACGCAGGGCGTCCCGATGGGCCACGCCGTCCGGTCCATGGCTGCGCCGCAGGCCGCCGTCGACGCGATGTTCCGGCAGGCCGGCGTGATCCAGGTCGACACCCTCGACGAGATGTTCGACGTCGCCCAGCTCGTTGCGCACCAGCCCCTGCCGCAGGGCCGCCGCGTCGCGGTGGTCGGCAACTCCGACGCCCTCGGCCTGCTGGCGGCCGATGCCGCCGCGTCCGTGGGCCTCGAGGTGAAGGAGCCGGTCGCGCTCGGCGCCGACGCCACCGCCGAGGACTTCGAGGAGGCGTTGGACGCCGCGATCGACGACCCCGACGTGGACTCCGTCATCGCGGTGTTCATCCCGCCGCTGAACACCACCGGGGTCGAGGTCGCCAACGTCCTGGCCGCCGTGGGGGAGCAGTCCGACAAGCCGCTCGTGTCGACGTTCCTCGGCGTGGAGGGGGTGCCGGAGCTGCTCCGGGTCCCCGACGTCGCCGGGGCCACGGCCGGCCGCGGGTCGGTGCCGTCGTACCCGGCCGTCGAGGCCGCGGTGCGCGCCCTGGCCCGGGTGGTCGCCTACGCCGAGTGGCGGCGCAAGCCGGAGGGCGAGCTGGCCGCGCCCGACGAGGTCGACCTGCCGCGCGCCCGCCGTCAGGTGAACCAGGCCCTGGTCGAGGCGCCGGACGGGCGCGACCTCACCTTCGACGAGCTCCGCGAGCTGCTCGACGCCTACGGCATCGACCTGTGGGAGCGGATCCCGGCCACCACCGAGGAGGAGGCCGTCGACGCCGGCTTCCGGCTCGGGTACGACGTCGTCCTCAAGGCCACCGCCGAGCACCTCCGGCAGCGGCCGGACCAGGCCCACGTCTGGCGCAACATCGACACCGAGGCCGAGATGCGGCACGCCTGGCGCAGCATGCAGGAGGTCATCGACGTCCCCGAGGCGGCCGGCTTCATCGTGCAGAAGGTGTCCCCGCCGGGTGTCCCCGTCGGGATCGCCGGCATGGAGGACCCGCTGTTCGGCCCCGTCGTCGCCTTCGGTGTCTCCGGGGCGACCACCGAGCTGCTCGGCGACCGGTCCTACCGGATCCCGCCGATGCACCGGGGTGAGGCCGCCGACATGGTCCGAGAGATCAAGGCGGCGCCGCTGCTGTTCGGTTACCGGGGCAGCGAGAAGGTCGACGTCGACGCGATCGAGCACCTGCTGCTTCGCGTCGCGCAGCTGAAGAACGACCTGCCCCAGGTGCGCTCGCTCGACCTGAACCTCGTGCTGGTCGGTGCTGCCGGGGCCACCGTGCTCAACGCGGTCGGCCGGGTCGAGCCGGTCACCGATGCCCGGTCCGACTGGTACACCCGGCGGCTGAGCACCCAGGCTGGCGACACCCTGCACGGTTGAGCCGCCGAGGTAATTCACTGGCGAGCGCCTGCCTCTTACAGCGAGAATCCTCCGGTGAGCAACGTCCTCGTCTCCCCGGAACCCGAAGCGCTCGTCCCGCCGGGCCTCGACCCCCTGGTCAAGAGGCTGTTCGTGGGCATCGCGCTCTCGGCCCTCGGCAGCGGGCTGACGATGCCGTTCCTCTACGTCTACCTGGCCGAGGTGCGCGGCATCGCGACCTCCACGGTGGGCCTGCTGTTCGCGTTCATGGGCCTGCTCGGCTTCATCGGGTCGCCCATCGGCGGCACCTTGATCGACCGCATCGGGCCGCGCCCGGTGATGATCGTCGGGCTCACCGCCGAGGCGATCGGCGTCGGCTCGCTCGCCTTCGTGCAGAACGCCTGGCACGCGCTCGCCGTCGCCACCTTCATCACCCTGGGCACTGTCGGGCTCTACCCGGCCGCCACCGCGATGCTCACCCGGCTGGTTCCCGAGGAGCGGCGGGAGAAGGTCTACGGCTTCCAGTTCATGCTGATGAACGCCGGCCTGGGTGTCGGCGGCGTCATCAGCGCGTTCCTGGTGCGCACCGAGGACCCGTCGACGTTCGAGCGGCTCTACCTCCTCGACGCGCTCTCCTACGTCGCCTACATCGCGGTCGTGCTCAGCCTCCCGCGCGGCACCGGCGCGATGTCGAAGGCAGAGGCCCGCGAGGAGATCGGCCCGCAGCCCGGCTGGTCCACGGTGCTCAAGGACAAGACCCTGATGCGGGTCGTGCTGATCTCGATCGTGGTGATCACGTTCGGCTACGCGCAGTTCGAGGCGGGGTTCGCCGCCTACACGGTCGGCGAGGCGGGCATCCCCGCGCACATGCTCGGCTGGGCCTTCGGCGCCAACACGGCGGCGATCGTCCTCGGCCAGCTCGTCGCGCTCCGGTTCATCCAGGGGCGGCGCCGGTCCCGGATGCTCGCGCTCTGCGCGGCGATCTGGTCGGTCTCCTGGATGGTCATCGCGCTGTCCGACGCGGTCGACGGCTGGGTGGCGATCGCATTCGTGGTCGGCGGCCTCGGCCTGTTCGGACTCGGCGAGACGCTGTGGGCACCGCTCGCGCCGGCCATCGTCAACGACCTGGCGACCGAGGAGCTGCGCGGCCGCTACAACGCGCTGCAGGGCATGACCTGGACCGTCGCCATGATCATCGGTCCGGCCCTGGCCGGCCTGCTGATCGGCAACGACCTCGCGCACGTGTGGGTCGCCTGCACGGTCGGCGGGACCGCGGTGGCCGCCGTACTCCTGCTGCGGCTGCGCCGTCACCTGACCCCCGAGCAGGACGGCGTGCGTGCCGACGAGGTCGCCCTCGCGTCGTGACAGACTGACGCTCATGAGTGACCGTTCCCACGATCTCCGCACGGCCATCGAGCAGTCCGGGTACTACCCGGACGTCGTGGCGGACGCGGTGGGCTCCGCCCTCGCCGGTGAGCCGGTGGTGTCCTTCCTGGTGCACCACGAGCCGACCATCGACGAGCGTGACGAGGTACGCCGCCACGTCACCGTCCTCGTGCTGACGCCCACCCGGCTGATCCTCGGGCACACGGACGAGCACGCGCCGGACGACCTGCTGCCCGCGCCCTACACGTCGAGCTCCACCGAGGCCGTCGCGCTCGCGGCGATCCGTTCGGTGGTGGTCAACCGGATGGTCGCGAACCCCGCGTCGTACGCCGGCAAGCCGATCCCCGCCCCGGGGGCCAACGAGGCCGTGCTGACCATCGGCTGGGGAGCGGTCGGCCGCGTCGACCTCGAGCCCGCGGGCTGTGCCGACCCGAACTGCGACGCCGACCACGGCTACACCGGCGTGGTCACCTCCGACGACTTCTCGCTGCGGGTCAGCTCCGCCGCCGAAGGACCGGAGGCGGTGGCGAACCTGCTCGGCTTCGCGGACGCGCTCTCCGCCCGCACCGGAAGCGGCGCCGCCGTCCGATGACCGCCGAGCTCGTGGCGCCGGCCTACGGCGAGCGGTCGCTGGCCGACGTCCTGCCCGCGGTCGGCCGCGCGCTCGGGGTCGACGCCGGACTGCCCGAGTCGTCGCTGGAGCTGCCCGGGGCCGGCAGCTACGTGGTCTTTCTCGTCGACGGGCTCGGCTACGAGCTGCTGCGCGACCACCCCGACGACGCGCCGTTCCTGCACGCACACCTCGGCACGCCGGCAACGGTCGGCGTCCCCTCGACCACGGCGACCAGCCTCACCTCCTTCGGCACCGGCCTCGTCCCGGGCAGCCACGGAGTGGTCGGCTTCACGAGCCGGATCCCCGGCACCGAGGACCTGCTCAACGCGCTCTTCTGGAGCTCCAAGGTGGACGCGCGCGAGTGGCAGCCGCACCGCACCGCCTTCGACCGGCTGTCGGCCGCGGGCGTGCACACCACCGTGGTCAACAAACGTGAATTCGAGGGCTCCGGGCTCACCATCGCCGGGTTCCGCGGTGCGGACTTCGTGGGCGCGGACCGGGTCGGGGAACGGCTCGCCGCCGTGCAGGCCGCGGCCGACCGGAAGCCCGCGCTGACCTACCTCTACGACGGCGACCTCGACTGGACCGGGCACCGCTACGGTGTCGCCTCGCCGCAGTGGGAGCAGCAGCTGTCGATGATCGACGCGGCCGCCGAGCACCTGCGCGAGTCGCTGCCCGACGCCACGCGGATCGTGGTCGTGGCCGACCACGGCATGGTCGACTCCCCGGCGGAGAGCCGGCTCGACGTGGCCGAGCACCCCGAGCTCGAGGCCGGTGTCTTCCTGCTCGGCGGCGAGGCGCGGTTCCGTCACCTCTACTGCCGGTCCGGCGCCGGCGACGACGTGCTCGCGGCGTGGCGCGGCGTGCTCGGCGACCGGGCCGAGGTCCTCGCCCGCGACGAGGCGATCGACCGTGGCTGGTTCGGCCCCGTGGAGGCCGCCGTACGACCCCGCCTCGGTGACGTCGTCGTCGCCTCCCGCGGCGACTTCTCGGTGATGAGCAGCACCGCCTTCGCCTACGAGACCACCCTGGTGGGCCTGCACGGCTCGCTCACGCCGGCGGAGATGCTGATCCCCGTCATCGTGCTCTGACCGGCATGGCATGATTCCGCCCCGTGGCTGAACTGCAGTTCTTCACCGGGACCATGGACTCCGGGAAGTCGACCCTCGCGCTCCAGACGAACCACAACCACGCCGTGCGCGGGCGGCAGGGCCGGATCTTCACCAGCCACGACCGTGCCGGGGCGGCGACGCTGTCCAGCCGGCTCGGGCTCCAGCACGACGCGATCGAGGTCACCGCGGACTTCGACTTCTGGAAGTACGTCGTCGACGCGCTGACCCAGGGCGCCCGGATCGACTACGTGATCGCCGACGAGGCGCAGTTCTACGCCGCGGCCCAGATCGAGCAGCTGGCCCGGGTGGTCGACGAGCTGCAGATCGACGTCTTCGCCTTCGGCATCCTCACTGACTTCCGCAGCTCGCTGTTCCCGGGGTCGGCCCGGCTCGTCGAGCTCGCCGACCGGATGAACGTGCTCCAGGTCGAGGCGCTGTGCTGGTGCGGCAAGCGGGCCACCCACAACGCCCGCACCGAGAACGGCGTGATGGTCACCGAGGGGGAGGTGATCGTCGTCGGCGACATGGGCGACGGCGAGGCCGCGAGACCGGCCGGGGGAGAGGCGCCCGTGGTCGGCTACGAGGTGCTCTGCCGCCAGCACCACCGGCGCGGCCTCACCGCGAGCCGGGCCCAGGCGGTCTCGATGATCGGCGACCCGCTGCCCTTCGGCGACTCCCGCATCTGAACCGCCATACTCGCGTCATGGACGGCCATCGACCCGACCCGTTGCTTGCGGCGGAGCAGCTGCACGCCGTGGCGCCGTACGCACGGCTGCTCGACGTGCGCTACCAGCTCGGCCGCACCGACGGCCGCGCGCAGTACCTCGCCGGCCACGTCCCCGGGGCGGTGTTCGTCGACCTCGACGCCGACCTCGCCGACCCGGTCGGCGACGGGTCCCGCGGCCGGCACCCGCTGCCGGACCCCGAGCGCTTCGGCGCCGCGATGCGCCGCTGCGGGGTCAGCCGCGACCAGACCGTCGTGGTCTACGACGACTGGCTGGGGACCGGCGCGACCCGGGCCTGGTGGCTGCTGACCTACTACGGGCATCCCGACGTCCGGGTGCTCGACGGGGGCTGGAGCGGCTACCTGGGCACGGGCGGGCCGGTGGACGCCGGTGAGGTGGTGCCTGCGCCGGGGACCTTCCGGATCGACCCCGGCCACCTGTCGGTGCTGGACGACGCGGGCGCGGCCCGGGTCGCGCGGGACGGGGTGCTGGTCGACGTACGTGCGCCCGAGCGCTTCCGGGGGGAGTCCGAGCCGATCGACCCGGTGGCCGGCCACATCCCCGGCGCCCTCAACGCGCCGTTCACGACGGTCAACCTGGCCGCCCAGCACGCCGGCACGACGCGGTTCCGGGGGCTCGACGACGCCCGGGAGCTCTACGAGCAGGCCGGAATAGGGACCGACCGGGAGGTCGGCGTCTACTGCGGCTCGGGGGTGACCGCGACCCACACGGTGTTCACCCTGCGCCGGCTGGGCGTCGACGCGGCGCTGTATCCCGGCTCCTGGAGCGAGTGGGTCAGCGACCCCGACCGACCGGTGGCGACGGGCGCCTAGGGCGCCGCCCCGCGTGACCTCGGGCGCGTTTGCTCGTTACCCCTGTGCCGGACCGACCTCTACGGGGGTGAGGTCCGCAGCGGCCCGATGCCGGCGTCGACCGGGTCTCCCGGAGGCGTCGGTTCCGGAACGAGGGCCGGGGGTTGGTGTTCTCCCAGGGGTCCAACCCCCGGCTCCTCGCCCCGCTCAGGCGACCGCGGCGTCCGGGGTGGCGGCACCCGCAGCGAGGGCGGCCAGCAGCCCCTCGAAGATCTCCGCCGCCGAGGCGATGTCGAGCAGCCCCGCCTCGCAGCCGCGCCAGCCACGCTCGGCCGCACCGTCGAAGACCACCTCCGCGAGCGGCTGCGCACCCGGGGCCAGCACCGTGCGGACGCCGGCGCCGGCGGTCCGGTGCTCCTCGCAGTCGCACTCGGAGCGCAGCACCATGGCGGTCAGGTCGGTGGTCGCGTAGGCCCGCAGGGTCACGCGCGTGCCCCGGGCGAGCAGGTGCAGGACCGCGTCGTCGGGCGTGACCAGCCAGAGCTGGACGGGCACGGCATGACTCGCGGCGAGGACCCCGAAGCCGCGTCGGCTCAGGTCGGTGGTCCAGGTGGAGAAGGTGAGGTCGGGGGTGTCCATGCGGAGGAGCTCCTGCTCGGTCGCGCCAGCTGTCCGGTCGATGGGGGCAACGGGAGGCACACCAGCCGGGAGGCGGCTGGTGTCAGCGACAGCGACAACACAGGTCATGCATGGTGCGACCAGGATGCCCGATTCCGGGCGAGATCACCAGTGGACGCCCTTGAGCAGCTTGGCGAGAAGCAGCTGCTGCGGGGTGGGACCGTCCGGAGCGTCCTCGTCGACGTCGGCGCGCGCCGCGGCCGAGTCGGGGAACACCTGGTAGGCCAGGTGCAGCAGCCTGAACGACGTCTTCGGGGCCAGGTTGTGCGCCACGGCGCCGAGCGTGCCGAGGGCGGTGTTGATCTCGTGCGGCCGGTCGACGAGCGCATCGATCACCATGTCGGCGGCCTGCGCCGGGGTGATCGTGGGGAACTTGTCGTAGATCTTGGTCGGCGCGATCATCGGCGTCTTCACCAGCGGCATGTGGATCGTGGTGAACCCGATCCCGTCGCCGATCAGCTCGGAGCTGACCACGTTGCTCCAGGAGTCGAGCGCGGCCTTGGAGGCGACGTACGCGCTGAACCGGGGCGGGTTGGTCTGCACGCCGATCGAGCTGACGTTGACGATGTGCCCGCGCTGCTGGTCGCGCATCTTGGGCAGCAGGCCCATCACGAGCCGGATGGCGCCGAAGTAGTTGAGCTGCATGGTGCGCTCGAAGTCGTGGAACCGGTCGTGGCTCAGCGCCAGCGAGCGCCGGATGGAGCGGCCGGCGTTGTTGACCACGTAGTCGACGGTCTCGTGCTCGGCGTTGATCTGCTCGCACAGGGCATCGATCGCGGCGAGGTCGGAGAGGTCGCAGCCGTAGACGAACGCGGTCCCGCCGGCGAGCTCGATCTCGGCCTTGGTCTCCTCGAGCTTGTCCTTGCCGCGCGCGACGAGGACCGGCACGCCGCCGGCCTGCGCCACCTTGAGCGCGGTGACCTTGCCGATGCCCGACGACGCGCCGGTGATGACGACGGTGCGGCCCTTGAGGGTCTTCACCACGTCGGCGTCACGCGCCGTGTCGGTGTCGAGGTGCTCCTCCCAGTAGTTCCACAGTCGCAGGGCGTAGCTCTCCAGGTCAGGGCACGAGATCCCGGAGCCGGCCAGCGCTCGCTCGGTGCGCCGGGACGCGAACGTGGTGGGGAAGGAGACGTGCTCGAGCACCTCCGGCGGTACGCCGAGACGCCCGATCGTCTCGCGCAGCGCGAGCTGCACCGGCGGGGTCCGCAACGCGTTGCTGACCAGGCCGCTGGGCCGCAGCGCCCGGGGCAGCAGGTTCGTCGGCAGCACGCCGGTGATCCGCCGGTCGACCGGCACCGAGAACGTCGGCGCCTTCGCGGCCGCGGCGAACGTGTTCACGACCTCGACGGTCGGCTGCGGCTCGGGGTTGACGAGGTGGAAGGCCTCACCGTCCAGGCCGGGCTGGTGGGCGATGTGGTCCATCGCCTTCGCGACGTAGTCGACCGGCACCACGTTGGTGTCGCCGAGGTCCATGCCCAGCACCGGCAGCCAGGAGGGGAGCGAGTCACGCATCCGCTTGAACAGCGGGAAGAAGTAGTAGGGGCCGTCGATCTTGTCCATGGCGCCGGTCTCGGAGTGGCCGACGACGACCGCGGGACGGTAGACGCGCCACGGCACGCCGCACTCCTCGCGGACGATCCTCTCGGACTCGAACTTGGTGCGGTGGTAGGGCGACGGCAGCGCCTGGCCCACGTCGAACATCGTCTCGTCGAAGGTGCCGTAGTAGTCGCCGGCCGCGGCCACGGACGACACCTGGTGGAACACCCCCGCGTCGAGCTCCTCCGCCAGCCGGACCGCCTGGCGGGTGCCGCCGACGTTGAGCTGCTCGTTGAGCTCCGACGAGGCGGTCATGTCGTAGATCGCCGCGAGGTGGAAGAAGTGGTCGATCGTGCCGCGGTGCTCCTCGAGCCACTGCTCGGTCATGCCGAGGTGCGGCCGGCCGAGGTCCCCGACGACGGGGGTGATGCGGGAGGCGGCGTCGCCCCAGGTGCGCAGCAGTGCGTCCAGCCGCGGGCGTGAGGACTCGCGCACCAGGACGAAGATCTCGCCCTTCCGATTGTCGAGCAGCTCCTGGACGAGGTGCCGACCGATGAACCCGGTCGCGCCGGTGACGAAGTACGACATGCAGTCGAGGCTACCGATGGGTAACTTCGCTGTCCAGACCCCGGCGCGCGACGCCGGTCACTCCTGCTTGCCGCCGCCGAACATGATCTCGTCCCAGCTCGGCACCGAGGCGCGGCCGCGGGCCTTGCGGGCGGGCTTGCGGGTCGGCTCGGGCTCGGGCTCCTCGGCCTGCTCCGGCTCGGCTTCGGCGGCCGGAGCAGCCGGGGCGGCCGGGCGGTCGGAGGCCTGCGTGGCGATCCAGTCGGCGTCGCCGGTGCCGACGCCCACGTCGTCGCCCCGCGGTTCGGGGTCGGCGGAGCGGACGGCGCGTGCGGTGGCGGTGAGGTCGACGGTCGGCTCGGCGTCCGTGACCAGCTCGATCGCGTCCTCGCCGAGGGGCAGCTCCTCGTCGGAACTGACCGAGGAGAGCCGGCGGGCGGCCGAGGGCGGGGTCGGCGTGGAGGGGGCGGCCGGCCGGTCGGAGGCGGCCGGGCCTTCGCCGACGAGCCAGCGGGCCTCGTCGTCCTCGGCGACGACGTAGCGTCCGGGAGCGTCGAAGACGAACTCGGCGTGCTTGGCGGCGTTGCCCGTGCGGTAGTCGGCCACGAGCGTCCAGCGGCCGTCCTCACGGCGCCAGGCGTCCCAGGCCACGGTGCCGGGGTCGACGTTGCGGCTGCGGAGCTGCTCGGCGACCGCGTCGCCCAGCAACCGGCTCGAACCCTCGCCGGCCTTACGGCGCACGGACGCACGCTGCGCGCGGTCGGCGATGTGCGCACGCTCGGCGAGCACCGGGGTGGCGTAGCCCATGATCTTGTCGATCGTGGTCTGAGCCGCGGCGGCGACGCTCTCGGGCGACTCGCCGCCGCGGATGCGTGCCTGGATGTCGCGGGGCCGCAAGGCACTCTCCATCTTCATCTCCAACTGGCCGAGTCGTGCGTGGTCGCCCTGGAGGGCGGCCCGGAGCTTCGCGTCGGCAGGAAGGGTGAACTCCTCGCCTGTGTCACTGACCAGGACCAGCTTCGTCTTGTCCTCGGTCAGCCCCACGAGCGTGAGGTCCTGATCCTTCATTACCGGCGTTCGCTCCTTGAGGGTTTTCGTTCCGTTCCGCCGAGCCTACTTCAGGGGGTGAGCCCCGGCGGGTAGCCGCACGCGCGTTGTGCCATCCGCGTGCCCCGGAGACGGGTCCGGATGGCCTAGCCTTGCCGGCATGCCTCACGCAGCGGCCGAGCCGAGCGTCGTACTCACGGTTCTGGACCTCGTCGGGATCTTCGTCTTCGCCCTCTCCGGCGGGCTCGTCGCGGTCCGCAAGGAGCTCGACATCTTCGGCGTGCTGGTGCTGGCCGGGATCACCGGCCTGGGTGGCGGGTTCCTGCGCGACGTGCTGATCGGGGCGGTGCCTCCGGCGGCGCTCGCCGACTGGCGCTACCTGCTGGTGCCTGTGGCGGCCGGGCTGGTCACCTTCTGGTTCCACCCGGCCCTGGGGCGGCGCGAGCGCCTGGTGAACGTCTTCGACGCCGCCGGGCTCGGGCTGTTCTGCGTCACCGGGGCGCTGAAGGCGCTCGCCTTCGGCCTCGGCCCGCTGCCCGCGGCGCTGATGGGGATGCTCACCGGGATCGGGGGCGGCATCCTCCGCGACATGCTCACCGGCCGGGTGCCGGTGGTGCTGCGCGGCGAGCTCTACGCGACCCCTGCCTTCGTGGGGGCGGTGATCGCGGTGGTCGGCTCCGAGGCCGGGATGGCCACCTCGGTGATCGCGGGGCCGGCGGCGGCGGTGTGCATCAGCTGGCGGCTGCTCGCGATGCGTCGCGGCTGGAACGCCCCCCGGCCGGCGGGTGCCTCCAGCACCTGAGTCACCATCCCTGCGTGCCGGGACCGCCCTTGAACGGCCCGACGACCCGCGAGGTGACCCAGCCGCCGTAGAACCCGCCGGGCTGGGGGGCCACGGTCTCGCCGTCGACGGTGCAGCGGTCCATCAGGCCGGGGTAGACCGCGACGTGGTCGACGATCGCCGCGAACGCGGAGGTCGGGTCGGGGTAGGTCCAGGCGGCACGCGGCGCGACCGTCGTACCCCCGACCACGTCGAGGTAGGACGCCGTCCCCTTCCACTCGCAGAACGACGAGCCGGCGGCCGGGCGCAGCGAGCCGGGCAGGAACGCCTCGCGGGGCAGGTAGTAGGTGGGCGGGTGGCTGGTCTCCAGCACACGGTACGACGCGTCGGTCGCCGCGATCGTGATGCCGCCGAGGACCACCTCGAGGTGCTCGGAGGACCGCTCGATCCGCGGCGGGCGCGGGTAGTCCCAGACCGACTCCTGGCCGGGCCCGGGCTTCTCGGGAACCGGGCGGGTCACGGACCGAGCACCTGGTCGAGGTAGCGGTTGGTGAACAGCCGGTCCGGGTCGACCCGGTCGCGGACCGCCGCGAAGTCGGCCCAGCGGGGGAACTCCGGGGCCAGGTCCGCGGCGGTGCGCGTGTGCAGCTTCCCCCAGTGCGGCCGCCCGCCGTGCTCGCGCAGCACTCGCTCCACCGCGCCGAAGTACGCGCGGTGGTCGGTCCGGGCGTTGACGTGGAAGGCGAGGTAGGTCGAGGCCCGGTCGTAGGAGCCGGACAGCCAGGAGTCGTCGGCCGGGGCGGCCCGGACCTCGACGGGGAAGCTGATCGGCCAGTCGGAGCGGTCGATCAGGCGCCGGGCCTCGACGAGGGCCGCCATGCCGGCCTCGCGCGGGACGGCGTACTCCATCTCCCGGAACCGGACGCGGCGGTCGGCCACGAAGACCCGGGGTGCGATGTCGGTGTAGGTGCGGCCGGTCAGCGCCCGGGACGCCAGCCGGTTCAGCGTCGGGATGCTCCGGGGAGCGACGTTGCCGACGCCCTGCATCAGGCCGAAGACCTTGTTCTCCAGGAGGTCGTCGTCGAGGAAGGCGCGCACGCGCGACAGCGGCCGCGCCTCGTCGAGGGTCCGGTCGTTGCGCTTCACCAGGGCCCGGTCGGTCCGGGGGAACCAGTGCACGTCGACGTGGTGGTGCTTCTGGACGAGCTCGTCGAACCCGTCGACCAGGTCGCGCCAGGACATCGGCGTCTCGGTCGCGGTGAGCCGGAACTCGGGCTCGACCAGGAACGTGACCTCGGTGAGGATGCCGAGTGCCCCGAGCCCGACCTTGGCGGCGGAGAACAGGTCGGGGTCCTGCTCCTGGCTGACGGTGACGACCGACCCGTCCCCGGTCACCAGCTGCAGGGCGGCGACCTGCGAGGACAGCGACGCCCAATGCCCGCCCGACCCATGGGTGCCGGTCGAGATCGCCCCGGCCACGGTCTGCCGGTCGATGTCGCCCATGTTGTGCAGCCCCAGGCCGAGGCCGGAGAGCCGTGCGTTGAGGACGTGCAGCGGGGTGCCGGCGAGCACGGTCACGGTCATCGCGTCGCGGTCGACTGCGGTGATCCCGCTGAGTCGGTCCGGCCGCAGCAGCAGGCCGTTGCCGACCGCGATGTCGGTGAAGGAGTGACCGGAGCCGACCATCTTCACGGTCAGCCCCCGGCGGCGGGCGGCCACGACCGCGTCGACGACCTCGCCGGTGTCGGAGGGTGCCAGCACCGAGGTGGGCCGGGACTCGGCGAGCCCGGACCAGTTCGCCCAGGTGGTGCCGCTGATCGCCATGCAAGCGAGCGTAGCCGCCCGGCCCTTCTGCCGCCCCGGCATACTCGACACGTGGCGATCCCCGTGGTCTCAGACGTCCGCCGGAACCTGGGCGACCGGCTGTTCGCGCGCGTCGCGGGGCCGGAGGGCCCGGCGCGGCGGGACCGGATCCACGGGACCCCGGGGGAGCGGTGGTTCAGCGAGGACAGCCCGGTGCGGCAGGTGCACGGCGACGCGTCGATGTTCGTCGGGGGCATCCGGGCGCTGCTGCTCCAGTCGCTGCACCCGCTGGCCATCGCCGGCGTCATGGACCACTCCGGCTTCGAGGGCGACCCCTGGGGCCGACTCCAGCGCACCAGCCACTTCCTCGCGGTCACCACGTTCGGGACCGCCGCCGACGCGAGCCGGATGGCCGGTGCGGTGCGACGCGTGCACGAGACGGTCGTCGGCGTCGCCCCGGACGGTCGCCCGTACGCCGCCTCGGACCCGCACCTGCTGCGGTGGGTGCACGTCGCGGAGATCGACAGCTTCCTCGCGGCGCACCAGAAGTACGGCGCCCGGCCGCTCGACCAGGCGGGCCGGGACCGCTACGTGGCGGAGGCCGCCCGGGTCGCCGAGGAGCTCGGAGCGGTCGACGTGCCCCGCAGCGAGGCCGAGCTGCGGCAGCAGCTGGCGGCGTACCGCCCGGAGCTCGTGTCCACCCCCGCGGCGCGCGAGACCGCCCGCTTCCTGCTGCTGCACCCGCCGCTGCCGTTGCCGGCCCGGCTGCCCTACACCGCTTTGGCCGCAGCCGCGGTGAGCCTGTTGCCGCGCTGGGCCCGGCGGAAGCTGGTGCTGCCCTACCTGCCGCTCACCGAGGCGGTCGTCGTGCGGACGGCGGGGGAGGTCGTCACCCGGACGATCCGCTGGGCGATGCGTCCGCCGCAGTGACCGGCCGCCCGCCCAGGGTCAGCAAGGCGCACAGCGCGGCGACACCACCCGCACCGGCGGCCACCCAGTAGCTCGGCCCGGCACCGGCAGCGTCGATCACCGTGCCGGCCAGCACCGCACCCGGCGCGACCCCGGCGGTGATGCCGGTGCTGATCAGGGCCATCCCCTCGGTCAGCCGGGCCGACGGGACGATCTCCTCGACCCAGGCGGTCAGCGCGATCAGCGTGGGGGAGATGGCGAAGCCGGCCAGGAAGAGGATCGCCACCATCGGGGCGAACCCCTCGACGAACGGAAGCGGGAGCATCGACGCGGCCAGGAACAGGGTGCCCCACCGGAACCGGGTCCCGATGTGCGCGCGCCAGGTCAGCGCCCCGGTGACCAGCCCAGAGAGCAGGCTGCCCAGCGCCCAGACGGCAAGCAGGGGGCCGCTCGCGGCCTTGTTCCCCAGCTCCTCGGAGAACGCCACGGTGGCCACCTCGCTGGCGCCGAAGAGCGCGCCCATCGCCGCGGCCGCGACGGTCAGGGGCGCCAGCAGGCGCCACGGCAGGCCAGGGCGCTGCACGCGGTCGGGGTGCCGCGGGTGCGGGGGTGGCTCGGTCCGCCGCTGTGCCACCAGGGCAAGCGTGCCGACGACGCCGGCAAGCAGCGCGGCGGTGAGCCCCGCCAACGGGTGCACCCCTGTCGCCAGCAGCGTCACCACGGTCGGTCCGACCATGAACACGGTCTCGTCGACCACCGCCTCGAACGCGAAGGCGGTCTGCAGCAGGGATCGGTCGCGCGCGACGTAGGACCAGCGGGCGCGGACGAACGAGCCGATCTGCGGCTGGGCGGCCCCGGCGAGGAAGGCGAAGAGCAGGGTGGGTGCGGGCCCCCAGGACCACTCCACCGCCGCCATCAGCAGGGCCAGAGAGGCGGCGAACACGCTGATCGCGGGGAGCATCAGCCGGCGCTGGCCGAGCCGGTCGCCGATCCTGCCCTGGACCACCGCGAAGACCGACGCGGCCACGACGTACGACGCGGAGACCGCCCCCGCGAAACCGTAGGAGTCGGTCCGGGTCGACACCAGCAGCACGATGCCCAGGCTCACCATCGAGATCGGCAGCCGGGCGACCAGCCCGCTCATCGAGAACGCCAGGGCACCGGGCAGCGACAGCACCCGGCGGTAGGTCGTGATCACTGACCGATCCTAGGTTGGGGGAGTGTTCCTAGGATGGTCCGCATGACCGTCCCCGACATCGCGCCGTACGACGCCCTGCTGCTGGTCTCCTTCGGGGGACCGGAGCGCCCGGAGGACGTCGTCCCCTTCCTGGAGAACGTCACCCGTGGCCGCGGGATCCCCCGGGAACGGCTCGAGGAGGTCGGGGAGCACTACTTCCTCTTCGGGGGGAAGAGCCCGATCAACGACCAGAACCGGGAGCTGATCGGGGCGGTCGAGGAGGACCTGCGGACCAACGGCATCGACGTCCCCGTCTACTGGGGGAACCGCAACTGGGACCCCTACCTCGCCGACACGCTCCGGCAGATGGAGGCGGACGGGATCAAGCGCGCGGCCTGCCTGGTGACGAGCGCCTACTCGTCCTACTCGGGCTGCCGGCAGTACCGCGAGAACCTCGCCGACGCCGTCGCCGAGGTCGGCCCGGGTGCACCGCGGCTCGACCGGCTCCGGCACTACTACAACCACCCCGGCTTCATCGAGTCCATGGTCGACGCCACCCTGGCCGCGCTCGCGGACCTGGGGGAGGCGGTCCGGCACGACGCGCACCTGCTCTTCGTCACCCACTCGATCCCGCTGGCCATGAACGACGCCAGCGGACCGGACGGCGGCGCCTACGTCGCCCAGCACGGCTCCGTGATGGAGGAGATCGTCGAGCGCGTGCGCCAGGAGACCGGGCTGCGCTACGCCCACGAGCTCGTCTACTGCTCGCGCTCCGGTCCGCCGCACGTGCCGTGGCTCGAGCCCGACGTCAACGACCGGCTCGAGGAGCTCGCCGCGGACGGAGCCCGGGCGACGGTGGTGGTGCCGATCGGCTTCGTCTCCGACCACATGGAGGTCATCTACGACCTCGACACCGAGGCCGCCGGCACGGCGGAGAAGCTCGGGCTCGAGTTCGCCCGCGCCGCGACCGCCGGGGTGGATCCGCGCTTCGTCGCGATGGTCCGTGACCTGCTCGTCGAGCGCGCCGCCACCGAGCGTGGGCTCGAGGTGCGCCGCAAGGCCGTCGGCGCCCGGCCCGCCTCGTGGGACGTCTGCCCGGCCGGCTGCTGCGCCAACGCGCGCGGTCCCCGTCCCGCCCTCTGCGGCCAGGACTGACGTGGCCGTGGACCCGAAAGCCCTCGTCTCGCTGGCCCGCGACGTCGCCGTCGAGGCCGCCGAGCTGGTGGCCCAGCGCCGTCGCGCGGGGGTGACGGTGGCGGCGACCAAGTCCAGCCCGGTCGACGTGGTGACCGAGGCCGACCGGGCCACCGAGGAGCTGATCCACCGGCGGTTGCTCGAGGCCCGCCCCGACGACGGCTTCGTCGGCGAGGAGGGCGGCGACGAGACCTCGACGAGCGGCGTCACCTGGGTGGTCGACCCGATCGACGGCACCGTGAACTTCCTCTACGACATCCCGCACTACGCCGTCTCGATCGCGGCACGGGTCGGCGACGAGGTGGTCGCCGGGGTCGTCGTGGACGTGGCCAAGGGGGAGTGCTTCACCGCGACCCGGGGCGGGGGCGCCTGGTGCGACGGGAACCGGCTCGCGGTGCGGACGACGGCCACCCCGGGGGAACAGCTGGTCGCGACCGGGTTCAACTACGAGCGGGAGGTCCGGATCCTGCAGTCCCGGGCGGCCGCGGTGATGATGCCCGAGGTCCGCGACATCCGCCGGCTCGGCTCGGCGGCGCTCGACCTGTGCTGGCTCGGCGCCGGCCGGATCGACGCCTACGTCGAGGAGGGGCTCAACGAGTGGGACCTGGCAGCGGGCGGTCTGGTGGCCAGCGAGGCCGGGGCACGGGTCGCCGTGCACACCGGCGTCGGGGGCAAGGACTGCGTCGTCGCGGCCCCGATCGGGGCGTTCGAGGACTTTTCCGATCTGGTCAGGAGATCGGGCTTCCTGAGGGAATAGTTCACCCTCCCCACCCGTTGGCCTCCCGGCGGATCTGTGACGTCAGCGACAACACGTGGGATGACCGTGCAAACCATGGCTCGCATGGTGCACAATCCGCCTCGCACCCAAGACGTTGAAGCGATGCGACCGAGATGATGAACACGGGGCCAGGAGAAGCACATGGCAACTGACTACGACGCTCCTCGGAAGAACGAGGAAGACCAGAGCGAAGAGAGCCTCGAAGAGCTCAAGGCTCGCCGGCACGACAAGAACTCCGGGAAGGTGGACGAGGACGAGGCCGAGGCGGCCGAGTCGTTCGAGCTGCCCGGAGCCGACCTCTCCCACGAGGAGCTCGCGGTGGAGGTCCGACCGCGCCAGGACGACGAGTTCACCTGCATGAACTGCTTCCTGGTGCACCACCGCAGCCAGCTCGCGGACGCGAAGAAGATGATCTGCCGCGACTGCGCCTGATCAGCAGAACGCGAAGAGGCCGGCCCCGTCAGGGGCCGGCCTCTTCGCGTTCTCTGCTGTGCGGCGGTCCGCCGCGCGCACCTCAGACCTCGACGTCCTCGAGGTTCGCCGGCAGGTGCCCGGTGGACTTGCGGTAGTACTCGGCGGCCTTGCGGGAGGCGAGCATCCGGGCCAGGCCGACGGCGACGCCGCTGACGGTGGCCCAGGCGACTGCCTCGCCGAGCGACACGTCCGGGTGCGCCGGGTTGACCGGCGGCTTCTTGCCGGTCGCGACCTTCCAGGTGGTCGTCAGGGCCTTGCGGGCCGCGATCGTGGCGCCCACCGTCGAGGCCAGGCCCATCGCCGACCACACTTTCGATCCTGCCACCACTCACTCCTTCGTTGGACTGCTTCGTTCGCCAGTGTGTCAGGTGCAGACGTACCCAGTCCGGGGCGGATCAGCCCTGTCGCACGGACGCAGCCGCGGTGAGGGCAGCGGCCAGCCGGTCGGGGCGCCTGGTCGAGACCAGCCAGTACGGCGCGGGGTCGGCCGGGTCCTGCACCGGCACCTGCACCGAGCGCTTCACGTAGGGCCGCAGCAGCAGGTAGGCCCGTGCGTCGGCGTCGACCCCGGCCAGCCGGTGGCTGGCGGCGGCGTCGAGGGGCACCGGGACGCCCAGCAGCGCGACGGGGATCTGCGCGCGGCCCGCGCGGAACGTCCCGTCGTGGACCGAGACGCGCGCAGCGCCGTACCCGACGAGGACCCCGACGACGATCAGGGACAGCGTCCCGGTGACGCCGAAGGCGACCCAGGCGGGGGTGGCCACGAGGAACGCGAGCAGCACGGTCGCGAGGAACATGGTCAGCAGCGCCCACCAGCGCAGGGGGACATGCAGGCGCTCGTCGTAGTCGACGAGGCCGGGGTTCGTGCTCACGCGGCAATCCTGACACTCGGACGGTCCCCGGTGGTCGGTAGGGTCGGCAGCATGGTCGAGATCCTGATCAGCCGCCTGGACGCCGAGGTCCCGCTGCCGTCCTACGCACACCCCGGCGACGCAGGCGCCGACCTGACCACCACCGTCGACGTCCTGCTCGAGCCCGGTGAGCGGGCCCTGGTGCCGACCGGCATCTCCCTGGCGCTGCCCGAGGGGTACGTCGCCCTGGTGCACCCCCGGTCCGGCCTGGCTGCGCGGTTCGGGGTGTCGATCGTCAACGCTCCCGGCACCGTCGACGCGGGCTACCGCGGCGAGGTGAAGGTGATGCTGATCAACCTCGACCCCCGCGATCCGGTGAAGCTCGCCCGCGGCGACCGCATCGCCCAGCTGGTCATCCAGCAGGTCGAGCGCGCCCGGTTCGTCGAGGTCGACCGCCTGCCGGAGTCGGTGCGGGGCGACGGCGGGTACGGTTCCACCGGTGGGTTCGTGGAGCGCGTCTCCGGCCCTCCCGCCCCCAGAGCCTGAGATCGAGGAGAAGCAGTGAAGTTCCGACGGAAGAAGTCCGACCACGAGCAGGCCGAGGCCACGCCGGCCGACGTCGTCTCGGCGGAGGCCCCCGAGGCCCCGGCCGGCCCGCGCGCCGATGGTCCCTGGGACATCTCCGAGGTGCAGCTGACCGAGGGTGACCCGACGAAGGTCGACCTCGGCAGCCTGGTGATCACGCCGCGGGACGGTCTCGAGGTCCAGCTCCAGGTCGACGAGCAGCACGGCCATGTCGTGGCCGTCGTCCTGGCCGCCGAGGAGGGCGCTGTCGAGCTGAGGGCCTTCGCGGCGCCGCGCCACGGCGACATCTGGGAGGACGTCCGCTCGCAGATCGCCGCCGAGGTGAGCCGTCGGGGCGGCACCGCCACCGAGGCGGAGGGCCCGTGGGGTCCCGAGCTGCGCGTGGTGCTCACCATGACCACCCCGGACGGCCAGTCCGGCACCCAGCCGTCGCGCGTCTTCGGCATCCCCGGCCCCCGCTGGATGCTGCGCGCCACCCTCTTCGGCCAGCCGGCCCTCGAGCCGGCCGAGGACGGGCTCATCGAGTCGTCGCTGCGCGACGTGATCGTGCGTCGCGGGGACCAGCCGCACGCCCCCGGCGAGCCGCTGCCGCTGACGGTTCCGGCCGAGCTGCTGCAGGGCGAGGACTGAGATCGACCGCCGGCGCTGTGACGGCTGGTTAGGCTGAAGACATGTCAGAGGTGAGGGAGCGGCTCCGCAAGGGGCTGAACCGTTGGGCGAGCGGCCATGACCAGGAGGCCGTCGAGCTGCAGAAGGACGTCGCCAAGGCGGGCTGCTGCCCGATCAGCGAGGCCAAGGACCGCGAGCGGGTCGACATCCAGGGCAGCCTCCGCACCGTCACGTTGCGGCCGCGGGGTGGTGTTCCCGCGCTCGAGGCCGAGCTGTACGACGGCTCCGGCGTCATCACCGTCATCTGGCTCGGCCGGCGTCGCATCGCCGGGATCGAGCCGGGCCGACAGATCCGGGTCGTCGGGCGCATCGGGGCGCAGGACTTCCACCGCGTGATGTTCAACCCCCGATACGAGCTGAGGTAGCAGGTGTCCCACGGAGACGTCTCGGCGTCGCACACCGAGTCACACTCGGCGGCGCACGAGACCGTCGAGTCGGTGGTCCGCATGCAGCTGGCCAAGGCGCTCGGCGGCAAGCGGGGCATGCTCGAGGCGGCCGTACCGACGATCGCCTTCACCGTCACCTACCTGACCACCAAGGACCTGCGGCTGGCGCTGACCATCAGCGTGTCCGCGGCGGTCGTCCTGCTCGTGGTGCGGCTCGTGCAGCGCAGCACGCCCCAGTTCGTGATCAACAGCCTGGTCGGCATCGGCATCGGCGCGCTGTTCGCCTACCGCAGCGCGCAGGGTGGCGGGGACGCGTCGGACAACGCGCTCGCCTACTTCCTGCCCGGGCTCATCTACAACGGCGGCTACGCGGTCGTGATGACGTTCACCATCGTGATCGGCTGGCCGATCGTCGGGTTCATGGTCGGCAGCGTCGCGGGGGACCCGACCGCCTGGCACAAGGACGAGCAGATCGTCCGGCTGTGCCGCAACCTGACCTGGATGCTGGTCGCGCCCTGCGTCGTCCGGGTGGCCGTCCAGCTGCCCATCTACCTGGGCGGCCGGGCTGCAGACGATGCCGGGTCCTACATCGCGGCCCTGGGGATCAGCAAGATCCTGATGGGCTGGCCGCTCCAGCTCGCCGCGCTCGGCGGGATGGTGTGGCTGCTCGCCCGCGACCGCACGCCGGTCGACCCCGACCACGAGCCCGAGCTGGCCTGACGGTCCGGGCTCAGGCGCGGCTCGAGCCCGACTCAGGCCCGACTCAGGCGGAGTGCTGCTCCGGCGCCAGCAGCGTCTGCAGCTCGGCCTCGGAGTCCGCGGCGGCGACGAACAGCAGCTCGTCCCCGGCCTCGATCGGCTGCTCGCCGTCCGGCGTGTAGACCTGGCCGTCCCGCAGGATCGTCACCAGCGAGCAGTTCTCCGGCCAGGGGATCAGGCCGCAGGGCTTGCCGACGTACGGCGAGTCCGCCGGCAGCGTCATCTCGACCAGGTTCGCGTTGCCCTGACGGAACGTGAAAAGCCGGACCAGGTCGCCCACGGTGACGGCCTCCTCGACCAGCGCGGACATGATCCGCGGGGTCGAGACGTTGACGTCGACGCCCCAGGCCTCGGTGAAGAGCCACTCGTTGTTGGGGTGGTTCACCCGGGCGACGGTGCGTGGCACGGCGAACTCGGTCTTGGCCAGCAGCGAAGTGACCAGGTTGACCTTGTCGTCACCGGTCGCGGCGATGACCACGTCGCAGGTCTCCATGCGGGACTCCTCGAGCGAGGAGAGCTCGCACGAGTCGGCGAGCAGCCACTCGGCGTCGGGGACCCGCTCCGGCTTGAGCGCGGCGGGGTCCTTGTCGATGAGGAGCACCTGGTGCCCGTTGCCGATCAGCTCGCGCGCGATCGAGCGGCCCACGGCTCCCGCTCCGGCGATGGCGACCCGCATCAGTCGGCCTCCGGTCCTTCGTTGAAGACGGCGTACACCTTGTCGGCGTTCTCCTCGCGCATCACCAGGTGCAGGAGGTCGCCCTCCTGGATCACGGTGTCGCGCTTGGGCAGCATGCCCTCGCCGAGCCGGTCGATCCAGGCGATCCGGCTGCCGGACTGCTCCTGGAACTTCACGGTCCGCTGGCCGACCCAGCCCTCGTTGACCGGGACCTGGTCGAGCCGGATCGTGCCCGACGGGTCGCGGAAGTCGGGCTCGGCGCCGGCCGGCAGGATCCGGCGCAGCACCTGGTCGGCGGTCCACTTCACCGTGGCCACGGTGGTGATGCCGAGCCGCTGGTAGACCTCGGCGCGGCCCGGGTCGTAGATCCGGGCGACGACCTGCTGGATGCCGAACGTCTCGCGGGCCACGCGGGCCGCGATGATGTTGGAGTTGTCACCGCTCGACACGGCGGCGAACGCGTCCGCTCGCTCGATGCCGGCCTTCTCCAGCACGTCCTGGTCGAAGCCCACCCCGGTCACCTTGGTGCCACTGAAGGTCGGGCCGAGCCGACGGAAGGCGTCGGGGTTGCTGTCGATGATGGACACGGTGTGGTTGCGGTCCTCGAGGCTCCGCGCCAACGCGGAACCGACGCGGCCACAACCCATGATCACGACATGCACGGGGGAGACGGTACACCGCCCTCGGGACCGCCGGTCCGCGGCGCCGCGGCGCTTGGTCTAGCCTTTCGACTCGTGGGTGTCAGCGGCGTATCGAAACGACTACTTCTGGGCCGCAAGCTGCGGAGCACGCAGCTCGGCGAGACGCTGCTACCCAAACGCATCGCGCTGCCGGTGTTCGCCAGCGACGCTCTGTCGTCCGTGGCCTACGCGCCCGACGAGGTCTTCATCATGCTGGGCGTGGCCGGCGTCGCCGCCTACGCGTGGTCCTGGAAGGTCGCGCTCGGTGTCGCGCTGGTGATGCTCACCGTGGTGGCGTCCTACCGGCAGACGGTCCACGCCTACCCGTCGGGCGGCGGCGACTACGAGGTGGCGACCGTCAACCTCGGGCGCCGGGCCGGGATGACCGTGGCGAGCGCGCTGCTCGTCGACTACGTGCTGACCGTCGCAGTGTCGATCTCTTCGGGCGCGCAGTACGCCGCGGCCGCGATCCCGTCGATCCAGCACAACGAGGTCACCGTGGCGGTGATCATGGTCGCCGTCCTGGCTGCCCTGAACCTGCGAGGTGTGCGGGAGTCCGGCACGTTCTTCGCCATACCGACGTACCTGTTCATGATGGCGATCCTCGGCATGTGCCTGTGGGGCTTCCTGCGCATGTTCGCCGGCGACCTACCCGACGTGGAGAGCGCCGACCTCACGATCCTGCCGCAGGAGGGCTGGGACGAGCCGCTCACCACCATGGGCCTGATCTTTCTGCTGGCCCGGGCGTTCTCCTCGGGCTGTGCGGCCCTGACCGGTGTCGAGGCGATCTCCAACGGAGTGCCCGCCTTCCGCAAGCCGAAGTCCAAGAACGCAGCCACGACGCTGCTGCTGCTGGGCGTGATCGCGGTCACGATGATGGTCAGCGTCATCGTGCTGGCCAACCAGATGGGCCTGAAGTACGTCGACCCGCACGAGCTCGACCGGCTGCAGACCGCGGCGGGGGAGCCGGTGCCGGAGGGCTTCGACCAGCGGGTGGTGATCGCGCAGATCGCCCACGCCGTCTTCAGCGACTTCTCGCCTGGCTTCTACTTCGTCGTCTCGATGACGGGCATCGTCCTGGTGCTCGCCGCGAACACGGCGTTCAACGGCTTCCCGGTGCTCGGCTCGATCCTGGCCCACGACGGCCTCGCGCCTCGCCAGCTCGGCTCGCGCGGCGACCGGCTGGCGTACAGCAACGGCATCCTGTTCCTCGCGGTGATGGCGATCATCTTGATCGTGCTCTTCGAGGCGCAGCCCACTCGACTGATCCAGCTCTACATCGTCGGGGTCTTCGTCTCGTTCAACCTCAGCCAGCTCGGGATGATCAGGCACTGGACCCGGCACCTGAAGACCGAGACAGATCCCCAGGAACGGCGCAAGATGATGCGCTCCCGCGGCATCAACACGTTCGGTCTCGGGATGACCGGTGTCGTGCTGGTCATCGTCGTGATCACGAAGTTCCTGGAGGGAGCCTGGATCACGATCCTGGCGATGGGCGCGTTCTACGCGATCATGCACGGCATCAGCAGGCACTACGACAAGGTCAGGACCGAGCTCGTGGTCGAGGACGTCGACCAGGTGCTGCCGACCCGGGTGCACGCGATCGTCGCGGTCTCGAAGGTGCACAAGCCGACGATGCGCGCCCTGGCCTACGCGAAGGCGGCGCGGCCGAACGTGCTCGAGGCGGTCATGGTCGACACCGACCCCGTGCTGACCGGCCGGGTCATGGAGGAGTGGGACGACCGTGGCATCGACGTACCGCTGAAGGTCCTCTACTCGCCCTTCCGCGAGATCATCAAGCCGATCGTCGACTACACCCGCAGCATCCGGGACGCGAACCCGCGCGGCGTCGTCGCGGTCTACATCCCGGAGTACGTCGTCGGGCGTTGGTGGGAACAGCTGCTGCACAACCAGACCGCCCTGCGGCTCAAGGGACGCTTGCTGTTCACGCCCGGCGTCATGGTCATCTCGGTGCCCTACCAGCTCCGGTCGTCGGCGGTGGCCAAGGAGCGCGCCGAGCGCGAGATGTCGAAGCTGCGTCCCGGTGACATCCGTCGTGGCGTGCTCAACGACCAGCTCAAGGACCGCACCAAGTGACCCGGCGGATCCGCCAGCGCGAGGTCCGCGGACGTTCCCTGGTGGGGGAGCGGTACGACGTCGAGGTCGGGCCCGTCGCGCACGGCGGCCACTGCGTCGCGCGACACGACGGCCGAGTGATCTTCGTCCGGCACACCCTGCCCGGCGAGCGGGTGACGGTGCGCATCACGGACGGCGACGAGGAATCCCGGTTCCTGCGCGGCGATGCCGTCGAGGTGCTCGAGGCGTCCTCTGACCGCGTCGCACCTCCGTGCCCCTTCTCCGGACCGGGGCTGTGCGGCGGATGCGACTTCCAGCACGTCGACCTCGCGGCCCAGCGTGGCCTCAAGGCGGCGGTCGTGCGCGAGCAGCTGCAGCGGCTCGCCGGCCTCGACGTCCCCGTCACCGTCGAGGCGGTCCCCGGCGACACCGCCGGTCTCGGCTGGCGGACCCGGCTCCAGTTCGCGGTCGACGCGTCGGGGCGCGCCGGCCTGCGCAAGCACCACTCGCACGAGATCGTCCCGGTCGACGCGTGCCCCATCGGGCACCCCGGCCTCCCCGAGGTGGGGACTCAGGCGTGGCCGGGCGCGTCCTCCGTCGAGGCGATCGTCTCGGCCGCGGGGGAGCAGCTCCGGATCGTCGAGGAGCGCGGGCGGACGTCGTACGACGGGCCGCGGGTCGTGCACGAGCATGCCGCCGGCCGGGACTGGGAGGTCACCGGATCGGCCTTCTGGCAGGTGCATCCCGGTGCGGGCGACACCCTCGTGGACGCTGTCCTCACCGCGCTGGCGCCACGTCCCGGCGAGCACGCGGCCGACCTGTACTCCGGCGTGGGGCTGTTCTCCGCCGCGCTCGCCGACCGCGTCGGGGAGTCCGGCCGGGTCGTCGCCGTGGAGGGCGACCGGACCGCGGTGGCCGACGCAGAGCGCAACCTCGGGGACCTGCCGCAGGTCGAGCACCTCGTGGACCGTGTCGACCGCGCGCTGACCAACGGATCGCTCGGCGGCGACATCGACCTGGTGGTGCTGGACCCGCCCCGGACCGGCGCGAAGCGCAAGGTCGTGGACGCGGTGGCCGACCTCGAGCCGCGGGCGGTGGCCTACGTGGCCTGCGACCCTGCCGCTCTGGCCCGCGACGTGGCGATCTTCGCCGAGCGCGGCTACCGGCTCAGCGGCCTGCGTGCCTTCGACATCTTCCCGATGACGCACCATGTCGAGTGCGTCGCGCTGCTCGAACGTTCCTGAGCCTGCCCGGCTCCTGCCGCTCCTGCCCGAGTGCGGGGCGGAGGGTCAGCTCTGCTGGTCGGCAAGCCCGGCCAGGGCAGCAGGGACGTCGCGCAACGTTCGCACCGTGGCGTCCGGCCGGATTCCCTCGGTCGGCACGGCGCCGTCACGATCCAGCCACAGCCCGAACCATCCGGCCGCCTGGGCCCCAGCGACGTCATGGGCCAGCGAGTCGCCGACCATCGCCAGGCGTGATCCTGGCACCTGGGCCTGACGGGCGGCCACGTCGTAGAGGCGGCGGTCCGGCTTGCTGACGCCGTGGTCCTGGGCGAGGACGACGATGTCGAAGACGCCCGCGAGCCCGGAGCGCTCCGGGTAGCTGTTGCCGTTCGACAGCAGGCCGAGCCGGTAGTCCTCGGCCAGCAGCGTGAGGGTCGGCCGGACGTCGTCGTACAGGAGCACGTCGCCGAAGCGGTGCTCGAAGTAGTGCCGCGCGAGGTGGTCGGCGAGGTCGGGCTCCGGCAGGCCGACCCGGGTCAGGGTCCGCCGGAACGCAGCGACGCGGATCGCCTCCATCGTGCTCTCGGCCCCGCGCAGCTCGGCCGCCACCTGGTCCCGGTCGACGATCATCGACTCCACGGTGACCGCAGCTGCGGGAGGCCCCGGACGCAGCGACCTCAGCTCCCGCAGCGTGGCCTCGAGCGCCCGCCGCATCAGCGAGTGGAAGTCCCACAGGGTCTGGTCGCCGTCGAAGAACACCGTCTCGATCACCGCCGAATCCTGCCACGGCATCCTGACCCGAGTGCGGTCCGATGCGGTCCGAGCTGCTTTCAGCAGGCCAGCGCGGAAAGAGCCGGCTCGTCCGGCGCCGCATCCCAGAATCCCCTCGCCGTCCGCAGGATCGGCGGCGGCTCGGTGTCCGGCCCACAGACCCAGTCCTCGATGTCCTCGTCGGTGGCGTCCGGGTAGGACAGCCGGTAGTCCGCCATCGTCTGCGCGCGCCGCCTGGCCTCGTGCTCGTTGTCGACGACGACTCGGGCGTGCCGCCTCACGTTGTCGACCGCCTCTGCCAGCTCGGCACACGTCGGCGGGGACTCGACCAGGCGCTGCCACCAACGGGCCGCTTCGGGGTCATCGCACACCGGTTGCTCGGCGGCGGCGACCACATGCGTCATCCCGGAGCGCGTCGTGTAGCGCAACGTGCCGTCCCTGGCCTTCCTGAGTGAGGCGCCCGGGGCGTGCTTCGCCCGGTGGTCGCGCCGGCAGCCGGGCCCCAGGTTGTCCGTCGAGGTCGCTCCTTCGGGGTAGCGGACCCGGTGGTCGAGGTCGCACTCAGTGGACGGGCGGTCGCAGGTCGGCGCGAAGCAGGTGGGCTGCGCCGCCACCACCTGGCGCCAGATGGGACCGGTTGGTTTGTAGGAGGTCGTGGAGAGCTCCACGCACCGGCGGGCCGGGTCGGTGAGCATGCGGTGCCAGGTCGACGAGGGGTCGGCGGCGACCTGGCGGACGAGCGACGCGGGGATCGTCTGGCCGCCCATCCGGCCCGGCTCGTCGGAGAGTCCCATCAGGGTCTCGACCGGCACGGTCACGTTGATGATCGGCCGGGCCCACCTTCCCGTCGAGCCGGTCTCGACCTGCCGGCCGGTGAGCAGGTCGACGGCCAGGTCCGCTCGTAGCTGCTCCAGGGTCCGTTCGTCGCCGGCCGCACGGGCGTCGCGGGCGAGCAGGTCGAGGTGGTGCTCGGCCAGCCGGACCGACACCTGGTCGGTGTCGATGGTCAGGGCGGCCATGCCGTCGCCGGTCGGGCTGGTGGTCACCCTGCGGCCGGCGTACCGCTTCTTGAAGCGTTCGTCGAACTCGCTGGAGAGCACCTTGGTCAGCACGTAGTGCACGCGGTTGCGGATCTGCGTGATCGTCTTGTTGAGCAGACCGGGTGCGGCGGTCGCGGCCTTCGCGAACCACCGTTGCATCAGGGTGGCGAAGCGCGCCCTCGCCTCGGGGTGGTCGGCGAGGTCGTCCTTGAGCGCGTCGGTGACCGGCTTGGCGCGGTAGAGGTCGAGTCGGCCGTCATCGACGTACGCCGCCAGCCACGGCAGGTGCTGGTCCATCAGCAGCACCATCTCGAGGTCGGCGCGGATCCGACCGGTGGTCTGACCGGTCACCGGCTGGGTCTCGGTGATCGTCTCGGTGAGGGGAGTGGCGGTGAAGTGCGGGTCGGCTGCGCGCCGGGCCTCGAAGTCAGTGGAGAAGTGCTGAAACAGCCCGGTCATCGCCCGGGCCCGGGCCATCTCGGCCCGGTTGGCCTCCACCTGGAGCTCCCGGATCAGGCACAGCGCGGCGTAGGCCTCGCCCTGTGTCGTTCCTCCGTGGTCGATGTCGTCGGTCGCGCCCATGCGCATGTTCCCCTCTGCTCGGCTTCGACCCTGCCTCCAACCTAGGGGTGAGCGCCGACAGTCATGATCGAAAGCAGGACGGCGCCCGGCGGATTCAGTGGGAAGTTGCTGAATGCCGGTCGCCGTCGTCGATCGGCTGGCGGGTTGGCCTCGGCGGGCTGCGGCGCATCGAGGCGGGAGAGCGCTGGCGGTTGGCGGGCGCCTGGAGGATTCAGTGGGAAGTCGCTGAATCCGTCGTCACCGGGCGCGGACCCCCTGCGTGCCAACTCACTCGATATCGTGTATCTTGACGTCAAGACAGTTAGCCGATCAGCTCGCGAGACGTTAGTGCAGCCTTACTAGTGGGGTCTGCGACGGCGTGGGCAAGATGGGCGGAACGAACTCAAGACGTCACGAGGAGATGGCTGATGCCGAGTCAGGACAGCTTTGGTGCCAAGGGCACGTTGGACGTGGACGGCAAGTCCTACGAGATCTTCCGACTGAACGCGGTCACCGGCGACGGGGTGGACGTCGAGTCCCTGCCCTTCAGCCTCAAGGTCCTCCTCGAGAACCTGCTGCGGACCGAGGACGGCGCGAACATCACCGCCGACGACATCCGCGCGATCGCCGGCTGGGACGCGGACGCGGACCCGAGCAAGGAGATCCAGTTCACCCCGGCCCGCGTGATCATGCAGGACTTCACCGGCGTCCCGTGCGTCGTCGACCTCGCCACGATGCGTGAGGCGATGGCCGACCTGGGTGGCGACCCCAGCAAGATCAACCCGCTCGCGCCCGCCGAGATGGTCATCGACCACTCCGTGATCGCCGACGTCTTCGGCACCCCCGAGGCGTTCGAGCGCAACGTGGAGATCGAGTACCAGCGCAACCGCGAGCGTTACCAGTTCCTCCGCTGGGGCCAGGGCGCCTTCGACGACTTCAAGGTCGTCCCGCCGGGCACCGGCATCGTGCACCAGGTCAACATCGAGCACCTCGCCCGCACGATCTTCACCCGCGAGGTGGATGGCGAGCTGCAGGCCTACCCCGACACCTGCGTCGGCACCGACTCGCACACCACGATGGTCAACGGCATCGGTGTGGTCGGCTGGGGCGTCGGCGGCATCGAGGCCGAGGCGGCCATGCTCGGCCAGCCGGTCTCCATGCTGATCCCGCGCGTGGTCGGCTTCAAGCTCAACGGCGACCTGCCCGAGGGCGCCACCGCGACCGACCTCGTGCTCACGATCACCGAGATGCTGCGCAAGCACGGCGTCGTCGGCAAGTTCGTCGAGTTCTACGGCCCGGGCGTCTCGGCGCTGCCACTGGCGAACCGCGCCACCATCGGCAACATGAGCCCCGAGTTCGGCTCGACGATCGCGGTCTTCCCGATCGACGAGGAGACCACGAAGTACCTCAAGCTCACCGGCCGCTCCGAGGAGCAGCTCGCGCTGGTCGAGGCCTACGCCAAGGAGCAGGGCCTCTGGCACGACCCCGAGGCCGAGCCCCGCTTCTCCGAGAAGCTCGAGCTCGACCTCGCGACGGTCGTCCCCTCGCTGGCCGGCCCGAAGCGCCCGCAGGACCGCGTCTCGCTGTCCGAGGCCAAGCAGGCCTTCCGTGGTGCGCTCAACGACTACGTCGAGGAGGACGAGGAGGGGTACGACGAGGCCGTCGCCGAGTCCTTCCCGGCCTCCGACGCACCGTCCCACGAGGGCAGCAACGGCTCCGCCGCGCCGACCGACCACGTCAGCTCCGGCAACGGGCGCCCGAGCAACAAGGCACAGGTGAAGCTGTCCGACGGGACCGAGTTCGAGATCGACCACGGCGCCGTCGCGATCGCGGCGATCACCTCGTGCACCAACACGTCGAACCCCTCGGTGATGATCGGCGCCGCCCTGCTGGCCAAGAAGGCCGTGGAGAAGGGGCTCACCACCAAGCCCTGGGTGAAGACCACGCTGGCTCCCGGCTCGAAGGTCGTCTCGGACTACTACGAGAAGGCCGGCCTGACGCCGTACCTCGACAAGCTCGGCTTCAACCTCGTCGGCTACGGCTGCACCACCTGCATCGGCAACTCCGGCCCGCTCATCCCCGAGGTCAGCCAGGCCGTGAACGACAACGACCTCGCCGTCGTCTCGGTGCTGTCCGGCAACCGCAACTTCGAGGGCCGGATCAACCCCGACGTGAAGATGAACTACCTCGCGTCCCCGCCGCTGGTCGTCGCCTACGCGCTGGCCGGCTCGATGGACGTCGACCTGTTCAAGGACCCGCTGGGTCAGGACACCGACGGCAACGACGTCTTCATGAAGGACATCTGGCCGACCGCCTCGGAGGTCGAGGACGTCATCGCCACCGCGATCACCTCCGACATGTTCACCACGGACTACGCGGACGTCTTCGCCGGCGACGAGCAGTGGCAGTCGCTCCCCACCCCCGAGGGCAAGACCTTCGAGTGGGACGCGGAGTCGACCTACGTCCGGAAGCCCCCGTACTTCGACGGCATGCCCGACTCCCCGGCCCCGGTCGAGGACATCGAGGGCGCCCGGGTGCTGCTCAAGCTCGGCGACTCGGTCACCACCGACCACATCTCCCCGGCCGGTGCGATCAAGAAGGACTCGCCGGCCGGCAAGTACCTCGCGGAGCACGGCGTCGAGCAGCGCGACTTCAACTCCTACGGCTCGCGGCGCGGCAACCACGAGGTCATGATCCGCGGCACGTTCGCGAACATCCGCCTGCGCAACCAGCTCGCACCCGGCACCGAGGGCGGCTTCACCCGCGACTTCACGGGCAACGGCGACGTCACGACGGTGTTCGAGGCCTCGGAGAAGTACATCGCCGCCGGCACCCCGCTCGTCGTGCTGTCGGGCAAGGAGTACGGCTCCGGCTCGTCGCGCGACTGGGCAGCGAAGGGTACGGCGCTGCTCGGGGTCAAGGCCGTGATCGCGGAGTCCTACGAGCGGATCCACCGGTCCAACCTGATCGGCATGGGCGTCCTGCCGCTGCAGTTCCCGCAGGGCGAGACCGCCGAGTCGCTCGGCCTCACCGGCGAGGAGACCTTCTCGATCACCGGTGTGACCGCGCTGAACGACGGCACGACCCCGAAGACCGTCAAGGTCACGGCGGGAGACGTCGAGTTCGACGCGGTCGTCCGGATCGACACCCCGGGCGAGGCCGACTACTACCGGCACGGCGGGATCATGCAGTACGTCCTGCGCAACCTGCTCAAGGGCTGAGAAGACCTGCAGCTCTCCGACATCGACCCGAGGGTGGTGGCCGTCCTGGCCGCCACCCTCGTCGTCGGTGCGGCAGTGCAGGGGCTCGTCGGCCTGGGCCTCGGGCTGGTCGCCGCCCCGGTGACGATGCTGCTGGAGCCGGCCCTGATGCCCGATCTGCTGCTCTGGCTGGCGATGCTGCTCCCGGTCGTCACCCTGGTGCGGGAGCACCACGACATCGACTGGCGGGGGCTCGGCTGGGCGGTCTCCGCGCGCGTGCCCGGGACCGTGCTCGGCGTCTACCTGCTGGGCGTGTTCTCCGAGCGCGCGCTCGGGGTGGCGGTGGGCTTCATGGTGCTGCTCAGCGTGCTCGTCACGGCGAGGGCGGTCGTCGTACCCGTCAACCGCGGCACCCTCGTGGCCGCCGGCGTCGCCTCCGGCGTCACCGGAACCGCCACGTCCATCGGCGGCCCCCCGATGGCGTTGCTGCTCCAGCACCGCACGCCGAGCCAGATTCGCTCGACGCTGGGCGTCTACTTCCTGGTCGGCGCGGGGCTGAGCCTGGTCGGGCTCGGCGTGAGTGGTGGGCTCGAGAGGTCCACCTTCCTGGTCGCGATGCTGATGGTGCCGTGCCTGCTCGTCGGTTTCGTGATCTCGCGGGCTCTGCATCGCGTCGTCCCGCGGCGCCGGGTCCGGGAGGCGGTGCTCCTCGTGTGCGGCGCTTCCGCGGTCGTGCTGCTCGTCCGCAGCCTGTTCTAGGAGAAACTCCCGTGTCGCACCCCTCCGGGCACCGCACTTCCTGCGTGTAGGGGGTGAGAAGGTGACCCGGACGAGGGGAAGCACACGATGACGACCGACCTGCGGGACGAGCTCGCGAGGCTGGCGGACGGCGCGCCGCCGGCGGCGCCGCCGGGCGACCTGTGGACCCGAGGGGTACGCCGGCAGCGGCGCAGCCGGGCGCTGACCACCCTCGTCGCCGCGGCCGCCGTGCTGGTGGCCGTGGGCGTGAGCACGGTCGGCTGGGACACGGTGCGGACCACCGAGCCGGAGCCGATCCCGACGGCCGCCGATGCCCGGGCGATCCCGAACAGGCTGGAGACGCCGAGCCCGTTCACCGCGTCGACAGCAGACGGGCCCGTCGGACCGCTTGCCGTCATCGCGGGCGCCGAGCGGGCGACGGGCTGGTCCGGCACCGCGAACGGGGTCGTGGGTGTCTCGGCGGCGACGGGGGAGTACCGCTTCCTCGACCTGCCGGGCCTGGTCGGGGAGAGCGACGACCCGTTCGCCGTCGAGGTGGAGCCGGACCTCTCGCCGGACGGCCGCTCGGTGGCCTACTGGCTGGGCCAGGCGGACCATCCAGGTCGTGTCGGCGGCTTCGCCGTCTACGACACGGTGTCGGGCGGGGTGACCCGGCACGAGGTCGACAGCGACCTCGGGCTCTCCGCCGACGGCCTGCAGTGGATCGACGCGGACACGGTGCTGGTCACCTTCGGCAAGGTGGTGGAGATCCGGGACGACGGCGGCGCCGCGGCGGGGATCCGCTCGTGGCTGTGGTCGCCGGTCACGGACCGGCTCACGGACCTGGAGGGTGACCCCACGCTCTGGGAGGTGTCGCCGGTGGGCTCCGGCTTCGCCGACCTCGGTTCGAAGGCCCTGCGACTGTGGGACGGCGACTCCGGAGAGCGAGTCGCCCGCGTTCCGGTCACCGGTGGCCGGGATCTCCAGGGGCCCTCGGTCGACCCCTCCGGTCGCACGTTGGTGGCGGTGAAGCAGACGAGCAGCACGATCACGTCACGACTGTTCGTCGGGACCGTCGCTGAGACCGTCGACGTGCAGCCGTTGCGCTCCGAGGTCGAGCTGTGGGAGCTCCTCGGCTGGCAGGACGAGCAGCATGTGGTCGCCCGCGGCGTGGTTCCGGGCACCGGCAACCGCGTCGCGGCGGTCTTCTCCGTCGACGTCCGGACGGGCGACGCAACCGAGCTGGTCCGGGAGGCGCGGGAGAGCTGGGGCGCCTTCCCGCAGTACGCCTCGGACCTCTGGACCCAGCCGACGGTCGACCGGCCCGGTCCCGACCGGGTGCTCGACCCGCGGCTCCGCGCAGTCGGTGCCGCCGGCCTGGTCTTGGCGGCCGGTGCGCTCGTCCTCGTGGTGAGGAGGCGGCGTGCTCGGGCGTGACCCTGGGGCAGAGGCGGCGTTCGAGGACTACGTCGCGGGGCGGTACGCCGCCCTGCTGCGGTCGGCGTACCTGCTCACCGGCAACCACCACGACGCCGAGGACCTGCTCCAGGCTGCCCTGGTGAAGGCGGTGGGAGTCTGGAAGCGCATCCAGGACGACCCCGAGCCCTACGTCCGGAGGATCCTGGTCAACGAGAACATCTCCCGGTGGCGCCGCCACCGCGGCCGCGAGGTCGTCGTCGACGGGTTGCACCGCGACGACGCGGCGCCCGCGGGATCGGCCGAGGAGCGCCTGGACCTCGCCGCTGCGCTGGCGAGGCTGACCCCGAAGCAGCGCACCGTGCTGGTGCTGCGCTACTACGACGACCTCACCGAGCGGCAGACGGCCGACCTGATGGGAGTCGCCGTCGGCACCGTGAAGTCGCAGACCCGGGACGCCCTGGCCGCGCTGCGGAGGGTCGCGCCGCACCTGACAGCATGGGACCCATGCGCAGCGAGACCAGGACCTACCGCACCGGCGACCGCGAGGTCGTCCTCGACCTGACCCGGGACTGCGCCGACTTCGTGTCGGGGGAGGGGGACGGGCTGCTCAACCTGTTCGTCCCGCACGCCACCGCAGGCATCGCCGTGATCGAGACCGGGGCCGGCAGCGACGACGACCTGCTCGCGGCGATGGCCGACCTGCTGCCGGCCGACGACCGGTGGCGGCACCGGCACGGCTCGCCCGGGCACGGCCGGTCGCACGTGATGCCGGCGCTGGTGCCGCCGTACGCCACGGTGCCGGTGCTCGGCGGGCGCCTGCAGCTCGGCACCTGGCAGAGCGTCTGCCTGGTCGACCTCAACGTGGACAACCCGGACCGCGAGGTCCGGTACTCGTTCCTGGCCGGGTAGCCGCCCGGACCCACGAGCGGCGGCTCACTCGGCGGCGACGGCCATCTCCCCGAGCTGGGACCAGTCCTCGCCGGGGACGTTGAAGTTCACGATCCGCGGCGTCTTCGCGAGGTAGGGCGGCAGCGTCTGCTGGGCGTTCCGGAAGTGTTCGGACCGCACGTGCGCCCCGCCGGCCTCGTCGTCGCGGAAGGCCTCGACCAGGACGTACTCGCACGGGTCGTCGAGGCTGCGTGACCAGTCGAACCACAGGCAGCCGGGCTCGGCGCGTGTCGCCTCGGTGAAGTCGGCCGCGATCTCGGGCCAGCGGTCGGCATGCTCGGGCAGGACCTGGAACTTGGCGGTGATGAAGATCATCGGCCCACCCTAAGAGGGACATCGCGCGACCCCAAGCCGACCCCAAGCCGACCTCCAGTCGATCCCCGGGGCCCTCCCAGCGGCCCGGTCCAGCCTGAGGACTGTCAACGAAGACAGACCTCAGGAGTCACCATGTCCCGCTTGCTCTACCGGCTCGGCGGATCCGCCGCAGCCCACCCGTGGCGCACGATCTGCGCCTGGGTCCTCGTCGCCGGTGCGATCATCGCCAGCGCCGGCGCGTTCGGGGGAACCACGCAGGAGAACTGGAACGTCGCCGATGCCCGCGCCCAGGTCGGCATCGAACAGCTCCGCGACCACTTCCCGGCGATGTCCGGCGCCACCGCGCAGGTCGTCGTGCACGACCCCGGGTCCGAGCCGATCCCGGCCGGGGTGCTCGGCGACGTCCACGCGTCGCTGACCGGCCTCGACCACGTGTCGTTCGTGCCCGAGCCGCGGATGTCGGACGACGGCGACACCGCCCTCTTCACCGTCCTGTACGACGTCCCCGTCACCCACGCCGACCTGATGGGCGACATGACCCCCCTCGAGGACGCCACCGCGGCGGCCGACGACGCCGGGCTCGACGTCGCCCTCGGCGGCGAGCTTCCCGGCACCGCCGCTGCGCCGATGGACGGCCGCGGCGAGCTCATCGGCGTCGTCGTGGCGCTGCTCATCCTGGTCATCGCGTTCGGGTCCGTGATCGCCGCCGGACTGCCCATCGCCATCGCGCTCACCGGCCTCGCGGTCGGCTCGGCCGGCATCGGGTTCCTGGCCGCGGTGATGGACGTCAGCCCGTCCGCGCCGACGGTCGCCAGCATGGTGGGTCTCGGTGTCGGGATCGACTACGCGCTGCTGCTGGTCACCCGCCACGTCGAGTTCCTGAGGAGCGGCCTCTCGGTGCGCGAGTCGGCGGCCCGTGCCTCGGCGACCGCCGGTCGCTCGGTCGTGTTCGCGTCCGCCACGGTTCTGGTCTCGTTGATGGGTCTGCGCCTCGCCGGCCTGCCGACGTACTCCTCCTTCGGCTTCGCCACCGCGATCGCCGTCGTGTCCGTGATGGCGACCGCCGTCACCCTCGTCCCCGCGCTGTGCGGTCTCGCCGGGCGCCGGCTGATGCCGCGGAAGATCCGTCGGGGGCACGCCGCACCGGCCCGGGAGCCGCTGACCGCCCGGTGGGCGACCCGGGTGGGGCGCCGGCCGCTGCCGTGGGCGCTCGCCGCAACGCTGCTGCTGCTCACGCTGGCGGCGCCGACGCTGGCCATGCGCACCTGGCCGCAGGACGCGAGCAACCAGGCGAAGGAGCTGACCACGCGTCAGGCCTACGACCTGGTGGCCGAGGAGTACGGCCCGGGTGCCAACGGCCCGATGACGGTCGTGGTCGACCTGGGGCGCCTGGGTGCGGACGCCGTGGACCGGATCGCCGCGGACGTCGCCGACCACCCCGGTGTCGCGACGGTCTTCCCGGCGAACACCTCGCCGGACGGCGTGCTGGCGGTCTTCGAGGCCGAGCCGGCCTTCGGCCCGACCGACGACCGCGTCGCCGGACTGGTGGACTCGCTCCGCTCCGACGTCCTGCCCGAGGGCGCCGAGCTGACCGGCACGACGCCGATGTTCGCGGACATCGCCGACCTGCTCGCCGGACGGATCTGGCTGGTGATCGGCTTCGTGGTCGGCGTCTCGGTGCTGCTGCTGTCGATGATGTTCCGCTCCGTGGTCGTCCCGCTGAAGGCGGCGGTGATGAACCTGCTGTCGATCGGCGCGGCGTACGGCGTCCTCACCGCGGCGTTCCAGTGGGGCTGGGCCACCGACCTGCTCGGGCTCGACCACGCCACCCCGGTGTCGAGCTGGGTGCCGATCCTGATGTTCGCGATCCTGTTCGGCCTGTCGATGGACTACGAGGTCTTCCTGCTCTCGCGGATCCGTGAGGACTGGCTGGCCACCGGGGAGGCACGTGCGAGCGTCGTCCGCGGGCTGGCCTCGACCGGCCGGGTGATCTCCGCCGCCGCCGCGATCATGGTCGCCGTCTTCCTCGGCTTCGCCACCGAGACCGACGTCGTGGTCAAGATGCTCGGCTTCGGCATGGCCGTCGCGATCGTGCTCGACGCGACCGTCGTCCGGATGGTCCTGGTGCCCGCCACGATGGCGATGCTCGGTCGCCTGAACTGGTGGCTCCCGGCCTGGCTGGACCGGCTGCTGCCCACCGTCGATGCGGAGGCCTCGACCGCCCTCTGGGACGAGCTCGACGCCGTCGAGGGCGCACCCGCCCCCGACACCGACCCGCGCACCCCGGCCGGCGTGTGACCACCCACCTTCGAGAAACCAGGAGTACGACGATGACTGCTCAACCCACGACCCGCAGGCCAGAGTGGCCGACACAGCTCCGGCTGCCCGGCCAGACGGCCGCACCGGAGGGGCCGGTGGACCTGCACGGGATGTACGTCATGCACCACGCGTTCCGCCGTGACCTCATCGCGTTCGCGGCGGCCGCGCAGGCCACCCCGAGCACGGACCGGGAGACCTGGCGGAGGCTCGCCGCGCGTTGGGAGCTGTTCGCCAACGCGCTGCACCACCACCACTCCGGCGAGGACGCCGGGCTCTGGCCGCTGCTGATGGAGCGGGCCGACGAGACCGGCCGGGAGACCCTCGAGGCGATGGAGGCGGAGCACGGCGAGATCGATCCGCTGCTCAGCTCGTGCGCCGAGGGGTTCGCCCGGCTCGCCGAGGTCGACGACGACGACGCCCGGGCCGCGCTCGCGGTGCGGCTCGCCGCCACCAAGGAGAGGCTGGCCCACCACCTCGAGCACGAGGAGACCGAGGCGATGGTGCTCGTGCAGCAGCACCTCACCGACGCTGACTGGGTCGCCCTGGAGGAGGAGCACTTCCGCAAGGACCTGTCCCCGAAGGACCTGTTCACGCTGGTGTCGTGGGCGGCGTACGGCATCCCCGACCAGGCGCGCCGCGAGGTGCTGGCCAGGACGGGCCTGCCGTTCGTGGTGCTGTGGCGGCTGGGTCGCCGCCGGTTCGCCCGCAACGAGCGCCGGACGTTCCGCTACGTGACGGCTGCGCGCTAGAAGGAGTAGCGCTCCCGCTGGTCGGCGAACCACTCGCCGGCCAGCGGGATCCGCCATGCCCCGCACAGCGCCAGGGCGTCGTCGGCGTGCCGCGCGGCGATCTCCGCCTCCCCGGTCGCCGCGGCCGCCATCGCCAGGAACGCGTCCACCGGGCCGAGGGCCACCCCCGAGCCGGCGCAGGCCATGTGACCGGCGTGCGGGGCGAGCAGCTGGTACGTCGTGGCCGCCAGGTCGCGGTCGCCGAGCGCCAACGCCGCCTCCGCTCCGAGCGCCCAGGGGAGCAGGGAGAACCAGGTGTCACCACCCAGGTCGATCTCGCGGGAGTCCCGGAAGGCCCGGGCCTCGTCGATGCGACCGACCCGGATGAGCAGCGACAGCACGGAGGCGTCCATCGGCAGGACGGCCTCGTCGGCGAGGGCCTGCACGATGCCGAGGATCTCCTCGTACTCCCCGCGCCACATCCGGGTCGCGAAGTAGGCGCCGGCGACGGCGTCGCCCTGCTGCGCCAGGCCCATCCGTGCCCCGGTGGCCTCGAGGTGCGCCATCATCTCCTCGGCCCGTTCGTGCTCGCCGCGCATCGCGAGCCACGGGATCTGCAGGCTGTCGAGCACGACCTGGGCGTAGAGGTTGCGCTGCTCCTCGGCCCGGGTGCGGGCCGCCGCCGCCAGGGACTCCATCCGGTCGACGTCGCCGAGCTCGGCCGCGGCCACGGCACGCACCGTCTGCGCGTAGGTGAGCGCCCGCTCGTCCCCGAGCTGCTCGGCGATGGTGAGCGCCTCCTCCGCCAGGTCGACCCGACGCAGCAGCGTTGCCGGCCGCCAGGTGCTGACGAACGCGTTCTGGCACGCGGTCATGAGGAGCGCCGGGTCGCCGATACGCCGCGCCATCGCGACCGCCTCCTCGGCGAGGGCATCGCGCTCCTGCGCGGACACGCCGTAGTAGAGCTCGCCGGACAGGCTCAGCATGGTCCGGCAGCGCAGCTCGGAGTCGGTCGGCGGCAGCCGGTCCAGCGAGCGGCGCAGGGCGGCCACCACCACGTCGTCCACCTCGCCGTGGTGGGCGGACTGCCAGAGCGCGTCGGTGCTGCTCATCAGCGCGACGCGGACCAGGGCCTCGTCGTCCTCGAGCTCCTCGGCGACGGCGATGGCCCGGTGCACGACCGGGCGCAGGTTGATCCAGTCGCCGGTCGCCTTGTCGGCCGTGGCGAGCTCGACCAGCACGTCGTACTCGTCGCGCGTGGTGGCCCCGGGGTCCTCCGCCAGCGCCACCAGGGCCGCGCTCAGGAAGTCCACGGCGTCCTCGAAGGCGTAGAGACGCAGCGCTTCCTTGGCCGCGGCGCGGTCGGCCTGCCAGGCCAGCCCCTCGTGGCCGGGTCCGGCTGCGTGCCAGTGCCGGGCTACCTCGACCTCGCGCCCGGCGACGCCGGCGAGCGCCTCGGCGACGCGGGCGTGCCGACGGGCGCGGCGGGTCGGGGACGTGCCGGCGTACACCGTGTCCCGGACCAGCGCGTGCGCGAACCGGAACCGTCCCACCCCGTCCTCGCGGACCAGGCCGACGTCGGCGGCTATGTCGAGGGCGTCGAGCACGTGGTCCTCGTCGGTCCCCGAGGCGGCCGCGACGGTGCCGAGGTCGAAGTGCCTGCCGACCACGGCGGCGGTCACCAGCGTGGCCCGGGCCTCCTCGGGAAGACGGTCCAGGCGACGTGCGACGACGTCGGCGACGCCCTGGGGCGGGTTCTCCTCGGCGAGCAGGGCGGCGAGGTCGCCCTCCTGGCCGGCGAGCCGGGCGTACTCCAGCAGGAAGAAGGGGTTGCCGTCCGTGCGGGCCCGGAGCGCATCTGCCTGGACCTCGGACGGGCGCAGGTGCGCGACGGACTCGACGATCTCGGAGACCTCGTCGCTGTCGAGCCCGGAGAGCGCGAGGCGTAGGCCGTGCCGGCGGGAGAGCTGCTCGGCGACCGCGCCGAGCGCACCGGTCGGCTGCGGCTTGTCGCGCCAGGTGGCGACGAGCAGGAGGCGCCCCTCGTGGACCGACTCGAGAAGGAGCCCGAGCACCCGGAGCGACGAGACGTCTGCCCAGTGCAGGTCGTCCAGGAGCACGAGCAGGGTCTCGTCGCGGGAGGCGTGCTGCAGGGCACGGACGATGTCGTCCCAGCTCCGGAACCGGGTGGTCTCGTCGCCGGCCGGGCTCGGCACGTCGCCCGGCTGGGCCTCGGCCGGCAGGCTCAGCCCCAGCCCGTCGAGCACGGCCGCCCACGGCCACAGCGGGGGAGCGCCCTCGTCCTGGGAGCAGCGCCCGAAGAGCACTCGGGCGCCGCGGGCCCGGGCGACCGCCGCCAGCTCGGCGAGCAGCCGGCTCTTGCCGATCCCCGGCTCGCCGACCAGCGCGGCGAAGGACGGTGCATCCCGCTCGGCCGACGACAGCAGGGCGACCAGGGCGGCCAGCTCGTCGCTGCGCCCCACCAGCGGCCAGGGGGCGACAGTCCGCTCCGGGTGTGGGGCGGGTGCCTGAGCCGGGACCGTCGTGGAGACGGGTGGCGAGGTCGGTGGGGGACCGGCCGGCGCGGTCCAGCTGAGCGCGGGGTCCTGGCGCAGCACGGCGGCCTGGAGCTCCCGCAGCTCCACCCCCGGCTCCAGCCCGAGCTCGTCGGCGAGCAGGGTGCGGACCTGGCGGAGCACGTCGAGGGCGTCGGCCTGCCGTCCGGAGCGGGTGAGCGCCACCGCACGGAGCGCCCACAGCCGCTCGCGCAGCGGGTGGCTGGTGGTCAGCGCCTCGAGCTCGGCCGCGACCGTGGCGTGCCGCCCGAGGGCGAGCCCCGCGACGGCCCGGTCCTCGAGCGCGACCAGCCGCAGCTCCTCGAGCCGGAAGCGCTCGGCGGAGGCGGCCGGAGCGTCCTCGAGATCGGAGTACGGCGTCCCGCGCCACAGCGCCAGAGCCTCGTCGAGGTCGGCGACCAGCTGCTCGAGGTCGGCGGGCTGGAGGGACGTGAGCCCGTGGGCGGCCGCCCCGGTGGCCGGGGGAGCGCTCACCAGGGTGGGTGAGCCGAGTCGCTGGTGCACCGTCCCGACGACCGCGTCGAAGCAGGCGGCGTCGAGGTGCTCGGCCGGGACGTGCAGCGCGTAGCCCGCGCCCTCGGTGACCAGCACGGTCGACGGTGCCCGCGCGGGACGGTCCGGCTCCAGCGCGCGGCGCAGGCCCGCGACGTACCCCTGCAGGGTGCCGGTGACCCCGGGCGGCGGCGCGTCGGCCCACAGCAGGGCGACCAGGGTGTCGGGAGAGACCGGGCGGCCACGATGCAGCGCGAGCGCGGCGAGCAGGGCCCGTTGCTTGCGCGTGCCGAGGTCGACCGGTGCCCCCGCGATCCGGGCCTCGGCCGCGCCCAGGACGCTGACCCGCATGCTCGGAAGAATAGGGCTCCGGGCCGCTCCACGCGGAGGGTTTCTTCTGACCATGCATCGAACAGGTGTTCGATATCGGCGTATGCTGGTGCCATGGTCCAGCTCGTCACGCCACCGGGGTGGCCCCGTCAGGTGCGGCCACCCGGCGCTCCCGGGTGGGAGCACACCGCAGTGGCCTGGCTCCTCGACATCTGTCCGCCGGAGTTCCGCTCCTACCCGGTGCTGCGGCGGCACGACGTGGTGCTCGCCCGGTTCGCCGTGCTGCACGTCGAGGCCTGCCAGGCTGCGGTCCGGCGCGGGCTCAGTGAGGCCCGGTCGGCGCTGCGCGACGTTGCGGACCTGGCCGCGGTCGACGCGGCCGTCGAGGTCTGGCAGGCGGAGTCCGCGCGGCTGCTCGCGGAGCGGCGCGCCGTCGGGCTCGTCGAGGAGGCGCTGCGGGGACGGCGGTTCGTGGCCCGGCTGTAGCCTGCCGCCCATGACACAGCTGCGCGTGGTCCCGGTCCCCGGCGACGGGGCCGAGGACGTCGTCGTGGACGACGAGGGACGGGTCTACACCGGTACGGCGGACGGGTCGGTCTTCCGCGTGCACCCCGACGGCCGCGCGGTGCACCTCGTCGGGCGGACCGGCGGCCGACCCATGGGCCTCGAGCTGCTGCCCGACGGGAGGCTGCTGGTCTGCGACGCCAAGGCGGGGCTGCTCGCACTGGACCCGCAGTCGGGTGCGATCGAGACCCTGCTCACCGAGGTCGACGGCCGCCGCCTGGTCTGCCTCAACAACGCCACCGTGCACAGCTCCGGGGACATCTTCTTCTCGGACTCCTCGACCGTCTTCGGCATCGACCGCTGGCAGGCCGACATCGCCGAGAACACCGGCACCGGCCGGCTGCTGCGCCGCAGCGCGGACGGGCGGGTGGAGGTCCTCCTCGAGGGGCTCCGGTTCGCCAACGGCGTGGCGCTGGCAGCGGACGAGTCCTTCGTCGTGGTCGCCGAGACCGCCGGGCGACGGATCGTGAGGCGTTGGCTGACCGGGCAGCGTGCAGGCGAGACGGACGACCTGGTCGCCGACCTGCCGGGCTACCCGGACAACATGTCCCGGGGCACCGACGGGTTGCTCTGGGTCGCGATCGCCTCACCCCTCGACCCGGTCGTGGAACGGCTGATGACCGGGCCCAAGGTGCTGCGGAAGCTGGCCTGGCGGCTCCCGGAGCCGGTGCGTCCCAAGCCGAAGCGCACCGTCCGGGTGATGGCCTTCGACGACGCCGGGACCACCGTCCACGACCGCTCGCTCGAGGCGTCGGCCTTCCACATGGCAACCGGAGTGCGCGAGCACGGCGGCCGGGTCTGGCTCGGCAGCCTGCAGGAGTCCGCGATCGCGGTCTTCGACGTCTAGAGCGGCCGGGTGTAGCGCTTGTTGTTCCACATCGCGTCGAAGTGGCGCGCGTAGGCGTTGTGCGCGCCGGCCCGGGGGACCTGGAGGGTGATCTCGTCGTTGTGCAGCGACTTGTCCGACCAGTTCTCGGACCCGGTCCACACCACGCGGTAGGGCGCGCCGTTCCAGGTGCCGCTCAGCGACATCCACTTCTCGTGGGTGAAGTGCTCCCACGGGGTCTCGCCGAACCCGGTCTCCTTGTCGTCGTCGAGGTCGAGGTCCGCGCTGCGGAGCTGCACGTTGCCCTGGCGCAGCACGCGCTTCACGTCCTTGCGGGCGCCGCTGAGGATCGCGCGCACGATGCAGCCCTGGCGGCGCAGGTCGGCCACCCGGTGGGCGAGGTAGCGGCCGCGGTCGCCGCTCCAGGCGTACATCGCGATCCGGATGACGGTGCGCCCGTTGGAGCCGGTGCCGCCGATCGCCTTGCAGGTCACGCCGGCCAGGCGCCGGGCGACGGGATCCTGCGAGCGCGGGACGCCTTGAAGCGGTCCGAACTCGGTGGTGAGGTCGCCGTGCGTGAACACCAGGTAGGGCTGGGCGACCTTCTTGTCCTCGGCGAGCTGGCGGAAGACGGTGCTGTAGCTCTCGAACATGCCGGCCTTGCCCTGCACCGTGAACATGTCGTTCCAGTGCGTCCGCGCGGCGTAGTAGGTCATGTTGTTGGAGCCGACCATGATCACGTTCTCGGCGCTGCCGGCCTTCGAGAACATGTAGATCTTCATGTGCTGGTTGCCCGGGCCGGCGAGCCGGCAGGCGCGGTAGCAGACCTTGAGGAAGCTGGGCTCCGGGTAGGGCTGCTTGGTCGAGGTCGGGTCCTCCGGCTGCTGGCGCGGGTTGCACCGGTCGTTCCAGCGCGGGTCGATCTTGTCGCCCAGGCGTCGCTGCAGCCGCTTCACCTGGCCGGAGATCCAGTTGTCGTTGATCACGACCTGGACCGCGACACCGCGGTTGCAGGCGGCCACGAGCGCGTCGCCGAGCTCGCGCCGGTCGAACGAGTAGACCGCGATCCGGATCACCGAGTGCTTGGGCGCGCTCGCGATGGTGTTGCGCAGCTTCGCGGCCAGGTTGTTCTTCGCCGTCTTGGTGCCGAGGGGGTTGTTGAACAGCGCCCCCTGGTCAGGCGTGTAGGCGACTGCGGCGACGGCGCCGGAGCCGGTGAGCACGAGCACCGCGAGCAGAACGGTGCAGAACCTCTTGAACACGTAAGCGATCCCCCGAGTGAGAAAAGGCCTGGAAACAACAGCATCCATCGTCCCACGGGTCCCACCCGGGCACTGAGGAAACCGGCATCCGAGACCTGTGGCCTCCCCCACGTAGGGGTTCAGCCGAGCAGCCGGCGGGCCAGGTCGAGGTGGAAGGTCGCCGAGTGCAGCAGGTCGTCGACGTGGATGCGCTCGTCGGCGTTGTGGTAGCCGGCCTCGATCACGGAGGCGGGAGTGCGCCAGGCCGGGTTGAAGCCGTACGCCGCCGTCCCGCCCGCCGCCCGCAGGTAGACGGAGTCGGTGAAGCCGGTGTCGAGCACCGGCAGCAGCAGCACGTCGGGATCGGTGTCGGCGAGGTACGCCGCCAGCGCCGCCGGGACCGGCCCCTCCGGGGACGAGCTGCTCCCCGCCACCAGCGACTCGGGCCAGCCCAGCTCGAAGGGGACGTCGCCGCCGAGGCGTTCGCGGACCTCCCGCTCGACGTCGGACTCGGTGGTCCCGGGCAGGATCCGGCAGTCGAGCTCGACCGAGGCGCGGGCGGGCATCACGTTGCGCTTGCCAGAGGCGCTCAGCATCGTGGGAGCCATCGTGGTCCCGACCAGCGCGGGCAGCATGTGCTCGAGGAACGGGTGCAGGGCTCCGGCCGCCGCGAGCACCGAGGCCAGGTCGCCGTCGTGGCCGGGGGTGAGGACCTCCAGCATGGCGTCCACCAGTGGGGACGGCTGCGGCGCGGGCATCCCGGTGCCGACCCGGCGCAGCAGCTCCCCGAGCAGGGGCACGGCGTTGTCCCCGACGCTGGGCGTCGAGGCGTGGCCGGCCTCGCCCACTGCGGTCACGCGTGCCGGGAAGGTGCCTTTCTCGCCGACCCCGAGCGTCATCACCGAGCGACCGTCCGCGAGGTCAAGCCGGATGCCGCCGCCCTCGTTGACGGCCTGGTCGGGACGAATGTCGGGCCGGCTCTCCAGCAGCCAGCGCATCCCCACGTCGGCCGTGCCGTCTTCCTCGTCGGCGACCGCGAGGAACCACAGGTCGCCGGCGGGCCGGAACCCCTCGCGTGCGAGCCGCGCCATCGCGACCGCGCGGGCGGCGACCTCGTTCTTCATGTCGACCGCACCGCGCCCGTAGAGGTAGCCCTCGTCGTCGACCACCGCCTCGAACGGCGGGTGTGTCCAGTCGCGCGGGTCGGCCGGCACCACGTCCATGTGGCCGACGAGGGCCAGTGACGGGGCGGCGGACGTGCCGGGGATCCGTGCGACCAGGTTGGCGCGGTCGGGCTCGCGCGCGATGAGCTCGCAGTCCACGCCGGCGTCCGCGAGGTACTCCTGCAGGTGCCGCGCCACGGGGGTCTCGTTGCCGGGGGTGTTCGTCGAGTCGATCCGGATCAGGTCGCGGGTGAGCGCGACGACCTCCTCCTGCAGGCCGTCCCGGTCGACGACGCCCGTCACTGGCCGAACCTCTCGAGCACCCAGGCGTAGACCTCGGCCTCGTAGCGCAGGTGGCCGAAGCGGCCGGACGGCCCGACGTGGGACCCGGCGCCCAGCTCGCAGCGGAACAGGCAGCGTGGTGACCACTCGGAGTCGGTGTCGCGCAGGGCGGCCACCCACTTCGCCGGCTCCCACACCATCACCCGCGGGTCGTGCAAGGCGCCGGTGACCAGCAGGGCGGGGCGTCCCCCCGCCGCCGGGATGTTCTCGTAGGGGGAGTAGGCCATCAGCCAGTCGAAGTCGTCCTTGCGGCGCGGGTCGCCCCACTCGTCCCACTCGTTGACGGTCAGCGGGATGCTCGCGTCGAACATCGTGCTGACGACGTCGACGAACGGCACCTCCGCCACCACGCCGCGCCAGCGATCGGGCCGCTGGCTGAACACGGCGCCCTGCAGCAGGCCGCCGGCGCTGAGCCCGCGCGAGACGATCCGGCTCCCGTCGACGAGGCCGTCGAGCGCGTCGGCGACGGCGACGAAGTCGGTGAAGGTGTTCTGCTTGTGCTGCATCCGCCCCTCGAGCCACCAGCGCCGCCCTCCCTCCCCGCCGCCGCGGACGTGGGCGTGCGCGAAGACGGCGCCTCGGTCGAGCAGGCTCGGCAGTGCCGGGTCCCACTCGGACTCGAAGACGTACTCGTACGCGCCGTAGCCGTAGAGCAGGCAGGGCGCACTGCCGTCCAGGGGGGTGTCCCGGTGCCGCACCACCGTGACCGGGACGAGTGTCCCGTCCGGTGCGATCGCTTCGGTCATCTCGCTGAGGTAGTGGTCCGGGTCGTGGCCGGGAGCCGGCTGACGGTGGCGCTCGGTGCGGCCCCCCGTCGCGAGGTCCACGTCGGTCCACACCGGCGGCTGGATGTAGGACTGGTCGCAGACGGTGACGAAGGTGGCGGCGTACTCCTCGTTGTGACCGAGGTCCACGGTGCCCGCGGGGAACGCCGGCGCGAGGTCGATCCCGGGACCGGCAAGGTCGTCGACGGGCAGGATGCGCAGACGGCGCAGGCTCTCGGTGCGCAGCCGCAGGACGACGTGGCCGGCGAACACCTCGACCCGCTCGAGACGCTCGGACGGGTCCTCGGCGCGCTCCGGCGTCCACGTGGTCCAGACCTGGTCGGCGTCGCGGGGCACGGGGGCGGAGGCCAGCCGGTACTCGGTGGCGTCGTCGTTGGTGACCAGCAGCAGCCGGTCACCCGCGCGCAGGTGCTCGGCGTGGTACTCCACTCCCGGCCGGCGACCGCCGACCGAGCGGGCGGGGGCGGTCGGGTCGTGCGCGTCGACTGTCCACACCTCGGTGGTGTCCCGGCTCTCGGCCCAGATCACCACGACGTCGCCGCTGCGGCAGGGCCGCAGGTTCAGCTCGAAGGCCTCGTCCGACTCCTCGAGGACCAGCGCGTCCTCGGTGACCGGGGTGCCGAGCGTGTGCCGCCACACCTGGAACGGTCGGTAGGCGTCGTTGTGCACCGTGTAGAAGTACGTCGTCGAGTCCGCGCTCCAGGCGCCGCCGTAGTAGGTCCGGGCGACCTCGTCGGGGAGGTCCTCACCGGTGGCGAGGTCGCGGAAGCGGAGCGTGTAGACCTCGTCGCCGACCAGGTCCACCGACCAGGCCAGCAGGCGCCCGTCCGGGCTGACCCGGGTCAGCCCGAGCTCGAGGTAGCCGGACGCGTCGGTGTGGAGGTTCGGGTCGAGCAGGAGCTGTTTGCGCATTTCGTTGCCCAGCCCGGAACTTGCAACGTTTTCGTTATCGGAACTCCCTTGCGGCCGCTGATTGACGCGCCAAAGTTGGGCGTAGTCCTTCCCGGCCACGTAGCTCGTGTAGTAGGAAGTGTCCCGATGCGTCCAGCTGACAGAGTCGTCGGTCGGAGCCGTTCTCGAGGCCATCTCGGCCTCCAAGGTCTCGGTGAAGGAGCTCAGATGCGCGGTAGACGAGTCGTACCAGGCCCGCTCGGCGGTCAGGTGGGCCACGACGTCGGGCGAGCCCACGTCGCGCAGCCAGTGGAACGGGTCGTCGCGCACGACGCCGTGCTCCGTGTGGGCGAAGGGACGCTTCGGGGCGGCAGGAGGCTGGGACACAGCAGGCACGCTAGCGGCAGCCGCCGTGTCGTGGCGGTGATCGCCGCGGTGGCGGTGACCCTCGGGTCCGCGCTGCTGGGCCTCACCCCTGCGACGGCGGTGGGTCCGGCGGCCAGCAGCGAGAGCGGCGGCGGTGGAGGCACCTTCACCGTCGCGTTCATGAACGAGGTGGACTCGTTCAACCCGTTCCTCGGCATCGAGGCCGAGTCCTACGAGATGTGGGCGCTGATCTACGACTCGATGACCGGCTACGCGATGGACGACCTGTCCCCGGTGCCGGCCCTGGCCAAGAGCTGGGACAGCAGCGAGGACGGGTTGACCTGGACCTTCGACATCCGGGACGACGCGACCTGGTCCGACGGCGAGCCGCTGACCGCGCAGGACATCGCCTACACCTACAACCGGATGCTCGAGGGCAAGGTGGAGGGCGCGTCGACGTGGTCGGCCTACCTGAAGTCGGTCACCGAGGTCACCGCCCCCGACGACACGACCGTGGTGATGAAGCTGGAGAAGCCGAACGCCACGCTGCCGTTGCTGCCGGTCCCGATCGTCCCCGAGCACGTGTGGTCGAAGGTGCCGCTCGACGAGTCCAAGTCGTACGCCGCCGAGCCGACGGGCGGCCAGCCCGTCGTCGGGTCCGGGCCGTTCCGGCTCGTGGAGGGCACGGCCGGCGGCTCGACGTACCGCTTCGAGGCCAACCCCGACTACTGGGGCGGTTCGCCGCACATCGACGACCTGGTGTTCCGCGTCTTCAAGAGCGAGGACCCGGCCATCCAGGCGCTGATCAAGGGCGAGGTCGACTTCACCTACAACATCTCGGCCCTGCAGGTGGAGTCGCTGCAAGGCAAGGAGGGGATCACCGCGCACAACGGCAACACCCCGGCTTTCGACGAGATCGCCTTCAACGCCGGCTCGGTCGACCTCGAGACCGGTGAGCCGATGGGCGACCCGAACCCCGCCGTGCTCGACCCGGCCTTCCGCTACGCCCTCGGGTTCGCGGTCGACCGCGACCTGATCGTCGAGCGGGCCTACCAGGGCGCCGGCCAGCCCGGCAGCTCGCTCATCCCGCCGGGCTACCCGGACTTCCACTGGGAGCCGCCGGAGGACGTGGCGTTCGAGTTCGACCTCGAGAGGGCCGGTGAGCTGCTCGACGAGGCGGGCTACACGATGGGCGAGGACGGCAAGCGCACGCTCCCGAGCGGCGACCCGATCGGCACGCTCCGGCTCACCGCCCGGTCCGAGTCGAAGACCTCCGTGGACGTGATGGACTTCTTGAAGGAGTGGCTCGCCGAGCTCGGCATCGACTCCGAGGTCAACGCCGTGGAGAGCAACCGGCTCACCACGCAGATCCTCGACGGAGAGTTCGACATCTTCGAGTGGGGTTGGTACGTCGACCCCGACCCCGGGTCGATGCTGTCCTACATGACCTGCGACCAGCGCGGCGACTGGTCGGACACGTGGTACTGCAACGAGGAGTACGACGAGCTCTACGACGCCCAGTCGGCCGAGCTCGACCGCGACGCGCGCGCCGAGATGATCAAGCGGATGCAGGAGATCCTCTACCTGGACGCTCCCTACCTGCTCACCGTCTACAACACCATCGGGGAAGCGGCCCGCACCGACCGGTTCGCCTGCTTCCAGCCGCAGCCCGACCCGGGCGGCGTCTGGCTGATCCAGCTCGGCGTGCACAACTACATCAACGTGCGGCCGGCCGACGAGGCCGGTGACTGCGACGGCGTGACCTCGGCGGTCGGCGCCACCGCGAGCTCGGACACCGCGGACGAAGGGGGCGTCGGCAACGCCGTGCTCATCGGCGGTGCCGTGGTGCTGGTGGTCCTCGTGGTGGGCGGTGCCGTGGTGATGGTCCGCCGACGGGCCACGGTGGGCGAGCGCGAGTGAGCGATGTCGCCGTCATCGCTCTGGGGTCGAGAACGACCCCGCCCGCGAGGCGCCGGAGCTACGGCCGCTACGTCCTCGGGAAGTCCGCCGGGGCGGTCGGCAGCCTGTTCTTCATGCTCGTGGTCAACTTCTTCCTGTTCCGCGTGCTGCCCGGCGACCCGGCGCGCACGCTGGGGCGCGGGCGGTTCACCACGGCCGAGCAGCTGGACGAGTTCCGGGAAACCTACGGGCTCGACCAGCCGCTCTGGCAGCAGTTCTTCACGTTCCTGCGCAACACCCTCTCGGGCGACCTCGGCATCTCGCTGCGTTACCGGGTCCCGGTCTCGGAGCTGCTCTGGGAGCGGATGTGGCCGACGGTCCTGCTGGTCGGCACCGCGACCCTGCTCGCCACCGTGATCGGCGTCTACCTCGGGGTGCGCAGCGCCTGGGGCCGGGGCGGCCGCTTCGACCGGATGTCGACCGGGACCTCGCTGACGCTCTACTCGATGCCGGAGTGGTGGCTGGGGCTGCTGCTGATCGCGGTCTTCGCGGTCGGGATCGGCCCGTTCCCGGGGATCTTCCCGACCGGCGGTCTGCACTCGGTCGACGCTCCGGACGGGCTGGCCGGGGTGATGGACACCGCCTGGCACCTCACGCTTCCGGTCATCACCTTGACGCTGGCCTACCTCGCGGACTACTCGCTGATCATGCGCAGCTCGCTGCTGGACGAGCTGGGGGAGGACTACCTCACGACGGCCCGGGCCAAGGGGCTGCGCGACGTCGACGTCCGCAACCGGCACGCGGTGCGCAACGCGCTGCTGCCCACCACGACGGTCATCGCGATCAACATCGGCTTCGTGGTGTCCGGGGCGATCACGATCGAGACGATCTTCTCGATCCCCGGCCTGGGTCTGCTGGCGACCGAGGCGCTCACGATCCCGGACTACTGGGTGCTCCAGGGCACCTTCCTGGTCGCCTCCGCGGCGGTCATCCTCGCCAACCTCGCGGCCAACCTGTTCTACGGCCTGCTCGACCCGAGGGTGCGGACATGAGCGCGGAGCAGCAGCACGGCGGTGCGCCGGCCTCGGCCCGGCAGATCGCCCGTCGCCGTCGCGCCGAGGCGCTGCGCCGGACCTGGCGCGAGTTCCGCCGGCATCGGTCCGGGATGTTCGGCCTCGTCGTGCTGAGTCTCTTCGTCGCTCTGGCCCTGCTTGCGCCGCTGATCACCAGCGCCGAGGGCCTGGAGGTCACCAAGGCGACCGGTGGGGTGCTGGAGCCACCGTCCAGCGAGTACTGGCTCGGCACCGACGACAACGGCCGGTCGATCCTCACCCTGCTCATCTGGGGCGCGCGGATCTCCCTGCTGGTCGGGCTGCTCGCGACCTTGATCTCCATGCTGATCGGCACCCTGGTGGGCCTGGCGTCCGGTTTCTTCGAGGGCTGGCCCGCCGCGATCCTCTTCCGGCTGACCGAGTGGTTCCTGGTGCTTCCCTTCCTGCCGCTTGCGATCGTGCTGGCGGCGGTTCTCGGACGGTCCCTGCTCAACATCGCGGTCGTGATCGGGGTGACGAGCTGGGCGGGCACCGCCCTGCTGATCCGTGCGCAGACGCTGTCGGTCAAGGAACGTGCCTACCTGGAGCGGTCGCGGGTGCTCGGGGCCGGCCGCTGGCACCAGATGACCCGGCACATCCTGCCCAACGTGATGCCCATGGTCTTCGCCAACACGACGCTGACCGTCGCGGTCGCGATCCTCGCCGAGACGACGCTGAGCTTCCTCGGCCTCGGTGACCCGACCCGGGTCTCGTGGGGCTCGATGCTCGACGACGCCTTCGCCGTGGGGGCGATGACGACCGGGGCCTGGTGGTTCATCATCCCGCCGGGGGTCTGCGTCGTGCTGGTCGTGCTCTCGTTCACCCTCATCGGGCAGGCGCTCGAGGAGATCTTCAACCCCCGACTGAAGGCGCGCCGATGAGCACCCCGGATCTGCTGGCCTTCGAGAACCTCTCGGTGAGCTACCGCACGGAGGAGGGACCGTTGCCGGCCGTGCGTGGAGTGGACCTGGTGGTCCGCGCCGGCGAGACAGTCGGCGTCGCCGGCGAGTCCGGATGTGGCAAGTCGACCCTGGTGAGCACCGTGCTGCGGCTCCAGCCCAAGGACGCCGAGGTGACCGGCCGCGTGGCCGTGCTCGGCGAGGACGTCCTCACCATGCCGTGGGGCGAGCTGCGCGCGCTGCGCTGGGCGGGCGCGTCGATCATCTTCCAGGGTGCGCTGCACTCGCTGAACCCCGTCCAGCGCATCGACCGGCAGATCGCCGAGCCCATCCGGCTGCACGAGCCCGACCTGGACGACACCGCCGTTTCCGGACGGGTCGAGGAGCTGCTGGAGGAGGTGGGCCTGCCGACCGCGCGCAGCCACGCCTATCCCCACCAGCTCTCGGGCGGGCAGCGGCAGCGCGTGATGATCGCGATGGCGCTCGCCTGCCGCCCGGACCTGGTGATCGCCGACGAGCCCACCACCGCGCTCGACGTGATGGTGCAGGCCCAGGTCCTCGAGCTGCTCGTCGGCCTGGTCCGCACCTCCGGGGTGGGCCTGCTGATCATCAGCCACGACCTGTCGGTGCTCGCCGACGTCTGTGACCGGATGGTGGTGATGTACGGCGGGCGGGTGGTCGAGACCGGCAGCGCCGTCGAGGTCTTCGGCCGAGCGCTGCACCCCTACACCGCCGGGCTCTCCGCGGCCTTCCCGCACGTGGGAGACCCGGCCGCGCGCTACGCACCGGCCGGGTTGCCCGGCGACACCCCCGACCCGCGGAACCCGCCGCCGGGCTGCTCCTTCGCACCTCGCTGCCCCCGCGCCGTGGCCGCTTGCCGGGAGGCCGTGCCCCCGCTGGCCGATCACGGGGACGGCCGGCAGGTCGCCTGCATCCGACCCCTGGGGGCGTCATGACTCTCGAGGCCCGTGACGTCAGCGTCGAGTTCGCGGCAAAGGACGGGCGGATCGCTCGCGCGCTCGACGGGGTCAACCTGACCGTCGGGCCCGCAGAGATCGTCGCGCTCGTCGGCGAGTCCGGCTCGGGCAAGACCACGCTGGCGCGGACCCTGATGGGGCTCGAGCGACCGGCGACCGGCACGGTGTCCTGGGAGGGCGCGCCGCTCGACTACGGCATCGGCTCACTGAAGGCGTTCCGGCGTCGGGTGCAGATGGTGCTGCAGGATCCCGCGGGCGCGCTCAACCCGCGGCAGACGGTCTACGAGTCGGTGGCCGAGGGACTGCGCCTGCACAAGATGGTCCGCCAGGACCCGGAAGGACGCACCGAGGTCGACCTGGTCGCGCAGGCACTGAGCGACGCCGGGCTCCGGCCACCCGAGCAGCTGTTCCTGCGCTACCCCCACGAGCTGTCCGGGGGCCAGCGCCAGCGGGTGCTGATCGCCGGTGCCCTCGCGCTGCGGCCGACGCTGCTGATCGCGGACGAGCCGGTCTCGAGCCTCGACGCGTCCATCCGCGGCGAGATCCTCGCGCTGCTGCTCGGCCTTCGCGAGTCGCTGGGGCTGGGCGTCCTGGTGGTGACCCACGACCTCGGTCTGGCCTGGAACATCGCGGACCGGGTCGCGGTGATGTACCTCGGTCGGGTCGTCGAGGCGGGGCCGACCGAGGAAGTGCTGCTCGAGCCCCGGCACCCCTACACGAAGGCGCTGCTGTCGGTGATCGCCGAGGTGAACCACCTCGAGCCCGTCGTGCTCGCCGGCGAGATCCCGGACCCGACGGCGATCCCGGACGGCTGCCGGTTCCACCCGCGCTGCCCCGCGCTGGCTTCAGGAGCGGCGGAGGCTGCGGGCGTCGCGGAGGCCTGCCGGACCATCCCGATCGAGGTGCTCGGCGCAGACCCGGCGAGCCGCTGCGCGTGCCACCTCGACGCCGCGTTGCACGGGCTCAGAGCCGGTCGCGCCACCCCGGAGGCAGCACCAGACCCTCGCTGACGTTGCCGTCGCGCCCGGTGGTCGTGGGAGCGGCCAGCATCGAGGCGAGCACGGCTTCCTCGGCGCACTCGACGACTGCGGCGAACAAGGGGTCCAGCGCGCGTCCGACCGTGGTCGCCGCCCGGTCCGGTCTGCCGTTGCGGTCGAGCCGAAGCCCGGTCGCGGCCGCCAGGAAGATCTCGCCGCTGCCGTGGTGGGCGACCGAGCCGGTCCGGGCAAGGCCGAGGGCGACCCGGCGGGCCAGCCGCGCGCAGCCGGCGCCGTCGACCGGTGCGTCGGTGACGACCACGCCGATGCAGGAACCGGCCGGGGTGGCGGGCCCGCCGGCGGGAGCCAGCCGCCGGCCGAGCGGCACGCCGTCGACGACGAGCTGGTCGCGGGTGCCGAAGTTGGTGAGCAGCAGCACCGCGACGGTGTGGCCCTCCGGCGTCACGCGCGACGCCGTACCGATCCCGCCCTTGAAGCCGAGGCAGCTCATCCCGGTGCCCGCGCCGACCGCGCCCTCGGCCGGGGGAGCGGACCCGCCGCGGCTGTCGAGCGCGGCGCGCCACGCGGCCCGGACGTCGTCGTGGGTCACCTGCATCCGGCGGCAGTCGTTGAGGTGGGAGTCGTCGCACTCGCCGACCACGGGGATGACCACGTCGTCGGCCACCTCGGGGTGCTGCTCCAGGGCGATCTCGCAGGCGGCGTCGTACACGCGGCCGAGCTGCATGGTCGAGGTCAGGTAGACCGGTGTCTCCAGGGAGCCCCACTCGCCGGCGGTGATGAAGCCGGTGCACTCGCCGGCGCCGTTGAGCACGGCGCCGCCCGCCGGGACCGGCCGGTGGTAGGCGTCCTCGGCGACGACCAGCGTGGTGACACCGGTGCGCGCGGTGCCGCGGCCCTCGGGCGGGGCGGGCTCGTCGCGGACGACGGTGGTGTGGCCGAGGCCGACGCCGGGCACGTCGAGGACGGAGTTGGTCGGACCGGTCGGCAGGGTGCCGATCTCGATCCCGACGTCACGGGGGCGGGGCATGCGGGTCATCCTGCCGGAGCCGGGCCGCGGGTGGGATGCTGACCCGATGCGCACTCCCGTGGTCTGGTCGCCCGAGACGCGACGGCACGACGTCCGTGACGAGATCTGGGTCGGCGTGCCGATCCCCGGCACGGAGGTGCCGGCGCGGGTCGACGTGATCCTCGAGGCACTCCGTGACCACCGCCTCGTCGAGGCGACGCCCCAGGACGACGCGGTGCTGCGCTCGATCCACGACGACGACCTCGTCGACTTCCTGGCCACCGCGTCGCGGCGCTGGGCCGAGGGCAGCTACGAGGCCGAGGTCGGTCAGGACCGGGTGGTGCCCTACCTGTTCCCGACCCCGGCGCTCACGGGCGGGATGCCGGTCAGTCCGGCGGCCCGGGTGCACGCTGAGGCCGGCCAGTTCGCCTACGACACCTGCACCCTGGTCGGGCCGGGCACCTGGGAGGCGGCCCGGGCGGCCGTCGACTGCGCGCTGACGGCCGCCCGGATGGTCGCCGAGGGGGAGCGGAGCGTCTACGCACTGTGCCGGCCACCGGGCCACCACGCGACGAAGGCCGGGTACGGCGGCTCCTGCTACCTCAACAACGCCGCCGTCGCGGCCCAGGCGCTGCGCGAGGCCGGTCACCGGCGGGTCGGCATCGTCGACCTCGACGCCCACCAGGGCAACGGCACGGCGCAGATCTTCTACGCCCGCGACGACGTCAGCTACGCCTCGGTGCACATCGACCCGGCGGCCGGCTGGTTCCCGCACCTGTTCGGGCACGCCCACGAGACCGGCAGCGGCGCGGGCGAGGGTGCCACCTGTAACCTTCCGCTCCCCGAGGGCGCGGGCGACGGGCCCTGGGTCGACGCCGTCGAGCACCTCGCCCGGTGGACGGCTGCGACCGGCTGCACCGCCCTGGTGGTCTCGCTCGGCGTGGACGCGGCCGTCGAGGACCCGGAGAGTCCGTTGGCGGTGACGGCGGAGGGCTACCGGGAGGCCGGCCGGCTCCTCGGTGCGCTGGGGCTGCCCGCGGTCGCCGTGCAGGAGGGCGGTTACCACCTGCCCAGCCTGGGCACTCTCGTGGCGGCGTACCTGCAGGGTCACGACGCCTGAGGTCGGCCCCTTAGACTTGAACGCTGAGGCCCGGGACCCCGGGTCACCGCGAGGGAGGCACTGGATGGGACTGCTGGACCGGATCACCGGCCCACGCGATCTGCGCGACCTCACCGAGGCCGAGCTCGACGGGCTGGCCTCCGAGATCAGGGACCGTCTGGTGACCACGTGCTCGCCCCGCGGCGGGCACCTCGGCCCCAACCTCGGCGTCGTCGAGCTGACCATGGGCATCCACCGGGTCTTCGAGTCGCCGACCGACCGCGTCGTGTTCGACACCGGCCACCAGGCCTACGTGCACAAGATGCTGACCGGGCGTGCGCGGGAGTTCGACACGCTGCGCCAGGAGGGCGGCCTCTCCGGCTACCCGAGCCAGACCGAGTCCGAGCACGACATCGTCGAGAACTCCCACGCCTCGACCGCGCTGTCCTACGCCGACGGCCTGGCCAAGGCCTACGCGATCCGCGGTGAGGACCGCTACGTCGTCGCGGTGATCGGCGACGGCGCGCTCACCGGCGGGATGGCCTGGGAGGCGCTGAACAACATCGCGGCGAACCAGGACCGGAAGCTCGTCATCGTCGTCAACGACAACGGGCGCTCCTACACGCCGACCGTCGGCGGCCTGGCCAACCACCTGACCACGCTGCGCACCAGCCCCCGCTACGAGCAGGTCCTCGACCTGGTGAAGAAGCGGCTCAACGGCGTCCGCGGCGTCGGACCGGCCGTCTACGACGCGCTGCACGCGGTCAAGAAGGGCATGAAGGACGCGCTCGCGCCGCAGGGCCTCTTCGAGGACCTCGGCCTGAAGTACGTCGGCCCGATCGACGGCCACGACCGGCAGGCCGTCGAGCAGGCGCTGACCCAGGCCAAGCGCTTCAACGGCCCGGTGATCGTGCACGTGATGACCAAGAAGGGCTTCGGGTACGACGCGGCCGAGCGCCACGAGGCCGACCAGTTCCACTCGCCCGGACCGTTCAACGTGGAGACCGGCGAGGAGAACCCGAAGGGCCAGATCTGGACCGACGTGTTCGCCGACGAGATGGTGGCCCTCGGCGCGGAGCGCAAGGACCTCGTGGCGATCACGGCCGCGATGCTGCACCCGGTCGGCCTGCACCTGTTCGCCGCGAAGTACCCCGAGCGCACGTTCGACGTCGGCATCGCCGAGCAGCACGCCGCCACCTCGGCGGCCGGCCTCGCGATGGGCGGCCTGCACCCGGTCGTCGCCGTCTACGCCACCTTCCTCAACCGTGCCTTCGACCAGGTGCTGATGGACGTGGCGCTGCACAAGTGCGGCGTCACCTTCGTGCTCGACCGGGCCGGCGTGACCGGTGACGACGGCGCGAGCCACAACGGCATGTGGGACATGTCGGTCTTCCAGGTCGTGCCCGGGCTCCGGCTGGCGGCGCCGCGAGACGGCGCGCGGCTGCGCGAGCTGCTGCGTGAGGCCGTCCAGGTCGACGACGCGCCGACCGTCGTACGGTTCCCGAAGGGTCCGCCGATCGCGGACGTCGAAGCGGTCGGCAAGGCGGGCGGCTGCGACGTCCTGGTCCGCAAGGGCGCCAAGGACGTGCTCATCGTCGGGGTCGGTTCGATGGCCTCGGTCTCGGTCGACGTGGCGGACCGCTTGGTCGCGCAGGGCATCGGCGTCACCGTGGTGGACCCGCGCTGGGTGAAGCCGGTCGACCCGGCCCTGGTGGACCTGGCCCGCGAGCACCGTCTCGTCGTGAGCGTCGAGGACAACGGCATCGTCGGCGGCTGTGGCTCTGTGCTGCTGCAGACCCTCAACGAGGCCCGGGTCGAGACCCCGGTCCGGCTGCACGGCGTGCCCCAGCAGTTCCTCGACCACGCGAAGCGCGCCGCGATCCTCGAGCGCATCGGCCTCACCGCTCAGTCGCTCGCGCGCAGCATCGTCGAGGACGTCACCGCGCTCGACCGCGGGGAGTCGTTCGTCCAGGTCGACTGAACCGGTTTCGCCCTCCTCGCCGCGGGTATGGCTCCTCTGACCCCCGCGTGGTAGGAGAGCAGCATGAACGTGTTCCGCACGAAGTCGGTCGAGCAGTCGATCGCCGACACCGACGAGCCCGACCACCAGCTCAAGAAGAACCTCAACGCTCTGGACCTGGTGGTCTTCGGGGTCGGCGTGATCATCGGCGCCGGGATCTTCGTGCTGACCGGGACGGTGGCCGCCTCCAACGCCGGCCCGGCCATCGCGCTGTCCTTCGTGATCGCGGGCATCGCCTGCGCGCTGGCGGCGCTCTGCTACGCCGAGTTCGCCTCGACGGTGCCGGTCGCGGGCAGCGCCTACACGTTCTCCTACGCCACGTTCGGCGAGCTGGTCGCCTGGATCATCGGCTGGGACCTGGCGCTCGAGTTCACGATCGGGTCGTCGGCGCTGGCGGTCGGTTTCTCCGGCTACCTCGCCGAGCTGCTCGCCGGCACACCGCTGGAGATGCCGGCCTCGTTGCTGTCCGCCGACGACGGGTTCGTGAACCTGCCGGCGGTGGTGATCTCGCTGCTGGTGATGACCGTGCTGATCCTCGGCATCAAGCTGTCCAGCCGGATCAACCAGGTCGTCGTCGCGATCAAGCTCGTCGTGGTCGCCGCCGTGATCGTCGTGGGCATCGGCTACATCGATGCGTCGAACTACACCCCGTTCATCCCGGAGTCGCAGCCGACCTCCGGGAGCGAGGGGTCCTGGAGCGACCTGCCGCTGATCACGACGCTGCTCGGCATCGACCCCGCCGTCTACGGCCTCGCCGGCGTGATCTCCGGTGCGGCCATCGTCTTCTTCGCCTTCATCGGCTTCGACATCGTGGCGACGACGGCCGAGGAGGCGCACAACCCGAAGCGCGACGTCCCGATCGGCGTCCTCGGGTCGCTCGCGATCGTCACCGTGCTCTACATGGCCGTCAGCCTGGTGATCACCGGCATGCGCAGCTACACCGAGATCGACCCCAAGGACGCCGCGCCGCTGGCGACCGCGTTCGACGCGGTCGGGGTCAGCTGGATGGGCGACCTCGTCGCGGTCGGAGCCTGCATCGGCCTCACCGTCGTGGTGATGATCCTGATGCTCGGCCAGAGCCGTGTCGCCTTCGCGATGGCCCGCGACGGCCTGCTGCCCCGCAAGCTCGCCAAGGTGCACCCGACCTACGGCACGCCCTACCGGATCACGCTGATCACCGGTGTCGCCGTTGCCGTCATCTCCGGGTTCATCGACCTGAAGACGCTGGCCGACCTGGTCAGCATCGGCACCCTGTTCGCGTTCGTGCTGGTCAGCGTCGGCGTGATCGTGCTGCGCCGCACCCGTCCCGACCTGCCTCGCGCGTTCCGGACCCCGGCCGCCCCGGTGGTGGCCACGCTCGCGGTGCTGCTCTGCATCTACCTCATGCTCAACCTCACCGGGGCGACCTGGGTCCGGTTCCTGATCTGGATGGGTCTCGGCCTCGTCGTGTACTTCCTCTACGGCTACAAGGCCAGTCGCCTCGGGCAGCGCGAGGCCGCCTCCGCGACGGAGACGGCCCCGCGCTGACCGTGACCTGACGGTGCTCAGGTCATCGGGTCGCCGACCGGGATCACGAAGGATTCCGAGTCGGTCGGTACGTCGCCCTGCGTCACCACGTCGCACGCCCCCGTGGGCACGTCGCAGGTCAGCAGGTCGAACGCGTAGGGCTCGGCGGCGAGGTCCTTGATCGCGAAGACCATCGCGGTTTCGTCGTCGACCCACCCGGTGACCACGGCGAACGGGTAACGGCCCAGGTCGGGAGTCAGGTCGGTGCCGGTCCTGGTGTCGTAGACCGCGATGTTGTCGTCCTCCTCCACGCCGAGGAAGCGGCCGTCGGGGGAGAGGACTCCGTTGGAGGCGTTGGCCAGCGTGGGCGCACTCACGTCGATCTCGTCGGCCACCTTCATCGAGGCGCCCTGCCCGGCGTCGACCAGGTAGGCGATCCGGCCTTCGGCCACGTCCTCGATCGCGTAGGCGACCGGCTCCTTCGCGGACGGGTCGGCCGGCGGCTCGTGATCGGCGAGGAGGGTGATGCCCCCGGCGGCCACGTCGTACCGCACCAACCCCTCCGCGGTGCGCCAGTACGCCGACCCGTCGTCGACCGCGAACACCTCGGCGCCCTGGTCGGTCGGTTCCCGGGACGGGCCGGCCGCGGTGTCGTCCACACGGGCCCGCTCGGTCATCGACCCGGTGTCGTAGACGACGTACTGCGTGCGGCCGTCCTCGGCCCGGTCGACCCACGCGACCAAGGAGCCGGTGTCGTCGGCGCGGACCCGGCCGTTGGACGTGAAGCCGATCCGCTGCGAGTCGGTCCCGTCGAACAGGAACACGTCACCCTTGCGGTTCGTGAGCACGAAGCCGTCGTCGGTCTGCACGTAGGAGACCACCGGCGCCCCGACCGCGAAGGTCTCGTCCCCCCAGTGGATGACGCCGTCGGCTGCGTAGCCGGCCCGCCGCTCGACGAACGGGGAGGCTGCACCCGCGACGGGGGCGTCCTTCTCCTGGGCCACCAGGCCGGGGAGGACGAAGGAGCTGCCGGCGACCACGGCGGCGACGGCTGCTGCCGCCAGACCGGTGCTCACGCGGCTGCGGCGGAGCCGACGGTCGCCGGCGCCGATGATCGCGTCGAGGTCGACCTGGGGGCCGGGCGCGGAGTCGGCGCGCTCCCGGAGCACGTCGGAGAGAAGTCGGGTCATCGGGGTGCCACCTGTCCGGTCAGCGCGACCAGGTCCACGCCGACCTGCTCGCGAAGTCGTTTGAGTCCTTGGGAGACCTGGCTCTTCACGGTCCCGACCGCGCAGCCCATGGCTTCGGCGGTCTGGGCCTCGGAGAGGTCCTCGTAGAAGCGCAGCACCAGGGCCGCGCGCTGCCGGGGAGGGAGCTGCTGGAGCTCTCGCCACAGCCAGTCCCGGGTCCCGAGGTCGTCGGTGCCGGTCGCTACCGCCCGATCGGGCAGGCTCTCGGTCGGACGCTCGTGCCACGACTTCTTCCGGCTCCACGAGATCGCGGTGTTGGTGATCGCGCGCCGGGTGTAGGCCTCGGCGTTGCTCACCTCGCGCAGGCGCGGCCAGGCGACGTACGTCTTGGTGAGTGCCTCCTGCAGCAGGTCCTGGGCGAGCGCGTGCTCCCCGACCATCAGGTAGGCGGTGCGGTACAGCGACGCGGACCGTGCCGCGACGAACTCGGCGAACACGGTCGGGTCCCGCCGGCTCATGGGCTCCCCCTTCGTTCCAGGGCGCCACCGGCCCCACTGCAGGGTAGACGCGACGAGCGTCCGGAAAGGTTCAGACGCATCTCCGTCGCAAGACCGATGTGGGAGCCGTCCCGGTGTCCTACCTTCGTCCCGTGGACACCCGTGCGTCGCTCGTGCCGCCGCGCCTCGACATCGTCATCGCGGCGGCCTTCGTGCTGCTGTCGCTGCTCGAGGTGTTCGTCAACGGGACCGTCACCTCGCCGGTCGAGCACGTGCTCGTGACCGGCTTGGCGATGGCCTCGCTGGCGTGGCGTCGGCGGTTTCCCATCGCGGTCGCGGTCACCGTCGTCGGCTCGAACCTGATCACCAACCCCGAGGGCGAGTTCTCGGTGCTGCTCAGCCTGGTGCTGTGCTCGTTCACGGTGGGCGCCGAGACCGAACCCCCGCGCAGCTACGTCGGGCTGGGAGCGGTGCTCGTCCCGTTCCTGGCCGGCCTCGCGATGGTGGGCCTGGTGCCGAGCGATGTTGCCGCGGCGATCGTCTTCGTGGTCGGACCGTGGGCGGTCGGGTCCGTGCTGCGACAGCGCTCTTCGCACGCCGCGGAGGCGCTGGCCCGGGCGGACCGGCTCGAGCGGGAGCGGGAGATGCAGGCGTCCGTGGCCGCGGCGGCCGAGCGCACCCGGATAGCCCGGGAGCTGCACGACATCGTGTCCCACTCGATCAGCGTGGTGACGATCCAGACCCAGGCGGTACGACGCCGCCTCGGTCCCGAGCACGCCGCCGAGGCGGCCGACCTGGCCGCGGTGGAGGCCACCGCCCGGGAGGCCCTGGCGGAGATGCGCCGGCTCTTCGGCGTGCTGCGCGCCGAGGGGGAGACGGCCGCGCTCGCCCCGCAGCCGGGCCTGGCCGAGCTCGACCGGCTCGTGTCGCAGGTCGGCTCCGGGGACCTCGCCGTCCGGCTCGAGGTCGAGGGCGACCCCTACGACCTGCCGCCCGGGGTCGACCTGGCGGCGTACCGGATCGCCCAGGAGGGCCTCACCAACGCCCTGCGCCACTCCGGCGCGACGGAGGCCACGGTGCGGGTGCGCTACGGCGACCGGCACCTCGACGTGGAGGTGGTCGACAACGGACGCGGGCTCTCGGCCGACGCGGCCGCCGGGTCGGCCTCGTCCGGGCACGGACTGGTCGGGATCCGGGAGCGCGTCGCCCTCTACGACGGGACCGTCTCGGTCACGCCCGGACCGTCCGGCGGTCTCCGCCTCGCGGCCCGGCTCCCGGTCGGGGGCACGGCATGACCACGATCGTGATCGCCGACGACCAGGGCATGGTCCGGGCCGGCTTCCGCTCGTTGCTGGACGCCGAGCCCGACCTCGAGGTGGTCGGCGAGGCCGGGAACGGCGAGGACGCCGTCGAGGTGGTGACCCGGCTCGCGCCGGACGTGACCCTGATGGACATCCGGATGCCGGTGCTCGACGGGATCGCCGCGACCAGGCGGCTCCTCGAGGCCGGCGTACCGACGAAGGTGCTGGTGCTGACGACGTTCGACCTCGACGAGTACGTCTTCGAGGCCCTCCGCGCCGGCGCCTCCGGGTTCCTGCTCAAGGACGCGCCCGCCGAGGAGCTGGCGGCCGCGATCCGCGTGGTGGCGGCAGGGGACTCGCTGCTGGCGCCGGGGGTGACCCGGCGGGTGATCGACGCGTTCGTACGCCGGGCCGCACCGGCCACCACGGCGCCGGACGACCGGCTCTCCCTGCTGACCCCGCGCGAGCTCGAGGTGCTCGGCCTGCTCGCACGCGGGCTGTCCAACCTCGACATCGCGCAGAAGCTGTTCGTGTCCGAGGGCACCACGAAGACCCACGTGAGCAACGTGCTGATGAAGCTCGGGCTGCGCGACCGGGTGCAGGCGGTGATCTTCGCCTACGAGAACGGCGTCGTCGTGGCGGGGGAGCCGCGCGCCCAGGATCCGTCGTACGACTGACGCCGAATTCCGTCGCGCGACCGATCCGGTCCAGACGGCGCCCGGCCAGCCTTGGAGGACGAGTTCAACCCTTCCAAGGAGCAGAAGATGACCGCCCTCACCACCACCGCCACCGACCTGTCCGCCGGGACGAAGACCCGGGGGCGCACCTCACGTGCCCTGGCCGCCCGTCGCTGGTTCCTCGTCGCCGCCCCGGTGCTCGCCGGCGTCTTCGCCGTCATCGGTGCCTACGCCGATCCCGCCGCAGGCATCAGCGGCGACAAGATGTGGCGGATCTACGCGGCCGAGCACGACGTGCTCCAGTTCAAGTCGCTGGGCTTCCACTGGTCCTACGCGTTCTGGATCGCGCCGGCACTGCTGATCGCGCCCTACGTCCGCGGGCGGGGTGCCTGGCTGGCGAACATCACGGCGCTCATCGGGTTTGCGGGGATGACCACGCTGCCGGGCCTGCTGTTCGTCGACTGGTACGACTCGGCGATCGGTCAGCTGTACGGCGTCGACGGCGTCGCCGCGGTCAACGACCGGATGAACGAGGTGATGTGGGGCATCCCCTGGTTCGTCACCCCGGGCATGGTCGGGCTGATGCTCGCACTGCCGCTGACCGCGATCACCTTGTGGCGCGCCGGCCTGGTGCGCTGGTGGGCCCTCGCCGCCGTCGTCGCCGGCTTCCTCGCCTTCATGCTGTCCAACGTCATGTGGTGGGGCTGCGTCATCACCACGCTGTGCTTCGCGGTGTTCTCGCTCGCGCTGCACCGCGCCACCGAGCCGCAAGCCGGCTGAGCTCCACCTCCCGAGCCCGTCGCCGCGGGACCAACGACCGTGGCGGCGGGCTCGGGCGCGGGCGCACGATGGCGTCGGGGAGGGCGGAGGTCAGGCATGCGCGTGGAGCACCTGTCGCCCGAGGACGCGACCATCTGGTGCGTCCAGGCGGCCGACGCCCCGCTCCAGCTCGGCGGCGTGGCGCTCTGCGACGCCGCGGCGCTCCGGGATGCTTCCGGCGCGATCGCGATCGACCGGATCCGCCGCCACGTCGAGGCCCGGCTGGGCGCGGTGCCGCGCTTCCGCCAGCTGCTGCGATCCGTCCCGTTCGGGCAGGGGCTGGTCTGGGTCGACGACGAGGGCTTCGACATCGCCCGTCACCTGCGGCCGGCGGCGCTGCCGGCTCCGGGGAACAACGCGCAGCTGCGCGAGTTCGTGGCGCGCGTGCTCGAGGCGCCGCTGCCGTCGGACCGGCCGCTGTGGGAGTTCTGGGTCGTCGAGGGCGTGGCCGGTGACCGGGTCGCGCTGGTGATCCGGGTCAGCCACGTGCTCGGCGACGGGGTCGCCGTGCTCCGGATGATGCTGTCGCTCTTCGACGTCGAGCCGGTCGGCCCCGACGGCGCCGCACCCGCGTGGCTGGCGTCGCCGCCTCCGGGCGGGGCCACGCTGGTGGCCGGTGCCGTGCTCGGCAGGTGGCGGCGGCGGGCAGCCACGCTCTGGCGGCTGGGGCGCACGGTCACGGACCCGAGGCGGCTGCTCGCCGACACGGGGGGCATGGTGACCGCGGCGGCGTCGATCCTGAAGCCCGCTCCGGCCCTCGACTTCATGCAGCCGGTCGGTCCGCGCCGGGACTTCGCGTGGCTCCGGCTGCCGCTGGCCGGGCTGGAGGACGTGAAGCACGCCGAGCAGGCGAAGCTGAACGACGTCGTCCTCGCGATCATGGCGGCCGGGGTGAGCGCCTACGCCGCGGCGCCGGGTCGGACCGTGGAGCGGCTGCGCGGCGTGGTGCCGGTCTCCACGCACGACACCGTCGGCGAGGACTCCGTCGAGAACCGCTTCTCGATGATGTTCGTGGACCTGCCCGGTTCGGCGGACCCGCTCGAGCGGCTCCGACGGGTGCGCGCGGAGACGGCGCGGCGCAAGGAGTCCCTGCAGACCACCCTCGGCACGACGGTGCTCACGCTGGGCGGCCTGGTGCCCCAGCGACTGCTCCGGTCCGTGGGGCCCGGGCTGCTGCACCACCAGCCGTTCGCGAACCTGGTGGTGACGAACGTGGCCGGCTCCCGCATGCCGCTGTACCTGCTCGGCTCACGGCTGTTCGAGATGTACCCCTTCGTGACCGTGACCGGGAACCTCGGGATCACGATCGGGGTCGTCTCGTACGACGACGCGCTCGGTGTCGGGATCACCGTGGACGCCGACGCGGTGCCGGACGTGACCGCGCTCGCCGCCTCCATCGCCCTGGCCGCCGACGAGCTCATCCACGCCTCGCAACGGCGCAGGCGCCGCCCCGCGGAGGGGACGGCGCCTGCGTGACGCTGGGTGTTGTCGCGTCGGTCAGTGGAACAACGTGCCGTTGACCTTGGTGGAGATGCCCTCGCGGTCGAGCAGCTGGGTGAGCCCGCCGTTCCAGAACGAGAATCCGGCGCCGGTGATCATCGCCAGGTCCAGGTCTTCCGGAGCTGCGACGACGCCCTCGTCGAGCATCAGCTGGGCCTCCTCGGCCAGGGCCGAGAGCACCCGGTCGCGGACCTCCTCGGCGCTGAGCGCGGGGGCGCCCGCCGGGGCGGCGAAGATCTCCGCTACCTCCGGGTCGACCGAGAAGTCCGGCGCGTAGACGCTGGTCTTGCCGGAGGCGACGAGCTTCTGCAGGTTCGGGGAGACGTAGAAGCGGTCCGGGAAGGCACCGTGCAGCGTCTCGTTGTTGTGCAGCGCGATCGCGGGACCGACCAGCGACAGCAGGAAGAACGGCGGCATCGGGGCCACGCCCTTGAAGGCGCCGTCGGCGACCTCGAGCGGGGTTCCCTCGTCGACGATCCTGCCGACCTCGCCCATGAACCGGCCGAGCAGCCGGTTCACGATGAAGGACGGGCTGTCCTTGACGAGGATGGTGGTCTTCTTCAGTGCCTTGCCGGTGGCGAACGCCGTGGCCAGCGTGGCGTCGTCGGTCTGCTCGCCCTTGACGATCTCGAGCAGCGGCATGACCGCGACCGGGTTGAAGAAGTGGAAGCCCACGACCCGCTCCGGGTGCTTCAGCTCGGAGGCCATCTCGGTGATCGACAGCGACGAGGTGTTGGTCGCGAGGATCGCCTCCGCAGACACGACCGCCTCGACGTCGGCGAAGACCTTCTTCTTGACGCCCATCTCCTCGAAGACCGCCTCGATGACGAAGTCGGCGTCGGCGAAGACCTCGCTCTTGTCGACCGCGCCCGTCACGAGAGCCTTCAGCCGGTTCGCCTTGTCCGGGCTGACCCGGCCCTTGGCGAGCAGCTTGTCGATCTCCTCGTGGACGTAGCCCACGCCCTTGTCGACGCGCGCCTGGTCGAGGTCGGTGAGGACCACCGGCACCTGCAGGCGGCGTGCGAACAGCAGCGCGAGCTGGCTGGCCATCAGGCCCGCGCCCACGATGCCGACCTTGGTGACCTTGCGGGCCAGCGCCTTGTCCGGTGCGCCGGCGGGACGCTTCGCCCGCTTCTGCACCAGGTCGAAGGAGTAGAGGCTCGCCTTGAGCTCCGGGGTCATGATCAGGTCGGCGAGCGCCTCGTCCTCGGCCGCGAAGCCCTCGTCGCGCGAGGAGGTCTTCGCCGCGGCGATCAGGTCGAGCGCGCGGTACGCCGCCGGGGAGGCCCCGCCGGTCTTGGAGTCGGCGATCGAGCGGCCCTTGGCCACGGCCTGGTCCCACGCCTCGCCCCGGTCGACCTCGGGACGCAGAGGCGTGACCTCACCGGTGAGCACCTTGGCCGCCCAGAGCAGCGACTGCTCGAGGAAGTCGGCGCCGGAGAACTCGGCGTCGGCCAGGCCCGCCTCGAACGCCGCGTGCCCGGTGAGCGTCTTGCCCTGGTTGAGCGGGTTCTCGATGATCAGGCGGACCGCCCCCGCTGCGCCGATCAAGTTCGGGACCAGGTAGGCGCCGCCCCAACCCGGGATCAGGCCGAGCATGACCTCGGGCAGGCCGAGGGCGGGCGCGGAGTCCTGGACGGTGCGGTAGGTGCAGTTCAGGGCCACCTCGAGGCCGCCGCCGAGGGCGAGGCCGTTGATGAACCCGAACGACGGCTTGCCACCGTCGACGAGCTTGCGGAAGACGCCGTGCCCGAGCTGGGCGATCAGCTTGGCGTCCTCGCGGCCGCCGAGGCCGGAGAGCCCGGACAGGTCGGCGCCGGCGGCCAGGATGAACGGCTTGCCGGTCACGCCGATGGCCACGACGTCGTCACGGCCCAGCGCCGCGTCGATCGCCTCGTTGAGCGACTTGAGCGACTTCGGGCCGAACGTGTTCGGGCGGGTGTGGTCGAGACCGTTGTCGAGCGTGATCAGGGCCAGCGTGCCGGCACCGTTCGGCAGCGCGACGTCGTGGGACTTGGCCTCGGTGACCACCTCGTCCTTGGACATCTCGGCGCCCCGGTCGAGCAGGGCCTGGAACTCAGGGGTCGTCGTCGTGCTCATCAGGCGGCCTCTCCGGTGTAGTGCGGGTTCTCCCAGATCACGGTGCCGCCCATGCCGATGCCGATGCACATCGTGGTGATGCCGTAGCGGACCTCGGGACGCTCCTCGAACTGGCGGGCCAGCTGCGTCATCAGGCGGACACCGGACGAGGCCAGCGGGTGGCCCATCGCGATCGCGCCGCCGTAGGGGTTCACGCGCGGGTCGTCGTCGGCGATGCCGAAGTGCTCGAGGAACGCGATCACCTGCACGGCGAACGCCTCGTTGACCTCGAACGCGCCGATGTCGTCGATGGTGAGGCCGGCCTGCTTGAGCGCCTTCTCGGTGGCCGGGATCGGGCCCGCGCCCATGACCTCGGGCTCGACGCCGGTGAAGGAGAAGGAGACCAGACGCATCTTGATCGGCAGGCCGAGCTCCCGGGCGGTCTCCTCGTCGGCGAGCAGTGCGGCGGTGGCGCCGTCGTTGATGCCGGCCGAGTTGCCGGCGGTCACGCGACCGTGGGAGCGGAACGGCGTCTTCAGTGCGGCCAGGTCCTCGAGCGTGGTGCCGGGGCGCGGCGGCTCGTCGGTCGTGGCGAGGCCCCAGCCCTCCTCGGCACTGCGGGTCGCGACGGGCACCAGGTCGGGCTGGATCTTGCCGTCGGCGTAGGCCTGCGCGGTCTTGTCCTGCGACCGGACGGCGTACGCGTCGGCGCGGTCCTTGGTGATCGAGGGGTAGCGGTCGTGCAGGTTCTCGGCGGTGTTGCCCATCGAGAGCGCCTCGGGGTCCACGATCTTCTCGGAGACGATCCGCGGGTTCGGGTCGACGCCCTCGCCCATCGGGTGGCGGCCCATGTGCTCCACGCCGCCGGCGATGACGACGTCGTAGGAGCCGAAGGCGATCCCCGCGGCGGTGGTGGTCACCGCGGTCATGGCGCCTGCGCACATCCGGTCGATGGCGTAGCCCGGGACGGACTGGGGGAGCCCGGCCAGCAGCGCCGCCGTGCGGCCGATGGTCAGGCCCTGGTCACCGATCTGTGTGGTGGCCGCGACGGCGACCTCGTCCACGCGCTCCGGAGGGAGGTTCGGGTTGCGACGCATGAGCTCGCGGATGCACTTGATCACCAGGTCGTCGGCACGCGTCTCGGCGTACTGGCCCTTGGCCTTGCCGAACGGGGTGCGCACCCCGTCGACGAAGACGACCTCTCGCAACTGTCGGGCCACGAAGGCTCCTTAGATCGGTAGGGGAGTCGAACAGACGTACCCTGCGATGCTACTCGGGGGTAACAACGGGGCGGAAGCGTCCGGCCTGTGGGGGTGGTCACGGTCTGGGCCAGGCCCTAGCGTGGCGGCATGACTGCTGAGACGCGTGTGGCCGCGGTGTCCGACGTTCCCCCGGGGACGGTGGTGGGCTCGGGGAAGTACGCCGTCGGGAACGCCGACGGGGAGTACTTCGCGGTGACCCGCCGGTGCCGGCACTTCAGGGCCGACCTTGCGGAGGGGACGATCGACGCGGACGGTTGCCTGGTGTGCCCGTGGCACCAGTCGAAGTACGACGTCGCGACCGGCCGGATGGTGCGCGGACCGCAGGGCGTGTTCGCCAAGGTCCCCGGGCTCGGAGCGGCCTTCAAGGCACTCACCAAGGTGCTCCCGCTGGGACGGGGCACCGTGACCACCCGTGACGGTGAGGTCTACCTCGACGGCTGAGCGGCCAGGTGCCTGAGCGCCTCGCGCCGGCTGAGCCCGGAGAGCCGGTCCTCGTGCTCGGCCACGAAGTCGCGCACCCAGTCGGGGTCGGTCTTGGCGTGCTCGCGCAGCGCCCACCCGACCGCCTTGCGGATGAAGAACTCGCGGCCGTGCAGCGACTCCTCGAGATTCCGCTCCAGGGCGAGCCGGAGCAGAGCGAGGTCGGTGCCGTCCTTGCGCTTGAGCTGCGCCAGGATCGCCGTACGCCGCAGCCACAGGTCGTCGTCGACGGCCCACCGTTCGAGCACCGGGGTCACCTCGGCCGGGAACGCCTTCAGGATCTCGCCGACGTGCTGGCTGGCGATCGTGTCGACGAGGTCCCACCACGCGCCGGTCACCACGAGGTGCCGGTAGAGGTCGAGCGCGGCCGGGTCGCGGTGCGCGCGGTAGAGCCGGTGGCCCGCCACCGCGAGCGCGGCGTAGCGCTCCTCGCGGTACGCCGCCGCGTCCCAGAGCTCGAGCACGGCGGCCTCCCAGCTCGCCCGGTCCGGCAACGGGTGCGCCGGGATCACCTCCTTGGTGATCGCCCGGAGGGGAACGCTGGTCACGCCGCGGTAGGGCATCGCCGACTTCATGTAGGCCTGCATCTGCGGCGCCCGCTCGGGATCACCGGCCGCGGCGATCCTGCGGCGAAGGTCGTCGACCAGATCGGGCATAGTGAGCACGGTAGTGGTGTTGTCCCCCACGGATGAGATCGAAGGAGGGATGTATGGCTGACAGTGCAGGGTCCTCGGGCGCCTCGCGTCTCGTGCACATCGTCGACGACGTCCCCGAGCTGGCCGAGAACGCCGGGGGGCCGGTCCTCGTCACCGCCCTCGACGGCTTCCTCGACGCCGGCAATGCCGGGTCGCTCGCGGTGCAGCACCTGCTGGCCGGCGACGCCGGCCGGGTGGTGGCGAGCTTCGACGTCGACGTGTTCTACGACTACCGGGCGCGCCGCCCGCCGATGACCTTCAGCGAGAACCGCTACGAGGGCTACGAGGCCCCGCGGCTGGTCGTGCGGCTGATGCGCGACAGCCTCGGCACGCCGTACCTCCTCATGCACGGTCCCGAGCCCGACACCCGGTGGGAGGGCTTCGCCGCGGCGGTCCGTGAGGTCGTCGAGCACTTCGACGTCCGCGTCACGGTGTCGCTGGGCTCGGTGCCGATGGCGGTGCCGCACACCCGTCCGGTGATGCTGACCAACCACGGCACCCGGGCCGACCTGCTGCTCCACGAGAACGTGTGGAAGGGCCAGATCCGGATCCCCGCGAGCGCGCAGGCGCTGGTCGAGCTGCGGCTCGGCGAATGGGGCCACGACGCGATGGGCTTCGTCGCGCACATCCCGCACTACGTGGCGCAGTTCGACTACCCGCTCGCCTCGGCGACGATGCTCGAGTCGCTCGAGGTCGTGTCCGGCCTCGAGTGGGACATCGAGCCGCTGCGCGTGGCGGGGGAGACCCGGATGGTCGACATCGCCGCCCAGATCGAGGACTCCGCCGAGGTCCGCGACGTGGTGCAGGGCCTCGAGCAGCAGTACGACTCCTTCCACCGGCCGGCCGCCGACGACTCCGCGCTCCCGCTGGCCGAGGAGAAGGACCTGCCCACCGGCGAGGAGCTCGGCGCCGAGTTCGAGCGCTTCCTGGCCGGCCTGGACCGGCCGCACGACGAATAGCCCCGCCGCCACCCGACCAGAGAGCACGCCCTTGCCCAGCTCCGCGGAGCAGCTCCTCGAGCTGCTCGACCTCGAGACGATCGACCTCAACCTGTTCCGGGGGACCCAGCCCGACACCCTGCTCCAGCGGGTCTTCGGCGGGCAGGTCGCCGCCCAGGCCCTGGTGGCCGGCGCGCGCACGGTGGAACCGCCGATGAGCGTGCACTCGCTGCACAGCTACTTCCTGCGCCCCGGCGACACCGCGGTGCCGATCGTGTACGACGTGGAGCGGATCCGCGACGGCCGCTCTTTCGCCACCCGCCGGGTGGTCGCCCGACAGCACGGCCGGCCGATCTACTACATGACGCTGTCGTTCCAGGTGCCCGAGGAGGGCTTCGAGCACCAGGACGTGATGCCCGAGGTTCCGACGCCCGCCGAGTCCCCGGACATGGGGGAGATGTTCCGCAAGCGCTCGCCCGACAACGCCGACGAGTGGCAGCGGGAGTGGGCGGCGCTCGAGCTGCGGTACGTCGGCGACTCCCGGCCGGGCGGCAACGTCCCCGCCGACGAGCGCCCCGCCCAGTCCCGGCTCTGGATCAAGGTCAGCGGGCGGCTCGACGACGACCCGCTGACCCACCAGGCCGCGTTCACCTACGCCAGCGACATGACGCTGCTCGGCTCCACGCTGGTGCCGCACGGGATGCACCCGATGCACCCGAAGATGCAGTCGGCCTCGCTGGACCACACGATCTGGTTCCACCGGCCGCTCCGGGCCGACGAGTGGCTGCTCTACGACCAGGTGTCTCCGTCGGCCTCCGGCGCCCGCGGGCTCGCCATCGGCCGGGTCTTCAGCGAGGACGGGCGGCTCGTCGCGACCGTCGCGCAGGAGGGCCTGATCCGCCGACGGCGCGACTGAGCCTTCGCTCGGGGCCGGCAGCGCCCGGTCAGCGCCGGACCGGGAGGACGAGCCGGCTCGGCAGCTGCGGCGAGTGGTGGATCGTGATGATGCCGCCGGCGCTGTCGACCGTCTGCGGCACGGTCGCGGTCAGGTGCGGGGTGTCGAACGCCTGCACGGTGATCCGCAGCCGGTGGCCCTTCTTCAGGACCGCGCCGGTCGGAAAGACCTCCACGTCGACGCCCATCACCTGGCCGGCCTCCACGTCGAGCTGGGCCGCCCGGGTGAACGGGTGGAACGGCTGCAGGATCTCGCCGTCCCGACGCACCGACCGCGAGCCGTCGAGCGCGCGGTGGCTGAGCACCTGCCAGCCGCCGGTCAGCCGGTCGACCGTCCCGTCGGGCGCGACGTCCTCGACGGCGACGGACAGCATCCCGTCGGTGGCGGTCGTGGAGACGAAGAGCTTCGCGTTGACCGGACCCATCAGGTGCACCGCCTCGTCGAGCGGCGAGGTCTCGTAGGAGGTGCCCAGCTGGTCGTTCAGCCGGCTGTCGGTCTCGCACCAGGGGATCGTCGCGAGGCCGGCGGTCCACTGCGAGGCGCTGCGGGTGCACAGGCCGGCCACGGGGACCGGGTAGACGTCGTCGGCGCCGGCCTCGGAGACCGCGTCGGGCGTGAGCACGCCGGGAGCACCGGGAGCGGCGGTGCCGTCGAGCTGGAAGGTCTCGGCGCCGACCGAGCCGGGCAGCCAGCGCTTGGCGGTGCGCCACGTGCCGGAGCCGATCTCGAAGTAGGTGACCGGCTTCACGTCGCTGTTCAGCGCGCGGTCCTCGTCGCCGCGGACATGGCGGTCGAGCCAGCGCAGCGCGAGCACGTCGAGCGACGGCACCGGCCCGTCGGGCAGGCCGGGTCCGGTCGCGGCCTGGATGTGCGTCCACGGACCGATGAGCAACCGTGACGGCACGTCGTTACGGCGCAGTGCGTCGTACAGCATCGGCGTGCCGCGCTGGAACAGGTCGTACTCGCCGCCCACGACAAAGGTCGGCACGTCGACCTTGTCGACGATGTTCAGCGGCGAGCGGAGCCTGTAGAAGGCGCCGTCGTACGACGCGTCGCCACCGGCCAGGGCGTCGGTGATCGTCGGCACCTGGAAGTCCAGGGCGCCCTGCATGTGCTGGAGCAGCGTCCGCAGCGTGGCGTCGGGACCGACCCGGTCGACCGCGGGCGGGACCAGCCCGGTGGCGGTGACGATGCCGAGCCAGAACGGCATGAATCCGGTGTCGACCTGGCCGCCGCTGGCGACCACGTCGCGGTAGACGTCACCGGCGGGCACGATCGGGAACATCGCCTTGAGACCGGCCGGCTTGCGGGCGGCGGTGAAGAACTGGTTGATGGCGGCGTACGAGACGCCCCACAGGCCGACGCGGCCGTCGCTCCACGGGCGCTTGGAGGAGTGCGCCCACTCGACCAGCTCGGCGCCGTCCTTCTGCTCGCGGGCGTCGAACGAGGCCCACTGGCCCTCCGACGAGCCGGTGCCGCGCACGTCGGCGACGACCTGCACGTAGCCGCGCTGCACCAGGAAGTCGTTGCGGAAGCCCAGTCGCGGGGCGGACTTGTTGTAGGGCGTCTGGGTCAGGATCACCGGGAAGCGGCGGTCGACGGGGGTGCCGTCGGCCTTGGCCGGGCGGTAGACGTTCACCCGCAGGACGGCGCCGTCGGACATCTTCACCGGGACGTCCTCGGTGACGTGCACGCCGAACTTGGCCGGGCGCGGCTTCCAGCCGGACGGGGCGTCCCCGGGCTGCGGCGCGGAGGCCACGGCCGGGGCGCCCGTCAGCGCGGCGGTGGTGCCGGCACCCGCCAGCAGGGCGCTCGCGGCAACGGCGGCGATCAGACGGCGCACGGTTCTCCCTCGGTCGGTCACATGCTTGCCGGGACCAACGAGTGGGAGTGACGTGCGTTACTCCCGGGTGGGCCAGGTCACAGCGGGGTGGCGCGGCCGAGCAGGTGCGGCGCACCGCTCTTCGGGTTGCTGAGCGAGAAGGCGTAGCCGTCGCCGGTGCGGCTCGACCCGAACGCGACCTTGCCCGGCAGCAGGATCGGCTTCTTGAACGCGACCTCGACCGTCATCGCGTCCGGCAGCCTGCCGTCGAGCGCGGCGAGGCAACGGGCCTTGCTCCACATGCCGTGCGCGATCTGGCGCGGGAAGCCGAACGCCTTGGCGGTGATGCCGTAGAGGTGGATCGGGTTGTGGTCGCCCGACACCGCGGCGTAGCGACGGCCGAGGTCGCCGCCGAGGTCCCACGTCGTGGCCGAGGGCGCCACCTCCTCGAACGTCCGGCCGGTGCCGGCCGCGTCCGGGTCGCCCTTGCCGATCCGCAGCAGGGTCGAGGTGGACTGCCAGACCAGCTCGCCGGCGCTGTGCACGTCGACGACGATGTCGAAGGTGCGGCCCTTCGGGTGCGGCTGCAGGTTGTCCGGCCGTGCGGTGATCTGCAGCTTCTCCTCGGGGCTGATCGCCCGGTGCTGGGTGATCGCGTTCTCCAGGTGCACGGTGCCGATCGCGGGGAAGGGGAACGACCCGTCGGTCATGATCGCCATGTGCAGCGGGAACGCCAGCATGTGCGGGTAGGTGACCGGCAGCGCCTCCTTCAGCGGGAAGCCGCAGACCTCGGAGTACGCCGCGACCTTGGCCCGGTCGACCGGGACGTCGTGACGGGTCAGGGTCAGGTCCGGCAGCGCGCCGCCGGACTTCTTGATCCCCGGCAGCTGGTTGACGACGGGGACGGCCGGAAGCGCCGCCTTCAACATCATCGGCAGCGCCATGTCAGGCCCCCAGCATCATCTGGCCGCAGACCCGGACCACGTTGCCGTTGACCGCGGTGGAGGCGGGGGAGGCGTACCAGGCGATGGTCTCGGCCACGTCGACCGGCTGGCCGCCCTGCGAGAGCGAGTTGAGCCGGCGGCCGACCTCGCGGGTGGCGAAGGGCACCGCGGCGGTCATCTTGGTCTCGATGAAGCCCGGCGCGACCGCGTTGACGGTGATGCCGTCCTTGAGGTCGTCGGCGAGGCTGTCCACGAACCCGATGACGCCGGCCTTGGAGGCGGCGTAGTTGGTCTGGCCGAGGTTGCCGGCGATGCCCGCGATCGAGGCGACGCCGATGATCCGGCCGTTGGCGTTGACCAGGTCCTGGCGCAGCAGCTCGGTGGTGATCCGCTCCGGCGCGGTGAGGTTGACCGCGATCGCCGAGGCGAAGCCGTCCTCCTTCATGTTGGCCAGCTTCTTGTCGCGGGTGATGCCGGCGTTGTGCACGACGATGTCGACGCCCCCGAACTTCTCCTTGACGTGCTTGGCGATCCGCTGGGGAGCGTCCTTGGTGGTGATGTCGAGGGTGAGGTGGTCGCCGCCGAGCTCGGTCGTGACGGCCTGGAGCTCGCTCGCGGCCTGCGGGACGTCGATGCCGAGGATGGTGGCGCCGTCGCGGTGCAGCACCCGGGCGATCTGCTCGCCGATGCCGCGGCTCGCGCCGGTGACGATGGCGACCTTGCCGGCCAGCGGCTTGGTCCAGTCGGCCACCTCGCCGGCCTCGGCCTTGCCGTGCGTGCCGATCCGGACCACCTGGCCCGAGACGTAGGCGGACTTCGCGGAGAGCAGGAAGCCCAGGGTCGACGCGATCGAGTCGTCGGCCTTCGGCGTCACGTAGACGAGCTGGACGGTGCCGCCCTTGCCGATCTCCTTGCCGAGCGAGCGGGTGAAACCCTCGAGGGCGCGCTGCGCGACCCGCTCGGCGCCGTGCACCGTCTCCGGCGGCGTGCCGAGCACGACCACGCGCGGGCACGACCCGAGGCTGCGCATGAGCGGGGTGAAGAACTTCTGCAGCTCGACGAGCTGGTCGCTGGAGGTGATGCCGGTGGCGTCGAAGACCAGGCCCTTGTACTTCTCGCTCGCCGGGGCGTCCTTCACGTTGGCGATGCCCAGGGAGTCCAGGGCGGAGACCACCGAGGCGCCCAGCCGGCCGTTGCCGCCGACGGCCACGGTTCCGTCGACCAGCGCGTCGCCCTCGGCGTAGCGGTCGAGCCTCACCGGGTTGGGCAGACCGAGGTTCTTGGCGAGCAGCTGCCCGATCGGGGTGTGGATCAGGGACTGGTAGCGGTCGCTCATCGCGGTGGTTCCTCCTGGGGGACATCGGTCGGGCGGGGGTGGTGGTACCCGCTCGTCGTACCTTTGTAACTGCAGGTGTAACTCGGAGTCCACATTTCGTGATGTGGCACTCACTCCGTTCCCAACGCCCCGGTTCGGGGGAAGGATGTACGGCGTACGCCCGATCCTGCCTCAAGGAGCCGAATCGATGCAGTCCTCGACCCGCCGCGTCGCCGTCATCGGCGGCAACCGGATCCCCTTCGCCCGCTCCAACACCGTCTACGCGCACGCGTCGAACCAGGACATGCTGACCGCCGCCATCGACGGGCTGGTCAGCCGCTACGGCATCGAGGGCGAGCGCCTCGGCGAGGTCGTCGCCGGAGCCGTGCTCAAGCACTCCCGCGACTTCAACCTGACCCGTGAGGCGGTGCTCGGCTCGAAGCTCGCGCCGGAGACCCCGGCCTACGACATCCAGCAGGCCTGTGACACCGGCATCCAGGCCGCGATCCAGGTCGCCAACAAGATCGCGCTGGGCCAGATCGAGGTCGGCATCGCCGGTGGCACCGACACCACCTCGGACGCGCCGATCGCGGTCAACGAGAAGCTCCGCAAGATCCTGCTCGAGGCCAACCGGGCCAAGAACCTCCAGGGCCGGCTCGCCGCGCTGGCCAAGGTCCGCCCCGGCCACCTCGCGCCGGCCATCCCGGCCAACAAGGAGCCCCGCACCGGGCTGTCGATGGGCGACTCCGCCGCACTGACCGCGCTGGAGTGGAACATCGGCCGCGAGGAGCAGGACGAGCTCGCCGTGGCATCGCACAAGAACCTCGCGGCGGCGTACGACCGCGGCTTCCTCGACGACCTCGTCTCACCGTTCCAGGGCCTCGAGCGGGACCAGAACCTGCGCGCCGACTCCTCGATGGAGAAGCTCACCAAGCTCAAGCCGGTCTTCGGCAAGGGCGAGGCCGCCACGATGACGGCCGCCAACTCCACGCCGCTGACCGACGGTGCCTCCACGGTGCTGCTCTGCTCGGAGGAGTACGCCGAGGCGCGTGGCTGGAAGCCGCTGGCCTACTTCACCGCCTACGAGACGGCCGCGGTCGACTACGTGCACGGCGGCGAGGGCCTGCTGATGGCGCCGGCCTACGCGATGCCGCGGATGCTCGAGCGCGAGGGCCTCACCCTGCAGGACTTCGACTTCTACGAGATCCACGAGGCGTTCGCCTCGCAGGTGCTCGCCACCCTCAAGGTGTGGGAGGACGACGTGTTCTGCAAGGAGCGCCTCGGCCTCGACTCGCCGCTGGGCTCGATCGATCGGTCGAAGCTCAACGTCGCCGGCTCCTCGCTCGCGGCGGGGCACCCGTTCGCGGCGACCGGTGGCCGGATCATCGCGACCCTGGCGAAGCTGCTCGACGAGAAGGGCAGCGGCCGCGGCGTCATCTCGATCTGCGCCGCCGGCGGCCAGGGCGTCACCGCCATCCTGGAGAAGTAGTCGGGGTTGGAGATGCCCTGGCAGGCCACGGCGGCCTGATCAAACGCCCGCCCAGGACGGGGAAAACGATGCGACGATCCGGGACATGGTCCAGCACGTGTTTCGCGCCAAGATCTGGGAGCACTCTCCGGGGGACCCTGGGTCTTGGCACTTCCTGACGGTCCCGGCCGAGCTCTCCGAGGAGATCAGCTTCGAGGCTGGCCCCCGTAAGGGGTTCGGGAGCATCAGAGTCGAGGTCTCCATCCTGACCTCGACGTGGCGCACCTCCCTGTTCCCGGACGCAGCCACAGGCAGCTTCGTGCTTCCCGTCAAGCAGCAGGTGCGCAGGGCCAATGACCTGCACGCCGGTGCGACGTGCGAGGTCATGCTCAGGGTCGTGCCAGCCGGTCCGGACTGAGTGCCCTGGGCGTCGATCGGCGCGCGGCGAAGATTTGAACCCGACCGGACCAACCGGACGTGCTTCGCCGACGTCTTTCCAGGTGTGACCACAAGGAGGGCGTGATGAGCAAGCAGCCCACGGACGCGGAGTACTCCGAGTTCGTCGCGGCCGCGTGGGGGTCGCTCTACCGGACGGCGTACCTGATCGTCGGCAACCACGCGCTCGCCGAGGACTTGGTGCAGACCGCGATGACCAACACCTACGCGTCCTGGCACAAGGTGCGCGAGGTGGGCGCCGCCCGGGCCTACGCCCGGACCGCGGTCGTGCGCTCGGCCACGACGTGGTTCCGCACGAGGGCCCGACGGCGCGAGCACGTCACCGACGACCTCCCCGAGACGCCGTACACACCCGACCACTCGACCCGGCCGGTGCTCCTCGAGGCGCTCCGGCAGCTGCCGCCCCGCCAGCGCGCGGTGGTGGTGCTGCGGTTCTACGAGGACCTGAGCGTCGCGCAGGTCGCCCACGCCCTCGGGTGCAGCGAGGGCACCGTCAAGAGCCAGACCTCCGATGCTCTCGGCAAGCTCCGGATCATCCTCGGCGACACCGTCGTCCCCAGCAGCGAAGGGATCCGGTCATGACCGACAAGCTCCAGCACCTGCTCCGGGAGGAGGGGGAGAGGATCGCCGTACCGCCGCCCCCGGTCGACGCGATCCTCGCCGGCGGCCGGCGACGTCGCCGGAGCCACCGGACTCGTCGCGCGGTCGCGCTCGCCGCCTGCGTAGTGATGGTGGCGGCGGGCGGGCTCGTCGGGGTCACCCGGTTCGTCGCCGACGACGCGCGTGGCCAGTCGCCGGGCCCCGCAGACACCCCCTCCGCTCCCTCGACGACGGTCGTCGGCGGCCCCCTGGACGTGTCCGGATCCGGCGTCGGAACGCAACCCTTCGGAACTGACGCCGACGAGGTCGTGGCCGCCGTCTCCGCTCAGCTCGGCGAGCCGGATCTCACCTTGGGGCCGCAGCGCTACGTCCGTGTCCCAGGCAGCGATGGCTGGTTCGAAGTTGCCGACGACCCGCTCTCGCCGAGCTGGCAGTACCCGATCACCTCGGTGAGCTGCTGGGGCGTGTTGTGCCTGATCTTCGGCGGGGACAGCCCTGACCTGCTGCAGCTCCGGGGCTGGGAGCTGGCGCAGCACCGCCGCTGGTCGGGGTTCGGGGAGGCCAAGGACCCCCGGCTGCCCGACGTCCGGCTCGCCGGCACCGGGATCCGGCTCGGTGACAGCTGGAAGAGGCTTCACGCTGCCTACCCGAGGACAGTGGTGGGAGGCGCCGAAGGAGCATCGGTGGCAATCCAGAACACTCCGTGGACCGGGGTCTTCGACGGTGTCGCCGGCTGGCGGCTCTCGGGTCAGTGGGACTACTCCCGTCCGGCCCAGGCGCCGGACGGCGCAGTGGTCACCCGGCTGTCCGGCGGCGAAGGGCCGGAACCCGGCTGCTGCTGAGCGGAGGCGGCGCCGGTCCTCAGCGCTTCGGGCCCTAGGTGACGCCGGTGTTGCGATACTTGCTGCGTGAGATTCGTGGACTTCGAGTTCGAAGGTCCGGTGATCGAGTGGCGAGGCCCCGCCCCGTTCTACTTCGTGCGTGTTCCGGAGGAGGAGAGCGCGGACATCAAGTTCGCTGCCAAGGGGCTGGAGTACTGGGGCCAGGTGCCGGTTGTGGTGCACATCAGCGACATCGAGTTCGGGACGGCACTGTTTCCCAAGGATGGCCGGTATCTGATCCCGCTGAAGGATGCCGTTCGGAAGGCGGCCGGTATCGAGGTCGATCAGGTGCTCGCCGTCGGTTTGAACGTCGGGCGCAGGTAGGCGCGACACCGCGGATGCGCTTGACTGAGAACATGTCGTCCCACCAGTGGCAGATCGAGCGGCTCGACCTCGACGGCTACCTGGAGCGACTCGGCGTGGCCGCGCGAGAGCCCAGTCCGGAGGCGCTTGCCGAGCTGCACGAGGCGCACGTGCGCACGTTCACCTTCGACAACATCGACGTCCTGATCGGTCGGCACCCCGGCGTCTCCCTCGACGACGTCCAGCAGAAGTTCGTCGTCCGTGGCCGGGGCGGCTACTGCTTCGAGCACGCCACGATCGTCGCCGCCGCCCTGGAGCGGCTCGGCTACCAGGTCAAGCGCCACTTGGGCCGGGTCGGCGACCCCGACGCCGGCACCCAACAAGGACGGACCCACATGGTCGTCGAGGTCGTCCTCGAGGGGCAGCGAGTGCTGTGCGACCCCGGCTTCGGGATGAGCCTGCTGCGACCTGTCCCGATGACCGATGGCGCGGAGGACGACTACCTTCCGGGTTGGCGCTACCGAGTGCGGCGCACCGGTGCGGGTGACTGGGCGCTCCTCCGGCGTCGCGAGGAGGGCTGGGAGGTAGCCCACACCACGGACGAGCTGGAGGTGCAACCGGTCGACGTCGTGATCGGGCACCACTACACGAGCACCTTCGCGGGTTCACATTTCACGACCAGCCTGATCCTCACCAAGCACCTGCCCGGCCGTCACGTCACCGTGACCCACGAGTCGCTGACGGTTCGCACTCCCGGCGAGCCGACGGAACACCGTCCGCTGCACGAGGGCGAGATCGAGGAATGGCTGGCGACTCTCGAGGTGCCGCTCACCACCGACGAGGAGACCCGGCTGCTCGCGAAGCTGCGGGCGCTCGCTGCGTCGTAGGCCAACTGCACCCGTCGTCATCAACGGCGCTCCCACGGCATCGCAGTTGCGAACGACGAAGATGACTCGATCGGACGATTCCTGTTGGCGAATCAAGGAACCTATCCTCACCAAGCGCGTGCCGGGTCAGCCGGTGCCTGGACTGGTCGCGTCTGACTCGCTAGCACCGTCTACGGAGGCGTCCTGATGAACCTGAGCGAAGCGAAGCTTGAACAACTCAACGCTGCCACGACGTTCCGCGTATATGGACAAGTCTTCGAGGGCGACGAGTCGGCAAGCCGCCGCAAGAGTGAACGTGCGTCAGACCGGTGGGTCCCGATAGGTCCCTGTTTCTGCGTCCACGACTCGCCGGACAGTCCGTGCCCGTGCATGCCCGACAGCTTCTGGTGGCTGCACGCTGACTCGATCGTCCGCCGGGGCAGCGCTGAGCGAAGCGGGCCCGACGGAAAGAAGCTGGAGTACTTCGACGTCCTCGCGGATTCCACCATCCTGGTGGAGTCGGTCCAGGCGATTCCGGTCAGTGTGTTGAAGGCGCTCGGCTCGGACTTGTCGCCTGGCCAGATCCGCGATGTGACGTCCGCTTCCGCAGCAGTGTTGACCACTCTGGCGAAGCCGTCGGGAGGAGGATCACGGCTGGGGAAGCTCGTGGAATTGATCCTTGAGACGCTGGCAGCCATGTCGATCGAGGAGATCCTCGCGCCAATCGACGTCGAAGGGGCGATCGAGGAATGGAAGAAGGGCAAAGGAAAACCGCCGGCCTAGTCGCTGTTACCTGAGCCCGTCGGCCTGCCTGGCCAGGGATTGCTGTGCTCGGAAAGAGCGTGCGCAACCTACAGCGCAGTGATGGTCAGCGAGGAGAGCTGCCACGCCGAGTCCATCGATATGGTGACACTGACGTCATTGACCCGTGCAAACACAAAGTCGGACATCCCCGCATAGACCCAGACGGTCTTGCCGGCGGGGAATGCGACGTCGGTGAGGAAGTTGACCGACCGGCGCTCGCCGGGGCCGACCATGACTTTCATCCCGGGGTAGCTCTCGCCGTCACCGCTGGCGTCCAGGCCCGGCACGAAGCGCTGCCTGAAGTCCTCAGACATCGGCTCGCCGTCATCGCGTTCCCAGAACACGTCAAACTTGACGCCCGATTGCGTAAAGGCGAAGAAATCGGACCAGCCCCATTCGTCCGACGTCGAGATGCGGTGCTCGCAGACGAGGCACGTCAGATCGGCCGTCACCTGGAGCGCGGAGGTGTGCGGCATCTTGAAGGGAACGATGAATCCGCTCTGATGGAAGAGGTTGATCCAGTCGCTGTCACCGGCGTCATGGTTTTGGGCAACCATCCGCGAACCCAGCCGGCCCCAGTGCGGGTCAAGGTAGCTGTCGTGTGCGGGCACAGTCCCGTGGCCGCTCGCCTCGCTGATGGTCGTGCGATCCCAACCCTCGGCGTAGGGCGGTTGAAAGACCGTACTCACCGCCAGCGGTGGCTCAACGAAGGGAGGCCAGTCAAATGGCGTTTCCAGCGACCGAACCGTCAACTCGCTCGGCGAGAAGGCGCTGTCGCCATGCACATGGGCGTCGAGCTGATGCCGGCCAGATCGCTGGGCCGACCTCAGCCGATCAAGCTCGACGCCGCGCTGCCTGGCCTCAGCGAGCGAATGGAACCGAAGTCCGGGCCCGTCCGGCTGCTTCGCATACGCCTCGCGCGCCGCCGACTTGATGGACTCGGCCTGGGCACGAGGAAGGAATCTTCGAATCTCGGCGCCTTGGGCTCGAGCAAAGATCGTTGAGACGGCCCGCCTGGCGGATCGCGTCCTCGTCCTGCCCGATGTGCTCCTTGAGGCGCCGCATGACTCGGTCGCGCTCCTCGGCAACGCTCATGCCCATTCTCCGATCACGTGATGAGGAGTCGGCTCCAGCAGAGGTTCCCTTCCTTCACTTCGCATCAGGACAGGTCGGAGCCCTCTCTGTCAAGCATTGTTCGGCTAGCACCCGTCCCGCCGCCCTTGCGCCAGGCAGAGGCATCCGCGCGTTCGGACGAGCTGATCGCGGCCGCCCGACCCGAGGTGGGCTCAGCCCGCCATCGTGGGGTAGTCGGTGTAGCCCTCGGTGCAACCGGTCGACGTCGTGATCGGGCACCACTACACGAGCACCTTCGCTGGTTCACACTTCACGACCGGCCTGATCCTCACCAAGCACCTGCCCGGCCGTCACGTCACGGTGACCCACGAGTCGCTGACGGTTCGCACTCCCGGCGAGCCGACGCCACCTGTCGGGTGGTGTCTGCGGGGTGAGGGCGTCATTGACAGCCCTGTCCGGACCGGCGGACAGTCCAAGGCATGGGCGTCGCGGTCCTCGGCCGGCTCGAGGTCGACGAGTCCGACGGTGGGCTCGGACCTCGCGATCGGGTCGTTCTGTCGGTGCTGGCGTTGGCACCAGGAGAGGTAGTCAGCGCGGACCGTCTCGCTGACGCGCTGTGGCGTGATGAGCTCCCCGCGACCTGGACCAAGGTGGTCCAGGGCTGCGTCATGAGGCTGCGGAAGGTGCTCGGCAGCCAGGCGATCGAGACGTCGCGCCACGGGTACCGGCTGGTCCTGCCGTCCGACGAGATCGACGCCCGGCGTTTCGAGCGACTGGTCGGCCGCGGCCGCGAACTGCTAGCGCTCGCAGAGCCCGAGCGCGCCGGCTACGTGCTGGGTGAGGCGATGGCCCTGTGGCGAGGACCAGCCTTCCCGGAGCTCGACGGCTGGGACACCAGCCGGGTCGAGTGCGATCGGCTCGACGAGCTCCGCCGTACCGCCGAGGAACTGGGCATCGAGGCCGAGCTGCGCGCCGGACGCGCCCGTGACGTGGTCGCTCGAGCCCAGACGCTCGTCTCGCAGGAGCCCCTGCGCGAACGCCGCTGGTCATTGCTCGCGCTGGCCCAGTACCAGGCCGGGAGCCAGTCGGATGCGCTGCAATCGCTGCGGGAGGTGCGCCGGCTGCTGGGCACGGAGCTCGGGCTGGATCCCGGGCCGGAGGTCGTTGCTCTCGAGGAGGCGATCCTGCGGCAGGACCCGACGCTGCTGGCGCGCACCGCGTTGGCCGAGCCGAGCCAGACCTGTCCCTATCTCGGTCTGGTCGCCTATGACGTGGCAGACGGTGACGCGTTCTTCGGCAGGGACGCCGACGTCGCGCAGTGCCTGCGCAGGCTCGCCGAGCAGGGCGTGCTGGTCGTCGTGGGTCCGTCCGGGAGCGGCAAGTCGTCCCTGGTCCGCGCCGGGGTCGCGGCAGCGCTGGAGCGGGACGGTCGGCGCTTGGCCGTCCTCGCACCCGGGGCACACCCGATGGACGCGATGACTGCCGTCCCCTCCAGGAGTGGACGACGTGGTGATCGTCGTGGATCAGCTCGAAGAGGCGGTGACGCTCTGTGGCGACGAGGCCGAGCGAGTGGAGTTCTTCCGCGCCCTGGTCGAGCACGCCGAGGCGGCACCCTTGATCGTCGCGCTGCGGGCCGACCACATGAGCGACCTGACCGCGTACCCGGCGTTCGCCCGGCTGGTCGAGCGTGGCCTCTACCTGCTCGGCGACATGGACGAGGTCGATCTCCGGGCGTGCATCGAGGGTCCCGCCCTTCACGCCGGCCTGCTCCTGGAGCCGGGGCTCGTCGACCTGCTGGTGCGCGAGGTGGAGGGCGAGCCGGGAGCCCTTCCGCTGCTGTCCCACTCGCTGCGTCAGACGTGGGCCAATCGCGAGGGACGGACCCTGACGGTCTCTGGCTACATCGCGACGGGCGGCATCCGGGGGGCCGTCTCCCGAACGGCGGAGGAGGTGTATGCACGGGTCGAGCCGGCGCAACGCGACCTGATGCGCGACCTCATGCTCCGGCTCGTCATGCCGAGCGCGGATGGTGACCCGGTCCGCAACCGGATGCCCCGTCGACTGGTCGCCACCGACACCGAGCACGATGAGGTCATCGAGCAGCTGGTCACCGCAAGGTTGGTCACCAGCGACGAAGGTGTCCTGGTGCTGGCCCACGAGGCGGTCGCGCGTGCCTGGCCGCGGCTCCAGCAGTGGCTGGAGGAGGACACCGAGGGTCAACGGATCCTCCGTCATCTGCCGGTCGCGGCGGACGCGTGGGAGTCGATGGGGCGACCGGACAGTGAGCTCTACCGGGGCAGCCGGCTCGCTCGGGCCGTCGAGTGGCGCGACCGGACCCGACCGAAGCTCTCACCTGTCGAGCGGGAGTTCATCGATGCGTCGACTGCACTCGCGGATGCGGAGTTGGACGCCGCTCGAAACCGTGCCAACAGCGAGGCAAGCGCACGACGGCGCACGCGCCGGCTCGCCGCCGGCCTGGCCGTGGCGCTCGTCCTGACTCTGGTGGCCGCCGTGACGGCGACCTACTTCCAGCAATCCGCGTCCGAGCGCGCGGTCGAGGCCGACGCCAACCGGCTCGCCGCCCTCTCGAAGTCCGTGGGGGCGCTGGACCTGTCACTGCTGCTCGCCGCCCAGGCCGCGCAGATGGCGAATACCACCGCAACCCAGGACGGGCTGCTGTCGTCACTCGTGCAGCACCGACGTGCGACCCAGGTCGTGCAGCTCGGCACCCAGCCCGACGACGTCGAGCTGGCCGCCGACGGAGGTGTCATGTTCGTGTCCAGGGGCGACGGGATCGACGCGTGGGAGGTCGGAACCGGCAGCGGGCCGCATCCGGTGATCGACTGGCACTACCCGGGCGACATCGGTGCGTCGAGCTCGGGTGACGCGGTGGCGCTGTGGGCATGGCCGGGCGAGGATCCCGTGGTGGGCGTCTTCGGGGCAGATGGCACCGAGCGTCTGCACCTCGTCGGCGAGGACGAGATCGGGGGATGGCCGCAGAACTTCGGATTCCGGCCCGACGGACGCCGCCTTCTCATCGCGCTTGCCTCCCTCACTGACAGGGGTTGGCGCAGTGCCGTCGGTGAGGTCGACGTCGCCACCGGCAGGACGGTGCGGACCTTCCCGTCCGGCCTCACGTCATCTGGCGAGGACCAGTGGGTCTCCGGAAGGATCGCGGACGACGGGTCCTCCGCGGTCAGCTGGACCCAGACGGACGCCACCACCGCCCGGCGCATCGACCTGCACACCGGGTCCTCGGTGCCGATCCGCGTCGGACAGCGCCCGGCTCGCTCGCTCGGATTCGTCCCTCTGTCGACCGGAGCCGCCCAGACCTGGAGCGACGGGGCCCTCACCCTGTTCGACACCGAGGGCCGAGCCGGCCAGGTGCTCGACGTGCACCAGGCCACGGTCAGTGACGTGGTGGTCGCCCCGGACGGAACCTGGGCCGCCACCGTCGACGGCCTCGGCGCGGTGGTGCTGTGGTCGATCGACCCGGCCACCGGCACCTGGTCGCAACGCGAGTCGCTGGTCGGCCACACCGGCGCCGTCACCGGAGTCGCGGTCGACCCCGACGGGAGGAACCTGGTCACCGTGTCGCGTGACGGCACTGCGATCACGTGGGACGTCTCTGACGCGGCCGGGTTCGGCTCGCGGGTCGTCGGCCTCGAGGACAGGTGGATCTCCAACACCCCCGCGACGATCACGCCGGGGGAGCTCGTCGTCGCCCCGACCAGGCCGGCCCCGCCCGCCGGCGTCGAGTTCCTGGGGGAGCCTGGCACCCTGTCCGTCTTCGCCACGTTCCTGGACCCCTCAACCGGGGAAGTGGTGGACGACGTCCGCGTTGCGCGCAAGACCGTGAGCACCCTGGGCTCCTCGGTGTCGGTCAGTCCCGACGGGTCAGCCGTGGCCGTGACCCACGGCTTCGGGGCCACCGTTCTCGACACCGAGACCCGGGAGGTGCTCGCTCGCATCAGGATGCCACTCCTCGATGACAAGGAAGCCGGCCGCGAGATGGTGTGGGCCTCGGCTTGGTCGCCGGACGGGTCGCGGCTGATGCTCGGCGGCGAAGGAGACCTCATGGACCCCAAGGACGGCGGGCTGATGGTCGTGGACACCGACACCTGGAGACCAGCCGAGGAGCGCGTCGACATCGGTGGCAGCGTCCAGTCCTTAGCGCTGAGCCCCGACCAGCGAGTGCTGGCAGCGGCGATGGCTGTGGGACCGGTCGACGACCCGCCTCCAGCCGAGATCAGGCTCCTGGATGCCGACACCCTCGAGGTGAAGCAGGTCCTCACCATCGGCGCCGGAGACCAGTTGCTAGATGTCTCGTTCTCCCCCGACGGCGGGTTGCTTGCCACCGGCGGAGGTCAGGGCAAGCTCTCAGTCGTCGATGTCAGTTCCGGTCGCGTCCTGCACACCGCCGACCGGGTGCACAACGGTCAGCTGACCCAGGTGGAGTGGCTCCCCGACGGCCGCACGGTCGTGACCACCGGCATGGACGGGATGGTCTCGCTGTACGACGCGGAACGTGGTCTGGCCAGGGTGGCGTTGCCGGCGTCCGCCGAGCCCGGCGACGGCTACACCTGGCTGCTCTCCCTCTCGGAGGACGAGGTCACCGCGACGACTGGTGCCATGGCGGGACGCACCTACCCGCTCGATCCCGACCGCTGGCTCGCCTACGCGTGCCTCGTGGCAGGGCGCGATCTCACCGAGGACGAGTGGGCCAGCTACCTCGGGGACCTTCCCCATGAGCGGACCTGCGAGGGAATCGGCTGACCTCCCGCCGGAGGGTCAAGGAGCGCCGACGGCCATCGCGATGCTGCTGGCCACCAGGTGCTCCTTGACCTGGTCGCGAGAGAGGGTGGCGACCGTCGGTACGCCGGGGGCCGCCTCCTTCACGAGCATCCCGACCCGGGCGAGCTGCATGCCGCCGAGGCCGGCCGCGTAGAGCGTGTTCGCCAGCAGGTGCACGTCGTCGGTGTGGAAGTCCCCGGTTTCGACGCCGGCCTGGATCGCCTCGGCGACGCGGGCCAGGCAGGTGCTGATCCCGCGGCCGAGCCGGAACATCGCGCCCTCGCTGATCTCCTCCCACAGCTCGGAGCCGGGGCGGCGCATCAGGGTGAGGGCGCAGTCCACGAAGGCCGGGAACTCGAGGCCGTAGTCGATGTACTCCTCGGTGATCCGGCGCAGCCTGGCCATCGGGGCGGCATCGGGGTCGTCGACCGCGGCGAGGCGAGCCTCGAGCTCCTCGAGGTAGCCGACCAGCGTCAGCGCGAACAGCTCCTCCTTGCCGGAGAAGTGCCGGTAGATGATGGCCCGGTTGATCCCGACGGCGCGGGCGATGTCCTCGATCTGGGCGTCGCGGACGCCGCGCGCGTCGAACAGGGCGCGGGTCGCGTCGAGGATCTCCTTCTCGCGGGCCCGGCGTCGGGCGGCCGCCGCCGAGCGGCGTCCGTCGGGTCCTGGTGGGGCAGCCGGGGTGGAGCTCATGGCAGCAATCGTACGACCCGTGCCACAGGCTGTGTCACACCTCGTACAGGTCCCGGACCGTGTCGATGGTGTCCGCCTCGGCGGCACCCTTGTCGTCGCGATAGCGCACCACCCGGGCGAACCGCAGCGCGAGGCCGCCCGGGTAGCGGGTGGACCGCTGCAGCCCGTCGAAGGCGATCTCGACCACCTGCTCGGGCCGGACGTGCACGACGTGGCCGTCCCGGGAGGTCTCCAGCTCGAGGAACCGCTCGGTCTGCCACGCGAGCATCTCGTCGGTCATTCCCTTGAACGTCTTGCCCAACATGATCCAGCCGCCCGACTCGGCGTCGCGGGCGCCGAGGTGGATGTTGGAGAGCCAGCCCTGGCGGCGGCCACTGCCCCACTCGACGGCCAGCACGACGAGGTCCAGGGTGTGCCGCGGCTTCACCTTGACCCAGGCGGCCCCTCGGCGGCCCGCGTCGTACGGCGCCTCGAGCGACTTGAGCACCACGCCCTCGTGGCCGGCCGCGACGAGCTCGGTGAAGTAGCGCCGCGCCTCGGCCACGTCCGAGGTGACGGTGCGCGGCACCACGACGCCGTCCGGAGCCAGCCCGGCGAGGCGGGCGAACCTGTCCGCGGCGGGAAGGTCGACCAGGTCCTCGCCGTCCAGGTGGAGCAGGTCGAAGAAGTACGTCGTCAGCGGCACCTGCGCGCGCAGCGTCTCCACGTCGAGGCGGCTGGCCGTCCGGGCGCCGGTCTCCTGGAAGGGCCGCGGCCGACCGGACGGGTCGAGCGCGATCGCCTCCCCGTCCAGCACGGCCCGCTCCGCCGGCAGCGCCCGGGCCGCCTCGACGACCTCGGGGACCCGCGCGGTGATCTCGTCGAGGCTCCGGGTGAACACCGAGACGTCGGACCCGTCCTTGTGCACCTGGATCCGGATCCCGTCGAGCTTGCAGTCCACGGCGACCCGGTCGGCGCCGATCTTGGCGAACGCCTCCTCGACCTCGGCGGCGCTGGAGGCCAGCATCGGCCGCACCGGCCGGCCGACCTCGAGGCCGAACGCGCGCAGTCCCGCCACGCCGTCCGTCAGCGCGGCAACGGCGACCGGCGGAGTCGCCCCGGCGAACATCGCGGCCCGGCGCACCTCGGCGAGCGGCACGTGGGCCGCGGCGGCGACCGCCTCGACCACCAGGGCGTCGAGCGCGCCCTGGCGCAGCTCCCCGGTCACCAGGCCGCGCAGGTAGTGCTGCTCCGGCTCGCTCGCGCGGCCGAACAGGTCGGCGACGAGCTGTGCGCGCCGTGTCTGGCTGCCCGACCCCGCCAGCAGGCTCATCTCCTCGAAGGTCGCGTCCACCTCCAGCACCCCGAGCGACCCCGCGTCGGCGGGCGGCGGGAGGTCGGTGAGGCTGCGCCAGCCGAGCCCGGTGCGACGCTGCCGCAGCGCGCCGGAGAGATAGGACGTCGCTACCTCGACCTCCTCGGCGGAACCTCCGGCCGCGGCCCGCATCACGTCCGCGAGCGCGGCGACCTTGGCCTTGCGGGACCGGGTCGCCCGGACTGCGTCGTACGCGGCAACGAGGTCGGCGAGCAGCATGCCCACCATTCTGCAGGGGCGGGGGAGCGCCGCCGTACCCTGACGACGTGCAGGAGAGCGGAGCGCGGACCCGGGAGTGGCGGCCGGGCTGGCCCTGCCCGATGACGCAGATCCTCGTGGTGCTGCGCCGCGGAGGCGGCGACCCGACGTTCCGCACCGACCCCGACGGCACGGTCTGGCGCGGCATCCGGACCCCCGAGGGCCCGGCGACGCTGCGGCTCCGTCAGGGGTACGACGGGGTGGTGCACGCCGCCGCGTGGGGGCCGGGCGCCGACTGGGCGGTCGACAGCGTGCCGGCGATGCTCGGCGCCGACGACGACCCGTCGGGCTTCGTGGCCCACCACCCGTCCGTCGCGGACCTGCACCGGCGGCACCAGCACTGGCGGCTCACCCGGACCGGGCTGGTGATGGAGGCCCTGGTGCCCGCGGTGATCGAGCAGAAGGTCACCGGTCAGGAGGCCTTCGCCGGCTTCCGCTCGCTGGTGCACCGGTTCGGCGAGCGCGCTCCCGGCCCGGGGGCGGCCCGGGGGCTGTGGCTCCAGCCGACCCCCGAGCAGCTGCGCATGGTCCCCTCGTGGGAGTGGCTGCGGCTGCACATCGACCCGGCTCGGTCACGCACCGTGGTGCAGGCGGCGAAGGTCGCCTCGTCGCTCGAGCGCACCGTCGGGCTGCCGTCCGACGAGGTCGACCGGCGGCTGCGCAGCCTGCCGGGGATCGGGGTGTGGACCTCGGCGGAGGTGCGCTTCCGGGCGCACGGGGACGCCGACGCCGTCAGCTTCGGCGACTACCACGTGGCGAAGAACGTCGGCTGGGCACTGACCGGCGAGGCCGTCGACGACGACGGGATGGCGGAGCTGCTCGAGCCCTACCGGCCGCACCGCTACCGGGTGCAGCGGCTCGTCGAGCTGGCCGGCGCCGGGAGGCCGAGGCGCGGTCCGCGGATGGCGCCCCGGACGCACCTGCCGGGTCGCTAGGAGTCCTCCTCGGCCGCCTCGATCTCGGCGGCCTCGACCTCGGACACGTTGAGGTCGAACTGGTGCAGCAGGCCCGCGTCGTTCTCGGTGTCGACGTTGCGTGGCAGCGCGGTGTCGGCCTGCGCGGCACGGTCATGGTCGCCTCGAGCGCGGAGCGCGTCGGTGACGGCCTCCTTGTCGACAAGCATGGTGACTCCCTCCCCAGGGTCAGTCGGTTGCCTCACTGTTCCCCGGAGTCGGCGGATTCATGTTTCCAGGGTGTCGTTGAGCCGGCGGGCCAGCGTCGACGCCTCCTGTTCGAGCGCTCGCACGTTGTGGATGTCGATGGCCGAGCCCCACCACTTGACGACGTGGCCGGCAGCGTCCCGTTCGGGGGTCGCCTGCGTCAGGTGCCAGCGGTAGGCGCCGTCGTTTCGCAGCACCCGGAACTCGACCAGGTAGGGGTCGCCGCTGGTGAGCGCCGTCGTCCAGCGCTCCATGCACAGCTCCCGGTCGTCGGGGTGCACCAGGCTCAGCCAGGCCTCCCCGAGCGCGTCCCTGGGGAGCACGCCGGTGAAGCGCCAGAACTCCTCGCTGAGGTAGTCGATCTCGCCTTCCGGTGTGCCGGTCCAGATGATGAACGGCATGCTGTCGCCGAGCATCTCGAGCTGGCGTCGGCTGTCGGCGGCGGCCACCTGTGCTTCGATCCGGTCGGTGACGTCCTGCATCGCGCCGTGGACGGAGACGACGTCTCCGTGCTCGTCCCGCTCCGCCCGGCCGATGGTGTTGACCCAGCGCACCTCGCCGTCGGTCTGCCGGACGAGCTGGAGCTCCTCGTTGAACGGGGTGCCGTCGCGCACGCACCGCCGTAAGGCCTCGGTGATCCGGGGTTGGTCCTCGGGGACGTAGTAGGAGATGCCCGTCTTCACCGGGCGCAGCTCGTCAGGGTCGAGACCGTGGATCCGCGCGACCTCGTCGGACCAGAAGATCCTGTCGTTGACGACGTCCACGGACCAGCCGCCGAATCGGCCGACCTCGCCGGCGATCTCGAGCAACCGGGTCTGGCGGTCGACCCGGGCCTGGGCATCGAGCAGCGTCCGATTGGTCCGCTCGAGGTGGTCGCGGGTGCGGAGCATCGCGGTGCCGAGCCACCCGCAGCCCACGATGGCCAGCACCGTGACGAGACGGTTGCCGACCACGTAGGTGAACGGCAGCGGGTCCGGCGGGGGCGCCGACCACCAGAAGCCGAGCACCGCGAGCACGACGGCGACGCCCGCGACGACGACCACGGTCCGGACGCTGGCCAGGCGGATCGTGAGGAGGACGACGGGCACGTAGAGCATCGCCGCGGCGAACCCGAGCCGCACGGCCAGGTCGAGGGCGAAGACAGCGGCGAGGAGCGCACAGGCCCCGGCGATGCCGATCGTCGAGACGCCTCGTTCACCCAGTCGCCGCGCGTGCGCCAACTCCGTCATCCCCTCCGATGGTGTCGCGCCGTCGGTCACAGCAGGGGGCGCAGCGGCGCCAGGACGAGCTCGGTGAACTTCTTGTGCACGCCCCTGCCGTCCCACTCGGCCGCGGTCAGCTCCACGGCGTTGGTCAGGTCGGTGGCGAAGATCCGCTCCATCTCGGCCGCCATCGCGGGGTCGATGAACTCGACGTTGATCTCGTAGTTGCCGGTCATCGACAGGCGGTCGATGTTCGCCGTGCCGACGGTCGACCAGCGCCCGTCGATGGTGGACGTCTTGGCGTGCACCATGGCGCCGGTGAAGCGGAAGATCCTCACCCCTGCGTCGAGCAGCTCGCCGTAGTAGCCGCGCGACAGCCAGTCGGCCACCACGTGGTTGGAGACCTCCGGCACGAGCACCCGGACGTCGACCCCGCGCAGCGCGGCGGCCTTGAGCGACTCCACGAAGTCGGAGTCCGGGATGAAGTAGGCGTGCGTCATCCAGATGTGGCTCGACGCGCGGTTGATCGCTTCGAGGTACATGCCCCGGATCGGGAACATCCACAGTCGCGGCACGTTGCGGTGGATCCGGATCCGGGGCTCCCAGTCGGGGGCGGTCTCGAGCAGCAGCGGCCGGCCGTGCCGGGGCCTGCGGTTGAGGTTCCAGAAGTCGGCAAATGCCCGTTTCAGGTCCCACACGCCCGGGCCGGTGATCTGCACGTGGGTGTCGCGCCACTCGGTGGCGTAGGCGGTGCCGACGTTGTAGCCGCCGACGAAGCCGACCTCGTCGTCGACCACCAGGATCTTGCGGTGGTCGCGGCCGTAGCGGCGGGCGTCGAAGAACCGGAGGCCGGCGTTGTAGACGGGGTACTCCAGGACACGCAGGCGGGGGCCGAACCGCTTGAACAGCGGCGAGACGACCAGGTTGGCGAAGCCGTCGTAGATCGCGTAGACCTCCACGCCGCGCCCGGCGGCGTCGCTGAGCGCCTGCTTGAACTCCTCGCCGACCTCGTCGCCCTTCCAGATGTAGGACTCGAACAGGATCTGCCGGCGGGCCCCGCGCATGGCGGCGAGCATGTCGTCGTACAGGTCCTGGCCGTAGGTGTACGTCGTGACCGTGCCGTCGCCGATCTGGACCGGCCGCGGCTCCGTCCTCGGGAACGGGCCCGGCTTCTTGCCGCGGCGGCGGTAGGAGTCGACCAGGGTCAGCGCGACCGCGAGCAGCAGCTGGAACCCGAACACGGTGAGCAGGGTCCGTTTGGTCGCGGCCCAGGCGCGGCTGCCCAGCAGGGTCTCCAAGGGGGTGCGTCGGCTCACGGGTGCAATCTATCCGGGCAGGAACTGTCGGAGGTGCCAACTACGCTGGCAGCCATGAGGCCTGTCACCGATCTGCAACGCAGCGTCGCCCCGTTCGAGGTGGTCTCCGACTACGTGCCGTCGGGGGACCAGCCGACGGCGATCGCCGACATCGAGCAACGGATCAACGCGGGGGAGAAGGACGTCGTGCTGCTCGGCGCGACCGGCACCGGCAAGACCGCCACGGTGGCCTGGGCGGTCGAGCGGCTCCAGCGGCCGACCCTGGTGATGCAGCCCAACAAGACCCTGGCCGCCCAGTTCGCCAACGAGCTGCGGCAGCTGTTGCCCAACAACGCGGTCGAGTACTTCGTCTCCTACTACGACTACTACCAGCCCGAGGCCTACGTCCCGCAGACGGACACCTACATCGAGAAGGACTCCTCGATCAACGAGGAGGTCGAGCGGCTGCGGCACTCGGCGACCAACTCGCTGCTCACCCGTCGCGACGTGATCGTGGTGTCGACGGTGTCGTGCATCTACGGCCTCGGCACTCCCCAGGAGTACGTCGACCGGATGGTCCGCCTCGAGGTCGGCAAGGAGTGGGACCGCGACAAGCTGCTGCGCCGGCTCGTCGAGATCCAGTACACCCGCAACGACATGGCCTTCACCCGCGGCACGTTCCGGGTCCGCGGGGACACCCTCGAGGTCTTCCCGGTCTACGAGGAGCTCGCGATCCGGATCGAGTTCTTCGGTGACGAGATCGAGCGGCTGATGACGCTGCACCCGGTGACCGGCGAGGTGGTCACCGAGGACACCGAGCTGCACATCTTCCCCGCGACCCACTACGTCGCCGGCCCGGAGCGCATGGAGCGGGCGATCACCGGGATCGAGCTCGAGCTCGAGGACCAGCTCGCGCAGTTCGAGAAGCAGGGCAAGCTCCTCGAGGCGCAGCGGCTGCGGATGCGCACGACCTACGACATCGAGATGATGCGCCAGGTCGGCTCCTGCTCCGGCATCGAGAACTACTCGATGCACATCGACGGGCGCAGCCGCGGGTCCGCGCCGAACTGCCTGCTCGACTACTTCCCCGAGGACTTCTTGCTCGTGGTCGACGAGTCGCACGTCGCCATCCCGCAGATCGGCGGCATGTACGAAGGCGACATGTCCCGCAAGCGCAACCTGGTCGACCACGGCTTCCGGCTGCCGAGCGCGATGGACAACCGGCCGCTGCGCTGGGAGGAGTTCCTCGAGCGGATCGGGCAGACGATCTACCTCTCCGCGACGCCGGGCAACTACGAGCTGAGCCGGGTCACGGGCTCCGACGGCGTCCCGCAGGTCGTCGAGCAGATCATCCGGCCGACCGGCCTCGTCGACCCCGAGGTGGTCGTGAAGCCGACCAAGGGCCAGATCGACGACCTGATCCACGAGATCAACCTGCGCGTCGAGAAGAACGAGCGCGTCCTCGTCACGACGCTGACCAAGAAGATGTCCGAGGACCTCACCGACTACCTCCTCGAGGCCGGGATCCGGACCCGCTACCTGCACAGCGAGGTCGACACGCTGCGCCGGATCGAGCTGCTCCGCGAGCTGCGGATGGGCCAGTACGACGTCCTCGTCGGCATCAACCTGCTGCGCGAGGGCCTCGACCTGCCCGAGGTGTCGCTGGTGGCGATCCTCGACGCCGACAAGGAGGGCTTCCTCCGCTCCGACAAGTCGCTGATCCAGACGATCGGCCGTGCGGCCCGCAACGTGTCGGGACAGGTGTTCATGTACGCCGACAAGATCACCGACTCGATGGAGCGGGCCATCGAGGAGACCAACCGGCGCCGCGAGAAGCAGGTCGCCTACAACGTGGCCAACGGGGTCGACCCGCAGCCGCTGCGCAAGAAGATCGCCGACATCACCGAGATGCTCGCCCGCGAGGACGAGAGCACCGAGGAGCTGCTGCAGACGTGGCAGCAGCAGGGCAAGGGACGCGGCAAGGCGCCGGTGCCCGGACTGTCCCGGAAGTCCGGCGGTCACGCCGCCGACCTGGCCGGCCTGCCGAGCCACGAGCTGGCCGAGCTGGTCCAGCAGCTCACCGAGCAGATGCACAGCGCTGCCGCGGAGCTGCAGTTCGAGCTCGCCGCCCGGCTCCGTGACGAGATCCAGGACCTGAAGAAGGAGCTGCGGCAGATGGTCGAGGCGGGAGCCAAGTGAGCCGCCATGACGCCTGAGGAGCTGGCGGCGTACGCCCTGGCCAAGCCCGGTGCCTGGCCGGACACGCCCTGGGAGAACGACCGGGTGGCGAAGGTGTCCGACGGCTCCGGCGGGGGCAAGATCTTCGCCTTCCTCGGCACCGACGCCGTGGGGGTCAAGTGCGGCGCCGGCCGCGACGTGGCCGACGAGTGGCTCGACCGCTACCCGGACGACGCCTCGGTGATGGCCTACATCGGTCGTTCGGGCTGGAACACCCTGCGCATCGACGGCGGCATCCCCGACGACGAGATCCGGGACGCGGTCGACGTCTCCTACGAGCTGGTGGTGTCCAAGCTGCCGAAGAAGCACCGTCCGGAGGGTTGGGACACCGCCTCCTGACGCTGCGCCGGCGTGCCGTTTCGGGTCAATCGGCCCTGGGGCGTGTCGGAGGTTCGGGCCTAGCGTGAAGCCACAGATGGCCGCGAGCGGCTGGAGGGTATGTGGCTCGGTCCCGTGACCTGCTTCAACGCTTCCGTCCCGCGGGGGCCCCCGGGACGGCGGCGGCTGCCGGTGTGCCCGCGGACCGGGTCGCGGAGCTGTCGGCCGAGCTGGAGCCGGTGCTCGCCCTGCTCGACGAGGTCGCCGAGGAGGCGGCGCGGATCCGTGCCGAGGGCTTGCGAGAGGCGGCGCGGATCCGTGCCGAGGCGACTGAACGAGCTCGAGCAGTGGTGGCGAGGGCGACCCGGGAGGCCGAGGGCGACCGTCTCACCGCCGCGGCACGGGTCGACGAGCAAGCGGCCACCGAGGCCGCGCAGACGGTGGCATCTGCGCGCGCGGAGGCCGTGGCGCTTCGCGCGCGAGCGGACGATCACCTCCAGCAGTACGTCGACCGGGTGGTCGCCGAGGTCAGATCCACGGTGCTGGGTGACGCGCCGTGAGCACGTCCTGGGTGGCCGGAACGGTCCGCGCCGCCGCCCTGGCCCGGCGTCGTCTCGGGGTGGCAGGAGCGCGGGAGCTCGCCGGTCTCCCCGACCTGGCCGAGGCGTTGACGTTCCTGGCGCGCACGCCCTACGGGCACGACGTCCGGGTGACCGACACCTTGGCCGAGGCCGAGCGGGCCGTCGGCGCCACCCTGCTGTGGCACCTGCGGGTGCTCTCCGGCTGGCTGCCGCGGGGCGGCAGCGCGACGGTGAGGCTGCTGGCGGGCGGTTTCGAGGTCGCCAACGCGGACGAGCACGTGGCGATGCTCACCGGCCGGCCCGCGGAGCCGGCCTACCGGCTCGGCATGCTGGAGACCGCCTGGTCCCGCCTCCGGCTGACCGGCTCCCTGCCCGAGGTCCAGGACCTGCTCGCGCGCTCCCCGTGGGGTGATCCGGGGGCGTCGACGCCCTGGGCGATCCACGTGGGGATGCGGTTGGGGTGGGCCGACCGGGTGGCCTCCGGGTTGCCCGAGGCGGCCGGCTGGGCACGGGCGGGCGCAGCTGTGCTCGTGCTCCGCGAGACCCTGCTGCAGGAGCGTGCGCTTCCCGCACCGCTCGCGGCCCGGGCGACCTACCTGTTGGGTCCGGACTTCGTCGCGGCGACCTCCCGGGCGCCCGCAACCCTGCGCCGCGTGACCGTGCTGCTGCCGACCGACGTCCGGTGGGTGTTTCAGGGGGTCGAGCGCCCGGAGGATCTCTGGCGCGCGTCCGTCGCCTGGTGGCGACGGGTGGAGCAGGACGCGTTCGGGTTGCTGCGCCGGGCCGGGTTCGAGCGGGCGCCGGTCGTCGGCGCCGCGATGCTGCTCGCCGTGGACGCGTGGCGGGTGCGCGCGGCGTTGGAGGCGGCCGCGCGAACGCCCACGCGGGGGCCCTCGTCGGCGGAGGCCTTCGATGCCGTGGCGTGAGGCGACCGAACCGGTCCGGATGCAGCGCGTGGCGCTGGTCGCGCCGTCCGCTGCGCTACGGGGCGTGCTGGTCCAGGTCGCGGACGCGGGGAATGTCGAGATCGACGGCGCCGGAGGCGGGGGACGAGCCCACGGCGACGGTGCCGAGCTCGGCGATGCCGGCCGTCGGCTGCAACGCCTGCACGCGGACAGCCCGCCGGCGGCTCGCTTGTCCCAGACCCGTCCGGACCTCGACGAGCTGGAGCGGGCCCAGCGCGGCGACCTGCTGGCGGGCGAGGCCGAGATCGAGGCGTGCGCGTCGATCGCCGTCGTCCGTGGCGAGGTGGCGGCGCTGGCCGGCTGGACACCGGCCGCCGAGGTGCAGCCGCTCGCCGCGAGGATCGGCGCGGTCGGTGGTGGCGTCGTCCCGCTCGCGGCGCCGCGCGGACTGGATCCGCCGACGCTGCTCCGCGCCGGCGGCGGCGTACAGCGGTCCTTCTCGCCGCTCGTCGAGACCTACGCCACGGTTCCCTACGCCGACGTGGACCCGACCGTGCTCGCCGGCCTCGCCTACGTCCTCATGTTCGGGATGATGTTCGGCGACGCCGGGCACGGCGCCCTGTTGCTCCTGGCCGGCCTGCTGCTGCGGGCCGGACGTCCCCGGCGACTGGCCCGGTTCAGCCGGCTGTGGCTGTTCGTTGTCGGCGGCGGGCTGGCGGCGATCGGGTTCGGCTTTCTCTACGGCGAGTTCTTCGGGCCGACCGGTGTCATCCCGGTGCTCTGGCTCGCGCCGCTGGAGGAACCGGTGACGCTGCTCGGCGCGGCGCTCGGCGTCGGCGCGGTGCTGCTCGGCGCGGCCTACGTCCTGGGCACGGTGAACCGTTGGCGGGAGGGCGGCTGGCCGCTGGCGCTGAGCGCGCCGTCGGGCGTGGCCGGCGCGGCGCTCTTCGCCGGGGTCGGCCTCGTCGTGCTCGGTGTGGTCGCGGATCTCACGTCCCTGGTGACGGTCGGCGTGGTCACCGCGGGGGTGGGCCTGACCTTGGCCTACCTCGGGTTCCTGGCGACGTCGGGAGGGGGCGCCACCGGTGTCACGCAGGCCTCGGTGGCGCTCTTCGACACCGTGCTGCGGCTCGGCACCAACCTGGTGTCCTTCGCCCGGCTCGCCGCCTTCGGCCTCACCCACGCGGCGATCGGCCTGGTCGTCTGGGACGGCACCACCGCGCTGTGGGGCACGGGGGCCCTGCGAACCGTCGCCGCTGTCGTCCTGTTCGTGGTCGGCAACGCGCTGGCCTTCGGCCTGGAAGGCCTCGTCGCGGGGGTGCAGGCGCTGCGGCTGGAGTACTACGAGCTGTTCTCTCGGGTGTTCTCCTCCGAGGGACGGCCGTTCCGCCCGTGGCACGTGCCCGTCGACACGTCCTACCCGCCGCCTGCGACTCGAGGGAGTCCGTCATGAACGTCTGGTTCATCGCCCTGCCCGCCCTGCTCGTGACCTGTGCCGGCTCGCTGGTCCTGCTCCGGCGCCGGGGTCGGCTCGCGCTCGGCCTCATGGTCGGACTGGACGTCGTGCTCCTCCTGGCCTCGCTCGCAGTCCTCGGTCTGGCGTTGACCGGTGGCCCCGCCCAGGCGGACCCGGCCGCGGTGGCGACGGCTGCCGAGCAGGCCACCGAGTCGTCGTCCACCTGGGCGGCCCTGCTCGGCGCCGCGATCGCGGTGGCAGGCTCGTCGATAGGGGCCGCGATCGCGGTCGCCTACACCGGCGCCGCCGCCCTGGCCGCGATGAGCGAGCGCCCGGAGCTGTTCGGGCGCGCGATGGTGATCGTCGGCCTGGCCGAGGGCATTGCCATCTACGGGCTGATCGTGGCGATCATCCTCATCGGGCGGGCGTGAGGACATGGGGCGGGTCGCGGTGCTCGGCGAGCTGGTCTCGGTGCAGGGCTACGCGCTGGCCGGAGCCGTCGTGCTGGTCGCGGAGGACGCCGACGCCGCGAGGGCGGCGTGGGACGGCCTGGCCGAAGACGTCGCCGTGGTCATCCTGACGCAGACGGCGGCGCGTGCCCTCGGGACGGCGCGGACAGCCGGTCTGCACCCGTTGGCGGTGGTGATGCCACCGTGACCGCGCTCCCCGTGACGGTCTCAGCGACGGTGCCCGACGCATTGGCCCCGGTCCGGGCCGCGTTGCTGGCACGTGCCCGGGCGGACACCGCGGCCGAAGTGGCCCGCGCCGGGGAGGAGGCGCGGGCGACCGAGCAGGAGGCCGGACGAGCGGCGGAGGCCGTGCGGCGGGAGGCCCAAGTCCGGGGGGAGGCCGACGCCCGTGCCGTGCTGGTCGCGATGCGGTCGCAGGCTCGGCGCGAGGCGCGGTCGGTGGTGCTGGCCGCGCAGCGTGAGGTGGTGGCCGCGCTTCGCGAGCGGGTGCACGACGGACTCCAGGGTCTCCGGGACGATCCCGCCTTCGCCGACATCGAGAGCCGGCTGGAGTCGCAGGCGCGGGTCCTGCTGGGTCCGGATGTCCGGCTGACCCCGCACCCGTCCGGGGGATTCCTCGCCGAGGCGAGCGGTCGCCGGGCAGAGCTGACGCTCGACGCGGTCGCCGATCGGCTGCTCGAACGGCTCGGACCCGAGCTGCGGAGCCTGTGGTCGCGATGAGCGGACGGGTGACCCGCGTGTCCGGCTCGCTGGTCGAGGTCGACTCGATCCCCGGCGCGGCGATGTTCGACGTGGTCGCGCTCGGGGGGCGGCGCATCCCCGGTGAGATCGTCGCGATCGCGGACGGGCGGGTCACCGTGCAGGCTTTCGAGGACACCAGCGGGCTCGGGCCGGGGGCGCCGGCGGACGGCCTCGGCGGACCCCTTTCGGCGACGCTGGGTCCCGGCCTCCTCGGGGGTGTCTTCGACGGGCTGCTCCGTCCGCTGTCCGGCGCCGGGACGTGGCTGGTCCCCGGGATGACCCGGGTCGGGGGAGTCGACGGCAGCTGGAAGTTCTCACCGACGGAGGGCGCCGGGGCTCGCGTCGGGCCGGGGGACGAGCTCGGACAGGTGACCGACGACGGGCCGCTGCCGCTCCGGGTGCTGGTCCCGCCGGACAGGTCCGGGGTGGTCGAGTGGATCGCCGCCGCGGGGGTCTACCGCGGCGACGTCCCCGTCGCCCGCGTCGCGGGGGAGGAGGTGTCGCTGAGCACCACCTGGCCGGTGCGCCGACCACGCCCCTACCTGGAGCGACTCGACGCGGTCGAGGGGCTGCACACCGGACAGCGGGTGCTCGACCTGCTCTACCCCGTTGCGCGCGGAAGTCGCGCCGCGGTCCCGGGAGGGTTCGGCACCGGGAAGACCGTGCTGCTGCAGCAGATCGCCAAGTGGTGCGACGCCGACGTCATCGTGTACGTCGGGTGCGGCGAACGCGGCAACGAGCTGGCCGACGTCGTGGAGGAGCTCGGCGCCATCGAGGACCCGCGCACGGGAGACAGGCTGGCCCGACGGACGGTGGTGGTGGCGAACACCTCGAACATGCCGATGATGTCCCGGGAGGCCAGCGTGTACACCGGCGTCACGGTGGCTGAGTACTTCCGGGACATGGGCTACCACGTCGTGGTCATCGCTGACTCGACGTCGCGGTGGGCCGAGGCGCTGCGCGAGTTCGCCTCCCGGACCGGCGCGCTGCCGGCCGAGGAGGGCTACCCGGCAGGGCTGGCGTCCGCACTTGCGGCGTTCTACGAGCGGGCCGGCCACGTCACCACCCTCGGCGGACGCCGCGGGTCGGTGACGATCATCGGCGCGGTCTCGCCGCAGGGCGGGGACATGACCGAGCCCGTCACCGCCCACACCCAGCGGTTCGTCCGGTCGGTGTGGCTGCTGGACCGGGACCTCGCCTACGCCCGGCACTACCCGGCGGTGGCCTGGGCAGGGTCGTTCTCGCGCGACGCCGCGGCCCTGGGGTCGTGGCACGGCACGCGTGGCGACCCCGACTGGGTGCGCCGGCGGCGGCGGATGATGGCGCTGCTGGCCGAGGGAGACCGGCTGGTGGCGCTGGCCGAGCTGGTCGGGCTCAGCTCGATGCCCGGGTCCGAGCGGATGGTCATCCTGGCCGGCCGGCTGCTTCGTGAGGCCGTCCTGCAGCAGAGCGCGCTGAGCGCCAACGACGGCTTCTGCTCGTCCGCCAAGGGAGCCGCGCTCGTCGACGCCGTGCTCGCGGTGGTCGGGCGTTGCGAGGAGCTCGTGGACTCCGGGGTGCCGGCCACCTCGATCGAGGAGCTCGACTTCGGACCGCTCATCCGGGCGCGGGACGAGACCGGGCCGGACGACGCGGAGGGTTGCGGTCGGCACCGGGACGCGATGCTGGACCGGTTGGGGGCGCTCGCATGACCGAGGAACGGACCAGCACGTTCGCCGTCCAGTACGTCGACGTGGCGGAGCTGCGCGGACCCCTGCTCGTGGTCCGCGGTGTGGCCGACGTCGGGTGGGACGAGTCCGCCCTGGTCAGCCTGGACTCCGGTGAGCTCCGGCACGGTCTCGTCCTCGAGGTGGACCGCGACCTCGCTGTCGTCCAGGTGCTCGAAGGAACCGATGGGATGCGACCCGGGGGGACGCGCGTCATCTTCGCCGGAGAGACGCTGCAGGCGCCGGTGGGCACCGACTGGCTGGGCCGCGTGTGCAACGGCCGCGGCGAGCCGCTGGACCAAGGCCCCCCGGTGACGGGGTCGCGGCGGGCGCCGGTGTCCGGCTATCCGATGAACCCCACCTGGCGCGAGACCCCCGCCGACCCGGTCCTCACCGGGGTGTCGGTGATCGACGCGCTCACCACGCTGGTGCGCGGGCAGAAGCTTCCCCTGTTCTCGGTGGCGGGGCTGCCGCACCTGGAGCTCGCGACCCAGATCGCCGCGCAGGCGACCGCGGGCGACGAGGCGTTCTCGGTGGTCTTCGCCGGGATGGGCCTCACCCGCCCGGACGCCGCCGCCGTGCGGGACGCGCTCGAGGAGCGGTCCGCCGCCGGTGAGCTGGTGCTGCTGCTGAACCATGCCGACGACCCCGTGGTGGAGCGGATCCTCACTCCGCGGCTGGCGCTGACGATCGCCGAGCACCTCGCCTTCGACTCGGGTCGGCACGTCCTGGTGGTGATGGGGGACATGACCGCCTATGCCGAGGCGTTGCGCGAGGTCTCGGCGGCGCGCGGCGAGATCCCCGGCCGGCGTGCGTACCCCGGCTACCTCTACAGCGACCTCGCCTCCCTGTACGAACGCTGCGGTCGGGTGCGCGGCGTGGCCGGCTCGCTGACGGTGCTGCCGTTCCTGACCATGCCGGCCGGGGACATCACGCACCCCGTCCCGGACCTGACCGGCTACATCACCGAGGGACAGGTGGTCCTCTCCCCGGAGCTGCACGCCGCGGGCCTCTACCCGCCGGTCGAGATGCTGAGCTCGTTGTCGCGGCTCATGCGCAAGGGCGCCGGTCCAGGCCGCACCCGCGAGGACCACCTGGACGTCGCCGCCCAGACGCTGGCCAGCATGGCCCGGGCGCACCAGGCCCGCGAGCTCGCCGACCTGGTCGGCGAGGAGGCGCTCAGCGCGACCGACCGTGCCTACCTCGCCTTCGAGCGCGCGGCGGAGCACGAGCTCCTGGACCAGCGCGTCGACGAGTCCCGCCCTCTCGACGAGACCCTCGATCGGGTGTGGAGGGCACTGTCTGTGCTGCCTCGCCGTGAGCTCACCATGCTGCCGACGGCACTCATCGAGGCCCGGTACCGCCGGGCGGCAGAGAGTCGGTGACCGGATGCCCCGTGTGCGTCATCTCCCGCCGGGTCGGGCCGGGAGGATGTGGCTGCAGCGCCGACTCGCGGTGGCCGAGCGGGGGGCGGACCTTCTCGACCAGAAGATCCGGCTGCTCCGCGCGGAAAGCCAGAGACTCAGTCTGCTCGTCGAGCGAACCGGCGAGGCCTGGACGGACGCGGCGCGCGACGCGGACCGGTGGCTGGTGCGCGGCGCGCTGCTCGGCGGCCAGCGAGGGATCAGGCTCGCGAGCGAGCCGGGGGTGGCCGACGTGCAGGTGGCCTGGAGCTATCTCATGGGCGTGCGATACCCGTCGGGGGCGCGCTGCACCCTGGCCGCAGCCGAGCCCGAGGCGGCGCCACCGGACAACGCTGCCCTGGTCGCCGCACGTGACGCGCACCGACGTGCGGTCGAGGCAGCCCTGACTCATGCGGCAGCCGAGGCCGCTCTGCGGGTGCTGGAGGCCGAGGAGGTCGCGACCCGCCGGCGCCTGCGTGCCATCGAGGACCGCTGGATGCCACGCCTGCACGAGGCGCTGGCGCAGATCCAGCTCGGGCTGGAGGAGCAGGAGCACGCCGAGGGGGTCCAGCTGCGCTGGGCGGCGGCCCGGCAGGAAGGGCCACTGTCCCGTGCGCAGAACAGGGAGGCGCCATGACGGGGCTGACGCCCGCCAGGATCCTCGTGGCGGTCGACGACTCGCCGGCCGCGCTCGAAGGCGTCCGCCTGGCGGTGGACCTGGCCCGCCACACCGGCGCCCGGATCCGGTTCGTCCACGTGCTGGTCGACGGCGAGCTGGTGCGAGCGCTGCGAGAGCTGCACCACGACGGCACGGTGGTCGAGCGGCGGGCGCGCGGTGTCAAGCAGCTCCTGCGGCACGTCACGTCGGAGGCGGAGCGGGCGGACGTGCCGTCCGTGGGCGTCAGCCTCGAGGGCGAGCCGGGCCAGGTGCTGCTCACCGACGCCCGCGCGTGGCAGGCCGACCTGCTGGTGGTCGGCCGCGCGGACACGGTCCGGCCGGGGACGGCGTACGTCGGCCAGGTCGCGCGTCAGCTGCTCGAGTTCAGCGATCTCCCGGTCCTGGTGGTCCCGCAGCCCGCGCCGGTGTCGCGGACCGCGCCACGTCGCTGAGCCGGTCCTCCGATGGGCTCAGGGTCTCGGGCCGAGGCTCCAAGTTGGCCGTCACCGCGCCGTCTGAGAAGATGGCCCTGTTGGAGGGGAGTATTCCTTCGCAGCGGTGTCGTCATCACGGCCTCCGGACCCGGCATGTGCCCGGTGACGGTCCCGGCGCCGCTGGTCCGCAGCCGGGTCACCCGGGACGCGGGCGGAAGAGACCTCCGGAGCCAGTTACTTGCCCTTGAGACGGGTGCGCCCGCGCACCCGTCCGCCCGAGAACTCTCCGGAGGAGTCAGTTCGTGGACGTTCCCATCTGGGTCTGGTGGACGACGATCATCGTCACCAGCGCCATCCTGCTTTTCGACGTCGTCGTGGTCGGCCGCAAGCCGCACGAGCCCTCGATGAAGGAGGTCTCGGCGTACCTCTCGGTCTACGTCGGGATGGCCATCGCCTTCGGCATCGGGGTCTGGGCCCTCGCCGGGCACCAGTACGGAACCGAGTTCTTCGCCGGCTGGCTCACCGAGTACTCCCTCTCGGTGGACAACCTGTTCATCTTCATCATCATCATGGCGAAGTTCGCGGTGCCCAAGGACTACCAGCAGACCGCGCTGATGGTCGGCATCGTGCTCGCGCTGATCATGCGCGGCATCTTCATCGCGGTCGGCGCCGCCGCGATCGAGCAGTTCAGCTGGATCTTCTACATCTTCGGTCTCTTCCTCGTCTACACCGCGGTGAAGCTCGCCAAGGGCGGCTCGACCGAGGACGACGAGTACGAGGAGAACAAGTTCATCAAGTGGGTCGAGCGGGCGCTGCCGGCGACCAAGGAGTACCACGGGGCGAAGATCTGGATCCGTGACAACGGCAAGCGCCTGATCACGCCGATGTTCATCGTGATGCTCGCGCTGGGCACCACCGACCTGCTGTTCGCGCTGGACTCGATCCCGGCGATCTACGGCCTCACGAGCGAGCCCTACCTGGTCCTCACCGCGAACATCTTCGCCTTGATGGGCCTGCGCCAGCTCTACTTCCTGATCGGCGGCCTGCTGCGCCGGCTCATCTACCTGAGCTACGGACTGGCGTTCCTGCTCGGGTTCATCGGCGTCAAGCTCACCCTGCACGCGCTGCACGAGAACGAGGTCCCGTTCATCAACGGGGGCGAGCACGTCGAGTGGGCTCCGGACATCCCGATCCTGCTCTCGCTCGGGATCATCGTGGCGACCCTGGTCGTCACGACGGTGGCGAGCCTCTACGCCTCGCGGAACCTCACCCGCGAGGAGCTCGAGGCCCGCACCGGCATCTGATCCGCCGCGGTGACGGAGGTCCCAGGGGCAGGCCAGCATGACGCCTCGACTTTGGGGGTAGGAAGCCGACATGAGCGAATCCCTGGACCTGGGCCGGCCGACCTCCGGCGACGTCATCGACCTGATCCTCGACGACCACCGGCGCTTCGAGGCGCTGCTGCGCGACCTCCGTGACGCGAGCAGCGACCGTGACGCCGTACGCCGCGCCTTCGCGGCTCTGCACGTCGCGCACGCGGAGGCCGAGGAGTCGAAGGTCTACCCGACGCTGCGCCGCAAGGACGCCATCAGCGAGCACGACGCCGAGCACGGTGAGGAGGAGCACGCCGAGGGACACGAGGCGCTGCTCAAGGTGCTCGAGGCGGAGACGCTCGAAGGCGATGAGTTCGACGACCTCGTCGAGGAGCTCGCCACCGCGGTCAACCACCACCTCACCGAGGAGGAGCTGACCATCCTGAACCCGGCCCGCGACGAGGTCGACCTCGAGGTGCGCGAGCGGCTCGGCAAGGACTTCGCCGAGGAGCGCAACGGGCAGATCGAGGCCGACTGCGGCCGCATCCAGAACGTCCGCCGCATCGTCGCGGAGGCCGAGAACCAGGGCAAGCTCGAGGACGACTGAGCACCCTGACCCGTCACGGACGGGCGAGGTCGGCGGCGTCGACCTTCGGGGCGCCCCGGAGCGCACGGACCACCTCTTCGAGGCGACCCGGCTCGACCTCGGTGACCAGGTTCCGTACGACGAGCACGGTCTCGCCACGCACCACCGCCGCCGAGCTCATCTCCTCGAACGTCTCGCGCATCACGCCGTCGCCGGTCTCGCACCCCTCCTGGTGGTCCGGGGCCAGCAGCGCCGCGCAGAGGTCGCCCTCGGGCACCCGCTGCTGGGTGAGGGTGAAGGCATACAGGCCGTCGGACTCGTACTGCGTCTCGACCCGCCCCTCGACGACCTTCGTCGCGGCCGGCTCCGCACCCGGGACCGCCGGCAGGTAGAGCATGAGTCCGGTCGCGAACAGCGCGTCCTCGAGATCCTCCTCGGGCGTGGGCCCGCACGCGACCGACGTCGCGAGCACGAGCACGAGCTGCGCGGCTACGGCAATGCCGGTCAGCACCCGCATCGTGCGTCAGCCCCCGTCGGACTCGGCACCGGGGTACGTCGTCAGCTGCTGGGTGTCCGGCTTGCGGACCCGGCCGGCCGACACCAGCACCTCGAGCCGGTCGGCGGCCATCGGCGCGTCCTCGATGAGCCCGCCGCCCTCGGGGGCGTGCAGCATCCAGCGGGTGCCGTCGGCCGCGACCGGGCTGGTGGCGAAGCCGACGTGGTAGACCCGCCGGCCGGGTCGGGCGAAGAAGTACAGGTCGCCCGGCTGCACCTCGGCCAGGTCGACGGGCACGATGTCTCGCGTCGCGTCAGCCTGGTCGAAGGCGTCGCGGGGGAGGAGGACCGCGTGGGCCCGCAGCGTCAGGTGCACGAGCCCGGAGCAGTCCAGCCCCCAGGCGCTGGTGCCGCCCCACAGGTAGCGGGTGCCGAGGAACTGCCGGGCCGTCGCCAGCAGGTCGTCGGTGCCGTAGGTCTGCTGCTGGCGCTTGTGGCCGAGCCGCACCGCGTCCAGCGGCACCGACCCTCGACGGCCGCCGGGCAGCAGCACGCCGACCGTCTCCTCGCCGACCGAGTCGACCCACAGCCCCGTCCCGCAGGACAACGGCAGCGCCTCGCCGGTCTCCAGGATGCACGAGGCGACGGGGACGGCGACGAACGCCGACGCGCCCGTCCACCGGGGGACCGGCGTGTCGAGGTGGGCGGTCCGCACCCAGCCGGGGTAGCCGTGCTCGTGCGCCGAGGAGCCCTGCATCAGCGCGGCGACCCTGGACCACTCGCCCTGGTGCTCGAGGACCAGCACGCCCTCGCCCAGCAGCAGCTGGGTCAGCGTCCTGCCGTGCAGCTCCAGCCGGGTCTCGGCGTCCATCGCGGCGGTCCAGGCCGCCATGTCGGGGATGTCCGCCACCGCGTCCGCGTCGAGCGGCCGGGGCGCGTCGGGGGAGGTCCACACCGTCGCGACGGGGACCGCGACCTCGCGGACGTCCGGATGGTCGTGAAGCGGGTGCGGGCGGCTCATCGGAGGTCCTCGATCCCGAGTCCGGGGGTCTCGGGCAGTACGACGACCGCCCCGTCATAGGTCAGCCCGCCCACGAACGGCGACTCCTTCGACCACCAGGCCGCGTCGAGGTCGGCCAGCAGCGTCGTACCGCAGGCCGCAGCCAGGCTCGCGGCAGCGCCGACCCCGAGGTGGCTCTCCATCATCGAGCCGACAGCGGTCCCCATCTCGTGGGCGTGGGCGAGCTCGAGGAGCGTGCGTCCGACCGCGAGCCCGCCGCACTTGGCGAGCTTCACGTTCACCTGGTCGGCCGCGCGCCGGCGGATCACCTCGACGAGGTCGCGGACGCCGTACACCGACTCGTCCGCCATCACCGGGGTCCCGACCCGCGCGGTCACCCAGGCGAGACCGTCGAGGTCGGTCGCGGCGACCGGCTGCTCCACCAGCTCCACGTCCAGGTCGAGGTCCTCGAGCGTGCTGATCACCCGCACCGCCTCGCGCGGGGTCCAGCCCTGGTTGGCGTCGAGCCGGATCGCGACGTCGGGGCCGACCGCGGCACGCACCGCGGCCACGCGGGCGACGTCCGTCGACGCATCGGTGCCGACCTTCATCTTGAGCACGCCGAAGCCGTCCGCCACCCGCTGCCTCGCGGTCGCGGCCAGACCGTCGGCCCCGCCGGCGGCCAGGGTGACGTCGGTGCCGACCCGGTGCGTGCTCGCCCCGAGGAAGACCGGCAGGCTCACGCCGCGACGTCGCGCGGCGAGGTCGTGCAGCGCCACGTCGATCGCGGCCTTGGCGCCGAAGTTGCCGGCGACGGCACGGCCCGCGGCCCGGCAGGTGGCGGCGAGGTCGTCGACGTCTCGGCCGGTCACGACCGCCGCCAGCGGGCCCTCGACGCAGGCCTCGGCCCCGGCGAGCGACTCCCCGGTGACCTGCCAGACCTGCGGCGCCTCCCCCCAGCCGGTCACGCCGTCGTCGTCGGTGACCCGGACCACCACGGTGTCGGTGGTGGTGGTCCGGCGGAGCGCCGTGACGAAGGGGGTGTGCAGCGGCGAGCTCAGCCGCGTCGTCGACACCTGGGCGATGCGGGTCATGACTGCCAGGCCTTCCAGATGGTGCTGCTCACGTCGGCGATCAGCGCCTGGCCTTCCTGCTCGGGCAGGTCGACGGTGGTGAGGACGACCAGGACGTACGGCGATCGCCCCTCCGGCCGGACCAGGGCCATGTCGTGGGCGATCCCCTCGACCCAGCCGGTCTTGTTCGCGACGTACGTGTGTTCGGGCAGCCCGGCCGGGATCCCGTCCCGGTGCTCCTGCCGCGCAAGGATGGCCTCGACCTCGGCGCAGGACCCCTCGGACGCCAGCGTGCGGTCGGCGACACCGACGAGCACGCGCCCGAGGTCCTCGGCGGTCACGAGGTTGTTGATGCCGGCCGCGGCCGCGGCCAGGTCCTCGATGCCGCGGCGGACCTGGGTGGCGGGGGAGCACCCCGCGTCCACGAGCACCCGGGCGACCTCGTCGGGGCCGACGTGCTCGAGCAGCAGGTTCGTCGCCAGGTTCCCCGACTTCACCAGCGCGTGCTCCGCGAGCGTGCGCAGCGAGCACTTCCTGCCGACCCGCGCCCAGGTCTCGTCGTCCTGGTCCTCCTCCTGGCGGAGCGAGAAGGGCGAGCCGTCCGCGGCGGACGAGAAGTCGTTGTGCACCGCCACCTCCTGGTCGAGGTCGAGCTCGCCGCGCTCGTGGCGCCGGTAGGCCGCGACGACCAGCGGGAGCTTCATCGTGCTGGCGGCGTAGTGGACGGCCGCCGCGTCGCGGTCGAGCAGGACGGCGCCGTCGAGGCCGGAGAGCCAGACGGAGACGGTGCCGTCCAGGCCGTCGATGACGTCGAGGAGGTCTCTTGAGGAGAGATGAGGTGCGGGCATGATGCGCTCAGGCTATCGACGGACCGGGCAGTCGGGGGCGGTGGCTGAGGAACACGTCACACGTGACCATTCGATTGCCGTCTCGTTGCACCAGGGGTAACGCCACAGGACTGCCAGGCGGTCCCGCGGTTGTAGTAAACGAGAACGCGTTCTAGTATCGGCGGACCCGGGCATTTCCGGCAGGCAGAGGGGCTTGCGAACCCGGGTGTACCGCGGGCGGGAGGTGCACGGTGGGTTTCACTGCCGTGTCTGTCCTGCGGGGACCCGGTGAGATCGCCGCGATGGTCGTCGAGGTCACCAAGCAGATCTTCACCAGCAAGTTCCAAGGCCGTGAGTTCATCGAGCAGGCGTGGTTCATCACCAGCGTCACGCTGATGCCGACGATCCTGGTCTCGATCCCGTTCGGCGCGGTCATCTCGCTCCAGGTAGGCAACCTGACCGGCCAGCTCGGCGCCCAGTCGTTCGCCGGCGCGACCGCCGTGCTCGCCGTGGTCCGTGAGGCCGCGCCGATCGCCGCCGCGCTGATCATCGCCGGTGCCGCCGGGTCGGCGATCTGCTCCGACATGGGCTCGCGCAAGATCCGTGAGGAGATCGACGCGATGGAGGTGCTCGGGGTGAACCCGATCGCCCGCCTCGTCGTACCCCGCGTCCTCGCCACCATCTTCGTCGCGATCATGATCAACGGCCTCGTGATCGCCGCGGGCATCGGCGGCGGCTACTTCTTCACCGTGATCGTGCAGGACAACTCGGCCGGCGCCTACCTCTCGTCGTTCACCGCCCTGGCTACCTTGCCCGACCTCTACATCTCGATGGTCAAGGCCGCGATGTTCGGCTGGCTGGCCGCGATCGTCGGCGCCTACAAGGGCCTCACCGCCGGCGGGGGCCCCAGCGGCGTCGGCCGTGCGGTCAACGAGTCCGTGATCATCGCGTTCATGCTGCTGTTCTTCCTGAACACGATCATCACGGCGATCTACTTCCAAGTCGTCCCGCCGCCGGGGTTCTGAGATGGCCACCATCACGCAGGTCGGGTCGGCCATCGTCAGGGAGCGCCGGGCCCGGATCGAGGAGTACGGCGACCAGCTGCTGTTCTACGTGCGCGCACTCGCCTGGACTCCCCGAGCGGTCACGCGCTACCGCCGCGAGATCTACAACACCCTGGCCGAGGTGGCCTTCGGGGCCGGGGGACTGACCCTGATCGCCGGCACCGTCGGCGTCATCGCGTTCCTGGCCTTCTTCGCCGGCACCGAGGTCGGCATCCAGGGCTACGCCTCGCTCAGCCAGATCGGCGTCGCGAAGTTCACCGCGTTCATCTCCGCCTACTTCAACACCCGCGAGGTCGCGCCGCTGGTCTCGGCGATCGCGCTGGCCGCCACGGTGGGCTGCGGCTACACCGCCCGGCTCGGCGCGATGCGGATCAGCGAGGAGATCGACGCCCTGGAGGTGATGGGCATCCCGTCGCTGCCGTTCCTGGTGACCACCCGGATGATCGCGGCGTTCATCGCGGTGATCCCGCTGTACGTCGTGGCCCTGTGCGCGTCGTACCTCTCGCCGAGGCTGATCACCACCATGCTCTACGGGCAGTCGGCCGGCACCTACGACCACTACTTCCTGCAGTTCCTGCCGCCGGTGGACATGCTCTGGTCGTTCTTCAAGCTGATCTTCCTGGCGGTCGCCGTCATCCTGATCCACTGCTACTACGGCTACACCGCGTCGGGCGGGCCTGCCGGCGTGGGGATGGCTGTCGGCCGTGCGATCCGGACCTCGATCGTGACGATCGTCGTCGCGGACTTCTTCCTCAGCTTCGCCATCTGGGGCTCCACCACGACCGTGCGGATCACCGGGTGAGCCGATGCTGGTGAACATCTACCACGACAGCCGGGCCGAGCACCGCCGGCTGCTGTTCTTCGGCGTCGTGTTCGTGGCGGTCATCGCCTCCCTGATCGGCACTTCCATCGCGATCTACCAGAAGACCTTCCAGCCGGTCACGATGGTGACGATCAAGGCCGACCGTGCCGGCCTCCAGCTCTCCCAGTTCGGCGACGTCCGGGTGCACGGCGTGCTGGTCGGCCAGGTCCGCGCCGTCGACCAGGACGGCGAGGAGGCCTCGATCCGGGTCGGGCTCATCCCGGAGGCGGCCGACGACATCCCCGAGAACGTCGAGGTCGAGATCCTTCCCACGACGCTGTTCGGCCAGAAGTACATCTCGCTCGTCGAGCCGGAGTCGGGCGGCACCGGGGTGCTCTCCGACGGGGACGTGATCCCCGCCGAGCGGGTGAACACCAACGTCGAGCTGAGCCGGATCCTCGCCGACCTCTTCCCGCTGCTGCGGACCGTGCGCCCCGCCGACCTGAACGCGACCCTGAACGCCCTCGCCACCGCCCTCGGCGGCCGCGGCGACCAGATCGGCCAGAGCCTGGACCGGCTCGACACCTATCTCACCGCGATCGGCGAGCACCTGCCCACGCTGCGCAAGGACCTGGTCGCGCTGGCCGACGTCGCGCACACCTACGACCTGGCCGCCCCGGACCTGGTCCGGATCCTGCGCAACCTGACCGTCACCGGCCGCACCGTCAACGAGAAGCAGGACCAGGTCGAGGCGTTCTTCTCCGACGTGGCCGGGGTGGCCCGGACCGGGGCCCGGGTGCTGCGCACCAACGAGGCGGACCTGATCCGGCTCGGCGAGCTCTCCGAGCCGACGCTCGCGCTGCTCGACACCTACGCGCCCCAGTACCCGTGCCTGTTCAAGGGCATCGACCGCTACAGCAAGAACCTCGGCGAGATCTTCGAGGGCGACACGATCCGCCAGATGCTGGAGCTCGGTGCCACCCAGAAGGAGGCCTACGACAAGGGCGACAAGCCGGTGTACGGCGAGACCGGCCGCGGACCGCTCTGCCACGGCCTGCCGTTCCCGAAGGTGCCGGCCGACCCGTTCCCGCTTCGCGACGGGTCCGACAACGACAGCTCTCCGTCGCAGAGCCAAGTCCCCGGCGGTGCCGCTCGGGCCGGCCAGCAGCTCATGGACTCGTTCGCGGTCACCAGCGGCTTCGCCGGGACCGAGGCCGAGCAGCAGGTCGTGAACTCGGTGCTGGCCAGCCGCACCGGCCGTCCGGCCGACAGCTTCTCCCCGATGACGACCCTGCTCTACGGGCCGCTGCTGCGCGGGACGGAGGTGTCCTCGTGAGCCGCAACAGCGTGACGGCCGCGGCGGCCGTGAAGCTGGGCATCTTCACGATCGCCTCGGTGCTGATGACCGGCCTGCTCACCGTGATCATGGGCAACATCGGCTTCGGCGACACCACGAAGTACTCCGCGATCTTCTCCACCGCGAGCCAGCTCCAGCCGGGCGACGACGTCCGGGTCGCCGGCGTCTCCGTCGGCGAGGTCAAGGACGTCGAGGTCCACCAGCGCTCCCGGGCGCTGGTCACGTTCACGGCTCGCACGGACGTCCCGATGACGACCGAGAGCCGCGCCGAGGTCCGCTTCCTCAACCTGGTCGGCGACCGCTACCTGGCGCTGGTCCAGGGCGACCCCGGCGCCGAGCGGCTGGAGGCGGAGGCGACGATCCCGATCGAGAACACGACGCCCGCGCTCAACCTGACCGTGCTGTTCAACGGCTTCCAGCCGCTGTTCGCGGCGCTCGACCCCAAGCAGGTCAACGCGCTCTCGATGAACATCGTCCGCACCCTCCAGGGGGAGGGCGGCACGATCCGCAGCCTCCTGGCGAGCACCGCGTCGCTGACCAACTCGCTCGCCGACCGCGACCAGCTGATCGGCGAGGTCATCGACAACCTCAGCACGATGCTCGGCACCGTCGACGACCGGCACCAGCAGCTCAGCCGGCTCGTGGTGGCGATGCGGGACTGGACCACGGACCTGTCCGCCGACCGGAAGGCGATCGGCTCGTCGATCGGGAACCTCGCCAGCCTCACCGCGGAGCTGGCCGCGCTGGTCGAGGAGGGCCGGCCGCTGCTCAAGGAGGACGTCCGTCAGCTCCGTGAGCTCGCCGGCCGGCTGTCGGCACCGCAGAACGAGAAGGTGCTGCGCGAGATGCTCGACCGGCTGCCCGAGTCGCTCACCGACCAGACCCGGACCGGCACCTACGGCTCCTGGTACAACTACTACCTCTGCGACGTGAAGGGCAGCATCACCCTGCCTGTGCTCAAGGGCCCCGGCGTGAAGCAGCTCCAGAAGGAGCTCAACAACCTCGCCTTCCACAGCACGGCTGCGAGGTGCCGCTGATGCGTGGCTACACCGACCGGCAGATCGTCCGGCTGGGCGCGATCACGATCGTGATCCTCCTGGTCGTGATGGCGGCCGCGTTCAACCTGTCGAAGTTCCCCGGCTTCGGCGGCTCCGTCTACCGCGCGGAGTTCACCGACGCGAGCGGACTACGCGAGGGCAACATGGTGCAGATCGCCGGGATGCGCGCCGGCCGGGTCGAGGACATCGTGCTGGCCGGCGACAAGGTCGTGGTGGAGTTCCGGGTCGACGACGGCTACGAGTTCGGCACCGAGAGCGCGGCGTCCGTGCAGGTGCTCAACCTGCTGGGGGAGAAGTACCTCGAGCTCCGGCCGGCCGGCGGCGGCCAGCTCGAGACCGAGGACACCATCCCCCTGGCCCGCACCGACTCCGCTTACGACATCGTCGGCGTGCTGGGCGACCTGACCCAGACCACCGAACGCATCGACACCGACCAGCTCGGCACCGCGCTGGACACGCTGTCGAAGACGCTCGACGACGCCTCGCCCGAGATCCGGTCGAGCTTCCGGGGCATCTCGCGGCTCTCCCGCACGATCGCCGGCCGGGACGCGGAGCTCCAGCAGCTGTTGAAGCGCTCCGACTCCGTGAGCAAGCTGCTCGCCGACCGCAGCGACGACCTCGTCGTGCTGATGCGGGAGGGCGACAAGGTGTTCCAGGAGGTGCGGGCGCGCAAGCAGGCGATCCACACCCTGCTCGTGAACACCCGCACCCTGTCCACCCAGCTCGAGGGTGTCGCCAGGGACAACGAGAAGCAGCTCGGACCGGCGCTCCGCGAGCTCAGGCAGGTGCTGGCCATGCTTCAGGAGAAGAAGAAGGAGCTGCGGGCGACGGCCGCGGCGATCGGTCCCTACGCGGACATCCTCGGCAACATCGTCGGCACCGGGCCCTGGTTCGACGGCTACGTCGTGAACCTGCTCGGCGTCCCCTCAGGCGAGTTCGTGCCGGGCACGGGAGGTGACTTCTGATGCCGGCCAGGATCGTGGACAGGGTCAACGGCAACGTGCTCGTCGTGGCCGTGGCGATCCTCGTGGTGACGGTCGGCTTCGTGCTGGTGCCCAGCGACGACGAGACGAAGACCGTGACGGCGCACTTCTCTCGCGCGGTCAGCATCTACGAGGGCTCGCAGGTGCGGGTCCTCGGCGTCCCGGTCGGCACCGTGACCGCGGTGGTGCCGGAGGGCAACTCCGTGCGAGTGGAGATGGAGTACGCCGCCGAGCACAAGATCCCCGCCGACGCCCAGGCCGTCATCGTGACGCCCACCCTCGTGGCCGACCGGTTCGTGCAGCTCACCCCGGCCTACACGCAGGGCGCGGTCATGGCGGACGGCGCCGACATCGAGCTCGCGGAAACCGGCACCCCGGTCGAGCTCGACCGCATCTACTCCAGCCTGCGCGATCTCTCCGAGGCGCTCGGCCCGAACGGCGTGAACAAGGACGGCTCGCTCGACACGCTGCTGCACGCCGGCACCGGTGCGCTCGAGGGCCAGGGCAGGCGCGGCAACCAGATGATCATCGACCTCTCGAAGGCGGCCCAGACGTTCGGGGAGGGCAGCGGGGAGCTGTTCGGCACCGTCCGACAGCTCAGCGAGTTCACCACCGTGCTCGCCGAGAACGACGCCGTCGTCAGCCGGTTCATCCGCGACCTCGCCGGTGCGTCCGCCCAGCTGTCCGGGGAGCGCGAGGAGCTCCGGGCCGCGCTCGCCGCCCTGGCCAGTGCCGTCAGCGAGGTCGAGGCCTTCGTCAAGGACAACAAGGGGCAGCTCGACGGCAACGTGAAGGCGATCGCCGAGGTGGCCGGCGTCCTGGCGAAGGAGCAGGACTCCCTCGCCCTCGCCCTGGAGAAGGGCCCACTGGGGGCCGGCAACCTGGCCATCGCGTTCGACAACCCCACCGGCTCGATCGGCGGCCGGATCGCGATCGGTCCCAACGCGGACGACACCGACGGCTTCCTGTGCGCCGTCGTCAAGAACGCCCGGGTGCCGAACTCGAAGCTCGCCTGCGACATCTTCGAGGCGCTGCTCGAGCAGCTTCCCGACGGGACGTTCCCACCCGGCGGCGACGACTCGGACCTCCCGCTGCCCGGGGCGAGCTCGTCCTCGCGGCTCGGCGGCAGTGCGCCGGCGACCAGCCTGCGCGAGCTGCTGGGGGGACGGTCATGAGGCTGCTCCGACGCCGCACCGCCGCGCTGCTGGTCACGACCCTCGCCTCGGCGGTCGCGCTGTCCGGCTGCGAGTTCGACGGCGCCTACGACCTGCCGCTGCCGGGCAGTCCGGTCGACGAGGACGCGTCGTACGAGGTGACGATCGACTTCGCCGACATCCTCAACGTCGTGCCTCGCTCGCCGGTGAAGGTCGACGACGTCACGGTCGGCGAGGTGACCGACGTCGAGCGCGTCGGCTGGCACGCCCGGATCAAGGTGCGGGTCCGCGACGACGTCGTGCTCCCGGACAACTCGATCGCCGACATCCGGCAGGTCAGCCTGCTCGGGGAGAAGTACGTCGCGCTCGAGCCGCCGGTGGGCAAGGAACCGGTCGGGCAGCTGTCCGACGGGGACACCATCCCGCTGTCGGCGACCGGCCGCAACCCGGAGGTCGAGGAGGTCCTCGGCGCGCTGTCGTTCCTGCTCAGCGGCGGCGGCGTCGGCCAGATCCAGACGATCAGCACCGAGCTCAACAAGGTGATGACCGGTCGCCAGGACCGGCTGAAGCACCTGCTCGGCGAGCTCGACTCGCTGGTGGGGACCCTCGACGGCCAGAAGGACGAGATCCTCTCGGCACTGGAGTCGGTCAACCGGCTCGCCAGGACGCTCAACCGGGAGAAGAAGACGATCGGTACGGCGATCGACACGCTCGCCCCGGCCGCACGGGTCCTCGCCGACCAGCACGACCAGCTGATGGTGATGCTGAGGCAGCTCGACAGGCTCGGCGTCGTCGGCACCCGGGTCATGAACGCCACCCGCGAGGACATCCTGGCCGACCTGCGGCACCTCCAGCCCATCTTGAGGAAGCTCAACGAGGCCGGCAGCTCGCTGCCCAACGGGCTCTCGCTGTTCATCAGCTTCCCGTTCCCCAAGGAGGCCTCGGAGGTGGTGAAGGGCGACTTCGCGAACACCTCCATCGCGATGGACATCCGCCTGGACAACCTGTTCGACGTGCCCGAGGCGCCCGGCCCCGGCGTACCCGAGCTGCCGCTGCCCGACCTGCCGACGGTCCCGGAGCTGCCCGCACCGCAGGTCCCCGGGCTGCCCGGCCTGCCGATCCCCGGCCTGCCCGGCAGCACGTCGGGCTCGGTCAACCGCGGCGGCGGCTTCCTGGGGGTGGGTCTCGGATGACCACCGGGATCAAGGTCCGGCTGCTCGCGTTCCTCGTGCTCAGCGCGGTCGGCATCGTCTACATCACCGCGAGCTACCTCGGCTTCATCGACCGGGTGCTCGGCCGCGGCGTCCACGTGCACGTCGACCTGCCGCGGTCGTCCGGTCTGTTCGTCGGCAGCGAGGTGACCTACCGCGGGCTCAAGGTCGGCAAGGTCGACGCCATGCATGTCACGAGGGACGGCGTGCGTGCCGACCTGGCGCTGGAGGAGGGCACCCGGATCCCACTCGACTCTCCGGTCTACGTGCACAACCTCTCGGCGGTCGGGGAGCAGTACCTCGACTTCGAGCCGCTGGCGGACGAGGGCCCGTACGCCGGCAACGGGGACGTCATCGAGGGCGGGCCGGAGAGCCTCCCCGTCGACGAGGACGACCTGCTCGTCCAGCTCGACGAGCTCGTCGGGTCGGTCGACAAGCGCGAGCTCAGGACCGTGATCTCCGAGCTCGGCGCGATGTTCTACGACACCGGCCGGCCGCTGCAGCGGCTGATCGACAACGGGGATGTGTTCATCCGGGAGGCCCAGTCCAACCAGGACGAGACGATCGCGCTGCTCGACAGCGGCCTGACCGTGCTGGAGACGCAGCAGCGCGAAGGTGACAGCATCCGGGCGTTCAGCCGCGACCTGGCCGACCTGACCGGCGCGCTGCGCAGGTCCGACGGCGACCTGCGCACCGTGCTCGCCGACGGAGGCTCGGCCGCACGCGAGGTGCAGGCCCTGCTCGAGAAGCTCGAGCCGACGCTGCCGGTGATGCTCTCCAACCTGGTGACGGTCAACCAGATCGTCACGCCGCGGCTGAGCGCGGTGGAGCAGCTGCTGGTCACCTTCCCGCGGATGATCTCGAGCGGCTTCACGGGCACGCCGGGCGACGGCTACGGCCACATCAACCTCCAGCTCGCGGGGGAGCCGCCGCCGTGTCGCAAGGGCTACCTCGACCCGGACAAGTGGCGCGACGGGGCGGACCTGAAGGACGGCCCGATCTACACGAAGGCACACTGCGCCTCGGGGGCGCCGTACAACATGCGCGGCTCCAAGCACGCGCCGGAGTTCGGCTCGCCCGGCGGTTCGAACCGTGTGGCACCGGGGGAGCCGGGCGTCGATAGGCTCGACGGGGCAGTGGTCACCGGTATGGGAGGGCAGCAAGCGTTGTTCGGCGACGACTCGTGGAAGTGGATGCTGATCGGTCCGGTGAAGAACCGGTGACCGCGCTCGCAAGACGCGGCCGCCCGAGCTGGCTGGTCGCGCTCCTCGGCGCGGTGCTGGTCGCCCTCGTGGTCGGCGCGGTGCTGCTGTTCCCGCGGTGGCAGGACGCCCGGGCCGACGAGGCGCGGCACGACGCCGTGCTGCGTGCCGCGACCGCCGAGGTGATCGCGTTCACCACGATCGACCACCGGAACGTCGAGTCGTCCGTCGAGCGGGTCCTCGCGGGCGCGACCGGCGACTTCAAGAAGCAGTTCGAGTCCAGCCGCGCGCAGCTCGTGGAGCTGACGAAGGAGAACCAGTCCGTCTCGAAGGGCCAGGTGCTGAAGGCCGGCGTGGTGAGCATGGACGAGGACTCGGCGCGTGTGGTCGTCGTGGCGGACAGCACGGTGACCAACGTCAGCGCCCCGGACCCGCAGCCGCGGCACTACCGGCTCCAGCTCGACCTCGTCCTGCGCGGCGACCGCTGGCTCACCTCCGACCTCCAGTTCGTGATGTGAGGCTGCGATGACCGACTCCGACCTGAAGACCTGCCCCTACTGCGCCGAGCAGATCAAGGCCGCGGCGATCAAGTGCCGCTACTGCCAGTCCGACCTCGAGCAGGAGACCCCACCGGCTCCGGCCGAGCCGACCCCGCCGGTGGTCGAGCAGCACCCGGCCCCGGCCACGGCCCCGGCCCCGGCTCCGGTCACGGCTGCCGTGCCGCGGCTGCTGGTCGGGCTGTCGGTCCTCGCGCTGCTGCTGACCGGGTTCGTGGGCTACCTCGCGTGGAGCCTGTCCGGGATGAACGACGACGCCGGGGCATCGCTCACCGGCCGGGACGCCGCGTCGGCGCACGTGCAGAAGATCCTCAGCTACGACCACGAGAGCTTCGACGAGGGCGCCGCCGCTGCCGCGAAGCTGATGACGGACGGATTCCGCAAGGAGTACGACGACACCGTCGCGCTGGTGCGCGAGGACGCCTTGAAGCAGGAGTCCGTGGTCCAGGCCGAGGTGGTCGCCTCGTCGGTCGTCGAGGCGGACGCGAACCGGGTCGAGGCGCTGCTCTTCGTCAACCAGACGACGGCGGGCAAGGACCTCGAGGAGCCGCGGGTCGACCTCAACCGCGTGGTCGTCACGCTGGTCCCGGACGGCGACGGCGGCTGGCTCGTCGACGACCTCGACGCACTCTGACCGCACCGATGGACAGGTGTCCTAGCCTCGGACCGTGACGGTCCACCAGCTCTCCCGCACCGACGCCCGTCGGGTCGCCCTGCGCGCCCAGCTCCTGGACGGCGACCGCCCGGGGGACCTCCTCGACACCGTGCGCCGGCTGACCGTGCTGCAGCTCGACCCGACCGCCGCCGTCGCGCGCAACGCCGACCTGGTGCTGTGGAGCCGGCTCGGGTCGTCCTACGCGCCGCAGGAGCTGCGAGACGCCCTCGACGAGCTGACCCTGATCGAGCTGCAGGGGATGGCGCGTCCTGCCGAGGACATCGCGCTCTACCGCGCCGACATGGCCGAGTGGCCCGGGTCCGGAGAGCTGCTGGACTGGCAGGAGTCCCGCCGCGACTGGGTCCGGGCCAACAACGCCTGTCGTCGTGACATCCTCGCGTGCCTGCGCGCCGACGGGCCGCTGCCCGCGCGTGAGCTGCCGGACGAGTTCGTGGTGCCCTGGGCCTCGAGTGGCTGGAACGACAACCGGAACCTCACCATGATGCTTGACTTCCTCGTGGCCCGCGGGGAGGTGGCGGCGGCCGGCGGCCAGGGGCGTGAGCGGCTCTGGGACCTGGCCTCACGGGTCTACCCCGACGACCCGGTGGTGCCCTCCGAGGAGGCGCGCCGCGTCCGCGACGAGCGACGGTTGCAGGCCCTGGGCATCGCCCGGAGCAAGACCCAGAAGTCCCCGGGGGAGCCGAACGACGTCGGTGAGGCCGGCGAGCCCGCCGAGGTCGAGGGGGTCAAGGGCACGTGGCGCGTCGACCCGTCGTACCTGGACCGGCCGTTCGCGGGTCGAGCGGCCTTGCTGTCCCCGCTCGACCGTCTGGTCTACGACCGGAAGCGGACGCTGGAGATCTTCGAGTTCGACTACCAGCTGGAGATGTACAAGCCCGCGGCAAAGCGCCGCTGGGGCTACTGGGCGCTGCCGATTCTCTACGGCGACCGCCTCGTCGGGAAGCTCGACGCGACCGCCGAGCGCGACGCCGGGGTCTTCCGGGTCGACGCGATCCACGAGGACGTGGACTTCACCGAGAAGATGACCGCCGAGGTGCTGCACGAGATCGAGGACCTGGCGAGCTGGCTCGACCTGCACCTCGAGCTGCCGTCCGGCCACTGATCGAGACCGACCCCGCTCTGGTCAGGGGGCAGGACGTCCCCTAAACTAGAACACGTTCCAGTGACTTCGTCCCGAGGAGGACATGCATGGCGCAAGGCGGTCGCGCGGCGGTGCGGATGTCGCCCGACGAGGTCGCGGCCTTCCTGGACGAGTCGATGAAGGTCCAGGTCGCCACCGTGAACCCGGACGGCAGCCCGCACCTGACCACGCTCTTCTACGTCATGCACGAGGGCCGCATCGCGTTCTGGACCTACGCCAGCAGCCAGAAGATCAAGAACCTCGAGCGGGACGACCGGATCACCTGCCTGGTCGAGGACGGCACCGACTACTTCGAGCTGCGCGGGGTGTCGATCTCCGGGCACGCCAAGCTCGTCACCGACGAGGACGAGATCCGGGTGATCGGCACGAAGGTCGCCTCCCGGATGGTGGACGGCGCCGACCTCGGCGACCTGGGCCGCGACCTGGTCGAGCGGCAGGTGCGGAAGCGGTACGCCGTCCTCGTCGAGCCGGCCAGGACGGCCACGTGGGACCACCGCAAGATGACGACCGGCACCTGAGGAGACTGCGCATGCGCGTGAAAGCCGACTTCGACCTGTGCGAGGCGAACGCCCTCTGCGTGGGCATCGCCCCCGAGACGTTCGAGCTCGACGACGACGACTTCCTGACCGTCCTGGACGACCAGGTGACCGCCGAGAACGAGAGCCGGATCCGGCAGGCGGTCGCCTCCTGCCCCAAGGCCGCCCTGAGCATCGAGGACTGAGGACCACCCATGCAGAGCTCTGACCCGCTGTCCCTGGACGGCCGCGTCGCGATCGTCACCGGCGCCGGTGCCGGCCTCGGGAAGGCCGAGGCGCTGGCGCTCGCCCGTGCCGGCGCGCACGTGGTGCTCAACGACCTCCCGGGCGCGGCCGAGGAGGCTGCGTCGGAGATCCGGTCGGGCGGCGGCAGGGCCACGGTCGTCGCCGGTGACGTGGGGGAGCGGTCCACCGCCGACGCGCTGCTGAAGGCCTCCGCGGGGGACCTCGGCCGGCTCGACGTCGTGGTCAACAACGCCGGCGTGATCCGCGACCGGATGCTGTTCAACATGAGCGACGAGGAGTGGGACCTGGTGATCCGGGTCCACCTGCGCGGCCACTTCCTGCTGTCGCGCAACGCCGCCTCCCACTGGCGAGGCCTCGCCAAGTCGACGGGCGCGCCGGTCTACGGCAGCGTCATCAACACGGCGTCCGAGGCGTTCCTCGTGGGCTCGCCCGGCCAGCCGAACTATGCCGCGGCCAAGGGCGGGATCACCGCGCTGACGCTGTCCACGGCCCGCGGCCTCGGCCGGTCCGGCGTGCGCGCCAACGCGATCTGTCCGCGTGCCCGCACCGCGATGACCGAGCAGGTCTTCGGCGAGGACACGTCCGGCCGGGCGATCGACCCGCTGTCGCCCGAGCACGTGGCGCCGCTGGTGGCCTACCTCGCGTCGCCGGCCGCCGAGCGGATCACCGGCCAGGTGTTCGTCGTGTACGGCGGCATGGTCGCGCTGCTCGCGGCCCCGGTGGTGGAGCGCCGCTTCGACGCCTCCGCCGAGACCTGGGACCTGCCCGACCTCGACAAGCAGCTCGGGTCGTTCTTCGCGGACCGGGACCCCTCGGTGGGGTTCGCCGCCGACGGCGTGATGAACATCGACGACCAGCCGCTCGGCTGACGTCGTACGAAGACTTCGAGAGACAGGGATCGACATGGGACGGCTCAGCGGCAAGGTGGCCATCGTCACCGGCGGGGCGCAGGGACAGGGCGCGGCGATCGTCCGCGGCTTCGTGGCCGAGGGCGCCAAGGTGGTCATCGCCGACATCGCGACAGATGAGGGCGAGCTGCTGGTCAAGGAGGTCGGCGGCGACGTCGTCTTCGTGCGGCACGACGTGACCAGTGAGGCCGACTGGGTGGCCACGGTCACCACCACCAAGGAGCGGTTCGGCCGGGTCGACGTACTCATCAACAACGCCGGCATCCTGCTCTTCTCCGAGCTGACCGCGACCTCGCTGGAGGACTACGAGAAGGTCATCCGGATCAACCAGTTCGGCACCTTCCTCGGCATGCGCTCCGTGGTCGCCGCGATGGAGGAGGCCGGCGGCGGGTCGATCGTGAACGCGTCGTCGATCGAGGGCCTCGGCGGGATGCCGTTCCTGGTGGCCTACACCTCGAGCAAGTTCGCCATCCGCGGCATGACCAAGGCCGCGGCGATGGAGCTCGGACCCAAGAACATCCGGGTCAACTCCGTGCACCCCGGCATGATCGACACCGGCATGACCCGGATCCACGGCGGCGACGCCGCGATGGAGTGGGGCGGCCAGCGGGTCGCGCTCAAGCGTGTGGGTCAGCCCGAGGACGTGGTCGGGATGTACGTCTTCCTGGCCAGTGACGAGAGCAGCTTCTGCACCGGTGCGGAGTACGTCGTCGACGGCGGCGCGACCGCCACCCACGCCTTCGGCGGCTGACCGATCCTGCCGAGTCGGCGCGTCCGGTTGCCGCAACCCCGCCGAGTCGGCGCGTCTGGTTGGCAGGATCGCGCCGAGTCGGCGCGTCTCGGTCGTCGGAACGCTGTCGAGTCGGCGCGTCTGGTTGGCAGAACCGCGGTAAGTTCTCGAGGTGGCTGACTCTCCGTCCTCGCGGCTCGCCGTTCTCATCGACGCCGACAATGCCCAGGCGAGCGTGATCGACGCCTTGCTCGCCGAGGTCGCCAAGTACGGCGTCGCCACCGTGAAGCGCATCTACGGGGACTGGACCTCGCCGCAGCTGTCGAAGTGGAAGGACGTGCTGAACGTCCACGCCATCAACCCGATGCAGCAGTTCGCCTACACGCAGGGGAAGAACGCGACCGACAGCGCGATGATCATCGACGCCATGGACCTGCTGTACACCAGCCGGTTCGACGGCTTCTGTCTCGTCACGTCCGACAGCGACTTCACCCGGTTGGCCTCGAGGCTGCGGGAGTCGGGCGTCACGGTCTACGGCTTCGGCGAGCGGAAGACACCCGAGGCGTTCCGGTCAGCCTGCGACAAGTTCGTCTACGTCGAGGTGCTCGGCTCGCCACGCGACGAGGAGGCGGGCGCCGAGCAGACGAACAAGCGCCCGACTGCCAAGGAGCTCCGGGCCGACGGACGATTGATGAGCCTGATGCGGACCGCGATCGAGAGTGCCTCTGACGACGAGGGCTGGGCACCGCTGGGGACGGTCGGTAGCCACATCGCCAAGCAGGCGCCTGACTTCGACCCGCGCAACTGGCGCTACGCCAAGCTGGTCGACCTGGTCACGGCGATCGGGGCGTTCGAGGTCGAGCGGTCCGGTCAGTCAGTCCGCGTCCGCGAGAAGCCCAGGCGCCGCCGCTAGCTGTCCCGGGGTCGCCCCGCCGGCGCCGCAATCGCACATGAGTGCGGGAACTGCACGGATCTTTCGCTGGCGCGTGTTGCAACGGCACATGAGTGCGATTGCAGCGGGTCCCGACTGCGGCCGGGGTCACAAGGCTACGGTCGTCGGCAGCCGACGCCGACCCGACCCGACGGCCCGACCTGGCTAGCGGAGGAGGAGGCGGACCGCGACGTCCATCGACTTCGAGACGTCGACGGCGGACGCGCGGCCGGTGACCCACTGGACGAGGCTGGCGAGCCAGACGTCGCCGATCACCTTGGCGATCGCGATGTCCTCCTCGGTCGGCTCGATCTCGTCGGTGGTGAGCTCGGGGTCCTTCATCGCGCGCATGAGCAGCTTGGTGACGTGCATGCCGACGACGTGGATCTCGTTGGCGACCGATGCGTCCGCGAACATGAACGCGCGTGTGAGCGCCTCGGTCAGGTTGGGGTCCCGCTGGAGGCTGCGGGTGGTCCTGCCGAGGACGTACATGACCCGGTCCGGGGGAGTGTCGCCCGGGATCGGCCGGCGGTCGAAGTTCGTGTTGGCCTGCTCGAACTCGCGTGCGAGGGCGGAGACCAACAGGTGGATCTTGGACGGGAAGTAGCGGTAGAGGGTGCCGAGCGCGACGTCGGCGCGCTCCGCCACCGCTCGCATCTGCACGGCGTCGAAGCCGCCCTTGGAGGCGAGCGCGATGGTGGCGTCGAGGATCCGTTTGCGTCGGTCCCGCTGTGCGGCCGAGCCGAGGTCCTCGTAGGTGAGCGAGTTCATACTGCTCAAGGGGGTGCTCCCGTTGTGTTCGGCTCCGCGATCCGTGACGATTTGCCCGTGAGTCCCATGGCTCGTGGACACTCCGTAGGCTAGCACCGCGACCCTGCATAATAGAAACACGTTCCAGTCTGTTCGAGGCTGGTGTCGAAGCATCAGGAGGCCGCTGTGCGCATCGCGCTGCTGTCGTACCGCAGCAAGCCGCACTGCGGCGGGCAAGGCGTCTACATCCGTCACCTCAGCCGCGAGCTCGCTGCACTGGGCCACGAGGTCGAGGTGTTCTCGGGTCAGCCGTACCCCGAGCTCGACGCGGGGGTGAAGCTCACCAAGGTCCCGAGCCTCGACCTCTATCGCGAGCCGGACCCGTTCCGCACGCCGTGGCCCAAGGAGTACCGCGACGGCATCGACGTGCTCGAGGTCGCGACCATGTGGACCGCCGGCTTCCCCGAGCCGCGCACGTTCAGCATGCGGGTGGCGAAGGTGCTCAAGAAGCGGCTCGACGACTTCGACGTCGTCCATGACAACCAGACCCTCGGCTACGGGATGCTCGACATCGAGCGCGCCGGCCTTCCGCTGATCACCACGATCCACCACCCGATCACCTTCGACCGCCGGGTCGACCTCGCCGCCGCGAAGGGGATCCGCAAGAAGCTGTCGCTGCGCCGCTGGTACGGCTTCCTCAAGATGCAGGCCAAGGTCGCCCGTCAGCTCAGCCTGATCCTCACCGTGTCGGAGAGCTCGCGGCGCGACATCGCGATCGACTTCGGCGTCGACAAGTCGAAGCTCCAGGTCATCCCGCTCGGAGTGGACTCGGTCTTCCAGCCGTCCGAGGAGCCCCGCGTCCCGGGCCGGATCGTCGCCATGGCCAGCGCCGACACCCCGATGAAGGGGATCGCCACGCTGCTCGAGGCCTTCGCGAAGCTGCGCACCGAGCGCGACGTCGAGCTGCTGCTCGTGACCCGCCCCAAGCCCGGTGGCCAGACCGAGAAGCTGATCGACCGGCTCGCCATCAGCGACTCGGTGCGCTTCGTCACCGGCATCACCGACGCGCAGCTCGCCGAGCTCGTCGCGTCGGCGGAGATCGCCTGCGTGCCGTCGCTCTACGAAGGCTTCTCGCTGCCGACCGTCGAGGCGATGGCCTGCGCGACCCCGCTCGTGGTCAGCCGCGCCGGCGCCATCCCCGAGGTGGTGGGTCCCGAGGGCCTCTGCGCCGACCTGGTGACACCGGGCGACGTGGGCGAGCTCGTGCACGCCCTCGAGAACCTGCTCGACGACCCCGAGCGCCGGGCCCGGATGGGTGCGGCCGGTCGGGAGCGCGCGCTGGCGGAGTACAGCTGGCACGCCGTCGCCGAGGCCACCGCCGACGCCTACCGGGAGGTCATCCGCGCCGCGGGACGCCCGGTCCCCGACGAGACCGCCCGCTCCCAGGAGGACACCGATGCTGACCGTTGACTTCGACCGCCTCGGTCTCGCCGCGGGCGACCGCGTCCTCGACATGGGCTGCGGCGCGGGTCGGCACGCGTTCGAGATGTTCCGTCGCGGCGGTGACGTGATCGCGTTCGACCAGGACGGCGACGAGCTGGCCGGTGTGCTCGAGATCTTCGGCGCGATGCGCGAGGCCGGTGAGGTGCCGCTGGGCGCCGAGGCCGACATCAAGCAGGGCGACGCCCTGGCGATGCCGTTCGCCGACGAGGAGTTCGACCGGATCATCGCCTCCGAGGTGCTCGAGCACATCCCCGACGACGAGACCGCGATCGCGGAGCTCGTCCGCGTGCTCCGTCCCGGCGGCACCATCGCCGTCACCGTGCCGCGCTGGCTGCCGGAGAAGATCTGCTGGGCGCTGTCGGACCAGTACCACGAGGTCGAGGGCGGCCACGTCCGCATCTACACCGGCGACGAGCTCGTCGGGAAGCTGCAGGCGGCCGGTCTGGAGTACCACGGCAAGGACCACGCGCACGGGCTGCACTCGCCCTACTGGTGGATCAAGTGCGCGGTCGGCGTCGACAACGACAAGCACCCGCTGGTGAAGGCCTACCACGAGGTCCTGGTCTGGGACATCATGAAGCGGCCCGGCTACAGCAGGGTCACCCGGCTCGCCGAGAGGGCGCTGAACCCGCTCATCGGCAAGAGCATGGTCCTCTACCTGCGCAAGCCCGATGCTGCCTGAGACACCCGCCCTCGCAGGCGTCCTGAGCGCCCACGAGGTGGCGGCCACTGCGGCTTCCATCGTGGCGATGCAGGAGCCGGACGGCGCGATCCCCTGGACGATCGGGGAGCACGTCGACGTGTGGAACCACGTCGAGGCGGCGATGGCGCTGCTCGTCGGCGGTGAGGTCGAGGCGGCACACCGCGCGTACGACTGGTGCCTGACCAGCCAGCGCGAGGACGGTTCCTGGCCGATGAAGCTCGTCGCGGGCGAGGTCGAGGACGCGAGCGGTGAGACCAACATGTCGGCGTACCTCGCCGTCGGGGTCTGGCACCACTGGTTGGTCCGTCGCGACGAGGACTTCGTACGCCGCATGTGGCCGGCCGTCCGCAGGGGGCTCGACTTCGTCGTCGGGATGCAGCTGCCCTTCGGCGGGATCGCCTGGTCGCAGGAGGCCGGCGGCAAGGTCAACGCCGAGGCGCTGCTCGCCGGCAGCTCGAGCATCTTCCAGTCGCTGCGGGCCGGGGTCGCCCTGTCCGAGCTGATGGGCGACCCGCAGCCCGAGTGGGAGCTCGCCGCCGGCCGCCTCGGCCACGCCGTACGGGAGCACCGTGACCTGTTCCTCGACAAGTCCACGTTCTCGATGGACTGGTACTACCCGGTCCTCGGCGGCGCCGTCCGCGGTGAGGACGGGCACGCGTTGATCGCCAGCCGCTGGGACCATTTCGTGCGTCCGGGGCTCGGGATCCTCTGTGTGGACACGAATCCGTGGGTCACCGGCGCGGAGACCGCGGAGCTCGCCATGGCGCTGGACAGCCTCGGCGACCGCGAGCGGGCCCTCACACTGCTGCGCGACATCGGCCACCTGCGCGCCGAGGAGGGCAAGTACTGGACCGGCTACGTCTACCCGGACGACGTGAACTGGCCGGTCGAGCACACGACGTACACCGCCGCGGCCGTCATCCTCGCGGTGGACGCGCTGTCCGGGACGACGCCGGGCGCCGACATCTTCCGGGCCGGCACGCTGCCGTCCGGCTTCGAGGAGATCGGCCTCGAGTGCGGCTGCGAGAGCGCCGACACCCCGCAGAAGGTCAGCTGACGGGGTCGCCGGCGTCGCCGCGCACGCGGGTCAGCACCCGCATCGAGCCGAGGGCCTGGGTCTCCTCGAAGCCGCTCTCGAGCGCGCGGAGGAAGACGCGGTACGGCGGCTGCCCGCCGTCCGCGGGGTCGGGGAACACGTCGTGGATCACCATCGTCGCGCCGTTGGCCACCCACCGGCCGAAGCCGGTGTAGTCGTTGCCGGCGTGCTCGTCGGTGTGGCCGCCGTCGATGAACAGCAGCGACAGCGGCGTGCGCCAGTACGCCGACACCGTGGTCGACCGCCCGACGACGGCCACCACCTGCTCGTCGAGGCCGGCGTCGAGGATGGTCCGCCGGAACGTCGGCAGCGTGTCCAGCCGGCCGTGCAGGGGGTCGGCGAGGGACTCGTCGTGGTACTCCCAGCCGGCCTGGTTCTCCTCCGACCCCCGGTGGTGGTCGACGGTGAAGACCGTCCCGCCGGTGGCCAGCGCGGCCGCGCCGAGGTAGATCGCCGACTTCCCGCAGTAGGTCCCGACCTCCAGGGCCGGGCCGTGGGGGAGTCGCTCGAGGGCCACGCGGTGCAGCAGCTCGCCCTCGTCCTCGGGCATGAAGCCCTTCGCGGCGAGCGCGTGGCGCAGCAGCTCCGGGGGCATCGCGGTCGTCGTGTTCACGGGGGCAGCCTAGCCATGGCACAATTGAAACACGTTCTAGATTCTGAGGAGTCACCGTGGCCCTGGGCCTGACCGACGACCAGCGCGCGCTCGCCGAGTCCCTCGAGGAGTGGGCGCGTGACCGCGGCACGACCGACATCGTCAAGGCGGCCGAGGGCGCGGGGCCGGGGGCGTTCGCCGACACCTGGGAGGCACTGGCCGGCCTGGGGGTCGCCTCGATCGCGGTCCCCGAGTCGCTCGGCGGAGCCGGTGGGTCCCTGGTCGACCTGGCCTGCGCGCTCGAGGCCTGCGCCGCCGGGATGGTGCCGGGGCCGCTGCTGTCCACCGCGGTCGCCGCGACGGTCCTCTCCGAGCGCGCCGAGGACGACGCGGTCGCCGCCGTGGTCAGGGGGATCGCCGACGGCTCAGCGACCGTCGCGCTCGCGCCGTCCCCGTCGCCGCTCGTGGTCGGTGACGCCGGCGTCGTCAGCGGCGAGGTCCCGATCCTCTGGGACGCCGGCGCCACCTCGCACCTTCTGGTCGGGGCGGTCGTCGCGGACGCGGACCGGTGGTTCCTGATCGATGCCTCGGCCGCCGGTGTCTCGGTCGAGAGCGCTCCCCGCGTCGACCTGTCGCGCTCGGTCGGCCGGGCGTCCCTCGACGGGGTCCGGCCGGTCGCCGTGCTCGACCTCGCCGCAACCCACGTGCGCGACGTCGCCGTCACGCTGGCCGCCGCGGAGGCTGCCGGGGTGGCCCGGTGGTCGCTCGGCACCGCGGTCGACTACGCCAAGGTGCGCGAGCAGTTCGGCCGCACGATCGGGTCCTTCCAGGCGATCAAGCACCTGTGCGCCGAGATGCTCGAGCGGTCCGAGTCGGCCACCGCGGTCGCTTGGGACGCGGCCGGTGCGTACGACGAGGCGCCGGAGCAGTTCGCGCTGGCCGCCGCGGTGGCCGGGTCGGTCGCCCTGGACGCCGCGGTCGCGAACGCCCAGGACTGCATCCAGGTGCTCGGCGGGATCGGCTTCACGTGGGAGCACGACGCGCACCTCTACCTCCGGCGGGCGATGGCGACCCGGCAGCTGCTCGGCGGCAGCGATGCGTGGCGGCTGCAGCTCGCCGAGGCGGCCCTCGACGGCAGGCGGCGCGCGACCCACATCGACCTCGAGGGCGCGGGGGAGCAGACCCGGCAGGCCGTCCGCGAGGAGGTGGCTCGCATCGCGGCACTTCCCGGAGCGGAGCGTCGTACCGCCCTCGCCGACGCGGGGCTCATCGCGCCGCACTACCCGGCGCCCTACGGACGGTCGGCCGGCGCGGTCGACCAGATCGTCATCGACGAGGAGCTGCGGGCGGCGGGGATCAGGCCACCCGAGCTCGCCATCGCGGCCTGGGCACTGCCGACGATCCTCGAGCACGGCGACGACGCGCAGCGCGAGCGCTTCGTCGGCCCGACGCTGCGGGGCGAGCTGTCCTGGTGCCAGCTGTTCAGCGAGCCCGGCGCGGGCTCCGACCTCGCGTCGCTGCGGACGAAGGCGGAGCGGGTCGAGGGCGGCTGGAGGCTGACCGGCCAGAAGGTCTGGACGTCGCTGGCCCGGGAGGCCGATTGGGCGATCTGCCTTGCGAGGACCTCCCCGGATGCGCCGCAGCACAAGGGGATCACGTACTTCCTCGTCGACATGCGCTCCGAGGGGCTCGACATTCGGCCACTGCGGGAGCTGACCGGTGAGGCGGTGTTCAACGAGGTCTTCCTCGACGGGGTCGTGGTGCCGGACGACTGCGTGGTCGGCGAGGTCGACGGCGGGTGGAAGCTGGCGCGGACGACGCTGGCCAACGAGCGGGTGGCGATGGGCGGCAAGTCGCTCGGCGTCAGCGTGGAGCGGGCGCTCGCGGCCGCCGCCGAGCAGAAGGAGCTCGGGGACGCGGTGCGGCTGCGGCTCGGCCAGGCTGTGGCGGAGGCGACCACGGTGAAGGTGCTCGGGCTGCGGTCGACCCTGCGCGCGGTCACCGGCGTCGGACCGGGGCCGGAGTCGTCGGTGAGCAAGCTCGTCGGCGTGCGTCAGCGGCAGGACAGCTCAGAGCTCGCCCTCGACCTGCTGGGTGAGGCCGCGCTGCTTGGCAGCGATGCCTCGGTGGCCGCGTGGCAGGAGGCGCTGCTGACCCGGTGCCTGAGCATTGCCGGCGGCACCACGCAGGTGCTGCGCAACGTCGCGGCTGAGCGGATCCTCGGGCTACCGCGCGGCTGAGCCGCCCAACTGGAGCTGACGAGCAGGGTCGACCGCTCCGTCGTGCTGCGAATGGTTGATCGCCACCACGGGCACAGCAGCTTCGCTCCGCCGCGATCCGCGCGGTCATGTCGATGAGCGAGCGGTCGATGCGCAGAGGAGAATGCTGATGTGGTCCACGATGCCGCTCGGTAGTCTGCTTGGCTGTGAGCCCGAACAGCGGTGAGTCGATTGAGGACGTGCCGGACCTCGGTCCAGCGCCGCAGAGGCTGACCGTCCACGTCGAGACCGTGTGCCAGCTCGTCGCAGAACAGTTTCCCCAATGGTCGCAGCGGCCCATCACACCGGTCAGTAACCCCGGGTGGGACAACCTCACCTTCCACCTCGGAGACGACATGCTCGTCCGTCTACCCAGCGCAGAGGAGTACGCGCTAGCTGTGGAGAAGGAGCATCGCTGGCTCCCCGAGCTGGGGGATCGACTGCCCATCCCGATCCCCGTTCCGCTGGGTCTGGGCCTGCCGGGTGCCGGGTATCCCTTCCATTGGTCTGTCTACGGATGGCTTCCGGGCGAAGCCGCCGACCGAGCCACGATCATTGACCCGTTGGGGATTGCCGAGGACGTGGCCCGCTTCCTCGAGGCCCTACAACGCATCGGCGCAACATGTGGCCCGCAGCCCGGCATCCACAACTGGTTTCGCGGCACCACCTTGCGCACTTACGACTCGACGGCTCGAAGCGCCCTCGCAGAACTCGACGATCACATCGACGTCGGCTTGGCTGCTGCCGCGTGGGACGACGCTCTGGCAGCTCGCTGGGACGGGGTAGACGTCTGGTTCCACGGTGACCTTGCACCCGGGAACCTTCTGCTCGAAAGGGGCAGGCTTGCTGCGGTCATCGACTTCGGCACCTGCGGTGTCGGTGATCCGTCCTGCGACTTCGCCATCGCCTGGACACTCCTAACCCGCCCCGGCCGCCAGCTCCTTCGCGAACGACTCGACATCGAAGACTCGACCTGGGCGCGAGGGCGTGGGTGGGCCCTCTGGAAGTCGTTGCGCCACCTCGCCAACGCCCTGGAGGACCATGACGAGCCCTTGGAAGCCGAGGCGCGTCTGAACGTCGACGCAATCCTCGACGACTACAGGGCCACACGCTGATCGAGGCATACAAGCGCTCAGGGCGAATGCACCCTCCTGGCTCCCCTCGGTGTCAAGGGGCGGCCGGCAGTGGGGTTCTAGGATCGGTGGTGGCCTTCAACGGACGCGCGCTGCGCAACCCCTTAACAGACTCTGGCTGTCCCTGACGCCCGAAGGGGCCCGCGCCCACTCCGCCCACGTACAGGCGCTCCAGCAGATCGTCGCCACCCACGACACGTGAGCCGGCACGCCTGGGCCAGGATCGGACACGCCGATGACAGCTCGTCTTTCCGACAAGCGGACATCCCGTTAGAGAGCCAGCTTCATCCTCGGGGCCTTCGTCAGATTGAATCCGGCTTTCTCGTAGATGCGCTGCCCGTCCGGGGTGGCGCTGAGATCGATGCGATCAGCGTCGATCGACCGGGCCCATTCGATTACGTCGCGAACGAGCAGGGTTCCGTACCCTCTGCCGCGATGCTCTGGCAAGGTGATGACGTTCGCGAGCCGCACCGTTCGTCCTCGAGGGCATTGCGGGTTAGGGACGCCGATCTCGAGAGTGCCGATCGCCGTGGCCACGACGTCGCCATCGACCTCGATCACGGGGAAGTGAGCCGTGGTCCGGTCCTCGACAAAGCGGGTGAACCACACTTGTGCGTGCTCCTTCCACGTCGTGACTGAGTCGGTGTCGTCCTCGTTGAATACCAAGGCCCACAAGAGGAGCAGTTGCGTGGCGTCAGCCGCTGTGGCGGCGCGTATGCGGTCCATGGCCGGCAGCTTGCTCATGCCGTCATGTTGCCCTAGGCCCACCCCTGGCGCAGGGGCATTTCGATGCACTCTCATCTGCCGGCGTCCGCTCGATGTGCAGTCGGGAACCGCTCGATCAGCCTTGGCGGCGCCGTCGGGTGAGTAGCCTCACCCCTATGTCCACCAAGTCGGAGCGACAGGCGGCACGCGAGGCGGTCGCGGCGTATCACGAAGCTCGGTTGGCCGAACTCATCCGCCATGTGAGCGAAGCCGTTGACCGCTTTCGCGCTGGCGAACTCGACGCCTTTGAAACCGACCAGATGATTTTCCAGTACAGCCGAGCCGCGAAGGAACTCTGGAAGTTCTGCAACCTCACCGACATCGTGTTCACCGCGGAAGTGATCGGCGAGCGTGCACCGGCCGACTGGTGGGAACGCGGCGCGCCGAAGCGGCAATGAAGCCCACTGCCGGCATCAGCAGAAGGCCAGATGTGCGCCGCGCGCCCATCCTCCGACAGGTAGACCGTCGCCGCCTGCCAGCGCGCAGCATTCGACCACATCTGGGTGCGGTTTCCGCCGCGAGCGGACGACGCGCAGAACAGATGTGATAGCGCGGAAGAAGCGGAAGGAGAGCGTCCCGAATTGGTCCTAGGGTGGTGCACATGCGCGAAGTGCGTGAGAAGGACCTCACCGGGGCACGGTTCGAGCGCGTGAACCGAACCGTGCTCAACGAAGAATGAGAGCACCGGCTCTATGCCGAACGTGATCTGAACGCACTCAAGACAGAGAGCTGACCATGGACATCCTGCTCGTTGCTGGACTATGGCTCGACGGATCGGCCTGGGACGATGTCGTGCCCGTGCTCGAGGAACTCGGACACCACCCAGTGCCGCTCACGCTGCCGGGCCAGGGTGACGGATCTACGTCCGCGACCCTCGACGACCAGGTGGCTGCGATTCTCGCCGCCGTGGACGCCGCGTCTGGCAAGCCCATGGTGGTGGGCCATTCCGCCGCGGGCACCCTGGCATGGCTGGCCGCCGACGCGCGACCGCAGAAGGTGGCCAAAGTCGCCCTCATCGGAGGCTTCCCGTCCGTCCGACGGGGAGCCCTACGCCGACCTCTTCGCGCCGAAGAACGGCGTCATGCCCTTCCCCGGCTGGGCCCCCTTCGAGGGGCCCGACTCTGCTGACCTCGACGAGGAGACCAAGCGCGCTATCGCGACTGCTGCGATCCCTGTCCCAGCTGGAGTGACCAAGGGCGTGGTGCGGCTGGCGAACGAGCGACGCTACGACGTTCCGCTCGTGCTCGTGTGCCCCGAATTCACCCCCGTCCAGGCCCAGGAGTGGATCAACGCCGGGGAAGTCCCCGAGCTCGCCAAGGCCAAGCACCTCGAGTTCGTCGACATCGACTCGGGCCACTGGCCGATGATCACCAAGCCGATCGAGCTCGCCCAGCTCCTTGCTGCCGCGGCAGCCAGCGCCTGACAAGGTTCGCCGCTGAGGCTGCGGGTCGACGCCGCTCGAGGAGCGAGCCCACTATGTGCGCCCGTCGAGCCCGACTACAAAATGGGCCCAGCGCCACGGGCAACCGTTCCTGCCTCGTGGTTCTCCTTGCCACATCGCTGACACCGCAGGAAACGACCGCTGGTCTCACCGTCGGCAGACGGCGGATAGGCGATGCTCCCCCATTTGTGACCTGCCAACTTGCAGACGGTGAACCGCTTCAGATTGTTCATGACAGTCGACGGCCTCCTCGACTTAGCCCTTCTGTGGCTCCTTGTGCGCCCGGTTCGAGCCTAGGCCTTCGCCTGAGAAGGGGCCAGACGCTGGTCAACATCCGTGGGTTTCACGTGCGACGTTGAACTGCCCTTTGGTCAACAAGCCCGAGCATGCGCAAAGTTGAGGCCGTGATCGGGGACGATTGGGGCGCGCACCAGGTTTGTCCCTACTGCGGTCACAGCCGAAGGCTGAGGACTGAGCAACCTCCGGATGCCCACGACCACACGGGGCTGAACAGATAGTTCGCCGCCCATTCGATATCGCCGCCAGCGGCGGCACTCAATCGATGCGGTTCATCCGAACTCCGTGCCGGTGTCCATCCGGACCGTGATCGCGCTTCGGGCCGGTCAAGCCAGGAACGCGTCGACCTCAGCCAAGGCCTCGCCAAGGATGGCCAGCCCGGTGGCAGCCTCGCTGTCGTTCACGTTGAGCGGTGGGGCGACATGGATGCGGTTGCCCAGTACGAGCGGGACGAGACCGTGGCCGAGACACGCCTTGGTGAACGCGGTCATCGGTGCATTCGTCGCGCCAGTGGCGCCTACCGGGACGAGCGGTTCCTTGGTCTCGCGGTCACGCACCAACTCGACAGTCCACAGTCCGCCGATGCCGCGAACGTCCCCGATGCAGGGGTGGTTCTCGGCGAGCTTCGTGAGTCCGGGCCCGAGGATGTCCATGCCGAGCTGAGCGGCTGCCGCCACCGTGCCCTCGGAGTGCATTGCGCGGATCGCGCCCACTGCGGCCGCACAGGCGAGTGGGTGTCCGCTGTAGGTCATCCCCGCCGGGTAGGGGCGGTGTGTGAACGTCTCGTAGATCGGGTCGCCGACCAGCACCCCGCCAAGCGGAACGTAACCGGAGTTGACGCCCTTCGCGAACACGAGGAGGTCGGGGGCTACCCCGTCGTGGTCGACGCCGAACCACGCTCCGGTGCGGCCGAACCCGACGAGCACCTCGTCTGCGATGAGGACGATGCCATGACGGGTGCACAGGTCCCGGACCCCTCGCAGATAACCGGCGGGCGGCACGATGACCCCCGAGCTGCCCGTCACCGGTTCCAGTACCAACGCGGAGACGGTCGACGGCCCTTCGAGAAGAATCACCTGCTCCAGATGCGCCAACGCGCGCTCGCACTCGTCCTCGAGCGTGCTCGACCCGAACGCCGAGCGGTACAGGAAGGGGCCGAAGAAGTGGACGACGCCTGCAGCCCCGGTGTCCGAAGCCCAACGGCGCGGGTCACCAGTGAGGTGGATCGAGGTTGTCGTGGAGCCGTGGTAGGAGCGATAGGCGGCGAGCACCTTCGGCCGCCCGTTGTGCAGGCGAGCCATCCGGACCGCGTGCTCGATCGCCTCCGAACCGCCAGTGGTGAACAGCACGTGTCCGAGGCCCTCTGGGGCGACCTCGACGATCAGTCGCGCCGCTTCGCCGCGGACGTCCGAGGCATGACCCGGGGCGAGGGTGCACAGCCGGTCGGCTTGATCCTTGATCGCAGCCACGATGCCTGGATGCTGGTGGCCGAGATTGGTGAAGACCAGCTGCGAACTGAAGTCCAAGTAGCGTCGGCCGTCGGCGTCGATGACGTAGCTGCCCGAGCCGCCGACGAAGGTCGGCACGTTGCGCGGTCCCTGCGCCGACCAGGGGTGGAAGACCAACTCGTCGAGATCCATCGCTCACCTCGCTCACCACATCGGATCGATATCCCCACTTTCCGACTCGTCCGCGTGCAGCACAAGATCAGACCTGAACCGCCTGCTTTGTCCAGACCGAAGCGACGCGAAGGTGCGTCATACACCGCGAGCTTGCACTGGCTGAACTGCCCGCATAACGGCTTGGCGGACCACAGGCCGGATCGGCGTACGAGTGCGGTGATCTCGAGCACCACGAAGCGTCCACTGGTCAGACGGGATCGGTGAACGAGATCGGCTTGCCGGTGGCGTGGGCATATGCGATCTCCCTGCTCGTGGACTCGCCGATATACCCGCCGGGGTTGACGACCAGAACCCGGTCAGCCAGGTCGATCTTGCGCAGGTGGAGGGCGTCCAGCGCGGTCTTCTGCTCGTTGGTGATCAACTCGTCTACTTCGCCTGGCGCGACGACGATGACACCTGCGAAGGTCAGATCACGGTTCGCCGCACGCATCTCGTCCACGAACCGCGTAGAGCCGCAGATGCAGACAATCTCAGGTCGGTCGGGCACGGCTCAGTCCTTCGGTCGAACGGGAAACCGTCAGTGTGCACGTTGACATCACAGACGGGCACACGAGCCAACAGTTTGCGCAGCGAGATGGACACCACGCGGCTGCACCGTCGCAGGCGGGAGGCGTGGCCCGTACTGGGGAATGGCGCTGCTCGACGGCGAAGTCTGGGGTGCACCCGGCTCACCAGCTTCCTTTAGCAACACGGCCTTGGGCGGTTCCGCGATTGGCGCTCGTTTCCGCGCCGATAGCTGCCTGTCAGTCGCGCCATGAGCTCTTGCGGGTCACCTGCCTCGACATCGTCGAGGAAGTTGGCGGCACGTTGGCCGCGAAGCGTCGTGGCGGGCTTTCCGTGATGGCTGATGACGATGTCACCGCCTCGCTCGACGTGGTCGAATCCCTCGGGTCCAGGCATGCCGGCCACGGTAGCCACTCCTTCCCGACCCTTCACCGCCCTTTTTCGACTTGGCATGCAAGGCGCCTGCACGTTCATATCGCAGAGAGGCATCGGAGCTGCGGTCCTCACGTGCTGGCGATCCGATGCGAGTCCCGGAGTAGCTCGTCGAGTTCATCCGAGTCGATTCGCCCCAGCCGTACCAGGACCAACAGTGGTGAACGGTCGTGGTGACTGGTCCAGTAGTAGGTGTCAGGCTCCGCGAATGCGAGCACATCACGCTCTTGGGTCTTGACCGTGAGCACGTCCTGTTCCCACATCCGAGCCATGAGCGTCCTGACGAACCAGGCCGGACGACCCCAGCTGAGACGTTCGGTGACGCCGGGCAGTGCCAGGCAAATACGTCTGACGTCGTCCTCCGTAGTCATGAACTCACGATGGCGGCTGGCGGATGCGGCGTCCAGCGATCGGCCGAGTGAGCGGATTCTGTGCCTGCCTGCCGTTTGCCCGGCCTGGCTCGGGTGATGTGTCGCTTCACTACGTCACCCGCCGCAAAGCTGTGCAGTCCAACCCCGCGACAGAGGAGCCGACGTCGTAGCTGGGAGGACGTGGACACCGAATGCACGGACAGCCGCGAGCCGCGCGTTCGAAGACCCGCGACATTCCGTCGCTAGCGGACCCGACAGCACATCCGCGCACCGAGGAGTAGGCACCTATTGGAGCCGGGAGTCACGGTCCGTCGAGCTCTGCCTTCAGCGCTACGACGCGTGCCGCGAGTTCCTGGCGTCGCTGCTCGATCTTCTCCCGGTCGATCGCGGTCACTCGCTGGAACTGCATGTCCATCACCGCAGTTGCCTGCAGTTCGGTGAAGCCGTATCGCTGTTGGAGTGCTCGACGGGCGGCGTCTGGGTCCGAGGCACCCAGCACCGTGTCGAGGGCCCCGTGCGCGTCGTTCGTTGCGACGGCGATGGCCTCGTAGATCTGCAACTGGTACTGCGTGTTCCGCAGTTCAACGCCAGCGCTGAGTTCAGGATCCCGTTCCGTCATAGCCAAGAGCGTCCCATGACCAGCATCCGAGCTAGTCGCTGTCGGCAACATCACCTGGCGATGTCAGCAATAGCGGCGTCGTACCGCCGCAACCGGTCCATTGGGGTTCGTTCGGTCGGTTGTATCAAGCGCCCGGCTCGGCGGCGTCGCGCGGCTCGAGGACGACGACGGCGGTTTCGGTTGGCCGCCGGGCGGCGTAGTCGTCGAGGTTCTTGTCGATCTCGGCCCAGCGGGACCACAGACGCTCGCGCTCTTCGCCCTGCGCGCGGCGCGCGCAGACCTGTCGTGCTCCGTCGCGGGTCTGGGCGATGGCGTCCGGATGATCCTGCAGGTTCAGCCACCACGCGGGTTCGGCCGGACCCCATCCGTTCATCGCCATCGTGACCAGGTTCCGACCGTCCTCGAAGTAGCCGATGACGACCCGTCGTGGCATCCCACTGCGTCGGCCCGTTGTGGTGAGCCACAGCGCCCCCCACCCGCCCGGCTTCGGCCTCCACAAACCGAACCGGCCGCCGGTCGCGCGCAACAACGCGCGATGGCAATGCCAGAAGGCCACGATGAACCAGCGCGGCTGAAGCCGTGCACCCCGACTACGCACCACCGCTGCTCGCGGCCCACGATCACTCGACATGACCACAGGGTGACCCTTCGCGACGGGCCCGGCTAGGGCCAGAGGTCCGAAAGTCGCGGACCGGCGCCAGGACATCCGCGCACTCTGACGGGCTCACCTGGGTCACGGCGCTCGTTCCCGTCGCCACGACTGCGGCAGGTTGTGGTCTTGTCCGCTTGTCCACCTCGCGCAGCGGTCGGCACTGGATGGTGTGGCAGATCCATCAGGCGTCCATCGCGTGCCGATAATGCAGGAGTGATGCATCTGAACGTCCGCCGTTGCCTGCTGCCCACTGTCGCTGCTTGCGTCATGACCGTCGCCGGGTGCGGCTCAACAGGCGAAGGTGCCGAGCCCGTACAGGATCTGGCAGCGCTCGCGTACCAGGCACAGCAGGCGGGTGTGGCAATGGACATCTGGTACACGTCCCAGCCTCCGGGGGACGGCGGTCTCCCCGACGAGTTCACGCCCGCGGTGCTAGACGACGCCGGGATCACGCTAGACGAAGGAGTGCAGGTGACCGACTACGTGACCGTGATCACCGGCAGGCCCAGCACCCTCGATGATCTGTGGCAGTTCTGTCTCACTGACGCGGACGGCAACTGGGTCACCTACGGGGAGCGGACAACCGTGCAGGACTTCGGGAATGCCGAGGGCGATACCTGTTCGTTCACCGGGGAGTCACACTCGTCCCCTCCATCCTTTGATGTCCGTGGCCTGGTCGTGCAGATCTCGAACACGAGGGACGCTCAGGGTGACGATGATGAGTCGAGCCTGCTCGTGTGGGGCGAGGGGGACACCTGGGGATCCAACCCAAAGCTGAGGCCCGTCGTCGAGCAGGCGCTGCCGGACGGTTGGACGGTGTCGCGCGTGGACCAGCGGGGCTACACCGCTCACCAGTATTGCCTGACCGCCCCGACCGGCGAGTGGTACTACGTGCACGACTCGCATGTAGAGGAGTACAACGACACCGGTACCTGCAGGCTTGATCCAGACATGAAATCGAGCGGGTGAGAATCCCAGCCCCGACCGCACGCGAAGCGCCGCGCCGTGTAGTGCGTGCGGTCACGGAGACGTACTCAGCTCAGAGTGAGGTCGTGCTCAGCGTGATCACGCAGGCAGACCAAAGTCGGCTCTTCGTCGCTGCCGCCGAGTCGCGGCGGTAGGACGCAGGTCGACGAGGCACGGATCGCGGCATGTTCCGGGGCGGCCGCACGCCGGCGTTCCTGCGACGCGAGGCGGCCGCACTGCGGCCGTGCCAGAGAGGTCGGCTCGGTGCAGCGGAAGGTCGCAGCAGAGCGCGGCCACGCTCCGTACGTCGGCCACGATCGTAGTGGCCCGGTCGACTGCCCGGCTCAGGCTTCCGGCCGCAGGCAGGCCCCGCCTCCTGACACCGTTCGGTGAAGCCGCGCGCTGTCTGGGGCAGGCAGCCAGCCGCCGCTACCAGCCCCTTCTCGTTCGTCGCCCACCGACCAGCGAGCCTGCGCCCGGCATGGGCGGTGACCGAACAGAGCGTCGGAGAGGCACGCGGCGACGTAGACACAATCGCGACGAAGCACACCCTTACGGGCGCGGTCAGGTGCAAGTCAGCGACCCAGAGTGCGCCTCTCTGCCCCGGTCGGACGGGCTGACCGCACCCCGCGGGTCGTGCTGGCCGCACGAGTGGCGCCCCGGAACAGATCGGTCACCGCCCCCCGGCCGTGCGCCTGGCCCGATCGTCCGTGGGCGCGGAACGGCGTGTGCTGGAGCCATCCCAACGCAGCGAGAGGCAAGGCAATGGACCGGATCATCGAGGAAGAGAGCGGCACCTACACGCCTCGGAGCGCGCACCGGCACAACGGCTACTACGCGGGCGACTTCTTCTCGGTTGCGTTCAAGCAGCCCGACCTGCGCACGATGCTCGCGCTGACCCGACGGGCGACCGGGCATTGACCCCGATCTTTCGCATCAACGGGACTGTTGGGTTATCGCGGTTCACAAGGTCCTTCCAGGACACCGGTCCCTCGGCCGAGGAGATCGCCGCTGCATTCTCGTGCCCCGGCGACGTGATCGAGCTCCGCCCGACGATGTGACCGGGCTGCGAGTCCTGACTCCTGTGCTCACCGAGATCGAGGAAGTGTGGCGCGGCGAGGCGCCACACTTCCTTGCGGCGCTGCTGCGACGCGGATCCGTCCTGGAGGACTGCGAGGACGCAGAGTGGCCGGAGATGATCCGCGACGTGGACGCGTCGGGCCATTGGCCCGGTATGACGGTGACCAATATCAGCGAGCAGACTCTGAAGGCTCCTAGGAGTCGCTGATCCGGATTGTCCGGAACGGGGCCGCCACCAGTTCGGCGACGGGCGCATACACGCCTGAGGCCATCGCCTGCTGCACCGCGGCTTCCTGTGTATCGGCGGACTCCCAGTCGGCGATCTCGACAAGACCGTCAGGACGTACCGCGTCATCCCATGACTCCCTTGTCCCGGCGGTCGCCTCCGACCGCCTCTCACCTCTTCTACGAACGCCTCGCTCCAGATCCGACACTCTGCCGGAAGAATTCTCAGACCAGCTCGCCGCGCTTCCTGCTCAGGTAGGCGCGCTCGGCGGTGTTCTGGGTGGCCGCGATGGCGGCGTCGTACGACTCCTTCGCCTCGGCGGTCCGGCCGAGCCTGCGGAGCATGTCGGCGCGGGCGACATGCCATGCGTGGTAGCCCGTGAGCGGCAGCCGGTCGACCAGAGTGAGGGCGACCTCCGGGCCGTCCAGCTCCGCGATCGCGACCGCGCGGTTGAGCGCGACGATCGGCGACGGGTCGAGCCGGGTCAGCTGGTCGTACAGGGCGACCACCTGCGACCAGTCGGTGTCCGACGAGGTGGGGGCGTCGGTGTGGACGGCGTTGATCGCGGCGAGTATCTGATACCGGCCGGGACGGTTGATCGCGAGGCACTCGCGGACCAGGTCGTGCCCCTCGGCGATCAGCCCCCGGTCCCAGCCGGCGCGATCCTGCTCGCCGAGCGGGACCAGCTGCCCATGCCGCACGCGGGCCTCACGCCGAGCCTCGGTGAGCAGCAGCAGCCCGAGCAGACCGGCCACCTCCGGCTCCTCGGGGAGCAGCTGGCGGAGGACCCGCGTCAGCCGGATGGCCTCGCCGGTGAGCTCGGCGCGCACCGGGTCGCCGTCGCCGCTGGCGAGGTAGCCCTCGTTGAAGACGAGGAACACCACCGCCAGCACGCCGCCGAGCCGCTCGGGGAGGTCGGCGGCCTCGGGCACCCGGTAGGGCACCTTCGCCGCCGCGATCTTCTTCTTCGCCCGAGTGATCCGCTGCGCCATCGTGGTCTCGGGCACGAGGAACGCCTGCGCGATCTCAGCCACGGTCAGCCCACCGAGCAGGCGGAGCGTCAGCGCGATCCGCGCCTCCACTGCGAGCGCCGGGTGGCAGCAGGTGAACAGCAGTCGCAATGCGGTCGTCCTCGCACTGGTCCGGTGGGCTCGTGGGGCGTGTCGTCGTAGAGCATGAAGGCCGCCTGGTGCTTCGCGTCGCGCTGCTTCTCGCGGCGGATCCTGTCGATCGCGCGGTTGCCCGCGGTGATGGTGAGCCAGCCACCGGGGTTGGGAGGTACGCCGGACTCCGGCCACTTCTCCAACGCGGCCACGAGCGCCTCACCCGGCCGCCTCCTCTGCGATGTCGATGTCACCGAAGCGGCGGACGAGCGAGGCGATCAGGCGGCCGTACTCCTCGCGGAAGACCCGCTCGACGGCCGCCGTTCCGCCCTGCATCGATCAGTCGTCGTTCGGGCCGGCTCAGGCGAGGCCGTCGAACGGACGGACTTCGACCTTGCCCCGGCACGCCTTGGACCCCTCGGCCGCAAGCTTGAGCGCCACGTCGAGGTCGGGGGCGTCAATGACCCAGAAGCCCCCGATGACCTCCTTGGTCTCGAGGTAGGGGCCGTCGGTCATCACCGGCGTCTCACCCTGGCCGTCGACGACGGTCGCGGTCGAAGCCGGCTGAAGCCCCCCGGCGAAGACCCAGTAGCCCTCGGCGTGAAGCTTGTCATTGAAGACGCCGGTCGCGGCGAACGCCTCCTCCATCTCCTCCTTGGAGCCGTAGTTGCCGTACTCGTCCGTCTCGGCGGGGCCGTGCACGGCCAGCAAGTAGTGCGTCATCCCACTTCTCCTCAGTCCCGGGCGGTCCCGATGACCGCCTGCTACTCCCACCACGAACGGCATCAAGCCGATACGACAACCTGTCACAGAACCCTTCGATCGGATTCCTCAGAGGCCCACTGCCCGTTGGCCCTGGTCGAGCCCAGATCGGGGGCTGACCCGCTCAGTCCTCTGACAGCCTGATCTCGACCATCAGCTCATCGGCGAGCCCCTCAAGCATCGTCCCCAGCGTCTCAGTGCTCGTTGTAGGCGGGGCGGTGAGCACTGCGCGGGCCTCGAAGAGCGTCCCGCCGGCCATGGGTGTCTCGCGGACATCGGTGGTCAGCTCCTCGATGCTGACGCCACGAGCGGCGAGGGCGGCGGAGACCTCGGCCACGATGCCGGGATGGTCGGCCCCGAGCAGCTCGAGATGCAGACGGAGAGACTCGCGTCGAACGGGTTCGTCTGTGCGCTCCAGGGCTACCTGTAGACCCTGGGCCTCCAGCGCCGTGAGGTCCGCGGCCAGCGCGTCGAGTCGTTCATCGGCGACGGACACCAGCACGATCCCGGCGAACTTGCCCGCCAGTCGTGACATCTGACTGCGCTTCCAGCTCGCGCCGTGCGCATTGATGGGGGCTGAGAGAGCCGACACAAGACCTGGCCGGTCTTCGCCGATCGCTGTGAGGATGATGGTGGCCATTCACGCAGGCTACGAGACCCCCGGCACAGAAGTCTCGCGCAGCCGCGCTGTCGCAGCGCTGTGGAGCCGAACGTCCCGTCGGCCGCGGGACACGAGCGCCGAGGCGGTGAGACGGCTCGCCTAGTCTTGGAGGATGCGCGTGCTGATCGTCGACGGCGCGAACGTGGTCGGCAGTCGGCCGAACGGCTGGTGGCGCGACCGCGCAGGTGCGGCCGCACGGCTTCACCAGGACATCGGGACGGCTGACCTGGGCTACGACGTGGTCGTGCTGGTCCTCGAGGGAGACGCCAAGGGTGGCCAGCCGGAGGGTGCGGATGGCGCGATCCACACGGTGCACGCGACGGGCTCCGGCGACGACGCGATCGTGGAGCAGGTCCGCGTGTGGAGCAGGGACGAGACTGACGTGGTGGTCGTCACCGCCGACCGGGTGCTGCGTGACCGGGTCTCAGGGGTCGGCGGCTCCTCTGTGGGTCCCTCGTGGCTCCTTGCCCGGACGTCCTGACCGGTCCGTCGGCCCCGAGAAGTGCGTGGAGTCCGGTCGACGCCGAGCGGGCTCCGGACAGCGGGTCAGCTGAAGGTGGCGGACGCGCGCTCCTCGGCCGCGTGCACCGCAGCGTCGTAGGTCCAGCGCAGGAACCGGTCGACACCGCGTACGACGTGGGCGCTCCGGATCGAGGGGAACACGTCGAACGCGTGCTGCGCCCCGGGCAGCTCGGCGTAGGCGACCTCGCGCTTGGAGACCTCGCGCAACCGGGAGACGAACTGGCGGGCCTGGTCGACCTCGACGAGGGTGTCGTGGGTGCCGTGGATGACGAACATCGGCGGCGCGTCCGGGTTCACGCGGAGCAGGGGAGAGGCGCGCTCGAAGTGCTCGATCTCCCGTCGCGGGTCGCGGAACAGCACGCGCGGGCCGAGGAAGCCGTCGCGCATCTGCTCCGCCTTCTTCGAGCCGGTCGCGCCGGCGAAGTCGTAGACACCGTAGAACGGCACGGCCGCCTGGACGGTGGTGTCGACGTCCTCGAACTCGGGCTGGTACTCCGGGTCGTTCGGCGTCAGGGCGGCGAGCGCGGTCAGGTGGCCGCCGGCGGATCCTCCGGTGATGGCGAGGAAGGACGCGTCGCCGCCGTACTCCCCGATGTGCTCCCGGATCCAGGCGATGGACCGCTTCACGTCGATGATGTGCGCGGGGAAGGCATCACGTGGGCTGAGCCGGTAGTTGATCGCGACGCAGATCCACCCGCGTGCGGCCATGTGCAGCATCAACGGGATGCCCTGCTCGTCCTTCTTGCCGATCGTCCAGCCGCCGCCGTGGACCTGGAGGAGCACGGGGGCGCCGTCACGGGCGGCCTGCTTCGGCCGGTAGATGTCGAGCATCCCGCGGCGGCCGTGGTCGCCGAAGTAGGGGATGTCCTTGAGCACCTCCACCTCGTCGTTGCGCATCCGAAACGGCATCGCGAGCTGGCTCAGGGGGGTGGACAGGTCGAGGTCGGTGTAGGTCTTCTGCAGATGCTCCATGTAGTCGGCGCCGAGAGCCTCGGCGAGCGCCCCGTCGACGTGTCTCTTGGCGCCCTCGGCCTGGAGCATCAGCGCAGTGAGACCGACGGCACTCCCCGCGGCCAAGGCGAGGGCGTGACGATTCCGGCCGCCCCGCGTTATCTCCCTGACGGTGTCGGCGACGGTCAGCGTCATCAGCTGGGGCGCGAGCTCGCTGGTCAGCCAGCCGCCGAACATCGCGGGGATGCCGGCCCAGTAGCCGGGCACCGGACGCAGGGCGTTCGCGGTGAGCGCAGCGGTGATGACCTGGCGCCGGAGGTAGGACATGTCGCCAGGATAGCGATCGACTAGAACGTGTTGCAGGCCACCGGCGGAAAACTAGAACGTGTTTCAAGACGACCGTAGGATGGGGACATGGACCGACTGAGCGGACTCGACGCGAGCTTCCTGTACCTGGAGACCCCAGCGCAGATGCTGCACGTCTGCGGCATCATCGTGCTCGACCCGTCCACGATGCCCGACGGCTACACCTTCGACGGGATGAAGGACGAGCTCGCCTCCAGGGTCACGCCGATCCCGTCGTTCCGACGCAAGCTGCGCAACGTGCCGCTGCACCTCGACCACCCGATCTGGGTCGACGACGAGGACTTCGACATCGACCGGCACGTCCACCGGCTCGCGCTGCCGTCCCCGGGTGGCGACAAGGAGCTCTCCGACGTCTGCGCCCATCTCGCCGGCATCCCGCTGGACCGCTCCCGCCCGCTGTGGGAGATGTGGGTGATCGAGGGCCTGCCCGACGGGAAGGTCGCGGTCTTCTCGAAGATGCACCACGCCACCGTCGACGGCGTCTCGGGCTCCAACATGGTGTCCTACCTGTGCAGCCTCGAGCCCGACCAGGGGTCGCCGATGCCGGTCGAGGAATCCGGACCAGGACGGTCTCCGAGCGAGCTGGAGCTGACCGCGCGGGGGCTGCTGACCAACCTCGCCAAGCCGCTGGAGGTGGTCAAGCTCGTCGGTCCCTCGGCGAAGCTGGTGGCCAAGACCGTCGGCCGGGCCCGCAAGGGTACGGCGATGGCCGCACCGCTCACGGCGCCTCGCACCTCCTTCAACGGGACGATCACGGGGCACCGCTCCATCGCGTTCACCGACATGTCGCTCGACGCCATCAAGGAGATCAAGAACGCCACCGGCGCCACTGTCAACGACGTCGTGCTCACCGTCAGCGGTGGTGCGCTGCGTCGCTACCTCGAGTCGCGCGGCGAGCTGCCCGACAGCTCCCTGCTCGCCACCGTGCCCGTGTCCGTCCACGAGACCTCGAGCCGCTCCGGCGGCAGCAACAAGGTCTCGGCGCTGTTCACCAAGCTCGGCACCGACACCGCGGACCCGCTGGAGCGCCTGCGGGAGATCTCGGCGAGCAACAAGAACGCCAAGGACCACCACAAGGCCATCGGCGCCGACACGCTCCAGGACTGGGCCGAGTTCGCCGCCCCGCGCACGTTCGGTCTCGCGGTCCGGCTCTACTCCGGGCTCCGGCTGGCGGAGAAGCACCCGGTGGTGCACAACCTGGTGATCTCCAACGTCCCGGGCCCGCCGGTGCCGCTGTACTTCATGGGCGCCAAGATCGAGGCGCTCTACCCGCTCGGCCCGGTCTTCCACGGTGCCGGCCTCAACGTCACCGTGATGTCGAACAACGGCCAGGTCCACGTCGGGCTGATCGCCTGCCGGGAGCTGATGCCGAAGGTGTGGGACCTCGCGGCGCACTTCCCGGCCGAGCTCGAGGCGCTCCGGAAGGCCGCGACCACGCCGGCGCCTGCGCCGGCGAAGAAGGCGTCCGGCAAGAAGGCGCCGGCCAAGAGGGCCGCAGCGGCCAAGAAACCGGCTGCGAAGAAGGCCGTCGCCGCCGCGAAGTAGTTGCCCCCCGGGGCAATCTGTCACTTCCCGGGGCAAGTTGGCCCAGGGGTGTGACAGATCGCCTGCATCCCTTGGTGATCTGTCAGGCGATGGCGGCGCGGTCGCGGGAGCGGGCGAACGTGGTGGCGACCGCCTGCATCAGCACCGGCACGAACTTCTCGTCCTGCAGCACGCAGGAGGCGTGCCCGGCGTCGACCTCGTGGACCGTCGCGGCGGGGATCCGCATCGCCAGGGCGCGCTGGTGCGCCGCGGGGATCACCCGGTCCTTGCGCGTGACGACCACGGCGGTGGGCACGTCGATCCGCCTCAGCCACGGCCGGGAGTGGTGCCGGCCGAGCGCGGCGACCGCCTGGGCGACGGCCCACGGCGAGGTGCTGCGGAACTCCGCGAGCGCCCAGTCGTGAATGTCGGTCCGGCCGAGGTCGAGCACCTTCACCGTGTTGCGGGCCGCCACGCGCACGGTGCGTGACCGGGAGAGTCCGCGCAGGCCCGTCATCGTCACCTCCATGCCCTGGAAGAACGCGCGCGCGGACCACGTGTTGCGGAACCGGTCGGTCGTCGCGCACAGCACCAGCCCGGAGATGAGCTCGGGGTGCTGGCGCCACACGCGCTGGGCGACGATCGACCCCATCGAGTAGCCGGCGACCACCACCTCCTCGAGCGCGAGCTCCTTGATCACCGCCGCCACGTCGTCGGCGCAGTCCGCGAGCGAGAACGCCGTGGACTGGATGCCCCGGCCGTGCCAGCGCTGGTCGAAGGTCACCACGCGGTACTTCGCGCTGAGCGCCTCGATCGTCCGGAACCAGGTGAGCATCCCGGTGCAGCCCACCGCGTGCAGCAGCACCAGGGTGGGGGCTCCCGGCGGGCCGGGGACGTCGGTGACGTACGTCGCGCCCCGGCCGGGCAGGTCGAGCATCCGGCCGCGGGGGATCTCCGTCGGGGGGACGTGGACGAGCTTGCGGACGAACCGTCGCGGGCCCGTGACCGGCATGGATGCCTCCTGTTGGATCTTGCGGTCGATCCCCCTGACGCTAGACTAGAACAAGTTACAGTTTCTAGGCACATCGCCGTACGCCGAGGAGAACCCGTTGGACTTCACGCCCACCGAGACCCAGCTCGCCGTGCGCGGCGTCGCCGGTGACGCGCTCGGCCGGGACGCCTCCTGGACGACGCTCGCCGCGGCCGGTCTGCTCGGCGTGGCGGTGCCCGAGGAGTACGGCGGCGACGGGCTCGGTCTCGCCGAGGTCGGCGTACTGCTCCACGAGCTCGGCCGGCGTGCCGTCTACCTGCCTGTCCTGGAGACGCTCTGCCTCGGGGCGCTGCCGGTCGCGGCCGTCGGCACCGCCGACCAGAAGCGGGCGCTGCTGCCCGGGGTCGTCACCGGCGAGGTGCGGCTGACCGCTGCACCACACGAGCCGGGCGCGGCGTTCCCCGCGATCCCGTCGACCACGCTGACCCGGGACGGCGACGGCTACCGGCTCACCGGACGCAAGGTCGGCGTCACCGCGGCCGAGGGTGCAGCGGCGGTGCTGGTCCCGGCGACGCGGGAGGACGGGACCGTCGCCGTCGTCGTGCTCGACCCGTCGGCCGCCGGCGCCAGTCTCGTGCCCAGCCGGTCGTCGCGCCGCGAGGCGGAGCACACCCTCGAGCTCGCCGATGTCCACGTGGCCGGAGCCGACCTGCTCGGCGGCGAGAACGCCACGGCGGCGTACGACGTCCTGCGCGGCCACGCGGTCGCCGGCCTCTGTCTCCTCGGGGACGGCATCGTCGCCGGAGCGTGCGAGCTGACCGCGGGCTACGTGAAGGAGCGCCGCCAGTTCGGCCGCGCGCTCGCCGAGTTCCAGGCGGTCGCGCAGCAGGTCGCCGACGTCTACATCGCCTCGCGCACGATCGGGCTGGCCGCCCAGTCAGCCGCCTGGCGCGTCGCCGCGAGGCTCGAGGCCGCGGACGACCTCGCCGTCGCGGCGCACTGGCTCGCCGCCGAGGGTCCGGCCGCGCTGCACACCTGTCACCACCTGCACGGCGGCATGGGCGTGGACGAGACCTATCCGCTGCACCGCTACTACTCGTGGTCCAAGGACGTGGTGCGCGCCCTGGGCGGCGCGCTGCAGACGCTGGAGGAGGTGCCGACGCAGGAGCGGGCCGGCAAGAACCTCGAGCTCACCGAGGCGCAGCGGGCGCTGAAGGGCGAGCTGCGGACCTACTTCGACCACCTGATCGACCCGGCCGACCGGGTCACGCTGATGACCGAGCGGCACGGCGAGGTGTACCACGGCGTGATCAAGCAGATGGGCAGCGACCGCTGGATGGGGGTCGGCTGGCCCGAGGAGCACGGCGGCCGCGGGTTCGGCGAGGTGGAGCAGCAGATCTTCGCCAACGAGGCCTCCCGGTCCGACGTGCCGCTGCCCTCCGTCACGCTGCAGACCGTCGGGCCGACCCTCCAGGCGTTCGGCACGCAGAAGCAGAAGGACCTGTTCCTCGGCCCGATCCTCACCGGCGACGTGCACTTCGCGATCGGCTACAGCGAGCCCGACGCCGGCACCGACCTCGCGTCGCTGCGGACGTCCGCGCGTCTCGTCGAGGACGACGGCGACCCCTACTACGTCGTCAACGGCCAGAAGATGTGGACCACCGGCGGGCACGCCGCCGACTACGTGTGGCTCGCGGTGCGGACCGACCCGGACGCCCCGAAGCACAAGGGCATCTCGGTGCTGATCGTGGACACCACGGACCCGGGCTACTCGTGGACGCCGATCATCACCTGTGACGGTGCGCACCACGTGAACGCGACGTACTACAACGACGTCAAGGTCCCCGCCGACATGCTCGTCGGCAAGGAGAACGAGGGCTGGAGCCTGATCACCACCCAGCTCAACCACGAGCGCGTGATGCTCGGTCCCGCCGGCCGGCTCGAAGGGCTGCGCGACCGGGTCCACGCCTGGGCGGTGGCCAAGGGCGTCGACGACCGGCCCGACGTACGCCAGGTGCTCAGCACGGTGACCGCCGCCTTCCGGGTCAACGAGCTGCTCAACTGGCAGGTCGCGGCCGCCGGCGCGGCCGGGCCGGTCACCGTGGCCGACGCGTCCGCGAGCAAGATCTTCTCCTCCGACCGCGTGCAGCACCTCGGCCGCGCGCTGGAGGAGGTGGTGCACCGGTACGGCGACCCGGCCGACCCGGACACCGACGCGCTCATGCACTACCTCGACGGCCAGGCGAAGCGGAACCTCGTGCTGACCTTCGGCGGCGGGGTGAACGAGGTCCAGCGGGAGCTCGTCGCGATGTTCGGCCTCGACCTGCCTCGGGTGCCCCGATGACGCCGGACGGGGGGACCGAGCCCGGCTCCCACGACTGGATCATGGCCGAGGCCGAGCGGATCATGGCCACCGGCGAGTCTGCCTCGCGCACCGGCCGCGACCCGGTGAACCAGCCGATGGTGAACAACTGGGTCGAGGCGATGGGGGACCGGAACCCCGTCTACGTCGACCCCACGGCCGCGGCCGAGGTGCACGGTGGCGAGGGCACGGTCGCCCCGCCGGCGATGGCCCAGGTCTGGACGATGTACGGCCTCGACCCGGCCCGCGACCCGGCCGACCCGCTCTACGCCACGATGGCGATGCTCGACGAGGCCGGCTTCACCTCGGTGATCGCGACCAACTGCGACCAGACCTACGACCGCTACCTCCGGCCCGGCGACGTGGTGCGGGTGACCAACCGGCTCGAGTCCGTCGTCGGTCCCAAGAAGACCGCGCTCGGCGAGGGCTACTTCGCCACCACCCGCAACACCTGGTACGTCGGCGACGAGCAGGTCGCCACCATGACCTTCCGCGTCCTCAAGTTCCGCCCCGCACAGTGCGGGCGCAGCCGGAGGCGACCACTTCGTGCTGCGCCCGCAGATGAACCGCGACACGGAGTTCTTCTGGGAGGGCGCGCGCAAGGGCGAGCTCCGGGTGCAGCGCTGCGGTGCCTGCGGCGAGCTCCGGCACCCCCCGGGTCCGGTGTGTCCGTCGTGCCACGCGATGCGGCCGGCGTACGACGTGGTCTCGGGTCGCGGCACCGTCTACTCCTACGTCGTGCACCGGCACCCACCCGTGCCGGGCAGGACGCTGCCGATCCTGCTCGTCCTCGTCGAGCTGGAGGAAGGCGTCCGCATGGTCGGCGAGCTGCTCGACGCGACGCCGGACGCCGTCGAGATCGGCACCCAGGTCGAGGTGGCCTGGATGAGCGTCGACGACGACCTGACGATCCCCGCCTGGAGGCTGGCATGAGCGGCACCGTCTCCGTCGGCACGGGCCTGCCCGCGTGGGTCCTGCCGGTCACCCCGACGATGATCGTCAGCACGGCGATCGCGACCCGCGACTTCCAGGACGTGCACCATGACCGCGACCTTGCCGTCGAGCGCGGCTCCCGGGACATCTTCGTGAACATCCTGACCAGCACCGGCCTCGTGCAGCGCTACGTCACCGACTGGGCGGGTCCGCGCGCGCTGGTCCGCGGCGTCTCGATCCGGCTCGGGGTGCCGGCCTATCCGTACGACGACCTCACCTTCACCGGCTCGGTCACCGAACGGATGGACGTCGGCGACGAGGAGCGGTTCGTCGTGTCGGTGCGCGGCTCGAACTCCCTGGGGGACCACGTGACCGGGACCGTGACGTTCGCTCTCGCCGGCGGTGCCGCATGACCCTGCGCGGCAGGGCCGCGGTCGCCGGCATCGGCGCCACCGAGTTCTCCAAGGACTCCGGCCGCAGTGAGCTCCAGCTCTCCGTCGAGGCGGTCCTGGCCGCGCTCGGCGACGCGGGACTGTCCGCCGCGGAGGTCGACGGACTGGTCACGTTCACGATGGACACCAGCTCGGAGATCGCGGTGGCCCGCGAGCTGGGGATTCCCGAGCTCCGGTTCTTCAGCCGGGTCAGCTACGGCGGGGGAGCCGCCTGCGGCACCGTCATGCAGGCCGCGATGGCGGTCGCGACCGGGGTCGCCGACGTGGTGGTCTGCTACCGCGGTTTCAACGAGCGCTCGGGCAGCCGGTTCGGTCAGGTGTCCGTCGCCGCCAACACCCAGGTGAACACCAACGGCCTCGACAACGCGTGGACCTACCCGATGGGGCTCGGCACGCCGGCGGCGACCGTGGCGATGGCCGCCCGCCGCTACATGCACGAGTACGGCGCGACCTCGGAGGACTTCGGCCGGGTCGCGGTCGCCGACCGCAAGCACGCCGCAACGAACCCCAAGGCGTTCTTCCACGGCAGGCCGATCACCCTCGAGGAGCACCAGGCGTCGCGGATGATCGCGGAGCCGCTGCACCTGCTCGACTGCTGCCAGGAGAGCGACGGGGCGGTGGCGATCGTGGTGACCAGCGTCGAGCGGGCCCGTGACCTGGAGCAGCCCGTCGTCGCGATCGCCGCGGCGTCGCAGGGGAGCGGACCCGACCAGTTCGTGATGACGTCCTACTACCGCGACCCGGTCTCCGGGCTCCCCGAGATGGGAGTCGTCGGCCGCGAGCTGTGGCGCCAGTCCGGCCTGCGGCCCGAGGACATCGACACCGCGGTGCTCTACGACCACTTCACGCCCTACGTGCTGATGCAGCTCGAGGAGCTCGGCTTCTGCGGCCGGGGCGAGGCGGCCGACTTCATCAAGGACGGCGCGATCGAGCTGGGCGGCCGCCTCCCGCTGAACACGCACGGTGGCCAGCTCGGCGAGGCCTACATCCACGGGATGAACGGCATCGCCGAGGGTGTCCGGCAGGTGCGCGGCACGTCGGTCAACCAGGTGGAGGGGGCCCGGCACGTGCTGGTGACGGCGGGCACCGGCGTACCGACGAGCGGGCTGGTCCTCGCTCGACCCTGACCCTGGGTGTCCCCGAACTGAACACCAGACGCTCCAGCGACGAGCGGATCAGCCCTGGGCGCGCTGGGCGGCGAGATCGGCCAGCGTCGACTGGCCGAACCATCTCGGGACCTCGCGCAGCACTCGCGACGAGGCCGTCACCTCGACGGCCTCGTGGCGCAAGGCGTCGCGCCAGGAGCGCTCGCCCCGCCAGATCCGGACGAGAGTGCGCAATGACGTAGCCACCCGCGCCGTCACCTCGTGACCGGGGTCGGCGTCGCAGACGTCGGCCTTCCCGTCGGAGACCACGAACCACCAGGTGCGGGCACGTGGTTCGACGTCGTCGAAGTGGAACTCCACGACCGTACGGCCGTCGGGCCAGACGGCCAGTGGAACGGTTCGGCTCATGTCCCACATCAGCAGGTGCGGGTCCAGTTCCCGCTCGCCCAGCTCGGGGACCCACTTCAGCCCCCAGAGCCCGATGCCGTTCACCACGTCGCGGAGGTCGGCCCCGGACTCGGTGAGCAGGTAGCGCCCGTTGTCGTCGCGAATGACGAGTCCGGCGCGGGCGAGTGACCGCAGCCGCGCCGACAGCAGGGCCGGTGACATCCGAGGTACGCCGCGACGGATCTCGTTGAAGCGTGTGCTCCCCGCCATCAGCTCCCGCAGCACGAGCATGGTCCAGCGCTCGTCGAGCACCTCCATCGCCTTGGCCACCGGGCAGAACTGCCCGTAGCTCGTCATGGCGTCACCTCCTCCGGCCAGTCTCGCGCCGCTCGGGACCCCGGAGAACCACCCGAACGGGCGGCGCTACAGATCCAGAACTATTCGCGACCCGCGCCGCGACCGACGCTGGAGCTCCAGAACCCGAACGAAGGAGATCCACCATGAACACCACCGGCCTTCCCGTCGACGACGCCGTCCTGAAGGACCGGCACCGCGCCCTGTGGGCCCTGGGCGACTACCCCAGGGTGGCGGCTGAGGTGATCCCGACACTCGGTCCGGTGCTCGTCGAGGCGGCCGGGGTCGGCCCGGGGACCCGCGTCCTCGACGTCGCCGCCGGATCGGGAAACGTCGCGCTGCCGGCGTCGCTCGCCGGCGCCGAGGTCGTCGCGTCCGACCTCAGCCCGGACCTGCTGGTGGCAGGCGAGCGTGCCGCAGCGTCCGTCGGCGCGCGTATCACCTGGCGCACGGCAGACGCCGAGGCGATGCCGTTCGGCGACGGCGAGTTCGACGCCGTGCTCTCGTGCGTCGGGGTCATGTTCGCCCCGCACCACCAGGCGGCCGCAGACGAGCTGGTCCGGGTCACGCGTGCCGGCGGCACGATCGGCCTGATCAGCTGGACCCCAGGTGGGTTCATCGGGCAGATGTTCGCGGCGATGAAGCCGTTCGTCGCGCCGCCGCCGCCCGGCGCGAGCCCGCCCCCGTTGTGGGGCGATCCGGAGTATGTAGCCGGGTTGCTCGGCGCGCGAGTCGCACGGTTGGACGCCGAAGAGCGCACCCTCGAGGTCGATCGGTTCACCTCGCCCGGGGAGTTCCTGAGCTTCTTCAAGGCCAACTACGGCCCGACCATCAACGCCTACCGCGGGTTGGCGGACCAGCCCGAGCGGTCCGCCGAGCTCGACAGGGTGCTGCTCGAGCTGGGCGAGCAGTTCACCACTGCACCGGGGCGGATGGCCTGGGAGTACCTGCTGGTCACCGCGACCCGCGACTACGCGTGAGCCGCCCCTTGGCGACGCGGATGCCGGCTGGCTTCCTCCATCGCGCGCTCGACCGTCGGATGGGTCCCGGCGTACGTCGCCTCGTCGTCGCCGTCGTCGCGGAACTCCAGCCGCCACCCGGTCAGGACCTTGACCACGCGCCATTCCCTGTTGTTGGTGTCCAACCCGACCATGGTGCCGTGGTGGCTCTGGAAGTCAATGCGCATCTGGTTCCCCCCGTTGCTGTTGTGGCCCGAAGTGACGGACGGGCCCTACCGCTGGTACGTGTAGCTGTCGTGGCGTTCCCCCGTGCGCCGCCCGGGGATCCCAGGGCCGCGCTGCGCCGGGATCACCCCTGTGGGCACCCGGCACCAGACCTCGTTGCTGCCGGCCAGGCTCGTGGTACCCCACTCCTTGGCGATGCCGGCCACGATCCGCAGACCGGTGCCAAGGAGTCGGGACTTCCCCCGCTCGTCCGGGAGCCCTGGGCCCGCATCGCCAACCGTGAGTCGGATCTCCGTCTCGTGGCAGCAGAGCTGCACGGTGATCGGAGCGCGTCCGTGGAACACCGCGTTGGTGACCAGCTCGCTGGTGACGAGCAGCAAGGCGTCCCTGGCAAGACGTCCGTGCTCGGGGCAGCAGTGACCATCCACGAAGCTGCGGGCGAAGGCTGGGGACTGGGCGGACCCGGAGAAGCTGCCGCGTTGATCCACGGTCAGCTCGCACATGCGGTCACCCCGGCATTTCCGGGGCACACCACTGGGGAGAACGTCATCGTTGCCTCCCTCAAGGCAGCGAAGCGCGGGTGCGACCTTTCGAGCGGTCGCCGGCTGTTCTCCCAACCACCGGCATCGTAAACACGGCGGCGACCAGAATGAAGTCACTTGCGGAGTTTTCCGGTTTGCCCGATCTCAGTTGGGTTGCCCCGGTTCGAACGGGGACGGCGGGGTCGGGGGAGCACCGCTGACCCGGGTGATGAGCTCCTCGGCGACCTCACGAAGCCTGCGGTTGGCGTTCTGGGAGTGTCGGCGCAGGAGGTCGAACGCCGTCGGGGCGGTGCAGCGCTGCTCGGCCATCAGGATCCCGATCGCCTGGTCGATGTGCGACCGCGATTCCAGCGCCTCCTTCAGCTGCAGGGCTGAACGAGCCTGCTCGTGGTAGCGGAGGGTGAGCGTCAGTGCGGTCGAGGCCCTGGCGGCGAACGACTCCGCCTGCGCCGCGACCTCGTCCTCGAACGCCGCGACCTTCTCATCGCTGTACAGGTTCAGCGCCCCGACTGCACGTCCGTCGACGACGAGCGGCAGGCTCAGGCTCGACAGGATTCCCCGCGCACGGGCCCGAGGGGCGTAGCCTCCCCAGCGGCTGTCCGTGCGCTGGTCCTTCACCTCGACGACTTGCCCGGTCAACAGTGTCTCCAGGCACGGCCCTTGCCCGACGGCGTACTGCTCCTCGTCGACCATCGAGGCACGGCCGTCGCTCGATGCCACGGTCATGAGCCCGCCGTCGTAGTGGATGGTGATCCCCGCCGACGCGGCTGGGTCCACCAACCCGGCAGCGAGCCCGGCCACCTCGTGCAGGAACACCTCGACCTCAGGGGCGGTCAGGAGCAGCTCGTGGAGCGATTCGAGTGCTGAGGACAGATCGTCTGGTGCGTGCATCGCGTCTCCCTCCGGAAACATGGCAGCTCACATGAGCAGTCTCTGGACTTGCCTAAAAGGACCCCGTCCCCGCATGAGCGTCTTGTAAACCCACTGACGCCGAACCGGGGGAGCTGATCACGCGCCGCGCACGCACCACACCGCTGTCTCAGGCCGCCGACCCGGCCGATGAGGCCCTGCGGTCACTGCCGATCCGACCGCGCGGCGGGTGCGGAGGTCGACGCAAGCTCTGAGAACAGGTCGTGTTCCTCGAACGGGACGATGACGCCGGCTGCGGTGAATGCCTCTCGTAGCCCGCACGCGAACATGCCTTCGCCTGGTCGAAGGTTGACCGCGATGATCTCCTCGTTGAGGCGGGCCCGGTCCAGCCGTGCACAGGGGAGTCTGCACAGCGCATTGACGGTAGCCGGAACGTCGAGGGTCGATCGCACGCCACACGACGGTGACCCACCACGCCGACGAACCCCACCACCTCGACACCGGCGCGACGGTAGTCGAGGACGTCCTGCGCAACACGGCGTGCAATCCGCGCGTAGATGAGCCGGGTGTATCGGAGAGCGGGCCGCAGCAGCAGCCTGGCCGCGGGTGACCGCCATGTTCCGCCCGCGCCGAACACGAGCAGCATCCGGCGTTTCAGGACGCCGCCCCAGGCGCGTTGCTCGGGGCAGGGCAACTGGTAGATGCCGATGCCGCGCGCGAGGTAGTCGTCCACGAGCTCCTGCACACCCCCGGCCCGCCCGGCACCACCGAGATAGCGGACGTTCTCGTTCAAGAGGCAGTGGCTGAGCAGAACGACTCGGCCGCCACGAGCGTCGGCAAGTTGACGCTGCAGCTGCGCTACTCGTCTCACATCTGAATGCTGCCTCGCAGGAGCTTCTCCGGTCAGGACCGGAAGACCCCTTCTGTGCGTCCGGCCACCTGGTCTAGCACCGGTCAAGGACAGGTGCCAGATTCTTGACTAATTCCAGAAAGTGGATGGGCTTCGGCTAGTGTCCACACCTTCGGACTTCGAGCGCATGCCGCTGGGCGTGCTCACCGAGCGACCCGAGTCGTTGACCAACGACTTCTTCGTGAACCTGCTCGACCTGGGCACGCAGTGGCAGGCGACCTCCGAGGCCGAGGAGACCTTCGAGGGCCGTGACCTCGCCACCGGCGAGGTCAGGTGGACCGGCAGCCGCGTGGACCTCGTCTTCGGTTCGAACTCGGAGCTTCGGGCGCTCGCGGAGGTCTACGCGAGCGACGACGCGCAGGCGAAGTTCGTCCACGACTTCGTGGCCGCCTGGGACAAGGTGATGAACCTCGACCGGTTCGACATCGCCTGATCCCGCCAGGTCGACCGTCATCGGCCGACCTGGTCATCGCACGGGCCAGCGGGAGGCCCCGGATCGCGGAGACGCGACCCGGGGCCTTCCCCGTTCGGGCCGACAGGACCGTTGGGCCGTTCGACGTGCCTCCTGACCCGAATGGCGAACAGCTGCTGCTGTTCACCAGCCGGCTCAGAGCAGGCCGAGCCGGGTGGCGTGCCGGCGCAGGGCGTCGCTGTCGGGAGCGAGCACGAACGGCACGTCGTGGTCCCAGGATCCCGAGATCCTCTCGACGCGACCGTCACCCGGGTCGAGCCGCACCTCGCGGATGTAGACCGCCAGGATCCGCCCGGGGTAGGTCCGGACGATGTCGGCGTAGATCTCGGGGTCCTTCTCCCCGGAGTCGCCGATCAGCACGAACCGCAGCTGGGGGTGCAGGTCGAGGATCTCCTGGATCCTGCCGGCCTTCTGCTCGCGGCCGACGGGGGTGCCGAGCAGGTCCCGCAGGAGCACCGGCCCCAGTGGGAACCTGCGGTGGTGCAGGAACGCCACCAGGAAGGCGTGCAGGTTCCAGGGGCTCGAGGAGACGTAGAAGACCGGGTTCACCCCGGCCGCGAGATCGCGGTACAGGTCCGCCGCGCCCGGGAACGGTGTCCGGGTGAGGGCGGAGCCGGTGAACGTCTGACGGATCATCCGACCGACCCGCTGGACGCCGGTCTCGAGGATCGTGTCGTCGACGTCGGAGATGATCCCGAAGCGTGCCTCCGGTCCCGCGACGCGCACCTCGAGTGACGTGGTGTGCGGACCGGTGAGCCCCCGGTACGTGCCGCCGAGCTCGACGGTGCCACTCGTCCAGGGGCTCTCGAGCTGGTCGAGGTCCGGGCGTAGGCGGGTGAGGAAGTAGCCCTCACCGTCCGTGACGGCCTCGACGGTCGCGCCCGCGACGGTGACCCGCAGCGGCACACCGGGCAGCTCGTCGGTCACGAAGCCCCGCAGCGTGCGACGTACCGCGGCGACGACCCCCTCGCCCTCGACCGCCTCCGAGGGCGGCGGGTCGTCGAGCACCCGGCCGCGCACGACCACGCCCTCGGTGCCGCCGTGCCCGATGTACGGCTCGATCCGGAAGTGAGCGGGAGGGCGGGAGTCGCCCCGACGCAGACGCGCAGTGTCCCAGGCTCGCTCGAGGGTGACGACCCAGCGGTGCGCGTTCATGGGAGCACCGTAGTCCGGGGGTGGGTGGCCCCGGGGGTACGTTCGCGCGAACCTGGGTACGTGTGCCCGGCACGCCCCCGAGCTCGAGGAGAAGATGTGGCAGTACCCAGACTGGTCGGACTGCAGCGCGGCCCCAGCGGGCTCGTGCTGGTGCGGCACGGGGAGAGCATGGGCAACCTCGCCGATGCCGCGGCCCGCGAGCGCGGTGCGGCCCGGCTGGACCTGACCGCCCGGGACGCCGATGTGGAGCTCTCCGACGCGGGGCGGGCCCAGGCCGACGCCCTCGGTGCCTGGATGGCCGACGCGGAGCGGCTGCCCGACCTGGTGATCTCCTCGCCCTACGCCCGGGCGTACGAGACCGCCGAGCGCGCCGTCGCAGGCACGGGCCTGGACGTGGTGCTGGACGAGCGGCTTCGTGAGCGAGACCTCGGCCTCTTCGACGGAATGACCGGGCACGGCATCCGCGAGGAGCACGCCGACGAGGCGGAGCGGCGCAAGCGGGTCGGCAAGTTCTACTACCAGCCCCCATCGGGGGAGAGCTGGGCCGACGTCGTCCTCCGGATCCGGTCCCTGCTCGGCGACCTCCGGCACGGCTTCGAGGACAAGCGGGTCTGGATGTTCACCCACCAGGCGGTGATCATGTCCTTCCGCTACGTCCTCGAGGGGCTCACCGAGCAGGAGCTGTTGGAGATCGACCGCTCGTCGACGATCCCCAACGCGTCCCTGACGAGCTACCGGCGCTGCGCCGACGGCTTGGAGCTCGAGAGCTTCGCTGACACGTCCGTGGTCGACGCGGCGGACGCCGAGGTCACCCACGAGCTGACCGACCAGGACAAGGCCACCACGGATGCCTGAGCCCACGCGCGTCACCGCGGACCTGCTGCGCTCGTGGCCGCTGCCGGAGCCGGGCTCCGACAAGGAGTCCCGCGGTGTCGTCCTGGTTGTCGGCGGCAACCGGGGTACGCCGGGCGCGGTGATCCTGTCCGGGGAGGCCTCCCTGCGAGTGGGCGGCGGCAAGCTCCAGGTGGCCACGGCCGCCACGACCTCCGCCCAGGTGGGACTCGCCTTGCCCGAGGCACTGGTCGCCGGGCTTCCGGACGACGACGCGGGCGACCTGTCCACGACTGCTGCCGGTGACATCCTCGACCTGGCGGAGGGTGCCGCCGCCGTGCTGCTCGGCCCCGGACTGATGGACCCCGACGCCGCCTCGGACCTGCTGGCGGCCGTCGTCCCGGAGCTGGACGGTCCGGTCGTGGTCGACGCCCTCGGGTCGGCGTACGTGACGCACCACCCCGACGGCCTGCACCACCTCGACGGCCGGTGCGTGCTGACCGTGAACCCCCACGAGCTGGCGAGGACGCTGCGCGTCGACGACTCGGAGGTCGAGGCGGACCCGGTGGAGGCCACCGCGAGACTGGCGAAGCAGGCCCGGGCGGTCGTGCTGTGCGGCGGCACCCGCAAGATCGTCGCCACACCGGAAGGCGAGACCTGGCAGGTCCTCGAAGGTGGCCCGGGGTTGGGCGTCGCCGGGTCCGGTGACGTCCAGGCGGGCCTCGTCGCGGGCCTGCTCGCGCGCGGTGCGGAGCCGGCCCAGGCCGCGGTGTGGGCCGGCTTCCTGCACGCGACGGCGGGGGACCGGCTCGCCGAGGAGGTCGGTCCGCTCGGCTTCCTGGCCCGCGAGCTGCCCGCGGTTGCGCCCCGGCTGCTGGCCGACCTCAGCGGTTGAACTGCCTCAGAGCCGGACGTAGAGGGATCAGGTCCGGCCGCTCGGTCCTGATCCGGGTGGGCAGGTCGGCGATGCCGGGAGTCTCCCACCGGACCCCCGTCCCGGGAAGAGCTCACTGCTGCCGGCGAAGGTCCTCCAGCCTCTCGGCGCGTGCGGCGGTCGGGGTCCGGGTCAGGGCGAACAGCGAGATCGAGCTGAGCCGCATCTGGACCTCCATGAAGTCCACGTCGAGCAGCTCGCCGATGGAGTACGACGCGTCGTGGATGTCCTGGGCCAGCAGCAGGATCCGCACGACCTCGGGGAGCTGCGCGTGCAGCTTGTCGAGGAACTCGAGGTGCTCGATGCGACGCTGCCGGATCACCGCCGGGTCGTTGTCGTCGGGAGCATCGCCGAACGGGTAGTCGGCGCCGTCGGTCGCCCACTGGCGTTCGATCCGCTGCGCCACCAGGTTGAGCCCGTCGACGAGGGCGGGGACCTGGTCGGTCCTCAGCACCGCGTCGCGCCGGTCGCTGGTCCGCAGGTGCACGTGTGGCCCCGGCGTACCGCTGTCGGCATGGCTCGCGAACCAGCCCTCGATGACCACTCGCTGGTCCCTGATCCCCGTCTCGACCGCCGCCACTGCGTCCCCGTCGTCACCCATGGGACGACGCTAGTGGGTCAGGACCTGGTGAGCACGCAGTCGGCGAGCACGGGCGCCCCGTCACGATCCTCGTCGGCGGAGGAGATCGTCGCCGAGACGAGGATCTCCGTGCCCTCGTCCCAGGCCTGGACCCGGATGGTCTCGCCGGGGAAGACGACCCCGGCGAACCGGGCCCGGAAGCCCCTCACCGTCGAGGCGTCGGCGTCGAGGAGGGAGTCCACGAGTGTCCGCAGCACGATCCCGTAGGAACACAGCCCGTGCAGGATCGGCGCCGGGAATCCGGCGGCCGCTGCGAACCCCGGGTCGGCGTGCAGCGGGTTGCGGTCGCCGCACAGACGGTAGAGCAGCGCCTGCTGCGGCGTGGTGGAGTACGACGCGTCGGCGTCCGGAGCGCGCTCGGGGAGCTCGACCTTGGTCGAGGGGCCCCGGTCGCCGCCCCAGCCGCCCTCGCCGCGGACGAAGATGCTCGAACGGGTCGTGAACAGCGGCGTGCCGTCCTCGGACTCGGCCGTGCCCTCCTGGACGATCACGGCGGCCTTGCCCTTGTCCCACACGTCGGTGATCTTGGTGCGCACGGTGGCCCGGGCCGCGGTCGGCAGCGGACCGTGCACCTCGATCTCCTGGCTGCCGTGCAGCACCTGGGCGAGGTTGATGTCGCAGCCGGGCAGCTCGAGGCCCGGCGGGTCCGTCTCGTGGAACGTGGGCGCCACGATGCCGAACGACGGCAGCACCTGGAGGTGCTCGTCGTCGAGGGTGTACCTCAGCACGGCCGGGTCGGTCTGGTCGCCCGGACGGGAGCCGGCGCCGAGCGCGAGGTGGTAGAGCAGCACGTCGGAGGACGTCCACGCGAAGGTGCGGTCGGGCAAGGAGGCGCCGACGGCCTTCTCCGGGTCGAGGGGCATCGGGGTCAGCTCGCTCTCTCGATGACGGTGTCGGTCGACGGGGCCGACGTGGTGCCGGCCCGCTCGGCGATGTCGAGGGCGGCGATGTAGCCGAACGTCATGGCCGGCCCGATGGTGGCGCCGGCGCCGGCGTAGGTGTGGCCCATCACGGCGGCGCTCGCGTTGCCGGCGGCGTACAGGCCCTCGATCACCGACCCGTCCGGCCGCAGCGCACGCGCCTTCGGGTCCGTGACGACGCCGCCCTTGGTGCCGAGGTCGCCGGGGACCATCTTGACGCCGTAGAACGGGGCCTGGTCGATCGGGCCGAGCGACGGGTTCGGCTTGACGGTGGGGTCGCCGTAGTACTTGTCGTAGGCGGAGTCACCGCGGTGGAAGTCCTCGTCGACACCGGCCCTCGCCATCTCGTTGAACCGGGTCACCGTCTCGACCAGGCCGGCCGGGTCCACGCCGATCTTGTCGGCGAGCTCCTCGAGGGTGTCCGCCTTCACGATCACCCCGGACTTGTACCAGCGTCCCGGGAAGGGCTGACGCGGACCGAGGCCGGCGAAGAGGTAACGGTTTCTGTACCGTTGGTCGAGCACCATCCACGACGGCACGTGGCCGACCCCGGTGGCGGCCTCGCCGTCGTACATCGCGTGCACGGCGTCGACGTACGGCGCCGCCTCGTTGGCGTAGCGCCGGCCGGCCTGGTTCACGATGATCGAGCCGGGCAGGTTGCGCTCGGCCAGGCAGAACCACGGGCCGGACGGCAGCGGGATCGACGGGCCCCACCAGGCGTCGTCCATCAGGTCGACCGCGGCGCCGACCTCCATCGCGGCCGTGATGCCGCCGCCGGTGTTCGACGGCGCGCCGGTGGTCCAGTCGGTGGTGATGGGGGAGCGCTGGTACTTCTCGCGCATCTCCAGGTTCTTCTCGAAGCCGCCGCTGGCCAGGATCACGCCGTGGCGGGCGCGGATGGTGGCGGGTTCGCCGTTGCGGGTGACGTGCACGCCGACGACGCGGCCGCCCTCGAGGAGCAGGCCGGTCAGCGGGGTCTCGTACTCGATCGGGATGCCGGCGTCCATCAGCCCCTTGCGCATCCCGATCATCATCGCCTGGCCCATGCCGTACATCGGCCGGCGCGTGATCATGTTGAACAGCCGCCTCAGGCCGACCTTCAGAGCGGTGACCGGTCCGCGGAACGTGCGCATCGCCAGGCTCAGCCAGCGATAGTCGCGCTGCATGACGACCATGCCGACGGGGGCCTTGGTGTACGCCGGGTGCAGCCGGCCGAGCTCGTCGCCGAGGATGTTGCCGTTGACCGGGACCGGCTCGACGCTCCGCCCGTGCGACCGGCCACCCGGAGCCTCGGGGTAGTAGTCGGAGTAGTCCGGCACCCAGACGAACTTCGCCGCCGAGTGGTCGCTGACGAAGGCGAGGGTCTCGGGACCCTTCTCGAGGAACGCGTCGATGCGCTCGTGGGGAACCACGTCGCCGACGATCGAGTAGAGGTACTGCTTCGACTCCTCGAGGGAGTTGGTCTTGCCGGCCTTCTCGAGCGCGTAGTTGTTGGGGATCCACACGCCGCCGCCGGAGCGCGACGTGGAGCCGCCGAACCAGGAGCTGCTCTCGATCACGACGGTGCGCAGACCCCGGTGCGCGGCGGTCAGGGCGGCCGTCATCCCGGCCCCGCCACTGCCGACGACCACGACGTCGTACTCGTTGCCGTCGTGCACCATCAGGCCTCCGCGGGAAGGTGAGCCGGGCGGGCTGAAGGGGCCCGTCGTACGCGGGAAACTGTAACAGGTTCCACGTTGGCCGGGCCAGGGTCGCGCCTTGCGTCACCGTCGGCGGAGAGGCATGATGAGCCGGTCAAGTGAGAACGCGTTCTATTTCCTGGATCGCCGTCGGAGCCGCGAGGAGAACCGTGTCCTTTCCCACCTGGGATGCTACCGCCGACGTCGTCGTGGTCGGGTTCGGTGGCGCCGGGGCGTGTGCCGCGCTCGAGGCCCATGACGCCGGGGCCGACGTGCTGGTCCTGGACCGGTTCCACGGCGGCGGTGCCACCGCGATCAGCGGTGGGGTCGTGTACGCCGGCGGCGGGACGGCCGAGCAGCGCGCCGCCGGGATCGCCGACTCGCCGGCCGCGATGTTCGACTACCTGCGCCTCGAGACGCAGGGTGCGGTGTCGGACGCGACGCTGCGCCGGTTCTGCGACGACTCGGTGGCCATGCTCGAGTGGCTGAAGGGCCATGGCGTGCCCTTCGAAGGCAGCGCGGCGCCCTTCAAGACGTCGTACCCGACCAACGACTACTACCTGTACTACTCCGGCAACGAGCTTTCCGGCCCGGCCCGGGCCGTCGCCCCTCCGGCCCAGCGCGGCCACCGGGCGCACGGCAAGGGCACCTCCGGCAAGGCGCTGTTCGGTCCGCTGCGCGGCGCCGTCGAGTCCCGCGGGATCCGGGTCCAGGCCCAGACCCGCGCCGTGGAGCTCCTCACCGACTCCTCCGGCCGGGTTGTCGGCGTGCGCTGCCTGACGATGGCGGGAGCACCGGCGCACGTCGTTCGCGAGCACCGGATGCTGTCGCGGCGCGTCGGCAAGATGAACCTCTGGTACCGCCCGCTCGGCAAGAAGATCACTGCGCGGCTGACGAAGCTCGAGAAGCAGTACGCCCGGCCGTGGACGGTCCGTGCCAGCCGGGGCGTCGTGCTCAGTGCGGGCGGCTTCTCGTTCAACCGCGAGATGGTGCGCGAGCACGCACCTGCCTACGCGCACGGCCTGCCGCTCGGCACCGTCGGCGACGACGGCGCCGGGATCCACCTAGGCAGCGCGGTCGGCGGCGCCACCCGCAACCTCGACCGGATGTCCGCCTGGCGGTTCTTCACGCCGCCGTCGGCGCTCGCCAAGGGCGTCCTGCTCGGCCAGAACGGCAGCCGGGTCTGCAACGAGGCGCTGTACGGCGCCGCGGTCGCCGAGCACGTGATCCACGAGCACGGCGGCCAGGCCCACCTGCTCATCGACCAGGCGATCCTCGACGAGGCCCGGGCCCAGATCCCCAGGCAGACGCTCTGGTTCCAGCGGCTCCAGCTGAAGACCGCGCTCGGCTCGGCCCGGATCGAGGCGGCCACGGTCGGCGAAGTCGCGTCCCGCGCCGGCATCGACCCCGACGCGGCCGAGCGGTCCGTGGCGGCGTACAACGAGGTCGCCCGATCCGCCGCGGAGGACCCGATGGGCAAGCACCCCGAGCAGGTCCAGCCGATCGAGCGGGGGCCGTTCTCGCTGGTCGACATCTCGATCCGCAAGTCGGTGAAGTTCCCCTGCCCGACGATGACGCTCGGCGGCCTGGTCGTCGACGAGGAGACCGGCGGCGTCCTCGACGCGAGCGGCACACCGGTGGCCGGGCTGTTCGCGGCCGGCCGCACCGCCGTGGGGATCTGCGCGACGTCGTACGTCAGCGGGCTCTCGCTGGCCGACTGTGTCTTCAGCGGTCGTCGCGCGGGACGCTCCGCGGCCGCTCGCCCGCAGGACGAGCCGCCCGCGCGCCGCCGCGCCAGCGACCCCAAGGAGAGTGTCTGATGCTGACCGACGCACAGCGCCGCGAGGCTGCCCAGGTGCTCGCCCGGGCGGAGGCCGACCGAGTGCCGGTGCCGCCGCTGGTGGACAGCTACCCCGACATGGACGTCGTGGACGCCTACGAGATCCAGCTGCTCAACATCCGGCGGCGGCTCGACGCAGGGGTCGGCGTGCTCGGCCACAAGGTCGGCCTCTCGTCGCTGGCGATGCAGCAGATGATGGGCGTCGACGAGCCGGACTACGGTCACCTGCTCTCGGACATGGAGGCCTCCTCCACGACCCCGGTCGACGTGACCCGCTACTGCTACCCGCGTGTCGAGGTCGAGGTCGGCTTCATCCTCGGAGCCACCCTTCCCGGCGAGGGCTGCACCGAGGAGGACGTCCTCGATGCGACCGACGCCGTGGCGCCGGCGATCGAGCTGATCGACAGCCGCATCCGCGACTGGAAGATCGGTCTCGTCGACACCATCGCCGACAACGCGTCCTCGGCCGGCTTCGTGCTCGGCCCCGAGCGGGTGAAGCCGCGCGACATCGACCTGCTCACCATCGACGCGACGCTGCGCCGCAACGGCGAGGTCGTGGCCGAGGGCCGGTCGGACGCCGTCCTCGGCAACCCGGTCACTGCGGTGGCCTGGCTGGCCCGCAAGGTCGCCGGCTTCGGGGTGCGCCTGGAGGCGGGCCACGTGATCCTGCCCGGCTCGTGCACCCGCGCGATCGACGTACGCCCTGGAGACGACTTCGTCGCCGACTTCAGCGGGCTGGGCACCGTGACGGTCTCGTTCACAGGAGGAGACGCATGAGCAAGCGCACTGCGGCCATCGTCGGCTCGGGCAACATCGGCACCGACCTGCTCTACAAGCTGCTGCGGTCCGAGCACATCGAGCCACGCTGGATGATCGGCGTCGACCCGGAGAGCGAGGGGCTCAGGCGGGCCACCGAGCTCGGGCTCGAGGCCACCCACGAGGGCGTCGACTGGCTGCTCAAGCAGGACGAGCTGCCGGACCTGGTCTTCGAGGCGACGTCGGCCTACGTGCACCGGGAGTACGCCCCGCGCTACGAGGAGGCCGGCATCCGCGCGGTCGACCTGACCCCGGCCGCGGTCGGTCCGGCCGTCATCCCGTCGGTGAACCTCGACGAGCACGCGGGAGCGCCCAACGTCAACATGATCACCTGCGGCGGACAGGCGACGATCCCGATGGTCGCGGCGGTCTCGCGGGTCGCCCCGGTGAGCTACGCCGAGATCGTCGCGAGCGTCGCGTCGGTGTCGGCCGGGCCCGGCACCCGCGCCAACATCGACGAGTTCACCCGCACCACAGCGCGTGGCGTCGAGACGATCGGCGGGGCCGAGCAGGGCAAGGCGATCATCATCCTGAACCCGGCCGAGCCGCCGATGATCATGCGCGACACGATCTTCTGCGCGGTGCCGCCGGACGCCGACCGGGATGCGATCGCCGAGTCGGTGCACGCGATGGTGCGGGCCGTCCAGGACTACGTGCCCGGCTACCGGCTGCTCCAGGAGCCCCAGGTCGACGAGCCGTCGGCGGCCACCCGTGGCCAGACCAAGGTCAGCATCTTCATCGAGGTGGAGGGCGCGGGCGACTTCCTGCCGCCGTACGCCGGCAACCTCGACATCATGACCGCCGCGGCGACCCGCGTCGGCGAGCGGATGGCGCAGGAGAACCGATGACCGACATCAACGCACTCACCCGCACCTGGTCGGACGACCTGGACCTGCGGCTCACCGACACGTGCCTGCGGGACGGCTCGCACCACAAGCGGCACCAGTTCACCGCCGACGAGGTCCGCGACATCGTCGAGGCGCTCGACACCTCCGGCATCCCGGTGATCGAGGTGACCCACGGCGACGGCCTCGGTGGCTCGTCGTTCAACTACGGCTTCTCCCGCACCCCCGAGCAGGAGCTGATCAAGATCGCGGCGGACACCGCGAAGCGGGCGAAGATCGCCTTCCTGATGCTCCCGGGGGTCGGCACCAAGGACGACATCCTCGCGGCGCAGGACAACGGCGGGTCGATCTGCCGGATCGCGACGCACTGCACCGAGGCGGACGTCTCCGAGCAGCACTTCACCCTCGCTCGCGAGCGGGGACTGGAGACCGTCGGGTTCCTGATGATGGCGCACACGCAGCCGCCCGAGGTGCTCGCGAAGCAGGCGCGGATCATGGTCGACGCCGGCTGTCAGTGCGTGTACGTCGTCGACTCCGCCGGCGCGCTCGTGCTGGAGCAGACCGCAGACCGGGTGGCCGCCCTGGTCGCCGAGATCGGCCACGAGGCCACTGTCGGGTTCCACGGCCACGAGAACCTCGGCCTCGGTGTCGCCAACACGGTGATCGCGGCACGCGCAGGTGCCACCCAGATCGACGGCAGCGTCCGCCGCTTCGGTGCGGGCGCCGGCAACACTCCGCTCGAGGCGTTCATCGGGGTCTGCGACAAGCTCGGCTGGAGGACCGGCGTCGACTTCCTGAAGATCGTCGACGCGGCCGAGGACGTCATCCGCCCGGCGATGCCGGAGGAGTGCACCCTCAACCGGATGACGCTGATGATGGGCTACGCCGGCGTCTACTCCTCCTTCCTCAAGCACGCCGGCAACGCCGCCGAGCGCTACGGCGTCTCCGGCGCGCAGATCCTGCTGCGGGCGGGGGAGCGCAAGCTGATCGGCGGCCAGGAGGACCAGCTGATCGACATCGCCCTCGAGCTCCGGGCCGAGCAGGCGAGCTGAACCTGGGCGTGTTCGCCCTCGCCTAAAACGAGAACGTGTTCTAGTATTGAGACCGGGGAGCCAGCCGACTCCCGAAGGACCTGAACCAGGAGACTGCGATGACCTCGAGCGTCCTCGACGGAGTGCGTGACCTCCTCCCCACCCTGCGCGAGCGGGCCGAGGAGGCCGAGCGGCTCCGGGTGGTCCCGGAGGCGTCGATCAAGGACCTCGAGTCCACCGGCTTCTTCCGGCTGCTCCAGCCGAGGCGGTTCGACGGCTTCGAGGCGGACCCGGTGGACTTCTACACCGCGGTCCGCGAGATCGCCTCGGCCTGCGGCTCGACCGGCTGGGTGTCCTCGGTCGTCGGCGTCCACCCGTGGCAGGTCGCGCTCTTCCCGGACGAGGCCCAGCAGGCCGTGTGGGGCGAGGACACGACCACCCGGCTTTCCTCGTCGTACGCACCGACCGGCAAGGCCCAGCTGGCTGACGGGGGCTACCGGCTCAGCGGCCGGTGGAGCTTCTCGTCCGGCTGCGACCACTGCTCGTGGGTGCTCCTCGGCGGGCTCGTCTTCAACGACGAGGGCAACGTCGTCGACTTCAAGACATTCATGGTGCCGCGCGAGAACTACGTGATCGAGGACGTCTGGAACGTCGTCGGTCTGGCCGGCACCGGCTCCAACGATGTCGTCGTGGACGACGTGTTCGTGCCGGAGGCCTTCACGCTGAGCATGGGCGACACCGGCCGATGCTTCGGCCCGGGCCAGGCCCAGAACACCTCCGACCTCTACAAGCTGCCGTTCCACTCGGTGTTCACGATGACGATCTCTACCCCGCTGATCGGGATGGCCTACGGCGCCTACGACGAGCACGTCGAGATGCAGCGCAAGCGCGTGCGGGCGGCGTACCTCGCGGAGAAGACGGCCAACGACCCCTACGCCAGCGTGCGGATCGCCCGCGCCGCCAACGAGATCGACTCGGCGTGGACGCTCCAGGTGGCCAACGTCCGCGAGCTGCAGGCCCACGTCGCGAAGGACGAGAAGATCCCGCTCAAGCTGCGCCTGAAGGTACGCCGCGACCAGGTGATCGCGTCCGAGCGGGCCATCCGGGCGATCGACACGATGTTCGAGAGCTCCGGTGGCCGCGCTCTGGCGACCGGCACCTACCTCCAGCGCGCCTGGCGCGACGCCCACGCCGGCCGCGTGCACGCCGCCAACGACCCCGAGCGCGCGCTGCAGATGTTCGGCGCCATCGAGTTCGGCCAGAAGATCGACCCGGGGATGTACTGACCCATGCCGTTCACCAAGGAGTCCACCGCGCGGTCCGCGAAGGCCGGCGACATCACGCTGAGCTACCACGAGGCCGGCCCGGACGCGTCGACGGTCGGCGGTGGCCTGCCCCTCGTGATGCTGCACGGCGGCGGCCCGGGTGCCTCGGCGTGGTCGAACTTCGGTGCGGCGTTGCCGCACTTCGCCGCGTCGTTCCGCACGCTGCTCGTCGACCAGCCCGGCTTCGGCGCCTCGGACAAGCCGCCGGTGGTGGGCAACTACTACCGGTTCGCCGCCGACCACGTCGTCCGGCTGCTCGACGAGATCGGCGTCGACCGCGTGCACCTGCTGGGCAACAGCCTCGGCGGCGGCACGGCGATGCGTCTGGCGCTGACCCACCCGGACCGGGTCGGCCGGCTCGTCCTGATGGGTCCGGGCGGGCTGTCGCTGAACCTGTTCCACGCCGACCCGACCGAGGGCGTCCAGCGGCTGATGGACTTCGCCGGCAACCCGACCCGCGAGGCGCTGCGCGCGTTCATCTCGACGATGGTCGTGAACCAGGCGCTGGTGACCGACGAGCTGGTCGAGGAGCGCTTCGCCGACGCGACGGCCCCCGGCGCGCGGGAGGCGATGGCCTCGATGGGGATGTCCTTCTGGAACCCCGAGACCGCCGAGGACGGGATGCTCTGGCGTGAGGCGCACCGGCTGCGCAAGCACACCCTGCTCACCTGGGGTCGCGAGGACCGGGTCAACCCCCTCGACGGCGCGTTCGCCGCGCTGAAGCTGATCCCGAAGGCGTCGCTGCATGTCTTCCCCAACTGCGGGCACTGGGCGCAGGTCGAGGCGGCCGAGGAGTTCGCCGAGATCTCGACCGCCTTCCTGGCCCGTCACGTCGAAAGGCCACGCCGATGACGATGGACATCAAGAGCCTCGGCTACGTCCGGGTGGAGAGCACCGACCTGGAGCAGTGGCGGCACTTCGGCGGCAAGGTGCTCGGCCTGGTGGAGGGGCGCGGGCCGAACCCGGACCACCTGTACTTCCGGATGGACGAGATGTCCGCCCGGGTCGTCGTGGTGCCGTCGGAGCACGACCGGCTCGGCTGCACGGGCTGGGAGGTCGCCGACCACCGCGCCCTGGCCCAGGCGGTCGACCACCTCAAGCACTGCGGGGTCGAGGTCGAGGAGGCCGCCGCCGAAGAGCTCGCCGAACGCCGGGTCGAGGGGATGATCCGCGTCGTCGACCCGTTCGACAACGTCTTCGAGATCTTCCATGGTGCGACCTACGAGTCGCGGCCGGTCGTGACGCCCTACGCCAACAACTTCGTCACCGGCGAGCAGGGGCTCGGCCACATCGTGCTCCCGGTCTCCGACGACGAGGAGGCGCTGCGCTTCTACACCGACGTGCTCGGCTTCCGGCTGCGCGACTCCATGCGGATGCCGGGGGAGTTCGTCGGCAAGGAGCCGGGCACCACCGCGTGGCTGCGCTTCCTCGGCTGCAACCCGCGGCACCACAGCCTGGCGTTCCTGCCGATGCCGAACCCGTCGCGTTGCGTGCACATCATGGTCGAGGTCGAGAAGCTCGACGACGTGGGTCGCGCGCTCGAGCGGGTCCGCAAGCACAAGGTGCGGCTGAGCGCGACGCTCGGGCGCCACATGAACGACCAGATGGTGTCGTTCTACGTGAAGTCGCCGGGCGGGTTCGACGTGGAGTACGGCACCGAGGGCCTCACCGTCGACGACGCCAAGTGGGTCGCGCGGGAGAGCACCGCGGTGAGCTACTGGGGCCACGACTTCAGCGTCGGCATGTGACGCGATGACCTACGAGATCCCCGACGGGATGAACCCCCAGGCGGCCGAGTCGTGGCCCAGCCAGGAGCTCATCGACTCGTGGCTCGGCCAGTTCGACTTCGAGTTCCACGGCGGCGAGCAGCCGATCCCCGACCCGCAGGCGGGGAGCCGCTCGGAGGAGAGCTCGCGGCGGTTCCGCGACGTGCTCGGCAGGTTCTGCACCGGCGTCACCGTGGTCACGTCGATGTCCGACGGGCAGCCGGTCGGGATGACCTGCCAGTCGTTCACCTCGGTGTCGCTCGACCCGCCGCTGGTGCTGTTCTGTCCCGCGAAGACCTCGCGGGCCTGGCCGCTGATGCAGCGCGCCGGCCACTTCTGCGTGAACCTGCTCTCGCACGACCAGCTCGAGCTGTCGAACGGCTTCGCCAGCAAGGGCGCCGACAAGTTCCACGGCGTCCCGTGGCGACCGTCGGCGACCGGCGCCCCGCTGCTCGAAGGGGTGCTCGGCTGGGTGGACTGCACGGTGTACGCCGTGCACGAGGCCGGCGACCACTACGTCGTGATCGGCCGGGTGATGGACCTCGGTGTCGAGGAGGCCCCGCACCCACTGCTGTTCTACAAAGGGCAATACGCCCGCACCCAGTAGTTCCCGGCACCGGCTGCCCAGTCTTTTTGCCCACACCGCGCGGGGCATTAGGTGCATCCGGGGCAGATGGTGCATTGCTTCCTGGTCAAGCCCGTCCAGCCCTGCGACGATCTTCCCGGCACTGGTAGGCGCGACAAGACGGAGTAGGCCCATGAGCTCGGCACCCCACGTGATCAGCTCGCGCGTCGACGTCGGACTGGTCGGCCCGCACGGCGCGACTCCGGCCGAGGCGGAGCTGCGCTACGACCCGGCCGACCCCTACGCGGTGTCCATCGCCTTCCTGGCGGGTGGCAGCGAGGTCGTCTGGGTCTTCGGGCGCGACCTGCTGCTGCACGGGGTCTCCGAGCCGGTGGGGGACGGTGACGTCCAGGTGCTCCCGTCGATCGACGACGAAGGGCGTGCGCAGGTGCTCGTCTCCCTGACCGCCCCGACCGGGCAGGCACTCGTGGAGGCCCGCGCGCGGGACGTCCACGACTTCCTGGCGCTCACCGCTCAGGCGGTGTGGCCCGGCACCGAGGGCGACCGGCTCAGCGCCGACGACGCGATCGCCGCGATCCTGGTCGGCGACTGACCCCGACGCGCAGGTTCAGCGTTCCTGCGCAGGAGGCAGCGTGGTGCACACGCACGCCTTGTTGCCGTCTTGGTCGGCGATCACGGTGTACGACGGCGCCTGGCTGTCGTCGACGACGATCCCACCCGCTGCGACGGCGGCACCGATCCGCTGCTCGGCCACCTCGGGCGGCACCCAGACGTCGACGTGGAACCGCTGACGTGGGGTCTCGTGCTCGTCGGTGTCCTGGAACCACAGGATCGGGACCCGTCCGGTGGCGTCCCGGACGTCGTCGCCGATCGTCCCGTGCCCCCGGGCCTCGGTGCTCCCGGTCAGCAGGGCCGCCCACACCGGGGCGATCGTCGCGGCGTGCGCGGTGTCCAGGGCGAGCTCGATCGTGGTGATCGAGGTCGGGTCGGCGTCGACCGCCTGCTGGGCGGCGATCTCCGTGACTCGTCGTGCGAGGTCGACGTCCTGCTGGGTCACCCACTCGACCACGTGCTCGGTGCCCTCGTCGTCGCGGTAGACGGCGTCGCCGCTGAGCAGCTTGAGATCGACGTAACCGTTGCCCATGGTCACGCGCAGGTGGTGGCCGAGGGCGTCACCGGCCTCGCCGATCGCGGCGACGAAGCGGACGGCGGCGCCGAAGTCGTCGACGACGTAGCGGGCATGGAGTCCCTGACCCAGCTTGCGCCAGTCGGTCAGGTCGGCCTCGGCGATCTGGTCGCCCGTCAGCATGTCCATGCACAGCAACGTAACCCGGATGCGGGACGGTCGGCGCCGGACGTGTCATTGGGACGTGCACTTGCTCGGGGATCCCGGGGACCTGAGCGTGGAGAAGGCACGCGAGTGCCGCGAGTGCACGTCGTTGTGGTCGTGTCGACGCGCGATCATCGGCGAGGCCTGCTCTCACGATCCGCGGCATGAACGTGCCACCTCGGTGATGCACCAGTCAGAGGTAGATCTCCGCCAGGCGGTGGACGTGCTCGTGCGGCTGGCCGAAGAGCTGGGACAGTGCGTGCGCCCGCTTCAGGTAGAGGTGCGCGTCGTGCTCCCAGGTGATCGCGATCCCGCCGTGCATCTGGACCATCTCGTTGGCGACTCGGCTCAGCGCCTCGGAGCACCAGGCCTTCGCCAGAGCGGCCTTCTCGGCGAGGTCGGGTGCATGAACGGAGGCCGACCAGGCGGCGGCCCACGACGCCGACCGTGAGGTCTCCACGTCGACGAGCATGTCGGCCATCCGGTGCTTGAGCGCCTGGAACGACCCGATCGGCCGGCCGAACTGCACGCGCTCCTTGCTGTAGGACACGGTCAGGTCGAGGCAGCGCTGGAGTGCCCCGACCTGGAGGGCGCTCACGGCCACCGAGGCCACGTCGCGGATCGCCGGGAGCCACGCCTCGACGCCTTCGGCGACCAGGTCGCCCTCCGCGCCGTCGAGCTCGACGGTCGCGAGGCGCAGGGTCTGGTCCATCGCCGGGGTGGCGGTACGGCGGACGCCTTCCTGCTGCCGGGTCGACCCGGAACAGGGACAGGCCCGAGCCGGTGCGGGCCACCACGAGCAGCACGTCGGCCGTGTCGCCGTCGAGGACGAGCCGGGCCGTGCCGCTCAACGTGCTCCCGTCGGCGACCACCCCGGTCCAGTCCTGGGCAGACACCGGCCAGCCGGCGTCCCAGGCCAGCGCGGCCACGGTGGTTCCTGCGGCGATGCCCGGCAGCAGCTCCTCGCACCGCGCCACATCACCCGAGCGCAGCAGGGTGCCGGCAGCCAGGATCCCGGAGCCGAGCAGGGGAGAGGGGGTCAGTGTCGCCCCGAGCTCCTCCAGCACGAGGTGGGTCTCGAACAGGGTGAACCCGCCCCCGCCGTACTCCTCCGGGACAGCCAGCGCGGCGACGCCGACCTGCTCGCACAGCAGGGTCCAGAGCCTCTCGTCGTAGCCACGCTCCTCGGCCACGGCGGCACGTACGGCGGCGGAGCCGGAGTGCTTGGCCAGCAGCGACCGGACGGTGCCGGACAGCTCCGACTGCTCGTCGGTGAGCCCGAAGAACATCAGCCCTCCTCCAGGAGCGACGTGAGGACGCGTGCGCGGTGGGTGGAGGCGGATCCCCACGCCGCGACCAGCGCGCGCACCTTGAGCAGCCACAGGCCGAGGTCGTACTCCGCGGTGTAGCCGATCGCCCCGTGCACCTGCAGCGCGGACCGGGCCGCGCGGTACGCCGCTTCGGAGGCGGCCACCTTCGCCGCGGACGCGTCACGCGAGGAGCCGGTCACCGCGGCCCCGAACACCAACGGCCGGGCGAAGTCGAGGCCGATCCGGACGTCGGCGAGGGCGTGCTTGAGGGCCTGGTACTCGCCGATCGCACGGCCGAACTGCTTGCGCTGCTTCACATACTCGACCGATCGCGCGAGCAGGGCCTCCCCGAGCCCGAGCAGCTGCGCCGAGCAGCCCAGCGCCGCGACGTCGAGTGCCCCCTGGACCCCCGGCTCCGGAAGGTCGGCCAGACGGCGCTCGGCGGTCACCCGGAACAGCCGGCGCGCGGGGTCCACGGACTCGACGAGCTCGCCGACCTGTGCGACGTGAAGACTGCCCGCGTCGACGAGGAGCACGCGGTGTGCGACGTCGGCGTCGAGGGCGTACGGCGTCCATGGGGGGACCGACACGGACACGACCTCCGCACCCTCGGCGACGGCCGCGAGCACCTCGTCACGTGCGTCCAGGTCGGCCAGGTCGGCGACCAGCGTCGTGAGGAAGACCGTCTCGACCCACGGGCCCGGGACGGCGTGACGGCCGATGGCCTCGAGGGCGATCGCCATCTCGACCGCGGTGGCGCCCAGGCCGCCGGCGGACTCGGGGACCAGCAGGCCGCTGACGCCGAGGTCGCTGAGCCGGCGGGAAAGCTTGAGGCCCGGGTCGTGGTCACCGGCCGCCCAGGAGCGGATGACGGCCGGGGTGTCGGCCGCGGAGAGCAGGTCCTCCAGGGAGCGGGCGAAGCCGCGCTGCTCGTCGGTGAGGGTGAACCGCATCAGCGGGCACCTCCCGACCAGCGGGGCAGCCCGAGCACGCGCTCGGCGACGATGTTGCGCTGGACCTCGTTGGTGCCGGCGTAGATCGGCCCGGACAGCGAGAACAGGTAGCCGTCCGACCAGGCGCCGCGCACCTCCGACTCGGGACCGAGCAGGTCCAGCGCGGTCTCGTGCAGGGCGATGTCGAGCTCCGACCAGAACACCTTGTTCACCGATCCGGCCGCCCCCATCTCGCCGCCGCCCGCGAGTCGGGTGACGGTGCCCCACGTGTAGAGCCGGTAGGCCTGCGCACCGATCCAGGCGTCGACGACCCGGTCGGCCAGGCGCGGGTCCGGTGCTGCGGCGTACAGCTGCACCAGCCGGTCGGCCGCGGCGCAGAAGCGGCCGGGGGAGCGCAGCGAGAGTCCGCGCTCGTTGCCGGCCGTGCTCATCGCGACCCGCCAGCCGTCGCCGACCCCGCCGAGCACGTCGGCGTCCGGAACGAACACGTCCTCGAAGAAGATCTCGGCGAAGCCCGGCTCACCGTCGAGCTGCCCGATCGGCCGGACGGTCACGCCCTCGGCGTCGAGCGGGAAGAGGAAGTAGGTCAGGCCCTGGTGCCGCTCGGCGGCGGGGTCGGAGCGGAACAGCCCGAAGCCCCAGTGGGCGTACGACGCCCGCGAGCTCCACGTCTTCTGGCCGTTGAGCAGCCAGCCGCCCCGGTCGTCGTCACGGGTCGCCGTGCTGCGCAGCGACGCGAGGTCGCTGCCGGCCTCCGGCTCGGACCAGGCCTGCGCCCAGACCCGCTCCCCGGTGGCCATCGAGGGGAGGAACCGGTCCTGCTGGTCCTGGGTCCCGTGGTCGAACAGGATCGGCGCCAGCAGGAAGATCCCGTTCTGGCTGACCCGCCCCGGTGCACCGGCGCGGTAGTACTCCTCCTCGAAGACCACCCACTCGACCAGCGACGCATCGCGGCCGCCGTACTGCTCGGGCCACGACACCACCGACCATCGGTCGGCCGCGAGCCGGGCCTCCCACTCCTGGTGGGCGGCGAAGCCCTCGGCGGTGTCCATCGAGGGCAGCGGCTCGGCCGGCACGTTGGCGGCGAGCCAGTCGCGCGCCTCCTGCTGGAAGGCGCGCTCGTCGGCGGAGAGGTCGAGGTCCACGCTCAGGCGTCCTTGCCTGCGGCGGGTCGGGCGGAGTCACGCATGCTCCGCGCGTCCATCCCCGCCAGCGAGTCGGCGCCGACCTCGGCGTTGTGCGCGTGCGCGGCGTGGTGCAGCCCGAACACCGAGTCCATGCCGGTCCGCATGCCCTGCAGGTCCTCGGCCTGGTTGACGGCCTTCTTGGTGAGGGCGAGGCCGAACCGCGGCATCGCGCTGATCCGCTCGGCGATGCCCGCGACCGTCGACTCGAGCTCGTCGCGGGGCACGACCTGGTTGACCATGCCCAGCTCGCGGGCCCGCTGGGCGGTGAACCGGTCGCCGGTGAAGAGGAACTCCTTGGCCGCGCGCGGGTTCATCACCCACGGGTGGGCGAAGTACTCCACGCCCGGGATGCCCATCCGGACCACGGGGTCGGAGAAGAAGGCGTCGTCCGCGGCGATGATGAAGTCGCACGACCAGGCCAGCATCAGCCCGCCGGCGATGCAGGCGCCGTGCACCATCGCGATGGTCGGCTTGGGGACCTCGCGCCAGCGCCGGCACATGCCCAGGTAGACCTCCGACTCACGTGCGTAGCGCTGGTCGACGCCCTGCTTGTCGGTGTGGTCCCACCAGATCACGGCCTTGCGGTCGAAGGTCTGGTCGACGTCGCGCCCGGGGGTGCCGATGTCGTGGCCGGCGCAGAAGTGCTTGCCGTTGCCGGACAGCACGATCACCTTCACCTCGTCGTCGTCGACGGCACGGGTGAACGCGGCGTCGAGCGCGTAGGTCATCTTGGAGTTCTGCGCGTTGCGGAACTCCGGCCGGTTCAGCGTCACCCAGGCGACGGAGTCGCGGACCTCGTAGGTGACGACCTCGGACTCGGTCATGCGTTGCTCCTCAGGTTGCGCTTCAGCACCTTGCCGGCGAGGTTGCGGGGGAGCTCGTCGACGAACTCCACCTCGCGCGGCACCTTGAAGTTGGCCAGCCGTTCCCGGGCGTGCGCCAGGACGTCCGCCTCGGTCAGGGCAGCCCCGCCCCTTCGTACGACGTAGGCCTTGCCCACCTCGCCCAGCCGGTCGTCCGGTACGCCGACCACGGCGGACTCGACCACGCCGTCCAGCCGGGCCAGCGCCTGCTCGACCTCGGCCGGGTAGACGTTGAAGCCGCCGCAGATGTACATGTCCTTGAGCCGGTCGGTGACCTTGAGGTAGCCGTTCTCGTCGACGCGGCCGATGTCGCCGGTGTGCAGCCAGCCGTCGGCGTCGACCGCCTCGGCGGTCGCCTCCGGGTCGTCGAGGTAGCCCAGCATCACCGTGTCGCCACGGAGCAGCAGCTCGCCCTCCTCGCCGACGGGCAGCTCCTCGGACGACCCCGGCCGGGCGATCCGCAGCTCCAGGCCGGGGACGGCCGGGCCGCAGCTGTTCGCCACGAGCGCGGCGTCGTCGCCGATCCGGCACATCGTCGCCACGACGCACTCGGTCATCCCGAAGGCGGTGAGGACGGAGTCGAAGGACAGCTCGGCCTGCATGCGCTCGACCAGGGCCACGGGGACGACCGCCGCGCCGGTCACCGCGAGCCGCAGCGAGGACAGGTCCGCCTCGGCGCGGTAGGGCGACTCGAGCAGCGAGTGGTAGATCGCGGGGGCGCCGGGGAGCACGGTGATGCGCTCGCGCGCCACCAGGTCGAGCATGCGCTTCACGTCGAAGACCGGCTGCGGGACGACGGCAGCGCCGTACAGGAGCGCGACCACGATCCCGGCCTTGTAGCCGAAGGAGTGGAAGAACGGGTTGACCACGAGGTAGCGGTCCTCGGCGGTCAGCTCGCCCAGCTCGCCCCACACCCGGGCCACCTCGACGGTCTGCCGGTGCGCCGAGCAGGCGCCCTTGCTGGTCCCGGTGGTGCCCGAGGTGAACAAGATGTCGGCCACGTCGTCGGGGGAGACGGCATCGGCCCGCTCGTCGGCGTCGGCGACCGGCACCTCCGCGCCCAGGGCGACGAGCGCGTCGAAGTCGGTGACCCCGCCCAGGAACACGTCGGCGGACTCCGGGTAGCGGATGCGCAGGATGTCCGTGGTGTCCGGCAGGCCGGGAACGGGGGAGCCCTCCTGGCCGTGGTCGGCGGCCGCGGCCACCAGCTCGTCGTACTGGCGCCGGCCGAGGAACCCGTCCGCGAGCACGACGAACCGCGCGTGCGTCCGGCGGACGATGTCGGCCGCCTCGTGCCCGGTGTAGCGGGTGTTCAGCGGGACCAGCGTGCCGCCGGCGTAGGTCACGGCGAGCGCGGCCACCTCCCACTGCCACGAGTTGGGCGCCCAGAGCGCCACCCGCTCACCCGGCTCGAGACCGAGCGCGAGGTAGCCGCGGGCGGTGTCGCGCACGGCGTCGAGCAGGCCGGCGAAGGAGAGGGTCACCTCGCCGTCGACGACAGCATCACGCGGCCCGAACCTCTCGGCGGCGGCCCGGACGACGGCCGGCAGGGTCTGCGGATCGGACGTCATGCTCGCCTCTCGTGCGCGGTTGGTGCGGACCAAACAAGTGCTTGGTAGGGTAGTCTACGCATCACCACGACAGTTCGCCAGAGCCGTCCGACACCCCTCAAGAGGACCCGTGGACCTGACCTACTCGCCCGCCGACGAGGCGTTCCGCGCCGAGGTGCGCGACTGGCTCGAGGCGAACCTGTCCGGGCAGTTCGCCGACGTGCGCGGCACCGGCGGCCCCGGTCGCGAGCACGAGGCGTTCGACGAGCGGGTCGCCTGGGACCGGCACCTCGCTGCCGCCGGCTGGACCTGTCTCGGCTGGCCCGAGCAGTACGGCGGCCGCGCCCTCCCGTTGCTGCAGCAGGTGATCTTCCACGAGGAGTACGCCCGGGCCGACGCGCCCGCGCGGGTGAGCCACATCGGCGAGGAGCTGCTGGGGCCGACCCTGATCGCCTTCGGCACCGAAGCGCAGAAGCAGCGGTTCCTCCCGGGCATCCGCGACGTCACCGAGCTGTGGTGCCAGGGCTACTCCGAGCCCGGGGCCGGGTCCGACCTCGCCAACGTCGCGACGAAGGCGAGGCTGGACGGCGACCAGTGGGTCATCGACGGGCAGAAGGTGTGGACCTCGCTCGCGCACGTGGCCGACTGGTGCTTCGTGGTCGCGCGCACGGAGCCCGGGTCGCAGCGGCACGCGGGGCTCTCCTACCTGCTGGTGCCGATGCACCAGGACGGCGTGGAGGTGCGCCCGATCGAGCAGCTGACCGGCGGGTCCGAGTTCAACGAGGTGTTCTTCTCCGGCGCGCGCACCGACGCGGACCTCGTCGTCGGCGAGCCCGGCGACGGCTGGAAGGTCGCGATGGGCACGCTCGGGCTCGAGCGCGGGGTGTCCACGATCGGGCAGCAGGTCGGCTTCGCGCGTGAGCTGGCCGGCCTCGTGGAGCTGGCCCGGACCAACGGCTCGATCGAGGACCCGGTCATCGCCGAGCGGCTGGTGCGGGCCCGGATGGGGCTCGAGGTGATGCGGCTCAACGCGCTGCGCACGCTGGCCGGCTACCAGTCCGGCTCCCAGGGCCCCGAGGCGTCGATCACCAAGCTGGTCTGGGCGAACTGGCACCGCGGGCTCGGCGAGCTCGCCATGCAGGTGGCCGGTGCGGCCTCGCTGACGGTCCGGGAGGCGCCGTACGACCTCGACGCCTGGCAGCGGCTCTACCTGTTCACCAAGGCTGACACGATCTACGGCGGTTCGAACGAGATCCAGCGCAACATCATCGCCGAGCGCGTGCTCGGTCTTCCCCGGGAGGCACGGGCATGAGCAGCAGCAGGGTCGAGCAGCCGGCTCCGCCGTACGTCGCGGGCCACGGCCTGCTCGCCGGCAAGGTCGTCGTCGTGACCGCGGCCGCCGGGGCGGGCATCGGGGCCGCGACCGTGCGGCGCTGCCTCGAGGAGGGCGCGAAGGCCGTCGTCCTCGGCGACACCCACGAGCGCCGGCTCGACGAGGCCGTGGCTGCGCTCGCCGAGGAGTTCGGCGCCGACCGGGTGGCCTCGGTGCCCTGCGACGTCACCGACGAGTCCCAGGTCGCGAGGCTGCTCGACGCGGCCGAGCCGTTCGGCGGCGTCGACGTGATGGTCAACAACGCGGGCCTCGGTGGCACGGCGTCGGTGCTGGAGATGACCGACGAGGAATGGAGCAAGGTCCTCGACATCACGCTCACCGGCACCTTCCGCTGTGTGCGCGCCGCGAGCCGCCGGATGGTCGAGGCCGGCACGCGCGGGGTGATCGTCAACAACGCCTCGGTGATCGGCTGGCGCGCGCAGGAGGGACAGGCCCACTACGCGGCGGCCAAGGCAGGTGTGATGGCGCTGACCCGCTGCGCCGCGACCGACGTGGCCCCGCACGGCATCCGGGTCAACGCGGTGTCGCCGAGCCTGGCGATGCACCCGTTCCTGGCCAAGGTCACCTCCGACGAGCTGCTCGCCGAGCTCAAGGGGCGCGAGGCGTTCGGCCGCGCGGCCGAGCCGTGGGAGGTCGCCAACGTGATGGTGTTCCTGGCCTCCGACTACTCCTCCTACATGACCGGCGAGGTCGTGTCCGTCAGCAGCCAGCACCCATGAGGAGCACGAGATGACCCCAGCACGCTCCCGCCGCGACGAGCTCCTCGCGATCGCCGCCGACCTGTTCGCCCAGCGTGGCTTCAAGAACACGACGGTCCGCGACATCGCCGACGCGGCCGGCATCCTCTCCGGCAGTCTCTATCACCACTTCGACTCCAAGGAGTCGATGGTCGACGAGATCTTGTCGTCGTTCCAGACCGAGCTGTTCAAGAAGTACGACGAGATCGTCGGCTCGGACCTCGACGCCCGGGCCAAGGTCGAGGCCGTGGTGCGCGTGTCCTTCGAGGCGATCGACCAGCACCACGCCGAGGTCGCGATCTTCCAGAACGACTCGGGCTACCTGATGGAGTTCGAGCGCTTCGGCTACCTCCGCGAGCACAACACCCGGTTCCGCGAGATGTGGCTGGAGCTGCTGCACGGCGGTGTCGAGGCCGGGACGCTGCGGCCCGACGTCGACGCGGAGCTGGTCTTCCGGTTCATCCGCGACACGGTCTGGGTCGCGGTCCGGTGGTACCGCCCCGGAGGCGAGCTGTCCGCCGACGAGGTGGCCGACCAGTACCTCTCCATCCTGCTCGACGGCATCGCCGCCCGCCGGCGACCGGTGAAGAAGTCCTAGGAGGACCCCGTGCCCGAGGCCTACATCGTCGAGGCGGTCCGCACCCCCGTCGGCCGGCGCAACGGCGCGCTCGCGGGGATGCACTCCGCCGACCTGGGAGCGCACGCCCTGGCCGCGCTGATGGACCGCTCGGGCGTCGACCCGGGTGCCGTCGACGACGTGATCCTGGGCTGCTGCGACACGATCGGATCGCAGGCCGGTGACGTCGCGCGGACGGCCTGGCTGGTGGCGGGCCTGCCCGACCACGTGCCCGGCGTGACGATCGACCGGCAGTGCGGCTCCTCCCAGCAGGCGGTCCACTTCGCCGCCCAGGGCGTGATGTCCGGCACCCAGGACCTCGTGGTCGCGGGCGGCGTACAGAACATGTCCGCGATCCCGATCTCCTCGGCGATGCTCGTCGGACAGCAGTTCGGCTTCAGCACGCCGTTCGCGGAGTCGCCCGGCTGGGTGAAGCGCTACGGAGACCAGCAGGTCTCGCAGTTCCGCTCCGCCGAGATGATCGCCGAGCGCTGGGACATCTCGCGCGACGACATGGAGGCGTTCGCGTTCGAGAGCCACCAGCGCGCGATCCGGGCGATCGACGAGGGGCGCTTCGACCGGGAGATCGAGCCGGTCGGCGAGCTGCGGCACGACGAGGGTCCGCGTCGCGACACCAGCCGCGACAAGATGGCCGGGCTCGAGCCGCTCGCCGAGGGCGGTCGGATCACCGCGGCGGTCGCGTCCCAGATCAGCGACGCGGCGTCGGCGATGCTGGTCGCGTCCGAGCGTGCGGTCAAGGAGCACGGGCTCACCCCGCGGGCGCGGATCCACCACCTGTCGGTGCGCGGCGACGACCCGGTCTGGATGCTCACCGGCCCGATCCCGGCCACCGAGCACGCGCTGGCGAAGACCGGGCTGAGCATCGAGGACATCGACCTGTTCGAGGTCAACGAGGCGTTCGCTTCCGTCGTGCTCGCATGGGCGAAGGAGACCGGCGCGGACCTCGAGCGGACCAACGTCAACGGCGGCGGCATCGCGCTCGGCCACCCGATCGGCGCCACCGGCACCCGGTTGATGACCACGATGCTGCACGAGCTCGAGCGGACCGGCGGGCGCTACGGCCTCCAGACCATGTGCGAGGGCGGCGGCCAGGCCAACGTGACGGTCATCGAGCGCCTCGGCTGACCCGGCCCGAAAACCGGTCGCGCCACGGCCGCTCCAGGAGCACCCTGAAGGAATGCAGATCCTGGAGACCAAGGCCGACGACGCCCGGACCGTCGAGGAGTACGTCGAGCTGGTCAACGCCGTCAGCGCGGCCGACGCGCCCTGGGAGCACCCCGCGACGGTCGCGTCCGTGACGGGACTGTGGAAGCGCGGCTGGGACGGCGAGAAGCCCCGCGTCTTCGTGGCCCGCGACGACGACAACCGGCTCGTCGGGTTCCTGGAGTACTGGGCGGGGGAGTGGGACAACACCGACCTGGCCTGGCTCTGGCTGGCCGTGCACCCGTCGGCGCGCCGGCGCGGCATCGGCTCGGCACTGATGAACCACGCGTTCGACGTCGCGCGGGCCGACGGCCGGCCCAAGCTGGGCGTCGAGGGCTGGGACTCGCCGACGACGTACGCCTTCGCCGAGTCCGTCGGGTTCGAGAAGAAGTCCCAGGCGGTCAACCGTCGCCAGCACCTGTCCGACGTCGACCCGGCGGTGATGCGGAAGCTGTACGACGAGGCGATGTCCGTCGCCGCCGACTACGACCTGGTCCGCATCGTCGGGCGGACGCCGGACGACCTGATCGAGAAGGTCGCGGTCATGTCGGCGGCGATCAACGACGCGCCGATGGACGACCTCGACATCGAGGACGAGGTGTTCCCACCGGAGCGGATCCGGGCCTACGAGGACGCCCAGCTCGCGAACGGGCACCGGCTCTACCGGCTGGTCGCCCAGCACCGGGGGACCGGTGAGCTCGCCGGTCACACCGTCGTCGCCGTCGAGGCCGAGCGACCGGCCATCGGGCACCAGCACGACACCAGCGTCGTCCGCGAGCACCGGGGCCACCGGCTCGGGCTGCTGCTCAAGACCGGCATGGTGCTCTGGCTCGCCGAGGAGGAGCCGCAGCTCGAGACCGTGGACACCTGGAACGCCGAGTCGAACGACCACATGATCGGGGTCAACGAGCAGCTCGGCTACCGGCCGATGGGTCGTGGCCTCCAGTTCCAGAGGATGCTGTGACCATCGGGGAATAGACCGTCCGCCCTGTGGGCACTGGCAGGCCTGGGAGCCAGTGAGGGACAGGTTGGAGGGAGCAGCAGATGATCGAGCTCAAGAGTGGATTGAAGAGCGTCACCGACAAAGAGCAGTGGGGCAGTCGAGGTGCCTCGTTCGTGGCGAAGGTCAAGGCGACCAAGGCGGTGTGGTTCCCGCCCAAGCCCGAGGCAACAGGCAAGCAGGCTGCCTCCACCGCGAAGAAGACGGCCAAGAAGACCACCAAGAAGTCGACCGCTGCCGCCAGGAAGTCGGCCGTTGGCGCCAAGCGTGTGACCAAGCAGGCACCGCGAAAGAAGGCATGACAGGCGGCTACCTGGAGCGCCCGGCGCCTAGCGGTCTCGCGGACGTCGTCGAGGTGATCCTCGACAAGGGCATCGTGGTCGACGCCTACGTCCGGGTCTCGCTGGTCGGCATGAGCTGCTCACCATCGACGCCCGGGTCGTGATCGCGAGCGTGGACACCTACCTGCGCGTCGCCGAGGCGACCAACCGACTTGACCTGCATGACAAGGGAGGCAAGGGACTGACCGAGGTCATTGACGATCTGGGCGGGCCGATCATCGAGAAGGTCGCCAGCGACGTCGTCGAGAACAAGGTGGAAGACGTCATCGAGAAGACGTCCGACAGGTGGGAGAGATCGCCGGGAAGGCCGTCGACCTGGTCACGCCAGACCGTGACGGGTGATCGTTCGACGCCTCAGGAAGCGCCGGTGCGGGTATAGCGCAGGAACAGGAAGTCGTCCTTCTCGAGGACGTGCGCGAGGTGCATCGTCGGGGGCGGGTCGAGGGCCGGCCCCGCCGTGATCCTCAGCTCGGCACCGGCGGTCACTACGGGGGCGATCGCCAGGCACAGCTCGTCGACCAGGCCGGCGGCGAACATCGCGGCGAGCACGTGCGGGCCGCCCTCGGACAGGATCCGCGGTAGCCCACGCCGGGCGAGCTCCGACAGGGCCGCCGCGAGGTCGACGTCGGCGTCTCCGGCAACCACGACGTCGGCGACCGCCGCGGCCTCTTCACGCCGTGCGGCGGGGGCTCGGCTCGTGGTCACGAGCAGCGGGCGGGCTGTCGCCTCGGTGAACACCGGGGCGGTCAGGTCCAGGTCGAGCGACCGGGTCAGCACGGCCAGCCGGGGTACGGCGGCCTGCCCGGCGGCTACGCGACGTCGCTGCTGCTCGTCGGTCAGCTCCAGCGGGCCGTATCCCTCGGCGCGGATGGTGCCGGCGCCGACGAGCAGCACGTCGCACAGCGACCGAAGCTCGTGCAGCAGGGCCCCGTCCGCCGTGCCGGACAGGATGCCGACCCGGCCCTCGACCGCCGCGGCGCCGTCGATGCTCGACACCATGTTGACGCGCAGGTGAGGGCCGGGGTCGTCGGCGGGGAGGGCATAGGCGTCGAGGGTGTCGACACGGTCCGACGGGTCCGGGAGCAGGCGGTGCATCAGCATGGCGTTTCCCCTCACGCCTCGTGGCCGGGGTCGAGGTCCTCGACCTGCTGGAAGCCCATCGCCGGACCGGATCCCTGGCTGTCGACGGTCACGGGCTCGAGCAGGAAGCCGGTGTGGTCGCCGAGCGCGAGCTGCTCCAGGATGCGGCCGACGAACCGGCGCGGGCACTCGTCGATGAGTGGCACACCCCCGGGTCCCTCGGTCCAGGGGACCCGGGCGAGCTTGTCGACCTCGTCGCCGGTTTCGCCGCCGAACAGCTCGGCGAGCGGCCCGTCGTCGGGGTCGAGCACGTGCACGGCGAGCAGCTCCGCGTCGCGGGCCACCCGGTGGGTGTGGTTCTTCACCGACAGGCAGACCAGCATCCGCGGCGGGTCGATGCTCGCCTGGGTGGTGAAACCGACCATGCAGCCGGCGCGCTCACCGTCGTGCACGGTGGTCACGACGAACATCGGGTAGTCGAGGTCCTCGACGACGGTGTCGAACTCGGCGGTGTCCACGGCCCCGATCGTGGCACACGGGCTTCGCGGCGGCACACCGACCAGGCCACTCCGGGTCAATGGCCGCCGGCCCGGACCGTCAGGTGAGCAGGCCACCGGCCGAACGCAGGCGGGCGGCCGCCTCGGTGACGACCCGGTCCACGAGCTCCTCGCAGGTGGGCAGGTCGTCGATGACGCCCACCACCTGCCCCGAGGCGAGCACGCCCGCGTCGGTGCGGCCCTCGACCAGCCCGGCCTTGAGCATCATCGGCGTGTTCGCGGCGAGCACCATCTGCGACCAGGACCGGTCACCGCCGTGCTTCATCGCGCGGCCGTCGGCGGCGAGCTGCCGCCAGGTCATCCCGCTCATCCGCTTGAAGGCGAGCGTGCGCCGGGCGGTGGGGACGACGCGGCGTACCGCACGCGACTCCTCGAGCTCCTCGACCAGCCCGGTCCGCAGCATCCGGTGCGGCATCCCGTCGACCTTGTCGGTGACGACGGTGCCGGTCAGGTCGCGCTTGAGGTACTCGGCCTTCACGGCGTCGGGGACGGTGCTGTCCTGGGTGAGCAGGAACCTCGTGCCCATCCCGATCCCGGCAGCGCCGTAGGCCAGCGCCGCCGCGAGACCGCGGCCGTCGAAGAAGCCCCCGGCCGCGACGACCGGGATGTCGACCGCGTCGAGCACGGTGGGGAGCAGCAGCGTCGTGGGCACCGGCCCGGTGTGGCCGCCGCCCTCGCCGCCCTGGATCATCACCGCGTCGGCGCCCCAGGAGGCGACCTTCTCGGCGTGCCGGGCGGCGCCCACCGAGGGCATCACCACGACGCCGTGGTCCTTGAGCTCGGCGATGAGCTCCCGCTTCGGCGCCAGTGCGAACGAGGCGACCTTCACCCCGTGCCGGATCAGCAGCCTCACCCGGTCGGGGGCGTCGGCGGCGTCGGCCCGGAGGTTGACGCCGAAGGGCTGGTCGGTGCGGCCCTTCACCTCGACGATCGCCTTCTCCAGCTCGTCGTACGTCATGGTGGCGCTGGCCAGGATGCCGAGCCCGCCGGCGTTCGCGGTGCCCGCGACGAGGCGCGGTCCGGCGACCCAGCCCATGCCGGTCTGCACGACGGGGTGGCGTACGCCGGCGAGCTCGGTGAGCGGCGTGCGGAGCAGCTGGTCGATCATGCCGGGGGCACCTCGCGGTCGCGGTAGCCCCTGGGGTCGAGCACCTCGCGGATCAGGACGAGCTCCTCGAGCGTCGGCAGCCGCGTCTCGGGGACCTCGCCGTCCCGGTGGACCTCGCAGCCGCTGGCGGCGAGCACGTCGTCGACGGTGACGCCCGGGTGCACCGACAGCAGGCGCATGGTGTGCTCGGGGCCGTGGAAGTCGAGGACGCACAGGTTCGTCACGACGCGGTGCACGTCGTGGAAGCGGGTCGCGGCCGGCCCGGCCTCCTCGGCGCGGCGGTGGCCGACGCCGGAGACGACGTCGACCTGCTCCACGACGACCCGGTCGGTGTGCTTCGGCACCCAGTAGGACGTGCGGTTGTTCACGGTGTTGCCGGGGGCGCCACGGACGCCGAGCAGCTGCCGCTTCGGGCGCTCCCACGGTCCGATGCAGGAGATGTTCTGGTTGCCCCAGCGGTCGACCTGGGTGGCGCCCATCATCACGTGCCGCTTGCCGTAGGCGACCACGTCGAAGACCGCGCGGAACGGCATCCAGCCCTCGACCACGTCGGCCGACGCGCCCAGCGGGGGAGTGCCGGCCAGGATCAGCGACTCGCCGTCGGTGATCAGCAGGTCCGGGTTGCTGGTGAGCCGGGCGAGCCGTGCCCCGAGCGTCGGCAGGGTGCCCATGGGGCTGGCCATGATCTCGCCGTCGTCGGCGAAGCAGTCGGCGATCGCGGCGGCGCAGACCTCTGCTCGCGTGGCGTCCATCAGCCGTTCTCCTCGGCGTGCAGCGCGGAGACCGCGTCGTGGTAGTCCTGCTCGCTGCCGGAGAGGAAGCGTTGCGCGAACTCCGCCCACGTCGCGGGGTCCTTGGCCGCGGTGGCGTAGGCCTTCTGGAACGTCTCGTCGCGCTCGTAGTCGGGGGTGCAGGTGGTGAAGTGGGCGCCGCGCGGCGCCTCGACGACGCCGGTGACCATCATCCGGTTGAGCAGCAGCCGCTGGACCGGGGTGTCGACGGTGAGGCCCGCGGTGTCCACGACCTGCTCGGTCGACACGTAGGCCCGGTCGGCGGCCATGCAGAACAGGTCGTCGAAGTAGGGGTCCGGCCCGAGGTACGACGCGTTGCCGTGCTGGTCGGCCCGGTTCATGTGCACGAGCGCCACGTCGAGGTCGAGCGACGGTACGGCGACGAGCTCCTGCCCGTCGGCGTACGGCGACCGCACCGTCCTCAGCGTCGGGTCGTTGACGAGCACGTCGGAGCCGAGCCCCGCCCGCATCGGCAGGAAGGGCAGCCGCTGTGCCGCGGCACGCAGGCCGGTCTGGAACATCCCCTCGTCCCACTCGACGAACTCGGCCGTCGCCTCCTGCCGGGCCCGGGAGAACAGCGGCTCCAGCGGGATCGAGTCGAGGGACACGAACGCGTAGACGACCTTGCGGACCTTGCCGGCCGCGAGCAGCAGGCCGACGTCGGGGCCACCCCAGGACACGAGGGTCAGGTCCTCGAGGTCCGAGCGGAGGATGCCGCGCACGAGCGCCATCGGCTTGCGGCGCGAGCCCCAGCCGCCGATGCCGATCGTCATCCCGTCCTTCAGCTCGCCCACGACCTGGTCGATGGTCATCCGCTTGTCGCGCATCCGGCGTTCGCTCACTGCTCGAGCGCCTTCCCGGTGGCGACGAATGCGTCGCGGTGCTCGTCGGCGACCCCGGCGAGGTTGAGCTCCATCGTGAAGCCCTGCTCGAAGCGGTAGCTGCGGTTGACGTCGACCGGGTCGATGCCGTTGATCGCCTCCTTGGCGGCACGGATCACCCGGGTGTCCTTCGCGGCGATCTCGCCGGCGACCTCGAGGGCGGCGTCGTCGAGCCGGTCCCGGGGGACCACCTCGAGCACCGAGCCGTGCGGCACCAGCGCCTGGGCGGTGATCGTCCGGCCGGTGAGGTAGAGCGTGCGCATCAGGTGCGGCGGGACGAGCCGGGACAGGTGGGTGGCCGCGCCGAGCGCGCCGCGGTCGACCTCGGGGACCCCGAAGTAGGCGTCGTCGGAGGCCACGATCGTGTCCGCGTTGCCGACCAGGCCGACCCCGCCGCCGAGGCAGAACCCGTGGACCGCGGCCACGACGGGGACCTTGCACTCGTAGACCGCCTTGAACGCCGCGAAGCAGCCCCGGTTGGCGCCGATCAGCGCCTCGAAGCCGGAGGTGGCCTGCATCTCCTTGATGTCGACCCCGGCGTTGAAGCCCTTGCCCTCGGCGCGGAGCACGACGACGTGGGTGTCCAGGTCCCGGCCGGCCTCGTCGAGCGCGTCGGCGAGGGCGAACCAGCCGGCCACCGGCAGGGCGTTCACCGGGGGGTAGTCGACGGTCACGACGCGGATGTGGTCGTCCCGCAGCTGCGAGGAGATGGCCAACGCGATGCCTTCCGGTTACCAAACCTAACGTTTGCTTGGTAGCCTAACACTTGCTTGGTTCCGCTGGAAGGAGTGCCCGTGCCGCTCGACCTCGACCTCACCGGTCGCATCGTCTTGGTGACCGGTGGCGCCCGCGGTGTCGGCCTCGGCATCACGCAGGCCTTCGTCGACGCCGGCGCGACCGTGCTGACGTGCTCCCGCTCGCCGATGGATCGCGTCGAGGGGAGCGCCGGGCACCGGACCTGCGACGTCCGCGACGCCGAGGCGGTGGGCGGGCTGGTCGACGGGATCGTCGCCGACCACGGCCGCCTCGACGTGCTGGTCAACAACGCGGGCGGCGCGCCGTACGCCCTGGCCGCCGACGCCTCGCCGCGCTTCCACGCCAAGATCGTCGAGCTCAACCTGCTCGCGCCACTGCTGATGTCGCAGGCCGCCAACGCGGTGATGCAGCGCCAGGACGGCGGTGGCGCGATCGTGATGGTGTCGAGCATCAGCGCCACGCGGCCGTCCCCGGGGACCGCGGCGTACGGCGCCGCCAAGGCCGGGATCGACAGCCTGGTGGCCAGCCTCGCCGTCGAGTGGGCGCCGAGGGTGCGGGTGAACTCGATCGACGTCGGGCTGGTCCGGACCGAGCAGACGGACCTGCACTACGGCGGCGACGACGGGGTGGCCGCGATCGAGGGCACCATCCCGCTCGGGCGGCTCGCCGACCCGCGCGACATCGGCAACGTGGCGGTGTTCCTCGCCTCCCCGCTGGCCGGCTACGTCAGCGGCTCGACGATCGCGGCGCACGGCGGCGGCGAGCCCCCGCCGTTCCTGTCCGCCGCAGCCCGTTGAGACGTCACCTTCCGGCGTCGAGACGTCAATTCTTCAGAATCGAGAGGACCCCATGACCAGGATCTGCGAAGGCCGGATCGCGATCGTGACCGGAGCCGGCCGCGGCCTCGGCCGCGAGCACGCCCTCGAGCTGGCCCGCCAGGGCGCGAGGGTCGTGGTCAACGACCTCGGCACGTCGGGCGCGGGGGAGGGAGCCTCGTCCGGTCCGGCCGACGAGGTCGTCGCGCTGATCAAGGAGATGGGTGGGGAGGCGGTCTCCAACGGCAACGACATCGCCGACTTCGAGGGCGCGCGGCAGCTCGTCGCCCAGGCCGTCGAGACGTTCGGCGGCCTCGACGTGCTCGTCAACAACGCCGGCTTCCTGCGCGACCGGATGCTCGTGAACGCGACCGAGGACGAGTGGGACGCCGTCATCCGCGTGCACCTCAAGGGCCACTTCGCGCCGCTGCGGCACGCGGCTGCCTACTGGCGTGACGAGGCCAAGGCCGGTCGGCCCCGGCAGGCGCGGATCATCAACACGTCGTCCGGCGCGGGCCTGCAGGGCTCGATCGGGCAGGGCACCTACTCCGCGGCGAAGGCCGGGATCGCCGGCTTGACGCTGGTCGCCGCGGCCGAGCTCGGCCGGTACGGCGTCACCGTGAACGCGCTCGCGCCGGCGGCCCGGACCCGGATGACCGAGGCGGCCTTCGCGGCCACGATGGCCCGCCCGGACAGCGGCTTCGACGCGATGGACCCGGCCAACGTCTCACCTGTGGTCGCCTGGCTGGCCAGCGAGGACTCGGCCGACGTCACCGGCCGGGTGCTCGAGGTCGAGGGCGGCAGGATCTGCGTCGAGGAGGGCTGGCGGCACGGTCCCGCCAAGGACATCGGCCGCCGGTGGGAGTCGGGCGACGTCGGCGCCGTCGTACGCGAGCTCCTCGCCGCCGCCGTCGTCCCCGAACCTGTCTACGGCACCTGAGCCCAGCTGCACGGAACGGAGGTTGACGCACCGTCGACCGCGCAGGATCCTCGGGCCGTGGGCTCCCGGAGGATGACCAGGATCAGCAACCGGATCGCCGTGTGGATGTACCGCCGCCTCGACGGCAGGCTGTCCAGCGGCAGCCGGAACGTCCACGTCCTGATGCTCACCACTCCCGGGCGGCGCACGGGGCTGCCGCGCTCGACCTGCGTCCGTTACCTCGACGCCGCCGACGGCTTCCTCGTGTGGGGCACCGGATCGGGTTCGCCGCAGGACCCCGACTGGTTCCGCAACCTGCGACACGTCGACGTGGCCGACGTCCAGGTGAGGGCGGAGCGCGTGCGGGTGCGGCCCCGTGAGCTGCTCGGCGTGGAGCGGGACGCGATGTGGAACGACGTCGTCCTGGCCGCCGCGCCCGAGGTCGCGAAGTTCGCGCGGAAGGCAGGGCGGACCATCCCGGTCGCGATCCTCGAGGTCGTGGAGCCCGGCATCGGTTGACGGCAGCGCCGAGCGGCCCCGTGTACGCCCAGGGCGAACGAGGCACGGGAACACGGCCCCGTCCCGCCACGTTCAACCCTCACGGGGCGAGGGGAGCGACGCCATGGAACCGACTGACCACGATGCCCTCGACGCGTACTCGCGCATCGTCTCCGGCGTCGCCGAGGCACTGCTGCCGCGAGTGGCCGCCATCACGGTACGGCGCCGCGGACGGTCCGGCGAGGCCTCCGGCTCGGCCGTGGTCCTCACGGCCGAGGGCCACCTGCTGACCAACGCCCACGTGGTCGGCTCCGCGGACACGGGCGAGGCCACGTTCGCCGACGGCAGCGTCACGCGGCTCGAGATCATCGGACGCGACCCGCTGGCCGATCTGGCGGTGGTGCGGACCGATCGGCCGGCGGCGGACCCCCCGGAGTACCGCGACGTGGACGACCTTCGCATCGGCAGCCTCGTGGTCGCCGTGGGCAACCCGCTCGGCATGGCGGGCAGCGTCACGGCCGGAGTCGTCAGCGGCCTCGGTCGTGCCCTGCCGGTGCGCACCCGCAATGCCACCCGCATCGTCGAGGACGTCATCCAGACCGATGCCGCGCTGAACCCCGGGAACTCCGGCGGAGCGCTCGCCGACTCACGCGGGCGGGTGGTCGGGATCAACACCGCCGTTGCGGGTGTCGGCCTCGGGCTCGCGGTGCCGATCAACGCCACCTCCCGGCGGATCATCTACGCGCTCATGCACGACGGCCGGGTGCGGCGGGGGTACCTGGGCCTGGTCACGTCCCCGGCCCCGCTGCCGCCCGAGTGGTCCACCCGCACCGGGCAGCGCTCGGCGCTGCGCGTCGTCGAGGTGGTCACGGGGAGCCCGGCGGCGACGAGCGGTCTGCGTCCCGGCGACCTCATCCTGGCCGTGTCCGGCGCGCCGCTCGGTGACGCGCAGTCCCTGCAGCGGCTCCTCTTCGAGGAGTCGATCGGGGAGCGGATGGAGATCACCGTGCTGCGCAACGGCGCCCTGGTGGACGCCGTCGCCGTGCCGTCCGAGCTCGACGACTGAGCTCCCGGCGTGGAGGCAGGGACCGAGCAGCGATCAAGCCGAGGCTTCCAGCTCGACGAGCGCCTTCAACATGGCGAGCTCCTTCCGCCCCTCGCGAGGGCTCAGGACGGCGATCTCCACGACCCTGCTGACGGGACCAAGGCGGCGGCGCCAGTGCGTCGTAGCGCGAAGCTGAAGGTCGGTACCGCCCGATAGCTCGCTGAGCCGTGAGATGACCTCGAACTGCAGACCGAGGTATGCGTCTGTCCATGTCACCAGCTCGGCCGGGGCGTCGGCTGTCAGCACCGTTGTATGTGCCACGAGCGGGCCGCGCCTCGAGACGTACGTCGAGCCGGGCTCGCCGGGCGCACCCTGGACATCCCCGATCACGGGCTTCCCGGTCTGCCAGTCTGGGATGCGGGTGGGATCGACGTAGGTCCGCCACACCTGCTCCGGCGCAGCGTTGATCCAGACCGAGTACTCGAGTACGCCCATGTGAGCCCAACCTCAGACGCGCTCGATGATGGTGCCGGTGGCCATCGCACCGCCGCAGCACATGGAGATCAGGGCAGTCGAGGCGTCGCGGCGCTCGAGCTCGTGCAGGGCGGTGGTGATCAGGCGGGTGCCGGTGCTGCCGACCGGGTGACCGAGCGCGATCGCGCCACCGTTGACGTTGACCCGCTCAGGGTCGGGCCGGTGGACCGACGCCCACGACATCACCACGGCTGCGAAAGCCTCGTTGACCTCGAACAGGTCGAGGTCACCGATGCTCATCCCGCTGCGCTCGAGCAACCACCTCGTCGCGTCGATCGGGCCGTCGAGGTGGAAGTAGGGGTCGGAGCCGACGAGGCACTGCGACACGATCCGGGCCCGCGGTCTGAGTCCGAGAGCGCGTGCCTTCTCCTCGTCCATCAGCAGTACCGCCGATGCGCCGTCGCTGATCTGGGAGGACGTCCCGGCCGTGTGGAGGCCATCCGCGAGCACCGGCTTGAGGCTGGCGAGGCCCTCGAGGGTGGTGTCGCGCAGGCCCTGGTCGGTGTCGACCAACCGGGTCTCTCCGGTGGGCTTGCCCTCGTCGTCGAGCACCGGCGCCTCGACGGCGGTGATCTCGCGCTTGAAACGACCCTCGTCGACGGCGGCCCGCGCCTTCTGCTGCGAGGCCAGGCCGAACGCGTCGATCTGCTCACGGGTGAAGCCACGGTTGGCGGCGATCCGGTCGGCCGCCTCGAACTGGTTGGGCATGTCGATCGACCAGCTGGCCGGCCGAGGGTCGCCGGTGCCGGGCGCGACGTTGGCGCCGAGCCCGATCCGGCTCATCGACTCGATGCCGCAGGCGACGCCCGTGTCGATCGCGCCGGAGGCGATCAACGAGGCGACGAGATGGGTGGCGTGCTGGGCCGAGCCGCACTGGGCGTCGACGGTCATGCCGCCGGTGCGCTGGGGAAGCCCGGCGTGCAGCCATGCCCGGCGGACCATGTCGTTGGACTGCTCGCCGGCCTGGGTGACGCAGCCGCCGATCACCTGGTCGACCAGGTCGGGGTCCAGGCCGGCTCGCTCGATCACCGCCGTCTGGGCCGCCCCGAGCAGCTCGCCGGCGTGCAGGCCGGCCAGCCAGCCGCGCCTGCGACCGAGAGGGGTGCGGACCGCCTCGACGATGACCGGGTTGCCCATCGGGACTCCTTCCAGGGCGCGGGGAGCGCCGGTTCTTCTCTCCCAAAGTAGAACATGTTCTCGCTTGGTCGACAACGAGAAATGTCGAGAACTCCGCTCGAGAAAGGCTTCCGCTGGCCGTTCGTGATGTGCGACACTTCTAGAACGTGTTCCAGATTCGCGGAGGTTCTCTGTTGTCCACGTCAGTCCCTGAGGGTTTCGACCCCACCGATCCCGAGATCTACGAACAACGTGTGCCGCACGAGGAGTTCCTCGTTCTTCGGGAGACGGCCCCGGTCTTCTGGGTGGAGCAGACCGAGGCTGCGAGGTCGGGCTTCAACGACACCGGCTACTGGGCGGTGAGCAAGCATGCCGACGTCGCTGCGGTGTCGAAGAACAACAAGGACTTCTCGACCGCTGAGAACGGCGCGATCATCCGGTTCGCCCCGGACATGACGCGCGACCAGGTCGAGGCTCAGCGGGTGATGCTGATCAACATCGACCCGCCGGACCACACCAAGGTGCGCGGGATCATCTCGCGCGGCTTCACGCCCCGGGCGATCGGCGCGCTGCACGAGAACCTCGCCACCCGGTCGCAGTCGATCATCAAGGAGGCCGTCGAGCGCGGCTCCGGCAACTTCGTGGAGGACATCGCCGCCGAGCTGCCGCTTCAGGCGATCGCCGACCTGCTGGGCGTTCCCCAGGAGGACCGCAAGAAGCTGTTCGACTGGTCGAACCAGATGCTCGGGTACGACGACCCCGAGTACGACGTCGATCCGGAGGCCGCGTCGATCGAGATCCTCACCTACGCGATGGCGATGGCGGCCGACCGCAAGGAGAACCCGCGCGACGACATCGTCACCAAGCTGGTCCACGCGGACGTCGACGGCCACGCCCTGTCCGACGACGAGTTCGGCTACTTCGTGATCCTGCTGACCGTCGCCGGCAACGAGACGACGCGCAACGCGATCACGCACGGGATGAACGCCTTCTTCGAGAACCCCGAGCAGTGGGAGCTGTTCAAGGAGAAGCGCCCTGAGTCCGCGGTCGACGAGGTCATCCGCTGGGCGACTCCGGTGACGGTCTTCCAGCGCACGGCGCTCAACGACGTCGAGGTCGGCGGCCAGCTGGTCAAGAAGGGCCAGCGGGTCGGGCTCTTCTACGCCTCGGCCAACCACGACGCGGACGTGTTCGAGGACCCGGACGCCTTCGACATCATGCGTGACCCGAACCCCCACCTCGCCTTCGGCGGACATGGGGCGCACTACTGCATCGGCGCCAACCTGGCCCGTCTCGAGGTGAAGCTGATCCTCAACGCGCTCGCGGACTTCGCGCCGGACATCTCCAAGGCCGGCGAGCCCCGCCGGCTGCGGTCCGGGTGGATCAACGGCATCAAGGACCTGCAGGTCAACTACAAGTAGCCCTCCTCGCTTCGAGGCCCCCGGTGTCACGCACACCCGGGGGCCTCGCTGGTTCTGACAGGGTGGCCCCATGTACTTCGTCGGTCTCGACCTCGCCTGGGGCGAGAACAAGCCCACCGGCCTCGCCGTCCTCGACCCGGCCGGCCGGCTGCTGCGCGTGTCCGCGCACGACACCGACGAGAGCATCGCGGAGGCGCTGGAGGAGTACGTCGCCGGCGCCTGCCTCGTGGCGATCGACGCCCCGCTGGTGGTCGACAACGCCGCAGGCAACCGGCCCTGCGAAGCTGCGCTCAACCGTGACTTCGCCCGGTTCGACGCCGGCGCGCACCCCTCGAACACCGGCAAGCCGGAGTTCGCCGACGTCCCGCGCGGGGCCAGGCTCGCCCAGCGGCTCGGGCTCGACATCGACCCTGCCTCGAGGTCGCCGCGTCGGGCCATCGAGGTCTACCCGCACCCGGCGACCGTGGCACTGTTCCGCCTCGGACGCACGTTGAAGTACAAGAACAAGCCCGGTCGCACGCTCGAGCTCCTGCGCGCCGAGCTGCTCCGGCTCACCGCGCTCCTCGAGGGCCTCGAGGACGCCGCGGTGGCCCTGCGCCTCACCGACCACCCGGACTGGCGAAGCCTCCGCGACGGCATCGCCACGGCGGAGCGCAAGAGCGACCTGCGGCGAGCCGAGGACCAGGTGGACGCCGTGGTCTGCGCCTACGTGGCGCTGTTCGCCGTACGCCGGCCCGACCTCGTCACCACGTACGGCGACCTCGCCACCGGCTACATCGTCACGCCGACCCTTCCGGACGGCCACACGCCGACCCCCCGCGTCCCGCGCGACCAGGACCAGCAGGAGTCGCCGACCGAGCCGGCGGCGGTGGAGCAGTCCGCCGCAGACAACGACCCGGTCCGCGAGGCGGTCCGCGCCTACGCCGAGATGCAGCCGCAGCTGCGCGAGGTGACCGAGGGGTTCGTCGAGATGGTGACGACCCTGCTCGACGACGCCGGCATCAACTACCTGAGTGTCACCGGCCGCGCCAAGAGCGTCGCCTCCTTTGCTGCGAAGGCCGACCGCACCGTCGACGGTCGACCGCTCTACACCGACCCGCTCGAGGAGATCACCGACCAGATCGGCGTCCGCGTGATCACCTATCTGCACAGCGACGTCGCGGCGGTGGCCGACCTGCTGGGCGACCAGCTGAGGGTCCTCGACGACCGGGACATGGGCGAGGAGACCGCCCGAGAGGGACGGTGGGGCTACGCCAGTCGGCACCTGCTCGTCGCGGTCGACCCGACGAGGAGCGTGCCGCCGGCGCACGACCGTCTTCGCCGCCGTCGCGCGCAGGTCCAGGTCCGCACGATCCTCCAGCACGCCTGGGCCGAGTTCGAGCACGCGATCCGCTACAAGGGCACCATCCCGGAGGAGCACGTCCCCGAGCTGGACCGCAGGTTCACCCTCGCGGCCGGGTTGCTCGAGCTCGCCGACCGCGAGTTCTCGATGATCCGCGACCAGCTGCAGGCGGCCGTGCCGGAGCAGCCCGCGGAGGCGGACGTCACCGACCCGCGGATCAGCGCCCAGGACCTCGCGAACTTCCTGGCCGGCCAGTACGCCGAAGCGGGCTGGTCCCGCACCGACCACTACGAGTGGATCTCGGGACTGCTCCTCGAGCTCGGGATCACTTCGCTCGACGAGCTCGCCGGCCTGCTCACCTCGGTCGACGGTGCGGCGATCAACGCGCGGATGGACTACCGCTACCCACCCGGAGCGGTGCGCCGGCTCGACGACTCGCTGCTGGCCATCTTCGGGACCGGGTACCTCGAGCTGCACGGCAACGCGCACCGGCTCGGCCTGCTCCAGGCCCGGCTCGAGAAGCTTCGCGGCGCGGCTGACTCGGGGGAGTGAGATCTGTCGTCGTCGCCCGAACGGACGCGCCAATTTCCCCCAGGGGCGGGCGTTCCAAACCAGTTTGTGACCTGTCGCGGTGCACTTTCGACAATCCGGTCTAGACCGGTGGTCGAGAACTCCTGGATCCGGACGATTGCCACGTAACCCTCGTGCTGTGTCGGCGTTGAGTCCTCGCCGGCCTCACCAGGTCGGCAACCACACAAGGGTTCTGGTCCCAGCCGATCTCGGGCCAGGGGGATGGAAGGTTGAGAGAGATGTCGACGAAGAAGCACACGGTGCTCCGTACGGCGGCCGCCGCCACGGCCACGGTCCTGATGACCATGGGTGCGATCGCCCCCGCGCTGGCCGACCACGACAACGGCAAGGCCAAGTCGAACCACGGCGACTCCACCGCGGCCAAGGCCGACAAGCCGGCCAAGGGGGAGAAGAGCAAGGGCCAGGGTGACGAGCGCGGCAACGGGCACACCCCGGTCACGGTCTGCCACCTGCTCGGCAACGGCGGCTACAACGAGCTCACCTTCGACGACCAACGCCTTCGAAGCACACACGAAGCACGGCGACCTCTACCCGGTCCCGGCCGACGGGTGCCCCGAGTCCTCGGACGACGTGCGGCCCCCGAAGTACGACGACGGCGACAAGCCCGGCCACGTCCGGGTGACCGTCTGCCACGTGCTGGGCAACGGCGGCTACAACGAGCTCACCTTCGACGAGCATGCCCTGCGTGCCCACGAGGCGCACGGCGATCTCTACCCGGTCCCGGCCGACGGCTGCCCCACGGACGAGGTGGCTGCGGAGGAGGAGCCCGCCCCGGGCACCACGCCCGGCGGCGACACGCCCGGTGACGAGACCCCGGTGGAGGAGCTCCCCGCGGAGGAGACCCCGGTGGAGGAGGTCCCGGCGGACGAGACCGACGACCAGGCCGTCCTCGAGGAGCCGGTGATCGCCGGTGTCGAGGAGTTCGCCACCACCCAGCAGAACGACGGTGAGGTGCTGGGAGCCGAGGCGAGCGCCAACCGCGCCCCGGCCGTGCTGGGCCCCGTCGCCGGGATCCTGCCCCAGACGGGTGCCGGCCAGATCGGCCTCGCCGCGGCTGCCGGTCTCGGCCTGCTCGGCGCCGGCGCCACGATGATCGCCCGCCGCAAGGCACACGGCACGGTCTGACCGACTGGCCGCAGAGAACGACACAGCCCCCGTCGACCGTGAGGCCGGCGGGGGCTGCGTCGTCGGTCAGTCGGAGGGCTTCTCCGAGCCGACGACCCACATCGCGAAGAACTGGGAGCCGCCGCCGTACGCGTGGCCGAGTGCCCGACGCGCGCCGTCGACCTGGTGGTCGCCGGCCTCACCCATCACCTGGAGAGCGGCCTCGGCGAAGCGCAGCATGCCCGACGCGCCGATCGGGTTGGAGGACAGTACGCCGCCGGACATGTTGATCGGCAGGGTGCCGCCGATCTCGGTCTCGCCGGACTCGGTCAGCTTCCAGCCCTCGCCCTCGGAGGCGAACCCGAGGTTCTCGATCCACATCGGCTCGAACCAGGAGAACGGAACGTAGATCTCGGCGCAGTCGATCTCCCGCAGCGGGTCGGTGATGCCGGCCTGCTTCCAGAGCGCCGCCGCCGCCTCCCGGCCGGCCTGCGGGTTCACCTGGTCGCGCTCCGCGGCGGTGGTCGGCTCGGTCCGCATCGCGGTGGCGTGGATCCAGGCCGGGTTGTCGACAGTGGCGGCCGCGGCCTCGTCCCCGATGACGACCGCGCAGGCCCCGTCCGAGGAGGGACAGGTCTCGTCGTACCGGATCGGGTCCCACAGCATCTGCGACGCCATCACCGACTCCATGGTCGTGTCCGGCTGGTGCAGGTGCGCGTAGGGGTTCTTGCACGCGTTGCGGCGGTCCTTCGCGGCCACCATCGCGCCGACGTGCTGCGGCGCTCCGGAGCGGCGGATGTAGGAGCGCACGTGCGGGGCGAAGTACCCACCGGCGCCCGCGTGGACCGGCATCACGAAGGGGACCGGCACGGACAGCGCCCACATCGCGTTGGACTCCGACTGCTTCTCGAACGTCACAGCCAGCACGCGCCGGTGCACGCCGGCCTGGACGAGGCTGGCCGCGACGATCGCCGTCGAACCGCCCACCGAACCGGCGGTGTGCACGCGCAGCAGCGGCTTGCCGACCGCGCCGAGCGCTTCGGCGAGATAGAGCTCGGGCATCATCACGCCCTCGAACAGGTCGGGTGCCTTGCCCACGACCACGGCGTCGATGTCGTCGAAGCCGACCCCGGCGTCGGCCAACGCCCGGTCGACCGCCTCGCGGCAGAGCCCCGCGATGGAGACGTCCTCGCGCTTGGCCCGGTGGTGGGTCTGGCCGACCCCGATCACCGCGGCGAGCTGCTTGCCCATCACCGACCACCTTCCAGGGTGCACACGAGGTTCTGCTGGAGGGCCGGTCCGGAGGTCGCGTGCGCGACGGCCCGGTCGGAGTCTCCGGACCAGATCCGGTCCGCCGCCTCGCCGATGCGGATCAGCCCCGCGGCGAACATGGGGTTGCTGCACAGTGCGCCGCCCGACGGGTTGACCGCCACGTCGTCGGCGAGGCCGAGCTCGCTGCGCAGGATCAGCTCCTGGTGGCTGAACGGCGCGTGCAGCTCCGCGGTGTCGACCCCCGACAGGTCGAGGGGCTGGACGGCGGCGGCCGTCGAGGGGGACCGGGTCAGGTCGCGCAGCCCGAGCGACTGGGCGTCGACGCGGTGCTGGATCCCGGTGATCCAGGCGGGGCGCTCCGAGGCATCGCGGGCGCGGTCGCCGGCGGCGAGCACGACGGCGGCCGCCCCGTCGGTCACCGGTGCGCAGTCGTGCTTGCGCAGCGGGTCGGAGAACATCGGCTCGGCCAGCAGGTCCGCCACGTCGACCGCGCCGCCGAGGACGGCGTACGGATTCGTGGCGCCGGACGCCCGGTTGCGGGCGACCACCTCGGCGAGCTCCTTCTCGTCCCACAAGCCCGCGTCCAGGCCGGCGCGGGCCTGGAGCGCCGCGAGGGAGACGGTGTCGGGCCACAGCGGTGCGGTGAGGTACGGGTCGAGCTGCAGCGACAGCACCCGGCGCAGCCGGCCGGCCGACGCCTTGCCGAAGCCGTACACGAGTGCGGTGTCCACCTCGCCGGTCTGGATCTTCACCCAGGCCTCGTAGAGCGCCCACGCCGGGTCCATCTCCACGTGCGACTCGTTCACCGGCGGGAGGGTGCCGATCGCGTCGATCGCGGAGACGAACGAGAACGACCGTCCGGCCAGGTAGTCCGAGGATCCCGAGCAGAAGAAGCCGATGTCGCTCTTGGTCCAGCCGGTCTGCTCCCACAGCTCGCCGAAGATCGGCACGAGCAGCTCCACCATCGTCGGTGAGCCATCGAACGTCGCCATCTGCCGCTGGGCGAAACCCACGACCGCTACGTCACGCACGTGTCACTCCTAGAGGTGGTTCGCGTAGGACTCGAACGGCGCGTCGGGCTCGCCGGTCGGTCGGAAGTGGTCGATGTTCTCGATCGTGGTGCCCCACTCGTCGCGGGGGCGCCACACGGCCTCGACGCGCATGCCCATCCGGACCTCGGACGGGTCGCATCCCAGGATCAGGTGCAGGAACGCGATGTCCGCGCCCTCGAGCAGGATGTACGCCGACACGTAGGGAGGCGTGATCCGCTGGCCCAGGAACGGCACGTTCACGATGCAGTAGGTCGTGACGATGCCGTGGTCGGGCAGCTCCACCTCGTCGGTGGTCGGCACTCCGTCGACCGGGCACGCGCCGCGGGGCGGGACGTAGACCTTCTGGCACTTCGGGCAGCGCTGGCCGCGGATCTTGCCCTCGGCGAGGCCGCGGTAGAACCGCGACTCCTCCTGGGAGGCGGCGTACGTGTAGGCGAGCCGCACCGGGGTGATGATCCCGGTGACGTCGCCGCCGGCGGCGGCGCCGCTGCTCCCGGTCACGCCGGCGGTCGCTTGGGCGGCGCGTCGGCCGGAGGCTCCCTCGGGTTCGAAGAGGAAGTCGCGGATGTGGCCTTGCGGGTCGTCGGTCCAGCGGACGCGGACGCGCATGCCGGTCGACATCGCGTCGGGGGAGCCGGCGTCGACGGCGTGCAGGATCGGGGTGTCGGCGCCGTCGAGCAGCACGAGCGCGAACGCGAACGGCCGGTCCAGGGGCTGGTCGGCGACGGGGGAGGAGACCCACGTCCACGTCTGCACGGTGCCGCTCTGGCCGACCTCGACGAAGTCGGTGGGCGCCTCGTGACTGACCGGGTCGTACTCGGTGGGTGGGACGAGCACTCGACCGTCGGCGGCCCGGGAGCCGAGGATGGTCTGGTTGCGCAGACCGGTCATGAACCTCGAGAGGACCGGGCCCAGCGAACGGGTGTAGTCGAACTCCACCTTCAGGGGTGCGCTCAGGGTGCCTGGCATGAGTAAAGTGAAACAGGTTCTAGTCTTGGATGACAAGTCCCGTCTCGCCACGAGCCGGGCGTTCAGGTGGAAGGTCGGTGGTCGGTGGTGAAGCTCGGACTGCAGCTGGGGTACTGGGGCGCGCAACCTCCGGAGGGTGTCGGGGAGCTCGTCGAGGAGGCCGAGCGTTCGGGCTTCGATGCGGTCTTCGCAGCCGAGGCCTGGGGCTCGGACGCGTTCACGCCGCTCGCGTGGTGGGGCCACCGGACCAGCCGGATCAAGCTCGGCACGTCGATCGTGCAGCTGTCCGGGCGGACGCCGACGTCGTGCGCCATGCACGCGCTGACGCTCGACCACCTCTCCGGCGGGCGAGTCATCCTGGGCCTCGGCGTCTCGGGCCCCCAGGTCGTCGAGGGCTGGTACGGCCGGCCGTTCGCGAAGCCGCTCGCGCGCACCCGCGAGTACATCGACATCATCCGTCAGGTGATGGCGCGTGAAGCGCCGGTGACCAGCGACGGTCCGCACTACCCCCTGCCCTACACGGGCGAGGGGTCGGTCGGCCTGGGCAAGCCGCTGAAGCCGATCGTGCACCCGCTCCGGCCCGATCTCCCCGTGTGGATGGGCGCCGAGGGGCCGAAGAACGTCGCCCTCGCGGCGGAGATCGCGGACGGCTGGCTGCCGATCTACTTCTCGCCGCGGGTGGCCGACATGTACCACGGCTGGCTCGACGAGGGGTTCGCCCGGCCGGGCGCCCGTCGTACCAGGGAGACCTTCGAGATCGCCGCGACGACGCAGTTGATCATCACCGACGACAAGGAGGCGACCTACGACGCGATGCGGCCGTGGATCGCGCTCTACATGGGGGGCATGGGCGCCAAGGAGCAGAACTTCCACAAGACCGTCTTCGAGCGGATGGGCTACGAGGACGTCGCGACGCAGATCCAGGAGCACTACCTGGCCGGCCGCAAGGACGAGGCCGCCGCACTGGTGCCCGACGAGCTGATCGCGGAGATCACGATCATCGGCAGCGCCGACGAGGTGCGCGAGGACATCTTGCGCTGGGAGGCGGCCGGAGTGACCATGCTGGTGCTCACCCTGAAGTCGCCGGAGGAAGTCCGTCAGGTCGCTGAGGTCGTGCTCGGCTGAGACGGTCCGTTGCCGATTTCTGCAACACGTTCTAGCCTCGGTGCATGACCGACCTGCACGCCGCACCGCACCTCGGCCACCTGATGGCGGCCGCCCTCCGCCGGCACCGGGACGCTCCGGTGCTGCACCTGGGCGACCAGACGCTGACGGGTGGCGACCTCGCCGACGAGATGAGCCGGTACATCGCGGCGTTCGAGGACCTCGGGATCGGCACCGGCAGCCCGGTCGGGCTGCTCGCCCTGAACCGGCCCGAGGTGCTGGTGGTGATCGGGGCCGGGCAGATGCTCGGCCTCCGCCGTACGGCGCTCCACCCGCTGGGGTCGCTCGAGGACCACGCCTACGTGCTCGCCGACGCCGGCATCGAGACGCTGGTCATCGACCCGAACCCGGCGTTCGTCGAGCGGGCGAGGCTCCTCGTCGAGCGCGTCCCGTCGCTGACCCGGGTGCTGACCTTCGGGCCGGCCGAGGTCGGGACCGACCTGGCCGCCCTGGCCGCCACCAAGTCCGCGGCGCCGCTCGAGGTGGCCGACCTGGCGCCCGACGCGGTCGTCAGCGTCACCTACACCGGTGGCACGACCGGCAAGCCGAAGGGCGTCGTCGGCACCGCCTCGTCGATGGCCGCGATGACCCAGGTCCAGCTCGCGGAGTGGGAGTGGCCGGAGCGGCCGAAGTTCCTGATGTGCACACCGCTGAGCCACGCGGGTGCCGCGTTCTTCGTGCCCACGTTGATGGCCGGCGGGTCGATGGTCGTGCTGCCGAGGTTCGACCCGGGCGAGGTGCTGCGCACGATCTCGGAGGAGCGGATCACCGCCACCATGCTGGTGCCCAGCATGCTCTACGCGCTGATGGACCACCCGGACTCCGTGACGGCCGACCTGAGCAGCCTCGAGACCGTCTACTACGGCGCGTCCGCGATCAACCCCGTCCGGCTCGCGGAGGCGATCCGCCGCTGGGGCCCGATCTTCGCGCAGTACTTCGGCCAGTCCGAGTGCCCGATGGTGATCTCCTACCTCGGCAAGGCCGATCACGACCTCGAGCGGCCGGAGCGGCTCGCGAGCTGCGGCCGGCCGAGCCCGTTCCTGCGCACCGCGCTGCTCGACGCCGACGGGAAGCCCGTTCCCGTCGGCGAGCCCGGCGAGGTCTGCGTGGCCGGCCCCGTGCTGGCCCAGGGCTACTGGAATCTCCCCGACGAGACGGCCGAGACGTTCCGCGACGGGTGGCTGCACACCGGCGATGTGGCGAAGGCCGACGAGGACGGCTTCTGGTACATCGTCGACCGCACCAAGGACATGATCGTGACCGGCGGCTTCAACGTCTTCCCGCGCGAGGTGGAGGACGTGATCGCGGAGCACCCCGCGGTGGCGCAGGTGGGTGTGGTCGGCGTGCCGGACGAGAAGTGGGGCGAGGCGGTCACCGCGGTCGTCGTACTGCGGTCGGACGCCGACGCGAGTCCCGAAGCCGTGGCGTCGCTGACCGAGGAGATCCGGGCCGCGGTCAAGGAACGCAAGGGTGCCGTCCAGTCCCCGAAGCAGGTGATCGTCGCAGAGTCGCTCCCGCTGACGGCACTCGGGAAGCCGGACAAGAAGGCGCTGCGCAAGCAGTTCTGGGACGAGCAGTCCCGCGCGGTCGGCTGACCCGGCTACCCGACGTACGCCGGCTCGGGGTCGTCCGGCAGGCGCGACCACACCTCCGTGTCCACCCGGACGTCGTCCTTGAGCCAGGTCGACCGGAGCACACCCTCGAGCGAGTAACCGGCTCGCCGGGCCACCTGTCGAGAGCCCTCGTTGCCGACGTTGATGTGCAGGCTGGCCCGGGCGATGCCCCGCTCGTCGAAGGCCCAGCGGGTGAGCTGGAGCAGGGCGGCAGTCGCAGCGCCGCGGCCGCGGGCCCAGGGCGCGACCAGGTAGCCGAGCTCGGCCTCGCGGGCGGCCGAGTTGATCGCTGCTGCAACGGCGATGCCGAGGAACCGGTCGTCCTCGTCGACGATCGCGAACGCCTCCTTGGTGCCGTCCGCGCGCCCGGTCTCGTAGCGCCCCAGCCAGGTCTCCCCGTAGCCGGCGGGTGCGGGGAAGGGGATCGGGGTGTGACGACCCACGTCCGGATCGGCGATGGCTGCCTCGAAGTCGAGCACGTGGTGGGGCTCGAACCGGACGATGCGGATGCTCATCGGGACATTCTGGCGGCACGCCACTCGTCGGCGAGCAGGGCGTAGCCGAGGCCGTCGAGCCAACCCTCGGTCCGGTGCAGCGACTCCCGCACCGCGTGGATCTCGCGCCGCATCCCGACCCGCTCCATCAGCCGCCAGGAGGCGACGTTGGCGGCGAAGCAACCGGCAACCACCCGCCGCAGCCCCAGGTCCTCGAAGCAGATGCGGAGCAGTGCCTCGACCGCCTCCGTCGCGTAGCCGTGGCCCCCGTAGGCGGGATCCAGCACCCAGCCGAGGTCCGCCTGTGTCCCCGCCGCCTGGTCGGCGACCTCGATCTGGGCCCAGCCGTCCGAGATCGCGAGCATCAGGTCGCCGATCACCTCGCCGTCCAGCTCCACGACGAGTCCTTTGGCGAGCCGGTCAGGGTCCTCGAACTTGGCGCGGTACTCCTCGAGCGTGGCGGGGATGGAGGTCAGCCACCAGCTGACCGACTCGTCGCTGCGGAAACGCCAGGTCGCTTCGAGGTCGCTCTTCCGAGCCGGACGGATCGTCAGTCGCTCGGTGCGCACCGGCCACGCGACCTGGTCGAGCGTGGATGCCATGCCGACATCATGCAGCGCCAGGATGCTGCCGTCGCGCCAGTTTCGAGGGTGTCGCGCTCATCGACCCTTGAAGTCGGGCCTGCGCTTCTCGGCGAAGGCGCGGGGGCCTTCCTTCGCGTCCTCGCTCATGAAGACGGGCATGCCCACCTCGGCGTCGAGCTTGAACGCCTCGTTCTCGTGCATGCCCTCGGTGTCGCGGATCGTGCGCAGGATGGCCTGGACGGCGAGCGGCCCGTTGGCGCAGATGATCTCGGCCAGCTCGCGCGCCTTGTCCAGCGCGGTGCCGTCGGGGACCACATGCCCGACCAGGCCGAAGTCGAGTGCCTCCCGGGCGGTGATGTGGCGCCCGGTCAGCAGCAGGTCGGCGGCAACCGTGTAGGGGAGCTGGCGGGGGAGCCGTACGGCGGAGCCACCCAGCGGGTAGAGCCCCCACCTCGGCTCGGAGACGCCGAACTTCGCGCTCTCGCCGGCCACCCGGATGTCGGTGGCCTGCAGGATCTCGGTGCCGCCGGCGATGGCGGGCCCCTCGACCGCCGCGATCAGCGGCTTGGTGAGCCGGAAGCCCTTGAGCAGCGACTTGATCACCGAGAGGTCCCAGCCGCCGCCGGAGAAGCTGTCGCCGGGGTGGGAGGAGCCCATCGCCTTCAGGTCGGCGCCCGCGCAGAACGCGCCACCGGCGCCGGTGAGGATCGCGACCCGGATGTCGGGATCGGAGTTCACCCGCTCCCAGGCCTCGGTCATGATCTCCATCATCGGTCCCGAGAGAGCGTTCTTGGCCTCCGGACGGTTCATCGTGACGACGAGGGTGTGCCCCTCCCGCTCGACGAGGCAGTGCGGCTGGCCGGTGGCGTCAGCGGGCATCAGGGGTCCTCCGGGACTCGGCTCTGGGAGTGGTTCGACCACTCTAGTCAAAAACAAGAACGTGTTCTAGTCTGCTCCCGTGGCTATCAACATCGCAGACCTCTTCGAGCACGCCGTCGATGTGGTCCCGGACCGACCCGTGATCCAGGTAGGGGACCGCAAGGTCACCTACGCGGAGCTCGAGGCAGAGGCCAACCAGCTGGCGCACTTCCTGAGCAGCCGTGGTGTCGGTGCCGGGGACCACGTCGGCATCTATGCGAAGAACAGCGTCGAGCACGTCGTGGCGCTGCTTGCGGTGTTCAAGATCCGGGCGGTCGCGATCAACGTGAACTACCGCTACGTCGAGGCGGAGCTCGACTACCTCTTCGACAACTCCGACATCGTGGCGCTGGTGCACGAACGCCCCTACGCCCCGCTCGTCGCGGCGACCGCTCCGAAGTGCGAGAAGCTCGGCACGATCGTGGTGATGCCGGATCCGACGGAGCCGGACAGCGCGGCGGACGTGACGTCGTACGACGGGGTTCTCTGGGCGGACGCCCTGGCCGGGCAGAGCACCGAACGAGACTTCGGCGAGCGCAGCCCCGACGACCTCTACATCGTCTACACCGGCGGGACGACCGGGATGCCCAAGGGCGTGATGTGGCGTCACGAGGACTTCTGGCGCGTGCTCGGCGGGGGCATCGACTTCATGACGGGGGAGCGGCTCGCCGAGCTCGACCAGTCGAAGAAGGCCGCCGAGACCGAGCCGATGGTCACGTTCCCGCTCAGCCCCCTGATGCACGGAGGTGCGCAGGCGGCGATGCTGATGCACCTGTTCGGCGGGCACCTGACGATCCTGGCGCCCAAGTTCGACCCGCACGAGGTCTGGCGGACGGTCGAGAGCAACAAGGTGCAGCTGATCTTCATGACCGGCGACGCGATGGCCCGGCCGCTCATCGAGGCCTACGACTCCGGTGACTACGACGGGTCGTCGCTGGTCGCGGTGGCGAGCAGCGCGGCGATCTTCAGCCGGCCGGTCAAGGAGCGTTGGATGGCGGCGTTCCCGAACACGTTCTTCACCGACTCGGTGGGCAGCTCGGAGACGGGCTTCCAGGGCACCGGTCTCCAGGACGCCGAGAACATCAAGGGCGAGGGCTGCGTGGTCAGTCTCGGTGCCGAGTCGGTCATCCTCGACGAGGGCAACCAGATCCTCGACCTGGCCACCAACGTGGGCGCGGTCGGCAGGCTGGCTCGTTCGGGGTCGGTGCCGCTCGGCTACTACAAGGACCCGGAGAAGTCCGCACGCACCTTCATCGAGATCGACGGCACGCGCTTCTCCGTGCCCGGCGACTTCGCCCGGATCGAGGCCGACAACAAGGTCACCCTGCTCGGTCGCGGGTCGAACTGCATCAACACCGGCGGGGAGAAGGTCTATCCCGAAGAGGTCGAGATGGCGCTCAAGGCGCACCCGGACGTGTACGACGTGCTCGTCGTCGGCATCGCGGACGAGAACTACGGCCAGGCCGTTTCCGCCGTGATCCAGCCGAGGGGCGAGAACCGTCCCGACGTGGACGAGCTCCGGACGTTCCTGCGGGCCGGCCTCTCGGGCTACAAGCTGCCCCGGTCGGTCACCTACGTCCCGGAGATCCCGCGCAGCGCCACCGGCAAGGCCAACTACCCGAGGGCCAAGGAGCTCGCGACCGAGGCCCGCACGGCCCCCGCCCCCGCCTGACACACCGATATCGGTATGGACCGGGCGCGGAATACACCCCCGAACCCATACCGATATCGGAGGAACTGAGGAGAGAACGTGCACACCAACCTCTGCGAAGAGTTCGGGATCGAGTACCCGATCTTCGCGTTCACCCCGTCCGAGCACGTCGCCGCCGCGGTCAGCAAGGCCGGTGGTCTCGGCGTGCTCGGCTGCGTCCGCTTCAACGACCCCGAGGAGCTCGAGCGGACGCTCACCTGGCTCGACGAGAACACCGACGGCAAGCCGTACGGCGTCGACGTGGTCATGCCGATGAAGATCCCCACCGAGGGCACGTCGGTCGACCTGAAGGCGATGATCCCCGACGAGCACATCTCGTTCGTCGAGCGCACGCTCCAGAAGCTCGGCGTCCCGCCGCTCCCCGAGGGCGAGGGTCGGGAGGGGGTCCTCGGCTGGCTGCACTCAGTGGCGCGCTCGCACGTCGACATCGCGCTGGCCCACCGTCCGGTGCTGATCGCCAACGCGCTCGGCTCGCCGCCCGTCGACGTGATCGAGCAGGCGCACGCCGCCGGCGTGAAGGTCGCCGCCCTCGCCGGTGCGGCCAAGCACGCGTTGTCGCACGTGGCGAACGGCGTCGACATCATCGTGGCGCAGGGCTACGAGGCCGGCGGCCACACCGGTGAGATCGCCGGCATGGTGCTCACCCCCGACATCGTCGACGCGGTCGGCCCCGACGTCCCGGTGCTGGGCGCCGGCGGGATCGGCTCCGGCCGGCAGGTCGCTGCCTCGCTGGCGCTCGGCGCCCAGGGCGTGTGGACCGGCTCCATCTGGCTCGGCACGGAGGAGTACCAGAACCTGCAGTCGAACGCCGGCTGGACCGAGGCCTTCACCCGGGCCACGTCGAGCGACACGGTGCGCACCCGGATCTACACCGGCAAGCCGGCCCGGCTGCTGAAGACCAAGTGGACAGAGGCCTGGGCCGAGGAGGACGCGCCGTCCCCGCTGCCGATGCCGCTGCAGAACCTGCTCGTGTCCGAGGCGCACAACCGGATCAACGCCTCCGGAGACCCCGACGTCATCTCGATGCCGGTCGGCCAGATCGTCGGCCGGATGAACGAGGTCCGCCCGGTCGCCGAGGTGATGGCCGAGCTGGTGTCCGGCTTCGAGGAGACCGTCGCACGGCTCGACAAGATCCGCTGACGCCGTCGGCACGTTCGCTGCCGCCCAGGACTGAGGGGCGCGCCGGTCCGGCGGACCCGCTTGGGTTCCCCGAGGTCCCCGGCGTCTCACCCCTAGACGCCACCCAGCACGTAGCGGCCCGGGTGGAGCAGCCCTAGCACAAAGCCAGGCAGTCAGAGGTGAAAAGTGTGAATTGTCTGTAATGATGTGCTGCCGCCTGACGGACAGGCGCGAGATACGTAGGGGGTCCCCATGAACAATCGCCCAGCACGGAGCCTGGCAACGCTCCTGTCGATGCTTCTGGCCGCTGTGTGCCTGCAGTTCGTCGCCGCTTCCACGGCCAGTGCGGTCGAGTGCCAGCAGGTGGGTGAGGGAATGAGCAGGCACCAGTACTGCACCGGCGTCCGGCACGAGTACCTCGGCTCGAAGTTCTTCAGGGGGACGTCGTCCTACTTCAACGGCAAGCAGCAGAACGTCGAAGCCAGCATCTACATCAACGGTGTCCTCAAGGACAAGGAGGCGGACGGCAACTGCACCTGGCTCCGCATCCGTGCAGTGAATGCTTACTGGCCCAACGGAAACGTCTACACGTCCCCCAAGTGGAAGGTGTGCGGCGCGGGCGAGAAGAAGATCCTCGGCATCACGATCGACCAGGCCTGGACCTACGAAGGCACCCGGGTCAGCGTCCAGCACTGCCAGGACTTCGGTGCTCAGAAGGTGTGCTCGACGTTCTTCGAGCGCAAGATCCCCACCAGCTCCTGACCGTCTCGCGGACGAGCGGGCCGCCGTCGTGGAGGACCACGGCGGCGGCCGGCTGGTCCATCCGGCGATAGAACGGCGTCAGCTCATCCCTGCAGGACGATCCGGAGGAGGTCGCCGTAGCGGATCGTGGGCCGTGACAGGCGAGCACTCAGCGACCAGGAGGCGCCCGATGATGCGCACCGAGGTACAGGGGTCGATGGCCACGTGGTCGACGATCAGTGGGCTGAGTGCGGACCGCTGTGACCGCTGTTGCGCCGCCGGCTGCGTGCACGTCCTGCTCAGGTCGGGGCTCGACCTGGTGTTCTGCGGCCACCACGCCCGCCAGTTCGAGCTCGAGCTCCGTCGGTCGGGCGCGCTGATGGGGACGGACGCTCGCCCGGACGCGCTCGTCTGGTGAGCAAACCGCAGGACGGTGACGGCCGTCGCCGCGGTCAGGCCGGCTCGGTCGCGAGGGCACGTCCGACGGTCCGGGCCTGCTCGGTCGCGCCGCCCAGCGAGAGCTCGAGCCGCTTCGCCGCCGTGAAGTAGCGGTGCGCCTCGCCGTCCAGGTCGATCCCGACGCCGCCGTGCACGTGGACCGTGGTGTGCGCGATCTTGTGCCCGGCGTCGGCGGCCCACAGCTTCGCGACGGCGACCTCCACCTCGGCGGGCAGCCCCTCGGCGAGCCGCCAGGCGGCCTGCCACAGGGTCAGCCGCGCGCCCTGGACGTCGATGTAGCCGTCGGCCAGCCGCTGGGAGACCGCCTGGAACGTGCCGATCGGCCGGCCGAACTGCTCGCGGCTGCCGGCGTACGCCGCAGTCAGGGCCAGCGCCCCCTCGAGCACGCCGAGCTGCTGGGCACACAGCCCGACCACGAGCCGGGGGGCTAGGTGCGCGAGCACGACCGACCCCCCGCCGGCCTCGCCGAGCACGCGGTCCGCGGGGACGAACGCCCGCTCGAGCACGAGGCGGGCCACGGCGTCGCCGTCGTTGAGGATCTGCGCCTCGACCGTGACCCCGGCGTCGTCGGGCCGGACCAGGAACATGGTGACGCCACGGGCGGTGTCGGCAGGTACGACGAACAGGTCGGCCACCGTGCCCGAGGGCACCACCGTCTTCGCACCGGTCAGGTGCCAGCCGCCGTCCACCTCCTCGGCGGTCGTGCCCGGCCGGTCCGGTGCGGACGCGTGGTCCTCGGAGAGCGCGGTCGTCAGCACGAGGGCGCCGGACGCGGAGCCGGGGAGCCACTCACGGCGCTGCTCCTCGGTGCCGAAGCGCGCCAGGGCGTCGGCGGTCGGCCCGTGCCAGGCGAGGGGGAGCGGAGCGACCACCCGGCCGGTCTCCACGATGACGGCGTACAGCTCGAGCAGGCCGAGCCCTCCGCCGCCGTCGTCCTCGGGAAGCGCCAGGCCGAGCAGGCCGGCGTCGCCGAGTGCGCCCCACAGCTCACGATCGAAGCGTGTGCCGGTGGCCTCCACGTCGCGCTGGCGCTGGGGCGTGCAACGGTCGGTCAGGATCCTCCGGGCCAGGGCCGCGGCGTCCTGCTGCTCGGGGGTGAGGTCGAAGTCCATGGAGTTCTCCTGGTCTCAGCGCTTCGCGGCGGGCAGGCCGAGGCCGACCATGCCGATGATGTCGCGCTGGATCTCGTTGGTGCCGCCGCCGAAGGTCATCACCAGCGAGGTGCGGTGGTAGCGCTCGAGGCGCCCGAGCAGCACGTTCGCCGGCGACCCGGCGCGGACGTAGGCGTTGGGGCCGACGATCTCCATCAGCGCCCGGTAGACCTCGACGGCGAGCTCGCTGCCGTAGACCTTGGTCGCGGAGGCGTCGGCGGGGGACAGATCCTTTCCCTCCGAGGAGGCGATCTTCCAGTTCATCAGCGACAGCACCTCGACCCGGGCGTGGACGCGGCCGAGCAGCACCTGCACCCACTCGGCGTCGATCACCCGCGACCCGTCGGGGTTCTTGGTCTCCTGGGCCCACCGGCGCACCTCCGCCACGGCGTGCACCAGCGGTGCCGACGAGGTGAGGGCGACCCGCTCGTGGTTGAGCTGGTTGGTCATCAGCGGCCAGCCGCCGTTGAGCTCGCCCACGAGGTTGCCCGCCGGCACTCGGACGTCCTCGTAGTAGGTCGCCGAGGTGGAGACGCCGGCGACGGTGTGGACCGGAGTGTAGGAGAAGCCGGCGGCATCGGCCGGGACCAGGATGATCGACAGGCCCTTGTGCCGGGGGAGGTCCGGGTCGGTGCGGCAGGCGAGCCAGACGTAGTCGGCGTACTGGATGAGGGACGTCCACATCTTCTGGCCGTTGATCACCCACTCGTCGCCCTCCTGCCGGGCCCGCGTGCGCAGGCTGGCGAGGTCGGTGCCGGACTCCGGCTCGGAGTAGCCGATCGAGAAGTGCATCTCGCCCTTGAGGATTGCGGGCAGCAGCGTGCTCTTCTGCTCGTCGGTGCCGAACCGCATGATCGTCGGGCCCACCGTGTTGAGGGTGAGGTGGGGGATCGGGATGCCCGCGATGGCAGCCTCGTCCGAGAAGATCAGCTGGTCGAGCATGGAGCGGTTCTGGCCGCCGTACTCCTCGGGCCAGCCGATCCCGAGCCAGCCGTCGGTGCCGAGCTGGCGGATCAGCGACTTGTAGGCCTCGACGTCGCCGAACTCACCGGTGGTCGCGGCCAGGGCTGCCCGGCGCTCGGGAGTGACGAGCTCCGCGAAGTACTCCCGGAGCTCGCTGCGGAGCCGCTGGTGCTCCTCGGACAGGGCGATGTGCATCCGGCGTCTCCTGGTTCGAAAACTGGAACGTGTTTCAATCTTGAGGCTAGCCGGAGCGGTAATCTCTGTCGAGATGCTGGCCAAAGATGTCGCAAAACTATAACCTGTTCCAGTACGAACCCGACCGTCGAGAGACCCATCACCGTCAAGCACGGGAGGCCGTCACATGACACCCGCAGGCACCGCCGCCGACACCGCGACCGCCCGGCTGATCGACGCCGGTGCGCCGCCGACCCGCTTCGCGCGGGGCTGGCACTGCCTCGGTCTCGCCGACACGTTTCGGGACGGCAAGCCGCACGCGATCCACGCCTTCGGCACGAAGCTGGTCGTGTTCGCCGACTCGAAGGGCGACCTCAAGGTCCTCGACGGCTACTGCCGTCACATGGGCGGCGACCTCACCCAGGGCAGCATCAAGGGGGACGAGGTGGCGTGCCCGTTCCACGACTGGCGCTGGGGCGGGGACGGCAAGTGCAAGGCGATCCCCTACTCCAAGCGGATCCCGCTGAGGGCGCGCACGCGCACCTGGCTGACCCTCGAGCAGAACAAGCAGCTGTTCGTGTGGCACGACCCGGAGGGCAACCCGCCCCCGGAGGACGTGGTGATCCCGCGCGTCGACCAGGCGTACGACGACCAGTGGACCGACTGGACCTGGGAGACGCTGCACATCGACAACGCCAACTGCCGCGAGATCGTCGACAACGTCGTGGACATGGCGCACTTCTTCTACATCCACTACGCGTTCCCGACCTACTTCAAGAACGTCTTCGAGGGCCACGTCGCCACGCAGTACATGAACTCGCGCGGCCGGCCGGACATGAGCGGCGGCGGGTACGCCGGCGAGGACATGCTGTTGAAGTCGGAGGCGTCGTACTTCGGGCCGTCGTACATGATCAACCCGCTGACCACCGACTACAAGGGCATCGAGGTCGAGGTCATCCTGATCAACTGCCACTACCCGGTGAGCGCGACCTCGTTCGTCCTGCAGTACGGCCTGATCGTGAAGAAGCTCGAGGGCCTCGACGACGACACGGCGAACAAGATCGCCGGCAAGTACTCCAAGATGTTCGGCGAGGGCTTCATGCAGGACGTCGAGATCTGGAAGAACAAGACCGCGATCCAGAACCCCCTGCTGTGCGAGGAGGACGGGCCGGTCTACCAGCTCCGACGCTGGTACGAGCAGTTCTACGTCGATGCTGCCGACGTGACCGAGGAGATGACCCAGCGCTTCGAGTTCGAGGTGGACACCACGCACGCCAACGAGAACTGGGAGAAGGAGGTCCAGGAGAACCTGGCCCGCCGGCTCGCGGAGGAGAACAAGGCCTGATGGTGTCGTTCACCCCGCTGCGCGAGGAGACCCTCGCTGACCAGCGGCTCTACCTCGAAGGCCGTCTCGTCGACGTGACGTGCCAGCAGTGCGACGCGCAGGTGCGGGTGCGGAAGAACAGCGAGTACCACACCAGCATCCAGTGGAGCGCCGACGCGGTGGCGCGGTGCGAGGAGTTCGCGCGCACCGAGGTCGGTGGCACCAGGCCGGTCCACGAGTCCTGCTCGCGCCTCAAGGCGAGCATCGAGCAGGCCGTGAAGACCGGCCGGCTGCCGATGGGGGAGACCGATGCCTGAGGCCCGCCGGCTGCGCGTCGTCGACGTCATCGAGGAGACCGCCGACGCCCGCTCGATCGTGCTCGAGGTCCCCGAGGACGCGCGCGCCGAGTTCGACTACAAGCCCGGCCAGTTCCTCACCGTCGCGGTGCCCAGCGACCAGACCGGCACGGTGGCGCGCTGCTACTCGCTGTCGAGCACCCCCTACGAGACGGACCTGCTCAAGTTCACGGTGAAGCGGACGGTCGAGGGCTACGGCTCCAACTGGATCAACGACAACCTGAACCCCGGCAACCAGCTGACCGTGCTTCCGCCGAGCGGGATCTTCACCCCGGCGTCGCTCGACGCCGACCTGCTGCTCTTCGCGGGTGGCAGCGGCATCACGCCGGTGATCAGCATCGCCAAGTCGGCGCTGGACAAGGGATCCGGCATGGTCGTGCTGCTCTACGCCAACCGCGACGAGACCTCGGTGATCTTCGCGCAGGAGCTGACCGCGCTCGCCCAGAAGCACCCGGACCGGTTCGTCGTCGTGCACTGGCTCGAGTCCGTCCAGGGTCTGCCGACCATGGAGCACATGAAGGCGTTCGCCCGGCACTTCCTGTCGTACGACGCCTTCGTCTGCGGCCCGGGACCGTTCATGCAAGGCGTGGTCAGCGCCCTCAAGGAGCTGGAGTTCCCCCGCGAGCGCCGGCACCAGGAGAAGTTCATCTCCCTGGGCGGCAACCCGTTCGGCGACCAGGTCGAGGTGCTCGAGGCCGACGAGGAGGACGACCTGGAGGAGGGGGCGGCGAGCAGGTCGGCGCCGGCCACGGTGACCGGCGAGCTCGACGGGCAGGAGTTCGCCTTCGACGACTGGGCCCCGGACAAGGTGCTCCTCGACTTCCTGATCGACAAGGGGCTCGACGCGCCCTTCTCGTGCCGGGAGGGCAACTGCAGCGCGTGCGCGTGCCGGGTGCTCGAGGGCGAGGTCACGATGCTCCACAACGAGGTGCTCGACGCCGAGGACCTCGCGGACGGCATCCGGCTGGCCTGTCAGTCGCTGCCGGTGAGCGACAGCGTCCGGATCAGCTACCAGTAGGCCGGGCCGCCGCCGTACGACGGCAGCTCACTCGGCGACGCAGACCGGCTGCTTCTCGAGCTGCATCTCCTGGTCGTTGTTGATCCGCACGTCGGTGACGACCTGGACCGAGCGGCCCAGGCAGTTGCTCGTGCCGATGTTCTGCGCCCCCCGCTCGGCGGCCTTGCCGGACTTGCCGCGCGGGCCGGGCTCGCCGTCGAGGCCGTCCTGGCCATCGGCCCCGTCGAGTCCGGGCGGTCCCTGCTCGCCGGTGGGTCCGGCCAGCCCGGTCGCGCCCTGCGGTCCCTGGAGCTGGCTCTGGAACGCGGTGACGGCCCCGAGCGCACCCAGGAAGCCGCACACCACCGACACCACGCAGGTCACGAGCAGACTCGGCATCTTCCCCATGCCAGAACCGTAGGGCGGGGGAGGTCCGTCGGGCGGGCGAACCGGGAAACCGAGGAGTCACGTGCGTCACTCCGACCACACCTGTCGCCGCGCCCAGTTCTTTACTTTGGCTGCGCGGACGCGGTCCCGGGTGTTCTGATGGACGCCCGCGGGGGACGCGCGATCGGGCGGCCCGACCGAATTACAGATCTGTAGTTCGTCGAAAGCACTGTTGCGACCACTGTGGCTGATGTGAAACTTGGTACCAGTGTGACTGGCCGAACCGAAGGAGCCCGTGTCGTGACCACCCTCGTCTCCATGACGCGCCGCAGTATCGTCGTGGCGCTCGTGGCCGGGCTCGCCCTGGCCCTGCTGATGCACACGGCGCCGCCCCGGACCGTCCCCGCGTCGCAGCGGCTGCTCGACTACACCCCGGCGACCGGCGCGATCTTCAACCGGCCGGTCGGCCCCGAGGTCGAGCAGCGCGCGATCTTCCGGCACATCAACAACACCATCGACGCCACGCCCCCGGGCGCGACGATCCGGTTCGCGGTCTACTCGTTCGCCGAGAAGCCGACCGCGACGCGCCTCATCAACGCGCACCAGCGCGGCGTGAACGTGCAGATGATCTTCAACAAGCACACCGTCTACCCGCAGGAGACGCGGCTCCAGGCCGAGCTGGGCAAGAACCCTGCCAAGCGCTCCTTCGCGATCTTCTGCGAGCAGAGCTGCCGCGGCGACAAGGGCAACATGCACCAGAAGGTGTTCCTGTTCAGCAAGGCGGGCCAGGCCGAGAACATCGTGATGGTGGGCTCCAACAACATGACCCGCAACAACGCGGTCAACCAGTGGAGCGACGTCTACACGGTCGTCAACGACCCGGCTCTCTACTTCACCTACTCGGGTGTCTTCGAGCAGATGAAGGCCGACCGCCCGCAGCTGCGTCCCTACATCGCGGCCACGGTCAACGACTACGGCCCCGAGTTCTACCCGTACCCGCGGGTCACGCAGACCAACGACCCGCTCTACCAGGCGCTCTCGCAGATCACCTGCACGGGCGCGGCCGAGGGCTACGGCACCGAGACGACGGTGGACGCCGACAAGAACGGCGTGCTCGACCGGGTCACGGCCCTGCGCCTGTCGCAGCACGCGTGGAACGGCGACCGTGGCATCTACCTGGCGCAGAAGGTCGTCGAGCTCAAGCGGGCCGGCTGCGACGTCAAGGTGATCGCCGGCGTCGGCGTCGGCCGGGTCGTGAAGAACACGCTGATCCGCAACAACGTGCCGATGAGCACGGGCACGGTGAAGGGCAAGCACACCCACCAGAAGGCGTTCTTCGTGAGCGGCGTGTTCGCCGGCGACCCCGCCTCCGCCCGGGTGTGGACCGGCTCGCACAACTGGTCCGACGGTGCCCTGCGTCGCGACGACGCGGTCCTCGAGGTCACCGGCCTCGACGCCTACAACCAGTACTCCGCGAACTTCGAGGACATCTGGCTCAACGGCTGAGGCGACTCAGCCACAGGTACACGGTGGCACGGCCCGGGGTGGCAGCGGCGACCTCGGTGCCGTGCCACCGTGCTTCTAGGCGAGGAACTCGCGGACCGCGGCGTTGAACGCGTCCGGCGACTCGATGTTGCACACGTGTCCGGCACCGCGCAGGACGACGAGGTCCGAACCCGGGATGGCCGAGTGCAGGTGCCGGGCCACCGGCAACGGGGCCCGCTCGTCCTGGTCGCCGTACAGCAGGAGCGTCGGGACCCCGACGTGCGGCAGGGCGTCACGGAGGTCCTCGGCAGCCGCCCGGGCCATCGCCCTGAACCCGGTCGGGTGGAAGGCCCGCATGCTCGCGCCGAACTCTGCGATGGTCTGCCGCGACGTCCCCGCGGAGAACATGGTGGGCAGCAGCGCGGCAGTGAACTCGTCGGGGCTGAGCCCCGCGAGGTTCAGGGCCTGGTGGAGGCGTTGTGCGCAGACCTCCGCCGGCAGCGACCCACCCCAGCCCGCGTAGGCGGACGCCAGGACAAGCGACCTCGGCACGTCCGGGTGACGACGGGCGAGCTCGATGGCCAAGGCGCCGCCGAAAGAGAGACCGGCGACGTGCGGCCGCTCGAGCCCGAGACGCGCCACGAAACCCGCGAGGAGATCGGCGTACCCCGCCATGCCCAGGAGCTCCGGAGGGTCTGCGGACCCTCCCACGCCGGGTGCGTCCCAGGCCACCACGGTGAACCGGTCGGAGAGCGCTTGGACCTGCGGGCGCCACGTCGTCAGGCCGTCAGCGACGTAACCGTGCAGGAGCACGAGGGCGGGCCCCCTTCCGGCTCGAGTGAAGGCGATGCGCTGACCGTCTACCTCAGTCGTCTCCATCACGCATCCGCCGCGCCTCAGGTCACCAGCCGCGCTCGCGCCACTCCGCGAGGTGCGGCCGCTCGGCACCGAGCCTCGAGTCGTCTCCGTGGCCGGGGTAGAACCAGGTCTCGTCGGGCAGCCGGGCGAACACCTTCTTCTCGACGTCGCCGATGAGGCTCTTGAACGCGTCGGCGTCCCCGAAGGTGTTTCCGACACCGCCGGGGAACAACGAGTCGCCCGTGAACAGGTGCGGCGTCCCGGAGGGGTCGTCGTACAGCAGGGCCACCGAGCCCGGCGTGTGCCCGACCAGGTGGATCACCTCGAGCTCGGAGCGGCCGACCGAGACGCGATCGCCGTCCTGGAGCGGGCGGTCGACGGGGACCGGGAGACCCTCGACGTCGTCGGCGCCGGCCAGGGTCTCGGCCCCGGTGGCCGCGACCACCTCGGCGAGCGCGCGATGGTGGTCCCAGTGCTGGTGCGTGGTGATCACGCGTCTGAGCCCGTCGGGGCCGGCCACCTTCAAGATCGTGGCGGCGTCGTCGGCCGCGTCGATGAGCACCTGCTCGTCCGTGTGCCGGCAGCGGAGCAGGTAGACGTTGTTGCTCATCTCGCTGACGGCGAACTTCGTGATGGTCAGGTCGGGCAGCTCGCGGACGTCCGGCACGCCGCCGGGCTTCACGTTGCCGTGGTAGCTCATCGGGCAGTTATCTCCACTTCTCGAGACGGGGCAGCTCGCCCGTCGAGGACACTAGCCCGGCGCCGTCGCCACGCCCCACGAGCCACCACGCGAGCTCCCCGATGCGGCCCTTGATCTCGGGTCCGGCGCCGTTGCCGAACTTCCAGAGCCCGTCGACGTCGGTGGAGGAGAGCACCATCGAGGGGCCCTCGGCGAGCTCGTCCTGTCGACGCCCGATCACGTGCTGGCTGAAGTCCGCCGGCCAGTCGCCCGCCGTGTAGTCGAGCAACAGGTCGGCGTGGTGGACCTCCACCTCGGTGCGTCGCATGGCTCCCACGTGCCGCACCGGGATCGGCTCCTGGCCCGGTCTCCGGGTGAACGGGACGTCCAGGTGGGAGTCGTGGATCTCGTTCTCCGCCTGCACCAGCCGGCCCCAGGACGCGGCCGCGTCCTCGATGAGCTCGCTGGCGCTGCGGCCGGCGCCGGCCTCGATCTCGGCGTCGCGTGCCTCCTGGCTGTCGTACATCGACGTCTCCTCGCCCGCCTGGGCCGCGTGCAGCACCCGGGTGAAGGCGTCGGCGTTGCGGGACAGGTGGGTGATGACGTGCCCCCGGGTCCAGCCGGGGAGGGCGGACGGTGCCCGCATGTCATCGTCCTTCAGGTCCTCGATGGCCGCCAGGTAGCGTGTGGTGGCGACGATCGTCTCTTCGAAGTGGGGGAGGTCGCTGTTGTAGTCGGTGTCGCGGCTCACAGTGCTCATACCCCCATCAAACTCCGGAGTGGCGGCTTGTGCCAGACCGTTATCATGGCGAACACTTGTTCGAAAGCACCCTGACGACCACCAGGACGGACCGTGGCTGACCAGCTGATCATCCGGGGAGCCCGGGAGCACAACCTCAAGGACGTGTCGCTCGACCTCCCGCGCGACTCCCTGATCGTGTTCACCGGCCTGTCCGGCTCCGGCAAGTCGAGCCTCGCGTTCGACACCATCTTCGCCGAGGGACAACGGCGCTACGTGGAGTCGCTGTCGGCGTACGCCCGGCAGTTCCTCGGCCAGATGGACAAGCCCGACGTCGACTTCATCGAGGGCCTGTCGCCGGCCGTCTCGATCGACCAGAAGTCGACCTCCAAGAACCCGCGCTCGACCGTCGGCACGATCACCGAGGTCTACGACTACCTCCGGCTGCTCTACGCCCGTGCCGGCCGGCCGCACTGCCCGACCTGCGGCGCGCCGATCTCCCGGCAGACCCCGCAGCAGATCGTCGACCGGGTGCTCACCTTGGAGGAGGGCAGCCGCTTCCAGGTGCTGGCCCCCGTGGTGCGCGGTCGCAAGGGCGAGTACGTCGACCTGTTCCGCCAGCTGCAGACCCAGGGCTTCTCCCGGGCACGGGTCAACGGGGAGACCTACCCGCTGACCGAGCCACCCAAGCTCGACAAGCAGAAGAAGCACACGATCGAGGTCGTCGTCGACCGGCTCGCGGTGAAGGAGTCCGCCAAGCGCCGGCTCACCGACTCGGTCGAGACCGCCCTCGGCCTGGCCAGCGGCCTCGTGGTCTTCGACTTCGTCGACCTGCCCGACAAGGACCCGGGTCGCGAGCTGCGGTTCTCCGAGAAGATGGCCTGCCCCAACGAGCACGCGATCGAGACCGACGACCTCGAGCCGCGCTCGTTCTCGTTCAACTCGCCCTTCGGCGCCTGCACCGTGTGCCACGGCCTCGGCACCCGCATGGAGGTCGACCCGGAGCTGGTCATCGCCGACCCGGGCCAGACCCTGGGCGAGGGTGTGATCGGTCCGTGGTCGGGCGCGCACGTCGCCGACTTCTTCACCCGGCTGCTCGGTGCGCTCGGCGACGAGCTCGGCTTCGACCTGAACACACCGTGGGAGGACCTGCCGACCAAGGCCAGGAAGTCGATCCTCGACGGGCACTCCACCAAGGTGCACGTCCGGCACACGAACCGCTACGGCCGGGAGCGCTCCTACTACACGAGCTTCGAGGGGGTTCGGCCCTACATCGAGCGCCGGCACCGCGAGGCCGAGTCCGACACCAGTCGCGAGCGCTTCGAGGGCTTCATGCGCGAGGTGCCCTGCCCCGCGTGTGAGGGGTCACGGCTCAAGCCGGTCTCCATGGCGGTCACCCTGGGCGGCAAGAGCATCGCCGAGGTCTGTCGCCTGCCGATCAACGAGACCGCCGACTTCCTCCGCGACCTCGAGCTCAGTGCACGCGAGAAGCAGATCGCCGAGCGGGTGCTCAAGGAGATCCAGGAGCGGCTGAACTTCCTGCTCGACGTCGGACTCGACTACCTCTCGCTGGACCGTCCCTCGGGGTCGCTCTCCGGCGGCGAGGCGCAGCGGATCCGGCTGGCCACCCAGATCGGCGCCGGCTTGGTGGGGGTCCTCTACGTCCTCGACGAGCCGTCGATCGGTTTGCACCAGCGTGACAACCACCGGCTGATCGAGACGCTGGTCCGGCTCAAGGAGCTCGGCAACACCCTGATCGTCGTCGAGCACGACGAGGACACCATCCGGGTCGCCGACTGGGTGGTCGACATCGGGCCCGGCGCGGGGGAGCACGGCGGTCAGGTCGTCGTCTCCGGCCCGGTGCAGGAGCTGCTCGAGCACCACGACTCCCTGACCGGTCTCTACCTCTCCGGCCGCAAGCAGATCCCGGTCCCCGAGGTACGCCGTCCGCGCACGCCGGGCCGCGAGCTCGTCGTCCGCGGCGCCAAGGAGCACAACCTCCAGGACATCGACGTCAGCTTCCCGCTCGGCATGTTCGTGGCGGTCACCGGTGTCTCCGGGTCGGGAAAGTCGACGCTGGTCAACGACATCCTCTACACGTCGCTGGCGAAGCAGATCTACAACGCCCGCACGGTCCCGGGACGGCACAAGCGAATCGAGGGGCTCGACCACGTCGACAAGGTCATCCACGTCGACCAGTCGCCGATCGGGCGTACCCCCCGCTCCAACCCGGCCACCTACACCGGCGTCTTCGACCACGTCCGCAAGCTCTTCGCCACCACGCCGGAGGCGAAGGTGCGCGGCTACATGCAGGGACGCTTCTCGTTCAACGTCAAGGGCGGTCGCTGCGAGGCGTGCTCCGGCGACGGCACGATCAAGATCGAGATGAACTTCCTGCCGGACGTCTACGTCCCGTGCGAGGTGTGCCACGGCGCCCGCTACAACCGCGAGACGCTCGAGGTGCACTACAAGGGCAAGACGATCGCCGAGGTCCTGGACATGTCGATCGAGGAAGGCGCCGACTTCTTCGAGGCGATCCCGGCCATCTCCCGACACCTGAAGACGCTTTGCGACGTGGGTCTCGGCTACGTCCGCCTCGGCCAGCCCGCCCCGACGCTGTCGGGTGGCGAGGCGCAGCGCGTCAAGCTGGCCGCTGAGCTGCAGAAGCGTTCCACCGGCCGCACGGTCTACGTGCTCGACGAGCCGACCACGGGCCTGCACTTCGAGGACATCCGCAAGCTGCTGCTGGTGCTCGGCCGGCTGGTCGAGCAGGGGAACACGGTGCTCGTGATCGAGCACAACCTCGACGTGATCAAGACCGCCGACTGGATCGTCGACATGGGTCCCGAGGGCGGCAGCCGGGGAGGTCTCGTCGTCGCCGAGGGCACCCCGGAGCAGGTGGCGGCCACCGAGGAGAGCTTCACCGGCCAGTTCCTGGCACCGCTGCTCGAGGGCTCCTCCGTCCCGGTGGGCAAGGCCCCCCGGAAGAAGGTGGCGGCGAAGGCCCCCGCCGGGAAGCCGACGACCACCAAGGCTGCCAAGCAGGGCGCCAGCAAGACGGCTGCGGCAAAGAAGCAGACGACGAAGCGGGCCGCCACGAAGCGCGCCCCCCGGAAAACCCGGAAGTTGACCGAGTAGCCCGATCTCACAGGTTGCTCTCAGGTGGCCCCGGAGCCCGGGGCCATAGTGTGAGGTTCAACCACAAACACAGGGGAGCAGTCATGGCAGCAGACCACCCGATCAGCGGTTCCGACCTGACCCGACGCGGCATGATCCGCGGCGTCGCTGTCGGCGGGCTGGCACTGCCTCTCCTGGCGGCCTGTGGCGACGACGGCGATACCGCCACCACCCCGCCCTCTCCGTCCGCCTCCGAGCCCGTCTCCGTGCCGGTGGCCGACGTCCCGGTCGGCGGAGGCACGATCCTCGCCGACGACCTGCTGGTCGTCACACAGCCGACCGAGGGCGAGTTCAAGGCGTTCACCGCGACGTGCACCCACCAGGGCTGCCCGGTCAACGCGATCACGGACGGGGAGATCGTCTGCCCCTGCCACGCCAGCCACTACTCGATCGAGGACGGCTCGGTGATCAGTGGCCCTGCGCCGAAGGCACTCGCCGCGTTCCCCGTCTCCGTCGAGGGTGACCAGGTCGTCGTCGGCTGACCCTTGTCAGGGTCCGATCGGACTAGTCACCAGCCGGTCCGACGCCGGGGCGCGCGCTGGAACGTGACGAATGCGTGACGCCTGTGGAAGGTGTCATATCCGGGTTGTTGTGACTATTGGGCGACCTCAATCCCTGCCCGCATGCTCGTGGTGTTGGGGGGAGCCCTCGGTTGTGGGTTCCTCATCGAGCAAGAAACCGTGGGGGGCCGACGCGCCTGGTGCACTGCACCTGTCGCGTCCGGGCCTGACGACGCGATCGGAAGCAGCTCCAGGCCGGGTGGTCTGTCGCGGACTGCACACCCGAAACCGTTCGTCCGAGACGGTGGAGGGGTACACAGATGGGGAAACGTCAACTCCGCACGTGGGCTGGTCCGGTGGCGCTGTTCGGCCTGGTCGCGGCCGGCGTACTGGTCCCTAGCGTCTCGTTCGGCCCACCCTCGCCCGACGGCCCCGGCGAGATCTCGCTGGTCGCCAACCAAGCTCCTGTGGCCGATCTGGCACTGAACCCCAGGACCGGACCTGCACCCATGACCGTGCGGGCCGACGGATCGGGGTCCAGTGACGACATCACGGTGACCTCCTACGCCTTCCAATGGGGGGACGGCACCTCGGCAGGTCGCGACGTCGAGTCGGTGGCCAGCCATGTCTACACGGAGCCGGGCAACTACACGATCACCCTCACCGTCACCGACGCCGACGGCGCGAGCAGCAGCACCACCAGGCGCCTGACCGTGAACAGGGCGCCGGCGAACCCGGGCCCGAACGCGGCGCCGGATGCTGTCATGCAGGTGCGGGCCACCGATCGAGTCACTCCTCGTGACGTGGTCGTCGACGCGGCCGGCTCGACCGACGACCGGGGCATCACCGGTTTCTCCTTCGACTTCGGCGACGGGAGCAGCACTGGCTTCCAGCCCGCCTCATCGGTCTCGCACAGCTATGCAGCCGCTGGCACCTACACCGTCACCATGACGGTGCGCGACGCCAGTGGACGCACCGACTCCACGACGGCACAGGCTGTCACCGCGGAGCAGCCCTCGCCCGAACCGCCCCCCGAGGAGGTTCCCGCGGCAGCGGCTCAGCTGGCCGCCGCCGAGGTGCCCCAAGCAATCGTCGCCGCAGCGGTCCCCACGTCGGTGACGGTGGGTGGCCAGACCCGGGCACTCAACGGCGTCGACGTCCGCCGGCTGGCCAACTACCTGGTCATGTACACACCCGCCTTCGGTGCGCGGACCGGCACGAACCAGTACGGGTTCGAGGCCGAGGTCCGCGGAGGCGTCGTCACCCGGATCGCGGACGGGGTCGGCAACATGACGATCCCGGCGGACGGCTACGTGCTGTCCGGCCACGGCACCAGCCGCACCTGGCTCCGGACGAACGCGCGGCTCGGCGTCGCCGTCAGCAACGACGGCACGCCCTCCCCGTCACCGTCGCCGTCGCCGTCGCCGTCCCCGTCGCCGTCGCCGTCGCCGTCACCGTCACCGTCGCCGTCCCCCTCGCCCCCGCCATCCAACGCCACGACCCTCGTGTCGCTGACGTTCGACGACACCTGGGCCGACCAGGCCTCGGCGATGTCCGTGCTGCAGCAGTACCGCCTCAAGGCGACGCTCTACGTGAACAGTCCCCGGATCGGCACGTCCGGCTACCTGAGCAAGGCCCAGCTGGACTCCTACGTGGCCGCGGGCAGCGAGATCGGCGGACACACGCTGAACCACACCGACCTGACGAGCACCAGCACCACGGAGGCGCGGAGGCAGGTCTGTGACGATCGGGCGCGGCTGCTCCAGCTGGGCTACAACGCGACGAGCTTCGCGTATCCGTTCGGCGCCACCAACACAACGGCGGAGCAGATCGTCCGGGACTGCGGCTACAGCAGCGGACGCGGGGTCGGAGGCATTCGCAGCCCCGGGTACGGCTGCACCTCGTGTCCGACCGCAGAGTCCCTTCCTCCCGGGGATGTCTGGGAGATCGCGACCCCGCAGAGCGTGCAGTCCGACACGACCCTGGCGATGCTCCAGAACTACGTCACCCAGGCAGAGAACGGTGGAGGCGGTTGGGTGCCGCTGCTCTTCCACCGGGTCTGCTCGGGCTGTGCCTCCAACGCGGTCTCGGTGAGCACGTTCACGGCGTTCGCGGACTGGTTGAGCAAGCGTCCGTCGACGACCGCGGTCCGCACGGTCCACGAGGTGGTGGGCGGTCAGGTCGGTCCGACGCCCTCGACAAGCCCGTCGACAAGCCCGTCGACGAGCCCGTCGACCTCGCCGTCGACCAGCCCGACGCAGTCCCCGAACCCGACACGCGTCACCATCGGCGCGCAGTCCCACAGCATCGATGGAATCAACGTGTACCGCGCGGCGAACCTGCTCATCCTGTACACCCCCGCGCGCGGTGCAGGGACGGGCACCAACCAGTACGGCACCGAGGTGGCGGTCGTCAACGGTGTGGTGACTCAGGTGCAGACCTCGGTCGGCAACATGGCGATCCCCAGCAACGGCTACGTGCTCTCCGGCCATGGCACGTCCAACACCTGGTTGAGAGCCAACGCCACGGTCGGCTCGGTGGTGAGGCTCGAGTGAGCCTCACGCCTGACATCTCATCCAATGGATGTACAGAACGTGGTGGAGGTGCCCGGCCCGAATCGGGATGAAGATGGTGATCTGCCGCGCTGCTACGCGTCCGAGGAGTAGGGCTGAGGCAGGTTCAAGGGGGTACTGAACATGCTCACCATTCGTTCAACCAGGACTCGGCTCATCGCTGCCGTCGGCTCGCTCACGGTGGTCGCGGCCCTTGGCCTCGCCCCGGCGTCAGCGGAGGCAGAGCCGGCCACCATCACGCTCAAGCGCGTGGCAACGCAGCCCGTCGGCTCAGCCTTCTCGCTCGAGGGGAAGATCAGCGGGACAGGCGCACGCAACGACAAGCGGGTGGTCCTGCAGCGCCAGAAGGGCGATGGCTGGGTTCGTGTGGCTCGCCTGTTCTGGCAGGACGACGGCCGCTACTCGTTCGGAGAGCGTGCGTACCCCACGCCCGGCACCCGAACCTTCCGGACGGTCGTGAAGCGGAACGGACGTGTCCTGGACGTCTCCCCGGCTCGAGCGGTGGTGGTCCTGGCGACGGTGCCGCCACCGGCCCCGTCCCCGACACCCACGCCGACCCCGACACCCACGCCGACGCCCGACACCCACGCCGACGCCGCCACCTCCGCCACCGCCCCCTCCGCCGCCGCCGCCGTCAGGCTCGACAACGGTCTCGCTGACCTTCGACGACACCTTCGCCAACCAGGCCACCGCCTTCACCGTCCTCGAGGAGCACGGGATGAGGGCCACGATCTACGTCAACAGTCCGCGCGTCGGTGCTCCGAACTACCTGAGCAAGGCACAGCTGGACGCCTTTGCTGCTTCCGGACACGAGATCGGCGGGCACACCCTGAACCACACGGATCTCACGGCCGTGTCGACCGACGAGGCCAGGAGGCAGGTCTGCACCGACCGGGTGAACCTGCTCGACATGGGCTACGCGGTGACGAGCTTCGCGAACCCCTTCGGAGCCACCGACGGGACGGTGCAGCAGATCATCAGCGAGTGCGGCTACAACAGTGCGCGCGGCGTGTCCGGACTGCGGAGCCCGGGCTCCGGCTGCTTGTCGTGCCCGGCCGCTGAGTCCATCCCGCCGGCCAACGCCTTCCGGATCCGGACTCCGGCCAGCGTCCAGTCGTCGACAACCCTGCAGATGCTCCAGGACTACGTCACGAGCGCCGAGAACGCCGGGGGCGGATGGGTGCCCCTGTTGTTCCACCGAGTCTGCGCGGACTGCGAGGCGAACGCGATCGACCCCGATGTCTTCCGGGCGTTCGTGGTGTGGCTCAGCGGCCGTTCGTCGACGACCCAGGTCAGGACGGTTCACCAGGTCATCGGCGGTGACGTCCAGCCGGCTGTGCCGTAGGTTCCCGCACCGGCGCGGGTCACTACGGTCCTCCACGCCGGCACAACACCCTGACCGTCACGTCGGTGCGGCCCCGTAGGGTTGGTGCGTGGCTGATCCGTCGACGTACCGCCCTGCGCCGGGGTCCATCCCGACGGCGCCCGGGGTCTACCGGTTCCGCGACGAGCACCGCCGTGTCGTCTACGTCGGCAAGGCCAAGAACCTCCGGGCGCGGCTGACGTCGTACTTCCAGGACCTCGGCAACCTGCACCCGCGCACCGCCTCGATGGTCACCTCCGCGACCAGCGTCGAGTGGACCGTGGTGAGCACCGAGGTCGAGGCCCTGCAGCTCGAGTACTCCTGGATCAAGGAGTACGACCCGCGGTTCAACGTGAAGTACCGCGACGACAAGTCCTACCCGTGGCTGGCGGTCACCCTCAACGAGGAGTTCCCGCGGGTGATGGTCGGCCGGGGCGCCAAGAAGAAGGGCGTCCGCTACTTCGGCCCCTACTCCCACGCGTGGGCGATCCGGGAGACCGTCGACCTGCTGTTGCGCGTGTTCCCGATGCGCTCGTGCTCCAACGGCGTGTTCAAGCGGTCCGCGCAGATCGGCCGGCCGTGCCTGCTCGGCTACATCGGCAAGTGCGCGGCGCCCTGCGTCGAGCGCGTCACCGCCGAGGAGCACCGGGCGATCGTCGACGACTTCTGCGACTTCATGGGCGGGCAGACCACGGCCTTCCTGAAGCGTGTCGAGAAAGAGATGTACGCCGCCTCGGCGGAGATGGACTTCGAACGCGCCGCCCGGCTCCGGGACGACCTCGGCGCGCTCAACCGCGCCCTGGAGAAGCAGGCGGTCGTGCTCGGGGACGGCACGGACGCCGACGTCATCGCGTTCGCCGAGGACCCCCTCGAGGTCGCGGTCCAGATCTTCATGGTCCGGGGCGGCCGGGTGCGCGGTCAGCGCGGCTGGGTGGCCGACAAGGTCGACGACGCCGACACCGGTGGGCTGGTCGAGCGGTTCCTGCAGCAGCTCTACGCCGATGAGTCCGGCGACGCGATCCCGCGTGAGGTCCTCGTCCCCGCCCTCCCGGAGGACCGCGAGGCGCTCGAGGAGTGGCTGTCGTCGCTCAAGGGCTCGCGAGTGGGCATCCGGGTGCCGCAGCGGGGCGACAAGAAGTCGCTCCAGGAGACCGTGGCCCGCAACGCCCTCCAGACGCTGGGGATGCACAAGACCAAGCGCGCGAGCGACCTGACCACGCGCAACCGTGCGCTCGAGGAGATCCAGGTCGCGCTCGAGCTGCCGGGCGCCCCGCTCCGCGTCGAGTGCTTCGACATCTCCAACCTCCAGGGCACCGAGGTGGTCGGCTCGATGGTGGTCTTCGAGGACGGCCTGGCGCGCAAGGGTGAGTACCGCCGCTTCGTCGTCCGCGGCGTCGAGGGGCAGAACGACGTCGCGTCGATGCACGAGGTGATCACCCGTCGCTTCCGGCGACTGCTCGACGAGCGAGCCGAGATGCCCGACCTCGACGGCGCCTCCGGGTCGACCGACGAGGAGGCCGCCGGCGACGGCGGGCCGATGCTGATCGACCCGGAGACCGGACGGCCGAAGAAGTTCGCCTACGTCCCCGGGCTCGTGGTCGTCGACGGCGGTCCGCCCCAGGTCGCCGCGGCGCAGCGGGCCCTCGACGAGCTCGGCATCGACGACGTCCCGGTGTGCGGACTCGCCAAGCGGCTCGAGGAGGTCTGGCTGCCCGGCCAGGAGGACCCGGTCGTCCTGCCGCGCACCAGCGAGGGTCTCTACCTGCTCCAGCGCATCCGCGACGAGGCGCACCGGTTCGCGATCAGCCACCACCGCTCGCGACGCTCCAAGACCATGGTCGAGAGCGTCCTCGACGACGTCCCCGGCTTGGGGGAGGTGCGGCGCAAGAGCCTGCTTCGACAATTCGGCTCGCTGCGCAAGCTGCGTGCTGCCACAGTGGACGAGATCGCCGTGGTCCCCGGGATCGGCCCCCGGACGGCCGCGGCGATCGTCGCGGCGCTCGAGGAACAGACCGACCGGAAGCGCCAGGTCAGCGTCAACACCGCCACCGGAGAGATCGAGGAGAGCTGATGCCGGAGCCGAAGACCGAGGACCGCGGCGACCTGGTCGTCGTCACCGGCATGAGCGGCGCCGGACGCAGCACGGCGGCCAAGGAGCTGGAGGACCTCGGCTACTTCGTCGTCGACAACCTGCCGCCGCAGCTGGTGCCGGACGTGGTGCGGCTCATCGACGAGTCCAAGGGGCTGCTCCAGCCGATCGCCGTCGTCGTCGACGTGCGCTCCGGCTCGTTCTTCGCCGGCCTGCGGGAGGTGCTGGCCCGGCGCGCCACCGGACGGCGTACGACGTTGGTCTTCCTCGAGGCCAACGACGACGTGCTGGTCCGGCGCCAGGAGGCGGCCCGCCGACCGCACCCGCTCCAGGGCAGCGGCCGGCTGCTGGACGGGTTGCAGCGCGAGCGCGTCGTGCTCGGGGACCTGCGCGCCGACGCGGACCTGGTGATCGACACCTCCAACCTCAACGTGCACCAGCTGACCGACAAGATGGCGGAGGCGTTCGGCACCGAGCACACCACCTCGATGCGAGCGACCGTGATCAGCTTCGGCTTCAAGTACGGCATCCCCGTCGACGCCGACCTGGTGGCCGACATGCGCTTCCTGCCGAACCCGCACTGGGTGCCCGAGCTGCGGCCGCTCTCCGGCCGGGACGAGGCGGTCGCGAGCTACGTGAAGGGTCGGCCCGGCGCCGAGGAGTTCCTCACCGAGTACGTCGAGCTGATCCGGACCATGGTCGAGGGCTACCTCCGCGAGGGCAAGCGGTTCATGACGGTGGCGATCGGCTGCACCGGTGGCAAGCACCGCAGCGTCGCGATGACCGAGGAGATCGCCGCACGGCTGCGCTCGCTGGGAGTCGAGGCGCGTCCGGTCCACCGTGACCTGGGACGGGAGTGAGATGACCCGCACCCCCGACGTCCCCGGTCGCGCCGACCTCCGGGTGGTCGCCCTCGGCGGCGGCCACGGGCTGGCGGCCTCGCTGTCGGCCCTGCGCCACGTGGTGGACGACCTGACCGCCGTGGTGACGGTCGCCGACAACGGCGGCTCGTCCGGCCGGCTGCGCCGGGAGTTCGGCGTGCTGCCCCCGGGCGACCTGCGGATGGCACTCGCCGCGCTGTGCGGCGACGACGACTGGGGTCAGACCTGGGCACGCGTGCTGCAGCACCGGTTCGCCAGCGAGGGCGAGATGCACGACCACGCGGTCGGCAACCTGCTGATCGTCGCCCTGTGGGAGCTGCTCGGCGGCCACGTCGAGGGCCTCGACTGGGTCGGCCGGCTGCTCGGCGCGCACGGCCGGGTGCTGCCGATGTCGGTGAGCCCGATCGACATCACCGCACGGGTGCTCGGGCTCGACCCGGGCGACCCCCGCGCGCTGACGACCGTGCGCGGACAGGTCGAGGTGGCATCGACGTCCGGCCAGGTGGTCGCCGTACAGCTCGCCCCCGCCGACCCGCCCGCCTGCCCGGAGGCACTCGACGCGATCGGCTCGGCCGACTGGGTCGTCCTGGGGCCGGGGTCCTGGTTCACCAGCGTCATCCCGCACCTGCTCGTGCCGGAGCTCCGAGACGCGTTGGTGAACTCCCAGGCGCGCAAGGTGGTGACCCTCAACCTCGAGCCGCAGGCAGGGGAGACCGAGGGGTTCGCCCCCGAGACGCACCTGGAGGTGCTGGCTGAGCACGCCCCCGACCTCAAGCTCGACGTCGTGCTCGTGGACCGCGGCGCGGTGGTCGACGAGGATCAGCTGGTGCAGACCGCTGCGGGCCTCGGCGCGCGCCTCGTCGTGGCCGATCTCGCCGCCGACGACGGCTCACCTCGTCACGACCCGGCCAAGTTGGCGAATGCCTATGCGGGCTTCATGGTCTCGGCATAAGGTGGCCGCGTCCTCCGGCTTCATGCCGACAGGGGTTCGGGGCAACTCTTCACACGTGGCAGGATCGGACGCATGGCGATGACGGCACAGGTCAAGGCGGAACTGGCCAGCACGCAGGTGACGAAGGCCTGCTGTCGGAAGTCCGAGGTCTCCTCGATGCTCCGGTTCGCCGGTGGTCTGCACATCGTCAGCGGCCGCATCGTGGTCGAGGCCGAGCTCGACACCGGCGCCGCGGCCCGACGGCTGCGCAAGGACATCGCCGAGGTCTACGGCCACAGCTCCGACGTGGTCATGGTCTCCGGCAACGGCATCCGCAAGGGCAGCCGGTACGTCGTCCGCGTCGTCCGCGACGGCGAGGCCCTCGCCCGGCAGACCGGCCTTCTCGACGGACGCGGACGCCCGGTCCGCGGGCTGCCCCCGCAGGTCGTCTCCGGGGCGGGCTGCGACGCGGTCGCGGCCTGGCGCGGGGCGTTCCTCGCGCACGGGTCGCTCACCGAGCCGGGCCGCTCCTCGGCGCTCGAGGTCACCTGCCCCGGTCCGGAGGCCGCGCTCGCCCTCGTCGGTGCCGCCCGCCGGCTGGGCATCGCCGCGAAGGCCCGTGAGGTCCGTGGCGTGGACCGCGTGGTGATCCGCGACGGCGACGCGATCGGCGCGCTGCTCACCCGGCTCGGTGCCCACGAGTCGCTGATGGCCTGGGAGGAGCGGCGGATGCGCCGCGAGGTCCGCGCCACCGCCAACCGGCTCGCCAACTTCGACGACGCCAACCTCCGCCGCTCGGCCCGCGCCGCGGTGGCCGCCGGCGCCCGGGTGGAGCGTGCCCTGGAGATCCTCGGCGAGGAGGTGCCCGACCACCTGAAGATGGCCGGCGACCTCCGCCTGGAGCACAAGCAGGCCTCGTTGGAGGAGCTCGGTCAGCTGCACGAGCCCGTCCTCACCAAGGACGCGATCGCCGGCCGCATCCGCCGCCTGCTCGCGATGGCCGACAAGCGGGCTCAGGAGCTCGGCGTCCCCGACACCGAGTCGATCCTGACGCCCGAGATGCTCGCCGAGTCCCAGTAGGAGCGTCGGGTCTCGAGACGCTCGCCGCGCTTGCTCCTCAGCCACCGGCCGGGGCCATTCGTCCCGCTTCGACGCGACCTTCGTAGTTACCTGCACGTACAACGGACAGATGTTTCGGCGCTGTCTCACGTGCGCGGTAGTGTCTGAGCCGGGATGCCCCGACCGGGTCTCCCCACCACTGTGACTGCTATCTAGGAGTTAGTTCCCGTGACCGTTCGCGTGGGTATCAACGGCTTCGGCCGCATCGGCCGCAACTTCTACCGCGCCGTGCACGCCCTGGGCGCCGACATCGAGATCGTGGCCGCCAATGACCTCGGCGACCTCAACACGATGGCGCACCTGCTCAAGTACGACTCGATCCTCGGCCGCTTCCCGGAGGAGATCTCCGTCGTCGACGGCGGCATCAAGGTCGGCGACAAGACGCTGAAGATCCTGGCCGAGAAGGACCCGGCCCAGCTCCCGTGGGGCGACCTCGGCGTGGACGTGGTCGTCGAGTCCACCGGCTTCTTCACCGACGCGACGAAGGCCAAGGCCCACGTCGACGGCGGCGCCAAGAAGGTCATCATCTCCGCCCCGGCGAAGAACGAGGACGTCACGATCGTCATGGGCGTCAACCACGACGACTACGACGGCTCGCAGCACACGATCATCTCGAACGCGTCGTGCACCACCAACTGTCTGGCCCCGATGGCGAAGGCCATCAACGACGAGTTCGGCATCGTCAAGGGCCTGATGACCACGATCCACGCCTACACCGGCGACCAGAACCTCCAGGACGGCCCGCACAAGGACCTCCGTCGTGCCCGCGCCGCGGCCATCAACATCGTGCCGACCTCGACCGGCGCGGCCAAGGCCATCGCCCTGGTGCTCCCGGAGCTGAAGGGCAAGCTCGACGGCTACGCCCTGCGCGTGCCCACGCCGACCGGCTCCGCGACCGACCTGACGATCGAGGTCAGCCGTGAGACCACCGCGGAGGAGGTCAACGCCGCGGTCAAGGCCGCTGCGGAAGGCCCTCTCAAGGGCTTCCTCAAGTACACCGAGGACCCGATCGTCTCCTCCGACATCGTGACCGACCCGAGCTCGTGCGTCTTCGACGCCGGCCTCACCAAGGTCATCGGCAACCAGGTCAAGGTCGTCGGCTGGTACGACAACGAGTGGGGCTACTCCTGCCGCCTCGCTGACCTGATCGTCCACGTCGGCGCCACCCTCTGACGCGGATGAAGCTGATCGACGATCTGGGGGACCTGCGCGGCAAGCGCGTGCTCGTCCGCTCCGACCTCAACGTGCCCCTCGAGGGGACCACGATCACCGACGACGGCCGGATCCGGGCGAGCGTGCCCACCATCAAGAAGCTGGCCGACGCAGGCGCCCGGGTCGTCGTGACGGCACATCTGGGCCGGCCGAAGGGTGCGCCGGACCCGGCCTACTCGTTGGCCCCGGTGGCGGCCCGCCTCGGCGAGCTGCTCGGCCAGGACGTCGCCTTCGCCACCGACACGGTGGGGGAGAGCGCGCAGTCCACGGTGGCCGGTCTCGCGGACGGCCAGGTGGCCGTGCTGGAGAACGTCCGGTTCAACGGGGGCGAGACGAGCAAGGACGAGGCCGAGCGAGGTGCGTTCGCGGACCAGCTCGCTTCGCTGGCGGACGTCTTCGTCAGCGACGGGTTCGGCGTCGTGCACCGCAAGCAGGCCTCCGTGTACGACGTGGCCGAGCGGCTGCCGTCGGCCATGGGCGGCCTCGTCGCCGCGGAGATCGACGTGCTGCGCCGGCTCACCGAGTCCCCGGAGCGGCCCTATGTGGTCGTCCTGGGCGGCTCCAAGGTGTCGGACAAGCTCGGCGTCATCGACAACCTGCTCGGCAAGGCCGACAAGCTGCTCATCGGCGGCGGCATGGTGTTCACCTTCCTCAAGGCCCAGGGCCACGAGGTGGGGACCAGTCTGCTCGAGGAGGACCAGCTCGGCACCTGCCGTGAGTACCTCCAGCGGGCCACGGACTCCGGTGTGGAGATCGTGCTGCCGACCGACATCGTGGTCGCCCCGGCGTTCGCGGCGGACGCTCCCGCGACCGTCGTACCGGCCGACGCGATCCCTGCCGACCAGATGGGCCTCGACATCGGCCCCGACTCGGGCAAGGCCTTCGCGGCTGCTCTGGCGGACGCGAAGACCGTGTTCTGGAACGGCCCGATGGGCGTCTTCGAGTTCGACGCCTTCGCGGGCGGCACCCGTGCGGTCGCGCAGGCACTCACCGAGATCGACGGCCTGTCCGTGGTCGGCGGTGGCGACTCGGCGGCGGCGGTCCGACAGCTCGGCTTCGACGAGGCCGCGTTCGGGCACATCTCCACGGGCGGCGGCGCCAGCCTCGAGTACCTCGAGGGCAAGCCACTCCCCGGCATCGACATCCTCTCCTGAAACCGTTGGTCGAGGAGCGAGCATCTCGAGACCACCCCTAACCGAAAGACTGTGATGGCCAAGAACACGCGCGTGCCCTTGATGGCCGGCAACTGGAAGATGAACCTCAACCACCAGGAGGCTGTCGTCCTGGTGCAGAAGCTCGCCTGGACGCTCTCGGACAAGAAGCACGACTACGGCAAGGTCGAGGTCGTCGTCGTCCCGCCGTTCACCGACCTGCGCAGCGTGCAGACGCTCGTCGACGGTGACCGGCTGGAGATCAAGTACGGCGCGCAGGACGTGTCCACGCACGACGACGGTGCCTACACCGGCGAGATCTCGTCGTCGATGCTCAGCAAGCTCGGCTGCTCCTACGTGGTGGTCGGGCACTCCGAGCGCCGTGAGCACCACGCCGAGACCGACGAGGTCGTCAACGCCAAGGCCCGCAAGGCGATCGATGCGAAGATGACGCCGATCGTGTGTGTGGGCGAGGGCCTCGAGGTCCGCAAGGAAGGTCGCCAGGTCGAGCACACCCTCGCCCAGGTGGACGGCTCGCTGGCCGGGCTGAGCGCCAAGCAGGTCGCGGACCTGGTCATCGCCTACGAGCCCGTGTGGGCGATCGGCACCGGAGAGGTGGCCACCCCCGACGATGCGCAGGAGGTCTGCGCCGCGATCCGGGCACGCATCGCGGAGGTCCACTCGGAGGACACGGCGGCCGCCGTACGCGTCCTCTACGGCGGTTCCGTGAAGGCCGCGAACGTCGCCGGGATCATGGAGAAGGCCGACGTCGACGGTTGTCTCGTCGGCGGCGCCAGCCTGCAGGCCGACGAGTTCGGCGGCATCTGCCGTTTTTACGACATGCCTGTCATCTGACGCCCACTTCGTGAGTTAGGCTTTCCCACCGTGGTTACCGCATTCACCGTTCTTCTCATCCTCACCAGCCTGCTGCTGATCCTGCTGGTCCTTCTGCACAAGGGCCGGGGCGGCGGGCTCTCCGACATGTTCGGAGGCGGCGTCTCGAGCGGACTGGGTGGGTCCTCCGTCGCGGAGCGGAACCTCGACCGCATCACCGTGGGGGCGGGCCTCATCTGGGCCGCGTGCATCATCGCTCTGGGCTTGTTGCTGAAGGCCGGCAACTAGTTACTTCGGACAGGAGTTCGTAGCGTGGCAGGTGCTGGAAACGCCATCCGTGGCAGCCGTGTCGGCGCCGGACCGATGGGTGAGGCCGAGCGCGGCGAAGCTGCTCCTCGTCAGCGTGTCGTCTACTTCTGTGCGCACGAGCACGAGTCCGTGATCACGTTCGCCGTCGAGGCGCAGATCCCGGAGTCCTGGGACTGCCCGCGGTGCGGCCTTCCGGCCAGCCAGGACTCGGAGAACCCGCCGCCGCCGCCGAAGATCGAGCCCTACAAGACGCACCTCGCCTACGTGAAGGAGCGGCGCTCCGACAAGGAGGCCGAGGAGATCCTCACCGAGGCGATCCAGACCCTGCGCGACAAGCGCAAGCGCGGCGAGATCGTCTTCTGACCCCTCCCGTCGGGTGCGGGGTTGTCCCGCACGAGTGTGGGTTTCCCGCCCGCGTGCGAACAAGTCCGCACTCAACCGGAAACAGCCCCACTCAACGGTTAGTGGGGAGGTGGCTGGCGGCTTCCTCGTCGAGGAGCCACCGGGTCCGTTCGCGTCCGTGCACGCCCGTCGCCGGGATGTCGTGCACGTCGGCACCGCCGAGCGCCCTCGCGACCGCGTCGGCCTTGGCCTCGCCGGACGCCAGGAACCACACCTCGTGGGCGCGGTTGAGCGCGCCGAAGGTCAGGCTGACCCGCTCCGGCGGGGGCTTGGGGGAGTCGGTGACCGGCACGGCGACCGTGTCGTCCACGTCGAGCTGCGGGTAGCCCGGGAACAGCGAGGCCACGTGGCCGTCGGGGCCGACCCCCAGCATCACCACGTCGAACAGGCCCGTGCCGTGGCCGCGGAGCTCGTCGCCGTACGCCGCCGCGGCGGCCGCCACGTCGGCGTGAGGGCCGTCAGCCGCGGGCATCTCGTGCACGCGCGCCGGGTCGACGCCGACCTCGTCGAGGAACGCCGCGCGGGCCTGGCCGGCGTTGCGGTCCGGGTCGCCCGCCGCGACGAAGCGCTCGTCGCCCCACCAGACATCGACCAGCGACCAGTCGACTGCCCCGGCATCGGCATGCAGCCGCGCGAGCTCCCGGTGCACCTGGTCGGCGATGGTGCCGCCGGTGAGGGCGATGCAGGGGACCCGGCCGCTCGCCTGGACCGAGGCCAGCCGCTTGAGCAGCAGGCGCGCGACGAAGGTGGCCAGCTGGCCGGAGTCGGCACGGACGTCGACCTTGGGGGCGCCCGTCATGTCAGGCCTGGCTCAGCTTGGCGAGCTTCTTCACGGTGTGCGCGTAGACGTCGTCCGGGTCGAGCCGGCGCAGCTCCTCGGAGAGCAGCTCGTCGAGCTCCCGGCGCTTGAGCGCCACCGGCCGGTCGGGCTGGCCCGGCGACGACAGGGTCGCGAGCTTGCCGTCGGTGCGGACCAGGGAGATGTCGCCGTCGCGGGTGGTGAGCACGACCTGCGTGATGCCGGGCCCGTCGGAGTTGCGGCGGTCCACCTTGATCCGGAGCCGGTCGGCGAGCCAGGCCGACAGCAGGTCGGCACTGGGGCTGATCCGCTCGGCGACCACCGAGGCCGAGGTGACCTTGCCGGGGTGCTGGTCGAGCGAGGCGGCCAGCAGGGCGCGCCACGGCGTGATCCGGGTCCAGGCCAGGTCGGTGTTGCCGGGGGCGTAGGCGTGGCACTGCGTGAGCATCGCCTTCGCCTTGCCGGTGGGGACCGCGGACGCGTCCGTGATCCGCCGGCGCGCCAGCTTGCCCAGCGGGTCGGAGGCCGGGTCGGCGGGGGCCTTGGCCGGCCACCAGACCACGACGGGGGAGTCGGGGAGCAGCAGCGGGAGCACCACGGACTCGGGGTGCTTGGTGACGGCGCCGGTGAGCTTGATCAGTGCGGTCTCGCCGGTCCACCCGGACCCGATGCCGACCCGGGCGTCGACCTGGCCGTTGCCGCGACCGTCTCCGATCATCACGCCGAGCACGCGGGCAGGGTGCTCGCGCGACGCGGAGCGGGCGGTCTCCATCGCGTCCTCGGCGGAGTCCTCGTCGACGACGAAGACCAGGGTCATCACCATGCCCATCGCCGGGCTGCCGGCGCGGCGCCGGGAGCGCAGGAACTCCGCGGCGATCTCGTTGCTGTCGGTGTCCACCAGCTCGATCATTAAGGTCGCCTCCAGACCCGGCCGTCGCGGGCGAGCATCTTGTCGGCCGAGGAGGGGCCCCAGGTCCCGGCCTCGTAGGTGTCGGGCTTCCCGTGCTCGGCCCAGTACTCCACGATCGGGTCGAGGATCTTCCAGGAGAGCTCTACCTCTTCGTGCCGCGGGAACAGCGGGGGCTCCCCGAGCAGGACGTCGAGGATGAGGCGCTCGTAGGCCTCGGGGCTCGACTCGGTGAAGGAGCCGCCGTACGCGAAGTCCATGTTCACGTCGCGGATCTCCATCTGCGTGCCCGGCACCTTGGAGCCGAACCGCATCGTGACGCCCTCGTCGGGCTGCACCCGGATCACCAGCGCGTTCTGGCTCAGGTCCTCGGTGGACGTCTCGCTGAACGGCAGGTGCGGCGCGCGCTTGAACACCACCGCCACCTCGGTCACGCGACGGCCGAGGCGCTTGCCGGTCCGCAGGTAGAACGGCACGCCGGCCCAGCGCCTGCTCTCGATGTCGAGGCGGATGGCGGCGTACGTCTCGGTGTTCGAGCTCGCCGGGATGTCGGCTTCGTCCTTGTAGCCGGGCACCTTGACCCCGCCGGACCAGCCCTCGAGGTACTGCCCGCGCGCGGTGTGCAGGTCCAGTCGGCGGGGGAGCACCACGGACTCGAGCACCTTCTGTTTCTCGATCCGGAGGTTGTGGGCGTCGAAGGAGGTCGGCTCCTCCATCGCGATCAGCGCCATCAGCTGGATCAGGTGGTTCTGGATGACGTCGCGGGCCGCCCCGATGCCGTCGTAGTAGCCCGCGCGCCCGCCGATGCCGATGTCCTCGGCCATCGTGATCTGCACGTGGTCGACGTAGTTGGAGTTCCAGATCGGCTCGAACATCGTGTTGGCGAACCGCATCGCCAGGATGTTCTGCACCGTCTCCTTGCCGAGGTAGTGGTCGATGCGGAACACCGACCCGGACGGGAACACCTCGTCGACGATCGCGTTGAGCTCGCGGGCAGTCTCCAGGTTCGACCCGAACGGCTTCTCGACCACGACCCGTCGCCAGGTGTCGGGGTTCTGCTCGGCGAGCCCGTGCTCCTTGAGCTGGCCGATGACGTCGGAGAAGAACCGCGGCGGGATGGAGAGGTAGAACGCGTGGTTGCCGCCGGTGCCGCGCACCCGGTCCAGGTCGACGATCGTCTGGCGCAGCGTCTCGAAGGCCTGGTCGTCGGAGAAGTCGCCGGAGACGAACCGGAAGCCCTCGGCGAGCTGCTGCCAGACCTCCTCGCGAAACTCGGTGCGGGCGTGCTCCTTGACGGCGTCGTGCACGATCTTCGCGAAGTCCTGGTCGGCCCAGTCGCGGCGGGCGAACCCGACCAGCGAGAAGCCCGGCGGGAGCAGTCCGCGGCTCGCGAGGTCGTAGATCGCCGGCATCAGCTTCTTGCGCGACAGGTCGCCGGTGACGCCGAAGATCACCATGCCGCAGGGACCGGCTATGCGGGGGAGTCGGCGGTCCTGAGGGTCGCGGAGCGGGTTGTCGGTGGTGCCGTCGGTCACCTGAGCGCCTTCCGGACGGCCGTCAGTCCGGAACGCACGTCGTCCAGGTGCAGCCGCAGCACGGGCCGACCGTGGTCCGCGAGGACCTTGGCGTCGCCCGCGGCCTGGGCCGCGATCAGGTCACCGAAGCCGAACTCGCGCCCCGGGACCGGCAGGTCGGTCGCGCTGGTGCCGGTGATCTGCACGTAGACGCCGACAGCGGGACCGCCCTTGTGGAACTGGCCGGTGGAGTGCAGGAACCGGGGTCCCCAGCCGAACGTCACCGGCCGTTTGGTGCGGATGGCCAGGGTGCGGCGTACGTCGACCAGGTCGGCGTGCTCGAGCCGGTCGAGGTAGGCCATCACCGCGAGGTAGCCGGCTCGGCCGTCGAGCTGCTCCAGCAGCGCGTCGACCGCGGTCTTCACCGTCGACGCGCCACCGAGCCATTCGGGGCCGAGCGCCCGGATCTGGACGGACCCGTCGACCGCGTCGGCCGGGATCTCGTCGGGCGTGCCCTCGAGCATGGAACGTGCGGCCGTCTTGGCGCTCTCCACGTCGGGCTGGTCGAAGGGGTTGATGCCGAGCAGCCGCCCGGCGACCGCGGTCGCGGCCTCCCAGAGCAGCAGCTGCGCGCCGAGCGGCCCCGCCACGGTGACGTCCGAGCCGCCCGCCGGAAGCTCCTCGTCGTCGTCGCTGTCGCCACTGAGGCGCACGACGGTGGCGTCGTGCGGGGGCAGGGCGACCTCGGGGTCGGAGGTGCTCGAGACGACGACCGGCAGCACCCCGGTGCCGTCCTTGCCGGTGCTCTCGGCGATCAGCTGCTCCGCCCAGTCGGCGAAGCCGGGCAGGCCGGAGCCGTCGTCGACGAGCACGAGCTTGTCGCGCAGCGGGTCGGTGCCGGCCATCGCAGCACCGAGGCGCAGCGCCGGGTTGCCCTCGTCGTCCTCGGCGAGCAGGTCGGCGACGGTGTCGGCGTCGTCGAGGAGCGCTTGCACGTCGACACCGGCGAGGCCGCTCGGCACCAGGCCGAAGGCGGTCAGCGCCGAGTAGCGGCCGCCCACCTGCGGGTCTGCGTTCACCACGCGGTAGCCGTCCGCGCGGGACTGCTCGTCGAGGGGGCTGCCCGGGTCGGTGACGATCACGACGCGGCGGGTCGGGTCCAGGCCGGCGCTGCGGAAGGCTTCGACGTACGCGCGGCGCTGGGAGTCGGTCTCGACGGTGGAGCCGGACTTGCTGGAGACCACCACGACCGTGCGGTCGAGCCGGTCGGCCAAGGCGGCCGCGACCTGGCCCGGGTCGCTGGAGTCCAGGACGGTCAGCTCGACGCCGGCGGCGGCGCAGATGACCTCAGGGGCGAGCGACGAGCCGCCCATGCCGCAGAGCGCGACGTGGTCGAGGCCCTCCGAGTTGAGCTCGTCCTTGAGGGCCGCGATCTCGCCGATCAGCGGCCGCGACGTCCGGTGCAGGCCGACCCAGCCGAGGCGCTTGCCGGCCTCGGGCTCGGCGGCCTCACCCCACAGGGAGGCGTCGCGCCCGAAGAGCCGGCTGGCGACCTTGTCGGCGACCAGCTCGGGCACGTGCCGCGAGACGGCGTCCGCGGCCGCGCCGGTCGCGGTGACCTCGAGCGCGCTCACTGCTTCTCCATCTGGCTGCGCACCGTCTCGACCAGCTCGTCCCAGGACTTCACGAACTTGTCGACGCCCTCCTGCTCGAGGGTCGCGATGACGTCGTCGTAGTCGATGCCGGCGCCCTTCAGGTCGGCCATGACCCGCGCAGCGTCGTCGTAGCGTGTGGTCACCATGTCGCCGCCGTCGACCGTGCCGTGGTCGGCGTACGCCTCCAAGGTCTTCTCCGGCATCGTGTTCACCGTGTTGGCGACCACGAGCTCGGAGACGTAGAGGGTGTCGGAGTAGTCGGGGTTCTTCACACCGGTGGACGCCCACAGCGGCCGCTGGGTGTTGGCCCCGTCCGCCTTGAGCGAGGCGAAGCGCTCGCCGGCGAACTTCTTCTCGTAGGCCTGGTACGCGAGCCGGGCGTTGGCGACGGCGGCCTTCCCCTTGAGCGCGACGGCCTCTCCGCCGATGACGTCGAGCCGGTTGTCGATCTCGGTGTCCACGCGCGAGACGAAGAACGAGGCGACGGAGTGGATGCCGTGCAGGCCGATGCCGTTCTCCCGGGCCTTCTCCAGACCGGCGAGGTAGGCGTCCATGACGTCCTCGTAGCGGCTGAGGCCGAAGATCAGCGTGACATTGACGCTGATGCCCTGGCCGAGCACCGCGGTGACCGCGGGCAGCCCCTCGGTGGTGGCGGGGATCTTGATGAACAGGTTCGGCCGGTCGACGGCCTCCCAGAGCTGCTTGGCCGCAGCGACGGTGGCGTCGGTGTCGAACGCGAGGTGCGGGGACACCTCGATCGACACACGGCCGTCGACGCCGTCGGTCGCCTTCCAGGTGTCCGCGAGGATGTCGCAGGCGTTGCGGACATCGGTGGTGGTCAGCTCGAAGATCGCATCGTCGATGCTCTTGGAGCCGGCGACGAGCTCGCCGAGCTGGGCGTCGTACCGCTCGCCCTCCGACAGCGCGGCGGCGAAGATCGTCGGGTTGGTGGTCACCCCCACCACCGAGCTGTTCTTCACCAGGTCGGCCAGGTTGCCCGACTCGATGCGCTCCCTGGACAGGTCGTCCAGCCAGATGGACACCCCTGCGTCGGCAAGCGCCTTCAGTCGATCAGACATCTCAATCCTCCCGTGGTTCGGTGGTCAGTTCGGTACCCGAGCAGCGACGCGATCAGGCCTGGGCGGCCCGGATGCTGTCCTCGGCGGCGAGCACGACGGCCTCGGCGGTGATGCCGAACTCGCGGAAGAGCGTGGCGAAATCGGCGGAGCCGCCGAAGTGGTCGAGCGAGACGATGCGGCCGTGGTCGCCGACGATCTCACGCCAGCCCTGGGCCACGCCCGCCTCGACGCTGACGCGCGCCTTGACGATCGGGGGGATGACGGAGTCGCGGTAGGACTGGTCCTGCGCGTCGAACCACTCGCGGCACGGCATGGACACGACGCGGGCGTCGACGCCCTTCTCGGCGAGCAGGGTGCGCGCCTCGACGGCGAGCTGGACCTCGGACCCGGTGGCGACCAGGACCACGTCAGGGACGCCGTCGGCCGCATCCACCAGGACGTAGCCGCCCTTCGCGACACCCTCGGTCGTGGCGAATCCTTCGGTGCCACGGGGGAACGTGGGCACGTTCTGCCGGGTCAGCGCGAGGCCGGCGGGGCGGTCGGTGGTCTCGAGGACCTTCTTCCACGCGGCGACGGTCTCGTTGGCGTCGGCCGGCCGGACGACGTCGAGGCCGGGGATCGCCCGCAGCGCGGCGACGTGCTCGACCGGCTGGTGGGTCGGGCCGTCCTCGCCGAGACCGATCGAGTCGTGCGTCCACACGTAGGTGACCGGCAGCTGCATCAGCGAGGCCAGGCGGACCGCCGGGCGCATGTAGTCGGAGAAGACCAGGAAGGTGCCGCCGTACACACGGGTGCCGCCGTGCAGCGCGATGCCGTTCATGATCGAGCCCATCGCGTGCTCACGGATGCCGAAGTGCAGCACGCGACCGTACTTGTTGCCGGAGAAGTCCTTGGTCGACCGCTCCTCGGGGACGAACGACGGCTCGCCCTTGGGGGTCGTGTTGTTGGACTCGGCCAGGTCGGCCGAACCGCCCCAGAGCTCGGGCAGCAGCGGGGCGATGGCGCTGAGCACCTCGCCGGAGGCCTTGCGGGTCGCGACGCCCTTGGGGTCGGCCGGGAACGACGGCAGCGCGTCGGCCCAACCGTCGGGGAGGCTGCGGGTGCGCATCCGCTGGAGCAGCTCGTTGCGCTGGCGGTAGCGGGACGCCCAGGCGTCGAAGTCCTCCTGCCACTGCTTCTCGGCCTGCTTGCCCCGGTCGACGGCGGCGCGGGTGTGCGCGAGGACCTCGTCCGAGACCTCGAAGGTCTGCTCGGGGTCGAAGCCGAGGATCCGCTTGGTGGCGGCGACCTCGTCCTCGCCGAGTGCGGATCCGTGCGACTTGCCGGTGCCCTGCGCGTTGGGCGCAGGCCAGGCGATGATCGTGCGCAGGTTGATGAAGCTCGGCCGGTCGGTGACCCGGCGGGCCGCCTCGAGCGCCTCCCAGAGCGCCTGGACGTCCTCGACGTACTCCTTGCCGCCGTTGGTCCAGTCCACGTCCTGGACGTGCCAGCCGTAGGCCTTGTAGCGCGCGGTGACGTCCTCGTTGAACGCGATGTCGGTGTCGCCCTCGATGGAGATCTCGTTGTCGTCGTAGATCACCGTCAGGTTGCCGAGCTGCTGGAGGCCGGCCAGTGAAGAGGCCTCGGAGGAGACGCCCTCCTCCAGGTCGCCGTCGCTGCACAGCACGTAGACGTGGTGGTCGAACGGGCTCTCGCCCTCCTCGGCCTCCGGGTCGAACAGGCCACGCTCGCGGCGGGCGGCCATCGCCATGCCGACCGCGTTGGCGACGCCCTGGCCGAGCGGCCCGGTCGTCGTCTCGACCCCGGCGGTGTGGCCGTGCTCGGGGTGGCCGGGGGTCTTGGAGCCCCAGGTGCGCAGCGACTTCAGGTCGTCGAGCTCGAGACCGAACCCGGCGAGGAACAGCTGCGTGTAGAGCGTGATGCTGCTGTGGCCGCAGGAGAGCACGAACCGGTCACGGGCGGCCCAGTCCGGGTTGGCCGGGCTGTGCCGCATCACCTTCTGGAAGAGCGTGTAGGCCACCGGGGCCAGAGCCATCGCCGTGCCGGGGTGGCCGTTGCCGACCTTCTGGACCGCGTCCATCGCCAGCACTCTGGCGGTGTCCACGGCCCGCTGGTCCACGTCGGTCCATTCGAGCTTGCTCACGTGCGTCGGTTCCTCTCAGCGGCGGTGCCTGGGGCGTGGGCGCGGTCCTGCCGGGAGGGGCGCGACCACGGGACGAGCCTACTCAGCCGCTGTGGGGAGTTGCACACCCGTCCGGGCTGCGCCCGATGGCCCGCAAACGACCGACGCGCACTAGACTCGCCATGCCCGACCGGCGTCCTGGGACGCCAGCTCCCGTCCGAACCAGAGGTGTGCGTGACCGCCGTCGACCCCCACGTCTCCGTCCAGGAGACCACGCGTGGGCCCGTCTCGGTGCGCGACGTCGTGATGGCGTACGTCGGGCTCACCAAGCCGCGGATCATCGAGCTGCTGCTGCTGACCACCGTCCCGGTGATGTTCCTCGCCCAGCGCGGGGTCCCGCCGCTCGGCCTCGTGGTCGCCACCGTGGTCGGCGGCACGCTGTCGGCCGGCAGCGCCAACGCGCTCAACTGCGTCTACGACGCCGACATCGACGAGCGGATGCGCCGCACCCGGCGCCGAGCCCTGCCGCGGCACATGGTCTCTCCGCGGGCTGCGCTCGTCTTCGGGCTGGCGCTCGGCGTGGTCTCCACGGTGCTGCTGTGGGTCCTGGTCAACCCGCTGTCCGCAGGTCTGGCCCTGGCCGCCAACGTCTTCTACGTCGTCGGCTACACGATGATCCTCAAGCGGCGCACCAGCCAGAACATCGTCTGGGGCGGCGCCGCGGGCTGCTTCCCGGCCCTGATCGGCTGGACGGCGGTGACCGGCGAGCTGGCCTGGGCCCCGGTCGTGCTGTTCCTGGTCGTGTTCTTCTGGACGCCGCCGCACTTCTGGGCGCTGGCGATCCGCTACCGCGAGGACTACGCCGCGGCCGAGGTGCCGATGCTGCCGGTCGTCGCCGGTGCGAAGGTCGTCGCGAAGCAGATCGTCCTCTACTCCTACGTGATGGTCGGCACCTCGCTGCTGCTCTGGCCGGTGGCCAGGACCGGGTGGCTCTACCCGGTGGCCGCCGTGGTGCTGGGTGCGGCCTTCCTGGTCGAGTCGCACCTGCTGCTCGGCCGCGCCGCCAAGAGCGACGACGTGGTGGACCTGAAGCCGATGCGGCTCTTCCACTGGTCCAACATGTACCTCTCCCTGCTGTTCGTCGCGGTGGCGCTCGACCCGCTGCTGACCAGCTGACCTGGCTGCTGATGGCTCCGAGCAGGACCGAGCTCGAGGCCGCCCGGGAGAACGAGCTCCCGGACCTGCTGGCCGACGGCCTCCGCGTGGTGTTCTGCGGGATCAACCCCGGACTGTGGTCGGCGGCGACCGGGCACCACTTCGCCCGCCCCGGCAACCGGTTCTGGCCGGCGCTGCACGCCTCCGGCTTCACGCCCCAGCTGCTGAGCCCCGGTGAGCAGGGGCTGCTGCCGTCGCTGGGTCTCGGCCTGACCAACGTGGTGGCCCGGGCCAGCGCGCGGGCCGACGAGCTCACGCCCGAGGAGCTCGTCGCCGGCGGGGAGGCGCTCCGGGCGAAGGTCGACCGGCACCGCCCGGACTGGCTCGCGGTGCTCGGCGTGACGGCGTACCGCTCCGCGTTCGGTGACCGCCACGCGAAGGTCGGACCGCAGGAGGCCACCCTCGGGACGACGCGCGTGTGGGTGCTGCCCAACCCGAGCGGGCTCAACGCGCACTGGACCCCGGCCGCCCTGGCCGGAGAGCTCGCGCGGCTCCGGGAGGCAGCCGGCCTGCCTGCTCAGTCGTAGCCCGAGGTCAGGCGGCGACGTGCTCGGGTGCCGCCTCGTGCTCGCGGATGCTGACCAGCAGCCAGGTGAGGGCGGCCGAGGTGAGCGCGGCGCCGAGCAGGTGCAGCGTCACCAGCGCGATCGGGAGGTCGGTGAAGTACTGCACGAACCCGATGAGGCCCTGTGCGAGCTCGACGGCGAGCAGGATCACGGCCGCCCGCTGGGCCCGGGCCGGGGCGTCGACGGCGCGGAGCACGAGGACAGCCGCGATCGTCAGGCCGAGGAGCAGGAACACGAAGTCGGTGTGCAGCTGGCTCAGTGCCCGCGGGTCGAGGTTGTTGCGGGGGGCGTCGAGGTCGCCGGCGTGGGGGCCGCTGCCGGTGACCACGGTGCCGGCGTACAGCACCACCCAGCCCGTGACGAAGATCGCCCTGACCAGCCAGGTGATGCCGTCGGCGACGAGCGGCCGGGCCGGACCGTCCCCCTCGTCCAGGCGCCGGATCATCACGACGGCGACGCCGATCATCGCCATGGAGACGAGCAGGTGGAACGCGACGATCCAGGGATTGAGGTCGGTGAGGACGGTGACGCCGCCGATCAGCGCCTGTGCCGGGACACCGAGGCCGAGCAGGAGGGCGAGCCGGGTGAGCGCCGGCCGGCCGTGCTTCCAGGCGATGAGGAAGGTCGCGATCGCCACCGCGGCGAGCAGGAAGGTGACCATCCGGTTGCCGAACTCGATCGCGCCGTGGATGCCGAGCTCGCGGTGCGGGACGAAGGACTCCTCGGTGCACCGGGGCCACGTCGGGCAGCCGAGACCGGAGGCGGTCAGCCGGACCACGCCACCGCTGACGACGATGAGGATGTTGACCACCAGCGAGGCGATCGCGGCGGGGCGGATCAGTTCGGCGGCCCGGGTCCGGGTCTCCTGCACGGTGGCTACTCCCATGTGAAGGTGCGCGCGGTGAGAACGGTCCCGACGGCGGCCCAGGCGACCAGCACGAGCACCGACACGAGCGGGAAGGCCCCGTCGATGAGGGAGGTGCGCATGCCGGTCCCGAGCGCGGCGCTCGGCAGCGCGGCGAGGACCACCCCGGCTCCGCCGTACGCCGACACCGGCAGCACGACCGCGCCGCCCGCCATCAGCAGCAGGTAGACGAGGTTGGCGGCGGCCAGCGTGGCCTCGGCTCGCAGCGCGCCGGCGATCAGCAGGCCGAGCGAGGCGAAGGCGGCGGTCCCGGCGAGCGCGGTCACGAGCGCCCCGGCGACTCCCGCGGCGGTGATCCGGGGGTCCCAGCCGAGGGCGAGGGCGGCCACGCCCAGGACGACGACCTGGAGGACCTCGACGAGCAGCAGCGCCCCGACCTTGCCGGCGAGCAGGCCGGAGCGGGGGAGGGGCGAGGAGCCGAGTCGCTTCAGCACGCCGTACCTGCGCTCGAAGCCGGTCGCGATCGCCAGCGAGGTGAAGCTGGTGGACATGATCGCCAGGGCGAGCACGCCGGGGGTGAGCAGGTCCACCGGACGATGCTCGGTGGCCAGGTCGAACCGGTCGGCTGCGTAGATCCCGCCGACCAGCACGATCAGTGGGATGACGACGGCGAGGAGCAGCTGCTCGCCGTTGCGCAGCAGCAGGCGGGTCTCCATCCGGGCCTGCGCGCGGACCATCCGGGACAGCGGTGCGGCGCCGGGGGCGGGGGTGAACGTGCCCTGCGAGGCGGTCATGGCACCAGCTCCTTGCCGGTCAGCTGGAGGAAGACGTCCTCGAGGGTCCGCTGGCCCATCGAGAGGGACTCCGGCAGCACGCCGTGCTCCTCGCACCACGCGGACACCTTCGCCAGGGTCGAGGCGTCGGCCGGGCCGGTGATGAGGAGGCTCTGCGCGTTGAGCGCCCGAACGTCCGTGTCGGGGCCCAGCGTGCGCTGGAGCGACTCGGGGGCGTGCGGCGGGAACGGCTCGGTCACCACGAGCCGGATCGTGCTGTGCCCACCGGCCCGGGTCAGCTCGTAGGGCGAGCCCGAGACGACCAGCCGGCCGTGGTCGATGACATGGACCTGGTCGGCGAGCCTCTCGGCCTCGTCCATGTAGTGCGTGGTGAGCACGATCGTCACGCCGTCGGCGCGGAGCTCCTCGAGCAGCGCCCAGGTGTCCCGGCGGGCCTGCGGGTCCATCCCGGCGGTCGGCTCGTCGACGAAGACCAGCTCCGGGCGCCCGACGACGGCCATCGCCAGCCCGAGGCGCTGCTGCTGGCCCCCGGAGAGCCGTCGGTACGGCGTGCGGCCGCAGGAGTCCAGGCCGAGCCGCTCGACGAGCATCGAGACGTCCAGCGGGTGAGCGTGCAGCGCGGCGATGTGCTCGAGCATCTCCACGGCGTGCACGCCGGACCAGGCGCCGCCGGTCTGGAGCATCACGCCGATGCGGGGCAGCAGGTCGCGGCGCTGGGCGTGCGGGTCGAGGCCGAGCACGCGCACCAGGCCCGACTGCGGGCGGCGGTAGCCCTCGCACGTCTCCAGCGTGGTGGTCTTGCCGGCGCCGTTGGGGCCGAGCACCGCCGTGACGGTGCCCCGGGCCACCTCGAAGGAGAGGCCGTCGACGGCCACCTTGTCGCCGTACGCCATCCGGAGCCCCTCGACGAGGACGGCGGGAGCGCCGGCGTCGCTCGCAGAGGTGGTCACGGGGAGCAGTCTAGGAACCCGGCCCGGGGAACCGGGTCTCCGCGGGGTGTGAGGCGTGCCTCGTTCGCCCCGATCGAGGTTAGGTGAACCTTATTTGAAACCGGGGGAGCAATAACGACACAATGATGTTGTGGAATTCGATGACGCCCCGACGCGCGAGCGTGTGGCCCGGTCGATCCTCGAGCTCGGTCCCAGCACTGCGGCCGTTCTCGGCGAGCGGCTCGACCTCACGCCGGCTGCCGTGCGCCGCCATCTGGACCACCTGATCGAGGAAGGCGCCGTCGAGGCCCGCGAGCCCCGTGTCTACGGCGCCCGTGGCCGTGGCCGCCCCGCGAAGGTCTTCGCGCTGACCGAGGTCGGCCGCGACCGGTTCGACCAGCAGTACGACGACCTGGCCGTCCAGGCACTGCGCTTCCTCGCCGAGACCGGTGGGGACGAAGCGGTCATGGAGTTCGCCCGCCGTCGCGTCGCGAGCCTCGAGACGCGCTACGCGGAGATCCTCGCGGACAGCCCGGAGACGGAGCCGTCCGTCGCGCTGGCCGAGGCGCTCACGCAGAGCGGCTACGCCGCGGCCGTCCGGGAGAGCCCGCTCGGCCCGCAGCTGTGCCAGCAGCACTGTCCGGTGGCCCACGTGGCCCACGAGTTCCCGCAGCTGTGCGAGGCCGAGACCGAGGTGTTCGGGCGGCTGCTCGGGCGCCACGTCCAGCGGCTGGCCACGATCGCGCACGGTGACGGTGTGTGCACCACGTTCATTCCCGAGAAGTCACTCGCTCCACTGCAGACCGCAGATTCGTCCAATGAGAGGTTGAGCCACTGATGACCACCATCGAGCAGATGAACCCCGAGCTCGAAGGCCTGGGTCGCTACCAGTTCGGCTGGTCCGACAGCGATGCCGCCGGCGCGGCCGCGACCCGAGGTCTCAACGAGGCCGTCGTGCGCGACATCTCCGCGAAGAAGAACGAGCCCGAGTGGATGCTCGACATGCGTCTCAAGGGGCTCAAGCTCTTCGAGCGCAAGCCGATGCCCGCGTGGGGCGCCGAGCTCAACGACATCGACTTCGACAACATCAAGTACTTCGTCCGGTCGACGGAGAAGCAGGCCGCGACCTGGGACGACCTCCCCGAGGACATCAAGAACACCTACGACAAGCTCGGCATCCCCGAGGCGGAGAAGCAGCGTCTGGTCTCCGGTGTCGCCGCTCAGTACGAGTCCGAGGTCGTCTACCACGCGATCCGCGAGGACCTCGAGGAGCAGGGTGTCCTCTTCCTCGACACCGACACCGCGCTGCGCGAGCAGCCGGAGCTGTTCCGCGAGTACTTCGGCACGGTCATCCCGACCGGCGACAACAAGTTCTCCGCGCTGAACACCTCGGTGTGGTCCGGCGGCTCGTTCATCTACGTGCCCAAGGGCGTCCACGTGGACATCCCGCTGCAGGCCTACTTCCGGATCAACACCGAGAACATGGGCCAGTTCGAGCGCACGCTGATCATCGTCGACGAGGACGCCTACGTTCACTACGTCGAGGGCTGCACCGCGCCGATCTACTCGTCGGACTCGCTGCACTCCGCGGTCGTCGAGATCATCGTGAAGAAGGGCGGCCGCTGCCGCTACACGACGATCCAGAACTGGTCGAACAACGTCTACAACCTGGTCACCAAGCGCGCCACCTGTGAGGCCGGCGCGACCATGGAGTGGGTCGACGGAAACATCGGCTCCAAGGTGACGATGAAGTACCCGGCTATCTACCTGATGGGCGAGCACGCCAAGGGCGAGACCCTGTCGATCGCCTTCGCGGGCGAGGGTCAGCACCAGGACGCCGGCGCCAAGATGGTGCACGCCGCGCCGCACACGTCGAGCTCGATCATCTCCAAGTCGGTCGCCCGTGGCGGCGGTCGCACGTCGTACCGCGGCCTGATCCAGGTCAACGAGGGTGCCGAGCACTCCTCGAGCATCGTGAAGTGCGACGCGCTGCTGGTCGACCAGATCTCGCGATCGGACACCTACCCCTACGTCGACGTCCGCGAGGACGACGTCTCGATGGCGCACGAGGCCACGGTCTCCAAGGTCAGCGACGACCAGCTCTTCTACCTGATGAGCCGGGGCATGGAGGAGGACGAGGCGATGGCGATGATCGTGCGCGGCTTCGTCGAGCCCATCGCCAAGGAGCTCCCGATGGAGTACGCCCTCGAGCTCAACCGGCTGATCGAGCTGCAGATGGAAGGCGCGGTCGGCTGACCCGCTGCCCGTCCTTCGTCGTACACACAAGCCAGAAAGCGAACCGTTGACTGTTACTGACACGCCCAACGTGGCCGGTGCCGTGGAGACCACGGACCGGGTGGCGAGCCACCTGCACCCGGAGGGTTCCTTCGACGTCGAGCACTTCGAGGTGCCCACCGGACGCGAGGAGATCTGGCGCTTCACGCCGATGAAGCGCCTGCGCGACCTGCACAAGGACGCCGACCTGTCCGGCCGGACCGTCGGCGCCGAGTACGACGCGCCGGAGGGTGTCCGCATCGAGAAGCTCGACGCGGACAGCCCGCTCAAGGGCTCGAGCGGCTTCGTCCCGACCGACCGGATCAGCGCCCGGGCGTGGAACGCGGCCGGAGTGAGCTGGGGCATCACCGTGCCCCGCGAGACCGAGCTCGACGGGCCGGTGCTGGTCACCCTCACGGGCACCGGCACCGAGCAGGCGTCGGTCACGCACGCGGTCATCACGGCCGAGGCGCACAGCAAGGCCACCGTCGTGCTGCGCTTCGAGGGCACCGCGACCCTCGCCGAGAACGTCGAGATCGTCGTGGGCGACGGCGCGCACCTGACCGTCGTCGCGATCGCCGACTGGGCGGACGACGCCGTGCACGTGACCCACCACCACGGGAAGGTCGGCCGGGACGCGACGCTGCGCCACGTGGCCGTCTCCTTCGGCGGAGACCTGGTCCGGATGAACACCTCGGTGGCGTACGACGGCCCCGGCGGCGAGGCCGAGCTCCTCGGGCTCTACTTCGCGGACGCCGGCCAGCACCTCGAGAACCGGCTCTTCGTCGACCACAACGCCCCGCGCACCCGCAGCAACGTCGACTACAAGGGCGCGCTGCAGGGCAAGGGCGCCCACTCGGTCTGGATCGGCGACGTGCTGATCCGCAAGGTGGCCGAGGGGATCGAGACCTACGAGTCCAACCGCAACCTGGTGCTGACCGACGGCTGCCGCGCCGACTCCGTGCCGAACCTCGAGATCGAGACCGGCGAGATCGAGGGTGCCGGCCACGCCTCGACCACGGGCCGTTTCGACGACCAGCAGCTGTTCTACCTGCAGTCCCGCGGCATCGACGAGGACGAGGCCCGTCGCCTGGTGGTGCACGGCTTCTTCGCCGACATCGTCCGCAAGATCGGCGTGCCCGACGTCGAGGCGAAGCTCCTCGAGACCCTCGAGGTCGAGCTCGAGAAGAACGTCGGCACGCCCAGGGCCGTGGGGGTCTGACGATGGCTTTCGAGCGCGCCTGCGACGTGGGGGACGTGACGAACGCATCGCCCCTGGCGGTCACCGTCGGCGGTGTCGACGTCGCGATCGTCCGTCAGGGCGACGACGTCTACGCCATCTCGGACGAGTGCTCCCACGCCGCGATCCCGCTCTCCGAGGGTGAGGTCGAGGACGGCGAGATCGAGTGCTGGCTGCACGGCTCGCGCTTCGACCTGCGGACCGGCAAGCCCAGTGGTCCGCCGGCGACCGAACCGGTCCCGACGTACCCCGTGCGGGTGGACGGCAGCGACGTGCTCGTCGACGTCACCAGCCCGCTCAACAACGACTGACTTACGAAGACACGACAGGAAGAGCTGAGAAACGCAATGAGCACTCTGGAGATCCGCGACCTGCACGTCAGCGTCGACACCGAAGATGGTCCCAAGGAGATCCTCAAGGGCGTCACCTTGACGATCAACGACGGCGAGACCCACGCGATCATGGGGCCGAACGGTTCCGGCAAGTCGACGCTGGCCTACTCGATCGCCGGGCACCCGAAGTACAAGATCACCTCGGGCACCGTCACGCTCGACGGCCAGGACGTCCTGTCGATGAGCGTCGACGAGCGCGCCCGCGCCGGCCTCTTCCTGGCGATGCAGTACCCCGTCGAGGTCCCCGGCGTCTCGGTTTCGAACTTCCTCCGCACCGCCAAGACCGCGATCGACGGCGAGGCCCCGAAGCTGCGCACGTGGGTCAAGGACGTCAACGCCGCCATGGAGCGCGTGAAGATGGACACCGCGATGGCTCAGCGCTCGGTCAACGAGGGCTTCTCCGGTGGTGAGAAGAAGCGCCACGAGATCGTCCAGCTCGAGCTGCTGAACCCCAAGGTCGCGGTGCTCGACGAGACCGACTCCGGCCTCGACATCGACGCGCTCAAGATCGTCTCCGAGGGCGTCAACCGCTTCCGTGAGCAGGGCGACCGCGGCGTGCTGCTGATCACGCACTACACGCGCATCCTGCGCTACATCAAGCCCGACTTCGTGCACGTCTTCGTCGACGGCAAGATCGCCGAGGAGGGCGGCGCCGAGCTGGCCGACCAGCTCGAGGCCGAGGGCTACGACAAGTACGTGAACGCCGCGGTCTGATGGCTCTCCTGCCTGGCCTCGACCTGATTCGGGCCGACTTCCCGATCCTGTCGCGGACGATGGCCGACGGGCACCCGCTCGTCTACCTCGACAGCGCCAACACGGCGCAGAAGCCGCAGGTGGTGATCGACGCGATGGTCGACCACCTCGAGCGGCACAACGCCAACGTCGCCCGCGCCATGCACCAGCTCGGCGCGGAGGCGTCCGAGGCGTTCGAGGGTGCGCGCGACAAGGTGGCGGCGTTCATCAAGGCGCCGTCACGCGACGAGGTGATCTTCACCAAGAACGCCTCGGAGGGGCTGAACCTGGTCGCCAACACGCTCGCCTGGGCCACCGGCCCGCTGGCGATCGGCGAGGGCGACGAGGTGCTGATCACCGAGATGGAGCACCACTCCAACATCGTGCCGTGGCAGCTCCTCACCGAGCGCAAGGGCGCGACGCTGCGCTGGTTCGGCCTCACCGAGGACGGCCGGCTCGACCTGTCGAACATCGACGAGCTGATCAACGAGCGGACCAAGGTCGTCTCCCTGACCTGGGTGTCCAACATGCTCGGCACGGTCAACCCGGTCGCGGAGATCGCCCGCCGTGCCCATGAGGTCGGCGCGATCGTCGTCGTGGACGCCGCCCAGGCGGTGCCGCAGATGCCGGTCGACGTAGTGGCGTCGGGAGCCGACCTCGTCGCGTTCACCGGGCACAAGGTGGTCGGCCCGACCGGCATCGGCGTGCTCTGGGGACGTCGTGAGGTGTTCGAGCAGCTGCCCCCGTTCCTCGGCGGTGGCGAGATGATCGCCACCGTGACGATGGAGCGGTCGACGTACGCCGACATCCCGCACAAGTACGAAGCGGGCACCCCGCCGATCGCCGAGGCGGTCGGTCTCGGCGCGGCGGTCGACTACCTGGCGGCCGTCGGGATGGAGAACATCCGGGCGCACGAGGAGACGATCACCGCCTACGCGCTCGAGGGGCTGGCCGGCCTCAAGGGCGTGAAGGTGCTCGGGCCGCTGGCCGCCGAGGAGCGCGGGGGAGCGATCTCGTTCGAGATCGACGGCATCCACCCGCACGACGTCAGCCAGCTGCTCGACTCGCGCGGGATCGCCGTACGGGCCGGGCACCACTGCGCCAAGCCGGCGCACAAGCGCTTCGGCGTGCAGAGCTCGACCAGGGCGTCGTCGTACCTCTACACGACACCGGCCGAGATCGACGCGCTCATCGAGGGGTTGGAGTACACCAAGAAGTACTTCCGGGTGGACTGAGCAGATGGACATCGACTCGCTGTACCAGGAGATCATCCTGGACCACTACAAGCACCCGCACCATGCGGGACTCCGCGAGCCCTTCGAGGCCGAGGTGCACCACGTGAACCCCACGTGCGGGGACGAGATCACGCTGCGCGTGCACCTCTCCGGCACAGGGTCCGACTCGGTCGTCGAGGACGTCTCGTACGACGCCGAGGGCTGCTCGATCAGCCAGGCCTCCACGTCGGTGATGGCCGACCTCGTGATCGGCAAGCCGGTCGCGGAGGCGGTGGGAATCCACGAGCAGTTCCTCACGTTGATGCAGGGCCGCGGCACCGTCGAGCCCGACGAGGAGATCCTCGAGGACGGAATCGCTTTCGCGGGGGTGGCGAAGTTTCCCGCCCGCGTGAAGTGCGCCCTGCTGTCGTGGATGGCATGGAAGGACGCGACGTCGCGGATTCTCGACGACGCAGACGCAAAGACGAAGGAGCAGGCATGACCGACGCACACACCGACCTCCCCGAGGTGGACCTCTCCGGTGCCACCTCCACGGTGACCAAGGACGACGTCACCGAGGCGATGAAGGACGTCGTCGACCCCGAGCTGGGGATCAACGTGGTCGACCTGGGTCTCGTCTACGACGTGCACCTCGACGAGTCGTCCAACGTCGTCCTCGACATGACGCTGACGTCCGCGGCCTGCCCGCTGACCGACGTGATCACCGACCAGACCAACCAGGCGCTCGAGGGTCTCGTCAACGAGGTCACGATCAACTGGGTGTGGATGCCGCCGTGGGGCCCGGACAAGATCACCGACGACGGCCGCGAGATGCTGCGCGCCCTCGGCTTCAACGTCTGACCCCGCGGACGTCATACGGTAGGCAGGTTATGAACCTCGATTCGTATGACGTCCGGTGAGCCGCACCGTCCAGGTCCCCGAGGACCGGGTGGAACGCTGGTTCCACAACTTCGCCGAACGGCACGGCGCGCCGGCCCTCGACCTCGTCGAGGGCCGGTTGCGCGCCCGGGCGGAGGACGGCTCGGTCGCGCAGGCGGCCCTGCCGCTGGGGCGCCCGTACGCCGGCGCGGCGGAGGTCGCCGCGTTCACCGAGGCGGCCCGCGAGCCGATGCACTGGGGGGTCCTCCTGGTGCGCAAGGGCGGCTTCGCCGTCGCCACGGTGGATGGTGCGACGGTGGTCACCTCCAAGGTCGGCCAGCGCCACGTCCAGGGCCGCACCAAGGCCGGCGGCCAGAGCCAGCAGCGGTTCGCCCGACGCCGTGACAACCAGGCCCGGCAGGCCTACGAGGCCGCCGCCGACCACGCGCACCGGGTCCTGGTGCAGGAGACCGCGCCGGTGCAGGCACTCGTCTGCGGGGGCGACCGGACGGCCGTCGAGCAGGTCCTCGCCGACCCGCGCCTGCGTCACCTCGAGGCGCTGCGTGTCGCGCCGTGGCTCGCCGTTCCCGACCCACGCCGGGCCGTCCTCGACCAAGCGGTGCGCGACGGGGCGGCTGTCACTGTCGAGATCACCGATCCTGCGCAGGGCGTTTCCTGACGCAAGAGCTCCCGTGCGTGGGTTCCAGGAAACAGGGTTCGTTCGTCCGATGGACGGCGCGGCGATGGGATCTTCGTCCCGAGAGTAAAGGTCTTCTGGTCCTGCCTCGCTGGTCCGGGCGGCCGGTTAGGTTGCGTTGACTGCGCTCAGGGCGCAGCACACGAGGGAGGAAACCCACAGTGAAGTCTTTGTCCAACAACCGCGTCGCGGCCTTCGGCATGGCCGGCGCCCTGGCACTCGGCACCGTCGCCTCGGTCGGCGCGATCTCGCCCGCCGGCGCCGCGACCAACGAACTACGACTGCGCCGTCCCGATGCTCGGGACCAAGTCGTTCCCGGTGACCGCGAAGAGCCCCTTCCCCAACGAGGTGCTCCCGGGCGACGGTGCTTGCCGACGCGGCGACAAACCTCGGACGTCGGTCTCGACAACGGACACCGTCGACGCGATCGTGGGAATCCTCATGGTCACCAGCGTGGCCGGCACCGTTGCGGACACCGCGCTCTCGGTCGGCGACCAGTCGCTGCCGCTGACCGGTCTGACCATCGCGCCGACCGCGCTGCCCACGAACGGCACCAGCGGAGTCACGCTTCCGGTGTCCGGCACGACCGAGGGCTTCACCGCCCCGACCGCGCTCGGGTAGCTACCCCGTGAAGCTGCCGTCGTCCTTCATCTTCATCCCGGTCCGCTTCGGTGGCGGCACGATCGTCGGTGATCATCCCCTGCACCCTGCCGGCAGCAGGCACCGGCCGGATCGGCACCATGAAGGTCGTCGCCAAGTACTCGTCGGTGACCAAGGCGAAGCTGAAGAACGCTCCGATCACCCGGACCAAGCACGCCAAGATCGCCACCACGGTCGTCAACGGCAACGGTGACGCCGCTGCGGGCAAGGTCATCGCCAAGGAGGGCTCGAAGGTCCTCGCCAAGGGCACCCTGACGGCCACCGGCAAGAAGACGCTCGTGCTGTCGCTGCTGAAGAAGGGCGTGCACAAGGTCGTCGTCAAGTACAAGGGCAACTCGACCACTGAGGCCAGCAAGAAGGTCGTGAAGTTCACCGTCCGGTGACCTGCTGACCCCGGCTCGACCTGGTCCGCCCGGTCCGGTGCACGCGCACCGGCCGGGCGGACTGCTGCTCTCAGTCCTCCACGCCGCGGGCGACGAGCGCTTCGCCGAGCGCGTCGGCATGGCGCAGCGAGCGCACGATCAGCGGGACGGCGAATGCGCGCGGGCTGGCCGTGAGTCCTCGAGCCAGCTGCGCCTCCCGGACCTCCTCGGCGAGCCCGACCACGACCGGCACGCTGCGGATGCCCAGGGCCAGCATCAGGCCGACTCGCTCCGGGTCGACGCCGAGCCGGCGCAGGGGACGGCAGGCGGAGACGATCGTGTCGACCATCGCGGTCGTCCGGGTGGTCAGCGTGACCAGGGCCGCCAGCAGCACCAGCATGGAGAGCACACCCAGCACGACCACGGCGCGCTCCCAGCCGCTCACGACGACGTGGAAGATCGCCGCGAGGCCCGCGATCCAGACGAGGGGCCGCAGCTGCGACAGTGCGGTCCGCAGCGGGATCCGCGCGACGGCGTACCCGGTCGCGACCAGCAGCAGCGCGACCCCCACCTGCCAGAGCTCGTCGAGGAACACCGAGACCCCGCCGGCGACGAGCATGACCAGCAGCTTGTGGCCGGCGCGGGCGCGGTGCACCACGGACGTGCCGGGCAGGTAGAGGCCGAGCGTGTTCACACCATCAGCCCCCGGTAGTGGCGCACGGCCGCGCCCGGGGTGTCGTCGCTGACCAGCCGCCCGCCCTCGAAGACGAGCACGCGGTCGAAGGCCTCGAGCAGCTCGAGGTGGTGGGTGACCAGCACGACCTGCTGGGGGAGCGTCGCGACGACCTCGGCGATCCGGTGGGCGTTGCGCAGGTCGAGCAGCGTGGTGGGCTCGTCCATCACCAGCAGGTCCGGCTCCGTGACAAGCACCGACGCGAGCGCCAGCAGCTGCTTCTGTCCGCCGGACAGCAGGTGCGCGGGGTGGTCGGCGTGACCGCTGAGGCCGTACGCCGCCAGGGCGGCATCGACCTTGGCGGCGACCTCCGCCTTCGACAGCCCGCGCCGGCGCAGGCCGAACCCGATGTCCTCGGCCACCGTCGGCATCACGATCTGGGCGTCGGGGTCGGTGAAGCAGAACCCCACGCGGCGGCGTACCTCCCGGCCCTTCTCACGCGTGTCCAGCCCGTCCACCAGCACCGTGCCGGCCGTCGGGAGCACCAGCCCGTTGAGCAGGCGCGCGAACGTGGACTTGCCGGATCCGTTCGCGCCGATGACGCCGATGCGCTGCTCGGGCAGGCTGACGGTGACGTCGTGCAGCACGGTGCGCGCCGCGGTGTGCTCGCCGTAGGTGTGGGTGACCCCCGAGATGTCGATCACGGGCATCGCTGCACCACCATCGCCACGCCCTGACCGCCGCCGACGGCGATCGCCGCCAGCCCGAGCTCGCCGCGGTCGGCGCGCACGAGCTGGGAGAACAACCGGACTGCCAGCACGGCACCGGAGGCGCCCCACGGGTGACCCAGCGCGAGCGCGCCGCCTTCGACACAGACGCGGTCGTCGTCGAGGCCGAGCTCGTCGCAGCAGGCGAGCACCTGGCCGGCGAAGGCCTCGTTGAGCTCGACGACGTCGAGGTCGGCCAGCGCGAGGCCGGCGCGGTCGAGGGCGGAACGAGCGGCCGGCACCAGGCCGATCCCGGGGCGTCGCGGGTCCACACCCGCGGTAGCGGTGGCGAGCACCCGGAGCCCCGGCACGCCGAGCGACGCGTGCGTGCGGGCGTCCACCAGGGCGACGGCCGCGGCACCGTCGTTGACCCCGCAGGAGTTGCCGACCGTCACGGTGCCGTCTGCCCGGAACGCAGGGCGCAGTCGGCCGAGCCGCGCGGAGGTCATCCCGTCGCGGGGCCGCTCGTCGCGCGAGACCCCGGCCACCGTGACGACCTCTGCGTCGAACCCGCCGGCGTCCCGGGTGTTGGCGGCGCGGGCGTGGGAGCGGGCGGCGTACTCGTCCTGGCGGGCGCGGTCGATCCCACGCTCCTCGGCGAGCAGGTCCGCGGCCAGCCCCATGTCCGGGTCGCCGTGCGTCGCCGGCGCGAAGGGCGCGCGATCGTAGCGCTCGGGCTCGCCGCCGGCAGCCGGCGGCCAGCTGCGCCACGGGGCGGTGGACGCCGACTCGACGCCGCCGGCGAGGACGAGGCCGGTCGAGCCGCGGAGCATGCCGACCGCGACGGCGATCGCGGCGAGCCCGCTGCCGCACTGGCGGTCCACGGTCAGCGCCGGGACCTCGACGGGGAGACCGGCGGTGAGGGTGGCGACGCGGGCGACGTCGCCACCGGGACCCATGCAGTTGCCCAGCACGACGTCCTGGGGGAGCAGGTCCGGGAGCCCGGCCGCGAGGGAGGCGAGCACCGGCGCGGCCAGGTCGGCCGCGCTCACGTCGGCGAAGGCCTTGCCCGCGGTGCCGATGGCCGTGCGCACCGCACCCACGATCACCGGGGCGTCGTCGTGCGCCCCGGAAGCGGCGAGGGCGGAGGAGGTCATGGCAGGCACCACGCTAAGGGCGGGCAGGTGGAGCCGCGCGCGCAGGTCATGTCAGCCGCCGTGGCGGGTCGTCGCCTGCCAGCAGGTCGACGAGTGCCTGGCGGTCGAGCTTGCCCGCGGTGGTGAGGGGGAGGCGCTCGACCAGGTGCCACAGCCGGGGTCGTGCCGCCGGGTCCAGCCGCTCCCGCGCAAGCAGGGTCAACGACGGATGGTCCGCCGCGTCCGTGAGGACGGCCGCGACCACCGCGCCGAGCCGCGGGTGCGGCACCGCGAGCACCACGACCTCGCCCCGGGCGGCGCCGCGAAGCTCGCGCTCGACGTCGGCCACCTGGACGGTTGCCCCGCCGGTGGTCACGGCCTCCGGACGGCCGTCGACCTCGAGTGCGCTGCCCCGCAGCCGGCCACGGTCACCGACCGAGACGAAGCCCGAGGGGTCGCGCCGGAGGGGGCCGGGCGGCCCGTCGTACCCGGTGCACACGTAGGGCGAGCGGACCCAGATCTCTCCGTCCCGGGTCTCCGCCTCGACGCCCGGGAACAGGTGCAGGTCCTCGGCGTGGCCTCCCCACGCCACGAAGGAGAGCTCGGCGGCGCCGTAGTAGTGGTGCACGGTGACACCCGCGTCCACCGCGCGGTCGTGCAGGGCGGGGGAGAGCCGGTCGCCGGCGACGACCGCAGTCACGCCGGCGAGCCAGCCGCGGTCCAGCGCCGCCTCGAGAGCGGCCGGGGCGAGGACGGCGTGCGTCGCCGCGTCGGGAGAGGCCGTGGTGACGCCGCCGGCGTGGGCGGTGTGCACGAGCGCGAACAAGTTCATCGACGCCGTGAGCGGCCCGGGCACCCACACCTGCGAGCCGGGCCCCATCCGGGCGAGCCGGCTGACGTGGTCGAACGAGCCGACCCAGGACGCGGTCGTGCGCAGCACGGCTCGTGGGGTCGACCGCGAGCCGGACGTCCGGAGCAGCACGAGGTCCCCGTCCTCGTGGGCGCTCCGGAAGGCCGCGACCGGGTCCGCAGCGGCGGCCAGGTCCACGGCGCGCTCAGACAGTCGAGGCTTCCTTCGACGGCGCGGTCCGGGTCCTCGACAGCAGGCCGGGGTAGGCCGCGTGCACGCCTCGGGCGACAAGGGCGGCGATGACCACCTTCACCGAGTCCCCGGGGATGTAGATCCAGGTGAGCAGCAGTGCGTCGTACAGGCTGACGTCCAGGGTCACGGCCAGGCCCACGATGCCGCCGGCGTAGAGGACCACGATGCCGCCGACGAGGTTGGCGACCAGGCCCCAGTGCAGCTTGTACGGCGTGCCGAACCGCTCGCTGAGCCAGCCGACGGTGTACGCCGCGACCGGCCATGCGAGCAGGAAGCCGGCCGAGGTGCCGACGAAGACACCGAGCCCGCCACGGCCGCCGGCCAGCAGCGGCAGCCCGGTCGCGACGAGCGCCAGGAACAGCACGAGGGAGAGGCCGCCCCTGCGGGCGCCGAGGATCGAGCCGGCGAGCATCACGCCGAGCGACTGGGCCGTGATCGGCACCGCGAAGCCGGGCGGGGTGAACGCGGGGACGATGCCGAGGGCGGCCATGATGCCGGCGAAGATGGCGATCAGGGCGAGGTCACGGGAGGAGCTGCGCGGGGCGGGGGACACGGCGCTGGCCTTTCGGAGGTGGCGGGACGCTCGAATTCTAGGGGCGAGTTTCGATACCGGTTCCCCCGGTCCAGTCCTCGAACCGTCAGAGGCGGCTGGCGCTGAACGTGTCGCAGCCCTTCACCGTGCCGGTGGCCAGCCCGGTCTTGAACCAGCGCATCCGCTGCTCGGCGGACCCGTGCGTCCACTGGTCGGGGTTGACCCGGCCCGAGGTCCGCTGCTGGATCCGGTCGTCGCCGACGGCGCGGGCCGCGTCGAGCCCGTTGGCGATGTCCTGCTCGGTCAGGTCGAGGATGTAGGGCTCACCGCTCTCGTCGGGGACCTCGGTGGCGAACTTGGTCCACATCCCGGCGTAGCAGTCCGCCTGGAGCTCGAGACGCACCGCGTCGCTCTCCGGGCCCTGCTGGGTCCGGACCTTGCCGAGCGTGCCGAGCAGGTCCTGGACGTGGTGACCGTACTCGTGGGCGAGCACGTAGGCCTCGGAGAACAGGCCACCCTTGGCGCCGAGCTGGCCCTGCAGCATGTCCTTGAAGAACGTCTTGTCGAGGTAGACGTGCTTGTCGACCGGGCAGTAGAAGGGCCCCACGTCTGCGGTGGCGTTGCCGCACCCCGTGCTCGTGCCACCGGAGAACACCGTCGTGGTGGCCTCCTCGTAGTTCCGCCCGGTCTGCTGGGGCAGCGCCTCGGTCCAGAACGCCTGGATGGAGTTGACGTCGGCCAGCATCGCGCAGTCGCGGTCCTGGTTCGCGTCGGCGCCGGTGCGGCAGTTGTCGAGCGAGCTCGTGGTCTCCTCACCCTGCGGTCCGGCGGACGAGCCGCCACCGCCGAGCTGGGACTGGAGCAGCACGACGAGGATCAGGATGATGATGCCGCCGATCCCGCCGCCGACCTTCATCCCGCCGCCTCCGCCGGCACCGGGGAAGCGCATGCCACCGCCACCACCGCTCCGGACCTCCATCTGGCTCCGGTCCAGACGGGCCTTGGGGTTGTAGCGCATGCGGGCTCCCTCCCTGTTGTTGCGTAGACTAGTCAGATGACTCGCGTGACGGACTGACCAGATACCCGCACGTCCTGGTCCCCACTCCACTTCCGCTCACCGTTGAGGTTTCCCCACACATGATCACCGCACACCAGGTCGAGGTGCGCGCCGGTGCGCGCCTGCTGATGGCCGACGTCACCTTCCGTGTCGCCTCCGGCGACAAGATCGGCCTCGTCGGCCGCAACGGCGCCGGCAAGACCACGTTGACGAAGATCCTCGCCGGCGAGGCGCTGCCCGCGGCCGGGACGGTGCAGACCTCCGGCCAGATCGGCTACCTGCCGCAGGACCCGCGCACCGGTGATCCCGAGCAGACGGCGCTGGACCGGATCCTGTCGGCGCGGGGACTCGATGCCGTCGTACGCCGGCTCCGGGAGGCCGAGCTGGAGATGGCCTCCGACGACCCCGAGAAGCGTGACCGCGGGATGCGGCGCTACTCCAACGCCGACGCGGAGCTGCACGCCGGAGGTGGCTACGCCGCCGAGGCCGAGGCCAAGCAGATGACGTCCAGCCTCAACATCGAGGACCGGATCCTCGCCCAGCCGCTGCGCACCCTCTCCGGTGGTCAGCGCCGCCGGGTCGAGCTCGCGCGGATCCTGTTCTCCGGCGCCGAGACGCTGCTGCTCGACGAGCCGACCAACCACCTCGACGCCGACTCGATCGTGTGGCTGCGCGACTTCCTGAAGAACTACAAGGGCGGGCTGATCGTGATCAGCCACGACGTCGGGCTGCTCGAGGCCTGCGTCAACAAGGTGCTCCACCTCGACGCCAACCGGGCCGAGGTCGACATCTACAACATGGGCTGGCGCGCCTACCTGACGCAGCGCGAGACCGACGAGAAGCGCCGCAAGCGCGAGCGCATGAACGCGGAGAACAAGGCCAAGACGCTGACCGACCAGGCCAACAAGATGCGCGCCAAGGCCACCAAGGCGCAGGCGGCCCAGTCGATGCTCAAGCGCGCCGAGAAGCTCATGGAGGGCGTCGAGGCGGAGCGCCGCAGCGACCGCGTCGCCAAGATCAAGTTCCCGTCGCCCGCCGCCTGTGGGAAGACCCCGCTCACCGCGTCGGAGCTCTCGAAGTCCTATGGCTCGCTGGAGGTCTTCACCGACGTCGACCTCGCGATCGACCGCGGCAGCCGGGTGGTGATCCTCGGGCTGAACGGCGCCGGCAAGACCACGCTGCTGCGGATCCTCGCCGGCGTCGACGAGCCGGACACGGGCGAGGTGCACCCGGGTCACGGGCTGAAGCTGGGCTACTACGCGCAGGAGCACGAGACGCTCGACACGAGCCGGAGCGTGCTCGAGAACCTGCGCACCGCCGCCCCGCAGCTCGCCGACACCGAGGCCCGCAGCGTGCTCGGCTCGTTCCTGTTCAGCGGCGACGACGCGGCCAAGCCGGCGGCCGTGCTCTCGGGTGGCGAGAAGACCCGGCTCGCGCTGGCGATCCTGGTCGTGTCCAGCGCGAACGTCCTGCTGCTCGACGAGCCCACCAACAACCTCGACCCGGCCTCGCGCGAGGAGGTGCTCGCGGCGATCCGCAGCTACGAGGGCGCGATCATCCTGGTCACCCACGACGAGGGCGCCGTCGCCGCCCTGGAGCCCGACCGTGTCTTGATCCTGCCCGACGGCGTCGAGGACCTGTGGACCGAGGACTACGGCGACCTCATCGCCCTGGCGTAGCCGTCGACGGGGCCTCGCTGGTGGGCACTAGGCTGCGCTCATGAACAGCACCCACGTGGACCCCGAGGTGCTCGAGCGCGGCGGCGTCCGGCTCGAGGAGAACGGCCTGGTCGCGACGATCACGCTGAACCGTCCCGCCACCAAGAACTCCCAGACCCCGTCGACGTGGTTGGCGTTGCGGGCCATCGGCGCGGCCCTCGACCCCGCCATCCGGGTCGTCGTCGTGCAGGGGGAGGGGGACACGTTCTCCTCGGGGCTCGACCGCCGGATGCTGAGCACCGAGAAGGTCGAGGGGGAGTCGTCCCTGCTCAACCTGCTCGACATGCCCGACCCCGAGCTGGCCGAGACGATCGCCGGCTACCAGGAGGGTTTCACCTGGCTGCGCCGCAACGACTTGATCACCATCGCCGCGGTGCAGGGCTCGGCCGTGGGGGCCGGGTTCCAGCTCGCGCTCTCGTGTGACCTGCGCGTGCTCGCCGATGACGCCCGGTTCTCCATGCGGGAGCCGATCCTGGGCCTGGTGCCGGACCTGACGGGAACAAAACCCCTCGTGGAGCTTGTTGGCTACTCGCGAGCCCTGGAGATCTGTGCCACCACACGTTGGGTCACCGCCGAGGAGGCCCGGGAGATCGGGCTGGCCACGGCAGTGGTCCCGCGCGAGGAGCTCTCCGCGACGGTGTCCGACCTGGTCGCCGCGCTCACCGCGCCGCTCTACGGTGCGGTGACCGAGACCAAGGCGCTGCTGCGGAGCGCGATGGCCACGGATCTCGAGGAGCAGCGTCGCCTCGAGCGTGAGGCACAGGTGCGCCGCTTCCGCGAGCTCGCTTCGTTGATGGGGGAATGAGCCCGGCGGACCACCGCCGAGATCGGAGCAGCTCGTGTCGATGGGCTCAGGAATGGGACCGGTCTGGCGCCACATGCGCACGGACCGGAGCGCCGCGGACCAGAAGCTCGCCCGGAACACCGTCCGCCGTGTCGTCGGGTTCGCGAAGCCGCACCGCAAGCTGATCAGCGCGTTCCTCGTCCTGACCGTCGTGGACGCCTCGATGGTGGTCGTCGTCCCCCTGCTGATCAAGCGGCTCGTCGACGACGGCATCCTGAAGGGCGACAGCGCCCTGGTGACGTTGATCGCTCTCGCGATGGCCGGCGTCGCGGTCTTCAACGCGGTGCTCGCCGTCGGGCAGGGTTACCTGTCCTCGCGGATCGGTGAGGGCCTCATCTACGACCTGCGCACCACGGTGTTCGCACACGTCCAGCGGATGTCGCTGGCGTTCTTCACCCGCACGCAGACCGGGGCACTCGTGTCGCGCCTCAACAACGACGTCATCGGGGCGCAGCGCGCCTTCACCTCGACGCTCTCGAGCACGGTGTCCAACTCGATCAGCGTGGTCGTCGTCGGGATCGCGATGCTCTACCTGAGCTGGAAGGTGACCCTGCTCTGCCTGCTGCTCTTCCCGTTGCTCCTCCTGGCCTCGCGCTGGGTCGGCAACCGGCTCTCCGGCCTGACCCGGCAGCAGATGGACGGGAACGCGGTTCTCGGCAACAGCATGACCGAGCGGTTCAACGTGGGCGGCGCGATGCTGCTCAAGCTCTTCGGCCGCCGCGACGAGGAGGACGTCCACTTCGCCGAGAAGGCGGCCGTGGTGCGCGACCTCGGGGTTCGGATCGCGCTCGTCACCCGGGTCTTCGGCGCGACCCTGATGCTCATCCCGGCGCTGGCCACGGCGCTCGTCTACGGCGTAGGCGGCCAGCTCGCCATCGACGGCACACTGACCGTCGGCACGTTGCTGGCGCTGGCCACGCTGCTGCTCCGGCTGCTCGGCCCCCTGCAGGGCCTCTCCAACGTGCGCATCGACGTGATGACCGCGCTGGTGAGCTTCGAGCGGGTCTTCGAGGTCCTCGACCTGCCGTCGATGGTCCAGGAGCGTCCGGGCGCGGTCCCGCTCAGGCGCGGCGCCGCACGCGTGGAGTTCGATCACGTCGCGTTCCGCTACCCCCGGGCCGACGAGGTCTCCCTCGCGAGCCTCGAGTCCGTGGCACGGCTCGAGTCGCGGGACACCGGCGAGGTGCTCCGGGACGTCACGTTCACCGCCGAGCCCGGCCAGATGGTCGCGCTCGTCGGTCCCTCCGGTGCCGGCAAGACCACGATCACCCACCTCGTGGCGCGGCTGTACGACGTGACCTCCGGCGCGGTGCGGGTCGACGGCCACGATGTCCGCGACGTGACCCTGCAGTCCCTCGAGGACGCGGTCGGCTACGTCACGCAGGACGCCCACATGTTCCACGACACCATCCGCGAGAACCTGCGCTACGCCCGGCCGGGCGCCACGGACGAGCAGATCTGGGAGGCCCTCGGTGCCGCGCAGATCCGCCGCCTCGTGGAGTCGCTTCCCGACGGGCTGGAGACGGTCGTCGGAGACCGCGGCTACCGGCTGTCCGGCGGTGAGCGGCAGCGGCTGGCCATCGCCCGGCTGCTGCTCAAGGCGCCGTCGATCGTCGTGCTCGACGAGGCGACCGCCCACCTCGACTCCGAGTCCGAGGTCGCGGTCCAGCGGGCGCTGGACGAGGCGTTGGAGGGCCGCACCAGCCTGGTGATCGCGCACCGGCTCTCCACGGTCCGCAACGCCGACCTGATCCTCGTCATCGACGACGGGCGGGTGGTGCAGTCGGGCAGCCACACCGCGCTGCTGGCCGAGGGCGGCCTGTACGCCGACCTCTACGAGACCCAGTTCTCCCGCACTGCCTGACGGTCTTCCTAGGATGACCGGATGGACCTAGGACTCGAAGGACGCGTCTACATCGTCACCGGCGGCTCGGGCGGCCTCGGCCGAGCCACGGCGGAAACGCTCGTGGGCGACGGCGCCCGGGTGGTCGTCTCGGGACGCCACCAGGACTCCGTCGACGCGGCCGTCGACGCTCTCGGTGACGGAGCCAGGGGAGTCGTGGCCGACAACGGCGATCCCGCGACGCCCTCCCTCCTGGTGGCCGCCGCGCGCGACGCGTTCGGTCGTCTCGACGGCGCGCTGGTCTCGGTCGGGGGTCCCAGGAACGGCGGCGTCCTCGACGTTGCCGACGAGGACTGGACGGCGGCGTACGAGTCGGTCTTCCTCGGCGGCGTACGGCTGGGCCGCGAGATCGGCCGGGAGCTCGGAGAGGGTGGCGCGATCGCCTTCGTGCTGTCGTCGTCGGTGCGCAGCCCGCTCCCCGGGCTGGCGATCTCCAACGGGTTCCGACCCGGACTCGCGATGGTCGCGAAGACCCTCGCCGACGAGCTCGGGCCCGTGGGCGTCCGCGTCAACGGGCTCCTGCCCGGCCGGGTCGAGACCGACCGGGTGCGTTGGCTCGACGAGCAGACAGGTGACGCGGAGACAGCCCACGCAAACGCCGCAGCGTCCATCCCGCTGAGGCGCTACGGCCGCCCCGAGGAGTTCGGCAGGGCAGCCGCGTTCCTGCTGTCCCCGGCGGCATCGTTCGTGTCCGGTGTGATGCTTCCCGTCGACGGGGGCATGCTGCGCGCGCTCTGACCCGCCGGACGCCTTCCTCCTAATGAGGAAACACCCTTACTTTCTGCGGCATTGTGCTTGACCTGGGTCAAATCTTGACATTGGGTGAGGTGGGCCACATCCGCCTCTCGTTTCACAGGCGGTGCGGCCCTTCAGCGGCGGGTCAAGTGAATGGCCCACCACCCGTTTCATGGCGCCAGCCAGCCATAGGGAGTACATCGTGTCGATTCCGTCCAATGGACGACGCGCGCGCAGACGCGCGCTCGCCCTCATCTCGGCAGGGGCCGTCGTCGCCGGCGTCCTCAGCGGAGTGCCCGCCGCCACCGCGGCCGGGGACAACGCCAAGCCGAAGCAGGTCAAGCCCCAGGCCACGTCGTTCGACGCCGGCCGCTACATCGTCATCCTCCGCGACCCGGGGGCGACCCAGTACGGCGGCGGTGACGGCAAGCTCGCCGCGACCCGCGTCGCGCCGGGCCAGCAGTTCAACGCCCGCGCCGACAAGGCCCGCGCCTACGTCAAGCACATCCGCGGCCAGCAGAACCAGCTCGCGCGCTCCGTCGGCGCCAGCGTCGAGCGGCACTACACGCTCGCCGCCAACGGGTTCTCCGCGGAGCTGACGGGGCGTCAGGCCCTCAAGCTGTCCAACGACCGTGACGTGCTGCTCGTCCAGAAGGACGAGCGTCAGCACCTCGACACCTGGAACACCCCGCAGACCCTGGGCCTGAGCGGCAAGACCGGTGCCTGGAAGCAGGAGGCCGGTGGCCGCGGCAACGCAGGCGCCGGCGTCGTCGTCGGCGTTCTCGACTCCGGCATCTGGCCCGAGTCGAAGTCGTTCGCCGGCTACCAGCTGTCGTCGACCCCGCGTTCGAAGTGGGACATCTCCCGGAACGGCGAGACCGTCCGCATGGAGAAGGCCGACGGCGGCGTGTTCGAGGGACGCTGCCAGACCAGCCACGAGGTCGAGGGCCTGCCGGTCCCGGCGGCGGACTGGTCGCTGAGCGACTGCACCACCAAGCTGATCGGTGCGCGTTACTACCCCGAGGAGTTCCTCGCGGGCGTTCCGGTCGAGGACCGCTCGCCCACCGAGGTCGTCTCCACGCGTGACGGCGGCGGGCACGGCACGCACACGGCGAGCACCGCGGCCGGCAAGCCGGTCGACAAGGTGAAGGTCGAGGACGTGAAGTTCGGCGAGGTCGTCGGCATGGCACCCGCCGCCAAGATCGCGGCGTACAAGGTCTGCTTCGACGACAACGACCCCGACACCGGGGACTGCTACACCGGTTCCACGCTGGCCGCCATCGATGACGCGATCGCCGACGGTGTCGACGTCATCAACTTCTCGATCTCCGGCGCGACGGACACCGTCATCGACGCAACCGAGATCGCCTTCGAGGGCGCTGCCGAGGCGGGCATCTTCGTCGCCACGTCCGCCGGAAACGCCGGCCCGGACGAGTCCACCGTGGCGCACAACAGCCCCTGGCTGACCACGGTCGCGGCCTCGACCCACTACAACTTCGAGAACACGATCGTGCTCGGCAACGGCAAGAAGTTCCGTGGTGCCTCGGTCTCCCGGACGGCGCTGCCGCAGACCAAGCTGGTCAGCTCGGTCGATGTTGCCGCAGCGGGTGCCGACCCCGAGGACGTCCGCCTCTGTGTCTCGGGCGGCAACCTCGACCCGGCCAAGGTGGAGGGCAAGATCGTGGTCTGCCAGCGCGGCGTCATCGACCGGGTGGAGAAGAGCCTCGCGGTCAAGGAGGCCGGCGGTGTGGGCATGATCCTCGCCAACGTCACCCCGGGCAGCCTCGACGCGGACTTCCACTCGGTGCCGACGATCCACGTCTCGGACACCGACAGCCCGAAGATCTTCAACTACCTGGAGAACCAGGGCAAGAAGGCCACTGCGGCCTTCAAGCTGGGTGACGTCACCGGCCTGAAGCCGACTCCGGTCCCGCAGGTGGCGGGCTTCTCGTCGCGCGGTCCGGCGCTCGCCAACACCAGCGACCTGATCAAGCCCGACATCGCCGCCCCGGGCCAGAGCGTGCTCGCCGCGGTCGCCCCGCCGTCGAACCACAACCGGAAGTACGACCTGTACTCCGGCACGTCGATGGCGTCGCCGCACATCGCCGGCCTCGCGGCCTTCATGATGGGCGTGCAGAAGAACTGGACGCCGATGATGGTCAAGTCCGCGATGATGACCTCGGCCAAGAGCCTGAAGAACGCGAACAACGGCACCGACAAGGACGCGTTCGGGCAGGGTGCCGGGCAGGTCCGGCCGAAGAAGTTCCTCGACCCGGGTCTGTTCGTCACCTCGGACGCCACCGAGTGGCGCCGCTTCATCCAGGGCCAGGGGTACGACATCGGCTACGAGCCGCTCGCGGCCAAGGACCTGAACGGTCCGTCCATGGCGCAGGGCCAGGTGACGTCGGAGACGTCGTTCACCCGCGAGTTCGTCTCGACCATGGCGGGCACCTGGAAGGTCTCGGTGAAGGTGCCGGGCTTCTCGGCGGTCACGAAGAAGAAGCTCGTCGCGAACCGCAAGGGTGACCGCGAGTCGCTGACGGTGCACTTCTCCCGGACCACCGCGCCGCTGGGTCAGTTCACCTCCGGCTTCCTGGTCCTGGACGGCCCCACCCGGGTCCGTCTGCCGATCACCCTGCGCCCGGTCTCGGTGGCCGCTCCGGCCGAGGTGTCCGGCGAGGGTGTCACCGGCTCGACCGCGGTGGACATCCGCGCCGGCTTCACCGGCAACCTGGATGTGGCGGTGACCGGCCTGACCCAGGCCGAGTCGGACGAGCAGACCACGGACGGTCCGAACAACTCCGCGGACGACGAGGCCTACTACTGCGTCGAGGTGACCGAGGGTTCCAAGGCGGCTCGCTTCGACCTGGACGCCGCAGACGACGACGCGGACATGGACCTCTACGTCTACGAGGCTGCTGACGCGGAGTGCGCCGAGCTCGTCGCGTTCTCGGGTCAGTCGGCGAGCTCGTCTGCCGACGAGCGTGTGACTCTGCTCGACCCGGCACCGGGGTACTACTTCGTCGTCGTCGACCCGTTCTCGGCCTCGCCGGGCCAGCCCTCGCTGGACTGGCGGTTCGACTTCTACGACGTGAACCCGGCGACGCAGGTGGGTGGGCTCGCGGCCGATCCGAACCCGGTCCCGGTGGTCAACAACCAGGAGACGTCGTTCGACGCGACCTGGTCGGGCCTGGACGCGGACAGCCGCTACCTGGGGATGTTCGACTACGACGGCGCGCTGTCGCCGACGTTCCTCACGGTGGACACCGCCGCCACGCCGTAACCGGCTGACGGAAACCACAGCGGGTGCGGCTCCCTCCTCGGAGGGGGTCGCACCCGCTTCGTCGTTTCAGCGTGCCGGTGTGTGCGAGAAGCGAGCCCTCGAGCCACCGAGGCCCGAGGGGCAACAAGAGGGCACCGTGACCGGTTTGCGCCCTTGGTGGACGTCCTCGAGGGCGCATCGGGCGCACCATGACCGGTTTGCGCCCTCGGCGGGCGCCGCCCAGGCCGCGAAGGGAATCCGCACAGTCAGGAAGGAACGGAGGGTTCCTTGTCCTCGTCGTCGGCCCCGTCCGCGGACGGCGCCCGGAGCTTGCGGCGCTCGTCCCAGGCCAGGTAGCCGAACCCGAAGACGGCCAGCGCCCCGAAGAACCACCACTGCAGCCCGTAGAAGAAGTGCGGGCCCTCCGAGACGTCCGGCTCCTCGGCCCGCTCGAGCGGCTCGGCCGGCTCCGGGGTCTCGGAGATCACCTCGACGAACCCGGTGTAGACGATCAGGTCGAGGGCCTCCCCGATCGCGGCGCTGGAGACCGCCCGGGTGGACAGGTCGGTCACCTCGGTCGAGTCCCCGGTCGCGTCGGCCCGCACCCAGCCCTCGACGGTGACCTCACCGGCGGGCGGCTCGGGGACGTCGGGGGAGGTGGTGCCGGCGTTCTCGGTGCCGGCCCAGCCCCGGTTCACGAGCAGGTAGGGCCCGCCCGGTGCCACCGCGAGCGGAGTGACCACGTCGACGCCCGAGGCGCCGTCCCGGGTCTGGTAACGCACGATCACGGTCTGGTCGGCCTCGTAGGTCCCGCTGGCCCGCACCCGTCGCCACTCGTCGGATCGGGGCACCGGACGACCGACGGCGAGCACCTCGTCCACGGGCACGGCCTCCCGGTCGAGGTTCGCCACCGTGTGGGCATTGCGCTCCTTGCGGTCCTCCAGCCGGTGGAACTGCCACTCGCCGAGCCACCAGGCGCCGTACGCGAGCACGGCGACCGTCAGGGCGAACAAGATCCACCGTCTGCTGAACAGGAACTTCACGGCCCCGACAGTAGACTGTCCTGGTGAGCACTCAAGGGTTGGTCGACAGGTACGGCCGCACGGCGACGGACCTGCGCGTCTCGTTGACCGACCGGTGCAACCTGCGCTGCTCCTACTGCATGCCGGCCGAGGGCCTCGACTGGCTGCCCGGCGACGAAGTCCTGACCGACGACGAGGTCGTCCGGCTGATCGACGTGGCCGTGACGCTGCTCGGTGTGCGCGAGGTCCGGTTCACGGGTGGCGAACCTCTGGTACGACGCGGCCTGGTGGACATCGTGCGACGCACCGCCGCCCTCGAGCCGCGACCCGAGACCTCGATCACCACCAACGCGCTCGGTCTCGAGCGACTCGCCCCGGCGTTGAAGGAGGCGGGGCTCGATCGTGTGAACGTCAGTCTCGACACGGTCCGCCGTGAGGACTTCCACGAGATCACCCGCCGCGACCGGCTCGACGACGTGGTCGCCGGTCTCGAGGCGGCGTCACGTGCGGGACTCGGCCCGGTGAAGGTCAACGCCGTGCTGCTGCGCGGCGTCAACGACGACCAGGCTCCGGAGCTGCTGCGCTGGTGCATCGAGCGCGGCTACCAGCTGCGGTTCATCGAGCAGATGCCGCTGGACGCCCAGCATGTCTGGCGTCGCGACACCATGGTGACCGCCGAGGAGATCTTCACCTCCCTGGACCAGGAGTTCACCCTCGAGCCCGCCGAGGAGCCTCGGGGGAGTGCCCCGGCCGAGCTGTTCACCGTCGACGGCGGACCGGACACCGTCGGCGTCATCGCCTCTGTGACGCGCCCCTTCTGCGGTGACTGCGACCGGGTGCGGCTGACCGCGGACGGCCAGGTGCGCAACTGCCTCTTCGCTCGCGATGAGTCCGACCTGCGGACGGCCCTCCGGGCGGGCGCCGACGATGCCGAGCTCGCCGAGCGTTGGCGCGTGGCGATGTTCGGCAAGCTGCCCGGTCACGGGATCGACGACATCGAGTTCCTCCAGCCGAGCCGTTCGATGTCCGCCATCGGCGGCTGAGCCCACCCGGGACTCTCGCCACCGGCGAGCCGTGTTGAGCCCACACCTCACGTACCCGAGGATGTGCACATGCGTCTCTATGCCGCCATCGTGCCGCCGGAAGCAGCCCGGGCCGAGCTCGCGGACCTCGTGCAGTCAGTGGGGCCCGCGTCGCCCGAGCTGGAACCGGTCAGCGTCGCGGACATGCGGATCCCGGTGACCTCGTTCGGCAACGTCACTCTCTCGGACTCCAGCCTCCTGCTCAGCTCGCTCCGCGACGTCGCGCGCGGGTGGACCCGGCCGGAGCTGCGCTTCCGCGGCCACGCCGCGCTGGAGTGGGAGGGCGACAAGTTCGTCTGGGCGAAGATCGACGGAGACGTGGAGAACCTGCTCACGGTCGGACGCGGTGTGCCAGTGGTGGTCCAGCCGCTGGGATTCCTGGTCGACCGCCGCAAGTTCCGGCCCTGGCTGCCGGTCGGCACCATCACCGACGCGACCACGCTGCCCTACCTCGAGCGGCTCACTGCTGCCCTCGACGACTTCGACGGCAAGACGTGGACCGTGGACTCGCTCACGATCTTCCGCAAGGTTCCGGTCGACGAGAAGGGGATCGACGAGGTCGTCCTCGAGGAGATCCCGCTCCGCAACGACTGAGCTCGTCAGACCGCCTGGGTCGCGCGGTCGTCGGCGAGCCCGCGGTTGCGCCGCAGCACGTCGACGAGGGCGGCCACCGACATCGGCCGGTGCATGAGGTAGCCCTGCGCGAAGGGGGCGTGCACGTGGTCCTGCAGGTGCTCGAGCTGGGTGATGCGCTCGATTCCCTCGATCACGACGTCGAGACCGAGCGCCTGCCCCATCATCGTGATCGAGCACAGCAGGGCGCACGAGCGCTCGTCGCGGTCGATCCCGTCGGAGAACGACGCATCGGTCTTGATGATCTTGACGGGCATGTCCTGCAGGTAGCCGATGGACGAGAAGCCCACCCCGAAGTCGTCGATCGCGAAGCTCACGCCGAGGTCGGTGATCCGGGCCATCGCCTCGATCGAGTCGGTGTCGTCGCCCACCATGTCGCGCTCGGTGATCTCGAGGACCAGTGAGGCGCCGCCGAGCTTGTCGAGGGTGGCCCTGATCTTGTCGACGAAGTCGGCCTCGCGGAGCTGCTTGGCGGAGATGTTGACGCCGATCGTGAGATCGCCGCCGGCCGCCTCCAGCAGAGCCGGGGCGTCGGCGGCGGCCTGCGCGAGCACGACGTCGCCGAGGGGGACGACCAGGCCACTCTCCTCGGCCACCTTGATGAAGATGTCCGGCGGCACGTCGACGCCGTTGGAGTTCCAGCGAGCCAGCGCCTCCACTCCGGTGATTCGGCCGGTCGAGGCCCGCACGACGGGCTGGTAGACGAGGTTGAGGTCGCCCGCCGCGACCGAGGTCCGGAGCGCCTCGACCAGCTCGAGCCGCTGCAGCCGGGTCTTGCCCAACGCACCCTCGTAGGTGACGAACTGGTTCTTCCCGCGCGCCTTCGCCTCGTACATCGCGAGGTCGGCGTTGCGGAGCAGGCTCTCCGAGGTGTCGGAGTGCTCGCCGAACGCGACACCGACGCTGGCGCTCAGCGAGAGCTGGTGTCCCGCGACGTGGGCGCCCGCGGACAGCGCCATGAGGATGCGCTCGGCCGCGGAGTCGACCTCCGCGGGCTTGACGTCCTCGAGCAGGATCGCGAACTCGTCGCCGCCGAGCCGCGCCACCGTGTCGCTGGCACGCACGCAGGAGGTGAGCCGCTGGGCGAAGTCGATGAGGACGGCGTCGCCGGCCGCGTGCCCGAACCGGTCGTTGACGGGCTTGAAGCCGTCGAGGTCCACGAAGAGCAGCGCGACGCGGCTGCCCCGGCGACGGGACAGCTGAAGTGCGTGCTCGACGCGGTCGAGGAGCAGTCCGCGGTTGGGCAGGTTGGTCAGCAGGTCGTGGCGGGCCAGGTGCGTCATGTCGTCGGTGAGACGCAACCGGGCGAACGCGTCGGAGGACACCGCGACCATCGCCTCGAGGGCCTGCTGGTCCGAGGAGAGCGTCGAGCGAGCGCGGTGCCGTCCGGGGGCGACCAGCCACCGGTCGCGCTGCCCGTCCTGGAGCTGGGCCCCGATCTCGTGTGCCGCAGGAGGGGTGCTGCGGACCTCGACCTGGTTCATCCGCAGCAGCCGGCGTGCGTCGTCGATCAGCGCGTCGACGACCTGGCGGTTGTCCGAGAGGGTCTGGGCCCGCACGGCTGCCTCGAAGAGCACCTCGAGCCGCCGCGCGTTCTCCGTGCCGCGGGTCACGGCACGAGTCGCGATCAACAGTGTCACGAGGGGGACGGCCAGCAGCACGAGAGTCCACCAGGGCGTGTTCTCGACGACCACGGCGGCGAGGTAACCGAGCGAGTCGAAGGGCACGAAGCACGCGATGGCGACGACCGTGCCGCGCTGGACGAGGTGCTCCCGGATCGGCGAGCCGTCCTCGAGCGACACCGAGATCGCGGACACGATGAAGTCCAGGGCGAAGTACGCCGCCGCAGCAACCGTCACCGCGAAGAGCTCCCGAGGCGTCTGCTCGGCGTCACCGCGCACAACAGACAGCAGCACCGCCGCGAGGGCGCCGCCAAGGATGCCGACACCGATGTTGAACAGCTTGATGGCGGTCCGCTTGTCGGCGGTCAGCTGGGTTCCGAGCACGCCAAGGGACCACAGCAGCACGGACTCCTGGGGCGGGAGGGTGCACAGCAGGAACATCAGCACGCACGAGTCGAAGCCGACCTCGATGCCGCCCTCGCCCTTGTCGAGCACGAGCGGGAACCGGGCGATCACCATGATCAGCGGCACCGTGACGAGCTCGACGCCGTCCCTCGGCAGATCAGGGGTCCCCATCGTCAGCAACGCGAAGGCGGCGCACGCCAGGCCGGCCAGCAGCACGCCGGCATCGAAGAGTCGACTCAGCAACGGCTGACCGGAAGGGGCAGCCGGAGGGGGTGGCTGGACGGGCTCGGCCATGGTCGTTCCAGTATCAGGCAGGAGGGACGGAAACATGTACGTTTTGCCCTAGCTGTCGCGCTCCAATGGGGTCACCTCACGCAGGAACGACCGTGCGCGGAGGAAGTCCGCGAGCGAGTCGCGGTGCTCGTCGCAGGCGAGCCAGGTCTTGCGACGATCCGGGGTGTGCAGCTTCGGGTTGTTCCAGAGCAGCTGCCAGGCGGCGGCGTCGCGGCAGCCGCGGGCGGAACAGGTCGGCAGCTCAGCCATGACAGTCACTTCCCTCGGTGCGGTGAGAAAAAGGCGGTGCCGGACAACCACGGGGGAAGTCGTCCGGCACCGCCTGGGCGCGGACTCAGACGGGGGATGCTGAGTCCGCGCGTCGTTGATTGTTGCATGACCCCTGGGGTGGAGCCACCGGTGCTCGGGAGACACGCCAGGACACCCTCAGGTGTCTGGACCAGCCCCACGGTCACTCACCGAGCAGGGGGACCTTCGATGCCTCGGGTGTCCGGATCCGGGCCGAACGCGTCGGGCCCACCGGGGTCGGGGGAGGAGCCCCCGTTGGCGACCACGACGGCGATGTAGGGCAGGAAGAACGACGCCGCCAGGAACACCCACATGAACCAGTGGCCCATGCTCAGCACGGCCAGAAGGAAGCAGGCGGTGCGGATCGTCATCGAGATGACGTAGCGACGTTGGCGCGCACCGATGTCATCGCTGTGACTGCGGGTCGCGGACGTGATCCGAACCGGTTCCGGCTCCTTGCGGGGCATCCTTCAACGGTACGTCGTACCCGGACCGGAACCCAGGCCCTGAAGCGTCGGACCACTAGCATCGGAGGCGACCCGTGATCGTCGAACCGAGGAGCCCCCCATGTCCGACCGCACGTACCGCGTCACCGAGATCGTCGGCACCTCTCCCGACGGGATCGACCAGGCCATCCGCAACGGCATCGCGCGGGCCTCCCGCACGCTGCGTCATCTCGACTGGTTCGAGGTCACCCAGGTCCGGGGCCAGGTCAAGGACAACGGCGTCGAGCACTTCCAGGTTGGCCTCAAGCTGGGCTTCCGCCTCGAAGACGACTGAGACGCGCCGCCAGGGCACGCACCCGGCGGCGTTCTCGTCGCTTGACGGAGCCCGCTCCGCCTGCGCTCCTCGGCCTTGCCGGGCACGCACCCTGACGACGCGCGGGGCCGGGGGGTGAGGCGTGAGCGAGGCGAGCGTCTCGAAACCGACGGGGTGCGTGATTACGAGTACCGGTGGGTAGCCGATAGCGTCGCTGACCGTGAGCAGATCAGTACTCGTCACAGGTGGGAACCGCGGCATCGGCAAGGCGATCGCCGAGGCGTTCGTCGCGGCCGGGGACAAGGTCGCCATCACGTATCGCAGCGGCGAGCCTCCTGAGGGAGTGCTCGGCGTGAAGTGCGACGTCACCGACCCCGAGGCCGTCGACGCGGCGTTCGCGGAGGTCGAGGCGGCCCACGGCCCGGTCGAGATCCTCGTCGCCAACGCGGGCATCACCAAGGACACGCTGGTGCTCCGGATGAGTGAGGACGACTGGTCCTCGGTCATCGACACCAACCTCTCCGGCTCCTTCCGGGTGGCCAAGCGCGCCGCGAAGGGCATGCTGCGGCTCCGACGCGGCCGGATCATCTTCATCTCCTCGGTCGTCGGGCTGCTCGGCTCGGCCGGGCAGGTCAACTACGCGGCCAGCAAGTCGGGCCTCGTCGGCATGGCCCGCTCGCTGGCCCGCGAGCTCGGCAGCCGCTCGATCACCGCCAACGTGGTCGCGCCGGGCTTCGTCGAGACCGAGATGACCGCCGTCCTCCCGGAGGACAAGAAGGCGGAGTACCGCGCCCAGATCCCGCTCCAGCGCTACGCCACCACCGACGAGATCGCCTCGGTCGTGGAGTGGCTGGCCTCGGACGGGGCGGCCTACGTCACCGGTGCAGTCATCCCGGTCGACGGCGGCCTCGGCATGGGTCACTGACCGAGCACACACGAGCGCACGTCCACGAAGAGGGAGTACGACGGCATGGGCATTCTCGACGGCAAGCGCATCCTGGTGGCCGGAGTCACCATGGACACCTCCATCGGCTTCGCGGTCGCCCGCGTCGCGCAGGAGGAGGGCGCCACCGTGCTGGTGTCGAACTTCGGCCGCGCGCTGGGGATCACCAAGCGCATCGTCAACCGGCTGCCCCAGCCGGCCCCGGTCCTGGAGCTCGACGTCACCGACCCCGAGCACCTCGAGCGGCTGCCCGAGCTGGTGCGCGAGCATGTCGACGGGCTCGATGGCGTGGTGCACTCCATCGCCTACGGCAACCCCGAGACGCTGCTCGGCGGCAAGTTCCTCTCCGGCCCGTGGGACGACGTGGCGCAGGCCGTCCAGGTCTCGGCGTACTCCCTGGCCTCCCTGTCCAACGCCTGCCTGCCCCTGATGGAGAACGGCGGCTCGGTCGTCGGGCTGACCTTCGACGCGACCGTGGCGTGGCCGGCGTACGACTGGATGGGAGTGGCGAAGGCGGGCCTGGAGTCCTGCTCGCGCTACCTCGCCCGCGACCTCGGCCCGAAGGGCGTGCGCTGCAACCTGGTGTCCGCCGGTCCGTTGAAGACGCTCGCCGCCAAGGCCATCCCGGGCTTCGAGGAGCTCGAGTCGATGTGGAGCGACCGGTCCCCGCTGGGCTGGGACGAGAAGAACTCCGAGCCGACCGCGAAGGCCGTGGTGGCCCTGCTGTCGGACTTCTTCCCGGCCACCACGGGCGAGATCGTGCACGTAGACGGTGGCTACCACGCGATGGGGGCGTAACACCACTCGCTGTCGTTCGGTAGCGTGCGAACGGTGAACTCCGCACTGGTCGAGCTCCGGGTCCTCGAGGGACCCAACCTGTACTTCCCGCGCGCCGCCATCAAGCTGACGCTGGACCTCACCGCGCTGATCGACGCGCCCGAGGACCAGGTGATGCGGTTCGCCAAGCGGATCGGGCTGAAGAAGGCGCGCCCCGGGAAGCCCGGCAGCGGCTTCCGGCAGCGCTTCGCCCTCCGCGCGGTGGGGCGGCTGGTGCGCCAGATCGCCGGTGAGGCCGGTACGACGCGGCTCGCGCTGCGCATGCGCCCCACCAGCGACGTGCACCGCATCGTGGTCGCCTACCCGTGGCGGCACCGCACCCGGGCCCAGGCCCTCGGTCGCGCAGTCGTCGAGGTGCTCGACGCGCTGCTGCCCGGGACCGACATCGACGAGCTGGTCAGCACCGCCGCCGACCGGCTGCGCGAGACCGAGTCGGGCCCCGGCCCCACCACGCTGCGTCCGCGGGTGCCGATCGTCGCGGTGACCGGCACCAACGGCAAGACCACGACCTCGCGCATGGTGGCCCACATCGGTCGGGTCAACGGCATGCACGTGGGCTGGTCCAGCACGGACGGCATCTACGTGGACGGCGAGCTGGTCGAGCCCGGCGACTACTCCGGCCCGAGCGGCGCCGGCCGGGTGCTCGCCCGCAAGGAGGTCCAGCTCGCGGTCACCGAGACGGCTCGTGGCGGCATCCTGCTCAAGGGGATCGGCGTGGCCTACAACCACGTCTCGGTCTTCACCAATGTCTCCGCCGACCACCTCGGGCTCCAGGGCATCGACACCCTCGACCAGCTCGCCGAGGTGAAGTCGGTGGTCTGCCGGATCACCCGGCCGGAAGGTTGGGTCGTGCTCAACGGCGACGACCCACGGGTGCTGGCCACCCGGACCGCGATCAAGGCCAAGCCGTGGGTGTTCTCGCGCGACGCCGACTCGCCGGCGATCCGTGAGGTCCTCAGCGACGGCGGCCGGGCGACCACCGTGATCGACGGGTGGGTCTGCGTGCTGACCCCCGACAACGACCCCGACCCGCTGGTGGAGGTGGTCGACATCCCGATGACGCTGGCCGGCCTCTCCCGCTTCAACGTGGAGAACGCCCTCGGCGCGGCGTCCGCGGCGCTGGCGATCGGGCTGCCGCGGTCAGCCGTCGTCGAGGGACTCACGTCTTTCCGGCCCGACCCGGAGCACAACCCCGGCCGGATGAACTTCTTCAGCCGCGACGGCGCCTGTGTGGTGATCGACCTCGCCCACAACGAGGCCGGCCTCGAGGCACTGCTCGAGATCATGAACGGCGTCCGCCGCCCCGGCTCGCGGCTGCTGCTCGCCCTCGGTGCGGTGGGGGACCGTCAGGACGACGTGGTGGCCGCCCTCGGCGAGATGGGCGCACGTGACGCCGACGTGGCCGTGGTGGCGCACAAGGCGGGCTACCTGCGCGGACGGACCACCGACGAGCTCGACGACGTCTTCCGGGCCGGTGCGGCCCGCGTCGGCGTGGAGGACCTGCCGTCGTACCCGACGGAGGTCGCCGGGCTGGAGGCCCTCGTCGAGCAGGCCGACCCGGGCGACGTCGTCGGGCTGATGTGCCACGAGGACCGTCAGGGTGTCTACGACTGGCTGGCTGACCACGGGTTCACGCCGGACACCCCGGAGACCCTGCGGGAGAAGGTCCGCGCCGCGCGGGGTTGACCCGGGTCCTCAGAGGACCGGCAGCCGTTCGAGCTGCTGCCGCGCGTGCGCCGAGAGCCAGTGGCCCAGCTCGGTCGCGGGCATCGGCTTGCCGATGTGGTAGCCCTGCGCCTGGTCGCAGCCGAACGACCGGAGCTGGTCGAGCACGCGCGCCGACTCGACCCCCTCGGCGACCATCTCGAGCCCGAGCGAGTGGGCGAGCGAGACCGTGGAGCGCACCAGCGCGGCCGCCGTGGCGTCGTCCTCCATCCTGCTGATGAAGGTGCGGTCCAGCTTGAGCTGGTCGACAGGGAGGTCACGAAGGTAGGACAGCGACGAGTAGCCGGTGCCGAAGTCGTCGATGCTCACCAGCACCCCGATGGCGCGCATCTCGTCCAGGACCGCCCGAGCCCGCACCCAGTCCGACATCAAGAACGCCTCGGTGATCTCCACCTCCAGGCAGCGGGCAGGGAGACCGTGCTCGCGGAGCTTGCTGCTGACCATCAACGGCAGCTCCGCGTCGATAACGGTGGTCGCGGAGAGGTTGACCGCGACCGGTACGTCGAGCCCGTTCGCCCGCCACCCGGCACACTGGCGCAGGGCACGCTCGACGACGTGGTCGGTGAGCTCCCTGGACAGCCCGCTGGCCTCGACCAGGTCGAGGAAGGCGTCGGGGTAGAGCAGTCCGCGCTCCGGGTGGCGCCAGCGCACCAGCGCCTCCACGCCAGCCAGGCTGCCGTCGTGCAGCCTCACCTTGGGCTGGTAGTGCAGCTCGAGCTCGTCCCCGTCGCCCTTGAGCTGCGTGCGTAGCCGTTCCACCGTGCGGAGCCGGTCGACGGAGTTCGGGTCCTCGGCGGCCACGTAGGTGCGCCAGCCCACCCGGGACCGCTTGGCGGAGTACATCGCGACGTCGGCCCGCTGGAGCAGCTCGGTGGGGTGGACGCCGTGCTCGGGGATGAGGGCGATGCCGACGCTGACGCCGATCTGCACGGCCACGCCGCCGAGGTCGAACGGCTCGTCGAGGCACCGGCAGAGCCGCTCGGCGACCTCCGTGGGGTGCAACCCGTCGTGGCCGGCCAGGACCACGCCGAACTCGTCACCCCCGAGTCGCGCGATGGTGTCGCCCGTGACGACCTGGCGCGCGAGCCGGGGCCCGACGAGGCGCAGCAGCTCGTCGCCCATCACGTGGCCGAGCGAGTCGTTGACCTCCTTGAAACGGTCGAGGTCGAGCAGCAGGACCGCCTGCTTGCCGGCCCCACGCTCATCGGGGTCATCCAGCTTGGCGGCACGGTCGTAGAAGTAGCGCCAGTTGGGCAGTCCGGTGAGGTCATCGGTGCGGGCCAGCCGGTGGCTGTCGGCGAGCCGGTCGCTCTCACGGATCGTGAGGGCAAGCCGCACCAGCGCCATGGCGATGCAGGCAGCAGCGAGGACCGCGCTCACCGACATCCAGTTGCCGCCCTCGCGCAGGAGCACCGCGAGTGCCCCGGCGGCCGACGCGAGGGGGATCACCGAGGTCACCCCGCCCCGCGCGGGAACGGCGGGAAGGTCCGTGGCGGGCGCCCCGACGCGGGACGCGACGGCGACCGCCAGGAACGCCAGCGGCCAGCCCATGTCGGTGAGTGACGGGTGCGTGTGGGCACCCGAGCTGACCTCGAACAGGTAGACGCTGTCGGTCAACGCGAGCATCGCCAGGCCGGCGAGCAGCAGCCACCAGCGCGGACGACCACGCCAGCGCAACAGTGCCAGGGCGGTGACGATCACCGCCATCAGCACCAAGTCGCCGATCGGGTAGGCCAGCGCGGTCAGGGACAGCGGTTCGCTGTCCGGGCCGGTGACCAGTGGCTCCAGCAGGAACGCGCCGGTCAGCGAGCCGAACCCGAGGCCGGCCACCACCCCGTCCAGCCACGTCGCGGCGGGCAGGCGGCCCGTGTGCTGTCGCACCAGCACGACGAGCCCGACGTAGGTCAGCGGGAACAGCAGCAGGTAACCGATGTCGGCGACCGAGCTGGTGGGCAGGGGGTCCAGGTCCGCGATCACGAAGAACCACACGAGGTCACCCAGCAGCCAGCTGAGGGCGCCGGACGCCAGCAACACCCAGGGCAGCCGGTCGCTGCGGGAACGCAGCGCCCGGCCCCACATCACCAGCACGCTGAGGACCAGGCCGGCGTAGTAGAGCGATGCGAAGACGGGCGAGCCGGTCAGGGCGGCGGCCGGCGCGGAGACCGGCGCAGCCAGCAGGACCAGGCAGCACAGCGCGATCGCCGCCGCGGAACCCGAGAGGAGCGCACGCCCGGACCGGCGCCGACCCGAAGACTCCGACATGCCTCAATTCAACCAGGGTAAAGAGGGCACGACCGGCGAAACGGACAATCAGCCAGCGGCGTCCGTCACAGCAGGGCTCGGCGTGAAGTCCGGGTCCCCGAGCGGTACGACGGAGGCGGCCGATCCGGCCTGTGCCTGCTGTGACCAGGTCTCGAGCTCGGCCATCACGGCGGGGTGCTTGTCGACACAGACCACCACGAGGTCGCCAGGGTTCGACCGCGCCATCGCGTGCCGAACAGCGTCGATCTCGTCGATGATGATCTCGAGCTGCTTGCAGCGCCCGCCCTCGGTCATGCTCTGCCGCACGCCCTCGGCCACCAGCGCCGCGGTGTCGCCGCGCTCGCGGCCCCGCAGGGAGACGTCCTCGCGGACCACGACCACGTCGAAGTGCTGCGCCGCGATCGCACCGAGCTCCCGCATGTCGTCGTCACGGCGGTCGCCCGCGGTGGCGATGACGCCGATCCGGGAGATCCGGCCGAACTCGCTGGTCGCGGACAGGCTCTCGCCGACGCGGTCGACGAAGTCGCCGAGCATGCGCATGCCGGGCGCGTTGTGGCAGTAGTCGATGATGACCGTGCGCCCGTTGACGTCGACCTCGTTGAGGCGGCCGGGGGAGAGGTAGTAGTTCGTCGAGAAAGTCCGCAGACCCTGACGGATGTCGTGCAGCGGGGCGCCCGAGGCGAACGCGGCGGCTGCCGCGGCCAAGGCGTTCTGCACGTTCATCCGCGCCTTGCCGCCGAAGGTCGAGGGCAGCAGGTGCGTCCAGGCGAGCTGCATCTCGCGTCGGCCGTGGCGGACCACGATCATCTCGCCGCGGTCGCTCGGCTCGAGCACCAGCGCCTTGCCACCACGGCGGCAGTGCGCGTCGATCATGTCGCGGGCCTCGGAGCCCGGCTCGGCCATCGAGAACCACACCACCTGTCCGGAGCAGCGACGCCGCATCTCCCGCACCAGCGGGTCGTCGGCGTTGAGCACCGCGTGCCCGTCGCGGGGCACCGCCTCGACGAGAACGGCCTTCACGTCGGCGAGCTGCTCGACGGTGTCGATGCCGCGCAGCCCGAGGTGGTCGGGTTGGACGTTGAGGACGACGGCGACGTCGTTGCGCTCGTAGCCGAGCCCCTCGCGCAGGATGCCGCCCCGGGCGACCTCGAACACAGCGAAGTCGACGCGGGGGTTCTGCAGCACCATCCGGGCCGACTTCGGCCCGGATGCGTCCGCGCGGATGACCAGGCGCTCGTCGATCACGACGCCGTCGGTGGAGGTCATCCCGACCTTGCGGCCCATGCCCTTGAAGATGTGGGAGATCATCCGTGACGTCGTGGTCTTGCCGTTGGTGCCGGTGACGGCGACGATCGGGATCCGGCTCGGGGCGCCCGGCGGGAAGAGCATGTCCACCACGGGCTTGGAGATGAACTGCGGCTCGCCGATGGTCGGGTGCGTGTGCATCCGGAAGCCGGGGGCGGCGTTCACCTCGCAGATCGCACCTCCGGTCTCGCGGACCGGCTCGGTGATGTCCGGGCAGATGAAGTCGATGCCGGCGATGTCGAGGCCGACCATGCGGGCGGCCTCCTCGGCGATCTCGACGTTCTCCGGGTGCGCCTCGAAGGTCCGGTCGATGGAGATGCCGCCGGTGGACATGTTGCCGGTGAGGGTCAGCTTCACGGTCTCGCCCTGGGGCGGGACGTCCTCGAGCTTGTAGCCCTGGTCAGCGAGCAGTGCGATGGCCGCGTCGTCGACCTTGATCCTGGTCAGCACCTTCTCGTGGCCGACACCGCGCCGCGGGTCGGCGTTGGTGAGCTCGACCAGCTGCTCGATCGTGCTCTGCCCGTCGCCGACCACGTGCGCCGGGACGCGCTCGGCGACCGCGGCGAGCTTGCCGTCGATGATCAGGCAGCGGTAGTCGCGCCCGGTGATGTGGGACTCGACGATCACCCACCCGCGCCGGGACTGCTCCTTGGCGATCGGGAAGGCTGCCCGGACGTCGTCGGCGTTCTGCAGGTCGAGACAGACACCGCGGCCGTGGTTGCCGTCGAGCGGCTTGCAGACGACCGGGTAGCCGATCCGCTCCGCGACGGCGACGGCCTGGTCGGCGTTGCGGATGCTCTCCTGCTTGGGGACCGGGAGGCCTGCGGCGCTGAGCAGTCGCGTGGTCAGGTCCTTGTCGGAGGCGACGTCGACCGCGATGGCGCTCGTGGCGGAGGTCATGGTCGCGCGGATGCGCTTCTGGTGGACACCCTGGCCGAGCTGGACGAGGGAGTGCTGGTTGAGCCGGATCCACGGGATGTCACGGGACATCGCCTCGTCGAGGATCGCCTGGGTCGAGGGCCCGAACGCCGTGCGCTCTGCGCGCAGGATGAACGTCTCGAGCTCGCTCTCCCAGTCGAACTCGGGGTCTGCCTCGACGAGGTGGTTGACCAGCCGGACCGCGAGGACGGCGGCCGCGCGGCCGACCTGCTCGTCGACATAGCCGTAGATGATGTTGTAGAGCCCGCGCTTGCCCTTGACCTGGCGGGTCTTGCCTCGCCTGATGTCGTGGCCGACCACCTGCTGCAGGGCGAGGGCGACGTGCTCGGCGACGTGGCCGAGCCAGGTGCCCTCGTTGAGCCGCTCGACGAAGCCACCCCGGCGCCCGCGCGAGCAGGAGTGCTCGCGCAGCCCCGGGAGCATCTGGAGCAGGTTGTCGGTGAAGCCCGGGACCGTGTTGGAGGGGAAGTCCTCGAGCGAGCCCAGGTCGACGACGAGGTGGATGGCCTTGTCGTAGGACCAGATGTTGGCCCCCCGGTAGACCCGTGTCTCGAGGATCGTCAGGTCGGGGGAGGGGCGGGTGCCCGTGCGGGGCTGCTCGCTCATGCGGGGTCTCCTTCGTGGCTCTGACGGGCGCGGCGGCGCTTCAGCACGCTCGGTGACACGTCGCCCGCGGCGATGTCTCGAGCCAACCGTCTCAAGTCCTGTCCCGCAACCTCGAGCTCCTTGGCCTCACCCGGGTCCACGGGCGGCTTCTGCTGGACGAGTGCCTTCTCGGTGAGGTTGAACACAGTGCCTGAGGGCAGCACGTGGAGCACGACTCCCGACGCGAGCAGCGGTGCGGTACGCCGTGCCTCGTGAGCGTTCGACACGATGTTGCGGCCGTCGAAGACCGTCACGACGCCCCGCCCGACGACGCGGAGGATCTCGGCGCCGTCCTCCTCGGTGATGACCGCGCCGGTGTCCTCGTCGACGCCGATCCCGAGCAGGCCGGGGCTCTGGGCGACGAGCATCAGCAGCCGGCCGTAGCGGTTGCGCTGCGCGAAGTGCTGGTCGATGACGACGTCCCGGATCAGCCCGAGGCCTGCCGCGAGCTGGGTCATCCGCTGCTTGGGCGTGACCCCGCCGGTGCCGAAGGCCACCATGTGCGACGACTGGATGCTGGCCCCGGCACTGGTGCCGCCGACGACGACGCCGCGGCGGTGGGCTGCCTTGATCGCTTCACCGAACGCGGTGCCGTTGACGATGGCGGAGAGCTTCAGCTGGTTGCCACCGGTCATGAAGATGCCCGTGACGTTGTCCAGCCGGGCCACCATCTCGGGGTCCTCGGCCTCCTCACGTGACTCGGGTCGTGCACCGATCACGTCGGCGGCGCCGAGCTTGCGGAAGAGGGCGTCGTACAGCTCGATGATCTCGGGCCCGAGCGACGAAGCGGTCGGGATCACCGCGATCCTGGCCTTGTCGCCGCCGGCCAGCCGGACGAAATGGGAAAGGACGGTGCGCTTGCCGAGCTTGTCCTCCGCGCCCCCGATGGCCATGAGAGGCCCGGGGTGACCACCGGTGGTGGCGCTGATGGGGGCGGTTGCTGACATGTCCGGGTCATCTGGCGGATTCAGCATGCAGCGCAGCCTACGGGGTGCGATTGTTCATCCGTGACGGAGCAGCGGCGTTTGGTCGTGATGCGGCATGCCAAGGCGGAGCCGTACGCCGCGACCGACCTTGCCCGAAGGCTGACCGAGCGCGGCCGGCAGCAGGCCGCCGCGGCCGGTGCCCGGCTGCGCGAGCTCGGCCTGGTGCCGGAGCACGCCGTGGTCTCCACCGCCGAACGGACCCGGATGACCTGGGCCGAGATCGCCGCGGCCACCGGGGCCGCGGCGGAGCCGCAGCTGGACGCAGCCGTCTACAACGGCGGGGTGGACGTCGTCCTCGAGACCTTGCAGGCCACGCCGGGTCACGTGTCGACGCTGATCTTCGTGGGTCACAACCCCACCGCTGCATACCTGTGCCACCTGCTCGACGACGGGGACGGGGACCCCGAGGCGCTGAGCGGAATGCTCCGGGGTTTCCCGGCCGGCGCGATGGTGGTGTTCGACGTGACCGTCGGCTGGGCGGACCTCGGCCCCGAGGCGGGCCGGGTCGTCGACTTCTACGAGCCCTGAAGCGGGGGCTCGGGGGTGATGAAGCCGGCCTCCGCGTCGGCCGCCTCGACCTCCTCGCGGCTGATGCCGAGGAGGTACATGATCGCGTCGAGGTAGGGCACGTTCACCGCCGTGTCGGCGGCCCTCTGCACGACCGGCTTGGCGTTGAACGCGACGCCGAGGCCCGCCGCCGCCAGCATGTCGAGGTCGTTGGCGCCGTCGCCGATCGCGACCGTGGCGGCCTGCGAGACGCCGACCTCCGCCGCGAACCGGCGCAGCGCCTCGGCCTTGCCCGCACGGTCGACGACCGGGCCGACGATGCGACCGGTGAGCTTGCCGTCGACGACCTCGAGCTCGTTGGCGGCGGCGAAGTCGATGCCCAGGTCGGCCGCGATCCGGTCGGTGACCTGCGTGAAGCCTCCGGACACGATCGCGAACCGGTAGCCGAGCCGCTTCAGCGTGCGCACCAGGGTGCGGGCCCCGGGGGAGAGCACGATCGCGTCGTACACCTTGTCGAGCGCACCGGCGTCGAGGCCCTCGAGGAGGGCCACCCGCTCGCGGAGCGACTGCTCGAAGTCGAGCTCGCCGCGCATCGCTGCCTCGGTGACCCGGGCGACGTCGTCGAGGCAGCCGGCGTGCTCGGCAAGCATCTCGATCACCTCGCCCTGGACGAGGGTCGAGTCGACGTCCATGACGATGAGCCGCATCCCGTGCCGGAGCAGGTTCGCGGGCTGGACGGCGACGTCGACCTTCTGCTTCGCGGCCTCCTCGGAGAGGGTGATCCGCAGCCGGTCAGGGTCGGCGCCCGAGACGTGCAGCTCGATCGCCGTGACGGGGTAGCGCGCCATCCGCTCGATCCGGTCGATGTTGGCCCCGGTGTCGGCGATCCGGCCGGCGATCGCGGCGACGGCTTGTGGGCGCAGCGGCATCCCGAGCACCGTGACGTGGCTGCGGCCCTCGGGTCGGCTGCGGTTGTCGCCGGTGCCCCGGTCCACCTCGACCTGCATGTCGAGCTCGGCGGCGACGCGCTCCATGGCGTCCCGCAGTGCCTTCCAGTCCCGCGGTGCGGTGACCAGCACGCCGAGGACGAGGCGTCGTCGCAGGACGATCTGCTCGATGTCGAGCACCTCGCCGCCGAAGCCGGCCAGGGTGTTGAAGACCGTCGAGGTCACCCCCGGCCGGTCCTTGCCGGTCAGGGTGATGAGCAGGGTGTTGGTGGCCTTGTCGGCCTGCGCGTCCTCGGTAGCCATGGCGTGCTGAGGCTACCTTTCCCAGGGGAAGGAGCAGGCCGCCACCAGACCGCGTCTCGCAGCATGGTCCAGCGGTCGCAGTGCCTCCTTGCGGGAGTCCGCCTCGGCCGCGGTGATGCTGCCGCCGTCGTCCTCCAGGGCCAGCTCGACGATCGTGCGGCACCGGGCCGCAAGCCCCGCCAGGCGCACGGCGCGTGGTGCCATCCCGTCGGGGAACGCCAGGTCGACGTGGCGGCGCAGCGCCATCAGCTCGTCGGCGACCTCCGGCCGCCACCGGGCCACGTCGAGGTCGGCCAGCCGCTGGGCGCTCTCCAGCACGGCCCGGCGCAACAAGGTGTCCGCCTCCGAGGGATCGGGCACCTGGCGCTCGGTCACCGCGGGGTGGCAGCGCCACTGGACGGCGGCTCCGACGTGGTGCGGGACCAGGCCGAGCCCGGCGCCGAGCAGGACCACACCCTGACCGACGTCGACCGCCTCGGCGTTGAAGTGCGCCGGCCCGGCCAGCCCGAGCGGGTCCCCGGGGGCGGGCAGTGCGAGGCCGGCGGAGCGGCCGCCCTCGGTGCGCAGCAGTCCCAGGGCGAGGATGAGCGGTACGGCGTCCGGCCGGTCCGGCAGCCCGACGACGTCGTGGGCGACGTCGTCGCCGACGATCGCGTCACGGGCCTCGTCGAGACTGACGGCACCGGCGGTCCAGGCGGAGAACCACAGGGAGAAGCGCGCCGAGGTGGGCAGGCCTTGGGTCACGGGACGAGGCTACGCGGAAGGCAGTAGGTTTGGACCCGCCCGCCCGCTGCATCACCTTGAGGGAGTCATGGATCCCGTTCTCGAGCTCGCCGACGTCACGGTGAAGCGTGGCCAGGCGACCCTCATCGAAGGCGTCGACTGGACGGTCGAGGAGGACGAGCGCTGGGTCGTGCTCGGGCCCAACGGGGCCGGCAAGACGACGTTGCTGCAGATCGCGTCGGCGCAGATCCACCCCACCTCCGGGGTCGCCGGGATCCTCGGCGAGGTGCTCGGCACCGTCGACGTGTTCGAGCTGCGGCCCCGCATCGGCCTGACGAGCGCCGCGATCGCCGAGAAGATCCCGCGCGACGAGCGCGTGCACGACGTGGTGGTGTCGGCGTCGTACGCCGTCATCGGCCGCTGGCGCGAGCACTACGACGCGCTCGACCACCAGCGCGCCCAGGAGCTGCTCACCGAGCTCGGCGCCGGACACCTTGCGGACCGCACGTTCGGCACGCTCAGCGAGGGCGAGCGCAAGCGCGTGCAGATCGCGCGCTCGCTGATGACCGACCCGGAGCTGCTGCTGCTCGACGAGCCCGCCGCCGGCCTCGACCTGGGCGGCCGCGAGGACCTGGTGTCCACGCTGTCGGTCCTCGCCATGGACGAGGCGTCGCCGGCGACGATCCTCGTCTCGCACCACGTCGAGGAGATCCCGCCGGGGTTCACGCACGCCCTGCTGCTGCGCGGCGGCACGTGTCGTCGCGGCCGGGCCCCTCGAGCACGTCATGACCGAGGACATCGTGTCGGCGACGTTCGGCATGTCGATGCGGCTCACGCACGAGGACGGGCGCTGGGCGGCGCGCCGTCGCGTCAGGCACCGCACCGGCTGACCGCGGGATAGGGTTGCCGGCATGGAGTGGTTCCGGGATCACATGTGGGAGACATGGACCGGCATCGCGATCCTGCTGGGGGTTGCGGAGCTGTTCAGCCTCGACCTCGTGCTGCTCATGCTGGCCGCCGGTGCCTGCGTCGGCGTCCTCACCGCCCTCCTCGGGCTCCCCATCGCCGTGCAGATTCTCGCCGCGCTCGGCACCTCCGTCGCCATGCTCGCGCTGGTCCGGCCGAGCATGATCAAGCGCCTGCACTCCGGCCCCGAGCTGAGGCTGGGCCATGACGCCCTGGTCGGCAAGCAGGGCGTCGTCGTCAGCCAGGTGACCGGCGACGGCGGCCAGGTGCGCATCGGCGGAGAGCTCTGGAGCGCCCGCGCGTACGACGAGACCGAGACGATCGAGCCGGGTGCTCGCGTCGACATCTTCCAGATCAAGGGCGCCACTGCCCTGGTGCACCGCATCCCCGAGCTCGACGCCTGAGCTCGACGACCAGAGAAGAAGAGGGGACCGCATGCCTGCCGTTGCGATCGTGTTCATCCTGCTGGCGGTGTTCGCCGTCGCAGTACTGGCGAAGACCGTCCGCATCGTGCCGCAGGCGCGTGCCGGGATCGTGGAGAGGTTCGGCAAGTACAAGGCCACCCTCCCGGCCGGCCTCAACGTCGTGGTGCCGTTCGTGGACAAGGTGCGCTACATGATCGACCTGCGCGAGCAGGTGGTCTCGTTCCCGCCGCAGCCGGTGATCACCGAGGACAACCTCGTGGTCTCGATCGACACCGTCATCTACTTCCAGGTGACCGACCCCGTCGCGGCGACGTACGAGATCGCCAACTACATCCAGGCCGTCGAGCAGCTCACCATGACGACGCTGCGCAACATCGTCGGTGGCATGGACCTCGAGGAGACGCTGACCAGCCGCGACGCGATCAACAGCCGGCTGCGCGGCGTGCTCGACGAGGCGACCGGCAAGTGGGGCATCCGCGTCAACCGCGTGGAGCTGAAGGGGATCGACCCGCCGCCGTCGATCAAGGACTCGATGGAGAAGCAGATGCGGGCCGACCGCGAGAAGCGCGCGGTCATCCTCACCGCCGAGGGTCAGCGCCAGGCGGCGATCCTCACCGCCGAGGGCGCCAAGCAGTCCGCGATCCTCAACGCCGAGGGAGCCCGCGAGTCGCAGATCCTGCGGGCGCAGGCCGACCGTGAGTCCAAGATCCTGCAGGCGCAGGGTGAGGGGCAGGCGATCCAGACCGTCTTCCAGGCGATCCACGACGGCCGCCCCGACCAGTCCCTGCTGGCCTACCAGTACCTCCAGATGATGCCGAAGATCGCCCAGGGCGACGCCAACAAGGTCTGGATCGTGCCGAGCGAGATCGGCAGGGCGCTCGAGGGCCTGGGCTCGACGATGAACAGCCTCAAGGGCATCCCCGACGAGGTCGACGGCCCGCGCACGCGCGTGGACATGGGGGAGTCGTCCCCGGACCTCGCGGCGCAGGAGGCCGAGAAGACGCTGCGGAACACGCACGAGCAGGTGGCCGCGGCCATCGCCGCTGCGGAGGAGTCGGTGGGTGGTCGCGCCGCCACGACGCCTGACCAGGACAACCCGCAGGAGCCTCCGGCGGGGTGACGTTCTGGGAGATGGCGGCGGTGCTGCTCGCGGGCGTCGCCGCCGGCACCATCAACACCGTGGTGGGGTCGGGCACGTTGATCACGTTCCCGACCCTGCTGGCTTTCGGGGTTCCCCCGGTGACGGCCAACGTGTCCAACACGGTCGGGCTCGTCCCGGGGTCGCTCTCGGGCGCGATCGGCTACCGCCGCGAGCTCGAGGGGCAGCGCGGGCGGTTGCTCCGGCTCGGGTCTGCCTCGTTCCTCGGCGGGGTGGCGGGCGCGGCGCTGCTGCTCGTGCTCCCGGCCGCGGCGTTCGACGCGATCGTCCCGGTCCTCATCGCGCTCGGATGTGTGCTCGTCGTACTGCAGCCGCGGATCAGTGCCTGGGTGGCGGCCCGGGCCGAGGCGACGGGGCGCGAGGTCCACCCGCACGGGGCTGCCTGGGTGTGGACGCTGGTCCTGCTGGCCGGGGTGTACGGCGGCTACTTCGGCGCCGCCCAGGGGGTGCTCCTGATGGCCATCCTCGGGGTCGGCCTCCAGGAGTCGATGCAGCGCAACAACGCCACCAAGAACGTGCTGGCACTGCTCGTCAACGGCGTCGCTGCGCTGGTCTTCATCGCGGTCGCCGACGTCGACTGGACCGTGGCCGGGCTGATCGCGGTCGGGGCGGTCATCGGGGGCCAGATCGGCGCCACCGTCGGCCGGCGGCTGCCCTCGACCGTGCTGCGCGGCGTGATCGTGCTGGTCGGGGTCACCGCCCTGACGGTGTTCCTCCTGGACTGACCGTGCGCGGTCAGTCGGTGAAGGTGAGCGCGCGGAACCGGTCGTGGACCGATGCGTCGCCGTCTCCCTCGTCCACGTAGAGGTGTCGCTGCCGGCCGTAGAGCCACAGCAGCACGTCGACCGGGTCGGCGTGCCCGCCGACCATCGGCACGTCGCCGACGACGTCGCCGGGTTCGCTGCCGTCGGGCAGCCGCTGCCAGGACACGGTGCCGGGCGCGGCGCCGTCGGTGACCAGCCAGGTCGGACACTGCTCGCCCTCGCCGACGCACGCGCAGATCCAGATCGCTCCGTTCATGGCGGGACGGGGAGGGTCGGCCGGATCGGCGTCGCTGGAGACGGACACGGTGAGGAACTCCTCCACGGCGTCGACCGCCGTGTCGGGGTCGATGTCGATCGGTCGGCCGGCGGCATGCGCCGCGTCCCAGTGGTGGACCACGGCCTCCTGCACCTGGTGGCGGGTGATGAAGGCGACGTCCTGCTGCGGTGCCCAGGTCCAGCACGCCGCGGACTGGTCGGCCCTGCCGAGCACCTCGACCAGGTCGCGGGTGCATGCCGTGAAGAGGGCGAGCAGTCCCTCGTCGGAGTCCGGTCGGGGCGGTCGGTTCTGCTCCTCGAGCAGGTGCCGGGGCATCTCCTGAGGCAGGTCCTCGGCGATCCGGGCCCAGAACCACTGCACCCCGGTCACGTGCCAGACCAGGTCGGCGACCGACCAGTCGGGACAGTGCTTCACCCGGGCCGAGAGGTTGCCGCGGGCGGCCTCGGCCAGGCCGGCGCTGTGCCGCTCGATCGCGGCCAGGCACTGCTCCGTGGTGAGACCGGTCATCCGGCTCAGCCCTTCCAGCCGGCGACTCCTGCGGCGGCGGCCGCCAGGGCAGGGGCGGTGAGGAAGCCACCGATGGGCTTGGAGACGTAGCCGTCGCGGGCCGCGAGGACACCGGCGACGGCGTCCGCGGCGTCGACGGCGATGCCCGCGGCGACGAGGTTGCGCCGCGCCGTACCGGTGGCGAGCAGGGTAGCGGCGCCGAGCGCGATCTCGCGGGAGCCGAACATCCGTGACAGGTAGGGCAGCTGCGGGTTGGCTGCCATGTCGAGGCGGAAGAGCTTGCCCGCGAGCGGCGGGGAGGCGAGAGCGACGGCGCCGATCGCGATGCGCCCCAACGAGAGTCCGGTCACAGGGTTCATGCGCCGACCCTAGTGGAACGAGGCGACCCCACTACGCTGGGGCAATGCCTACGTCCGACGAGAACGACCAGGAGCTGGGGCCGACCTTCGAGGACCTCGGTGTCGACAAGCGGGTGCTCAAGGCCTTGCGTGACGTCGGCTACGAGTCGCCGTCCCCGATCCAGGCCGCGACCATCCCCGCTCTGCTCGAGGGCCGGCACGTCGTCGGCCTGGCGCAGACCGGCACCGGCAAGACCGCCGCGTTCGCGGTGCCGATCTTGTCCCGGCTCGACATCAAGCAGAAGGCGCCGCAGGCGCTGGTGCTGGCGCCGACCCGCGAGCTCGCCCTGCAGGTCTCCGAGGCGTTCGAACGCTATGCCGCGCACATGCCCGGCGTGCACGTGCTCCCGGTCTACGGAGGTCAGGCGTACGGCGTCCAGCTGTCCGCCCTGCGACGCGGCGTGCACGTGATCGTCGGCACGCCCGGCCGGATCATGGACCACCTCGAGAAGGGCACGCTCGACCTGTCGCAGCTGCGCTTCCTGGTCCTCGACGAGGCCGACGAGATGCTCAAGATGGGCTTCCAGGAGGACGTCGAGACGATCCTCGCGGACACCCCCGAGGACAAGCACGTCGCGCTGTTCTCCGCGACGATGCCGGCGCAGATCCGGCGGATCTCCAAGAAGTACCTCAAGGACGCCGCCGAGATCACCGTCAAGAACAAGACGGTCACCGCGGCGAACACCACCCAGCGCTACCTGCTCGTCGCACACCCGCAGAAGCTCGACGCCCTGACCCGGATCCTCGAGATCGAGAACTTCGAGGGGATGATCATCTTCGTCCGCACCAAGCAGGCCACGGAGGTGCTGGCCGAGCGGCTGCGCGCCCGGGGCTTCTCGGCGGCAGCGATCAACGGCGACATCGCTCAGGCCCAGCGTGAGCGGACGATCAACCAGCTGCGCGACGGCCGCCTCGACATCCTGGTGGCGACCGACGTGGCGGCGCGCGGCCTCGACGTGGAGCGGATCAGCCACGTCGTCAACTACGACATCCCCACCGACACCGAGTCCTACGTGCACCGGATCGGCCGCACCGGTCGGGCCGGTCGCACCGGCGACGCGCTGTCGTTCGTGACGCCGCGCGAGCGGCACCTGCTCAAGTCGATCGAGCGCGCGACCCGGCAGCCGCTGACACAGATGCCGCTGCCGAGCGTCGAGGACGTCAACGAGACCCGCGTCGCGAAGTTCACCGACTCGATCACCGCGGCGCTGGCCTCGGACAAGATCGGCTTCTTCCGCGACCTGGTGGCCGACTACGAGCAGGCCCACGACGTGCCGGCGGCAGACATCGCCGCGGCGCTGGCGGTGCTCGCCCAGGACGGCCAGCCGCTGCTGCTGGAGCCGGACCCGGAGCCCGCCCCGCGGGCCTTCGAGGGCAAGCGCGAGAAGACGGGCGCCTGGGACCACGAGAAGGGTCGCCGTCGCGACGACGACGGTCGGCCGAAGCGGCGTGACGCGAAGCCGCGCCGGGGACGCTCCGACGTGCCGATGGCCACCTACACGATCGCCGTCGGCAAGCGGCACAAGGTCGAGCCACGCCAGATCGTCGGTGCGATCGCCAACGAGGGCGGCCTGGGTCGCGGCGACTTCGGCCACATCGACATCCGCGGCGACCACTCGCTGGTGGAGCTGCCCGCGTCGCTGCCGCCGGAGACCTGGAAGGCGCTCGAGAGCACGCGGATCTCGGGCAAGCTGATCGCGCTGACGGAAGGCGCCTCGGCGCCCTCCGGTGGCGAGGCCCCCCGGAAGAAGCCCCGCCACAAGAAGGACTCGTCCCGGCCGGAGTGACGCGCGGCCGGCCGCTCAGGCGTCCATCGACTCCATGTTCTTGTTGACGACGTCCAGCGTGGCCTGCAGCTCGGACGTCGGGCTGAACTCGACGACCTCGGTGCCCTTGTAGAGCACCGGGGTGTGCCCCGGTGGGGCGTAGTAGGCCTCGCCGGGCCCCATCGTGTCCTCGGTGCCGTCCGCGTAGCGGAAGGTGAGCTTCCCCTTGATCACGTAGCCCCAGTGCGGGCACTGGCACCGGTTGTCCGGGAGACCCTCGAAGAACGGGGCGAGGTCGGCGTCGGCGGTATAGGTCTCGAATCCCGACGGTGTAGGTGTCGAGCTCGTCGAAGTGGCCTTCGTAGCCCTCGACCTCGAGGGACTCGGCCGCCTGGGCCTTCGATGACTTCATGTGCTGGCTCCTGTCTGTCTCTATGCGGGCGCGGGCGCCGGCATGGACAGCGCCCCGATCTGGTTCATCAGCGTGAAGACGTCGCAGTACGACGTGATCTCCACGATCCGTCCGTGGTGGACCGTGATGAGGTCCCAGCCGGCGAACTTCACGGTCCGCCCGGTCGCGGGCACGCCGGCGAACGTTCCCCGGTGCGTGCCTCGGTAGGTCACCCAGGTGCTCACGACGTCGTCCTCGCCCACCGCGTGGTCGAGCACGGCCACCAGGTCGGGGAAGGCGTCGTGGAAGCTCCCGATCGACTGCTTGAGCTCATCGAGGTCTGCACCCGCCCCGGCGTGGCCGCGCAGGGTGGGGGAGCAGATCTCGTCGAGCCCGTCGGGTGACCAGTGGCTGATCACCTCGTAGAACCGGCTCGCCATGGACTTCGGGTCGTTGCTCATCGCTGTGCTCCTTTCGTCACCGACGAGCCTGGCACCGGGCGGGACGGGAAGGATGGGGACGTCTCCCTATCTCGTGGCGGGTTCCGGGAGCGGGTGCACGGCGGCGTACGCCGCGGCCTCGGTCCGGCTGCGCAGCCCGAGCTTGGCGAGGATGCTGCTGACGTGGTGCCCGGCCGTCTTGGTGCTGATGAACAGGCGGGCCGCGATCTCGGGGTTGGACAGGCCCTGGGCGACGAGCCTGAGCACCTCCACCTCTCGCTTGCTCAACGTCTCGTGACCCTTGGGCCCGGTGCGTCCCCGCACGCCGAGGCTACGCAGGAACGCCGCGGCGTCGTCCGCGTCGGGCACGGCGCCCAGCCGGTCGAACGCCGCAAGGGCGGCACGTGCCTCGGTCTCCGCGACCGGACGGTCCGTGTCCACGAGTGTCCGCGCGAGGGCCATCCGAGCGCGGCAGGCCGGCAGCGCCATCGAGGCCGCTCCGAGGACCCGCGCCGCGTCGCGCAGCAGGTCGGCCCCGTCGGGCCGGCCGGACGCGGCCGCCACCTTCCCGTTGGCGAGCAGGGCCTCGCCACGGTGCCGGCGGCTCCCGGTGACGGCCGCGAGGGTCGTCAGCCGGGCCGCGGTCCGTCCGGCGGCGTCGAGGCGTCCCATCGCGATCTCGGCGTCCACGAGCGCCGTGAGCAGGGGGAATGCCGCGACCGGGAGGTGGCCCGTCCGGTCGAGCTGCGCGGTCAGCCGCGCGGCTGACGACTCCGGTGCGCCGAGCGACAGGTCGAGCAGGGCCAGCGGCCGCACCGCCTCCGGGAGGTCCTCGAAGGGCCCGAGCAGGGCGCGGGCCTCCTCGACGCGGCCCTGGAGCACCCGGACCTCGGCGAGCTGGGTCACCGGGTGGACGCAGCGTGAGGTCATCTGGCCGGCCTCCAGCTCGGCGATCGCCGCCAGCAGCTCTCCCTCGGCGTCGTCGAGCCTCCCGGTGACCAGGTGCATGCCCCCGCAGCAGGCGCCGCAGAACACCGAGAGGTTCCCGTACGCCGCCGCCGGTGCCAGGCTCTGCAGCGGACCGAGGCCCTGGCCGCTGCCGGCACTGGCCATCACCGCGGTCCACTGGGCGAACCGGGCGGTGTCACCGAGCAGCTCGCCGGCCTCGAGCAGCAGGCAGTAGGTGGTGGCGACGCTCTGCAGGTCGACGGGCTCGCCGGAGGCCGCTCCGGCCATCGCCTCGTCCAGCAGGCTGGTGCCCGCGTCGACGTCCCCGAGCGCGACGTGCAGCAGCCCCAGCCTGGCGAGCGCGACGACCTCGAGGTCAGGGTCGCCGTGTCGGCGGGCCAGGTCGAGCGCCGTCCGGGCGAGCGGGACCGCGTCGAGGGGCTCGGGGGTGGCTTCCGCCTCAGCCAGCGCGACCCAGCCGGCCACGGGTGAGTCGCTCCCGATGAGGGTCCGGGCCCTGGCGAGCCAGCCGTCGGCCGCGGCGTCGTTGCGGAACAGCGTCCGGTGCTCGCGGGCGAGCCACACCGCGACCCGGGCGGCGTCGTCCAGGCGCCCGTCGGCCTTGTAGCCACGGTGCGCCCGGGTGCGAAGCTCGATCGCGGAGCGGACCTCCTTGCGCCACCACCGGGCGCGGCCGAGCCCGTCGAGGGCGTCCGGGGTTGCCGCGTCCTGGACCGACTCGTCGAACAGCTTCTCCGCGAGGACCCAGTCGCCGGACGCGAGTGCGTCGTACCCCTCACGCAGTCGCGTCGCGCGTGCCCATGACGCCACGATGCGCCGTTCCCGGGCACGGGACAACGGCCCAGACGGGTCAGGGCAGAACCGGTCAGCCGAGGTAGGCGTCGTGCCAGCGGGTGACCTCGTCGAAGACGTGCGCCCGCACCTCGGCCCGGGACATCGTCACGTCGTGCAGGGCGCCCTCGACCTTCACCAAGGTGACGTGGCCGGACAGCTTGTGCGCCCACTTCCGGATCTGGAGGACGTCGAGCACGATGTCGGTGCTCGAGCACGTGTCGTCCCAGACCTTCGGCCGGCCGGTCGCGCCTGAGGTCAGCACCAGCACGGGCACGGCGAGGTCGAGGCCGCGGTGGACCCGCGCGTGGCCCCGTCGTACCGCACGGAGCCAGCCGGCGTAGACGGGCCAGCTCTCGATCGGCTTCCAGGCGAGGTCGAACGGCCACTCGCCGTGGTGGTCCTCGTGCAGGCTCATCGCGTAGAAGCCGGACACGTCCCGGGGGATCGCCAGGTAGGGCCGGCGCGCGCCGATCTGGTCGATCGCCTTCGTGCCGGCCGTGCGCAGCAGCAGGCTGCCGTGCAGGTCGAGCCATGGGGAGTTCAGCACCATGCCGGTGACCGGGACGTCGTGGTCGTGCACCCACAGCGGGGTGACGAGCCCGCCGGTGGAGTGGGCGCTCACCAGCACCTGGTCGTGGCCGTCCCGTGCGGTGATCCGGCGGAACGCCTCGTCGAGCTCGGCGTAGTGGTGGGTCAGGTCGGTGACGAAGTTGGGGGTCTGGTGCGGGCGCAGCGAGCGGCCGTACTTGCGCAGGTCGAGCGCGTAGAAGTCGTAACCGCGATCGACCCAGTAGTCGGCGGCTGGCGTCTGGAAGAAGTAGTCGGCGAACCCGTGCACGTGCAGCACCGCGCGACCGGACGGTTGGGGCGCCTTGCGCGAGACGAGGGTGGCGACGACCTCACCCTCGTCGTCGTCCGGCAGCTCGATCGTTTCAGCGAAGTAGGGGTCGCCGAGGACATCGACGCGCCGCTTCTGCTCGAGCTGCTGTGCCATGTGCTCCCTCTCCTCGCCGCCGAGGCATCAGCGTAGTCGCGCGAGCGCCTGAGGCGCGTTGCGAAACGACGGTGGCGCGGAACCCCGAAGGGTCCCGCGCCACTGGATGCCCAGCCGGAGCGGTCAGCCCGCGTTGGTCGACGGGGTGGCGTTCACGTCGGCGGGGTCAGCGCTCTCCGCGTGTGGTGCCACGTCGTTGGCGCGGCCCTCGTGGACAGCCTCCTCGATGCGCTTGCCGATCTCGGCGTCCACGTTCTTCCAGTACTCGAAGACGCGAGGGAGCGTCTGGTCCTTCACGCCACCGAGGATGTGGCCGGCGACGTTCTTCACGAAGCGCTCGCGCATCTCGTCGTCGAAGACCTCGCGGACCATCGTGCCGGCCTGGCCGAAGTCGTCGTCCTCGGCGTGCAGCGCGTAGGCCGAGCGGACCATCTCGCCGTCCGTCTCCCAGCTGTCCTCCATGGGACCGGTGAGGTCGCTGTAGGGCTGCCCGTAGGAGTTGGGGGCGTACTTCGGGGCATCTGCGGTGTGCTCGTAGGCCATCGGGCCGTCGAACTGGTAGGTGTGGGCGCCCTCCACGCGGTGCTTGTTCACCGGCAGCTGCAGGTAGTTCGGGCCGATCCGGTAGCGGTGCGTGTCGGAGTAGGCGAACACGCGGCCGAGCAGCATCTTGTCCGGCGAGAAGCCGATGCCCGGGACGACCGCGCTCGGCTCGAAGGCGGCCTGCTCGATCTGGGCGAAGAAGTTCTCCGGGTTCTTGTTCAGCGTCATCGTTCCGACCTTGATCAGCGGGTAGTCGCCGTGCGGCCACACCTTGGTCAGGTCGAACGGGTTGAACCGGTAGGTCTTCGCGTCCTCGTAGGGCATCACCTGCACGTGCAGGGTCCAGGACGGGAAGTCGCCGCCGTCGATCGTGTCGTAGAGGTCGCGCCGGTGGAAGTCGGAGTCCTCGCCGGCGATCCGGTTGGCCTCGTCCTGGGTCAGCGTCTCGACCCCCTGGTCGGACTTGAAGTGGTACTTCACCCAGAACTTCTCACCGGCCCCGTTGATCCACATGTAGGTGTGGGAGCCGTAGCCGTTCATGTGGCGCCAGGTCTTCGGGATGCCGCGGTCGCCCATCAGCCAGGTGACCTGGTGGGCCGACTCCGGGTTGTGGGTCCAGAAGTCCCACTGCATGTCGTTGTCGCGCAGGCCACTGCCGCCGCGGCGCTTCTGCGAGCGGATGAAGTGCGGGAACTTCATCGTGTCCCGGACGAAGAACACCGGAGTGTTGTTGCCGACGAGGTCGTAGTTGCCCTCGGACGTGTAGAACTTCAGCGCGAAGCCGCGGGGGTCGCGCCAGGTGTCGGGGCTGCCCTGCTCTCCGGCCACCGTCGAGAAGCGCGCCAGCATGTCGGTCTTCACGCCCGGCTGGAACAGCGCGGCCTTGGTGTAGCGCGACACGTCCTCGGTGGTCTCGAAGACACCGAAGGCACCCGAGCCCTTGGCGTGCACGTTGCGCTCGGGCACGCGCTCGCGGTTGAAGTGGGCCATCTGCTCCACGAAGTGGTGGTCGTGCAGCAGGATCGGGCCGTCGGGGCCGACGGTGAGGCTGTTGCGGTCGCTCTGCGCCGGAGCGCCGGTCCCGGTGGTGGAAGGGTTGGTGTGAGCCATGGTTCCTTCTGTGGGGGTCATCTCCCGAGCCAACCATCCGTTCTGGAGTGAGTCAAGAAAAGGCGCGGTGGTGCTTCAACCCGTGTAGAGGGTGCGGATGACGTCCTCGATGGCCGGTTCCTGCAGGGAGAGGTCGGCGACGTCGTACGACGCGGCGACGGCGGCGACGACCGGGGCGGCCGATGCATCCGCCGGGAAGGACAGCCACTGGCGGGGACCGTCGACCTTGCTGACCGTCGCGCCGGGGACGTCGATCGGGCCGGTGGCGTCGACGAGGTCGACGACCAGCGTCCGGGTCGACGCGCCGTGCGCGTGCAGACCCGGCAGCGACCCGTCGTAGACGAGCGTGCCGTGGTCGATGACCATCACCCGCGAGCAGAGCTGCTCGATGTCCTGGAGGTCGTGAGTGGTGAGCAGCAGGGTGACCTGCCGCTCCTGGTTCACCCGCCGCGAGGAAGTCGCGCAACCGCCCCTTGCTGATCACGTCGAGCCCGATGGTGGGCTCGTCGAGGTAGAGGATGTCCGGGTCGTGCAGCAGCGCCGCCGCGATGTCGCCGCGCATCCGCTGCCCGAGCGAGAGCTGGCGCACCGGGCGTGTCGAGCAGGTCGGCCAGGTCGAGCAGCTCGGTGAACTCCGCCAGGTTGGCCCGGTAGCGCTCGGGCTCGATCCGGTAGATGCGGCGCAGCAGCTCGAAGGAGTCGCGCAGCGGCAGGTCCCACCACAGCGTGGTGCGCTGGCCGAAGACCACGCCGATGCGGCGGGTGAGCTCGACACGGTCCTTCGACGGGTCGAGCCCGGCCACGGACAACCGGCCGCCCGACGGGACGAGGATGCCGGTGAGCATCTTGATGGTCGTCGACTTCCCGGCGCCGTTCGGGCCGATGTAGCCGACCATCTCGCCGCGGCCGATCTCGAAGGAGAGGCCGTCGACGGCGCGGACCTCGTGGGACGTGCGCCGGAACCGGCCGACCTTGCGGCGGACGGTGAACGTCCGGGACAGGTCCGAGACCTCGATGAGACTCATGTCAGCTTCCTGTCGATCGGTAGCGGCGGACGCCGGTGGTCCAGGCCCACCAGGCCAGTGCGCACAGGGCCCCGGCGGCGACGGGCGACGCGAACTGCAGGGCGGAGGGCAGCCCGAACGGGTCGGGGCGGTCGAGGATGTAGAGCGACGGGTACCAGTTGACGAAGGCGACCGGGACGATGAACGTCAGCGCCTTGACCGCCTCCGTGGGGTAGATCGTCAGCGGGTACTGCGTCAGCGTGTTGCCCCCGTACGTGAACGCGTTGGCCGCCTCCGAGCCGTCCGTGGTGATGAACTGGAACGCCGCGCCGAGCACGAACAGCGCAGTGAAGATCAGCGTCCCGAAGACCACGAGGCCGACGGTCATCAGCGCACGCGACGGGGTCCAGCGGATCTCCGCGGCGACGGCACCCCAGGCGAGAACCGCGCCACCCTGCAGGATCCGGCCGACCCGGCGGAACGCGAACTGGTCGGCGCACACCTGGACGAACAGGCTCACCGGCCGCACCATCATCGCGTCGAGGCTGCCGGTGCGGATCCGGCTGCCCAGCCGCTCGACGTTCCCCACGACCAGGTCGGCGAAGCCGAGGCAGAGCGCGGTGCCGCCGTACAGGAAGGCGATCTCGCCCAGGCCGAACCCACCCAGGGCGTCGACGTTCGCGAACATGACCAGGATCCCGACGAAGTCGATGCCGGTGATCAGGACCGCGGCCGACGTCATCAGGACGAACGAGGTCCGGTAGGTCATGTCGACCCGCACCCACATCGTGGCGAGCAGCCAGAAGCCGCGCAGGCGCTCAACCACCCTGGACCACCACCTTGCGGCCGGCCCGGTGCCGCACGAGACCGCAGGCGAGCAGGAGGGCGGCTGCCCAGAGCGCCTGGAAGGCCAGCCCATTCAGGATCTCGAGTCCGGACCGCTGGCCGAGCCAGATGTCGGCGGGCACCTGGATGAACGTGGCCCAGGGGAGTGCCAGGACAACGTCGCGCAGGGCGCCGGGGAAGAGCACGAGGGGCACGGTGAGACCGGAGAAGAACGCGCCGGCGATGACCATGAACGTGCGCAGCCCGCCCGCGTCGAGCAGCCAGAACGCGGAGAGGGCGACCAGCATCCGGATGGCGAAGCAGACGACCACGGCGGCGAGAACCGAAGCCAGGAACGCGAGGACGGCGACCGGACCCGCGGGCCCACGGAGGTCGAACAGGAGGAACCCGATGACGGTCGGGGCCAGCCCCCGGGTCAGCAGGTGGTAGAGCGCCCGGCCCAGGTCCGAGGCGAGGTACCAGCCCAGGAAGCTCACCGGTCGGTAGAGGTCGATCGCGACGTCGCCGGTGCGGATGCGCTCCGCGACCTCGTCGGTCACCCCGGTTCCCCAGATGCCGACGGTCATGATCAGGGCCTGGGCGAGCCACGCGTAGGTGAGCGCGTCCGAGACGTCGTAGCCGCCGGCCCGGGGGTTCTGCTCCCACACGGCGATGTAGGTGAACGAGATGATCACGCCGAAGACGGAGTTGGTGAAGATGCCGGCGAGGGTCGCCGCGGTGTAGGTGGAGTAGCGCCGGAACGCGCGGGCCGCGACAGCGGCGTACAGCATCGACGTGTCCCCTTCCTGCGCGCGCACGGGCACCCCCGGTCCGCGGCGGCCGGGGGTGTCTGACCCCGTTGTGAGATTGTGGGAGGGCAAGTGTGCAGGAACCCGACCACCCGATCAATCACCAGGGGGACACGCGTGACCCAGGCCGACACCACACCCGTCGTCGAGGACCAGACTCCGTGCGCGGAGCGCAACTGCCGTGTCGCCACGGTGATCCTGATCGACAGCAGGGGATGGCTGCTGCTGCAGGAGCGTGACGAGCACGCGCCGGTGGCGCCCAACCAGTGGGGCTTGGTCGGTGGTCACGTCGAGGAGGGCGAGGACTGGGACGACGCGCTGCGTCGCGAGCTTCTGGAGGAGACCGGCCTGACGGTCGACGGGCTCGAGCTGTGGTTCGACGAGGTCGTGCAGCACTCCCCGAAGATCTCCACCCACCTCGCCGACCACTGGCGGATCTGGGTGGCGCGCGCCGACCTCACCGACGCCGACGTGGTGCTCGGCGAGGGACGGCAGATCGTCTTCGTCGACCCCGCGCAGATCCGCGGCGGCTCGATGGACCTGTCGCCGTCCTGCCGTGCCTTGCTGCCGGAGTTCCTCGACTCCGACGTCTACGCGCGGCTCAGTGCTGGTACGTCCCGTGGATGATCGCGCGGCCCAGCGTCTTGAACGCGAGGTTGAACGACACCACGGCCGGTGAGGCGTCCTCGTCGACGCCGAGCGAGTCCTCGCCGACGGCGTGCACCACGAAGAAGTAGCGGTGCACCTGGTCGCCCTGCGGGGGAGCGGCGCCCATGAAGCCGTGCTCGCCGCCGTCGTTGCGACAGTGGAACGCCTTGCCGGGAAGGTCACCCGCGGCAGCGCCGGCGTCGAGCGACGTGACGTCGGCGGGGAGATCGACGAGCACCCAGTGCCAGAACCCGGACGGGGTCGGTGCGTCCGGGTCGAAGCAGGTGACCACGTAGCTCTTCGTGCCCTCGGGGGCGCCCGACCAGCTGAGCTGCGGCGAGGTGTTGCCGGCGGAGGCGACCTGGTCGTCCTTGAGCGGCTGGCCGTCCTGCACGTCCTCGCTCGTCACCGTGAACGACGCGGTTGCCGGCAACAGGTCGTAGGGGTTCGGGGTGACGGGACGGTCGAGCGTGCTCATGCTGCCTCCTGGTGCTGGCTGTCTCGGTCGGTGACGACCCTAGTCCGCACGGTGGGCACGTTCCAGGGCCGACGCGGAGGCGGCGAGAATGGGGGGATGACACCCGACCCTCGCCTCCACGAGCTGCTCACCGCGATCGTGCCGCCGGACGAGGCGGTGATGGCCCAGGCACAGGACCGGCAGGGGCAGCTGACCAAGCCCGCCGGGGCCCTCGGCGTCCTGGAGCCGGCATCGGTGGCGCTGTCCGGGATCCAGCGTGTGTGTCCTCCTCGTGCGCTGACCCGGCCCGCCGTCGCGGTGTTCGCCGGCGACCACGGGGTGCACGCCCAGGGGGTGACGCCGTGGCCGCAGGAGGTGACCGCGGCGATGATCGAGAACTTCCGCGCGGGTGGGGCCGCGGTGAACGTCCTGGCCCGCCAGTGCGGTGCCGAGGTGTACGTCGTCGACATGGGCGTCGCCGCCGACGTGGTGGCCGACGAACGCGTGCTCGACCGGAAGGTGCGGCGCGGTACGTCGGACCTGGCCGTCGAGCCGGCCATGAGCTACGACGAGGCCGTGCAGGGACTGCTCGCCGGCGCGCAGGTGGCCGCCGACCTGGTGGAGCGTGGCCACGACTGCCTGCTCACCGGGGACATGGGGATCGGCAACACGACGCCGTCCGCCGCGCTCGTGGCCGCGCTGACCGGTGCTGACCCGGCGGACGTGACCGGCCGTGGCACCGGGGTGGACGACCCGACGCTGGCGCGCAAGGTCGCGGTCGTCGCGGGTGCGCTCGCGGCGCGGCCGGTGACCGAGGACGCCGTGGAGACCCTGGCCTCCGTCGGCGGTTTCGAGCACGCGGGGATCGCCGGCTTCGTCCTCGGCGCGGCGGCTGCCGGGGTGCCGGTCATCCTCGACGGCGTGATCGCCGGGTCGGCCGCGCTCGTCGCGCAGGCGCTGGCGCCGGTCGCGGTGGGCTACTGCTTCGCGGGCCACCGCAGCGTCGAGCCCGGTCACCGGATCGCACTGGCTCAGCTCGGCCTGCGTCCGCTCGTCGACCTCGACCTCCGGCTGGGAGAGGGGACCGGTGCCGTGCTGGCCTTCCCCATCGTCGAGGCCGCGGGGGCGACGCTGCGGGAGATGGCGACGTTCGACTCGGCCGGGGTGGCGCGCAAGTGAGCGCCGACGACTACCCTCCCTACCCGGCCGGTCTCCGGCTCGCCGGTCTGCGCGTGCTGGTGGCCGGGGGCGGGCACGTCGCACAGCGACGGATCCCCGGACTGATCTCCGCCGGCGCGGACATCGTCGTGGTGTCGCCTGAGACCACGCCTGCCGTCGAGGGCTTCGCGTCCTCCGGCGAGATCACCTGGCACCAGCGCGGCTTCGAGGAAAGCGACCTCGACGAGGCGTGGTACGTCATCGCCGCGACCGACGACACCGGGGTCAACGAGCGGATCAGCGCTGCCGCCGAGGCGCGGCGGATCTTCTGCGTGCGCAGCGACGATGCGCCGAAGGCGACCGCGTGGACGCCCGCCGTCGGTCGGCACGCCGGGGTCACGGTGGCCGTGCTCAGCAACCGTGAGCCGCGCCGGTCCGCGGCGGTGCGTGACGCGATGGTGGCCGGGCTCCGCGACGGCGCGATCGCCGCGCCGCACGACGGTGAACGGACGCCGGGCGTCGTGCTGGTCGGTGGCGGCCCGGGTGATCCGGAGCTGGTCACGGTCGCGGCGCGGCGCGCCCTGAGCGAGGCCGACGTCGTCGTGGCCGACCGGCTCGCGCCGCGCGCGTTGCTGGACGAGCTGTCCCCGGACGTCGAGCTGATCGACGTGGCGAAGCTCCCGCGTGGCCGGTCGGCGGCCCAGGAGGAGATCAACCGGGTGATCGTCGAGCGCGCCCTCGCCGGTAAGCGGGTGGTGCGGTTCAAGGGCGGCGACTCGTTCGTGTTCGGACGTGGCTACGAGGAGGCGATCGCGTGCGCCGAGGCCGGCGTACCGTGCTCGGTCGTCCCGGGCCTGACCAGCGCCATCTCGGTGCCGGGCGTCGCGGGCATCCCGGTGACGCACCGGGGAGTGGCGCACGAGTTCACGGTGATCTCCGGCCACCTGCCGCCGGGGCACGCGGAGTCGCTGGTCGAGTGGGACGCGGTCGCCCGGCTGCGCGGGACCGTCGTACTGCTGATGGCCGTGCAGAACCTGCCGCTGATCGCCGACGCGCTGATCAACGGTGGTCGCGACATGGCCACACCGGTGGCGATCGTCTCCGAGGGGACGATGCCGGGGGAGAAGGTGCTGCTCTCGCGACTCGGCGAGGTGGCCGAGGACGTGCGTCGCGAGCAGGTCCGGCCGCCGGCCATCGTGGTGGTCGGGGATGTCGTGGCCGTGGCGAACCCGGAAAGGTACTCGTGGCCGAGCTGATCGAGATCGCGGACGCCGACGACCCGCGGCTGGCCGACTACCGCGACCTGCGTGACGTGGAGCTCCGCAAGCACCTCGAGGCCCAGCACGGGCTGTTCCTGGCCGAGGGGGAGAAGGTCGTACGCCGTGCCGTCGAGTCCGGCTACGTCCCGCGGTCGTTCCTGATGGCGCCGCGCTGGCTCGACGGCCTGGACGACGTCCTGTCGGCCTCGCCGGACGCGCCTTGCTACGTCGTCTCGGAGGCGCTGGCCGAGCGGGTCACGGGCTTCCACGTGCACCGCGGCGCGCTGGCGTCGCTCGAGCGTCGGCCGCTGCCCTCGTTGGACGAGGTGCTCGAGGGCGCGCGGACGGTCCTGGTCCTGGAGGACATCGTCGACCACACCAACGTCGGGGCGATCCTCCGAAGCGGTGCAGCGCTCGACGTCGACGCCGTGCTGCTGTCGCCCCGGTGCGCGGACCCGTTGTACCGCCGCGCCGTCAAGGTCGCGATGGGCGCGGTCTTCTCGATGCCGTGGACGCGGCTGGAGGACTGGTACGACGCGCTGCCGGCCCTCTCGTCACGTGGGTTCACCACCGTCGCGATGACGCTGGCCGACGACGCCAGGCCGCTCGACGACGCGGTCGCCGGGCTTGACAGAGTGGCGCTCGTGCTCGGTGGCGAGGGACACGGGCTCTCCTCACGCTGGGAGACCTCGGCCGACCGGCGCGCGATCATCCCGATGCGCGAGGGGATCGACAGCCTGAACGTGGCCGCCGCGACGGCGGTCGCGTGCTACGCACTGCAACGGCGCTGAGGCCTCGTTCGGGCCATTAACGACGGTCGCGTCCACGCGTAGCGTGAGGTGGCATGGACGATCTGAGCTTGTTGCTCCGCACGGCCGCGGAGCACGCGGCGTACTACCGCGCCGGCCTGCCGGAGCGGCGAGTGCCACCGCAGGCCGATCTCCGTCAGGTGGTTGCCGCCCTCGGTGGGCCCTTGCCGGACCGTCCGAGCGACCCAGCCGTGGTGCTCGAGCAGCTCGTGGCGGCCGCCGATCCCGGTCTGATGTCGAGCGCGGGCCCGCGGTTCTTCGGGTTCGTGATCGGCGGCAGCCTCCCGGCCGCCACGGCCGCGGAGGTCGTCGCGGCCGGCTGGGACCAGTGCGCCTTCAACGCGGTGCTGTCGCCCGCTGCCGCCGCGGCCGAGGAGGTAGCCGGAGACTGGCTCAAGGAGCTGCTCGGGATCCCGCCAGGCGCGTCGGTCGGTTTCGTCACCGGTGCCCAGGAGGCGAACACGGTAGGGCTGGCCGCGGCGCGGCACCACGTCCTGGCGGCAGCCGGGTGGGACGTCGAGAAGTACGGCCTGCCGGGTGCGCCCTCGGTGCGGGTGGTCGCCGGCACCGAGCGGCACGGCACCATCGACCGGTCGCTGCGGCTGCTCGGTCTCGGCACGTCCTGCGTCGAGTCGGTGCGTGCCGATGCGAACGGAGCGATCGACGTCGCTGACCTCGAGCGAGTGCTCGCCTTGGGGCCGCGCGGCCCGGTCATCGTCTGCCTCCAGTCGGGCAACGTGAACACGGGTGCCTGCGACGACCTGGCTGCGGGTTGCGAGGTCGCGAAGAGGCATGGTGCGTGGGTGCACGTCGACGGCGCGTTCGGCCTGTGGGCGGCCGCCAGTCCCACCACACGTCACCTCGTGCGGGGGATCGAGCTGGCCGACTCCTGGGGCTGTGACGGCCACAAGACGTTGAACCTGCCCTACGACAGCGGCTTCGCGCTGTGCGCGCACCCCGACGTCCACGCGCGGGCGGTGTCCTACACCGCGGAGTACCTCGTCGGCTCCGGCGGGGGCGCCGTCGGCTCGGCCGACCTCACCCTCGGGTCCTCCCGGCGCGCCCGCGGGTTCGCGGCATGGGCGGGTCTCCGGGAGCTCGGTCGCGACGGGGTGGCTGAGCTCGTCGAACGCCCCTGCCGACTGGCGCGGCGCTTCGCGGAGGGCCTCGCCGCAGGTGGCGTCGAGGTGGTCAACGACGTGGTGCTCAACCAGGTGCTGCTCGGCTTCGGCAACAACGCGCGGACCGACCAGGTGATCGCGGGAGTCCAGGCCGAGGGCACCTGCTGGCTGGGCGGTACGACGTGGCGAGGACGCCGCCTCATGCGCATCTCGGTGTCGAACTGGTCGACCAACGAGGCCGACGTGGACCTCTCCGTCGAGGCCATCTTGACCGTGGCGGCGGCTGTCTAGGAATGCTGGCTGCTGATCGTCTCGCTGACGTGACGTCGGCGGGCACTACCAAATCTGATTGACCAACCTGACGCTCTCGCGAGAAGTTCGGGGAATGACTTGGCGCATCGAGTTGGGTCCGGACCAGCGTCGCGAGGACGAGACCACGGAACGCCTGGTTGAGCACAACCAGGAGGCGTCAGCAGCAGTCCGGCGACGGTTCGAGCCAGACAACCTTCCTGCAAGACCGGTTTCAGCGTACGCGGTTGACGACGCTGGCGAGTTGTTGGGCGGCTGCGTCGGCAGCACGGTTGACGTGTGGCAATGGCTGACGGTTGACATGATGTGGGTGCGCCCAAGCCACCGGGGCAAGGGACTCGGTCGTCGACTCCTCGCTGCGGTCGAGGAGCAAGCCCGCGAGCGTGGCTGCCGCTGGGCCAAACTCAACACCTGGGAGTTTCAGGCGCCAGAGTTCTACGCCCGATGCGGTTACGTCATCTACGGTCGTGAGACCGATTTCCCGCCGGGACACACCAACCATCTGATGCGGAAGAACCTGATGGACGACGAGAGGAAGGCGCCGCCGCCCTACATCGGCGATTACCCGGATGGTGCCTACTGGTCTGCCGAGCCAGCCGAGTTGTCGGACGAGGCACCAGAGAACTACACCGTGCGCGGTGACGCCATCCGCTTCATGTGGGACTACAGCGTCTCCGTTCCGCTCTGGGACCAGGAAGGGCTTCTTCCGCACGATCCCGAGTGGCTACACCGGGCCCTGGGGCTCAGCGAGGGCTTGATCCAGGCGCTGACCGCATGGGGAGAGGACATGAACAGTGCGGATGGGACTGCCTGGAATCGGAGGTCCAAGGACGAGTGGGAGCAGGCCTACCGCGTGCTCGATGCCCGGGCACGAGACTTGGTCGAGTGGCTGCGTCGCGAACTGGCCCCGCGATACGAAGTCATCTACAAGCCATGGTGAGTGACGACGCCCGCATCTGCCGCCGACAGGTCAAGTGCAGTCCTGCCGATGACGGGCGATGACTGTGGCCACTGGCAGACCGCCGAAGTGGTACCCGTGAGTGGGAACCAGATCAGCAACGGGAAAGGACCGCGTTCACGACGGGTCGTACCCGCTCGACATGCGTGACCAGGCTGCCCATCAACCGGTTCCGTGAGGCGAAGAGTCCGGTCGGGCCGAGCCGGTACAGAAGGGCACGGATCAGCACTTGGTTCCAGTCCTGGCCGGTCTCCCACTCGTCGAGCAAGGACATTGGTGCCTGCCGAAAGGTCACGGCATCGGTGACTGCCACCGCGTTGGCCGTCCCAACGGGCCTGAAGTATGGCGGCCAGTCGATGACGGCTGGGGGAAGTCCGTCTGCCACCAGCACGTTGGGAAGGATGTCGCCGTGGATCACCTGCCGGGGACTGGTCACTGGAGCCAGCTTGGCTCTCAACTGTCGGATCACGTCGAGGGTCTCGTCGTCACCCTCGGGTTCGGCTGCCTCCCACGCCAGGCGGTCGCCGAACGCCCACGGGTCGTCGCGAATGTCCATGAAGGCGGGCCGCGGCAGGTCCTTGACGCCGTGGTGGAACCCGTCGCTGGCTTCCTTGACACGTGCCAGCTCCCCGACCAGGTCGACGTCTCGGCCTGGCAGGAAGACGTGGGCCCCCCACCCGTCTGTCGACCAGCCGACCTCGTGTTCGCCACGAGGCACGACCGGCTCCGGCACCCGCACGTCCTCGCTGTCCCAGGCGGCGTACACCTCGCACACCCACTCGTGCTCCGGCACGCAACCCACGGGTTTCAGGACGAGCCGCCCGTCGGTCCAGGCATGTCCTGCGCCACCGGGAAGGCGCCGCAGCGCGTCCTCGCGAACGCCGAACGCGCGACCGGCCCGGGGAGTGGGACCGCGCCGACGCCACTCCCAATCGGTGTCCTCGAGCAGGCGGACACCAACTTCGTGAGAGGAGCCGGAGCCACGGCCTGGCATCTCGGCTTTCATAGGAGGACGGTAGCGACACCCCGTCACGTCGCCTGCGGCACGGCCGCGAACGACTCGGCAACGCTTGCCTCGCGGTGGTCGCGGACAACGAACTCGTCGGCACCCGCATCCTGATACGCCGCGAGAGTCGCGGCCGGGTCCTTCTCGTCGAGGAGCACCGCCCCGGTGGCGCGACGCACTGCAGACGGCTCTCGGCCTGCATCGCGGCAGAGCTGGTCCATGATCTGGCACTTGAGGTGGAACGCCTCCGGCTCGGCCCAGGCGTGCCAGACGGAGGCGTACCGCGCCGCGATCGGCATCGTGCGCCGTTCACCCCCACCCCCTACCAGGAGCGGCGGACGGGCGTTGGTCAGCCTGCGGCAGGCCGACTCAAGCAGGTCCATGCGGTCGCCAAGCGGCGGAAACGTGAGCCCGAGCGACCGGTGCTCGACCTCGTCCCACGCGGCGCCCAACCCCAGCACCAGCCTGCCGCCGCTGACCTCATCGAGGCTGTGCGCCATCTCGCATACCAAGGGCATATGCCTGTGCGTCACGCCCAGGACCAGCGTCCCCAGGCAAACCCGCTCGGTGCAGGCGGCGAGGGCGCTCACCAGGGTCCACGCCTCCCGATAGATCCCGAAGTGGTCGGGCACGTAGATCGCATACAACTCCCGCTCATCGGCGCGGCGAGCGAGCTCAAGCAGCTCGGACCAAGGCCGCCCCGCGTCCAAGCACAGGCTGATGTCCACAGGGAAAGGTTAGGCCCCGCCCAACCGGCCGCGCCCTGACAACGATGCGGCCCACGTCCGCACATGGTCCTACACGGAATGAGACAAGCAGCCGTTTGGGGAAGCGACGCTGACGGTTGCGTCGCCGAACTCCCGGAGCGCCCGTCACTTCCGTGACGTTCCACACCAACCACATGCATCGCGCTTCACTTCGCGACTTCTGGTAACTCTCCCCACTGCCTGCTCAGCACCGGCGCGGACAGCCCGGCCCGTCCGATGCCGCGAGCCACACCGCGTGGCCACGGAAGACGACGAAGGGGAACGACCCGATGCGACTCATGGCGCTGTTCGTCGTTCTCCTCGCCGGCACGCTCCACGTCAACGCCTCTCCTGCCCCCGTTCCCCTCAACTGCGCCAACGGCCCGGACAGCACCGCGCGCACCACACTCGGCACGTTCGTGGGGTGGACCCGTCCGGGCCACCGGCCACAGGGACACGCGCACAACGACTACGAACACCGCCATCCGCTCGTCGACGCCTTGGACGCCGGGCTCAACAGCGTGGAGGCCGACGTGTGGGCCGTCGACGGCGACCTGCTGGTCGCACATGCACGAGACGAGGTAGATCCCTCCCGGACTCTGACCAGTCTCTACCTCGAGCCGCTCGTCCAGCACTTCGCCGGAGAGCGGCGCCGCACATCCGCGCCGAGGCTACAGCTGCTCATCGACATCAAGAGCGCTCCATCGGAGACGCTGCCACTACTACGCGCCCAGCTCCGTGACTACGCGCCGATCCTGACCCGCTACCGCGGCTGCACTGCCACGCCTGGCCCGGTCAGCGTCGTGGTCTCGGGCAACGCGCGACCCGCGCCCCCGGCCGCGGCGAGAGTCTCGTACTTCGGCTACGACATGCAGCCCGAACGCACGCACGACACCGGCCTTGACGAGGCAGTGACCCCGCTGGTCTCAGCGCAGTGGGACAAGTACTTCACCTGGGACGGCCACGGCAGCATGCCCCGCGGCGAACGCGACCGTCTCGTAGAGATGGTGCGCACCGCCCACGTCGTTGGTTCTGCCATCAGGTTCTATGACACACCCGATGACCGTGGGGTGGCCCGAGACGCTGTCTGGCGCGAGCTCGTCGCAGCCGACGTCGACTACATCAGCACCGACGACCTTGCTGGGTTTCGCGCCTTCATCCGTGGCGTCGACGGACGTCAGGCGGTGAGGATGAGGTCGCGGTAGTGGACCTCGATCCTGCTGTGCGGGGTCGGTGTCGCCGGTGGGTCGGGGGTGCCGGGCAGTGGTGGTGCGCCGGAGCGGTAGGTGTGTCCGGTGGGGGTGGTGGTCTCGACGCGGTGGCGTCCGGGTCTGGATCCGGGTGCGGGTCGGGCGCGCCAGCCGGGGGCTTGTTTGGTGTGGTTGCACTGCTCGCACAGTCCCTGTCCGCCGGCGGCGCTGGTGGCGCCGCCGGCGTGGTGGGGGATCACGTGGTCGGCGTGTCTGATCGGGGCGTCGCACCAGGGGGTCCGGCAGGTCTGGTCGCGCGCGATCAGGAAGCCGCGGAGGTTGCCGTCGAAGAAGCGGCGCCGGGAGTCCATCGCGACGAGCTCGCCGGTGCCGGGGTGGGTGTAGAGCCGGCGCAGCCACACCCGGGCCTGCGCGGTGTCCGCTGCGCTGGTCGCCTCGGACCCGGACCCGGACCCGGTCCCGGGGTCGGGGCGGAGCCAGTCGCGGGCGAGTCCGGCCGGGACGGGGCCGTAGCCGGGCAGGTGTGCCGGCTCGTGGTCGCCGTGCAGCAGGGTCCGGTCGGTGATCACGACCTGGACCTCCAGGTCGGTGCCGACCGCGGCGGTCCGGCCGGTGAGACGTTCGAGGAGGGTGTCGGCCATCACCTGGCCCCGGCCCCGCGGGTCGCCCTCGGCGCGGGCGGCCTCGGCGGCCTTGACCAGGGCGGCGTAGGCCGCGACACCGGCCTTGACCGGCAGCAGCGCGGTCAGGTGGACCATCGTGTCCGGGGCCGGCCGGATGGTGACCCGCCGGTCGGCTTCGGCCTTGCGTGCCCTGCGCAGGGCGGCCTGCGGGGTCGAGCCGGTAGGCCAGCTCGCGGACCTTCTTGGCCAGCTCCTTGTCGCCGACCCCGTCCAGCGTCGCCGGGTCCGCGACCAGCCGCTGGTCGACGACGGCGCGGTCCTCCCGCGACAGGCAGGCGGTGCCCTGCACGAGCAAGGTGGCCCGCCACTCCGAGAGCCAGCCGTCGGTCAGCCCGGCCAGGGTGTGCGGCATCTCCTCGACCAGCGCGTGCGCGAACCCGACCAGGCGCCCGCCCCTGTGCGGGGACTCCCGCCGGGCCAGAGCGACCTGGGCCCCGACCCCGGCGCCCTGCCGGTCCGCGGGCAACCCCCGCTCGGCCCGCGCCGCCCGCACCGAGTTGTCCAGGTCCACCGTCGCCCGCGCCTGCCCCGCCGCCGCGGCGGCCTTCAGCTCCTCCAGGACCCGGATCTGGTCGACCCGCTCGGCGTCGCTGACCTCCCGATCCAGCCCGGCCAGCGCTGTGACCCACCCGGCCACCGTCGCGGCGTCCAGCACCCCACCAGCGGCCCCAGCAGGGCCACCAGGAACGGAGGCGTCGGTCGGCTCGAACATGTGTTCGAGCCTAACGCTAACCCCCGACAGAAACGAGAGGCAAATGTCGGAGCTGGGGACAAGTCGCGGATCTCGATCACCTCGGCACCGCGGGCCGTGCGGCGCTCAATCGGGTCCGATGGACCGCCCCGGCCCCGCCAAACGGTCCATGTGACCCGAACGGCCGCGCCGGACGGGGTCAGGGCCCTACTCGGCCGCGGGGATGCCCGCGGGCCAGTCCGCGGGGAAGTCGTCGACCGCGGCGTCGTGCTCCTTCTGGAGCTTCTTGCGAGCGCGGCGGTTGAGTCGGTCGCCGAACACGGTGCCCTTGCAGTGGTCGGTCTCGTGCTGAAGGCAGCGGGCGAGCAGGCCGCGGCCGGCGTACCGCACGGGGTTCCCGTCCAGGTCCTGCCCCTCGACCGCCGCGTAGTCAGGGCGAGCGAGCGGGACGAACGCGCCGGGCAGTGACAGGCAGCCCTCGTCGTCGTCGTCGAGGCGGCGGTCCTTGCCCTCGGGCAGGTAGAGCTCCGGGTTGCAGACGACGCCGCGGTGGTGCGCGCCGGTCTCGTCCGGGCAGTCGAAGACGAAGATGGCGCGGTCCGCCCCGATCTGGCACGCGGCGAGGCCGACCCCGTCGGCGGCGTACATCGTGGCGACCATGTCGGCCGCGAGCTTGCGCAGCTCGTCGTCGAACTCCGTGACGGGCTCCTGCACCCGGTGCATCACGTCCTGACCCCAACGAGTGATCGGACGGACCTCGCCGCCCTCGGGCAGGACATTCGACGCATCGGACATGGCGGCCATCCTAGAAGTGGTCGCCAGAACCCCGAGCAGCGGCAGCCGAGTCGCCGTTCCGCAACGTGAGGTGCGCCACGTGGATGTCCTGTGGCGGCCTGTGTAACTCGGAGTTACAGTTGCTCACATGACCGCGACAATCCCTCCTCGCAACGACTCCCCGGTGGCGACTCCGCCGAGCAGGCACGGGCTGGCCTCCCGCGAGAAGGCCGACCCCATCGGGTACGCCGTCTCCCTCCTCAACAGGCTCGCCCAGACGAGCGCCCTCGACCGGTTCGGTCTGCGCAAGCCGACCGAGCGCGTGGTCTTCGAGGCCACCCGCACCGGCTTCCGCACGGTCGGCGCCGTCAACCGGCAGTTCGCCCGGGCCGGCAAGAAGCAGACGGGTGCGCGCGTTCCGGCCGCCGCGAGCACCGGCACGTTCGACCTGACCCCGACCGAGGACGAGCAGATGCTCGTCGACGTGGTCACGGAGTTCGCCGCCGAAGTCGTCCGACCTGCTGCGGCCGAGGCCAACGACGCCACCGCTGCCCCCGAGGCGGTCCTGAAGGCAAGCCTCGAGATCGGCCTGCCGATCCTGGGTGTCCCCGAGGAGCTCGGCGGTATCTCGACCGAGCGGTCCGCGATGGCCGGAACCCTCGTCCACGAGGCGCTGGCCAAGGGCGACATGGGCCTGGCCGTCGCGGCCCTCGCGCCGGGCGCCGTCAGCACCGCCCTGTCCCTGTGGGGCACCGACGAGCAGCAGGCGACGTACCTGCCGGCCTTCACCGGCGACGACGTTCCGGCCGCCGCGCTGGCGCTCACCGAGCCGCGCCCGCTGTTCGACCCGCTCGCGCTCCGCACCAAGGCCACCCGGACCGACGGCGGGTTCGTGCTGAACGGCGTGAAGTCGATGGTCCCGCGCGGCGCGGACGCCGAGCTCTTCGTCATCGGCGCCGAGCTGGACGGCAAGCCGCAGCTCTTCCTCGTCGAGTCGGGCACGCCCGGCATCGAGATCGAGGCGGAGCCCTCGATGGGCCTGCGCGCCGCGGCGCTGACCCGCGTCGTGCTCAAGGACGTCGAGGTGGGCTCGGTCGCCCCGCTCGGCGACGCCGACGACTACCTCGAGTGCGTGCGGCTCTCCCGTCTCGCCTGGTGCGCGCTGTCTCTCGGTACGGCGCAGGCCGTCATGGACTACGTGATCCCCTACGTCAACGAACGCCAGGCCTTCGGCGAGCCGGTCAGCCACCGGCAGTCGGTCGCCTTCATGGTCGCCAACATCGGCATCGAGCTGCAGGGCATGCGGCTGGTCACCTACCGCGCCGCATCCCGCGCCGCGCAGGGCAAGGACTTCGCCCGCGAGGTCGCGCTCGCACGCCGCCTCTGCGCCGAGCGCGGCATGCAGATCGGCAACGACGGCGTGCAGCTCCTCGGCGGGCACGGCTTCGTCAAGGAGCACCCCGTCGAGCGGTGGTACCGCGACCTGCGCGCGATCGGTCTCATGGAAGGAGGCGTCCTCGTCTGACCCGTGGTCGCAGCTCCGCAGACCATCGGACCCCAGTGAGGCAGGAAGCCATGATCAACCTCGAGACCCCCAAGAAGTTCCGGCCGCTCGTCGGCCAGGCGCACCAGGTCGCCATGAACCTGCTGCGGCCCAACTCCCGCAAGTACGACCAGCGCGAGCACGAGTACCCCAAGGAGCTCGACATGCTCGCCGCGATGATCGACGGCCTGTCGGACTCCGGCGCCGCCGAGGGTGCGGGCGCGGCCGGCGTACGCAAGTCCGACGAGCCCGAGAACGCGAAACCCGACTCCGGGACGAAGAACGGCGCCAACCTCGCCTCGGTCCTCTCGATCACCGAGATGTGCTGGGGCGACGTCGGTCTGCTGCTGTCGATGCCGCGACAGGGTCTCGGCAACTCCGCCATTGCCTCGGTCGCGAACGACGAGCAGCAGAAGCGGTTCGAGGGCGTCTGGGCCTCCATGGCGATCACCGAGCCGGGCACCGGGTCGGACTCCGCCAACATCGCGACCACCGCGAAGCTGGACGGCGACCACTACGTGATCAACGGGGAGAAGATCTTCGTCACGGCCGGCGACCGCTGCGACGCCGTCGTCGTCTGGGCGACCCTGGACAAGGCGCTCGGCCGCGCCGCGATCAAGTCGTTCGTGGTTCCGAAGGGAACTCCGGGAATGAACGTCGAGCGCCTCGAGCACAAGCTCGGCATCAGGTCCTCGGACACCGCGACGATCCGCTTCGAGGACTGCCGCGTCCCCAAGGAGAACCTGCTGGGCAGCCCCGAGGTCGACGTGAAGCAGGGCTTCGCCGGCGCGATGGCGACCTTCGACAACACGCGGCCGCTCGTCGCCGCGATGGCCCTCGGCTGCGCCCGCGCCGCGCTCGAGCTGACCAAGGACCTGCTCGAGGACGCCGGTGTGGTCATCGACTACGACCGTCCCGCGTTCACGCAGTCGGCGGCCGCTGCGACCTTCCTCCAGCTCGAGTCCGACTGGGAGGCCGCGCACCTGCTCACCATGCAGGCCGCCTGGATGGCGGACAATCGCGAGCCGAACTCGCTCGAGGCCTCGATGGCCAAGGCCAAGGCGGGACGCACCGGCAGCGACATCACGCTGCGCTGCGTCGAGCTGGCCGGGAGCCTCGGCTACAGCGAGCACGACCTCCTCGAGAAGTGGGCCCGCGACTCCAAGATCCTCGACATCTTCGAGGGCACCCAGCAGATCCAGCAGCTGATCGTCGCGCGCCGGCTCCTCGGCAAGTCCTCCGCCGAGCTGAAGTAGGTCTTCTCCTCGTCGGTGGTGCCGTGCAGGATCGCTGCATGGCACCACCGACGGGGATCAGCATCGAGGACCTGCTCGAGCTCGGCACGTCGCTGCCCGAGACCGGGCTCAGGGAGTACGCCGGCTCCACCGCCGTGACCTTCCGCGGCCGCGGGATCCTCTACGTCGGCCACGACGAGCCGATCGCCATGGTCAAGGCGACGATCGCCGACCGAGAGGTCCTGGTCGGGGCGGCTCCGGACGTCTTCTGGCCGCGGCACACCTCGGGCAGGTTCGGCTGGGTGGGTGTCCGGCTGGATCTCGTCGACCCCGACGAGATGCGTGAGATCGTCACCGACGCATGGCGCCATTCGGCCCCGCGCCGCCTCGTCGCCGAGTTCGACGGGGACTAGATCAGCGCGGCGACGGTGCGGACGTGTTCTGGGGCGTGCCTTTCGCGCTTCAGTGGCGGGCAAGCGGGCAGAGTGGCGTCATGAAGCTCTACGCGGATGCTCCGGGACGTCGTTCCCGCCAGGTGGTCGGAGATGCGCTGCTCGCACTGTGGGTCGCGCTCTGGGTCAAGCTCGCCCTCGTCGTGCGTGACGCCACCCTCGCGCTGGCGGCGCCGGGCGAGCAGATCGAGCGCGCCGGCTCCGGGCTCGCCGGGAAGCTGCGTGACGCCGGGGACTCGGTCGGCGGCATCCCGCTCGTGGGGGACGAGGTGCGGACGCCGTTCGAGGGGGCCGGCAGCGCCGCCGACCAGATCGCCGCCGCCGGGACCGCGCAGGTGGAAGCCGTGCACACGTTGGCCTTCTGGTTGGGCCTCGCCGTCGGGGCGATCCCGATCCTGATCGTGCTGGCGGTCTACCTCCCCCTCCGGTGGCGGTTCGTCCGCGAGGCGACGGCCGGCCAGCGGTTCATGGACTCCGGCAGCGACGTCGAGCTGTTCGCGCTCCGGGCGATGACCAACCAGCCGCTGCACCGACTGGCACGGGTCAGCGACGACCCGGTGGGCGCCTGGCGTGACGGTGACCCGACCGTCGTACGCGCTCTCGCCCTGCTCGAGCTGCGTGACGTCGGGCTCGCGCTGCCTCTTGACCCGACCGGCAGGATGGGCGCATGAGCGTCCCGAACGTGATCCTCAACAACGGTATCGAGATCCCGCAGCTCGGCTTCGGTGTGTGGCGGGTGCCGAGCGACGACACCCAACGGGTGGTCGCCGCGGCCCTCGACGCGGGCTACCGGCACATCGACACGGCCCGGCTCTACGACAACGAGGAGGGGGTCGGCGCGGCCATTCGCGAGTCCGGCCTCGAGCGCGACGAGGTCTTCGTGACGACCAAGGTCTGGAACAGCGACCAGGGCTACGACGACACGATGCGTGCCTTCGACGCGAGCATCGAGCGGCTCGGCGTCGACGTCCTCGACCTCTACCTGATCCACTGGCCGTTGCCCGGCAGGGGACTCGCGGCCGACACCTGGCGGGCCATGGAGAAGCTCTACCTCGACGGCCGGATCCGGGCGATCGGGGTGTCGAACTTCCACCCGCACCACCTGAAGGCGCTCATCGAGCACGCGGAGGTCGTGCCGACCGTCAACCAGGTCGAGCTGCACCCTTACCTCCAGCAGGACGATGTCCGCGCGGCGAACAACGAGCACGGGATCGCCACCGAGGCCTGGAGCCCGCTCGCGAAGGGCGGCGACCTGCTCAGGGACGCCGTCGTGCAGCGTCTCGCGGAGAAGCACGGGCGTACGCCGGCCCAGGTGGTCCTGCGCTGGCACATCCAGATGAACACGATCGTGATCCCGAAGTCCGTGACGCCCGGGCGGATCAAGGAGAACATCGACATCTTCGACTTCGAGCTCGACGCGGATGACATGGTCGCGATCAAGGGGCTCGACCGCGGGCACCGCATCGGCGCGCACCCGGACGAGATGTCGTAGTGACTCAGTCGAGGCGGGGGAGGGTCACCCGGAAGTCGCGCCAGCAGCTCATCGTCGACGTCCTCGAGGACGCATTTGCTGAGCTGATGGAGGCCGACCCGCGCGCGTTCCGTGGCAAGTTCCGCAAGATGGCGGCCGACCCGTTCGCGTTCTACCGGGGGTCGGCCTGCCTGTTCTACGCCGACATGACCCGGACCCCGGACGACTGGTCCGACGAACGAGCCGGCGCCGTGTGGATCCACGGCGACCTGCACGCTGAGAACTTCGGCACCTACATGAGCTCCGACGGCAGGCTCGTCTTCGACGTCAACGACTTCGACGAGGCCTACATCGGCCACTTCTCCTGGGACCTGCGCCGGTTCGTCGCCAGCCTGGCCCTGCTCGGCTGGCAGAAGGCGCTGCCCGAGGAGGCGATCCGGTCGCTGGTCGGCGGCTACCTCCGTGCCTATCTGAGCCAGGTCAACCACTACGTGGGCGAGGACCAGGACGACGACTTCGCACTGCACCTGGAGAACACCGACGGAGCGGTTCGCGAGGTGCTCGCCCAGGCGAGGCTGTCGAGCCGGGTCGCGCTGCTCGACTCGATGACCCGCATCGACGGCGACGTCCGGATGTTCAACGAGGACGCGTCGGTGAGGAGGCTGGGGAAGGCCGAGCGGAGCAAGGTCGAGCAGGCGTTCGCGGCGTACCTCGACACGATCCCGGAGTCGAAGAAGTTCGACCGGGACCTCTTCTACGAGGTGCGCGACGTCGTGGGCAAGTCCGGGTTCGGCATCGGCAGCGCGGGCCTGCCGGCGTACAACGTCCTCGTCGAGGGCTACACGCAGTCGCTGGACAACGACGTGGTGCTGTCGATGAAGCAGGCCAACGTCCCGGCGGTGAGCCGATTCGTCGACAGTGGGGCAGTGGACAAGTACTTCGAGCACGAGGGGCACCGCACCGTGGTCAGCCAGCGGGCGCTGCAGGTCCACACCGACCCGCTGCTCGGCTACACCAGCATCGACGGAGTCGGGTACGTCGTCGCAGAAGTGTCGCCCTACGAGGCGGACCTCGACTGGAGCGAGATCAACGAGCCCGACGAGATGCGTCCGGTTGTCCGGGCGCTCGGCCAGGCCACCGCCAAGGTGCACTGCGCCTCCGACGAGGACAGCGACCAGGACCTCGTCACCTTCCAGACCGAGGAGGCGATCTCGGAGGTGCTCGAGGGCAGGCGCAAGGAGTTCGTCGCCGACCTCACCGACTTCGCGGTCGACTACGCCGAGACGGTGCGCAAGGACCACGCCCTGTTCGTCGACGCGTTCCGCGAGGGACGGATCGGCGGGGTCAGCGCCACCTGACCCTGAGGGGACGGATCCGGCAGAGGAGGGCATCCGGGACGAGTCCTCCGCAGACTGGCGGGACAGTGCGCCGCAGGGGCGCCTATGCTCCGGAAGTGGAGTCGGGAGGAGATCTCACGGTTGTGGCAAGGGTGCTGGACGCCGCCGAGGCCGCGTCTCCTGTCGAGGCTGTCGAAGCCGTCACCCGCGAGCTCGGCCATGCCCTCGGCGCCATCAGGGTGTCCTTCCTCATCGCCGACCTCTCCGGGCGAGCCCTGGTCCGCCTTGCCCATGTCCAGGTGCGAAACGGCGAGGGCCAGGACGCGAGCGCTGCGCTCGCGCGTGACGAGCGGCGAGCCCTCGAGGAGTCGGCGACGGTGCTGCCGTTCGACGGCGGGCCCGAGGAGCAGGCGGTCCGCTCCCAGGAGGTGCAGGTGGTGGCGCCTCACGCAGCCGGGGCGAAGTCCCGTCGTTCCGGTTCGTGGCGCGTCCTGGCGCCGGTGACCGAACGCGGGGAGGTCATCGGGCTGCTGGAGCTGATCGTCCCCGACGAGCCGGAGGTTCAGTCGATCGCCGACATCGGCCGGCTCGCGCACCTGCTGGCGTTCGTGGTGATCGCCAACCGCCGGCACACCGACCTGTACGAGTGGGGACAACGCACCAGACCGTTGAGCCTGTCGGCGGAGATCCAGCACCGGTTGCTCCCCGGACCGCAGACCTGCGAGGCCGGCGCCTTCACGCTCGCGGGCTGGCTGGAGCCCGCGGCGGGCATCGCCGGAGACACGTTCGACTTCAGCCTGGAGCGCGACCTCCTCCACCTGTCGTTGACCGACGCGATGGGTCATGGGGTCGCGGCTGCCCTCACCGCCACCTTGTGCGTGGGCAGCCTGCGAAACGCCCGCAACGAGGGTGCCTCGCTGCACGAGCAGGTCGCCTGGACGAACACCGCCCTGGCCGTGCACGCGAGCGAGAGCGGGCTCGAGGACTTCGTGACCGGACTGATCGGTCGCGTCGACCTGCGCACCGGGTCGTTGGAGCTGGTCAACGCCGCGCACGTGTCGCCGTACCTCGCGCGCGACGGGGACGTCAGTCCGGTGAACCTGCCCGTGGACCTTCCGCTCGGTCTGTTCGGCGACAGCACCTATCGGGCGAGCTCGCTGACTCTCGAAGCGGGGGACCGCCTGGTGTTCGTCACGGACGGCATGCTCGAGCGCAACGCGGTCGGTGTCGACCTTCGCACGGAGATCTCGGAGACGAGGTCGCTGCACCCACGCGAGGCGGTCAGGGCACTGGCCGACAGAGTTCTCGCCTCGACCGGGCACGACCTCAGTGACGATGCCACCGTCTTGTGCCTGGACTGGCACGCAGGACACGGGCGGGACCGCAACGGCGTGCGCGGAGCGGAGCAGTCGCGCGCCAGCAGCCCCATTCGCTGACGCCGGCCTGTGCTCAGCGCAGGAGGGTGCGGATCTCGCGCCGTGAGGACACCTCGATCCGCTGCCACGTCCTGCCGCGGTCCTCGCTGAGGTGGACGGCCAGCTGGCCGGTGTCCCAGTTCTCCTCGGTGAAGGCCATCTTGCCGACCTCGTCGACGGGCTCGACTTCGACGGACACCGGCCCGACTGCCAGCGCGTGCTGCCGGAAGTAGCCCTGTGGTTCCTGCCACACCGCGGTGAAGCTCTGCCGGTCGCCGGCCGGGTTGCTGTGGCTGCTGAGGCCCCACAGCCAGGTCGACGGGTTGGGTGCCCACTGCACGGCGTCCGCGATGAACGGAACCGCCACTTCCGCGAACGTGCCGGCGTCGAGGTCGATCACCACCAGCCTCCCGTCCACCACAGTGATCCCCGGCTGGGGCCTCGGCTGCGCGGGTTCGACCAGGGTCAGGTCGACCACATCGCCGTCCGCGCTCACCACGTGGCGCGATTGCTCGCAGCAGTCCGAGCCGTCCTGGGGTTGGGAGACGACGAACAGGTCGTCCCTCCAGAAGGACACCCGCCCCGGCTCGCCGAACTCGGGCACGAGCACGCTGGTCTCGAAGCCGTCTCGTGTCACCTCCACCGTCCAGCGGACCTTGAACCTGGCTGCGGAGGGGCCTCGCCCCGCGATAGTCGCACCATCCCAGGTGCGGCACCGCGCGGTGCACACGCTCCAGACCCGGGCGGCGACATCCGACCGCTGGAAGTCGGCGTACGTGGGCTCCCCGACGCGGGCCTTGGGGTGGCTGCGGATCTGTTCCGGAGTCCAGGACGTCGCCTCGGGAGGGGCTTTGGCAGGCACCTGCTGGTCCTCCGACCCGAGCAGAACCGCGGCGGCGATCACCAGCAGGCACAGTCCGGCGCCGCCGAGGACTGCCCAGCGGATGCGGGCCCGGCGCCGGCGAGCGACGTCCACGAGCGTGCCGAACGCGGGCGGCTGGACCTGCCGGGACAGCTCGCGCAGCCGATCGAGATCGGGTGCACCACCGCGCCGACCGGCCGTCGGAGTCAGGGCCAGGTCGGCGAGCTGCTCCAGGACCACGACCTCGCGCTGCTCGTCGTCGAGCACGGCCAGGGCGGCCATCGCCTCGGCCTGGTCCTCGTCGAGGTCGATGGCGGCCTCGGACCCGGGAACGGCGACCCGAGGCCGGCGTACGGATCCCTCGTGGCTGCGCCAGCTGCGGAGCCGTTCCAGCGCGACCGTCCTGACCCAGGACTCCTGGTCATGGACCTCGCTGACCTCGCGGCGCCTCCGCACCGCCGCGACGAAGGCCTCCTGCACCGCCTCCTCAGCGAGGTCGAGGTCGCCGCAGAACGCGAACAGCTGCACGACGAGGCGTCCGTACGACGCGTCGTAGAGCTGGTTCAGCATCGCGTGGCCGGCCATGTCCCTCCTGTACAGGAAGGTACGCGCGGGCATCGGATCAGGCGAGGCGCCGGGCCCCCGGGCCGGGAGTGCCGCGCAGGATCCCGGGGGACGCCCAGCCACGGTCCTGGAACGTCGCGACCACGGCCTCCTCGACGGCCGCGACACGGTCCTCGGGCACCAGGGCGATGGCCGAGCCGCCGAAGCCGCCGCCGGTCATCCGGGCACCCAGCGCGCCGTGCTGCACGGAGGTCTCGACGACGGCGTCGAGCTCGTCGCAGGACACCTCGAAGTCGTCGCGCAGCGAGGCGTGCGACCCGTTGAAGAGCTCGCCGAGGGCGACGAGGTCGGCCCGGTCCAGCGCCGCCACGGCCGCGTCGACCCGAGCCAGCTCGGTGACGACGTGCCGGGCACGCCGCCGCTGCCGGTGGTCGTCAAGCGCAGCGAGCGCCGCCTCCGGGTCGGTCACCTCGGCGAGGTGCTCGACGCCCAGGAGGCGCGCCGCGGCCTCGCAGTCGTCACGCCGGGAGGCGTAGCCGCCGTCGCTGAGCGAGTGGTGCACGCGGGTGTCGATCACGAGCAGACCGAGGCCGGCCGCCTCGGGGTCCCAGGGCACCTGGCGGTGCGAGCCGTCGGCGAAGTCCAGCAGCAGGGCGTGGCCGGCCTCGGCCAGGACCGAGACGCTCTGGTCCATGCCGCCGGTGGACGCACCGGCCACCTCGTTCTCCGCGCGGATGCAGGCCGCGATGACCCGGCGTCGCACGCCGTCGTCGACCTCGACACCCGCCGCTGCGCACGCGGCGAGGGCCACCGAGCACTCGAGTGCGGCCGAGCTCGACAGTCCCGCCCCGACCGGCACCCGGCTGTCGAGGACCAGGTCGAGACCGGGTACGTCGATCCCGTCCTCACGCAGTGCCCACAGCACGCCACCGACGTAGCTGACCCAACCCGACACCTGACCGGGCCCGAGCGCCGACAGCCGGCCCCGCCACGGCTGGTCCATCTGGAGGCTGTGCACGGTCACGAGGTCGTCCGTGCGCGCCGCCGCGGCGACGTAGGTGCTGTGCGGGAGGGCGAAGGGCAGGCAGCGGCCGCCGTTGTAGTCCACGTGCTCGCCGATCAGGTTCACCCGCCCGGGAGCGGCGTACACACTGTCCGGGCTTCGCCCGACACGGTCGCGGAACGCGTCGGAGAGCGAGCTGGTCAGCGCACGAGGGTCGCCAGGGTCGAGGACCAGGTCGGAGGCGGGCACGGGGTCACTGTAGCGACGAGGCGTGACTTGCCGGGTTTGTCAGACTGGCGTCATGCCTGAGCATGCGGAGACCCCCGACGAGCAGCTGGTCGAGCTCGCCCACCAGATGCTCGACCTCGCCCGGTCAGGCGAGGGGGAGAGGCTGGCGGCGTACGTCGACGCCGGTTGCCCGGTCGACCTCACCGATGCAGCCGGCAACACCCTCCTGATGCTCGCGGCCTACCACGGACATGCCGCCACGGTGGCGCTCCTGGCCGCGCGAGGCGCGGACGTCGACCGGGTCAACGACCGCGGCCAGAGCCCGCTCGCCGGCGCGGTCTTCAAGGGCGAGCCCGACGTGGTCCGGACCCTCCTCGACCACGGGTCCGACCCTGACGCCGGCACCCCCACGGCCCGCGAGACGGCCGCGATGTTCGGACAGGAGGACCTGCTCGAATCCGGCAAGTCCTGACCAATCCATCGCAGTCCCGACCGGCGAACACCGGTCAGTGACCACCCGCCCCCGTCGCGAAGGGACGCCGCATGACCCTCACGTCCGCACCCACGACCAGCAACCGGGTCGACGGCGTCGCCGCGCAGATTGCCGACCTGGTCACGCCGTTCTTCGGCGGCGAGATCCCGGTGCGGCTGCGCGGCTGGGACGGCAGCGAGGCCGGTCCCCAGGACGCGCCGACGGTCGTGGTCCGCGACCCCGCCGCGCTGCGCCGGCTCGTCTACCGGCCCGGCGAGCTGGGCCTGGCCCAGGCCTACGTGACCGGTGAGATCGACGTCGACGGGGACCTGCTGGACGCCTTCCGCCGGGTGTGGGCCGCCGTGCGCGAGCGCGGCGCGTCGCCGAAGCTGAGCGCGGGAGTGCTGGCCAACGGGCTGCGCACGGCGACCGGGCTCGGCGCCTTCGGGCTGCCGCCGGCACCGCCCCCGTCGCAGGCGCGACTGCGCGGACGACTGCATTCCGCCCGCAGGGACCAGGACGCGATCTCGCACCACTACGACCTGTCGAACGACTTCTACTCGCTGATCCTCGACCCGCACATGGCCTACTCGTGCGCGTACTTCACCAGTGACGCCCCCGACTACACCCTCGAGGACGCGCAGCGAGACAAGCTCGACCTGGTCTGCCGCAAGCTCGGCCTCGACCGCGCGAAGCCGGGCCACCGGCACCTCGACATCGGCTGTGGTTGGGGATCGCTCTCGCTGCACGCCGCAGCGGAGTACGGCGTCCAGGTCGTCGGCGTGACGATCGCCAAGGAGCAGAAGACGTTCATCGACCGGCTCGTCGCCGAGCGTGGCCTCGGGGACCGCGTCGACATCCGGCTCCAGGACTACCGCGACGTCGCGGACGGCCCGTTCGACACCGTCTCCTCCATCGAGATGGGCGAGCACGTGGGGGAGCGCAACTACCCGGTCTTCACCGGGAAGATCCACGACATGCTGCGGTCCGGAGGCCGGGCGCTGGTGCAGCAGATGTCGCGCACGACCCGTCCCGGCGGCGGCCCCTTCATCGAGGCGTTCATCGCGCCGGACATGCACATGCGCCCCGTCGGCGAGACCGTCGTACTGTTCGAGCAGGCCGGCCTGGAGGTGCGCGACGTGCACGCGCTGCGCGAGCACTACGTCCGCACCGTCGACGCGTGGTACGCCACCTTCGAGGCCAACTGGGACCGCGCGGTCGCCATGGTGGGCGAGGAGATCGCGCGCGTGTGGCGGCTCTACCTCGTCGGTGGTGCCCTCGCCTTCGAGGAAGGCCGGATGGGCGTCGACCAGCTGCTGATGGTCAAGCCCACCCGTGACGGCCGCAGCGGGCTGCCCCCGGTGCGCGACTTCTGATGACCGACTTCCCGTGGGGCGACCTCGCCGCGGCGCTCCCGGTCACGGCAGCGGCCGTGGTCGGGGTCCTCGGCGTGACCTTCCTGGTCGCCCTGCGGGTCGGTCGGCACGCGGTCGTGGACGTCGCGTGGGGCCTGGGCTTCGTGGCGGTCGCGGCCACGTCGTACCTCCTCTCCGCCGGGCAGGGGGACGACACCCGCCGGCTGCTCGTCCTCGTGCTCACCTCCGTCTGGGGGCTCCGGCTGGCCTGGCACATCTGGCGCCGCTCCCGTGGCCACGGCGAGGACCCGCGGTACGACGCGCTGCTCGCCAAGGCGCCGGGCAGCCGCACCGGCTACGCGCTGCGGCAGATCTACCTGACGCAGGCGCTCGTGCTCTGGTTCGTCTCCCTGCCGCTCCAGGTGGCCGCATTCGAGACCCCAGGACCCAACTGGCTGACGTGGCTGGGCGTTGCGGTGTGGGCCGTCGGCGTGTTCTTCGAGGCGGTCGGCGACCACCAGCTGCACCGCTTCCGCACCGACCCGGCGTCGAAGGGCAAGGTCCTCGACACCGGGCTGTGGCGCTACACCCGACACCCCAACTACTTCGGGGACGCCTGCGTCTGGTGGGGGCTGTCGCTGGTCGCGTTCAGCGCCTGGCCGGGCATCCTCACCCTGCTGTCGCCGGTGGCCATGACCTGGCTGCTCGCGAACGGCACCGGAAAACCCCTGCTCGAGAAGGGGATGTCCTCGCGACGTCCCGGGTACGACGACTACGTCGCCCGGACCAGCGGCTTCCTCCCCTGGCCGCCCCGCACGACACCCCGCACCCACCAGGAGTGACCATGAAGACCATCGCCGAGGGCGCACAGGCGCCCGACTTCGCCCTGCCCGACGAGAACGGGCACACCGTCCGACTGAGCGAGAAGCTCCAGGACGGCCCGGTCGTGCTGTTCTTCTACCCGATCGCGATGACCGGCGGGTGCACCAAGGAGGCCTGCCACTTCCGCGACCTCGCCGTCGAGTTCAAGGAGGTCGGCGCCCAGCGGCTCGGGATCAGCACCGATCCGGTCGCGAAGCAGAAGGAGTTCTCCGAGCTGCACGGCTTCGACTACCCGCTGCTCTCCGACGAGTCGGGTGAGGTCGCCGTCGCGTTCGGCGTGCGGCGACGACTGATCACGCCGGTGAAGCGCGCGACCTTCGTCATCGACACCGACCGGACGGTCCTCAGGGTGATCGCGAGCGAGCTCAACATGGACATCCACGCCGACGAGGCGCTGGCAGCGCTGGCCGCTCGCGAGGCGCGCTGACGGGTCCGCTTTGGTGACGGGGCACGTTTCGTAGCATCGTGTTCCCGTGCGCTTCGTCAACGAGAACTCTCCCGGCTACGACCTGACCTACAACGACGTCTTCATGGTGCCCCGGCGCTCGGACGTCGGCTCCCGCCACGACGTGGACCTGTCGACGTCCGACGGGGTCGGTACGACGATCCCGCTGGTGGTCGCCAACATGACCGCCGTGTCCGGGCGACGCATGGCCGAGACGGTGGCCCGACGCGGCGGGATCGCGGTCGTCCCGCAGGACATCCCGATCCCCGTCGTCCACGACGTCATCTCGTGGGTCAAGGCGCGGCACCTCGTCTTCGACACCCCGATCACGCTCGACCCGGCCCAGACCGTCGGCGACGCGATCGCGCTGCTGCCCAAGCGCTCGCACCGGGCGGCCTTCGTCGTCGAGGACGGCCGCCCCGTCGGTGTCCTCACCGAGGAGGACTGCACCGGGGTCGACCGGTTCACCCAGGTCCACCAGGTCATGTCGGCCAACCCGGTGACGCTTCCGGACACGGTCGACCCGCGCGAGGCGTTCGACCGGCTCGACGCGGCACGCCGCCGGGTTGCCCCGGTCGTCGACGCGGACGGTCGACTCAGGGGAGTGCTGACCAAGACGGCCGCCCTTCGGTCCACCCTCTACGCGCCGGCCCTGGACGGGGAGGGCAGGCTGCGGGTCGCGGCGGCGATCGGGGTCAACGGTGATGTCGCCGCCAAGGCGCGGGCCCTGGTGGACGCCGGCGCAGACGTGCTGGTGGTCGACACCGCGCACGGCCACCAGGACCGGATGATCGAGGCGCTGCGCGCCATCTCGAAGATCGACCCGGGTGTCCCGGTGGTGGCCGGCAACGTGGTCTCCGCCGAGGGCGTGCGTGAGCTCGTCGACGCCGGGGCCGACATCATCAAGGTCGGTGTCGGACCGGGCGCGATGTGCACCACCCGGATGATGACCGGCGTCGGCCGGCCGCAGTTCTCCGCGGTGCTGGAGTGCTCGGACGCGGCGCGCGAGCTGGGCCGGCACGTGTGGGCCGACGGCGGTGTGCGCCACCCCCGCGACGTCGCGCTGGCCCTGGCGGCGGGCGCCTCGTCGGTGATGATCGGCTCGTGGTTCGCCGGGACGCACGAGTCCCCGGGCGACCTGCACGTCGATGCGGACGGCCGCGCGTACAAGGAGAGCTTCGGTATGGCGTCCGCACGCGCCGTCGCGAACCGGACCAGCACGGAGACGCCCTTCGACCGGGCGCGCAAGGGGCTCTACGAGGAGGGCATCTCCTCGAGCCGCATGTTCTTGGAGCCCGACCGCCCGGGGGTCGAGGACCTGATCGACCAGATCTGCGCCGGTCTGCGCTCGGCCTGCACCTATGCCGGTGCCCGCACGCTCGAGGAGCTCCGCGAGAACGCCGTGGTCGGAATCCAGTCGGCAGCGGGCTTCCACGAGGGACGCCCGCTGCCGACCGGGTGGTGAGCTAGCTCCGGACGATGTCCGCGGACTCGCTCGGGGTGGTGTCACCCTCGGTGAGCAGCGGCTCGTCTGCCTGCTCCACGCTCAGCGCGAAGTCGTCGCCGTGCAGGGTCGCACCGGTGACGACGGCCTTCTCGACCGCGGCGAGGGCGTAGCGGCGACGGACCATGAGCGGGTCGTCGCGCAGGTCCTTGACCAGCGCCCAGGCCAGGCCGACCATGACGAGCGCGAACGGCAGAGCCGCGACGATCGTGATGTTCTGCAGGCCGGTGAGGGCCGAGTCGCCGCCGACCGACAGCATCACGGCTGCCACGGCGCCGGTGGCCACGCCCCAGAAGATCACGTTGGCCTTGCTCGGCTTGAGCGTGCCGCGCTGCGACAGGGTGCCCATCACGATGGACGCGGCGTCCGCGCCGGAGACGAAGAAGATCGCCACCAGGACCATCACCAGGACGCTGGTGACGCCCGCGAGCGGCATGCTCTCGAGGAGGCCGAACAGCTGCCCCTCGGTCGTGGCCGCCCCGGCGATGTCGACGCCGTCCTGCTGGGCCTTGATGCCGGCGCCGCCGAAGATCGCGAACCAGACCAGGCTCACGAGGCTCGGCACCAGGAGCACGCCGGTGACGAACTGACGGATCGTGCGGCCGCGCGAGATGCGTGCGATGAACATGCCGACGAACGGCGTCCACGAGAGCCACCAGGCCCAGTAGAAGACCGTCCAGCCGGAGAGCCACTCGGCCATGCCGTTGCCGCCCGCGGCGTCGGTGCGCGCGGACATCATGGCGAGGTCCTTGAAGTAGCTGCCGACCGCGGTCGGGACCAGGTCCAAGATGAAGACCGTCGGGCCGACCACGAAGACGAACGTGGCCAGCGCGAGCGCGAGCACCATGTTGATGTTGGACAGCCACTGGATGCCCTTGGCGACGCCCGACACGGCCGAAGCGATGAACGCGACGGTGAGGATGGCGATGATCCCGACGAGCACGCCGTTGCCGACCTTGCCGATGCCGCCGACGATCTCGAGGCCGGAGCCGATCTGGAGAGCACCGAGGCCCAGCGAGGCGGCCGAGCCGAAGAGTGTCGCGAAGATCGCGAGCATGTCGATCACGCGCCCGGCGGTGCCGTTGGCGCGCTTCTCGCCGATGAGCGGCGCGAACGCCGAGCTGATCAGCTGGGAGCGCCCACGGCGGAACGTGCCGTAGGCGATGGCGATGCCGACCACCGCGTAGATCGCCCAGGGGTGGAGCGTCCAGTGGAACAGCGTGGTGGCCATCGCGTTCTGCACGGCCTGCGGGTTGCCGGCCTCGCCGGTGCCCGGTGGGGGAGTCATGTAGTGCGAGAGCGGCTCGGTGACGCCGTAGAACATCAGGCCGATGCCCATGCCGGCGCTGAACATCATCGCGACCCAGGAGACGGTCTTGAACTCCGGCTCCTCGTCGTCGGCGCCGAGCGGGATGTTGCCGAAGCGGCCGGCCGCCAGCCAGATCACGAACGCGACGAAGGCCGAGGCGAGCACGACGAACAGCCAACCCATGTTCAGCACGGTCCAGTCGAGGGCGCCGCCGGAGGCCGCGCCGAGACCCTTGGTGTCCAGGAAGCCCCACGCGACGAACGCGACCGCGATGGCGGCCGTGACGCCGAAGACGACCTTGTCGATCCTGCTGCCCCCTTCGGAGGACTCGGCGACGGGTTGCTCGAGCGCGGGGTGCAGGGGTTCATCGACCCCGGGCAGCGACGGTGGTTCGGTGGTGGTCTGTGTACTCAACTCAGATGTGACGTCGCGCTGTCACGACGCCCCTCCGTTCGGAGTTCGGGGACAGGGCCGTCGTGACTCGTACCCGCGGTACGCCCGTTCCCAAACCTGACCGTGGCGAGCGTCACCCGGCTACCGGCGGCGCTTCCCCCTGGTGGGCTTCACGGCGCGTCGCGCGGCGCCGGGCTTGCGGGGGTGGGCGCCCCGGCCCTTCGGGGCCGGTTTCGTGGGCTTGGCCGCTTGCTGCTCCTTGCTCGGCGCGCCGGACTCGCCCCGGGAGCTGCGCTCCGTGCGGCCACGGACGATGCCGATGAAGACCTCCACCCGCGGGTCATCGGCGTCCTGGGGCCACGCCAGGCCGACCTGGGTGTCCTCCACCCCGGTGACCGGCACCGCGACGACGTCCTTGCGGTGGTGCACCCGGGCGACGGACATCGGCACGATGACGATGCCGGCCTGAGCAGCCGCGGACTCGACGGCCTGCTTGAGCGTCATCGCGGGGACCGGGAAGCGTGTCCCGTTCCTGACCTCGGTGGCCAGGTCACGCCAGGCAGGTACGGCGTCCGGATCCTGGAGCAGGTGCTCGTCGGCCAGGTCGCCGATCGGGATCTCGTCGTACGCCGCCACGGGGTGCTCCTTGGAGACCACCACGACGGGGACTTCTCGGTAGAGCGGGATGACGTGCAGGCCCTCGCGGTCGACGGGAAGCCGGACGAAAGCCATGTCCGCGTCGCCGGAGCGCAGAGAGACGAGCTGGTCCGCCTCGTCCACCGGCCGCATCTCCAGCCGGTCGGACGTCCGGTCCCGCCACTTGCCCATCCACTTGTCGGGGGTCACGCCGGTGACGAAGGTGACGCGGAAGGGCGCCTGCGCGGGTTCCTCCGGATGACCGTCCATGATCGCTCATGGTACGGAACCGGGAGCCCGCAGCAGGCGCCCCCTGCGCGCAGCGAAGGCCAGGCGGGTCAGCTCAGCGCGGCGCCGACGGCGATGAAGCCGGTGCACATGACGAGCAGGCCCAGGATCAGCGGCCACATGAACCGCAGGTACTGGTCGTAGCGGACCTTCGCGAGTGCCAGGCCACCCATCACGACCGCCGAGGTCGGCGTGATCAGGTTGATGACGCCGGAGGCGGACTGGTAGGCGGTGACCGTCATCGCCCGCGAGACGTTGGCGAAGTCGGAGAGCGGCGCGAGGATCGGCATGGCCAGCGCCGCGTGGCCCGAGGTCGAGGGGACCAGGAAGGCGAGCGGCAGGTTGACCAGGAACATCAGGATGCCGAACACCGCGGAGGACGTGTTGTTGACCGCGTTCTCCATCGAGTGCAGCACGGTGTCGGTGATCTGCGAGTTGTTCATGATCACGGTGACACCGCGGGCGAGCACGATGATCAGGCCGACCCCGATGAAGTCACCGGCCCCACGCACCAGGGTGTCGGTCAGACCCTTCTCGCCGAGACCTCCGATGAGACCCACCACGATCGACATCACGATGAAGAGCGCCGCGAGCTCGGGGAAGTACCAGTCGAGCTGCCACGCATAGCTGGTCGGCGTCCGTCCCGTTGATGACCTGGGCCCACGGCACGATGGCGAAGATCATGAACGCAAAGGTGACTGCGACGATGCTGAGCACGCTCTTCTGCTTGCCGGTGAGTGGTGGGACCTCTCCCACGCCGGCGGTCGCGATTCCGTCGTCGCCCTCCTGCGGTGCGGTGAGGGAGCGGGACGGGTCGGCCTTGACCCGCTTGGCGTAGCGGAGGACGAACAGGATGCCCAGCGGCACCAGCACGATGTACATGAGGAAGCGGAAGGCGATGCCCGTCACCGATCGAGATGCCGGCGGCGTCCGAGGCGACCCCGGTGGCGAACGGGATTCACGGTGGAGGCCAGCACGCCGATCCCCGCCCCCACGAGGATCGTGGCGGCGGCGACCATCCGGTCGTAGCCGAGGCTCAGCATCAGGGGCACGACCAGGGCATAGAAGCCCAGGGTCTCCTCAGCCATCCCCTCGGTGGTCCCACCGATCGAGAACAGCACCATCAGGAGCGCGATCACGACGGCACCGCGGGTGCCGAAGCGCTTGGCCACGTGGGCGACACCGTTGTCGATCGCGCCGGTCTGCATCGACATCGTGATGAAGATGCCGATCGCGATCACGAACAGGAAGACGCCAGCCGCACCGAACAGCTCACCGGTCTCGTAGGGCCCGATGAACCCCTCCGCGCTCTTCACCCCGTAGAGCCCGTTGATGGGCGAGATGAACAGCTCGTACAGCCGGTCGGTGAAGCTCAGGCCGGCGTCCACGGTGTGGTAGCTGCCCGGAATCGGGCCGCCCGTCTTCTCGCTCACCTTGTAGGCCCCGGTCGGGATGATGAACGCGAGCAGCCAGACGAGCACCGTGACTCCGAAGAGCACGGTGAAGGCGCTCGGGAAGCGGAACGACCGCTTCTTCTCGGGCGCCGGCGACGTCCCGCCGGCGCGCTCGCTGGTAGTGGCCATTTCGCTTCCCTTCGGTCGACCCCCGGTACGTCCCAGGGTTCGCCTGTCCGCTATCCGCACATAGGGCCGAGGGACTCCTCGGTCGGGACTTTGGACCCTCATGGTCTGTTCGCACGTCGGCGCAGCCTGAAGTGCTGGGGGAATTGCGCGAGAGAGGGAGTCAGATGTCCCTGCACGTTGACTCGGAGGTCGGCCAGCTCAGACAGGCGATCCTCCACCGTCCTGACCTGGAGCTGAAGCGGCTGACGCCGACGAACAAGGACGACTACCTGTTCGACGACGTGCTGTGGGTGAAGAAGGCGAAACAGGAGCACGACGCCTTCGCGGAGTCGCTGCGTGACCTCGATGTCAGGGTGCACCTGCTCGACGAGCTGCTGCTCGAGACCGTCCGCATCCCCGAGGCGAAGAACTACGTCCTGCAGCAGTCGTTCGACGAGCTGGTCTACGGCCCGATGGCGGTCGACGCGCTGTTCAGCCTGTTCACGTCGCTCGACGACGAGACGCTGGTGGAGTACCTCATCGGCGGGATCACCAAGCGCGAGCTGCTGGGGCGGGTCGACGAGCCGCGGTCGGTCATGGTCCAGGCCCTGGGCATGGACGACATGCTGCTTCCTCCACTGCCCAACCACCTGTTCACCCGCGACACGTCGGCGTGGATCTACGACGGTGTCTCGATCAACTCGATGCGCAAGACCGCGCGGATGCGCGAGACGATCCACTACGAGGCGATCTACCGCTGGCACCCTGCCTTCACGGGCTCCGACCACCACGTGTGGTCCGAGGGCAGCGTCAACGGCCGGGCCACTGCCGAGGGTGGCGACATGCTGGTCCTGGGCCGCGGTGCAGTGCTGATCGGGATGAGCGAGCGGACCACCCCGCAGGCGGTCGAGCGACTCGCCCAGCGGCTCTTCGCCGCCGGCAGCGCCCACACGATCGTCGCGCTCGCGATGCCGCAGAAGCGGGCCTTCATGCACCTCGACACGGTCATGACGATGGTCAACGAGGACACCTTCACCAAGTACGCCGGGCTGGGGATGCTGCCGACGTACACGATCGAGCCCGGCGACGCCGAGAAGGAGCTCAAGGTCACCACGCACCACCCGGACGCCATGCACGACGCGATCGCGCAGGCGCTCGGACTGGAGCACATCAACGTGCTGATCCCCACTCAGGACGTCCACGCCGCCGAGCGCGAGCAGTGGGACGACGGCTGCAACGTGCTGGCGGTCAGCCCCGGTGTCGTCGTCGCCTACGAGCGCAACGTCACGACCAACACCTTCCTCCGCCGCAACGGCATCGAGGTGGTGACCATCCAGGGCAACGAGCTCGGTCGCGGTCGCGGCGGCCCGCGCTGCATGACCTGCCCCGTCGAACGCGAAGGGATCTGACATGGCCTTCAACCTGCGCAACCGCAGCTTCGTCAAGGAGGTCGACTTCACCCCCCAGGAGTGGAAGTTCCTCCTCGACCTGGCCGCCGAGCTCAAGATCGCCAAGTACGCCGGCTCCGAGCAGCCGCGGCTGGAGCGCAAGAACATCGCGCTGATCTTCGAGAAGACCTCCACCCGCACCCGGTGCGCGTTCGAGGTGGCGGCCTACGACCAGGGCGCCCGCGTGACCTACCTCGACCCGACCGGGTCGCAGATCGGCCACAAGGAGTCCATGGAGGACACTGCCCGCGTGCTCGGCCGGATGTACGACGGCATCGAGTACCGCGGCTCGTCCCAGGACAACGTCGAGACGCTCGCGCGCTACGCCGGGGTCCCGGTGTGGAACGGCCTCACCGACGAGTGGCACCCCACGCAGATGCTGTGCGACATGCTCACCATGCGCGAGCACTGCCACAAGCACGACGAGGAGATCTCGTTCGCCTACCTGGGTGACGCCCACAACAACGTGGGCAACTCGCTGCTGGTGGCCGGCGCGATGATGGGGATGGACGTCCGGATCGTCGCGCCGCGCTCGGTCTGGAACTCCGACGCGGTCATCAAGCAGGCGCAGGACATCGCCGCCGAGACCGGAGCCCGGATCACCCACACCGAGGACGTTGCGGCGGGCGTGGAGGGGGTGGACTTCCTCTACACCGACGTCTGGGTGTCGATGGGGGAGCCCAAGGAGGTCTGGGAGGAGCGGATCCACCTGCTGCGGCCCTACCAGGTGAACATGCGCCTGGTGCACCTCACCGGGAACCCGAACGTGAAGTTCATGCACTGCCTGCCGGGCTTCCACGACCGGCACACCAAGGTCGGCGAGGAGCTCTTCCAGAAGACCGGGATGACGGCCCTGGAGGTCACCGACGAGGTGTTCGAGTCCAAGCACTCGATCGTCTTCGACCAGGCCGAGAACCGGATGCACACGATCAAGGCGGTCCTGGTCGCCACGCTCGGCGGTTGAGATGCGGATCGTGGCAGCCCTGGGAGGCAACGCGTTGCTGCAGCGCGGCCAGAAGCCGGACGCCTCGGTCCAGGAGGCCAACGTCGCCCGGGCGGTGGCGGCGCTGGCCCCGCTCGCCGAGGAGCACGAGCTGGTGATCACGCACGGCAACGGCCCGCAGGTGGGGGTGCTGGCCCTCCAGTCCGCCTCGGACCCGCACCTCACCACGCCGTACCCCTTCGACGTGCTCGGCGCCCAGACACAGGGGATGATCGGCTACTGGTTGCTCCAGGCGATGCAGAACGCCCTGACCAACCGGCAGGTGGCGGCGATCATCAACCAGACCCTCGTCGCCGCCGACGACCCGGCCTTCCAGAACCCGACCAAGTTCGTGGGCGAGGTCTACACGGCCCAGGAGGCCGCTGCGCTCGTCGAGGCCCGCGGCTGGGTGATGAAGCCGGACGGCGACCACTGGCGCCGGGTGGTCGGTTCGCCCCACCCGCAGCGAGTCGTCGAGACCCGGCTGATCCGGCTGCTGCTCAACAGCGGCGCGGTGGTGATCTGCGCGGGCGGGGGAGGGGTGCCGGTCATCCGCAACGAGCGTGGCTTCCTCGACGGGGTCGAGGCGGTCGTGGACAAGGACCTGACCTCGGCAGTCCTGGCCGAGGCGCTGGAGGCGGACCTGCTCCTGGTGCTGACGGACGTGCCGCACGTGGTGCGCGGTTTCGGTACGGCGGCGGCCGAGCCGATCCTGCGCGCCACCCCCGCCCTGCTGCGGCGGGAGGACTTCCCGGCAGGCTCCATGGGGCCGAAGGTCGAGGCGGCCTGCCGCTTCGTCGAGATCACCGGGGACACGGCGGGGATCGGCCGGCTCGAGGACGCCGTCGCGATCGCCCGGGGCGAGGCGGGCACGATCGTCACTCCGTCGGGGAAGCTGCCGGACGAGGCGGGACCTTCGCCCCTGGCACCGGTGGCTGCCGGCGCGGCGTCATGAGGAGACGCGAGACGAACAGAAGGGGCGGGACACCATGACTGCAACGAAGACGTGGCGGGTCGACATCTTCATCGGGGAGCGTGACCAGAAGACGCACGCCGAGGCCCGGCTGATCCCGGCGCACGAGGTCTCCCTCACGGGCACCGGCGTGGCCCGGCTGAATCCGGAGGACCGCGACGTCCCCGAGATCGGGGACGAGCTCGCGGTCGCGCGGGCACTGTCCGACCTGGCCCATCAGCTTCTCCATGCCGCTGTCGAGGACATCGAGGGCGTCACCCACGCGCCGGTGAAGCTGACCCAGTGACGCGCTGACCGTCGAGGGAGGGTGCCGTGACCGTCGTGGCGGCTCAGGGCCTGACCTCGATGGAGGCCGAGCAACGGCGGGCCGAGCACGGACTGAACCGGCTCCCGCCGCCCCGACGGCCGTCCGCGGTCAGGCAGCTGCTCGGCGAGGTCACCCACTTCTTCGCGCTGATGCTGTGGGTCGCGGGCATCCTGGCCCTGGTCGCCGGGCTGCCGCAGCTGGGTATCGCGATCGTCGCCGTCATCCTGCTCAACGGCGTCTTCGCCTTCGCGCAGCAGGCCCGGGCCGACCGAGCGGCGGAGCGTCTCCAGGCCATGCTCCCGACGAAGGTGTCGGTGTGGCGGGACGGCCGCCGCCGCCTCGTGCCGGCCGAGGACGTCGTGGTCGACGACGTGCTCCTCCTCGAGAGCGGGGACCGGATCCCGGCGGACGCGGTCGTGGTGACGGCCAACCGACTGCTGGTCGACACGTCGATGCTCACCGGCGAGAGCGTCGCCGGCGCGGTGCAGGCGGACGAGATCCTCTACGCCGGGACGTTCGTGGTCGAGGGGGACGCGCGAGCCTTGGTCGTGGCGATCGGCGGGCACACGCGGCTGGCCGGCATCGCCGAGCTCTCGACCCAGTCCGCCAAACCGGACACACCGCTCACCCGGGAGCTGCGGGCCGTCGTTCGGCTGATCGCCGCCATCGCGGTCGGTGTCGGCGCGCTCTTCCTGGTCGTCTCTCTGCTGGTCGGCAATCCGCTCGAGGACGGATTCATCTTCGCGATCGGCGTGACGGTCGCCCTGGTCCCCGAGGCACTGCTGCCGACCGTGACGCTTTCTCTGGCGTGGGGAGCCGAGCAGATGGCCAAGCGCCAGATCCTGGTCCGCAACCTCGAGGCGGTCGAGACACTCGGGTCGACGACCTTCATCTGCACCGACAAGACCGGGACGCTGACCCGCAACCAGATGGCCGTCGTCGACGCCTGGACCCCGTCGGGACACGTCGGCGTGGCGGGGCCGGGCTACGAGCCCCAGGCCGACCTGACCTGGTCCGAGGGCGCCGACCGGGACGCCGCGGTGGAGCTCGCCCTGGCGGCGATCCGGTGCTCCACGGGTTACGCGGAGCAGGTGCTGGGGGAGTGGCGAGCGCACGGGGACCCGATGGAGGCGGCTCTGGACGCCTTCGCCCGCCGGCTGGGCGTCGAGACCGACGACGACCGTCGTCGGCACCCGGTCGACCTGCGGTTCCCGTTCGACCCCCGCACCCGGCGGATGTCCGTCGTGGTCGGGCAGGAGGCGCTGGTCAAGGGGGCGCCGGACGCAGTGCTCGCTCTGTGCGGTGACGACCCGGCCGCGCACGCGCAGGTCGACGCGCTGACCGCGCGGGGCCTGCGGGTGCTTGCCATCGCGGCCGCGCCCTGCATCGACCGGACGCCCACCACCCCGGAGGAGTCGGAGCGTGACCTGCGCCTGCTCGGCCTGGTGGCGCTCCAGGACCCGCCCCGCGACGACGTGGCGAAGGCACTGGCAGCCTGCCGCACGGCGGGCATAAGCGTCGCGATGGTGACCGGCGACCACCCGGCCACCGCTGCCGCGATCGCCGACGAGGTCGGTCTTCGCAGTCCGGACGCGCCGGTCCTCGTCGGCTCCGCCCTTCCGGAGAACGACCGCGTCCTCGCCGCCCTGCTCGATCACGACGGCATCGTCATCGCGCGGGTGTCGCCGGAGGACAAGCTGCGCATCGCGCGCGCACTCCGTTCACGTGGGCACGTGGTGGCGATGACCGGCGACGGCGTCAACGACGCACCGGCGCTGCACGAGGCCGACATCGGGGTGGCGATGGGCCTGTCGGGCACCGACGTCGCCCGGGAGGCAGCCGACCTGGTCCTCCTCGACGACGCGTTCGCCAGCATCGTCGCCGGCGTGGAGCAGGGGCGGGCGACCTTCGTCAACATGCGGCGCTTCCTGACCTACCACCTCACCGACAACGTCGCCGAGCTGAGCCCGTTCGTGGTGTGGGCACTGTCCGGGGGGACCTTCCCGCTCGCGCTCGGGGTGATGCAGATCCTGGCCCTCGACCTCGGCACGGACACCTTGTCGGCCGTGGCTCTCGGCGCCGAGCCGCCTGCCAAGCACCTGCTGGACGGTCCGCCGGTTCGCGGACGTCTGATGAACCGCACCGTGCTTCGGCGTGCGTTCGGACTCCTCGGGCCTCTCGAGGCGGCGGTCTCGATGGCCGCCTTCCTGGCCTCGCTGCTCATCCTCGGCTGGCGCCCCGGCGAGCAGTTCCCCGGCGGGCACCACCTGTTGACAGCCTCCGGGGCGGCGTTCATGGCGGTGGTCTTCGGCCAGATGGCGAACGGGTTCGCCTGCCGCAGCTCCTCCCGGTGGCCGGGAGCCCTCGGCTGGACGAGCAACCGCCTGCTGATTCCCGCGACGGCGGCTGGTCTGGCGTTCTCGCTGACGGTGCTGCTGGTGACCCCGGTCGCGGACGTGATCGGACACGCGCCCCCTCCCGCCGTGGGATGGCTCGTGGCGCTGCTCTCAGCGCCCGCCCTGCTCGCCGTCGACGCCCTGGACAAGCGGATCCGGGCGAGCCGGCCGCACCCCGACCACCAGCGGTAGGGGGTGCCCAGCCAGGGACCATCGGCACTTCGTCCGCCAGGCCCTGCGGACCGATGCTGGTTCCATGGACCTGCCCGCTGCCCAGGACCGGATGCGCGCGTGGGTGGTGCCGGACGGTGGACCGCCTCCGCTGCTGCGTGTCGTGGAGCGCGCCGTCCCCAGGCCGGCACCCGACGAGGTGCTGGTGCGTGTCCACGTCTGCGGCGTCTGTCGCACCGACCTGCACCTGGCCGAGGGAGACCTGCCGGCCAAGGCTCCCGAGGTCGTCCCCGGTCACGAGGTCGTCGGCGAGGTCGTCGCGACCGGTGCCGCGGTCGTCGAGCCGGCCGTCGGGGACCGGGTGGGGATCGCCTGGCTGCGGCGTACCTGCCTGCAGTGTCGCTGGTGCCGGGCCGGCGCGGAGAACCTGTGTCGACGCTCGGAGTACACCGGCTGGGACGCCGATGGTGGCTTCGCGGAGTACGCCGTCGCGCCGGCCGGCTACACCTACCGGCTGCCCGACGGCTTCAGCGACCTCGAGGCCGCCCCGCTGCTGTGCGCGGGGATCATCGGCTACCGGGCGTTGCGGCGCGCCCAGCTGCCTCCGGGTGGGCGGCTCGGGATCTATGGGTTCGGCGCCAGCGCCCACATCACCGCCCAGATCGCGCTCGCCCAAGGAGCCGAGGTCCACGTGCTGACCCGTGGTGAGGGGGCACGTGCCCTCGCCCTGGAGCTGGGCGTGACGTCGGCAGGGCACGCCCAGGACCGCCCGCCGGTCCCGCTGGACTCGGCGATCGTCTTCGCTCCCGCCGGCGAGCTGGTGCCGCTGGCCCTCGAGGCGCTCGACCAGAACGGCACGCTGGCGCTGGCGGGCATCCACCTCAGCGACATCCCCTCGCTGTCCTACGCGCGTCACCTCTTCCGGGAACGCACGCTGACCAGCGTCACCGCCAACACCCGCGCGGACGGCGAGGACCTGCTCCGGCTCGCCTCCATGCTCGACCTCGCGCCCCGCGTCACGCCGTACTCGTTCGGCGAGACGAACCGGGCCCTCGAGGACCTTCGGGCAGGTGCGGTGACCGGGGCCGCGGTGGTGGAGGTCAGGTGAGCGCGCCGACCGCCGATGCCCCGCTGAGGCAGGGACTGAGCAGCGCGGAGGCCGCCCGACGGCTCGAGGAGCTGGGGCCCAACATCCTTCCCTCGCAGCGACCGACCACCGTCGTCGCGCGCGTGCTCGGGCAGCTCCGCGACCCGATGATCATCCTGCTGCTGGCCGCGGCGACCGTGACCGCCGCGATCGGGGACGTCACCGACACGGTCGTGATCGCCCTGGTCATCGTGCTCAACTCGGCGATCGGTGTGGTGCAGGAGGTCCGGGCCGACCGGGCCATCTCGGAGCTGGACCGGCTCGCGGCCCCTGTCGCCCGGGTGCTGCGTGACGGCCAGGTCGTCGAGCTCCACGGCGCTGATGTCGTGGTCGACGACGTGGTGAAGCTGGACGCGGGTGACGTCGTACCCGCCGACCTCGAGGTCCTCGAGGGCTACTCCCTCCAGGTCGACGAAGCCGCCATGACAGGTGAGTCGCAGCCGGTGGACCGCGGAGCGGGGGACGAGCTGTCCTCCGGCACGGTGGTCACCAAGGGCCGGGCGGTCGGGGTCGTCCGGCGCACCGGCGCCGACTCCGGCCTGGGCCAGATCGCCGCGTTGATCGCTTCGGCGGGCGTGGTGGTCACCCCGCTCCAGGTCCGGCTGCGGCGGCTGTCCCGGGAGCTCGTCGTGGTGGTGCTGGTCGCGGCCGCCCTGGTCCTCGTCCTCGGGCTGGCCCGGGGACGGGGGCTCACCGAGATGCTGCTGACCGCGGTGAGCCTCTCCGTCGCGGCCGTCCCGGAGTCGCTCCCGGCCGTGGTCTCGGTCTCTCTTGCGCTAGGGGCGCACCGGATGGCCCGACGCTCCGCCCTGGTCCGCCGGCTCCCGGCCGTGGAGACGCTCGGCTCGGTCACCGTGCTGGCCTCGGACAAGACCGGAACCCTCACCGAAGGCCGGATGGTCGCCACTGCGGCGTGGGCCCCGCCGGACCAGCACTACACGATGACTGGCCAGGGCTACGCCCCTGTCGGCTCGGTGGTCGGGACCACGGGGCCGGTGACCGAGCCGACTCCGTCGCTCAGCACGCTGCTGCGCGACGTGGTCCTGTGCAACGACGCGCACCTCCTGAAGCCGGGGGACGACGCCGGCGACGCCGAGTGGGGCGCGGCGGGCGACCCGCTCGAGGCGGCCCTGCTGACCCTGGCCGGCAAGGCGGGGCTGGACATTGCGGCCGTCCGCGCCGGTTGGCAGCGCAGCGAGGAGTCGCCCTTCGAGGCCGAGCGCGGCTGGATGTCCACCTCGCACCAGGGCGAGCAGGGTGCCTGGCTGACGGTCTGCAAGGGCGCGCCGGAGGCCGTGCTCGCGATGCTCGAGCCGACCGAGGAGGTCCGGTCCGCCCGCACGGAGACCGAGCGGCTCGCCGAGCGCGGCTGCCGGGTCATCGCGGTGGCCGAGGCGGATGCGCGAGCCATGCAGGGCGCCCGCCTGCGGCTGGTCGGCCTGGTGGGCATCACGGATCCGCCGCGTGCCGCGTCGCGGGCCGTGGTCGAGGCCTGCGCCGCCGCCGGCATCCGGGTCCTGCTGGTCACCGGGGACCACCCGGTCACGGCCCGGGTGATCGCCTCACAGGTGGGCATCGTCGCGCCCGGGAGCGCGGTCGTCACCGGGGCCGACGTGATGGAAGGCCGGCACCACGCGGACCTGGACGAGATCGCCGTCTATGCCCGTGTCCGGCCCGAGCAGAAGGTCCGGATCGTCCGCGACCTCCAGGAGCGCGGTCATGTGGTCGCCATGACCGGCGACGGGGTCAACGACGCCCCGGCACTGCGCACGGCGGACATCGGGGTCGCGATGGGCCAGGGCGGGACCGAGGTGGCCCGCCAGGCAGCCGACCTGGTCCTGGCCGACGACGACCTGGCGACGATCGTGCATGCGGTCGAGGAGGGCCGCCGGGTCTTCGCGAACATCCGCAACTTCCTTCGCTACGCCGTGTCCGGCGGCGTGGCCGAGGTGCTGGTGATGCTGGCAGGACCGTTCCTCGGAGCGCCGCTCCCGCTGCTGCCCGCCCAGATCCTGTGGGTGAACATGCTCACCCACGGCCTGCCCGGCGTGGCCTTCGGTGCCGAGCCCGCCGCGGCGTCGGTGATGGAGCAGCCGTCCCGATCGCCGCGCGAGTCCGTCCTCGGCGGTGGGCTCGCGCGCCAGATCGCCCTCATCGGCGCCATGATCGCGGTCGTCTCGCTCGGCGCCGGGCTGGTCGCGGAGAGCCAGGGCCTGCATCTGCAGAGTGCGACCTTCGTGACCCTCGGGCTGGCCCAGCTCTGGGTTGCGCTCGCGCTGCGGGCCCGCACCACGCGCACCTGGCGCCAGCGTGGCCTCGAGGTCGCGGTGGTCAGCGCAGCCCTGCTGCAGGTCCTGGCGGTCGAGGTCGGGTTCCTGCAGCAGCTGCTGGGCACGCAGTCGCTGGGTGCCGTCGTCCTGCTCGAGCTGCTGCTGGTGGCCGCGCTGCCGGCCGCGGTGGTCGCCCTGCTCGGCCGGCGCGGCAGCGAAGGTCGGGGCTGAGGCCCGGCTTGCCCGCTGGGGACCTTCGGCCCTGTGGGGCCGCCGCGCCAGGCGGTGTGATGGCGGTGTCACGAGGAGGAAGCGTCATGAGCACCCACCAGTCCGACCCGACCCTCCGGTTCCTCGGCGCCGCAGGCACGGTCACAGGGAGCAAGTTCCTGCTGGAGACCCCTGGCGCGCGGGTGCTGGTCGACTGCGGGCTCTTCCAGGGTGCCCGGGAGTGGCGCCGGCGCAACTGGGACGACCTCCCCTTCGACGCAGGCAGCATCGACGCCGTGGTCCTCACGCACGCGCACCTCGACCACAGTGGAGCAGTGCCGCTGCTGACTCGGCACGGCTTCTCCGGCCCGGTCGTGTGCACGCCGGCCACCGCCAAGCTCGCCGCGATCGTGCTGCGTGACGCCGCCCATCTCCAGGAGGAGGAGGCGGAGTACGCCAACCGGGCAGGCTTCTCCAAGCACGCGCCGGCGCTGCCGCTGTTCGACTCCGCCGACGCCGAGAAGGCGATCAGCCTGCTCCGTCCGCTCGACCACGACGACCTCGGCACCCTGCCGGGTGGCATGAGGCTGCACCTGCGTCGAGCCGGCCACATCCTGGGCTCCGCGTTCGCCGAGATCGAGGTCGAGGGCGTCCGGCTGCTGTTCTCCGGCGACATGGGGCGTCCCGAGCACCCGCTGCTGCTACCCCCGGCTGCCCCGAACGACGCCGACGTGGTCGTGGTGGAGTCGACGTACGGCGACCGCGAGCACGAGCAGGACGGCGACGACGCGCTGGCGGACGTCATCCGCCGTACGTCGCACCGCGGCGGGGTGTGCCTGCTGCCGGCCTTCGCCGTGGATCGCACGCCGGTGCTGCTTCTGGCGCTGACCCGGCTGAAGCGGGACAGCAAGATTCCGGACCTTCCGATCTACGTCGACAGCCCGATGGCCCTGCACGCCCTGGAGGTCTACCGGACCTCGATCGGGCGGCACGACCCCGACGTGCGCGCGGAGATCGGGACCGCCGGCCACCTGTTCGAGCCACCCGGGCTGCACCTGATGCCGACCCGGGAGGACTCCGAGAAGCTCAACCGGCCCGGGCGGCCCTGCATCATCATCTCCGCTTCCGGGATGGCGACGGGTGGGCGCGTCCTGCACCACCTGGCCGACCAGCTCCCGAACTCGCGCAACAGCGTGATCCTGACCGGCTTCCAGGTGCCGGGCACGCGAGGCCGTGCCCTGGCCGACGGCGCGCGGAGCCTGAAGATCCACGGGCGCTACGTCCCGGTGCGCGCCGAGGTCGCTTCCTTGCGCGGCTACTCGGCCCACGCCGACGCGGCACAGCTCGTGGCGTGGCTCTCGGACATGCGCGCACCGCGCACCGCCTACGTGGTCCATGGTGAGCCGTCGGCCGCGGGGGCGCTCGCGGAGCGGCTGGCCACCGACCTGGGCTGGACGGCTGTCGTGCCGCACTACCTCGAGAAGGTGCGGCTGGACTGAGCACGGGCCTGACCACTCCGGGGGAACGAACGAGAGCGAGCCATGAACGAGACGACCAGCCAGACTCCCCGCAACGTGATCGTGGTCGGCACCGACGGCAGCGCCGACGGAGACCGGGCGATCGAGTACGCCGTGATCGAGGCGCTCCGCAGCCACCAGCCGATCCGCGTCGTGCACGTGGTCCCCGAGGCTGTGCCGCTGACCCCGATGCTGCCGATGTTCAGTGCCGACTCGCTGCGTGCTGTCGGGTCGCAGATCCTGACCGACGCCGCGGCGAAGATCGGCGACCTGTCCGAGGACCGGGTAGGCGTGGAGACCGTCCTCGCGCACGGGCCCAGGACGAGCTCACTGCTGGCGCACACGTACGACGCCGCGCTGGTCGTCCTCGGCCGGCGGTCCTCGACCCTGGCCCGGATCCGGACCGGATCGACCACCAGCGCCGCGGCGAGCCGGGCTGACTGCCCCGTGATCGTCGTCCCCGAGGAATGGTCCGCCTCGCAGCACCGCGGACACGTCGTCGCCGCCGTGGACGGCACGCCCGCAAACACGGACGTGGTCCGCGAGGCACTCGGCGCAGCGCACGAACGAGGCACCGACCTGGTCGTCGTGCACGCATGGCGCCCCGTGGCGCCGTACGACATCGCGCTGGGGGGCACCGGCACCTCGGAGGCCTGGCAGCGCCAGACCGAGCCCGTCGTGTGGGCGATGGTCGCCGGCCTGCGGGCGGACTACCCCGACGTCGAGGTCCGGGTCGACCTGCGGTACCAGAGCACGGCTGAAGCACTGGTCTCGGCGGGACAGGACGCCGATCTGCTGGTCATGGGGCGCCGCGGCGAGGGTGCGATGTTCGGCACCGCGCTCGGTTCGAAGGCCCGGGCCGTGCTCCGCTCGGGAGTGTGCCCGGTGGAGGTCGTGCCGACCCGCAGGACCGAGCCGCACGACCTGCCCCGCCAGGCCGAGCGACGCGGGCAGCCGAGCGAGGCTCGCAGCCCTCGGTGACTCTCCTGCCGGGACACGGACAGGGCTGACGAACGTCCGGAATCGGCCGGGCACAACGGCATGCGGCAGCCGACCAACGACTCTGCTTCGGTGCGGGTTCTGGGGGACATGTTGGGAGTGCGGGGATCTGTCCCTTCGGCTCTCATCGTGGAGGTGGGTGGCATGCAGCGCTCGACCCGCGCAACGACCACGAGGGGGCTGACCCGGGCGCTTCACGGCGCGCTGAGCCTCCTCCTCGCCCTGACCGCGGTCGCCTGGGTGGGCACCGCGCCGGCGTCTGCTGCGGCGGCCGGCTGGATCAACGTCTGGACGGGGACCTTCGAGAAGTTCGTCGCAGGCCAGGACTGGACGCTCGACGACCACGTCGCCGTCTCCGTGGGTGGTGTCCTGGTGAGCACGACCGGGGTGAACGAGATGAACCAGTTCCGGGTGGACCTGCCGACGGCGCCGTCCGTGGGCGTGACGGTCCGCGCGGTGGGCCAGGAGTCCGGCACCACCAAGGAAGTCGTGGTCCCGCCGCTCACGATCACCGAGTGGGACGTCCCCGGCGGTCAGGTCCTCGGGACCGGCGGACAGGCCCCCTGGAGTGCCGTCGAGGTCAATCTGGGCAACCAGTTCGCGCCGCCGAGTCCACCGACCAGTGCGTCGGTCGGGTCTGACGGCACCTGGACGGCCGACGTCGGAGCCTCCGCATTCGACCTGCGCACCTCCCTGGGGACCGCCGTCCACCAGATCGACACCGACGGCGACTTCGTGAGCTACGGGGCTCAGGTGCCGAACCCGGTCGTCGACGTGTGGGACTCGCACGGGGTGGCGCTGCACGGCTGGGTCCCGGGCTCGACGGTCACCCTCACGCTGAGCAACCCGGCTGACGGAGGGTCGTCCTTCTCGTGGGATGTCGGGATCGATGGGAACGGCGAGTTCTGGGACGTTCCTCCCGAGTCGCCCTGGGACGTCGTGATGCCCGGGTGGACCGCGAGCGCCACCGGCCCGGTGCAGATGCGTGAGAGTGACACGATCACCAAGTCGATCGTCGTACCGGAGCCGTTCCCGTTCCCGGAGGTCGACGGCTTCAAGGTCTCCGACACGATCGCGGGCACGCTGACGGCCACCACGATCGGGGCGGGAAGCATCGTGAACGTCAGCCCCTCGTGCGACGGTGCCAACGTGAACCGTGAGCTCGAGACGGACGGGGTCGGGTACTTCGAGGTCTTCGTCAACGAGGATCCACCTCCCGACGGGGGCTTCGGGAAGTGCTCGACCGAGCCGGTGGGCCTGGGCTACGACGTCATGGACCTCGACGGTGACCACTTCGGGGCGAACTGGCAGGTCACACCCCAACCGTCGGTCACCGCGGACAGCCCGCTGTGGGACGGCCAGGAGTTCATGGTCGAAGGCACCGGGTTCGACCTGATGGTGGTCCGGCTCCTGCAGTGCGAGCTGGTCGGCGGCTCGCCCGGACGGTGCGACCCGGCCACTGCGAAGCTCGTCAACCCTTACCCGGGCGACAGCTGGCCCGCCGACGGGGCGCAGTTCCAGGAGTACCAGTACGTCGCCAAGCAGTACCTCGAGCTCGACGGCGACGTGGTCGACTGCGGTGCGGAGCCCGAGTCCTGTGCGGTCGTGGTCACCGAGCCGCAGCGCGAGGGTGTCGTGGGCTGGGCGCCGCTGACCTACTACCGGGTCATCGACCTGCAGCTGACGGCCTCGGCCAAGGGGACGGTCAGCACGGTCACCGGGAACGCGACCGTGACCGGCACGGTCGCCGCGAGTGAACCCACCTGGGTGCACCTGTCCGGTGAGCTCCGGCAGCGCTTCGGTCGCACGCGCGTCGTCGTGGGCGGGTTCGACACCTGGGTGTACGTCGAGGAGGGCGGCGTCGCCACCCCGTGGTCGCTGAAGGTCGCGCCCTCCACGGGTCAGGCATTCGGGAGCGGCTTCGCCGAGCTGACGGTGAGCGCCGACCTCGGTGACGAGGGTCCCTCGTGGGCCAGCACCACGGTGACGGTGAAGCTCAACGCGCCCAAGCCGAAACGGTAGAAACCCGATCGTCGTGGCGGCGGGCCCCGGTTCGCCGCCACGGCCGTGCCTGGCGCCGCCGGTCAGCCGACCAGCTCTGCCATCGCGGCCGTGATCCCCTCGGTCAGCACCTCGATGTCGGGAGTGCTGTCGTAGTCGGCGGTGACGCCGAAGGTGAGGACGTCGCGGTAGCTGAACATCGCGATCCCGATGCGGACCCGGTCGGCGATCGGCACGTAGGGCAGCATCTCCTGCGCCTCGCGGCCGAGGGCGTAGAGCGTCGTGCGGGGGCCCGGCACGTTGGTCGTGACCGTGGCGATCTGCCGCTGCGGCACCCGGAAGCCGAGTCGCACCGCCCAGGAGACCGGCGGGAACGGGCCGTACTCCGCGATCGTGGTGATGCTGCCGCCCGCCTCGGGCTCGTGCCGACGCATGAGGGCGCGGACCCGGTCCTTGACCGCGACGAGCCGTTCCTCCGGGTCGGCCAGGTCGACCGGGAGGTAGGGGAGCAGCAGTGACACCCGGTTGTCCGGGATCGACTCCTGGCCGGGCACCCGCGTCGACACCGGCACGAGCGAGCGCAGCATGTGGGCGTCCGGCACCTCGTGCCGGGACAGCAGCAGCGTCCGGAAGCCACCCGTCACGGCGGCCAGGGCGACGTCGTTCACGGTGACGTCGTACCGCTTCTTGACCGCCCGGACGTCCGTCATCGACACGTCTGTCCAGGCGTAGCGCCGGCTGCCCCGCAGGCTTCCGGTCAGGGAGGACCCGTGCACAGGGATCGCGGCCTCCGAGAGCGTCAGCGCGCCGGCGGCCGAGTCGATCGCCGAGCGGATCAGGCGACGTGGCGTCGCGACCGCCCCGGCGAGGGCACGTGCCGCCTGGGCCGGGGAGGTGACGAGGTCCCACAACGCCCGCGTGGTGACCGTCAGGGACGACGGCGGCGGGGCCGGGTGCCAGGAGTCGGGCACCGGCGGCCGAGGTGTCGGCGTCGGGTCCAGCACCAGCTGGTACAGGTCCGTCCCCGAGATGCCGTCGACCAGGCTGTGGTGCAGCTTGGACAAGAGCCCCCAGCGTTCGCCGTCCAGCCCCTCGCAGAGCCAGTACTCCCACAGCGGCCTGCTCCGGTCCATCCGCTGCGCCATCACCCGGCTGAGCAGGCGGCCGATCTCGTCGCGACCGCCCGGTGCCGGCAGCGCGGTGTTGCGGATGTGCCAGCGCACGTCGAAGTTCGGGTCGTCGACCCACCCCGGTGCGGCGAGGTCGAGCGGCACGGCGTGCAGCTTCTGGCGGTACCGGGGGATCAGCGGCAGCCGTCCCTCGATCGTGCGCACGAAGTCGTCGTACGCCGGCGCGGGCCCCTCGAAGATCGCCAGCGAGCCGATGGCGAGCGAGGCCGCCGGGTCGACGTCCTCCGCCTCGAGGAACGCCGCCGCCAGCGGGGTGAGTCGCTCCATCAGACCCTCATCGGGGTCAGGAGGCGAGCTTGTGCTTGGTGTCGATCAGGATCTGCCGGATCTCGTTGAATGCGGTCCGCAGGCTGTCCCCCACGGCCTCGGCGCTCTCGGAGGCCACGGACGACCTGCTCTCGACCTGGGTCTTGGCGACCGCCCACTTGTGGTGCAGCTGGTCGAGCAGGGCCTTCACCCGGTCATTGGTCTCCATGGCGCCCAGGTGCACCTGCACCTCGAGGTCGTCGATCCGTTCCTGCCAGCGGTCGACCTCGGCCGCGGCCAGCTCGCTCTTCAGCAGGGCCTGCTCGTCCTTGAGCGCTTCGATCTGGGACTCCAACGTCTTGATGCGGTCTTCTGTAGTCATGGGGCCAGCCTCGCTCCGCAGTGGGGCGGCTTCCAGGGGCCAAGGTCCCGGGCGCGGAGGTCGGGACGTTCGCCTCAGGCCGCGCGAGCAACGCACTTCCTAGGCTGCGAGCAGAGGGAGGCGTCTTCCGCATGGAATCAACCGAGCAGCGCCCCTGGGCACGGAGCTACGCCCCGGGCGTGCCCCTGGACATCGACATTCCCGACGAGTCCCTGGTCGACCTCCTCGACCACTCCGTGGAGCGTTTCGGGCCGTTGGTCGCGCTGGACTTCTTCGGTGCCACCACGACCTACGCCGAGCTCGGGGACCAGGTCGCGCGAGCCGCGGAGGGACTGAGGCGTCACGGTGTCCAGGCCGGGGACCGGGTCGCGCTCGTGCTGCCCAACTGCCCCCAGCACGTGGTGGCGTTCTACGCCGCCCTCCGGCTCGGCGGCGTCGTCGTCGAGCACAATCCGCTCTACACCGAGGAGGAGCTGGCCTACCAGCTCGGGGACCACCGACCGACGGTGATCGTGGCCTGGGACAAGGTCGCGCCGTTGGCCCGCCACATCGGGGACCGGGTCGGCACCCGGACCGTCTTCGCGGTGACCCTGCCGTCCGCCCTCCCGCTGGCCAAGCGGCTCGCCCTGCGGCTGCCGGTGAGGAGGGCCCGGGAGGCTCGGGACGCCATGACCGCCCCCGCGCCCGGTGTGCCGGGGTGGGAGCAGCTGGTGGCGAACACGCCGGCGCTTCCCGCGGTTCACCCGCGGCCCCACGTCGGCGACGTGGCCCTGCTCCAGTACACCGGCGGCACGACCGGGAGACCGAAGGCAGCCGTGCTGACCCACCGGAACCTCCGGGCGAACGCCGCGCAGGGCCGGGCCTGGATGCCGGGTCTCGTCGACGGCGAGGAGGTCATCTACGCCGTGCTGCCGCTGTTCCACGCCTATGGCCTGACCCTGTGCCTGACCTTCGCGGTGAGCATCGGCGCGACTCTCGTGCTGCTGCCGCGGTTCGACGTGGACCAGGTGCTCGACGCAGTACGCCGCCGCCCACCGACGTTCCTGCCCGCGGTGCCACCGATCTACGAGCGGCTCGCCCTCGCCGCCGTCGAGCGCGGGGTCGACCTGAGGTCGGTCCGGTTCGCCATCTCCGGCGCGATGTCGCTGCCGAAGAGCACCGCGGAGCTCTGGGAGGCCGTCACCGACGGCATGTTGATGGAGGGCTACGGGATGACCGAGACGTCACCCGTGGCGCTCGGCAACCCCGCCTCCGCAGCCCGTCGGGTGGGCGCGATCGGTGTCCCGTTCCCATCGACGGAGGTCAAGGTGGTCGACCAGGACGACTACACGCGCGAGGTGCCGCACGGCGAGCCGGGCGAGCTGCTGCTGCGCGGCCCCCAGGTGTTCAGCGGCTACTGGGAGCGGCCCGAGGAGACCGCTGCAGTCGTGCTGGAGGACGGCTGGATCCGCACCGGTGATGTCGTGGTGATGGACGACGACGGGTTCTTCACGATCGTGGACCGGATCAAGGAGCTGATCATCACCGGTGGCTTCAACGTCTATCCCACGGAGGTGGAGGACGCGCTCCGGCACCTTCCGGAGATCGCCGACGCAGCGGTTGTCGGGGTGCCGTCGCCTCATGGCGGGGAGGACGTGGTTGCGGCCGTGGTGCTCGAACCCGGCCACGCACTCGATGAGGAAGCACTCCGGGAGGCGTGCAAGGAACACCTCGCGGCCTACAAGGTGCCGCGCCGGATCACCGTCGTCGACGAGCTGCCGCGTTCCATCATCGGCAAGGTCCTCCGTCGGCAGGTTCGTGCGCAGATGCTCGAGCGGGCCGGCTGACTCGACATGTGCTTCTCACCGGAGGTGGACGCGCTCGCCGGCCTCGTGGTCGGCGCTGTCGCGATCGACGCGGTGCGGCACGTCCGGAGCCCGGCGGAACGGCCGCTCGCCGCGCTCCCGGTGATCTTCGCCGCGCACCAGCTGGTCGAGGCGCTGGTCTGGTGGAGCCTGCAGGGCCGGCTGCCCGCGGTGGTCGGCCAGTGGGCCGAGCTGCTCTACCTGGTGATCGCGCTCGTCGTGCTGCCGCTGCTGGTGCCGGTCGCCGTGCTCGAGCTGGAGCCGGACCGGCGCTCGTGGGTCGCCCCGTTCACCGTGCTCGGTGCCGCCGTGTCGGCGATCCTGCTCTACTCGCTGGTCGTGGGTCCTGTGACCTCGAGCATCGAAGGACACCACATCGCCTACGACATCGATCTCTGGAACGGCGGTCTGGTGACCGGCCTCTACGTCGTCGCGACCTGCGGCGCCCTGCTGGTGTCGTCCCACCGCCACATCCGCTGGTGGGCCGTCGGCAACATGGTCGCCGTGGCCTCCCTCGCCCTGGTGAGCGAGGCCGGCTTCATCTCGCTGTGGTGCGTGTGGGCCGCGGTCACGAGTGTCGCGATCGCACTCCACCTGCGCCACGCACCCCGTCGGCCCCAGCGAACGGAGCGGGAACGGACGCCGGTGGCGCCATGAGCCCGAGGACCACGTCTCCCAACGCCTCGGAGGCGGTGAACCCGGACCCCTCGCTCATGGAAGCGGCGAGCGTCGTCAGCCGGGTCGGGACCGACCCGGAGCGAGGGCTCACCCGCGAGGAGGCAGCGCGGCGCCTCGAGGAGGTCGGTCCGAACGCGATCGACACGGTTCCGCCCGTGCCCACGTGGCGCAAGGTGCTCGAGCAGTTCCGGGACCCGCTGATCTACCTGCTGCTGGCGGCGACCGCCATCGCGCTGGTGGCCTGGGTGGTCGAGGGGGCCACCGGGGTCCCGTACGACGCCTTCATCATCGCCGTCATCGTCGTGCTGAACGCGATCCTCGGCTACGTCCAGGAGGCCCGGGCCGAGCACGCCGTCGAGGCGCTCCAGCGCCTGAGCGCCGCCACGGCGAGCGTCGTGCGAGACGGCGTCCAACAGCGTCTCCCGACCACCGAGATCGTCCCGGGTGACGTGCTGGTGCTCGCCGAGGGCGACACCGTGGCCGCCGACGCGCGGCTGCTGTCGGCGGCGACCCTCAAGGTCTCCGAGGCCTCGCTGACGGGCGAGAGCGAGGCTGAGCTGAAGGACGCCCGCACCCTGCCCGAGCCGGCAGCGCTGGGTGACCGCCTCAACATGGTCTTCAACGGCACGGCGGTCACCCAGGGCGTCGGCCGCGCGGTCGTCACCGCAACCGGGATGTCCACCCAGATGGGCAGGATCGCGGGCCTGCTCCACGAGACCCGTGAGGACCCCACGCCCCTGCAGCGGGAGATCGCCCGCGTCGGCCGGATGCTCGGCATCGCCGTCATCGCGATCGCCGTGGTGGTCGTCGTCACGGTCGTCGTCTTCTTCGGAGCCGAGACCGCGGACGACGTCGTGACGGCCCTTCTCCTGGGGGTGTCGCTGGCCGTGGCTGCCGTGCCGGAGGGCCTCCCGACGATCCTGTCGGTGGTCCTGGCGCTCGGGGTCCAACGCATGGCCGGCCACAACGCGATCGTCAAGAAGCTGTCGTCGGTGGAGACCCTGGGCTCGGCCTCTGTGGTGTGCTCGGACAAGACGGGGACCCTCACCCGGGGCGAGATGACCATCGGTCGTGTGGTCACCGCCGGCGGGGAGGTCACGGTGTCCGGCGCCGGCTACCGGCCCGAGGGCCGGATGGAGCAGGAGGGCAGGCCGCTGGAGAGGGGTTCGCCCGTCTGGAACCAGACGGCCTACGTCCTGGGCGGCGGCAGTCTCGCCAGTGACGCGACGCTCCGCGAGGAGGACGGCGAGTGGACCATCGCGGGCGATCCGACCGAGGCCGCGTTCCTGGTCGCCGAGGTCAAGCTCGGCACCCGGGAGCTCCGGACGGAGCGGTTCCGTCGCGTGGGCGAGATCCCGTTCACCTCGGAGCGGAAGCTGATGACGAGCCTGGAGTCGGACGCCGCACGTGCCGGCAAGATCGCCGTCGTCACGAAGGGCGCCCCCGATGTGCTGCTGGACCGCTGCTCGGGCTACCAGGTGGACGACCAGGTCGTCCCGCTGGACGCCGCTGTCCGGGAGCGCATCCTGGCCGACGTGGAGCGGCTGTCCGCCGATGCCTTCCGCACCCTGGCGGTGGCCTACCGGGCACTCCAGGTCACGGTCCCGCCGGACATCGACGAAGGACTGGAGGAAGACCTCGTCTTCGTCGGCATGGTCGGGATCATCGACCCGCCGCGGCAGGAGGCTGCGGACGCGATCGCCGAGGCGCACCGGGCCGGCGTACGCGTCATGATGATCACCGGCGACCATCCGCTGACCGCTGGGCGCATCGCCCGCGACCTCGGCATCGTCGACCAGGAGCCCGTTGCGGTGTCCGGTCTCGAGCTCGACCGACTGAGCCCGGAGCAGTTCCGAGAGGTGGTTCGCGCGCGGTCGGTCTATGCCCGGGTCACACCGGAGCACAAGCTGCGCATCGTGGACGCGCTCCAGGCTGATGGCCAGGTGGTGGCGATGACCGGCGACGGCGTGAACGATGCTCCCGCACTCAAGTCGGCCGACATCGGCATCGCCATGGGCCTCACCGGCACCGAGGTCACCAAGGAAGCGGCCAAGATGATCCTCGCCGACGACAACTTCGCCACGATCGTGCTCGCGGTCCGCGAGGGTCGGGGGATCTTCCTCAACATCAGGAAGTTCCTGCGCTACCTGCTGTCGTCGAACATGGGGGAGGTGCTCACGGTCTTCCTCGGCGTCGTCCTCGCGGGCGTCATCGGGCTCTCGCACGGCGCGGACGTGGTGGTGCTCCCGCTGCTCGCGACCCAGATCCTGTGGATCAACCTGCTCACCGACACCGCGCCCGCGCTGGCGATGGGCGTGGACGCCGAGACCGAGGACGTGATGGGGCGGCCGCCGCGTTCGTTGTCGGAGCGGGTGATCGACGGGCGGATGTGGGCCGGGGTGGTCCTCCTCGGCCTCGCCATGGCTGCGGCGACGTTGCTCACCATCGACCTCTACCTTCCGCAGGGACTGATCGACGGGAACGAGTCACTCGACAACGCCCGGACAGCAGGCTTCACCGTCCTCGTCCTCGCGCAGCTCTTCAACGCGCTGAACGCCCGCTCCGAGACCGCGACGGCGTTCCACCGGCTGTTCGCGAACACCTGGCTGTGGGGCGCACTGGCCTTCTCGGCGGCGCTCCAGGTGGCGGTGGTCCACGTGCCCCTGCTCAACCGCGCCTTCAGCACCGCCCCGTTGCGCCCGGAGCAGTGGCTGGTGTGCATCGCGATGGCGAGCACTGTGCTCTGGGTCAGTGAGGCCCGAAAGGCGTGGCTCCGGCGCGGCGGCCGCTGACTGCTCCCGGGCAAAGAAGAAGCCGATCGGTTCGACGGGGGATGCGAACCGATCGGCGTTGGCACCAGTCTGCAACACCCGTGAGCCCCCCACCTGGTGCGGTGGTACGGGCTTCTCTAGTGCATCGGCACCATCTTCGGGGGAGGATCCCGGCGCTCGATGGCGAGGTCCCGGATCCTGGCGACGTCGTCGGCGGAGAAGACGCCGTTGACGCCGGAGATGGCCGCCAGCTTCATGCCGTGCTTGAGGCCGAGCTGGTAGATCTGCTTGACCTTCTCCCACTCGATGTCACGGCCCACCGTGAACGTCTCGTAGCGACCCTCGAGGGCGAGTACGACGGTCTCGGCCATGCAGGCGTAGACCACTCCGGGAGGCAGCCCGATGTTCTTCATCCGCACGTCGCCGGGGAGCTCGATCTCGCCGGACTCGACCACGAGCACGTCGGGGCGCCTGGCCACGTCCTCGGCGGAGAGGTCGAGGGGCCGGGCCACGTCCGTGATCACGCATCCTGGCTTCACCGCCATGATGTCGAGGACCCGCTTGCCGGCGCCCGAGGTCGCGGTGACGATCAGGTCCATGTCCGGCAGGTGGTCGTCCGGCGTGGCCGCCACGTGGATCGCGGCGCGGGGGTTCTCCCTCTCGATGTCGTGCTTGAGGGCCAGCAGCTTCGCCGACTCCGGTGAGACCAGCCAGAGCTCGTCGCTCGCCAGCGCGAGCAGCCGGGCGCACACCGAGCCGATGGACCCGGTGGCGCCCACGACCATCGCCTTGCCCTGCATCCGGCCCTGCTCGTCCACCTCGGTGATCCCGAGCTGCTGGAGCGCCTCGTGGGCGGCCCAGAGCGCACCGGACGCGCTGTAGCTGTTGCCCGTCGTCACCGGCAGCGGCGCCTTCTTCGCCACCGTCACGCCGGCGTCGCCGACGACCTTGGTGAAGGCGCCCAGACCCATCACCTGGGCGCCCAGCTTGCGGGCGATGTCGGCGGCGTCGAGCAGCCGTGCGTAGGTGAACTCGGGGCTGTGCGCCATCAGCTCCTTCGGGGTGCCGCCGACGGTGATGAGCCAGCCCTCGGCCTCGGCTCCGGTCGGCGACTTGATGCCGGTCACGTGGCTGTAGGTGAACGGTGGGGCGTAGGCCAGGGCCTTCTCGACCACGTCCAGCACCACGGGTGGCGAGACCTTGGCGATCGTGCCGAGCGGCTCGACGTTGCGGAAGAACTTCTGGGACAGCGGGTGGATCACGAACGCGAACCGGCTCTTGCGCCGTGGGCCGTTGGGGTAGAGCACTCGGGGCTCGAGCCCGGCCGCCACGATCATGTCGAGCAGGTCGTCGTTGGTGAGGCGACCCGACCCGGCCACTGTCGCGACCATCATCGCCTCGAGCACGGCAGGGACCACGGTGACGCGGAACGGCTGCGGCGTGCAGTCGAGCACCATGTCGACGCCGCGGTGGCCCAGCTCCGTCAGCTGGTCGTTCGAGATCGCCGAGGTCACCAGGGTCTTCCCGGCGAGGTCCTCCAGGCCGAAACCGGTCAGCTCGTCATAGCTGGCGACCACGACGTCGCAGTCCCGCGCCGCCTTGCGAGCCATCGCGGTGCTGATCCGGGTCCCGGGTGCCTTGATCTGCGACTTCACGCCCCCCGGCAGCATCCGCATCGGCCACAGGGTCACGTTTGCCGCAAGGCCGAGGATCGGGTTGGAGTCCAGCCTGGCCGGCACGTCCAGCCGCAGCAACGGGTCGGCGAAGTCGAGGTTCGAGGTGAACTCGCGCAGGATCCGCGTGGTGCGGTCGTGGTTGAGGCCACCCAGCACGACAGTGCGGGCGTTGTTGAAGAACCCGGGCATCTCGGTCTGGACGTGCCGGATCGCCCACTCCTGCAGCACGTCACGGAGCGCGTGGCCGTCGGTGACCGGCACGGCGGTCGTGGCACGCATGACGCGCTCGATGGCGGCGAGGTCGCCGTCGTACAGTCCCGCGGCGCGTGCCTCCCGGAGTCCCGTGACCGCGATGGCGTCGGCGTCCGTGGACCACTTGCGGACCAGATCCTCGGCGGCGGCCACGTCGCCGTTCGTGCCGGCGCGGACGATCCGGAACTCCTTGTGCAGGAAGGTGACGTGCTCGTCGTAGTCCCGATCGGACCCGGTCAGGCACACGTTGACGATGAGCGTGGGGGCTTTCCGTGGCATCTCGGCTCCTCGGACTGGTTGCTTCGTTCGGATGGGGCGGCTCAGACCATCGCGGCGGCGCCGACCTCGGGGTGCTCGGTCATGAAGTGCAGGAGGGTGCCGGCGTAGCTCTCGAACGGCGGGCACTCCAGGCCGGACTCGGCGAGGTCCGCCACCGTGTTCGCGGTGGAGTAGGTGGTGGGGGAGGCGAAGTAGTCGAGCGACTCGGCAGGCAGTCCCAGCAGGCGTTCCATGCCGGGGACCGAGCCGACCACGGTCCGGGTGATGCCGAGCGGGAGCGGGAGCCAGAGCACGCGCTTGCCCAGGTGGCGGGCGAAGGTGTCGACGAGCTGCCGGACGGTCGGCGGGTTCGGGTCGGTCAGGGCGTAGGTGCGACCGACCGAGCGGTCGAGCACGGAGAGCTCGTCCATCGCCTCGACGACGAAGTCGCGGGGGACCAGGCACACCTTGACCCGGTCCAGCGCGCCCACGGCCGGGACGACGGCGACGGGTAGCTGCCTGCGCAGGAAGGTGGCCAGGAAGTAGGGGCCGTCGTACTTCTGGGTCTCGCCGGTTCGTGAGTCGCCGACGACGATCCCGGGGCGGTAGACGGTGACCGGGAGGCCGTCCGCCATCGCCTTGCGGACCAGACCCTCGGCGTCGAACTTCGTGGACTCGTAGTGGTTGCGGAACGCTTGTCCCTCGTCGAGGGAGTCCTCGGGAAACTCGCCCTCGTAGCGCCCGCTGACGTAGCAGGTGCTGACGTACTGCAGCCGGCGGAACCGGGGACGGGAGCGGCAGAGGTCGAGGATGCGGGCCGTGCCGTCGACGTTCACCCGCCGCGCGATCTCCGGGGCGACGGCCAGGTCGTAGACCGCGGCCAGGTGCCAGACCTCCTCCACGTCCTGCAGGAACCCGCGGGAGTCGGGGGAGACGCCGAGGTCCGGGGCGGTGATGTCGCCGTCGACCAGCTCCACGCGGTCCAGCGTGTGCGGGTGAGTCTGCTCGATCTCGCGGAGCCGCTGCTGCGCCATCGCCCGGTGCCGGGGCTGCACGAGGCAGACCGCCCGGACGCCCTCGCGTCGCGACAGGAGGCGGGGGAGCAGGGCGCTACCGAGGAACCCGGGGAAGCCAGTCATCAGCAGGACTCTCACGCGGCTCGCCTTCTCGCGGTCACAGGGCACTCGTTTGCACGATGCTCCCTGGCGGCCGTCGCCGGCAGGGTCCAACGGCCCACATTCGACGTGAGGTCCGCCTGCGGCTTTGCTCTCACCCGCGCAGGATGAACCGCGCCCGGACCGGCGGACCTACGCTGCAGACGTCTTCGCCGAGTCGAGGAGGAACCGGATGTCCGAACAGACCGGGTCGGGCCCCGCGCAGGAGCAGACACTCGAGTCCGACGTCGTCCGGCGCATCTCCGACTACCGCCACGTCCGGGAGCTCGTCGAGCGTGACATCCTGCCGCTGGCGACGTCGGTGGACGGCCGGTCCTTCGAGCTCCAGGCCTCGCTCTACGGCCTGCAGCTGCGGCGGGGCGGGTACGTCGTCCTGGAGGCCGAAGGGCGGACCAGCCTGGGGCAGATCACCGACCTACGGACCGAGTCGGGCGTGGCTGCCGGGGCGGGCGACCGCTCGAGCGTCACGGTACGGATGGCCCGGGGAAGCGGCACGGTCCTCGACCGGGAGAGTGACCCGTTCCACGACGCGGCCGTCCGGCCGGCGCGACCGGACGAGGTGGGGGCGTGGCTCACCAGCGTCCGGCCCCGACGTGCGGGCCTGGACATCGGTGAGCTGCTCCTGGCGCCGGGTGTGCCTGCGGTCCTCGACAGCGGCGGGCTCAACCGCCACACGTTCATGTGTGGCCAGTCCGGGTCGGGGAAGACCTACTCGCTCGGCGTGCTGATCGAGCGCGTCCTCTCGCAGACCAGCCTGCGGCTGGTCATCCTCGACCCCAACTCCGACTACGTGGCGCTGGGGCGGGTTCGCGACGGCGCGGACCCCGAGCTGGTGGGCTCCTATCGGGACGTCCCCCCGCAGGTCGCGGTCTGGAGCAACGGCCCGACCGCCGACCATCCGTTACGGATGCAGTTCGCCGATCTGGACACTGCCGCCCAGGCGGCGGTGCTCGGGCTCGACCCGTTCCAGGACCGGGACGAGTACTCCGTCCTGCTGGACCTCCTCCAGGCCCGCGAGCAGGGCCGGTCGATGGCCACCGGGGTCGAAGGGCTCATGGACTCGGACGTGCCGGGTGCCCGTCAGCTGGGGGTGCGGGCCCGGAACCTCGGGATCCTCGGCTGGCGGCTGTGGAGCCCCGATCTGCCGTCCCTCGTCGGGGAGCTCCGCGCGCCGTCGGCGCGGTGCACGGTCGTCGATCTCGGGTCGTTGGACACGCCGCTGGAGCAGCGGGTGGTGGCCGAGGCGACCCTGGCGGCGCTGTGGGGCTCCCGGCGGTCGAAGCAGCCCTGTCTCGTGGTGATCGACGAGGCGCACAACATCTGCCCCGCGGAGCCCGAGGACGACCTGAGCCGGCTGTCGTCACAGACCACCGTCCAGATCGCGGCCGAGGGGCGCAAGTTCGGCCTCTACCTGCTCACCTCGACGCAGCGGCCGCACAAGGTGCACGAGAACGTCGTGTCCCAGTGCGACAACCTGCTGCTGATGCGGATGAACTCCGAGGCGGACCTGGCCGACCTCGGCCGGCTGCTCTCCTTCGTCCCGTCCGGCCTGATGGCCGGCGCCACCTCGTTCGGGATGGGGCAGGCCCTCGTGGCCGGCAGGCTCGTGCCCCAGGCGACCTACGTGCAGATGGGCGAGCGGGTGTCGGAGGAGGGCGGCGCTGACGTCCCGACGACCTGGGCAGGGGTTCGCTGACCCGGGCGATGTCGCCGCAGGACGTGCGGCACGCCGTACGCCGGAGTCATCCGCGGGAGATGAGGCGACCCTGCGCCGGGAGTGCGCACAATGCGAACAAAGGCAGTTACGGCCCGACGGAGCGAACGCGGAGGGAGAGCAGCGGTGAGAGCTGTCGCCAACTCTGTGGTCAGGTCCCCGGCGGTGGAGTTCGCCGTGGACGTCGCCGTGGGGACTGCGGCGTACTCGCTCGACGTCGTCGCCTCCGTTGCGGAGCGTGCCGCCCCGGTGCTCGGACCGGTCGCCAGGACCGCGCTGCGACCCTCCGTGCTGCCGACCAGGCTCCAGCCGGCCCACTGGCTGGACGCGGCCGCACGGCGCGGGTTCCTGCAGCGCCGGGAAGCGGCCCACGAGGTGGGCCGGCTGCTCGACGAGCTGGTCCCCGCCGTGCTCGACGAGGTGGTGCGACGGACGGACCTGACGGCACTGGTCCTCAAGTACGTCGACCTCGACGGCGTGGTCGAGGGGGTCGACCTGGACACCGCTGTCTCGCGCGTGGACCTCGACGCGGTCGCCTCGCGGCTCGACGTGGATGCCGTCGCCCAGCGCCTGGACATCGAGGCCGTGCTGAACCGGATGGACCTCACTCAGGTCGTCCTGCAGCGCGTCGACCTCGACCGCCTGGTCGGCGAGGTGCTCGACCACCTCGACCTCGCCGGCCTGGCCGCTGAGGTGATCGACGCCGTGGACCTCCCCGAGATCATCCGGGACTCGACGGGCTCCATGGCGTCCGAGACGGTGATGGGCGCTCGGATGCAGGGGATCGCCGCCGACGAGACCGTGGCCCGGGTGCGCGACCGGCTGCTGCTGCGTCGGGGCCGCGGACCCGGTGCGCAGATCGTTGCTCAGCCGAGCGGACCTGTTGACGACCGGCCGGGCTAGGCCCCGATGCACGAGAACGGGCTGTCCCCGCTCCCACGGGAGGCGCGCCCCTTCCAGGGGCGTCGCGCGGGAGTGGTGACCCGGATGGTGGCGGCGCTGATCGACGGCGCCGTCGTCGTGCTGGTCCTGGTGGCGGGGTATGCCGCCCTCGCGGGCCTGCTGTTCATGCTCGACCCCCGGAGCTTCGAGTTCCCGGACACGAACCTGCTGCTCAGCTTCGCGGCCGGCTTCGGGGTGTCCGTCCTGTACCTCACGGTCGCCTGGTCGATCAGTGGCCGCACCTACGGGGACCTGGTGATGGGGTTACGCGTGGTGAGCTTCCGGGGGCGGAAGCTCCGCGTCGTCGGCGCATTCGTCCGGGCGGTGTTCTGCACCGCGTTCCCCATCGGCCTGCTCTGGTGCGCGGTCAGCCCGGCGAACCGGTCGGTGCAGGACGTGGTCCTGCGTACGTCGGTGGTCTACGACTGGACCCCGTCGGGGCACGTCGTCGCGGCCGTTCAGCCGGAATGACGCGAGCTGCTCAGGCGGGCGGCATGTCGTGGCCGTGCATGAGCAGCTCCCGCAGCACGAACAGGTTGAAAGCGATGACGGTCAGGCCCCAGAACGGGTAGTAGGGCAGCCACGCGAAGCTGACCAGCATGCTCAGGGCGGCGAGGACGGCCACCACGGGTCGAGCCTTCTTGTTGCCGGACATCAAACCCGCACCCGCGAGTGCGATGACGCCTCCGGAGACCACGTGGACCCAACCCCAGGAGGTGAGGTCGAACTCGAAGAGGTAGTCCTGCTTCGTCACGTAGAAGTCGTCGTCGACGAGGGCAACGATGCCCATCAGCAGGTGGAACGCCCCGACAAGCATCATCATCATGCCGGAGAACACCAGGCTTCCGGGCACCTCGGTGGTGACGGCGGTGCCCGCTCGCGTGGTCACTGCGGGATCCTCGTGTCCACATCCGGTTGTGCGGGCTCCTCGTCCCGCTGTGTGGGCAGGCGAACCGTGTCGGTGCCGGATTCAGGTGGGGCCGCGTTGGGCGGGTGAGCCAGGAACTCGATCAGGGCCAGAACCAGCGCCACGACCAGGGCCACGCCCAGCACGGTCCACGCCGTCGGCTGGGACCAGAACATCAGCGCCAACCCGGCCACGATGAAGGTGGCGACCCAGAGCGCGCGCTTGTGGGCGTAGATCCAGTTGCCGAAGCGCCCGGTGTTGAAGCCCGCAGACTCGGCCTCGCCGCGCAGCGAGCCGATCCCGTGCTCCAAGGCCCTGCGGGACCGCACGGACGCCGACGACGGGCCGCTCAGGAACGCCACCAGGGCGATCAGCAGGAAGGCCACGGCGGTTGCGCGGATGCCGGTCCGCAGGAACCTGATCAGGGTGTCGAAGACGCCGCCTGCGGCGTCCTCGGTGAGGATGTCGGCCGGTGTGGTCTCCACGTAGTACATCCGGACGAGGGTCAGCCCCAATCCGAGCACGACCATGGCGACTGTGACTCCGAGGGCGCCCTTCAGCAGTGCCCGGCGCCGGTCACGGGCCAGAACTACGCCGACGACGAACAGGGCAACGGCGATGATCGGGAGCCAGACGCCGAGCGTGTTGAGCAGCTGGTAGAAGCCCTGCGCCTGCGTGATCGCGTCGTTCTGGACGAGCACGAACTGGCGGTCGACGGCCGGGATGTTCGCAGCCAGGCTGAACCCCTGGTCCACCAGCCGGGTCTTGACCTGCTCGATGATCGGGGCGAGGTTCAAGGTGATGGTGTCGTCCTGGGCACTCACGGCACTGCCCTGGTTGCCCTCCAGCAGCTTGACGACCTGCTCGTGGGCGACGAGGTTGACCTGGGCCCACAAGTCGGCGAACTGTGGGCTCGCGAGAAGGTTGCCTACCTGCGTGCGGGTGAAGTTCTCGACCCCGTTCGTGAGAGGGACGGCCAGGCCGGGCAGGAGGTCCGCCACCCGGGGTGGCACGTTCTCCTGAGCGGCCAGAGCCTCGAGGGCTTCGGTGGCGACCGCCTCGACGTCCAGGTTCTCGATGATGGCCACCGTGACCTCGTCGGCCACTGCCTGCTGGACGGCTGGGTCGTCCGCCAGGGGAGCGACAGTCTCGACGTACGCCTGCGAGTCGGACAGCTGGGTGCTGGCCCAGACCGACGCGACCGACAACGGGGCGAGCACGCACGCCAGGATGAGCAGGACAGCGGACGAGACGCCCCACCAAGCGGACCGCCTGCCGTGGTCGGCCGGGGGTTCCGGGGCAGCCTCGGACTCGGAGACACGCGACTCCAGCTCCGCCACGCGGGCACGCAGGCGTTCGACCTCACTGATCTCGCTCACGACGCATCACTCCATTCGCCGGTGGACCGTCTTCCTCGACCGTCCGCCACGGCGCGCGGCTCGACATCACCCGCAGGGGGTGAGTTCGGCGTTACGTGGCTGATCCCGGCTGGGCGCCCCAGGCTTCGGTCAGGATCGGCCCGTGCCGAACCACGTCGCGTAGAGCTCGTCGTACCCGCCGTCCTTCTTCAGGGTGGCGAGCACGTCGTTGATGACCTGGAGCAGCTCGACGTTGCCGTTGCGGCGCACGGCCATGCCGTACTGCTCACCGGTGTCGAACTCCGTGGCCACCTCGAGATCGGGGTTGGCCTCGATGACGTCGCCGACGACGGTGTTGTCGTAGACGGTCGCCACGACCTGGCCGTTCTCCATCGCCGCCCCCATCGCGGCTGCGTCCTCGAACGCCGTCACCTGGGCGCCGTCGGGGGCGTGGTCGGTGACATAGAGCTCTCCGGTGGTGCCGCCTTGCACCCCGATCTTCTTGCCGGCGAGGTCGTCCAGCCCGGCCAGGCCGGAGCCCTTCGCGACGACCATCGCCTGCCTGGCGTCGAAGTACGGGCTCGAGAAGTTCACCACGCGCGCCCGCTCGCCGGTGATCGTCATCGCAGAGATGGCGACGTCGCAGCGTCGCTTGTTGAGCGACTCGCCCGAGGCGATGTCGTCGAACGCGGTGTCCACCATGTCGAGGTCGAGGCCGAGCCGTTCAGCCACTTCGCGCACGAGGTCGACGTCGAAGCCGGTCGGCACGCCGGCCTTCTCGAACTCGAACGGTTCGTACGGCATGTCGGTGCAGACCGTGAGGACGCCGTCCTTGACGAGGTTCGGCTGCGGTGTCTGGGCGGAGGCGCTCTCGGTACTGCCGCTCAACGTGCCGCAGGCAGCAGTCGCGCCGAGGAGCAGGACGGTGCTGACTGCGGTGACGAGGCGCGCGCATGCGCCGGACAGGATGGTCGGCATGGGTGTCAGTTCACTTTCACGGGGAGGGACTCGGTGAGCCGTTGCAAGGAGTACTCGGTGACCCGGATCAGCGCCTGCTTGACCGACTCGCGGTCGCGTGCGTCGACGTCCACGATCGGCACGTGCCCGGGCAGGGCCAGCGCGTTGGCCACCTCGCTCAGCGGGTAGCGGCGGGCGCCGTCGAAGTGGTTCACCGCGACGATGAACGGCAGCCCCTTGGACTCGAAGTAGTCGAGCGGAGAGAACGAGTCATCGAGCCGCTCGGTGTCGACGAGCACGATGGCGCCGATGGCGCCAAGGCACAGGTCGTCCCACATGAACCAGAAGCGACGCTGGCCCGGAGTGCCGAACAGGTAGAGCACCAGGTCCTCGGCGAGGGTGAGGCGGCCGAAGTCCATCGCCACGGTCGTGGTCGCCTTGCCGGGGGTGCTGGACAGATCGTCAACACCCTGGGACACGTTCGTGACCAGGGCCTCGGTGCGCAGCGGGACGATCTCGGACACCGCGCCGACCAGGGTGGTCTTCCCGACGCCGAATCCACCGGCGACGACGATCTTGGTCGACGCGGCCCTGCGCGCGGCGCTAGTAGCTGCGTAGCCCACGGAGTGTCCTTTCGATGAGCTCGATGCGCTCGTCCTTCGACGAGTGCTCGGTGATGGTGGCCTGGACCCGGACGAGGCGCTGCTCGACCAGGTCGCCCAGAAGAACGCGGACCACGCCGATCGGCATGGCGACCAGGGCCGAGACCTCGGCGACCGAGCGCCGGTCGCACACGTTGAGGACCTGCGCCGCCGATGGGCTCAGCGACACACCCGCGTCCCGCGGCATCATCCGCAGGGTCGCCTCCATCGGGAGGTCGACCGTGGTGTGGGTGCGGCCGGATGTGATCGTGTAGGCGCGGACGAGGCGGGCCGAGGTGGCCGGCTCTCCCTCATCCGGGTTGCGCGGTCGGCTGGGATCACGATCGTCGTGAGGCGCCATGGCGATCTCGTCAACCGCCCGACGTCGAGAGCCGGGACTGGGCCTGGACCACGCGCCCGACCCGGTCGACCAGCAGTGCCATCTCGTACCCGACCTGGCCGATGTCGGCGGACTCCTGGGTGAGAACGGCGAGGTTGGAGCCGTCGCCGACGCTCATCAGCATCAGGTAGCCGTGCTCCATCTCCACGATGGTCTGCAGCACCGCTCCGCCCTCGAAGAGGCGCGATGCCCCGACGCCGAGACTGGCGAGACCGGACGACACCGCCGCAACCTGCTCGGCCCGGTCGGCGGGGATGCTGTTGCTGGCTGCCATCAGCAGGCCGTCGGCGGAGAGCAGGATGGCGTGCGCGGCATGCGGCACTTCGTCGACGAAACGGGTCGCCAACCAGTCCAGGCTGCGTTCGTCTGGTCCCTGGTCGTGGGGGACGGGCTGGAGGTAGTTCTCGCTCATGCGGGGCCTGCTTCCGTGCGCGGGTGGTCGTTGGTGGCTCTGGCGACCGAGGTCGCTGCGGCGTGACGGCCGCGGGAGACTCCGGCCGCGTGCGCGGCGAGGCGTGCCCGGATCGCCTCGGGGTCACGGGCGACGCCGCCGCCCTGCTTGGTGACTCCGCCGGGCACCAGGTGGGCGCCCGGGCGGCGCACCGGCAGTCCCGAAGGTGTGTGCTCCTGCAAGGAAGGGGCCTCGACCGCCCTCTCGGCCACCTCCCAGCCGGCCTCGACCTCGCTGGTCTTCCATGGCTGCGCCTGGCCGTCGGCGCTGAGCCAGGCCGAGCGCATCGAGCGGAAGATCGGCGAGTCGAAGTCGTCATCGTCGAGCGGCCGGTCGAGCACGCCCATCTTCGGGACCGCGGGGTCGAACCGCGTGGGTGCCGGTGGACGCGTCGGTGCCGAAGGTGGCGCCGCCCACAGTCCGGCAGAGGACTCGGTGCGGCTCCCGCCCGGTGACCGGACCGGGAGGCCCGATCCCGGGCCGCCGAGGCCGCCGCCCAGAGCGGCGCCGAGCACCGCGTCGAGCCGGGTCCGGGCCGCGGTGGCGCCGAGGGCATTCACCGGGACCTCGGCGAGACGCAGTGCGTCGGTCGTCGACTTCGCGGCCGGTGTCGCCGGCTGCGGCTCGACGGGTCGCTGCGGGAGCAGGTCGGGAAGGACTCTTGCCGGGAGCAAGACAGTGGCCGTCGTGCCACCCCGGCCGTTGCGGGTCAGCTCGACACGAATGCCATGGCGCTGCGCGAGCCTGCTGACCACGAACAGTCCCATCCGGCGGGTGGTGTCGGCCGTGGCCGCGCCGCCGGAGCGGAGTCGCTCGTTGAGCTCGGCGAGCGTGTCGTCGGGGATGCCCAGGCCGCCGTCGACGATGTCGATCACCACGCCCTCGGGCCGGTGCGCCGATTCGATGGCGACGGGCGCTGACGGCGGGGAGTAGGCCAGTGCGTTGTCGGCCAGCTCGGTGAGCAGGTGCACCACGTCGGATGCGGCCTCGTCGCTGATCCGGCTGCTGAGCGTGCTCCCACCGACGTGGACGCGCTGGTAGTCCTGCACGCCCGCGGTCGCCGCCTGCATCACCTCGGTGACGGTCAGGCCCTGCTGGCCCGCCGGCTGCGCAGGGGCGTCGGCGAGGACCAGGAGGCTGTCCGCCGTGCGCCGCATCCGCGAGGCGAGGTGGTCGAGCCGGAACAGGCTCTGGAGTCGTGCCGGATCCTCCTCGTCCTTCTCCAGGGCTTCGATCAGACCGAGCTGTTGGTTGACCAACGAGGTGTTGCGGCGCGACAGGGTCACGAACATCTCGCTGACCTGGGCACGGAGCCCGGCCTCGCCCTCCGCGAGGACGACGGCCTGGCGGTGCAGGTCGTCGACGGCTCGCGCGAGCTGGCCGACCTCCTCCTGCGTGCGGACGTCGATGGGCGTGATCGGTGCCGGCTCCCCGCCGGCACGGATCCGGGCGACGGCGTCGGGAAGGTGCTGATGGGCCACGGCCAGCGCGCCCTCGCGCACCCGGCGGATCGGGTTGAGCAGCAGGCGGGAGATCAGGAGCGCGAGCAGGATCGCGGCGAGCAGCGCGCCGGCGGTCAGGCCGGCATTGAACAGCGCGCGGTTGCTGGCGGAGTCGGACGAGGCCGCGAGCTCGGTGTCGACGCCCTCGAGCAGGGACGCGACCAGCCTGTCGTAGCCGTCGAAGGCGCCGGTGGTTCCGAGGTCGGTGCCGCCGGTCCGAACCGTGCGGGTGCGGCGTGCGTTGTCGGTGAGCAAGTTGGTCACTGCAGGCTCGGCCTCGCCGAGGTCGCTGGCGAGCCGGTCGATGGCCGCGCCCTCGGCGCCGAGCTCGGCGAACAGCTCGAGCGAGCCGGTGTCGCCGGTGCGGCTGGTGGCGACCAGGGCCTGCTGCATCGCCAGCGAGAATCGGCCGGAGAGCGTCTCCGCGAGCAGCTGGAGGCGCGGCTCGGGCTCGAGCTGGGCGTTGGCGATCGTGGTGATGAGTCGGTTGACACCTGTCTGCAGCTGGCGCAGCTGGGCCACCCAGGTGCCCGGGCTCAGGGTGGTGCTCTCTTCGCGCAGCACGCGGCTGAGGTCGAGCACGACGTCGACCTGGCGGCTCTGCTCGACGGTGAGGTCGGCCGTCTCCCGTGTCCTCTCGAGCTCCTTTGCGGCGGCCTCGAGGTCGGCCACCGCGGCCTTCACCTCACCGGCCTTGTTCGCGCCGGCGGTCTGTGCCGCCACCATCGCCCGCGAGGACGCGGTGAGGTAGTCGATCGCGGGGCGCAGCACGGTGACCTGCCGGGCGCTCGCCGACGAGTTGGCGGCCTCCTTGAGGTCTCCGGCGACGCGCAGGCCGCCGAGCGTGGCGGCCAGTATCAACGGGATCGCCAGGGCCAGTGCGACCTTCCGGCGCAGCGACCAGGTCGAGAGTGCGAAGAACGAGCTGTCGCGCCGGGTTGGTGGCTGATCGCCTTGCTCGTCCCCGTCTTGCCGGTGCCGTCCCCACCCGTTGGACACCCCTGATTGGTGGGACCGGTTGGTCACGATTCCTGTCATGGAGCTCGAATCCCGTCATTGACTGCGTGGCGTCGCTTGACGTTCGTGAGGATCGGCACCCCCCGGCGCGACCTTTAAGGCTGGCTAGACGGCCCGGGGACGGGCGCATGGGTGAGGCCGGGGGAGGGCACCTTAAGGGGCTGCGGGAAAACGAAAAGCGCCCCACCACCAGGGCTACCTGATGATGGGGCGAGGCCCACTTCGTTGGTGTCCGAGGGGGGACTTGAACCCCCACCCTCTATACGAGGACTAGCACCTCAAGCTAGCGCGTCTGCCTATTCCGCCACCCGGACAAGGTGTCTTTCTTGTGCCGCGCCCACAACTCTAGAGCGAGCCCTGAGCGCGACGAAACTGTAGCAAAGCCTGGCCGGAAACCTCGCATCGGGCGCCCCGGCACCGAGCCTGTAAGGATGGGGCCATGAGCACGCAGAGCGAGGCCCAGACGTACGACCCCGCAGCCGAGGTCGTGGACATCTGCCGTGACCTGCTCCGGATCGACACCACCAACTACGGGGACGGTACGGGGCCGGGGGAGCGCAAGGCCGCGGAGCACGTGGCCGCGCTGCTCGACGAGGTCGGCATCGAGGCCGAGCTCTTCGAGGGCGCGCCCGGCCGCACGAACGTCGTGGCCCGGTGGGGCGGCACGGGGGGAGCGGACCGCGACGCCCTGCTCCTGCACGGCCACCTGGACGTCGTACCGGCGAACGCCGACGACTGGCAGGTGCACCCGTTCTCCGGGGAGATCAAGGACGGCTACCTGTGGGGCCGCGGCGCCGTCGACATGAAGGACTTCGATGCGATGCTGCTCTCCGTCGTGCGCGCGCGGGCCCGCGCCGGGGCGGTGCCGGAGCGGCCGATGGTGCTGTGCTTCACCGCCGACGAGGAAGCCGGCGGCCACCAGGGCGCCGAGCAGCTCGTGCTCCAGCGACCTGACCTGCTCGAGGGCTGCACCGAGGGCATCGGTGAGGTCGGCGGCTTCAGCACCACCGTGCGCGGCCAGCGGTTCTACCTGATCGAGGCCGCAGAGAAAGGCATGGCCTGGATGCGGCTCACCGCGACCGGGAACGCCGGGCACGGCTCGATGCGCCACCCGGACAACGCCGTGACCACCCTGGCGAAGGCCGTCGCACGGATCGGCACGCACGCCTGGCCGGTCCGGCTCACACCGTCCATGCAGGTGCTCCTCTCCGCCGTCGGCGAGGTCGCGGGTGTCGAGGCGACGCCGCAGAACGCCGAGGCGCTGGTGGAGGAGTTCGGCTCCGCGGCGCGGATGCTCGGTGCGGTCATCCGCAACACCACGAACCCGACCATGCTCGACGCCGGCTACAAGGTGAACGTGGTGCCGGGCGAGGCGACGGCCCACGTCGACGGCCGCTTCCTGCCGGGCTACGAGGACGAGTTCTTCGCGACGCTGGCCCATCTCGTGGGCGACGACGTGAAGATCGACTACGTGAGCAAGCAGGCCGGCCTCGAGACCACGTTCGACGGCGATCTGGTCGACGCGATGAGTGCCTCGATCCTCGCGGAGGACCCCGAGGCCAAGGTCGCGCCGTACCTGATGTCCGGTGGCACCGACGCCAAGCACTGGCACAAGCTCGGGATCCGCTGCTTCGGGTTCGCGCCACTGCGGCTGCCGGCCGACCTGGACTTCACCGCGCTGTTCCACGGCGTCGACGAGCGGGTGCCGACCGACGCACTGGAGTTCGGGGCGCGGGTGTTCGACCGGTTCCTCGACCAGGCCTGACCCGCGAAGAGGCTTTTCAGACGTACGACGGCCGCAGCTGCCGGATGATCTTGCGCCGGAGCACCACCTTGCGGGTGCCGTCCGGCAGCAGCCGGAGCCGGTCGAGCTCCCAGCCCCCACGCTCGATCCGCTCGACGAGCATGCGGGTCACTGCGTTGCGGGAGAACTCACGCGAGATGGTCAGCCGCTCGAACTCGAACTCCACACCCGGGCGCAGCGCCGACCGCTTCGCGGTGGTGCTCAGCCGTTCCGAGGACATGCTTCATCGTGCCACGGCGGGTGTGCCGTGTCCGCGCATTGGACTCAGGAGTCGGCGGACACGTCGTCGAGCGCGGCGACGATCTCGGGCGGCAGGACCACGTCCTCCACCGTCAGCGAACCCTTGAGCTGGGCCGCGGTGCGCGCGCCGACGACAGGAGCGGTCACCCCCGGACGGTCGCGCACCCAGGCGAGGGCGACCTCGAGGGGTGTCAGCTCGAGGCCGTCGGCCGCCCGGACGACCGCCTCCACGATCCGCGCGCTGCGGTCGTCGAGGTAGCTGCCGACGAAGTTGGAGAAGTGGGGCGACGCGGCACGGGAGTCCGCGGGTGTGCCGGTGCGGTACTTGCCGGTCAGCACGCCGCGCCCGAGAGGCGACCACGGCAGCACGCCGAGGCCGAGGGCGGACGCGGCCGGCAGCACTTCGGCCTCGACCCTGCGGTTGAGCAGGGAGTACTCCACCTGCGTGGAGGCGAGGGTGGCGCGACCCGGGACGGCCCGCTGCCAGGTGGCGGCCTGGGCGCTCTGCCAGCCTGAGTAGTTGGAGACGCCGACGTACGACGCCCGCCCGCTCGACACGGCGTAGTCGAGCGCGCTCAAGGTCTCCTCGAGGGGGGTGTCGTCGGCCCAGGTGTGAACCTGCCACAGGTCGACGTGGTCGACGCGCAGCCGCTTCAGCGAGGCGTCGAGGGTGGAGATCAGGTAGCCGCGCGAGACGTTCGTCTCGCGAACGCCCCGGGCACGGCTGATCCCCGCCTTGGTGGCGAGCACGACGTCCTCGCGGCGGACCGTCTCGCCGAGCAGGGACCCGATCAGCTCCTCGGACGCGCCGTCGCCGTAGCCGGCGGCGGTGTCGAGCAGCGTGCCGCCCGCGTCGACGAACGACACGAGCTGGTCCCGGGCCTCGTGCTCGTCGGTGTCACGGCCCCAGGTGAGCGTGCCGAGTCCCAGCCGGGACACCTTGAGGCCGGTGCGACCCAGGTAACGCTGCTGCATGGGCGCAACGCTATCCGGCCGCCGCGCCCACGGCCGCTCGCCTCGCCGGTCAGCGACGCACATCACGCTCGGTCCCGGCGCCGCCGGCGCCGCCCCGGCCCGTAGGGTTTGCACTCGACCGGCGACCAGTGACCCCGACGAGTGATCAGGAGCGTACGTGCTCGACTTCCTCAAGGCCGTCTTCCTCGGCCTGCTCCAGGGGCTCACGGAGTTCCTGCCGATCTCGAGCTCGGCGCACCTGCGGATCTTCCCGGAGCTGTTCGGCTGGGGCGACCCGGGGGCGGCTTTCACCGCGGTCATCCAGATCGGCACCGAGCTGGCGGTGCTCATCTACTTCCGCAAGGACATCTGGCGGATCGGCAAGGCCTGGGTGCAGTCGCTCTACAAGCCCGAGCTGCGCGGCAAGCTGGACTCGAGGATGGGCTGGTACATCATCGTCGGGTCGCTCCCGATCGTGATCCTCGGCATCCTGCTCAAGGACATCATCGAGCAGGACTTCCGCAACCTCTGGATCATCGGCACGACGCTGATCGTGCTCGGCATCATCCTCGGCATCGCGGACAAGGTCGGTCGGACGGATCGCGCGGTCGGTGACATGAGCCTCAAGCACTCCGTGCTGTTCGGCCTGGCCCAGGCCTGTGCGTTGATCCCGGGTGTCTCGCGGTCGGGAGCCACGATCAGCATGGGCCGCTTCCTCGGCTACGACCGGGAGTCCGCGACCCGGTTCGCCTTCCTGCTCGCGATCCCCGCGGTGGTGGGCGCCGGGCTGTTCGAGCTCCCGGAGATCCCCGGAGGCGAGAACATCTTCGGGGTCTGGGAGACGCTGGTCGCGACGTTCGTGTCGTTCCTGGTCGGGTACGCCGCCATCGCGTGGCTGCTGCGCTACGTCAGCACGAGGTCCTACCTGCCGTTCGTGATCTACCGGATCGTGCTGGGTGGGTTCACCCTCACCCTGGTGGCCACCGGGGTGCTCGCGGCCTGAGCGGGGTCAGAGCCACCCGGACTTCTTGAACATGCGGTAGAGCACGACCGCCGACACCACCATGACGCCGATGGCGAGCGCGTAGCCGTAGCGCCAGCCGAGCTCGGGCATGTGCTGGAAGTTCATGCCGTAGATGCCGGCCACCAGCGTGCCGACGGCGGCGATGGCGACCCACGCCGAGATCTTGCGCATGTCCTGGTTCTGCTCGACGCTGATCCGCGCCAGGTGTGCGTCGAACGCCGTGGACAGCAGCGTGTCGAGGGTCTCGATCGTCTCCGAGACCCGGGTCAGGTGGTCGGCGACGTCGCGGAAGAACGGCGCGGCGTCCTGCGAGACGGCGGGGACCGACCCGGTCGAGAAGCGCTTCATCGGCTCACGCAACGGGTTCACGGCGCGGCGTACCTCCGCGAGCTCGCGCTTGAGCACGTAGATCCGTCGTGAGTCGTGGGTGCGGGTGGGGGAGAACACGGACTCCTCGACCTCGTCGACGTCGATCTCGAGTGCCCGGGAGACCGCCTCGTAGCTGTCGACCACCCGGTCGCAGATCGCGTAGACGACCGCCGACGGCCCGTGCCCCAGCACGGCCGTCTGCTGCTCCAGGTCGAGCCGTGCCGTGTGCAGCTCGGTGCCCTCGCCGTGCCGGACGCTGATCACGAAGTCCCGGCCGACGAAGAGGTTGATCTCGCCGGTCTCCACGGCGTCGTCCTCGTCGACGTACCAGAGCGTCTTGAGCACCAGGAAGATGCCGTCGTCGTAGCGCTCGAGCTTCGGTCGCTGGTGCGCGTGCAGGGCGTCCTCGACCGCCAGCGGGTGCAGCGCGAAGACCTCCGCCACCTTGGCGAGCTCGCCCTCGACCGGCTCGTGCAGCCCCACCCAGACGAAGTCGCCGGGCTGCTCCACGGACGCCTGGACCTTCGGAAGGTCGTCCTTGGCGCAGGTCAGCGGGATGCGCACCCCGTCGCGGTACAACGCGCTGTCGACGATCATGGTCCCGAGGCTAGGCCACTAGTGTTGCTTTCCATGGCAACGGTCATCCTGGCCCGACACGGCCGCACCACCGCGAACGCGACCGGGGTCCTGGCCGGCCGGACCAAGGGCGTGGGTCTCGACGACCTCGGCCTCGAGCAGGCCCGGTCCGCGGGGGAGCGCCTCGCGAGGCTCCCGCTGGCGGCCATCGTCACGAGCCCCCTGGAGCGCTGCCGGCAGACCGCGCGGGAGCTGAACACCGCCCAGCCCACGCGGCTGAAGGTGGCGACCGACAAGGGTCTGCTCGAGTGCGACTACGGCGACTGGACCGGCCGTGAGCTCAAGACCCTCGCCAAGGAGGACCTCTGGCGCACCGTGCAGGCGCATCCGAGCGCGGCCGCCTTCCCCGGCGGCGAGTCGATGGCGGCGATGGCCGCGCGGGCCGTGGAGGCGGTACGCCGCTGGGACGCCCGCGTCGAGGCCGAGCACGGACCGGAGGCCGTCTGGGTCGCGGTGAGCCACGGTGACGTGATCAAGGCGGTGCTCGCCGACGCCCTCGGCATGCACCTCGACGCGTTCCAGCGGATCGTCGTCGATCCGGCCTCGTTGTCGGTCGTGCGCTACACGCCGTTGCGGCCGTTCGTCGTCGCGGCCAACACCGCGGCAGGGGATCTGGCGCACCTCAAGCCGCCGCCCGCGAAGAAGGGCCGCCGCAGGCTCGACAGTGACGCGGCCGTGGGTGGCGGGTCCGGTCCGGCAGGCCGCAAGTCCGGCCCTTCCGGCACCCCCTAGGCTGCAAGTCATGGCGACGGTGATCCACAGCTTCGACCCGCCCGAGCGCTTCGTCGCGGGGACGGTCGGCCCTCCCGGGCAGCGCACCTTCTTCCTCCAGGCGCGTTCCGGCGCCCGGGTGACGACCGTGGCGCTGGAGAAGCAGCAGGTCTCCGTGCTGGCCGAGCGCATCGACGAGCTGCTCGACGAGCTGATCCGCACCGACGAGGGCGAGGCGACCATCCCGGCCGTCACTCCCGTCGCGCTCGACGACAACGAGCCGCTCGAGCAGCCCATCGTCGAGGAGTTCCGGGCCGGCACGATGACGCTGGCCTGGGACGCCACCGACGAGCGCATCGTGATCGAGGTCTTCCCCTACGCCGAGGAGTCGGTGGTCGAGCCGGGCACCCCGGAGGAGGAGATCGACGACCCGGAGCCGGAGGAGATGCTCGTCGTCCGGCTGCCCGCGGGCCAGGCCCGGGCGTTCACCAAGCGCGCCCAGGCGGTCGTCTCCGCCGGCCGACCTCCGTGCTCGTTCTGCGGCGGCCCGGTCGACCCGGCCGGGCATCTCTGTCCGCGCGCCAACGGCTTTCGTCGTACGGCGGAATGACCGCTGCCCTGCACCCGCTCCTCGCGGGTGAACTGGAGCTCGAGGGGCGGATCCTGCCCGCCTCCAACGCGACGTTCTACGGCCGCGTGACCTCCGAGGAGGGCACGGTCGCCTGTGTCTACAAGCCCGTCGCCGGGGAGCGGCCGCTCTGGGACTTCCCCGACGGCACGCTGGCCCGGCGCGAGGTGGCGGCGTACGTCGTCTCCGAGGCGCTGGGCTGGGACGTGGTGCCGCCGACCGTGCTGCGCGACGGCCCCGCCGGCCACGGCATGGTCCAGGCCTGGCGCGAGCCCGACCCCGGGCAGGCCCCGGTGGACATCGTCCCGCGCGGGAGGCTCCCCGAAGGCTTCCTGCACGTCCTCGACGCCCGCGACGGCGACGACGAGGAGGTGTCGCTGGTGCACGAGGACTCCGCGCCCCTGCGCCGCATGGCGATCTTCGACGTGCTGGTGAACAACGCCGACCGCAAGGGCGGTCACGTCCTGGCCATGCCGGGCGGACACCGTCACGGCGTCGACCACGGCGTGTGCTTCCACGAGGAGGACAAGCTGCGCACGGTCCTGTGGGGCTGGGCCGAGCAGCCGCTGGAGGCGGACGACCTGCCCGCCCTGGAGCGGCTGACGGGTGACCTGGCCTCGGCGGGCTCCCAGGTCTCCGCCCGGCTGGCCGAGCTGCTCAGCCGCCGGGAGGCCGGAGCCGTCGGCCGGCGCTGCGCGGACCTGCTCGCCCGGCGCACGATGCCGCTGCCCTCCGGGTCGTGGCCTGCGATCCCGTGGCCGGCGTTCTGAGCCGACGCCGCGGCACCCCGCCGGGAGGGCGTTCGTTAGGCTTCCCGCATGCGAGCGTGGACGAGCCCGGACGTGCCCAGCCTGGACGCCTTCGGAGTTGCCCCGGCGCTCCGGCTGCACGACTCGGCACGCGGATCGGTGCAGCCGACCACCCCTGAGGCGACCGCCCGGATGTACGTCTGCGGGATCACGCCGTACGACGCGACCCACCTCGGACATGCCGCGACCTACATCGCCTTCGACCTGGTGAACCGCGCCTGGCGCGACGCCGGCCACGAGGTCCGCTACGTCCAGAACGTCACTGACGTCGACGACCCGCTCCTCGAGCGTGCCACCGCGACCGGCGTCGACTGGGAGCAGCTCGCCGAGGAGCAGATCCAGCTGTTCCGCGACGACATGACCGCGCTGCGCGTGCTGGCGCCGGACGAGTACATCGGGGCCGTCGAGTCGATCCCGCTGGCCGTCGAGCTCGTCCAGCAGCTGCGCGACCGCGGCGCCGTCTACGAGGTCGACGGCGACCTGTACTTCTCCGTTCACCACGACCCGCGGTTCGGCCAGGTGTCCGGCTACGACGAGCAGCGGATGCTCGAGGTCTTCCCCGAGCGGGGCGGTGACCCGGACCGGCCGGGCAAGAAGCACCCGCTGGACTGCCTGCTGTGGCAGGCGGAGCGCCCCGGTGAGCCGGCCTGGGACACGCCGCTCGGCCGCGGCCGTCCCGGCTGGCACGTCGAGTGCTCGTCGATCGCCCTCCGGTTCCTGGGCGAGGAGTTCGACGTCCAGGGCGGGGGCAGCGACCTGGTCTTCCCGCACCACGAGATGAGCGCTTCCGAGGCGCAGGCGGCCTTCGAGGGGCTGACCTTCGCGCGGGCCTACGTCCACGCCGGCATGGTCGGCTACCACGGCGAGAAGATGTCGAAGTCCAAGGGCAACCTGGTCTTCGTGTCGAAGCTGCGCGAGCTCGGCGTCGATCCCATGGCGGTGCGGCTCGCCCTGCTGGCGCACCACTACCGGACGGACTGGGAGTGGACCGACGCCGACCTCGAGCACGCCCTGGAGCTCCTCGCGACCCTGCGTGCGGCGGTCGAGCGGCCCGAGGGCGCAGTCACCTCGGCGCTGGTCCCGGCGGTGCGCCAGGCGCTGGCTGACGACCTGAACGCCCCGCTGGCGCTCACCGTGCTCCAGCGCTGGGCCAGCGCCACGAACGAGGGCGTCGACCGCTCCGAGGCCGGCGCCGGGGACGTCGTACGACGCCTCGTCGATGCCCGCCTCGGCATCCTGCTCTGAGACCACCGACAACGGTGGAGCCGGGGAGCGGATTCCGCGCCCAACCCATACCGATGTCGGAGCGGGGTGAGTGGCTCAGTCGTCGCCGGTGTCGCGACGCTTGAGGTAGCGCTCGAACTCTCGGGCGATCGCCTCTCCGCTGGCCTCGGGCAGGTCGGCGGTGTCGCGGGTCTCCTCCAGTGCCCGGACGTAGTCGCCGATCTCCTCGTCCTCCTCGGCGAGCTCGTCGACCCCGCGCTCCCAGGCCCGGGACTCCTCGGGCAGGTCGTCGAGCGGGATGCTGATCTCGAGCAGGTCCTCGAGCTGCCCGACGAGGGCGAGCGTGGCCTTCGGGCAGGGCGGCTGGGCGACGTAGTGAGGCACCGCGGCCCAGAAGGACACCGCCGGGATGTCGCGCTGAGTGCAGGCGTCCTGGAACACGCCGACGATGCCGGTCGGTCCCTCGTAGTTGGACTGCTCCAGCTTCAACCGGTCCGACAGGTCGGGCTCGGTCGCTGTCCCTGTGACGGGGATCGGCCGGGTGTGCGGGGTGTCCGCGAGCAGCGCGCCGAGCGTCACCACGAGCTCGGCACCGAGCTCGGTGGAGGCGACGATCAGCTCCGCGCAGAACTGCCGCCAGCGCATGTTGGGCTCGATGCCGCGCAGCAGGATCACGTCGCGCAGCGCGCCCGGAGGCGAGGCGACGGCAAGCTGGGTCGAGGGCCAGGTGATGCGGCGCATGCCCTCGTCGTTGACGCCGACGATGGGCCGGTTCATCTGGAAGTCGTAGAACTCCTCGGGGTCGATCGCCGCGACCACGCGGGCGTTCCAGACCTTCATCAGGTGGTCGATGACCGATGAGGCCGCGTCGGCAGCGTCGTTCCAGCCCTCGAACGCGGCGATGAGAACGGGGGAGCGGAGCTCCGGAACGTCTTCGATCTCGATCACACAGCCAGCCTATGTCACGCCCAGCGCCGCGGTGGGCGTTGCGCAACGTATCGGGCGAGGCGTCGGGTGAGGCACTGGTCCCGCCGTGGCGGCGGCGTACGGAACTCGCTCTCCCGCACCTGACAGGATGTGAGACGCACATGTCAGGATCCGGAACCGTCCGTCGGGCTCTGGAGCCCGACGCCTACGCTGGCTGACGAGTCGGCCCGCCCGGACCAGGGGCGCGCGCCGGCCGAGACCACCCATGAGGAGACCCGTGCCTGAACCGTCGACAGTCCGTCCCGACCTCACCGAGGAGCTGAGCGTCGCCCTGCGCGACCGGATCCTCGTGATGGACGGCGCGATGGGCACGATGATCCAGCGGTTCGACCTCACCGAGGAGGACTACCGCGGCGAGCGCTTCGCGGACTGGGGGCAGGACCTCAAGGGCAACGCGGACCTGCTCAGCCTGACCCGGCCCGATGTCATCCGCAGCATCCACCGGGAGTACCTCGACGCCGGCGCCGACATCGTCGAGACAAACACCTTCAACGCGCAACGAATCTCGCAGTCCGACTACGCGATGTCGGAGCTGTCCTACGAGATGAACGTCGAGTCCGCCCGGCTGGCTCGGCTGGAGTGCGACGCGGTCACCGCGCAGACACCGGACCGACCGCGCTACGTCGCAGGCGCCATGGGCCCGACCAACACCACGGCCTCGATCTCGCCGGACGTCAACGACCCGGGCAAGCGGAACATCACGTTCGACGAGCTCGTCGATGCCTACCTCGAGCAGGCGAACGGCCTTGTCGACGGGGGCGCTGACCTGCTGCTGGTGGAAACCATCTTCGACACGCTCAACGCCAAGGCCGCGATCTTCGCGCTGGAGACCCTCTTCGAGGACCGGGGTCGTCGCTGGCCGGTCGTGATCTCGGGGACGATCACCGACGCGTCGGGGCGCACCCTCTCGGGCCAGGTGACCGAGGCGTTCTGGAACTCCGTGCGTCACGCCCGGCCGCTCGCCGTCGGCCTGAACTGCGCGCTCGGCGCCTCGGACATGCGCCCCTACGTCGCCGAGCTGTCGCGCATCGCGGACTGCTTCGTGTCCTGCTACCCGAACGCCGGGCTGCCCAACGCGTTCGGCGAGTACGACGAGGCTCCGGAGCAGACCGCGGAGGTGCTGGAGGAGTTCGCGAACAGCGGGCTGGTGAACCTGCTGGGCGGATGCTGTGGCACCACACCGGCCCACGTCACCGCGATCGCCACCGCCACCAAGGGCAAGGCGCCCCGTGTCCCGGCCCAGGTCGCCCAGGCCTGCCGGCTTTCCGGGCTTGAGCCCGTGACGATCACGGCGGACTCGCTCTTCGTCAACGTCGGCGAGCGGACCAACATCACCGGTTCGGCCCGGTTCCGCCGGCTGATCAAGGAGGGCGACTACAACACCGCCCTGTCGGTCGCCCGGCAGCAGGTCGAGGCCGGCGCGCAGGTCATCGACATCAACATGGACGAGGGGATGATCGACGGCGTCGCCGCGATGGACCGCTTCGTGAAGCTCGTCGCGAGCGAGCCCGACATCTGCCGCGTGCCGGTGATGGTCGACTCGTCCAAGTGGGAGGTCATCGAAGCCGGGCTGAAGTGCCTGCAGGGCAAGCCCGTCGTCAACTCCATCTCCCTCAAGGAAGGTGAGGAGAAGTTCGTCGAGCAGGCGCGCCTGTGCCGCAAGTACGGCGCCGCCGTCGTCGTCATGGCGTTCGACGAGGACGGCCAGGCCGACAACCTCGAGCGCCGCAAAGCGATCTGCAAGCGCGCCTACGACATCCTCACCGAGCAGGTCGGCTTCTCGCCGACCGACATCATCTTCGACCCCAACGTGTTCGCGGTGGCGACGGGCATCGAGGAGCACGCCGACTACGGGCTCGACTTCATCGAGGCCACCCGCTGGATCAAGCAGAACCTGCCCGGTTCGCTCGTCTCCGGCGGCGTCTCCAACGTCTCGTTCTCGTTCCGTGGCAACAACCCGGTGCGTGAGGCCATCCACGCGGTCTTCCTGTTCCATGCGATCAAGGCCGGCATGGACATGGGCATCGTCAACGCAGGCGCACTGGTCGTCTACGACGAGATCGACGCCGAGCTGCGCGAGCGGATCGAGGACGTCGTGCTCAACCGGAGGCCGGACAGCACCGAGCGGCTGCTGGAGATCGCCCCGAAGTTCGCCGGCGACGGGTCCACGCCCGAGGTGGCCGACGAGGCCTGGCGCTCGCTCCCGGTGGGCGAGCGCATCACGCACGCCCTGGTCAAGGGCATCGACGAGTTCGCCGAGTCCGACACCGAGGAGCTACGCCAGCTGATCGCCGAGCGGGGCGGCCGCCCGATCGAGGTGATCGAGGGCCCGCTGATGGACGGCATGAACGTCGTCGGCGACCTCTTCGGCGACGGCAAGATGTTCCTGCCCCAGGTGGTGAAGTCCGCCCGGGTGATGAAGAAGGCCGTCGCCTACCTGATCCCGTACATCGAGTCCGAGAAGCTGACCGACGACCGGCAGCAGTCCCGCACCAAGGGCACGATCGTGATGGCCACGGTGAAGGGCGACGTCCACGACATCGGCAAGAACATCGTCGGCGTGGTCCTGCAGTGCAACAACTACGAGGTCGTCGACCTCGGCGTGATGGTCCCCGCGCAGAAGATCATCGACAAGGCGCGCGAGATCGGTGCCGACCTGATCGGCCTCTCCGGCCTGATCACGCCGTCCCTGGACGAGATGGTGAACTTCGCGGCCGAGATGGAGCGCCAGGGTCTCGAGATCCCGCTGCTGATCGGCGGCGCCACGACGTCCCGCGCCCACACCGCGGTCAAGGTGGACCCGCGCTACCACGGTCCCGTCGTGTGGGTGAAGGACGCGTCCCGCTCCGTGCCGGTGGCGTCCTCGCTGCTGTCCGACGAGCGCCGGGACGCGCTCATGGACGACGTGAAGGCCGACTACGACTCCATCCGGACCCGGCACGCATCCAAGCTCAACGACCGCAAGGTGCTGCCGATCGCGAAGGCACGTGAGAACCGCACCCCGGTGACCTGGGAGGGCTACCACCCGCCCAAGCCGCGCGCCCTCCAGGCGCAGGCGAAGGACGTGTGGTCCCACCGGCCCGGGGAGCGCCGCAACGACCCCCAGCCGCACTTCGTGCGCACGTTCACCGACTACTCACTCGAGGAGCTGCGCCGCTACATCGACTGGCAGCCGTTCTTCAACGCCTGGGAGATGAAGGGCAAGTTCCCCGACATCCTCAACAACCCCACGACCGGGGAGGCGGCCCGCAAGCTGTGGGACGACGGCCAGGCGATGCTCGACCGCCTCATCGACGAGAAGTGGCTGCGGGCCCAGGGTGTGATCGGCCTCTTCCCGGCCAACGCCGTGGGCGACGACATCGAGGTCTACTCCGACGAGTCGCGCACCGAGGTGCTGACCACGCTGTGCAACCTGCGCCAGCAGGGCGAGCACCGCGAAGGCGTGCCCAACCGCTCGCTCGGCGACTACGTCGCTCCCAAGGAGACCGGGCTCACCGACTACGTCGGCGCGTTCGCCGTCACTGCAGGCCTCGGAAGCCAGGAGAAGATCGCCGAGTTCAAGGAGGCGCTCGACGACTACAGCGCGATCCTGCTCGAGTCGCTCGCCGACCGGCTGGCGGAGGCGTTCGCCGAGCGCATGCACGAGCGGGTCCGCAAGGAGTTCTGGGGCTATGCCTCCGACGAGCAGCTGGACAACGAGGCGTTGATCAAGGAGTCGTACGCCGGCATCCGCCCGGCACCCGGCTACCCGGCCTGCCCGGACCACACCGAGAAGCTCAAGCTCTGGGAGCTCCTCGACGTGCATGCCGAGACGGGCATCGAGCTGACCGAGAGCATGGCCATGTGGCCGGGCGCCGCGGTGAGTGGCTGGTACTTCTCCCACCCGCAGTCGCAGTACTTCGTGGTCGGCCGCATCGCCAAGGACCAGGTCGAGGACTACGCCGGGCGCAAGGGGATGACCCTGCGCGAGGCGGAGCGGTGGCTCGCTCCGAACCTCGGCTACGAGCCCGAGGACTGATGGCGCTGCCCGAGGCCGTCCTGTGGGACATGGACGGCACCTTGGTCGAGACCGAGCCCTACTGGATCGAGTCGGAGTACGAGCTCGTCGAGGAGCACGGCGGCACCTGGAGCCACGAGCACGCGCTCAACCTGGTCGGGAACGACCTGCTGGTCTCGGGGCGCTACATCCGTGAGCACTCCGGGATCGCCATCGAGCCGTCGCAGATCGTCGAGGAGCTCCTCGACAAGGTGGTGGAGCGGATCGAGCGAGCCGTGCCGTGGCGCCCCGGTGCCGTCGAGCTGCTCGCCGACCTCCGTGCACACGGGGTCCGGTGCGCGCTCGTGACGATGTCCTACCGCCGCTTCGTGGCGCCGGTGCTGAGGGCCCTGCCCGAGGACACCTTCGAGGTGGTGGTCACCGGCGATTCCGTGTCGCAGGGGAAGCCGCACCCGGAGCCCTACCAGAAGGCCGCGGCGATCCTCGGAGTCGACCCCAGCCAGGCGGTCGCCATCGAGGACTCCAACACCGGGGCCCGCTCAGCAGAGGCCGCCGGCTGCCAGGTCCTCGTGGTGCCGAACCACGTGCCGGTGCTGCCGGGTGACCGCCGGGTGCTCGTGGACACCCTGGTCGGCCTCACCGCCAAGACCCTGCCGACGACCGCCTGGTCGTAGTACCACCGGACAATGGTGGGCAGCCCTGCCGCGGGCCGAGGCTGGAAGCACCCCAGCAACCGGCCCAGGAGGCTCCCCATGAACACCTCGACCCGCAACCGGCGTACCACGGCGATCGCGACCCTCGTCGCCCTCGGCCTGACCCCCGCACTGACGGCCGCACCGGCGTACGCCGGCGACGACGACGTCATCAAGCGTGGCTCCTGCAGCGGAAGCACCGACTGGAAGCTCAAGGCAGGTCCGGAGGACGGCCGTATCGAGGTCGAGGGCGAGGTGGACAGCAACAAGAACGGCCAGACCTGGCGCTGGCGGCTGCGCCACAACGGGTCGCTGTCGGCCAAGGGAAAGGCCACCACCCAGGGCCCGAGCGGCTCGTTCGAGATGCGCCGCGTCATCGTCAACGCCAAGGGCACGGACAGGATCGTCTTCCGCGCCCGCAACCCGCGCACCGACGAGGTATGTCGTGGAGTGCTGAACTTCTGACTCCTTGCCTGCGCATACTGACCCCGAAAGGCCGGAGGAGGTCCGTGGTGCGAGTGGTCCGGAGCCCCGTCGCGCAGTTCCTGGCGGCGGGCTTCCTCCTGCTCACCGTGGTCCTCGTCGCCTCCGACCGGCTGAGCGAGCGTGCTGCCTCCCGGGAGGCGATCGACCGGGCGGTCGCGACCACGGAGCTGCTCGCCCGCTCGGTCGCGGAGCCGGCGCTGCCACGCGGGCTCGTCGACGGGGACGTGGGCGCGGTCGACCGGCTGGACCGGGTGGTGCTCGACCGGCTGCTCGTCGAGGACGTGGCCCGGATCAAGATCTGGGACCGCACGGGCACGATCGTCTACTCCGACGAGACGCACCTCATCGGCAGCTCCTACGCCCTCGGCGAGGACGAACAGGTCGTGCTCCGGGGCGGTGGGGTGGATGCGGAGGAGTCGGACCTGTCCAAGCCCGAGAACCGCTTCGAGACCGACCCGGCTGGCCTGCTCGAGGTCTACACCAGGATCGCCTCGCCGGAGGGCGAGCCGCTGCTGTTCGAGGTGTACTACTCGGCGTCGGACATCGAGGCGCGCAGCGCGTCGGTCCTCGCGTCGTTCCGCCCCATCGTCGTCGGTGGGCTCTTGGCCCTGGCGGCCGTCGCGACGCCGCTGATCTGGGTGTTGACCAGGCGACTTGCCCGGGCGGCCAGGGACCGCGAGCGTCTGCTGACCGCAGCGGTCCACGCCTCGGATGCGGAGCGTCGGCGGATCGCCCGGGACCTGCACGACACCGTGGTGCAGGACCTCACCGGCACCGCCTTCGCGCTCTCGGCATCGGCCCGCGACGGGGGAGCAACCCCGGATTCGCTCGAGGCGATGGCGACGTCGATGCGCGGTTCGCTCCGGTCACTGCGCTCGCTCCTCGTCGAGATCCACCCGCCGGACCTGCGCACGGCCGGCGTGGCGGCAGCGCTCGAGGACCTCGTCGCCCCGGCGGCGGGGGCAGGCGTCACCGCACGGGTGACCGTGGGGGAGCTGCCGGACCTTCCCGAAGGCGACGTAGCCCTGGTCTGGCGGGTCGCACAGGAGGCCGTGCGCAACAGCCTCCGGCACGCCGGGGCCAGCGAGCTCTCCGTCGACGTCCGGACAGAGGGGCCGCTCGTCGTGCTCGAGGTCGTCGACGACGGTTGCGGCTTCGACCCGGCCGAGGTGCGCGACCGCACCCACTTCGGGCTGCGGGGACTGGAGAGCCTGATCGCGGACTCCGGTGGCGCCCTTCGGGTCACGTCCGCGCCGGGGGCCGGCACCGCGGTGCGGCTGGAGGTACGCCGATGATCCGGATCGTCCTGGTCGACGACCACGCCGTCGTGCGTGGCGGCCTCGCCCAGCTCGTCGAGGCAGCGGGGGACATGGAGGTGGTCGGCACCGCAGCCGACGGCGTCGAGGCACTCGAGGTCGTCCGGGCCACGCGTCCGGGGGTCGTGCTGATGGACCTGCAGATGCCTCGCATGGACGGGGTCGCCGCGACGCGGGCGATCCTCGACGAGCGGGTCGGCGCCGAGGTGGTGATTCTGACGTCGTACTCCGACGGGGAGCGGATCGTCGCCGCCCTCGACGCGGGCGCGGTCGGCTACCTGCTGAAGGACGCCGACCCGGAGGACATCCTCGAGGGGATCCGGGCGGTCAGCCGCGGCGAGTCCCCGCTGCACCCGCGCGCGGCCCGCGAGCTGCTCAGCTCCCGGCACGCCGGGCTGACCAGCGACCGGGGCCCGCAGCTCACCAGTCGGGAGGTGGAGGTGCTCGCGCTGGTCCGCCAAGGGCTGGCCAACAAGCAGATCGGCCGCCGGCTCGGGATCTCGGAGCGCACGGTCAAGGCGCACCTCACCTCGATCTTCCAACGCCTCGAGGTGACCGACCGCACCCAGGCCGCGCTCTGGGCGGAGCGCAACGGCGTCTGAGGCTCTGTCGCCGAGGGATATCGGATATCAATCCGGCCGACAATGTCGAAAATGCGCGAACCGGGGCGTTCCGCCCGCCACAATTCTCCTGTCCGTCCCGGGAGGAGCTTGTCGTGCGTGTGCTCAGGAACCCGGTGGCCCAGTTCCTCGTGGCCGCCGTGGTCGTCGTCGTGGCCGTGGGCTTAGCGACCGACGCGCTGAGCCGTCGCGCCGCGGAGCGCGAGGCGATCACGGATGCCCGGACGACGACGGAGATCCTGGCCCACTCGGTGGTCGAGCCGTTCGTGTCGGAGGGTCTCGCGGACGGCGGCGTGATCGAGGCGGCGGTCTTCGACCGGCTGGCTCGGGAGCGCGTGATGGCCGTCGAGAACGTCTACCGGCTGAAGATCTGGAACAGCGACGGGACGATCGTCTACTCCGACCAGGCCGAGCTGGTCGGAGACCAGTTCACCCTCAGCCCACAGGCGCGGGCCGTGCTGGAAGCCGGGGGCAGCGAGGCTGCGCGCTCCGACCTCGGACGCCTCGAGAACGAGTACGAGATCAATGACCAGGGTCTTCTCGAGGTCTACACGCGGATCGAGACCAAGGGCGGACAGCCACTGCTCTTCGAGGTCTACTACTCCGCGGACGAGATCGCCGACAACTCCAAGACCATCTACGCCGCGTTCCGGCCGATCACCCTCGGCGGGCTGGTCCTGCTCGTGCTGTTGACGGTGCCGTTGTTGTGGTTGATGACGCGCCGTCTGGCGCGCTCGTCGGAGGCACGCGAGCGGCTGCTGCAGAACGCCGTGAACGCGTCCGCGACGGAGCGTCGCCGCATCGCGCGCGACCTCCACGAAGGGGTCGTCCAGGACCTGTCGACGGCCTCGCTCGCGCTGACCTCCGAGGCGGCCGCGCCGGAGACTCCGCCCGCCGTCGCGCAGCGCCTGCTGCACGTGGACGAAGGCATCCGGGGGAGCGTGCGCGCGCTGCGGTCGCTGGTGCTGGAGATCTATCCGCCGAAGCTCGCGGCAGACCGCCTCGCGGGCGCCCTGGACGAGCTGGTGGGCCCGGCATCCGCCGCGGGACTCGACGTCCAGGTCCGTGTCGAGGACGTCACCGGAGTGTCCGACGACGCGGTGGCCCTGGTGTGGCGGACCGCCCAGGAGGCGGTGCGCAACGCGACACGGCACGCCCGTGGCAGCCGGCTCGAGGTCTCGGTGCGGCGATCCGGCCCGCGTGTCTCGCTCCGGGTGGCCGACGACGGCGTGGGCTTCGTGCCTGGGGCGTTCTCGCCCCAGGGCCGGTTCGGCCTGCGCTCGCTGCAGGACCTGGCCACGGAGGCCGGCGGACGCCTGGACGTGGAGTCGGGGCCGGGTCGCGGCACCACGGTGCTGCTCGAGGTGCCGGCCTAGTCGACGTCCTCGGGCGCCAGACCGTCGCCGGGACGCTCGATGACCGGCAGCACCGGCAGCGGCGGGGGAGTGCCGCCCCACTCGGGGCACACCGACTGGTGCGCGCACCAACCGCACAGCGCGCTCTTGCGCGGCCGCCAGTCACCCGACTCGTGAGCCTTCGAGATCGCCGACCACAGTGCTTCGACCTTGCGCTCGGTGGCGAGCAGGTCGCCCTCGTCCGGGGAGTAGCGGAGCACCTCGCCGTTCCCCAGGTAGATCAGCTGGAGCATCCGCGGCACCACGCCGCGGGTGCGCCAGATGACCAGGGCGTAGAACTTCATCTGGAACAGCGCCTTGGCCTCGAACGCCTCGCCGGGGGAGCGGCCGGTCTTGTAGTCGACCACCCGGATCTCCCCGGTGGGCGCGATGTCGAGCCGGTCGATGAAGCCGCGCAGGAGGAGCTTCGAGTCGAGCAGCGTCTCGACGTACATCTCCCGCTCCGCCGGCTCGAGGCGGGTCGGGTCCTCGAGGGTGAAGTAGCGGGCCAGTGACTCGTGGCACGACGCCAGCCAGGACCCGATCTCGGGCCCCTCGGCGCCGAACATCTCCGCGATCTCCGGGTCCTCGGCGAGGATCGCCTCCCAGGCCGGCTGGAGCATCTCGGCGGCCTGGTCGGGGGTGCGCCGGTGCGCAGGCAGGTCGAAGAGGTCCTCGAGCACCTTGTGCACGACGGTGCCGCGCACCGCGTCCGGGGACGACGCCTCGGGCAGCTTGTCGATGGTGCGGAAGCGATAGAGCAACGGGCAGGTCATGAAGTCGCCCGCCCGGCTCGGCGAGAGCGAGCCCACCACGTCGACCCCGTCGACGACCGTGCGCTCCACCGTGACTTCCACTGCTTCACTGCTCATGGAAGAAGACCCTAGGCGACCGCGCCGACAGTTCCGGCGAGGTCCTCGCGATAGTTTGGAGTCGTGGAGGACAACAACCGTGCGCCCCGACGCGAGCCGGGGACGCTGCGCATCGGGCAGATCGGCGGCGTCGACGTCCTGGTCCGCTCCTCCTGGCTGCTCGTCGCGGTCATCATCGCCGTCATGATCGCCCCGCTCGCCGAGGAGGTCGAGCCGGGGCTGGGCGGCTGGAAGTACGTCGCCGGCGGCGCGTTCGCGGTCCTGCTCTACCTGTCGGTGCTCATCCACGAGATGTCGCACGCGCTGATGGCGAAGCGCTACGGGCTGCCGGTCCGATCGATCACGCTGCACTTCCTGGGTGGTGTCACCGAGATCGAGGGCGAGCCGGACACCCCGGGACGGGAGTTCGGCGTCTCGGTGGTCGGCCCGCTCACCAGCATCGGCGTGGGCCTGGTCTTCGTCCTGCTGCACCTGGTCACGCCCCCCGGGCTGCTGCGCCTGACGGTCGACCTGCTGGCCGGCGCCAACCTGATCGTCGGCGTCCTCAACCTCGTCCCCGGGCTGCCGCTGGACGGCGGCCGGGTCCTGCGCGCGGCCGTCTGGAAGGCCACCGGAAACCCCCACCAGGGCACGATCGTGGCCGGCTGGGGCGGGCGGGTCGCGGCCGTCGCGGCGCTCGCCTACCCCTTCGGCCGCGAGCTCGTCACCGGCCAGCCCACGGCGGTCACCGACTTCGTCTTCTCGTTCGTGATCGCCGCGTTCCTGTGGGGCGGCGCATCCGCCTCGATCGTGTCGGCCAAGGTGCGCCGCCGGCTCCCGGCATTGCGGGCCCGCGTGCTCGCCCGCCGTGCCCTGGCCGTACCCCACGACCTGCCGCTCTCCGAGGCCGTACGTCGGGCGCAGGAGGAGCAGGCCGGGTCCATCGTGGTCCTCGACGCCACCGGCCACACCTCGGGCGTGGTCAACGAGGCGGCCGTGCAGGCCACCCCGGAGGATCGTCGTCCCTGGCTGCCGGTCAGCGCCGTCTCCCGCTCCATCGAGCCCGGACTCTCCCTGTCGGCCGACCTGGCCGGCGAGGACCTCATCCGGGCCATGCAGCGGACCCCGGCCTCGGAGTACATCCTGCTCGACGAGGAGGGCCTGCTGTTCGGCGTGCTGGTCACCGAAGACGTCGACAGGGCCTTCTCCGCGGCAGTGTGAACCCGGCCCGTCCGCCCGGATAGGCTCCGCCCCATGCCCCCCGAGACTGATTCCTACGAGAACGCCCACGAGTCCTGGTCCGGCGTGCGCCGCGGCCCGCTCCGCGAGGGCGAGTGGGTCCGGCTGACGGACGCCAAGGGCCGCCGCCACAACATCTGCCTCGAGGCCGGCAAGCGCTTCTTCAGCAACCGCGGCCACCTCGAGCACGACGACCTGATCGGCCGGCCCGAGGGCTTCACCGTCACCTCCTCGGCCGGCGGGGAGTACCTCGTCTTCCGTCCGCTGCTGAGCGAGTTCGTCGTCTCCATGCCGCGGGGCGCCGCGGTGGTCTACCCCAAGGACGCGGCCCAGATCGTGGCCATGGCCGACATCTTTCCCGGCGCCCGTGTCGTCGAGGCCGGGGTCGGCTCCGGCGCGCTCACCTGCTCCCTGCTCCGGGCGGCCGGGCCGACCGGTCGGGTGTCGTCGTACGAGCGACGCCAGGAGTTCGCCGACGTCGCCGTGCAGAACGTCGACCAGTTCTTCGCGGGCCGGCACCCCGCCTGGAAGCTGACGGTCGGGGATCTCGTCGAAGCGCTCGACGAGGAGGACGGCAGCGTCGACCGGGTGATCTTGGACATGCTCGCCCCCTGGGAGTGCATCGAGCGCGTGGCCGAGGTGCTGACCCCCGGCGGCATCGTCTGCGCCTATGTCGCGACCACGACGCAGCTCGGGCGCACCGTCGAGACGATCCGCGCCCACGGCGGCTTCACCGAGCCTCAGCCGTGGGAGACACTGGTGCGCGACTGGCACGTCGAGGGCCTGGCCGTCCGGCCGGGGCACAAGATGATCGGGCACACCGGCTTCCTGGTCACCGCCCGCCGGATGGCGCCGGGGGAGCAGCCGCCGGTGAAGAAGCGCCGGCCCGCGCCGGGGGCGTACGGGGTGGACTACACCGGTCCTCGTCCGGTGGGGCTGCCGCCGACCATCGCCGAGGAACCGTTCGCCGAGTAGCCGCCGCCAGCAACGGTGGCAACGCCAATTGATCACGACACGTGACCGATTGCGGGTTCAAATCTCCCGGCACGCGGGTAATGTCGAAAGCCAGACGAAGCACCCATGCGGCGGAGGTGACTGTCGTGGCTACATCGGACAGCGAGTCGGGGCGGGGTAGGTCGCGCTCGCCCGAGGAGCTCGAGAGCCAGATGGGCTTCCTCGAGGACGAGATCCACGACCTGCGCCGCAGGTTGGCGGAGAGCCCCGTGCACACCCGGGCGATGGAGCAGCGCCTCGCCGAGACGCAGCGCTCGCTGGCGGCGGTGACCGCCCAGAACGAGCGCCTCGCCCAGACGCTGCGCGAGGCCCGCGACCAGATCATGACGCTGAAGGAGGAGGTCGACCGGCTCGCGCAGCCACCGGCCGGTTTCGGCACCTTCCTCACCCGCAACGACGACGACTCGATCGATGTGTTCACCGGCGGCCGCAAGCTGCGGGTCAACGTCAGCCCGTCCGTCGACCTCGACGACCTTCGGCGTGGCCAGGAGGTCATGCTCAACGAGGCGCTCAACGTGGTCGCCGCGATGGAGTACGAACAGCTCGGCGAGGTCGTCATGCTCAAGGAGGTGCTGGCGGACGGCGAGCGTTGCCTGGTGATCGCCAACGCCGACGAGGAGCGCGTCGTACGCCTCGCCGAGCCGCTCCGCAACGACACCATCCGTGCGGGTGACTCGCTGCTGCTTGACGCGCGCTCCGGCTACGTCTACGAGAAGGTGCCCAAGTCCGAGGTCGAGGAGCTCGTCCTCGAAGAGGTCCCCGACATCGACTACGAGTCCATCGGCGGGCTGATCAGCCAGATCGAGCAGATCCGTGACGCGGTGGAGCTGCCCTACCTCCACCCCGAGCTGTTCACCGAGCACAAGCTCAAGCCCCCGAAGGGCGTGCTGCTCTACGGTCCGCCCGGGTGCGGCAAGACGCTGATCGCCAAGGCGGTCGCGAACTCGCTGGCGAAGAAGGTCGCGGCCAAGACCGGCCAGGAGGGGAAGTCCTACTTCCTGAACATCAAGGGCCCGGAGCTGCTCAACAAGTACGTCGGCGAGACCGAGCGGCACATCCGGCTGGTCTTCCAGCGGGCCCGCGAGAAGGCCAGCATGGGTACGCCGGTGATCGTGTTCTTCGACGAGATGGACTCGCTGTTCCGCACCCGCGGCTCGGGCGTCTCCTCCGACGTCGAGAACACCATCGTCCCCCAGCTGCTGAGCGAGATCGACGGCGTCGAGGCACTCGAGAACGTCCTGGTGATCGGGGCCTCCAACCGCGAGGACATGATCGACCCCGCGATCCTGCGTCCCGGCCGGCTCGACGTGAAGATCAAGATCGAGCGCCCCGACGCCGAGTCGGCACGCGACATCTTCTCCAAGTACCTCATCTCCGACCTGCCGCTGCACGCCGAGGATCTCGCCGAGTTCGGCGGTGACCGGGATGCATGCGTGGCCGGGATGATCCAGGCGACCGTCGAGCGGATGTACACCGAGACCGAGGAGAACCGCTTCCTCGAGGTCACCTACGCCAACGGGGACAAGGAGGTCCTCTACTTCAAGGACTTCAACTCCGGAGCGATGATCCAGAACATCGTGGACCGGGCCAAGAAGATGGCCATCAAGGACCTCCTGGACAGCAACCAGAAGGGGATCCGGGTCACCCACATGCTCCAGGCCTGCGTGGACGAGTTCAAGGAGAACGAGGACCTCCCGAACACCACCAACCCGGACGACTGGGCCCGCATCTCCGGCAAGAAGGGCGAGCGGATCGTGTTCATCCGCACGCTCATCACCGGCAAGCAGGGCACCGAGCCCGGCCGCTCGATCGACACGGTGTCCAACACCGGCCAGTACCTCTAGGCAGCTCAGCCGCTCGGCTCGGTGACGTCCGCGACGACGGCACCGAGCGCCGAGACGAGCTCGGTGGCGTCAACCGTGACAGCGACCCCGTGCGCGCCGGCGCCCAGCGAGACGGCTCCAGTCATGCTCGCGTCCGCGACGACCGGCCAGGGCGTCGTGCTCCCCAGGGGCGTGATCGTGCCGCGCACGTAACCGGTCACGGCCAGCGCCACGTCGGCCGGGGGCATCGAGAGCCGGCTCACCCCGAGCAGCGCCCGGAGCTTGGGCCAGGAGATCTCACGGTCACCGGGGACCAGCACCAGCCTGAAGTCCTCGTCGGTCAGCCGGACGACCAGGGTCTTGACCACCGCGGAGGGGGTGACGCCCCTGGCGGCCGCGGCCTCCGCGAGCGAACGCACCGGACCGTGCCGGGTGACCTCGTAGTGCAGGCCCAGGTCGTCGGCGGCAGCGAGCGCCCGGGCGGAATTGTCGGTCATGGCCGGTCACGCTAGCCCGCCGGAAGGTTTGCTGCGACCCCTCCCGGGTACGAGAGAAGCACCCCTACGAAAGAGGTTCTCCGTGAAGACCATCATCATTCTTGCCGTCGTCGTCCTGCTCGTGCTGTTCCTGCTCGGCAAGTTCCGTCCGGGTCGCAGCAAGGGCATCTGAGACGCCACGAAGGACCAACCAGGCGGCTCCGGCGACGGAGCCGCCTGTCTCGGGGGAGACATGACTTCACTGACGCGCACCGAGAGTCGTCACCACGACACCCCGGCACGACGAGGACTGACTCCTGCGAGCCCCGTGCCCGGGCCTGGCGCGTCCGCGTAGTCTCGTGCCATGAGCGTGCGCCGCGTCATGGGGACCGAGACCGAGTTCGGCATCTCGGTGCAGGGCCAGCCCACCGCCAACCCGATGGTGGCGTCCTCGCAGGTGGTCAACGCCTACGCCAGCGCGACCTTGAAGGCACGACGCGCGCGCTGGGACTTCGAGGAGGAGTCGCCGCTGCGTGACGCGCGCGGCTTCGACATGTCCCGCGAGGTGGCCGACCCCACCCAGCTGACCGACGAGGACCTCGGGCTCGCGAACGTCATCCTGACCAACGGCGCCCGGCTCTACGTCGACCACGCGCACCCGGAGTACTCCACGCCCGAGTGCACGAGTCCCCGCGACATCGTGCTGTGGGACAAGGCGGGGGAGCAGGTCATGCTCGACGCCGCCCGGTTCGCGGCGGCCATCCCGAAGTCGACGCCGATCCTGCTCTACAAGAACAACACCGACAACAAGGGCGCGTCGTACGGCGCCCACGAGAACTACCTGATGCGGCGCAGCACGCCGTTCGGCGAGATCGTCAAGCACCTCACACCCTTCTTCGTCAGCCGCCAGGTCGTCACCGGGGCCGGCCGGGTCGGGATCGGCCAGGACGGCCGGGAGCACGGCTTCCAGCTCAGCCAGCGCGCGGACTACTTCGAGGTCGAGGTCGGCCTCGAGACCACGCTGAAGCGCCCGATCATCAACACCCGCGACGAGCCGCACGCCGACCCGGAGAAGTACCGCCGGCTCCACGTGATCATCGGCGACGCGAACCTCGCCGAGGTCTCGACCTACCTGAAGGTCGGCACGACCGCCCTGGTGCTCGCGATGATCGAGGACCGGTTCATCGGGGTCGACCTGGCGGTCGAGCAGCCGGTGAAGTCACTCCGTGCCGTCTCCCACGACCCGACCCTCAAGCACCTGCTCACGATGCACGACGGCCGGACGCTCACCGCCGTCCAGCTCCAGATGGAGTACCTCGACCTCGCCAAGAAGTACGTCGAGGACCGCTACGGCTCCGACGTCGACACGCAGACCGCCGACGTCCTGGCCCGCTGGGAGTCCGTCCTGGACCGGCTCGAGACCGACCCGATGTCGTGCGCTCGCGAGCTCGACTGGGTCGCGAAGCTCAAGCTGCTGGAGCAGTACCGCGACCGAGACGGTCTCGAGTGGGACGACGCGAAGCTGCACCTGATCGACCTGCAGTACTCCGACATCCGGCCCGACAAGGGGCTCTACCAACGGCTCGTGCGGCTCGGGAAGATCGACCGGCTGCTCGAGGACGGCGAGGTGGCCCGTGCGATGCACCACCCGCCCGAGGACACCCGCGCGTACTTCCGGGGCCGGTGCCTGGAGAAGTACTCCGACCGGATCGCGGCCGCCTCCTGGGACTCGGTGATCTTCGACCTGCCCGGCCGCGAGTCGCTCCAGCGGGTGCCCACGGTCGACCCGTTGCGGGGCAGCAAGGCCCACGTCGGAGAACTCCTCGACAGATGTGCGACCGCAGAGGCCTTGTTCGAGGCTCTGACTCGGTAGGGTCATGAGTACGACGGTCGAGCTTGTCGAGACCCCGTTCCGAGGAGGCCCTCATGGCACAAGAGCAGAAGCAACCGAAGAAGTCCTCTGAGACCGAGGAGAGCACCGAGGTCGCCCCCACCAGCAGCGTGGCGGAGCGCAAGGAGCAGCTCGACGAGGACATCGACGCGATCCTCGACGAGATCGACGACGTGCTCGAGACCAACGCCGAGGACTTCGTGAAGTCGTTCATCCAGAAGGGCGGCGAGTGAGAACCGCATGAGCGATTCCCGTCTGCCTTCGGCGTTCCTGGCGCCGGGCACCTCGTCGTTCAGTGACTTCCTCGCCGACCAGGCTCCCGAGCTGCTGCCGCACCGGCGCTCGCTGCCCGAGGGGTCGGCCGCAGACCTGGCGCCGCACGGCACCACGATCGTGGCCGCCACCTTCCAGGGTGGCGTCGTGATGGCCGGTGACCGGCGCGCCACGATGGGCAACATCATCGCCCAGCGCGACATCGAGAAGGTCTTCCCGGCCGACGAGTACTCCTGCGTCGGCATCGCCGGCACCGCAGGGCTCGCGGTCGAGATGGTCCGGCTCTTCCAGACCGAGCTCGAGCACTACGAGAAGATCGAGGGCACCACGCTCTCGATGGACGGCAAGGCCAACCGCCTCGCCGCACTCATCCGCTCCAACCTCGGCATGGCGATGCAGGGTCTCGCGGTCGTCCCGCTCTTCGCTGGCTACGACCTGACCCGCGGCTCGGGCCGGATCTTCTCCTACGACGTGACCGGCGGCCGCTACGAGGAGACCGCCTTCCACTCGGTGGGGTCGGGATCGCTGTTCGCTCGCGGCTCGCTGAAGAAGCTCTACCAGGACGACCTCGACGCCCAGGGCTGCGTCACCGCGCTCGTGCAGGCGCTGTACGACGCCGCGGACGACGACTCGGCCACCGGCGGACCGGACATGACCCGGCGGATCTTCCCGGTCGTGGCGTCGATCACCGCCGAGGGTTACCGCCGGCTGCCCGACGACGAGGTGGCCGCGATCGCCGACCGGGTGATCGCCGCCCGCATGAACCGTCCCGACGGCCCTGCCGCCTCGCTGACCTGACCGGGAGAGATTCCTCTAATGAGCATGCCGTTCTACGTCTCGCCCGAGCAGCTGATGAAGGACCGGGCGGACTTCGCGCGCAAGGGCATCGCCCGAGGTCGCTCGGTCGCCGTCGTGCAGTACCGCGACGGGATCGTCTTCGTCTCCGAGAACCCCTCCCAGGCGCTGCACAAGGTCAGCGAGATCTACGACCGGATCGCCTTCGCCGCGGTCGGGCGCTACAACGAGTTCGAGAACCTCCGCATCGCGGGCGTCCGGCTGGCCGACATGCGCGGCTACGCCTACGACCGCCGTGACGTGACGGGCCGCGGGCTCGCCAACGCCTACGCGCAGACCCTCGGCACGATCTTCTCCAGCGGCGGCGAGAAGCCGTATGAGGTCGAGATCTTCGTGGCCGAGGTCGGCGACGCCCCCTCGGAAGACCAGATCTACCGGCTGACCTACGACGGCCAGGTGGCCGACGAGCACGGTTTCGCGGTGATGGGCGGGCTCGCGGAGCAGGTGTCGACGTACCTCCGCGAGCGTTTTTCCGACGGGCTGCCCCTCGAGGAGGCCGTGCGACTGGCCGTGGACGCGCTCGGTCACGGCGAGGGCTCGGTGCGCGTCATCCCGGCCACCGACCTCGAGGTGGCGGTGCTGGACCGGAACCGCACCCAGCAGCGGAAGTTCCAGCGCCTCTCCGACGAGCGGTTGATCGCGATCCTCGGCTCGCGTGCGGCCGCACCGGCGACGGGCGGTGTCGCTGATGCCCCGTCTCCGTCCGACGACGCCCCGACGGCTCCGCCGGTGGCGCCCCCGCCCACGGGTCCCGACGGCGCGACGGGCGATCCGGGCGACCCACTGAGCTGATCGCAGAGCAGCAAGCAGACGGAGGAGACCGATGTCCCGCGTGGTGCACTTCGAGATCCAGGCCGACGACGTGGAGCGGGCCAAGACGTTCTACGCCGCCGCCTTCGACTGGACGTTCCAGGACTACGGCGAGTTCACGGGCTCGGTCTACTGGGGGGTGGTGACCGGCCCGGACGACCAGCCGGGCATCAACGGCGGCCTGCTCCAGCGGCCCGCCCCCACGCCCGCGGGCGGCCAGGGCACGAACGCCTACGTGTGCACGATGGGCGTCGAGGACTACGACGAGACCGAGCGCCGCATCCTGGCCGCGGGTGGACAGGTCGCCCTGCCGAAGATGGCCCTCACCGGCATGGCCTGGCAGGGCTACTACCTCGACACCGAGGGCAACACCTTCGGGATCCACCAGCCCGACCCCGACGCGGCCTAGTCCGCTCGCGGGCCGGGCTCGCCACAACGGCACTCATGTGCGGTTGCAGCACGTCCTGGGCCGCGGCACGTGTCCCTCCCGCACTCATGTGCGGTTGCGCACGGGCGCCGCACGACTCAGCGGCTCGCGGACTCCCAGAAGCCGAGTGCGGTGTCGATGAGCGGGACCCGGTGGAGCTCGACCACCTCGTCGAGCGGGATCCACCGTGCCTCGTCAGTCGTGCCGTCCTGCTCGTGGGTGAGCTCTCCCGCGACGATCCGCGCCTCGAACACGACGCGCAGCGATCGCAGCGGTCGGCCGCGGTCGTGGTGCCGCTCCTCGGCGGGGATCACGTGGGAGTCGACACCGAGCACGCGGCCGAGCTCGACGTCGTACCCGGTCTCCTCGCGCAGCTCGCGCACCGCGCCCTGCTCGGGCGTCTCGTGCAGCTCGACGCCGCCGCCGGGGAGCGTCCACTGCGGGCGCTCGCCCTCGTTCCAGAGCGCCAGCAGGACCCGCTCCTGCTCGTCGACGATCACGGCGTAGGCGGCGAGTCGGGTGTCGTAGTCGGTGAAGTCCACGGTCGGCGAGGTTACGCCACGCGAGGGTCAATCGGTCCTGGCGAGTGGCTCGAACGTCTCCCAATGTGCGCCGGCGTCGGCGCTCCACCACCACTGGTCGGCGTCGAGGACGTAGACGTAGCCGCCTGCCACCTGGGCCAGATATGCCCGACCTCGGTCTTCAGCTCGGTGAGCTCGAAGTCCGACCAGTCCGTGTCGGTGCTGACGAACAGCTGTTCGCCCTCGCCGACCAGAGCGGTGACACCGAGCAGGTGGCCGGACTCGGTGATCTCCCAGCGCACGTCGGCGACCCGGATGTCGGCCAGAGCCTTGCTCAGTTCCTTGACGTGCCACGTCGAGCCGCCGTCGGAGGAATGCTCGACCGAGGTGTTGGCCAGGAAGGCGACACGGCGCCCGGCGACACTGATGCTGACGTTGACGTCTCGGGGGAGCCGGGTGTCCTTCTGCGCCCAGGTCCGGCCACCGTCTTCGCTCCAGTGGAGCCGGCGCGAGTCGACCGAGCGCGCCCACAGCCGGTCGCCAGGCTCCGAGGTCGGCAACGGGATCGCCGACCGGGGGTAGGACACCGGGTCGACTCCGAGCACCCGCCCCGTCCCGGTCGCGGCCGAGAACCGGCAGCGGGGGTCGTCGACCGCGACGGAGCACGACTCCACCACGGCGTCCTGCGACGGTGTCGTGGCGATCCACTCGACCGTCTGCTGGCGGCCGGCCGCGTCGACGAGGTAGGGCGTCGCCTCGGCGGATGAATCGCCGGCGCGGCAGGCGCGGTCGACCGCCCCGACGACGAATCCGCCCTCGACCGCGTCCACGGCGCGGGCAGTCGAGTAGTCGCTCCAGGCTCGTCGGTTCCCCCGCGCGTCCGACCACACGAACACCGCCCGGTCCCGCTGCGGGCAGCCCTGGCGCCATTCCCGGCCCGGCGCCGAGACGACCGTGAGCACGGCGCCGGTCTCGCTGACCGCGTAGTTGTCCACGTTCACGGTCGCATCCGGGTCGGCCAGGACGAGGGCAGCGGCGGACTCGACCGCCTGGGTGGGCTGTACGACCGGTCCGTCACCGCGATGACCGTTGACGGGATCGACGCCCACCGCCACCACGAGGACCGTCATCGCCACAGCCGCGACGGCACCAGCCGTTGCCGCCGACCGGCGCCGCCGCCGGATCCGCAGGCCGCGCTCGACGACGAGGTCGAAGTCCGGGAGCTCGACGTCGGACTCGATCTCGCTGCGGGCGCGCTGGAAGGACGGCTCAGTCATGGTCGCTCTCCATCGTCACCGCGAGGTGGGTCGTCAGCATTTCGCGGCCCCGGTTCAGGCGGGACTTCACCGTGCCCTCGGGGATGCCGAGGGACTCGGCGACCTGCTGGACCGTCAGGTCCCCGAGGTAGAACAGCGCCAGGACCTCACGGTGCGCTGCCGGGACGGCACGCAGGGCCTCGATGACGGCGACGTGGTCGTCGGAGATCCCCGGCGACGTGGAGGCGGTCACCAGGCGCGGGGCGAGGCCGCCGAACATCTTCGCCCGCCGCCAGCGACGCCGGATCACGTTGAGCGCCACTGTGCGCAGCCAGGCTTCCGGGTTGTCGGTGCGTCGGAAGCGTCCTCCCGCCGCCACGGCCCGCGCGAATGCCTCCTGCACCGAATCCTCTGCCTCCTGGCGGTCACCCGTGATGCCGTACATCTGCGTGACCAGGCGCCGGTAGGACGCCTCGTAGATCTCGCGGATGTGGGCCTGGTCCCCCACGGGTCACCACCTTCTGCACCGGTCCCCACTCGCTACGAGTCACGAGGGACGGCGAAGGTTCGGGGCAGGTGTCAGTTCCCATGATCGGGACACACTGGTCTAGTCACCACCCCCAGTCCGGGTCATCCTCGGAGGCTCCGCGGGGGCCGGGATCCAGCGCCGGTAGGTGACCATCGGCCAGACATGGTCGGAGTGGCCGTGCAGCAGGCGCTGGCGGACCACCCGCAGCCTGGCCGGGTCGTGAGCGACGTAGTCGATTCGCCGGTCCTCGAAGGTGCCGCCCGCCGGAGCCCCACGTTGCGCCCAGTTGGGCTCGAGCCCCAGCCGGTCGAACACGGAGGCAGGCGCGTGCTCCCACTGCTCGGCTCCGTCGATCCAGGCCCAGTTCAGGTCGCCGCCCACGAGGACGTCGTAGTCACGGGCTCGGAGGCCGTGGACCAGGGCGGTCAGCCGGGTGGCGTGCTCGACGTACCGTCCGACACGGGGGAGTGGGTAGGGGACCCCGTCGTTGTCGACGTGGCTGTTCATGTGCGTGTTCACGTAGGCGATCCGCGCGCCCTGATGCTGGAAGAGGGCGTAGACCGCCCAGCGCTCGGGCGAGGACCCCACAGCCTCACACATCAGCTCCGAGCCTGAGCCGAGGAACCGGGTCGTCGCCCTGCGGAGCAGGATCGGGTTGGCCGTCCCCGCGCGTCCACCGGCCGGCAACACCAACCGGTAGCCCGGCACCGTGCGAAGCTCCGACCGCAGGCCCCGGGCCTCGTTGAGCCCGATGACGTCTGCGCGCTGTGCGACCAGGTGGGCGACGTCGGCGAGCAGGGCGGGGTTCGCCTTCCAGATGTTGGCGGTGACGACGGTCAGCTTCTGCGGCGTGGTCGAAAGGTCCAGGCGATCGCGGACCGAACGGCTCGCCGGCCTGGCCTCCCCACCCGAACGTCCCGGCGGGACCGAGAGTGCGGCAGTCAGGACCATCGCGACCACCGCCGCTGCGCCGGCGATCTCGAGGGGTTGTCGAAGCCGTTCTCGTACCACAATCTTGACGAGTCACGGGACGCGAGCTCGGTTCCATCCAGCGGGTATTGAGCGAGTCGCTGACGCGCTTGACGACGGCGCCTACTGTGGTGACGTGGACCGCCGGATCTTCGGGATCGAGAACGAGTACGGCGTCACCTGCACGTTCCGCGGGCAGCGACGCCTCTCGCCGGACGAGGTTGCCCGTTACCTGTTCCGCAAGGTGGTCTCCTGGGGGCGCAGCAGCAACGTCTTCCTCCGCAACGGCGCCCGGCTCTACCTCGACGTCGGCAGCCACCCGGAGTACGCCACCCCCGAGTGTGACGACATCATCGACCTCGTCACCCACGACAAGGCGGGGGAGCGGGTCCTCGAGGGGCTGCTCGTCGACGCCGAGCGGCGGCTGCACGACGAGGGCATCGCCGGCGACGTCTACCTGTTCAAGAACAACACGGACTCGGCCGGCAACTCCTACGGCTGCCACGAGAACTACCTGGTCGGCCGGCAGGGTGAGTTCTCCAAGCTCGCCGACGTGCTGATCCCGTTCCTGGTGACCCGGCAGATCATCGTCGGCGCCGGCAAGGTGATCCAGACGCCGCGGGGGGCGATGTACTCCGTCAGCCAGCGAGCCGAGCACATCTGGGAGGGCGTCTCCAGCGCCACTACCCGCAGCCGGCCGATCATCAACACGCGCGACGAGCCCCACGCCGACGCCGAGCGCTACCGCCGGCTGCACGTGATCGTGGGCGACTCGAACATGAGCGAGACGACCACGATGCTCAAGGTCGCCACGTGCGACCTGGTCCTGCGGATGATCGAGGAGGGCGTGGTGATGCGCGACCTCACGATGGAGAACCCGATCCGGGCAATCCGGGAGATCTCCCACGACATGACCGGCCGTCGCAAGGTCCGGCTGGCCAACGGCCGGGAGGCCAGCGCGCTCGACATCCAGCAGGAGTACCTCACCCGCGCCCGCGACTTCGTGAACCGCCGGGAGATCGAGACGCCCGTCGTGACCCGCACCCTCGACCTGTGGGAGCGCAGCCTGAAGGCGGTCGAGTCCGGGGACCTGAGCCTGGTCGAGCGTGAGATCGACTGGGTGATCAAGTGGAAGCTGATCGACCGCTACCGCTCCCAGAACGGCCTGCCGCTGAGCCACCCCCGGGTTGCGCAGCTCGACCTGGCCTACCACGACATCCACCGCGGCCGTGGGCTCTACTACCTGCTGGAGAAGCGCGGTGCGGTCAGCCGGGTCACCAACGATCTCGCGGTGTTCCAGGCGAAGTCGGTCCCGCCGCAGACCACCCGCGCGCGGCTGCGTGGGGAGTTCATCAAGCGGGCCCAGGAGCGCCGTCGTGACTTCACCGTCGACTGGGTGCACCTGAAGCTCAACGACCAGGCCCAGCGCACCGTGTTGTGCAAGGACCCGTTCCGCTCCCACGACGAGCGCGTGCACAAGCTCATCGAGGGCATGTAACCCGTCTCACGCGGACGCATGGGGTGGCCGTGCCTACCGGCCGGTTATCGTGGCGGTTCCACCTGTTCCCCAGTTCTCTGAGGTGTTTCCTTCGTGCGTCGCCGACTTCTCGCGCTGACCGTCGTGTCCTTGATGCTGTTCGGAACCGCTGCCTGCGGTGACGACAACTCGGACACCGCGGCCGGCGAAACCACCGGCGCCTTCGCCGGGATGACCGTGGAGGGCGACGTCGGCGACAGCTTGAAGGTCGCCTACGACGGCAAGATCAAGGCCGAGACCGCGAAGTCCGAGGTGATCTCGGAGGGCGACGGCAACGTCGTCACCGCCAACGGGGCCGCGCTCGTGCATCTCTACATCGGCAACGGGACCGCCGGCAAGCAGGCCATCAACACCTACGACCAGGGCCCCGCCGTCCAGGTGACGATGTCGGAGGACCAGCTCTTCAAGCCCGTGCTCGACGCCGTCATCGGGGAGAAGCGTGGCTCCCGCGTCGCCATCGCCGCCCCCGTGAAGGACGTCTGGGGCGCGCAGGGCCAGCCGCAGTTCAAGCTCAAGGCCTCCGACACCGCGGTCTTCGTGGCCGACATCATCTCGGTGCAGCCGGAGGAGGTCCTCGACGCTCCGGAGGGTGACGAGGTCGCCCCGCCGAAGGACGCCCCCACCGTGGAGGAGAAGGACGGCGCGGTCACCGGTTTCGACTGGTCCAAGGCCCCGAAGAAGGCTCCCAAGGAGCTCACCGTGATCCCGCTCATCGAGGGCGACGGCCCGGTCGCCGAGGCCGAGTCGATGGTCACGTTCGACTACTTCGGTTCCGTCTACGGCTCGAAGAAGCCCTTCGACGAGTCCTTCAGCCGTGAGCCCGTCCCGTTCGGGGTCGGCGTCAACGGGCTGATCCAAGCCTGGGACAAGGCGATCCCGGGGCTCAAGCGCGGCAGCCGCGTGATGATCATCGCGCCGCCGGAGGAGGGATACGGCGACCAGGGCCGCCCCGGTATCCCGGCCAACTCCACGCTCGTCTTCGTCGTCGACGTGCTGGGTGTGGATGCGTAGGTCGCTCACCGCGCTGGGGTAGGTTCACGCACGTGACCGCCCGCAAGAGTGAACGACTGCTCAACCTGCTGATCACGCTCCTCGTCGCACGCACCTACGTCGGCAAGGAGCGGATCCGCGAGGTCATCGAGCCCTACCGCGACGCGGGGGACGAGGCCTTCGAGAAGATGTTCGAGCGGGACAAGGAGGAGCTCCGCTCGCTCGGCATCCCCATCGAGGTGGGCTTCGTCGACCGGGCGTTCGAGGACGAGCCCGGCTACCGGGTCGAGCGCTCCGCGTTCGAGCTGCCCGAGATCGCCCTCGAGCCCGACGAGGCCGCGGTCATCGGTCTCGCGGCCCGGGTGTGGCAGCACGCAGGCCTGGCCGCGGCCACGTCCGACGCCCTGGTGAAGCTCAAGGCCGCCGGGGTCTCCGTGGATCGGGAGGCGCTCAACGTCGTACAGCCGCAGATCGCCGCGGACGAGCCGACCTTCGAGGCATTCTGGGACGCCACCCGCACCCGCACGGCGGTCCGCTTCGACTACCGGAGCTCCACCGCAGCCACCGCGTCGGAGCGGCACCTCGAGCCGTGGGGCGTGGTGTCCTACCGCGGCCGGTGGTACGTCGTGGGCCGCGACGTCGACAAGGACGACACCCGGATGTTCCGGCTCTCGCGCGTCCAGGGCGCGGTCCGTCCCGAGAAGAAGCCCGGGACGTACGTCGTGCCCGACGGCACGGACATCCGGTCGCTGACCCAGATGCTCGCGCCGAAGCCGGCCGACCGCTCGGCGGTCGTGCTGGTGCGCACCGGCGCCGGCCACGGGCTACGCCGCACCGCCTCCGCGGTCGCCGGCGACGCTCCGGACGGCTGGGACCGGCTCGAGGTCGGCTTCGCCGAGGTCGACCGGCTCGCCGACGAGCTGCTGGGCTACGGCGCCGACGTCGTCGCCGTCGAGCCCCCCGAGCTCCGGGACGCGGTCGTGGGACGGCTCGAGGAGATCGCGGGAGGGGCGGCATGAGCGGCGCACGTGACCAGGTAGGACGGCTGCTGGCGCTGGTGCCCTACATCCAGACCCGCCGCGAGGTGCCCCTGGAGGAGGCGGCCGCCGAGTTCGGTGTCCGGCCCGCGCAGATCGTCAAGGACCTCAACGTGCTCTGGTACTGCGGCCTGCCCGGTCTCGGGATGGGCGACCTGATCGAGGTCGACATGGACGCGCTGCGCGGCGAGGGCGTCATCCGCGTGTCCAACGCCGACTACCTGACCCGGCCCCTCCGTCTGGACAGCTCCGAGGCCTCTGCACTGATCGTGGCGCTGCGGGCGTTGCGCGAGGGAAGCAGCGACGACGTCCGCCCGATCGTCGACCGCACCCTCGGGAAGCTCGAGGCGGCCGCAGGGGACGGCGCGTCGGTCGCGGCACAGGTCGACCTGCACCTGCCGTCCCAGGACGCCGCCACCGCGGCGATGCGGGACCTGCTGGGCAAGGCGGTCGAGGGCGGTCGCCAGGTCCGGATCGACTACTACGTGCCGGCGCGCGACGAGTCCACCGCCCGGGTCGTGGACCCGATCCGGCTGTTCAGCGCCCAGGGCAACGACTACCTCGAGGCCTGGTGCCACCTGGCCGAGGCCCCCCGGCTGTTCCGGGTCGACCGGATCTCCACCAGCGAGACGCTGGAGTCCGCGGTCGAGGACCACACCGACATCGCGCCCCGCGACCTGGACGCCGGGCTCTTCCAGGCGTCGCCCGACGACCTGCTGGTCACCCTGCTGCTCGAGCCCGAGGCCCGGTGGGTGGCGGAGTACTACCCCACCGAGGCGGCAGACGAGGCAGGGGAGGGCAGGCTGCGGGTGCGCCTCCGCGTCGCCGACCCCGGCTGGCTCACGCGGCTGCTGCTCCGGCTGGGCCGATCCGCGATCGTGGAGGAGCCGGCAGTCCTCGCGACGGACGTGCAGAGGTCCGCGCGTGAGGCGTTGGCCAACTACTGAGGGCCTGGTGCGTACGATGGAACCGGTAGCACTCGTCATTCAGAGAAGGACGTCATGAACCTTCAGGTCGTTCCCATGGTCGCCGGTCTCGGCACGCAGGAGATCGTGATCATCCTGGTCATCCTGCTGCTGCTCTTCGGCGCGAAGAAGCTCCCGGAGCTCGCCCGCGGCAGCGGCCGCGCGCTGCGCATCTTCAAGGCGGAGACCAAGGGCCTCCTCGACGACGAGGACGACTCCAAGAAGACCCCGGAGCAGCGTCAGATCGACGCCCAGCGCAACGCCGAGGCCGCCACCCGGGTCGAGAGTGCCGAGGAGCAGCCCCGACCCGACTCCGAGCGCTGAGCGCCGGCCTCACCTCGACCCGTGATGACCGCTGCCGGCGTGCTCCGGCTGTTCCGGACCAAGCCGCAGCAGCCTCCCGGCGCCGACGGGCGGATGGCGCTCGCCGACCACCTCCGTGAGCTGCGCGCCCGCCTGCTGCTCATCACCATCGCGCTGACCGTCGGGACCGTCGTCGCCTGGTTCTTCTACGACCAGCTGTTCAGGCTGCTGCTCGACCCCTACGAGGACGCCCGCGGCCGCCTGGCCGAGAAGGGCGTCCAGTCCGAGGGCGTCGTCAACGGCGTCGCCACGTCGCTGCTGCTCCGGCTGAAGATCAGCGCGCTGGCCTCCGTCGTCGCCACCAGCCCGTTCTGGCTCTACCAGATCTGGGCCTTCATCGTGCCCGGGCTTCACCCGCACGAGAAGAAGTGGACCAAGCTGTTCGCCGTGGTGGCCGGACCGCTGTTCGTCGCCGGGGTCGCGGTCGCCTACTACGTCCTGCCCAAGGGCATGGAGGTGCTGATCGGTTTCACCCCCGGCAACCTGACCAGCCTGATCGACTTCGGCGACTACTTCCGCTTCCTCACCCGGATGATGCTGGTCTTCGGCATCGCCTTCGAGATCCCGCTGTTCGTGGTGATGCTCAACCTCGCCGGCGTGATCTCGGGCCGCACGCTCGGGGCCTACCGGCCCTGGATCGTCCTCGGCACGTTCATCTTCGCGGCTGTCGCGACGCCGTCGACCGACCCGTTCTCGATGATCATGCTGGCGATCCCGATGTCGGTGCTGTTCCTGCTCTCCGAGGGCATCGCCCGCCTGGTCGACCGGCGCCGTGCCGCGCGAGGAGACACCTTCGGCGACCTCTCGGACGACGAGGCGTCGCCGCTCGACGATGACGACTTCGTCGTACGCCGGTCCAGCCTGGACACGGAGGAGGACGACTGGTGAGCACCCCACCGGCGCCCACCGCCGTCGACCCCTTCGACCTGCCCGAGTGGCTCGGGTCGGGTGAGGTGACGTGGACCGCGCGCACGAGCGTCCACGGCGGACACCTGGTCGAGGGCGAGCTCTCGGCCGACGGCGGATCGCTCGTCTGCGACCTGCTGGGTGCCGACCAGGCGTTCCCCGTCCCCGTGCTCGACGACGAGTGGCGACGGCAGAGCCACCAGGCCTGGACGCACGGGCAGGTGCTGCTCGTGCAGTACGGCGACCGGCTGACCCTCGCGGTGCCGGGCACGTCGTTCACCGCGGATCGCGCCCTGGAGGCGATCGGCCGCCTGGCCAAGGCCGTCGGCGTCAAGCCGGGCTGCTTCGTCGCCGCGCTGCGTCTCTGAGGCCCCCGCACTTCGACGCCCAGCATGTCGTCGTACGGGTAGTTTCCTGTCATGGAGCAGGAGACACCGACGATCGTCGTGGTGGACGACGCTGTCGAGGTGCGCGTCCTGGTTCGCACGCGGATCCGGGTCTCCGGTCGCCTCCACCTCGTGGCCGAGGGGGCGGACGGCGCGGAAGCGGTGGGCCTGGCCCGGCGCCACCGGCCGGACCTGATGCTGCTCGACGTCTCGATGCCCGGCATGGACGGCCTGGCAGCCCTCCCGGACGTGCTCGCGGTCTCCCCGGGGACCAAGGTGGTGCTGTTCAGCGGCTTCGAGGAGGAAGGCCTCGTCGACAAGGCCCGGCAGCTCGGGGCCGCCGCGTTCGTGAAGAAGTCGTTGCCCGTCGAGGAGCTGGTGCACCGGCTGCTCGAGGTGCTCGCCGAGGACACCCATGCCTCCGGAGGTACGCCGGCCCCGGTTGCTGTGCCGACACCCCTGGCCGGGCTCGCGGTCCGGGGGGACCAGGGTGTCCTGGCCGAGCACCTGGAGCGGTTCCGGGAGGTGTTCGACGAGGCGGCGATCGGCATGGCGACGATGACCCTGGCCGGCCGGCTGGTGCGTGTCAACCGCGCGCTGGCCGACCTGGTCGGCCATCCTCGCGAGGACCTCGTCGGCGTCGACTACGCCGAGCTCGCCGACGAGCAGGCCGCTCAGCTCGCCACGGTCCTGGACGAGGTCCGGCACAGCCCGGTGGACGTGGTGCACCTCGAGCACGCGGTGCGCGGCGCGACCGACGGTCGTCAGGTGCGCGCGACCTTGGCACCCGTGCGCGACTCCGCCGGACGTGCGCTGTACATCTTCCTCCAGCTGCAGGACATCACCGCCGAGCGGGCAGCGCTCGAGCAGCTCCGCAGGAGCGAGGAGCGGTTCCGGCTCCTGGTGGAGACCGTGCAGGACTACGCGATCTTCATGCTCGACCCGGACGGGCGGATCGTGAGCTGGAACGCGGGCGCCCAGCGCAGCAAGGGCTACTCGGCCGAGGAGATCATCGGTCGGCACTTCCGCGTGTTCTACCCCGAGGAGCAGCAGACCCGGCGGCACCCGGAGCACGAGCTCGAGATCGCCTTGCGCGACGGACGCTACGAGGAGGAGGGGTGGCGGGTCCGCAAGGACGGCACCACCTTCTGGGCGAACGTGGTGATCACCGCGGTGCTCGACGAGAGCGGCCGGCACGTGGGGTTCGCGAAGGTGACCCGGGACAGCACCGAGAGGCGACGGCTCCAGGAGAAGCTGCAGCAGGCCGCGGACGACCAGGCCAAGTTCCTCGCCGTCACGGCGCACGAGCTGCGCACACCGATCGGCGTCCTCGGCGGGGCGGCCCAGACCCTGGCGCAGCACTGGCCCGAGCTGGACGAGTCCGAGCGTGCCGACCTGCTGAGCGCGCTGGAGGCGGGCACGTCCCGGCTGCGCCGCCTGCTCGACGACCTGTTGACCGCCTCCCGTCTGCAGGCGAGCTCGCTGGACGTCGGGCGTGACCCGGTCCGCGTGGCGGACGCGGTGAAGGACGCGCTCGCGACGACCGCGCGGACCTGGCCCGGCGCCGCCGTCACGGTCGACGTCCAGCCCGATCTCTTGGTGTACGGCGACCGCGACCGGCTGGCGCAGATGCTCGACAACCTGATCGCGAACGCCCTGCGCCACGGTGAGCAGCCTGTCCGGCTCTCCGCGGCCGCCGAGGGGGACCAGGTCCTGATCCGGGTGCGGGACTCGGGGAACGGGGTGCCCGTGCACATGCAGGGCCGCCTGTTCGAGCGGTTCGCCACGGGGCTCAGCAAGGGTGGGACGGGGCTCGGTCTGTTCATCGTCCGTGAGCTGGCGCGGGCCCAGGGCGGTGACGCCCGCTACGAGTCTCCTGGCCCGGGGGAGCCGGCGGGAGTCTTCGTGGTGGCCCTGCCGCGCGAGCGCTGAACGAAATGCACTGGTGGCTGCTGAATCCTGGTCATACGCTGACTTGGTGAACGTCCGGGTGCTTCTGGTGGACGACGTCGTCGAAGTGCGCCAGCTTGTCCGGATGGCTCTGCGCCTGCGGGGCGGCTTCGAGGTGGTCGGTGAGGCCGCCGACGGGGCTGATGCCGTGCGTCTCGCGGGGGAGCTGCACCCTGACGTGGTCGTCCTCGACCTCGGCCTCCCGGACCTGGCGGGACGCGAGGTCCTGACCCGGATCTGCCTCTACTCTCCCGAGTCGAAGGTCGTGGTCTTCTCGGGGATGGACTCCGAGGACCAGGAGTGGCTCGCCCGCCGGGTGAAGGGCTACGTCCTCAAGGACGCGAAGCTGGACTACCTGCTCGACCTGTTGGAGTCCGTGGTCGCGCCGCACGAGACGGAGGCACTGTTCGAGGTGCCCCACGACGTGGCGAGCGTGCGTGAGGCACGCGTGTTCGTGGCCAGCAAGCTCGCCGAGTGGGGTCTGGACCACCTGGTCGACGACGCGCTCCTGGTCACCAGCGAGCTGGTCACCAACGCGATCACGCATGCCGACTCGGCATGCCATCTCAGGCTCTCGGTCGTCCGCTCGACGTTGCGCATCGACGTCATCGACACCGGCAGTGGGACCCCGGAGCCGCAACCGGAGAGCGCCACCGAGGAGCACGGACGTGGGCTGCACCTGGTGGACGCACTCGCGACCGCCTGGGGCCTGGACATCGTTCCGGGCGAGGGGAAGCTCGTCTGGGCGGAGCTGGTCGACCCCCCTGAGAGCGTCGCGCGCAGGTGAGTGCGACCGGCCGCGTATTCTCCGAGGCGTGGCCAGACAGATCGCGCTCCTGACCAACCCGACGTCCGGCAAGGGCATGGGGCGGCGCACGGCGGCGATCGCGCTGCCCCGGCTCCAGGAGGCCGGCTTCCAGGTCCGGGAGCTCGAGGGCGACGACGGCCCGCAGGCCCTCGACCTGGCCCGGCAGGCCGTGGCCGACGGTGTCGAGAGCCTGGTCGTCTGCGGCGGTGACGGCCTGGTGCACATGGCCGTCCAGGCGGTGGCGGGCACCGGGACGAACCTCGGCATCATCCCCGCCGGCACCGGCAATGACGTGGCCCGCTACTTCGATGTCCCGAGGAACGACCCACAGGCCGCGGCCGACATCGTGGTCGGCTCCCGGGTGCGGACGGTCGACCTGGCGCGGGCCGGGTCGACGTACTTCGTCACCGTCCTGGCCGCCGGCTTCGACTCGAAGGTCAACGAGCGCGCCAACGCGATGACCTGGCCGAAGGGCCAGATGCGCTACAACCTCGCCACCCTGGCCGAGCTCCGGGTCTTCGAGCCGCTGCCCTACACGCTCGTCCTCGACGGCGAGGAGCACCGGCTGGACGCCATGCTCGTGGCCGTCGGCAACGGCCCGTCGTTCGGCGGTGGCCTGCGGATCACCGAAGGAGCGCTGCTCGACGACGGCCTGCTCGACGTGGTGATCATCAAGCCCATGAGCAAGCGCAAGCTCGTGGCGTCGTACCCCAAGCTGTTCACCGGCAAGATCGTGCACATCCCCGAGTACGAGCACCATCTCGTCAAGGAGGTCACCGTGGCCGCGCCCGGGATCGTCGCCTACGCGGACGGCGAGCGCATCGGCTCGCTGCCGCTGACCGTCGAGGTCGCCCCGGCCTCGCTCCGTGTGCTGGTGCCGTGATGGGCTCCCCGGCCGACCAGTACGCCGCCTTCCGCCGCAACAAGGGCACGCCCGTGCTCACCGACTTCGTGGCGATGTACGACTTCGAGATCGACGACTTCCAGCTCCGCGCCTGCCGTGAGCTCGAGGCCGGCAACGGGGTGCTGGTCGCGGCACCCACCGGCTCGGGCAAGACCCTGGTGGGGGAGTTCGCGGTCCACCTGGCCCTCGAGCAGGGGCGCAAGTGCTTCTACACGACGCCGATCAAGGCTCTCTCGAACCAGAAGTTCGCCGACCTCGCGAAGCGCTACGGAGCCGACAAGGTGGGCCTGCTCACCGGCGACAACACCATCAACGGCGAGGCGCCGATCGTGGTGATGACGACCGAGGTCCTGCGCAACATGCTCTACGCGGGCTCGAGCACCCTGACCGGGCTCGGCTTCGTCGTGATGGATGAGGTGCACTACCTCGCCGACCGGTTCCGCGGCGCGGTGTGGGAGGAGGTCATCATCCACCTGCCCGAGTCGGTCGCCCTGGTCTCCCTGTCGGCCACCGTGTCCAACGCCGAGGAGTTCGGCGAGTGGCTCGAGACGGTCCGGGGCGCGACCACCACGATCGTCGAGGAGCGCCGTCCGGTGCCGCTGTACCAGCACGTGATGGTGGGCCGGAAGGTCTTCGACCTGTTCGCCGACGACGGCAGCAACGAGCCCGGCTCGAAGGTCAACCCCGAGCTGATGAAGGTGGCTCGGGACGACTGGAGAGCGAAGCGCACCAACGACCGGCGCAGCAAGCAGGGCGGGCCGCGCGGCCGCGCCGGTGCCCGTGGTCAGAGCTCCGGCCGCCCCTACCTGCCCAGCCGCTACGACGTGGTCGAGAAGCTCGATGCGATGGGGCTGCTCCCGGCGATCGTGTTCATCTTCAGCCGGGTCGGCTGCGACGCGGCCGTCACCCAGTGCTTGAACGCCAACCTCCGGCTGACCACGCCGGCCGAGCGCGACGAGATCTACGCGTTCGTCGAGGAGCGCTGCCGCAACATCCCCGACGAGGACCTGCACGTGCTCGGCTACCACGACTTCCTCGACGGGCTGTCGCGCGGCGTCGCGGCCCACCACGCCGGCATGCTGCCGACGTTCAAGGAGTGCGTGGAGGAGCTGTTCGCCGCCGGCCGGTGCAAGGTCGTCTTCGCCACCGAGACGCTGGCGCTCGGCATCAACATGCCGGCGCGCAGCGTGGTGATCGAGAAGCTGTCGAAGTGGAACGGCGAGACCCACGCCGACATCACGCCGGGGGAGTACACCCAGCTCACCGGGCGGGCCGGCCGTCGCGGCATCGACGTCGAGGGTCACGGGGTCGTGCTCTGGCAGCAGGGGATCGACCCCAAGGCGGTCGCGGGCCTCGCCTCCACGCGCACCTACCCGCTCAAGTCGTCGTTCCGCCCGTCGTACAACATGGCGGTCAACCTGGTCCACCAGGTCGGCCGCGCCACAGCGCGCGAGCTGCTCGAGTCGTCGTTCGCGCAGTTCCAGGCCGACAAGGCCGTCGTCGGGCTCGCCCGCCAGCTCCGCAAGGCCGAGGAGGCCCTCGAGGGGTACGCCGAGGCCGCCACCTGCCACCTCGGTGACTTCATGGAGTACGCCGGCCTGCGCCGGAAGCTGTCCGAGACCGAGGCGCACCTGGCGAAGTCGCGCCGGGCCGACCGCCGGGACGAGATCGTGGCCTCCCTGGAGGCGCTGCGCCCCGGGGACGTGATCGAGGTCCCGGCCGGCCGGTTCTCCGGGATGGCAGTCGTCGTCGACCCCGGCGTCCGGGCCGACCGGGAAGGCCCGCGGCCCTACGTCGTCACCGCCGACCGGCACGCCCGCCGGCTGTCGATGGTCGACTTCCCCGAGCCGGTCCGGGCATTCACGCGCGTGAAGATCCCGAAGAACTTCAACGGCCGCAACCCGCAGTCCCGTCGCGACCTCGCGTCGAGCCTGCGGGCCCGCACGCACAACCTGACGCCTCCGCCGCCGCGCAAGGGCGGCCCGGCCGGCCGCGGACGTCCCGCAGGCGGACGCGGCCCCCGGCTCGGCGAGGAGGAGATCACCCGGCTGCGCAGCGAGCTGCGGGCGCACCCCTGCCACGGCTGCTCGGACCGGGAGGACCACGCCCGCTGGTCCGAGCGCTACTTCAAGCTCGACCGGGACGCCGCGACGCTGCGGCGGCGCATCGAGCAACGCACCAACACCATCGCCCGCCAGTTCGACCGCGTCTGTGAGGTGCTCACCAGCCTCGGCTACCTGGAGGACGACAAGGTCACCGCGACCGGCGAGCGGCTGATGCGGATCTACACCGACATGGACCTGGTCGCCGCGGAGTGCCTGCGCAACGGGCTGTGGGACGAGCTGTCGCCCAGCGGGCTCGCTGCGGCCCTGTCCGCGCTGGTCTTCGAGGCCCGCCGGCCCGACGACGCACATGCCCCGCGGCTGCCGGGCGGCGCGGTCAAGCAGGTGCTGGCCGACACGGTCTCGGTGTGGGCCGACCTGGACGCCCTGGAGCGCGAGCACAAGCTCGACTTCCTCCGTGAGCCCGACCTGGGCTTCGCCTGGGCCGCCTACCGCTGGGCCGAGGGTGCCCTGCTCGACGAGGTGCTCCAGGAGACCGACCTGGCGGCGGGTGACTTCGTCCGGTGGGTGAAGCAGCTGCTCGACCTGACCGACCAGGTGGCTGACGCGGCGAGCGGCTCGGACCTCCGCAACACCGCGCGGGAGGCGTCCAAGGCGCTCCGTCGCGGGGTGGTGGCCTACTCCTCCGTCTCGGAGTGACACGGCCACAACGACGTGCACTCGCGGTGCTCCAGTGCCTTCTCCAGGCTCGGGTGCCCGCGGATCTCCGTGCAAGTGCACGTCCCAATGGCTTGTCATCGGGACACCCAGTGAGACCGGGTGATGCGTTGGTAAAGGACATGGCCTAACCTTCAGTGCGCCGCCGGTTCGTCTGGAGTGTCCGGCGTGCCCAGGTTCAGTCAGGGAGATCGGGTGTCACAGCGAATCCGCACATCGTGGATCGACCAGTTCGCGCTGCGCCAGGACGTCGGCAACCCCTTCGTGCAGGTGATCACCGCGGCCCAGCAGGTGACGACCGTCGCCGACGACCGTGTCGGTCTCAGCCGTGCGGAGTACGACGAGGTCGCGCGGGCCCGCAGCCAGGCCGGCCTGCTCGAGGACCTGGCCCGCTGGCTCGACGACGAGGTCGCCGGGCACGCCCGTCGCGCCGACAGCGCGCTGGCCGAGGGGCTCGACCCGGGGGAGCGCGCTCGCATCCTCGCCGGTTCGCTGAGCGGCGCGGTGCGGTGCCACTCCATGCTGATCGACACCTGCCACACGCTTCTCCAGCTCAGCGAGACCTTGCTCGTGATCCGCCGCCCCTCGAGCCGGCTCCGGCTGATGGCGGCCGTGGAGTCGGTGCGTGCGGCGGCGAGCACCGCCCACCTGACCGTGCTCGTCAACCTGCCGCGGATCACCGACGTCTCGCTCTACGACGAGCTGGCCCACCGGATCGACACGTTCGACGGCACGCTGGCCAGCGCCAACCGGGTCGCCGCGGCCCTGCGCAGCGAGGCCGCGGTGCGGCACACGATGCCGCTGCAGAGCCGGAAGACGGTCAGCTGACCGGACGGTTCTCGTAGGGCGTGGAGAGCACGATCGTGGTCCGCGTCGAGACGTTGGCCGCCGCACGGATCTTCGCGAGAAGTTCCTCCAGGTCGGCGGGTGTCGCCACCCGCACCTTGAGGATGTAGGACTCGTCGCCGGCGACCGACCAGCACGACTCGATCTCGGTGATGCCGCGCAGGCGCTCGGGGGAGTCGTCGGGCTGCGAGGGGTCGATCGGCCGGATCGAGATGAACGCCGTCAGCGGCTTGCCGACCTGGTCGTAGTCGATCTGGGCGCCGTACCCCTTGATCATCCCGCGTTGCTCGAGCCGCTTGACCCGCTGGTGCACCGCAGAGGTGGACAGACCGGTCGCCTTCCCGAGGTCGGTGAAGGACATCCGGCCGTCACCGGCGAGCAGGGTGAGAATGTGCTGGTCCAGGTCTTCCACGAGACGACACCCTAGCGGCCACGGGACGTCGTGCCGGACGAACTCGTCATGGGAGACTCGGCCGTTGTGAGCCGACTCATGCTGCTGGACACCGCATCCCTGTACTTCCGCGCCTTCTTCGGCGTCCCGGACTCGTTCAAGGCACCGGACGGAACCCCCGTCAACGCGGTGCGCGGGCTGCTCGACTTCATCGCGCGCCTGGTGACGGACTACCAGCCGACCCACCTCGCGTGCTGCTGGGACAACGACTGGCGTCCCCAGTGGCGGGTCGACCTGCTGCCGTCGTACAAGGCCCACCGGGTGGAGGCTCCCGTCCCCTCCGCCGGGCCGCACGACGCGCACTACGTCGAGGAGGTCCCCGACCCGCTCGAGGCGCAGATCCCGGTCATCCTCGACATGCTCGCGGCCTTCGGCATCACGGTCGTGGGCGCGGACGGCTACGAGGCCGACGACGTGATCGGCACGCTTGCCACTGACGCCGGGATGCCGGTCGACATCGTGACCGGGGACCGAGACCTGTTCCAGCTCGTCGACGACGACGCCGAGGTGCGGGTCCTCTACACCGCTCGGGGCGTCGGCAAGCACGAGCGGGTCACGAACGACGTGGTGCGGGAGAAGTACGGCGTCGACGCCCACCAGTACGCCGACTTCGCCACCCTGCGCGGCGACGCCTCGGACGGGCTGCCCGGGGTCGCCGGCGTGGGAGAGAAGACCGCCGCCACGCTGCTCGGCCGGTTCGGTCGCATCGACGGCATCGTCGCGGCCGCCGAGGACCCCGAGTCGGACCTCGCGCCCGGACCGCGGCGCAAGATCAAGGACGCCGCCGACTACCTCGCCGTGGCCCCCCAGGTGGTCGCTGTCGCCCGCCACCTCGACCTCGGGTCGCCGGACCTGACCCTGCCGCGCACGCCCGCGCACCCGGACGCGGTCCTGGCCCTGTCGCAGAAGTGGGGCCTGGACAGTCCGGCGGCACGCCTGGTCGAGGCCCTGACCGCGGCGGGAGCCTGACAGCGTCTAGGGTTCGAACTGATGAGTCTCGAAATCGACGACGTCGCGCACTCGTTCGGGGAGCGGGTCGCCCTCGAGGGGGTGACGTTCGACGTGGCTCCCGGTCGGCTGACCGGCCTCCTCGGCCCCAACGGTGCCGGCAAGACGACGCTGATCCGCATCCTCCTGGGCGTGCTCACGCCGGACCGAGGGAGGATCAGCAACGACGGCCGGGGTGTGACCGCGGACGACCGGCGCGGCTGGGGCTACATGCCGCAGGAGCGCGGTCTCTACCCGGGAATGCCCGCGGGGGAGCAGGTCGTCCACTTCGCCCGGCTGCACGGCCTCCAGCGCGACGACGCCCATGATCGCGCCCGGGTGCTGCTCGACGAGCTGGGGATCGGCGACCGCTGGGCGGATCGCACCGACAAGCTCTCCGGTGGGATGCAGCAGCGCCTCCAGCTCGCGACCGCGCTGGTGCACGACCCCGGGGTCATCGTCCTCGACGAACCGTTCAACGGCCTCGACCCGCTCGCCGTGGCGGAGCTGTCGGAGACGCTGCGCGGGCGGGCCCACGAGGGCCGGGTGGTGTTGTTCTCCAGCCACCAGCTCGACCTCGTCCAGGACCTCTGTGAGGACATCGTGATGGTCGACCGCGGCCGGACGGTGCTCGAGGGCCGGGTCTCCGACCTCCGGTCGTCCTCGAAGAGCCGCCGGCTGCGACTCAGCCTGGACAGCGCCGACCGGGGCTGGCTGGCCGCGCTTCCGGGGGCGACGGTCGTCAGCGACAAGGCCGACGAGCTGCGTCTCGCGATCGCCCCGGAGGCCGATCCACTCGCGGTGCTCGACGCGGCCCGTTCCGTCGGGACCGTCTCCGACTTCGGGCTCGATCTGCCCACGCTCTCCGAGCTGTTCCTGGCGGCTGCAGGGGACGGCGACCGGGCGGAGGTCCAGCGATGACGTGGTGGGCCGGCACCTGGCTCGTCGCCAGGCGGATCCTGGTGGAGAACGTGCGCTCCCGGGTCTATCGGCTCGTCACGGGCCTGATGCTGCTGATCTCGGTGGCTGCCGTGGTGGTGCCCCAGCTCATCAACGACGAGGACACGACGTACACGCTCGCCACGGTCGCGGAGGTGCCGGTCGACATCCGGTCGCTGCTCGACGCCGCGGCCGAGTCCGGCAACTTCACGGTGGAGTTCGAGCAGGTCGACGGGGCGGAAGAGGTCCGTGCCGGGATCCGCGCCGGGGACATCACCGCGGGCCTCGTCGACGACACCCTCTTCACCGACGAGGAGAGCAACGGCACCTTCCCCGTGCTGGTCGCGCAGGCGGTGGTCGCCGCTGAGACGGTCCAGCGCCTCCAGGAAGCGGGGCTCAGCCCCGACGAGGTGAACCGGATCCAGTCCGTCCAGCCCCCGGAGCAGGTGCCCGTGGGCCGGGTCGACGACCAGGCCCGGACCGGGGCCGGCTTCGCAGTGGGGATCGTGCTCTACCTCGCCCTCACCTTCGGCGGCAGCGCGATCTCGAACGCGGTCGCCATGGAGAAGTCCACCCGGATCTCCGAGGTGCTGCTGGCCGTGCTGCGCTCGAGCCAGATCATGGTGGGCACGGTGGTCGCGGTCGGGCTCACCACCTTGACCCAGCTGCTGATCCTGGCCGCTCCGGTGGCGGCGGCCGTCCCGTTGACCGACATCGGGCTGCCGACCGTCGCCAGCGGCGACATCGCGCTCGCCGTGGTGTGGTTCGTGCTCGGCTTCGCGCTCTACGCGTTCCTGTTCGCGGCGTCGGCGGCGCTCGTCGACAAGATCACCGAGGCGAGCACGGCGGTGCTGCCGGTGACGATGGTGCTCGTGATCGGTTACCTGCTCGCGGTCACCGTGGTCATGGAGGACCCGAGCAGCATCTGGAGCGTGCTGATCTCGGTGTTCCCGTTCAGCGCGCCGATGGCGATGCCGATCCGCTGGACGTCCGGCGAGGTGCCGGTCTACCAGCTCCTGCTGGCGATGGTGCTGACCGCGGGCACGGCGATGCTGCTGGTGGTCGTGGGGTCGTCGATCTACCGCCGCGCCCTCTTGATCACGGGACGGCGCGTGAAGGTCCGCGAGGTGCTGCGGGGACCGGGCGCCAACGCATAACCATCCGGTCCTGGCCTCGTTGGGCGGAGGAGACACCGTCCGCCCAGAGGAGTCCCGTGCCGCGCTTCGTGACCGCCGCCCTTGCCCTCACGCTCGGCCTCGCCCTGGGGCCGCTGGCCGTGCCGGGCGTGTCGTCACGTCCCGCCGCCGGGGCCGAGCAACAGGCTCCCCTCCGGGTCGGAGTGGGTCGCGCCGACATCACGCCCCCGACCGGCTTCTTCACGATGGGCAACGTCCGTTCCGACGCGCGGGCCAAGGGACAGCACACCCGACTGCAGGCCCGTGCGATCGTGCTCGCCCGAGGTGAGCGCAAGGTGGTCCTCGTCGTCACCGACCTGTGCTGCGTCGCCGGTGGCCTGCTGACCGAGGCGACGAAGCGGCTCGGGGGACGAGGCATCGACGATACGAACATGGTCGTCGCCGCCACTCACACCCACAGCGCCCCGGGTCAGTACTTCCCTTTCGCCGCGCACGACATCACGTTCCCGAACCTGCACACCGCCACGGCGTTCAGCGTGCAGCCCGACCCCCAGCTCTACGGGTTCCTGGCCCGCAGGATCGCGAAGGCGATTGCGCGCGCGGACGACGACCTCGGCCCAGGTGCTGCCGCCTGGGGACGCACCGAGATCCCGGAGGGCCTCACCGAGAACCGCTCCATCGAGGCGCACCTGGCCAACTACGGCATCGAGCGGGAGCTGGGCAAGGGTCGGGCGGAGGAGAGCCCGCGTGGCGTGGACAGCACGATCGACCCGTTCCTCGACGTGCTGCGGGTGGACAAGCGCATCGGAGGGAGGCTGGTGCCCGTGGGGATGTGGTCGACCTTCGCCAACCACGGCACCGTCAACCTCGGCTCGAGGGCGGAGAACTACAACGGCGACCACCTCGGTGCGGCGATGCTCGCCAGTGAGGAGGTGCTGCGTCGGGCGGGCGGGGCGCCACCGGGCCAGGACGTGGTGAGTGCGTTCTCCAACGCCGACGAGGGCGACACCTCCTCGGCCCTCGACCGCACCGGACCGGCCGCCGCGGAGTACGTCGGCCGGGTGGAGGCGGCCGCGATGATGCGCGCCTGGGCCGATGCCGGGAAGCGGCTCTCCGACACACCCGTCCTCGACCTGCGGTGGACCCGGTTCTGCTTCTGCGGCCAGGAGACCGAAGGCGGCCGGGTCGACGACAAGGCGGTGCCCGGGCTGCCGCTGCTCAGCGGCTCCGACGAGCACCGCGGGCAGCTGCACGAGCACACGGGCGTGGTCTTCGAGGGCGAGCGGCTTCCGGTCGAGGCGGGCCCGCAGGGCAACAAGGTCCAGCTCGAGCCGCAGGGCGTGCCGATCCCCGCCGGCGCGCCGCTCGCGCTCGTCCGGGTCGGCGACGGGGCGATCGTCTCCAACCCCGGCGAGGTGACCGTCGAGGTGGGACGGCGGCTGAAGGCTGCGGTCCTCGAGCCGCTCTCCGCGGGCGGGGTGCGGACGGTGGCGGTGAGCGGCCTGGCCAACGAGTACCAGGGCTACTTCACCACCCCGGAGGAGTACGCCTGGCAGGCCTACGAGGGTGGCCAGACCAACTTCGGCAAGCTCAGCTCCGTGCTGCTCGTCGAGCAGACCGCCCTGCTGGCCGAGTCGATGCGTGACGGTGGCGCGGCGCCGGCGCCGTACCCGTTCGACCCCACGAACGGGCTCCAGGCCGACCACACCCCCTTCCCGTCGGGTGCCGACACAGGAACGGCCGTCGCCCAGCCGTTCGCGGTGCGGCGGCTCCAGCAGGCCGTCTTCGCGTGGGACGGCGGTCCTCGCGGCGCCGACCGGCCACTGGACCGCGCGTTCGTGGCCGTGCAGCGCCGCCTGCCCGGCGGATGGCGCACGGTGCACGACGACCTCGGCACCACGATCGCGTGGGAGGTGGAGGGCGACGAGACCGTCCCGCTCGGGGCGCGCTACGCGAAGGAGGCCACCACGGGCACCTACCGAGCACGTTGGGAGGTCCCGCTGGACACCCCGCGGGGCGACTACCGCTTCGTGGTCACCGCGCAGCGCTACCGACTGGTGTCGCAGGTGTTCCCGGTGACCCGGGGCCGGGTCCTGGCCGTCCGCCCGGTGCGGGCGCCCACGGGACGTGCGGCGTTCGTGCTGACCTACCCCGAGGCGCGTCCGTACGACGACCTGACCTACCGCCCCAGGCATGCTTCGGGCGGCACGGCGGTCGTCCGGGTGGACGGACGCACGGTCGTGGTCCGCGCACGCCCGGACGGGACGTTCGTGGTCCGTGCCCCGGCGGGCGCCGCCGTCGTGGTCCCCGCCGGCGCCGCGCAGGACGGGTTCGCCAATGCCAACCTCGACCGTGTCCGGTTCACCGCGGGCGAGACGACGACGCCCCGCCCGCGTGAGCCCTACCCGGTGCTGAGCAGGTACTGATGGTCAGCTGACCGGGAGCAGCTTCTGGGCCTCGGCGGCGTTGCGGGACGCGGACGCGGCACGCTCGGCGGCCTCGAGCGCCTCGCCCTGGTCCCCGGCGTGCTCGGCCCACCACTGCTGGCCGGACTCGGGCAGCGTGTGGATCGGGTCGTAGTAGGAGTAGGTCCGGTTGAGCGCCTCGGGGTCGGTGGCCTCGATGGACGTGCGGTAGTTCTTCGTCCAGTGGCTGATGCCGAGCTCGTGGTCGTAGTCGGCGAGCTGGTGCACCCAGCGCTTGCCGACGAACGGGACGTCGCACACGATGCGCGGGGTGGCGAAGCCCGGCAGGTAGCCCATGATGTGGTGCTGCAGGCGCTGCGCGTCGGCCACCGAGACCCGCCAGTGCTCGCTGAACGGGATCATGTCGCACATGTAGAAGTAGTAGGGCATGATCCCGGCGCCGTCGAGCAGGGCGAAGCAGAGGTCGAGCAGGGCATGCGGGTCGGCGTTGACGCCGTTGAGCAGCACACCCTGGTTGCGGACGTCACGCAGGCCGGCGTCGAGCATCGCCTTCGTGGCCTCGGCGACGATCGGGGTCACCGAGGCGGCGTGGTTGGCGTGGGTGTGCATCGCGAGCGAGACGCCGCGGTCGCGGGCGATCGTGGCCACTCGCTCGACACCCGCCCGGACGTCGTCCTGCAGCCAGTGCTGCGGCAGGCCGATCAGCGCCTTGGTGGCGAGCCGGATGTCGCGGATGTTGTCGATCTCGAGCAGCTTGGTGAGGAACTCCTCGAGCCGCGGCCAGGGCATGTTGGCGACATCGCCGCCGGACACCACGACGTCACGCACGGCCGGCGTACGACGCAGGTAGTCGAGCATCTCGGCGTGCCGGTCCACGGGCTTGCCGAGGAACTTGAGCTTGTCGACGACCGGCGTGGAGTTGCCGACGAGGTCCATGCGGGTGCAGTGGCCGCAGTACTGCGGGCAGGTCGGCAGCAGCTCCGCCAGCACCTTGGTGGGGTAGCGGTGGGTGAGCCCCTCGGCGACCCACATGTCGTGCTCGTGCAGCGAGTCGCGGGTGGCGTGCGGGTGCGAGGGCCAGTCGGTGCGACGGTCCGAGAACACGGGGAGCATGTAGCGGCGGATCGGGTCGGCGTACATCGCCTCGGTCAGCGAGCCGGGACCGGACGGGAGGTCGCGCGGCGCCATCGTGTTCATCATCTGCGGCGGCACCAGCATCGACATCGTGGCGCGCTCGCGCTGGTCGCGCTCGAGGTCCTCGTAGAAGCGCTCGTCGACCAGGTCACCCCACAGCTCACGCAGCTGCTTGACGTTCTTGACGCAGTGCGCGCGCTGCCACTGGACCGAGGCCCAGTCGGCGGCGGTGACGTCCTTCCAGCCCGGGAACCGGGTCCAGTCCGGCTCGACGAGCTCCATCCGCTGGTAGGGGTACGGCTGGCCGGTGGCCAGACCGATCGCGGTCTCGATGCTCATGGGTTGCTCCTGGGGCGTGGTCAACGTCGTAAGGGGAGGCGTGTCGTTTTGTGTGTGCCAGGCCTCTCGTGCCAGAGTACGCAAAGAATCTCCGGCCCGTCCAATGACCCGCCGTAAGATTTCCCGCAGAAGTGCCGATATCAACGGAGGACCCCCCGTGACCGAGGCGAACGCCGTCAGTGCTTCCGGTTCGAGCCCCGTCGGGCTGCACCGGGTGCTGGAGCCCCGCGGCGTGCTGCCGCAGGCCGCGGCCCGTCTCGACGCGCGCCGCGAGCTGTGGCCCGACGAGGTCCGGGTGAGGGTGGAGCGGCTCAACCTCGACGCGGCCTCCTTCCGCCAGCTCGAGCGCAAGCACGACGGCGACGGCAGAGCAGTCCGCGCCGAGGTGCTCGAGATCGTCCGCAGCCGGGGCAAGATGCAGAACCCCGAGACCGGCTCGGGCGGCATGCTCGTCGGCACGGTCGAGGAGGTGGGGGAGCGGTCCCCGCTCGGGCTGAAGGTCGGTGACCGCGTCGCCACGCTGGTGTCGCTGACGCTCACGCCGCTGGTCATCGAGGACGACCTCACCGGCTGGGACGGCCGCAGCGAGCAGGTTCCGGCCGACGGCTACGCCATCCTGTTCGGCCGCTCGATCGCCGCGCGCATCCCCGACGACCTGGTCCCCGAGCTGTCCCTGTCGGTGATGGACGTCTGCGGCGCCCCCGCGCTGACCGCCCGGGTGGTGGGCCAGTACGACGCTCCCGTCGTCGCCGTCATCGGCGGAGCCGGCAAGTCCGGGTCGCTGTCCCTGGCCGCGGCGCGTGACGCCGGGGCAGCCCGGACCATCGGCATCGTGCCGGTTCAGAAGGAGGCCGACCTGCTCGAGGCCTCCGGGCTCGCCGACGTGGTTGCCCTGGCCGACGCCCGTGACCCCGTCGCGCTGTCCGAGGCCGTCACCGCGGCCGGCGGCCCCGCCGACGTCACCGTCGTGTGCGTGGACGTGCCCGGCTGCGAGGGCGGCGCGATCCTCAGCACCCGTGACGGCGGGACCGTCATCTTCTTCTCGATGGCCACCTCGTTCAGCGCGGCTGCGCTCGGCGCGGAGGGCCTCGCCGCGGACGTCACGATGCTCGTGGGCAACGGCTACGTGCCCGGCCACGCCGACTACGCGCTCTCGCTGCTGCGCGGCAACCAGGGTGTGCGGGACCTGTTCGAGCGCAGGCTGTGAGGATGGTCCCATGAGGATCCTGCTCCGAGGTGGCTACGTCCACACGCCCGCTGACCCGCATGCGACCGCCCTCTGCGTCGAGGACGGTGCCATCGTCTGGACCGGCGACGACGACGCATCGGTGCACTTCGCCGACGGCGCCGACCGTGTGATCGACCTGGGTGGCCGTCTGGTCACCCCTGCGTTCGTGGACGCGCACGTGCACCTCTCCCAGACCGGTATCGGCGCGTTCAGCGTCGACCTGTCCCTGGCGACCTCGCTGACAGAGGCGCTCGACGCGCTGGCCGCTCACGCACGCGCGAGCGCGTTGCCGCTGGTGCTGGGGCTGAACTGGGACGAGACGCAGTGGCCCGAGGACCGGCCGTTCACCCGCGAGGAGGTCGACCGCGCCGTCGACGGCAAGCTCGCCTACCTCGCCCGCGTGGACGCGCACTCCGCGGTCGTGTCGTCGGCGTTCCTGGACCGGCTCCCCGAGGTCACCGCGGCCGAGGGCTACTCGCCGGACGGTCTGGTCGCCCGCGCCGCCAACATCGTGGCCCGCGAGGCCGTCTTCGGCATGCTGCCGGGCACGGTTCACGAGGACGCGATCGCCCGTGCGCTCGAGGACGCCGCGCGGCACGGGATCGCCGCCGTGCACGAGAACGGCGCGCCCGGCGACTCCCCGGCCGAGGACTTCGCGCGGATCCGCACGGTCACCGAGTCCCGGACGCTGCCCGAGGTGGTCGGCTACTGGGGCCAGCTCGACGGGCTCGACCTGGCGCGCGAGCTCGGCTGCGTCGGCGCGGCCGGCGACCTGTGCATGGACGGGGCCGTCGGCTCCCGGACGGCGGCGATGAACGCCCCCTACACCGACGACCCGGGCACGTCGGGGCACCTCTACCTCAATGCCGAGGAGGTCGCCCGGCACGTCGTGGCCTGCACCGAGGCGGACCTCCAGGCCGGCTTCCACGTCATCGGTGACCGTGCGGCCGACGAGGTCGTGGAGGGCTTCCGGCGGGCTGCCGAGAAGCTCGGCGCGCCCGCGATCGTCCGGGCCCGACACCGGCTCGAGCACCTGGAGATGGTCACGGCCGAGCAGATGCGGCTGCTGGCCGAGCTCGGCGTGACCGCCAGCGTGCAGCCGATGTTCGACAGCCTCTGGGGCGGCGAGGGCTCGCTCTACGAGCAGCGGCTCGGCTCCGAGCGGGCACGACCGATGAACCCCTATGCCTCGCTCAACCGCGCCGGGGTCGCGCTCGCGTTCGGCTCGGACACGCCGGTCACCCCGTTCGACCCCTGGGGTGCCGTCCGCGCGGCGAGCTGGCACCACGAGGAGTCCGAGCGACTGACGGTCCGGGCCGCGTTCAACGCCCACACCCGCGGCGGCTGGCGTGCGGCCCGTCGCGACGAGGGCGGCGTGATCGCGCCGGGCGCCCCCGCGAGCATCGCGGTGTGGGACGTCCCCGGCGAGCTGGCCGTGCAGACCCCCGACGCCCGGGTGGCGGCGTGGTCGACCGACCCGCGCGCCGGCGTACCCCTGCTTCCCGACCTGCATCCCGACCTCGACCTGCCCACCTGCGTGCTCACGCTGGTGCACGGCGAGGCCGCCTTCGAAGAACCAGGAGCACTGACGTGAGCGGCAAGCTCGATCTCGACCCGGTGACCGTCCGCAAGGCGCGGTCACTGGCACGGCAGGCCGGACGGCCCATCGTGAACCTCGCCAAGAAGCACACGACCGTCTCGGTGGAGCGGGCCACGCTTCGGCTTGCCGGGCTCCAGGGCGCGGACGCCGACGGCATCCCGTGGGTCAACCGGCTGCTCGACTCGGTGCGCGGCGACGTCGGGCTCGAGCACGGCGTGGCGGCCCCGGTGTGGGACGCGCTGATCCGCGGTGAGGCCGACGACCTGTCGACGCTGGCCCAGAAGGCCTCGGCCGGCTCGGTCCGGTTCCGGCTGCCCGAGGGTCGCGACCTGACCCGGGCCCGCGCAGCCTCCAAGAAGCAGGTCGGCGCAGGCATCCGCGCGGTCGACGCCCGGCGCCGCGAGCGCGACCGGCTCGTCAAGCGGTGGGGAGACCCGAAGCAGCAGCCCTGGATCTACCTGATCGTCGCGACCGGCGACATCTACGAGGACATCCCGCAGGCGCAGCAGGCCGCGCGTGAAGGTGCCGACGTGATCGCGGTGATCCGGTCCACCGGGCAGTCGCTGCTCGACTACGTGCCCGAGGGGGCGACCCGCGAGGGCTTCGCGGGCACCTACGCCACCCAGGAGAACTTCCGCCTGATGCGGGCCGCCCTGGACGAGTCCAGCAAGGAGCTCGGCCGCTACGTCCGGCTCACCAACTACGCCTCCGGGCTGTGCATGCCGGAGATCGCGGCGCTGGCCGGCCTCGAGCGGCTCGACATGATGCTCAACGACTCGATGTACGGCATCCTGTTCCGCGACATCAACCCGGTCCGCACCTTCGTCGACCAGCGCTTCAGCCGGCAGGTGCACGCCCGTGCCGGGATCATCATCAACACCGGCGAGGACAACTACCTCACCACCGCTGACGCGGTCGAGGCGGCGCACACCGTGACGGTGTCCCAGCTGCTCAACGAGTACTTCGCCAAGGAGGCCGGCCTCGAGGACTGGCAGCTCGGCCTCGGCCACGCTTTCGAGATCGACCCCGCGGTCCCGGACAGCTTCCGGATGGAGCTCGCGCACGCGCTGCTGGCCCGTGAGCTGTTCCCGAACGCGCCGCTGAAGTGGATGCCGCCGACCCGGCACATGACCGGCGACGTGTTCCGCGGCTACATGCTCGACGCGTTCTTCAACCTGGCCGGCACGCTGACCGGCCAGAGCATCCTGCTGGTGGGGATGATGACCGAGGCCGTCGTCACCCCGTGGATCTCCGACCGGGACCTCGCGCTGCAGAACGTCCGCTACGTGATGAACGCGGCCGGGAACCTGCACGAGGACTTCCGACCGTCGCCGGACGGCTTCATCGCCCAGCGCGCCCGCCAGGTGCTGGGGGAGAGCATCGAGCTGCTGGAGAAGATCGTCGAGCACGAGGGCAAGCACGGGCTCCTCGAGGCGATCGCCGACGGCACCTTCGGCCTGATGAAGCGGCCCGCCGACGCCGGCCGCGGCCTGGACGGCGTCGCCAAGAAGGCTCCCGCCTACTACAACCCGGCCACCGAGCTGCTGGAGGAGAAGTGAGCACCCCGACCACCGAGCCGCACATCCTGCGGCCCTACGGCGACACCACCGGGGACGGCATGGTGCAGCTGTCCTTCACGCTGCCGATGGCGCACTCCAAGGTCGCCGAGGGCGCCGCCGCCCAGCTCGCCAACAAGATGGGCATGGACCCGGCCCTCGTCGTGCACGCCAAGGCGATGGGACCGGACTTCACGTTCTTCGTCGTCTACGGCCGGGTCCACCACCTCGTCGACGTCTCCAAGGTCGAGGTCGTCGAGCGCGACTACCCGTTGCTGACCCCCAAGGAGGTCAACGCCGCCGTGAAGCGGGGCCTGCGCCGCCGGCTGACCGTCGTGGGCGGCTGCATCGGCACCGACGCGCACACGGTCGGCATCGACGCGATCCTCAACATCAAGGGGTTCGCGGGGGAGAAGGGCCTGGAGTACTACCGCGAGATCAAGGTGGTGAACCTCGGCGCCCAGGTGTCGGTCCCGCAGCTCGTGGACCGGGCCCGCGCCGAGAAGGCCGACGCGATCCTCGTGTCCCAGGTGGTCACCCAGCGCGACGCGCACATCCTCAACACCAAGGAGATGTCGGCGGCCTTCCGCGAGTCCTACCCGAGCGACAGGCGGCCGCTGCTGATCGTCGGCGGCCCGCGCTTCGACGAGTCGCTGGCCGGCGAGCTCGGCGTCGACCGGGTGTTCTCGCGCGGGACCACGCCCGGCGAGGTGGCGTCGTACCTCGTGCACAAGATCGTCGGCCCCAAGGCCACCGGAACCACAGGGAAGCAGGCGTCATGACCGACCAGGACCAGCGACTCGGGCTCGTGGTGACGCACCGTCGCTACGTGCCGTTCTCGCACGCCCACTACGCCGGCAACCTCGTCGACGGCGCCTACTCGCTGGGCCTGTTCGGTGACGTGGCCACCGAGGTCTGCATCCGCACCGACGGTGACGAGGGACTCTTCGCGTCCTACTCCGACGTCCAGTTCCGGGCGCCGGTCCGGGCCGGCGACGTCCTCGAGGTCACCGCCGAGGTGGTCAAGGTCGGCAGCCGCTCGCGCACCATCGCCTTCCGCGCCGTGGTCGTCGGCCGCGGCCGGCCCGACCTGTCGGAGTCCGCAGCCGAGATGCTCGAGGAGCCGGTCGTGGCGACCACCGCGACGGGCGTCGTGGTGGTGCCGGGGCCGCGCTGAGTCCGATCTCCAGGACCGTGTGACCGGCGTCACGGCGTGTCGTTCCGCGACACGCCGTGCACAGCAAAAAAGATGTGTGAAATCTCTGCTAACGGGAATGGTCGCTGACCTGCGCTTTTGACCGATTCCGCTGGTCAGCGCCGTGTTGACACCTGCCGCGCACCCAGGCAAGGTTCCCGTGTCCACCAAGCAGGCCGAAGCCGCGTGCTGACGTCCAGGTGGCCGTGACACCGGGTCGGGTACCACGAACCCGGGGGGTCCCGGTTCCCGGATGACGGCGCGCGAGCGCGGGGTGGGACACGAGACGAGCCCGTCGCCCAGTAGACAACGGCACTGACTTCCGCAGCCAGCGGGAGCGGGGTCGGTCCGAAGGGTCTCGGGCTCTTTTCGCGCCCGGACATGCCCGGCTCCCACGTGCTGGATAGGTTGTGCCGGTGAACTCGCTGCCCGCCCGGCTCGCCCTGGCCACGGCCTCCGGCCTGCTCGCGGCGCTGGCGTTCGAGCCGTTCGGCTGGGCCTACCTGCTCCCGCTCGCGGTCGCCGGCTTCACCCTGGCCGTGCTGGGCAGCTCCGGACGCCGGGCGTTCGGCCTCGGGACCGCGTTCGGGCTGGTCTTCATGATGGTGCTGCTGCCGTGGCTGCGGGTGATCGGCCCGGACGCCTGGGTCGCCCTCTCGCTGCTCGAGGCGCTCTTCTACGGGATCGGCGGCACGGCGACCGTGCTGGTCGCCCGGCTGCCGTGGTGGCCGGTCTGGGCGGCCACCGTGTGGGTGGGCGTGGAGCAGCTGCGGGGCAGCGTCCCGTTCGGCGGGTTCCCCTGGGGTCGACTGGCCTTCGCCACGGCGGACACCCCGGTGTCCACCGCCTTCGCCTTCGTCGGCTCCGCAGGCGTGACCTTCCTGGTGGCCCTGGTCGGCACGACGCTGGCCTGGGCGGTCCGGGAGGGGCGGCGTACGCCGGTCCGTGCCGCGGGCGCCGTGCTGGCCGCAGTTGCGCCTCGCCGTCGCCTTCGACGTGTCCGACGTGAACACCCCGTCGCCCAACGCCGACTACGACCCGTTCAGGGTGGCCGCGGTCCAGGGCAACGTCCCCGGGGTGGGCATGGACGCGTTCGCGGAGCGCCGCGCGGTGCTGGACAACCACCTGGCCGCAACCCGGGAGCTGGCGGCCCGGTACGACGGCGGCGCGGGCTACCCGGTGCCGGACCTGGTGATCTGGCCGGAGAGCTCGACCGACATCGACCCGTTCACCGACCCGACCGTCTACGCCGACATCCAGGCCGTCGTCGACGACCTCGGCTCGCCGATCCTCGTCGGGGCGATGGTCAGCGGCGAGGAGCCCTCGGACGTGCTCAACCAGGGCATCGTGTGGCACCCGGGGTCGGGGCCGGGGGAGCGCTACTCCAAGCGGCACCCGGTGCCGTTCGGGGAGTACATCCCGTTCCGCGACTTCTTCGCGAAGTACATCGACCGGCTCGACCAGATCCCGCGTGACATGGTGCCCGGGGACCGGCCAGGGGTCCTGGAGATGAACGGGATCACCTTCGGCGACGTGATCTGCTTCGAGGTCGCCTACGACGACGTGGTCCGCGAGGCGGTGGTGCCGGACACCCGTGCCCTCGTGGTGCAGACGAACAACGCCACCTACATGGGCACCGGGCAGGTCGAGCAGCAGTTCGCCATCGCGCGGCTCCGCGCCATCGAGACCGGTCGACCGGTCGTCGTCGCGGCGACGAACGGGGTGTCCGGGATCATCGCGCCGGACGGCGACGTGATCGGGCGCGCACCGGTCCGGACCCAGTCGGTGCTGGTCGAGTCGGTGCTCGGCCCGGTCAGCCACCCGCTCGCGCTCGACATCGGCCTGTGGGTGAAGACCGGGCTGGTAACGATCTCCGTGATGTCGACCCTGCTGGCTCTCGGTCTGCACTATCGTCGGCGGTCGCGTCGGGACCAGCCGGCGACCGAGGCGACGAGCGTGGAGGCATGAGCAGATCTGACCTGGGTCGTGTGGTGGTCGTCATCCCGACCTACAACGAGGCCGAGAACCTGCGCTGGATCGTCGGACGGATCCGCACCGCGGTGCCCTCGGTCGACGTGCTCGTCGTCGACGACGACTCCCCGGACGGCACCGGCGACCTCGCGGACACGATCGCCGCGCAGGACCCCCAGGTGCGCGTCGTCCACCGCACCCAGAAGGCCGGCCTCGGAGCGGCGTACCTGCACGGTTTCGCGGTCGCGCTGGAGCGCGGGTACGACGTCATCGGGGAGATGGACGCCGACGGGTCGCATCAGCCCGAGCAGCTGCCGCGGCTCCTCGACGCGCTGGCCGACGCCGACCTGGTGATCGGGTCGCGCTGGGTGCCCGGCGGGTCGGTGGTCAACTGGCCGCTGAGCCGCAAGGCGCTCTCGGTCGGCGGCAACCTCTACGCGCGGGTGGCGCTGGGCATCCCGGTGCGTGACGTCACCGCCGGGTACCGGCTGTTCCGGCGCACGACGCTGGAGGCGATCGACCTCGGCAGCGTGGAGTCCTCGGGCTACTGCTTCCAGGCCGACCTGGCGTGGCGGACCGCGCAGGCCGGCCTGCGGATCGTCGAGGTGCCGATCGAGTTCGTGGAGCGCGAGCGCGGCCAGTCCAAGATGGACCGGGCCGTGGCGACCGAGTCGCTGCGACGGATCACGGTGTGGGGGTTCGCGGAGCGCCGACGTCAGGCCCGCGACGTACTCTCGAAGGTGAGCCGTCGCAGTCCGGCGGCCCGCTGACAAGGAGGACCCCCGTGCGCAAGTGGATCCCGTGGTGGGTGCTGGCCCTGCTGTTCGTGGTGGTGCCGGTGATCGAGATCTACCTGCTGATCCAGGTCGGCCAGGCGATCGGTGCCTGGTGGACCGTGGCGCTGCTGATCGCCGACGGCTTCCTCGGCAGCTGGTTGGTCAAGCGTGAGGGCGGGCGTGCCTGGACTGCGCTCCAGCAGGCGTTGAACGAGCAGCGGATGCCGGCTCGCGAGCTCGCCGACGGTGCGTTGATCCTGATCGGCGGGACGCTGCTGCTGACGCCCGGCTTCCTCAGCGACATCGCCGGACTGTTCTGCATCCTGCCGATCACCCGACCGCTGGCCCGGGGCATGCTCACCCGGATGATCTCCCGCAAGCTCGTGGTGGTCAGCGGCCCCACCCCCCGGACGCGACAACGCCCCGGACCAGACGAGTCAGTGGTCCAGGGCGAGGTCGTCGACTAGGGGTCGAGGTCGGTCAGGCCGACTTCGAGGCCTTCTTCTTCGTGGGCCGGTGCAGGTGCGCCGGGCCGATCTCTCCGCCGCGAAGCAGCGCGAGCCGCTCCTCGAGGATCTCCTCGAGCTCCTTGACGGAGCGACGCTCCAGGAGCATGTCCCAGTGGGTGCGGATCGGCTTCTCGGCCTTCTCCTCCTTGAGCTGCCCGTGCTTGCTCAGCGACTCCGCGCCGCAGCGCGGGCACTCCCAGACGGCCGGCACGTCGGCCTCGACCGACATCGGGATCTCGAACTCGTGCCCCTGGGGGCAGGCGTACCCGATGTTCTGTCGCGCCGCGAACTCGATGCCGCGCTCGTCCTCAAAGCTCTGGCCCCCGAGGCGGGCGCCACGCAGTGTCCGCTCTCCCATGAGCCACCTCCTGGTGTTGGTGTTCCCCGTACGTGCAGTGATGAGACGACGCAGCAGCCGCGCGATGACGGGGCTGGGGGCGTCTCGTGAGTCACAACGAACGGCACGGCTCGGAGATTCCCGAGCGACCCCCGCTGCAGCGTTCCTCACAGAAGACGGTACCCACTCCGGGGTCGAAGCACACAATCGCTTGTAACTTCAATAGCCCGGGCGGCCCGGTAAACCCACGGCCCGGGCGGCCCCGCCGGGGATCCCGTCCGGTGATGGTGAGCGACGCAACACCAGTGATCGACCGGTTCGTGACCGACGGCCGGCTGCGGCGACTGCCCGCCAGGGCCGCCAAGCGGGGGATGGTGCTGGGGCACGTGGCCGACACGTTCGAGCCGGGGGAGTTCTATTCCGAGCCGGAGGTGAACGAGATCCTGCTCGGGTTCACCGAGAGTGGCGAGATCGACCACGTGGCGCTGCGGCGCTACCTCGTCGACTCCCGGCTGCTCTCCCGCGAGGCGGGAGAGCATTGGCGCTAGCCCGATCGGGTCCATAGGACCGTCTATGGGCAGATCGGTGTGCCTCTCGACCCGATCGACGTCCAGCGTCTGCGGTCTCCCTCACGGCAGGTAGATGAGCCGAGCCTGCTTCCGGGGGATCAGATCACCGAGGGGGCCTCGTTCCCGGCCTCCCGGATGCCGCGAGCGGTGTCAACCTTGAGCAGCAGCGCTCCGCCGATCACGAAGAACGCGATCAGGGCGAAGATGGCCGGCCGGTAGGAGTCGGTGAGCTGGTAGACGACGCCGAAGACCAGGGTTCCGAACCAGCTCGTCCCGCGCTCCATGGCGTGGTAGAAGCTGAAGTACTCAGCCTCGCTGCCCTTGGGGATCAGCAGGCTGAAGTAGGAGCGGGCCAGCGCCTGGGTGCCGCCGAGCACGATCCCGATGGCCACCGCGAGAGCCAGGAACGACACCAGGTCCTGCTTCGGGACGAACAGGGCGGCCGTCACGATCAGCATCCAGACCGCCAACCCGGCGAGGATGACGGACTTCGCGCCAAATCGCTCGGCGGCACGGCCGAAGCCGAGGGCACCGAAGACCGCGACGAACTGGACCACGAGGTAGGTCGCGAGCACCGTGCCCGTCTTGAACTCGAGCTCCTCAACGCCGTAGATCGACGCCGAGGCGATCACCGTCTGGATGCCGTCGTTGAAGAACAGGTAGGCCACCAGGAACGTGAGCGCGACCGGGTAGCGCCGCATGTTCTTGAGGGTCGCCCAGAGCTGCCCGAAGCTGCGGGAGACGTAGCCGCCGCTCTCGGGGACCACGTGCGTGGGCGCCCGGTTCTTCAGGCGGAGGAACGGGATGAAGGTGAAGCCAGCCCACCACAGCGCCGCCGAGAGCATGCTGATCCGGACCGCCATGCCCTCGCTCAGCCCGAACGGGAGGATCGTGACGAGCAGGAAGTTGGCCGCCAGCAACAGGCCGCCGCCGGCGTAGCCATAGGCCCATCCGCGGGAGGACACGCGGTCGCGCTCCTCCTCGGTGGAGATCAGGCAAAGCAGCGCATCGTTGAAGACGGCCGCAGCGCCGAAGCACAGGTTGGCGATGATGAACGAGATGACGCCGAGCTGCCAGTTGTCGCCGGTGACGAAGAACAACAGCGACGCCGCCGCGGCGCCGGCCCAGGCGAACCCGGCCAGCAGGTCCTTCTTGCGCGAGGTTCGGTCGGCAACGGCACCGAGCAGGGGGAGCACCACGGCGGAGATCACGGTGGACGCGGTGATCGCGAAGGACGGCAGCGCGCCCGGGGCGACCGAGAGTCCCAGCACGTCGATCCGATTGTCGATCGCGGCTTCCTTGGCTATGGCGATCAGGTAAGGCCCGAACAGCACTCCGGCGATCGTCGTGCTGAACGCGGAGTTGGCCCAGTCGTAGAAGTACCAGGCGCGCTGCTCCTTGCGCCGTGCGAGCGGCTCGAGGTCCGCGATGCCCGTCGGTGTGGTCATGACGCTGCTCCCATCCATTGGCCGCGCTCGATCAGGACGTCGCGCAGGACGTCCGTGCGGTCGGTCATCAGTCCGTCGACGCCCAGGTCGAGAAGCTCGCGCATCTCCTCGGGGTCGTCGACCGTCCACACGTGCACCGGACGCCCGAGGGCGTGGGCGCGTGCCACGAGCTCCTCGGTCACGACGTGCAGCGGGCCGCGCTTGTGCGGCACCTGGTAGGCGTCTCCGGAGGTGCGGGCGAGCCGTGCGGTCAGCCGGCCCGGCGCGAACCGGGCCGCGACCACGGCCGCCGGTCCGCAGGTCGTGGCGACCTCACGGTCCATCAGCGCGCGGAAGTGCTTCATCCGGCGGTCGTTGAACGACCCGACGCAGACGCGGTCGTGGCAGGCGCTCCGCTCGATCAGCTCCGCCAGCGGGCCGACCGCGTTGGCCGCCTTGATGTCGATGTTGAAGCGGGTGTCCGGGAAGCGTTCGAGGAGGGAGACCATCGTGGGGATCTGCTCACGCTCCGCGACCATGACGTCGGCGAGCTCGTCGTACGCCATGTCGGCGATGGTGCCGGTGGTGCCGGTCACCCGGTCGAGGACCGCGTCGTGGAAGGCGAGCAGTACGCCGTCCCGCGTCGCGTGCACGTCGGTCTCGAGGTAGCGGTAGCCGAGGTCGACCGCGTGCTGGAAGGCGGTGAGCGTGTTCTCGAGGCCCTCGAGCTCGGGGTGGAAGGCGCCGCCGCGGTGCGCGAACGCCAACACGGCACCGGGCTGGTCGAGCCCCGCGTCGAGGTAGGCGAAGCCTGTGCGAGGTCGCGTCACGTGTGCAGTATCCAACGGCATGATCGGATCCTGACGTAATGACGCGGCCGCGCACATCCGCGCTCCTACTCAGGCGTTGCGCCGCGCTGCCGCCGTCATGCGGGAGTACGGTCGGGGCATGGAGGAGATGAGCTGCCCCAAGTGCCAGTCCGCCATGGGGGCGCGGACCGTCGGCGAGGTCACCGTCCAGCAGTGCACGTCGTGCAGCGGGATCTTCTTGGAGCGCGCCGACCTGTGGAACCTCACCGAGGCCGAGAACGACTGGTACCGCGACAGCGGGCCGACCACGCAGCCGCTCCCGAGGATCACCGCGGACATGACCGCACCGCCGCCCTCGACGGCGCCGGCCGCGCGGTCCTACATCGAGATCCTGTTCGGCTGAGCCTGCCCGCGTCAGATGTCGCGGAAGGTCTCGATGCTGGCGCCCAGCGAGTTGAGCCGCGTGGCGAGGTCCTCGTAGCCACGGTTGATCACGTAGACCGAGCGAAGCACCGACGTGCCCTTCGACGCCATCATCGCGAGGAGGATGACGACAGCCGGGCGGAGCGCCGGCGGGCAGACGATCTCGGCTCCTGACCAGTGCGTGGGGCCCTCGATCATCACCCGGTGCGGGTCGAGCAGCTTGACCGAGGCGCCGAGCTTGGTGAGCTCGGTGAGGTAGATGGCCCGGTTCTCGTAGACCCAGTCGTGCAGCAGCGTCTGGCCCTGGGCCGTCGCCGCGATCACCGCGAAGAACGGCAGGTTGTCGATGTTGAGGCCCGGGAACGGCATCGGGTGGATCTTGTCGATGGGGGAGTGCAGGTCGGAGACCGCCGTGGTGATGTCGACCAGGCGGGTGTGGCCGTTGGCCGCGACGTACTCCTCACCCCGGTCGTAGCAGAAGCCCATCTCCTCCAGCAGCGCGAGCTCGATCTCGAGGAACTCGATCGGGACCCGGCGGATGGTGATCTCGGACTTCGTGACGATCGCCGCGGCCAGCAGGGACATCGCCTCGATCGGGTCCTCGGAGGGCGCGTAGTCGACGTCGACGTCGATCTCGGTGCAGCCGTGCACGGTCAGCGTGGTGGTGCCGATGCCGTCGATGCGCACCCCGAGCTTGTCGAGGTAGAAGCACAGGTCCTGGACCATGTAGTTGGGGCTCGCGTTACGGATCACCGTGACGCCAGGGTGCAGAGCTGCGGCCAGCAGGGCGTTCTCGGTGACGGTGTCGCCGCGCTCGGTCAGCACGATCGGGCGTTGCGGCGTGATGGCGCGGCTGACGACGGCGTGGTAGCTGCCCTCGGTGGCCTTGACCTCCAGGCCGAACGGCCGGAGCGCGGCCATGTGCGGCTCGACGGTCCGGGTGCCGAGGTCGCAGCCGCCGGCATAGGGCAGGTCGAACGCGTCCTCGCGGTGCAGGAGCGGGCCGAGGAACATGATGATCGACCGGGTGCGCCGGGCGGCGTTCTCGTCGATGCTGGCCAGGTCGAGGGTCGCAGGCGGGATGATCTCGAGGTCGTTCTCCTCGTTGAGCCACCGGGTCTGGACGCCGATGCTGTTGAGCACCTCGAGCAGGCGGTTGACCTCCTCGATGCGTGCCACGCGTCGCAGCGTGGTGCGGCCCTTGTTGAGCAGTGAGGCGCAGAGCAGGGCGACGCCGGCGTTCTTCGACGACTTGACCTCGATGCTCCCCGAGAGCACGGTGGGGCCGTTGACGCGCAGATGCGTCGGACCGGCGCCGAGGGACACGATCTCGGAGTCGAGAGCCTCGCCGATCCGGGCGATCATCTCGAGGCTGAGGTTCTGGTGGCCGCGCTCGATCCGGTTCACCGCACTCTGGCTGGTGCTGAGCACCTCAGCGAGCTGGGTCTGGGTCCAGCCACGGTGCTTGCGGGCGTCGCGGATGAGGTTGCCGATCCGGCCGAGGTAGTCCTGCGTCATGCGGAAGACGGTATCTCAGATATGAGATAGAGCAACTTCGTGCTCGCGGCGCGTCGCGGGCGTACGGTCGTGGCCCGGGGAGGGCGACGAGAGGCAAGGTCACCCGCATGGCACGACGTCCGCTCATCCTGCTCTGCCTCCTGCTCGGCGCGGCGATCGGCCCCCTCGCACTGCCCGGGCCCGCGAGCGGCTCCGCGGTCTACGTCGCGCTCGGGGACTCGTTCGCGTCAGGTGTCGGCACCCGGACCTACTACGAGGCGAGCGGCGGTTGCTACCGCTCACCCAAGGCCTATCCGGTCCTCGCGGCAGCGCGCACCGGGGCCACGTTGCGGTTCCTGGCCTGCAGCGGTGCCTCCGTCCCGGACGTGCGGGCCGGACAGCTCGGTCCCCTCAGCGAGTCGACGACCCGGGTGTCGGTCCAGGTCGGCGGCAACGACGCCGGGTTCGGCTCCGTGATCTCCGCCTGCGCGCAGCCGTCGTGGGCGGCCGACTGCCACGCCGCGATCGACAAGGCGCAGGCATTCATCGCCGACAAGCTCGGGGGCAGGCTGGACGGCCTGTACGCCGACATCAGCGGCCGGGCCCCCAACGCTCAGGTGGTGACGGTGGGGTACCCCCGCCTCTTCGCGGGCGAGGACTGCAACGCCGGCACCTGGTTCAGCGGCAAGGAGATGACCCGGCTCAACCGGACCGCCGAGCAGCTCAACGCCCGGATCCGGTCGCGCTCGGACGCGGCGGGCTACACCTTCGTCAACCCGGCCGACGCCTACGTCGGGCACGCGGTCTGCGCCGACGTGGAGTGGGTCAACGGTCTGTCGAAGCCGATCCGGGAGTCGTACCACCCGAACGTCGCGGGTCAGAAGGGGTACGCCGACCTCGTCGACGACGTGCTGGACTGACCGGGCCGGCGACGGGTCAGCGTCGCACCGGCCCGAGACCCTGGAAGCCGGCGCCGGTCACCACGCCGAGCCCGGCCGGCAGGACGAGCACGAAGTAGAGCATCGCGGTCAGCCCAGCCGTCCAACGGACCAGGTCGACCGGCTGCAGCAGGGCTCCGTCGGCCAGGCCGCCGCCGAGGGCGGTCAGCACAGCCACCACCGGGGCGGTCGCCGCCCACCGCAGCATGGTCCGGGTGATCGATCCGCGGGCGAGCAGGCCGTCGACCACACCCCAGAGCAGGGCGACCAGTGCGATCAGGACGAGCAGCGTCAGGCCGGCGCCGCCGTCGTCCGACATCGGGCCGTCCGCCTCCGGGAAGGCCAGCCAGAGGGCGACGAAGACCACCGCCTTGAGCCCGACCTGCGCAGCTTCCCGCATGCCACCAGTGTGCGCGCCGGCACCAATGAGCGGCCAGCCGTCGCTCACCAGGACCCTGGCAGGATGGCCCCCATGCGTGTTACGACGATCCACGGCCCCCGCGACATCCGCCTCGAGGAGCGTCCCGCTCCCACCATCGACGAGCCCACCGACGCGATCATCAAGGTGAGTGCCGCCTGTGTCTGCGGCTCGGACCTCTGGCCCTACCGGGGCGAGAACGACATCGACGCCGGCTCGCCGATCGGGCACGAGATGGTCGGCGTGGTCGAGGAGGTCGGCTCCGCCGTACGGAACTTCAAGCCGGGCGACTTCGTGATCGTGCCGTTCGTGCACTGCGACAACACCTGCGCGCACTGCGCGTCGGGCGCGACCTCGGCCTGCATGCACCAGGGCTTCACCAACGGGGGACAGGGGGAGTACGCCAAGGTCTTCCAGGCCGACGGCTCGCTGGTGAAGACCGACGGGATGCCCGACGCGTCGCTGGTCCCCTCGCTGCTGACCCTCTCCGACGTGATGGCCACCGGCTGGCACGCCGCCGTCGCCGCCGGCGTGAAGCCCGGGTCCACCGCGGTCGTCGTCGGCGACGGCGCGGTCGGGCTGTGCGGCGTGCTCGCCGCCCAGCAGCTCGGGGCGGAGCGGGTCGTGGCGATGTCGCGGCACGAGCCCCGCCAGAAGATCGCCGAGCAGTTCGGCGCCACCCACATCGTCGCCGAGCGTGGCGAGGACGGCGAGCAACGGATCCTCGACCTGACCGACGGGGTCGGCGCGGACGCCGTCCTGGAGTGCGTCGGCACGGGCGCCGCGATGGACACGGCGTTCAAGATCGCCCGCCCCGGCTCGACGGTCGGCTTCGTCGGCGTCCCGCACGGCGTCGAGCTGCCGATCCGGCGGATGTTCGGGAAGAACATCGGCCTGGCCGGCGGGATGGCGCCGGTGCGCACCTACCTCCCGGACCTGCTCGAGCGCGTGCTCGACGGCCGGATCGACCCCGGTCTGGTGTTCGACCTGACGCTGCCGCTCGACGACGTCGCCGAGGCCTACCGGGCGATGGACGAGCGTCGCGCGATCAAGGTGCTGCTGCAGCCCTGATCCGGGGGTGGTCGCGGCGTTGCTGACCGGCATGAAGGTGATCTCGGTGGCAACGGTCACCGCCTCCGGGCAGCCGCGGATCAGCGCCATGGACGGTCACTTCCTGCACGGCACCTGGTCGTTCAGCACCAGCGGCACCGCGGCCAAGGCGAGGCACATGCGCGCCCGCCCGGACGTGAGCGTCGCGCACGTGGACAACGAGGAGCTCGCGGTCTTCAGCCACGGCAAGGTCGAGGAGCTGGCCGTCCCCGATCCCGACTGGGCCGAGACGATCCAGCACTGGACCGCCCACTACGGTGGCTCGCCCCTGGAGTGGGGCGACGACATCCGGCTCTACCGCTACCGGCCGCACTGGATGGTCGGCTACGCCTGGAAGCGCGAGGAGGTCTTGCGCCGTCGCGGCCTCGAGCCGTGACGTCCCCCGCACGGACGGATCACCGGTCCGGGCTGGTCGCGACCGCGAGGTAGGAGTACGACGCCGGTTGGCCGTCGCGCCTCACCAGGTCGTCGCAGCCGCGGCGGAGGTTCTCGCAGCGCACCCGCGGGCCGTCGCCGTGCCCGAGGTCGAGCCGGGACCGGTAGTAGCGGCTGAACAGGTTGCCGTCGCCGGCCGGGTCGACCGTCGCGCCGACGCCGTCGTGGCGCCACCGGTCGGTCAGCAGCCGCCGCAGCGCGCCAGGGTCGCCCTTCACGTAGCGGTCCATCCACGCGGTGGTGTACCAGGCGGAGAGGTCGATGCCGCGCAACGTCGCGCCGAAGGTGGGCGTGGGGATGTAGGAGAACTCGTAGTGGGTGCCGCCGCGGACGACGAGCTCGCCGGTGTCGACCCCGGCCTTCGAGAACGCCCGTGAGGCCTGGCTCTTGTCCTTGGGGTCGGGCACGGTGGTGTGGACCTCCGGGGTCAGCCCGTAGTCGGCGCTGAGGCCGAGCGACGGCACCCGCGGGGCGACCTGTCCGAGCGCGCCGGGCAGGCAGCCGGACGAGCCGGCGCCCGGAGTGCCGGTCGCGGCCGCCGGGTCGCACAGGTTGTCCCAGGCCACCACCGCGTCGACCCGGTGGTCCTTCTGGCCGACCCAGCTGACCCCGCTGGCGCCGTACGAGTGGCCCGCCAGCCCGATGCGCGTCTTGTCGACCAGCCGCCAGAACGGGTTGTGCGCGGTGGCGAGCCCGTCCGCGACGCGTGCGGTCTGCTTGCCGCAGTGGCTCGTGCCGGAACGGCTCTTGCGCGGGCAGTACGCCGACCCGGGGCGCGACAGCGCGAAGTCCAGGGCGTCCTGGGTGTGGTCGTAGAACGTGTTGCCGGTCGACTGCGACGGCACGCCGTCCATCGTGTCGTCGCCCTCGCCGAAGGTGTCCGAGCGGCCCTGGCCCTGCGGCTCCCAGGTGAGGACGGCGTACCCGGCTTTCGCCAGCGTCTGGGCGGCCCACCAGTAGAGCTCCTCGCTGGCCTGGACCGAGCCGTTCGTGATCACCACGAGCGGGCGCTTCTCCGGCCCGCTGCGCGTGGCCCACACGTGGCCGGCCAGGGTCGAGCCGTTGCGGCCGACGAACTGCACCGGCTCGGAGACGCCGTACCCGCGCTCGTCCCACTCGTCGAGGCGCGGGTCCCCGCCGCAGCCCTGCGCCTTCGACCAGCACAGGTCGGTCAGGAACAGCCGGCCCGGGTCCACGGCCTGCTCGACCAGGCCGCCGGCGAAGGAGCCGATGCCCTCCTCGGCCTGCTCCAGGACGCCCTCGGGGGAGAGGTAGTCGCTGGCCCGCTCCTGCGTCTTGGCGAAGTTGCGCGCCTCCGCCTGGGGGTCGACCGGGTCACCGGGGGAGGCCTGCGCCGGAAGCAGCGCCCCGGCGGCGGTGACGGCGAGCGTGGCGAGCAGGGCAGCAGCGGGGCGCAAGTGCATGCCCGGCCCAACGAGGCGGAGCCGGGGGAGTTACTCCGACTCGTCTTCAACCAGATGGTTGACAACGGTTCCGGGCGGGCGTAGCGTCTGATCAACCGAACGGTTGAATACGAAGAAGGGTGGCGCGATGTCAGGGGACCGGCTGTCGAAGGTCTTCGCCGCACTGGCGGACCCGACCCGGCGCGACATGGTGTCGCGGCTGGCCGTCGGCGACGCGACGGTGAACGAGCTGGCGGCGCCGTACGACGTCAGCGTCCAGGCGGTGTCGAAGCACCTGAAGGTGCTCGAGGACGCCGGCCTGGTGAGCCGCACGCGGGACGCGCAGCGGCGGCCGTGCCACCTCGAGGCCGAGGTGTTCGACCTGATGACCAAGTGGATCGAGCGTTACCGGCGCGAGGCGGAGTCCCGCTACCAGCGACTCGACGCCGTCCTCGCAGCGATGGACCACGAAGGAGCAACCGTCGCGTCCCAGGAGGACGTGGCCGAGCAGACAGGAGCAGCATCATGAGCAGCACGACCAAGCACGAGACGACGATCGAGGCAGTGCCGGACCTTCCGGTGGTGCGGATGATCCGGGAGTTCGACGCGCCGCGCGAGAACGTGTTCCGCGCGCACTGCGACCCGGACCTGATCGTGCAGTGGCTGGGCCCGCGCCGGCTGACGATGAGGGTCGACCGGTACGACGCGCGCACCGGAGGCGGGTACCGCTACGTCCACTCGGGGGAGGACGGTGTCGAGCACGCGTTCTTCGGTAGCTTCCACGAGGTGCGTTCTCCGGACCGCATGGTCCAGACGTTCACCTACGAGGGCTTCCCGGAGGGCGTCAGCCTGGACACGCTGCACCTCGAGGACCTCGGCGACGGGCGCACCCGGCTCACCGCGACGTCGGTGGTCGATTCCATCGAGGCCCGCGACATGATGCTCGCCAGCGGCATGGAGGTCGGCGTCAACGAGGGCTACGAGAAGCTCGACGAGCTGCTCGCAAGGATGGACTGAGGCCGGCCCTCACGGGCTGAGCAGCAGGTTCGGGAACGCGAGGGCGGCCCAGGGCCGGCGACCCCAGGCCACGATCCGTCCCTGCAGGGCGGCGCCGACGGCGGAGGTCCGGCCGTAGGAGACCAGCAGCATCGCGACCGGGTCGGCGTTGATCCTGCAGTCCACGCGCCGCCCCGGCGCATCACTCACCGTCGCGGCGGCGTCGTCGAACATGACGTACATCGTCGGCCCGCCGCGCAGGCTGATCGCGTAGTTGGTGCGGACCCCGCGAGCCGCCTCGGTGTCGACGTACGCCGGCAGCAGGGCGAACGCGCCGGCGAGGGCCGACAGCGCCTCGGGGCGCCCGATCGGCCAGGGCTCACCGAGCCCCATCGCGATGTCGCGGCCGTGCAGCAGCAGCTCGCCGACCAGCAACCCGGTCATGGCACCGAGGGTCGAGTCGGCCTTGCCGTACCAGTCGTAGGGCTCGTCGCCCGGGCGACCCTCGGTGCCGTCCAGGAAGCGCCGCACCGTGGCCAGGGCGTCGTCAGCCAGCGCCCTCAGGTCGTCGGTCGCCAGGTCCTGCATCCGTCGCGCGTTGGCGCCGCGGATCTGTGCGTTCGTGGGTCCCGCGGACGGTTCCGTCGCCAGGAGTGGGCGGACGCCGGTGAACGAGTCGGTGTAGTCGCTGAGCGCCGCCAGGACGTGTGTCGCCACCTCGTGGACCGTCCAGTCCGAGCCCGGCACGGCGGCGTGTGCGTCCGGGACGCGACGGAGCAGGGCGGCGTACCGTTCGGCGGCACCGCGTAGGTGCTGCCGGACCAGGGAGTTGTCGAGCGGGAAGGCCATCGTCGTCAGTGTGACACCGCCCGCGCCGCGTCGCGCGCTAGTAGCCTGCCTGATCATCTGGACCGAGGGACGGGGGACCGGGATGCCGATCCGGGCGGTGGTGTTCGACATCGGAGGCGTGCTGGAGAAGGTCGACGACCACAGGTGGCCGCAGACCTGGGCAGCCCGGTGGGCCGCCCGGGCAGGGCTGACCATCGATGAGCTCCACGCCGCGCTGGATGCAGAACCGCCGATCGGCGACCTGCTCACCGGCGGTGCCTCGGAGCAGCAGTTCCGTGACCTGTACGCCGGTGCGCTCGGCCTGGACGACGCACTGGCCGACGTGATGATGGCCGAGATGTGGGATGCCTACTGCGGGACGCTCGACCAGGAGCTGTTCGACTGGTACGCCGGCCTGCGCGGCCGCTACCTGCTGGGCATCCTGAGCAACTCCAGCGACGGCGCCCGGCGCGAGGAGAGCCGTCGGCACGGGATCCCGGAGGCCGCCGACGTCGTCGTCTACTCGCACGAGGTCGGGCTGGCGAAGCCCGACCCGGCGGTCTACGTCCTGACCACGGAGCGACTCGGGGTGGCCCCGGACGAGGTCGCCTTCCTCGACGACAGCGAACAGGCGGTGGCGGGAGCCCGGGATGCCGGCTGGCATGCCGTGCTGCACACCGACACCGCGTCGTCGATCACCGCCCTCGAGCAGCTGTTCGGGCGGATCTGAGGGAACCGCGTGCCGGCACCAGGCGTCAGAGCGGAATGACGACAGCCGGGGGACGCGTGCTGGCGGCCGCTCTGCTGATCGTGTCGCCGGCGGTCGCCGCCTGCGGCAGCTCCGACGAGCGCACGGAGCCTTCGGCCGGAGGTGCACGCAACACCGGCGGCGCACCGGAGCTCGAGGTGCCCGACGGGATGCGGCTGGTCGGCCTGAGGCAGGTGGTGGTCGCCGTACCGGAGTCCTGGGGAACGGCCGAGACGCGCTGCCTGAAGCCGATCGCCGACACCGTCTACGAGGACACCGGCGGCGTCACTCGGTGTGCGTACGACGAGCCGACGGCCGAGGAGCTGTCCGGCGTCTCGTCCTTGGCGGTGGTGCGTCTGGGGACGGGCTACGGGAAGCGCCTGCTCGCGCAGATGCACCCGAGCGACCCGATGGACGGCGCCGAGGTGCTCGAGAGCGACTGGGGTTGCCTCGACAAGCTGCCGGCGATCTGCTCCCAGTCGTTCGCCGTTCCGTCCGAGGGTGTCGCCTTCGTCGTGCGGGTCGAGCAAGGGAGCTCCGAGAAGACTCTGCGGGCCATTCGGAGGTCACTCCAGGTGCTGCCGGAGGGCTACACGACCGTGCCGTTCATCGCCTACGGGACGTCCATGACGCTCGCGCAGCGCCGGCTCGCCGACGCCGGCCTGGTCGGCGCGGCGCCCGACGTGGACTTCCCGCACTACTTCACCGGCACCGTCCCGGTCGCTGGTTCGGTCGTCCCGGCCGGCGGAACGGTCGAGATGACCATCGGGGACGGCTGAGAGCCGGCCGGCCATCGCCCGGATCGACGTACGATCTGGGGTGTGACCAGCAGTTCCTCCGAGGAGCACCACCTGCGCGACCTCGCGCGGCTGCGCCGCGTTCGCGACCGGATCGACCGGGAGTACGCCCAGCCGCTGGACGTCGAGGCACTGGCCCGCGGCGTGCACATGTCGGCCGGGCACCTCAGTCGTGAGTTCCGGCGCGCCTATGGAGAGTCGCCGTACGCCTATCTGATGACGCGGCGCATCGAGCGCGCGATGGCGCTGCTGCGACGGGGTGACCTCAGCGTCACCGAGGTCTGTTTCGCGGTCGGCTGCTCGTCACTGGGCACGTTCAGCACGCGCTTCACCGAGCTGGTCGGTGTGCCACCCAGCACCTATCGGGACCAGGCAGCTCGCGCGACAGCAGGGATGCCGTCATGCGTGGCGAAACAGGTCACCAGACCGATCAGGAATCGAGAAGCGCCGCCCGCCGACACGCCAACTAGCCTGACCGCCATGGACATCACCATTCACTCGAGCTTCCTTCCACACGACGACCCGGACGCCTCCCTGGCCTTCTACCGCGACACCCTCGGCTTCGAGGTGCGCAACGACGTCGGATACAACGGGATGCGCTGGATCACGGTCGGCCCTGCCGACCAGCCCGACACGTCCATCGTCCTGCATCCACCGGCCGCCACCCCCGGGATCACCGACGACGAGCGCCGCACCATCGCCGAGATGATGGCCAAGGGCACCTATGCCACCGTCGTCCTGGCCACCTCCGACCTCGACGGCACCTTCGAGCGACTGGAGGCCAGCGGCGCCGAGGTCATGCAGGAGCCGACCGACCAGCCGTACGGTATTCGCGACTGCGCATTCCGCGACCCCGCGGGCAACCACGTCCGCATCAACCAGACCAGCTGAGCCGTCCGCCGACCGCGGCCATGACGTGCACCGACGGAGCATCAGAAGGCGGCTCCGCCCGACGGAGGGAGACACGATGACCACGGCCACGAAGACGGAAGCGCAGTCGCCTCCGCTGCACGCTGCCGACAGCCACGACCTGATCCGAGTGCAGGGTGCCCGCGAGAACAACCTCCGAGACGTCAGCGTCGAGATCCCGAAGCGCCGGCTGACGGTGTTCACCGGTGTCTCGGGCTCCGGCAAGAGCTCGCTGGTGTTCGACACGATCGCCGCGGAGTCGCAGCGGATGATCAACGAGACCTACAGCGCCTTCGTGCAGGGCTTCATGCCCAACCTGGCCCGCCCGGAGGTCGACCGGCTCGAGGGCCTGACGACGGCGATCATCGTCGACCAGGAGCGGATGGGCGCCAACCCGCGCTCCACGGTCGGCACCGCCACCGACGCCAACGCGATGCTGCGGATCCTGTTCAGCCGGCTCGGCAAGCCGTACGTCGGGCCGCAGACCGCCTTCTCCTTCAACGTCCCCACGCGGCAGGCGAGCGGCGTCATGTCCACCGACAAGGGCGGCCGCGTGGAGAAGAGCGTCGTCAAGAACGCCGTCTACCTCGGCGGCATGTGCCCGCGGTGCGAGGGCATGGGCAACGTCAGCGACATCGACCTCACCGCGTTGTACGACGAGACCAAGTCGCTCAGCGAGGGCGCGCTGACCATCCCGGGGTACTCGATGGACGGTTGGTACGGCCGGCTGTTCGAGGGTGTCGGCCTGCCGATGGACAAGCCGATCGCGACGTTCACCAAGAAGCAGCTCGACACGATGCTGTATTCCGAGCCGACCAAGATCAAGGTCGAGGGCATCAACCTCACCTTCGACGGGATCATCCCCAAGATCCAGAAGTCGATGCTGTCCAAGGACCCCGAGGCGATGCAGCCGCACGTGCGGCGGTTCGTCGAGCGCGCGGTGACCTTCCAGACCTGCCCCGACTGCGCCGGCACCCGCCTGACCAAGGAGGCGCTGTCGTCGAAGATCAACGGCAAGAACATCGCCGACCTGTGCGCGATGCAGATCAGCGACCTGGCCGACTGGGTCCGCGGCCTCGACGAGCCGTCGGTGGCCCCGCTGCTCGCCGGGCTGCAGCACCTGCTCGACTCGTTCGCGGAGATCGGGTTGGGCTACCTCTCGCTCGACCGCCCGGCGGGCACGCTGTCCGGAGGGGAGGCTCAGCGCACCAAGATGATCCGGCACCTCGGCTCGTCCCTCACCGACGTCACCTACGTCTTCGACGAGCCCACGATCGGCCTGCACCCGCACGACATCGAGCGGATGAACCGCCTCCTGCTGCAGCTTCGCGACAAGGGCAACACGGTGCTCGTGGTGGAGCACAAGCCGGAGACCATCACGATCGCCGACCACGTCGTCGACCTCGGCCCCGGCGCGGGCACCGCAGGCGGCACGGTCTGCTTCGAGGGCACCGTGGACGGGCTGCGGGGGAGCGGCACCACGACCGGCCACCACCTCGACGACCGGGCGTCGCTCAAGCCGTCGGTTCGTGCGTCGACCGCGGGACTCGAGGTGCGCGGTGCCGACACCCACAACCTGCGCGACGTGGACGTGGACATCCCGCTCGGGGTGCTCTGCGTGCTCACGGGCGTCGCCGGCTCCGGCAAGAGCTCGCTGATCCAGGGCTCGGTCGCCGACCGCGACGGCGTGGTGGTGATCGACCAGGGCGCGATCCGCGGCTCGCGACGCAGCAACCCGGCGACGTACACCGGACTGCTCGAGCCGATCCGCAAGGCGTTCGCGAAGGTCAACGGCGTGAAGCCCGCGCTGTTCAGCTCCAACTCCGAGGGCGCCTGCCCCACCTGCAACGGCGCCGGCGTCATCTACACCGACCTCGGCGTGATGGCGACCGTGGAGTCCACCTGCGAGGAGTGCGAGGGCAGGCGGTTCCAGGCCTCGGTGCTGGAGTACACCCTGGGCGGCCAGAACATCGCCGAGGTGCTCGCGATGTCGGTCACCGAGGCCGAGGAGTTCCTGGGCTCCGGGGACGCGAAGGTCCCGGCCGCGCACAAGATCCTGACCCGCCTGGCCGACGTCGGGCTCGGCTACGTCAGCCTCGGCCAGCCGCTCACGACCCTCTCCGGTGGCGAGCGGCAACGGCTCAAGCTGGCGACCCAGATGGCCGAGAAGGGTGACGTCTACGTGCTCGACGAGCCGACCACCGGACTGCACCTGGCCGACGTCGAGAACCTGCTGGCGATGCTGGACCGGCTCGTCGAGTCCGGCAAGTCGGTCATCGTGATCGAGCACCACCAGGCGGTCATGGCGCACGCCGACTGGATCATCGACCTCGGCCCGGGCGCCGGCCACGACGGCGGTCGGCTCGTCTTCGAGGGAACGCCGGCCGATCTCGTCGCCAGTCGATCCACCCTCACCGGCGAGCACCTCGCGGCCTACGTCGGCTCCTGACCCGCGGTCGTCGAGGACGTGCAGTTGACCCGGAGATCCCGGGTGGCTGAGCCTGAAAGCGGTCGCTGGGCGTCGCAAGTGCACGTCGTTGCGACCGTCCATGTATCGCCGATAAGCGACATTATGTCAGGTCGTGAAGACGGAAGTGGGTCCGTTCGCCCCTACTCCTCCCCGCTGGGCACGCGCAGGATCGAGGTGAGAGGCAAGAAGGTGAGTTCGATGACGGTCCACCCCGTTCCCACTGGCGCGCCGGTCTCCGGGCACGCGCATTCAAGTGACAAGCAGGCTCGCTGGGCGATCGTCCTGTCCGAGGCCGTGCTTGCGGTCGTCGCGTTGACCGCGGCGCTCTTCGGCATCGCCTACGCGATCAACGGCTCCAGCGGCTTCGAAGACAACTGGGTCGGCATGACCGGCGTGGTCGCCATCCTCGGCAGCCTGGCGGTCTCGCTCGTGGCCTTCACCCTCGGCGTGCTGGCCAGGATCCACGACGAGCGTCGGCCGCTGCTGTGGCTGCCGCTGTCGCTGTTCCCGGCGATGGCCACGTTCCTGGTGCTCGGTGAGCTGTTCTGGTGGGAGTAGCGCTCGGACGGACGCCGGCTGAGTAGGGCTCAGGACTCGAGCCGCGCCTTCAGCCCGGTCAGCGTGCTGTCCACGAGACCCCTGATGACGCGGTTCCGGATGAAGCCGGGCAGCGGCAGGTTGTGGTGGATGGTGAGCGCGTAGGTCACAGCGGTGTGATTCGGGTCCACGGCCTCGAGCGTGTAGCGGCCCTCCTGCCCGGTCTGCAGCTTCCCCTTCACCATCGACCAGCTCATCCCGTCCTCGTGGTGCTCGTAGCTGAGGACGTACTCGTCGGTGCCGACCGTTGCCGAGGCCTTGAACCGGGCGGTCGCAGGAAGGTCGTCGTCCTCGTAGACCTCGAGCAGCTCGGCCTCGAGAATCTCGGGGATCCACTCGACCTGGCTCTCGACGTCACGGATCGTCGCGAGCACCTCATCGTGCGAGGCTGCGACCTCGATCGTCTTCGTGGCGGTGTCGGTGGGCATCGTCGACTCTCCTTTCCGCCAGCGTGTCCGTCGATCCCCCGCTCAGACAGGGCCGATGGTCCCCGACGTCGCCGACGAGCTGGGGAGTCCGTGCGTGGAAGGATGTGCGTATGACCCAGCACGGCGCCGACCTCTCCACGCCGGCCCTGCTGGTCGACCTGGATGTCCTCGAGCGCAACATCGCCGACATGGCAGCCCTCGCCACGGACCGGGACGTCGCGCTCCGGCCGCACGCGAAGACCCACAAGTCGCCGGCGGTCGCCCGCCTGCAGATCGACGCCGGCGCCATGGGACTGACCGTCGCGACGGTCTCGGAGGCCGAGGTCTTCGCAGCGGCGGGGTTCACCGACCTGTTCATCGGCTACCCGCTCTGGGTGGACAAGGCGAAGGGCCGCCGGCTGCGGGCACTGGTCGAGAAGGCAACGTTGACGATCGGGGTCGACTCCCCCGAGTCTGCGCACGCGCTCGCCGCCCAGCTCGGCAACGACGCGGCAAGCGTGTCCTTGCTGATCGAGGTCGACAGCGGCCACCACCGCAGCGGAGTGGCGCCCGAGGATTCCGGCACGCTCGCCGACGTCGTCGCCCACGCCGGCCTGGACGTGGCCGGCGTCTTCACGTTCCCGGGCCACAGCTACTCCCCCGGGGTCCGGGCCGAGGTCGCGCACCAGGAGGCCGACGCGCTCGCACGGGCGGCCGACTCGCTACGTTCCGCCGGCATCGAGCCGCGTGTCGTGAGCGGCGGCTCCACACCGACGATCGCCGACGTCGAGATCGGCACCATGACCGAGATGCGGCCGGGCGTCTACGTCTTCGGTGACGCGCAGCAGTGGGAGCTCGGCAGCACGTCACCGGACCGGATCGCCCTTACCTGCTTGGCGACCGTGGTCAGCCACGCGGGCGACCGGGTCGTCCTCGACGCGGGAAGCAAGGCGCTCGGTGCCGATCGCGCTCCCTGGGCGACCGGCTACGGGCGCCTGCTCGACCATCCCGACGCCCGGCTCGTGCTGCTGTCGGAGCACCACGCTGTGGCCGAGTGGGACGGCGGCCCGCTCCCGGAGCTCGGCAGTCGGCTGCGCGTCGTACCCAACCACGTCTGCAACACCGTCAACCTCGCCGACGAGCTGCTCGTCGTGCACAACGGCGAGATCGTCGACACCTGGCCGGTCGCGGCCCGAGGAGCCAACACGTGACCCACTCCCCCGCTCTCGTGATCTTCGACTGCGATGGCGTGCTCGTCGACAGCGAGCGGCTGACCGTCGCCGTCGAGGCGCGCGTGCTGACCGAGCTCGGCTGGCCGCACACGCCGGAGCAGGTCGTCGCGCGCTGGATGGGCCGCACGTCACAGTTCCAGCTCGGCGAGATCGAGGAGCGTCTCGGCAGGGCGGCGATGCTGGAGTACGACGCCCGCTCGACCGCGGAGGTGCACGCGACCTTCGAGCGCGAGCTGAAGGCCATAAACGGGGTGGAGGTTCTGCTCGACCACCTCGAACGCGCCGCTCTGCCGACCTGCGTGGCCTCGAGCGGCACCCACGACCGGATGCGCAGGACCCTCGGCATGACCGGTCTGCACGAGCGCTTCGCCGGCCGGATCTTCAGCGCCACCGAGGTGTCGCACGGCAAGCCGGCACCCGACCTCTTCCTGCACGCGTCGGAGCGGATGGGGGTGGACCCTGCCGCCTGCGTGGTCATCGAGGACAGCGTGTACGGCGTGCGGGCTGGTGTCGCCGCGGGGATGACCGTCTACGGGTTCGCCGGCGGACTGACCCCGGCCGACGAGCTCGCCGCCGACGGCGCCGTCGTCTTCGCCGAGATGGAGGACCTCGTCGACGTCCTCACCCCGACCACCGTCCAGCGAAGGGGACGACCATGACCGACATGCCTGAGGAGGCCGGCCAGTTCGACTTCTGGGTCGGCGAGTGGGAGGTGCTCGACCCCACGGGCCGGATCGTCGGGCACAACTCGATCACGCGTCTGTTCGGCGGACGTGCCCTCTCCGAACGCTGGTCCGGGGCCGGCGGTGTCGAGGGCGTCAGCCTGTCCTCCTGGGACGCGACACGCCACCGCTGGCACCAGACCTGGATGGACTCCACCGGGTCGACGCTGCTCCTCGACGGCGGGCTGGTCGACGGGGCGATGCGGCTCGAGGGCGACGCGCCGGACGATGAGGACCCGTCACGTCAGCAGCGGCACCGCATCACCTGGACCCCGCGCGACGGCGAGGTCCGCCAGCTCTGGCAGGTGTCCGACGACAACGGGTCGTCCTGGTCCGTGGCGTTCGACGGGCGCTACCGCCCTGCTCCCCGGGCCTGAGCGCGATCCCGCCTCAGGACAGACGCACGTCGACGGGCGTGCCGAGCTCGACGGTCCGGCTGACCGTGCACAGCTTGTCGTGCGAGCGTCGTACCGCCTCGGGCAGCACCGCCCGCGCTGCGTCCCCCGACTCGCCCTCGGGGAACCGGATGTCGAAGGTGAGCGTGAGGTCCGTCAGGTGGTTGCCGTGCTCGTCGCGCACCTTCTCGGCGCTCATCGAGACCGCGAAGTGCTCCGGCTCGGCCCGCTTCACGGTGATGTAGTCGACGTCCGCGGCGCCGCACCCGGCGATCGCGGCGAGCAGCAGCTCGACGGGCGAGAACTCGTCGCCCTCCGCGCCGAAGCTGATCCGGCCGCCGCGCGGATTGACCGCCTCGTAGCTGCCCTTGGCCGACCGGATGACCTCGATGCTGCGGTGCGTGCTCTCGCTCATGTCGGGAACCCTGCCACACGACGCGCACCTACGATCGAGGCATGCGCACCGACTTCGTCACCGGCGGCCCCGAGGTCAACACCTACCGGCTGCTCACGGCCGTGGTCGTGCCCCGGCCGATCGCCTGGGTGAGCACGGTCGACCGGGACGGGGTCGTGAACCTGGCGCCGCACTCCTTCTACACGGTGGTGTGCGCGCGACCGCCGATCGTGATGTTCAGCTCGGTGGGGAAGAAGGACACGCTCCGCAACGTCCGCGAGACCGGCGAGTTCGTCATCAACGTGGCCACCGCGCGGCTGCTCGACCAGGTGAACAACTCGGCAGCCAGGTTCGCCCCAGACCAGAGCGAGCCCGAGCACCTCGGCATCGTGCTCGAGCCGAGCACCCGCGTCACTCCCCCGCGCGTCGCGGCCGCCCCCGCATCGATCGAGTGCACGCTGCACAGCACCACCGAGCTCGGTGACTCCACCATGGTCCTCGGCAACGTCGAGCTGGTCAGCGTCGCGAACGACGTGATCGTCGACGGGCACCCCGAGTTCGCCCTGCTCGACCCGCTGGCCAGGCTCGGCAAGGACGAGTGGGCGCTGCACTCCGAGGTGATCTCGGTGAAGCGCCCCCAGCGCCCCGAGGACATCGGCTGACTGTGGCCGAAGGGGTGGCTCCTGGGCGCGATGCGGGTCTAGCCTCGATGTCATAGTCAAGCCACGGGAGGTGGCTCCATGTTCATCGTCCTGTTCGTCACCGTGCCGATTGCCCTCTTCCTGATCTGGGCCGTGGCCGCGGACCTGAAGAAACGTCGTCAAGGGCAGCAGGTGACTGACCACAATGCTCGGCAGGTCGCCCGCGAGACCAGGATCCAGGCCGAGGGCAAGGGTTCCGAATGGGGCGGCCACGGCCTCTGACCTGCCTACGCCCTGCTGCGGGCTACGCCAGGCAGTCCGCGAAGAACGCGTCCGGCTCGAACAGCTCCGGCATCTCCTTGCGCAGCGTCGGGTCCGCGGCATGGTCGCGCACCTGTTCGGTGCCGACCAGGACGGCCTCGTGGCCCTCGAGCCGGTACGTCGTCCGCTGGACGTCCCAGGCCAGGACCACGCCGGGCGGCTCGCTGGTCGTCGCCGTCACGACGCCGATCTCCGCGTCGCCGACGCAGGTCGCGGTCATCGGCGCCCCGCCGCCATCGGTCGCCACGAAGGGCAGCAGCGGGTTGCCGTCCTCCATCACCTCGTGCACCCCGTCGGCCAGCACGAACAGGTGCGGCTGGAACCCGCCACGGGGGTGCACTCCCCCGTTGACGAGCAGCAGCTCGGTGCCATCGCCCGAGCGCGACGACGCGCGCCGTACCCGCCTCCAGATCCAGGTCCGCGACGTCCAGCCCGGTGACGCCCTCGCCCGAGCGAGCCACCAGGCCGCCGGCGCACGGGCCGTCGCCCTGGTCGACGAGGATCACCTGGTCGTCTCCCAGAGTGGCGAGCTCCCGGCCGCCGGCCTTATCGAGCTCGTCGAGGGTGCAGTCCCCCCAGTGCGGTGGCGTGGCCGTTTCGGCGCTGGGTGAGTCCTCACCGCAGCCGCCGAGGACCGTGAGGACGAGCAGGACCGAGATCGTCGCTGAGGTGCGCATTATCCTCGGACGCATCAGGCCTCGGCAGGGTTCCGCGGACGCGACGTCGCGAGGTCGAGGGCGACCGTCAGCTCCAGGACGATGCCACCGACGATGAGTCCGGCGACCAGGTCGGCGAACCAGTGCCAGTTCAGGCTCATCGACACGGCGACCATCAGCACCGAGAGCGCGACGACCACCGTCCACAGCACCGCGTAGGTCCGCCGGCTCACCCCGTAGTAGCGCCCGAGCAGGTACACCGCGAGGCCGTACACCAGCACGATGTTGGCCGTGTGCCCCGACGGGTAGGCCATGCCGCCGATGAAGAACGACGGGTCAGCGGTCGCCGGCTGCCCGCGGCCGAGCACCACCTTGAGGATCAGAACGAGCAGGTTCAGGGAGAAGACCGACGCCGCCGCGAGCAGCGCAGGCCGCCAGGACTTCGTCCTCCGCCAGCACAGCCACACGACCACCCCGAGGATCGGCAGGCAGATCGCCCGCTGCCCGACCCGGTCCAGCACGTGCAGGATCGGCAGCCAGGTGGGCGAGGGCGGGTCGAGGTTGAAGTAGGCGTCGATCGCCATCAGCGGCTCGAGCGCCAGCAGCGTGAAGCCGACGAACACGACGCCGAGGAAACCGGCGAGACCGAGCGCCGAGGAGACCGGCGTGGTCCAGCCGTCATGGGTCGCCGACCCCCGGCGTGGACTGCGCACCCTCTGCCTCCCGGTCTCCGGGCCGTCCCGCGGTCGCGCGAGAACCCGCAGGCCCACCGCAAATATAGGCTGGCGGACGTGACCCTGCCCCGACGCCCCGGCCCCACCCGTCGCACGCGGGTGCACGAGCGGCGGGAGGGCTCCACGTTCGAACGCGAGGACCGGCTGGCGACCGAGGAGCCGTTGGAGATCCGCTGCGCGTGGCCCGGTTCCCCCGCCCGACGCGTCGCGGTCACCATGCGCACCCCGGGGCACGACTTCGAGCTCGCCGCCGGGTTCCTCTACGCCGAGGGCGTCGTCGACGCGGGCCTGCTCGACACCGTCGCGTACTGCACCGATGCGGCGCTTCCCCCGGAGCAGGAGTTCAACGTCGTCACCGTGTCCCTGTCCGGCTCACCGGGCACCGTGCCGGCGCAGCGGTACGACGGCGCCACCGCCGCGTCGTCCGCGTGCGGCGTGTGCGGGACGCAGAGCATCGACGACGTGCTCGCTCTCGCCGACGTGCGGCACACCTCGACCTGGGACGGACTGCGGCTCGCTCCCGAGGTCGTCCACGCGCTGCCGGAGCGGTTGCGCGCCGCCCAGAAGATCTTCGACAGCACCGGCGGCATCCACGCGGCCGGCCTGTTCGATCGCGACGGGACACCTCTGGTCGTCCGGGAGGACATCGGCCGCCACAACGCCGTCGACAAGGTCGTCGGGGCGCGGTTGCTGGCCGGCCTGCCCACCGCCGTACCCGTGCTCGCCGTCAGCGGTCGGATCGGCTTCGAGATCGTCCAGAAGGCCGTGGCCGCCGGCGTCGGCGCACTCGTCGCAGTCGGTGCTCCGTCCAGCCTCGCCGTCGAGCTCGCGGCCGGAACGGGCCTGTGCACGATCGGCTTCACCAGCCCCGAGAGGTTCGTCACCTACAGCGCACCGGAGCGGGTCGGCGTGTGAGCGGCGGTTCTGTCGGCACCTGCGTCTAGCGTCGGGCACATGCGGATCCTCCACACCTCCGACTGGCACCTGGGACGGTCGTTCCACCGGGTGGGGATGCTCGACGCCCAGGCGTCCTTCGTGGACCACCTGCTCGAGACCGTGGAGTCCGAGCAGGTCGACCTCGTCGTCGTCTCGGGCGACATCTACGACCGCGCGCTGCCGCCGGTCGACGCCGTGGAGCTCGCCGACGACACGTTCGCGCGACTCGCCGCCTCCCGGGCGCAGGTGGTGGTGACGAGCGGCAACCACGACTCCCAGATCAGGCTCGGCTTCAACTCCCGCCTGGCCGACGCCGCTGGCGTGCACCTGCGCACCCGGTGGCAGGACGTCGGCACGCCGGTCCTCGTCGAGGACGCCCACGGGCCGCTCGCGGTCTACGGCCTGCCCTACCTCGAGCCTGACGCCGTGCGGGTCCCCTGGGGCCTCGATGCGCGCAGCCACGAGGCCACGCTCGCCGAGGCGATGCGCCGGGTCCACGCCGACCTCGACACCCGTCGCGGCACCCGGTCGATGGTGATGGCGCACGCCTTCGTCGCCGGCGACCCCGAGCGCGGCGCGCAGATGGCCAGCGACAGCGAGCGCGACATCTCCGTCGGCGGCCTCCAGATCGCCCCGACCAGCCTCTTCACGAAGGTCGACTACGCCGCCCTCGGCCACCTGCACGGGCGGCACACGCTGACCGACTCGGTGCGCTACAGCGGATCACCACTCGCCTACTCGTTCTCCGAGGCCACGCACACCAAGGGCTCCTGGCTCGTCGAGATCGGCGCCGACGGTTTCCAGCGCGCCGACTTCGTGGCGGCCCCGGTCCCGCGCGGCCTGCGTTCGCTGCGCGGCCGGATCGAGACGCTGCTCACCGACCCCGCCCTCGCCGACGCCGAGGACTGCTACCTCCAGGTGACGCTGACCGACAGCCGCCGCCCCCAGCACGCGATGGAGCGGCTGCGGGCACGCTTCCCGCACACCCTCATCCTGGCCTTCGAGCCGGAGGGTGGCCGGGTCTCGTCCGGCCCGATCATGCCCCGAGTCGACGGCCGCAGCGACCTCGACATCGCGCTCGGCTTCGTCGCCGAGGTGCGCGACCTCGAGGCCACCACCGAGGAGCAGCTGCTGCTCCAGCTCGCCTGCGACTCGTGCCGGGTCAACGAGGACGCCGACTCCACGCTCGACGTCACGGCCGGGATCGCGGAGGTGGGCTGATGAAGCTGCACCACCTGACGGTGACCGCCTTCGGCCCGTTCGCCGGGACCGAGTCGGTCGACTTCGATGCGCTCAACGACGCCGGGTTGTTCCTGCTGTCCGGGGCCACCGGCGCCGGCAAGACCAGCATTCTCGACGCCGTCTGCTTCGCGCTCTACGGCGCGGTGCCCGGTGTGCGGGGGGTCAAGACGCTGAAGTCCCAGCACGCCGAGGACGAGACCCAGCCGGAGGTCGTCCTGGAGTTCAGCGTCCGGGAGCGTCGCTTCCGGATCCGTCGGTCCCCCGAGTGGAGCCGTCCGAAGCGTCGGGGCACCGGCACGCTCACCGAGAAGGCCTCGGCGTCCCTGGCCGAGCTGACCGGCGACGAGCACTTCCTGACCTCCCGTGCCGCCGAGGTGGGGTTGATGGTCTCCGAGCTGATCGGCATGCGTGCCGCGCAGTTCCAGCAGGTGGCGATGCTGCCGCAGGGCGACTTCCAGAGGTTCTTGCACGCGTCCTCCCAGGATCGGCACGAGGTGCTCCAGCACCTGTTCCAGACCGACCGCTTCGCCCGCATCGAGGACTGGGTCAACGACCACAGTCGCAAGCTGCGGCAGCAGTCCGAGGGCGGCGAGACCACCGTCCAGCAGCTCCTGCACACGCTTGCGGAGCGCGCCGAGACCCAGCTGCCCGAGGAGCTCACCGACCGGTCGGCGGCCGCCGCGGTCTCCCCCGAGGCGGCGCTGATGTGGGCCCGCCAGGTGCTCGCCGCCGCGCAGCAGGAGCTCGTGCTCCAGCAGGTCGCCCACGCCACCGCCGACGCGAGCTCGACCGAGGCCCGCGAGCGGCTCACCGCACGGCGCCGGATCGCCGACGCGGTGCTCCGTCGAGACGAGGCCCGGGCACGACTGACTGCGCTGGAGGCTTCGGCCGACCAGGCCGAGCGCGCGGGCGCCGCACTGAAGGCGCACACCCGCGCCGCTGCCTGCCTGCCCTTCCTCGACCTGCTCGACCGCGCTGTGTCCGACGCGGCCACGGCGACCCGGGCGCGTGACACCGCGCTCGCCGGCCTCTCGACGGTCGAGCTGCCCGACCCGCTACCCGACCTGCTGCCCGTCCACGAAGCCGATGCGACCTCTGCCGAGCAGCTCGAGGATGCGGAGGTGCGCGCGCGCACGCTCCTCACCCAGGTCGACAGCCTCCTCCCCCGGGCGCGTCTGCTCGCCACCGCGACCTCCCAGCTCGACGCGACGGTCCGCGAGCTCGAAGAGACAGCCGCGTCTCACGCGGCGGCCGTGCAGACCCGTGACGCCCTGCCCGAGCGGATCGCGCAGGCCCGTGCCGACCTCGAGGCCAAGGCCACCGCGTCCGCACGTCGCGAGGCGATCGCGCTCCAGGTCGACGCCGCCAGGGCGCGCGCGGACGCGGCCGGACGCGTGGCCGGCGCCGAGGCGCAGCTCCGCGTCCACCAGGACGCCGTCCGGGACCGCCGTGACGCAGCCGCCGACGCGCGCGAGGTGGTCCAGACTCTCGCCGCTCGACGCCTCGCGGGCATCGCCGCCGAGCTGGCGGGCCGGCTCGAGGACGGTCACCCGTGCCAGGTCTGCGGCAGCACCGAGCATCCCGCACCAGCCGGCCAGGGCCCCGACCCCGTCACCGACGCCGAGCAGGAAGCGGCCGAGTCCGTCTACGTCGCTGCTCAGGAGGCGCTGCTGGTGGCATCGGAGGCCGCCACCACCGCTGAGCGTCGGCTCGAGACGTTGAGGGACGCGGCCTCGGGGCGCTCAACGGAGCAGGCCGCGGCCGAGCTCGCGGGACTCGCCGCCGAGCAGCAGGCCGCCGAGATCGCCGAGGCCGAGCGGGTCAGGGCCCTCGCCCTGGTCGCCGAGCTGGACGGCTCGCTCGCCCACGCCAAGGACGCGGTGGCCACGCTCGACACTGCCCTCGCCACGCTCAGGCAGCGCCGGGCCACGCTGGAGACCACCTTGACCGAGCTCCGCCAGGAGATCGCCGACCTGCTGGGCGACGTCGACCCCGGCAGCCTCGCGTCCCTCTGCGTGACGTTGAAGGCTGCTGTGGACTCCCTCGCCGGCGCCCGGACAGCGGTCGTCGACCACCAGCGCGCCGCGGCTCGGCTGGCCGACCTGGAGGCGCAGGCGGCCGCCACGGTCTCCGAGCACGGCTTCGCCTCCGTGGCCGAGGTGCGCGCGGCCGCCCTGGCCGCCGACGACCGGGTCGGCCTGGAGGGACTCCTCGCCGAGCGGACGGATCTCGCTGCCGCCGCACGTGCGGTGCTCGCCGACCCCGACGTGCTGGCGACCGGTGCGTCGCCCGCCCCTGACCTGGCGGAGGAGCAGGCGACGGCGGCCTCGGCCGACGAGGCCGCCCAGGCCGCGGCCCGGTCCTTCCACCTCCAGGAGCAGCGCACCGCGGCGCTCGGCTCCCTCGTCGACAGGCTCGCCGAGGCACTCGAGTCCTGGACTCCGGTGCGCGAGGAGTTCGTCCGCGCCGAGTCGATGTCCCGGCTGGTGCGCGGGATGGGCAGCGACAACCAGCTCCAGATGCGGCTGTCGGCCTACGTGCTCGCCACCCGGCTCGACCAGGTCCTCGACGCGGCCAACGAGCGGCTCTCCCACATGCGTGACCAGCGCTACCTCCTCCAGCGGACCGGACGCGCCGCCCGCAAGGGCAGCCAGGCGGGGCTGGGTCTGGAGGTCGTCGACCAGTGGACCGGCGACGTGCGCGACCCGGCGACGCTGTCCGGCGGCGAGACGTTCGTCGTGTCGCTGTCGCTCGCGCTCGGCCTGGCCGACGTGGTCACCCAGGAGGCGGGCGGCACGGAGATCGAGACCCTGTTCGTCGACGAGGGCTTCGGCACGCTCGACGCCGACACGCTCGACGACGTCATGGACCGCCTCGACGGGCTCCGCGCCGGGGGCCGCACCGTCGGCGTGGTCAGCCACGTCAGCGAGCTGCGCACCCGCATCCCGACGCAGCTGCACGTGAGGAAGTCACCCCAGGGCTCGACGATCCACGCCGAGACGCTGGTCGGCTGAGCATGCCGGCGCACCAGCGCATGCTGGCGGTGATCGACATCGACGGCGTGATCGCCGACGTCCGGCACCGGCTGCACCACGTCGCCGCACGGCCCAAGGACTGGCGGGCCTTCTTCGACGCGGCTCCCGACGACCCGTTGCTCGACGAGGGCGCCCGGGTGGTCCGGGCGCTGGCGGAGGTGCACGAGGTCGTCTACCTCTCCGGCCGCCCGGAAGTCTGCCGGGCGGACACGCTCGCGTGGCTCTCCGGCCATGACCTGCCCCCGGGCGAGGTCCACCTGCGGCCGCACCACGACCGTCGGCCGGGTCGGTTCTACAAGGTCGACGCACTCGACGGCTTCGCCCGCACCCGGGAGATCGCGGTCCTCGTCGACGACGACCCGCTGGTCTGCGACGCGGCCCGCGCCGCGGGCTACGACGTCCTGCCCGCCACCTGGATGGGCGAGCAGCCCGAGCTGCTCGAGGCGCAAGAGGTCGACGGCGAGACCTGAACCCTGACACGCCGCGCCCAGGCATGACCCCGTCACCACCTTGCGCATAATGTCGGGCCCATGACCACGTCGCACGCGATCGACCCCGCGTTCACCGCGCTCCCCTACCGTCGGCTGGCCGACGCCGCGCTGGCCAGGGCCCAGGATTTCCACGTCAGCCACGCAGACTTCCGCTTCGAACGTGTCCGTGGCCAGGACATCCGCGTGCGCGACGGTCGCCTCCAGGGCGCGTCGGACACCGAGGACGTCGGCTTCGCCGTGCGCGTGATCCTCAACGGGGCCTGGGGGTTCGCGTCCGGCGTGGTACTGACGCCCGAGCACGCGGTCCAGGTCGCCGAGACCGCGATCAGGACCGCGCAGGTGGCGGCCGCGATGACGACGACGCCGGTGGCTCTCGCCCCCGAGCCGGTGTACCGCGACGTCGAGTGGGTCAGCGCCTACGAGATCGACCCGCTCGTCGTACCCCTGCAGGACAAGGTCGAGCTGCTCTCCGACTGGTCCCGGCAGCTGTACGACGCCGATGGGGTCGCGCACTCCACCGGGATCCTGAAGCAGGTCGTCGAGAACAAGTTCTACACCGATCTCGCCGGCACCACGACCACGCAGCAGCGGGTCCGGATGCTTCCCGAGTTCGAGGTGCACGGCGCCGACGAGGCCACCGGCGCGTTCGACTCGATGCGGACCATCGCTCCCCCGGTCGGCCGCGGCTGGGAGTACCTCACCGGCGGGCAGTACGACTGGCAGGCCGCGCTCGACGAGCTCCCCGGTCTGCTGGCCGAGAAGCTCGCTGCCCCGTCGGTCGAGGCGGGCCGCTACGACCTGGTGATCCACCCGTCCAACCTCTGGCTGACGATCCACGAGTCGATCGGGCACGCCACGGAGCTCGACAGGGCGCTCGGCTACGAGGCCAACTACGCCGGCACGTCGTTCGCCACGCTCGACAAGCTCAACTCGCTGCAGTACGGCTCGCAGGTCATGCACGTCACCGGTGACCGGACGGTCGAGCACGGCCTGGCCACGGTCGGCTACGACGACGAGGGCGTGCAGGGGCAGAGCTGGGACATCGTCAAGGACGGCGTCCTGGTCGGCTACCAGCTCGACCGGTCGATGGCCCACGAGTACGGCGCCACGCTCAACGGCGGCCGGTCGAACGGCTGCGCCTACGCCGACTCCCCCGGCCACATCCCGATCCAGCGGATGGCCAACGTGTCCTTGCAGGCGGCGGCCGACGGGCCCAGCACCGACGAGCTCATCGGCAACGTCGAGCGCGGCATCTACGTCGTGGGTGACAAGTCCTGGAGCATCGACATGCAGCGCTACAACTTCCAGTTCACCGGGCAGCGCTTCTACAAGATCGAGAACGGCAGGCTCGCCGGGCAGCTCCGCGACGTCGCCTACCAGGCCACCACGACCGACTTCTGGAACTCCATGGAGGCCGTCGGCGGGCCCGACACCTGGGAGCTCGGCGGCGCGTTCAACTGCGGCAAGGCCCAGCCCGGCCAGGTCGCCGCGGTCTCGCACGGCTGCCCGACGTCCCTCTTCCGCGACGTGCGGATCCTGAACACCACCGCCGAAGCCGGCAACTGACGAGACCTGAGAACAGGAGCATCATGAACGCACCGACTCCCCAGGAGCTCGTGGAGCACGCGCTGAAGAAGTCCCGGTCCGACGACTGTGTCGTCCTGGTCCGGGACTCGACCAGCGCCAACCTGCGCTGGGCCAACAACACCCTCACCACCAACGGCGTCATGCACGACGTCGTCGTCACCGTGGTGGCTTTCCGCAACGGGGCCGAGGGCGTCGCCACCGGCTCGGTCACCGCCAGCGCGGCGTCGAACGACCAGGTGAACCGGATCGTCGAGGCGGCCGACGCCGCTGCCGCGGGCAGTGGGCCTGCCGAGGACGCCGCCGAGCTCGTCTCCGGCGACCACGCCGCTCCGGACTGGTTCGACCCGGCGGAGCAGACCTCGATCGACGTCTACGCCGACTTCGCTCCGGCGCTCGGCGACGCCTTCGGCCGCGCGTCCTCCGAGGGCAGGATCCTCTACGGCTTCGTCGACCACGACGTCACCACGACCTACCTCGGCTCGAGCCGGGGACTGCGACTGCGGCACGTCCAGCCCACCGGCCACTACGGCTGCACGGGCAAGCCCACCGACCTCTCCACGAGCGCGTGGGTCGGCGGCGCCACCCGCGACTTCTCCGACGTCGACGCGCACGCCCTCGACGAGGAGCTCGTCCGGCGGATCGCCTGGGCGGACCGCAAGGTCGAGGTCGAGGCCGGCCGGCACGACACGATCCTGCCGCCCACCGCCGTGTCGGACCTGATGATCTACCTCTACTGGACGGCCGGCGCCCGCGAGGCCCACGACGGCCAGACGGTGTTCTCCCGCCGTGGCGGGGGCACCCGCATCGGTGACCGGCTCTCCGGTCAGCCGGTGCAGATCTACTCCGACCCGGGCTACGCCGGTCTCGGCGCCGCGCCCTTCGTCACCGCCTCGCAGAGCAACAACCTCGAGAGCGTCTTCGACAACGGCATCGCCCTCACCCGCACCGACTGGGTGAAGGACGGCTCGCTTGCCGCGCTGCTTCAGACCCGGCACTCGGCCGGGATCACCGGCCAGTCGGTGACGCCCTACATCGACAACCTGGTCGTCTCGGTGGACGGAGGAACCGGCTCCACCGAGGACCTCGTCGCCGGGATGGACGACGGGCTGCTCGTCACCTGCCTCTGGTACATCCGCGAGGTAGACCCGCAGACCCTGCTGCTCACCGGCCTGACCCGCGACGGCGTCTACAAGGTCGAGAAGGGCGAGGTCGTCGGCGCGGTCAGCAACTTCCGGTTCAACGAGAGCCCGGTCGGGCTGCTCGACCGGTTCTCCCACGCAGGTGCGACCGTACCCAGCTTCTCGCGCGAGTGGGGCGACTACTTCCCGCGCACCGCCACGCCAGCCCTCCGGGTCCCCGACTTCAACATGTCCACCGTCTCCCAGGCCCAGTAGCCGCGTCAGGTGGGGTGGCCGCCGGGGATCGGGGCGTCGGGGTCGTAGGGCGTGCGCGTGTAGACGAACGTCGCGCACACCAGGTGGCGTACGTCGCCGTCCTCGCCGCGCACGACCTCGAGCCGCTCACCGTGGTGGTAGCCCCTGGTGCCGACCAGCGCGCCGTCCGGCTGGAGGGCGAACCGGTGCGACTCGCCGCCGTTCGACAGCAGCCCGACCACGACCTCGCGGCCGTTCCAGCTGAACGCGTAGGCGGTGTTGCCCCAGTGCCACACGCCGAGCACCTCGGCCACCGCCTTCGGCAGGTCGCTGCTCGGCTGCCACGCCGGCGGGATGGTGGGCTCGGACCGCTCCAGGGTGTGCAGGAGGTCGACGACCAGTCCCTCGCAGCGCAGCCCGGAGGTGCCGTTGGCGAGGATCACCGCGGCGGTACGACGACCCCGGTCGGCGAACAGGCCGGCGAGGAAGCCCGGCATCGACCCGGTGTGGCCGACCAGCATGTCGGGCTTCGTGGAGACGAGCCGGAAGCCCAGCCCGTAACCGCCACCGAGGGCTCCCGCGAGCGAGCCCGACTGCGGGGTGAACATCTCGTCCATCGTGGCGCTCGCCAGGATCTTGTCGTCACCCTCGGCGAGGAAGGCGGCGTATCGGGCGAGGTCCTCGACCGTGCTCCACACCTGCCCGGCCGGGGCCATCGCGCCGGCGTCGTGCGCCGGCTCCTCGGTCAGCGTCCCCGCGAAGTGGTGGATGCTGTAGCCCTGGGCCGCGGGCGGCTCCGGGAGGTACGACGTCCGCCGCATGCCCAGCGGCTCGAGCAGCCGGGTCCGCACCGCGTCGAACCACGGGACACCGGTGTGCCGTGCGACCACTTCGCCGAGGAGTCCGAACGCGATGTTCGTGTAGTGGAAGGTGGCCCCCGCATCGAAGGCGGGCCGCACATCGGCGAGACGGCCGGCGAGCTCGTCGAACGAGCCGCCTGGCGTCCGCTCCCACCACTCGCCGGCGGGCTCGGAGTGCATCCCCGAGGAGTGCGAGAGCAGCGACCGGAGGGTCCGGTCGCCGTACTCCACCCCCGGCAGGTGCACGTCGAGCCGGTCGTTGAGGTCGAGCAAACCCTCATCACGCAGCTGCAGGACGACGACGGCCACGAGCGTCTTGGTGATCGAGCCGATCCGGTACTGCACGTCCGGGCCCGGGTCCACCGACCCCGTCACGGAGCCGTGGCTGCCGGTCCACACGAGCTCGCCGTCGCGGACGACGCCGCCGACCACGGACGGCAGCCGCCCGGCGACCTGGTCCTTCGCGAGCAGCGTCTGGAGACGACGGGCGGTCAGGTCCTGCACGATCACGCGGGGTCCTCGGCGAAGGCTTCGGGGGACGGGCAGGCGCAGACGAGGTTGCGGTCGCCGTACGCCTGGTCGATCCGGCCGACGGGCGGCCAGTACTTGTCCGGGTCATACCCCGTCGGGAAGACCGCAACCTCGCGGGAGTAGGCGCGATCCCACTCGCCGGTCAGGGCCCGTGCGGTGTGCGGGGCACCGCGCAGGGGGGAGGTCTCGGGGGTCCACTCCCCCGCGGCGACCTGGTCGATCTCGTGCTTGATCGCGACCATCGCGGCGACGAAGCGGTCGAGCTCCGCGAGGTCCTCGGACTCAGTGGGCTCCACCATCAGGGTGCCGGCGACGGGGAAGCTCATCGTCGGTGCGTGGAAGCCGTAGTCGACCAGCCGCTTGGCGACGTCGTCGACCGTGACGCCGGAGGTCTTGGTGAGCTCGCGCAGGTCCAGGATGCACTCGTGGGCGACCAGGCCGCCGTGGCCCTTGTAGAGCACCGGGAAGTGCTCGCCGAGCCGCTTGGCGAGGTAGTTCGCCGAGAGCACTGCGACACCGGTCGCGTCGGTCAGGCCGGCGCCACCCATCATCCGCACGTAGGCCCACGAGATGGGCAGGATGCCCGCCGATCCGTGGGGGGCCGCGCTGATCGGACCGATGCCCTCGCGCCGGTCTGCGTCCGGGTGCATCGGGTGGGACGGGAGGTAGGGCGCCAGGTGCGCGCGGACCGCGACCGGCCCGACGCCCGGGCCGCCCCCGCCGTGCGGGATGCAGAACGTCTTGTGCAGGTTGAGGTGTGAGACGTCGCCGCCGAACTCGCCGGGCTTGGCGTGGCCGAGCAGCGCGTTGAGGTTGGCGCCGTCGACGTACACCTGACCGCCGTGGCTGTGCACGACCTCGCACAGCTCGGTGATCCCGTCCTCGTAGGCGCCGTGCGTCGAGGGGTAGGTCACCATGATCGCGGCGAGGTCGTCGGTGTGCTTCTCGCACTGCGCCTTGAGGTCGTCGAGATCGACCGACCCGTCGTCCGCGGCCTTGACCACGACGACACGCATGCCCGCCATCACCGCGGAGGCGGCGTTGGTGCCGTGGGCCGACGACGGGATCAGGCAGACGTCGCGCGCGGCCTCCCCGTTGGCGTGGTGGTAGCCGCGGATCGCCAGCAGTCCGGCGAGCTCGCCCTGGGAACCGGCGTTGGGCTGGATCGAGACCCGGTCGTAGCCGGTCACCTCGGCGAGCCAGCCCTCGAGCTGCTCGATCATCGTGGCGTAGCCGGCGGCGTCCTCGGCCGGCGCGAACGGGTGCAGGTTCGCGTAGCCGGGCAGGCTGATCGGCTCCATCTCGGTGGTGGCGTTGAGCTTCATCGTGCACGAGCCCAGCGGGATCATGCCGCGGTCGAGCGCGTAGTCCCGTGCCGACAGCCGGCGCAGGTAGCGCAGCATCGACGTCTCGGAGTGGTGGCTGCTGAACACCGGGTGGGTGAGGAACTCGGTCTGCCGGGCGAGCTCGTGGGGCAGCTCCTCCCCCACGCGAGCGTCGACCGCGTCGAGGTCGACGTCGCCCGCGCCGCAGGCGGCCAGCACCGCGGCCAGGTGCTCTCGGCCGGTGGTCTCGGAGGTGGAGACACCCACGTGGTCGGCGTCGACGAGCCGCAGGTGCACGCCGCTCTCACGCGCAGAGGCCACCACGTCGTCGGCGCCACCTGGGACACGGACCAGGACGGTGTCGAAGAACTGCTCGTGCACGACCTCGACCCCTGCGTCACGCAGGGCGGCGGCGAGGACGGCGGCGTAGCGGTGGGTGCGGCGCGCGATGGACCGCAGCCCCTCGGGGCCGTGGTAGACGGCGTACATCGACGCCGCGACCGCGAGGAGCACCTGCGCGGTGCAGATGTTGGACGTCGCCTTGTCCCGGCGGATGTGCTGCTCGCGGGTCTGCAGGGCCAGGCGGTACGCCGGCCTGCCCTCGGCGTCCACCGAGACGCCGACCAGCCGACCCGGCAGGTGCCGCTCGAGGCCGGGCCGCACCGCCATGTAGCCGGCGTGCGGCCCGCCGTAGAACAGCGGGACGCCGAAGCGCTGCGTCGAGCCGACCACGACGTCGGCGCCCATCTCGCCGGGCGACTCGAGCAGGGTCAGCGCGAGCAGGTCCGCGGCGACGACGGCCAGCGCGTTGCGCTCGTGCGCGGCCTCGACGATCGGCCGCGGGTCGAGCACGCGGCCGTCGGCACCGGGGTACTGCACGAGCACACCGGACAGCTCACCGTCGGGCAGCCCGTCGGCCAGGTCTGCGACGACGACGTCGATCCCCATCGCCACGGCCCGCGTCTGCACGACGGCGATGGTCTGCGGCAGGGCGTTGGCGTCCACCACGAACGGTCCGCTGGCAGCACGGTTGCCGCGCCGTACCAGCGTCATCGCCTCGGCCGCGGCGGTGCCCTCGTCGAGCAACGAGGCGTTGGCGGTGGGCAGCCCGGTCAGGTCGCCGACCATCGTCTGGAAGTTGAGCAGCGCCTCGAGGCGGCCCTGGGAGATCTCGGGCTGGTAGGGGGTGTAGGCGGTGTACCAGCTCGGGTCCTCGAGCACGTTGCGGCGAACCACGGCCGGGGTGAGCGTGCCGTGGTAGCCGAGGCCGATCATCGGCTCGAGCGGGTTGTTCTGCGCGGCCAGCTCCCGCAGCTCGCGGGCGGCCTGCTCCTCGGTGGCCGCCGGGGGAAGCGCGAGCTCCCCGGCAGAGCGGATCCCGCCGGGGACGGCGGCCTGCATCAGTGCGTCGAGGGAGTCGAAGCCGAGGGCCCCGAGCATGACCGCCCGGGCGTCCTGGTCGGGTCCGATGTGCCGGTCGACGAAGGGCAGCGCCGCGTCGAGCTGGGACAAGGTGGGGTGGTCGGACAACAGAGGCTCCTGTGACGTCGTCTGGCATGCCGGTTCAGGTGGCCTCCCCCTCTGTCGGCGCCGGCCCCGCGTCGTTGCCGGGACGTCACTTCCAGAGTTGCCTGTTCCACGCGGTCCTGGCGCCTGAGAGGTTCCGGGGAGGATTTGCCCCTTCGGCGCTCCGCCACGACGCGAACGGCCCGTCGTGCACTCGTGGGCCGGCCGGGCCGGCGGAGGCTCTCCCGCGCGGTGTCAGCAGCACGCCCACGGTACACCAGCAGATGCAGCGAGCCGCCGACCCGAAACGGGACGGCGGCTCGTGAATGCCTCGGTGCTGAGCGTGCAGCCTCAGCCGGTCATCCTGGCGCGACGACGTGCGGCGAGCTCGTCGCTGGCCAGCTCGCCCGGCTCCTCGGCGACCCGCTCGGAGGGCAGCTCGGCGAGCGACCCCTCGATCTCGCGCCACACACCACCGATCGCGATGCCGAAGACGCCCTGTCCACCCTGGAGCAGGTCGATGACCTCGTCATTGCTGGTGCACTCGTAGACGCTGGCGCCGTCGCTCATCAGCGTCACGCGGGTCAGGTCGTCGGTGCCGCGCTTGCGCAGGTGCTGGACCGCGGTGCGGATCTGCTGCAGCGAGATGCCGGCGTCGAGCAGACGCTTGATCACCTTGAGCAGCAGGATGTCGCGGAAGGAGTAGAGACGCTGGGTGCCGGATCCGGTGGCGCCGCGGACGCTGGGCTCGACCAGGCCGGTGCGGGCCCAGTAGTCGAGCTGCCGGTAGGTGATCCCGGCCGCGCTGCACGCGGTGGGGCCGCGGTAGCCGGCGTCCTTGGGCATCGTGGAGACGTCGTCGTCGAACAGCAGGCCCTGCTGGTCCGCGGCCTCCACAGCCTCGTGGGCCGCGGTGGTGTCCGCCGGGTTCGCCGCCTTGTCGCCGTTGCCTGTCACGGTTGACCTCCGTCATCCACTTCGCTCTGCATGTCGCTCCCAGGGGGAAGCCGTGGCTCTCGGACGGAGAACAACGGTGGAGTTACAGCGAAGACACTTACCAAGGTAAGCCTCGGGTTGAGGGTTGTCCACGACGTCGGGCAGTCCGACCCGGCGTGTCGCAACCCTCAACCTCAAGTTGAGGGTGAGGGTTTGTCGGGCACAACGAGCGACGGCTGCCGGCTCGCTCGCCCGCCCTACCGGGACTCGTCGGTGGGGCTCTCGAAGTCCTCGGGGGTCACGTGGTCGAGGAACTCACGGAACTTCTCGACCTCGTCCTCCTGCTCGTCGGGCACCTCGAGGCCGGCCTCGTCGAGCACGTCCTCGGCACACACGATCCGGCTGCCCGTGCGCAGGGCGAGCGCGATCGAGTCGGAGGGCCGGGCACTGACCTCGACCCCGGAGGCGAAGACCAGGACGGCGTAGAAGATGCCGTCCTTCATCTCGGTGATGCGGACCTCGGTGAGGTCGTTGCCGGTGGCGGCGAGCAGGTCCTTCATGAGGTCGTGCGTGAGCGGACGTGGCGGTACGACGCCCTGCTGGGCGAACGCGATCGCAGTGGCCTCGACCGCCCCGATCCAGATCGGCAGATAGCGGTCACCCGCCACCTCCCGGAGCAGCACGATGGGCTGGTTGGAGGGCATCTCCACCCGGACACCGATCACATCGACTTCACGCACACGATCACCCTACTCCCGAGAAGGTTGCTGTTCCGAGGGGTCACCGGCCGGCGTTCAGACCAGCCTTGACGAGGGTGGCGTGAAGCTTCACGGAGAGCGCCGCGATCTCGCGGACGGCCTCCTCGCTGCGTGCCTGCGACCCCGGGTCGCGCTGGCCACGGATCGGGGCCACGGCCTGCTCGACGAGCCCCACCTCGCGGTCCGCGGCGGTCTTGAAGGCCCGCAGGTGGCGCGGCTCGAGCCCGTAGGCGGCCAGCTCCCCCGCCGCCTTGGCGATGACGAGCGAGTCGCCGTCGAAGTGCTTGGAGCCGGGTCGCAGCCGGACCATGCCGAACACGACGAGCTGCTCGAGGAGCGCCTCGTCGATGCCCGCGGCCTCGATCAGCTCACGCTTGGAGAGGCGGAGCTCCCCGCTGCCGTTGGCGAACGCCTCCGGGGACGGCATCCCGTCGCCGGAGAGCACCACCCGCGGCACCTGGGGCCCGGTCGTCGGCAGCGCCGGCGGCTCGAGCCCGCGGTCCATCGCGTCGAGGTGCTCGCGGATCACCTTCAGGGGCAGGTAGTGCTCCCGCTGCGCCACCAGCACGTAGCGCAGCCGCTCGACGTCCTGCGCGGAGAACTTGCGGTAGCCCGAGGGCGTCCGCTCCGGCTCGACGAGCCCCTCCGACTCCAGGTAGCGGATCTTGGAGATGTTCAACCCGGGGAAGTCCGGGCGCAGCTGCTCGAGGACCTCGCCGATGCTGATCCGCGCCCGCCCAGATGCGGCGGTGCTCCTCACCGTCGGCTGCCCGCTCCTGCGTGGCTGGCGAAGTAGACCAGCCGGTACTTGCCGATCTGCACCTCGTCGCCGCCCTGCAGCGCGACCTCGTCGATGCGGTCGCGGTTGACGTAGGTGCCGTTCAGCGAACCCACGTCGGCCACGCTGAAACCGTCCGGCCCGCGCCGGAACTCGGCATGCCGGCGCGACACCGTCACGTCGTCGAGGAAGATCTCGCTCTCCGGGTGCCGGCCGGCGGCCACCACGTCGGTGTCGAGCAGGAAGCGACTGCCGGCCGACGGGCCGCGCTGCACCACCAGCAGGGCGCTGCCCGGCGGGAGTGCGTCGACGGCGGCGGCGTCGGCGTCGTTGAGGGACCGCTCCTCACGGTGCTCGGCGTCCTTGGCCGGCGCGCCGAACGTGATGGTCGCGGTGGTCTCCCCCGGGCTCTCGGCACCGCCGGGAGCCGCCGCAGTCGGAGCCGCGGACGCCTCGGCGATCCGCTTGCCACACTGCGAGCAGAACCGTGCGTCGTCGGGGTTCTGGTGTCCGCACTCGGTGCAGAACGGCATCGAAGGCCTCCCGTGAAACGTGCCGGTCGTTCCGTCCAACTCTCAACCGGGGGTCGAGGTTGATGGTTCCTGAGAACCTATCAGGGCTGCGGCTACGAACAAACGTGAATGCCGCGCTTGCCCGGACCGGTTCGTCAGAGGGTGGCCTGGTACGCCGCGGCGTCCATCAGACCGTCCACGGCGGAGGCGTCCGCCGGCACCACCTCGAACAGCCAACCCTCGCCGTACGGGTCGGAGTTCACCAGCTCGGGCGACCCGTCCAGCGCCTCGTTGCGCGCCACCACCTTGCCGGTGACCGGGGCGTAGATGTCGGAGACCGACTTGGTCGACTCCAGCTCTCCGACAGCGGTGCCGGCCTCGACGTCGGCGCCGACCTCGGGCAGCGAGGCGAACACGATGTCGCCGAGCGCGTCCTGGGCAAAGTGCGTGATGCCCACGCGCACGGACGAGTCCGCCTCGCCGGGGGTGCGCACCCACTCGTGCTCGCTGGTGTACTTCAGGTCCTCGGGATACACGGCTGCGGCGCTCCTTCGTGTGGCGGCTCCGACCGAATGACCGGAGATGCTGGGCAGGCTACTGGGTGGGGACCGGCTCGGCGTACTCCGCCGGTGCCGGCTCGCGGACGGAGGCGATCTCGACCGTCTCCTCCTCGCTGACGGTGACCTTGCCACCGGCCCGCTCGACCTCGTCGATGAAGCCGCGCGCGATCTCGAGGGCGGTGGCGAGGTCGTGCGACGAACCGATGGCCTCGATCACGAAGGGTGCGGTGATCCGCTCGTCGTCGACGATGACGCCGCCGTTCGGACCGTCGCGCAACGAGGTCTGCGCGATCACCCGCACGGTGTCGTTGAGCTCGATGGCCTCCGCGCCGGCGTCACGCAGCTCCTGGATGCCGTTGATCAGGTTGTTGCTGCCCACCGCGCCCTCGGGGTCGGTGACCTCGATCCGGACGCCGGGACCGATCGCCGGGAGCGTGCCGGCGAGGATGCCGTACTGCTCGGCCTGCTGGCGGGCCTGCTCCAGCGCGGTGCGACGGGCCTCGGTGTCGTTGAGGAGCGAGTTGCGAGTCGTCAGCAACTCCGCGATCTCGTTCTCGGTGCGGTCCGAGGCGAGCGACAGGGAGTTGATCAGTGCAATCAGCTCGTCCTGCCGGGCGCCGACATAGGCGGCGTCGGTGTTCTGGGCCTGCACCTGCACGACAGCCGCGAAGCCCAGGACCGCCAGCAGCCCCGCGGCGATCAGCTGCCCGCGGCTGGCAGGCGTCCGCAACGCTCGCTTCAGCCGCTCGCGCCCGTCGACCGCGGGGGCGGCCGCGTCGTCGGGCTGCTCGTCGATCACGTCGTCAGGCATGGAACAGGTGTCGGCGGATCGCCGCCACGTTCGAGAAGATCCGAATACCGAGGACGACGATGACGCCGGTCGAGAGCTGGCCACCGACGCCGAGCTGGTCGCCCAGGTAGACGATCAGGCCCGCGATCAGCACGTTGCTGACGAACGAGACGACGAACACCTTGTCGTCGAAGATCCCGTCCAGGAAGGCGCGCAGCGCACCGAACACCGCGTCGAGCGCAGCCACCACGGCGATCGGCAGGTAGGGCTGCAGCCAGATCGGGACGGTGGGCTGAAGGATCAGGCCGAGGATCACACCCAGCACCAGCCCGAGACCAGCGATCATCGCAGGGTCTCCGGCGTGTGCGCGTGGCGCAGGTCGACGCGGCTGGCCGGTGGCAAGGTGAGGGGCTCCTCGTCAGTGACGGAGTTGATGTCGAATCTCAAACCATAGAGTGCCTGGAGGTCGAGCCACCACTGGCCACCGGGTGTGTCGACGAAGCTTGCGGCGAGGTTGTCCGGGTCGCCGATCGCGGAGACGGAGTAGGGCCGTTGGATCCGCTTGAAGTTGACCGTCATGATGCCGCCGCCCTGCTTGATCGCGCTGAGGCTGGTCAGCCGCTGGCCGTTGATGGAGATGGCCTCGGCCCCGGAGAGCCACAACCCGTTGACGAGCTTCTGCAGGTCACTGTCGAGCACTTCCGCGTCGCCCCCGCTGGTGGCGGGACCGTTGTCGACAACGACCCGCACTCCCGGGCCGCGCGCGGCGTCGGCGCCAGTGGCGAGGCCGAGCCGGGTCAACCGCGACTGGAGCGAACGGCCCTGGGCGGTGGCCTGGAGGTAGACGTTCTGGAGGGTCTCGGTCTCGTTGCGCAGGTCGGCTGCGCGCTCGCGCTGGTTGGCCAGCTGCTGCTTGCGCGCCAGCACCTGCTGGACCAGCTCGTCGTGCCGGGCCTGGGCGTCGTCCGCGGTGCGTGAGGTCTCGACCGCCGCGGTCGCGACGAGCACGCCGAAGGCGGCCAGGATGACAAGCGCGGCGGTGCCCGTCCGCCGGGACCTCCCCTGCTTGCCGTCCGCGGGCTCGGGCTCGGCGGCCTTCCGCTCCGAGACGTGCGCGTAGTCCTCGTCGAGCGAGGTCGCGGTGAGGTAGTTGAGCAGCCCCATCACCGCCTGCGGGGGCGGCGGTGGCGTGGGGCGGGGGGACGGGCGCTTCGTCGTACCGCGTGAGGTGCGGGTCTCAGCCGACATCGAGTGACGGGGCCCTGCGATCGTGGTCGGCAAGCAGCTTGCGCACCTGCCAGGCGTAGAGGATGCCCGCCCACCAGTACAACGCCGTGCCCCAGATCGCGAAGGCCCAGCCGAACACCTTGGCGAGCATGGCGATGAGGCCGGTGCCGTCACCGAGCAGGAGAAGCGGGAACGCGTAGAGCAGGTTGGCGGTGGCGGCCTTGCCGAGGAAGTGCACCGGCAGCGCGCTGTAGCCGCGGGTCCGCAGGAAGGGGACGAGTGCCCACAGGAAGAGGTCGCGGGCGGGCAGCAGGATCGCGAGCCACCACGGGATCACGTCACGGACGGCGAGCCCGATGACGGTGGAGAGGATGTAGAGCCGGTCGGCGACGGGATCGAGGATCGCGCCGAGCTTGGAGATCTGGTTGAGCCGGCGGGCGAGGTAGCCGTCGGCGTAGTCGCTGATGCCGGAGAGCATCAGGACGACGAGCGCCCAGCCGTCCGCCTCCGGGACGAGGATCAGCCACAAGAACAGCGGCACTCCGGCCAGCCGGATGATGCTGATGATGTTGGGGATGGTGAGGACCTGGCGGCCGTCAGCCACCTTCGCGTCCTGGCTCTCCACCTGTACCCCTCGCCTCACGCTCCACTGTTGGCCGTCGTGAGTACCTTAGCCCGTTGGGCCCAGCGATCCGGTCAGCTGCGGTGGAGGTTGCGCCCACAACGCGGGCAGTGTGCCCGGGCACAGATGTCGAGCTGCTGTCCGCAGCTGCAGCTGTTGGCCCGTTGACCGCGGTTCCGCGTCTTGACGGGCCGCTTGTCGAACTTGTTGTCCTTGCTGATCACGAGTCTCATCTCCCAATTCCCTCGTCCCACCAATGGAACCGAGGAGCGCCCGGAACATGACGCTGAAACACGCGGAATAGCCCGAAGGGACTAGAGAATAGGGTCTCTTCGGATGAGCAAGCTCGCCGCGAAAGCCGCGGACCGGTCAGCGACGGGGTCGCCGCCACCCGGTTCGCGCCGCCAGCCCGTCGACCACCACCTGCGGAGTCAGCCCCAGCACCCATCGGCCGAAGCCGGGCACCATCACGAGGTGACGCCCGCTCTCGATCGCGTCGGCCGTGCACGCGGCGACACGATCCATGCTCGACGTGCGGCCGAAGAGCACCGACGCCTTGGGGATCCGCTCGCGGCTGCCGGGGTTGTGGGCGAAGTACGGCGAGTCCACCTCGCCCGGCGACACGAGCGACACCCCCACGCCCGTGCCGCGGAGGTCGGCCCGGAGCTGGCCGGCGAAGGCCCGCATCGCCCACCTGGCCACGCCGTAGCCGTTCGCACCGGGGACGTGCGTGAACCCGGCCAGCGAGGTCATGCACACGATGTGCCCGCTCCTCCGCGCGATCATCGCCGGCACCAGCGCCCGGGTCAGCTCGTAGGCAGCCAGGTAGGGCACCGCGATCATCGCCAGCGCGTCGCCCGGGGCCGTCTCGTCGATCGCCCGCCACTGCCCGGCGCCGGCGTTGTTCACCAAGACGTGGGGCGCCCCGGCGGCGGCAACTCGTGCGGCCAGCGCCTCCACGTCGGCGACGTCGGAGAGGTCCGCCGGCTCGACGTCCGCCGTACCGCCGGCCGCGGCGATCTCGGCGGCGACCGCCTCCAGCCCCTCACGTCCGCGCGCGACCAGGATGACGTGGGCGCCGCGCCGCGCGAGCTCACGCGCGATCGCGGCGCCGATCCCGCTCGACGCCCCGGTGACGACCGCGCGCTTGCCGTGTAGGTCCATGGCCCGATCATGGCGCAGCCGCGCCGCGTCAGACAGGGGGTCAGCCCTGCTCGGCCTCCAGGCCCTTCAGGAGCTGGTCGAGCAGGTCCTGGAGCTCCGCGGGGTCGCCGCCGCCGAGCAGCCCCTCGAGGTCCTCCATGCCCTCGAGACCTTCGAGGCCCTTCAGTCCGCCCGAGTCCGCCGAGGCCCTGCGACGGGTCGACGTCGAGGTCCTGGTCGCCGTGGGTGCTCTCCATCCACCGTGCCCACAGCTTCTCGAAGCGTGCCGGGTCGCCGAGCTCGGCCGCCAACGCCTCGCGAAGGTCGTCCGACGTCAGCACCACGAAAGCGTGATCCCCGGTGACCGTGCCGAGCGCGTCCGCCACCTGGCCGGCACCGAACACGTCCTCGAGCTCGAGGTAGAACGCGGCGGCCTTGCCGTAGACGACACCGGCGTACTGGCCCGACGAGGCGAAGTCGTCGGTGGCCCGAGCCGCCGCGGCGTCCTCGTCGCCCATCATCCGCATCTGCTCATAGCCGCTCTCGATGTGCGCCCGGCACAGGGCGTCGACGTCGCCGGGCTCGGTCTGCCGCAGGACCAGGCAGGCGGAGTACTGCGCGAGCGGCTCGTCGACGACCGGGTCGAGCACCGAGTCGTTGCCGACGATGATGTGCCACCACTCGTGGCCGATCTCGTGCGCGATGGTCCACTTCCGCTGCGTCTCGATCATCCGACCCGTCTCACCACCGCCCGCACCGCCGAGCAGATCGCCCAGGCCGTCGAGACCTTGCAGTCCCTCCATGCTCGAGTCGCCGAGCAGGTCGCCGAGACCCCCGAGCCCTGGCAACCCACCCGCGAACAGGGACGGCTCGATCCAGGTGGCGCCCGGCCACTCCATCCCGCCGACCCCCGAGCCCAGCGGCGCGGACACGACGTCGAACTCCTTCCAGGGGTAGGGCTCGAAGGTCTCCGACAGGGTCTCCAGCGACGCGCGGGTCTCCTCGAGGACCCCGTCCAGCTCGCCCGCGTCCTGCTTCGGGGCGTAGGCCGTGACCACCACCCCGTCGAGGGCTCCTCCGTCGAGCACGACCTCCTTGCTGGAGTAGTCGCGGAGCAGGCTGACCACGAGGTCGTTCATGCCGTAGCCCTCGGAGACAACGGTGACCTCGCCCTTGCCGGTCTGCTTCTCGGCGACGCGCACTCCCCCGTCGACGACCTCCCAGCTGTCGGGGACGGTGAGCTGGAGCCGCATCAGCGCGGCCGGGAAGTTGCCGATGTCGCCGTAGCCGGCCGGGTCGGGGTCGACGCTGTTTCCCTCCGGGACCCAGACCGGGAACCAGTGGCCGAGGTTCACGGCGTCCTCGTGGCGCGACAGCAGCCCGACGTCGGCCGGTCCGCCCATGCCGCCGAGGGCGTCGAGGAGGCCGCCGCCTCCCTCGGACAGGCTCAGCTTGTAGGAGAACGGCACCAGCAGCTCGACCCGGCGGCCGTGGCCGGACGGCAGCGGGATCGTGACGATGGAGGAGCTCTGCGTCGCGTCGACGTCCTCACCGTCGACGGTCACCTCGCCCACCGATGCCGCCGCGTCGAAGTCGGGCAGGCCGGCGAAGTAGCGCAGGGCGATCGACCCGTCGTCCTCGTCCACCGGGAGGTCGGCCTCGACCGTGCCCTCGACCGAGCCGGTCTCCGGGTCGACGGACGCGGTGAGGTCGTAGCGGGGGGCGAGGTCGTCCAGACCCGCGGCCGTCACGAGGTCGGTGCCGTCCGCGGTCAACGACACCTGGGGGTCGAAGACCAGCCCGCGGTCGGCGTACTCCTCCTCGGGGCCCGCCAGCCAGGAGCAGCCGGACACCAGCGCACAGGCGAGGATCCCCGCAAGGGCGTTACGAGTCATCGTCATGGACGCATCATGGCAACCTTCGCCGCACGGCGTCGGACGTCTTCCACAGGTCCTCGTCACTTCCTGCCTGCGCCGCGCCCGCTCAGGAGCGTCAGGGACGCCCGTCGAGGAACATCCGGAGCCGCGTGTTCGTCGCCTTGTCCTCGCCCGGCACGTGCCCGTTCACGGCCCGGCAGGCCCAGCCGAGGCGGGTGGCGAGACCAGCTGCCTCGACCAGGTCACCGTCGTGGCGCGCGGCGAACGGCGCCAGGTAGGCGTCCCGGAACGGAGCGGTGTCGACGGAGTCCTCCTCGTCGTCCAGCCCCCAGGCCAGCACTCCCTCCAAGGTCACCGACAGGGTGAAGAACGGGTGCGAGACGCAGGCGTCGCCCCAGTCCAGCACCAGGTGTGAGCCGTCCCGGACGAACACCTGCGCGTCGTGCAGGTCGTCGTGCTGGATGGTCTCCCCGATCCCGAACCTCCCGAGCCGGTCGCACAGGTCGGCGACGTGGGACGCTGCATCGCGGAACCGGGGCTCCACGTCGACGGTCCGGACGAGCGCCTCGAACTTCGCCGGCAGGGTGGCCAGGCGCAGGTCGGGCACGCCGACCGCGAGCAGCTCGCCCACGTCCTCCGTGAACGCCAGCTGGAGGTCGGCGTACCGGGGCAGCACCTCGAGCCATCGGTCGAGGCTCCTCTCCCGCGGCACGACGGTCCGCAGCGACTCCCCCGCATCGGCCATCAGCATCCACCCGGTGTCCGGATCGTGCGCCAGCAGCGGCGGCACGAGGGCGGGCATCCGGGCGGAGAGCCGTGCCGCGAGCGCGGCTTCGTGGCGAAGCGTTTCGGTGTTGGCCTTGAACCAGACCGGACCCGCGTCCGTGGGGACCCGGAGCACCGTCGACCACGGGTAGACGTGCGGCTGCTCGATGTCCCCGCGTCGGGTCAGCCCGAGCGACGCGAGCTCCTGCTCGATCCAGGCGTGAGCACGCGCCAGCCAGGCGGGGTCCTGCCAACGGGTGCGCATGGACCGACCGTACGGCGAGGTCGGCCCGTGCGCACCCGGGTTCGGAGCAGGATCAGCGCTGGGCCTTGCCCTTCACCGTGATGACCACGGTGCCCGTCACGCTGTCACCGCCGTCCGTCACGGTCACGACGGCGGTGTAGGTGCCGGCCTGGGCGTAGGCGTGCTCGACCAGCGCGCCGGTGGCGATCGCGCCGTCGCCGAAGTCCCAGGCGTACTGGAGGGCGTCGCCGTCGGCGTCGGTCGCGGTAGCACTGAAGGCGATCAGCTCACCCGGCTTCGGCTTGCCCTTGCCGGTGGTGATCGTCGCCGACGTCAGCTCCGGAGCGCTGTTCTCGACCACGACGTGCTCGGCGCCGATCGTGTAGGGGCAGCCGCTCGTCGCGGTGTCGGCGTCGGGGACGATCAGGACCAGCGAGCGTCGGCCGACGATCGAGACGCCGCCGATCTCCTCACCCGCCGAGACAGCGCCGGGCAGGCCGAGGTCGGTCCACAGCTGGGCCGGCAACGTCACGCTGACCTCGTCGGCGGCCGGGTCGAACGAGCCGGGGAGGCCGGAGGCGAGCGTCGTACGCGTGGTCTCGAACTTGCCGAGCGCGAACGACTCGCCCTCCTCGGCCGTCCGGGTGGCCTGCAGGTAGTAGCCGCCACCGCCGAGGCTGAAGTTGGCGTCGAAGTACTCGCCGGTGCCCTCCAGCCCGCCCGGGGTCGCTGCCAGGTCGCTGACTTTCCAGTGCAGGGTGACGTCACCGGTCGCTGTGTCCGTGCCGAACCACGCCTCGGTCACGTCGATCCCGGTCGCGTCGGGTGCCGGAGACTCCGTGCCGAGGGCTCCGGTGGCGTCGCCCTCGGGGTCGGTGAACCGACCGTCGACCGGGCAGCTCTCGCCCTCTGGGACGCTCGCCGTCTGACCGGTGAGCCGCTCGACAGCGGCGAGCACGTCGACGAGGCCGTGCCCGGCGTCGAACGAGGTCCCGGTGCTGCTGTCAGCGTTGCGGGTGTCGGTCTCGTAGGTCCGCGAGCCGTACTGGTGGGCGGTGTCGAGGATCAGGTCCTCGATCGCTGCCGGCGAGAGCAGCTGCCCCGACTGCTCGTACGCCGCCTGCTGCAGGACCGCCACGTAGCCGGCGACGTGCGGCGCGGCCATCGACGTGCCGCTGATCGTGTTGTAGTCGGGGTCCGCCGTGTCCAGTCCGGTCGCGCAGATCGGCAGGTAGACCCGGCAGGCCGAGGTGATGTTCGTGCCGGGGGCGGAGACGTCGGGGTAGGTGGCGACGCTTCCCGCGAGGCCGCGCGACGACGACGCGTTCAACGCGTTGTCGCGGCTGCCGGTCCCGGCGTCGTCGTAGTTGGCGACCGAGATGACGCCGGGGGTCGGGTCCACCGAGTAGGGGTTCGTCACGCTGTCGCTGCCGTCGCCACCGTCGTTGCCGGCCGCCCAGACGACGGTGACGCCCTCCTCGACGAGGGCGCGCTGGACGAGGACCTGCGGGGCGGTCGGGCTGAAGTCGCCCCCGCCGGACGGCCCCCACGAGTTGTTGACGGCGACGATCGGGGCGCAGGAGCCGTCGCCGCACGGGTCGGCGTGGTGCTGGAGCACCCAGTAGAGCCCGAGCGTGCCGCCGTAGATGCTGAGCGTCGCGCCGGCGCTCACCGAGACGATGTCCGCCCCCGGCGCTCCCCCGCGAAGCTCGCGGTCCGCCGTGTCGGTGACGATCCCCCCGGCCGCGATGCCGGTCACGTGGGTGCCGTGGCCGCCGATCGAGGTGGTGTCGGTGTCGTTGACCGGCGTGGCATCCACCGCGCAGCTGTCGGCGGTGGCATAGCCGTCCTCGGTGACCGTGCCGGCCAGCAGCGGCACGGCGTCGGAGCAGACGATCTTCATGTTCTTCTTCACCCGCGACTCGCCGTTCCCGTCGGCGAACATCGGGTGGGTGCCATCGGTGCCCGAGTCGACGACCGCGACCGAGAAGCCCGTGCCGTCCAGCCCGTCGAGCGCGCCGTCGGCGTCGAGGTCCACCGCGCCGTCGTGCACCGGGACCGCTCGGGTGGCCTGGTGCGAGGTCTCGGAGAAGGGTGTCTGTGCCTCGTCGGCCCAGTCGACCCGGGTGACCCCGCTGAGCGTGCCCAGCTGGCTCACCTGTGCCGGCGTACCGACAGCGACCGCGATGCCGATGCGGTCGAGGCCGGTCTCGGGGACCAGGCCGGCCGCGCGGGCGGCGGCCTCGGCGGCGTCGATGCTGCCGCCCGCCTGCACCATCACGCGGACCGGGGTCGCCGGGCCGACTGTGGCGAGGTGCTGCTTCAGCGAGGGCATGAGGGCGGACGTGGAGACCGAGCCGGTCAGCTCGCCGGAGTCGATCAGCCCGGCGTGGGCGGGGCCGGCAGCGAGCAGGGCGAGGGCGGCAACGGCGGTCGCGACAGGTCGAGCGGGGGCACGAAGGCGCATGGGATCTCGTTTCGATCGGGACCGCGAGGGTGGCGGTCGACCGGATAACGAGTCGGGAGGCGCCCGGTTAGCCCGGTCTAGCCTGGCTTTGTGTCGAAGACCCGCGCGCTGCCGTCCTACGAGGGCGCTGTCGTCGTCGTGCCTGCCCCTGGACCGGGGCCCGGCAACTGGGCGGGGGCCGCCAGCGCCGTCCTGGTCGACGGGGTCTTCTGGCTGACCTACCGCACCCGACGGCCCGAGCCCCACGGGCTCGTCTGGGACTGGCACGGCACGGTCCTCTCCCCCACCCCCCGGGACGTGGGACGCCCGTGGCGCGCGTGTCACCGCGGTGCTCAGCGAGGATCCGTTGGTGGTGCTGTACGACGGCCGTCCGACCGCAGCGGACAACTGGCACGAGGTCACCGGAGTCGCCCGGTCGGACGACGGCCGACACCTGGTCGCCGACCCCGCGACACCGCTTAGGTCACCGCACAGCGACGGCGCGCTTCGCTACGCAGCGGCCGTGCCCCTCCCGGACGGGAGCACCAGGTTCTACTTCGAGGCCGCGTGTCCGGACGGCGCGCACGACCTGATGACCTCGCTCACTCCCGGTCGAGGAAGCGGACCGCGAGCGACGTGAGCACCATCGAGAAGATCGAGATCATGATGGCCAGCCCGACGGCGGGCAGGAACCCGTCGACGCTGAGGTAGTCCGTCAAGGACGAGACAGCCCAGACCACGAGGCCGTTCACCACCAGGGTCACGAGGGCGACCACCCAGAAACTGCCGGGGGTGGGCAGCATCCCCAGGATCACCACGACCACCACGTTCGCCAACGCGATCAGGACGGCCACCCACATCGCGGCGAACGCGCCGCCCTCGAGCGAGGCATCGGGGACCACCCACGCCGCCAGGGCGACGGCCGCCGCCAGCAACACCCAGCGGACCAGGATCGACAGCAGGTACATGTGCCCTCCTTGTAGCGGTTCCCGCTCTTTCACGCTAGTGCCAACACTGCACCGAGGGGCCGTGATCCGGTGCGTTTTGACGAAGGTCGTCGCGACGGCGCACCCGGGACACACCGCCCTACGGCTCCGGCTCGTCGAGGGGCTGATTCAGCCGGCCGGACCGGATCAGGTCCCGCAGGACATCGGCACGCTCGGCGTTCCAACCGTCGGGCTGCAGGATCGCCGCCCAGCCGTCGACGTGCTCGCCGGTGTAGTTGTGGCCGTGACCGGGCTCGGTGGAGAACCCCAGGGCCAGGTCGGCCGAGACCTGCCAGAAGGTCACGAACGGCACCCACCGGGTCTCGTCCATCACGTCACTGCCGCGGGGTTCCTCGAGCCAGTCCGGCCTCCGCAGGATGAGGTCAGGGCTCCACCAGGTGATCGGGTCCGAGGGATGTTGCATGTAGAGCACCCGCGATCTGGTCCAGGGTTCCCCCTCGGGGGCGATCCCCTGCCGGGGCAGGTTGGTGAAGCGGATCGTCCGTCCGTCCCGGTAGACCGGTTCCACCTCGCGGGAGCCGTCATCGCGGTCGTCGACAAAGCTCCGGTAGAGAGGGTTGAAGTTGGGCGGTCCGACGAACAGCGCCCCGGTGGTGCGGTTCGCAAGGTCGAACTCGCCGCTGAAGGCGGTCTCGCCCCCGAAGGACCCCAGGCTCTCGCCGAACACGTAGAGGTTCGGTCGTCGGTCGGCATCGAGGGCCGACCAGCGTTCGTAGACCGCGTCGTACAGCAGCCGCCCGGCGTCACGTGCGCGTTCCTGGTCCACCAGGAAGGAGAGCCAGGAAGGCAGATGGGAGTACTGCATGGAGACGGTCGCCGAGTCCCCGCCGGTAAGGACCTCGAAGCTGCCCACCGCGCTCGGCTCGACCCACCCGGTGCCGGTTGTCGTGACCACGAGCAGGTTGGCGCGCTCGAACCCACCTGCCCGCTCCAGGTCTCGCGCCGCCAGCGCTGCGCGCTCCTCCGGGTCGTCGGCAGCGCTCGTCCCGGCGTAGACCCGGATGGGGTCCAGGGCATCCTCGCCGGTGAACGCGCTGATGTCGTCGGCGTCCGGTCCTCGGCCCACGAAGACCCTTCCCTCCCGGCCCAGCTGGTCCCAGTCGACCAAGGAGGCCGGGCTACCGGACCTGAGGTCGGTGGTCGGGCGGGTCACTTTGTCCGGGGTCAGGGTGTCCTGGACCGAGAGGGCGCTGTCCGCGGCCCTGATCATCCCGTCCCACAAGACTCCGGTGGCCAGCGTGACGCCGACGGAGACCAAGAGGACCAGCCCCAGGGCGCGGGCAGCCCGTGGGCCCATGTGACGGGCGAGCACCCCGGAGAGCCGGCGGAAGCCGGTGCGCAGTCCGCGGCCCACGGCCACCAGTGCCACGAAGAGCAGCAGCGAGATCAGCGGGACCAGCAGCATTGCCAGCGGGTGCTCGGGTTCCACGTCTACCAACCTGCTGCCCTGCCGCTGCCACCGGACTCCCAACAGCATCGACGTCGCGAGCGTGACCCCGGAGACCGCGCCGAGGACCATCCAGGACCTGCGCGAGGCCGCCCGCGGGGAGCGGTCGGCGAACTCGCGCCAGGTCCAGGCGCCCAGCACGCCGAGCCCGTAGCCGATGGCCGCATCGATACCGGTGATGAGCCCTTGGAACAGCGTGGGACGCGGGAGCAGTGACGGCGTGAAGGACAGGCAGGCGAAGACCAGCCCGACGACGAGGCCGGGAAAGGTGTAGCGGCAACGGCGAGCCACCACAGAGAGGAGTCGTTCGATGGCGCGAGAGGTCGACCGGCTCGGTGGGACCTCGCTCATCGGTGCAGACTCCTCACTCGACGCATTTCCCCCCGCAACAGGGTGGCGCGGACGCCGCCCGGATCACCAGAGCAGAAATGACCACGCGAGTCAGGACCTCCGGCCCTAGGACCCGTCCTCGCTCTTCCGGGCTCGCTGGTCGAACGTCACGGTGACCTGTTCGAAGCCCTTGTGGCGTTGCGCCTGGGCGTACTCCGTGTAGACCCGGCGGTCCGCCTCGGTGAGGTCCACGGCGTCCGTGAACGGCGTGAGCAGGGCTCGTGGGTAGAGCCGCTTGGCGAGCACGACGTTGATCTCGATGCCCAGCATCGCCATCACGGCGGCGACGTACAGGAGAGCGACGAGACCGAGGACGAGCGCGAACACCGCGTTCATCTCGCTCACCTTGTTGATCACGCTGCCGACGTAGATCCCTCCCACGGTCTGCAGCAGCTGCCACATCAGGGCGACTGCCATGCCGCCGGGAAGCAGCCGCAGCCAGGGTGGGTGCTCCGGGAGCGCCAGGCGCATCATCGCGCTGAGCACCAGGCCCGTGAGGGAAACCGTGATCAGGATGCCGAGCAGCCTGGCCATGAATCCCGAACCGAGCACCCCGAAGTAGCTGGCGAGGCTCGACAGCACCCCGAGTGCGATGAGCGCCAAGCCGCCGACCACGAAGGCGAACAGGCTGCGGATCCGGCTGACGACCGGGTTGAGCCGGCTGTTGCGTGGGACGGCCCAGGCAGCGTTGACGGCATTCTGCGCGGCCTGGCCGAGCCCCACGATGCCGTAGAGGGCAGCGAGGGCCCCTATGACGACAGCCGACGTGCTCCCCTGGAGCCCCTCGGGCCGGCCGATCTGGTCCCCCACGATCGGGAACCGGCCGAGCGCCGAGTCGAGCACCTGTTGCTGGAGCGCCTCGTCACCCTGGAGCACGAAGCCCAGGATCGAGGAGCTGATGAGCATCAGCGGGAAGATCGCGACGAAGGCGTAGTAGGTCATGATCGCTGCCAGGTAGTTGCCCTGGTCGTCGAAGAACTTGTAGACCACTGCGAGCGGCAGCCCGACGACCCGCCGGCGGCGCTGGAAGCCGTCTACGCGGGCGACGAGATCGGGCATGCCTGCACGCTAGCCACTCCGCATCGGCGCTACCCAGGACTCGCCGGGAGCGAGCACGACCGGCGTGGTGTCGGGAGCGTGCTCGGCGAGGGCGGTCGCGAACCGCTCACCGGGCAGCTCGAGCCAGCCCCGAGCGAACCGGGAGAAGAGCGGAGGGTGCAGCGTCCCCCAGTGCACCGGCACGGCGTAGCGGGCCCCGGTCAGCGCGACTGCCCGGGCCGCCTCCTCCGGGGTGAGGTGTCCCGGCGAGAGCCGCGGACCCCAACCCCAGACCGGGACGAGCGCGACGTCGATGGGACCGCCGGCCATCTCCGGCAGCGCCGCCATCTCCGGGTACAGCTCGGTGTCGCCGGCAATCCACACGGTGCCCGACGGCCCGCGGAGCAGCTGACCGTTGGCGTCGTTCGGGCGATGTGGCATCGGGCGGTGCCCGTGCACGGCCGGCACCTGTCGGACCTCCACCTCCCGAGCCACGTGAGTCCAGCCGTCCTGGAGCGGCAACGCGGGCCGCATCCTCCTCCGACGGAGCCAAGCCACGTTCGCGGGAGCGCTCATCAACGGCACGCCGTGGAGCATGCGGAGCGAGCGGAGCTCGGCATGGTCATGGTGCAGATGCGAGATGAGTACGACGTCCGGGTGCGCCCACGCGGCCGGATCGGGCCGCGGCGCAAACCGCCGCAGCAGCCCGACATGAGGTCGCAGCAGCGGGTCGGTCAGGACCCGCACGCCGTCCAGGTCGAGGACGACCGATGAGTGACCGAGCCAGGTGAGCCGCATCTCCACGTCGACGGCTGCACTCAGCCATCGCGGACGTTCGCCGGCGAGAAGGGACGCAGCTCCTCCTGGGCACCGTGCACGATCAGACAGGACGACTCAGGAACCTCGCGCCATGCTCCGTGCAGGTCGCCAAGGGGCTCGGAGACCACCAGGCGGGCGTCGTCGGAAAGGTCGTGCAGGACGGGGTTGTCCGGGTACTGGTCGCGCAACGTCGTGATGTCGGCGCTGTGGAAGAGCGATCGCGAACGTCCCTCGGTCGAGTAGCGGAATGCCCACGTCGTGTCACCGTCGGTGGCGGCCACGGTCATCTGGACCGGGTGCTCGATTCCGTGCCGACGACCGGTTGCCTCCACGAGACCGACCGCGCGAGCCACAGCCGCCGGCGGGTCGTCCATCAACCCGAACGTCATCGCCAGGAAGAACAGCATCTCCGAGTCGGTGGAGCCCTCGATCTCGTGGAAGAGCGAGGGGTCGACCGCGAAGGCCAGGTCTCGCTTCATCGCCGCGAAGCCGTCCAGGAACCCGTTGTGCATCCACAGCCAACGGCCGTGTCGGAAAGGATGGCAGTTGGTCTGCTGGACCGCAGTACCCGTGGAGGCGCGAATGTGGGCGAATACGCGCGGAGAGCGAGCGAGGGCGGAGAGCTCGCGCAGGTTGCGGTCGTTCCAGGCCGGCTCGGTGCTCCGGAAGACGCCCGGGGTCTCCAGGGCGCCGTACCAACCGACCCCGAACCCGTCGCCGTTGGTGGTGGTCGCGCCCAGCTTCGAGTGCTGACTCTGCACCACGAGCGAGTTCTTCGGCTTGAACAGCAGGTCCTCCAGGCATACCGGTGAACCGGAGTAGGCGAGCCATCGACACATGTCACCCTCCTTGGATGGTGCTGATGTTCGTGATCTCGAGCCCTCGGGACCGCAACCGGTGGACCACGTCCACGAGGTCCTCGTCGTCCCGCGCTCTCACACGCATGATCGTGTGCAGCTCGGAGGTGGCCGTGGCAGAGGACTCGACCATCGCGCGCAGCACGGGACCGAGCTCGCCGACCAGGGTCACCTCGTAGCCGGTCTGCCTCCGCCGTCGACGCCGTGTCATTCGACTTCTTCCTCTTCGTCCTCTTCTGCTGGCTGATCGGACCCGGCCACCGGAACTCGCCTGACCTCGACAACCTCCAGGCCGTAGGACCGGAGCCTGTTGAGGAAGGCATACAGCTCGGCCTGGTCGACGAACCTTCCGCTCAAGACCGTCCTGAACTCGTGCTCGGCGATCTCGACATCTCGGAGCTCCTCGAGCAGCTCCTTGGTCGGCACGAGCCCGTTGATACGGACTTCATAGGTTCGGTCAGACATCTGCGGGACCCATCCACGTAGGCCAATGGGGTATGCGTCTCAGAAGACCGCTGATTGACCCGGGAAACCTCATCCGGCGGGGATGATCGTCGCTCAGTCGTCGAGGATGCCCAGCTCGCGCGCTCGACGGATCGCTGCGTTGCGCCGGTTGACCCCGAGCTTGCGCAGGATGTTGCGGATGTGTGTCCGGACGGTGTTCACGGAGACGAACATCTTCTGCGCGATCTCATCGGTCGTGAGGAGCTCGGCCAGGTGACCGAGGACCTCGATCTCCTTGGCGGTCAGCGGCTCGACAACGACCGGCAGCCCCCGCTGGCCGTCAACGCCTTGCGGCGAGGAGCCAGGCGGCGCACCGACGAGGTGGAGCCAGCCGTGTTCCTGGACGATTCGCGGGTCAGCGGCCAGCAACCGCCGAACCGACGGGCTCGCGTCTCGGAAGGGCCGCCGCATGCGCTCCCGGGCTGCCAGCCGCAACGCGCTGGACAGTGCAGGTCCTACCTGGCCCGGAGGGCGACGATGCGAGTCCTGCACGGCCTGGGCCAGCAGGGCTCTTACCTGCGTCCCCAGTGGCGCATCACCGCGCCCGGCGGGCTCCGGGACCCTGTCGATGGAACCGGGAACGCCCTGCTCCGCGTGCGCCGCCGCAGCCACCAGCGAGGCCTCGGGTCGCTCATGGTCCTCGACGGTCTCGAGCATCACGAGTGCCTGCTCGGGACTGCCCTTGCGCACGCTGAGCCGGGCAGCCTCGATTCGCAGCTGGTCCGCCATCCACGGGTCGCGGTTCGCCGCATTCGCGGCGGCGGTCTCCAGCCTGTCCATGGCCGACGCAGCGTGCCCGTCTGCGTGCTCGAGCGTCGCTGTGGCGGCCTCCACCAAGGCGTCGCAGATCGGGTGGCGGGACAGCGTCCGCGAGGCCCTCGCCAAGGCGACGTGGTCCCGCACGAGGTCGGGATCGCATCGCTCCACCCCGACCCAGGCAAGCGCCACGTGCGCGCTCGGCGACACGTCGAGGTGGCTCAGGCCCGACTGCGCAGCGATCGTCAGGGACTCCTCTGCCTGGTGCACCGCGCCCGAGAGCTCCCCCTCCAGTGCTCGGGCGACCGCCAGATAGCCCAGGCAGTCCGCCCGGAACGCGGTCGACGTGCTCGCGGGTGCGTGCCCGACCGCGCGCATGAGCGACGTGTCGGCGTCCGCCAGCCCACCACGGCGAAGGGCCGACAACCCCTTCGTGAACGCCACGACGGTCGCCAGCTCCGATGCGCTCTGCCCCGGGGAGTCAGCTGGGATCTCGCCGAGCAGCCCTTCAGCCTCGGCGGCCAGCCCTGCAGCGGTGGTCGAGTCGTCCGAGAAGCTCGCCCGCACGGCGTCGATCACGGCGATCGACAGGTTGAGCGCTCCGCCGGACTTGTCTACGTGGTCGCCCTGCCGCGCGGCCGCGAGCTCGCTGGCGCAGTGAGCCTGGTCCCCCGCTGTCAGCGCGCCGGCTGCCCGGATGACGCAGGTGGCCGGGAGCTCGAGGTCTGTGGGCAGCTCACGGACCAGACAACCCAGTGGGCCGCCCGGCTCCTCGAGGAGCAGCGGACCGACAAGCTCTTCTTCGACCATCTGTGTGGCCATGTCCTCCCAAGCGCCGATCGCGGCGAGGTGGGCCAACGACTTGGCGTGCATCCCTTGACTCCGCAGCCAGCGCGAGGCGGTGCGCTCCAGGTTCACCATCCGCTCGGGCGACTCGAAAGCCAGCACGGCACGGAGGAGGTTCCTGAAGAACGGGTAGTAGTGGTAGTAGCCCGGACGGCCCGGCACGGGCTCGACGAAGGCGCGCCGCTCGACGAGCTCGTTCATCGTCTGGACCGCGGACGCTCCACCGAGCAGCTCGGCCACCTCGGCGCAGAACACATCCGTCACGGAGGTGTCGAGGAGGAACCGCCGAACGACCGGAGTCTGCGCGTTGAGCACCTCACCGACCAAGTACTCGTTGATGTCCGTGGTCTGCTCGACCACCATGGCCAGATACGACTCCGGGTCGTCCTGGCGAGCCAGTGCCCTAGCCGCGAATCGCAGGCCCGCGACCCACCCGCTGACCCGTCGGTTCAGGTCGCGGGCCGCCTCGTCGCTGACCTCGACCCCCGTCGACCTCAGCAGCTGGGCGGCCTCCGGGTCCGAGAAGGCAAGATCGGGCGCTCGGAGCTCCAGCAGCGTGTCGGTGAGCCGGTACCGGTAGAGGGCCAGGACCGGGTCGGCTCGTCCTACGAAGACGAGGCGGAGACGGCCCATACTGTGCCTGAGCAGGAAGTCCACCTCACGCGCCAGCTCCAGTGACGCCAGCTCGTAACCGTCGATGACGACGGTCAACTTGTCGGGGGCGCCCACCAGCAACCCGGCGAGCGCCGTCAGCCGCGGGCTCCCGAGGACGGCGCCTGCGGCGACGGTCCAGCTTGTCGGCACGCCCAGACCCAACCGCCTGAGCGACTCCAGCACATGGTCCCAGAAGGCGGTCTCTTCGTCTTCGAAGCTGATCCACCCCGTCGTAGGGGACCCTTCCGCGCGCACCCACTCCGCGACCGTGGTGGTCTTGCCCGTGCCGGCAGGAGCACTGACCAGCACGAGAGGCAACTCCTCGGACCGGGCCAGGGCAGTGGTCAGATGAGGTCGCGGGATATGCAGACCGGAAGCCTGCGGCACCCCGAACCGGGCGGCAGCCAGGACCGAGTCACCCTTGGCTCTCGCCCCGGCCTGGGGTCCAGTCGGGACTGCCTTCATGCTTGCGCACTCCTCGCCGCCCCCAGGCTGATCGCTCTCGGAGGTGAGCTCCGGAACTCACAGCCAGGCTATTTTCGGCGTGTGCCCAGCAACACGGCCCTTTGCGCTAGTACGGCGGGACCAAAGTCCCGTCCAGGGGCGTCGGTACGTCAGCCTTCCTTTACGTTTGGGGGCTTTTGCCGATGTCCACATCAGGAGGTTCGCGGTCGGCAGTCCGACCACGGACCGCGTGGGTCAGGCCAGAGCCTTCGCCTTGAGCCGCTCGTACTCATCAGGCGTGATGGCCCCCGCGTCGAGCATCGCCTTGGCCTGAGCGATCTGGTCGGCCGGGGACGCTTTCCCCGCGACCTCCCGGATGTACGCGTCCTGCTGCTGCTTCATCTGCTCCGCGCTGCGCATCTGCCGCTCCCCCATGTCCTTCCCCTTGGCGATCAGGTAGATCACCGCGGTCAGGAAGGGCAGGAAGATCAGTGCGATGATCCAGGCCGCCTTGGCCAGGCCGGATGCCTTCGGATCCCTGAACAGATCGCCGATGATCGCGAACAGGACCATCAGGTACGCGATGAACGCAAAGCTGATCAGGATGAACCACACAATGTCCCAGAACGACATGTTCGGCTCCCTTCTTCATGGTCAGAACCTCAGGCCCAGTGTCGATCCGGACGTGACGAGGCGCCTCATCTGCGGCGGGTGACTCGGCCCTCATTCGTACAAGTCATCCCACGTGGGTGATGTCTCGAGGACGGCGGTGCTGTTGCGTCGAAGGATGAGCACGGTTCCGACGCCCGGAGCGAAGGGAACCTCCGGCTGGGTCGTGTGGATTGCCCTGGCCGGCGTGCTGTTGGTGCTGCTGGGCACCTTCCACATCGTCCAGGGAGTGGGCGCGGTGCTCACCGACCAACGCTTCCTGCTCCGGGACGCGGAGCCGTTCCTCGACCTCGACACGACCACCTGGGGCTGGTTGCACGTGCTCGTCGGTGGCGTCATCGCGGTCGCCGGATTCCTTGTGTTCGGTGGGTGGGCCTGGGCCCGAGTCGTCGGTGCGGCGGTGGCGGTGCTGAGCGCCTTGAGTGCGATCTCCTTCTGGTCGCAGCATCCGCTCTGGGCATCCGCGGTCATCGTCGTCGATGTCGTTGTCGTGATAGCGCTCCTGTTGCACGGCGAGGAGATCAGGGCCGGGGACTGAGGCCTCCTCGTCCCGACCGCAAGTCACCCCGGCGGGGTGAGGCGGCGCGACGCCCCGGGGTCGTACAACCGGGAGTACGAGCAATGGCGACGCATGTTCGCCGCCGAGAGAGGGAGTGCATCATGTCGACCACGAGTTCCGGTCAGAAGGCCGGGCAGACGAACTACAGCGGTGGGGCGGTCGGCGTGATCGTGTTTGCCGCAGTGCTCATGATGCTGGCCGGCGTCATGTCTGCCGTCCAGGGTCTCGTTGCCTTGGTCAACGACACGTTCTACGTCATGGGCGAGGACTACGTCTTCGAGTTCGACGTGACGAGCTGGGGCTGGATCCATCTGATCGTAGGCGCCGTCGTTGCATTCGCCGGCTTCGCCTTGTTCCAGGGAGCCACCTGGGCGCGCGCTGTCGCGGTTCTCGTGGCTTCGCTCAGCATCATCGTGAACTTCCTCTGGATCCCGTACTACCCGATCTGGAGCCTGACCATCATCGCCTTCGGCGTCTTCGTGATCTGGGCGGTCACCGCGCACGGCCGAGACATCCTCGAATCCTGACTCCGGAGTGAGTGCATTGACCATGACAACGACTGACGTTCACGGCCCCATCGACTTCGTTCTCATCGAGTTCCCCACCGACCGCCTCACCGGGGAAGCGGGCCCCGCCCTGCTCGACCTGGTCGAGCGTGGCGTGATCCGGCTGTTCGACCTGCTGGTCATCAGCAAGGACGAGGACGGCTCCGTCGAGACGATCGAGCTGACCGACCCGTTGGGACCCGGCGCGGGCTTCGACTACTTTGCCGGCGCCCGGTCGGGTCTGCTGGGCGACGACGACGTACGCGAGGCGGCCGAGGCGATGCGCCCGGGAACCGTGGCGGCCCTGATCATCTACGAGAACACCTGGGCACTCCCCTTCGTCGGGGCAGTCCGTGACAGTGGCGGCGAGCTGATCGCCAGTGCCCGCATCCCAGCACCCGAGGTCATGGCCGCCTTGGACGCACTCGAGTCGGAGAGCTGAGGAGGAAGACCATGCCTGGACTGTTACGAGGGGTCGCCCGAACGGCTGTCGTCGCGGGGACCGCCAGCGCGGTCAACGGTCGTGTCCAGCGCCGTCAGGCGGAGAAGTTCGCCGACCGCGACGCCCAGACCGCCGCAGACCGAACCGCTGCCTACGAGGAGAAGGTGGCTCCTCCTCCCCCGGCTCCGGCGCCGGCTGCCACGACGGACGTCGTGGCCCAGCTGACGGCTCTGGCGGACCTGAAGGACAAGGGGATCCTCACCGAGGAGGAGTTCGCGGCTCAGAAGTCGAAGATCCTCGCGGGATGAGCACGCAAGCGCCATCGGAGCGGGCACGCACCGGCAACGATGCCCGGGTGCGTGTCCCTCCCGAGGCGCATGCAGGGCTCAGCACCGCGGACCGGGCCGGACCCGTCAGCGTGCTCGGCGCGCAGATGCCCTCACGGCTCCCGGAGCTGATCCCGATCCGGCACGCCCGCATGATGGTCTCGCCCTTCTCGTTCTACCGCGGTGCCGCGGCGATCATGGCCGGTGACCTCGCCGGCACCCCCGTATCAGGCCTGGACGTGCGGCTCTGCGGTGACGCGCACCTCGCCAACTTCGGTTTGTTCGCGTCGGCCGAGCGCGCGCTCCTGTTCGACATCAACGACTTCGACGAGTCCTACCCCGGACCGTGGGAGTGGGACGTGAAGCGGCTCGCGGCCAGCCTCGTCGTGGCCGGTCGGGGGAACGGGTTCACGGACAAGCAGACGCGGAAGATCGTCGTCGCCGCGGTACGCCGCTACCGCGACGCCATGGCGTCCTTCGCCGGCATGGGAAACCTCACCCTGTGGTACTCCCGGATCGATGTCGACGAGCTGCAGCGTCTCCTCGGCCCGCAGCTCGACGCACGCGCGCGCCGACGTCTGGACAGGTCCCTGGCGAAGGCACGCAGTCACGATCACCTCCGCTCGCTGGACAAGCTCACCGAGGTGGTCGACGGTCAACGACGGATCGTCGGCGACCCGCCCCTCGTCGTACCGGTCTCACAGCTCACCCCGGGGATGCGCCGCGACGAGGTCGAGAGTGCCGTCGAGGGAATCCTGCTCGGCTACTCCTCCTCCCTCGATCCCGGCTACCGCGAACTTGTCGGCTCCTACACGTTCGTGGACATGGCCCGCAAGGCAGTCGGCGTCGGCAGCGTGGGAACGCGCTGCTGGATCGTCCTGATGCGTGGCCGCGACGACGACGACCCGTTGTTCCTCCAGGTCAAGGAGGCCCAGGCATCGGTGCTCGCGCCCTATCTGGGCGCGAGCCCGCACGACAACGAGGGAGAACGCGTGGTCGCCGGCCAGCGGATCATGCAGGCTGCAGGTGACGCCTTTCTGGGTTGGCACCGGACCACCGGCATCGACGGCCAGACCCGCGACTTCTACGTGCGCCAGCTGCACGACTGGAAGGGGTCCGCCAGCGTTGAGACGATGACCCCCAAGGATCTGCGCTTGTACGGCGAGTTCTGCTCCTGGACGCTTGCGCGAGCACATGCCCGATCAGGGGACCGGATCGCCATCGCGGCATACCTCGGCGAGGACGACGCCGTCCCCCAGGCCATCGCCGGCTTCGCCCAGGCCTACGCCGACCTCAACGAGCGGGACTATGCGACGTTCACGGCCGCGGTGGAAGCCGGCGAGCTCCCAGGCCCCACGAACGAGTCGTCATGAGCGGCTCAGGAGTCCTCGTTCGGCGGATCGGCCGGGGCCTCGTGCCGAGCCGCGCGCCGCTCGTGCATCGCTTCCTTCGCCAGGTTGACCACGGCTGCGATGAAGATGAGGTTGAAGATCATGTGCAAGGTGGCCACGCCGCGCGCCAGCTGCCCGGTGGCGTGCACGTCGCCGTACCCCACGGTCGCCGACGTCGCAGTCGAGAAGTAGAGCGCATCGAGCCTGGTCGTGAGCCCCGCGAACTGGCCAGGACCATTGCTGGCGATCAGGTAGTAGGTGAACGAGAACACCACCAGCACGATCTCCAGCACCAGGATCAGGTGCAGACCCGAGAGCCTGCGCGCTCCTCGCACCTCGGTGACGACGATCATCACCACGCCGGCAAGGGCGCCTGCGCTGACAAGGATTCCGGTGAGAACTCCCACGGGAGCGCGATCCGCGTCGACGGGAACGACGAAGTAGACCGCCAGGATGGCGATCGGGAGCGCGACGACCTTCAGCCAGGGATGGGTCACGCCTCGAACTCTAGGCCAGTGGACGGTCTCGTTGCCGTGGTTTGCGGGTGTCAGGGATGAGCGTGGGAGGGACCATGACCGAGCGGCTTCCGCGGATCGTCCTCGTGCTGCTGGTCGCGGCGACCCTGACCGTGACCCTGGCCGGCGCACGCGCAACGGCCGAGATCATCGGACCGACCGTGCTCGCGCTGGTGCTCACCATCACGGTGCACCCCCTGCGACGCCGCATGGTGGCGCGCGGCATGCCCGAGTGGCTGGTCTCCCTCACCGTGGTGCTGACCGTCTACTTCCTCCTGATCACGGTGACGGTGTCGCTGGCGCTGGCCATCGGGAGGTTGGCCGCGCTGGTCCCCGAGTACACCGCGGACCTCGAGGCATACATCGCGGACGTCGGTGCTTGGCTGGCTGACAACGGGGTGGGCGCCGAGCAGACCGAAGCGATGAAGAGCGCGTTCAATGCCGGAGGGCTGCTCGACATCGCCACCGCCATCTTCGGTGCAGCACTCGGGGTGGTGTCGAACCTGTTCTTCATCGTGACGGTGGCCCTGTTCATGGCGTTCGACACCGGGTCGACGGAACGCGTCTTCAGCCGGGTCCGCGAGACCAAGCCTGATCTCGTCGATGCGCTGTCCAGCTTCACCCACGCAACCCGCGTTTACATGGCCGTTTCAGCAGGCTTCGGCCTGATCGTGGCCGTCATCGACGGCGTCGCGCTGTACCTGATGGGGATCCCGGGCGCCTTCGTGTGGGCGGTGCTGGCCTTCGTCACGAACTTCATCCCCAACATCGGCTTCGTGATCGGGTTGATCCCACCGGCGCTCATCGGCTTGCTCGAGGGCGGCCCGGGCCTGATGATCGCCGTGATCGCCCTCTACTCGGTGATCAACGTGGTGATCCAGTCGATCATCCAGCCCCGCTACGTGGGCGACGCGGTAGGCCTCACCCCCACCATCACCATGCTGTCGCTGGTGTTCTGGGCCTGGCTGCTCGGCGCCCTGGGTGCGTTGCTCGCCGTCCCGCTCAGCCTGCTTGCCCGGGCCGTCCTCATCGAGGCCGACCGCAGTGCCTGGTGGGCGATGCCGTTGATCTCCGGCAAGCTCTCGGATCCGGATCCGGATCCGGAGCCCGCGCCCGCGCCCGCTGAGGAGTCCTGACGGGACCGGTCGCTACCGGCTACTGCAGGCCGGCGGTGAGCCGCATGACGGTGTCGACGTACCTGGTCCGAGCCGGTCGCAGGCTCCACTCCTCGAGCGTCAGCCGTTGGTGACATGCTGCGGTAGGTGTCCTCCACCTCGCGCATCGCCTTGACCACGTCACGTCCCAGCAGCATCAGGCTGATCTCGTAGTTGAGCGCGAAGGACCGCATGTCCATGTTGCTCGACCCCAGAACCGCCACGTCGTCGTCGATCGTGAAGTGCTTGCTGTGCAGGATCCAGGGCGCTGGGTAGCGGTAGATCTTCACACCGGCCTCCAGGAGCGCGCGGTAGTACGACGCCTGCGCGTGCCCGACCATGAATTGGTCCGACTGCTCGCTGACGAAGAGCTCCACGTCGATGCCGCGGTGCGCCGCCGTGGTGACGGCGTACAGGAGCGACTCGTCAGGGACGAAGTAGGGGCTGGTCAGGGAGATCCGGTGACGCGCCGAGTAGATCAACGTCGTGAACAGACGCAGGTTGTTCTCCGCCACGTAGCCAGGTCCGCTCGGCACCAGCTGGCAGGTGACGTCGTGCAACGCCTCGGACACGGCCTCCCGATCCGGGGCCGGCCGGATGATGACGGCGCCCGCTTCCCCCGTCTCGGTGAACCAGTCCTGGGCGAACACCGCCTCGAGGGTGGCGACCACCGGGCCCTGGAGCCGGGCCGTCAACTCAACCCACTCCCGGCCGGCGGCGTGGTTCTTGGGCTTGTTGTACCCGGGCTCGGTCAGGTTCTGCGATCCGGTGAATCCGACCCTGCCGTCCACCACCAGCAACTTGCGATGGTTGCGCAGGTCCGGACGGCGGATGACGCCCTTCAACGGGTGGATGGGGAGCATCGTGTGCCAGTCGATCTCGGTCTCCGCCAACTTGGCAAGCATGTCCTTGTAGCCCGGGATCCCCCGTGAGCCGAGGTGGTCGAGAAGCAGCCGGACGCGCAGTCCGCGGGCAGCCGCCGCCGCGAGGCCCTGGAAGAGCGGTTCGGTCATCTCGTCCCAAGCGGCGATGTAGAACTCGACGTAGATGTACTCCTCTGCTGCCTCGACCGCCCGGGTCATCGCCGCGATCGACTCGCGGTAGTCGTGCAGCAGGAGGACCGTGTTCCCGCCCACCAGCGGGAGCGACCCCAGGGTGCGGTTGAGCGCCACCACCGACTCGACGTATGTCGGGAGGTCAGGGTCGAGGGCGACGTCGGGCATCTCCTCGGTGCGCTCCCGGATCCGCTGCTTCGCGTCGTCCTGGCGGGACTGGCGGTGCCGGTCGAGTCGCGGGGACCCGAACAGCGAGAACGCTATGAGTCCCACCGCTGCGTTCAGCAGGATCAGGAGCAGCCAGGCCATCCCCGTCGACGGCTTGCGGTTGGCAGGGATGATGCCCAGGGCCGCGACCTTGAGGGCGACGTTCCCGAGCACGAATACCACCCCGAACAGGGCCGCGATCCCCCAGCCGCTCATCGGCGTGACAGCTCGGCGCCGCGCTGGCCGGAGGCCTCGAGCATGCCCACCAGCACCCGGTGAAGCTCGTCGGCGCCCTCGATCCGCTCCGGGAGCCTTTGCATGAGGTCCGTCGGGCCGAGCAGCATCGCGCGGTCCTGCCAGCCGCCGAGCCCTCCGTGCGACCCGACCAGGCCCTCGAACGCGGCCACGTCGTTGGTGACCGGATCGACCACGCTGTTCACGTAGAGATCCGGCGCCTCCGGTTGTGACAGCGCGCGTCGCAGCACCCTGGCGGCATGCTCCCCGAACGGGGCCAGGGGGTTGTTCCCCTCGACCGACCCCGTCGCGACGTTGAGGCGCCCACCGGCTCCGATCGCCCACGGGACACGGAATTCGTCGATGCCGGCGACGAACCCGACACCGGCGTGACCCGCGAGTCCGGGGACCAGGGCAGGCCACTCCCGGTCGAGGTCCTGGAGCGTCCAGCGTCGGTCACCACGAAGGTAGACCAGACCCAGGTTGCCCGAGCCGAGCACGACGACCGGCTCCTCGTCGGCCTCAGCCTTCTCAGGTGTCTGCTGGGCCTTGGTGAGCCCCTCGTCTGCGCGGGCGGCCAGCTTTCCGGTGAGACCACCGGAGCCCATGTCGCCGACGAGCGAGTCCGCCCGCCCCAGTCCTTCGACCGAGGCGTCCACACCCTGAACGTGCTCGTGCATCAACGCTGCGCACAGGTCCGGAAGGCTCTGACCGAAGCGGTCCGCGAACGCGGCGCCCTGGGACTGACCGTGGTCGGACAGCGCGACGAGGCGGTAGCGGCGGGGAGCATTGTCTGCCAGCCGCGCGAGCGACCCCAACGTGCGGTCCAGGCCGTCCAGGGCGGCGAGCGACTCGGGGCGGAACATGCCGGCGTGGTGGGCGATCTCGTCGTAGTCGACGTAGTCGACGTAGATGGCCTTGGTGCCTCGGCGCATCTCCTCGGCGACGAGGGCGGTGTTCAGGTCGCGAAGGAGGCCGTTCGTGACGGCCCTGAGTAGAGCGAAGGTCCAACCCCGGTGCACGCGCGGGTCGAGATCGCGCTTCGTCTGACGTCGGGCCTGCCAGCGTTCCTTGAGGATTTCCGCCAGGGTCCGGGTGAAGCTGCGCATGAATCCGCTCGGGGAGGTGAGGAACCAGGCGAACGCGCGCCGGGTCTGCGTGGAGCCCCGCTGGACCCCGACCCGGCTCATCGTCATCAGCGATCGTGCCGCGTCACCGGTGAACAAGTTCGAGATCGAGACACCGTCGTCGCGGAGCAGCCCCTCTCCGGTGCTGGCCCTTTCCTCGATGATCCGGGCGTCGGCCGGCCGGTTCGCGACCAGTACTCGGTTGAGCTCACGGTCGTACCAGCGGAAGGCCGGGATCCCCTCGACGGTGCCGTGCAGGATGCCCATCTGGCTGGCGGGCGTGGTGCACGGCATCTGGGGCGTCCACTCGCGGTAGAGATAGTCGCCGGAGGCCAACCACCGACGGATGTTCGGAACGGCGCCGGACTGGACCGCCCACTGGAGCACAGGGAATGGCACCCCGTCCATCTGCACGAAGAGGACTCCGTCGATCTCCGGGTCGCTGACCGGCTTCTGCCGCCGCGCCCGCCGGGCCAACGAGGTGACCAGGCCGTCGTCGGTCCCCGCCGTCGTGGCCCAGGAGATGAGCGTGCCGACGATCGCGCTGACCCAGGTCGCCACCAGGGCGGTCCACGGCGTTGAGTCGATCCCGGGGACGTAGAGGATCGCGACGTACATGATCAGCGCCTGCCCTACCAGGGCCATGAGGAGAACCGCGAGCCAGCCGACCCGGGCCGAGATCTCCACCAGCAACGGGCGCAGCACCAGCCCGACGATGCCTGCCACCGCGGCGACTGCGAAGTAGGCCCACACGTTGGTCGCGGAGAATCCGGGCACGAGCGCCCCGGTGACCATGAGGGCCACGCCCGAGGAGACCCAGGCCGCCGCCAACCTGGCTACGTCGGTCATTCGGAGACCCCGCGTGCGGGCAGCGCTCGTCGGCATTCTCCCAGTGTGCTCGGCTGCGATGGGCTGGCAATCATCCTCTTCGGGTGAGGAATCGGGTGACCTGTCGCGGGAGTCTTTGGTCGTGGACCGCAGGAGACCGCCATGACCGATGACGCCGAGACCGTCACGCCGAAGCCGCCTGCGAGCAGCGGCAAACTCGGCCTCCTGCTGGCGATGGCGATGTTCGTGCTGGTCGTCGACACGTCCCTCATGAACGTCTCCATCTCCGCGGTCGTGGAGGACCTGGACACCACGGTCAGCGGTGTCCAGTCGGCGATTGCACTGGAGGCTCTCGTCTCCGCGGCGTTCATCCTGATCAGCAGCAAGGTCGGTGACCTGATCGGCCGGCGGAAGGCCTACATCCTCGGGCTGCTCGGGTACGGCATCGGAGCCCTGGCGATGACCGTCGCGCAGAACCTGGCCACGATCATCGTCTTCTGGGCGCTTACGGGTGGACTGGGGGCATCGCTGCTCCTCCCGGCGATGCAGTCACTCATCCACGGCAACTTCGAGGGCGCGGCACAGAAGAAGACCTATGCCCTGGTCGGCGCGTCGATGGCAATCGCTGCGGCGATCGGTCCGTTGCTCGGCGGTTTCGTCACGACGTTCTTGTCCTGGCGGGTCGGGTTCGCCCTCGAGGTGGTGATCATCGCGATCGTGCTCGCCAACATCAGGCTGGTCAACGACGTGAAGTACACCGGGGCCCGCCACATCGACCTGGTCGGTGCCGGTCTGTCGGTGGTGGGGATGGGTGGCGTGGTGCTGGGCATCCTGGTCTGGCAGGAGGGCGGCGAGTTCGTCGGCGCGCTCATCGCGGTCGGCCTTCTCGGGCTCGCCGCCCTGGGCTACTGGCTGGTGCGGCGCAAGCGCGCGGGCAAGCTGCCGCTGCTGGACCCGGACCTGTTCCGGTTCCCCCACTTCCGCCTCGGCATCACCCAGCAGATGCTGCAACAGGTCACCCTCGGCGGGGCGATGATCGTGCTGCCGATCTTCTTGCAGATGAAGCTGGAGTACAACGCGATGCAGGCCGGCCTTTGCCTGGCGCCGCTGTCCCTGAGCATGTTCGCGGTGGCCATGCTCGCAGGCAAGAAAGCAGGAGACCGCCGGCCGAGCTCCCTCATCCGGGCCGGCTTCCTGCTCGCAACAGCCGGGATGCTCCTGCTCGTCCCCCTCGTCCCGCGCACGGACTTCGGGGTGGCGCTGGTGATCCCGCTGCTGATCGCAGGCTGCGGCCTGGGTCTGCTGGTCTCCCAGCTGAACAACTACACCCTCGCCCCCATCGAGGAGGACCGGGTGAGTGAGGCGGCCGGTGTGAACTCGGCGGCCGGCTCGTTCGGCCTGTCCTTCGGCCTGGCGGTAGCCGGTGGCTTGATGCTCGCTGCCCTGTCCACCACCTTCGTGGGCTTGAGCGAGTCGAGCAGCGTCATCCCGGCTTCCGATCAGGATCAGGTCGCGGAGACGCTCGAGAACGATGCGCAAGTGATGAGCGACACCCAGCTGACTGCGCTCCTGGCCGAGCAGCCGGAGGAGATCCAGGACGAGATCCTGAGCATCAACGACAGTGCGCGCGACCGGGCACTCCAGGTGGCACTGCTCGTCCCGGTCCTGGCCGGGCTCGCCGGACTCTTCATCTCGTTCCGGATGATGCGGTTGCCCGACATCGAGCCGGTGGCTCGGGCCGAGGGCATCGACCTGGCGTGAGGGCTCAGTCCTCCTCGGTGGACTCCCCCGGCTCGTCCGGCCTGGTCAGGGACCAGCTGAACTCCAGCTCGACCTCCACCTCGCCACCGTTGATCTCGACCTCGAACTCGGCCTTCACCTCGTCCGGGAGGCGCAGGGTCACGACCCCGCCGCTGCCGACCGGTAGCTCAACCTCACCACCGTGGGAGAAGCCCCGTGACAGAGCGGTCAGCCACACGGCCGCCTCCTGTCGGGACAGAGACCTCGTGCGCTCGAAACTGACGTCGGCCATGACCTCGCTCCTCTCGTGCAGGCACGGACCGTCCTGCCAAAGGCGACTCTGCCGTTCTCGGGCCGACCTGACATCACCTATCAGGGGTGATGTCCGGTCTCGTTGCGATCCCTAACCTCAGAACATGACCGATGTCCTGTTCGGCGTCCTCGCCCTCCTCGCAGGCGCACTGCTCTGCTTCCGCGGTCAGCTGGTGCTCCGCCTCGTCTTCCCGATCTGGGGGGCCTTCGCGGGGTTCGCCTTCGGCGCGGGTCTCGTGGCCGGATTCAGTGACGACCGCTTTCTGGGCACCGTCCTGGGCTGGGTCCTCGGCGCTGTGTTCGCCGTGATCTTCGGCCTGTTCGCCTACCTGTACTACGCCGTTGGAGTGGTGATCGCGATGGCGTCGATCGGCTTCGCCCTCGGCTCCGGGGTGGTCGTGGCCATCGGAATCGACTGGAGCTGGGTCGCCGTGACGGTTGGTGTCATCGCCGGCGCCCTGGTGGGTGTCGGGGCCGTCCTCACCGACGTCCCCATGCTCTTGCTCATCCTGCTCAGCTCGGCTGCGGGCGCCGTCGCCATGGTCACCGGCGCCATGCTGCTCACGGGCGCCGTCGAATCGGCTGCCTTCACCAACAGCTCTTTCACCGCCCGGGTCGACGACGACTGGTGGTGGTACGCCGCCTTCCTGGTGCTGACCGTGGCCGGCGTACTGTCACAGGCACGAAACGCCGTTGCTCTGCGCCGCAGCATGCGCAGCAGCTGGGCCGCAGCCAACGTCTGACCGACGCCGGGCGAAGTCAGTGCAGAAGCGACTTGGCCACCACGATCACGATGCCGAGCAGGCCTGCGCCTGCACCCTCCACGATGGCTTGTCTCGTCGGCGTGCCGGCGTGACGGGCCCCGAGGTATCCCGCGAAAGTCAGCAGCACAACCGCCACACCGAGGCCGGTGAACGCCGCCAGGGAGTAGTCACTGGTCAACGCATAGACGGCGAGATAGGCGACGATGCTCGGAACGCCGCCCTTGAGCACGCTGGCTTTGTGGGCGGCTGAATGGGCCAACCTGCGCATGAGGCTGCGTGTGTCACCGTCGAACCGCACCGACAGCGCATGCACGTAGAGATCTGCCATCCAGTAGATGACCAGCACGGCTCCGGTGGCGATCGCCACCCGCGCAGCCGAGGTGGTGTGCAGGCTCACGGTCGCCAGCGCCGCTGCGGAGATGATCGCGCCGTACAGCAGACCGGCGGGGTCGGCGCTCGCAACTCGGCGCGCGAAAGAGACGGGCGCAGGTGACTCCATGGGTTCAGCCTCCTCCGCCACGCGGCGTCTGCAGAGCGGCGATCGCGTCGTCCAGCTCATGCTGTGCCTGTCGAAGCGCCGTCGTGGTGGCCTCTGCCCCGACGTCGCCGGCCACTTCGGCCTGGTCGAAGACCGACCGGAGCGTCTGGACGGCCGACGTGAGTGCTGCGCAGCGTCGCGCCGTCTGCGGATCCCGAGCCTGCCCGCCCAACCCCTCCAGGGTGCGCTCGAGCCGGAGCACCCGGGTCCGGCCGATCCCCCACACCCCGGACCGCCCGGCGGCGTCCTGCCCCTGCAAGGTCGGCACCAGGTCACGGCTCAACCAGGTCGCCTCGCCGATCGCCTCGTTCAGTCCTGCGGCCCAGTCAGCCCGCTTCCGGCCTCGTCGCCCCAGCACCACGGTGAGGACCACCACCGCGGCGAGGGCCAGAAGCCCCAGCACCCACCACGCCCACGCGCCGTCGTCGTCCGCCTCCTGCGTGGCCTGCTCCTCAGCGGGCTGGGAAGGTGTCGGACTCGGCTGCGCCGTCTCGGTCGTGGCCGTTGTCTCCATCGTCCGGGTCTCGTCGGGCGTCGACCTCGTGGGTGACGGCTCGACCTCGGTCGGGGTCGGTCGCTCGGGGGTCTTCGACGGCGGGGCGACCGTGGGTTCGAGCGCGCTGCGCGTCGAGCTCGGGCGCACCGGCGTACGCGTCACCGACTGGGACACGGAAGGCCGTGCTGTCGCTGACTGCGGGCCGTCAGCTCCATCCCCTTGTCCAACGCACCCGGCCGACGTGGCCAGGACCAGGGCGACACCGATGAGAGCTCCGGGGACCAGGCGCATCCTGGACGCCCCCTTCGAACCCCCGGGTTCACGTCAGGCCAGGGCCTTGGCCTTGAGGGCATTGAACTCGCTCTGATCGATCGCGCCCGAGTCGAGCAGGTTCTTGGCGTCCGCGATCTGGTCGGCCGGCGTGGCCGACTTGCCCGACACTTCCTGGATGTACCGCTCCTGCGACGCCCTCTGCTCGGCCACCGCGGCCATCTGCCGGTCCTGCATGCTCCTGCCCCGAACAATCAGGTAGATGAGTGCACCGATCCAGGGCAGGAAGATCAGCACAAGCGCCCATCCGGCCTTTGCCATGCCGCTGAGAGTGCTGTCCCCGAACATGTCGAAGACGCAGCGGAACCACACCATCAACGCGCCGAACCAGATGAAGAACCAGAAGCTCCAGAGCAGGATGTCCCAGAAGTCGGTGCTGATTGAGTCCATTGTCGTTCCTTGAGTCGTCTGAGCGTGATGCCTGTATCAGGCCTGTGGGACCAGCGTGACCCTGGCCGGAGGGGCCCACATCGCCCACAGCGGATGAGTTGTGCCCTCTGGGCTCTTCGGCCCCGAACGGGCTACTGCGCCGCCTCTTCAAGCACCGCAATCGCGACGCCGAGCGCCTCGGAGATGTTGACCGCTGCGGACATGGTGCGAGCCGTCCCGATGATCGGCGCCACGGCGACGAGCACGTCCTGAACGTCCTCGATCGTCACTCCCGACTCCAACGAAGGGCCGACGTGGGCCAGGTAGGAGATGGGTCGTGCGTCGACTGCGGCCAGAGCGGCGATGCGGATCATCAGCAGTGCCTGAGGCGACAGCTCACACCGCTCGAGCGAGGCTGCGGTGATGGCGCCGATGGTGTCGAGGACCGGCGTGTCGGTCTGAACGGACATGACTTGCTCCTTGTGGTTGATGTGGTTGTTCACGACTGTCCCCCAGGGCCGCGAGGTCGGCCGTGGGGTGCGCGGCTACTTCTCGCTGGCTTCTTTCGCATCGCGCTCGAGAGCCTCGGCGTCCGCCTTGAGCTGCTTCTTCTGCAGCTTCTCCGAACGGCGCATGGACTCCTCGATCCTCGCCTCCATGTCGGTCACACCGACGACGATCAGCCCCGCCTCGCCCTCGTCGAGGGACTCACCGAGCTCCTTCAGGTCGTCGCGGCTCATCCCGGCAGCCGCATGCCCGGCCACGGCTCCCAGGACCGCGCCGCCGACGGAGGTGGCCGCAAGCAGGCCGCTGCCGACCGCGGCGAACGGGAAGAGCGCGACCACGAGACCGGTGGCCAGTCCCGCGCCACCACCGAGCACGCCCCCGACCCGGGTCGGCGTCTCGTGCTTGTGGGCGATCTTCACCTTCCCGTCCTCGCGACGATGGACGACCGCGGCGTCGTAGGCGTCCATCAGCCCGGCCTTGGCGTGGAGCTCCTTCACCAGGTCGTAGTCCGCCTCGGCGGACTGCAGGTCGGGGTACACGCCGACGAGAACCGTGAACGTGTCGAATGCCATCAGAGGACCTCCCGGTCGATCGGTCACTCGAGCCTCACATCCGGTGGCAGTGGGGTGCCTCATCCGCGATGGGTGATCTGGCCACCAACCGGGGTCGATAGCGTGGTGACCGGAGGCGACGACCATGACCATCCCCCTTCAAGAACAACCCGCACCGTTCACCCTGGACGACTACGCCGCCCGGATGCGACGAGCCGTCGTGGACGCCGCCGCAGCGGGGTTGAACGGCGTCATTGTTGCGCCGGGACCCGACTTGGTCTGGTTGACGGGCTACCGTCCGACGGCGATCACAGAGCGCCTGACGATGCTGCTGCTCACCCCTGATGGCGCACCGACACTCCTCGTGCCGGCCCTCGAACGACCTGACGCCGAGGGATCCGCGGGCGCGGGTGCCTTGCAGATCGTCGACTGGTCCGACGGGACCGACCCCTACCCGTTGGCCGGAGGTCTGCTGCGACCGGACGGACGGTTCGGCATGTCTGACTCGACCTGGGCCATGCACCTGCTCGGTCTGCAGCACCTCTTGCCCTCGGCCACCTTCCAGGCGCTCACCCAGTGCATGCCCATGCTCCGGGCCGTCAAGGACGCCGACGAGCTGGCCCGGTTGGCCTTGGCCGGTGAGGCCGCCGATTCGACGTACGAGGAGATCACCCAGCTACGGTTCGCCGGCCGACGAGAGACCGAGGTCGCGGCCGACCTGGCTCGGCTGCTGCGGGGGTTCGGACACGAACAGGTCGACTTCACCGTCGTCGGGTCAGGTCCCAACGGCGCCAACCCGCACCATGAGGCCGGCGAGCGGGTGATCCAGCCCGGCGACGCCGTCGTCCTGGACTTCGGAGGTCTCCGGTACGGGTACGGCTCCGACACCACGCGCACCGTCTGTGTCGGGGAACCTAGTGCCGAGATCCAGGAAGTGCACGACGTCGTGCGGGAGGCTCAGCAGGCGGCGTTCGAGGCAGTGCGTCCCGGTGTTCCGTGCCAGGAGATCGACCGGGTGGCCCGAGCCGTCATCACCGAGGCCGGGTACGGCGAACAGTTCATCCACCGCACCGGCCACGGCATCGGGGTGACCACCCACGAGCCGCCCTACATGGTCGAGGGCGAGGAACAGCCACTCGAGCCCGGCATGTGCTTCTCCATCGAACCGGGCATCTATCTGGCCGGTCGCTTCGGCGTCCGGATCGAGGACATCGTCACCGTCGTCGACGGTGGCGGTCACCGTCTCAACAACACCGACCACCACCTCCGCGTGGTCGAGTAGAAGTCGACCCGGTACGCCCTGATCGGTACCCGTCTCGGGGACGTCGGCGGGTCAGTCGTTCATCCCGCTGGGATGAGTCGAGACGTCGCCTCTGGTTCCTAGCCTGAACCGACGACTCGTTGCGCCGTCATGAGCGAGGGGACGATGAAGGTGACTACTTCCAGGAGAACTCACCGACAAGCAGCACCGGCATCGAGGGCGTGGCAGTCGTGAGCGCCGCAGACGTTCCGGCCGGTCAGTCCGTCTCCAGGGCAGCTGCCCGTGCCAAGGTCCCGACGACCACATGGATCTCGTGGGTGGCGCTGGCGATGATGACCACGAGCTCGGTCGCGAGCTTGCGAGCCGCCCCGACCATGGCCGTCTACGGACTGGCCTGCGTGTTCCTCTACCTGCTTCCTGCCGTCGTGTTCCTGTTGCCTACGTCGCTGGCCTCTGCCGAGCTCGCGTCCGGCTGGGAGGGCGGTGTCTACCGCTGGGTCTCCGAGGGCATCTCCAAGCCGATGGGCTTCCTGGCCGTCTGGTGCCAGTTCGCGATGACGATCTTCTACTACCCCAGCCTCCTCGGATTCGTCGCGAGCACGCTCGCCTATGTGTTCAACCCCGAGCTGGCCAGCAGCGGCGTGTGGACGGCGGCCGTGATCATCGTCGTCTACTGGTCCGGGGTCTGGATCTCCTCGCGGGGCACCAAGGGCGTGGCCGGCCTCGCCAGCGGCGGTCTGATCATCGGCACCCTGATCCCCGGCGTCGTCCTGGTCCTGCTCGGTGTGGTCTTCCTCGGACAGGGCAACGAGTCAGCCGCCCCCATGACCTCTGACAACCTGCTGCCTGCCTGGGCCGGGCTCTCGAGCCTCGTGCTCATCGTCAACAACTTCCTCTCCTACTCCGGCATGGAGATGAACGCTGTCCACGTCTCGTCGCTGAAGAACCCCGGCAAGGAGTTCCCGAAGTCGATGTTCCTCGCCATGGGCCTGGTGCTCGCGATCTTCATCCTGCCGGCGCTCGCGATCAGCTGGATCGTGCCTGCCGAGGAGCTCTCGCTCACCGCCGGCGTGATGCAGGCCTTCGACGCCGTGTTCGCCAACTTCGGTTGGCAGTGGCTGACCCCGCTGGTCGGGATCATGCTCGTCACCGCATCCCTGGGCGGCATGCTGACCTGGCTGGCCGGACCGTCCAAGGGTCTGCTGCTGATCTCGCGTCAGGAGGGCTACCTGCCCCCGTTCCTGCAACGACTCAACAAGAACGGGATCCAGCAGAACATCCTGGTCGTCCAGGGCGTGATCACCACCGTGATCGGGCTCGCCTACGCGTTGATCCCGGACGTGTCCAGCGCCTACTGGATCTTCTCGGTGATCACGACCCAGGTGTACCTGATCATGTACCTGCTGATGTTCGTCGCAGCGATCCAGCTGCGTCGCAAGCAGCCTGACCACCCGCGTGGTTACCGCGCGCCCATGCTCATCGGCATGTGTGGCGTGGGCTTCGCTGCATCGCTCGCCGCACTGCTCGTCGGGTTCATCCCGCCGTCGCAGTTCGGTGGCGGCAACGCAGGCCTCTACTTCCTGATCGTCGGTGGCGGCGCCCTGGGCCTCGGCCTGCTCGTGCCGTACTTGTTCTACAAGCTTCGCAAGCCCTCCTGGAAGCAGCCTGAACCGGAGGCGGTGACCCAGTCATGACGACGACGACTGAGAACCAGTCCGGCCGCGAGCGAGGCATTGTCTACATCGTGTCGGCGGTCCTGGTCGGAGTCCTCATGGTCATCGGGCTGTTCACGTTCAGCTCAGCCAGGTCCACCCGAGAGGCCGAGGACAAGGCAGACCAGCTCATCGCGGCGATCGAGGAGGCCGGCGCCACTCCCCCGTCGAGCGAACAGATCGTGCGCGTGCTGGGCGACGACGGCGGGGCGACCTGCACCGACCCCAACGAGTCCCTCACCCGGGCCGTCTTGCTGTCCCAGCTCGCCAACGGCGCGAGCGGCCCCGGGGCACGACCCGTGATCGCCGACAGCCGCGCCGTACGTGGCCAGCTGTTGATCATCGAGATCTACTGCCCCGAGGAGCTGGAGGACTTCAGGAAGTTCGTCGAGGACCTCGAGACCGACGACGTGGCGGGCAACTGAGATGGGCCTGCGCAACCGCGTCGCCGAGCTGATGCCACAGGCACGTGAGGAGCTCGCCGAGCTGGTCGCCATCAAGTCGGTCGCGGACCCGCGCCAGTTCCCCCCGGAGGAGTGCCATCGTGCCGCGACCTGGGTGCTCGACCACTTCCGGGAGGTCGGTTTCGCCGACGCCCACCTCGAGCAGACGCCCGACGGTAGCCAAGCGGTGGTGGGGTCCAGGCAGTGCGCGAACGCCTGACGCGCCCACCGTGTTGCTCTACGCCCACTACGACGTGCAACCTCCCCTGGACGAGGATGCCTGGCGCACGCCCCCGTTCGAGCTGACCGAGGCGGACGGACGCTGGTATGGCCGTGGCACCGCCGACTGCAAGGGAAACATCCTCATGCACCTGACCGCTCTGCGTGCGTTGGGCGACGACGTACCGGTTCACCTGAAGCTCGTGGTCGAAGGATCGGAGGAGCAGGGAACCGGCGGGCTCGAACAGTTCGTGCCACCCCACGCCGACCTTCTCCGGGCCGACACGATCCTGGTCTGCGACACCGGCAACGCGGCGGTGGGCACCCCCGCGGTGACGGTGAGTCTGCGCGGGATGGTGAACGTGGTCGTCACGGTCGAAGCGCTCGGGTCGGAGATCCACTCCGGGATGTTCGGAGGAGCCGCCCCCGATGCATTGGCCGCGCTGGTGGCAATCCTTGCGAGTCTTCGGGACGGCGACGGCAACACGACGATCAACGGGCTGGACAACACCCAGACCTGGTCGGGCGAGGTCTACCCAGCCGACCAGTTCCGTGCAGATACGACCGCAGTGGACGGTGCATCGCTGCTGGGATCGGGAAGTGTCTCGGACATGCTGTGGGCACGACCTGCGCTCACCGTCCTCGGCATCGACTGCCCCCCGGTGGTCGGTTCGGCAGCGGCCATCGTTCCCCGCGCCGCGGCGCGTCTCAACCTGCGCATCCCGCCCGGGATGGATCCCGATGACGCCGAGGCTGCCCTCATCGCGCACCTTCGCTCGGCGGCCCCATGGGGAGTGCAGGTGACGGTGGAGACGGAGGCCAAGGGATCCCCGTTCAAGGCCGTCGTGGACGGGCCGGCGTACACCGCCATCGCTGCGGCCATGGAGGACGCCTACGGCACACCGATGACCACCCTGGGTCAGGGCGGTTCGATACCGCTCTGCAACGTCCTGGCGGACACGTATCCGGAGGCGGAGCTGATCCTGATGGGCGTCGAGGAGCCTCTCGCCCTGATCCACGCGCCGAACGAGAGCGTGGACCCACACGAAATCGAGGCGATGGCCCTGGCCGAAGCACGGTTCCTGCAGCTCTACGCCGATTCGGCGACGTGACGCGTCGGGAGGTGAGTGGTCATGATCCGGCTACTTGACGGCATGCCGGCGGGGGTTCTCGGGCTCGAGGCCGTCGATGACGTGGAGGAAGAGGACTACCGCGACGTCGTGGTGCCCGCGGTCAATGCGGCCATCGCCCAGCACGGGAAGGTGCGCCTCGTCTACGTCATCGGCCCGGAGTTCGACGAGTACGAGGGGGACGCGGTCTGGGAGGACCTGAAGCTCGGCGCGCGTCACCCGGCATCGTTCGAGCGCATCGCGGTCGTGACCGACGCCGGCTGGGCCGGCCCGGCGATCAAGGTCTTCAGCGTCCTGTGGCCCGGGCAAGCGCGCGCATTCCCGCTCGCTGACCTCGAGGCTGCCAAGCGCTGGGCCGCCGAGCAGGGCAGCTGAGCACCCGGCCCTCAGTCGCCGGCGGCCTTGCGAGGAGTCGTGGTCCTACTTTGGTAGGAGGCAGGAAACGAACACGCTGAGTACCTTGATGACGTGAGCCGAGCGTGGCTGAACGTGTCGAAGTACGGTCTCGACGTCCTGATCGTGGGGACGGCGGTGGCGAGCGCAGTCGGTACGGCGATGCGCAGCGACCCGGACAAGCCCACCGGCCCGATGTTGTGGTTCGAGGTCGTCGCGGTGGCCGCGGTCGTGCTCACTCTGCTCGGCCGACGGCGCTTCCCCTTCGCCGCCCCCGCGACCATGTGGTTGGCCAGCGCCGCCCTGTCGTTCCTGGACGGCCGGCTGATCGTCGACCTGGGCGGGCTCTTCGCCGCCGGGATGGGCGCCGCCGTCCTGCTCGGCAACCTGCGCCGGGCCGCTCAGGCGCGGGTCGGACTGGCGATCGTCCTGAGCGGCGCGGCCATCGTCGTCTACAACGAGCCTGGCTCTTCGACCGGCGACCTCCTGTTCACACCGGTGCTGTTCGGGATGGGCTGGCTGGTCGGGTTCGCGCTCCGGGAGCGCGCCGAGCAGACCGAAGCCGCGGAGGAACGGGCGGCCCGGGCCGAGCGGGAGCGAGAGGCAGCGGCCCGTGTCGCGGTGGCCGAGGAGCGCGGCCGGATCGCGCGCGAGCTTCACGACGTGGTCGCCCACGCCGTCAGCGTGATGGTGCTCCAGGTGGGAGCCGTCCGGCACAGGATGCCCGAGACCGACACGGAGGACCGGGAGACCCTCAAGAACGTCGAGCAGGCCGGAAGGTCAGCACTCGCGGAGATGCGCCGTCTGCTGAATGCGATGCGTGCCGACGGCGACGAGCCCGATCTCCTCCCCCAGCCGGGGCTCGACGACCTCGAGTCGCTCGTCGCCGATGTCCGTGCGGCCGGTCTGGGCGTCCAGCTGCAGGTGCACGGACAGCCGGTCCCACTTCCCCCCGGACTCGACCTCTCGGCGTACCGCATCGTGCAGGAGGGTCTCACCAACAGTCTCAAGCACTCCACCGCCAGTCAGGCCGACGTGGAGGTGAGCTTCGGCCCCGGCGAGCTCCAGCTCGAGGTGCGTGACAACGGCAAGGGAGGGGCCTCGACCAACGAAGGTCCCGGACATGGGCTGGTCGGTGTCCGCGAGCGCGTCAAGATCTACGGCGGAGACATGTCGGCCGGGGTCTCCCGGGCCGGCGGCTTCGTGCTCCGCGCGCGCCTTCCGTTGGACGGCAGTGCCTCATGACCATCCGAGTCCTTGTCGTGGACGACCAGTCGATGGTGCGGGCGGGATTCCGCCTGCTGCTCGCAGATGAACCTGACATGGAGGTCGTGGCAGAGGCGAGCAACGGCCTCGAAGCAGTGGCTCAGGCAGCGCGCTTCAAGCCGAACGTGATCCTGATGGATATCCGGATGCCGGAGCTCGACGGCCTCGAGGCGTCCCGGCGGATCCTGGCGTCCGACTCGTCCGCGCGAATCCTGATCCTGACGACCTTCGACCTCGACGACTACGTCTATGAGGCACTACGGGTCGGCGCGAGTGGATTCGTGCTCAAGGACGACCCCCCCGAGCAGCTGATCGCCGCCGTACGCACCGTCGCGCGTGGCGACGCCCTGCTGTCGCCGGCGATCACCCGACGCGTGATCCAGCACTTCACCCGCCTCAACCGACAGGCCCCTCCTCGGGCGGTCGACAGCCTGACCACCCGGGAGATGGACGTCTACCGCCTCATCACCCGAGGTCTGTCCAACGCAGAGATCGGCGAGGAGCTCTTCATCAGTGACACGACCGTCAAGACGCACGTCACGCGCCTGCTGCAGAAGCTGAACCTGCGCGACCGTGCCCAGGCGATCGTTCTCGCCTATCAGTCGGGGCTCTTCGACGCCGCCGAACCGCGGTCCTCGGAACGCCCCGACACCACCCGCTGATGCAGCCTTCCGCGGCCGTGAGTCCTACCTGAGTAGGACGCGGACTTCGTCGTTTCGTCGGACTCGATCGCGACCTCGCGACGACGCGGCCGCGGTCTCTCCGTTCCTAGCGTTGAGGCATGCAGTCAACCACCACAAGGAGCAACGCCATGAACCAGCGCGAGCGGGCATGGACGCGAGGGGGCCGTCCATGATCACCATCGACTCACTCACCAAGAAGTACCGCGGACACACGGTCGTCGACGACGTCAGCTTCGTCGCCCGGGCCGGTCGGGTCACCGGCTTCCTCGGCCCGAACGGCGCCGGCAAGTCCACCTCGATGCGCATGATGGTGGGCCTCACATCGCCCACCTCGGGATCCGCCACGGTCCTCGGCCGCAGGTTCGCGGACCTGCCGAACCCCGGCGTCGAGGTCGGCGTCATGCTCGACGCGTCCGCGCAGCACGCAGGCCGCACCGGTCGCGAGATCCTCACCATCGCGCAGCGGATGATGGGGCTGCCGGCTCGTCGGGTCGCCGAGACCCTCGAGATGGTCAGCCTCACCGAGACCGAGGCGGACCGACGGGTGGGCAACTACTCGCTCGGCATGCGCCAGCGTCTTGGCGTGGCCACCGCGTTGATCGGCGACCCGTCCGTGCTGATCCTCGACGAGCCGGCCAACGGGCTCGACCCGGCTGGCATCCGCTGGATGCGCGACCTGCTCCGTGACTACGCGGACGACGGAGGCACTGTCCTGCTGTCCTCGCACCTCCTTCACGAGGTCGAGGTCATCGCCGACGACATCGTGATGATCGGCAGCGGCCGGATCGTCGCCCAGGGATCCAAGACCGAGCTCCTCGGCTCCGCGGGCACCGTCGCCCGTGCACCCGACATGTTCGCACTTCAGCGCGCTCTCGACGCGCACGGCGTCCCCAGCACCGTGACCGACGACGGGGCCCTGCGCACCGATGCCGACTCGACCCGGGTCGGGCAGGCGGCAATGCACGCAGGTGTGGCTCTCAGCGAGCTGCGCCCGGCAGACGGCGGGCTGGAGGACATGTTCCTGCAGCTCACCGCAGACACCCAACGAGAAAGGAACGCGGCATGACCGCCATCACCATCGAGCCCGTCCGTCAGGAGCGCGCCACCGTCCAGCACGTGCCGCTCTCCCGAGTCGTCCAGGTCGAGCTGCGCAAGATGTTCGACACCCGCTCCGGCTTCTGGCTGATGGCGAGCATCGTCATCGTCGCTGTGCTGACCACCGTGGCCACGGTCGCGTTCGCCCCCGACGCGGACCTGACCTACTACACCTTCGCCAAGGCGATCGGCTTCCCGATGACGGTCGTCCTGCCGATGATCGCCATCTTGTCGATCACCGGCGAGTGGAGCCAGCGCAGCGGCCTGACCACGTTCACGCTCGTCCCGCACCGGAAGCGCATCATCCTGGCGAAGGCGGCATCCTCCGTCGCCGTGGCCGTCGCATCGATGCTCTTCGCCTTCGCCATCGGGGCGGTCGGCAACCTGGTGGGACCCGCGATCGCCGGCACCGACATGGTGTGGGACGTGTCGTTCGCCGAGGGCGTGAACATCGTGCTGGGCAGCCTGCTCTGCCTGCTGACCGGCACCATGCTGGGCATGCTGATCCGCAGCTCGGCGGGCGCGCTCGTGGCCTACTTCGTCTACGCGTTCCTGCTGCCCACGGTCTCCGGCGTCCTGGCAACCAGCCAGGCCTGGTTCCGCGACCTCCAGCCGTGGGTCGACCTGAACTTCGCCCAGGGCGCCCTGTTCAGCGGCACCCTGACCAGTGAGCAGTGGGCCAACCTCGCCGTCACAGCGGGCACCTGGCTCGTCCTGCCCGCGATCCTCGGGCTCCGGCTGGTCATGAAGTCGGAGGTGAAATAGCCCATCACGTGACCCCGCCGCCCTCCTGGCGGCGGGGTCACTAGGCTGATCGGCCGAGGCCGCGGGGGGCAATTGAGCGGTATCGTCACGCCCATGGGCGAGGGAGGCCCGAGTGGTCGAGCAGGCGTCACGAAACTGCTGCCGATCCTCGGCTGGATCCGTGCATATGACCGGCGGTGGTTGCGCGGCGACCTCATCGCCGGCGTCACTGTCGCGGCGCTGATCGTCCCCAAGAACCTCGGCTACGCCGGCATCGCCGGGATTCCCCTGGAGCACGGGCTCTACGCCGCCGCAGCGGGCGCGCTCTTGTACGCCGTCTTCGGCACCAGCCGCCAGATCTCCATGGGCCCCAGCTCCGGACTCGCCGCGGTGGCCGCCAGCGCGGTTCTCGCAGCAGGCATCACGGGCGAGCAGGCTGTGGCTACCTTCGTCGCGGGCATCACCCTGGCTTCCGGCGTGCTGTTCCTCCTGCTGGCGGTGTTCCGGATGGGCTGGATCGCGCAGTTCCTCTCCCGTGCCGTGGTCACCGGCTTCCTGTTCGGCGCCGCGATCGACGTGGTGATCGGCGAGCTGCCGAAGCTCACCGGCACCGACGTGGACGGCTCCAACCCCCTGCAGGAGCTCTGGTCCTGGCTGGGGACGCTGGACCAGCGCCAGCAGACGACCACGGCGGTCGGCGTCCTGGCGCTGCTCGTCGTGTTCGGGCTCCGGCGCGTCGCCCCCCAGGTCCCCGGTGCGCTCGTCCTCGTCGTCGGTGGGTTGACCGCATCCTGGTTGTTCGATCTCGGGGCCCGTGGCGTGGCGCTGGTGGGCGACGTACCCCGGGGGTTGCCGTCCCTCGAAGTTCCCGACGGCACCCTCATGTGGGACCACGCCGCGATCGTCGCGGTCGCTGCGGTAGCCCTCGTGCTGATCGGGTTCTCCCAGACCGCGGGCGACGCCCGCGCGTTCGCAGCCAAGCACCGCTACCAGATCGACATCGACCAGGAGTCGGTGGCGCAGTCCATGACGAACATGGGCGCGGGGCTGCTGCAGGGCATGCCGGTCTCGACGAGCCTGTCGGCAAGCTCGCTGAACGAGCACTCCGGTGCGCGCACCGGGCTCGCCTCGCTCACCTCGGGCGTCACGGTCCTGCTCACCTTGTTGTTCCTGGCGCCGCTGTTCTCGGACCTCCCCAAGCCCGTGCTCGCGGCGCTCATCATCGAGGCGGTCGTGATGGGGATGATGAACGTCACCGAGATGCGACGGCTTGCCCGGGTCCAGAGGTTCGACTTCTGGGTCGCCGTCACGGCGATCATCGGGACCCTGGTGTTCGGCGTGCTCGCGGGAGTGATGATCGGCATCGCCCTCTCGCTGCTCTGGCTGATCTCGGTGGCGACCCATCCCGACATGCCTGCCCTCGGCCTGCAGCGCGGGACCCAGGTCTTCCGGGACCTCGAGGAACACCCCGAGGACGAACGTCTCCGGGAGGTGATCCCGATCCGGTTGGACGGCGGGCTGTTCTTCGCCACCTCGGACGCGCTCGAGGACCGGGTCCGCGAGCTGATCCACGCGAACCCTGGCCTGACCGGGATCGTGCTGGACTGCGAAGGGGTCAACTTCATCGACTCCCAGGGGTCGGCGAAGCTGAGCGACATCGTGACTCTCGCCGGCGAGGCCGGGATCACCCTTCGCTTGGCCCGGCTCAAGCCGGCCGTGCGCGCCACCCTGGCCAGGGACGGAGTCATCGACGTCATCGGCGCCGACAAGATCCACGGAAACGTCTACCGCGCCGTCCAGGCGCAGCTCGACCAGCCGGAGGGACTCGCTGACCCGACGCCGGACTGATGGCGCGTCCTGGGACAGCTCACCCATTGAGGATGAGTCCGCATGCATCGACGGGCGAGATGGTGTCCTTGAGCGGCTAGCAGCAGTCCGCGGGCTCCTGCTTGGGCGCGGGCACGCGAAGAGGATCCGACATGAGTGAATCGTTGCCGTCTGACTCGGCTCGGGCGACCTATGACGCGGTGCTCTCCCACCTGCCACGTCGGCTGGTGCCCGCCGTGGAGTGGTCGCTCTCCCGCTGGCCGGGTCGCATCGTCATCCGGAGCGCAGCCACGTCCATCCGGATCGAGCTGTTCGACCGGTCGATGACGATCGCGGCCCAGTTCTTCACGTCGGTGTTCCCGACCCTCATCATGATTGCGACCTTCCTGGGAGGCGGCAGCAGCGAGGTCGCCGACGCCCTGGGGATCCCAGACCAGACCCAGTCGGTCCTCGAGGACGCCCTGGACAGCAACTCGAGCACCGCGACCTTCGGCGTCGTCGGAACCCTCATCGTGCTGGCGTCGGCAACCAGCCTGTCCCGTGCACTCACCCGGGCATTCACCGCGATCTGGGGGCTCCCGCGTCCGAAGACCCAGCTGGCCTACGCCTGGCGCTGGGTGGCCGTGGTGCTTGCCCTCGCCCTCGCCCTGATCACAGCCCGTGCCTTGACCCGGTACCTGAGAGACGTCCCCCCACCGACCGTCTGGGGGCTCGTTGCCGCACTTGCGTTCGACGTGGCCATCGGCGTCTTCATACCCTGGATCCTGCTGACCGGCGACGTCCGCCCGCGGAACCTGGTGCCCGGCGCCGCGATATTCGGCCTGGTCATGCTGTTCGTCCGGCCCGCGTCGGGGATCTGGCTTCCGCGTGCGCTCGAGGTCAGCGCAGATCGGTACGGCTCGATCGGCGTCGCGTTCACCTACCTCGCCTGGCTGTACGTCGTCGCCTTCTGCTTCCTCACCGCCAGCGTGCTCGGACAGGTGGTCGCCACCGACACCGGTTGGCTCGGCCAGTGGATCCGGGGAGAGGTGCGGAACCGCGCCGTTCGGCAGACGTGAGCTCGGCTGGAGGCGGTCACCCTACTCAGCGAGGAATGCCTCCACCTCACGGAGGAAGGCCGGCCACGCCGGCTCGTCGGCGAGCAGGATGTGGTTGCTGCTCTCGACGGCCACGAAGCGACTGTCGGGGATGAGCGACGCCGCCAGCCGCCCCTGCTCGAAGGGTGCGCGGTGGTCGTCCCTGGCATGGAGCACCAACGTCGGCACCTTCACGCCGGCCGCTTCCTTCGTCACATCGACGTAGGCACCGACCTCGAGGATCAAGGCGGCGTTCTCCGCCGAGACGGTTCTGCGCTGAAGCTCGTTGAACTCGTCCCAGAGCTCACGCGGCGCCCCCGGCATGAACTGGGAGGTGAACACCTGCCGAAACGTCGGCTCGTCCCGGCCCCAGCCAAGCCTGGCGAGCTCCACCTGCGCTCGGTGCATGCGCCGTTGCTCCTCGTTCGTGGCCCGAGACATCCGGCCCTGCACATAGCTGCCGTAGAGCACCAGCTTCGTCACCCGGTCCGGATGTCTGGTGGCGTAGGCGATGGCCACCGGACCGGCCCGCGAGATCCCGAGCAGTGGGAACTTGTCGAGCCCGGCTCCGTCCACCACTGCCTCGAGGTCTTGCACCCAGCTTTCGAACGTGGGTGGCTTGATGTCCCGGTCCGACAGTCCGCAGCCGCGCTCGTCGTACCGGATCAGACGGTGCCTCCGCGAGAGGTCGACCAGCCAGTGTCGCCAGACGGAACTGTTCCAGTCGTGGTCCACATGGGTGAGCCAGTTGGCCGCCCTCACCAGTGGGGGCCCGCTGCCGGAGCTGGCGTAAGCGATGGTCACGCCGTCCGCCGTCCTGCAGAACCGGATCTGCTGCTCGAAACGGCCCAGTTCCTCCGGCGTCACGCTCCCCACCTTGCGGAGGGCCCCGACCAGCTCGTCGCGCAACTTGTTCGCCTCGGGTCCTGGCTCAGTGCCGAGCTCACGGCGTAGGGCACGAGCCATGCTCTCCAACTGCCGGAGCGCTCCGACTCGGTCACCGTGGCGCGCCAGTTCGCGCACCAGTTCGAGGTGAGCAGCCTCGTCCACGGGATCTCGCTCGAGAATCTCGTCCCACCGCCGCGCCTGGCGAAGCAGACGTTGGCGTAGGTCCGTCAGGCGTGCTCGGGGCTCAGCTGCCCACTCGGCGTACAGGTCCGCCGTGAGTGGTTCGCCCGGGTGCTTGTCCAGCACGTCCGCAGCGGCCGCAGCAGACCCATCTTCCAGGGCGTCGCGGGCGGACTTCTCGAAGTCGTCCACGTCGACGGTCACCGGCAGTGCCGGAAGCAGTGAGACCATCTCACCGCGCAGGACCACCGCGTCAGATCGACCGATCGCCTTCCGTGCGAAGTGGGCGGCCTTGTGCAACCGGGGCGCTGCGTCGTCGACCCCGAGGTCCGGCCACAGCATGTCCATCACCTGCTCGCGATGGAGCCGGCGGTCCCGCGTCAGCGCCAGCAGCTTGACGAGGCCGGCCGCGTCGCGCCGGGTCCACATGTCGTCGGGCACAGGCTGGCCGTCCAGCACGACCTGGAACGGTCCGAGCAGCTTGATCTCGACGGCCACGGCGCCTCCTTACCGATTCCGAGTATGCGACCTCCGACACCGGGACGCCGTCGCGGAGGTTCTCGTCGACATAGTTGATGCGCAGCGCGGCCAGGCCGAGCATGACCGACGAGCAGGCCGAAGACGGCGAGGAGCGGTCGATGCCAACAGTCGCGCGGTGGCTAGCGCTCCTCTGCGCCGTCAGGGCGAACGACGCAGCGGAAGCCGAGATGGCTGGTCGAGGTGTCGATCGTCTGGGACTGCCGGGCGGCCGGGCGATACCGCAGGCAGTAGTTGGGAGCGCACAAGTGCGAACCGCCCTTGATCACCTTCGTCGCGGGTGGATGCACCGGCGCGGAGGACATCGACGCCGCTGCCGACGGGCGTTGCGGCCCACAGCAGGAGGCCGTTCGCAGGGCTTTCGTCTCGAGCCCCGCTGCCGCGGCGGCCGCGTGGCTGCTGGAGTAGTCCTGATTGGTCCACTCCCACACGTTGCCGGTGACGTCGAACAGGCCATAGCCGTTGGGTGGGAAGCGGCCGACCGGAGAGGTGCGCTCGAAGCCGTCGAGCAGCTCGTTGTGCATCGGGAACTCACCCTGCCAGGTGTTGGCCATCATCCGTCCCTGGGGCGCGAACTCCTCACCCCAGGCATAGGTGGCGCCCTCCAGACCGCCGCGGGCGGCGAACTCCCACTCCGCCTCGGTCGGCAGGGACTTGCCCGCCCACTCGGCGTACGCGACAGCGTCGGGGTAGGCCACCTGCGTCACCGGGTGCCGATCGAGGCCGTGCAGGGTGCTAGCTGGCCCTTCGGGATGCCGCCACTGGGCACCCGACACCCACGACCACCATGCCCGGAAGTCGTCGAGGCTCACCGGCCGCCTCGGAGGCGTGAACACCAGCGACCCGGGCACCAACTGGGCTGGGTCGGCGTCAGGAAAGTCCGCGGCTTCGGGCGCGGTCTCCGCCATCGTGACGTGTCCGGTCGCCTTGGTGAAACGCCGGAACTCGGCCACCGTCACCGGATGCTCGTCCATCCAGAAGCCCTCGACACGGGCGGTGTGGGACGGCCGCTCCTCTGGGTAGAAGTCCTCCGACCCCATCAAGAACTCACCGCCCGGAATCCACACCATGTTCTTCAGCCGACGGCGGCGTCCACCGACCGTTGTCGCGTCCGGAGTCGCGTCAGTCATGGGCTGCTCAGGTCGGCGCCGGTCGGCATCCTCGTCCTCCCTCGCGGACGGTGAATCGGCTACTGGCGTGCCATCGCGACACGGAGCCGCTCCTCGGGTGTGATGAGGTGGTCGGCGTCGTCCGCGTCCTCGCCGAGGTCGATCTGCACCCAGTTGACTCGTCCGGTGAAGATGCTGGAGTCGCCGGCATAGTCGGTGCTGACGGGCGAGGCTGTGTCACGGCCGATGTCAGCGGTCTCGTCGGCCGAGAAGACCATCGGGATAGTCGCGTCGACGCGGCCCTCCCCGACTCTGATCCCGTCGAGGTAGAGCTGCACGGCGCCGCCCTTCGCGAGCCCGCCGCCGTCGTATTCGAACTCCATCCGCACCTGGTGGGTCCCGGCCGGGATCGGCAAGTCACCCTCGATGGTGAAGCGCTGCAGTCCGAGCAGGTTGTAGCAGTACCTGGGTTTGCCGTCCTTGGCGTACAGGCTCCAGCCGGCGAAGGCACCTCCCTGGGCGATGATCACGCCCTCGGCGCCGGAGACGGGCACCTCCACCTCGGCGGTCACCGCATGGGACTTGTTCTTGACGTTGAGGATCGAAGCCTCGGTGAGCCGGCCCATCCCGCCGTAGAGCATCTGCGACTGCCCCTTGACCAGGACCGGGCGGCCCGCCAGGTCGGAGTTGAACCGCTCGATGCGGCGATCATCGAGCGGCAGAACGTTGTACTTCCGCGCCTCCGCCAGCCACAGCTCCTGGAGCTCCGCCAGCTTCTCGGGCAGCTCGGCGGCAAGGTCGTGGGACTGGCTCCAGTCCGTGGTGGTGTCGTAGAGCTCCCAGACATCCTCCTCGAGCGAGGGAAGGGGCGCCATCACCCACGGCGTGCTGTGGCGAGTGACCGCGGTCCAGCCCTGGTGGTAGATGCCACGGTTGCAGAACATCTCGAAGTACTGCGTCTGACGTCGCTCGGCGCCGTCCGCGTCGTGGAACGAGTAGGCCATGCTCACGCCCTCAATGGGCCGCTGCGGGACCCCGTTCACCACGGTCGGCTCCGGCAGCCCGGCGACCTCCAGGACGGTCGGCGCTACGTCGATCACATGATGGAACTGCGCCCGCACCTCCCCCTTCGCGGTGAACCCGCGCGGCCAGTGCACGATCGTGCCGTTGCGGGTGCCCCCCCAGTGCGAGGCGACCTGCTTGGTCCACTGGTACGGCGTGTCCATCGCATGCGCCCAGCCGACCGCATAGTGGTTATAGGCGGTGGGGGTCCCGAACTGGTCGATTCGGGACGCCACGAACTCGGGCGTCTCCAGCGCATCGGCGCCGTTGAAGATGAAGGTCTCGTTGAACGAGCCGTTGATCGTTCCCTCGGCCGAGGCGCCGTTGTCGCCGACGATGTAGTAGACAAGTGTGTCGTCAAGGACACCGAGATCCTCGATCGCGTCGACCAGCCGCCCGATGTGGTGATCGGTGTGCTCCATGAACCCCGCGTAGACCTCCATCTGCCGGGCCAACACCGGCTTCAGCGCTTCGGGCATGTCCTCCCACGCCGGGATCTCCTCGTGCCGTTCCGTCAGCACCGTGTCGGGCGGAACCACGCCGAGCTCCTTCTGCCGGGCGAGGATCTCCTCACGCAGCGCGTCCCACCCGGCATCGAACCGGCCCTTGTACCTGTCCGACCACTCCGTGGGCACGTGGTGCGGTGCGTGCGTCGCACCCGGGGCGTAGTAGACGAAGAATGGCTTGTCCGGCATCAGCGACTTCTGCTGGCGGATCCAGCCGATCGCCCTGTCGGTCATGTCCTCGGTGAAGTGGTACCCCTCCTCGGGGGTCGTCTCCGGCTCCACCGGCGTGGTGCCCTCGTAGATCCCCGGGTAGTACTGGTTTGTCTCGCCGCCGATGAACCCGTAGAAGTGCTCGAAGCCACCACCGCCGGTGGGCCAGGCGTCGAACGGTCCCATCGGGCTGGTCTGCCACACCGGCACCTCATGACACTTGCCGAACTGAGCGGTCGAGTAGCCGTTCTGCCGCAGGGTCTGCGCCAATGGCGCACACGTGTTCGGCCGGACCGAGCTGTAGCCAGGTGCCGAAGTGGCCAGCTCCGTGATCACGCCCATTCCGACCGAGTGGTGGTTGCGGCCGGTGAGCAGCGCGGCACGAGTCGGCGCACACAGTGCCGTGGTGTGGAACCGGTTGTACTTCAGGCCGCCGGCCGCCAGCCGCTCCGCCGTGGGAGTCCGACACGGTCCACCGAACGCACTCGAAGCCCCGAAGCCAACATCGTCGAGCAGAACGACGAGCACGTTCGGCGCCCCTGCAGGAGGCTGCAGCGGCTCGATCGGCGGAAACTTCGCCTCGGGGTCCTTTGCCTCGTACGGAAGCGTTCCCTCGAAGGCCCGGTCGGGAACGGGAAGGGTCTGGCGTGGGAGTTGGTCGGTCATCGGCGTTCTCCTGGTGAGGCGAGGGCTGCGGCCTTGCTTGCGTCGTACCGGACGGGGCTGGCTGCGTGGGTGTCGGGGAGCCCCTTCGCCCCGCCCCTGGGATGGTTCCGAGCGAAGACGTCGGCGATGCTTCGGATCCCGTGGCCGACGAACGGCGACTCGAGGTCGTGGGCATGCAATTCAACGTAGTGCGATCGCCGGGTTGGCGGCAGACGCAGGCGGGTGGTTCACCCGGGTGAACCGAGGAACGACCGACTCATTCCTGGGGACCTGTTCTCCTGCCGCCAGAAACAGGACCAGCGCCACCGGGATCCCGACGAGGGCGACCCAACGCGGGATCGATGCCGTACACAGCCGGACGCTGGTCACCAAATGGGTGAACACTGCGGCCATCCGTACGGCGTACACCGAGAACAAGCGCCCGCGTGCTGCCCCGGCCGAACACCCAGACATCTGGGTCGATTTTCAGTCCGTCGAGCATTTCCAGCAGGCTGCTCGACGTCACCGCGCCGACGAAGGGGCCGCGGGCTGGCAGCTCAGACCGAGCCGGATGGTTCGGGCTCGCGAGCGGATGCGGCCCCGCCGTACCGGGCGGCCCGGGCGGCCGCGCTGAACCCCTGCAACGCCCTGCGCTGGGCCGGCGTCGCACTCGATGCCGGCCGTCCGAACCTCGCGATCAACAGGACGATCAAGACCGAGCCAGGCAAGGGCGTCTACCGGAAACCGAGTCAGGAGTCGGACGCGAGTGTGAGGACCGTCGTGCTGTTTCACCGCGCAGACGATCCGCAAGACCATCGCGACCGCGTCCAAGAGCGAAACCGCCTCCGGCCTGCGTTTCCGCAGATCAGAGGCGGTTTCTTCGGTCGGGCTGACAGGATTTGAACCTGCGACCCCTTGACCCCCAGTCAAGTGCGCTACCAAGCTGCGCCACAGCCCGAATGCCCTCTGGGCGCCGAGGCGTCCGAGAGCGGTTGAACCTTATCGCAAGCTCTCTGCCGGTCCGAATCGACCCTTCGCGATAGCCTCGAGCAGTCGCTCCTCCACCACGTCGGCGTCGAGCGCGATGTTGTCGAGATGCCTGCGGGCGTCGGTGAGCGAACGCCTCTCTGTTCCCTCCCGAGGAGACCCGAACACGTAGACCGGCACCGTCGAGCCTTCACTCTCCCAGGATCCAGGACGTCGATAGGCGTCGACAGTCTCCAGCGACGGAGGCGCGTAGACGACGCCCGGGGCATCAGTGAACCAGCCGACCTTGTGCTGGCTGGTTCCCAGGGGCGTCAGATAGGCGTGAGCCCGGGAGGCCCACAACACGCTCTCGCGGAGTGTGTTGCCGACCAGGCTGAGGACCCGGTCGGGGCGGCGGACACGTCCGCGGATGGTCTCGGCGAGCCCTGCAAGAAGTGCGATCTGCGGCGCCCACTGATCCGAGATGTCGTCCCGACCCACGGGAAAGGAATAGCCGTCGAGGACGGTGAGGGCGTCAGGCCAGAGGTCATGAACCCGGTCGATGATTCGCGGAAGAATCTCGTCCTGGCCGATCCACGACCGGCTTCCGACTCGGAGTCCGATCCACACGATGGGTGCCGCTGCAACGTGGGAGGGCTCGGGGCCGGGGCTGGTGTCTTGCTGAGGGGGCAATCGTCGCATCGCGGCCACGACACGGGCTCGCAGGGAACCTCGTACGAACACACCACCTGGTTGCACCAGCAGATGGCCTGGTGAGAACGGATGCGGGTCACGCAGACCACCTGGCTCGTCGCGGACGACGGGAGTGTCGGCGAACTCCGGGAACAGGTGGGTTATCGGCCCGTAGAACTCGGTGCCGGCTACGCGGATCTCGTCGACCTGCTCCGTCAGTCCCTCCTCCGTGATCCGCTCCAGTCCGGGGTAGTAGTTCCACAGGTGGTGGGCGAAGTTCTGGGCAGATCCGACGACGACGGCCACCGACCTTGGAGCGTCGTGGGCGAGGTCGCACGTGATCGCGGCGGCGTAGTGGTCCGACATTCGGGCGACCCTGCGCAACATCGTGCTGAGAATCGCGGCGAGCCGGTGCCCCGTGAAGTAGCGCTCGAGCTCGGCCCCGAGGTCGACGACGACATTCGCGCCGGCGAGCAGCAGCCCCGCGAGACGCTTGCTCTCACCCGCGGTGATGAGCATGGACAGTTCTCGGTCGCCGAACGAGTAGATCGTGCGTCCCTGCACGACCACGCTGTCGAACGGCGCGGTCTCCCGACCGGTGTGCGGGTCATTCACGCGGAGGCCCTTGTCGCGTACGGCGCGGGTTGCGTAACCGAGGAATCGTTCCTGCTTGAGCACCAGCGCGCGGGCCTGATCGCCGGCGAAGGTGCGGTCGTCCGGCATCGACCCCCAGATCGTGCACCAGCAGCTCGTCCACGTATGACCGCAGCGCGGTCTCGTCGAGGGCGAGCTCCGGTGTCGAGCCGCTGAGAATATCGTCCAGCCGTACAAGGCGAGGCGGCTCTACCGCAAAGAAGAGCTGCACCACGGCCCGGGGCAGTGTGAGCACCGCCTCGCAGGCCTCGGGGTCCAGAGCCTGGAGCGATGAGTACGCCTCCCAGACCTGGCGGCAGGCCATGGCACCCGCACTCCCCATGAACTCGTTCAGGTGGCCGGTCAACCGATCCCGCCACTCATCGACAGCATCGCGTCCCAGCAAGAACAGGAGCACGCCCGGCAGCGCGTGCGGAACCGACAGCTGCACGTCGAGGACAACCCGGTCCACGTAGCTCTCGTCTTCACCGCGAGCGACGAGCACTGATGCCCATTGCTTCACCAGGCCGATGTTGGCAGTCGGGTCTGCCTGCAACGCAGCCCTGTAGGCGTCGTCGGTCTCGTTCGCCGGAGCCGCCGACTCCCCGAGCGCGGTCGCCAGACGTGCCAGCCAACGCGGGCGAGGACGGCTGGCGCGGGCTAGGGCCTCCTGCCAGAGCCGCGCGGACCCGGCCGGGTTGGATGCAACGTCCTCGAGCTCGGCCGCCGCGGCCCACAGTCGCGCGTTGCCGTCCTGGCTGGCGATCGCGCGCGCTAGGAAGTCCCGTGCCTGGGAGAGCCCACCGGTCGCGTGGAGTCGCTCCGCTTCGGCGAGGAGGCTGTCTGTCGGATTGGCCATGCGGTGAAGCTAGCGGACGCGTGCGCTGTCGTCGGACGCCTTGAGCGACGCGGTGTCGACGGCGACGAAGGCCGACGCGGGGATCCGCTTCAGGTCCTCGATCAACCGCTCGGACCAGCGCGCGTGCCGCTCGCCCTGGAAGTACCACGGTGAGCCGTTGTCGGCGAGGACGAGGCCGTAGGTCTTCATCGCCGAGATGACCGCGCGGGCTCCGGCGCCGTACCCGTCGGTGGGGAAGGTTGCCTTCATCCGGAACCGCGCCCCCATCGGTGGGTAGTCGCGGTCGTTCGTGGAGCCGGCGTCGTGCCGGGCCGGCCAGAGGTGGTGCCGGCTGGTGACGTCGGTGGTGAACCGGATCGCGTGGTCGACCTTGCGGTCGCGCACCTCGTTGCGCCGGAGCAACCCCGGCAGGATCGGCAGCCCGGCGGCGTCGGCCGAGGTCCAGCCGTCCGGCCGGAGCGCGTTGCTGGCCAGCGACCAGGTGGCACCCGACCCGGCGCGCCACTGCCCGTCACGCTCGCGGGTGTTCCAGGTCTCGTAGAGGCGGCAGCTGTCCCTGTCGACCACGACCGCGTGCTTGTCGCCGGTGCTGTTCCGGCCGCCCTCGATGCGGGTGTCCGGACCGAACGGGTAGCGCACGTGGTCGCTCTCGTCGGAGTAGTCGAACCGGACCCGGACCTTGTCGTGCCCGCTGCCGACCACCGTGACCGGGATGCCGTAGTTCGGTCCGTCGCCGTAGGACGGGCCGAAGTCGGGGTGCAGGTCGCGGTCAGTCGACATGTGCGACAGCCATGCCTGGCTGCGTGGGTGGCGCGGCAGGTCCCGGATGTCCGCGCGCCAGTAGTTGTCCGCCGGGAAGGTGCGACAGTCGGTGCCCGCCACGGGCTTCGCCGTCCGGACGGTCGCGCCCCCGGCGTACGGCGTGCCCGCCACCACCGCGGTGGCGACGAGCACGACCAGCCCGAGACGGACCCTCACGCGGTCAGCGCTTCCGCTTCTCGCGGGGCCGCTGCTGCAGGTGGATCGGCGTGCCGACGAAGCCGAACTCCTCGCGGAGCCTGCGCTCGATGTAGCGCATGTAGCCGGCCTCGAGCAGCCCCGAGGTGAACAGCACGAACGTCGGCGGCTCCGTGGACGCCTGGGTGCCGAAGAGCACCTTGGGCTGCTTGCCGCCGCGCACGGGGTGCGGGTGCTCGGCGATGAGCCTGCCCAGGAACGAGTTCAGAGCGCCGGTGCCGACACGGGTGGTCCAACCCTCGAGCGCCGCGTCGAGGGCGGGCACGAGCCGGTCCACGTGCCAGCCGGTCTTCGCGGTGATGTTGATGCGCGGCGCCCACTGCACGCGGACGAGGTCCCGCTCGATCTCGCGGTCGAGGTAGTAGCGGCGCTCCTCGTCGACGAGGTCCCACTTGTTGAACGCGATGACCAGCGCCCGGCCGGTCTCGGCGACGGAGGTGATGATCCGCAGGTCCTGCTCGGAGACCGGCTGCGAGCCGTCGACCACCATCACGCAGACCTCGGCGCGCTCGATGGCGCCGTTGGTGCGGAGGCTGGCGTAGTACTCGTGGCCCGAGGCCTCCTTGACCCGCTTGCGGATGCCCGCGGTGTCGATGAAGCGCCAGGTCCGCCCACCGAGCTGGATCAGCTCGTCCACGGGGTCGACGGTCGTGCCGGCGGCGTCGTCGACGACGACCCGGTCCTCCTTGGCCAGCTTGTTCAGCAGCGAGGACTTGCCGACGTTGGGCTTGCCGACGATCGCGACCCGGCGGGGGCCGCCCAGGTCGCCGAGGCGCTCCGGCGGGGTCTCCGGCAGCGCGGCGAGGATCGCGTCGAGCATGTCGCCCGAGCCGCGGCCGTGCAGCGCTGACACCGGGTAGGGCTCCCCCAGGCCGAGGTTCCACAGCCCGAAGGCCTCCGCCTCGGTGCGCTGGTCGTCGACCTTGTTGGCGGCCAGGATCACGGGCTTGTCGGCCTTGCGCAGCACCTTCACGACGGCCTCGTCGGCGTCGGTGATGCCGACGGTCGCGTCGACCACGAAGAGGACGGCGTCGGCGATCTGGACGGCGACCTCGGCCTGCGCCCGGATGCTCTTGGCGAGCCCCTGCGCGTCGGGGTCCCAGCCGCCGGTGTCGACGACGGTGAAGGCGCGGCCGTTCCAGTTGGCGTCGTAGGACACGCGGTCACGGGTCACCCCGGGGATGTCCTGCACGACCGCCTCGCGCCGGCCGATCATCCGGTTGACCAGGGTCGACTTGCCCACGTTGGGGCGGCCGACCACGGCCAGCACGGGGACCACGGTGGACGTGGTCGGTTCGATCGAGTCGGTGCTCATGATTCTGTCCTTCGCGAGACGCCGCGGGCCTCGCGGACGTCCTTCTCGGTGATCTCGGGCAGCGGGCCGGGAAGCTCCCGGCCGGTCCGGCCCTTCGCGTCAACGAGATGCTCGACGAATCTGTTCCGCATGAAAGCGGCGGTACGTCGTACCTCCGCCTGGGTCCGGGGCCACGGCTGCTGCTCCAAGTAGACCGGAGGGCCGTACACGAAGTCGAATCGAGCACCCCTGGCGGGTACCGAGTCCGTGCCCCCGCCGGGCTCCCGTGTGCCGAAGACCACGAGCGGGACGACCGGAGCGCCCGTCGCAAGGGCGAGGTAGGCGGCACCGGTGTGGAAGTGCCGCAGCTCGCCGTCGCCGCGGGTGCCCTCGGGGTAGATGCCCACCACTCCCCCTGCGCGCAGCACCTTCAGGCAGTCCTTGATGGCGGCCGGGTCGGCGGCGTAGCGCGACAGCGGGATCTGGCCGACCGCACGCAGGAACGCCCCGGTGCGGCCCTCGAACATCTCCTTCTTGGTCAGCGCGTGCACGACCCGAGGTGCGAAGGCGGCCAGCAGCGGGCCGTCGAGCAGCCCGAGGTGGTTGGACGCGATGACACACGGGCCGGTTGACGGCACGTGGTGCTCGTCGTGGATCCGGATGTCGTAGCGGTGCCGGAACCAGGCACGACCGGCCGGCCGGAGCATCCGCAGCAGCTGGTGCGGCGGGTGGACGGCGTCGTGTGTGCGCGGCAGGTCGTCGTACCGCAGATCCCCCGTGCCGCTCACGAACCGTCCGTCACCTGCGCGGTGGCCTCGCGGACGAGCGCCACGACCTGGTCGATCACCTCGTCGAGAGTGAAGGGCGTGGTGTCGATGTGGTGGGCGTCGTCGGCCATCTGCAGCGGCGCAGTGGCGCGTCCGGAGTCGAGCTTGTCGCGCCGGATCAGGTCCTGCTGGGTGGCCTGGACGGTGACGCCGGCCATCTCGGCGGTACGGCGGGCCGCCCGCGCCTCGGTGTCGGCCGTCAGGTAGACCTTCACCGGCGCGTCCGGGACGACGACCGTGCCGATGTCGCGCCCCTCGACCACGATGTCGCCGTGGCCGATGATGTCGCGCTGCTCGCGCAGCAGCCGCTCGCGGATCTCGGGTACCGCACTGACCGCGCTGACGGCCCGGGTCACCTCGACCGAGCGGATCGGCTCGGCCACGTCGGTGCCGTCCACGGTGATCGTCGGTCCTTGCGGGTCGGTGCCGGAGATCAGCAGCGGCGCGTCGGCCTTGGCGGCGACGGCAGCCGGGTCGTCGACGTCGACGCCGTGCTCGAGCATCCACCAGGTCATCGCCCGGAACATCGCCCCGGTGTCGAGGTAGCGGAGCCCGAGTCGGGTGGCGACACCCCTCGAAGTGCTCGACTTCCCCGAACCCGAAGGTCCGTCCATCGCCACGACCACACCCACGCCCTGCCTGCCCTTCGCTGTCGGCACTGAACCGCTTGCTATGTCGGGGCGAAGCCTACCGGTGCGTGGTCCAGCCCCGGTCCTCCAGCGAGCGGAGAAGGTGGTCCACCTCTCCCTCCGCGACGAACAGCTCGACCAGGCCGACGGGGCGGCCGGGGTCGTGGTCGATCCGGAGGTCCTCGATGTTGACCCCGATCTCCCCCGCGTCGGCCAGCAGCCGAGCCAGCTCGCCGGGATGGTCGGGGACCGCCACGAACAGCGACGTCTCCGCCTGGGCCGGGCCGCCGTGCTTGCCGGGGATGACGGCGGTGCCGGCCACGCCCCGGTCGAGCAGCGCGCCCACAGTGGCCCGGTCGCCCCGGTCGAGCGCGCCCAGCAAGGTGTCGACGTCGTCGCGGACCGCGTGCAGCAGGATGCTGAGCGCGGTGCTGTTGGCGTCGACGATCTGCTGCCAGAGAGCCGGGTCCCCCGCCGCGATCCGGGTGACGTCGCGGACGCCCTGGCCGGAGAGCGCCAGGTGCTCCTTCGGCGCCTCCGTCATCCGGCCCGCGACGAGAGCCGCGACCAGGTGCGGCAGGTGGGAGGTCCGGGCGACAGCCTCGTCGTGCTCGGCGGGGGTGAACCGGACCGGCGTGGCCCCACAGGTCTCGGCGACAGCGGTGACGGACCTGACTGCGTCCGGGTCGGCCGTGCCGTGGGGGGTGATGGCCCAGGGCCGGCCGTCGAAGAGGGCGGCGGAGGCGGCGAACGGCCCGGATCGCTCGCTTCCCGCCATCGGGTGGCCGCCGACGTAGCGGGTCAGGGCCTCCGCCGGCACCCGGCCGCGGACGGCCTCGAGCGGGGCGGCCTTCACGCTGCCGACGTCGGTGACGACCGCATCCGTGCCGGTGAGCGCCGCCACGATCTGGTCGGCCAGGTGGTCGGGCGGGACGGCGACGATCACGAGCCGGGGCCGCAGCCCGGTCTCCGCGTCGCCGAGGTTGGCCGCCCCCAGGCCGGTCGCGATCCGGACGTTCTCGGGGCTGACGTCGGTGAGCGCGACGTCGACCCCGCGGCGTCGAAGGGCCAGCCCGATCGACGTGCCGAGCAGGCCGGCCCCGATCACGAGGACGGGTCCCTCGAGGGCCGCGTCACTGCTCATCGGGGACCTCCCGGACCCGGGTGAGGTCGCGGCGCAGGTTGGCTGCGCCATGCAGGTAGACGTGGGTGATGTCCGCCTTGGGCAGGTCGGACTCGACGTGGGCGAGCATGCGCACGACCCGGGGCATGGAGCCCTCGATCTCGAGCTCACGGGCGCAGATCAGCGGAACGTCGCTGAACCCGAGCCGGCGGGCGGCGTACGCGGGGAACTCCGACACGAGGTCGGCGGTGGCGGTGAAGATGATGCTGATGAAGTCGTCGACCTCGAGCCCGTTGGCGGTCATCACGTCGGTGACCATCTCGGCGACGCGTTCGAGCATGTGCTCGCGTACGTCGTCCTCGAGCTGCGTCGCCCCTCGCACCGCCCGCACTGCCACGTGTGTGCCCCTCTCCGGCCGCTTCGGTCGTCCGGAGAGCAACCCTAGACCGGATGGACCGTCCGGCTCGGAGCAGTCCACGCGCGCCCGGACGTCAGGCGGTGAGGATGAGGTCGCGGTAGTGGACCTCGATCCTGCTGTGCGGGGTCGGTGTCGCCGGTGGGTCGGGGGTGCCGGGCAGTGGTGGTGCGCCGGAGCGGTAGGTGTGTCCGGTGGGGGTGGTGGTCTCGACGCGGTGGCGTCCGGGTCTGGATCCTGGTGCGGGTCGGGCGCGCCAGCCGGGGGCTTGTTTGGTGTGGTTGCACTGCTCGCACAGTCCCTGTCCGCCGGCGGCGCTGGTGGCGCCGCCGGCGTGGTGGGGGATCACGTGGTCGGCGTGTCTGATCGGGGCGTCGCACCAGGGGGTGCGGCAGGTCTGGTCGCGCGCGATCAGGAAGCCGCGGAGGTTGCCGTCGAAGAAGCGGCGCCGGGAGTCCATCGCGACGAGCTCGCCGGTGCCGGGGTGGGTGTAGAGCCGGCGCAGCCACACCCGGGCCTGCGCGGTGTCCGCTGCGCTGGTCGCCTCGGACCCGGACCCGGTCCCGGGGTCGGGGCGGAGCCAGTCGCGGGCGAGTCCGGCCGGGACGGGGCCGTAGCCGGGCAGGTGTGCCGGCTCGTGGTCGCCGTGCAGCAGGGTCCGGTCGGTGATCACGACCTGGACCTCCAGGTCGGTGCCGACCGCGGCGGTCCGGCCGGTGAGACGTTCGAGGAGGGTGTCGGCCATCACCTGGCCCCGGCCCCGCGGGTCGCCCTCGGCGCGGGCGGCCTCGGCGGCCTTGACCAGGGCGGCGTAGGCCGCGACACCGGCCTTGACCGGCAGCAGCGCGGTCAGGTGGACCATCGTGTCCGGGGCCGGCCGGATGGTGACCCGCCGGTCGGCTTCGGCCTTGCGTGCCCTGCGCAGGGCGGCCGCGGGGTCGAGCCGGTAGGCCAGCTCGCGGACCTTCTTGGCCAGCTCCTTGTCGCCGACGCCGTCCAGCGTCGCCGGGTCCGCGACCAGCCGCTGGTCGACGACGGCGCGGTCCTCCCGCGACAGGCAGGCGGTGCCCTGCACGAGCAAGGTGGCCCGCCACTCCGAGAGCCAGCCGTCGGTCAGCCCGGCCAGGGTGTGCGGCATCTCCTCGACCAGCGCGTGCGCGAACCCGACCTGACGCCCGCCCCTGTGCGGGGACTCCCGCCGGGCCAGAGCGACCTGGGCCCCGACCCCGGCGCCCTGCCGGTCCACGGGCAACCCCCGCTCGGCCCGCGCCGCCCGCACCGAGTTGTCCAGGTCCACCGTCGCCCGCGCCTGCCCCGCCGCCGCGGCGGCCTTCAGCTCCTCCAGGACCCGGATCTGGTCGACCCGCTCGGCGTCGCTGACCTCCCGATCCAGCCCGGCCAGCGCAGTGACCCACCCGGCCACCGTCGCGGCGTCCAGCACCCCACCAGCGACCCCAGCAGGGCCACCAGGAACGCGCGATCGCGTCGGTCGTGGATCGAACATGTGTTCGAGCCTAAGGGTCGCCGCCGACAGAAACGAGACGCCAGTCCGCGCACCTGGGGACAAGTCGCGGGACTTCTGGAGACTGTCGGACCCCGGTGGCAGGATCGCTTCTGTGAGCAGGCACGGGTCGCTGTCGTCCTCGCAGGTCGTCGAGATGTCGACCGAGCTTCCTGACGTGGTCCTCAAGGAAAGTGACACCTGGACCAACATCACGTTCAACGGCAAAGGGTTCGCGTGGGTCAACCACCCCGAGAACCGGGCGATGATCAAGGCCCACCACGACGAGTGCGACGCGCTGGTGGCGACCGCGCCCGACGTCTACGAGGCCGGCTGGACGACGAACTCATCAGTGTGGGTCCGGGTCAGGCTCGAGCTCGCCGACCCCGACGAGGTGGTCGAGCTCCTCGAGGAGGCCTGGCGGATGACCGCGACGAAGCGTGCGATCAGGGCACTCGACGAGGCCCGGGGACACTGACCGGCACACGTGCGATCGGCGCTCGACCGGCCGGCCACGAGGTGGTTGGGTTGACGCATGACCGTCTCGTGGAGCCTGACGTTCGACTGCACCTCTGCCGCCGCGATGGCGGCGTTCTGGAAGGAGGCGCTGGGGTACGTCGACGCTCCCCCGCCGGCCGGCTGGGACACCTGGGAGGACTGGCTCCGCCACTTCGAGGTGCCCGAGGACGAGTGGGACGACGGCGCGAGCCTCATCGCCCCCGACGGCGTGGGCCCGAAGATCGGCTTCCTCAAGGTGCCGGAGGGGAAGACCGCGAAGAACCGGCTGCACATCGACGTCCAGGTCGGCGGCGGCCGCGACCAGCCCTGGGAGGAGCGGCAGGCACGCATCCTGGCGAAGGTGGAGAGTCTCGTCGCCGCAGGCGGCAGCGTGCTCCGCGAGGACCGCTTCCAGGATCGGCTCGACCACGTCGTGATGACCGACCCGGAGGGCAACGAGTTCTGCGTCGTGTGAGGCCGCGCCGCCGTGGGCGAGCTAGCTGTGTGTCCCTATTGCACGGGCGGAGACCGTGGTCACCGTGTGGGGGCACCTGTACCAGCAGGGCGTCACCGGTCGGCTCGAACTGGTCCTGGTGGACCGGGGCGTCACCGCGCCGCGGCGCGCGCACTCGGGCGGTCCCACGAGGTCGAGGTCCGCCGGGTGGGCTGGGACGCAAGCAGCCGGTCTTCCGGCCCATCCGGCATGCCTGGCGCGTCGAGGTCGCACGCGGCCGCCTCGGACGCTCCCGCCGACTGGCGAAGTCGTTCGAGAACACCACCACCTCAGCCACCGGATGGCTCCAGGTGGCCTGTATCGCGACGACGCTGCGCCATCTCTCGCGGGAACGGGTTCGCCGACACCCAGCCGCACTCGCGGCCTGACTCAAGGCGCTCGCGAACCGCGCGCAACGCGGCATAGACCGGACGCTTCTGCCGGGCCACTGCTCGCGATCCGCATCCACCGCCGGAATGAGCGGCCCCTAACGTAGGGCTCATGGACAGTCCGATCCAACGCGCCGTCGGCCAGGTCTTTGTCCCCGTGCGCGACATGGCCTCAGCTATTGACTGGTACTCCAAGCTTCTCGGCTTCGAGCCCGCCGCCAGCTCGCACGAGGGAACCATCTTCGACGTCCCCACAGAGGGGGAGACCCGTCTCGCCCTGGACGCGAATCGTCCTCAGTTCGACTCATCGGGACCGCCGAGGTTCTTCCTGTGGACACAAGACATGTCAGCTACCGTGCGCCACCTCGACGATCTCGGAGTCAAGATCCTCTCCGACGTCGAGGACATCGGGAGCGTGTTGTTCGTCCAGTTCGAGGACCCGGACGGCAACCCGTTGATGGTCTGTCAGCGCCGCTGAACAACGCTGGCGACCATCGTTCTCCCCGAGCCAGAACTCGGCCGGCCCTAGCAGGATCAAGCGGGATGCGGCAGATCCGGCTACCTCCCCTCTCGCCTCAAGGGCGTTGCTCGATCAACGATGTCGCCAGACGAGGGCTGAAGCCCTGGCGCAGCCTCCACGGTCCAGTAACCACGTCGCCACAGCCACGTGTGGGCGACTCGCTGGATGACAGGCCGATGCAACAGCCAGCGCGCCAGCCTCGGCGCCTCATCTAGTCGCGGCGACGCGCCGCGGGTGGGAACCAGCTCCACCCGGCCACGCGCCCATCTGGCGCCGTCCATCCGCCGGGACTTCGGACATAGATCGGCTCGGTGCTCATGGCCCCACTTTCGCGGGTCCGCTCAGCAAGCGCATCGGAGTTCTCTGCGAGAACAGCGCGGATCGCGTGCGGATGTCGTAGCGCGCTATCTGTGCAGGTCCGGAAGGGCCAGGGCACGAGGTCCCAGTCCGATGACCAGATCCGCCAGCGAGGACCTAACCGGTGTCGGCGCTCGCGTCACTCCAGCAGGTCCCCCCACTCCACCCGCACTGCTCGACTCAGCCACGCGTCCCGGGTAGCCAAGCCGCCAGCCCTGGCCACGACCGCCGCGGCCAGGGCCTCAACTGCCACCCCGTACCGATGCGCCGCCGCGACCAGCGCGCTGTTGGCGACGTCCGGCGGCACCCGATGCGCAAGCACCAGCACACCGGTCGCGTGCGCCATAACCAAGGCACCCGGTTGCTGAACCGGTCCTGCATCAACGTCCGATACCGTCCACATGCTCCTACCCCCAGTCCTCAAAGACGCATTAGGACATACGTGCGATCCAGGCACATCACCCGCTGCGGACGAGGCGGAGTAGCCCCTGGGGTCTCGTATCTGTCGCCGTGTCGCAACCGCGAAGGGCAGCGCTGGCGACGGCCCCGGCGACGCCGAGGAGGCCGAGGGCGACGAGGCCGACTTGCCGGCCGCCACGCGGTGTCAGCGTCGCTGTCCCGGGATCGGCGGAGTCGTAGTGGACCGGGATGGAATCGTCGTGCCGGAAGTCGCACCAGCGCTTGTCGCGGGACGAGTCCACCCGGAACCGGGTGCCGTCGACGGTGTAGGCGGCCGTGAGATAGCACTCCGAGCCGTCCAGACGGAAGCCTCGGGCGACCACGGTGCCGGTGGCGCTGGAGTCCGTGCTCGGCACCCCCACGAAGTCGACGATGCCCAGGGCGAGGACGAGCAGGCCGAACGCGAGCAGGCCGGCTGTCACCGGACGAAGACGGGTCCCGAGCACGATCCGGTCAGAGCTTCGCGGCGTCGAGCATGGGGCCGAGCTCGTCCAGGGTGAGCTCGCGGAGCTGGCCGCCCTTGAGCCCCCGCAGCAGGACCGGCCCGATCGCCGTACGGGTCAGCTTCCGCACCGGGTGGCCGACCTCGTCGAGCAGCCGGCGGACGATCCGGTTGCGACCCTCGTGGATCACGAGCTCGACGATCGAGCGCTGGCCCTGGGTGGAGACCACCTTGCACGCACTGACCTCGACCGGGCCGTCCTCGAGGGTCACGCCGTCGAGCAGCCGCTTCACGGTGGCCTTCGTGACCACGCCCTCGACCTCGGCGACGTAGGTCTTCTCGAGCTCGTAGGAGGGATGCGCCACCCGTTGGGCGAAGTCGCCGTCGTTGGTCAGCAGGATCAGCCCGTCGGTGTCGGTGTCCAGCCTGCCCACGTGGAAGAGCCGCTCGGGGCGGTCCTCCACGAAGTCGGAGAGGGTACGACGGCCCTCGGGGTCGGACATCGTCGAGACGACCCCGCGTGGCTTGTTCAGCACCAGGTAGACGTGCGGGCTGACCGGAGGAAGCCGACGTCCGTCCACCCGGATCACCGCAGTGGTGGGGTCGACCTTCGTGCCCAGCCGGGTGACGATCTCGCCGTCGACCTCGACGTGGCCCTCGAGCATCAGCTCCTCGCAGCGCCGGCGGCTGGCCACCCCGGACTGCGCCAGCAGCTTCTGCAGCCGGATCAGGCCGTCCTCGTCGAGCTTCAGGTTGTCGTCGCTCAAGAGGAAGCGACCGCCTCGGCCTCGGCCACCTCGGCGCGCGCGTCCATGTCGTCCAGGTCGCCCATGTCGGGCAGGAACGGCGCGAGCTCCGGCAGCTCGTCGAGCGAGCCGATCCCGATCCGCTCGAGGAAGTAGCTGGTCGTGCGGTAGAGCGTCGCTGTTGTCTCCGCGTCGTGTCCGGCCTCCTCGACCAGACCACGCGCCACCAGCGTGCGCATCACGCCGTCCACGTTGACGCCGCGGATCGCGGACACGCGGGCGCGGCTGACCGGCTGCTTGTAGGCCACCACCGCGAGCGTCTCCAGGGCGGCCTGCGTGAGCCGGGCCTGTTGCCCGTCCAGGACGAACTGCTCGACGACCGGGGCGAACTCCTCGCGGGTGTAGTAGCGCCACCCGCCGGCCACGTTGCGCAGGTCGAACCCGCGACCCTGGGCGGAGTACTCCTCGGCGAGCTCGTGCAGCGCCGCCACGACCTGGTCGGCCGGGTAGCCGACCGCGGTGGCCAGCGTGACGTGGTCCAGCGGCTGGTCGGCCACCATCAGCACCGCCTCGAGGGCCGGCCTCAGCTCGGCCAGCGGGATGGCGAGCGTCTCACTGTCCGACTCGACCTCGACCTCGACCGGAGCCGCTGCCTCAGGCGCCGGCTCCGTCTCGGGGAGACCCGAATCCGCTGCATCGCGGGTCTCCTCCGGCACGGTCACGTCCTCCGGCTGCTCGCTCACGTCTGGTCCCTCTCGTCGTCCTGCTGGTCATCCTCGTCCGGTGCGTCGTCCCCCTCGACCGCTCCCCCTCGTCGTCGACTCCCTCGTCGGCCTCGACGCCTTCCTCCGGAGGTGCTCCGTCGAACTCGTCGTGGATCTCGACCTCGCCCTCCTCGGCGCCGGTCCAGCGCACCGTGAGCTCGCCGAGCGGAGTGACCTGGTCGAAGGCCACGGCGCCCTCGCGGAACAGCTCCAGCAGCGACAGGAAGCGGGCCACCCGGGTGAGCACGTCCGGCGCGTCACCGGCCAGCGCCCGGAACGTCATGGTCCCCTGCCGGCGGAGCCGGTCGACCACCAGGGCGGCCTGCTCCCTGACACTGACCGTGGCGGCGTGGATGTGGTCCAGCGACACCTCGAGCACCTGCTTGGGCTCCATCGCCTTCGCCGCCAGCGCCGCGAACTGGTCCAGCCCGATGCCGATGAGCACCTCGGGCAGCAGGGTGGCGAACCGCTCCTCCAGGCCGACGGCCCGCGGGTGGCGCACCGACTCGGCGAGGATCCGCTGCTCGAGGACGGTGGCGACTTGCTTGAACGCCTTGTACTGCATCAGCCGGGCGAAGAGCAGGTCGCGCGCCTCGAGCAGCGCCAGGTCCTCCTCGTCCTCGACGTCGCCCTGCGGCAGCAGCCGAGCGGCCTTGAGGTCGAGCAAGGTGGCGGCCACCAGGAGGAACTGCGAGGTCTCCTCGAGGTCCCAGGGCTCCTGGCCGTCGACTCCCTTGCTGCCCATCTTGATGTGGGCGATGAACTCGTCGGTCACCTTCGACAGCGCGACCTCGGTGATGTCGAGCTTGTGCTTGGCGATCAGGCTGAGCAGCAGGTCGAAAGGACCCTCGAAGTTCTCCAGGTGCAGCGAGAACGCCCCGCCACCCTCGACCGGGACCACGTCGTCCACGGGAGCAGCCTGCTCCACCGGAGGGGCCTCCGTCGAGGTCGGGTCGGAGGCCACGTCGATGCTCACCCGTCTCAGCCCTGGGTCAGCCGCTGCACGATGACGCTGGCGTCACCGTTCTCGTCGAAGTCGGCGAGGGCGATGGCGACCGCCTCACGGACCAGACGACCGCGGTCCACGGCGAGACCGTGGTTGCGGCGCAGCATCAACCGGGCGTGCTCGAGGTCGAGCAGCTCGTCGGAGGTGACGTAGACCGTCATCTTCTCGTCGTGGCGGACCCGGCCGCTCGGCGTGCGCGGCTTCTCCGGCTCGGGCTCGACGGCCTCCTCCGCGGCGGGCGGGTCGGCGGCCTTGAGCTCCTCGGGGTCCGGGACGACGGTGGGGCGGAACAGGTCGTCCGCCGCGGGGAGGCTCACACGTCGAGACAACGCGCAGCCACCTCCTTGGCCAGCTGTCGGTAGGAGTCCGCGCCCGCGGACGTCCCGGCGTACGTCGTGATCGGCTCGCCCGCGACCGTCGAGTCGGAGAACTTCACGGTGCGGCGGATGACGGTGTGGAAGACGGTGTCGCCCCAGGCCTGGACGAGCCGCTCCATGACCTCGCGGCCGTGCAGCGTGCGCCCGTCGTACATCGTCCCGAGCACACCGTCGATGGTGAGCTTGGGGTTGAGCCGCTCCTGGACCTTGTCGATCGTGGTCTTGAGCAGGGCGACGCCGCGCAGGGCGAAGTACTCGCACTCGAGCGGCACGATGACGCCATCGGACGCGGTGAGCGCGTTGACGGTCAGCAGGCCGAGGGACGGCTGGCAGTCGATCAGGATGACGTCGTACTCCGCGATCGCCGGCGCCAGCACGCGCTGCAGCGTCTGCTCACGGGCCACCTCGTGCACGAGCTGCACCTCGGCGGCGGAGAGGTCGATGTTGCTGGGCAGCAGGTCCATGCCCGGCACGTTGGTCTCGACGATCACGTCGTCGAGGGTCACGTCGCGCTGGAGCAGCAGGTTGTAGATCGACAGCTCCATGTCGTGGGGGTTGAGCCCCAGGCCGACCGAGAGCGAGCCCTGCGGGTCGAAGTCGACGAGCAGCACCTTGCGGCCGAGCTCGGCGAGTGCGGCACCCAGGTTGATCGTGGTGGTCGTCTTGCCGACGCCACCCTTCTGGTTGCACATCGAGATCACGCGGGCGTTGCCGTGCGTGGTGATCGCGCGGGGCTCCGGCAGCACCGGCATCGGCCGGCCGGTGGGACCGAGCTTGGCGGACTCGGAGACGGGCACGTCGAGGGTCGGGTCGGCCACGGACAGCTCTTCGCGGAGGTCCGCAGGCGTGACCGAGGACTCGTCAGCGGGCATCGGGCGCCGGAACGGGATGGGGTCGCTCACGCGGTCAGTCTCTCCTGCATGCGTCGGGGGCTCAGCGGGGGGTCGCAGGCGTGCCGGGTCCACCATCGGAGGGATCTCGGAAGCGCTGGTGCCAGGGGTTCCCGGGCCGAAGTCGTTCACGCTGCTGCCTCTCGACTCTATGTGGTCCCGTTCCGGGCCGGCATCGCGGGTCGGACGGGCTGACAAGCGTCAGTCAACAACCGACGCGCCGGGAGTTGTCGCAGGCGCGCCGATCAACATGTCGACATTTCGCGGGCCGTCGCCGAGGTCAGCCGAGGGCGCGTGGATGGGCCGTCGCGTAGACCTCGCGCAGCGAGTCGACGGTCACCAGCGTGTAGACCTGGGTGGTCGTCACAGACGCGTGCCCGAGCAGCTCCTGCACCACCCGGACGTCCGCGCCGCCGTCGAGCAGGTGGGTCGCGAACGAGTGCCGCAGCGTGTGCGGGGAGACCTCGGCGGTGACCCCGGCGCGCTCGGCGGCCTTCGCCAGGACGGCCCACGCGCTCTGTCGTGACAGCCGGCCGCCGCGGGCGTTGAGGAACAGCGCTCCCCCGGTCGTCGACCGGGTCGAGGCGGCGACCAGCTCGGGCCGGCCCCGCACGAGGTAGGCCTCCACAGCCGCCCGGGCGTAGGAACCGACCGGGACGATCCGCTCCTTGCTGCCCTTGCCGCGGAGCAGCACGGTCCCCTGCGCCTCGGAGTCGACCGGCTCGAGGTCCAGGTCGTCCACGTCGAGGCCGACCGCCTCGGAGATCCGCGCCCCGGTGCCGTAGAGCACCTCGAGCAGGGCCCGGTCGCGAAGGGCGAGCGCCGTCCCGGGTGCGCCGGCCGCATCGAGGATCTGCTCGATGTCGGCGAGCGGCAGCGCCTTGGGCAGCCGCTTGGCGGGCGCCGGAGGGCGTACGGCGGCGGACGGGTCGGCCGGGGCCAGGCCCTCCCGCGCGGCGAACTTGTGGAACCCGCGCACCGCGACGACCGTGCGGGCGGCCGACCCCGCGCTCAGCGGCGGGTGGTCGGCGTCGCCCTCCCGCAGCGCCATGAGGAACCCCGTGACGACGTCCTCCTGCACGGCGGCCAGGTCGTCGATGCCACGTCCGGCCAGGAAGCCGGCGTACCGCCGCAGGTCCCGGCGGTAGGACTTCAGGGTGTTGTCGGCGAGGCCGCGCTCGACGACCAGGTGGTCGAGGTAGGTGCGGACCGCCCGCTGCAGGGCCGAAGGCCCCGACAGCACGGACGGTCCGCCCTGTGGCTCCTGCGTCGGGCTCAGCCGAGGATCCCGTCGAGCGCGACGGCCTCGATGCCGTGGGCGTCGCCGACCGGGGCGTAGGTCAGGTCGCCCGCGTGCGTGTTGAGGCCCAGCGCCAGCGAGTGGTCCTCGCGCAGCGCCCGCTCCCAGCCCTTGTCGGCCAGCGCGACCGCGTAGGGCAGCGTCGCGTTGGTCAGGGCGTAGGTCGAGGTGTTCGGCACCGCACCCGGCATGTTGGCCACGCAGTAGAACACCGAGTTGTGGACCATGTAGGTCGGGTCGGCGTGCGTGGTCGGACGCGTGTCCTCGAAGCAGCCACCCTGGTCGACGGCGATGTCGACGAGCACCGAGCCCGGCTTCATCTGCGAGACCAGCTCGTTGCTGACCAGCTTGGGGGCCTTGGCGCCGGGGATCAGCACCGCGCCGATCACCAGGTCGGCCTCGGTCACCTGCTGCTGGATCGCCAGCTTGGACGAAGCCAGCCCGTGCACCCGGTTGTTGTAGCGCCAGAACGACATCCGGAGCTTGTCCAGGTCGGTGTCGAGCAGGGTCACGTCGGCACCCATGCCGAGCGCGATGTTGGCGGCGTTCTGGCCCGCGACACCGGCGCCGATCACGACGACCTTCGCGTTGGCCACGCCGCCGACGCCGCCGAGCAGCACCCCGCGGCCGCCCTGGGCCTTCATCAGCGAGTGCGCACCGACCTGCGGCGCGAGGCAGCCCGCGACCTCGGACATCGGGTAGAGCAGCGGCAGCCCGCCGGAGGGCAGCTGCACGGTCTCGTAGGCGATCGCGGTGACCTTGCGCTTCATCAGCTCCTCGGTCAGGGGCTGGTCTGCGGCGAGGTGCAGGTAGGTGAACAGCACCTGGCCCTCGCGCATCCGGGGGTACTCCTCCGCGATGGGCTCCTTGACCTTGAGCACCATGTCGGCGGTGCCCCAGACGTCATCGGCGGTGGCCAGCATCGTGGCGCCCTCGGCGACGTACTCCTCGTCGGGGATCAGCGAGCCCGCGCCGGCGCCCTTCTCGACGTAGACCTCGTGGCCGCGCTGGACGAGCTCGTGCACGCCCACGGGGGTGAGCGCCACCCGGTACTCGTGGTTCTTGACTTCCTTCGGCACGCCGATCTTCATCGACTCAGGCTCCCTCTCGTGTGATCGTCGCCACGTCTTCGGGGCGACCCACGCGAGTCTATTGCCCCGGGACCGGCGCCTGCCCACGGAGGTAGTAGGCCATCACCGCGTGCCCGAGCGGGCCGTCGGTCAGCCGGCCCGCGAGGAAGCCCTCGAGCAGCTCGCTCACCGGCTCCCAGGAGGTCGTCATGTCGGCCTCCTCGTGGTGCAGGTGGAAGCCCTCGCCCCGGTCGGGGGCCGCGCTCAGCCCGGTCGCCAGGAAGATGTCGATCCGCTCGCTGCTGAGCCCCGGCGAGGGGTACGTCGCCAGCAGGTGCACCCAGTGCTCCGCGAGCAGCAACGCCTCCTCCCGCAGCTCGCGCCGTGCGGCGACCTCGAGGTCCTCCCCCGGCCGGTCGAGCAGCCCGGCCGGCAGCTCGACGAACCGCATCGACGCGGGGTGGCGGTACTGGTGCAGCACGAGCGCCCGCTCCTCGTCGTCGACGGCGAGCACGACGACCGCACCGGGGTGCTCCAGGACGACCCGGCCGAACACGTCCTCGGGCCGGTCCGGGGTGGAGACCAGGTCACGGCGCACCGAGAACGGTGCCGCGCCCTTCCAGATCTCCTCCACCCCGTGGACCGGCCACTCCTCGTGCGAGTCGGCCGGACGCGTCACTCGGGGTCCCCGCGGAAGCGCGAGCGAAGTGAGCGCTTCCGTGGGGTGTTCATGCGGTCTCGTCGACGACCTGGCGGCGGAGCGCCGACTCGTCGATCGGGAAGCGCAGCTCGCGCTGCCGCTCGATCGCCGCGCCGACCAGGCCCGCGAACAGCGGGTGCGGCCGGGTCGGGCGCGACCGCAGCTCCGGGTGCGCCTGGGTCGAGACGTAGTAGGGGTGCACGTCGCGGGGCAGCTCGACGAACTCGACGAGCTTGTCGTCCGGGGAGGTGCCGGAGAAGACCAGCCCGGCCTTCTCGAGGCGGTCCCGGTAGGCGTTGTTGACCTCGTAGCGGTGCCGGTGCCGCTCCTCGATCTTGGCCTCGCCGTAGACCTCGCGGACGACCGTGCCGTCCTTGAGGGCGGCCGGGTAGAGGCCCAGCCGCATGGTGCCGCCGAGGTCGCCGGCGCCGGCCACGAAGTCCTTCTGCTCCTCCATGGTGGCGATCACCGGCTCGTCGCAGTGCTCGTGGAACTCGGTGGAGTCGGCGTGCTTGATGCCGGCCACGTTGCGGGCGTACTCGATCACCATGCACTGCAGCCCGAGGCAGAGGCCGAGCGTGGGGATGCCGTGGGTGCGGGCGTACTCCAGCGCGCCGACCTTGCCCTCGATGCCGCGGATGCCGAAGCCGCCGGGGACGCAGATCGCGTCGACGTCGGCGAGGTGGCGGGCGGCGCCCTCCCGGGTCTGGCACTCGTCCGACGGCACCCAGACCAGCTTGACCTTGGCCTCGTGGGCGAAGCCGCCGGCCCGCAGCGCCTCCGCGACGGAGAGGTAGGCGTCGGGCAGGTCGATGTACTTGCCGACCAGCGCGATGGTGACCTCCTCCGACGGGTGGTGCACCCGGCGCAGCAGGTCGTCCCAGACGGTCCAGTCCACGTCGCGGAAGGGCAGGTTGAGGCGGCGTACGACGTAGGCGTCGAGCCCCTCGGTGTGCAGCACCTTCGGGATGTCGTAGATCGACGGGGCGTCCGCCGCGTTGACCACGGCCTCCTCGTCGACGTCGCACATCAACGAGATCTTGCGCTTCATCGAGTCCGGGATCTCCCGGTCGGAGCGGCAGACGATCGCGTCCGGCTGGATACCGATCGAGCGGAGCGCGGCGACGGAGTGCTGCGTCGGCTTGGTCTTCAGCTCGCCCGAGGGGCCGATGTAGGGCACCAGCGAGACGTGCAGGAAGAAGCAGTTGTCGCGGCCCACGTCGTGCCGGATCTGCCGGGCCGCCTCGAGGAACGGCAGCGACTCGATGTCGCCGACCGTGCCGCCGATCTCGGTGATCACCACGTCGACGTCGGGGCCGGCCATGGCCCGGACGCGCTCCTTGATCTCGTTGGTGATGTGCGGGATCACCTGGACCGTCTCGCCGAGGTAGTCGCCGCGGCGCTCCTTGGCGATCACCTCGGAGTAGACCTGGCCGGTCGTCACGTTGGCCCGGCCCGCGAGGTCGGTGTCGAGGAAGCGCTCGTAGTGACCGATGTCGAGGTCGGTCTCGGCGCCGTCGTCCGTCACGAAGACCTCACCGTGCTGGAACGGGTTCATCGTCCCGGGGTCCACGTTGAGGTAGGGGTCGAGCTTCTGCATCGTGACCCGCAGGCCACGGGACTTCAGCAGGCTCCCCAGCGAGGAGGCGGTGAGCCCCTTGCCGAGTGAGGAGGCGACGCCTCCGGTGACGAAAACGTGCTTGGTCGGCTGCGATGCGGCCAAGTGAACTCCCGTGGCTCGAGGCTGGTGCGGACTTGCCGTCCACGGGGTTCTAGCCTACCAACACCACCGGCCCCTGGGGCCAGCCACACCCACGTGACGCGCCCTACGTTGCGGGTTTTACCCCTCGGAGGCGGCGCCGGGCATGGCGCCGTCCGCCGCGTCGACCGCCCCGTAGTGACCGGTCTGCCCCTGGCCCTGGCCGGCGAGCGCCATCACGGAGACGACACGGGCCGCGCTCCGGCCGAGCACGTCGACCGTGGACACGTCGCGGGCGGCCACCACGTCGTCGCGGATCGCGCGGACCAGACCACCCGGCCGGGCCGAGGCGACCGGACCCGCCACGACGGCACCGTCCGTGTCGGCGTCCACGGCGGACACCAGGGTCGTCACGATGCTGTTGGCGCTCTGGGTCTCCGCGCCGGAGGTGTCGCCGCTGCCCGCGACGAAGAGCACCAGGCTGCCCCGGCGCGCCAGGTCGTCCTCGGCGGAGAGCAGACCCGCAGTGCTGAGGCCGGCCAGGATGCTGTCGGAGGTGCCGTCGACGGCCTCGCCGCCCGGCTCCTTGTCGGTGCCGATGGCCCGCGCGAGGAGCGCTCCCACGCGCTCGTAGCCGCTGGCGTCCGCAGGCACGCTGACGTCCGAGGCGCCGTCGAGGAGCTGGCTGCCGAGCTCGTCGACGAGCTGCTTGTTCTGCACGTCGAGCAGGCCGTCCCCGATCCGGACGGTGCCGGCGACGGAGCCGCCGGCCGTCTCGACCATGTCGCCGAGGGCGGAGACCTCGGCCTGCTGCGCGGTGGGCAGTACGACGAGGGTGACCGAACGACCATTCAGGGTGCCGCCGACGAGACCCGGGGCGATCGTGTCGGCGAACTCGTCGCTGAACTCGTTGGTGGTGCGCAGCGCGTTGATCTCCTCCTGGAGCTCCGCCTTGCGCTCCCGGTCCGCCTGCACCTGCTCGACCAGGGTGTTGTCGACCTCGCCCTTGAGCGGACCGCCCCCCAGGGCGACCCCGACGGCGAGCGCGAGGAAGACCGAGACGATCGAGACGATGTGGTAGCGGAACGAGATCACGTGAACAGTCCTTGGATCCAGTCGAACAGGTCGGACAGGGCTACTTGGAGGTCGTCCCACCACTCGGCGCCGACCGGGGTCGCGGCGATGGCGACCCCGAGGGCGACGAGCCCGGCGAGGAGCACCAGCCCGAGGTGCCACAGGCGCACCCGGCCGGCGTACAGCTGCTGGACACCCTTGGCGTCGACGAGCTTGGGCCCGACCCGCAGCCGGGTCAGGAAGGTGCTGGCGAGGCCGGACCGCTGCCGGTCCAGGAACTCGTCGAGCGTGGCGTGCGTGCCGACCGCGATGATCAACGAGGCCCCGGACGCGTCCGCGAGCAGCATCGCGACGTCCTCCGTGGTCCCGGACGCGGCGATCCGCTGCGTGCGTACGCCGAGGCGGTCGAGCCGGTCCGCGCCGATGGCCCGGCCGGAGCGGTCCGCGTGGACGACGACCTCACGAGCCTCGCGGAGCGCCTTGTCGCTGATCTTCTGCGCCTGCTCACCGGCGTTGGAGCCACCGGTGCCGAGGCCCTGCTCGCCCACCAGGACGACGTCGGGACGCAGGTGCGCGTCGAGCAGCGCGTCCGCGCCGGCGTCGACGCCGATCAGCACGGGTCGCTGCTCCCGGACGTAACGGCGGAGCTTGCGCAGGTCCTCGCGGAAGTCGTAGCCCCGGACCACGATGACGACCGGTCGGCCGTTGATCCGGGCACGCAGCTCGGGGACGCCCTGGCCGTGCAGGAGCAGGTCCTGCTCGCGCCGTAGGAACTCGGTGGTGTTGTGGGTGAAGCTCTGCAGCTGGGTGGCGAGGCCGCCGCGGGCCTCCTCCATCCGCGCCGCGATGTCGTCGGCGGTGAGCAGCGTGCCCTCGGCGAGCACCTTCTCCCCCTGCATCACCTTGCCGTCGACGAGCCGCACCGGCGAACCGTCGGCCACGGCCTTGAGCACGTCGGCGCCGACGTTGTCCAGCATCACCACCCCGGCGCTGGCCAGCAGGTTCGGACCCAGGTTCGGGTAGCGCCCGGAGATGAACGAGGCGGCGTTGACCACCGCGACGACGCCGGCGTCCACCAGCGCCTCCGCGTGCGAGCGATCGAGGTCCAGGTGGTCGATCACGGCGACGTCACCGGGGCGCGCTCGGTCCACGACCGCGCTGGTGCGTCGGTCGACTCGGGCCGTGCCGGTGATTCCGGGCAGGCCGTCGGTGGGCTGTTGGCGGGAGGGGAACTTCATGGCGCCGCCATGATGCCACGCGGGACCAGCGGTTCCAGGGACGTCGACGGGCGTGGTCCGCCCTGCCGGTGCGGGCTATTTCACAGCCACTGCCCGAACGCCAGCGGTTCCCGGGTCACCAGGTAGGTGGCCCAGTTCATCTTGGTCACCCGACCCTCGGCGTCGCGCGTGACGCGCAGCAGCTCCCCGGCCTCTCGGCCCGAGACGGTGCGGTAGACGTTGTCGTCGACCTTCTCGAACACCGAGGACGGCTTGTGCTCCGGCAGCGCCTGGGCCCGTGCCTCCAGCCGTCCCTGCTTGACGCTGAACACGAACGGGGCGCCCTCGGAGAACCACAGGCCGACGATTCCGGTGAGCTCCTCGGGGACCTCGGCTCCCGGCCGCCAGACCTCCGGCTCGACCGGGTCGTTCTCGACCACGTGGTCGGCCAGCGCGATGGCGAACGCGGCGGGGTCCGGGGCGGACGTGGAGTTCATCAGGGCCAGCCCGCCGGTGCCGGACTCCCGGTCGGTGAACAGCCCGGTGATGTGGCCCGGCATGCCGCCGGTGTGGCCGACGTACATGCGGTTCCCGGAGCGGATGAGCATGAACCCGAGCCCGAATGCACCGGCCCAGCGCTCCCGGTCGATCATGATCTGCGGCTCGCACATCTCCTCGAGGGTGTCCTTCGCCAGCACCTCCGACGCGGGGTCCGCGACGAACGACGACCAGCGCGCCATGTCGCGGGCCGTGCTGGCGAGACCCCCGCACGCCGCGAGCGCCTTGAGGTCGAGCAGCGGCTCCTGGACGGGTACGTCGGTGAAGGGCGGCACGTAGTAGCCGGTGACCGCGCTGCCCATCGGCCCGACCGTCGTACGTCGCATCTCCAGCGGGTCGAGGATCCGGGCCTTGAGGCTGTCGTACCACTCACGGCCGTCGATCCGGGCCACGAGCTCGCCGAGCATCGAGTAGACGAGGTTGGAGTAGTGCCACAGGTGGTGCGGGGCGTGCACCCGCTCCGCCTCGTTGAAGCCGGAGACGAGCTCCTCGCGGTCCGGGTTCCTCAGCGTCTCCCAGACGTCGCCGACCGGCTCACGCTGCATCCCCGACGCGTGCGCCAGGGCGGAACGGATCGTGACGCCCTCGTGGGTGACCTCCGGGATGTGCAGGTCCAGGGTGTCGTCGAGGGACAGCTTGCCCTCGTCCCGCAGCTGCATGACCAGGACGGCGGTGAAGGTCTTCGAGTTCGACGCGACGAGGAACTGGTCGTCGGCGGTGGGCGCGACCTGCGGGACGCTGATGTCCGCGGCACCGATGCCCTCGTGCCAGACGAGCCCGCCGCCGCGGACGACGCCGGCGTACACGCCGGGCACGCGCCCCTTGACCTGCTTCTCGAGGGCGATCCGGTGGAGGGCGCGGGAGGTTGTGTCCATGAGCTCGGCCATGGACGTGACCCTAGCGACGTCGGCGGTGCGGCGTCGCCAGGGTCGCGGCCCAAGCCGGATGGTGCGCCCCCGGTCAGGCTCCGGCCGCCTCGATCAGTCCGTAGTGCCCGTCGTAACGAAGGTAGAGCACCCGTCCCCGCCCGGTGCCCGAATCGCGGAAGAAGACGAAGGGCTCGCCGGCCAGGTCCAGGCGGGTCCGCGCCTCGTCGAGGCTCAGCATCGGAGCGGGGCCGTCGTAGGAGACCGGGACGGCCGCATCCGTCGGCGGAGCGAGGTCCCCGCGGACGGCGTACCCGTCCTGGGCCCGGCGGACGACCGCGTCGTGGCCGGAGTCGCGGTCCACGAACAGGTAGAACTCGTGGCCGAGCTGGTCCATGTCGAACGCCGCCTCGGCGACCGTCGTCGGCGCAAGTGCAAACGTCTTGCGTCGCACCACCTCGCGCTCCTCCGGCGGGCGCCGGAAGTGGTCGAGCGTGGGCGACGAGACCATGCCGTGCCGCCACTCGTGCTCGGCCTGGTCGGCCAGCCAACGATGCCGGGTCTTCACGCGGTCACGCTGGTGCACGAGGGTCTCCTGCAGCCGGTCGGTGACCAGGTCGATCGCCTCGTTCATCTCCGCGGCCGCGACCTGGGCGCGCACCCGGGCGCCGTCGAACTCGAGGTTGACCTCGGCGAGCGCCGGACGCTGACGGGCCGGGTCGCCGGACAGCGTCAGCACCACGTGGGCGCTGCGGATCTCCGCGGGCGTGTAGTGGTAGACCTTCACGACCTTCTCGCGGGCGTACCGGACCGTGGCCTTGGAGACGTCACCGCGGGTGGTGACGCCGATCTTGGCGAGCATGCTGGGCCTGATGCGAGACGGTTGGGCGACGGACATCTCGGACCTCCTTCTCCCCCGGGCTGCTTCATCTCCACGCTAGGTGCGCGCCGGACCGGACGGATGGGGCGATGGTCCCGATCGGATCGCCTGCGGTTCAGCGTGCGCGGGGGCTGCGCTTGTACGCCGACACGGTGGGGTCCTCCTCGACCCAGAACCGCCAGGGGACGTCATGGGCGACACTCACGCCGACCCGGTGGCCGCTCGTGACTCGCACAGGATCGACCGGCTCCCCCGGCCGCAGGGACAACGACCGGGAGGTGAGCAGGTCCGTGCCGTTGTGCTCACGGTGCAGGCCGAGCGCCTGGCCGAGGCAACCCGGTCCGCGGGCGAGCGAGCGGTCGGTGACCCGCTCCCCCCGCCGTTTCCGGGCGAGCTGGGTCCCCTCGACGACGCGACCGGCCCGGAGCAGCACCGCGGAGGCGTGCCCGTCGGGCCCGGTCACGACGTTGCAGCACCAGTGCATGCCGTAGGACAGGTAGCAGTAGAGGTGGCCGGCGTGGCCGAACATCACCACGTTGCGCGGGGTCGGCCCGCGGTAGGCATGGCTGGCCGGGTCGTCCTCGCCGAGGTAGGCCTCCACCTCGGTGAGCTCGACCGTGACCGTGCCCTCGTCCGTGGTGTGGCTCAGCCGCCACCCGAGCAGCCCCGGCGCGACCTGGTCGGCCGGCCGGGACAGGAACGACCGGTCAGCCGAGCCAGGCACGGTGGTCGGCCACGGTCGCCCGGAGCTCCGCGAGCTGCTCGGTCACCCGGTCGAGGGCGGTGCCGCCGCGGCTGTTGCGCGACGCGACGGAGCCCTCGGCGGTCAGCACCTCGCGGACCTGCGGGGTGAGGTGCTCGGAGATCTCGGCGAACTGCTCGTCGGTGAGCCCGTCGAGCTCGACGCCGAGCTCCTCGCAGCGGCGTACGCACTCCCCCGCCACCTCGTGGGCGACCCGGAACGGCACGCCCTGGCGGACCAGCCACTCGGCGACGTCGGTGGCGAGCGAGAACCCCTGGGGCGCGAGCTCGGCCATCCGCTCGGTGTTGAAGGTCAAGGTGGCGACCATCCCGGTGAACGCCGGCAGCAGGACCTCGAGGGTGTCGACCGAGTCGAAGACCGGCTCCTTGTCCTCCTGCAGGTCGCGGTTGTAGGCCAGCGGCAGCGCCTTCAGCGTGGCCAGCAGCCCGGTGAGGTTGCCGATCACCCGGCCGGCCTTGCCCCGCGCGAGCTCGGCGATGTCGGGGTTCTTCTTCTGCGGCATGATGCTCGACCCGGTCGAGTAGCCGTCGTGCAGCTTCACGAAGTCGAACTCGCGCGTGGACCAGAGGATCACCTCCTCGGCCAGCCGGGAGACGTCGACACCGACCATCGCCGCGACGAACGCGAACTCGGCGACGAAGTCCCGGGCCGCGGTGCCGTCGATCGAGTTGGGGCTCGAGTCGGTGAAGCCGAGCTCGTGCGCGACCTGCTGCGGGTCGAGGCCGAGACTGGAGCCGGCGAGGGCCCCCGAGCCGTACGGCGAGTCCGCCGCGACCCGGGCGTCCCAGTCGCGGATCCGGCCGAGGTCGCGGACCAGCGGCCAGGCATGGGCGAGCAGGTGGTGACTCAGCAGCACCGGCTGGGCGTGCTGGAGGTGCGTGCGGCCGGGCATGATCGCGCCGAGGTGCTGCTCGGACTGCTCGGCGAGCGCCTCGACGAGCTCGAGCACGAGCGTGGCGACGCTCCGGGCGTGGTCCCGCAGGAACGCCTTGAACAGCGTCGCGACCTGGTCGTTGCGGGACCGGCCCGCGCGCAGCCGGCCGCCGAGCTCCGTGCCGACCTCGTCGAGCAGCAGCCGCTCGAGGGCGCCGTGCACGTCCTCGTCGGACTCGTCAGCGACGACCTCGCCGGAGGCCACCTTCATCAGCAGCGAGTCCAGCCCGCCGAGCAGGCCGTCGAGGTCCGCGTCGCTGAGCAGGCCGGCCCGGTGCAGCACCCGGGCGTGGGCCTTGGACCCCGCCAGGTCGTAGGGCGCCAGCCGCCAGTCGAAGTGGGTGCTCTTCGACAGTGCAGCCAGCTCCGGACTCGGCCCGTCGGCGAACCGGCCGCCCCACAGGGCCCCGGTGTTCGTCCTCGACTTCTCGGTCACGTCTTCCTCTCACTTCAAGACGTCACACGTCCGGAGGTGTATCGACCTCACAACGTATGACGTCCGGACTAGTCGGTGCCGAACTCCATGGCGGCGTGGTCCAGTGCCTCGTCGTCGAGCCCCTCGGCGTCCAGCGGGTTCTGCGTGATCTGGTCCGCGCCGCCGGGCTCGAGCGCGCCGAGCAGGTTCCCGTGCTCGACCAGCACGTGCCCCTGGTCCTGCGGCTGCCCCGCGTAGAGCTCGAGCTTGGAGCGTGAGTCGGCGATGTCGAGGTTGCGCATGGTCAGCTGGCCGATCCGGTCGGTCGGACCGAAGGCTGCGTTGTCGGTGCGCTCCATCGAGAGCTTGTCGGGGTGGTAGGAGAAGGCCGGCCCGTCGGTGCTCAGGACGGTGTAGTCCTCGCCGCGGCGCAGCCGCAGGGTCACCTCACCGGTCACCAGCGAGGCGATCCAGCGCTGGATCGCCTCCCGGAGCATCAGCGCCTGCGGGTCCAGCCAGCGGCCCTCGTAGAGCAGCCGGCCGAGCCGGCGGCCCTCGAGGTGGTAGCTGGCGATCGTGTCCTCGTTGTGGACGGCGTTCAGCAGCCGCTCGTAGGCGATCCAGAGCAGCGCCATGCCGGGTGCCTCGTAGATGCCGCGCGACTTGGCCTCGATGATCCGGTTCTCGATCTGGTCCGACATGCCGAGGCCGTGGCGACCGCCGATGGTGTTGGCCTCGTGGACCAGGGCCACCACGTCGTCGTACTCCTTGCCGTTGACCGCGACGGGGCGGCCGGCTTCGAAGCGGATGCTGACGTCCTCGGGGAGGATCTCGACCGCCGGGTCCCAGAACTTCACACCCATGATCGGCTCGACCGACTCCAGCGAGACGTCGAGGTGCTCCAGCGTCTTGGCCTCGTGGGTGGCGCCCCAGATGTTCGCGTCGGTGGAGTAGGCCTTCTCCTGGCTGTCGCGGTAGGGCAGGCCCCGCTCGGTGAGCCACTGGCTCATCTCGGTGCGACCGCCGAGCTCGTGCACGAAGTCGGCGTCGAGCCACGGCTTGTAGATCCGCAGCGACGGGTTCGCGAGGAGGCCGTAGCGGTAGAACCGCTCGATGTCGTTGCCCTTGAACGTCGATCCGTCTCCCCAGATGTCCACGCCGTCCTCGTGCATGGCCCGCACCAGCATCGTGCCGGTGACCGCGCGGCCGAGTGGCGTGGTGTTGAAGTAGACACGGCCGCCGGAGCGGATGTGGAAGGCGCCGCAGGCCATCGCGGCGAGGCCCTCCTCGACGAGCATCTTGCGGCAGTCGACCGCACGTGACAGCTCGGCGCCGTACTGCAGTGCCCGCTCGGGGACGCCGTCGATGTCGGCCTCGTCGTACTGGCCGATGTCAGCGGTGTAGGTGCACGGCACGGCACCCTTCTCCCGCATCCAGGCGACGGCGACCGACGTGTCGAGCCCTCCGGAGAAGGCGATGCCGACGCGTTCGCCGACGGGCAGGGAGGTCAGGACCTTGCTCACGAGAGTTCCTTAGGGAGTTTCGGGGGTGGTTCAGGAGGAGGTACCGGTCGGTCCCTCGGCGGGAGAGGGTGCCCGGTTGGCCTGCGCCAGGAAGCGCTGCGCCAGGGCCTGCCCGCCGTCGGGTCGTCGGCTGATCACCAAGACGGTGTCGTCCCCGGCCACGGTGCCGAGCACGTCGTCGGACTCGATCCGGTCGAATGCGGAGGCCAGGAACTGCGCGGCCCCCGGGGGCGTCCTCAGGAGCGCGAGGTTGGCCGAGGCGTCCGCCGACACGAGCAGCTCGCCGAGGAGCCGGGTGAGCTTGGCCTCGGCGGCGGCGGTGTCGTGGGCGACGACCGGCGTGCGGTCACCACCCTCCGCGGGGACGGCGTAGACCAGCGCGCCGTTGGGCATCCGCACCTTGACCGCGTCGAGCTCGACGAGGTCGCGGGACAGGGTCGCCTGGGTGACGTTGACGCCCGCCTCGGCCAGCAGCTCGGCGAGCTCGGTCTGCGAGCGCACCGGGTGCCGGCTGAGCAGGTCGATGATCTTCTGCTGCCGGGCACCCTTGGTCAGCGGGATGGCGCCACTCATGAGGTCCTCCCCTGCTCCAGCAGCCAGGTCATCAGCGCCTTCTGCGCGTGCAGCCGGTTCTCGGCCTCGTCCCAGACCACGGCCCGCGGACCGTCGAGGACCTCGGCGCTGATCTCCTTGCCGCGGTAGGCCGGCAGGCAGTGCAGCACGATCGCGTCAGACGCGGCACCGGCGAGCAGCTCGTCGGTCACGGCGTAGGGCCGGAACGGCGCGACACGCTGCTCGGCCTCGTCCTCCTTGCCCATCGAGACCCAGGTGTCGGTGGCGACCACGTCGGCGTCGGCCACGGCCTCGGCCGGGTCGGCGACGAGCTCGGCCGTGCCCCCGGTCTTGTTCCCGATCTCCTGGGCGCGGGCGAGGACGTTGTCGTCGGGCTCGTAGCCGACCGGGCCGCTGACCCGGACGTGCATCCCGGCGGTGGCGCAGGCGAGCAGGTAGGAGTGCGCCATGTTGCTGGCCGCGTCACCGAGGAACGTCAGGGTGCGGCCGGCCAGCTCGCCCTTCTGCTCCTGGACGGTCAGCAGGTCGGCGAGCAGCTGGCACGGGTGGAAGGCGTCGGTGAGCGCGTTGACGACCGGGACCCCGGCGTACGACGCCATCTCCTCCAGGCGTGCCTGCTCGAAGGTGCGCCAGACGACGAGGGCGGCCTGCCGGCCGAGCACCCGGGCGGTGTCGGCGACGGACTCGCGCGTGCCGATCTTCGCGAGGTTGCCGTCGACGACCATCGGGAAGCCGCCGAGCTCGGCGATCCCGGCGGTGAAGGACACCTGGGTGCGCAGCGTGGGCTTGTCGAAGATGACCGCGACCGTGCGGGGACCCTCGAGCGGGCGCGCCTCGAAGGGCGACGCCTTGAGCCGGGCGGCCAGCGCCAGCACCTCGGCCTGCTCGGCCGGGGTGAGGTCGTCGTCGCGGAGGAAGTGCCGGGTCATGAGGCTCCCCCCGGGTCCGCGTAGGCAGCGTCGAGGATGCCCGACCAGGCCGCCAGGAACTCGTCGGCCTGCGCCGGCGTCAGGATCAGCGGTGGTGCGAGCCGGATCCGGTTCGGCGAGCAGGCGTTGACGATGAAGCCACGCGCGAGCGCGGCGTCGGCGACCTGCGCGGACCGGTCCTCGCTCAGGTCGAGGCCGATCAGCAGGCCCTGGCCACGGATCTCGGTGACGCGCTCGTCGGCGAGGCCCGCCTTGAGCTGCTCCCCGACGGTGACCGCGTTGGTGAGCAGGTCGTCCTTCTCGATCGTGTCGATGACCGCGAGGGCGGCAGCGGTGGCGACCGGGTTGCCGCCGAACGTGGTGCCGTGGTTGCCGGGCTGGAGCAGGGCGCCGTACTCCCCCACGGCGACGCAGGCGCCGATCGGGATGCCGCCGGCCAGGCCCTTGGCCAGCGTGACGACGTCGGGGGTGACCCCGGACGCGGCGTGAGCGAACCAGGCGCCGGTGCGGCCCATGCCGGTCTGCACCTCGTCGAACCAGAGCAGCGCCCCGTGAGCGGTCGTGACCTCGCGGGCCCTGGCCAGGTAGCCGTCCGGCGGGATCACCACGCCGGCCTCGCCCTGGATCGGCTCGATGATCACCGCGGCGGTCCGGTCGGTGACGGCGGCGGCCAGCGCGTCGGCGTCGCCGTAGGGCACGAAGGTGACCTCGCCGGGGAGCGGTGCGAACGGCTCCCGGTAGGCCTCCTTCGAGGTCAGTGCGAGCGAGCCCATGGTGCGGCCGTGGAAGCTGCCCTCCGTGGCCACGACGTGGGTGCGACCGGTGCGGCGGCTGAGCTTGAACGCGGCCTCGTTGGCCTCGGAGCCGGAGTTGGTGAAGAAGACCTTGCCGCCGCCCGGCTCCAGGCCGAGCAGCTCGATCAGCCGCTCGGCGAGGGCGACCTGCGGCTCCGTGGCGAAGAAGTTCGACACGTGGCCCAGGGTGTTGAGCTGCTGGGTCACCGCGGCTACCAGGGCCGGGTGGGCATGGCCGAGGGCGTTGACGGCGATGCCGCCGAGCAGGTCGAGGTACTTGTTGCCCTCGGCGTCCCACACGTAGGGGCCCTCGCCCTTGGTGAGCACGAGCTTGGGTGTGCCGAAGGTGTTCATCACCGACTCGGCGTAGCGCTTCTGGACGGTCTCGCTCACGTCAGCTCTCCTTCCGGGCGCTGCGGATCCGGGTCTCGATGCCGGGCAGCACCTGGGTGCCGACGCCGTCGTCGGTGAAGATCTCGAGCAGCACGGCGTGCGGCTCGCGGCCGTCGACGACGGTGGCGCGCGGGACGCCACCGGTCACGGCGTTGAGGCAGGCCTTCATCTTCGGCACCATCCCGCTGGCCAGCGACGGCAGCATCGCCTCGAGCGCCTCGGGGCTGATCTGGCCGATCACGTCGTCGCTGTCCGGCCAGTCGCGGTAGAGGCCCTCGACGTCGGTCAGCACGAGCAGCTTCTCGGCGCCGAGCGCGACGGCCAGCGCAGCCGCCGCGGTGTCGGCGTTGACGTTGTGCACGCGACCGAGATCGTCGGGGGCGACCGACGAGATCACCGGGATCCTTCCGGCGTCGACGATGTCGAGCACCGCCTCCGGGCGGACCCGGGCCACCTCGCCGACGAGGCCGAGGTCGACCTCCTCGCCGTCCACGACAGTGCGCGTGGTCTCGGCCGTGAACAGGCCGGCGTCCTCACCGCTGAGGCCGACGGCCAACGGGCCGTGGCTGTTGATCAGGCCGACGAGCTCACGGCCGACCTGGCCGACGAGCACCATCCGGACGACGTCCATCGCCTCGGGGGTGGTGACGCGCAGCCCGCCGCGGAACTCCGACTTGATGTCGAGCCGGTCGAGCATCGAGCTGATCTGCGGGCCGCCGCCGTGGACCACCACGGGCCGGAAGCCGGCGTACCGGAGGAAGACGATGTCCTCGGCGAACGCCTTCTTCAGGCCCTCGTCGGTCATCGCGTTGCCGCCGTACTTCACCACGATCGTCTTGCCGTGGTACTGCTTCAGCCACGGCAGTGCCTCGGCCAGGGTCTGCGCCTTGGCGGTCGCGGCGCGCCACTCCTCCGGTGTCTTGCCGGAGGTCGCGTCGGTCGTCTCTTCGGTCATGGTGCGGGCCTCAGCTCGAGTAGGCGGAGTTCTCGTGGACGTAGGCGTGCGTCAGGTCGTTGGTCCAGACCGTCGCGCGCTCGCCCCCGGCCTTCAGGTCGATGGTCACGCTGACGTCTCGGCCGGTCATGTCGACCTTGTCGGGCGACTCGTCCGGCTCCGACTTGCGGCAGACCCAGACGCCGTTCATCGCGACGTCGAGGTCGGCGGGGTCGAACGCGGCGTCGGTCGTGCCGATCGACGCGAGCACGCGGCCCCAGTTGGGGTCCTTGCCGAACACGGCGGCCTTGAACAGGTTGCTGCGGGCCACCGAGCGGCCGACCTTCACCGCGTCGTCCTCGGAGGCGGCGTTGAGCACGGTGATCGCGATCTCGTGGTCCGCGCCCTCGGCGTCGGCGAGCAGCTGCATCGCGAGGTCGGTGCACGCCCGCGAGAGCGCCTCGGTGAAGTCCTCCTCGGTCGGGGTGATCCCGGAGGCGCCGTTGGCCATCAGCGTGACGGTGTCGTTGGTGGACATGCAGCCGTCGGAGTCCAGCCGGTCGAAGCTGACCCCGGTGGCCGCACGGAGCGCCCGGTCGCAGGTGGCGGCGTCGACCTTGGCGTCGGTGGTGAGTACGACGAGCATGGTGGCCAGCTGGGGGGCGAGCATCCCAGCACCCTTGGCCATCCCGCCGATGCTCCAGCCGCTGCCCTCCACGACGACCTTCTTCGAGACCGTGTCCGTGGTCATGATCGCCTCGGCCGCTTCCTCGCCGCCGTCGGCAGCCAGTCGCGCCACGGCCTCGTCGACGCCCTTGAGCAGCAGGTCGCGAGGGTTCTTCAGGCCGATCAGGCCGGTCGAGCAGACGACCACGTCGACCGCCCCGATACCGAGACCGTTCGCGACCTGCTCGGCGACCGCGTGGGTGGTCTGGAAGCCCTCGGCCCCGGTGTAGCAGTTGGCGCCGCCGGAGTTGAGCACGACCGCGCGCACGACGCCGTCCTTGACGACCTCCTGGCTCCACAGCACCGGGTTGGCCTTGCAGCGGTTGGCGGTGAAGACCGTGGCCGAGGCGTAGTCGGGGCCGTCGCTGACGACCAGCGCGAGGTCCTTGCCGCCGGAGGTCTTGAGGCCGGCCGTGACGCCGGCGGCGCGGAAGCCCTGGGGGGTGGTGACGCTCACTTGTCGTCCTCGGTCTTCTCGACGGGCGGGTGGACGGTGTGGCCGGCGGCCACCAGGGCCTCCTCGGCCTGGTCTGCGCGGCCGGCCTGCACGAGGATCCAGTCGGTGTCGAAGGTCGACAGCGTGAAAACGGGGATCTCGGCCTCGGCCAGCGGCGTGAGCAGCGCGTGGAGGACGCCGGTGAGCTTGGGGTCGAGCGGTCCGGTCACCTCGAACGCGACGAACGGGCCCTGGCGGCGTGCCTTGGCCGGAACGGTGGACGCGTGGCAGACCACGGAGGTCTCGTCGTTGGTCGCGGTGACCGAGAACAGCGTGGACGCCGCGGCCCAGCCGGGGATCTTGGCGCCGCGGCCGAGCCGGACGACGGCGAGCGCGTCGGAGTGGCGGGTGAGGTCGTAGATGTGCTCGGTCGTGGTCACGGGGCAAGTCCGATCGTGGTGAGGCCGGTGGTCTCGGGGAGGCCGAGGGCGATGTTCATGCACTGGACGGCGGCGCCGCCGGTGCCCTTGGCGAGGTTGTCGACGGCCGCTACGGCGACCAGGCGGCCGGCCGCCTCGTCGACGGTGACCTGCACGTGCACGGCGTTGGAGCCGACCACGGACTTGGTCTGCGGCCACTGCCCCTTCGGCAGCAGGTGCACGAACGGCTCATCGGCGTAGGCCTTCTCGTAGGCGGCGTAGGCCTCCTCGGCGCTGACCGTGGACGGGGCCGAGCAGGTGGCGAGGATGCCGCGCGGCATCGGCACGAGGACCGGGGTGAACGACACCTTGACGTCGTCACCGGTGAGCAGGCCGAGGTTCTGGATGATCTCGGGCGTGTGCCGGTGGGTGCCGCCGACGCCGTACGCGCTGGCCGACCCCATCACCTCGGAGCCGAGCAGGTTGGTCTTGGGGGCCTTGCCGGCGCCGGAGGTGCCGGAGGCGGCGACCACGACGATGCCGGACGCGTCGACGATCCCCGCGGCGACCGCGGGGGCCAGCGCCAGGGTCGAGACGGTCGGGTAGCAGCCAGGCACGGCGATCCGGGTGGCCGAGGCGAGCTTCTCGCGCTGGCCGACGAGCTCGGGCAGACCGTAGGGCCACGATCCGGCGTGCTCGCCGCCGTAGAACTTCGCCCACATGGCGGGGTCGGTGAGCCGGAAGTCGGCACCGCAGTCGATCACCACGGTCTCGTCCGGCAGCGCCCGCGCGACCTCGGCGGACTGGCCGTGCGGCAGACCGAGGAAGACCACGTCGTGGCCGGAGAGCACCTCGACGGTCGTCTCCTCGAGCACCCGGTCCGCCAGCGGCACCAGGTGTGGCTGGAGCGCTCCGAGGCGCTCCCCCGCGTTCGAGCCGGCGGTCAGTGCGCCGATCTCGACGTCCGGGTGGGACAGCAGGAGGCGCAGCACCTCCCCGCCGGCGTACCCACTGGCTCCTGCGACTGCGACTCTCCGCTTGGTCATGCTGCATGACTATACAGGTGAATGCATTTACTCAGATAGTCGGGGTCACTCCGCCCGGGAGGCACGAGGTCGCCAGCACGTGCCCGCCGCTGCTGGAGCCGACCCAGTAGCTGCCGGCCGGCAGCAGCACCGACCCGTAGGACCGGTCGTCCACCCGGACCCGCGTCCACACCGTGCCGCGCAGCCCCTGGTCCGGGTAGGTGGGCCGGGCCGACGCCGGACCGAGGCTGAGGATGGTCCGGTTCATCTCGAAGATGCCCCCTTGGTTGATCCCTGACACCTCGAAGTGAACGACGCCACCTTTCGTGGCGAACAGGGCGATCCTCGACTCCCCGATCGGCACCCCCAGGTCCACCGTCGTCGGAGACCCGGAGCAGGAAGGACGCTCAGGCGGCACCGAGTAGTCCGCAGGTTCACCACACCCGGCCGAGACAGCGGCGACGAGCACCGCCCAGTACGACGGTCCTCGTCGCGCAGCCCATCGCACTCCCCCGTCACCGTGATGTCCTGGAAGGAGTCTGGCGGCTGGAGCACGCGTCCGGCATCCGTTCCCGTACTCAGGCCGCCGGGCGTGCCCAGCCGCCCTGGCCACCGGGAATGGGTCAGGAGCGGTGGACGGCTCCGTGGCGCTCGGCGGCCAGGGCGACGGCGGCATCTCGCGCCGCGGCGATCTCGGTCTCGGTGAGCGTCCGGTCCGGCGCGCGGAAGCGCAGCGCGAAGGCCAGCGACTTCTTGCCGGCCCCGATCTGCTCGCCGGTGTAGACGTCGAACAGCCGGACCGACTCGAGCAGCTCGCCCGCCCCCTCCTGGAGCGTCGCCGCGACGTCGGCCGACGGGACGGACTCGTCGACGACCAGCGCGACGTCCTCCTTGGCGACCGGGTAGGTCGAGAAGGACGGCGCCGGGGCCCTGGTCGAGGCCGCGATCAGGGCGTCGAGGTCCACCTCGGCCACTGCCGTGCGCGGCGGGACGCCGTACGCCGTGCAGACCCGGGGGTGCAGCTCGCCGGCGTGGCCGACCACCGCGTCACCGACCCGGATCTCGGCGCAGCGCCCGGGGTGCCACGGCGCCTGCGTGCCGGCGGCCACCGTGATCGGCGTGCCGAGGACACGGGCGACCTCGCGGACGACCTGGACGGCGTCGGCCCAGGACGCCGGGCGCCCCTTGCCCCACCAGCCGGAGCCGTCGCGCTCGCCGGAGACGACCACACCGAGGTGACGCGGCTGGTCGGGGACCGCCTGCTCCAGCGCCTCGAGCTCGTCGTCGGTCGGGCGCCGGTCCACGCCGAGGATCGGCGCCTTGCGGGCCGGGTCGTGCGGGAGGAAGACTGCCGCGGTCTCGAACAGGCCCAGGCTCGTGATGCCACGCCCGACGTTGCGGGCCGCCGTCTCCAGGAGCGCGGGCAGCAGCGTGGTGGCGAGCTCGGGGCGCTCCTCCGAGAGCGGGTTGGCGATGCGGACGGTACGCCGCCGCGGGTCATCGGCCGGGACCCCGAGATCGTCGAGGTGGGACTGCCCGATGAACGGGTAGGTCTTCACCTCGACCAGCCCGGCGCCGGCGAGGGCGAACCCGACCCGACGGCGCAGCTGCTGCTCGGCGGTCAGCCCACCTCCGCCGGGGGCGGCCGGGAGCACCGACGGCACCTCGGTGTAGCCGACGATCCGGGCGACCTCCTCGACGAGGTCGAACGGGTCGTTGATGTCGGGGCGCCACGCCGGCGGCAGCACGGTCAGGGTGTCGCCGTCCACGGCGACGGAGCAGCCCACCGACCGCAGGTGCGCGACCGTCGTGTCGGCGTCGATGGCCATGCCGGTGATCCGGGCCGGCAGGTCGACGGCGGCGGTGATCTCGCGCGGCGCCGGCGGCGAGCCGACGTAGGTGACGCCCGGCTCGATGGTGCCGCCACCGTGCTCGACGAGCAGCTGCGCCACACGGTCCGCGGCGTAGGACGGCAGCAGCGGGTCGACGCCACGCTCGAAGCGCTTGGACGCCTCGGAGGGCAGCTTGTGCCGCCGCGCGGTGCGGAAGATCGACGTGGCGTCGAAGTGCGCGGCCTCGATCACCACGTGGGTGGTCGTGTCGCTGAGCTCGGTGGTCTGGCCACCCATCACACCGGCGATGCCGATCGGGCCCGAGTCGTCGGTGATGAGCAGGTCCTCGGCCGACAGCGTGCGGGTGACGTCGTCGAGGGTGGTGAGCTTCTCGCCCTCGGTGGCCCGGCGGACCACGATCGGGCCGGAGAGCTTGTCGCCGTCGTAGCCGTGGATCGGCTGGCCCAGCTCGAGCATCACGTAGTTGGTGATGTCGACCGCGAGCGAGATCGGCCGCATGCCGGCGTGCAGCACCCGGCGGGCGATGTGCCGCGGGGTCGGGGCGGACGGGTCGAACCCGGTGACCGTGCGGGTCACGAAGACCGGGCAGCCGTCCTCGGCCTCCACCCGGACCGGGTAGCCGCCCTCGTTGGGCGCCGGCACGTCCCGGTGAGCGGGGTCGTGGAAGGCCACCCCGTAGGCGAGCGCAGCCTCACGGGCCACGCCGCGCAGCGACAGCGCATAGGCACGGTCGGGGTTGATCTCGAACTCGATGACGTCGTCGCGCAGGCCGAGCAGCTCCGCCGCGTCGTCGCCCGGCTTCGGGTCGCCGTCGAGGTGGGTGCTCAGGACCAGGATCCCGCCGTGGTCGTCGCCGATGCCGAGCTCGCGGGTGGAGCAGATCATCCCGTCGGACACGTGGCCGTAGGTCTTGCGGGCCGCGATGGCGAAGCCGCCGGGCAGGACCGCGCCGGGGAGCACCACGACGACCAGGTCGTCGACCGCGAAGTTGTGCGCACCGCAGACGATGCCTCGCGAGCCGTTCTCGTCGTTGTGGACCGGGCCGACGTCGACCTGGCACCAGCGGATCGTCTTGCCGTTCTTCTGCGGCTCGTCCTCGAAGGCCAGCACGCGGCCGACCACGAGCGGGCCGGCGATGTCGGCGCCCGGCGCCTCGAGGGCCTCGAGCTTGAGGCCGAGGGCGGTCAGCCGGTGCGTCAGGTCGACCGGGTCGACGTCGGCCGGGAGGTCGACGTACTCACGGATCCAGGAAAGCGGGGCCCGCATCAGATCTCCGTTCCGAAGGGCAGGGTGAAGCGGACGTCGCCTTCGACGATGTCGCGCATGTCCTCGACGCCGTGCCGGAACATCAGCGTGCGCTCCAGGCCCATGCCGAACGCGAAGCCGGTGTAGACGTCCGGGTCGATGCCGCAGGCGGTCAGCACGCGCGGGTTCACCACGCCGCAGCCGCCCCACTCGATCCAGCCCTCGCCCTTGCAGGTCCGGCAGCTCTCCACCTCGGGGGCGTGGCCGCGGCAGACGAAGCAGACCAGGTCGACCTCGGCGCTCGGCTCGGTGAAGGGGAAGTACGACGGCCGGAAGCGCGTGGTGATGCCCTCCCCGAACATCGCCTCGGCGAAGTGGTCGAGCGTGCCCTTGAGGTTGGCCATGGTGATGCCCCGGTCGACGACGAGGCCCTCGACCTGGTGGAACACCGGCGTGTGCGTGGCGTCGAGCTCGTCGGTGCGGAACACCCGGCCGGGGCACACGACGTAGATCGGCGGCTGACGGGTCAGCATGGTGCGGGCCTGCACCGGCGAGGTGTGCGTGCGCAGCACCAGGCCACCGTCGGCGGGCTCCAGCCAGAACGTGTCCTGCATCGTCCGGGCCGGATGGTCCGGGCCCAGGTTGAGCGCGTCGAAGTTCAGCCACTCCGCCTCGACCTCGGGCCCCTCGGCGACCTGCCAGCCCATCGCCACGAACACGTCGGAGACCAGGTCCTGGATGGTGGTCAGCGGGTGCCGGGCGCCCTGAGGGGCGCGGTCCCAGGGCAGCGTGACGTCGACCGTCTCCTCGACGAGCATCCGCTCCTCGTGCTCGACCTCGAGGACGGCCTGCCGCTCCGCGAGCGCCTTGTTGACGGCGCCCCGTGCCTGGCCGACGCGCATGCCGGCCTCCTTGCGCGCCTGCGGCGGCAGCGCGCCGATCTCCCGGTTGGCGAGGGCGAGCGGCGAGCGGTCGCCCGCGTGCTCGAGGCGCACCCGCTTGAGGTCCTCGAGGTCGCTCGCCGCGGTGACCGCGGCAAGGGCGGCGTCGCGCATGGCGTCGACCTCGTCGGCCTTCAGCGGGGTGACCTCGACCGGGTCGTAATCGGTGTTGGGGCCCGACATGGTTGCCTTTCAGGCTGGCTGGACGTGCAGGTCTCGTGCGTCAGTCTAGGAAGTCGTCCGCGCATGCCGCGAACCGGTTTGCCGTGGGTCAGACGTACGCCGGCCACACGATGATGATCCGCGCTCCCCCACCGGGTGCGTCGTCGATGTCGACGAGCCCGCCGTGCGCCTTCACGAGGCCGTGGATGATGTACATCCCCAGCCCGGAGCCGCCGCGGGTGCCGTGCTTCCAGAACTTGGTGAAGACCCGGCTGCGGATCTCGGGGCTGATCCCCTCGCCCTGGTCGTCGACCAGCAGCTGCACGCCCGGGAACGGCGCATCGCCGTCCAGCGGGGACACGGTGAGCCGGACGTTGCCCTCCCCGTGACGGATCGCGTTGTCGACGAGGTTGTGCACGACCTGGGCCAGCTTGTCGGGGTCAGCCAGGACCTGCGGGAGCTCCCCCCGCACCTCGAAGGCGATCTCCCGGCCGGTGCCGGCACGCACGGAAGCGAGCACCCGCTCCACGGCCGGCGCGAAGTCGAGCGGCCGCGGGTAGAGCGAGAGCCGGCCGGTGTCGATCCGCGCGACGTCGAGCAGCTCGGCGATGAGGCGCGTCAGTCGGTCCGCGTCGACGTTCACCGTCTCCAGCATCATCTTCTTCTGCGCGTCGTTGAGCTTGTCCCACTTCGACAGCAGCGTGGCGACGAAGCCCTTGACACCCGTGAGCGGCGAGCGGAGCTCGTGCGCGACGGTGGCGACCAGGTCGGAGCGTTCGCGGTCGAGTCGGGCACGTGCACGTGCCGAGCGCAACGAGACGGCGACCTGCTCGACGGGCTCGTGCGGCGAGGGCCGGTGCAGGCGGACGGTGAGCAGCAGCTCGGTGCCGTCGGAGAGGAACCACGACTGCTCGGTCAGCGCGGTGCGGGTCTCGATGCCGTCGTACGGCGCCGCACAGGTGAACCAGTCGTTGCCGGCGTTGTCCTGCAGGGCCACCACGTCGGCGAGGTGCTTGCCCACGCCGTCGGGGTTGCCGAGCAGCTGGGCCGCGGCGTCGTTGATCACCACCACCGCACCGGTGGAGTCGGCGATGACGACACCGTCCGGCAGCGCGTCGAGCAAGGCCTGCTCCGTCCCCTCGGTCCCCACCATGGCCCCAGGCTAGTGGGTCATCGACTCAGGCGCGTGCTGCCGGCCGCTGGGCGCGCGCCGAGGCGTAGAGGCACACCGCCGCGGCGGTGGCCAGGTTGAGGCTCTCGGCACGGCCGTGGATGGGGATCCGAACCCGGTGGTCGGCCAGTGCAGCGACCTCCTCGGGCAGGCCCCACGCCTCGTTGCCGAACAGCCAGGCGGTCGGCCGGGCCAGCAACCCGTCGTCGGCCGCGTCGTCGAGGTCGAGCTCGCCGGCGCCGTCCGCGGCCAGCACCTGGACACCGGCTGCTCGCAGGGTGGACACCACCGCGGCGGTGTCGGGCGCGAGCGCGACCGGGAGGTGGAACAGCGAGCCGACGCTGGCCCGGACCGCCTTGCCGTTGTAGGGGTCGACCGAGCTGCCGGTGAGCACCACTCCCCCGGCGCCGGCGGCGTCCGCGCAGCGGATCACGGTGCCCGCGTTGCCCGGGTCGCGCACGTCGGCGCAGAGGGCGAGCAACCGGGGCTCGGCGGCGGCGATCTCCTCGAACGGGACGTCGAGGAAGCGGCAGACCGCGACCAGGCCCTGAGGCTGGACGGTCTCCGCGAGGGAGGCGAGGGCGGCCTCGTCGACGAGCTGCCAGGCGACCTGCTGGGCGGTGGCCGCCGCGTGGATCTCAGGGTGCTGCCCGGCCGCTGCGGCGACGGCGAAGACCTCGCGGACGCAGCCGGGGACGGTGAGCGCCTCGCGGACCGCCTGCGGGCCCTCGGCGAGGAAGAGCCGGTGCTCGGCCCTGGAAACACGTCGGGCGAGCCTCCGTGCCGTCTTCACGCGCCCACTCCTCGAGGTGAGGAGGGTCGCGTCAGACGTGGGTTGCACGGGGCTCGCCTTCGACGTGCGTGGTTCGACGGTTCCGTCGACGACCGGGAGGTCGTCAGGCGGTGGCGTCGGCCTCGGCCCGGGGGGCGTTGACGTCTTCGGGGAGGTTCGCCTTGGCGGTCTCCACGAGGACCGCGAACGCGGCCGGGTCGTTCACCGCGAGGTCGGCCATGATCTTGCGGTCGACCTCGACACCAGCGGCCTTGAGGCCCTGGATGAAGCGGTTGTAGGTCATGCCGTTCGCACGGGCAGCGGCGTTGATGCGCTGGATCCAGAGCTTGCGGAAGTCACCCTTCTTCGCCTTGCGGTCACGGTAGCTGTAGACCAGCGAGTGGGTGACCTGCTCCTTGGCCTTGCGGTACAGGCGCGAGCGCTGTCCGCGGTAGCCGGAGGCGCGCTCGAGGGTTACCCGGCGCTTCTTGTGGGCGTTGACTGCCCGCTTGACGCGTGCCACTGATTGACTCCTTGTTGCTTGAAAAAGACGGGGGCGAGCTCGGTCAGCGACCGAGGAGCTTGCGGACCTTCTTGACGTCGGCCTTGGCAACCTCGGTGGTGCCGCTCATGCGACGGGTGACCTTCGAAGCCTTGTGCTCCAGGTTGTGGCGCAGGCCGGCCTTCTGGCGACGGATCTTGCCGGAGCCAGTCACCCGGAAGCGCTTGCTCGCACCGGAGTGCGTCTTGTTCTTCGGCATGGGTTTGCGTGTCCTTCTGGTTAATGAGGCCGGCCCGTCCGCTGACGGGCCGACCGCTTCTCACATGTCGGGGTCGATGTTCTCGGAGCGTCGTCTCGGCTTCTTGGCCTCCGGCGCGGTCGGCGCGGTGGCCGTCCGCTCGGCGTGCTCGGCTTCCTTCTCGGCGGCCCGCTCGGCGGCCCGTTCAGCCTTGGCAGCCTCGACATCGGCCTTGGCCTCGGACTTCTTCTTGTGCGGTCCGAGCACCATGATCATGTTGCGGCCGTCCTGCTTCGGCGAGGACTCGACGAAGCCCAGCTCGCTGACGTCCTCGGCAAGCTTCTGGAGCAACCGGAAGCCCAGCTCGGGTCGGTGCTGCTCACGACCGCGGAACATGATCGTGATCTTCACCTTGTCGCCGGCCTTGAGGAACCGCACGACGTGACCCTTCTTGGTCTCGTAGTCGTGCGCGTCGATCTTCGGACGAAGCTTCATCTCCTTGATGATGACGTTCGTCTGGTTCCGACGGGCCTCGCGCGCCTTCTGGGCGTTCTCGTACTTGAACTTGCCGTAGTCCATGAGCTTGCAGACCGGCGGACGCGCCGTCGGCGCCACCTCGACGAGGTCGAGGTCGGCTTCCTGCGCGAGCCGCAGCGCGTCGTCGATACGGACGATGCCGACGGTCTCACCGTTGGGGCCAACGAGACGGACCTCGGGCACCCGGATCCGGTCGTTGATTCGCAGCTCAGTGCTGATGGGTCCTCCTGGGTTGAGTAAGGGTTGCGACCTGCTCCGCCTCGGCCCAGAAAAACAAGAAGGCCTCCGCGTCACATGACAGCGGAAGCCAGCCCCGGTGGAACGCGTCATACGCACACCACCTACGAGAGAACGGGGAACGCCGTACGACGACTTCTCGCCGACGGACGATGTCCGCTCCTCGTGACCGGACCCGACGACCTGTGAGCTCCGGGGAGCAGGTCGGTCGATGCGGGTGGGAGACCAGGTCTCCGCTTGTCAGATCATGCTGTGCTCAACCACCGGCGCGTCCCGGATATTTCATCCGGGGCGCACTGACGGCCGACCCAGCACGATCGGTCGCGTACAGGGTAGCAAGAGGGCGGCCCCCGACGCACATCGTGGACGTGACACGCTTGTCCGCATGACGCACGCCGCCTCCGAGTCCGCCCGTGACATCGCCGACGTACCGGCCCTCGAGGTCGTCTCGACCGCCGCGGTGCACCTGATGAGTGCCGCAGCCGTCCAGCTCGGACTGGCCGAGGACCTGCCCGACCACAAGGACCTCGACGAGGCCCGCACGCTCATCGAGGCGCTCGCCGGCCTGGTCGTCGCCGGCGCCCCGCGGCTCGGGCACCACCACGCCGCGCCGCTGCGCGACGGCCTGCGCACCCTGCAGCTCGCGTTCCGGGAGGCATCGGACATCCCGGACGCGCCTGGCGAGGGCCCCGGCGAGAAGCTCACGGGGCCGGTCTCGCCCACCCGTAGCGGCCGTTGATCTCCACGAGCGTCGCCCCGGTGGCGAGCAGCTCGAGGTCGTCGGACTCCACGACGAACAACGTCGGTCCCGCCACGTCGACGACGATGGCGTCGGCGCCGTCCTGACGCGCCGCCTCCGCAGCCCGGGCCGCAGTCACCGGGACCGGCCGCGCCTCGGGGTCCCACCGCTCGAGAGCCTCGCGGCCGGTGAAGGCCAGCAGCGCCTTGCGGCCGTCCCGGCCGGTCATCAGCACGGTGGCCATGTCGGAGGTCTTGTCGTGGGCGAGCCCCTTGTCGTCGTACTCCACCTCCCCGAGCACCGCCACGACCGGCACCAGCAGCCGGGCGTGCTGCAGCACCGCGAGAGTCTCGGAGTGGCGGGTGTCGGGAGCCTCGGCGTAGTCCGCCAGGGCGGCAGCCACCTCGGGCGAGACGGAGCCGTCGTCGCCGGCGAATCCGGGGTCGGGGATCGAGCGCATCCCTCGATCCTGCCAGGCGCCGTTCGGCGCACGATCTAGGCTGGTCGCGTGGGTGAGATCGACAACGTGACCTGGCAGGCCCTGGGCCTCACGCTGACCGTCCTCGGACTGGTGGCGAGCTTCGTGCTGTGGCGGCGCCGTGGTGCCGCGTCAGGGATGCGCGCCGCCGCGTGGGCGCTGCTCCCGCTGGCCGCGGCCCTGACCGGGACGCTGCGCCTCGGCTGGGAGGTCGCGGACGCGGTGGGCGACTGGGCGCTGCGCCTGGTGTTCAGCCCGGTCGTGTGGCTGGGCATCGTGCTCGCCGGGGTGTCGCTGGTGCTGTTCGTCGTGTCCGGGGTGCTGCGGCGGCGTACGCCGGCACCGCGGGCGGTCGACAGCGGGAAGGGCCGCCAACCGGCCATCTCCGGTGACGACGACATGGCCGACATCGAGGCGCTGCTCAAGAAGCACGGCATCGCGTGACCCGCGACCTCGGTGACGAGGTGGCGCGGCACCGGCTCGCCAGCCGCCTCGGCCGGGCGCTGTCCGCTCTGCCCGAGCGTCCGAGCACGCCGACCGTGGTCGTGGACCTGGACGCGTTCGACGCCAACGCGCGCGACCTCGCGCGGCGGGCTGCCGGCACGCCGATCCGGGTCGCCACCAAGTCCGTGCGGGTGCCGGCGCTGGTCTCCCGGGCGCTGGCGGCGCCGGGCTTCCACGGCGTGCTGGCCTACTCGCTGCGTGAGGCGCTGTGGCTGCACGAGCACGGGCTCTCCGGCGACATCGTGATGGGCTACCCGACGGTGGACACCGTCGGGCTCGCGCGGCTGACGGCCGATCCGGCAGCGGCCCGGGCGGTCACGCTCATGGTCGACGACCCCGCGCACCTCGACGTGGTGGACGCCGCCCGCAGCTCCCCCGGCACCGAGGTCCGGGTCGCGATCGACGTCGACGCCGGCCTGCGGATCGGCACCGCCCACGTCGGGCCGAAGCGCTCCCCGCTGCACGACACGGCACAGGTGGTCGCGCTGGCCCAGGAGGTCGTGGAGCGGCCGGGGTTCGCCCTGGTCGGCGTGATGACCTACGAGGGGCAGGTCGCCGGCGTGCCCGACTCCGTGCCCACGCAGCGGGCCCGGTCGCTCGCCGTACGGCGGCTCAAGTCCGCGTCGGTGCACCAGCTGGAGGGTCGCCGTGCCGAGATCGCCGCGGCGCTGGCGGACCTCGCCGACCTCGAGTTCTGGAACGCCGGCGGCTCGGGCAGCATCGAGTCGTCGGCCGCCGACCCCACCGTCACCGAGGTCACCGCCGGCTCGGGCCTGCTCGTGCCGGCGCTGTTCGACCACTACCGGAGCTTCGCGCCCCGGGCGGCCGCCTTCTTCGGGCTCCCCGTCGTCCGACGCCCCTCGAGCTCCTGCGTGACCGTGGCCGGTGGAGGCCTGGTCGCCTCGGGTGCCGCCGGGAAGGACCGGCTGCCGCTCCCCTGGGCGCCACCCGGGCTGCACCTGACCTCGCTCGAGGGGGCCGGCGAGGTGCAGACCCCGCTGGTCGGACCGGCCGCCTCGTCCCTGGCCATCGGCGACCTGGTGTGGTTCCGGCACGCCAAGTCCGGCGAGCTCGCCGAGCACGTGCGCGAGGTGCACCTGCTGTCGGGCGACACCGTGGTCGACGTGGCGCCGACGTACCGCGGCACGGGCAACGCCTGGTGAGCCTGCGCGAGACGGCGGAGGACGTCGTACGCCGCACCCTGGCCGCACCGGCCACGCTGGGGCGCGGGCGGCTGCTGTGCGTCGACGGCCCGGCCGGGTCCGGCAAGTCCACGCTGGCCGCCGCGGTCCTCAGCGCGCTGCCCTCCTCGGTGACGCACACGGTCGTGCACCTGGACGACGTGTACCCGGGCTGGTCCGGGCTCGCCGAAGGCGTCGACCGGGTGGCCCGGCTGCTGGTCGAGCCGCTGGCGCGCGACGAGCCGGGCGGCTACCGGCGCTACGACTGGGTGACCGGGGCCGAGGCCGAGTGGCACGACGTCTCGCCGGTCGACCTGGTGGTGCTGGAAGGCGTCGGCGCCGGGGCGCTCGACTACGCGGAGCGGATCACCACCCTGGTCTGGATGGACGCGCCGTCGGAGGTCCGGCTGGACCGCGGGATGGCCCGCGACCGGGAGCTCTACGGCACGTCGGACGAGGCGGCCTGGCTGCGCTGGCGGGCCGACGAGGACGCGCTGCTCACCGCGCACCGGACGCGCGAGCGTGCCGACCTGGTCGTCCCGGGTGTTGGATGAGGCCATGAGCCTCGGCGAGATCTTCGAGCGCGCGGGCTGCCGCGGCTTCGTGCACGCCACCAGGGTCGACGGCCGGCGCGAGGTGGGGCTCCTCCCGGACGATGCCGTCGTCCCCGCGTCCGTGGTGAAGGTCCTGGTGGCACTCGAGGCGGAGACCCGGATGGCGGACGGCCGTCTCGACCCCCTCGAACGCGTGCGGGTGTCGGCCATCCCGGGGCCGGTCGGCTTCTCGCTGTTCCGGGACCATGTCGAGCTGTCCGTGCGCGACCTCGTGGTGATCATGCTGACGATCAGCGACAACGTCGCCACCGATGCGCTGCTCGACCTGGTGGGCCTGGAGGCGGTGAACGCGACGGCGGGCAGGCTGGGCCTCTACGCCACGCAGCTGGGGTCGAACCTGCGCGACCTGGTCGACTCGATCGCCCGGGACGCGGGTTTCGACTCCTGGAAGGCGTTCCAGGGCTGGGTGGCCGGGGACCCCGGTCCCGAGGAGATGTCCGCGGCGCAGGCCCGGATCCGCGAGGCCGCCGCCCTGCGCCCGGATGCGGCGACCCGGACCACCGCCCGGGACATGACCCGGCTGCTCCAGGCGATCTGGACCGACCGGGCGGGACCGCCGGAGGCGTGTGCCCGGGTCCGGGACCTGATGGCGCGTCAGCTGACCCGGAACCGGGTGGCCGCCGGGTTCGGCCTCGGCGTCTCCGTGGCGGCAAAGAGCGGCGGCCTGATGGGCGTCGTACGCAACGAGGTGGCCGTCGTGACGTTCCCCGAGGAGCCGCCGTACGCCGTCGCGGTCTTCACCCGGACGGACCGCCCGCACGTCGACGAGCGCCCCGTCAACGCGGCCATCGGCGAGGCCGCGGCGCGTGCCGTCGCCGAGCTCCGCGAAGCGGACTGACCCGGGTCAGCCGGTGACGGGTGGCCGCAGGAGCGCGTAGTTGGTCCAGCGGCTCTCCACCTCGAAGCCGGCCCGCTCGTAGACGCCCAGTGCGCCGGTGGGGTTCTCCGAGTCGACGTCGAGCGACGCCTCGTCGAACCCGGCCTCCTGGTAGGCCGCCAGCGCGTGCCGGAGCAGCGCTCCCGCCAGGCCACGACCCCGGAACTCGCGGAGCGTGCCGACCTTGCCGACGTAGGCCTCCCGGCGGCCGGTCGCCTGGAAGTAGGCGTCGTACTCGTTGCTCTGGAGGTAGGCGACCACGCGCTCCGGCGCGGACGGCTCGACCACGACGAAGCTCAGCTCCGGCCGGAAGTTGCGGCTGTCGGTGACCCACTGCTTCCACATCACGTCGGTCCACGGGGTGAAGTTCGGGTGGTCGAGGAACGCCTCGTTGTGGGCGCGGTGCATCGGCTCGGCGAAGGAGTCGTCGTACCGGCGCAGCTCCAGGCCTGCCGGCAGCGCCGGCGGTGCGTCGACCGCGCCGAGGGTCACGCGCATCACGAAGTTCCAGCGCTCCGGGACCAGGCCGTGTCCCAGGAGGAGCTCCTCCTGGGCGGTGTTGGTGGAGATCGACGTGAGGCCGATCCTGGCCGGCAGCTCGGGGTGCCGCTCGCGGTGCACCGCGTCCGCCCGCGCGAGCATGGCCGGCACCAGCTCCGTGCCGATCCCCTGGCCGCGGCGCTCCGGGGTGACCGTGCCCTCGACGTGGAACTTGTGGTGGGTGCCGTCGGTGGAGCGTGGGTAGACCGCGAAGTAGCCGACCAGTGCGTCACCGTCGAACGCGCCGACGATGTCCTTGCCCACCTCGATGTCGGGGTTGGCGAACTCCTCCTCGAGGTCGGCCTCGTTGTAGTGCTCCCCCGTCTGGTCGACCGCCTCGGCAGCCGCGAGCAGCCGGGCCAGCGCCGGGATGTCGTCGTGGGTCAGCGCCCGCAGTGTGACGTTCACGTCCGCGAGCGTAGGGGTCGATCTCCCGGATCGCACCTGCTTTTGCGGTCCCCGGGATTCAGCGGGACGTCACTGAATGTGTGCTCCGCGCCTCGGGATCAGCGATCGCCGCCGCCGGCCGGACAGCGCGCCGTTCGGGGTCTCTCGACCGCGATCTGAGAGGGTGTCCGCCATGGTCGCGCCGAGCGGGGAGCAGCACGTCATTGAGGCAGCGGGATACCGCGCCGTCGTCACCGAGTGCGGCGCCGGCCTCCGGACCCTCGAGTACGACGGGCGCGCCCTCGTCCTGGGCTACCCGGAGGACCAGCAGGCCTCAGGTGGCAGGGGCCAGCTGCTGCTGCCGTGGCCCAACCGGATCGCCGACGGCCGCTACACGTTCGAGGGCCGGGAGCTGCAGCTGCCGCTGACCGAGGTGGGCCGGGGGCACGCCAGCCACGGGCTGACCCGGTGGGCGTCCTGGCGGCTGCTCGAACGGGCCGAGGACGCGGTGCTGCTGGGCTACCGGCTGATGAGCCAGCCGGGCTACCCCTGGACGGTCGACCTGCGGGCGTCGTACTCGCTCTCCGAAGCGGGGCTGGCGGTGCACGTCACGGCGACGAACCAGGCCGAGCGGGCGGCACCGTTCGCGGCGGGAGCACACCCCTACCTCGTCGCGGGCTCGGACGGTCCCGACGCGTGGGTGCTCGAGCTGCCGGCGAGCACTGCGCTCGAGACCGACGACAGGCTGATCCCCTACGCTCGGGTCGACGTCGAGGCGACCGACCTCGACTTCCGCGAGCCGCGACCGATCGGGACGACCCACCTCGATCACGCCTTCACCGACCTGACCCGTGACGACGACGGCCGGGTCCGGGTGAGGCTGACCGGCGCGGCAGGCGACGTGACCCTCTGGATGGACCGGCACCACCGCTGGGTGCAGGCCTTCACCGGACCGCCCGGACAGCGTGAGGCGCTGGCCGTCGAGCCGATGACGGCCCCGCCGAACGCGTTCGCGACCGGCGAGGATCTCCTCGTGCTGGCTCCCGCCGGACACCCCGGTGACTCGGTCACGGTCACCTGGGGCATCCGGGCGAGCTGAAGCAGGTCAGGCAGGCGGCTGGTAGCCCGTGGGCTCGTCGCCGAGGTCGACGATCGCGGCCACCGGGCCGCCACCGTCCGGGCCCTGGTGGGCCGCCGACACCGACACGAAGACGGCGGGGTCACCGGTCACCGCCGCGGTCACGCCGCCCACGCACGACTTGATCTGCCGGTGCCAGTGCACGTCGGAGTCGTCGAGCATGGCGTTGCGGCGGCCGTGCACGTTGCCGTCCTGGCTGACCTCGCACTTGAGGAAGACGTTGACCAACCGGCCCTGCAGGTCGGTGTGGTGCGGGCGCTCCGGCAGGTCGAGCCCGGCGTCCTTGATCGCGGCCCAGATGCCGTCCTGGTCCAAGGCGTCCTTCATCACCGAGTGCCCGATCCGGTAGCGGCCGCCGACACCGCGCGCGTTGCCGACCACGACGACCTGCGCCTGGTCGAGCTCGACGCCGCTGGAGCAGGACGCCACGGAGGAGAACAGCGACCGGTCGTGCATCACGTCGGCGTCCGTGGGCATCTCGATCTCGCCGAGCGCGACGGCGATGCCGAGGGCGGTGCAGCCGTTGGAGAGGTCCATCGACTCGTGCGTGTGCTCGGTCCACACCGTCTTGCCGCGGCTCTTGGCGTCGCGGATGGTGTGGATGGTCAGCAGCGGGGTCTTCGTCTGGACGTAGTGCACGTCGGCGACGTCGGTGATCCCGGCGCGCTCCATCGCCTCCTTGACCGCGTCGGCCACCTTGCTCACCATCGCGACCCGCCCGATGTCCTCGGGCATCAGCACCTCGCTCATCGCGAAGCCGACGGTGAGCCGCGGCTCGTCGGTCTGCTCGGCCTTGTCGGCCGGCACGGTGGCGAACACGGTCGCGTGCGGGCTGAGCACGCCGTCGGTGCCCCCGGACCAGACGATCGGGACCTGCTTGACCTCGTCCATCGGGCGCGAGCCCTTCTCGACGAGCACCTCGCGGAACGCACGGTCGGCGATGATCCGGGTGTAGTCGTTGACGCCGCCGTTGCCCTCGGTCTTCCCGATCACGGCGACGACGCGGTCTGCTTCGATCACGCCGGAGTCGATCAGCTCGGCGAGGCCGCTCGCGTCGGACACGTTCAGGATCGGGACCTTGCGGACCTCGATGGGCTCAGGCATCGGAATCTCCTTGTTCTGTTGGCGGATCGTGCACGACGACAGTGCCGGCCCGGCCGGCCACGGCGTCGATGATGTTGTCGAGGCTGGTGATGACGGCGTACGTCCCGCCCTGCTCGACGAAGCGGCAGGCGGCGTCGACCTTGGGTCCCATCGAGCCGCTGGCGAAGTGGCCCTGGGCGGCGAGCTCGCGCATCCGGGCTACGCCGACCCGGCCCACGTCCTCGGCCTGTGGGGTGCCGTAGTGCAGGACGGCGTTGGGCACGTCGGTGGCGATCACCAGCACGTCGGCCTCGACGGTCCGCGCCAGTACGGCGGCGCCCAGGTCCTTGTCGATGACGGCCTCCACGCCGCGCAGGCCGTCCCCCTCACGGACCACCGGGATGCCGCCACCGCCGTTGGAGACGACGACGAAGCCGGCGTCGACCAGCGCGGTGACCGCGGGGGCGTCGAGGATCTCGCGCGGCTCGGGCGAGGCGACCATCCGGCGCCAGCCCTTCTCGCCGCGGTCCTCCCAGGTCTCCCCGTGGTCGACCAGGACGGCGGCCTCGTCGGCCGGCAGGAACCGGCCGATCGGCTTGGTCGGGTTCACGAACCCCGGGTCGTCGGCGTCGACGAGGGTGCGCGTCACGACGGTGGCACAGGGACGGGTCGTGCCACGCGCGGCCAGCGCCTGCTCCAGGGCGTTCATCAAGATGAACCCGAGCGTGGCCTGGGTCTGCGCGCCGCACCAGTCCAGCGGGACCGGAGGTACGACGGTCGCGGCGATCTCGTTCTTCACCAGCAGGTTGCCGACCTGGGGGCCGTTGCCGTGGGTGAGCACGACCTCCCACGGGTCGTCCTCCCGGCTGAGCAGGTCGGCGACGCTCTCCATGGCCACCTTCGCGGCCGCGATCTGCGCCTCGGGACGCGCGCTGCCGTCCTCGGCGGTCATCGCGTTGCCACCCAGCGCCAGCAGGACCCTCATCGGCCACCTCCCATCCGAAGCGTCGCGCCGGTGGCGTACTCAGGGGCGCCGGTGAGGAACCAGGCGATCGCCTCGGCGACCTCCTCGGGCTCGCCGGCCCGTCCCAGTGGAACCGTCGACGCGGCTCGGTCCGGGCGGCCGGGATCGCCGGCGTCGGCGTGGATGCCGGTGCGGACCACGCCGGGCGCCACCCCGTAGACCCGGATGCGCGGCGCGACCTCCTGGGCGAGGCCGTGGGTCAGGGCGTCGACGCCCGCCTTGGCCGCGGCGTAGTGGACGTACTCGTGCGGGGCGCCGCGGGTGGCCGCGGCCGAGCTCACGTTCACGATCACTCCTCCGTCCTTCAGGTCCTTGACGGCCCGCCGGGCGCAGAGGACCGCGCCGGTCAGGTTCACCGCGATGACGCGCTGGATCACGTCGACCGGCGTGTCGGCGAGATCGCCGAGGTGCAGCGTCGCCCCGGCGTTGTTGACCAGGCCGGTCAGCTGACCCCACTCGGCCACCGCGTCGAACAGGTCGTCCACGCCTGACGGATCCGCGACGTCGGCCCGGAACGTCCTGCAGGACACCCCGGCCGCGCGCACGGCGTCGGCGGTCTCCTCGGCTGCGGCCGCGTCCCGGGCGTAGCCGAGGACCAGGTCGTGCCCCTCGGCCGCGAGACGGCGGGCGGTGGCAGCACCGATCCCCCGGCCGCCTCCGGTCACCAGGGTCAGCGGACGCGTCATCGCAGCCAGTCCACGTCGGCGGAGGTCGCGCCGGCGGCGAGGGTGGCGTAGCCGGGCCCGCGGTCGAAGAACGGCTCGTCGCCGCGGCCGCCACGCATCTGCGTGCGGAGCGTGTCGCTGGCCGCGGCGTCGACCTCCGGGGCGTCGTCCGAGCCGGTCACGACCACGCCGTAGTCGTTCCGGGCGCCGTCGCGGGAGACCTTGCCCCACAGCACGTCGCGGAGGACCTCGTCGTACGGCCGCTCGAGCGGGTCGCCCCAGCCACCGCCGCCGGTGGTCCGGATCCGGATCACCTCTCCGGCGGCCACCGGCTCGCCGTCGGCGAGTGCGTCGACCTCGCGCTCGCGGGGCCCACCCGGGTCGATGACGACGCTGAACGGCTGCCCGGCCTTGCCGCCGCTGACGCCCCAGCACGACAGGATCGACCGGTCCGCGATCGACATGAAGTGCGCGTCCTTGAGCATCCGGATGTGCTTCTCGTAGCCGAGACCGCCGCGGTAGCGCCCGGCGCCGCCGCTGTCGACCGCCAGGCCGAGACGCTCGACGATGAACGGGAACCGCGCCTCGGAGAACTCCGACGGCAGGTTCCGCGAGTCGGGCACCACGTGGATGGTGTCCTCGCCGTCGGCGTAGTAGCGACCGCCGGAGCCGCCGCCGAGCACCTCGCGCATGAGGTACGGCGCCCCGTCCAGGTCGGTGCCGTAGACGCCGGTGTAGCGGATGGTCTCCTGGTCGGCCGGCATCCGCCCGTCGACGGCCTTGGCCAGCACACCGGCCAGCACGCCGAGCAGCCGCAGGATCACGAACGTGCGAGCGTTCGTGGGTGCCGGGAACTCCGGCGTCAGCAGCGTGCCCTTCGGCGGGAACCGCATCTCGATCAGCGGCACCACGCCCTCGTTGACGTCGAGCTCGGCCATCCGCTCCGGGGTGTCGGCGAGGTTGCGCAGGATCGGCGCCAGCCACTTCTTCAAGAAGTTGCCGTCGGCGTAGTCACCGCAATGGTTGATCGGCCCCTTGGCCTGCGGCGCGGTGCCGTGGAAGTCCAGGATCAGTCGCTCGCCGTCCGGGTCGTCGGCCTCGGTCTTGATCAGGGTGATCCGCTGCGTGTGCAGCTTGGGGTCCTCGACGCCGTCGTGCTCGGCGTAGTCCTCCCAGACGTACTCCCCCACCGGGATCTTGGAGAGGATCTCGCGGCGGAAGGTCGCGGTGGTCTTGTCGAGCACGGCGTCGAAACAGGCCTCGACGGTGTCCTTGCCGTAGCGCTCGAACAGCTCCGCCATCCGGCGCGCGCCCATCAGGCAGGCCGAGCACTCGGCGTCGAGGTCAGCGGCCAGCGACTCGGGCATCCGCGAGTTGCGCGTCATGATCTTCAGCGCCTGCTCGCACGGCACGCCCTGGTCCCACAGCCGGATCGGCGGGACCATCAGGCCCTCCTCGAAGACGCTGGTGGCGTGGCTGGGCATCGAGCCGGGTACGGCGCCGCCGATGTCGTCGTGGTGGCCGAACGCCTGGACGAAGGCGACGACCTCGGGGCCGTTCCCGGAGTCGTGGAAGACCGGAGCGGTGACGCACAGGTCCGGCAGGTGGCCGATCCCGCCCTCGGACAGGTAGACGTCGTTGTGGAAGAACACGTCGCCGGGGCGCATGTCCTCCAGCGGGTAGTCGCGGACCACCGGCTGCACCAGCGCGGAGTAGGACCGGCCGGTCAGCTTGCGCAGGTGCCGGTCGTGGATGCCGGCGCGGTAGTCGTGGGCGTCGCGGATCATCGGGGACCGCGAGGTGCGGCCGATCGCGGTCTCGACCTCCTGCTCGACCGAGGCGAGGTAGCCCTCGACGATCTCGACGAGGACCGGGTCGGGTCCGTTCTGGCCGGTCTCGTCGGTCAGCCTGTACGGCGTCGCGGTCATGACTTGCTCCTCGTGATGATCAGGTTCCCGAACGTGTCGACCCGGGCGCTGAACCCGGGGTGGAGCGGGACGGTGGAGCTGAACTCCTCGAACACCGCCGGCCCCTCGACGACGTCGCCGGCGCCGAGCCGGGCGCGGTCGTAGACGGGCGTCTCCACCCAGTCGTCGAAGTAGACCTGCCGGGTGCCGGTCCGGGCGGACTCCGCGCCGGTGCCCGGTGCGGCCTCGAGGACCTCGGGCTTGCGGATCGGGCCGATGCCGGTGACCCGGAGGTTCACCCACTCGACCTCCTGGCGTGAGTCGTCCCGGAAGTCGTAGTCGTAGAGCACCTTGTGCTCGTCGTGGAAGCGGCCCGCGACGGTGGCCAGCAGCTCGTCGGTGATCGGCCCCTCGGGCACCTCGACGCGGACCTCGTAGGCCTGGCCGTAGTAGCGCAGGTCGGCGGTGCGGACGAACTGCCGCTCGGCCTCGGGGAAGCCCTCGCGGGCGAGCGCGCCGTCGGCCTTGCCGGCCAGGTCCTCGAACGCCGCCTGCACGTGGGCCGGGTCGAGCTGCGACTGACGGGCGACGGCGGTCTGCACGTAGTCGTTGCGGACGTCGACGGTGAGCAGGCCGTAGGCCGACAGGTTGCCGGGGTTCAGCGGGACGAGGACGCCCTCGAGGCCGAGGATGTCGACGAGGCGGCAGGCCAGCAGCGAGCCGGAGCCGCCGAAGGTCACCATCGTGAAGTCGCGGACGTCGAGGCCGCGGTTGACCGTGACCTGGCGCAGCGCGTTGGCCTGGTTCCAGGCGGAGATCTCGAGGACGCCGGTGGCGCAGGCCTCGAAGCCGAGGTTGAGCTTGCCGGCCAGGTCGCGGATGCCCTGGGCCGCGAGGTCCACGTCGAGCGGCACCTCGCCGCCGAGCAGGTGCGGGGGGATCCGGCCGAGGACGGCGTGCGCGTCGGTGATCGTCGGGTCCGACCCGCCGGTCCGGTAGCACATCGGGCCGGGATCGGCGCCGGCCGACTGCGGGCCGACCTTGAGCGTGCCCTCGGGCGAGATCCAGGCGATGGAGCCGCCGCCCGCGCCGACCGTGACCACGTCGATCATCGGGATCTTGGACGGGTAGGCCCCGACGTGGCCCTCGGTGGTGAGGGCCGGCTGGCCGTCGATGACGACGGTGACGTCGGTCGACGTACCGCCGCCGTCGCACGTGACCACCTGCGGGAAGCCCGCCTTCTCCGCGACCACCGCGGCGCCGAGCGCGCCGGCCGCCGGGCCGGAGAGCACGGTGGTGATCGGCTGGTGCACGACCTCCTCGGCGGAGAGCACGCCGCCGTTGGACTTCATCACGTAGAAGGGGATGCCGCTGCCGAGCGAGGCCAGGTGGCCGGCGATGTTGTCGACGTACTTGCGGATGTTCGGCTTCACCGCGGCGTCGACCAGCGTGGTGACGGAGCGTTCGTACTCGCGGTACTCGCGCAGCACCTCGCTCGAGATCGACACCGTCGCCGCCGGGTGGACCTCGGCGAGGATCGCGCGCATCGCGAGCTCGTGGGCGTCGTTGGCGTAGGAGTGCAGGAAGCACACGCCGATCGTGTTGATCCCCGCGTCCCGGAAGAAGCGGGCGGCCTTCATCGCGCTCTCGGGGTCGAACGGGCGGAGCTCCTCGCCGTCGACGTTCATCCGCCCGACCACGGTCTTCACCCGGTGGGCCGGCACGATCCGGTCCGGCTTCACCCAGAAGTAGGAGTTGCCGTAGCCGTCCGGCACCGACTGCCGGGCGATCTCGAGCATGAACTCGTAGCCCTCGGTGGTGATGAAGCCGAGGTTCTCGACCTTGCCCTCGAGCAGCTTGTTGGTGGCGACGGTCGTGCCGTGGCTGACCGCGCTCACTGCGTCGCCGTCGAGCCCGAGCATGCCGAGCACCTTGTGCACGCCGGCCATGAAGCCGACGGCCGGGTCGTGCGGAGTGGACGGCGTCTTGGTGGCGGCGAGCTCGCCGGTGTGCTCGTCGACGGCCACGACGTCGGTGAACGTGCCACCGGTGTCGATGCCGATCCTGATGCTGCGGGGCGTTGACGGCACTGTCATCGGTTCTCTTCCGTGGGGGTCAGGTCCGGGCGCCGGTCACCGACGCGGGTGAGCTGCTCGAAGGCGTGCGCGACCTCGAGCAGCAGTCGTTCGTTCTTGGGGGCGGCGACGATCTGGACGCCGACCGGCCACCCCTCGCTGGTGAAGCCGGCCGGGACCGAGATCGCCGGGCAGCCGGTGACGGTGATGAGGAACGCCGAGCGCATCCAGTCGAGGTAGGTCTCCTGCTCCTGGCCGTTGATCGTCGTGGGGTACTCCTCCCCCGCGTCGAACGGCGGCACCTGGCTGACCGGAAGCACGAGCACGTCGTGCTTCTCGAAGAACAGCCGCACCTTCTCGGCCAGCGAGGTGAGCCGCTGGTAGGCCGTCGCCACGTCCGCCCCGGTCAGGCTCTCGCCCGCGCGGATGTTGTCGGCCAGCGATGGCTTGAACGCCTCGGGCCGCTTGGCGAGCATCGCGCCGAACCGGTGCTGGAACAGCCAGGCCCGGAGCGTCCGGAAGGCGGCCTCGGCGCCGGTGACGTCGAGGTGGTCGTCGGTGACGTGGGCGCCGGCGGAGGTGAGTACGCCGGCCTGGGCCCGGACGATCCCGGCGACCTGGTCGTCCACCTGGAAAGCGCCGCCGAGGTCGGTCGTCAGCGCGACCCGGAGGCTCTTGAGGTCACCCGTGAGCGGCGGCGCGAACGTGCTGCCGGGCGTCTCGAGCGACGTCCGGGACCTCGTGCTCGGACCGGCGATCACCGACAGCAGCAGCGCGAGGTCCTCGACGTTGCGTGCCATCGGCCCGCCGACCGACGTCAGCTCCCAGGCGTTGGTGGTCGGCCAGGCCGGGACCCGGCCGACGGACGGACGCAGCCCTACGACGTTGCAGAACGAGGCGGGGTTGCGCAGCGATCCACCCATGTCGCTGCCGTCGGCGAGCGGCACCATCCCGGACGCGAGGGCGGCTGCCGCTCCCCCGCTCGACCCGCCTGCGGAACGGCTCAGGTCGTAGGGGTTGTGGGTGGTGCCGAAGATGGGGTTGAACGTGTGCGAGCCGGCCGCCCACTCGGGGACGTTGGTCTTGCCCACCACGACCACGCCGGCCTCGCGGATCCGCTCCACGATCAGCTCGTCGCGCTTGGGCACGTGCTTCTCCCGCAGCGGCGACCCGAACGTGGTCGTCCAGCCGGCCACCTCGTGGGTGTCCTTGAACGCGTGCGGCAAGCCGTGCAGCGGGCCCAGCTCGTCGCCGCGCGCCGTGGCCTCGTCGGCCTCCGCGGCCGAGGCACGCGACCGCTCGACGTCCATCGAGACGACCGCGTTGACGGACGGATTCACGCGGTCGATCTGCGTGAGATGCAGCTCGAGCAGCTCCCGCGCCGAGATCTCCTTGGCAGCAACAGCGGCGACCATCTGCCGAGCAGTGCTGTAGACGTTGATGTCAGGCATGAGGATCAGAACGACGCCGTCCCGGCGATCCAGCCCCCGACGATGACCCCCGCGAGCGCAGCAGCAGCCCCGACGGCGACGCCCACCACGAAGCCAGGCCCGGCCCCTGCCCCAGAGAGTGCTTGGGGAGCGTTGAAGACCTGGCCGGCGACGGGCCTGCCAGCGGGCTGGACCGACGGAGCCGGGGCGACGGTGGATGGGTCCGGCGGGAGGCCGAGCGAAGCGAGGCCGGATGGTTTCGGCGCCCCGGTTCCGGCGGGGAAGCCCGCGGACGCAACCACGGCGCCGGCGAGGACGGTGTCGACGTTGCGGAAGAACTCGTCGGCCATGCGCTTGGAGACGCCGGTGAGCATGCGCTGGCCGACGCCGCCGATCATGCCGCCGACGACGGCGTCGGCGTCGTAGCTGAGGATCGTGCCGCCTGCCGGGGCCGTCCTCGAGGATCACCATGACCTCGGCGCCGATCGTGCCGGGGGCTCCTGCGCCCTGGGCCTTCATCGTGAACGACGTCGGCTCCTGGTGGTCGGAGAGGACGACCTCGCCGTCGTACACGCCCTTGATCGAGCCGACGCCCGCAGCGACGGTCATCTTGTAGGAGTCGCTGCCCAGGGCCTCGAGGCGCTGGCAGCCGGGGATCGTGGCGACCAGGACGGCCGGGTCGTTCAGGGCGGCGAACACCGTCGCCCGGTCGGCGTTGAGCGTGGACGTGCCGGACACCTTCATCGGTTCCTCCGTTGCATGGCGGTAAGTGCTAAGGCCCTCTGGCGGACCCGGCACGGCACTACTGTGGGCAGATGACACAGTTCCCGACCGTGCGGGTCGCGGCTGCGCAGGCGACGCCGGTGGTGCTGGACGTCGACGCGTCGGTCGACAAGGCCGTGGACCTGATTGCGCGCGCGGCCGAGGCCGGGGCGCAGCTGCTGGTCCTGCCCGAGTGCTTCCTGTCGGTCTATCCGAGCGGAGCGTGGGCCGCCGACGGCGCCCACTTCGGGGGCTTCGACGAGCTGTGGCGCCGGATGTGGGAGTCGGCGGTCGACGTGGACGGTCCGCAGGTCCGGCGTCTGGTCGACGCCTGTCGAGACAAGGGAGTCCATCTCGCGATCGGCGTCAACGAGCGCGAGGACGGAAGACCGGGCAGCCTCTACAACACGCTGCTCCTGCTCGGACCCCAGGGCGTGCTCTCGCGACACCGCAAGACCATGCCGACGATGCACGAACGGATCTTCCACGGCATCGGCGCCGGTGACGACATCGGCGCGGTCGAGGTCGACGGACTCGGCAGGGTGGGCGGACTCATCTGCTGGGAGAACCGGATGCCCCTGGCTCGCTGGGCACTCATGCGTTCGGGTGTCCAGGTGTGGGTCGCGCCCACTGCCGACGACAGCGACGGCTGGCTCGCGACTGTGCGCCACATCGCGATCGAGTCCGGCGCCTTCGTGGTGAGCGTGCCGCAATACCTTCCGCGCGACGCGTTCCCCGCCGACTTCCCGGTGCCGATCCCGGCCGACCTCGAGAGTCTCGGGCGCGGTGGCGCCTGCATCGTGGAACCGACCCAGGGCTCGATCATCGCGGGACCCGTCTATGACCAGGAAGCGCTCCTGGTCGCAGAGTGCGACCTCGGCCGAGGGTTGGCGGCGAAACGCTACTTCGACGCGGTCGGCCACTACAGCCGATCCGACGCTCTCGAGGTTCCTGGCCACTGACCGCTCAGCCATGGCGCTGCGCCCTGAGGTCGTAGAGCTCGCTGGGCGAGATCGGCATGCGGGTGATGACGATGTCCTCGGCGTCCTCGATGGCCGCGGCGATGGCGGCGGAGCCCGGGATCACGCCGGCCTCGCCCGCGCCCTTGACGCCGAGCGGGTTCAGCGGCGACGGGGTGACCAGGTGGTCGATCTCCACCTCGGGCACCTCGGAGGCGTAGGGCATCAGGAAGTCCATGAAGGACGCGTTGAGCAGCTGCCCGTCGGCGGCGTACTCCATCCGCTCGTAGAGCGCCCCTCCGACGCCCTGTGCGACGCCGCCGTGGATCTGGCCCTCCACGATCATCGGGTTGATGAGCGTGCCGCAGTCGTGCACGACGCAGTAGCGCAGGATCTTGATGTCGGCGGTCTCCGGGTCGGTCTCGACCACGACCGCGTGCATGCCGTTGGCGAAGGTCGAGCGCGGCGGCGAGTAGTAGTCGGTGCCCTCGAGCCCGGGCGACTCCCCCGCCTCGACCGGTGGTCGGTTCGGGTCGGCCGGAGCGGCGAACTGGGTGGCCCGCTTCGAGGCCTCGTCGAAGGCGTAGCGCAGCGGGTTGGAGAGTACGGCGACCGCGCCCAGGTCGATCTGGGCCGAAGGCGAACCTTTGACCTGGACGTGCCCGTCGACGATCTCGAGGTCGTCGACGGAGGCCTCGAGGGCCTGCGCGGCGATCCGGAGCGCCTTCTCACGGACCTTGCGGGCGGTGACGGCGACCGCGCTGCCGCTCATCACGGCGGTGCGCGACGCGAACGTGCCGACGGCGTACTTGAACCGCCGGGTGTCGCCGGTGGTGACCCGGATCTTGTCGAAGGGCACGCCCAGCTCGTCGCCGACGATCTGGGCGAGCATCGTCTGGTGGCCCTGACCCTGCGTGGTCAGGCCCGTCGACACCACGACGGTGCCGTCGGTCTCGACCCGGATGTGGCCGCCCTCGTAGGGACCGACACCGGTGCCCTCGACGTAGCAGGCCATCCCGATGCCGACCCGGCGTCCCTCGGCCCGGGCCTGGTCGCGGTAGGCCTCGAAGTCGTCCCAGCCGACGAGCTCCTTGAGCTTGTCGAGCGACGCCGGGAAGTCGCCTGAGTCGTAGATCAGCGGCCGACCGTCCTGGAAGATCAGGCCCTGGTCGAAGGGCATCTCGCCGGGCTGGATGAAGTTGCGCTCGCGCACGACGGTCCGGTCGAGGCCCAGGTCGCGGGCGATGGCGTCCATCGTGCGCTCCATGACGAAGCAGCCCTGCGGCCGGCCGGCGCCGCGGTAGGGGGTGACGATCACGGTGTTGGTGTAGAGGCTGGCGAACTCGACCCGGTAGACGCCGGGCTTGTAGGGGCCGAGCAGCTGCGTCGAGGTGATGATCGGGACGATCAGTCCGTAGGGCGTGTAGGCGCCGTTGTCGTGCCAGAACTTCACCGACAGGCCGAGCAGCCGGCCGTCGTCGTCGTAGCCGACCCGGACCTGGTGCAGCTGGGCCCGCTCGTGCGCGCTGGAGACGAAGTGCTCGCGGCGGTCCTCGGTCCACTTCACCGGACGCTCGAGCCGGCAGGCCGCCCACGGGACGAGCACCTCCTCGGGCCACGGGTGCACGATCTTCACCCCGAAGCCGCCGCCGACGTCGGGAGTGATCACCTCGACGCGGTCGACCGGCAGCGCAAGCTTGGCCGCGATCGCCTGGCGCACGCTTGTCGAGGTCTGCGTGGACGTGTGCACGGTGAGCGACAGGTCGTCGGTGTCCCACTTCGCGAGGACGCCCTTGCCCTCCATCGGCATGGACGCGCTTCGCTCGATCCCGAGCTCGAGCTCGAGCTGGTGCGGGGCCGCGTCGATGGCGGCGTCGGCGTCTCCGGTCTCCTGGACCATGACGGCCGCGACGTTGCCGGGCACGTCCTCGTGGACGAGGTGCTCAGCGGCGCGGGCGGCCTCGATGCCCACCACGGCGGGGAGGAAGTCGTAGTCGACGCGGATCCGCCCGACCACGTCCTCGGCGGTGTAGCGGCTCGAGGCCACCACCATGACGATGGCTTCGCCGACGTAGTTGACCTCGTCCTTGGCCAGGGCGAACTGGGTGCGCCCGTGGGTGAGCGTCGGGTGCGGGATCAGCAGCGGCAGGGGCTCCGCGACCCGGCTGGACTCGTCGGCGGCGAGGTCGTCGTAGGTGAAGATCGCCACCAGTCCGTCGACGTCGAGGGCGTCGGTCACGTCGATGTCGACGATCCGCGCGTGCGCGTGCGGGCTGCGCACGAACGCGACCTCCAGCGCGTCGTGCCCGAGGTCGTCGAGGTAGCGGCCGCGGCCGGTGACCAGACGCGGGTCCTCCGAGCGGAGCACCGGCTGGCCGAACAGCTTCGTGGTCATGCCGTCTCACCGGCCCGGAGCTCGGCGGCACGGCCGACCGCGGCGACGATGTTCTGGTAGCCGGTGCACCGGCAGAGGTTGCCGCTGATCGCCTCGCGGGCCTGCTCCTTGGAGGGCGCGGGGTTCTCGTCGAGGAACGCGGTGACGGTGGTGATGAAGCCCGGGGTGCAGAAGCCGCACTGCAGCGCGTGGCAGTCGCGGAACGCCTGCTGGACGGGGCCCATCCCGCCGTCGGCGGACCGGCAGCCCTCGACGGTGGTGACCTCGGCGCCCTCGAGGCTGACCGCGAAGACGAGGCACGACCGGGTGGGGGCGCCGTCGACGAGGACGGTGCACGCGCCACAGACGCCGTGCTCGCAGCCGACGTGCGTGCCGGTGAGCCGGAGGTCGTGCCGGAGCGCGTCGGAGAGCAGCCGGCGGGCCGGCAGCTCGAGCTCGTGGCGGGTGCCGTTGACGGTGAGGGAGACCGGGACGAGCTGCTCCATCAGGCGGCCCTCCCGTCGCGGCGCCGGGCAACGGCGTCGTCGTGAGCCTGCCCGACGGCACGCTCGGTGAGCACGTGGGCGAGGTTGCGCCGGTAGGCGGCGGTGGCGTGGATGTCGTCCTCCGGGTCGATGACGGTGTCGAGGAGCTCGCGCAGCCGGGCGGTGTCGATGCCGCCGCCGCTGCCGGAGATGGCGCCGGCGAGGTCGACGACGACCGGTCCGGGGCCGACGCTGATCAGGCCCACCCGTGCGGCTGTGACGGCGAGGTCGGGGTCGACCGTGACGACGGCCGCCACCCCGCACATCGCGTAGTCGCCGTGGCGACGTGCCATCTCCAGGAACGCCGATCCGCTGCCCGTCGGCGGTCGTCGGAAGGTGGCTGCCACGGCGAGCTCGGTCGGAGCCGTCGCGGTCTCCATGGGGCCGAGGAAGAAGTCCGCAGCCGGCACCTCACGGGTGCCGCCGGGCCCGGCGAGCTCCACGCTGCCGTCGAGCAGCGCCAGGACCGCGGTCATCTCCGCGGCCGGGTCGCCGTGGACGAGGCTGCCGACCGTCGTACCGCGGTTGCGGATGGTCGGGTGCGCGACGTGGCGCAGTGCCTGGCGCAGGAGGGGAAGGTCGGCGTACGCCGCGTCGTCGCGCTCGACCCGGGAGTGCCGGGCGAGCGCGCCGACGCGTACGCCGCTCGAGGTGACCTCCACGGTGTCGAGACCGGGGAGGTGGTTGATGTCGACGAGGTGGCCGGGTGCGGCCAGCCTCATCGACATCAACGGGACGAGGCTCTGGCCACCCGCGAGGACCTTGGCCCCGCCGGGCTCCCCGTCGAGATCGGCAAGCATCTGCACGGCCTCGTCGGTGGAGCGCGGACGGTGGTAGGTGAACGGGGGTGGCTTCACGAGCTTCCTTGGTAGTGCGGGCTGGGACTAGCTGCGGTGCGCGCCGGACTCGTGACCCGGCGGGACATCGTCCTCGTGGTGGACACCCGGGTGGCCGACCGCGATGACCGCGCCCTCGTCGAGGTCCTTCGGCGCGAACGCGTTGGCGAGGTGGTAGCCGATGACGGCGACCAGCGTGCCGAGCGCGATCCCGCTGAGGGTGAAGTCGTCGGTGATCTTCAGCTCCCCGTTGCCGATGGCGAGGATGATGCCCGCGGCCACGGGAACGAGGTTGACCGGCTTGGCGAAGTCGACCCCGTTCTCCTTCCAGATCTTGGCACCGAGCAGCCCGATCATGCCGTAGAGCACCAGCGTGATGCCGCCGAGCACGGCCGGCGGGGTGTTGTTCACGATGGCCCCGAACTTCGGCACCAGACCGAGCAGGACCGCGACGCCGGCGGCCACGTAGTAGGCCGCGGTCGAGTAGACCCGGGTCGCGGCCATGACGCCGATGTTCTCGGCGTACGTCGTGGTCGGCGAACCGCCCACGGCGGAGGCGATGACCGTGCCGACACCGTCGGCGGCGACCGCTCGACCCATCATCGGGTCGAGGTCGGTCTTGGTCATCTCGGCGACTGCCTTCACGTGACCGACGTTCTCCGCGACCAGGGCGATCACGGCCGGGAGCACGAGCAGGGTGAAGCCGACCGAGAACGCCGGCGTGTGCCAGCCGACCGCGCCGAGGTTGTCCGCGGCGCCCTGGTTGCCCACGAGGCCCTCGACCGTCTTGGACGGGAAGCCGAACCAGTCGGCGTTCTTCACCGACGACCAGTCGACCCGCCAGTGCGGGCCGGGCTCGGGGTTGCTCGGCAGCGGCAGTGAGGTCTTGCCGAACATCAGGTCGGCCAGCCACGACACGATGTAGCCGAAGATCAGGCCCAGGAAGATCGCGATGCGGCCCATGAACCCGCGCAGACCGACCGCCATCAGGATGACCGCGGCCATCGTGATCAGCGCGACCCACGGGTCGGAGGGCATGTAGACCTGGGTGGCGACGGGCGCGAGGTTGAACCCGATCAGCATCACGACGGCGCCGGTGACGACCGGCGGGAGCACCGCGTTGAGCACGTGCGAGCCGGCGAAGTGCACGCCGACACCCACGAGGGCCAGCACGAGGCCGGCGACCAGGATGGCGCCGGTCACGTCCTCCGGACCGCCGCCCTGGCCGTAGATCGCCGCGGCTCCACCGACGAAGGACGCCGAGGTGCCGAGGTAGCTCGGGACCTTGTTCTTGACGATCAGCAGGAAGCAGATCGTGGCGATGCCGCTCATCATGATCGCGAGGTTCGCGTTGAGCCCCATGACGATCGGGAACACGAACGTGGCTCCGAACATGGCCACCACGTGCTGCGCGCCGAGTCCTGCGGTCCTCCCCCAGGACAGCCGTTCGTCAGGCGCTACCGCCGCACCAGGAGGCGGCGTCTTTCCGTCGTAGACGACTTTCCAACCAAAAGCCATTGCAGGCCTCCCTGCTCAGGCACCGCTCGTTGCGGATCGGTGCACCCAATGACCCCAGGGGTGACTTGCGTCACGGGTCCCGCTCACTGTGCCCGAGTTCAGCACGTCGACAAAGGACACGCACAGCGCAGATCTGCCGAAACCACGGCCCCGAACCTGGCGACTGTTGCCAATGGACGCCTCGGGGCTCAGAGCTCGCGGAGGGCGACGATGCGCAGCGCGAGCGCGAGGTCCAGGCGCAGGGTCGCGTCCCCGCTGAACGGGCCGACGATCCGCTCGATCTTGCCGATCCGGTAGCGCAGCGTGTTGTAGTGGAAGTGCAGCTCGCGCGCGGCCTCGGCGACGTTGAGGTTGTGGTCGAGCAGGACCTGGAGGGTCTCGCGCAGGGTGGCCGCCTCCGCGGTGGCCGCAGGACCGGGCGCGAGCTCCTTGAGCGTCTCGTCGACGAACCGTCCGAGCTCGTCCTCGTCCTCGATCAGGCTGAGCAGCCGGAACACCCCGAGGTCGTCGAAGTGCGCGACCGCGCTAGCCCCGTGCAGGCGTCGCCCGGCCTGGAGCGCCTTGCGGGCCTGCTCGTAGGCGGCGGGCAGCTCCTCCGCGGCGGTGACGACCCGGCTGACGCCGGCGGCGAAGGTACGCCGGCCGCCGCCCCCGTCGCCACGCACCCCGCGCACCGCCCGCTCGACCACCGCGCGCTCCGCCCCGGGCTCGGCCACCGGGAGCAGCGCGACGACCTCGGCGGCGAACCCGACGACCGGCGTGCCGGGGTCGCGGCCCACGACCGTCGACCAGGCGGCGGAGAACCGTTCGAGCTCCAGCGGTCCCTGGTAGCCGTGCGACATCGGCGGCCCGTGCTCGGTGTCCAGAGCGGCGACGACGACCACCAACGGCCGGGCCAGGTCCCAGCCGAGGCTGCGGGCGTGGCCGACCACGTCGTCGCCCTCGCCGGCGCGGCCGCTGAGCACGTCGCGGAGGAAGTCGCCGCGGTACTTGCTCTCGACCGCGGTCACGGCGAGCTGCTTGGTCAGGCAGATCGCCACCACGTCCGCGGCCCGCTCGAGCACCGCGAGGTCCTCGGCGTCGAGGTCACGCTCGGGGTGGAACAGCACCAGGCGTCCGTGGTCGATCCGGCCGCCTGCGACCGGGACGACGGCGTGCGAGCCGGCGAGGTCCCCGACCGTGTGCAGCCCCGGGACCGAGACCTCCGCGAGGAACCGCCCGCTCGGGTGGAACACCGAGGAGACGCGGATCGCCGCCAACGCATCCGGGTCGCCCTCGAGGCAGAGCACCCGGCCGTCGACGGTGGTCACCAGCACCGAGCCGCCGAAGGTGTCGCGGATCCGCGAGGCCACCTCGGTCAGCTCCCCGCCGGCGAGGACGGCATTGACGAGCTCGCGCTGCACGCCGTCCCGGCGTTCGAGCAGGGTGAGCATCTGGCCCACGTCCCCCGCTGGCAACTCACGCCCACCGTCGTGGAGATCGTTGGCAAGTTCTCCCATGCAGAGGACGGTACCGGAGTCGTAGGCTCGGGCGGGTGACCTCGCCCACGCCTGTCGACGAGTTCTCCGGGGAGTTCCCGGGTGCCGCCTCGACGCTGCTCGCGGACCTGCTGGTGCAGCCCGGGCTCAGGCTCGCCGAAGTCGCCCGGACCCGCACCTCGGTCCACTACGACACCGGCCGCTCCGACGTCCCGGTGCTGTGCGTGGCCACGCCGGACGCCGTACTGCTCCCCCACACGTTCGTCACCGCGACGCTCCCCACCGCGCAGGTGCTGGTCGACGCCACCTGGCGGGTCACCCGCTGGTGGCACCCGGCCCGTCCGACCGGGCTGGTGCCCCCGGCGCCGGAACGGATCCGTGCGCTCGACTACACGGAGTACGACGCACTGGTGCCCTTCTCGCTCGTGGGAAGGGGCGCCGGCCTCACGCCCGAGGGCGACGACGTCCTGGCCGGCGCGCTCGTGGCCGCCCACGCCACCGCCGACCCGCGCCTCGAGGCATGGTGCGCCGCGACCCGGGAGGCGCTGGCCACGCGACGCACCACCGCGGTCTCGCGCGGGATGCTGCACCACGCCCTGGACGGCTACGCCACCCCACAGCTCGCCGAGCTGATCACCGTGCTGTGCCGCGGTGGCGACCTCGACGGCCCGGTCGCCCGCCTGCGGGCGGTCGGCCACTCCTCCGGAGGCGCCCTGCTCGACGGCGTCGCCCACACGCTCACGACCCGCGCACCACTCGGCAGCCACGAAGGAGCCGCATGACCCGCACGCTGGAGACCCGCAAGGGCGCCTACGTCGACTCGGTGACGCTGATGCAGGTCAGCAAACGGGTCGGCGCACTCGACGGCGTGACCGCGGCGCTGGTCGCGATGGCCACGGACCTGAACCTCGAGCTGGCTGCAGGCATGGGCTTCGACGTCCCGGCCGGCCTGAGCGGCAACGAGATGCTGGTCGCGTTGGAGGCCTCCACCGACGAGGCGCTGGCGGCCGCCAGGGATGAGGTCGATGCCGCGCTCTCGGAGTCGTCACGACCGGCCTCGAGCGGGTTCGGGTCCGCCCCGCCCGCCGCCACCGTCGCTGCCGCCGCGGAGTCGGCCGACCCCGCGACGACCGTGGCGCTGATCTCGACCCCGGGGCAGTACGCCTTCGCCGACGCCCTCGACGCCGTGGACGCCGGCCTGCTCACGATGGTCTTCAGCGACAACGTGCCCGTCGAGCAGGAGGTCGCGCTCAAGGACCGCGCAGCCGAAGCCGGTGTCCTGGTGATGGGCCCCGACTGCGGCACCGCCGTCGTCGGCGGCGTCGGGCTCGGCTTCGCCAACGTGGTCCGGCCCGGCCCCGTCGGGATCGTCGCCGCCTCCGGCACCGGAGCCCAGCACCTGATGTCGCTGCTCGACGGCGCCGGTGTGGGCGTCTCCCACTGTCTCGGTGTCGGCGGCCGCGACCTCTCCGAGGCTGTGGCGGGCCGGTCGACGCTGCGGGCACTCGACCTGCTCGACGCCGATCCCGGGACCGAGCTGATCGTGGTCGTCTCGAAGCCCCCGGCCGCTGCTGTCGCCGACGCGGTCCGGGCGCACGCGGAGACGCTGGGCACCCCCGTGCTTTTCGGGCTGCTCGGGGCCGGCCAGCCCGACCTCACCGCTACCGCCCGCTCGGTCGTCGAGGCCACCGGCCGGACCTGGTCCGCCCCCGAGTGCTGGCCGGGCGCCGTCGCTGTCGGGAGGCCGGGCGGCTCGCTGCGCGGCCTGTTCGCCGGCGGCACCCTGTGCGACGAGGCGATGCTGATCGCCGCCGGGGCGCTCGGCCCGATCGCCTCGAACATCCCGCTGGACCCGGCCGACGCGCTGGGTGCGGACATGAAGGCGCGCGGGCACACGATGATCGACTTCGGCGACGACGAGCTCACCCGCGGCCGGCCGCACCCGATGATCGACGGCACGCTCCGCGTCGAGCGGCTGCTCGCCGAGATCGACGACCCCGGCGCGGGAGTGCTGCTGCTCGACGTGGTGCTCGGGACAGGCTCCGACCCCGACCCGGCCGCCTCCCTCGTGGAGCCGGTCCGCCGGGCCACCGAGGCGGGTCTCCCGGTCGTCGTCTCCGTCATCGGCACCCAGGACGACCCGCAGGGCACCCGCGCGCAGTGCGCCGCCCTCAACGCCGCCGGTGCGGCCGTCCACCTGTCCAACGCCGCCGCCACGCGTGCGGCCCTCGACCTGATCTCCGGAGGCGCGTCATGAACGGCCTGTTCACCCCGACCGACGTGGTGACGGCCGGCGCAGGCCTGCTCGCCGACGCCGTCGAGCAGCAGGCCGTCACCACCCACCGGGTCGACTGGCAACCGCCCGTCGGCGACCCGGCCTCGCTGGCGGCCGTGATGGGCGACGTGCGCCGCCGTACCGCCAACGACAAGGCGCTCGCCGCGATGCTGGCCGCCGAGGCGACCCTGGTCGACGTCCGCCCGGCCTCCGAGGCACTCGGCCTGGAGGCCGGTCAGCTCCTGCACGCCGGTCCCCCGGTGGACTGGGAGCGCGCGTCCGGCCCGATGCGCGGCGCGCTGATCGGTGCCCTCCTGCTCGAAGGCCTCGCCGCCGACCCGGAGGAGGCCGAGCGGAAGCTCGCCGCCGGCGACGGCGTCAGCTGGGAGCCCTGCCACCATCGCGGCGCGGTCGGCCCGATGGCCGGTGTCGTGTCGCCGTCGATGTGGGTCTTCGAGCTGCGCGACGAGGTGCACGGCAACACGTCCTGGTGCTCGCTCAACGAAGGGCTCGGGAAGGTGCTGCGGTACGGCGCCTACGGGCCTGAGGTGATCGATCGGTTGCGCTGGATGGGCGACGTGCTCGGCCCGCTGCTCCAGCAGGCCGTCCGCGCCACGGGCCCGGTCGACGTCCGCGCGATCATCGCGCAGATGGTGCAGATGGGCGACGAGGGACACAACCGCAACCGCGCCGGCACGCTGATGTTCCTGCGCGAGGTGCTGCCCGCGATGATCGACTCGGGCCGTCCCTCCGCCGAGGTCGCCGAGGCGGTCCGGTTCGTCTCCGGCAACGACCACTTCTTCCTCAACCTGGTGATGCCGGCCTGCAAGCTGCAGACCCGGGCCGCGGCCGGGATCCCCGGCTCCTCGGTGGTCACGGTGATGGCCCGTAACGGCACCGACTTCGGCATCCAGACCTCCGGCACGGGTGACCAGTGGTTCACCGCGCCGGCGAACACCCCGGAGGGGCTCTACCTCGGGGCCTACGGGCCGGAGGACGCCAACCCCGACATCGGCGACTCGGCGATCACCGAGACCGCGGGCATCGGCGGCATGTCGATGGCGACCGCGCCGGCGATCGTCCGCTTCGTCGGCGGCTCGGTGCCGGACGCGCTGGCGACCACGCAACGGATGTACGGCATCACCGTCGGCGAGAACCCGGCCTTCGCGATCCCGATCCTGGAGTTCCGCGGCGCCCCGACCGGCATCGACGTGACCTCGGTGGTGCGCTCCGGAGTGCTGCCGCAGATCAACACCGGCATGGCCGGCCGGGTCGCCGGCACCGGCCAGGTCGGCGCAGGTCTCGTCACCCCTCCGATGGAGTGCTTCACCGCGGCCCTCGACGCCTTGGCCCTCTCCGCCGAGTCGGCGCAAACGGTCGTCTGAACCCGCCGAGTCGGCGCAAACGGTCGTCTGAACACCGCCGAGTCGGCGCAAACGGCTGGCCCAAGTAGGCGCGAGCCCGCCAGACGCGCCGACTCGACACAGGCCGCGCGACCAGACGCGCCGACTCGACACCAGCCGCGCGACCAGACGCGCCGACTCGACGTGGCGGTCAGTCGTTGCGGTCGGTGCGGGAGTGCTGCTCGGCCAGGGCGCGGAGCTGCCGGACCTGACGAGCGGCCCGGGGCCCGTCGGAGCCCTGGATGCCGATCGCGCTGGCCGACGTACCGTCACTGAGGTCGAGAACCGCCCACGGACTGCCGGGGCGCAGGGTGATGCCGAGGACCTCGGTCCACTCGTAGTCGCGGACGCGGTAGCCGTTGATCACCCGCATCCCCTCCTCGCGGGCCTCGACGCGGCTGCGCGCGATGCCCCAGCCGAGGGCCGCGAAGCCCAGGCTGAGGAAGACGATCGTGCCGATCTGGAACGGCGTGAACTTGGCCCGGATCTCCGGCGGGAACGCGATCCAGATGGCCAGGCCGACCGCGAACAGCATGCCGCCGAGCGCGTACACCGCGATCCGTGCGCCGAAGGGACGGAAGGTGTGCGGCAGCGTCACGAGCGGCTCCCCCGGCTCAGAGCCGGCAGGCATGGATGTCGGTGGAGAGGATGCCGCGGGCACCGAGCTCGTAGAGCTCGTCCATCACGCGCTGGGCGGCGTCACGGCGGACCATCGACCGCACCGCGACCCACCCCTCGCGATGAAGGGGCGACACGGTGGGGCTCTCGATCCCGGGGGTGAGGGCGACGGCCTCCTCGACCCGCTCGACGCGGATGTCGTAGTCCATCATCACGTAGGAGCGCGCCACGAGGACGCCCTCGAGGCGGCGCTGGAAGATCTCGAAGCCCGACGGCAGGCTCGCGCCGGCGCGGGTGATCAGGACCGCCTCGGACTCGAGGATCGGCTCACCGAACACCTCGAGGCCGGCCTGGCGCAACGTGCTGCCGGTCTCGACCACGTCGGCGATCACGTCGGCGACACCGAGCTGCACGCTGGTCTCCACCGCGCCGTCGAGGCGGGTGACCGTCGCATCGATCCCGCGCTCCTCGAGGTAGCGGCGGACCACCCCGTCGTACGACGTCGCGATCCGCTTGCCGGCGAGGTCGTCGATCGCGGTGACCGTGCCGGGGCGGGCGGCGAAGCGGAACCGCGACCGGCCGAAGCCGAGCCGCAGCACCTCCTCGGCCTTGGCGCCGGAGTCGAGCAGCAGGTCACGGCCGGTGATCCCGATGTCGAGGGTGCCCTCGCCGACGTACAGCGCGATGTCGCGCGGGCGCAGGTAGAAGAACTCGACGCCGTTGTCCTCGTCGGTCAGGGTCAGCTGCTTGCCGTCGCTGCGCTGCTTGTAGCCGGCCTCACGCAGGATGTCGGAGGCGGACTGGGACAGCGAGCCCTTGTTGGGGATCGCGATCCTCAGGAGGTCGGTGCTCATGCGGGGTGTCTCCTCGGGAGAGCTCAGAGGTGGGCGTAGACGTCGTCGAGGCTGATGCCGCTGGCGATCATCAGCACCTGGGCGTGGTAGATCAGCTGGCTGATCTCCTCGGCTGCGCGCTCGCGACCCTCATGCTCCGCGGCCATCCAGGACTCGGCAGCCTCCTCGACCAGCTTCTTGCCGATCGCATGGACGCCGGCGTCGAGGGCCGCGACGGTGCCGCTGCCCTCGGGTCGGGTCTGTGCCTTCTCGTTGAGCTCGGTCCAGAGCTCCTCGAACGTCTTCATCCGCATGCTTTCCGTGTAGTCCTCGCAGGACGGGTCCAGGGTACGGCGTGCCGTCCGGCCCGCCGTGGGCGCCGTCTCAGAACTGCTCGTCCGCCTCGTAGCTGCGATGGATCTTCTTCAGGCACATCGCTGTCACCAGGGCGGCCGAGGTGGCCTCGTAGCCCTTGTCCTCCGAGGAGCCCTCGAGCCCGGCGCGGTCGAGGGCCTGCTCCTCGGTGTCGCAGGTGAGCAGGCCGAAGCCGACCGCCGTCCCCGAGTCCAGCGCGACGCGGGACAGGCCGTCGGTCGCGGCCGAGCAGACGTAGTCGAAGTGCGGGGTGCCGCCGCGGATCACGACGCCGAGGGCGACGACGGCGTCGTACCCCTCCTCGGCCAGCGCGGAGGCGACGACCGGCAGCTCGAAGGAGCCGGGGACCCGCACCAGGGTCGGCGCCTCGACCTGGTAGGCCGCGAGGGCGCGCTTGGCGCCGGCGACCAGCCCGTCCATCACCTGCTGGTGCCAGCTGGCGGCGACGACCGCGACCCGGAGCTCGTGGCAGTCGATCGGCTGCTCGGTGGGGCTTCCTGCTCCGCTCATCCGTGGTCTCCTTCGTCCGTGCCCTGCAGGTCCGGCAGGTGATGGCCCATCCTGTCGCGCTTGGTCAGCAGGTAGCCGATGTTGTGGTCGTTCGGGTGCGGCGTGAGCGGGACACGCTCGCTGACGGGCACGCCGTACTCCTCGAGGCTCGTGACCTTCGCCGGGTTGTTGGTCAGCAGCCGCACCGACGCGACCCCGAGGTCGCGCAGGATCTGGGTGGCGGTGCCGTAGTGGCGCGCGTCCGCGGGCAGCCCGAGGTCGAGGTTGGCGTCGACGGTGTCCCGGCCGCCGTCCTGGAGCTGGTAGGCCTGCAGCTTCGCGACCAGGCCGATCCCCCGGCCCTCGTGCCCGCGGAGGTAGACCACGATGCCGCGGCCCTCCTTGACGATGCGCTCCATCGCCTCCTCGAGCTGCGGCCCGCAGTCGCAGCGGTGGGATCCGAACACGTCGCCGGTGAGGCACTCGGAGTGCACCCGGGTGAGGACGTCCTCGCCACCGGAGATGTCGCCGTGGACGAGCGCGACGTGCTCCGAGTCGTCGATGGTGATCCGGTAGCCGTAGGCGGTGAAGTCACCGGCCCGCGCGGGCAGGTGCGTCTCAGCGACCCGTTCGACGTGGGTCTCGTGCCGGCGCCGGTAGTGGATCAGGTCCTCGATCGAGATCATCAACAGGCCGTGCTCGTCGGCGAAGTCGCGCAGCTGCTGGCCGCGCTTCATCGTGCCGTCGTCGTTGACGATCTCGGAGATGACGCCGGCCGGGGTGAGGCCGGCCATCCGGGCCAGGTCGACCGCCGCCTCGGTGTGGCCGGGCCGGACCAGCACGCCGCCCTCGGTGTAGCGCAGCGGGAAGACGTGACCGGGCTGGGTGATCTCGAACGGCTCGGTGGCGGAGTCGTTGAGCACCCGGACCGTGTGGGCGCGGTCCGCCGCGGAGATGCCGGTGCTGACGCCGTCACGTGCGTCGACCGAGACGGTGTACGCCGTCCGGTAGCGGTCGCGGTTGTGCGGCGTCATCAGCGGGATGCCGAGCCGGTCGAGGGTCTCGGCGACCATCGGGGCGCAGATCACTCCGGAGCTGTAGCGGATCGTGAAGGCCATCAGCTCCGGGGTCGCCTTGCTGGCGGCGAAGATGAGGTCGCCCTCGTTCTCGCGGTCCTCGTCGTCGACGACGATGACGGCCTTGCCGGCGGCGATGGCGGCGACCGCCTGCTCGACCGTGTCGAGCCGCACTCTGGGGGCGCTCATGCGGCCACCTTCTCTCGCTCAGGGGTTCCGGGGGACGTGGGGTCGGGCGCGCCGGCGGCGCGCTGGGCGCGGAGCCAGGCGACGAAGCCGGCGATGCAGAAGCCGCCGTACACGAGGTAGAGCACGGCCGAGGGGTAGTAGCCGGCCTGGAAGAGCAGGGGCACGCCGACGACGTCCACGGCGATCCAGATCAGCCAGAACTCGTTCCAGCCGCGCGCCATCCCGTAGGTGGCCAGGATCGATCCGGTGAGGATCCACGCGTCCGGGAGCGGGCCCCAGGAGCCGAGCGCCTTCAGCACGAAGTAGAAGCCGGTGGTGCCGACCACGGCCAGGACACCGAGCTGGAGCCACCCGGCCGGTCCGGCCCAGCGCGGCGTGATCGCGCCCTGGTCGCCCGTCCCGGCCGGGGCCAGCCGGGCGCTCCGGCGCCAGCGCCACCAGCCGTAGACGGACACCGCCAGGAAGAAGACCTGCCGTCCGGCCTGGCCCCACAGGTCCGCGGTCTGCGGCTTGTCGAGGATGCCTCCGACGAAGACGGTGAACAGCACCAGGTTGCCGACGATCCCGACCGGCCAGGCCCAGACCCGGCGCCGCAGGCCGCCGATCGCACTGGCCAGGCCGAACGCGTTGCCGACCACCTCGCGGACGAGCAGCGCGCTGGCGGGCGCGGACACGCCGAGTGCCGACCAGGCCGGGATGTCGATGGTGCCCTCGAGCAGCCAGTGGACCGGGTTCATGCGCGCGCCCCCAGCAGTCGCTCGACGTACTTGGCGATCACGTCGACCTCGAGGTTGACCCGCTCCCCCGGCTGCTTGAAGCCGAGCGTCGTGCGGGCCAGCGTCTCCGGGATCAGCGACACCGTGAACGAGTCGTCATGGACCTCGACCACGGTCAGCGAGATGCCGTCGACGGTGATCGAGCCCTTGTCGACGAGGTACTTCGACAGCTCGGCCGGCAGGGAGACCTCGACGACCTCCCAGTGCTCGCTCGGGGTCCGGCTGAGCACCTCGCCGGTGCCGTCGACGTGGCCCTGGACGATGTGCCCGCCGAGCCGGGTGCTCGCCGTGACGGCGCGCTCGAGGTTGACCTTCGAGCCCGGCTCGAGCGCGCCGAGTGAGGTCTTGTCGAGGGTCTCGCGCATGACGTCGGCGGTGAAGGTCTCGCCGTCGCGCTCGGCCACGGTGAGGCAGCAGCCGTTGACCGCGATCGAGTCGCCCAGGTGGGCGTCGGTGACCACGTGCGGGCCGCGGACGGTGAGCCGGATGGCATCCGCCTGCTCCTCGAGACCCTCGACGACGCCGAGCTCCTCCACGATTCCGGTGAACATCTCTCCTCAGTCCCCTGCCTGCTTCAGCGGCGTCATGGTCAGCCGCAGGTTGGTGTCGGGTCCGTCGCCGAGGACGGTGACGTCCGTGACGTCGAAGTGGAGGGCGTCGGCGATGGTGTCGATGCCGAGATCGGCGACGGCGCTGCGTCCGGCCCCGAGCAGCATCGGCGCGACGTAGGCGACCACCTCGTCGACCAACCCCGCCTCGAGGAACGCCGCCGCCAGTGTCGGCCCGCCCTCGAGGAAGACGTGCTGCCGGTCCCGGGCGAACAACGTCGCCAGGGCCTCGTGCGGGTCGCGCGTCGGGAGTACGACGGTCTCGGCGGCGTCGTCGAGCACCCGCCGCTCGGCCGGGAGGTCCCGCAGGCCCATCACGGCGCGCAGCAGCTGCTGCTCCCGCGGCAGCGGTTGGTCGTCCTCGTCGCGGACCGTGAGCTGCGGGTCGTCCACGAGGACCGTCCCGGTGCCGACCAGGATCGTGTCGCACAGCGCCCGCAGACGGTGGGTGTCGCGGCGTGCGGGCAGCGAGCTGACCCAGCGTGAGGTGCCGTCCGCAGCGGCGCTCCGGCCGTCGAGGGTGGTGGCGAACTTCCAGGTGACGAAGGGCCGCCGGTGGTCGACCGCGAAGGTCCAGGTGCGGTTGAGCTCGCGGGCCTCGGCCGCCATCAGGCCGCCCTCGACCTCCACGCCGGCCGCCCTCAGCGTCTCGGCCCCGCCGGTCGCGACCGGGTTGGTGTCGCTCTGGGCGTAGACCACCCGGGTGACCCCGGCCCTGATCAGCGCCTCGGCGCACGGACCGGTCCGGCCGGTGTGGTTGCACGGCTCGAGCGTGACGACGGCGGTGGTGCCGCGGGCCATCTCACCGGCCCGGGCCAGGGCGTCGGCCTCGGCATGCGCCGTCCCGGCGCCGCGGTGGTGGCCCTCCGCGACCGTCGTACCGTCGGCCGCCAGGAGGACGCACCCGACGCGGGGGTTGGGGCCGAGGGGAACTCCGGGAGTCCGGGCCAGCTCGATGGCACGCAGCATCGCTGCGCGCTCGGCCGGCGTGCCGGTCATCCGGTGGCCCCTCTCGTCCTGTGCGGACCCCGGGGCTCGTGGAAGACAGAGCCGTTGCCGACGGCCGACCGATGGGGTTGGTGGACCCATCGGATGCCGACGGCGTACGGCTGCGTGCGCTTCCCATCCGGACTTTGACCGTCGGTCCAGGAGTTCCACCTGGTCAACCGGCTGCTGGCTGCAGCCGGGTCGCGGACTTTCACCGCCGGCTCGGAATTACACCGACCCCAGAGCACGCGAGCTGTTCACTCGTCGGATCAAGCCTGCCACACGCCGAGGTGTTGGCGGTATCGGACCACTATGTGACCCTCCGCACGGCGTGGTCGACTCAGGCGGAACCTTGCTCCCGCAGCTCAGGCGCGGTCCGGTTCACCGACGAGGTTCGTCTCGTACCCCCAGCGCTGTGAGACGGGCGCGTCCAGAAGCGAGTCGAGCTCTCGGACCTCATCGGCGAACGTCTGGCGCAGCTCCGCCGCGAGCGCCGGATCGACGGTCGGGCGGTCGTCCTTGTAGGGGCGGTAGAGCGCCTGTCGAAGGACCACCGAGCGCTTGACGCGGGAGCGCACTCGGTGGAGACCGATGCGTTTGACCAGCTGGGACGCCGACTTGGCAGTCGCGGCCAGCGCGGTGCTACGAGGCGTGCCGGCGGGCATGCGGCTCTTCAGCTCCGAAGCAGGGAGCGCGAGGGGGGTGACGCCGAGGAACTCGAAGACCTCGTCGGCGTAGCGCTGTGCGTCGGCCCGCAGGTCATCGAAGAGCTGGACGAGGATCTGGTCCTTCGGGAACAGATCCAGGTACGCCTGGAGGTAGGTGGCGTAGCGGCCGCGATCCAGGAGTCTCGGGAACTGTTGCAGCGCCTCCTCGAACGACCCGTCGTACAGACCGTTCTTGATGAGATCGAGGTAGTCGGAGAAAGCGCGGTCCACCGGCTCTCGCAGGCAGACGAGAAGCCGCATGTCCGGGTTCAACGCTGCCACGCGTGCCGGCACCTCGGGTGACGAGAGATAGGAGTGCGAGATCTCACCCAGGGCAGGCATGGGGCCGGCGTCCGCGAAATGGTGGAGGTACCAGTCCTCTCCGTTGTCGAAGTGCTGGTCGAAGTAGTACAGGCCCTTGCTCGACGCCAGGTAGACCTCCGGGTGAACGGAGAGCGCGTTGAAGAGCCACGTAGACCCAGCCTTGCTGGTGCCGATGTAGAGAAAGTTGGGGATCTGGCGGTCACCAGGCATCAGTCGCTCCTCCGCGGGTGCAGCCCGTCACGTCTCATCACCATAACGACGGGATGAGCTCCTGCCCTGGGCCAATAGGCGTAGGTGGCGGTCGGCCGATGACGGCGGTCGGCAGCACCCGTCGCCGAGCCGCAGTCCTAACCCGAGACGGTGGCAGCCGCAGAGCGCAGGTCCTCGACCATCTGGTTCGGGTCGTCGGCCTTGAACACGGCCGAGCCCGCCACGAACATGTCGGCGCCCGCCTCGGCGCAGCGCTCGATCGTCTCGAGCGAGACCCCGCCGTCGACCTGCAGCCACAGGTCGAGGCCGTGCTTGTCGATGAGCTGGCGGGTACGACGGATCTTGGGCACGACCATGTCGAGGAACGCCTGGCCGCCGAAGCCGGGCTCGACGGTCATCACGAGCAGCATGTCGAGCTCGGGCAGCAGGTCCTCGTAGGGCTCGATCGGCGTGGCCGGCTTGAGACCCATCCCGGCGCGCGCACCCTTGGCCCGCAGCTCGCGCGCGAGGCGCACCGGAGCGGCGGCGGCCTCGACGTGGAACGTCACCGAGCCCGCACCGGCCTCGACGTACGCCGGCGCCCAGCGATCCGGGTCCGCGATCATCAGGTGGCAGTCCATCGGCGTGGAGGACGCCTTCCCGAGCGCCTCGACGACGGGCAGCCCGAGCGTCAGGTTCGGCACGAAGTGGTTGTCCATGACGTCGACGTGGAGCCAGTCGGCGTTGGAGATCCGCTCGGCCTCGGTGGCCAGGTGGGCGAAGTCGCAGGCGAGCAGGCTCGGAGAGATCTGGATTCCCATGGTGCGCCCGATCCTAGTGGCCCGGTCGGTGGGCTCAGGGACGCAGGTGCAGGAACCAGCGCGTCGCGACCGACCAGGTCGAAGGCGTGCTCGCGGACCGTGATCCCCGGGCCGTCCGACGGTGTCCGACCACAGCAGGTCCATGGACCGGGCCAGCTCGAAAGCGTCCTCGACGGTGCTGGGCGGCCGGGTGACGACGAGCTGCAGCATCGTGTCCCAGTTGGCGGCCGGCTCGGCGCCGTACCGCTCAGCCCAGCGCCGGAAGAGTGCCGGCCGGAGCTCCCGGTTCGGGTACTCCCACTCGTAGCCACTGGTGTAGGCCCCGACACTCCACGGCTCGGCCCGCGGCAGCAGCAACAGCTGCACCGGCTGGTCGCCTGGCACGAACCACTCCAGGTAACGCGCGTCCCCGCCCGATCGGGCTGTGAGCCCGCCCTCGGTCAGCTCCCACCGCAGCAGCCAGCGCTCGATCTCCAGCTCGAGCGGCTCGTCGCCGAGTGCCGCGCGCAGGTCGGCCAGGGACGGCGCACTTCCGCAGCGCCGGAGGGTCGCGTCCTCGTGGTACTCGAACCACTCGTCCAGGGGCATCGGCGCGCTCTCGGCCTCGAGCCGGTCCAGGATCGCGTCGACGTCGACGTCGTCCAGCCGCCCGAGGATCGCTGCCGGACCTTCGTCGATCCCGGTGCGGGGGTCGACACCGCGCCGGTTCAGCGGATCGATCTCGTGTCCCCAGCTCGTCATGGCCAGTGGCCAGCGCCCGGTCCCGGCCACCAGCGCACGCAGCTGTTGCCAGTCGGCGAACCAGCCGTCGCTCGTGGAGCGCAGCGCCCACACCTGCTCGCCGTCCGGGAGCGGCTGATGGGTGACGAGATCAGTCGGGTCCAGCCCTGCGGCGGAGACCAGAGCGGCGAGCTCCGCCCCCTCGGCGGGCCTGGGGCCGGTCATGTGGTCACCGGCGACCGCGTCGTGCGGCGGGCCTGCGACTCGGCGACCGCGACGAACGCCACCGCCCACGCGACCGCCCACCAGCCGAACGCCCGGCCGAGACTGCCCTCGTCGTAGGGGTGGACCGTGGACCAGTAGCCGACCCAGCCAACCGTCACGGCCAGCGTCCACACCGGCACCCGCCACCCAGGCACGCGTCCTCCGAGGCCGGCGGTGGCGACCATCCCGACCGTGATCACGGCGAGGCCGATCACGGCCTGCATCGGCAGGTGGTCGAGGCCCAGCGTGATGTCGGGGACCGCCATCGGGTGGTTGTCGACCGCCATCGCCGCGAACGCGCCGCCGCCGACCGCACCGGCCACGACGAGCCAGCGCAGCCACGGGTCCAGCGGCGGACCCACGAACCGTGCCCCGGTCAGGGCGGCGATCACGAGGGCGTTGGCCGCCACCAGGACGGCCGGGATCAGCTGGGGCAGGTAGCCGCTCCACACCGCCGCCGCTGCGACCGCGACGGCGACCGCCAGCAGCTGGGCGAGGTGCACGCTCTGGGTCGGCCGGACCGCAAGGGCCACCAGGGGCACGGCGATGAGGAACGTGACCAGCGCGCCCCACCCGGCCTCGAGCATGAAGAACGCGGTCGTGTCACGGTCATCGGCCACCACCACGAGCAGGTCGATGATCCCGAAGAAGCCCAACGCCCACAGGGCCGCGGTCACCCCGGCGACGACTCGGGCAGCGGTCAGATTCATGCCCCGAGTCTGGCGCCTGGTCAGGCCTTGCGCAGCAGAGCGAAGAACATCGCGTCGGTGCCCTGCCGGTGCGGCCACAGCTGGATCGTGCCGGGGAGTGACATCTGCTCGGCGTGCAGGTCCGGCACGTCGGGGAACAGCGGGGCGGCGTCCTCGAGTCGTACGTCGTCCCGTGCGGCCAGCACGTCGGACACCACGCCGGAGGTCTCGGCGAGCACCGGGGAGCAGGTCACGTAGGCGACCACCCCGCCCGACCGCACCGAGTCGAGGGCGGACCCGAGCAGGTCGCGTTGGAGCGGCACGAGGTCCTTCAGATCACCAGGGGTCCGGCGCCAGCGTGCCTCGGGACGGCGTCGGAGCGCGCCCAGGCCCGAGCAGGGCGCGTCCACAAGCACCCGGTCGAACGACTCGTTCGCCCAGGCCGGACGGCGGCCGTCCGCGGTGACCACACCGAGCATCCCCGGGCCTACGGCCGCGGTGCCCGAACGCACCAGGGCCGACCGGTGCGGCTGGCGCTCCGCCGCGAGCAGTCGCGCGCCCCGTGTGCCGGCCAGGGCGCCGAGCAGCGCGGCCTTGCCGCCGGGGCCGGCGCAGAGGTCGAGCCACCGTTCGTCCCGGCCGTCGACGTCCGCGGTGGCCAACGCCAGGGCGACCAGCTGCGACCCCTCGTCCTGGACCCCGGCGCGCCCGCGGGCCACGGCCGGGACCGAGCCCGGGTCGCCGCCGGTGAGGGTGACGGCGTAGGGCGACATCGACGAAGCCACTCCCCCGGCCTCGACGAGCTCCTCGACCGACGACAGACCGGGACGGGCCACCAGGGTGACCTTCGGCGCCGCGTTGTCGGCGGCCAGCAGCGCGTCGAGCTCTCCGGCCGCCGGCCCCAACGCGGCGGTGAGCTCCTCGACCACCCAACGCGGATGGGAGTGCGCGACGACGGCGTGGCCGACCGGGTCCGAGTCGGGGTCCGGTGCCACCCGGCGCACCCAAGTGGCGAGGTCCTGCTCGGCGACCTTGCGGAGCACCGCGTTCACGAAGCCGGCCGGCCGGTGCCCGACCTTGGCGCGGACCAGGTCGACGGTGGTGCCGACGGCGGCATGCGAGGGCACCCGCATGCCGAGGATCTGGTGCACCCCCAGCCGCAGCGCGTCGAGGACGGCGGGGTCGACCTGGCCGAGCTGCCGCTTCACGAGCGTGGCGAGGACCGCGTCGTACGTCCCCTGCCGCCGGATCGTGCCGGAGACGAGCTCGGTGGTGAACGCCGCGTCGCGGTCCCGGATGCCGCGGGTGCGGAGCAGCTGCGGGAGGACGAGGTTGGTGTACGCGTCCTGCTCGCGGACCGCGGCGAGGACGTCGTACGCCGCCTCGCGTGCCGCGTCGACCTTGCCCATCAGGCGTCGGAGGAGCTGAAGCGGGCGCCGGACTCGACGCGCACGCCGCGGGCCCAGTCCGCGGCGGCCATCTGCTTCTTGCCGAACGCCTTCACGTCCCCGAGCCGGACCGGCTGGGAGCCGGTCCCGACGAGGACGGCGTTCTTGCGCACCTCGAGCACTCCGGGCTCCAGCTTCTCGGCGTTGCCCTCGATCTCGACGGGGCCGAGCTTGAACCGCTCGCCCTCGAACGTCGTCCACGCCCCGGGGCCCGGCGTGCAGGCGCGGATCCGGCGGTCGACCCGCTGGGCTCCCTCGGTCCAGTCGACCTCGGCGTCCTCGACGAGGATCTTGGGCGCGAAGCTGACTCCCTCGACGGGCTGCTCACGCGCCTCGAGCTCCCCCGACTCGATTCCGTCCAGGGTCGCGACGAGCAGCTGTGCGCCGCCCTCGGCGAGCCGGGCCAGCAGGTCGCCGGCGGTGTCGGTGGGCCGGACCGCCTCGGTCATCAGGCCGAACGTCGGTCCCGCGTCGAGCTCCTTCACGATCCGGAACGTCGTCGCGCCCGTGACCTGGTCGCCGGCCCAGATCGCGTGCTGGACCGGCGCGGCGCCGCGCCAGGCCGGCAGCAGGGAGAAGTGCAGGTTGACCCAGCCGTGCTTCGGGATGTCGAGCGCGCTCTGCGGGAGCAGCGCGCCGTAGGCCACCACCGGGCAGCAGTCCGGCGCAAGCGCCCGCAGCTCGTCCTGGAAGTCCGGGTCCTTCGGGTGCGTGGGCTTGAGCACCGGGACGCCCAGCTCCTCGGCGCGCTGCGCCACCGGCGAGGCCACGAGCCTGCGGCCGCGGCCGGCAGGGGCGTCGGGACGGGTGACCACGCCGACGAGCTCGTGCGGGCTCGCGACGATCGCATCCAGGGCGGGGAGGGCGACCTCGGGCGTGCCTGCGAAGACGACGCGCATCAGAGCCCGAGCCCGTTCGTCGGGTGCGGGGAGAACTTCACGACGGGCATGCCGCCGGCTGTGTCGGCGCCGAACCAGTCGGACTCACGGATCGCCTTCATCGCGGCCTTGCGGGCCTCCCGGTCCAGCCGGTCGATGAAGAGCACCCCGTCGAGGTGGTCGGTCTCGTGCTGGATCGCCCGCGCGAGGAGCTCCGACCCCTCGATGACGACCGGGTCGCCGTACATGTTGAAGCCCTTCGCCACCACCGTCAGCGCTCGCTTGCAGTCGAACGTCAGGTCCGGCAGCGACAGGCAGCCCTCCGGGCCGTCCTGGAGCTCGTCGGACAGGTCGAGCGTGGGGTTCACCAGGTGACCGAGCTCGCCGTCGACGTTCCAGGTGAACACGCGCAGGCCGACGCCGATCTGCGGAGCGGCGAGGCCGGCGCCGGGGGCGTTCAGCATGGTGTCCGTGAGGTCCTGGACAAGCCGTTGCAGCTCCTTGTCGAAGTCCGTGACGGGGGTCGCGGCGCTGCGCAGCACCGGGTCTCCGAACAGGCGGATCGGCTGGACGGGCACGGGGCTCCTCGGGTACGGCGGCTGGGGGAACAACTCAGTCTACGGAAGGACCCGGCTCACTCCAGGGCCACGGGGTCCACCTGCACGCGGACCGGGCCGAGCTTCTTGGCGTCGCGGACACCCTGCATCTGCACGAGGGTGCGCGAGAGGACGGCACCGGCAGCGCGGGGCACCCGGACGACGGCACGGACCTCGGGCTCGCCCTGCTGTCCGTGCGGCACCGGCACCGGCGCGGGGCCGAGGACCTCCGCACCGCGCGGCAGCTCGAGCATCGCCACGGCCTGCTCCACGTCCTCCTCGGGACCGGTCACCGTGGCCAGCCGGGAGGCGGGTGGCAGGTGGGCCGACTGGCGCTCGGTCATCTCGCGGTTGGCGAAGCCGGCCGGGTCCCACCGCACCAGCGCCTGCAGGGACGGCTCGCTCGGCTCCCCCACGGCGACCACGCGGCCACCGGCGTCGGCGGGCCGGGCCAGCGCCGCGGCATTGAGCCAGCGGCGCAGCGACTCCTCCGCGGTGCGCAGGTCGGGACGCGCCAGCATCAACCAGGTGTCGAGCAGCACCACGCAGGCGTAGCCGCCCTCGGCCAGCGGCTCGGCACCCACCGTGGCCACCACGACGGCCGGGCGTGCGTCCACCTCGGGCACGACCCGGTCCCCGCCGGAGGTCCGCACGGGCACCTTCGGGAAGGCGCGGCCGATCTCCTCGGCGGTCCGCCGCTCCCCCAGCACCGGCGCGCGCAGGCCGCGGTTGCCGCACTCGGCGCAGGCCCAGGCCGGCTCGGGGGTGCCGCACCAGCGACAGGTCGGCGGCTGGTGCGGGGCGGGCAGGTGCAGCGGCCCCTGGCACGCGCGGCAGCGGGCGGCCGCCCGGCAGCGGTCGCAGGCGAGGCTGGTGACGTAGCCGTGCCGAGGCGTCTGGATCAGCACCGGCCCCTGCGTGAGACCGGTCCGGATCGCCTCGAAGGCCGACTTCGGCAGCCGTTCCGAGCGGGCCAGCGGGTCGCGCTCGAGCTCCTTGTCGGTGGCCCCGGTGATGGCGACCAGCGGGGCCGCGGCACGCAGCGTGCTCCGGTCGGCGACGATCTCGGCGGCCCAGCCGGTGCGGACGAGGTACTCCGCCTCGACGGTGCGGGCGAAGCCACCGACCAGCAACGCGCAGTCCTCCTCCTGCGCGCGCAGCAGCAGCACCTCCCGGGTGTGCGGGTAGGGCGCGCGCGGCTCGGCGTACAGGTCGTCGCCGTCGTCCCACAGCGCCACCAGCCCGAGGTCGTGCACCGGCGCGAACGCGGCGGCGCGGGTGCCGACGACGACCTTGACCGCTCCGCGGGAGACGGCGAGGAAGGCCCGGTAGCGCTGCGCCGGCCCGAGGTCGGCGGTCAGCACGACGTGGCGGCCCTCGCCCAGCACCGAGGTCAGCGCCGCGTCGAGCCGGGCCACGTCGCGGTGGTCGGGCACGCAGAGCAGCGCCCCGCGCCCGGAGGCCAGGGTCGCCGCTGCTGCCGCGGCCAGGAGCGCGGGCCAGTCGGCGCCGGGCAGGGCGTTCCACACCCGGCGGCCGGACTCCCCCGCGGCGAGACCGCGCAGGAACGCGCCCGCGTCGTACGACGCCCAGGCCCGCGCGACGACCTCGACGTCGACGTCGGCGGGGGGCGCGGGCGGGGACGGCTGCTTCTCGACGGTGGCGTGCCGGTGCGGGACGGCGAGCCGGAGCACGTCCGAGCGGGTGCCGGCGTAGCGCGCCGCAACCAGCTCGGACAAGCGGGCCACCTGCGGGAGCAGCACCGGCTCGGGGCTCAGCGCGCGTCGCAGTGGCGCGAGCCGGCCCTCGTGCTCGCTGGTGTCGACCCGCTCCAGCACGAACCCGTCGACGTCCTGCCCGGCGAAGCGCACCTTGACCCGCGACCCCGGGGCGACCTGGTCGTCCAGCTTCTGCGGCACGAGGTAGTCGAAAGGCCGGTCCAGGTGAGCCAGCGGGACGTCGACGAGCACCCGGGCCACCGGCTTCTCGGCCGCCGGGTCGACCGGTTTCGGCCCCTTGGCCTTCGCGTCGACCTTCTGCTTGGCCTCGCGGGCGCGGGCACGCACGAGGTCCGGCAGCAGCTCCAGCTGCTCCTCGCCGTCCTCAGGCCTGCGCTCCGTCACGGACGGAAGTCTCCCAGCCCGCACCGACCGTCCGGCGCCGGGTCGGGCGGCGGCAACCCCTTGCAGCCGCGGTCGTGCCGCCCCTCCCGCACACATGTGCTGTTGTGACGCGGTTTCGCCGCAAGAACGTGCTACTCCAGCACCTGTGTGCGATTGCGACGCGCAGCCGCCAGGCGGGCAGCAAGCGGAGGGAGCCGGAGCGTCCGGGCGTCAAGGAGCGTCAAAGGGCTTGGCCGCGGCGGAGCCGTGCCGACGCATCACCCGCCGAGCTGCGGCTCCGACGCGCCGCCCAAGCGACGGACGTCCGGGCGCGCAGGCGCCCCGGGAGGCAGCCGGAGACGCGCAGACGCCCGGCCCCGCGGGGGGACCGGGCGCCAACGAGAGGATCAGATGCCGGCGGCGGACTTGAGCGCGTCGACGCGGTCGGTGCGCTCCCAGGTGAAGTTCGGCAGCTCGCGACCGAAGTGGCCATAGGCAGCCGTCTCGGCGTAGATCGGCCGGAGCAGGTCCAGGTCGCGGATGATCGCGGCCGGACGGAGGTCGAACACCTCGAGCACGGCCTTCTGGATCGTGGCCACGGGGACCGTCTCGGTGCCGAAGCAGTCGACGTAGAACCCGACCGGCTGCGCCTTGCCGATCGCGTAGGCGACCTGCACCTCGCAGCGGCGGGCCAGGCCGGCGGCGACGACGTTCTTGGCGACCCAGCGCATGGCGTACGCCGCGGAGCGGTCCACCTTCGACGGGTCCTTGCCGGAGAACGCACCGCCACCGTGACGGGCCATGCCGCCGTAGGTGTCGATGATGATCTTGCGGCCGGTCAGGCCGGCGTCGCCCATCGGGCCACCGACCTCGAAGCGACCGGTCGGGTTGACCAGCAGCCGGTAGTCGTCGGCCGGCAGGTCGTACTGGGCCAGCACGTGGTCCACGACGTGCTTGCGGACGTCGGGGGTCAGCATCGCCTCGAGGTCGATGTCCGCGGCGTGCTGGGTGGAGACCACGACGGTGTCGACACGGACGGGGCGGTCCTCGTCGTCGTACTCGATGGTGACCTGGGTCTTGCCGTCGGGACGCAGGTAGGACAGCGTCCCGTTCTTGCGCACCTCGGCCAGCCGCTCGGCGAGGCGCTGGGCGATCATGATCGGCAGCGGCATCAGCTCGGGGGTGTCGTCGCAGGCGTAGCCGAACATCAGGCCCTGGTCGCCGGCACCCTGCCGGTCCAGCGGGTCGGCCGAGGACTCGCTGCGGTGCTCGTGCCCGGTGTCCACGCCCTGGGCGATGTCGCCGGACTGCCCGCCGATGGCCACCATGACGCCGCAGGAGTGGCCGTCGAAGCCCTTGAGCGACGAGTCGTAGCCGATCTTCAGGATCCGCTGGCGGACCAGGTCCTTGATGTCGGCGTAGGCCTTGGTGGTGACCTCCCCGGCGACGACCACGAGCCCGGTGGTGAGCAGGGTCTCGACCGCGACACGGCTCGAAGGGTCCTGCCGCAGCAGCTCGTCGAGCACGGAGTCGCTGATCTGGTCAGCGATCTTGTCCGGGTGACCCTCGGTCACGGACTCGGAAGTGAAAAGGCGTCCGGCCACGTCGTCGTACCCTCTCGCCGCGCCCTCGCGGACGCGTTAGTCGATGGTTGTGAGCTTCTCTGAAGATAACCCGACATCCCAACAGGTGGGCAGCCGGTCTCACCCTTCGCCCTACCGCAGTCGGGCGGACACACGATCCCAGATGACCTGGGCGAGTGCCGACTTCGACCCGCGGGGGACCGGGGTGGATTCGCCGTCGGCGTCGAGCACCACGGCCTCGTTCTCGGGCGAACCGAACACCTTGCCACCGCTGACGTCGTTGACGACCAGCAGGTCGCAGCCCTTGCGGGCCAGCTTCGCCAGCGCGTGCTCGAGGACGCTGCCGTCGTCGTCCCCCGTCTCGGCGGCGAACCCGACGATCACGCTGCCGGGGCGGACCCGGTCGCGGGAGATCTCGGCGAGGATGTCGGGGTTCTGGGTGAGCTGTACGGCGGGCGCGGAGCCGTCCTCGGCCTTCTTGATCTTCGACTCCGCGGTCGTCGTGGGCCGGTAGTCGGCCGGGGCCGCCGCCATCACGACCGCGTCGGCGGTCGCGGACGCGGCCAGCACCGCCTCGCGGAGCTCCGCGGTCGTCTCCACGCGCACGACCTTGACCCCCGCCGGGTCCGGCAACGCCACGTTGGCGGCCACCAGCGTGACCTCTGCCCCGCGGGACGCGGCGGTCCTGGCCAGCGCGTAGCCCTGCAGCCCGGAGGACCGGTTGCCGAGGAAGCGGACCGGGTCGAGGTACTCCCGGGTGCCCCCGGCCGAGACCACGACGTGGCGGCCGGCGAGGTCGAGCAGGGTGGCGGAGTCGCGCCGGGACAGCACGTCACGGGCGATCTCGAAGATCTCGGCGGGCTCGGGGAACCGGCCCTTGCCGGTGTCGGCACCCGTGAGCCGGCCCTCGGCGGGCTCGATCACCAGCGCGCCACGACGTCGGAGGGTGGCGACGTTGTCCTGCGTGGCCGGGTGCTCCCACATCTCGGTGTGCATCGCCGGGGCGAACACCACCGGGCAGCGGGCCGTCAGCAGGGTGTTGGTCAGCAGGTCGTCGGCGAGGCCGTGCGCGGCCTTGGCCATCAGGTCGGCGGTCGCCGGAGCGACCAGGACGAGGTCCGCGGTCTGCCCGATCCGCACGTGCGGGACCTCGTGGACGTTCGACCAGACGTCCGGCGACACCGGCTTGCCCGACAGGGCGGCCCAGGTGGGCGCCCCGACGAACTCGAGCGCAGCGGCCGTGGGCACCACCGTGACGTCGTGACCGGACTCGGTCAGCCGGCGGAGCAGCTCACAGGCCTTGTAAGCAGCAATACCGCCGCTCACCCCGAGAACTACGTGGGGGCGAGGGCGGTCTGCCGCAGCCATGCTGGGTGGGACTGTCTCAGGCCTCGGTCGCCGCGTCAGCAGCGGCGGCCTCAGGGTCGATGTCCTCGCAGGTGAGAAGGTCCGCGTTGATCTCGCGGAGCGCGATCGACAGCGGCTTCTCCTGGACGTGCGTGTCCACGAGGGGGCCGACGTACTCGAGCAGGCCCTCGCCCAGCTGCGAGTAGTAGGCGTTGATCTGACGAGCGCGCTTGGCGCTGTAGAGGACCAGCTTGTACTTCGAGTCGGTCTTCGTCAGAAGCTCGTCGATGGGCGGGTTGGTGATGCCCTCGGCGACGGGTGCGGTTCCAGACACGCGGTTACGACCTCACAGTTGTGGGGGTGGATTCTCCATCAAGGCTACCAACTCTTCGCTCGCGAGGTGAATTTCGGTGTTCACGACCGTGACGTCGAACTCCGACTCGGCGGCGAGCTCGTCCCGTGCGGTCTCCAGCCGGCGCTCCCGCTCGGCCTCGGACTCGGTCCCCCGGCCGACGAGCCGGCGGACCAGCTCCTCCCAGCTCGGCGGCTTGAGAAAGACGAAAAGGGCATCCGGCATCGTCTTGCGGACCTGTCGCGCGCCTTGGAGATCGATCTCCAGCAGGGCCGGCCGGCCCTGGTGCAGGGCGTCCTCCACGGGGATCCGCGGGGTGCCGTAGCGGGCCGCCTTGTGCACGACCGCCCACTCGAGCAGCTGGTCGTCGGCGACGAGCGCGTCGAACTCCTCGTCGGAGACGAAGAAGTAGTGCCGGCCGTGGACCTCGGCGGGGCGCGGCTTGCGCGTCGTCACCGAGACCGAGATCCAGACCTCGGGGTGGTTCTTGCGGATGTCGGCAGCGACGCTTCCCTTGCCGACAGCCGTGGGGCCGGCCAGCACGGTCAGCCGGGATCGGCGGGCCGTGGGAGCCGGATCAGTCACGCGCGCCGAACTCGCGCTCGAGGGAGGCGATCTGGTTGGCGCCGAGGCCTCGCACGCGGCGGCTCTCCGAGATGCTCAGCCGCTCCATCATCTGCCGGGCGCGGACCTTGCCGAGACCGGGCATCGCCTGGAGCAGGTCGAGGACCCGCATCTTGCCGATGACCTCGTTCTCCTGGCCCTGACGAAGCACGTCGACGATCGAGGCACCCGAGTGCTTGAGCCGGTTCTTCACCTCGGCTCGCTCCCTCCGGGAGGCAGCTGCCTTCTCCAGATTCGCCTGGCGCTGCTCCGGGGTGAGTTCCGGCAAAGCCACGGTGAAGACCTCGTCTGAGTAGGGGGCGATGAAGCGGGATGCGACAGGTCGCAATCTAGCCACCGGAAGCGTCCGCCTGCAACGCGAACGACGATGGTGGGACGACCGTCACGGTGCCAGGCCGGACCCGTTCAGGCTGATCTTGCAGACATCGAGCGCGTGCTGCTCGATCCCGGCCGCGGCCTCGACCACCCGGGTGGACCGGAGGTCGAGCGCGGCAGCCGAGATCGACTCGTAGTCCTCGTCGCTCATCCCCTCCGGCTGCTCGCCGTCGGTGAACATGCTCTCGTCGGCGCCGGCGTCCTCGAGCGCGGTCTCCAGGGCCTGGAGCGCGGTGACATAGGTGTCCCACTCGTCGACCATGTCGTCGGGCGCCTCCTGCTGGAGCCGCTCGAAGACGGCGATGGTCTCGGTCAGCGTGCCCTTCCCCGGGTCGTCGGCCCCCGCGGACAGGTCCTCGAGGGTCTGCTTCTCCTCCGCGACGGCCTCGCAGTAGGTCTCCTGCTGGCCGGCGCAGCCGACGAGCGGGACCAGGAGGAGCCCGGCCAGGCCGGCGCGCAGACCCAGCACCTCAGTCGGCCAGGCCACGGCGCCGGAGCAGCGGCGTGGTGCTCGGCCGCCGGCCCCGGATCGACGCGAACGCCTCGATCGGGTCGACCGCACCGCCCTTCGAGAGGAGCTTCTCGCGGAAGACGTCGCCGTTCTCCCGCCGCAGGCCGCCGTTGTCCTCGAACCAGCCGACCATGTCGGCGTCGAGGACCTCGCTCCACAGGTAGGAGTAGTAGCCCGCGTCGTAGCCGTTGGTGAACGAGTGCGCGAAGTAGCCGGTCCGGTAGCGCGGCGGGACGAGGTCGGAGCGCACTCCGTGCCGCTCCAGGGCGGCCGCCTCGAACGCCTCGACGTCCTCGGGGGCGACCGGGGCGGATCCGGGGGCGAGCCGGTGCCACTCGTGGTCGAGCAGCGCGGCGCCGAGCATGGCGACCGTGTCGAAGCCCATGCCGGCGTTGCGCGACGCGATCAGCCGGTCGGCGACCTCCTGGTCGAGCGGCTCCCCGGTCTCGTGGTGGCGGGCGTAGTTGGCCAGCACCTCCGGCCAGAAGCCCCACATCTCGTTGACCTGGGAGGGGAACTCCACGAAGTCACGGGGCGTCTCGGTGCCGGCGATCCGCGGGTAGCCGACGTCGGAGAACAAGCCGTGCAGCGCGTGCCCGAACTCGTGGAAGGCGGTGCGGACCTCGTCGACGGTCATCAGGGCCGGCTGACCCTCGGCCGGTTGCGGGACGTTGAGGCAGACCACGACCGCCGGCCGCTGGTCGAGCAGGTGCGACTGGGTGACGAACTCGTCCATCCAGGCGCCGCCGCGCTTGGTCGGCCGGGCGAACCAGTCGCAGATGAACAGCCCGAGCGTCGAGCCGTCGTGGTCGAAGACCTCGTAGACGCGGACGTCGGGGGCGTAGGTCGGCAGGTCGTGCCGCTCGGCGAAGGTGAGCCCGTAGAGCATCTCGGCCGCGTGGAAGACACCGTCGTCCAGCACCCGGTCGAGGGAGAAGTAAGGGCGGAGTGCCGCGGTGTCGACGTCGTACTTCGCGGCGCCGACCTTGGCGGCGTAGTAGGCCCAGTCCCACGGCTGCACCGGACCGTCCACCCCGTCGGCGCGCATCGCGGCCTCGATCTCGGCACGCTCCTGCTCGAGGTTGCGCATGGCCGGCCCGGCCATCGCGTCGAGCATGTCCGTGACCGCCTCCGTCGTGCCGGCGGTCTGGTCGTCGACCACGTAGGCGGCGTGGTTGAGGTAGCCGAGCAGGCCGGCCCGCTCGGCGCGGAGGGCGGCGATCCGGGTGATCAGCGCGCGCGTGTCGTGATCTCCCCCGCGCATGCCGCGGGTCGTCGACGCCTCGTGCAGCCGGCGCCGGAGCTCACGGTCGTGCAGCGACGACATCGCCGGCTGGATCGTCGGGGACAGCAGGGTGAGCGCGTAGCCCTCGAGGTCGCGCTCCTTCGCGGCGAGCGCGGCCGACTCGACGGCGTCCTCGGAGAGCCCGGCGAGCTGCGCCCGGTCCCGCACGTGCACGGCGCTGGCGTTGCTCTCCGCGAGCAGGGTCGTGCCGAACTGCGTGGTGGCCCGGGAGATCTCCTCGTTGAGCTGGCGCAGGCGCTGCTGCTGCTCGGGGGCGAGCGAGGCGCCAGCCCGGACGAAGTCGGTGTGGTGCCGCTCGACGAGGCGGCGCTGCTCCTCCGAGAGGCCCGCCTCGTGCCGCTGCGCGTGCACGGCGTCGACCCGGGAGAAGAGCCCGCCGTGCAGCAGCACCGCATCGGTGTGCGCGGAGTAGGCCGGCATCAGCTCGGCCTCGAGCTCCTGCATCTCCGGGGTGGCCATCGAGTTGGCCATCTCGTAGAACACCCGCATCGTGCGGTCGAGCAGCCGGCCGGAGCGTTCGAGCGCCTCGATCGTGTTCGCGAACGTCGCGGGCGACAGGTCGCCGGCGATCGCGTCGATCTCCGCGAGGTGCTCGGCGACGCCGGCCTCGAAGGCGGGTCGGTAGTGCTCGTGCCGGATCGCGTCGAAGGGTGGGAACCCGAACGGCAGCGTGCTGGGGGCGGCGAAAGGATTGGTCTCGTCGAGGGCCATGCGCACAGTTCTACCTCACCCCAGGGACGAGAAGGTGTCCGCGGCACGCAGGGCCGCCTCGTGCAGCGCCTGCTTGTCGGGCCCGACCCCCAGGACCTCGCGAGAGCTGCTGGGCAGCACGTTGCGGGCGGCGGCGCCGAAGATGCGTCGTACGTCGTCCACCGTGCCGCCCTGGGCGCCGATGCCGGGGACGAGCAGCGGGCCGTTGACGTCCAGGTTCTCGGCCGTCTCCCCGATCGTCGCGCCGACGACGACGCCGATCGACCCGAGGTCCTCGGCGTCGACGTTGAGGGAAGCCACGGCATCGAGCACCGCACCGGCGACGGTCCGGCCGTCGGCGGTGGTGGCGTGCTGGAACTGCGGGCCTTCCGGGTTCGAGGTCAGCGCGAGCACGAAGACGCCGGCGTCGTTGTGCAGCGCCGTCTCCACCATGGGGTCGAGCGAGCCGAAGCCGAGGTAGGGGCTCACCGTGATCGCGTCGCAGGCCAGCGGGCTGTTCGGGTCGAGGTACGCGTCGGCGTACGCCTGGGCGGTGCTGCCGATGTCACCGCGCTTCACGTCGAGCAGGACGATCGCCCCGAGGTCCCTGCAGCCGGCGATCACCTTCTCCAGGACGGCGATACCCGCCGAGCCGTGCCGCTCGAAGAAGGCCGACTGCGGCTTCACGACGGCGGCCGTCCCGGCCAGCGCCTCGACAGCGGTCATCGCGAACTTCTCGAGGCCGAACGCGGAGTCGGTCATCCCCCAGGCGTCGAGCAGCTCCGGGTGCGGGTCGATGCCGACACAGAGTCGGCCCCGGCCGTCGATGGCGCTGCGCAGCCGGCTGCCGAACGTCATGGGTGGTTCCCTTCGCTGGGGTGGTGACCGAGTCCGACGAGGTCGGCGGGGCTCTGGATGCCGCGGGTGGTCAGCTCGTGCATGAGCTCTGCGGTGATGCGCTGTGGTGCCGTCGGGTCGCTGAGCAGGATGCTGCCGACCTGGACGGCGGTGGCGCCGGCCAGCAGCATCTGCACGACGTCGAAGCCGGTGCGCACTCCCCCGGCCCCCACCAGGGGGACGTCGGGGAGGACACCATGGACGTCCCACACGCAGCGCAGCGCCTGGGCGAGGACGGCGGGACCGCTGACCGCGCCCGTGCCGGCGCCGAGGGCCGGACGCAGCGTGCGCGGGTCGAACAGGATGCCGGGGAAGCCGTGGACGAGCACGACGCCGTCGGCGCCGTTCTTGACGACCGCGCGGGCCACGTCGGCGACTGTCGGCCCGGGGCTGAGCTTCGCCAGGACGGTCATGCCGCGAGGGGTGTCCCGACGGACGACGTGGAGCACCTTGCCGGCCTGGTAGGCGTCGACGTCAAGGCCGTTGAGGTTGACCTCGATCCCGGACACCCCGGGACTGTTGCCGAGGCGGCGGGCAAGCTCGCCGTACTCCCCCAGCGACGTGCCGGCGATCGACACGATCGTGCGCACCTTCTGCTGCGCGAGCCACGGCAGCTCGGAGGCCAGGAACCCTTGCAGGCCGGGGTTGTGCCAGCCGGTGTCGGTGAGCACGCCGCCGGCGGTGTCGGCCACCCGGGGCGCCGCGGAGCCGGCCAGCGGGTCGAGCGTGATCGTGCGCGTGGTGAACGCCCCGAGCGCGGCCAGGTCGACGAACTGGGCGAGCTCGCGGCCGGTGCCGCCGCAGCCCGACGCGGTCAGGACCGGGCTCGGCAGCGTCAGGCCCGCGAGGGTGGTGGTCAAGTGAC
>CAVQGT010000002.1:0-376427 GCA_963712145.1 uncultured Actinomycetota bacterium | reverse complement strand
CAACGCCGCGCCGCAGCCCGCGGCGTGAGCGTCGACGCGACTCCTTACTACGCCGAGGACTACCACTAGCAGTACCTCGCGAAGAACCTCAACGGCTACCGCTGCCAGTCAGCGACCGGTGTCCCTTTCCCCGAGGGTGTCTAGCCGCGCCAAGGGCGCCGGCCGGGTGCTTGCGCGCGCCGGAAGACCACCCTGAGACGCCTGACGCCGGGCAGGGTGGAGGGCCGCTCGTCGTAGAGCTGTTGGAAGTGGGGCAGGCGATAGGCATGCCCACCCGTTGACCGCCCTGCCTCTGCCGCAGTTTGCTGGAGGTCCGCAGCCTAAGGAGGCAACATGTCAGGCAAGGTAGTGCACTTCGAGATCCCGTTCGACGACGGCGACCGTGCACGGAACTTCTACGGTGAGACGTTCGGGTGGCAGCTGACGCCCCTGCCAGAGCTGAGTTACACGATCGTGATGACCGGTCCGAGCGACCCCGAGACGGGCCCGACCGAGCCAGGGTTCATCAACGGGGGCATGTTCGAGCGCAGCGAGCAGTTCCCGGGCAAGGGGCCGAACATCGTGATCGACGTGCCGAGCATCGACGAGACGTTGCGAAAGATCGAGGCGGCCGGCGGGAAGATCGCGAGCGAGAAGATGCCCGTCGGGGAAATGGGTTTCGCCGGCTACTTCACCGACACCGAGGGCAACCTGATCGGACTCTGGGAGAACGCCTGAGCCGTCACAGACCCTCGGAACGAGAGTTGTTCCCGGGTGCCCGCCAGACGTCTGGCACGTCGGCACACCTCGGCGAGGATCGGCTTGAGCCACCGACCGCCAAGGACGCGCAGCAACGCTCAGTCGTTGATTGCCTCGATGCCACGCCGCTTGAGCTCCTCGAGGTGATCCCGCATGCCCTGGAGCACCTCCGGTGAGTGTGGCTCCCAGTCCAGGACTTCGCCGACCACGCGCAGCGGCTCCCGAGTGCGGTAAGACCTCGTCGGGTTGCCCGGGAACTTCTTGTCCGTCAGGTTGGGGTCATCCTCGAAGGATCCTGTGGGTTCCACGCGGTAGATCCTGCCGCGTCCCTCGCCCACCGCCAGTTCTGCTCCCCACGTGGCCGCATCCAGGGTTGCGGTCAGGTAGATGTAGTTCGCCGTCCCTCGCTCGCCGAAGTTGGAGCTGTAGCCGGGTTCCAGCAGGTCCCCCGGCTGCAGATCAGCCTTCGTGCCGTGAAAGAAGGGCCCGACGTCCTTGGGCGCGGACGGCATCGGTTCGTTCTTCATACTCACCCCCATCGAAGTTGGGCTCGCCACCCTAGCTCCGAAACACAGTTGACTGGCCGGCGCATCGCGCACCCAATGGGGGCGTGATGACTCTGCGCGCCGTCGTGCTCGTCGAGGGAGACAGCGACCGGGTGGCGCTGCTCACCCTGGCGAGACGCCACGGTCGGGATCTCGGGGCCGAGGGCGTCCACGTGGTCGCGATGGGCGGGATCACCAACACTCGGACGTTCGCTTCGCACTACGGGCCTCACGGGCTCGGCGTCCCGCTCGCGGGGCTCTACGACGCCCCCGAGGAGGCGAAGCTCCGGCACGGCCTGGCGGCCGCAGGTCTGCGCGTCGCCCTCGAACCTGACGGGCTCACCGGACAGGGCTTCTTCAAGTGCTCGGCTGACCTGGAGGACGAGCTGATCCGGGCTCTCGGCGTCGAGGCCGTCGAAGCGGTCATCGACGCGGCGGGCGAGGCACGATCGCTGCGGCTCCTGGCCGGCATGCCCGCCCAGCGCGGCTGGAGGCGCGAGGCGGTGCTCCGGCGCTTCCTCGGGTCGCAGTCAGGACGCAAGGCGCGCTACGCGGAGCTGCTCGTCGACGCGTTGGGTCCCGACCGTGCGCCCGAGCCGTTGGCTGCCTTGCTCGCCCGGGTCTGACGCCGGTCCACCGCCCTCAGCCGAGCCACGAGCGGCCGACGAGGGCCTCCGTTTCCCTGGGAAGACGTGCGGTCTCGCCCGCGGCGAGGCGACGGCACAGGTCCATCAGCTCGCGAAAGTCCGGCCCGCGCCCGTCCCCGCTCGCGCTCCCTCCGTCCGGATGCCACTGCGCACGCCAGCCGTTGCCGCGCAGTACGACGAACGGCCCGCCGACCACCTGACGGATCGTCGCGTCGATGGCCTCGAGCAGGTCGCTGGAGCCTGAGTCGCAGGCGTCGCAGCCGCAGTCCGGCTGCATCTCCACCACGACGTCGGGGCGGACGACGCCGATGTGCAGAACGGCCAGGGTCGCGTCACCCGATTGCGTCGGCACGTCGCGCTCGAGGAGCAACAGGGGCAGCGTGCCAGGCCGGCGCGGGACGAGGCGGACACCGCGAGCGAACGCCTCAGGGCGCGCATCACCCGCCACAAGGGCGGGCGTGAGACTCTCCGAACGCACCCCGAGTGCCTCCTCGAGGACGGCAGCCCACACGCCTGCCCGCGCGTGCACGACCCGGTACCGCTCCGGCTCGCTGACACGGGAGTACTCCTCCTCGCGCGGCGAGACCATTCCCGGGTGCGGGTCCGGCCAGGACGGCAGATCGAGACGCTCGAACCTCGACGCGACACGTGCCTGCAGCTCGCTCACGGTCACCATCGCACGACCGTATGCCGCCGCTCGGCAACGCCGCATCCGAGTTCCTGACGGCCAGGGCTACGACGCGGTCATCACCCGGACCTTGAGCGGCCGCTCCTCCTGCTTCCACAGCACGACGACGTCACCCTCGGGCGCGACCGCGGCGAACTGCTCCTCGAGCACCTCCACGCCGGCGTCGGGCGAGACGGTGAACCGCTCGGTCCACGCGCCACCGTCCGGCCGATACATGCCGTAGAGGGCGTACCCACCCCAGCCCAGGAAGGTGTCCCCGGCCGCGTTGAGCGCCACCAGGACGTCGAACACCGTCGGAACCGGGTGGCACGACGGGAACAGGCGACGACCACGGACCGTCCGGTAGCCGCTGCACCAGGTCGACGCGGCCGCTGCCACGTGCCAGGGCGACGACCGCAGTGCCGGGCGCGTTCATCGCGAGCGCGAAGTCGTTGATCTCCGCGCCCACCGGGGAGAGGTTCTCGGCCGTCCCCCACCCTCCGGCAGCAGGGCGGTAGACCGCCTGGACCCTGTTGAAGTTGGGGGTGAAGACCACCACCGCGTTTCCGGCTCGGTCGACCGCCAGGGAGTGGGTGTACCCCTCGTCGGCCACGTTGATGGGCTTCGTCCAGCCGGTGCCCGGCACCCTTCGCCTTGCCTTCAGCACCTGGGGGTGACCGAAGAGCTGCCGCCCGTAGACCATCACGACCGTGCCGTGTGCGTCGATACCGATCTGAGGGCTGTCCGCCCCGCTGGCGGGGGTCACGTCTCGGGACTCCCTCCAGGGTCCGCCACGTGGCCGGTAGGCCGACTGGATCCGCCACGCCTTCTTGCGGTCGTCGCTGCCCCACGCCCATGCGACCACGACGGCTCCCCTCGGGCTCACCGCCAGGTCGAGATCGTCGGCTCCGTAGACACCCTCGGCATCCGGGACGTACCCGGGCACGCGCAGGTCCTCGGACAGCCGCACCGGGGCCGACCATTGCCCACCGAGCGGTCGCCGTGCGGCGGCCACGCCGTCGGTGAAGCCCCTGCGCTGGGTGAGCCAGACGACCGTGACGGTCCCCCGCGCGTCCGCGGCGACGTGCGGTGCGTAGCCGTGACCGATGACCACCTGCTTGCCCCAGTCGCCGCCGGCGGGCCTTCGAAGGGCCACGATCGACGGCGGCGTAGCGTTCGTCGCCCACACGACCGTGGTCTTGCCACGCCCGTCCACCACGAGCGACTCGCCTCGGGGGTTCCTGGCCAGTCGCTTCACCGGCTCCCAGGTCTGCACCTGCGAGGCTGCGGCGACCGGGGTCTGTCCGACGGGAGCGGGTGGAACCGGGATGAGGGCCTGCCCGGTCACGGCCAGCGCCGCAGCTGTCACGGTGAGGACCCCAGTGCGCACGGACATGGTCGACTCCTCCACGGGTGGATCGGCGCGATCCACTCCACCCCCGAGCCTCCCGCCGATGAAACGGCTCCGCCACGGCAGATCGGCCCGACCCACATGAGCCTTTCGTCCCGAACGCACCCCCGGCCAAGTCCGGTCCCGGCGAATCGGCCGGCCAAGGGTCGGTCTAGGGTGCCGCGCATGGCCGATCCCGTCGTCCTCCTCTCCGTCACCGCCTCCACGGCCGTCGCGATCGGCGGTCTCGTACTGGCGTTCTACGGCGCCGAGCGGCAGCGCCGCCACCAGGAACGGCTGGCCCAGCATGAGCGCGCCTGGCAGGCGACCTCTGACGGACTGCTGAACCTGGTCGCCACCTGTCGAGCCCTGGTCGACGCGATCGACAGGCCGGGCAGCGTCGACACCATCGAGGCACTCGACCGCGAGCGCGGGGAGTACCTCGCGACCGTGCACGAGCACGTCGGGGTCAGCGTGATCGGGGTTCGCGTCGGCGACGTGGTCCACCGGATGCAGCAGCTGGTGCCGGCCGTCGAGGTCTACGGCACCCGGGCCTGCCGCGAGGCCTTCCACGAGCTGCGCAAGCTGCTCCGCGACTCCGGCTACGACCCTCGTGCCGGTGAGCGGCTCGCCGCGGTACGACGCAGCAAGATGGCCGCCGTCGACGGTGAGGACTTCCGCGGCGCCGCGACCGCCCGTCGCATGGAGCGGCAGGTCCTCGAGGACGCGCGGACCAAGCTGGAGCTCGACCTCGACCAGGCTCGCGACCTCGCCGAGCGGCTGATCGACACCGTGCGCGACAGCCTCGCCGTTGGAGGCCGCTGAGCGGCGTCAGCTCAGTCGTCGCGCCTCAGCCTCAGGACCTGGACGAGTAGCCCGGCACCTGCTGTCGCTGGGTCCAGCTCGCCCCCCAGTGCGCGAGATCGAGCAGTCCGGCCAGCACGATCCAGAACCAGTCCAGCCCACTCAGCCCGCCGGTCCGCCACAAGATGACGTACATCAGCGTGGCGAAGGGCAGGAAGATCAGGCCGAGCAGCGGCCAGATCCACGTGTCGAAGGCGGCGTCCACCATCTTGGGGCGCGCAATCCAGACGATGAACAGGGCGAATCGCGGGAAGACGCCTCCCAGCAGAACGATGAAACACCCCATGGTCGCTCCTCTCACGGCTCGTGGACCCAGCCTTCAGCCTCGACACGGTCCGGGCATCATCCGCGGCGGGCGACTCTCCGGACACCTCCCGGTTCGGGATCTTCCTCGATCGGTGCTCGGGCGCAGCGGAGAACCCGCTGCATCCGGCATCGGCGGCAACCCAGCTCTCATCCCCGCAGGGTGATGCCAGGTGGGATCCCCCGGGAGAGGTTGTTCGGCATGGCCGCGACCACGAGGAGCAGGGAGACCCCGCCGTGGATGGACGACGGGACCGGACGCTCGGAGGCGGAGCTGGCGCTCCGCGAGGGCGCGACCCTGCTCGGCGGCGCGCTGATCGGTCTGCTCCACGCGGCCGACGTGGTGCTGGAGGCGTGGCCCTTGCCCGCCAGCCGAGCCAGGAAGGATCGCGCGAGGTAGGAGGTTCCGGGTCTGGTCGTGGTCGCCCTGCGGAGCGGCGTACCAGCCCGAGGTCCTACTCGCCCGTCTGGCCGTCGATGGACTCGCGGATCAGGTCGGCGTGGCCGTTGTGCCGCGCGTACTCCTCGATCATGTGCAGCACGACCCAGCGCAGCGTGAAGCGTTCGCCGGTACGGCGGTTCGGCCGCACCGACAGCGCGTCGAGGTCCTCGCCCTCGACCACGTGCCGGCAGTGCTCGACGATCTCGGCCAGCAGCGACCGGAGCGCCTGCGGCCGGTCGTCGACCGCCGAGTGCCACTCCCAGTCAGGGTCGGCGTCCCAGTCGACGTCCTGGAAGACCCGCGCCTCGTCGTTGCCCGCGAAGATGTAGGAGAACCAGTAGTCCTCGACCAGGGCGAGGTGCTTGAGCATCCCGCCGAGGGTCATCGTGGACGGCGGCAACGTCTGGTTGAGCGCCTCCGCGTCGAGCCCGGCGGTCTTCTTGAGCAGGGTGCCCCGCTGGTAGTCGAGGAAGGCGAACAGCTGCACCGCCTCCGAGCCGGTCTGCGGCGGGTCGACACGCTCGGTCATCCGTCCTCCAGGGGTAGGTACATCACGTGCAGGCCGACCAGCCCGTGCCGCGGGTGCGCGAACGCCTCGGGGACGGTGCCGATCACCCGGAAGCCGAGCGCCTTCCAGAGGTCCACGGCGCCTGTGTTCGTCTCGACGACCGCGTTGAACTGGATCGACCGGTAGCCCTGCAACCGATGCCACTCCACGACGTACTCCGCGAGCGCCCGGCCCACGCCACGTCCTCGCGCAGTCTCGTCGACCATGAAGCTCGCGGTGCCGACGTGCGCTCCGGGCCCCGACCGGTTCGGTCCCATCTTCGCGCTGCCCAGCACGACCCCGGACTCCTCGTCGACGGCGACGACCGTCGAGCCGGGCGGCTGCTCCATCCAGATCGACCTGGCGACGTCCTCGCGGATGTCGGGGTCGAAGGCGTAGGTCTCCTGGGCCTTCACGATCTGCGAGAAGATCGGCCAGATGCGTGGCCAGTCCTCGTCCTCGGCCTCCCGGATCAACATGCCCGCGAGGCTAGCCGCAATCGCCAACCCGCTCGACCGGTTATCGAAGACCCGCACCGGCGGGCCCGGGACCGGCCTGCCCTAGCCTCGGGGCGTGCCGGATGACCTGTTGACGCGCTGGGGGCGGGAGCTCGACCCCGACCACGTGCTCACGGAGTACCCACGACCCCAGCTCGCCCGCGACTCCTACCTCAACCTCAACGGTTGGTGGGACCACGCGTTCACCGGAGCCGACGAGGACGAGCCCGAGGAGTACGCCGGCCGCATCCTGGTGCCGTTCTCCCCCGAGGCACCGCTCTCCGGGGTCGGCCGGCAGCTCCAGCCGGACGAGCTGCTCTGGTACCACCGCATCCTCACCCTGCCGCCCGGCTTCGTGGCCGCCCCCGACGGACGGGTGCTGCTGCACTTCGGCGCGGTCGACCAGACCTGCACCGTGTGGCTCAACGGAGTCGAGGTCGGCGCCAACCACGGTGGCTACCTGCCGTTCACGTGCGACCTCACCGATGCCCTGCGCGACGGCGGGAACGACCTGGTGGTCCGGGTCCGCGACCTCAGCAACAACCGCGGTCCGAGCAGCGGCAAGCAACGGCTCCAACGCGGCGGCATCTGGTACACCGCCCAGTCCGGCATCTGGCAGACCGTGTGGGCCGAGTGGGTGCCGCCGCAGTACGTCGAGTCCCTCGTCCTGACGCCGCTGCTCGACGAGGCCGTCCTCGAGGTGACAGTGGTTTCGAGACGCTCGCAGGCTCGCTCCTCAACCACCGGAAGCGGCGGCCTCGCCACCGTGCGGGTGCTGGCCGACGGCCGCGAGGTCGCGGCGACGACGGCGCCCCCGGGCCGGCCGGTCCGGATCGCCCTGGACGGCGTACGGCCGTGGACGCCCGAGGACCCGTTCCTCTACGACGTCGAGGTGTCCCTGGGCGAGGACGTCGTGCGCAGCTACGTCGGGATGCGGTCCTTCGGGGTCGGCGAGGACGCGGACGGCGTACCGCGGCTGCTGCTCAACGGTGAGCCCTACCTGCACGTCGGGGTGCTCGACCAGGGCTACTGGTCCGACGGGATGCTCACCGCGCCGTCCGACGCCGCGATGGTGCACGACATCACGACCATGAAGCGGCTCGGCTTCACGATGCTGCGCAAGCACCTGAAGATCGAGCCGCTGCGGTGGTACGCCCACTGCGACCGGATCGGCATGCTGGTCTGGCAGGACCTGGTCAACGGGGGCGAGCGCTACCGCACCCCGACGATGACCTGGCCGGGGCGGACGCCGTGGCGGCACGTGCGGCTGCGCGACCACCGCTACGGGCTGTTCGGCCGCACCGACGCAGCCGGCCGGGCCGAGTTCCGCGACGAGATGCGACGCACCGTCGACCTGCTCCGCAACGTGACCTCGCTGGCCGTGTGGGTCCCGTTCAACGAGGCCTGGGGGCAGTTCGACGCCCGCGCCGTCGCCGAGGAGCTGCGCGGCCTCGACCCGACCCGCAGCATCGACCACGCGAGCGGCTGGCACGACCAGGGCGGCGGCGACCTGTGGAGCCTGCACGTCTACAAGCGGAGGTTCCGGGTGCCGCGACGGCGACGGCGCGACCGGCGGGCGCTGGTGCTCTCGGAGTACGGCGGCTACGACCTCGTCGTCGACGGCCACACGTTCAGCGACGACGACTTCGGCTACCGCCACTTCGACGACGCCGAGGCGCTCGGCGTGGCGTTCCGGCAGCTGCACGAGGAGCTCGCGGCAACCGTGCCGAGGGGTCTCGGCGCGACGGTCTACACGCAGCTGTCGGACGTCGAGGACGAGCTCAACGGGCTGCTGACCTACGACCGCGAGGTGCTCAAGCTGCCCGAGGACCTGGTCCGCGAGGCGCTGTCGCTGCTCAGCCGGGCTTCCGGCTCGTGACGCAGTAGCCGCGTCCGGCCGGGTCCCGCAGCGAGGTCCAGTGCTGGTGCCGTCGTACGACGGTCGCACCCAGGGCGACGTGCCGCTCGACCTCCGCGTCGACGTCGTCGCTGGACAGGTCGAGGTGCGCGGTCACCACGCTCTGCTCGTCGTCGAGCCGCTGGAGCAGGAAGCGCAGCGGCATCCCGTCCGGTCGCTCCAGCACGTGGAACTCGGGCAGCGAGCCCTCGCGCTCCGCCCAGCCGGTGAGACCCGCCCAGAACTCCGGCTCGCTCTCCCAGCGGCTCGGCGGGATGTCGATGCACACCTGGTCGACCAGGCTCCGGCCACCGGGCCACGGCTGCGGCGACGGGCGGCGCCCACCCGCGTGCCCGACGATGCAGAAGGTCATCCCGCCCGGGGACCCGCACACCACGTAGCCCTCGTCGAGGTAGCTCGCACTCGCGCCCAGCATCTCCGCCCGCATCGACAGCCCGTCGACGTCGTCGGTGTGCAGGTCGAGGTGCATGCCGCCGGGCGTCGACTGACGGGTCTGCTGGAGCTTGAGGAACGGGTCGCCGTCGTCGGGCAGCAGCGTCGCGAACTCGTCGCGTCTGCCGCGCCTTGCCGAGACGACCTGTCCGGTCGCGGCCGCCCAGAACGCCTCCGAGGCGGCCGTCGACTCCGGCGGCGCGTCGAGGAACGCCGTCACCCAGGTGACACCGCTCATCCGTCGAGCGGGAGGCAGTCGTGGCCGGAGCCGTCCTCGGCCGGCCGGTGCAGGATCGCGTGGCCGGGCTCGACCGAGACCCCGGCCTCGGTGAACGTGGCATGGCCGTCGACGATCAGCGAGTAGCCGCCGTGCTCGAAGGGCGGCCACACCAGCGAGATGTCCGGCCGGGCCTCGAGGTTGGACCGCGACTGGCGGCCGAGGCCGTCGATGTCGAACGCCCTCCCGTCGAACGTCGGCCGCACTGCGACCGCGTGCGGCCGTTGGTCGTCGCCGACCGTCAGCAGGTAGGCGAAGCCGTAGTGCTGCAGGTGCTCGGCCAGCTCGGCGAGGTCGACCTTCACGCTCATGGAGACAATCTACGCGTCCACCCAGGTCGCGCCAGAGGGTTCCGGGACGGAGGCTCCGGCGGTCAGCTCGGCCACCACGGCGGCGAACCCGGCCGCGCCCTCGGCCGGGACCGCGACATGCAGGGTGGCCCGCTCGGCGTAGTCCACGCCGAGCACCGTGACGTCGCGGGCCCTGAGGTCGCTCTCCAGCCGGCCGGCGTCGGCGTGACCGGCCACCACGTCGTACTGCTCCATCAGGATGCGGCGGCGTACGCCGACCTCGTCGAGCGTGACCCGTACGGCGTCGCCGTACGCCCGCACCAGGCCGCCGGCGCCGAGCAGCACGCCGCCGAACCAGCGTGTCACCACCGCCACCACGTCGCTCACCTCGCGGCCGCGAAGGACCTCGAGCATCGGGGCGCCCGCCGTCCCGGACGGCTCGCCGTCGTCGTTCGAGCGCTGGATGGCGCCGTCGGGACCGAGGACGAACGCGGAGCAGTGGTGCCGGGCGTCCCAGTGCTGCTTGCGGATCCGCTCGACGACCGCGCGCGCCTCGTCCTCGGTGGTGACCCGCTCGACGTGGCACAGGAACCGGGAGCGCTTCACCTCGATCTCGGCGTCGCCCGCGCGGGCGACGGTCAGGTACGACGTCGTCACAGCCGGCCGCCGAGGACGTCGGACCCGATCTTCAGTGTGAAAGCACTGACCACGATCACGAAGAAGACCCGGACGAACCCGGTGCCGCGGGCGACCGCCGTCCGGGCGCCGAGGTAGCCGCCGACGAGGTTGCAGCCGCCCATCACCAGCCCGACCTTCCAGATCACCGCGCCCTGGGGGATGAACACGCACAGGGCTGCGACGTTGGTGGCCCAGTTGGCCATCCGTGCCTTCGCGGAGGCGTCGAGGAAGTTGTAGCCCAGCAGGCCGACCAGGGTGAAGACGAAGAAGGAGCCGGTGCCGGGGCCGAGCGCGCCGTCGTAGAACCCGATCACCAGGCCGGCGAGCATCGCAGCGACCGTGTGGTGGTGGCCGGCGAACCGGAGCTCGGTGACCTTGCCGATGTCCGGCTTGAACAGGACGTAGGCGCCGACGACCACGAGCACCACGAGCACGATCGGGTCGAACGCCGACTTGGGGATGTGCGAGGCGACGACGGCGCCGCAGAGCGAGCCGAGGAAGGCCAGCAGCATGAGCGGGCCGAAGGTCTTCGGGTCCGGCTTGACCCGGCGGTAGTAGGTGAGGGAGCTGACCGTCGTGCCGCAGACGGAGCCGAGCTTGTTGGTGGCGAGCACCTGGACCGGGCTGGCGCCCGGCAGGCCGATCACGAGCGCCGGCAGCTGGATCAGCCCTCCCCCGCCGACGACCGCGTCGACGAAGCCCGCCGCGAGACCCGCGAGCCCGAGCAGGACGAGGGTCAGCAGCTCCGGGTCGTCCACCCGGCAACCCTAACCAGGGGCACAGCGCGCCCCGGTGCGAGGATCAGGGCATGCGCATCGTCTCGCTGCTCCCGTCGACGACCGAGATCCTGTTCGACATCGGAGCGGGCGACCAGGTGGTCGGGGTGACGTTCGAGTGCGACCATCCCGTCGAGGCACGCACCCGCACGATCGTGTCGACCAGCGCGATGCCCGAGGGCCTGTCGCCGCAGGAGATCGACGCGTTCGTCGCAGCGGCCATGCGGCGGGGCGAGGACCTCTACCACCTTGACGCCGGCGCTCTGTCCGGGCTCGACGCCGATCTGGTCGTCACCCAGGACCTCTGCGCGGTCTGCGCGGTCGACGTGTCCGTGGTCGACGACGCCCTGGCCCACCTGGGCTGCACGGCCGAGGTGCTCACGATCGACCCGCACACGCTCGACGAGGTGCTGGAGTCCGTCGGCACGTTGGGCAAGGCCACCTCGTGCGAGGCCGCGGCCGAGACCCTGGTGTCCTCGCTGCACGACCGGTTGGCCGACGTCGCCCGGCTCGTCGCCGACCGGCCGGGCCCGCGCGCGCTGGTCCTGGAGTGGACCGACCCCCCGTTCGCCCCGGGTCACTGGGTGCCGGAGATGGTCGAGCGGGCCGGTGGCACGTCGACGCTGGGCACGCCCGGGGAGAAGTCGTTCCGGACCACCTGGGAGGACGTCCGCGCGGCCGCTCCGGAGGTCGTCGTCTGCGCGCCGTGCGGCTACGGCCTCGAGGCGTCCGAGCAGCTGGCACGTGACCTCGTCGCGGCCGGCCACCTCCCGGTCGGCGTACCGGTCTGGGCCGTGGACGCCAACGCCTCCTTCGCCCGGCCGGGTCCGCGCCTGGTCGACGGTGTCGAGGCTCTCGCCGGCATCCTGCACCCCGACGTCGCCACCCCAGACCCGGCTCTGGCCGTCCGGGTCCGCTGACCCACCGCCGCTACAGCTCGCCGCGGCCCCGGGACGGATCGGCGCCGCCGCGGCGGGGAGCTCGCTGCGCGACCCCCTGGCCGGCCCGCAGGGCACGGGCACGCAGCTGCCGCTCCCGCCGTTGGGCGGGGGTGATCCGCCGGGTCAGGTCGACCCGGTCGATCAGCGACTCCAGGGGCTGCTCCGTGTCCGGGTACGCCGCCACCGGCTCGTCGCCCGCGAAGACCAGGAACACCGGCTGACCCTTCTGCGACACCCGCAGCACCGAGCCGTTCACCCGCGCCTCGGCGTCCTTGAACGCGGCGTTGCGCGCCGCGACCTCGTCGATCTTGTGGCGCGCGACCTCCTTGGCCTTGTCGCCGAAGAGGTCCCACGCCTTCATGGCGTGCGGGCCGTACTTCACCGCGAGCGTGGCGCCCCGCTTGGACGCCGGCCCCACCCAGCCCACGCCGGCCTCAGGAGCTGCCGGCGAGGTAGGCCAGCAGGTCCTGGCGGGTGACCACACCGACCGGCTTGCCGTCCTCCTGCACCAGCAGCGCGTCCGCGTTCTCGAGCGCGTGCACCGCCTCGGACACCGGCTCGTTGGAGCCGATCGTCGGCAGTGCCGGGTCCATGTGGTCCTCGACCGGGTCGACGAGCTTGGCGTGGCCGGAGAACAGCGCGTCGAGGAGCTTGCGCTCGGACACGGACCCCGCGACCTCCGCGGCCACGATCGGCGGCTCGGCGCGCACGACGGGCATCTGCGAGACGCCGTACTCCTGCAGGATGTGCACCGCCTCGGCGATCGTCTCGTTCGGGTGCGTGTGCACCAGGTCGGGGATCTCGCCCTTCTTGCCGCGCAGCACCTCGCCGACGGTCTGGGTGCCGGTGGCCGGGAGGAAGCCGTACTGGCCGAGCCACTCGTCGTTGAACACCTTCGTCAGGTAGCCGCGGCCCGAGTCCGGGAGCAGCACGACGATCACGGCGTCCTCACCCTCGGGCGTGCCGTCGAGCTCGTGCGCGAGCTGGATCGCGGCGAAGGCCGCCATGCCGGACGAGCCGCCGACCAGCAGCGACTCCTCACGCGCCAGGCGGCGCGTCATCGCGAACGAGTCGGCGTCGGAGACCTCGATGATCCGGTCGGCGATGTTCTTGTCGTAGGTGGTCGGCCAGAAGTCCTCGCCGACCCCCTCGACGAGGTAGGGCCGCCCCGTGCCGCCGGAGTAGACCGAGCCGGCCGGGTCGGCGCCGACGATCTTGACGTCGGGGTTCTGCTCCTTGAGGTACTTGCCGATGCCGCTGATCGTGCCGCCGGTGCCGACGCCGCACACGAAGTGCGTGATCTTGCCCTCGGTCTGCTCCCAGATCTCCGGGCCGGTCGTCTCGTAGTGCGACAGGGGGTTGTTCGGGTTGGAGTACTGGTCGGGCTTCCAGGCGCCCTCGATCTCGCGGACCAGCCGGTCGGACACGTTGTAGTAGGAGTCGGGGTGCTCCGGCGCGACGGCGGTCGGGCAGACGACCACCTCGGCGCCGTACGCCTTGAGCACGTTGCGCTTGTCCTCGCTGACCTTGTCCGGGCAGACGAAGACGCACTTGTAGCCCTTCGCCTGCGCGACCATCGCCAGCCCGACGCCGGTGTTGCCCGAGGTCGGCTCGACGATCGTGCCGCCCGGCTGGAGCTCGCCCGAGGCTTCGGCGGCCTCGACCATCCGCAGCGCGATCCGGTCCTTCACCGACCCGCCCGGGTTGAGGTACTCGACCTTGGCCAGCACCAGCGGCGCAGCGCCGTCGAGTGTCTTGCCGAGGCGGAGCAGCGGGGTGTTGCCGACCAGGTCCAGGAGTGAGTTCACGTAGTGCACGTCGCGAGTTTATGCGGGCATGAATAGGCTGTGCTCGTGGGGAAGGCTGCTGCGGCGAGAAAGCTTGCGGCCGCCGCTGCTTACGGCGGCGGCGGCCTCTCCATTGCGGGCGCTTCCCTGTACGGCGTCCTCCGCGCCGAGGCGGTCCTGGCTCGCCGCCAGATCGGCAACGCCGACCACGAACCTCCCCAGCCCAGCGGCTGGTACGGCCACGGCCGGCCAGGCCCCGCGATCAAGATGGCCCTGCTCGGAGACTCCTCCGCGGCGGGCTACGGCGTCGAGAAGGTCCAGGAGACGCCCGGAGCACACCTCGCCTCGGGTCTCGCGGAAGGTGCCGAGCGTCGGGTCTACCTCCGCTCGGTCGCCAAGGTCGGCGCCCAGACGCGCGACCTCAAGGCCCAGATCGACGACGTGCTGACCGTCGAGCCCGACGTGGCCGTGATCATGATCGGCGGCAACGACGTCACCCACGCGCGGCTGCCCTCCGAGTCGGTGCGGCTGCTGTCCGAGGGGGTACGCCGGCTCCGCGCCGCCGGCGTGGAGGTCGTGGTGGGGACCTGTCCCGACCTCGGCACCATCGAGCCGATCGCTCCCCCGCTCAAGCAGGTCGCGCGCACGTGGTCACGCCGGCTCGCGGCGGCCCAGACCGTCGCCGTCGTCGAGGCCGGTGGCCGCACGGTGTCGCTCGGGTCGGTGCTCGGACCGGAGTTCGCGGCGACTCCGAAGGTGCTCTTCGGCCCGGACCGGTTCCATCCCTCCGTGGCCGGCTACTCCAGCCTGGCCTCGGTGCTGCTGCCGTCCGTGCTCGCCGCCGTCGGCGTGATCCCGTTCGAGGAGCTCGTGCCGGAGGCGGCCCGTGGCGAGACCGTGCTGCCGATCTCGCAGGCAGCCGTCGAGGCAGCCCGCAACCCGGGCACCGAGATCGACGGCACCGAGGTGGGCGGCGCCACCCGCGGAGCCCGCGGCCGCTGGGTGCAGCTCCGCCGCCGCCGTCGCAGCCCCGAGGCCCCGGCCGAGGCACCCGCCCCGACGCCCGACGGCGCCGCGGCCGCCGACGCCTGACCGCCCGTTCCTCCGATATCGGTATGGATCCGGCGCCGAATACGCCCCCCGCGCCCACCGATGTCGGTATGACGAAGGGCCCCGGGACGTCGTCCCGGGGCCCTCGCGTGCCTGTGCGGCTGGGTCAGTCGTTGCCGCGGAGGATCGCGAGGATCCGGAGCAGCTCGATGTAGATCCAGATGATCGTCACGGTGAGGCCGAAGGCCGCGCGCCACGACTCGCGCTCCGGCAGGCGTGCCGCGATGCCGCGCTCGACGAAGTCGAAGTCGAGGATCAGCATCAGGACACCGAGGCCGAGGCCCACGACGCTCATCAGCAGACCGACGCCGCCGAAGCCGTTGACCCCGATGTCGGCGCTTGAAGAACGACAGCACGAAGTCGAACAGCGAGACGGCGACGAAGCCGAGCATCGCCGCGATGACGAACTTGCGGAACTTGGCGCCGACCTGGATGTTGAAGAACTTGTAGGCGGCGAGCGTGCCGGCGACCGCGGCGAAGGTGCCGACGACGGCACCCATCACGAGGCCCTTGTCACCGTCACCGAACTGCTGCTCGATCGCCTTGCTGAACGCACCGACGAAGACACCCTCGACGGCGGCGTAGGCCATCACCAGACCCGGCGACACGACCCGCTTGAACGAGTTCACCATCGCCAGCGCGAAGCCACCGAGCGCGCCGAACATCGACAGCATGTAGAGCGTGTTGAGCGCCGCCTGGCTGTCGATCGGGCCGGTCAGGATCCAGGTCGCGGTCGCGAAGAGCACGACGATGCCGAGGCTGATGCCGGTCTTCTGCACGACCGAGTCGATCGTCATCGGGCCGGTCGACGGCTCGTAGCCGACCGGGGCCTGAGGACCGCCGTACGACGGCTGCGTCTGACCCTGCGGCGCGCCGTACTGGGGCGCCTGCGGGGCGTCGTTGTAGCCGGGGTAGGTCATGCCACTCGAGCTTCCGCGGCCGTTGAAGCCCTCGGAGCGCGAGAAGACGGGGTTGCTGCTACGCATGTGTGGTCTCCTCCTTGGAGGCCTGAGGACCTCCGCTCTGGAGGTCCCGGGGTACGCAGATCCATCCTACGGGCCCGCTACTCGCTTCAACGAGCACCGGTGCCCGACTGTTCCCACCAAACGCACTCAGAACGCCAGCCCGAGCACCAGGCCGAGGAGCGCGCAGACCCCGAGCGTGCGCAGCACGCCCCACCGGAGCCGGAACAGCAGCACCGCGGCCACGACGGCGACCAGCACGGCGACCGGGTCCACGGAGCCGGGGACCGGGAGTACGACGTGCAGCGGGCCGGCCGTCAGCGTCCGGCTCTCGCTGAACAGCGTGTGCACCGCGAAGTACACGCCCAGGTTGGCGATCACGCCGACCACGGCCGCGGAGATCCCGTTCAGGGCCGCCGCCAGGCCCGCATTGCCCCGCAGCCGCTCCACGTAGGGCGCCCCGAGGAAGATGAACAGGAAGGACGGCACGAACGTGACCCACGTGGTCAGCAGCGACGCCACGATCCCCGCCGTCCACGGGTCGAGCGCCCCGGGGTCGCGGAACGCGCCGAGGAACGCCACGAACTGGACCACCATGATGAGCGGCCCCGGCGTGGTCTCCGCCAGCGCCAGGCCGCGGGCCATCTCGCCCGGCGCGAGCCAGCCGTAGACCTCCACGGCCCGCTGCGCGACGTAGGCGAGCACGGCGTAGGCGCCTCCGAAGGTGACCAGCGCGGTGCCGCTGAAGAACAGGCCCTGCTGGGTGTAGACGCTGTCCGGCCCGGTCAGCGCGAAGGCCAGCCCGACCGGCGCGAGCCACACCGGCAGGCCGATGCCGAGCACCAGGACGGCCCGTCGCCAGGAGGGCCGGGCCTGGTGGAGCGCGTCGTCGGCCACCACGGGGGCGGGACCGGCGTCCACCTTCGGCTCAGCGCGGCGGCTCGCCATCTCCGGCCGGAACCGTCCGGCCACCGCACCGACCAGGGCGGCAGCCAGCACCACCAACGGGAACGGCAGACCGAAGACGCCCAGAGCCAGGAACGCAACGACCGCCAGCGTGACCAGGAGCGGGTGGTGCAGCACGCGCCGGCCGAGCCGGACGACGGCCTGCGCAACGATCGCGAGGACCGCCGGCGCGAGGCCGGCGAACAGGGCGGTGACCACGGCGGTCTCGCCCCACTGCGCGTAGATCATCGACAACCCGAGCATCGCCACCAGGCCGGGGAGCACGAAAAGGATGCCCGCCACGAGCCCGCCGGCCGCCCCGTTGAGGAGCCAGCCGACGTAGACGGCGAGCTGCTGCGCCTCCGGACCGGGCAGCATCATGCAGTAGCTCAGCGCGTGCAGGAACCGGCGCTCGCCGATCCAGCGTCGCTCGTCGACCAGCGTGCGCTGCATGACCGCGATCTGCCCCGCCGGGCCACCGAACGTCTGCAGCGAGATGCCGAACCAGGCGCGCGTGGCCGCGCGCAGCGGGACCAGGTCCCCCGCGCGTGATTGTCTACCGGTCATGTAGACAACCGTAGGCCCTCCCGGGTGTCAGCGGCGTGTGCGCCTCCACACGAGGACGCCCAGGCCGGCGACGGCTAGCCCGGCCAGGCCGAGCACGGCCGGCGCCGGCCTCCCGGAGTCGGTGGTCGCCCGGTCCTTGAGCCGGGCCGCCCGCGCCTTGGCGTGAGCCTTCACGTCGAGCTTGTGGTGCAGCGCGTCGACGGTGGCCGCGAGCTGCTCGCGGTCCCGCTCCACCTGGGCCTCCAGGGCCGCCGGGGAGCCGTCGGACGGGGTTCCGTTGTGCTGGGCCGTGCTGCTCATGCGTGCTCCCCCTTGATCGCGGCGACGTCCTTCGGCACGTTCTCCATCGCCCGTTCGGGCTTGGGCGGCGTGGCTTCGGCGACCTTGTTCCGCCCGACGAGCCCGGCCACGCCGGCGCCCGCGAACAAGACCACGGCCACGACGAGGGCTGCCGCCCAGGCCGGCAGGGCCAGCGCGAGGGCGAGAATCAGGGCGGCGATCACCACGGCGGTGCCGAAGAACGCCAGCAGCCCGGCGGCACTGAACAAGCCGATCCCCAGCCCGGCGCTCTTTCCCTTCTCGGCGAGCTCGGCCTTGGCCAGCTCCACCTCGCTGCGGACCAGCTGGGAGGTCTGCTCGCTCAGCTGATGGACGAGGGCGCCGAGGGTCGGGTCCTGCCCGTCGACGCGCGTTTCGTTCGGATTCGTGGCGCTCATGCACACCCCGTGCCCGTCTGACGCGACGGCAAACCCCGGGCCCACCGACCAGGCCGCCGCGGTCAGCGCTCGTGGCCGCGCACGTGGTCGACCACCAGCGCCGGCTCGGTCTCCACCCCGCCGCCCGGCTCGGGGAAGTCGAAGACCGCGATCATCAGCTGCATCGGGTACGACGGCGGCCGCTGACACCGCCGCACCGGCGTCCCGTCGACGAGGAAGTCCACCTGCTCGGCGGACCAGTCGACGGCGTAGTCGTGGAACTCCGCGACGTCGAGCGGCAGCCGGACCGCCTCGAAGTCCTCGCTCACGGCCGGGTCTCGGAACTTGTGCAGCCCCATCCCCACCGCCGCGGACCGTCCCGGCTCGACCGCGTTGCCGAAGATCTCCGCCACGCAGATCTCGGCCGAGCGCTCGGGCTGATCCTCCAGGCCGACCATCCAGAAGGCCACCATCGACCGTGGGGTCAGCACCGCCCTCGCCCGCATCTCGATGAGGCCGCGCTCCGGGGTCCAGCCCCAGAACTCGGGCTGCTCCTCCTGCACGGTCAGGCCTTCCCGGTAGGGCTGCTGCCCGACGGCGCTCCCCACGGGACCGGAGAAGCTGCCCGACTGGATGCCCGACACCCGCATCGGGGGCTCGTGGTCGCCCGCGCACCACAGGCCCTGGCTCACCGGGATCCGCAGGTGCAGGCAGGAGTGCTCCACCGAGTACGTCGCCGCGCTCGCTGCACGCGAGCTCCATGCCGGCAGGTAGTGCGGCAACCAGACGGACGTGTCGAGGTCCGGACCGTCGAAGTCGTCCTCGAAGAGCGGCCTCATTCCCCCACTGCGCGGGAACATGGCTCCATGCTGCCAGGCCGCGCCGGCGCGCGGGAGGACGAGCGGTGCCCCCGCTGGGACTCGAACCCAGACTGAAAGGTTTTTAAGACCTCTGCCTCTGCCATTGGGCTACGGGGGCTGCGCCGGAACCCGGCGGCTGCTCAAAGATAGGTCTTGCGGGGGTAGATCGCGTGCGCCCCGGCCGCCCGGTCGAGGAACAACAGCCCGTCGCAGTGGTCGATCTCGTGCTGCAGGGCCCTGGCCTCGAACGCCTCGGCGCGCACCTCGACCTGCTCCCCCGTGCCGGGCAGCTGGCCTCGTACGACGACGCGACTCGGACGCTTCACGTCGCCGGTGAAGTCCGGGACGCTCATGCAGCCCTCACGCGCCTTCTCGTTGCGCGAGGACTCGACCACCTCGGCGTTGCACAGCACGAACGTGCCGTGGTGGGCACGCGTCTTGGGGTGCTCGCTGACGTCGACGCAGAACACCTTGACCCCGACCCCGACCTGCGGCGCGGCCAGCCCGACACAGCCCGGGGAGACCCGCATGGTGGCGACCAGGTCGGCCGCGAGCCGCACGATCTCGGGCGAGCCCGGGTCCACCTCGGACCCCACCGTCGACAGCACCGACGCCGGCGCGCGCACCACGTCGAGGATGCTGCCCTCGATGCCGAGGTCGTCCGGGGTCCACCGTCCGACGGCGTCGTCCACCAACGCGTCGTCGTGCTCGGGACTCACAGGTCGTCGCTCTCCACCTCACGCAGGGTGACCCCCACGCCCAGGTCGGCGGCCACCGAGTCGAGCGCGCCCTTCAGCCCCGCGAGGTCGACGCCCGCCGGCAGGTCCACCTCCGCGACGAGGAGGTACAGCTCCCCGGCCAGCCGCGTCGTCAGGTCGGTGATGTTGCCGCCCACGCGCGCCACCTCGGTGACGACGGACGACACGATGCCCGGGCGGTCCCCGCCGTGGACGGTGAGGACGTACGACGACCCGACGGCCCGGTGCTCCGGCTCCTCCGGGACCTCCCGCACGGAGACCGTCAGCGAGCCGTCGGCCGTCAGACCGGCCAGCGCCTCCTCGACCTCGGCGGCGGTGTGGCCGCCCGCGCAGATGAGCATCATCGCGAAGTGACCGCGCAGCAGGGTCATCGTGGAGTCCTCGAGGTTCAGTCCGAGGTCCGCGAGCACCCGCGTGGTCTCCGCGATGATGCCGGGGCGGTCGTGTCCGATGACGGTGATGGCGTGCAGGCTCACGCGACTCATCCTTCCACGCGGCCCGCCAGCGCCGCGGCCCGTCCCAGCACGGCGTCGAGCATCGGCTCGGTGAGCTTCCCCGTGAACGTGTTCTGCTGCGAGGGGTGGTAGCTGCCGAGCAGCACGACCTCCCGGCCGTCGGGCGCCACCAGGTTCGCCTCCACCGCGTGGCCGAACCGCGGCTTCGGCCTCGGCACGTCGTACCCGAGCTGCCGGAACGTCCGCAGGGCGGCGTCCCACCCGAACGACCCGAGGCAGACCACCGCGCGCAGCGACTCCTGGACCAGCGTGACCTCGCGGAGCAGCCAGGGCGCGCAGGTGTCCCGCTCCTCCGTGGTGGGCTTGTTGTCCGGCGGCGCACAGCGGACCGCCGCCACCATCCGGGCGCCGAGCAGGCGCTGCCCGTCGCCGGCGTGCACGGAGGTGGGCTGGGCGGCCAGCCCGACCCGGTGCAGCGACGCGAACAGCCAGTCACCGGAGCGGTCCCCGGTGAAGATCCGGCCGGTGCGGTTGCCGCCGTTGGCGGCCGGGGCCAGCCCGACGATCAGCACACCGGGCTCCGGGTCGCCCCAGCCGGCGATCGGACGGCCCCAGTAGGGCTCGTCGGCGAACGACGCCCGCTTCGTGAGGGCCACGTCCTCGCGCCAGCGGACCAGCCGCGGGCAGGCCCGGCAGACCGTGACCGCGGCCTCGAGCTCCCCGAGGTCGGCCGACGCGGCGGTGCGTCGTACCGCGGCGGGGGTCCTCGCCACGGGCGTGGTCGCGGTGGCGGGGTCGTCGGGCCAGCCGGTCCCGGGCGGCACGGGGCTGGGAAACAAGCTCCCCGTCACCGGATGCGGTGACGGGGAGCTGCTGCCGAGGGTGGTCATCCCCCCAGTCTGCCGAAGTGCCGGGCTCAGCCCCGCGGGTAGGGCGCGGCCGCGGCGGGCGTCGTCGCCTGGGTGTCGCCGTCGCTGCCGGAGCGGTCGAGCTTCTCCTGCGCGGTGACCTTGGCGGACGCCGCGGCCTCGGCGACCTTGTCCTTGACGACCGGTGCGTTCTCCTTGACCGCGGCACCGGCCTCGCGGGCCTTCCGCTGCACGGTCGGGTTGTTCTTCAGCTTCGCGGCACCGCGCTTGATCTGCTCGTAGCGCTCCCGGCCCGCACGCGCGCCCAGGACGTATCCCGCCGCACCGGCGGTCAGCATGGTCAGCTTCCTCATCTGGTTTCACCTTCCTCGTTGTCGTTCACATGTCCGTTTCGTTCAGCGGCGAGCCTCAGCTCGCGTCCCCGCTCGATGTCCTCGGCCTCCTTCTCCTCGGCCTTCTCGATCTGGCGGGTGTCCCGCGCAGGCAGCTGGAGGTCCTTCTCGGCGGGGATCCCGGCCTGGAGCTGGCGTCCTCGCTCCATCTCCGAGTCGATCTCCGCGCCCAGCAGCAGCGCGAGGTTGGTGATCCACAGCCACAGCAGGCCGACGATGACGCCGCCCAGCGAGCCGTAGGTCTTGTTGTAGTTGGAGAAGTTCGCGACGTAGATCCCGAACAGCAGCGACGCGATGAGCCAGGTCACGATGGCGACACCCGCACCCACGGAGACCCAACGGAACTTCGGCTGCTTGACGTTGGGGGTGGCGTAGTAGAGCAGCGCCACCACGAGCACCATCACCAGGCCCAGCACCGGCCACTTGGCGAAGCTCCAGGCCGTGACCACGAACGACTCCAGACCCAGCACGTTGCCGATGGACGTGGCCACCGGACCGGACAGGACCAGGATCAGCAGCGCGACCGCGATCAGGAGCACCGCGACCAGGGTGATCAGCAGCATCACCGGGCGGAGCTTCCAGAACGGTCGCCCCTCCCGGATCTCGTAGATCTCGTTCATGGCGCGTGAGAAGGCGCCGACGTAGCCCGACGCCGACCACAGCGCGAGCGCGAGACCGAGAACGACGGTGAGGCCTGCTCCCGTGGACGAGGCCAGATCCTCCACGACCGGCTGGACGACCTTCAACGTGTCGGGAGTGACCAGCGGCCTGAGCACGTCGATGACCGTCTTCACCGACTCATCGGCCCTGCCGACGAGGCCGAGCAGGGAGACGAGGGCCAGCAGCGCCGGGAAGATCGCCAGGACCGCGTAGTAGGTGAGGGCGGCGGCGAGGTCCGTGCACTTGTCGTCGAGGAACTCCCGGACCGACTTGCGCAGGACGTACTTCCAGGACCGCTTGGTCAGGTCGTCCGGCGAGTCCGGCTTCTCGGCGGCGTCCGGCGCAGGTGCCGGCGGGGCGTGGCGTTGCGTGGTCATGAGGGCCGCGTACCCACCTGGGGCGGAGACAACCCTGTGGGCGGCGCGACCTACGCCACGGACCAGGCGATCCCGTCGAGGATGTCGGAGTCGGAGACCAGCAGGCTGTCGAGGCCGGTACGCCGCAGCACCCGGTCGAGGATCAGCGCACCCGCACCGATCACGTCGGACCGTCCCGGGGGCACGTGCAGGCCCTCGCGCTGCGCCACGGTCATGGCCGTCAGCCGCTCGGCGAGCGTGTGCACGTCGGCCACGGGGAACCGGGCGTGGTGGATCCTGCTCCGGTCCCACGTCTCGAGGCCCTGGAGCACGGCCGCGACGGTGGTGATGGTCCCGGCCACCCCGACGACGGTGCCGGCGTCAGCCAGGTCCACGCCGTGCTCGGGGAGCAGGTCGAGCGCGTCGTCGATCGCTCGCGTGGCCGCGTCGAGCTCGGCCGCGGTGGGCGGGTCGGACGGCATCAGCCGCTCGGTGATCCGGACCGAGCCGATGTCCAGCGAGCGAGCTGCGCGGACATGCCCGTGCCCGTCGCCGAGGATGAGCTCGGTGGAGCCGCCGCCGATGTCGACGACCAGGACCGGCGCCGGCACGTCAGGCAGCGCGCGCGTGGCGCCGTCGTACGTCAGCTGTGCCTCCACGTCGCCGCTGACCACCTCGGGCTCGACGCCGAGGCGCTGGCGCACCCCGGCCATGAAGACGTCGGAGTTGGACGCGTCACGCGACGCGGAGGTCGCGCAGAAGCGGAGTGCGTCGACACGATGCGCGTCGAGGATCGCGGCGTACTCGTCGACGGCGGCGAAGGTGCGCTCGAGGGCCTCGTCGGCGAGGCGGCCGGTGCGGTCGACGTCCTGCCCCAGCCGCACGATCCGCAGCTCGCGGACCAGCGTCGTCTCGTCGCCCGTCGCGGGGTCGAGGTCGGCGACGAGCAGCTTGATCGTGTTGGTGCCGCAGTCGACCGCTCCGACCCGGGTCACGCGTCGCCGTCCGCGTCGCCGGCCTGGTCAGCGGTGACGCACGGCCCGGACGCCCAGAACTCGCCGAGCAGGTCGAGCACCTCGTCACCGAGCGGGTTGACCCCGGGACCCTGAGCGAGGGACTGGCCCGCGAGCACGTGCAGGCACTTGACCCGGGTCGGCATCCCGCCCGCGGAGATCCCGGCGATCTCGGGGACGTGCCCGATCTCCTCCCGGTAGGCCAGGTAGGACTCGTGCGCCCGCTGGTACGCCGCCGCCAGCTCGGGGTCGCTCTCGAGCCGGTCCGACATCTCCTTCATCAGCCCCGAGGCCTCGAGGGTGCCGATCAGCGACGCCGCACGCGGGCAGGTCAGGTAGAAGGTCGTCGGGAACGGCGTGCCGTCGTCGAGCCGGGGCTCGGTGGCCACCACGTCGGGGTTGCCGCACGGGCAGCGGTGCCCGATGGCGTGGATGGACCGTGGCGCGCGCCCGAGCTGGGCGCCGATCACGGCCTCGTCGGAGGCTTCGATCACTGAGAGGTCACCGCTTGGTCGGTTTGGGGGCACGGATCTTCATCGCGGGGGGCGGCACGTCGTCCAGCTCCTCGGGGTTGCCCGCGACCTCGACGCTCTCCCAGGCCGACTCCCACCACAGCGGCTGGTCGGCCTCGGTGGTGACCGCGGGGTCGGTGAGCGAGTCGTCGTGGTCGAGCGGCTTGCCGTCCTCGCCGATCACCTGGAAGGCGATCTCCCCCGGCAGCACCCAGCCGAACCGCTGGCGCGCCTGCGTCCGGACGAACGCCGGGTCGTCCCACCGGGCCTTCTCGCGCTGGAGCGCCTCGATGTTGGCCTCGGACTCGGCGATGTCGGCCTGGACGTCGTCCATGTGGTGCCGCTGCTCGAAGTAGGCGCGCATGCTCGAGGCGTAGGACACCATCAGCACGGCGAGCACCAGCACGAGGATCGCGGCCCGGCCGGTCAGCCGGGGCCGCGGCGCGGGCGCCGGGGTGGCTGCCTGCGCCCGGGGACGCGCGCCGCCCGGACGGGTGCGGCTACCCGGGCGCGACTGTGCGCGCGGGCGCGAGCCCCGCGGCGACGGTCGGTTCCCGGGCATGCTGCTCCCCGCCTCAGCTGGTCTTGCCGAAGCGCGGGAAGGCGCCGCGGCCGGCGTACCGGGCGGCGTCGTCGAGCTCTTCCTCGATGCGGAGCAGCTGGTTGTACTTCGCGACGCGCTCGGACCGCGCCGGGGCGCCGGTCTTGATCTGGCCGCAGTTCGTCGCGACCGCGAGGTCGGCGATCGTGGTGTCCTCGGTCTCGCCGGAGCGGTGGCTCATCATGCAGCGGAAGCCGTTGCGGTGCGCGAGGTCGACGGAGTCGATCGTCTCGGTGAGCGAGCCGATCTGGTTGACCTTCACGAGCAGGGCGTTGGCCGAGCGCTCGTCGATGCCGCGCTGCAGCCGCTCGACGTTCGTCACGAACAGGTCGTCGCCGACGATCTGGACCCGGTCGCCGAGGGCGGCGGTCATGGCAGCCCAGCCCTCCCAGTCCTCCTCGTTCATCGGGTCCTCGATGGAGACGATCGGGTACGACGCGCAGAGCTCGGTGTAGTAGGCGAGCATCTGCTCGGCCGACTTGGTGGAGCCCTCGAAGCTGTAGCCGCCGTCCTGGTAGAACTCGGTCGCCGCCACGTCGAGCGCGAACACGATGTCCTCGCCGACCTTGAGGCCGGCCTTCTCGACCGCGGTCGTGATCAGGTCGAGGGCCTCGCGGTTGCTGCCGAGGTCGGGGGCGAAGCCGCCCTCGTCGCCGAGGCCGGTGGCCAGGCCCTTCTCCTTCAGCACGGCCTTCAGCGCGTGGTAGACGGAGGCGCCCTGCTCGAGGGCCTCACGGAACGTCGGGGCGCCGATCGGCGCGACCATGAACTCCTGCACGTCGACCCCGGTGTCGGCGTGCGCACCGCCGTTGAGGATGTTCATCATCGGCACGGGCAGGACGTGCGCGTTGGGGCCGCCGACGTAGCGGAACAGCGGCAGGTTGGCGGACTCGGCGGCCGCGCGGGCGACCGCGAGGGAGACACCGAGGATCGCGTTGGCGCCGAGCTTGGACTTGTTGGGCGTGCCGTCGATCTCCAGCAGCCGCTGGTCGACGAGCCGCTGCTCGGAGGCCTCGAAGCCGACCAGCTCGGGGCCGATCTCGTCGAGCACCGCGAGGACGGCCTTCTCGACGCCCTTGCCGCCGTAGCGCTTGCCGCCGTCGCGGAGCTCCATCGCCTCGAAGGCCCCGGTGGAGGCCCCGGAGGGCACCGCCGCCCGGCTGACCGTGCCGTCGTCGAGAGCCACCTCGACCTCAACCGTGGGATTGCCACGCGAGTCAAGGATCTCGCGTGCGCCGACTGCCTCGATGGACGCCAAGGGAATGCTCCTAGTCCGGGGAATGACACGTGCGGTCCCAGCCTAATGCCGCCGCGGGGTGCTTCCCGGAACGGCTCGCCCTCCGGGACCTCCGGAGCCCCGCCCGCCGCCCCGCCTCCCCGCGGCCGCCCAGCCGCCCCGCGTCCCCGCGGTCGCAATCGCACATGAGTGCGCGAGCAGCACGGATTCGCGGCCGGAACGTGTCCGAACGGCACTCATGTGCTGTTGTGACGGACCGACGGCCCCCCGGCGGCCCCCACGCGCCTCAGCGGACCGGGAAGTGGGCGCGCCAGGTCTCGGCCAGCTGACGCGGGACGCCCGGGCAGCCGCGAGCGACGAGCTGGCGGCGCACGCGCAGCAGCGTGTGCTCGGGCTCCCGGTAGATGCCCTCCCAGGTCACGACCAGGATGCGCCACTCCTCGTCGTCGAAGTACTCGCGACGTTCCCGGTCCCGCCTGACCTGTGCCGGGTCGTCGAGGTGCTGGCGGCCGTCGTACTCCACGATCAGCTTGAGGTGCGGGTAGGCGAGGTCGAGCCGGACGAGCACCCGGCCACCCGCGTCGCGGAGCTTGTGGTTGACCTCGGGCTCGGGCAGCCCGGCCAGCACGATCAGCATCCGCAGGCGGGTCTCCATCGGCGAGTCGACCTCGGCGCGCACGTAGCGCGCGGCGGCTCGGGCGGCCGGCGCGTGCGGGTCACTGCTGGCCGCACACCAGGACGTGAGGTCCTCCACGTCGAGGTCGAACATCTTCACCAGGGCATCCCCGACCACCACGAGGTCGACCAGCGAAAGCATCGATGCGAGCTCGACGAACATCTGGAGCGGCGGCGACACGCGCGTGCCACGGACCACCCTGACGAGCGAACCGGGGCGTGCGACGTGCGGCACGATGCCCGACCGGGGGCGTCGGTCCTGCTGGCGGAGCACCGAGACGTGCTCGTCGGGGCAGGCCGGCACCGGCAGCCCGTGGACCCGGGCCGCGCTGACGTGGCTGGCGAAGGCGCTCGGGGGGTGGACCACCAGGGCGGCCTGCGCGCGCACGAACGGGTTCACCTTGGTCGACCGCAGGACGTAGACGCCGCGGAAGAGGCGCCGAAAGCGCGACCCGCGCAGGTGCTTCGGGTCGATCCCGGCGCGGATCGCGTCGGCGCGCGTGAACGGTCGGCTCAGGTCGAGTGGGGTTTCCGGGACGGCGACGGCTGCCATGACCCGAGCCTGCCAAGCAGTACGCCGGCCCGCATCCCGTCATCCACAGGCCGCTCCCGCCGCCACCCGGCCGCCGCCCACCCGCCAGCCAGGGTCGCAATCGCACATGAGTGCGCGAGCAGCACGGATTCTCGGCCGGAACGTGTCCGAACGGCACTCATGTGCTGTTGCGGCGGGCGGACAAGGAGGGCGGTCGGATCGGCCGGTCTGGGTCGGCCGCGCGACGGGCGGGGCCGTTTGGCGGGGTCGGCCGCGCGACGGGCGGGGGCGGTTTGGCGGGGTGAGCCCGTCACTCCGGGGACGGTGGCTCGTTGGCCCAGGCATGACGACGACCCGAAGGCACGCCGTACTCCTCGCTCCGCTGGTCGCGGCGCTGCTGGCCCTGTCCGCGCTCGCCGGTCCACGGGCCGCCGCCTCGGCGCCCGCAGGTCCGGCCGCCTCGTCCGTCAGCGACGAGGTCTACGAGGTGCACCTGGTGCCGAGCGTGGACGGCGCGGTGATCCGGGTCGAGGTCTGGCGCGACACGGCGTACGACGCCGCGAAGCAGCCGGTCATCCTGACCTACTCCCCCTACAACTCGCTGGCCGAGCCGGAGACCGCTCGCGACTCCCTGGGCGAGACGTTCGTGCCGAAGGGCTACGCCCGCGCCGTCGCCGACGTGATCGGCACCCGCGGGTCGACCGGCTGCTGGGACTACGGCGGCCGCCTCGAGCAGCAGTCCGGCGTGGACGTCGTGAAGTGGCTCGCGAAGCGGCCGTGGTCGAACGGCAAGGTCGCGATGATCGGCGGCTCCTACAACGGCACGACCGCCACCATGGTGGCCGCCCGCGGCAACGAGGTGCCGGAGCTCAAGGCGATCGTGCCGATCTCGGCGATCAGCCGCTGGTACGGCTACGCCTACGGCAACGGGGTCCGCTACTTCCTCAACTCCGAGGAGCCCACCGACGAGGGCTTCGACACCCCGCTCGCGTTCGACACCGGCTTCGGCAAGACGGTCGCGGCCGACCCGATGGGGCAGGCCTTCGCCGACACACTCCGGGCCCGGGCCGCCGAGTGCGGCGCGGTCGAGCACACCGAGGAGGGCTACGACCGCAACCCCGACTACGACGCGTTCTGGACCGAGCGCGACTACCGCCGGCACGCGGACGACTTCCGCGCGGCGGTGCTCGTGGCGCACGGCTGGAAGGACTACAACGTCAAGCAGGAGGAGGGCACCGAGCTGTTCCGTCGTCTGCCCGTCGACAAGCCCGGCACCGCGCGGGTCGAGGGCGTGCCGTTCAAGCTGATGTACCTCACCCAGGGCTCGCACTCCGGCGGCACCGACGGCGACCAGTGGGACGGCCTGCTCGCGCGGTTCTTCGCCCACACCCTGAAGGGCAAGCGCAACGACGTCCGGACCGAGGGCCCGGTGATCACCGAGGGCGCCTCCAGCGGCGGGACCTCGAAGTTCCGGGTCCTCGGCAACTATCCCGCGCCCTCGACCGAACCGACCCGGCTGTGGCTGCGTGACGGCGGCCGGCTCAGGGGCCGCGCCGGCATGGAGCGGCACGTGACGTCGTACGACGAGACCGGGACCTCCACCGAGGAAGCGACCCCCGGCCTGTCCTATGTCTCCCGGCCGGTCGCGACACGGACCCGGCTCGTGGGCTCCGCGGTGTTCCGGGCGCGCGTGCGCGTCAGCCAGGAGACGATGCACCTGACGCCGGTGCTCGTCGACGTCGCGCCCGACGGGTCGCAGCGGGTGATCGCCCGGGGCTTCCAGCACGTCGACTACCGCGACGGTCTCCGCACGGCCGACCCCGTGATCGGGAAGTGGCTGCGGGTGCAGGTGCGGCTGCTGCCGCAGGACTACACCCTCGCGGCCGGGCACCGGTTCGGGCTGCTGGTGCAGAGCTCCAACACGGTGTGGGCGGTCCCGGGCAACCCCGGCACGGTCGACCTGGCCGACGGACCGCTCGGCCCGAAGGTGCGTGGCTCGTCGCTGGTGCTGCCCACGCTCGGCTGACCGGCGTTGCGCACACCGCCACGGCGCCGGGTCGCGACAGACTGGCCGGATGTCTGACGAGTACCTCACCGAGCCCGCGTCCTCCCCCTGGCACGACCGCGTCCCGATCGGCGAGAGCCTGTCCGCGCAGCCGCTGCTGGACCACCCGATGATCGGCTTCGCCGGCGACATGAGGATGAAGCCGCTCGAGCCGATGCTGGTCCCGGAGCAGCCGCGGCACGGCGAGCTCGACCCGTCCGAGTGCGGCCACTGCACCCCCGGCGACTGGGGCTGGCTCTGGCGCGACGACCACTGGCACGTGGCGGGGCACGCCGACACCGGGCTGCCGTTCTGGGGCGGCCTGGCCCCCAACGAGCACGTCCTGCTCCACGAGATGTCGCCGGACCTGCTCGCCACGATGGGCGACGTCGTGCAGCGGTTCGCGGGCGCGATCAAGGGCCTGCCGGGCGTGGGCCGCACGCACTTCGCCCGCTGGGGGGACGGCTCGGCGCACTTCCACATGCAGTTCTACGCGCGGCCGCTCGGCATGATGCAGGGCCGCGGCTACATGCTCGCGGTCTGGGACGACGTGCTCCCCAAGACCGACCCCGAGCTCGTCGCGGCGAACAAGCGCCAGGTGGCCGAGGCCCTCGCGGCCGGTGGCGGCGAGGTCATGCTCTGACGTTCGGCGGTCAGGCCTCGGCTGCGCGGACGGCGGCGGTGAGCCGGCGTACGGCGTTCCTGAGCTCCTGCTCGGGATCCTGGCCGGCGGCCCGGGCCTCGACCACCAGCGCCAGCAGCCGGTCGCCGAGGGAGTCACCGGCAACGGGCACCACGTCGACCTTGGCGGCCTTGCCGACCACCTTGTCGGCGAGGGCCAGGGCCGGCAGCGCCATCGGCACGCCCTCGAGCACGGAGTCCCGGCCCTTCTCGGCGTGCTTCAACGTCTCCCAGTTGGCCTCGACCTCACTCACGTCGGCGACGTCGAGGCCCGCGAACACGTGCGGGTGCCGGTGCACGAGCTTGTCGACGATCCCGCCCGCGACGTCGTCGATCGTGAAGGCGTCGTCGGCGTCCTCGGCCGCGACCCGGGCGTGGAAGACCACCTGGAGCAGCAGGTCGCCGAGCTCCTCGCGCAGGTGCGTGTAGTCCCCGGTCTCGATCGCCTCGAGGGTCTCGTAGGTCTCCTCGAGCAGGTACTTCGCCAGCGACTCGTGGGTCTGCTCGCGGTCCCAGGGGCAGTTGCGGCGCAGCTCGTCCATCACCGTGACCAGGTCGAGCAGCCGGGCGCCGGGCACGTCGTACGACGCGTGCAGCACCTCGACCTCGACGTCGTCGCGGCCGTCCACCAGCGCCGCGGCGAGCTCGGTCGGCAGCTGCTCGGACTCGGCGTCGCCGGCCAGCCACACCACGTCGTCGAGCCGCGCGGCGTCGAGCAGGTCCACCACGGTGGCAGTCGGCAGCACGTCAACGGGGTGACCGGCCGTGACGACGGCGCGGCACACCGGATGGTCGGCGCTCGACGCGAGCCGGCGTCCCGCGGACACGACGGCCTGCCACGCCGACCACGACATCAGCCCGGGCGCGACCCGCGGGCTGGTGACGAGAAGGGTCAGCCGCACTTCTGCGACATCGGCAGGCCGGACACCCAGTTCGCGGCGGGCTCCGGGTTGGCGCCGGCGGCTGCCCGCTCCGAGGCCGGGAAGGACAGCGAGCCGCTCGTCGCGGTCAGGGTGCCCTTGTCATAGGTCCCGAAGCGCGGGTCGACCTCGATGTCGACGGACTTGGCCCACTTGCCGCGGAGCCGGGCCCCCTCCGCCCGCGCCGCGTCCTCGGCGGCGTTGGGGTCGCCGAGCGACGCGCGGCCGATCTCGGCGAGCACCAGCTGGCTCGAGACGTAGCCGTCGAGCACGTTGCGGTAGCCCTCCCGGTTCTCCTCGGGCAGCTGCTCGATCGTCTGGGCGTTCTGCGCGAAGGCGTTCGAGAGCGCCGCCTTGTCGGGCTCGACGCCCTGCTCCTCGGCGAACTGGCGCGACAGCTCGCTGTCGATGAGCAGACCCACCGCGGCCTGCCGAGCCGCACGGGAGGCGAGCTCGGGCTTGGCCTCGCCGCGCGCCTTCGCACCGCTGAGGGCCTCCGAGCACAGCGCCGCGGCGGCGTCATCGACCTCGGAGCCGGAGATGGTGGTGTCGCCGACGACAGCGGCGGCACCGGGGTGCATTCCGCAGCCGCTCAGCACCAGCGCCGCACCTGCGACGAGGGCGGACACCTTGACGATGCGAGCTCGGGTCACGACTTCTCCACCTTCTCCCCCACCGGAGTCGCTCCCGCGGGGTCAATCACTGTGTCGACTACCTGACGGGCCCACGCCAGCAGGGCCTCGTCGCGGATGGGCGTGCCACCCACGACGGCGGTCGAGGGACGGGGCACGAGCATCGTACGCAGGTTCGTCTTCAAGATGCTGCCGGGGTGCAACCGGTTGAGCCGCACGGTCATCGAGTCGGGCAGCTCCACCGGCGCGAAGCGGAGGTACTTGCCCTGCACCGTGACATCGGTCAGCTTCGCGCCGCGTGCCCGCGCCCGGAAACGTGCCACCTCCAGCAGCGAGGCGACGGCGGCGGGGGGCTCGCCGTAGCGGTCGACCAGCTCCTCGTGGATGAGGGCGACGTCCTCGTCGGTGCGGACCTCGGCGAGCCGCTTGTACATCTCGAGGCGCAGCCGCTCGCTGCCCACGTAGTCGTGCGGGAGGTGCGCGTCGATCGGCAGCTCGATCTTGACGTCGAGGGCCTCGTCCTCGGCGGGGCCGCCCCGGAACTCGGCGACGGCCTCGCCCACGAGTCGCACGTAGAGGTCGAAGCCCACGTCGGCGATGTGGCCCGACTGCTCGCCGCCGAGCAGGTTGCCGGCGCCGCGGATCTCGAGGTCCTTCATCGCGATGGCCATGCCGCCGCCGAGGTCGGAGTGCTGGGCCAGGGTGGCCAGCCGCTCGTGCGCGGTCTCGGTCAGCGGCTTGTCGGCCGGGTAGAGGAAGTAGGCATAGGCACGCTCGCGTCCCCGGCCGACCCGGCCGCGGAGCTGGTGCAGCTGCGAGAGGCCGAGCGTGTCCGCTCGCTCGATGACCATGGTGTTGGCGTTGGAGACGTCGAGGCCGGACTCCACGATCGTCGTACAGACGAGCACGTCGAACCGCTTCTCCCAGAAGTCGACCATGACCTCCTCGAGCTTGTGCTCGCCCATCTGGCCGTGCGCCGTCGCCACCCGGGCCTCCGGGACGAGCTGCCGGATCCTGGCGGCGGCCTTGTCGATCGACTGCACGCGGTTGTGGATGTAGAAGACCTGGCCCTCACGGAGCAGCTCGCGTCGGATCGCCGCGGTGACCTGTCGGTCCTCGTAGGCGCCGACGTAGGTGAGCACCGGGTGCCGCTCCTCCGGCGGGGTGGTGATCGTGGACATCTCGCGGATGCCGGTGATCGCCATCTCGAGCGTGCGCGGGATCGGCGTCGCGGACATCGCCAGCACGTCGACGCTGGTGCGCAGCCGCTTCATCTGCTCCTTGTGCTCGACACCGAAGCGCTGCTCCTCGTCGACGACGATCAGGCCGAGGTTCTTGATCGTGATGTCCGGGTTGAGCAGACGGTGGGTGCCGATCACGATGTCGACGGTGCCGTCGGCGAGGCCGGCGATCGTCTCCTTGGCCTCCTTGTCGGACTGGAACCGTGACAGGCCCTTCAGCACCACGGGGAAGCCCGACATCCGCTCCGCGAAGGTCGAGAAGTGCTGCTGCACCAGGAGGGTCGTCGGCACCAGGACGGCGACCTGCTTGCCGTCCTGCACGGCTTTGAAGGCTGCGCGCACAGCGATCTCGGTCTTGCCGTATCCCACGTCGCCGCAGACCAGCCGGTCCATCGGCACGACCTGCTCCATGTCGCGCTTGACCTCGTCGACGGTGGACAGCTGGTCGACGGTCTCCACGAACGGGAAGGCGTCCTCGAGCTCGCGCTGCCACGGCGAGTCCGGGCCGAACGCGTGCCCCTTCGTGGCCTGCCGGGCCGCGTAGAGCTTGATCAGCTCGGCCGCGATCTGCTTGACCGCCTTGCGGGCGCGGCCCTTCCGCTTCGTCCAGTCCCCTCCGCCGAGCCGGTCGAGCGAGGGCTGCTCGCCGCCGACGTAGCGCGTCACCTGGTCGAGCTGGTCGGTCGGGACGTAGAGCCGGTCGGCGGGCTGCCCCTTCTTGGAGGAGCCGTACTCCAGCACGAGGTACTCGCGCGTCGCGCCCTGCACCTCGCGCTGCTTCATCTCGATGTAGCGCCCGACGCCGTGCTGCTCGTGCACGACGTAGTCGCCGGCCTTGAGCTCGAGCGGGTCGATCTGCCGCTTGCGCCGGGTCGGCATCCGGCGCATGTCCTTGGTGGACGAGCGCTGCCCGGACAGGTCGTCCCCGGTGAGCACGGCGAGCCCGTCGCCCACGAGCCCGTGTGCCAGGCAGGCCGTGGTGACCACGACGAGGTCCTCCGGAACCTCCTGCGCGGACCCGAGGGCCTCGACGTACCGCACGGGGACGTCGTGCTCCTTGAGCACCTCGACCATCCGGTGCGCGGGGCCGTGGCCCTCGTTGACCAGCACCACGCGGCTGCCGCCGGCGAGCCAGGTCTTCATGTCGCTGACCGCGGCCTCGATGTCGCCGCGGTACTCCTCGACCGGCTGCAGCGGCACCGCCCGGGTCTCGACGGCCCCGGCCTCGACGTCCACGTCGACCCGGACGACCTCGCCCATCACGTCGCGCAGGGGCTCTGCCGGTGGTTGAGGAGCGAGCGAAGCGAGCGTCTCGAAACCCTCGTCCGCGATGCCGAACGGCGACACGCTCCACCAGGGCTTGCCCTGCGCGAGGCTCAGCGCCCGGACGTCGCCGAGCGACCGGTACGACGCGGCCCCCAGGTCGATCGGCGCCGTACCTCCACCGGCGGCAGCGGCCCAGGACGCCTCCAGGAACTCCTCACTGGTGGCGACCAGGTCATGCGCCCGGCTCCTCGCCCGCTCCGGGTCGAGCACGAGCACGTGCGTGTCCGCCGGCATCAGGTCGATCAGCATCTCCATGTCGTCGACGAGCACCGGAGCCAGCGACTCCATCCCCTCGACGGCATGTCCCTCGGCGAGCTTCTCGGTGATCTCGCGCAGCGGCGGGTGCTGCTCGCCGAGCTGCCGGGCCCGCTCGCGCACCTCGTCGGTGAGCAGCAGCTCGCGGCAGGGCGGCGCCCACAGCCGGGTGGCGGACTCGAGGGTGCGCTGGTCGGCGACCGCGAAGGAGCGGATCTCCTCGACCTCGTCGCCCCAGAACTCCACCCGCAGCGGGTGCTCCTCGGTCGGCGGGAAGACGTCGACGATGCCGCCGCGGACCGCGAACTCGCCGCGCTTCTCGACGAGGTCGACCCGGGAGTACGCCGCCGCGGACAGCCGGCGCACCACGTCCTCGAGATCGGCCTCCGCCCCCACGGTCAGCTCGACCGGCTCGAGGTCGGCCAGCCCCTTGACCTGCGGCTGGAGCACGGAGCGCACCGGGGCGACGACCACCCTGAGCGGCCCGTTGGTCGGGTCGTCCCCGGGGTGCGCGAGCCGGCGCAGCACCGCCAGCCGGCGCCCGACGGTGTCGCTGCGGGGCGAGAGCCGCTCGTGCGGGAGGGTCTCCCACGACGGGTAGTAGCCGACCAGGGCGGGGTCCATCAGGCTGCCGAGCGCCTCGACCAGGTCCTCGGCCTCCCGTGCCGTGGCGGCGACGGCGAGCACGGTGCGGCCGGCGTCGACGAGGCCGCGCACCACGAACGGCCGCAGCGCCGACGGCCCGGTCAGGTCGAGCGCAGGGACGGCCCCCGAGCGTGCGTCCTCGACCGCCGCCGCCAGCACCTTGTCCTCGAGGACCAGGTCGGCCAGACCTTGAACACCCACTGCAACTCCCGCTGACGGCAACACGATCACCCCCTGCCGGCAGCCGAGGGGGCTGGGCGAGGGGGTCCGGCTGCCCAGTCTACGGAGTCCCCTGGGTCAGCGGAGCCAGCGGCGGTGCCGCTCGTCGTCGAGCTCGGCACGTGCACGTGCGTAGTCCGCGAGGGCCCGGTCCCCGCTCGCCTCCTCCCGCGCGTGCAACCGAGCGACCGTCGCGGCGACCTCCGGCCCCTGCCTCAGCTCCCCGGCAAGCTGGTCCAGCAGCCCGCGGCTGAGCAGGGTGTCGCGATGGGTGCCGAGCGACTCCTGGATCCGCTCGGCGACCTCCGCCATCCGGGCTGCCCGGTCGCCGAGGAGCGGCGTCAGGCTCTCGGCTGCGTAGCGCGTGCGCTTCGCCGCCTTGCGGACGTCGTGCATCGCCAGCCCCTGGGTCTCACCGGGCGGGCTGTGCTCGGCCGCCGCCGCACGCCGTCGGACCCGGCGCCATTCCCGACGGAGCAGCCCGCTCACGTCCGACTTCGACACGGACTCCCAGGAGACACGGGCGGCCATCGTGTCGAGGTCGGCCAGCATCGCGGCATAGCGTGCCGAGCCGAGCAGGTGCTCCGTCTGGCGACGCGCAAGAGACCCCGCCTCCGTCTGGTGCTGCTCGAGCCAGTCGGTCATGACAGCCGGCAGCGGCTCGGTCGTGCCCCCGGGCCTCGCACCGCAGCCCACCTCCGCGGGGATCAGCCTGGCGAGGACGACCTCGAGGTCGCGAGCCGCCCCCAGCGCGACGCCCGCCCAGCGCAGCTCCTCGCAGAGTCGTCCGGCCTCCGTCACGTCGCGGTGCTCGAGCAGCGGCCCGAAGGTGCGCAGCAGGCTACGGGTGCGGCGCATGGCGACGCGTAGGTCGTGCACCCCCTCGGGGTCCGCGTCCCGCACCGCCTGGTCCGCAGCACGGACCTGACCAGCCAGGTCGCGCAGCCGGTCCCGGAGGACCACGCCCGCTGGGGGGTCACCCACCGGTCAGTCGGCGCTCATGGGAGCGGCAGCCATCTCCGCGTCGCTGCGCAGGATGCAGAACTCGTTGCCCTCGGGGTCCTGCAGCACGACCCAGCCGACGCCGGGTCCGTAGTGGTTGCTCTGGTCGTCGAACACGGTGGCGCCGAGGGCGACGACCCGGGCCACCTCCTCGTCCCGGGTGCCGGAGGTCGGCCGGATGTCGAAGTGGACCCGGTTCTTGACCTGCTTGGTGTCCGGCACCTGGATGAACAGGACCCGGTGGCCGCTGTCGGGCGACAGGATCATGCACTCCTCGTGGCCCGGCTCGTTCGGGTCGCCCGCCATGTCGACGTACCCGAGCACCTGCTTCCACCACTCGGACAGCTCGTAGGCGTTGTGGCAGTCGACGGAGGTGTGCGCGATGTAGGACGTCATGGCGCCCATCCTGCCGCTCCTCGGGCCCCGGGTCGCTAGGTTTTGCACCATGGCCTCCTCGAAGAGCCCCGCGGTCGAGATCGAGATCGACGACAAGGTCGTCCGGATCTCCAACCCCGACCGGGTCTACTTCCCGGCGCGCGGGGAGACCAAGCTCGACCTGGTCGAGTACTACCTCTCCGTCGGACCGGGGATCGTCAACGCGCTCTACGAACGGCCGTGCATGCTGCACCGGTTCCCCACCGGCGTCACCGGCGAGAAGGTGCACCAGAAGCGGTTGCCGGCCGGTGCGCCGCCGTGGATGGAGACCGTCCGCGTGCACTTCCCGCGCTGGAACCGGACGGCCGACGAGCTGTGCGTCACCGAGGTCGCGCAGGTGATCTGGGCGGTGCAGATGTCGACCGTCGAGTTCCACCCCTGGAACAGCCGACGAGCCGACACCGAGAGCCCGGACGAGTGGCGCATCGACCTCGACCCGGGACCCGACTGTGGCTTCGACACCGTGCGCCGGGTGGCCCACGTCGCCCACGAGGTGCTCGACGAGCTCGGTGCGGTCGGCTTCCCGAAGACCTCGGGCGGCAACGGGATGCACGTCTATGTGCGGATCAAGCCGGAGCACGGCTTCAAGGACGTACGGCGGGCCGCCCTCGCCTTCGCCCGCGAGGTCGAGCGGCGAGCACCGGACGACGTGACCACGACGTGGTGGCGCAAGGACCGCGACCCGGCCCACCTGTTCGTCGACTACAACCAGAACGCCCGCGACCACACGATCGCGGCGGCCTACTCCGTCCGGGGCAACCCCGAGGCCACCGTCTCCACCCCGATCCGCTGGGACGAGGTCGACTCCGTGGAGCCGCGGGACTGCACGATCGCCACGGTGCCGGCCCGGTTCGCCGAGCTCGGCGACCTGCACGCCGACATCGACGACCACGTGTTCGACATCGCGCCGCTGCTCGAGTGGGCCGAGCGCGACGAGGCCGCCGGCGCCGAGCCCCCCGCCGACCCCGACTGATTACCAAGGGATGCAGGAGAACTGTCACTCCCGGGGCAACTTGCCCGGGAAGTTCTCCCCGGGAGCGCGGTCGCGTACGCCGCCTCGAGCGGCTCAGGCCGCGCTGGCGCACAGCACCGCCGGCCAGGACACCGGAGCTCCTTGGCGGCGGCCACCGACCCGACCGCGAGTGGCCCGATCAGGATCAGCGGGAAGAACAGCGGCCCGATGAAGCCCGCAGCCCGACCAGTCGCCCAAGGTCGCGAGACGACGAACCCCCACCTGTCAGTCCAAGGCACGTTCGTCCAGGCTCGTCCGCCCGCTGGTTCCAGTCGTCACAACTGCACATGTGTGCCGCCTGAACACTGCACACCGCGAAGAAGCGCGTCGCAACGGCACATGAGTGCAGTTGCGACGCCGGAGGCCCCGCCGAGCCTCAGACGGGGAGGCCGTGCGCGCGGAGACGCTCGCGCAGGGCGTCGATCCCCTCGTCGACGTGCCACTGCTCCGCGCGCAGGCCGACCGCACGGGCGCTCTTCACGTTCGCCGCGCTGTCGTCGACGAACAGGACCTCGCCGGCGGGCAGGGCCAGTCGGGACAGGATCGCGGAGAAGTACGCCGGGTCCGGCTTCGCGACACCGAGCTCGAAGGAGTAGAAGGTGTCGTCGAACAGCTCGGCGTACCCGAGGTTCTCGTGCATGTGCCGGCCGCGGTGCTCGTCCTGGTTGGTCGCCAGGAAGCAGCGCACCCCGGAGGCTCGCAGGGATGCGACCAGCTCACGGGTCTCCGCGACCGGCTCGATGGTGAGCCAGACGCGCAACGCGTCGTCGTAGGAGTCGGCGATCCCCCACTTCTCGAGGAGCCGCGGCAGCACCTCCACCCACCGGGCGTGCCCGGTCAGCGCCGGCCGCTCGGCGGCGAAGGCCTCCTGCAGGAACGCCTCGACGTCGTCGACGAGGTGCCCCACCACAGGGCGCATCGACGCCTCCCAGCCGGCCGGGAGGTGCTGGAGCACCCCGTCGGCGTCCCAGAGGACAGCGCGGACCGCCGGCACCGGATCAGTCGGTGCCGTGGCGGCGGATGAAGTCGAGGATCTGCTCGGACAGCTCCGGGCGGCAGACCACCAGGTCCGGGAGGAGCACGTCCTGCTGGTTGTAGACCAGCGGCGACCCGTCGATCCGGCTGGTGAACAGACCTGCCGCGCGGGCCACGGCCACGGGGGCGGCGGAGTCCCACTCGTACTGCCCGCCGGCGTGCACGTAGGCGTCCGTCACGTTGCGCGCCACCGAGATCACCTTGGCGCCCGCGGAGCCCATGGGCACGAGGTCGGCGCCGATCTCCTCGGCCATCGCCTGGACGAAGGCCGGCGGGCGCGTTCGCGAGACGGCGATGCGGGGCCGGTCGGACGTGCGCTCCGGCACGACCGGCGGCTCGCCCGTGTGGAACGTGGTGTCGAGCCCCGGCTGCGCGACCGCCCCGGCCACCAGCTCACCCTCGCCAGCGCTGGTCCGGGCCCACAGCGCGACGTGCACGGCCCAGTCCTCGCGCGGCGGCTCGGAGAACTCGCGGGTGCCGTCGAGCGGATCGATGATCCAGACCCGGTCCGCCTGCAGCCGCTCCTGGTCGACGTGGGTCGCCTTGCTCTCCTCGGACAGCACCGAGTCGTCGGGACGGTAGGCCGCGAGGACGCGCATCAGCAGGTCCTGGGCCGCCGCGTCGCCGGCGTCCTTGAGCTCCTTGCCCTCGAGGCCCTGCGTGCGGACCTCGGTCAGCAGCTCACCGGCGATGGTGGCTGCCCAGGCGGCGAACAGGTGGTCGTCCTCGACGACGCCCTCGGGCGGGGTGGGGATCTCGGTCACGGGTTACCTCACTTGTCAGGGGCTATGGGTGGCACGGAAGGTCAGCTGTTGAAGCGGCCCTGGGTCCGCTCGAGGCCCTCGGTGAGCAGCGACTCGACGGCGTCGGCGGCGCGGTCCACCTGGAACGGCAGCACCTTGCGCTCGACGGCGGAGTAGTCGGAGAGCACGAAGTCGGCAGGACTCTGCCGACCGGGCGGCCGGCCGATGCCGACCCGGACCCGGTGGAAGTCGCCGGACCCGAGCGAGGCGCGCATCGAGCGCAGCCCGTTATGGCCGTTGTCGCCCCCGCCGAGCTTGAGCCGCAGGGTGTCGAAGGCGATGTCGAGCTCGTCGTGGATTGCGACGATCCGCTCGACCGGGACCTTGTAGAACTTCGCGAGCGTGGAGACCGGTCCTCCGGTCTCGTTCATGTAGCAGCGCGGGCGGGCCAGTACGGCGCGCACGCCGCCCACTCCCGCGCCCGTCATGGGGCCGCCGAGACGTCCCTCGACGACGTCGGCCCGGCCGGACTTGTGCGGCCGGAAGCCGCTGCCCATCCGGGAGGCCAGCTCGTCGGCGACGAGGTAGCCCACGTTGTGCCGGTTGCGGGCATAGGAAGGGCCGGGGTTCCCGAGCCCCACGATCAACCAGACGCCGCTGTCGGAGCTGGTCGAACCGTCGGTCACGGGATCCCCGGCCTTCCTGTTGAAGATCTCACTCACGCGCTTGCGCCACACGGCGTGAAGCCTAGTGGCGACCTGCGCGCGAGCCGAGGTCACTCCTTGTCGGAGGACTCCTCGGCAGACTCCTCCTCGGACTCGGCGGCCTCGGCAGCCTCCTCCTCGGGCTCCTCGCGCTCGATGCCGGCCTCGGCCTCGGCCTCCTCCAGCTCGGCCTCGACCTCCTCGGCGGTGGGCGCGTGGGTGATGTTCACGATGAGCGTGTCGTCGTCCGCGAGGACCGTCGACCCCTTCGGCAGGGTGAGGTCCTTGGCGAAGATCTGGCTGCCGACCTCGAGTCCCTCGATGTCGATCTCGATGTACTCGGGGATGTGCGTGGCCTCGGCCTCGACCGTCACGGTCGAGTGCTCGGTGACGACCAGGGCGTCGGGGCCGGGCTCACCGTTGAGGTGGACAGGGATCTCGACGGTGACCTTCTCGCCCTTCTTCACGATGACCAGGTCGAGGTGCTCGAGGAACCCCTTGATCGGGTCGCGCTGGACCTGCTTGGGCAGGGAGAGGTACTCCTTGCCGTCCACGGTCAGGGTGAGCAGCGCGTTCACGCCGCCGTGCTTGAGCGCGAGCATCGTGTCGTGGCCCGGCAGGGTGAGGTGGATGGGGTCGCTGCCGTGGCCGTAGAGGACCGCGGGGACCTTGTCGGCGCGACGGATGCGGCGGGCGGCGCCCTTGCCGAACTCGGTGCGGGATTCCGCCTGGATGTTGCTCTCAGACATGGGGGTTACTCCTCAGCTCAACTTCTCGACAACTTCTCTTGCCACAGACAGGGCGCCATGACTCAGAAATGGGGGTCACATCGCGAGGAGAGCGGAGGCGCTCCGGACACACCACGGGCGCGGGCACAGCAGGGCTGGCCGAGCAACCGCGTCGATCACGGAGCGAGAACACTCTCCCTCGCCGAGGCAACTTCCCAATCCTAGCGAGGCAAAGGAGAACAAGCGAATCCGCGTCTACCTGGTGGGTCAGGCCTGGCCGTCGAACAGCGACGTGACGGAGCCGTCCTCGAACACCTCGCGGATCGCGCGGCTGATCAGCGGCGCGATCGAGAGGACGGTCAGCTTGTCGAAGCGCTTCTCGTCGTCGATGGGCAGCGTGTTGGTCACCACGACCTCGGCGGCCGGGGAGTTCTTCAGCCGGTCGACGGCGGGGTCGGAGAGGATCGCGTGGGTCGCCGCGATGACCACGCCGGCCGCGCCGTCCTTCATCAGGGCCTCGGCGGCCTTCACGATCGTGCCGCCGGTGTCGATCATGTCGTCGACCAGCACGCAGATCCGTCCGTCCACCTGGCCGACGACACGGTTGGCGACGGACTCGTTGGGCCGGTTGATGTCGCGGGTCTTGTGGATGAACGCCAGCGGCGCCCCGCCCAGGCGGTTCGACCACTGCTCGGCCACCTTGATCCGGCCTGCGTCGGGCGAGACGACGGCGAGCTGCTCGTGGCCGTACTTCTCCCTGACGTACTCCGACAGGATCGGCAGCGCCATCAGGTGGTCCACCGGGCCGTCGAAGAAGCCCTGGATCTGCGCGGTGTGCAGGTCGACGGCGATCAGCCGGTCGGCACCGGCGGTCTTGAACAGGTCGGCCATCAGCCGGGCCGAGATGGGCTCACGGCCACGGTGCTTCTTGTCCTGACGGGCATAGCCGTAGAACGGCATCACGACCGTGATGCGCTTGGCCGAGGCGCGCTTGAGCGCGTCGACCATGATCAGGTGCTCCATGATCCACTCGTTCACCGGAGCGGTGTGGCTCTGGATCACGAAGGCGTCGGAGCCGCGGACGGACTCCTCGAACCGGACGTAGATCTCGCTGTTCGCGAACTCGTAGGCCGAGGTCGGCACGAGGCCGCAGTCCAGCATCTCGGCGACCTCCTCGGCCAGACCGGGGTGGGCGCGGCCGCTGAAGACCATCAGGTTCTTCTCGGTGGTCCGCTTCAGTCCGCTCACGACGGGTCTCCTCGGAAGTTCGGGGTCACTCGGATTGTGACCCAGATTCGCCCTCGGAAGCGACTTCAGGGGCCCGCGTGTGAGACGACGCACGCTTCTCCAGCGCTTCGGCCGCCGCGACGGCTGCGGGACTGCCCGGACGCCTGGCGATCACCCACCCGTCGAGGTTGCGCTGCGGACCGGTGGAGACCGCCAGCGCGCCGGGCGGGACGTCACGACGTACGACGGTCCCTCCGCCGGTCACCGCACCGTCGCCGATGTCGATCGGCGCCACGAACGTGTTGTTGGCGCCCGTCTTGGCGTGCCGCCCGACCGTCGTCCGGTGCTTGTTGACACCGTCGTAGTTGGCGAAGATCGTGCCGGCGCCGATGTTGGTGCCCTCACCTATCTCGGCGTCGCCCACGTAGGACAGGTGCGGCACCTTGGCACCGTCGCCGATCTTTGAGTTCTTGGTCTCCACGAAGGTGCCGATCTTGCCGCGGCTGCCCAGCACCGTCCCGGGACGCAGGTAGGCGAAGGGGCCGACGGCGGCCCCGTCCCCGATCACGGCGAGCTCGGCGTGCGTCCGCACCACACGGGCACCGACACCGACCTCGCAGTCCTTCAGCGTCGAGTCCGGCCCGACCACTGCGTCCTCGGCCACCACCGTGGCGCCCAGCAGCTGCACGCCCGGCAACAGCGTCGAGTCAGGAGCGAGCACCACGTCGGCGTCCACCCACGTCGACGTCGGGTCGACGACGGTCACCCCGGCCCGCATCCAGCCGTCGAGGATGCGTCTGTTCAGCTCGGCGCCGAGAGCGGCGAGCTGCGCCCGGTCGTTGGCGCCCTCGGTCTGCATCACGTCGTCGATCCGGTACGCGCCCACCGGCCGCGTGTCGGAGTGGGCGATGCCGACGACGTCGGTCAGGTAGTACTCGCGCTTGGCGTTGTCGTTGGTGATCCGACCGAGCGCCTCGGCCAGGAATTCGCCGTCGAACGCGAAGACGCCGCTGTTGATCTCACGCACGGCCGCCTGGGCCTCGTCGGCGTCCTTCTCCTCGACGATCGCCGTCACGGCCCCGTCGTCGTCCCGGATCACCCGGCCGTAGCCGAACGGGTCGGCCACCTCGCCGGTCAGGATCGTGATCGCACGCCCCGCGGCCTCGTGGTCGGAGACCAGCGCGGCGATCGTCTCGCCCCGCATCAGCGGGGTGTCGCCGGCCATCACGACGACCGTGCCGGCCGTCGTACCGGCCGACTCGCGCAGCGCGTCCAGGCCGATGCGTACGGCGTGACCGGTGCCGTCCTGCGTCTCCTGCACCGCCAGCAGCGCCCCAGGGGCCAGCTCCTGCACGTGCGGGCCGACCTGGTCGCGACCGTTGCCGACCACGGCCACCAGGTGCTGCGGCTCCACCGCCAGCGCCGCGGTGACGACGTGGCCGATCATGCTGCGCCCGCACACCGGGTGCAGCACCTTCATGAGCTTCGACTTCATCCGGGTGCCGCTGCCGGCAGCCAGCACGACGACCGCTGCGGGCCGGGTCTGCGTCACTGATGTTCCTCTCGGTCGTCGCTGTCCCCGTCGAGCCGGGCCAGCCTGTCGCCCTGACGTAGGAGGATCTCCGGCACCAGGCGCCGGGAATCCTCCTCGGACTCCCTCACCACATCGCTGCTGAGCTCCCCGGGTAGGAGTCGAACCTACGTCGCTTGTCCTGATTCAAAGTCAGGCGGGCCCTGCCGACAGACCAACCGGGGATTGCGCCCCGGCGGCCCGCCTGGCGGGACCGTAGCCACGCCCGACAGACCAACCGGGGATTGCGCCCCGGCGGCCCGCCTGGCGGGACCGTAGCCACGCCCGACAGACCAACCGGGGATTGCGGGGAACAGCGTACGAGATGGACGTTCCTCGTGAGTCGCGGCACATCTAGTCAGCATGGCTACTTACGGTTCCGTAGGTTACGGTTACGTAGGTACGCACCCCGATTCTCCCGTGAGGTATCCCCGTATGACCAGTTCCACCGCGGTCCGTCCGACCGGTTCCGAAACGCTCACCGAGACCGCCACCTGGGGTGGCGACATCCAGTCGCGCAAGGAGCAGGTGGCACTGGGGATCTTCATCGTCGTGCCGTTCCTCGCCGTCGCGGCCGCGATTCCGGTCGCCTGGGGCGGGTGGCTCGGCTGGACCGACATCTTGATCATGGTCACGATGTACTGGCTGACCGGCCACGGCATCACCGTCGGCTTCCACCGCCTCTTCACGCACAAGTCGTTCAAGCCCAACCGTGCGGTCAAGATCGCACTCGCGATCGCCGGCTCGATGGCGATCCAGGGCCCGGTCATCCGCTGGGTGGCCGACCACCGCAAGCACCACAAGTTCTCGGACCGCGACGGCGACCCGCACTCCCCCTGGCGCTACGGCACCGACCTGAAGGCGCTCACCAAGGGCTTCATGCACGCGCACATGATGTGGCTGTTCAACCCCGAGCAGACCCCTCAGCGCAAGTACGCCCCCGACCTGATGAAGGACCGCGACCTGGTCCGCATCTCCAAGCAGTTCCCGCTCTGGGTGTTCGTCTCGATGGCCACCCCGCTGGTGCTCGGCGGCCTGCTCACCATGTCGTGGCAGGGCGCGCTCACCGCGTTCTTCTGGGGCTCGCTGGTCCGGGTCAGCCTGCTGCACCACGTGACCTGGTCGATCAACTCGATCTGCCACACCGTCGGCGAGCGCCCGTTCGTCTCGCGTGACAAGTCCGCCAACGTCTGGTGGCTGGCGATCCCGTCGATGGGCGAGTCCTGGCACAACCTGCACCACGCGGACCCGACCTGCGCCCGGCACGGCGTGCTGAAGGGACAGGTCGACACCTCGGCCCGGGTGATCTGGGCGATGGAGAAGGTCGGCTGGGTCGACGACGTGCGCTGGCCCGTCAAGGAGCGCATCGACTCCAAGCTCGTCGCCAACCAGCTGCCCAGCGCCGCCTGAGCGTACGGCGTCCCAGCCGCACCGGCTGGCCGCCTCACGCGCGACGAGAAGGCATGATGAGACCGTGAGTCCCGCCTCCGAACCCGACAACCTGGTGTCCCTCGCCGCTGCCGATCGACGCAAGAAGTCGCCCCGCAGCCGGATGACGGCCACCGAGCGGCGCGAGCAGCTGATCGCGATCTCGCGCGGCCTGTTCGCCGAGCGCGGCTTCGACGGCACCTCCATCGAGGAGATCGCCGCGCGGGCCGAGGTGTCGAAGCCGATCGTCTACGAGCACTTCGGCGGCAAGGAAGGCCTCTACGCGGTCGTCGTGGACCGGGAGGTGCGCAGCCTGCTCATGATGATGCAGGAGGCGCTGACCGCCGGTCACCCGCGGATGCTGCTCGAGCAGGCCGCGCTGGCGCTGCTGGACTACATCGAGCAGTCCTCGGACGGCTTCCGCATCCTCGTGCGCGACAGCCCGATCGGCTCGGCCTCCGGGTCGTTCGTGTCGATCATCGGCGACATCGCCAACCGGGTGGAGTACATCCTCGCCGCCGAGTTCAAGTCCCGCGGCTTCGACGCCAAGGCGGCGCCGATGTACTCCCAGATGCTCGTCGGGATGGTCGGCACGACCGGCCAGTGGTGGCTCGACGAGCGCAAGCCGTCCAAGGAGCAGGTGGCCGCCCACCTGGTGAACCTGGCCTGGAACGGCCTGGCCGGCATGGAGAAGAAGCCCCGCCTCCGCACCCAGCCCTGACCCTCAGCACACGGGCAGCGCGAAACGGTCGACCACCTGCTGCGCCACCTCGGCCGCGGACAGGTGGGTGTTGTCGATCCGCACGTAGTCCCGCCCGTCGAGGACCGCGGCCGCCTCGTCGGGGATGTCCCCCCGGCCCGAGGTGTTGAGCGTGTGCCGCTCCGAGTCGTGCAGGATGCGGTCGGACAGCTCCGCGTCGCGATGGGTGCGCTTGTGCTCCCGGCGCAGCTCGGTGACGTTGCGGGCACGTCGTACGTCGAACGGCGCAGCGAGCTCGACGAAGTGCACGGTCCCACCGCCGCTCTCCACGATCTTCACCAGCCCGGACACCTGCTGGGCGTCGCCGGCGTCGTCGAGGGCCCACACGTAGGTGAACACCAGCCCGGGCAGCTCCCCGACCGCCTCCTCGACGACGCGTCGACGGATCTCCGTCACGAGCCGGCCGAACGGCGGGGACCCGAAGTCGAAGACCTCCAGGATCGGCTCGACCGACATGTGGTTGTGGAACAGCTTGAAGCCGGTCAGCTCGGTCAGCGCGCGACCGACCGTCATCTTGCCGACAGCGGGCGGACCGAAGACGCAGACGAAGTGCATGCGGGCGATGGTGTCAGTACGACGCGGCGCCCGGCGACTCGTTTATCGAAGGCCGCTGGGTCAGCGGGCTGCCATCCGCGCCTTGAGGACGTCTCGCTTGTCCTCGAAGCGCAGCGCCTGCTTCTCCAGCTCCTCCATGAACTCCGCGAGCTCGAGCCGTGCCTGCTCACCCTCCGCGTCGAGGCCCTCGAGCTCGAAGACGTTCCAGAACCGGAGCACGGGGGCGACCACGTCGTCCTTGTGCTGGCGCAGGTCGTAGACACCGGCGACGGCCATCTGCACGGCCTTGCGCTGGAAGCCGGCGATGTCCGTGCCGGGCATCGCGAACTGCTTCACCACGTCGGTGATCGCGCGCATGGTGTGGTTGGGGTCGAGCTCGAGCGCGCCCTGGAGCAGGTTGCGGTAGAAGATCATGTGCAGGTTCTCGTCGGCCGCGACCTTGGCCAGCAGGGCGTCGCAGACGGGGTCGTCGGTCAGCTTGCCGGTGTTGCGGTGCGAGACCCGGGTGGCCAGCTCCTGGAAGGAGACATAGGCCAGCGAGCGCACGAGGTCCTGGCTGTGCGCCGACTCATAGCCCGTCGACATGTGGTCCATCCGCAGCCGCTCGAGCTCCGCCGGGTCGACGGCGCGCGAGGTGAGCAGGTAGTCGCGGATCGCGATCCCGTGCCGGCCCTCCTCGGCGGTCCAGCGGTGCACCCAGCTGCCCCACGCGGCGTCGCGGCCGAACAGCGACGCGATCTCGTGGTGGTAGCTCGGCAGGTTGTCCTCGGTCAGCAGGTTCACGATCAGCGAGGACCGCGCCACGTCGGACATCTGCGAGTCCTCGGGCGACCACGCGTCGCCGTTCAGCGGGCCGTCGAAGTTGCGGCCGTCGCTCCACGGGACGTACTCGTGCGGGAACCACTCCTTGGCCACCTTCAGGTGCCGGTTGAGGTTCTCCTCCACGACCTGCTCGAGCTCGAGCAGCATCTGGGTCTGGGTCATCGTCGTGCTCATCGTGCCTCCCTCGGGGCCCTGACGAGCCCCTACCTACGCCACCGTAACCTTCGGCGGCGTAGGCGCGCGAGCCCAGATGTCAGAGACTGGCCAGTAACTCCACCCGGTTGCCGTTTCCGTCGGCGGTGTGGAAGCGGCGGTACCCCGGGAAGTCCTCGTCCCAGGTCACCGGGAAGCCGGCCTGCTCGGCCCGTACGGCGACCTCGGCCAGCCGGTCGACATGGTCGAGCACGAAGGCCGGGTGCGCCTTCCTCGCGGGCTCGAAGCCCTCCTCGACGCCGACGTGGACCTCCACGCCCTCGGCGCGGAACCAGCAGCCACCCCGGGCGGCGAGCACCGGCGGCTTCTCGACCTCGGGGATGCCGAGCACGTCGCCGTAGAACCGGCGCGCAGCATCCTCGCCGCCCTTCGGGCACGACACCTGCACGTGATGGAGCTTCATTGCTTTCCTCCCAGGTAGTACTTCATCCCGACGTGTGACGCCACGAACCCGAGGTCGGCGTAGAACGCTTGCGCGCGGGTCCGCTGGGCGTTGGTGGTCAGCTCGACCCGGGCCGCCCCGCGGGCCCGCGCCCGGCCCAGGACGTCCTCCATGAGCTCGCGGCCCAGCCCCTGCCCGCGCAGGTCGGACCGCACCCGCACGGACTCCACGACGCACATCAGCCCGCCGACGTAGGTCAGGTGCCGCACCCAGGTCAGCTGCGCGGTGGCGACGACCTCGCCGTCCACCTCGCCGACCAGGAGGTCCTGGTGCGCGTCGGAGCAGATCTCCTCGAAGGCAGGGGCGTACGACGACGCCGGCACCTCGGACTCGTCGACCTCGCGGATCACGTCCTCGTGCAGCAACGCCACGACCGCCTCGAGGTCCTCCGGCCGCGCCTCGCGGATGATCATGCCGGCACCTGCGCGACCACGAACACCCGCCGGAACCGCAGCACGGTCCCGGCCGGGCCGGCGGGGTACGCCTCGCGCAGCCGGCGCTTGAACTCGTCCTCGAACTCCGGCCGGAGGTCGTCGGGCAGCGCCTGGAGGGTCGGCCCGGCCCCGGTGCCGGACACCCAGGTGAATACCGGGTCCTCGCCGGTCAGCACGTGCAGGTACGTCGTCTCCCAGGCGTCGACTCGGCATCCCATCAGGGCCAGCCGGTTGAGGTAGACCTCAGGACCGAAGGCGTCGGGCGTGGCCACGTCGGCGGTGAAGCCGGCGTACCGCTGCTCCCCCGCCAGGTCACGCCGGATCGTGTGGCTCGGCTCGTCGAAGTTGCCCGGCACCTGGAAGGCGAACCAGCCGCCCGGGGCGACCTGTCCGACGAGGTGCAGCAACAGGTCGAGGTGGCCGGGGACCCACTGGAGGGTCGCGTTGGAGACGAGTACGTCGACCGGCTCGGTCGGCCGCCAGGTCCGCACGTCGCCGACGCAGAACTCGACCCCGTCGACGGACCGCGCCCTCTCGACCATCTCCGGCGAGGAGTCCACCCCGACGACGGAGGCGTCCGGCCAGCGTTCTTTGAGCAGCACGGTGAGGTTGCCGGGGCCACAGCCCAGGTCGACCACTCGACGCGGAGCTGTCGCGCCGATCCGCGCGACCAGCTCGACGAACGGGCGGCCCCGCTCGTCGGCGAAGGCCAGGTACCGCTGCGGGTCCCAGGTGTGCATCGCGCCTCCCCATCCATCAGGTCTCTTGACGTCAAGATACACCCGGGCCCTGCCATTTGTCTCGATATCAAGAATCTTCACGAGTAGACTCGGCCCCATGCAGGACGAGGTGGACCGGCTGGTCGAGGCGTGGGCGCGCGAGCGTGCCGACCTCGACCTGCGCCCGATGGAGGTGCTCAGCCGGGTCAGCCGGCTCGGCCACCACCTGGACCGGGCGCGCCGTCAGGCCTTCGCCGAGCACGCCCTGGAGCCGTGGGAGTTCGACGTGCTGGCGGCGCTGCGGCGCGCGGGGGCGCCGTACGAGCTCTCCCCCGGCCGGCTGCTCAAGGAGACCCTGGTGACCAGCGGCACCATGACGAACCGGGTCGACCGGCTCGCCGCCCGCGGGCTGGTCGAGCGGCTGCCCGACCCGCACGACCGGCGCGGGGTGCTGGTCCGGCTGACCGACGCCGGCCGCCGCACCGTCGACGGCGCGCTCTCCGGGCTGCTCGACCGCGAGCGCGACCTGCTCGCCGCCCTCGACCCGGCCGACCAGCAGCGCCTCGCCGCCCTGCTCCGCAGCCTCGTCATCCCCTTCGAGCGCGCCCCCGACTGAGGACCGGCGCGCTGCCGGGCCGGCCGGGACCGCAGGCCGGCCAGTCGGCCGTCCCCTCGCCACAACCGCGCCCATGTGCGGTTGCAGCACGCTTCTCGCTGAGAACCGCGCTACTCCCGTACACATGTGCGATTGCGGCCCCGGCCGGCTCAACAGGCGGACCGCCGGCCGGCTCCCGTTCCGCACAAGAAGCACCGCCTGACGTCGCATGAGGTGCTTCTTGTGCAGAACGGGGACGCAACCGGCGGGGGCGGTCGCAGGGCGCGTCAAGGGCTTGGCCGCGGCGGCGGAGCCGACGCGCCGCCCAAGCGCCCGGAGAGCCCGGCCCCGCCGGCCCCGGGCACGGCGGCCGCGCGGGGAGGCGGGCTACTCGAGGACGGAGGCGGCCTCGAGCCACTCCTCCTCGAGCGCTTCCTTCTCCGCGGAGACCTCACGCAGGCGCCCGTCGAGCTCGGCCAGCTTCTCGTAGTCGGCCGCGTGCTCGGCGAGCTGCGCGTGCAGCTTCTCCTCGCGCTCGGTCGCCCGGGCGAGCTGCTTCTCGATCCGGGCCAGCGCCTTGCGCGCCTCGCGGATCTCCTGCTGGGACGCGGCCGGCGCGGACGGCGCCGAGGGCGCGGCAGCGGCAGCGGTCGGCGTGACGGAGCCGATCGCACCCGCCTCCGGGGCGGAGGTCGAGCCGACCGCGCCGGCGCGCAGGGCGGCCTCGCGGCGCTCGAGGTACTCGTCGACGCCGCGCGGCAGCATCGACACCTGGCCGTCGTCGAGCAGCGCCCAGACCGAGTCGCAGACCCGCTCCAGGAAGTACCGGTCGTGCGACACCACGACGAGCGTGCCGGGCCAGCCGTCGAGGAAGTCCTCGAGGACGTTGAGCGTCTCGATGTCGAGGTCGTTGGTCGGCTCGTCGAGCAGCAGCACGTTGGGCTCCTCGAGCAGCAGCTTCAGCATCTGGAAGCGGCGCCGCTCACCACCGGACAGGTCGCCGATCCGCGCGGTCAGCCGGTCGCCGGTGAAGCCGAACCGCTCCAGCATCGAGGACGCGGTGATCTCACCACCCGCGACGCGAGTCACCCGCTTGATCGCCTCCACCGCGTCGAGCACCCGGTCCTCGGGGTCGAGGTCGTCGAGCGCCTGGGTCAGGTGCGCGAGGGCGACGGTCCGCCCGCGCCGCACCCGGCCGACCGTCGGGGCGAGGTCCCCGGAGAGCAGCCGGAGCACGGAGGTCTTGCCAGCGCCGTTCACCCCGACGAGTCCGACCCGGTCGCCCGGGCCGAGCCGCCAGGTGGCGTGCGACAGCAGCGTCCGCTCCCCGCGGACCAGGTCCACGTCCTCCACGTCGAGCACGTCCTTGCCGAGCCGCTGGGCGGCGAACCTCTGCAGCTCCAGCCGGTCGCGCGGCGGCGGCTCGTCCTCGATCAGGGCGGTCGCGGCGTCGATCCGGAACTTCGGCTTCGAGGTCCGGGCCGGCGCGCCGCGGCGCAGCCAGGCGAGCTCCTTGCGCATCAGGTTCTGCCGGCGCGACTCCGAGGCGGCCGCCTGTCGCTGCCGCTCGGCCTTGGCCAGCACGAACGCCGCGTAGCCACCGTCGTACACGTCGACGACGCCGTCGTGCACCTCCCACGTGGTCTGGCAGACCGCGTCGAGGAACCACCGGTCGTGGGTGACGACGACCAGGGCAGAGGTACGACGCACCAGGTGGGCGGCCAGCCAGGCCACCGCCTCGACGTCCAGGTGGTTGGTCGGCTCGTCGAGGATCACGAGGTCGTGCTCCTCGAGCAGCAGCCGGGCCAGCGAGCAGCGCCGCCGCTCGCCGCCGGAGAGCCCGTCCACGACCCGGTCGAGCGAGACGCCGGCGAGCAGCACCTCGACCACCTCGCGCGTGGTCGTGTCGGCGGCCCACTCGTGGTCGGCGCGGTCACCGAGCACGGCGGCCCGCACGGTCGCCGACGGGTCGAGGTCGTCTCCCTGCGTCAGGTAGCCGAGGTGCAGCCCACGGTTGCGCGAGATCCGCCCCTCGTCGGGCTCCTCCTGACCGCCGATCAGCCGCAGCAGCGTGGTCTTGCCGTCGCCGTTGCGGCCCACCACACCGATCCGCTCGCCCTCACCGACGCCCAGGGAGACGCCGTCGAGCAGCGGCCGGATGCCGTAGGACTTGTGCACCCGCTCGAGGTTCACCAGGTTCGGGACCGCCATCAGCCGAGCCTCTCCACTCGTGCGCCCGGGACCGGCCCGCGTGCGAACGACGCCGGGGCGATGCCCCGCTCACCGAGCCCCGCCACGACGGCCTGGGCGTGTGACTTGTCGCTGCACAGGAACAGGCAGGACGGCCCCGAGCCGGACAGCAGGGCGCCCAGCGCCGTCGCCTCGACACCAGCGGTGAGCACCGAGGCCAGGCCCGGCCGCAGCCGCAGGGCCGCCGCCTCCAGGTCGTTCTGGACGGTCAGCGCGAGCTTCTCCAGGTCGTGGGCGCGCAGCGCCTCCATGAGCTCCTCGGGGATCTCCGGCTCCGCGACGACGGCGCCGGAGTGCAGCACGTCGAACTCGCGGTAGACCGCCGGCGTCGACAGGCCGTCCGGGGACTCGACGACGACCCACCAGTACTCCCCGCGGGCCATCGCCGGAGCGACGAGCTCGCCGTGCCCGGTGCCGACGGCCGTGCCGCCCTGGAGCGCGAACGGCACGTCGCTGCCGAGCTGCGCCGCGAGCTTCATCAGCCGCTCGCGCGGCATCTCCAGCCCCCAGAGCGCGTCGCAGGCCACCAGGGTCGCGGCGGCGTCGGCCGACCCGCCGGCGAGGCCACCCGCGACCGGGATGCCCTTGTCGATGCGGACCGAGACGGCGCCGTGCACGCCGGCGTCCTCGGCGAGCAGCTTGGCCGCCCGGATCGCGATGTTGGTGTCGTCGAGCGGCACGTCGGTGAGCGTGAGGCGCCGGTTGCCGGTCACCGTGACGGAGTACGCCGGCGCCGGGGCCACCGTGACCTCGTCGAGCAGGCCGATCGCCTGGTAGACGGTCGCCAGCGGGTGGTAGCCGTCCGGGCGCACCGGGCCGACCCCGAGGTGCAGGTTGATCTTGGCGGGCGCGGAGGCCGTGACCCAGGCGGCCGTCACCGGGCCAGCCCCTCGGCGATCGCGGCGAACTCCTCGATCCCGAGCTGCTCTCCGCGCACCTGCGGGTCGACCCCGGCGTGTGCCAGCGCGGCCTCGGCCGCCTCGGCGGACCCGGCGAGGTTCTTGAGCGTGGAGCGCAGCGTCTTGCGGCGCTGGGCGAAGGCGGCGTCGATGACCGCGAAGACCTGCTCGCGCGTCACCGAGACCTGCGGCGGGTCGCGGTGCACCCAGGCGACGAGGCCCGAGTCGACGTTGGGAGCCGGCCAGAACACGTTGCGTCCCACGGCGCCGGCCCGTCGTACCTCCGCGAACCAGGCCGCCTTCACCGACGGCACGCCGTAGGTGCGGGACCCGGGCGGCGCGGCCAGCCGGTCGGCCACCTCGGACTGCACCATCACCAGGCCGTGCCGCAGCGACGGCAGCAGCGCCATCAGGTGCAGCAGCACGGGCACCGACACGTTGTAGGGCAGGTTGGCCACCAGCGCGGTCGGAGGGGGGCCCGGGACCTCGGTGACCCGCAGCGCGTCGGCCTCGACGACCTCGAACCGGTCGGCGTGGTCCGGCGCGTAGGCCGCCACCGTGTCGGGGAGCGCTGCTGCGAGGACCGGGTCGATCTCGAGGGCGACGACACGGCGTACGGCGCCCAGCAGGCCGAGCGTCAGCGAGCCGAGGCCGGGCCCGACCTCGAGCACCACGTCGTCGGGCCCGACACCGGAGGCCTTGACGATCCGGCGCACGGTGTTGGCGTCGATCACGAAGTTCTGGCCGCGCTGCTTGGTCGGCCGGATGTCGAGCGCGGCGGCGAGCGAACGCACATCCGCCGGCCCGAGAAGTCTCGGACCGGCGGATGCCGCGTCGTTGCTGGAGTGCTCAGTCACGCGGTGAGCCTAGACGCCGGGGATGCACCTGGCGCGGGCACCTACTGGGGCAGGCCGAGCTGCTGCGAGCAGTGCGGCCAGGCGCCGTAGCCGCCGTTGGCGTCGCGCAGTCGCGTGGCGACGGCGATCTGGGTCTCGCGGCTGTTCTCGTGCGGGTAGCCGGTGCCGCCGTACGAGCGCCACGTCGACAGGTTGAACTGCAGGCCGCCGTAGTAGCCGTTGCCCGTGTTGATGGCCCAGTTGCCGCCGGACTCGCACTGCGCGAGCTGGTCCCACACGGTGCTGCCGCTGGCGAAGTTCGCCGCGGTCACGCGCTCCTTGGTGCCGACGCGCACGATCGCGTCGACGGGCGCGCGCAGCACGGTGACCTTCAGCGCCTTGCGCTTGGCGACCTCACCGTTGACGAAGGTGATCTTGTAGAGCACCTTGCGGCTGCCGTCCTTGCCGGCGCGGATCGTCTCCGACTCGTCGGAGTACATCCCGGCGTCCTCGCGCTCGACCGTGCCGAACGCGACCGACTCGGTCACACGCTTGGTGACCTTGCGGACGTCGGTGAAGACGATCTTGTCGCCCTCCTCGAGGGTGGCGCCGAGGCCGGGCTCGACCTTGTCCAGCTTGGAGACCTTCACACCGAGGTCGTCGAGCGCCTGCGCGACGGTGAGTGCGGTGACGGTCTGCTTCTTCGCCTTGTCGCCACCGATCTTCACGGTGAGCTTCTTCGGCGTGATCACGTCGAGGTCGAGGCCCTCACGGCCGATGTACGCACCACGGCTGACGGACAGGTCGGCCTTGCTGAAGCCGAGCCCGATCTGCTCGAGGGCGGAGGTGACGTCGGTGGCGGTCACCCAGTAGCGCTTCTCGTCGCCGTCGACGCTCACGTCGAGCGGACGGGCGAACTTGATGGCGACCGAGGTGCCGTCGGAGACCTTGGAGTCCAGGCCGGGCGCGACGACGTCGCGCTCACCGACCGAGATGTCCTGGCTCTCGAGCACGTCCCGCACGGTGGTGCCGAGGACGCGGACCTCTTCGCTCTTGCCGTCGACCGAGAGGGTGACGGTCTTGCTCATCGCGGCGTAGCCGACACCGGTCGCGAGGACCGAGACGAGTACTGCTCCGGCGGTGGTGGCAAGGGCTGCCTTGGACTTGGTCAGGTGTGCAATGGTGCGCCGCACATTTCTCCAATGGTGGTGCTCCCCGGGCCGCGGTGGCGACGATCCGTGCGCGCAGAGCATGGCGGGGAGCCTCACTCAGCGCGGTGGCTCGCACGCGACGGATCGGTGTGAGCCACAGGATGCCGCCCGAGAACTTCCCCGCTCCCGGCCAACAAGTACATGACCTTAGGTGGCCCGGTTGGGCTATATCAAACGCACCTGGCCCACTTGACACCGCCCCAAGCGGGCCCCCGTGGCCGACATCACGTTTCGGTAACGGACATTCGCGGAGGTCCCGCACGCCTCACCAGGGCCCGCCGAAGGCCTCCTCGGTGTTGCGGTCGAGGGCCCGGCAGAGCCCTTCCAGGTCGTCTCCGCGGGTCTCCGCCATCGCCCGGACGGTGAGCGGGACCAGGTAGGAGGCGTTCGGCCGCCCACGGAACGGCATCGGCGTGAGGTACGGCGCATCCGTCTCCACCAGCACCCGGTCCTGCGGCGCGGCCCGGAGCGCCTCACGCAGCGGCTCGGCGTTCTTGAACGTCACCGTGCCGGCGAAGGAGAGCCAGCCGCCGCGGTCGAGGCAGGCCCGGGCGAAGTCGGCGTCGCCCGAGAAGCAGTGCATGACGAAGCGGTCCGGGACGCCCTCCTCGTCGAGCACCCGGAGCACGTCGTCGTGGGCGTCCCGGTCGTGGATCACCAGGGTCTTCCCGAGCCGCTTCGCGAGGTCGATGTGCCGCCGGAAGGACTCGTGCTGGGCGGCCCGCCCGTCCTCGCCGGTGCGGAAGTAGTCCAGCCCGGTCTCCCCCACGGCGCGGACCCGGCCGGTGGAGGAGGCCAGCCGCTCGATCTCGGCCATCGCCTCGTCGAGCCGCCCGGCCGCGGCGAGCTCCGGCGCCTCGTTGGGGTGCAGCGCGACACCGGCCACGAGGGCGTCGTACCGGCCGGCCGCCTCGACCGCCCAGCGGGCGCCGGGCAGGTCGCAGCCGATCTGCACGATGCGCGGCACCCCGACCTCGGCGGCCGCCGCAAGCGCCTCGTCGGTCGACAGCCAGGTGTCGTCGGGCCCGTCCGCGATGTCGAGGTGGCAGTGGTTGTCCACGACGGGGTGCGGCAACGGCTCCGGGGCGGGCGGCCGGGAGCGGTCGCGGCCCTCGCCCTTCCGGCTGCGGGTGGGTGCGCTCATGGGGCCCGAGGCTACTTCTTGTGCACCGCGTCGTAGACCTCGCGCTTGGGCAGCCCGGTCCGGCGCGCGACGTCGAGGATCGCGTCCTTGCGGGTCAGCCCTCCCTCGTCCTGGGCCTCGGCCACCAAGGCGGCCAACGACGCCGGGTCGGTGGGCAGGTCGCTCGACGCGGCTGCCCCCTCGACCACGATCGTCACCTCGCCGCGCACTCCGTCGGCGGCCCAGGCGGCCAGCTCGGCCAGCCCGCCACGGCGTACCTCCTCATGGGTCTTGGTCAGCTCACGGCACACGGCGCCGCGCCGGTCCTCGCCGAACGCGGACGCCATCGCGGCGAGCGCGACCTCGGTCCGGTGCGGCGCCTCGAAGAACACCATCGTCCGCGGCTCGGCGGCCAGCGAGGCGAGCCGACGGGACCGCTCGCCGGCCTTGCGCGGCAGGAACCCCTCGAAGCAGAACCGGTCCACGGGCAACCCCGACACCGCCAGCGCGGTCAGCACCGCGGACGGACCCGGGACCGCGGTCACCACGATGTCCCGCTCGACCGCCGCGGCGACGAGCCGGTAGCCGGGGTCCGACACGGACGGCATCCCCGCGTCGGTCACCAGCAGCACCCGCTCGCCGGCCTCGAGCGCCTCGACGAGGCTCGCGGTGCGGGTCGACTCGTTGCCCTCGAAGTAGGACACCACCCGGCCGCGCACCACCACGCCGAGGTCGGTGGTCAGCCGCTTGAGCCGCCGGGTGTCCTCGGCGGCGACCACGTCCGCGCTCGCGAGCTCCTCCGCCAGCCGCGGCGGGGCGTCCGCGACGCGGCCGATCGGGGTCGCGGCCAGGACGAGGACGCCGCCTCGGCTGGTCAGGGTGCCGGTCATGGGGCAATCACCCGGCAATCCTCGCAGGCGTCCGTAGAGTTGCGCCGTGACCGTCACGGAGGACCCGCCCCGAAGGACGATGGGGCTCTCGCGCACCGCCGACGACCGCGTGGTCCCGAGCGCTCGCCGCAGGCTCGTCCCGCTGCTCCCCCGCGACGACCGTCTCTTCGGCTGGACGGCCACCCTGGCCGTCACGGCGCTGGCCGGCTTCCTGCGGCTGTGGAACCTCGGCCGGCCGAACAAGTTCCTCTTCGACGAGACCTACTACGCCAAGGACGCCTGGTCGCTGCTGCACCACGGCTACGTCACCGGCTACGTCCCCAAGGCGGACAAGAAGATCGTCGCCGGCCAGGTCGACGGCCTGTTCACCGACAGCCCGAGCATGGTCGTGCACCCCGAGGTGGGGAAGTGGATCATCGCCCTCGGCGAGCACTTCTTCGGGATGACCTCGTTCGGCTGGCGTGTCTCGGCGGCCGTCGTCGGCACGCTGATGGTGCTGGTGATCATCCGGCTCGTACGCCGCCTCACCGGATCCACCCTGCTGGGGTGCACGGCCGGTCTGCTGCTCACCGTCGACGGCCTGCACTTCGTGCTGTCCCGGTCGGCGCTGCTCGACATCTTCCTGGCGTTCTTCCTGCTCTGCGCGGTGTCCTGCCTGGTCGCCGACCGGGACTGGGGACGCCTCCGGATGGCCCGGCTGGTGCCGACCGGCTACCGCACCACCGTCGACGACTGGGGCCCGGTGCGCGGCCTGCTCTGGCGGCCGTGGCGGCTGGCCGCCGGTGTCTTCTTCGGACTGGCCTGCGCCACCAAGTGGAACGCGATGATCCCGCTGGCGGTCTTCGGCCTGCTGGTGTGGATGTGGGACGCGGGCGCCCGCCGGTCGCTGGGCGTCCGCAACGCCCGGATGCGCTCGGCCGTCGTCGACGCGGTCCCGGCGTTCTTCTACCTCGTCGTCGTCGCGCTGGTCGTCTACGTGCTGTCCTGGACCGGCTGGCTGCTGCACGCCGACGTCTACGAGCAGGCGCTGTCCAACACCCAGTACGGGCCCTACTGGGGCACCTACCTGGAGCGGGACGCCCACGGCTTCTTCCCCGAGCTGCTCGAGTCGCTGCGGTCGCTGTGGAACTACCACCAGGACGTCTACACGTTCCACACCCGCTTCCTGAACGACGCCACCCACAGCTATCAGTCGAAGCCGCAGTGGTGGCTGGTGCTGAACCGGCCGGTCGGGATGCAGGCCGACCTGGGCATCGAGCCCGGGGTCGACGGCTGCGCCGCCCCCGAGGGCAGCACCTGCCTGCGCCAGGTCCTGCTGCTCGGCACCCCCGCGCTGTGGTGGGGCGGCGCGGTCGCGGTGCTGTACTCGGTCTACGCGTGGCTGGCCAAGCGGGACTGGCGGTACGGCATCGTGGTGGTCGGCCTGCTCGCCACCTGGCTGCCCTGGGTCCGGTACGACGACCGGCCGATCTTCTCCTACTACGCCATCTCGATCCTGCCGTTCACGATCATCGCCCTGACGCTGCTGATCGGCGTGCTGATGGGCGGACCGACGGCGTCGTACCAGCGCCGGCTCTGGGGCACCGCTGTCGCCGGCGCCTTCGTGGTCCTGGTGGTCGTGAACTTCGCGTGGTTCTGGCCGGTCTACACGGGCGAGCTGATCACCACCCCGGACTGGCTGAAGCGGATCTGGTTCCGGCAGTGGATCTGAAGCCGCGGATCCACGCTCAAATCTGACCCGGAAGGACTATCAAGTCGTCGCGTTCCGGTCATAAATCCCCAAGAGGATTGCGAGGAATGTCCGGTTCGCTCACCCTGGGAACGTGGCCACCACTGACAACGACGACGAGTCTCGCAGCGTGCTGACGGACGCCCGTTCGTACCTGCGCCGAGTCTTCCAGGACGGTCCTGACCGAAACGCCCACACCTCCGTCCTCGCCGGAGTAGCGTTGAGCAACGGTGGAACGGCGAGCGCCACCGGACACCGCGGAGAGGGACCCGTCGCCATGTCTAGCGTCAACCAGGAGCAGTCCGACATCGCTCGGCTCGTCGCCGCGTCGACCACCGGCGAGTCCGTCGGCCGGTTGTGGACGTCCAACGACCTCCGCTCCGCCATCCGCGGCCAGAACCTCGACATCGCCTACCAGCCCGTGCTGAACCTGCGCACCGGCCGGATCATCGCGCTCGAGGCCTTCGCCCGCTGGACCACCCCGAGCGGATCCGCGATCTCGCCCGACGTGTTCATCCCGATGGCCGAGGAGAGCGGCCTGATCGGCGAGCTCGGCCAGCAGATCCTCCGCAAGGCCACCCGCGCCGCGGCGCGCTGGCAGTCGATCGCGCCGACCGGTGTCCGGATCAACGTCAGCGCCCCCGAGGTGCAGGCACCGAACTTCTACGACGACGTGATGCGCACGCTCGCCCACGCCGACCTCGACCCCCGACTGCTGGGCCTCGAGATGAACGAACCGGCCCTGTTCAACGAGGGCACCGCCTCGGCCACCACGCTCGCCCGGCTCCGCGCCGCAGGCGTGACCCTGCTCCTCGACGACTTCGGCGCCGGCTACAGCTCGCTCGGCTCGACGCAGATGATCCCGGTCATCGACGTGCTCAAGGTCGACCGCACCCTGCTGTCCGGCGAGGAGGCCGACCAGCGGGCGCTGCAGAACATCGTCGACCTGGCCCGCGCCCGCAACGTCGAGGTCTCGGCCGAGGGCGTCGAGAACGCCACCCAGCACAGCCTGGTGATCGGCAGCGGCTGCAACTACGCCCAGGGCTACTTCTTCGCCCGGCCGATCCTCGGTGCCCTGGTGCCGAAGATGCTCGGCTCCTGGGCGCCGTTCCTCCCGGCCTGAGGCACCCCGTTCAGCTGGCCGGGACGGTCCACCCGGCCAGCAGCTCTTCCACCGCGTCGACCGGCACGGGCCGGGCCAGGTAGAACCCCTGCGCCAGGTCGCAGCCCAGGTCACGCAGGTAGGCCAGCTGCTCCGGGGTCTCCACGCCCTCGGCGCAGACGTCGAAGCCGAACGCGCGGGCCAGGCCGACGACGGCCTGCACCACCGCGCGTCCCCGCGTCCCCTCGAGCAGGAACGACCGGTCGACCTTGAGCACGTCGACCACCGGAAACCGCTCGAGGTAGCTCAACGAGCTGTAGCCGGTGCCGAAGTCGTCCACGAGCAGGCAGATGCCGGCCTCGCTGAGCCGCGCCAGGTTGTCCTGCGTGGTCTTGTCGTCGTCCACCAACGTCGACTCGGTGACCTCGAGGCCGAGGTGGTGCGGGCTGATGCCGGCCGCGTCGACCGCTGCCAGGACGGAGTCGACGAACCCCCTCCCGCGCAGCTCGTGCGCGCTCACGTTGACGCGCAGCCCGACGTCGTGGCCGCGGGCCTGCCACTCGGCGGTGCACCGGGCGGCCTCCCCCAGGACCCAGGCGCCGAGCTCCCCGATCAGACCGGTCTCCTCCGCCACTGCGATGAAGACGTCGGGCGGTACGGCGTCCCCGTCGCCGTTCTCCCAGCGACACAACGCCTCGAGGGCCACGATCCGCCCGGTGGGCAGGTCGACGATCGGCTGGAACGCGAGCCCCAGCGCGCCGGAGCGCACGGCGCTGCGCAGCTCTCCGGCGATGTTGATCCGGCCGAGCACGTCACCGCGCATCGCCTCGTCGAACACCCGGTAGGTCCCGGGCCGGTCGCGCTTGGCGCTGTACATCGCGATGTCGGCCTCGCTGAGCAGCCGGGTGGTGTCGGCGTCGACGTCGGCCACCGCCAGGGCGACGCCGATGCTGACCGACACGTTGAGCGGCCTGCCGTCGAGCACGAGGGTGTCGGTGCAGGCAGCGAGGAGCGACTCGGCCAGCAGCGCCACGTCGTCCTCCCCGGTGAGGTTCTCGCAGACGACCACGAACTCGTCGCCGCCCAGCCGGGCAACGGTGTCACTGGCCGGCAGGACTTCCTCGAACCGCTTCGCGATCGCCTTGAGCAGCCGGTCGCCGACGCCGTGGCCGAGCGTGTCGTTGACCGCCTTGAAGTCATCGAGGTCGAGCAGCAGCACGGCCATCAGCCCACCCGACCGGCCTGCGCGCACCAGGGCACGGTCGATCCGGTCGAGGGCGAGCGCCCGGTTGGGCAGGCCGGTGAGCGAGTCGTGCAACGCCTGGTGCTGGAGCTCGTTCTCCAGCTCGTAGCGGCGTACCGCGGCACCGAGCGTGGCCGCCACGGACTCTGCGAAGGCCACCTCGTCCGGCAGCCACTCGTGCGATTCGGTGCCCGAGATCCCGACGGTGCCCCAGGGCCCCTGCCGGCCGGGGATCGGGACCACGAGGCCGGCGTGTGCCTGTGCCTGGCGAGCGGTCTCGGAGTCGTAGCGCGGGTCATCCCACATGTTGGTGCTGTACGCGGGGCCGCCGTGGGCCATCACCTGCCCGGTGAGCGAGCGCTCGTCGAAGATCGTCGTGCGGTTCTCCCAGGTCGGGTCCGCGCTCGCGACGGTCCGGAACCTCATCCCGCCCTCGTGCATCATCACCCCGGCGAGCATCCCGGGGAAGCGCAGCTGCAGCCGCCGGACGCACTCGGCCATCAGCTCGGGCAGCGTCTGGACGAGCGCCATCCGTCCCAGCTCGGCCAGGTCACGTTGCTCCTGCACCCGCAGCGCGAGCGCACGCTCGTTGGCCAGCCGGCCCCGGAGGTCGCGCTGGACTGTCGCCAGCGCGAGCGGGGCACCGTCGGACGAGCGTGTCACCAGGAACGAGTTCACCGACACCGGGATGGACTCGCCCGTCCGCAGGTGCCGGAGCTCGCTCTCCCCCTCCCAGTGCCCCTCGGCGCGGACCGCCTCCTCGATCTCGTGCGACTTCGCCAGACCGGTCTCGGTGAAGTAGTCCGCCGTCGGTCGGCCGAGCGCGTCCTCGTCGCTCTCGGCGCCCACGAGCTCACGCCCGGCCCGGTTGAGGAAGGTCACGGTGCCCTCGAAGTCCGCCATCGCGATGAAGTCCGCCGACAGCTCGACCAGCGCGGCGAAGCGCTCGAGGTCGGCCTCCCGGGCCGTGAGCTGCTGGCGCACCTCCACCTCGTCGGCGAAGGTGAGCACGCAGATGCAGCCGGTCGGGGAGCCTTCGGTCTGCTCCGCCGGGCGGACCGCGACGAGCCACCTGCGGTTGCCCAGGGACGTGGTCTCGGTCGACGACTCGCCGCCGAGACCGCGGCGGACCATCGCGATGATGTCGTCGTTGCGCACCACGTCACCCAGGTGCCGACCGACGAGCTGGTCCCGGCTCGACCCCAGCTGCTCGAGGAGCGCCCCGCCGACATCCAGCACGCGCTCGTCGCGACCGACGAGACCGACCACGGCGGGTGCGTGCTCGGCCATCAGCGCAGTCGCGACCTCGTGCGAGGTCACCCCTGCCGACGGCACTCCTGAGGACGACGACACCTCTCCAGCCTCCCTGGCATCAAGGACCCCTGCAACCAGAACTCGAACATCCGACCGCACGCGATTAGTGCACTCCGGAGAAACCTCTCAGCACATGCCCCAGATGCCGCGATCGGCATCCTTCGCCGCGTTGAGGGCCTTGCGGTACGACTTCACCCGGTTGAAGGGGTTGTCGTGCCACACGAACAGCCGCGCCCAGCCCTTGCCCACGATCCTGCGGTTCACGTCCTGGCCGGTCGACAGCTTCGTCACGTAGCGCAGCAGCCGGCCGTACTGGTCCTTGCGGTCCTGGCTCGGGTCGGAGACCAGCTCGACCCGGGTGTCCACCGGAAGGAACCTCTTCGTCCACGCGGACGCCTCGGCGCCGCCGCACTCCACGGTCCCGAACACCTCCGGGGTGTCGATCCCCAGCAGGCGCACGCGCTTCTCCGCTCCGGAGGGCAGCAGCACGTCGATGGTGTCGCCGTCGACGACCGCCACCACCGTGCCGCGCTGGACGAGCGGCCTGGCCGCACCCAGGACAAGATCGCCGGCGGCGCCAGAGGCGCCGGCCGTCGGTGCACAGGCAGTCGTTCCCGTGGCGGCCAGCACGACGACGAGCAGGCCGGGGAGGAAGGTCATTCGCGGCACGGGACCCCCGTCGGTCTTGGTTGGTAGGTAGGACGAGGTTAGGTCCTCGCCAGGCGCAGCGGAGTGAAACCGATCGACCCGACTACGGCGATCGGCGTCGTCGGGCGCTGCCGCCGGCTGACCACGCTGGATGGCTCATCGGACGGTTGAAGGGCCGGGTCTGACACGCAGCCGGCGTGTGGCGGCTCCGTCCGGGCTCACACGTGGTCGGGCGCGAGCGGTGCGTCCGGGTCCTGGCGCGGCGGCACGTGTGCCAGCGCCGACTGCACCAGCGCGGTGCGCGCCTTGACCAGAACCGCGCGACGCACCCGGCCGAGCCCGCCCTCCAGCTGTCCCTCGACGGTGTCGGCAACCTGCCGGTCGGAGAAGGTCGGGCGGGTGCCTCTTGCCACCTCGACGTCGGGGAGGGCGATGAGCACGGGCAGGACCTGGTCGCCGAGGCCGTCGAGCAACCGGAAACGCTCGTGGCGGTCCAACCCGGCCCAGACGGCGTCGATGTCCGCCTTGCCCCTGCGGACGTCCCGGCGCTGCGCCGCCAGTACCGTCTTGGCAGCGCCGGTCAGGGCAGCGGTCAGCTCGCGCTCGGTGAATCGCACCGGTCCATCATCGCCGACACGTCAGTCGGGGGGATTCGCGAGGTCGACCGCCCCCGCCTTTCGCGGGCCGGGCGGCCAGCCACCGGGGTCGACGCTGGCTCCACGCGGGGGGTTGAAAGAGCGCGAACCGGTAACTCTCAGCGGGGGTCGCCGCTGACCACCAGGGAACCCGTAGCCCAACTGACCCCGGCTCGCCCGGGTGCGGGAGTTCGGCCCTCGCAATGACGAACCGCCCTTCGCCCGCCGGCGAGGGGCGGTTCATTGCCTTCAGTACGATCTGCCCGTCGCGCGTGACCTCCACGGCGACACGAGTCGAGGGGCAGGGTGTCTCGCGAAGTGGTCGTCGTTGCAAAGGTCTCGCCCCTGGCCCAAGCGCTCGTGACCCTTCTGGTCGGCATCGGTTTCGGGGTCCTCGTCGTGGCCCTGAACCATGCGGAGCCGACGCCTCTGCGCTGGCTGTCGATCGTCAGCGGGGGCGGGGCGGGTTGGGCCACCTTCGGCATCCTGGTGGCCGCGTGGTGGCGGCGTCGACTTCTTCTGTCCGTCGCAGCCGCGACCCTCGCCCTCGCCGCCGCGGTCACGGCCTACTACGTCGCGGACGCGGTCGCCTCCCAAAGCCCGCTTGCCCATGACTTCCGAGACATGCGCCTGTGGATCTTGGCCGCGTTTGTCGTCGGTCCGCCGTTGGGGCTTCTCGGCTGGCGCGCCCGAGGAGACGGCACGTGGCTGGGCCTCACGGCCATGCTCATTGCCCCGTTGGGTTTCGTTGGGGAGTCGGCGCTCTACCTCGGCGACCTCAGGTGGGTCTCGCCGCTGGAGCGCGCCACGCGCCTGACCGTCATCGGAGCGGCGCTGGCAGTGGCCGCTGTGATGGTGGGGCTCCAGCTCACCAGGGGACGTCAGCCTGAGTCGTGACCACGCGGTCGTGGACCAGCGAGCACGAGAGAACCCCGCCCCTCCTGCGGTGTTCCTGCAGGTGGGACGGGGTTCTCGATTGGTGGAGCTGAGGGGATTCGAACCCCTGACCTTCTCATTGCGAACGAGACGCGCTACCAACTGCGCCACAGCCCCTGGTGCGCCGAATGACCGGCGCGAGGAGAAAAGATATCACCTGCGGTGAGTGGTTCCGAATCAGGAGCCGACGGCCCGCTGCTGCTCGACGATCGTCTCCTCGACTGCGTCCTCCGAGACCTCCACGGCAGCCGCCTCGGCGACCAGCTGACTGTCCTCGGCCGACCGGCCCGAGCTCCACGTGCCGGGCTCGTCGAGGTCGATCGTGCGGACCGTGCGACGGGCCTTCGGCTTGGAGACGTAGGTCGGCAGCGTGACCGGCAGCGGGTCCCACAGCGAGCCGCCGTCGACGGTGGAGACGACCACCGCGTCGAGCAGGGCCGCCGGGATGGCGATGGTGTCCTCGTTGGGGTCGAGCTCCTCGAAGCCCTGCGCGTTGCGGGCTGCGGGCTGGAGAGGCGTGCCGTACGGCGCGTCCACCCGGGCCGCGGGGCGGGCCACCGGACGGACGGACGAGCCGGCCTCCGGCAGCGCCTCGACCGTGGCAGCCAGGTCGGCGTCCCAGCTCGCGCTCCGCTCACGGCGGACCTGGGTGCGGCACAGCAGCAGGTAGAGCAGGGTCAGCCCGGCCGGGATGGCGACGGACCACCACTGGAGCAGCGCGAACGCCGCGAGGCCGGTGACGACGAGGGTCGACAGCAGCAGGAACGACAGGATCCGGCGACGGCGGCGGGCGGCGGCGCGGGCAGCCGCACGTCGGGCCGCGGGACGAGGCGGGCGCACGGCCGCCCTCTCCGCAGGCTGCTCGGCTGCCGGCGCGGTGGGCGCGAGCACCCGGGGGTTGTCGGCGGCGCGGGCCGGCGTGACCACGAGGCGCGCGTCGCGGTGGTTGACCGGCTCGCGCCGGGCCAGCACGCGCATGGCGGTGGAGAAGCGGTCGATCGACCGGGTCCGCGCCACCTCGTCATGGTGCTTGAGCGCCTTGGGAATCAGGTAGACGGCCCACGCGACCGCGAGCACAACGAAGATGATTCCTGACAAGTCCACGGGACGACCATAGGAGCGACGCGGGGCTGCGCCCCGCAGGCGGGGCGGTGTGTCGCAAGAGAACTCCTGTGACTGGTGTGATCAAGCCCCGGGATCGCCCCGGAACCGTCGCAGCAGACCGCCCTCGCACTCCTCGACGGTGACCGCGAACAGCCGGTGGTCGCGCCAGTCGCCGTCGATGTGCAGGTAGCGAGGCGCGTAGCCGATCTCGGTGAAGCCGAGCTTCTCGACCACCCGCAGGCTCGCGGTGTTCTCCGGCCGGATCGCGACCTCGATGCGGTGCAGGTCGAGCTCGAACAGGCAGTAGTCGACGACCAGGGCGACCGCCGTCGGGATGACCCCCTGGCCGGCGTACCTCTGGTCGACCCAGTAGCCGACCTGCCCCCACCGCGCCGACCCGCCGGTGATGTTGGTGACGGTCAGCTGGCCGGCGAACTGGTCGTCGACGGTGACCGCGAACGGCAGCGTGCGCCGTTGCCGGGCCTGCCGGTGCAGGTCGCGCACGAGGGCGCGGAAGGTCTTGGGCGCGGACCGGTCCCCCGTCGGCACGGTGGCCTCCCACGGGGTCAGCCAGGCCATGTTGCGGCGGCGCACCTCTGCCCAGTCCTTCGCGTCGTGCATCGCCAGGGGGCGGAGCCCCACGCGGCCGGCACGGAGCTCGACACGCCACGGGCTGGTCAGTGGTCGCTCCCGACGATCTGCTCCGCCGCGTGGCGCAGCAGGGGTACGACGACCGCGAGACCGTCCTTGACGCCGCCGCGCGACCCCGGGAGGTTCACGACGAACGCCTGGCCGGACACCCCGGCGAGACCCCGCGAGAGGGCGGCCGTCGGCACGCCGTTGGCGACGCCGTGGGCGCGGATCGCCTCCGCGACTCCCGGCACCTCGCGGTCCAGCAGCGGCCGGGTGACCTCCGGGGTCAGGTCGGTCGGGGTCAGGCCGGTGCCCCCCGTGGTGATGACCGCGCGGGCCCCGCCCTCGACGGCCGCGCGGATCGCCTCGCCGACAGGCGCACCGTCCGGCACGACCACCGGGCCGGTGACGTCGAAGCCGGCCTCCGTCAGCGCAGCGACGATCAGCGGGCCGGTGGTGTCCTCGTAGACGCCCGCGGCGGCCCGGTTCGAGGCCGCGATGACCGTCGCCTTCACTCCCCCTCCCGCGACCAGTCGCCGGACTTGCCACCGGTCTTCGAGAGCACCCGGATGTCGGTGATGACGGCGGCCTTGTCGACCGCCTTGACCATGTCGACGACGGTGAGGGCGGCGACCGAGACCGCGGTCAGCGCCTCCATCTCCACACCGGTCCGGTCTGTCGTCCGCACGGTCGCGGTGACCTCCACGGCGTCGTCGGCGACCTCGAGGTCGACCGTCACACCGGAGATCGCCAGCGGGTGGCACAGCGGCACCAGGTCGGGCGTGCGCTTCGCGGCCATGATCCCGGCGACGCGGGCGACCCCGAGCGCGTCCCCCTTGGGCACGCCCTCGCCGCGGAGCAGGGCGACGACCTCGGTCGAGACCAGCACCCGCCCGGCCGCGACCGCGACCCGGCTGGTGACGTCCTTGGCCGAGACGTCGACCATGCGGGCGGCGCCGGCCTCGTCGACGTGGGTCAGCCGGCCGCCCTCACCCGACGTGGCGGCCATCAGAAGTCCCGGTCCAGCACGAGCACCTGCACCTGCTCGCCGGCCGCCACCGACGTCACGTCCTCGGGGACGACGATCAGCGCGTTCGCGTCGGACAGGTCGCCCATCAGGTGCGAGCCGTGACCGCCGACCGGGGTGACGTGGGCGCCCTTGCCGTCGATCTCGAAGTGTCCGCGGACGAACTGGCGTCGGCCCGGCCCGGAGGAGAACCCCTTGGCGGCAAGGGCCCGGACCATCGGACGGCGATAGGGCAGCTTGCCCATCATCCGGCGGATGGCCGGCAGCACGAAGACCTCGAAGGAGACGTACGACGACACCGGGTTGCCCGGCAGCGTGATGATCGGCGTGGAGTCCTCGCCGACGAAGCCGAAGCCCTGCGGCTTCCCGGGCTGCATGGCGACCTCGCCGAACGACACCGTGCCGAGCTCGGCCAGCACCTCCTTGACGACGTCGTACTGGCCCTTGCTCACTCCGCCGCTGGTGATCACGATGTCGGCCCGGACGAGCTGGTCGCTGAGGGCGTCGCGGAACTCCTGCGGGTCGTCGGAGACGATCCCGACCCGGTAGGCGATGGCGCCGGCCGCACGGGCCGCGGCGGCGAGCATGTAGGAGTTGGCGTCGTAGACCGAGTCGTGGCCGAGGCCGGTGCCGGGCTCGCGGAGCTCGGACCCGGTCGACATGATCACCACGCGGGGACGCGGCCGGGCCTGCACCTGTGAGCGGCCGACCGACGCGAGCAGCCCGAGCTGGCGCGGGCCGAGCACCGTCCCGTCCTCGAGCAGGACGTCGCCGGTGCGCACGTCCTCGCCCTTGTAGCGCACGTGCTGGCCGCGAGCCGGAGCCTGGCGTGATCCGGACGTTGGCGACTCCCCCGTCGGTCCACTCGACGGGTACGACGGCGTCGGCCCCCTGCGGCACCGGGGCCCCCGTCATGATCCGGACCGTCGTGCCCGGCGAGAGCGCGAACAGCTTGGTCTGGCCGGCCGCCATCTCCCCCACCACCGGCAGGTGTACGGGGTGGTCCTCCGAGGCGCTCGCGACGTCGTCGAAGTAGACGGCGTAACCGTCCATCGCGGAGTTGTCGAAGGCCGGCAGGTCCATCGGCGCGGAGATCGCCTCGCACACCGGCAGGCCGAGCGCCTCGAGCAGCGGCTGGTCGTAGGGCTGCAGCGGGATCAACGACTCCAGGATCCGCTCGACGTGCTCGTCCACGCTGCTCATCCGGTCGGTGGGCATCAGGGAGGGAGCCATGCGGGAACCCTAACTCTCGCGCGGGGCCGGGAACGCCAACACCGGTCAGCCGAGCACGGTTCCGGGCGACACCCGTCCGGGCGAGCCCGCCTCGTCGAGGACGCCCTCGCCGACCACCGTCACGCCGCTGCCGAAGTACCAGTCCCCGTTCACGACGAGCTGCTTCGCCTGTCGCAGCGAGGGGACCCCTTCGGCGAAGTGCGCGTCGAAGTCCCCCACGAGCTTGTAGTGGGCGGGGTCGAGGTCCACGAACGGCACCGTCTCGGAGAGCAGGTGCAGGACGTGGTCGTCGTCGAGCTCGTAGCAGTCCGACCGCAGCACCAGCAGGTCGTTGGTGGTCTTCACCGGCACGAAGCGGTCCCGGCCGACCTCGATCGTGGTCGCCCCGTCGAACACCTCGATCGCCGCGCCCATCGCGGTCTCGATCTGGATCACCGACGGGCTGCTCGGGTCCGCGGGGTCGACGGTCTTCGTGTTCTTGATCATCGCCAGGCCGAGGATCCCGTCGCGCGCGTCGAGCTCCGCCTTCATCGCGGCGAGGTTGAACCACAGGTTGTTCGTCGAGCAGTACTTGTGCCGGCTCAGGTCGCCCAGCGCGTCCTTGTCCTCGTCGAGCGTCTGGGCGGTCTCGCGCAGCACGATCCGGCCGTCCGACCGGCGGGTCGCGAAGTGGCCGCCCTTGCGGTCCGACGGGGTGCGCCGGACGGCCTCGATCGCGAACGGCGCACCGGAGCGGGCGAACCAGCCGGCGACCCGGGGGTCCGGCACCGCACCGAGGTTGTCGGAGTTGGACACGAAGACCTGGGTGTAGCCGGCGTCGATCAGCCGGTCGAGCAGGCCGGTCCCGCGCAACGCGGTGTAGATGTCGCCGTGGCCCGGCGGGCACCACTCGAGATCCGGGTCCTTGGGCCAGTCGACGGGCGTGAGGTCGTCCTCGCGGAGCTTGGGCTCCTTGTTCTGCAGGAACTCCAGGGGGAGGTCGCCGACCTGCAGCTCGGGGTAGCGCGCGAGGACCTCGCGGGTGTCGGCGGACGTGCGGAAGCTGTTCATGAAGATCAGCGGCAGCGGGGCGTCGTACTTCTCGCGGACGGCCAGCACCTGCCGGGCGATGATGTCGAGGAAGGACAGGTCGCCTCGAACGTCGAGCAGCGACTTGGCGCGGTCCATGCCCATCGAGGTGCCGAGACCGCCGTTGAGCTTGATCACCACGGTGCGGCCGATCGCCTCGCGGGCGACGTCGTCGGGGACCTCGACATCGGCGAGGGCGTCGGAGTCGAGCGGCTCGATCGTCGACTCGGGGATCATCCCGGTCTCGCCGCTCTCCACGAGCCGGTAGTAGTGGGCGAAGACCTCGATGGCCACCGGGTCGACCCCGGCGGCAGCCATCTTGTCGCGGGCCTGCTGAAGTCCCTGGTCGCTCATGCGCCAGAGCCTAGAGCCTCCCCGGTAGCGTCGGCAGCATGGCGGAGCTGACAGCGGTCGAGGCACAGAAGGTCGCGCTGCGCGACCGGCTGCTCACCGACCGGCGGCGACGCCCGCTGCTCGAGGTCGGCACGGACGCGGTCGCCATCGCGCAGCACCTCGCCGCTACGACCGAAGTGCGCCGGGCGGCCACCGTCGCGGCGTACGTCTCGGTCGGCCAGGAACCCGGCACCGGACCGCTGCTGGACCTGCTGGCCGCGGCCGGGAAGCGGGTGATCCTGCCGGTGCTGCTCCCCGACAACGACCTGGACTGGGCGGCGTACGACGGGCCGGACAACCTCGTCGCGGCCGGCCGTGGGCTGCTCGAGCCCGTCGGCCGGCGGCTCGGTCCCGAGGCGGTGGCGACCGCCGACGTGGTCCTCGCCCCTGCCCTGGCGGTCGACCGGACCGGGATGCGGCTGGGTCGGGGCGGCGGCTCCTACGACCGCGCCCTCGGACACGTGCCGGTCGGCACGTTCGTGTGCGCGCTGCTCTACGACGGCGAGCTGCTCGACCGGGTGCCCCACGACGACCACGACCGACCGGTGACGGCGGTCGTGACGCCGTCGGGGGTCAGTCGGCTGGGACCAGCGTGAGCGTGTCCTCGTTGGCGGCGTCGACCGCGTCGCGCGTGTAGGCCCAGGGCAGCGTGCGCCCCTCCACCCACAGGTCGGTCTGGTCGACGTAGTGGCGGCTGAACGCGTGTCCCGAGACGCCGGTGAGGTTGACCCAGGTCGACTTGTCGAAGTCGGCCAGGGAGACCACCATCCGCATCGACGGTGAGGCGGTCACCTCGAAGGAGTCGGTGGCGGCGTCCCACTTCGTCGCGTTGACGATCTCGCCACCGCCGCCGACCTCGTAGCCGCCGCGGTTGAACAGCCACCTGACGAGGTCGACGTCGGACTGGCCCAGCGTCTGGTTCTCGAGGTTCATCCGGTGGTGGTGGCCCCAGGTCCAGTCGACGGCCCGGCGCGACTGCCGGCGCACCAGCTCGTCGCGTGCCTCGGCCATCGCCTGCCGCAGGATGTCGTCGCGGCTCTCGACCACCGTCTCGGTCTCGGCGTTGTCCCACCAGTGGCTGTCCGGCTGGGCGAGCAGGTCACGCATCACCTCGAACCAGCGGCCGCCCCCGTCGGGCCAGATCGCCTCGCGCATCTCGTCGTGGAAGGTCAGCGCGAGCAGCTCCTTCCAGGTGGCGTTGTAGTACGCCGCCGCGGCCGACTCCGGGTCCTGCTGGTAGTCCCAGCGCTGCAGCAGCCGCTGGCCGGCCCCGAGGTACTCCGAGGGCATCAGGATGTCGAGCAGGTAGGGCACCAGCGTCGGGGCGAAGCCGTTGCGTTCGTCGAGCTGGATCGCCGACATGTCCTCGACGCTGAGCTTGTCCTTGCGCTCGATCAGCTCGACGATGCGCTGGCTGCGGTAGCCGTAGGCCCACGAGTCGCCGAGGTAGAACGGGTAGTCCTGCCCGATCACCGCCTGGTTGGCGGTCGCGACGTAGCCGTCCTCGGGGTCGAACATCGTGGGGAGCGACTCGAAGGGGACGTACTTGCCGGTCCAGTCGTCGGAGGAGAGCCACCCCTCGGCCGGGTAGTGGCCGCTGTTGCCGGACTTGCGGATCGGGATCACGCCGGGCGCCTGGTAGCCGATGTGGCCGTCGCGGTCGGCGTACACCATGTTCTGCGAGGGCGAGGCGAACAGCGCCGCCGCGGCGCGGAAGTCGTCCCAGCCGGTCGCCCGGTCGAGCGCGAAGATCGCGTCGGCCGTCGGCTGCGGGTCCAGCGCGGTCCACGACAGCGCCACCGCGTAGCCGTTGCCGCGGTCGGGCGCGTCGGCCTCGTCCTCCACCGGGGAGTTGGCCCCCACGGTGCTCAGCTCGCTGGACACGTCGGAGAGCAGCGGACCGTGCTCGGTGGAGCGGACCGTGAACGTGAACGGCTCGTCGCGGCCGAGCACCTCGATGGTCTCGTCGCGCATCTTCAACGGCTTGCGCTTGCCGTCGTACTCGTAGGTCTTGCCGTCGACCTTCTCCATGTAGAGGTCGGTCACGTCGGGCCCGAGGTTGGTGAAGCCCCACGCGACGTGCTGGTTGTGCCCGATCACGACCCCCGGCAGCCCGGCGAAGGTGAACCCGGTGACGTCGAACGGGCAGTCCTCGGTGATCGCGTTGCAGTGCAGGCCCATCTGGTACCAGATGCCCGGCACGGAGATGCCCAGGTGCGGGTCGTTGGCCAGGATCGGCTGCCCGGTGGTGGAGTGCTCGCCGTCGACGACCCACGCGTTGCTGCCGATCCCCTCGCCCTTGCCGAGAAGCTCCGGCATGGCGTCGAGGCCGGCGTCGAGGTCCTCGAGCGCGTCGAGCACGGCGTCGTCGTACGCCGGCCGCGCGGGCTTGCGCGAGCCGCCCTGCTTGGCCCCCGACTCGTAGACGCCGTCGACGAGCGCGCCCTGGTTCACGATCGGCCGGTGCCGGTCGTAGGGGTAGGCGGGGTAGAGCTCGGCGATGTCGTCCTCACCGAGCCGGCCGGACGCGATGGCCCGGTCGATCTCGTCCTCCATGTTGCCGCGCAGGTCCCACGCCATCGCCTTGAGCCACGCCACGGAGTCGGCGGGCGTCCACTCCTCGACCGTGTAGTCCAGGCCGTTGAGCGCGAGCACGGAGTACTCCAGCGACATCTCCGACGGCGAGTGCGAGTCGATGTAGGCGTTCACTCCGGCGCTGAAGGCCTCGAGGTACGCCGTCGTGTCGGGACTCAGCAGCGACAGCTCCTTCTCGGCCACACGCCGCCAGCCCATCGTCCGGATGAACTTGTCGGTTTCGAGGGCGTCCTCCCCGAGCATCTCCGACAGCCGGCCGGACGTGATGTGACGGCGGACGTCCATCTCGTAGAACCGGTCCTGCGCCTGGACGTAGCCCTGGGCGTAGAACAGGTCCTCCGACGTGTCGGCGTACACCTGCGGGATCCCGTTCCCGTCCCGCAGCACGCGCACCTCGGCGCCGAGGCCGGGCACCTTGATCTCGCCGTCGGTCTGCGGGAAGGGCTTGCGGACCATCACCACCCCCGCGACCAGGGCGGCCACGATCGTCAGGCAGAGGACGACCGCCACGTAGGTCGCCCACCGGCCGGTCCGCGGCCAGGACCGGAACCGGGCCCGCCAGGACAGCGGGGCGGCGGGCGTGTCGGCGGTGGCGGTGCCGTCGGTGGGGTTCTCGGCGGAGGGCTCTGCGGGGGCGTCGGGCACGGCCGCAATTGTGCCGGACTCCCCGGTCCGCCAGCGCACGGGCGGGTGTGAGGAGGCGGGAAGTTTACGAAACGGCTCGTGGTTGGAATAATTGGCAGTCGAACCCCCTGAGTGCCAACCGTCCGGTGCCGCGAGCAGGGGGTCACCGTTGATGATCCGTGGAGGACCCGTGCCGACCTACCAGTACGCCTGCACCGAGTGCGACCACGCCTTCGAGCAGTTCCAGAGCTTCAGCGAGGACTCGCTGACCGTCTGCCCGCAGTGCGAGGGCCGGCTCCGCAAGGTCTTCAACGCGGTCGGCGTCGTGTTCAAGGGCTCCGGCTTCTACCGCACGGACAACCGGTCCGACGCCAAGTCGCCGAGCACCGTCGCGGCGAGCACCTCGAACGGCTCCTCGGACGCGTCGTCCGGCACCGCGAAGAGCGACTCGTCCTCCGCCGGCTCCTCGACCAAGTCCGAGACGAAGGCCGCCTCCCCCGCTGCCTGACCCCGGGGCGGCCGCCCCCTGTGGACAGCCGGACGCACGCGCGCCGGTTTCTTCCTAGCCTCGGAGGATGACCTCAGCCGCGGCCCCTGCTGCCCTGTTCCGTCGCCTCCGGCGCCTCGTGCTGGCGCGACGTCGCCTGCTCGCCGCCCTGTGCGCCGCCCTGGCGGTGGCGACCGCCCTCCAGGTCAACGCCGCTCCCCCGCCGCCGCGGACGACCGTGCTGACCGCGGCGCGTGACCTGCCACCCGGCACCAGGGTCGCCACCGGCGACCTGGTCCCGGCCGCCTTCGACCCGGCGAGCGTGCCGGACGGCGTGCTGACGCTGGGCGAGGCGGTGGGCCGCACGACGGTCGGGCCCGTCCGGGCGGGCGAGCCACTGACCGACGTACGCCTGCTCGGCCGCGGCCTGCTCGACCGCTACCCGGGAGCCGTCGCGGCGCCGGTGCGCATCGGGGACGCGGCGTCCGTGGACCTGCTGCGGGTGGGTGACCGGGTGACGGTGCTGGCCGCCGACCCGCAGGGCGATGCGGGAGCGGTTACCGTCGCCGACACGGTCCCCGTGATCGCCGTGCCGCCCCGCCGCCGCTCCGACCCGAGCCTCGTCTCCGGCGCGCTGGTGGTGCTGGCCGTGGACGCGACGACCGCGCGCGAGCTGGCGGGCGCCGGAGTGACCTCGTTCCTGTCGGTCGTGCTGGTTCGCTAGCCTCCGGTCTAGCCAGCACCACCAGCGGCCCAGCTCAGGGCCTGAACGGGAGACCCATGAACGGCTTCAAGAACTTCCTGCTCCGCGGAAACCTGATCGAGCTCGCGGTCGCGTTCATCATGGCCGCAGCCTTCGCATCGGTGGTCACGACCTTCGTCGCGTGGCTCACCAGCCTGCTCCCGAAGGCGGCCGCCGAAGCCTTTGACGGCAGCACCGAGGGCGGGGCGTTCGGCAACGCGATCATCGCGTTCGTCCTGATCGCCGCCGTCGTCTACTTCGCGATCGTGATGCCTTACACCAAGGCCAAGGAGAAGTTCTTCCCCTCCGAGGCGCCGGGCGAGCCAGCCGACGTCGCGCTGCTCACCGAGATCCGGGACCTGCTCGCGCAGGGCCGCTCGACCGGCAGTCCGGGCGGGACGGTCTGACCGAACCCTCACGCGGCGGCCCCTGCGCCGTGGCTGACCGGGTCAGCCGTGGTGCGGGGGCACCTGCCGACGCAGCCAGTCGTCGGCACTGTGGTCCTGGTCGCCCCAGGTGTCGCCGCGGTCGTCGGACGTGCTCTCCGGCAGCACGTCCCCGAAGACCCGGGCCCGCCGCTTCTGCCGGGCCGCCTCCGTCCGGGCGTCGGGCTGGTCGGGTTCGTCCCGCTCGCCGGTCACTGCATCACCGACCGGGGTGTCGTGACGGCATCGAACCAGGACGAGTCGAACGTGGCGTGCCGCGGGGTCCAGCCCGTGGTGGCCGTGAAGTGGTCCGAGCTGACGCGCAGCGACCGGGTCAGTGGCTCGGCCCGCGATCCCGCCAGTCGGCTGAGCACGGGGCCGAGGAAGCCCACCGAGGCACGGCCCACCGTGTCGGCGTACGCCTGCACGTAGTCGCGGCGCCGGACCGGCTCGGCCCCCACGTTGTAGACGCCACTGGGGGCCTGGAGGGCGGCGGTCACGGCCGAGCCGAGGTCGTCGGTGTGTACGGCGTGCAGCCATCCGTCCGGTCGGCCCATGCCGATCGGGCGGCCCCGGTCGGCCGATCGGAGCTGCCAGCGGGTCATCGCGTCGTTGCCGACGATGAGGCCGAAGCGCAGCACCACCCCGACGCGTGAGTCGCAGCGGTAGCCCTGCACCTGGGACTCGGCCACGGTCGCGGGCTCGGTCGCGGGAGTGATGTCGAGCGGCGACCCCTCGGTGACCCAGTCGTCCCCGTGGTCGGCGTAGAGGAAGGAGACGCTCTCCTGCACGATCCGGCGGACCCCGGCCTCGCGGGCGGCGGCCACGATCCGACGCACGCCGTCCATGCGCAGCCGGTCGTTGCTGCGCCAAGCGCCGGGTCGGGCGCCGGCGTAGCCGACGGGGATGCTCGTGGCGAAGTTGCAGACGGCGTCGGCGGCGGTGAACAGGCCGACGAGGCCCGCGTGGTCACCGAGACCGGACAGGACGGGGGTGGCACCCAGCCCACGGACGAGCGCAGCCTTCTCCGGCGTACGTGCCAGCGCCGTCACGTCGTGGCCCGCCGCGACGAGCGCGGACACGGCGGACGTGCCGATCACGCCGGTAGCACCGGTGACTGCGACCTTCACGCGAGGCCTTCCATCTCGTTAGCTCCCCCAGCTGATTCGGGTTCCGGGGCCTGGTCACCCGGCATCCCCCGATGACAAGTCTCCGATAACGGCTTGGTAACGGCAACCTGAACGGTCCGATTGGCCGTCAAATCTTCGACGCCGGCCTGCTGATGACGGAGATATTCCCGACGTTTGCGGCGTGATCTCGTGCGGTACCGACCCTTCGCCGCGAAATCGAAGAAGGGAACACAGGAGGAAGAGCATGACGAAGGACGCATCCCGGGCACTCCAGGGCAGGACGGTCGCCTTTCTGGTCGCCGCCGAGGGGATCGAGCAGGTCGAGCTCACCGAGCCGTGGCAGGCCGTCGAGGAGGCCGGCGGCACGCCGAAGCTGGTCTCCCCCGAGGCCGGCACGGTGCAGGCCTTCCACCACCTCGACAAGGCGGACACCTTCGCGGTCGACGTCTCGGCGCAAGAGGCTGACCCAGCCGACTTCGACGGGCTGGTGCTTCCAGGCGGCGTCGCCAACCCCGACGCCCTGCGCACCGACGAGGACGCGATGGCGTTCGTGCGCGGGTTCTTCGACGCCGGGAAGCCCGTGGCGGCGATCTGTCACGCGGCCTGGTCGCTGGTCGAGGCGGGCGTCCTCTCCGGGCGGACCCTGACCTCGTGGCCCAGCCTGCGGACCGACATCCGCAACGCCGGTGGCACCTGGGTCGACGAGGAGGTCGTCGTCGACGGCAACCTGGTCACGAGCCGGAACCCCGACGACCTGCCCGCCTTCACCAAGGCGCTCGTCGAGCAGCTCGCGCAGCGCACCAGCTAGGCGCAGAGGCCGTTCTCGGCGGCGGCCCGAGCACGGGCGGCGGCCTTCGCCTGCTCCTTGGGGTCGTTGCTGGGGCTCGGGTCGGTCGACGGGCCGGGTGACTCCTCGCCCGGCCCCTCGGCCGCCGAGGTCACGTCCTTGCCGAACTTGCTGGGCAGCGGCTCGTCGTTGCGGATCCGCTCCCACAGCTCCTCGGCCTCCGGCGCGAACTGGAGCCGGTTGGGGTCCGGCTCGTAGGACTCGAACGGCACCGTCAGGAACTGGATCTGCTTGAGGCCGATGTCCTTGAGCTGCCCGGCGAGGCCGCGGAGCTTGTTGAGGCTGGCCAGCTCGGGGTCGGTGGTCAGCGACTTGGTCGCCGCGTCGAGGAAGTTGTAGAGCCGCACCGGGTTGAGCAGGGTGCCGGCCGAGATCGCCTTGTTCGCCATCGACGCGAGGAACGCCTGCTGGCGCTTCATCCGGCCGATGTCGCCGTTCTCCGAGAGCCCGTGGCGCAGGCGGACGTAGCTCAGCGCCTGCTGGCCCTTGACCTCGTAGGAGCCGGCCGGGAGGTAGATCTTGCCGATGTCGTCGTTGACCTCCTCGGGCACGCACACGGGGACGCCACCGAGGGCGTCGACCATGCTCTTGAAGCCGTTGAAGTCGATCACCACGAAGTGGTTGACCCGGATGTCAGTGAGCGACTCGACCGTCTTGATCGTGCAGGCGGGCCCGCCGATCGCGTAGGCCACGTTGAACATGCTCAGCCCGCCCGGGTCGGTGCCCTGGCCGTCCTTGCGCTCACACTCCGGCCGCTGGACCATCGAGTCCCGGGGGATGCTGACGCCGTACGCGCGCTCCCGGTTCGCCGACAGGTGCAGCAGGATCGTGGTGTCGGAGAGACCCGGGGTCTCACCGCCGATGTTGTTCCCCTGACCCTCCCGGGTGTCCGAGCCGAGCAGCAGGACGTTGAGCGGCTTGTGCTCGACGTTGTCCTTGATGATCTCCTCGGGCCGGTCGTCTCCGAGCGCGTCCTCGACGTCCATCGCGGTGATGTTGCCCTCGAGGTGGCGGTAGACGAAGAACCCACCCGTGAGCGCGACGACGAGGACCGTGGCCACCGAGATGGCGACGGCCTTCATGACGCGGTGACGAGGCACCCGGTCACGGTGACGCGGCGTGTGAGACGACATGCAGGTCCTGCGGTAGGTGTGAGCGGCCACGAGGTGCCGTGGGCCACGGTGGAGGGTACTCAGCGACTTCGCGCCGCCCGCGGACTGCCCGAGGGAGGCTCACAGCGGAGAAGCTGCCACCCCCATGATGCCAACTACGCCGCGGGCGACGAAATCCGATGTGACCTACGCCGCGTCCTGCCAGCGCTCGAGGTCCTTGACCTCGACCCTCTGGACGGCCTCGATGTCGGCCGCGAGCTCGGCCACTCCGTCGTGCTTGCCGTCGTCCTGGACCTCGCCCGCCATCGTGATCGCGCCCTCGTGGTGCGCGATCATCATCTCGATCCACATCGAGACGAACTCGGCGTCCGGTGCCTCGGCGAGCTTCTCCAGCTCCGCGCCGGACATCATGCCCGGCATGTCGCCGTGGTCGTCGGCTGCGTAGCCCTTCTCCTCGTGCGAGTGGGAGTCGCCGGTGGCGAAACCCGTCTCGGGGACCGGCTCACCCCATTCGCGCAGCCACTCGGACATCGTGTCGATCTCCTGGGTCTGCTCGATCCGGATCTCCTCGGCGAGCTCGGCGACTCGGGGGTCGATCCCCTCGCGGCCGATGGTGAAGTTGGCCATCTGGATGGCCTGCGCGTGGTGCTCGATCATGTCGGTCGCGAACGCGACGTCGGCGTCGTTGTGGTCGGACGTGCTGCAGGCCCCCACCATCAGCACGGTCGCGAGCAGGGCGGCGAGCCGGATCATCATCACTCCTGGCCTCGAGGGGCGTCGGTCGGTCTGCGTGACGGCTGGTGCCCCAGGCCAGAGTCGAACTGGCGACCTTTCGCTTAGGAGGCGGCTGCTCTATCCACTGAGCTACTGGGGCGTGCGCCGTACAGGGTACCCAGCCGGCGGGCAGGTCCGAGAGCGGGCAGCGGTGGCGAGCAGTACGCCGCCTCGACGGCCGGTGCGCTCTGCATGCTGCTCCTGGGCGCATGATGGCCGGTATGGATGACGTCGCAGCGGTGCTGCTGGCCAAGAAGGCCGAGCTCGAGGAGCAGATGGGACTGGTCTCGGCGCAGCCCGACGAGCAGGGGTCGATCTCCTTCGGCAAGCGGGTCGGCGAAGGGACGTCGATGGCCGTGGACCGGCTCTCCCAGGTGGGCGTGCACGACAAGCTCCAGGTCACGCTCGCCGACGTGGACCGTGCCCTCGTCAAGCTCGAGGAGGGCAGCTACGGGACCTGCGACGGGTGCGGGAAGCCGATCGGCGACGGGAGGCTGCAGGCCCTTCCGTGGGCGGTCCTGTGCGTCGAGGACGCCGGGAAGCGCTGACCCGGCCTCAGCCCACGCCGGGTCCGCCGCCGAGCATCGTGTCGAACAGTTGGGCGTACTGGATCAGGTGCCGGTCCCCGAGGAAGCGGTCCCGGACCCGGGCATGGGCCTGGGCACCGAGCCGCGCGGCGAGCTCCTCGTCGAGGAGCACCGCGGCTACGGCGCGCGCCATCGCCGCGAGGTCGGCCGGGTCCTGGATCAGCAGCCCGCTCACCCCGTCGTCGATCTGGTCGAGGATCCCGCCGATCGCGGAGGCCACGACCGGGCGCGCCTTCCACATCGGCTCCGTCACGGTGAGACCGAAGCCCTCGACGAGGCTCTTCTGCACGACCACGGACGCGTAGCGCTGCAGGGCGTTGACCAGGTGCGCGTTCTCGTCGCCGTCGTCCATCGGCAGCGCCGTCAGGTGCACCCGACTCCGCACGTCCTCCGGGAGCGCCGAACGCACGGCCCGGCACTCCGCCAGCACCTCGGCTCCCTCGGGGTCGTCCGTGACGCCCAGCACGTCGGGTCCGGCCAGGACCAGGTGGGCGTCATCAGGCATCTCGTCGATGTGGTCGACGAAGCCGGTGAGGACCCCCTGCATGTCCTTGAGCCGGTCCCAACGGCTGACCTGGAGCGCGATGCGGGCGTCACGAGGCACGGGCGGACCGTCGATCATGAGGCTGCCCCGGGGTCGGACGGTCCCGGGCTCGCCGGTACGACGTACGAACTCCAGGCTGCCGCCGTTCGGCGGCGTGTCCACGAGCCCGGCCACGCGCAGGGTGGTCAGCACGTCCGGGAGGCTCAGCTCGACGTTCTTGGCGCTGAACGGGTCGAGGGAAGGCGCGATCACCCAGAGCTTCTCCTCGGGGACCCAGGACGGGGCGTACTGCCTCCGGGAGAACACGAAGGCGTCCGCCCGCTCGGCGTAGGTCCGCAGGAACTCCCAGCCGAGATCGCTGAGCTCGCTCGGCTCGTCACGGCCGATGTGGCAGCGCCACGCCACCAGGGCACCCGCCGCACGCAGTCCGTCCACGAGGCCCGCCGTCTGCGGGTCGTGCAGCAGCACGATGTCGCCGGGGCGGATCACCTCCACCACGGAGGCGAGGTTCTCCTCGAGGACGTCGAAGTAGTGCTTGTGCTCGGCGTCGCCGAGCTCACCACCGTCGCCGGGAGACCCGTGCAGGAAGTTGTGCAGCCGCTTGGTGGTCGCGAAGAACTCGGGGTCCGCGTCGAGCACGCGCCAGCGGAGGTCGACGCCGGCGCCTCGGCCGTAGGCGAGCATCGTCTGGAGCATCTCGGCGACGCCGCCGCCGGTCGCGGTGGCGTTGACGTTCCACACGACGAGCCCGTGCAGAAGCTCGCGGGTGCGCACGGCGTAGTCACGCAGTCGCTCGGCCCGGTCCGGGTCGATGACCAACCCGAGCCTGGCCAGGTCCATCGCATCGACCGCGACCTCTCGCATGCCCCCATGCTGCCACCCGTGGGCGCCAGGGTCGCCGGAATAGGGAAGGCGGTCGCGTGAGTGGGCTGCTCCGAACGCTCAGAGCAGGGAGCGGTAGAGCTCCACGGTGCGCTCGGCGACGGCGTCCCAGCCGAACTCGTCGACCGCCCGACGGCGCCCGGCGAGCCCCATCCGCTCGGCCTCAGCGGGGTCCTGTGCCAGCCGGTTCACGGCATCGGCGAACCGCTGCTCGAACCCAGCCGGATCGTCGGGTGTGAAGTCCACCAGGATCCCGGTGTCGCCGTCGGCCACCACCTCGGGGATGCCGCCGACGCGGCTGGCGACGACCGCGGTCTCGCAGGCCATCGCCTCCAGGTTGACGATCCCCAGCGGCTCGTAGACCGACGGGCAGCAGAAGGCCAGCGCATGCGTCAGCACCTGGCGGACCTCCTCGCGCGGCAGCATCTCGGAGACCACGAAGACGCCGTCCCGGCTCCCCTGCAGCTCCTCGATCAGCTCGTCGGTCTCGGTCTTGAGCTCGGGGGTGTCCGCCGCGCCGGCCAGCAGCACGAGCTGCACGGACGGGTCGAGGTGCATGCCGGCCCGCAGCAGGTGCGGAACGCCCTTCTGCCGGGTGATCCGGCCGACGAACGCGACGTAGGGCCGACCGGGGTCGACGCCGATCCGTTCCAGCACGTCGGTGCCCGGGTCGGGCCGGTAGAAGTCGGCGTCGATGCCGTTGTGGATCACGTGGACGCGCTCCGGCGCGATGTCGGGGTAGGCGGCGAGCACGTCGTCGCGCATCCCGGCGCTCACCGCGACGACCGCGTCGGCGCCCTCCATGGCGGTCTTCTCCGCCCACGACGAGAGGCGGTAGCCGCCACCGAGCTGCTCGGCCTTCCACGGCCGCTGAGGCTCGAGCGAGTGGGCGGTCACGACGTGCGGCACGCCGTACAGCAGCTTCGCCCAGTGCCCCGCCATGGCGGCGTACCAGGTGTGCGAGTGGACCAGTGCCGCCGACTCGACCGCCGCGGTCATCGTGAGGTCGGTCGAGAGCACCCGGAGCGCCGCGTTGGCGCCTGCCAGCCGCGGGTCGTCCTCCGGGTGCGCGGTGGCGCCCTCGCGCGGCTCCCCCATGCACTGCACGTCCACGTCGACCAGGCGGCGCAGCTCGCGGACCAGGAAGTCGACGTGGACGCCGGCGCCGCCGTACACGTCCGGGGGGTACTCGCGGGTCAGGATCGCCACCAACATGTAGTGGAGGCTAGGCGATCTGCGCGGTTCCTCCTAGGGTGCAGGTATGCCTCGTGTCCTGGGAATCGTGCTCGCCGGTGGCGAGGGAAAACGGCTGATGCCGCTCACCGAGGACCGGGCCAAGCCCGCCGTGCCCTTCGGAGGCTCCTACCGGCTGATCGACTTCGCGTTGTCGAACCTGGTCAATGCCGGCTACCTGAAGTGCGCGGTGCTGACCCAGTACAAGTCGCACTCACTCGACCGGCACATCTCGCTGACCTGGCGGATGAGCTCGCTGCTGGGCAACTACGTGGCCCCGGTACCGGCCCAGCAGCGCCGTGGTCCGAGCTGGTACCTCGGCAGCGCCGACGCGATCTACCAGTCGATGAACCTGATCAACGACGAGCGGCCGGACATCATCGTCGTGTTCGGTGCCGACCACGTCTACCGCATGGACGCCTCGCAGATGGTGCAGGCGCACATCGAGACCGGGGCCGGCGTGACCGTCGCCGGGATCCGGGTGCCGCGCAAGGACGCCTGGCAGTTCGGGGTGATCAAGACGGCCGCTGACGGCGTGACGATCGACGACTTCCTGGAGAAGCCCGCCGAGCCGCCGGGCCTCGTGGACTCCCCCGAGGAGTCGTTCGCCTCGATGGGCAACTACGTCTTCACCGCCGACGTGCTGGTCAAGGCGCTCGAGGACGACGCCGCAAACCCGGACTCCCGTCACGACATGGGCGGCGACATCATCCCGATGCTCGTCGAGCAGGGTCGGGCCACCGTCTATGACTTCAAGAGGAACCAGGTGCCCGGCTCCAACGAGCGGGACCAGGACTACTGGCGCGACGTGGGGACGCTCGACAGCTACCACGAGGCGCACCTCGACCTCGTCTCCGCGCTGCCGATCTTCAACCTCTACAACGACCAGTGGCCGATCTTCACGTCGAACGCCCAGCTCCCCGGAGCGAAGTTCACCTCCGGTGCGAGCGTGCGCGACTCCATCGTCTGCGCCGGGTCGATCGTGGGCCCGGCGAGCGTCGAGAGCTCCGTGATCGGCACCCACGACTTTGTCGGCGACGGTGCCTACGTGGCACGCAGCGTCCTGCTCGACAACGTCCGGGTGGGCCGTGGCTGCGTCATCCGCAACGCGATCATCGACAAGAACGTGGTGATCCCCGACGGCACGCTGATCGGCGTCGACCACGACGAGGATCGGCGCCGCGGGTTCGCCGTCAGCGAGGGCGGCGTGACCGTGCTGGGCAAGGGCCAGAAGGTCGTCCCCTGACGCCTCCCCGCCGGTGTCCGGTGGTCGCGAGACGTTCGCTGCGCGGTCTCCAAGGGCGCAGATCAGTCACCCTGCGCTGTTCGGGCCCTTGCTGCCGCCGGGACGGGGCCCATCGGGCGCACCGTGCGCGATCTGGGCCCCCGGCACGGCGCGGCGGTGGTTTCGGCTGTCGCTGACGGGGAACGGGTGATCGTTGTGACGGCAGTGGCTGCTGTGCCCTGCCGCGGACGAGAGGGGTAGGACGTGGGAGCCGGAGTGTTCTTGGCGGTGCTGGGGGCGATCCTGGCCTTCGCCGTCCGCACCGAGACCCCCGGGGTCGACATCCAGACCGTCGGCGTGATCTTCATGGTCGCGGGCGCGGCCGTCGTCGCGCATGCCCGCCGGGGCACCCGTCAGGAGCGGCTGGTGACCCGCGTGGAGGACCCCGCCGACCCCGACCAGCCCGTGCACACCGTCCGTGAGCACGTCACGGAGCGCGACATCCCCTGACCCCGGATCAGAGCCCGGTGACCAGGAAGGCCAGCAGGTTCAGCGCGACGAACGCGAGCGCGACCAGGATCCCGATGACGGCCGGGACCATCGCCGACTCCGCGCCGGCGCGGGCGGCCCGGCGGCCGAACTTCAGCGACAGCAAGCCCGGGACCGCGAAGACGATCAGGGCCGGTACGCCGGCGAGCAGCACCACGAACCACGGCGGGCTCGCAGCATCACCCGAGGGGTAGCCCATCAGCGATGCGAGCCCCCCGCCGACCAGGAAGGCGGCGGCGAAGGACAGCGGGTAGAGCAGCAACGACAGCCAGGCACGACGTGCGTCGCGCTCCATGACCTCCTCGGACAGGGTCACGTCGACGGGGCCGGGCCCCTCGTGGTGAAGCCGTGAAGTGAACATGCCAGTTCCTCACTCCCCGGCTACAGCCTCCCGCCGGACGCGGCACCCGCACAGGGTCCTCGGTCCCTGATCGGCGGTCGCACCTCAACAGGCAGATCGGGGGATGCGAGCACGCGGCTGAGCGTGGAGGGTGGCTCGACCGGGCCGATCTGCCTGTCCAGATGCGGCCCGGCCCGGCCTCAGGCCTTCCGGACGGACCGGCGGCGCGCGAGCGCGGCGAGGAGCATCGCCGGCCCGACGATCGCCAGACTCCCGGCGAGGTTGCCGCTCAGGCTCGACCCGGTCGAGGCCTTCCTCAAGTCCCGCGGCGTCAGCGCCGGCACGTCGCCGATCGGCTTGCCGTTGAACCTGTACACGTCGAAGCCGCGCACGAGGTCGTTGCCGTAGCCGAAGAACGACCCGTCCTCGTTGATCTTGTTGGTCTTGAACGACCAGGTGTCGGAGTCGGGGAGCACGTAGTGGCCGACCTCGCGCAGCCCGACGCCGTCACCGAGCGCCACCGCAGCAGGGTTGGCGGCCACGTCAGCGAGCCCCGAGATGTCGATGACGCGGACGCCCTGGGAGTACCAGGCGATGGTCATGAGCTTCTGGCGCGGGTACATCCGCAGCACGTGGGAGGTGCAGGTCGCGCCGTCCTGCGGCTGCGCCGCCGGGATGAACCAGGTCCCGATCTTCTCGGGGTTCTGCTCCTTGGCGCCGGTGATGTCGTAGAGGTGCAGGCCACCACCGGGGCACTCCGCGCTCGCCGCGGCTCCCGCGCGCTCGTCGGTGATCACGAGCACCTTGCGCTTGCTGCCGTCCTTGCGCTTCAAGGTGACCGGGTCGGCCTGGTGGGCGACGTTGATGGTCGGGTCGATGATCTCCGAGACGATCTTCGGGTTGCGCGGGTCCGTGGTGTCGAGCACCAGTGTCTGGCTCAGCGCAGCGGAGTAGGCGCGGCTGCCCGACTTGTTGAACGTGATGTCGTGCGACTCCGACCCGAGCGAGGCCGGCACGAACGGGATGGCGAAGTCCTGCACCTTCTTCGGGTGTGCCGGTCGCGAGATGTCGTAGATGGTGATCGTCGGCTCGGTGCTGGTGATCAGGTCGGAGTTCGAGTTGTAGAGGTACCTGCCGCTCGGGTGGATCGTCATGTTGTGCGAGCCCGCGCGGCACGTAGAGATAGCTCACCGTGCGCGGTTTCGTCGGCGTGGTGAGGTCCACGATGACCGTCCCGGACGCCTCGGGGTCGAGCTTCAGGTCCCGGCCGCACCGCGACGCGGCACCCTCGTCGCCGAACGTGCCGTCGGCGGTGTAGCTCGCGAGGATGCGGTCGCCCTTCTTCCACACCTGGATGTCGCCCTGGCTGATCGCGCAGTCGTAGACCGCGGCGATGCGGGGCTCCCTGGGTCGCGTGATGTCGATGATCTGCATGCCGCCGCGCAGGGTGCCGGCGAGGGCGTACTCCTTGCTACCGACCCGGAGGAACTCGATGTCGGAGCCGTTCTGCGCCTCTCCGGTCTTGTCGTACTGGAGGTTGGCGACGAAGCGCATCGCCTTGCCCTCTCCCTGGGTCTCGACCTGGAGGCCGCGGCTGTTGGTGGCCACGTCGCCCATCTCGTCGCCGTGGGCGAGGGCGGGTGCGGCGGGAAGCACGGTGAGTCCGAGCGCGGCCGTGGCAAGCAGCGCTCCGAGAACGGGCCGTCGGTTCATGTCATGGGCCTTCGCGGTCGGGGCAGTTACCTGCTCCAACGACGCGACCGCGCAGGAGTTACCCCTCAGCGGCGCCGGGCGAGCCGCTCGAACTGCTCCTGGTCGATGATCGCGATCGGCTGGCCGGTGCGCAGCCGCTCGCGGACGCCGTACAGCTTGAGGCCCTCGGCCGCCCCGACGCCGCCCGCGCGGGGGCCGACCACCACGACCGACGTGCTGTCCGAGAGCCGGCCCTGGACTCGCGCGCCGGCCCGGCGAGCCCGGGCGACGGCCTCGTCCCGGGGCAGTCCAGGCATCCGACCGGTGAAGACCACGCAATGGCCGCGCAACGACCGCGGGGCGCGGCCCGGAGTCATGTCGATGTGCCGCAGCGAGGCCAGCGCGTCGAGGGCGTCGAACGCATCGAGGTAGCGCTTCGACCGCGCCCCCGTCGCGTGCCAGATCCAGCTCTTGAAGGCGTCGCTGGCGTCGAGCGCGGTGATCGCGCCGATCGACACCGACTCGTTCCACCACAGCTCGCCCGAGAGCAGCGTCCCGGCGAGCAGGCCCACCTGGTAGATGTCGTCGTGCGGTCCCCACACCGACCCGGCGGTGACGTTGCCGGGGGCGAAGTCCCCCTGGAGCCGCGAGCCCGCCGAGGGGCTCTGGTCGACCACGAGCTTGGTGATGCCGAAGTCGCCGAGCACCAGCCGCCCGTCTCGGAGGTAGACGTTGTCGGGCTTGATGTCGCGGTGCAGGATCCACACGGCGTGCATCCGCTGGAGCACGGTCAGCAGGGCCCGGATCTCCCGGCGCACCTTTGCCTCGCTCCAGCGCAGGCCCGCTCCCTCGACGGCGTCCCAGACCGTGCCGTCGTCCATGAACTCGAACACCAGGACGTGGCGCCGCCGCTGCTTGCGGCCCCGCCCGGTGCCGTCAACGAAGGCGTCCAGCAGCTCGACGACGCGCTGGTCGCCGGCGAGCAGGCGGCCGAAGTACGCCTCGCCGTGCCAGTCGTCGAGGCTCTTGCAGACCTTGATGCAGACCTGCCGCATCTTGCGGCCGGTCGGGGAGAGCCGGTGCCCGACGTAGGTCTGCCCGAACCCGCCCTCACCGAGGAACCCCGAGACGAGGTACGGCGTCCCGGCGTCGTTGTGCAGGAGCGTGCCCGCCCGGAGCCTGGCCATGCCGTGCATCCTCCCCCGAGGTGTCGAGGAGGTCAGCCGCGGGTGCCCGTCAGCATCACCATCGGCTCGCCACGGTCCGGCACCTGGCTGCGCGTCCGCTCCGCGTGCGAGGCGGACCCGACCTGGCCGCCGACGATCCCCGCGGCGAGACAGACCGCGACCGCGGCGACCACGACGGCGAACCCGTTGGCCCGCCGGTCGTTCACGTGCAGGAGCAGCAGCGTCAGCGCCGCCCACACCGAACCGACGACGACGGCCCCGATGGCGACGACCTGCCAGAGGCCACCGTCGGCCAGGCTGCCGTACTCGGCGGCGAGGCCGTAGCCGGCTCCCCCGACGACGTAGCTCGCGCCGGCACCGATCAGCAGCACGGCGACGAGCGGGGTGACGAGGCTCTGGCGGCCCGGGTTCTCGGTCATGCGGCCAGCCTGTCGCCGCGACCGCCCGCCGCGACAGGGGGCTCGTACTCAGTTCCGCTGGGTGAAAGACCCTGGGCTCAGGCGAAGGAACCGTCGGCGTAGCGGTAGTCGTAGCCCTCGAGCACGTAGACCTTCGCGGGCTTCGAGCCGGAGGCAACCTTGAGGGTGACGAAGAATCCGGACAGGCCCTCGAGCTCGGCCGTGTTGGTCTCGACCGTGCCGTCGCCGTCGAAGTCGTCCGCTGCCTCGCTGGCCAGCTGGCCGGCCGGCCCGAGGTCGAGCGCGGTGCCGTCGACGCACCAGCCCGCGCCGCAGGCGGACAGGTCACCCTCGAGCACGCTGAGCTTGAGCGGCTCGGGGGTCGGCGACGGCTTGGGCGTGGGCTTCGGGCTCGGCGTGGGACTCGGGCTGGGCTTGGGCGTGGGGCTCGGGTCGTCGCTCGGCTTCGGCTTCGGCGTGCTCGAGGTGCCTCCGGTCGGCGCGTCGCCCCGGTCGCGGTCGCGGCGCTTCTTGCGCGGCCCGTCGGCCTGGTCCGGCGGAGGCGGCGGCGACGGGATCACGAAGACGCCGGTGCGGTAGCCGCGCTCGAACGCCTGCACCAGGGCGACGTAGTAGTCGGACGGGTTGTAGCGGAAGATCGCTGCCTTGGCGGAGCCGTCGTCGAGCATGCTGCCGGAGCCCGAGCAGAGGTAGCCCGCCGCGGCCAGGGCGGCGTCGTCGAGGTCGTGCGGGTTCATCCGCCCGTCGCCGTCGCCGTCACGGCCGGCGTACGCCCAGGTGGTCGGGATGAACTGCATCGGCCCGACCGCCCGGTCCCAGACCTTGTCGCCGTCCATACGGCCGTTCTCGGAGTCCCGGATGGCCGCGACCGGCCCCTTGCCGTCCAGGGCGATGCCGATGATCTCCGGCCGGGACACTCCGTCGGTGCTCAGCACGGAGCCGCCGTACCGGCCGTGGTCGGACTCCACCCGGCCGATACCGGCCAGCAGCGTCCAGGGCATCTGGCAGGCGGGGTCGGTGCGGTTGACCGCCGCGGCCGCGTCCTTGTACGCCGTCAGCGCGGCCTGCGGCAGGTCGTGGGAGGCCAGCGTGCTCGCCGTCCACACCCGGCTGCCGCGGGGGCCGTCCACCCGGATCTTGCGGTCCTTGTCCAGCTTCGCGACCAGCGTGGTCTGCGGCTCGATGTCCTGCGGGGCAGGCGTGGGCGACAGCAACGCCTCGCGGTGACCCGGGACGACAGGCCCGTCGGACCCGACCCGCGGACTGGTGGCGGCGAGGGTGTCGGCGCCGGACCCGGTGAGGACCGGGGCCAGCGTCATGGCGACCAGTGCGGCGAGTCTCGCTCCCTGTCGGAGCCTCGTGCCCATCAGATCTCAGTCCCCGTCCCGCGCCGGCATGCCCGTCGGTCCCGACGCTAGTCCGGATGCGGCGTGGTTTCAGTACATGCGGGACGGAATGACCCGGATGGGGCACGAGGCCCTGACCTGACGTGCCTAGAGCACGTCGAACTTCATCCCCGCCTTGACCAGTCGGGTGATAAGTCGGTCACCCATCGCCACCGCGGTGGTCACCTGGCCGGCCGTGGTCGGGTTGTCGTCGAAGGCCAGGCACAGCGCCGACTCGGCCAGCATCTTGGCGGTCTCGTCGTAGCCCGGGTCCCCGCCGGACACCACGGTGCGGACGGTGCGACCACCGGCCTCGGCGATGAACCGCATCTCGAACCAGGACTTCGCGCGGCGCTCGTCGCTCGGCCCCTCGCCCTGCGGCACCCGCTTGAGCAGCTGGCGGCGTAGCGGCCCGACCTGTGCGGCGGCCGCGAGCGCTCCGACGCCGGCGATGCCGCCGACCATGACCGGCAGGCGCTTCACCGCGGCGTAGTGGCCGTACTCGAAGTCGGGGCCGTACTGGTCGAGTGCGGCGGCGGAGCGGCGGATCACGAACGGGTCGATCGTCGGCAGCGGCACGAGCCAGTAGCCGGCGTCCTTGTCGCGGTGCGGCGGCCGGGCCACGGTGCGGACCTTGCGCCCCTCGGGACGCGGCTCGACCTTGCGGCGCTCGGCGTGGGCCTGCTTCATCTGCCGGGCGCGGGACATCGCCGTCAGCGCGGACGCGAAGGTGCCGCCCGAGAAGGTCGCGTTGGACCGCACGAAGCCGCGCATGCGGATCGGGACTCCCTGCGGGAGCTGCTCGACGGTGAACAGCGCGCCGAGGTCGTGCGGGATGGAGTCGAAGCCGCACGCGTGCACGATGCGGGCACCCGTCTCGACGGCCCGGGCGTGGTGGGCGACATACATCCGGTCGACGAACTCCGGCTCGCCGGTCAGGTCGACGTAGTCGGTCCCGGCCTCGGCGCAGGCTGCGACCAGCGGCTCGCCGTACTCGATGTAGGGCCCGACCGTGGTGATCACGACGCGTGCCTGCTCCGCCACCGCCTCGAGCGACGCGGGGTCACCGGCATCGGCGACCAGCAGCGGCAGGTCGGCGAGCGAGGGGTCGATGTCGACGAGCCGCGTGCGGACCTCCTCGAGCTTCCGCTGGTTGCGGCCGACCAGCGCCCAGCGGCAGCCGTCGGGGGCGTTGCGGGCGAGGTACTCGGCGGTCAGTCCCCCGGTGAAGCCGGTGGCGCCGAACAGCACCAGGTCGAAGGGACGGCTCTCGGTGTGCTCGGGCACGGGTGGTTCTCCTCGGTTCGGGCGGTGCTCCCCGCCCCACTGTGCCAGGGAACCGGTCGGCTGCCTCCCGCGTCCCACCGTGACATCGACCACGCACGGACGGGGACCACCATGCAGCGCCGCTCTCTCGCCACCTTCGGGCTCGGGGCCACGGCCGGGGCGGCCGCGTGTGCCCTGCTCACCACCGGTGTCGTCTCCGGCGTCGTCGGGGGCAGCTCCTCCGCCGGCCGGCAGGTGGCCGACACGATCGGCGACCTGACCATGCCGAAAGCCGCCGCTGCGGAAGGCCTCGCCTCGTTCGAGGACTGCGAGGAGCTGCGGAAGTGGTACGTCGAGGCAGCGCTTCCGCACGTCGGCCCGTGGGGGTTCGGCGGGCCGCCGTTCTGGGGCTTCGGGCCCGTCCCCCTGGCCGCAACGAGAGACGCCCGGTCCGTCGCGGGGTTCGCCGAGACAAGCAAGGCGGTCGGCAGCAGCGACACGGGCACCAACGTCCAGGAGAGCGGGGTCGACGAGCCCGACATCGCCAAGACCGACGGGCGCCTGGTCGTGCGCGTCGTCAACGACCACCTGGTGGTCGACGACGTCCGGGGCGACCGCCCGCGCCGGCTCTCCCGGATCGAGCTGCCGGGCCGGTGGATGGAGCAGGAGCTCCTCCTGGTCGGGGACCGCGTGCTGGTGGTCGGCACCGAAGGAGGGGGCTGGGGGTACCGGGGCCCGGCGGTGGACTCCGTCTGGCCCGCGCCGTCGGTCGGCGGCGGCACGCGGACGCACCTGACCGAGGTCGACATCTCCTCCCCCGGCGCTCCCACGATCGTGAGCCACCAGCGGGTCGACGGTGACCTCGTCGCCGCGCGCGAGTACGGCGACGGCACCGTCCGCGTGGTCGTGAGCACGGGCTACCCGGTGCTCGACTTCCTGATGCCGAACCGGGACCGGACCCGCAAGGAAGCCCGGCGGCTGAACCGCGACATCGTCCGCGAGGCGACCATCGAGGACTTCCTGCCCGGCCTGCGTCGAGGCGACGGCAACGGCCGCAACCCCGTCGTGGAATGCACCGACGTGCGGCACCCCCGCGTCCCGTCGGGCTTCGGCACGATCACCACGCTGACCCTGGGCATCGACGACACGCAGACGCTGGACACCACGGCGATCACCGCGGCGGGCGACCTGGTCTACTCCTCCGCCGACCGGCTCTACGTCGCCACGCTGCGCTCCGGCTGGTGGGACGACCCGGTGCCGGGCGGACGCGCGGAGCGGCCGGGGCTGCCTCCTCTCCCCCGGACGACCGTGCACGCCTTCGCGCTCGACGGGACGAGCACGACGTACGCCGCGAGCGGGACCGTCCGGGGCACCGTGCGCGACCGCTGGTCCTTCGACGAGCACGACGGGCGGCTCCGCGTCGCAACGGCGCTGGGCCGAGGCTGGAACCCGCGAGAGAACGGAGTCTCGGTGCTCGAGGAGGACGGGGACGCCCTCCGCGTGGTCGGCTCCGTCGACGGGCTCGGCTTGGGCGAGCAGATCCAGTCGGTGCGCTGGTTCGACGACCTCGCGGTCGTGGTCACCTTCCGTCAGACCGACCCGCTCTACACCGTCGACCTCTCGGCGCCGCGGTCGCCGAAGGTCTTGGGAGCGCTGAAGATCCGCGGCTTCTCCGCCTACCTCCACCCGGTCGGAGGCGACCTGCTGCTGGGACTGGGCCAGGACGCGACCGCACGCGGCGGGTCTCTCGGTGGCCAGGTCGCGACGTTCGACCTGTCGGACCTGGGCGACGTCACCCGCGAGGACACGCACGGCTTCGGGCGCGCGACGGACGTGTCGGAGCAGGACCCGCGCGCGTTCACCTACCTGCCCGACGAGCGCCTCGGCCTCATGTCCGTGGAGAACTGGAACAACGGCAGCTCGAGACTGGTGGCCATGCGGGTCGGCCCGGACGGGTCACTGGACGAGACCCGGTCGTGGCGGCTCCACCGCTGGAGCGGCGGGCGGGTCCGGACGCTCCCCCTCGGGGACGGCCGGGTGGCGATCGTCGACCGGGAGATCCGGATCGCGGACCTCGGCTGACCGCGCCGCAAAGGCGTGTCCCGTCGGCGGGCCCGGCGTACTTTGGAGGCATGTGCCGCAACATCCGGACCCTCCACAACTTCGAGCCACCGGCGACAGGCGACGAGGTGCAGGCCGCCGCGCTGCAGTACGTCCGCAAGGTCAGCGGGGCCACCCGCCCGTCGCAGGCCAACCAGGACGCGTTCGACCAGGCAGTCGCCGAGGTCGCGGAGACCACGCGGCGCCTGCTCGAACGGCTCACCACGAACGCCCCTCCCAAGGACCGTGACATCGAGGCCGCCAAGGCGCGGGCGCGGGCCGCGGTGCGCTACGGCTGAGCCATGACCGACCAGCGCATCATCGACGCCTTCCAGGCGATGCCGCGGGCGGGGTTCCTGCCCCACGGTGAGGTGCGGTTCGCCGGCCTCGATCGTCCACTCGAGATCGGCCACGGCCAGACAAACAGCCAGCCGACCACGGTGCGGCACCTGCTCGAGCTGCTCGAGGTCGCCCCCGGCGATCGGGTGCTCGACGTGGGATGCGGATCGGGCTGGACGACCGCCCTGCTGGCGCACCTCGTGGGGCCGGAGGGCAGCGTCGTCGGCGTCGAGATCGTGCCCGAGCTCGTGGACTTCGGGCGGACGAACCTGGCCGGGAAGGGCGTTCCCTGGGCGCGGATCGAGCCGGCGCTCCCCGGTGTGCTCGGGCTGCCCGACGAGGGTCCGTTCGACCGGATCCTGGTCTCCGCCGAGGCAGCGGCCCTGCCGGACGCGCTGGTGTCGCAGCTACGCGTGGACGGCCTGATGGTGATCCCGGTCCGCGGGCGGTTGTGGGCGGTGCGTCGTCCTCCCGGTTGGCCTGAGGAGCCGGTGAACGTCGTGCGCCACGGGCACTACTCGTTCGTCCCGCTGCACGAGCCGGACGAGGCCGCGCGTCAGGAGTAGCTGGACTCGGGGACGCCGACCAGGTTGTTGTGCACCTGGTTGACCGCGGCGATCGCGATGCCGGTGAACGCCACCGCGAGACCCATGACCTGGACGACCTGGCCGACCTTGCCGATCTGGGCGCTGAACGGGAAGAGCGCGACGAAGCCCACGAGCAGGATCGGCACCCACAGCGGCGTCTTCTTGGCAAAGAAGAGCGCGATCGCGAGCAGCAGCAGCCCCAGGTAGAAGCCGGCGATCCAGCTGGTGAGGAAGATGCTCAGTCCGATGTCGGCGGTCACATCCTCGAGCTTGGCGTCCTCCACCGCTCCCTCTTTGACCAGGGCGCGGAAGAACACCAGCAGCATCGCGTAGCCCGACGTCCCGATCACGCCGATCGAAAAAACGCCGACCGCGAGCAGACCGGTGCGGCGTCCGCGGGTCGTGAAGAGCGACAGCACCGACGGCAGGCCGAGGATGAGCGCGACGGAGGAACCGAAGTACATGACCGCCATGCCGAGCCAGCGGCCACCCTCCTGGGTGACGATCCGCATCGTGTCGGCGGAGCTCGCCTCGGCCTCGACCGGGTTGAGCAGGGAACCGAACACCAGTGCCATCACGCCGATCACCAGGGCGGAAGCAGAGAGTGGGATCCAGTCCGAACGCATGGGGAAACCGTATGCCGTGTGCGGGTCCCGCACCGCCGTTCACGGTAAAAAGACCGGACCTAACCCCGTTCACACTTGGAAACACCAAGAAACTCCTCGGAACCGGCACCCATCCCGGTCGTACGCTGGCTCCGTGGTCCAGCCCACTGCCCCCGCGACGAGTCCCCGGTACGCCGCCACAGCGGCGGCTGACCTGCTCGCCGACCGCCCGCTGCTGGCGCTGTCCGGCGCCGGGATGAGCACCGACTCGGGGATCCCCGACTACCGCGGCCCGGGAGCTCCGACCCGCACGCCGATGACCTTCGGCGAGTTCGTCTCGGGACCGGAGGCCCAGCGCCGCTACTGGGCCCGCTCCCACGTCGGCTGGTCCCGGATGGGCATCGCGGACCCCAACGCGGGCCACCGGGCACTCGCCCGGATGGAGGCCGATGGTCGCGTCGGGATGCTGATCACCCAGAACGTCGACGGGCTGCACGAGGCCGCCGGATCGCGCCGGCTGTGCGCCCTGCACGGCCGCGTCGCCGACGTCGTCTGCCTCGGCTGCCGCGCCCGCACCCGCCGGGCGGCACTGGCCGCCCGCCTCGACGAGCTGAACCCCGGCTGGCTCGCGCGGCACCGGGAGGTGGCCGACCGGCCCGACGGCGACGTGGCGCTCGAGCGGACCGACGACTTCGTGGTCCCGCCGTGTGACGCGTGCGGAGGGGTGCTCAAGCCGGACGTGGTGTTCTTCGGCGAGAACGTGCCCAAGCCCCGGGTGCAGCGCTGCTACGACGCGGTCGAGCGGCTGGCCGGCCTCGGCGGCGCGATGCTCGTGCTCGGCTCGTCGCTCACGGTGATGTCAGGGTTCCGGTTCGTGCGTCATGCCGCGAAGCTCGGCGTACCGGTGGTGATCGTGAACCGGGGCGCGACCCGCGCCGACGACCTGGCCACGCTCAAGCTCGAGACCGGCACCACGGAGTTCCTCACCGGGCTCGTCGGTCCGTCAGGTGACGTCGCGACGCAGCGACAGCAGCATGCCGAGGCCGCCGAACAGCGCGGCGTAGCCGAGCAGGACCAGTCCGCCGGCCCACCAGGTGAGGTAGTCCAGGAACCCGCCGCCGGGTGAGGTGAGCGCGGCCGACGCGTTGGTCGGCAGCCACTTCACCACCATGTCGAGGTCGACGGCGGCAAGCAGGTACGTCGCCAGCGGCTCGATCAGGAAGGTCACCGCCACCGCGATCAGGATGGCCGCGATCTGGTTGCGGATCAGCGTCCCGACGCCGATCCCGAACAGGGTCCACAGTCCGACCGCCAGCACGGCCAGGCCGACGCTTGGCCAGAGCCGGTCCGCTCCGTAGCCGAGGTCCTCGCCGCGGATCGCGATCGTGATCCCGCCGGCCACCAGCGCGACGAGCAACCCGACGACCGCGTAGCCCGCGCCGACCAGCAGGTGGGCCACCATCTTGGCGCCGACCACGCGAGCACGCCGGGGCGTGACCAGGAAGGTGGGCGTGACGGTCTGGTAGCGGTACTCGCCGGTCATCCCGGTGATGCCGAGGATCAGCGCGAAGATGTAGGTGCCGGTGAAGAGGCTGCCGGCGTACACCGACCGGATCGCCTCCGCCGTGTCGAGGGCGGGCGTCGCCGGCACGCCGGCGCTCGCCGGGCTTCCCGTCGTCGCGGCCACGGCGACCGCCTGGATGGCGGTGTAGACGACAGCGCCGATGAGCATCCCCCACCACAGCCGGGTCGAGCTGATCTTGCGGAGCTCGGACCGCACGAGCGCGACGCTCACTGAACGTCCCCTTCCCGGGTCATGTCGAGGAACACCTTCTCGAGGTCGCCGGGCTCCGGGGTGAGCTCGTGCAGCTCCACCCCGGCGCCGAAGGCGGCGTGGCCGACCTGCTCGGCCGTTCTCCCCTGCACGCGGAGGACGCCGGCCGGCAGGGTCTCCACGGTGAAGCCGGCGAGCGCGTCGCGGAGCGCCTCGGGCTCCGGCGTCCGGACCAGCACGCGGGCCGGGCCGGCGTCGAGCTCGGCGAGCGGGCCCTGGCGGACGAGCCGCCCGCGGGTGATCACCACGACGTCGTCGACGGTCTGCTCGACCTCGCTGAGCACGTGGCTGGAGACCAGCACGGTCCGCCCTTCGGCGGCGAGGGCCCGGAGGAAACCGCGCAGCCAGGCGATGCCGGCCGGGTCCAGGCCGTTGGCCGGCTCGTCGAGCAGCAGCACCTGTGGGTCGCCGAGCAGCGCCTGGGCCAGGGCGAGCCGCTGCCGCATCCCGAGGGAGAAGCCGCCGACCCTTCGGCCGGCCACCTCGGCGAGGCCGACCTGGGTGAGCAGCTCGTCGCAACGCGCAACGGGGATCCCGGCGGCCAGGGCCATCACCTGCAGGTGGGCCCGCGCCGTACGCCCGGGATGGAAGCTCGACGCCTCGAGCGCGGCGCCGACCGTGCGGGCCGGGTGCTCGAGGTCGCGGTAGGGCCGGCCGTCGATGGTCGCGGTGCCACTGGTGGGCGTGACCAGTCCGAGCAGGCAGCGCAGCGTCGTCGTCTTGCCCGACCCGTTGGGGCCGAGGAAGCCGGTGACGACGCCCGGCCGCACCGAGAAGGTCAGGTCGTCGAGGGCGACGGTTTCCCCGAAGTGCTTGGTCAGACCGACGACATCGATCCGGTGTCCCCCGGCGGACCTGCTCAGCTGACTCACGTCGGCCATCCTTACAAATCGGGCGAGCAGGTGGCGCGGATCGGTCATAGCCCGCGAAGTGGCCCCGCTCACACTGCGCGAACCGTCCCGGGGGGATGAGGCATCACCCGGCCTGGCGACCTTCACTGGCCGTACGGCGACCCGAACGTCGCACGCACACATCCGGAGGCCTCATCATGAGGAGAAATCACACGCGCGGCCTCGTGGCCGCGGGGGTCGTCGCAAGCCTGCTTCTCGCCGGCTGCGGGGACGGCGACTCCACCACCTCGAACGACTCGACTGCCGGCGCCGGGGTCTCGGAGAACCCCGACCTGGCGAAGATGGTCCCGTCCGAGATCGCCTCGGACGGCACGATCACCGTCGGCACGGACGCCACCTATGCCCCCAACGAGTTCCTCGCCGCGGACGGCAAGACGGTGGAGGGGTTCGACATCGACCTCTTCGACGCGATCGCGGCCAAGCTGGGGCTGAAGACCGAGTACGTCTCGGCGCCGTTCGCGAACATCATCCCGAGCGTGCAGTCGGGCAAGTACGAGATCGGGGTCTCGTCGTTCACGGTCAACCCGGAACGCGTCGAGGTCGTCGACATGGTCAGCTACTTCTCGGCCGGCACCGCCTGGGCTGCGCAGGCAGGGAACCCGAGTGGGATCAGCCCTGACGACGCGTGCGGCAAACCGGTCGCCGTCCAGAAGGGGACCGTCCAGGTCGAGGACATCACCGCGCGTTCCGACGAGTGCACCGCGGCGGGGAAGCCGGCGATCAAGATCGACCAGTACCAAGGACAGGACCAGGCGACGTCGGCGGTGGTCTCGGGCAAGGACGACGCGATGCTCGCGGACTCGCCGGTCGTCGCGTACGCCGTCAAGCAGACCGGCGACAAGCTCGAGCCGCTGGGTGACATCTACGACGCCGCGCCGTACGGGTACGCGATCAAGAAGGACCAGGGCGACTTCGCACAGGCCGTCGCCGACGCCGTGAACGAGCTCATCGAGGACGGCACCTACGCCGACGTGCTGAAGGACTGGGGTGTCGACCAAGGCGGCGTCGAGAGCGCCGAGGTGAACCCGAGCCTGCCATGACCGACGTGCCACAGGGCGCCTCGACGCCCCCCGAGGACATCAAGGCGGTGCCGGTCCGCCATCCGGGCCGGTGGGTCGCGACCGTGCTCGTCGCGCTCGTCCTCGCGATGTTCATCAACATGCTGGTCACCAACCCCGCCTTCCAGTGGGGCTTCATGGTCGACAACATGTTCACCGAACCGGTCCTCGCCGGTGTCCGGACCAGCATCTACCTGACTGTGCTGTCGATGGCGATCGGTGTGGCGCTGGGCGTCGTCCTCGCAGTGATGCGGCTGTCCCCCAACCCGATCATCTCGGGAACGGCGTGGGCCTACACCTGGTTCTTCCGCGCGGTTCCCCGCATCGTGCTGGCGATCCTGTTCGGAAACCTGGGCATCCTCTACGCGAGGTTCTACGTCGGCATGCCGTTCGACCAGCAGCTGCTGGACCTGCTGGGGTTCCCCGACGCCGACGCCCGGATCTTCGGGATCGACGCGCGGACGATCGGGGCCGGCTTCGTCGCGGGACTCCTGGCGCTGGCTCTCTCCGAGGCGGCCTACATGGCCGAGATCGTCCGGGCCGGCATCTCGTCGATCGATCCCGGTCAGACGGAGGCCGCGCAGGCGCTCGGGATGAGCCGCCTGCTGACGCTGCGCCGGATCGTGCTTCCCCAGTCGATGCGGGTCATCGTGCCGCCGACAGGCAACGAGACGATCGCGATGCTGAAGGACACCGCCCTGGTGGCCTTCGTCCCGGTGACCAACGAGCTGTTCTTCCAGCTGCAGGCCATCGGCAACCGGACCTTCCAGGTGTTCCCGATGCTGGTCGCCGCCTGTCTGTGGTACCTCGCCCTCACCAGCCTGCTGATGGTGGCTCAGCACTTCGTCGAGAAGCGCTTCTCCCGCGGGTTCGAGGGCCAGCGTGACCGGGTGAAGGTGCCGGCCGGCGGCGCGGGAGGCGCGGCATGAACGACGTGCCGATGGTCCAGGCCGAACGGGTGCGCAAGTGGTTCGGTCACCTCGAGGTGCTCAAGGGCATCGACCTCGAGGTGGCGCGCCGCGAGGTGCTGTGCGTCATCGGGCCTTCGGGCTCGGGCAAGTCGACCTTCCTGCGCTGCGTGAACCACCTCGAGCAGATCGACGGCGGTCGGCTCTGGGTGGACGGGCACCTCGTCGGCTACCGCCAGAAGGGCGACAAGCTCTACGAGCTGAAGGACTCGGAGATCGCCGCACAACGTCGTGAGATCGGCATGGTCTTCCAGCGGTTCAACCTGTTCCCGCACATGACGGCCACGCAGAACGTGATGGAGGCGCCCTGTCGGGTGAAGGGGATGAGCCGGCGGGAGTCCGAGGCGATGGCCCGCGAGATGCTCGACCGGGTCGGGCTGGGGGCCAAGTGCGACATCTACCCGGCCCAGCTGTCCGGTGGCCAGCAGCAACGCGTGGCCATCGCGCGAGCGCTCGCGATGGGGCCCAAGCTGATGCTCTTCGACGAGCCGACGTCGGCGCTCGACCCCGAGCTGGTCGGCGAGGTGCTGGACGTGATGAAGAAGCTGGCCCTCGACGGCATGACCATGATCGTCGTCACCCACGAGCTGGGCTTCGCCCGCGAGGTCGGCGACACACTCGTCTTCATGGACGACGGCGCGGTCGTCGAGAGCGGTGACCCCGCGGAGGTGCTGCGCAACCCGCAGCACCAGCGGACGAAGACGTTCCTGTCGAAGGTCCTCTAGAGGCGGCGCACGAACAGGTGCGCGGCGAGGTCGGCGTCGATCTCGGCGGTCTCACCGCCGGAACCGATCAGCACACCGCCCTCGGCACCGGGGCCTGCGTTGATGACCTTGTCGGGGAGGGCGCCCACGCGGCGCAGGGCGGCCATCACCGACTCGTCCTTCTGCACCTCCTCGCTGATCCGACGGATCATCACGCGGGTCTCGCCGCCGTCGACGACCTTGTCGAGAGGCTCGACGTTCTCCATGAAGTCCTCGCCCTCGGCGACCTCGCCGAGCTCCTCGAGGCCGGGGATCGGGTTGCCGTAGGGCGACTCGGTCGGGTGCCCGAGCAGCTCGATGAGGCGGCGCTCGACGGTCTCCGACATCACGTGCTCCCACCGGCAGGCCTCGGCGTGCACCAGCTCCCAGTCGAGCCCGATGACGTCGGTGAGCAGCCGCTCGGCGAGGCGGTGCTTGCGCATCACCCGGGTGGCCAGGCGGTGGCCCTCGTCGGTGAGCTCGAGGTGGCGGTCCCCCTCGACGGTGAGCAGGCCGTCGCGCTCCATCCGGGCCACGGTCTGGCTGACCGTGGGCCCGCTCTGGTGCAGCCGCTCGGCGATCCGCGCGCGCAGCGGGACGATGCCCTCCTCGACCAGCTCGTAGATGGTCCTGAGGTACATCTCGGTGGTGTCGATGAGGTCGCTCACCCGGCCATTCTTACGCACCTGACCAGACCACTGGCACAGTGGACACCGATGCCCCAGACGTCCCCCGGTTCGACGCACACGGTGATGTGGTTCCGTCGCGACCTCCGGCTCGCCGACAACCCTGCGCTGCTCGACGCCTGCGCCGCGGACGGGGTGCTTCCGCTGTTCGTGCTCGACCCCGCCCTGTGGGGGCCGGCCGGGGCTCCGCGTCGCGCCTACCTCGCGGCGTCCTTGCGCGCGCTCGACGCGTCCCTGCGCCAGCGTCACGCCCGGCTGTCCGTGGTGCGAGGAGACCCGGTCAGGCAGGTCCTGCTCGCCGCACAAGCCGTCGGCGCGGGCCGGGTGCACGTGGCGGCCGACTTCGGGCCCTACGGCGCGCGGCGCGACGAGAACGTCGAGCAGGCCCTCGCCGAGCACGGCATCGAGCTGGTGCGCACCGGCTCGCCGTACGCCGTCGCGCCCGGCCGGGTCCGCAACGGGTCGGGCGACCCCTACAAGGTCTACACGCCGTTCTCCAAGGCCTGGGCGGCGCACGGCTGGCGGGGTCCGGTCGACGCGCCGACCGGGGTGACCTGGCTCGAGGTCGACGGCGTCGACATCCCCTCGCCACGGGTGCCCGCGAAGCTCGAGCTCCCGGAGGCAGGCGAGCGCGCCGCCCTGAAGCGGTGGCAGGACTACCTGGCCTCGGACCTCGTCGGGTACGACGAGGGGCGCGACCGGCCGGACCTGGACGTCACCTCCCGGATGTCGGTGCACCTGAAGTGGGGCGAGATCCACCCCCGGACGATGCTGGCCGACCTGTCCGGACGCACCGGCCAGGGAGCCACGACGTACCGCAAGGAGCTCGCCTGGCGGGAGTTCTACGCCGATGTGCTGCACGCCCGCCCCGAGACCGCGCGGGAGTACCTCCGGCCCGAGCTCGCCGGCATGGAGTACGACGCACCGGCGGCCTCCCTCGACGCGTGGCGCGAAGGCCGCACGGGGTTCCCCATCGTCGACGCCGGGATGCGGCAGCTGCTCACCACCGGCTGGATGCACAACCGGGTCCGGATGATCGTGGCGTCGTTCCTGGTCAAGGACCTGCACGTCGAGTGGCAGCACGGCGCCCGCCACTTCATGCGCCACCTCGTCGACGGGGACCTTGCCTCCAACCAGCACGGCTGGCAGTGGGTGGCCGGCTGCGGGACGGACGCGGCGCCGTACTTCCGGATCTTCAACCCCACGACGCAGGGCGCGAAGTTCGACCCGGACGGCGCCTACGTGCGACGGTGGGTCCCCGAGCTGCGGGACATCGACCGGCGCTATGTCCACGAGCCGTCGAAAGACCCGGCAGGGCTGCCCGACGGCTACCCGGCGCCGATCGTGGACCATGCCGAGGAGCGCCGCGAGGCACTGGACCGCTACGAACGCATCAAGAAGTGAGCAGATGGCAGAGCTGATCATCCCCGTCCGTTTCCGAGGACCCGCCAGGTCGGGGAACGGCGGCTACACGGCCGGCTGCCTCGCCGAGCAGGTCCCCACGTCCTCCCCGGTGCCGACCGTCGAGGTGACGCTGCGGCAGCCGCCGCCTCTGGACACCGCCATGCAGGTGGCGACGGACGACGGCGTGACCGTGCTCTCCTTCGACGGCGCGCCCGTCGCCGAGGCCCGTGTGGTCGACACGGAGCTGACCCCCGTCGAGGAGGTCGCGCCGGACGTCGCTGCGTCCGCGATGGCCCACTACCCCGGCCTGCGCTCGCACCCGTTCCCCGGCTGCTTCGCCTGCGGTCCGGAGCGCGAGGCGGGCGACGGGCTGCAGATCTTCCCCGGCCCGGTCCCCGGTCACGCGGACACGGTGGCCTCGCTGTGGGTCCCGCACGCGTCCCTCGCGGAGCGCGGCGACGTGCTGGACGGCGTGGAGCGGGTCGGCGTCGGTACGACGTGGGCCTCGCTCGACTGTGTCGGCGGATGGTCGGAGGACCTGGAGGGGCGGCCGATGGTGCTGGGCCGGATGACCGCACGCGTCGACGCCCTGCCCGTGGTCGGTGAGCCGCACGTCGTCGTCGGTCAGCGTCGCCGGGTCGACGGGCGCAAGTCGTTCACCGCCAGCACCCTCTACGACTCCGACCACCGGGTCGTCGCGACGGCCGAGCACGTGTGGATCGCCGTCGACCCGGCCGCCTTCAACTGACGTCTGCTCCGCCGGCCACCGCCGTCGTCGCCGGTCCGGCTAGCGGCTGCTGAGGAAGTCGAGCACCCGCTCGACCAGGAGCTCGGCCGCTGCTGCGTCGTACGACGGCAGGCTCGCGTCCGCGAACAGGTGCTGGTCGCCGGGGTAGAGGAACAGCTCGGCCTGGTCGGTGGACTCCACGAGCGCGCGGGCCGCGTCGAGGTCCGCCCCCTCCTCGGCGAAGAACGGGTCGCCGTCCATCCCGTGGATCTGCACAGGAACGCCCGCGGGCCACGCGGACCCGAACTCGGCGGGCGGGGCGCAGGCCTCGAGCAGCAGCGCGCCGCGGGCTCCGGGTCGGTTCTGGGCCAGGCTCTGCGCCGGCATCACGCCGAGCGAGAAGCCGGCGTAGACGAGCTCCTGCGGCAGGTCGTCCGCGGCACGGACGCCTCGCTCGAAGACGGCTTCGAAGCCGACCTCCTTCGCGTAGCCGATCCCCGCGTCGAGGGTGTCGAAGGTGCGGCCGTCGTACACGTCCGGCGTGTGCACCGTGTGCCCCGCCTCCCGGAGCCGGTCGGCGAAGGCGAGGAAGCCCTTCGTCTGGCCCTGGGCGTGGTGGAACAGCAAAACCTCGGCCATCGTGGACACCGCCTTTCGTGCGGCGTATCTCGCCGCCCCCGTCGATGGTTTGAGCCTAGTGAGGCCCACCGACAAGAAGCAGACAGGCGTGCCGGGCTCGTCAGTCTCCGTCCCGGCACAGGCAGAACGGGTGACCGGCCGGGTCGAGCAGCACGCGGACGTTCTCCTGCGGCTGGTGGCTTGCCAGGGTCGCCCCGAGAGCGACCGCCTCGGCGACCGCCGAGTCGAGGTCGCCGACCTGGAAGTCGAAGTGCATCATCGGGCGCTGCGCACCGTCGACGGGTGGCCACACCGGCGGCCGGTAGTCGGTGGCCTGCTGGAACACGACGTAGACGGACCCCTCGGGCGCGGCGAGGATGGCTGTGCCCGGCTCCTCGTGACCGATCGGCCAGCCGAGCAGCTCCGAGTAGAAGCGAGCCAGGGCGGAGGGGTCCGGCGCCTCGATCGCGGTCCCCCACCACATGCCGTCCGTTCGCGAGCGCACGTCCGCAGCCTGTCGCAGTGGAGCGTTCGTGTCCAGGACGCCGGCGGGGCCCAGTCGAACATCTGCGTCGAACGTGACCGTTTCCGAACTGTTCGGAAACTGTCGGTGGCCGGTGATGGATACCTGGTATGACGACGCACGCAGAGGCTGCGGCCCTCGTGCAGGCCGATGCCCTGGGAGACGACCTTCGCGAGCAGCGGGTAGTCGGCGTACCCGAGGCGACACCACCGTGCCGCCGTACCGGTCGACGTGCACGTCCGCTCGTCCGTCGGGTCGTCGAAGCGTAGCCGATCGCCGAGTGACGCCCGTCGTCGTCCGCTGGGCACCGCCACCGTCATCGGGTGCCGCAGGCCCTGCTGGTCGGCGACCTCGACCGCGGTGTCGATGTTCGCCACGCGACCGCTCGCCCCAGGGCGCTCGAGTCGGGGACCTCGCGTCTCCCCGAGCGCCCACGGCACTTCGTGGCGTGGCTGTGCGGCAGCGACTCGTCCAGCTTCGACGTCGGTCCAGGCGCATCGCCGCGCTCCAGATCGACGACCCGACCTCGCAGCTGCCGCCCGCACCGAAGCCGGGCCTCCACCCGAGACGACCTCAGAGCACGCCGACCGACGACCGCGCCGACCGTCGCGTGCCGGTGCCGAGCCTGCTCCGCCGCACCGCCGAAGCCATCGTCGACCAGCACACCGCCACCTGGGACGCCCTGCCGCAGCGCCATCTCCCCCAGCACGCCGAGGTCATCGCCAACACCCTCGAGCCCCCCTCACCCCGCCCTGCGGCGCCCGACGCCGAGACCCTGCTGCTGGGCGAGGCACCCCAGACCTGGACGCCGTAGGGTTCACGTAGACTCGCGCGGCGACCCGTCCGGCAGCGTCGTCGCGAAGACCGAGCTGCCGGCCGCCGGCCTGCTCGGGTCATCGACCCCGACGGGACCGCCCGCCGCGAGGAGCGCGCTGGCGGCGTACGGCTGCTGGACGACCCCGCTGGGCGGGTCGACCTTCATCAGGTCCGCGTGCAGCAGCGGCTCGAGCTGGAAGCGGAACAGGTAGATCAGCCCGGTGGCGGCCGCACCAGGAGCACCGGGATGACCAGGAAGCTGCGAGAAGCGCCAGCGCCGAACGCCCGCACCACCTGCCACGGGCGCCGAGCGTCCTTCGTGCGCGGCCGTCGGAGCGGTCGGACCTCGGGACGGCGGTGTCGAGCGCCGCGGCACGCGGCGCTCGTCGACAGGAGTCTCCCGTCATCAAGGCCGCCCTCGCCGCGCTCTCGGCACCGCAGCCGAACACCGACCCCGAGCCGCGGGTCGAGGGCCGCGACCCCCGCGACCACGGCGCCCGCACCTGGGACGCCCTGGTCGAGACCTGCCAGAAGGCCCTCGACACCGACGCCCTGCCCGAGTCCCACGGCGCCAAGCCCCGGGTGATGGTCCTCATCGACCACGACGCACTGGTGTCCGGGCTCGGCACCGCCACCCTCGACACCGGCCACCGGATCTCCGCCACCGCGGCCGCAAGCTCGCCTGCGACGCCGAGATCATCGCCGGCGTGCTCGGCGCCGACGGACACGTCCTCGACGTCGGCCGCACCCCCACGGCTGGTCACCCTCGGGATCTGCTGGCTCGCCGATCGCCCCCCGGACCGGAGACCGCGCTCCCCGGCTGATCCTGCCGGCCGCCCATCGCCTGCGACGCCCACCACATCGAGCCCTGCGGCCCAAACGGCGCGACCCAGACGCACGCCGCAACAGCGCAGAGCCTGGTGCTGCTCTGCCGCGCGCCACCACACGGATCATCCACGCCACGCCCTGGGAAGTGCGGATCCACCCCACCGCCACGGACGCCCCGAGTTCAAACCACCACCCGGCAGGCACCGACTCCACCCAGCACCTCCGCGAACGCCTCGACACCGCCGACGACTGGATCCGCGAACGCACCCCACGCGAATAGCCGGCTCACGGCAGGCCTGCCTGTGGGCCCACAAGAACCACCCAGATGGACTACTAACCTTCCGCGCTCCGACTCGTTGTCGATGCGAATCAGGGGAGGTTCCATGACGGACGCACTCGACATCGAACTGCAGGACCGGGAGCTCGGAGACGAGATCCAGCTCGTCGCCGAGCTCATGGTCGCCGCGGGCGAGTCCGACGAGCCACTGAGCCAGGAAGTGGTCGACGCCATCCTGACGAAGGTGGGTTAGCAGGAAGCGGCTTCGGCTACGACCCGACGCGGTCCCAGCCGCGGCGCGGCTTGTGGCTGCCCAGCGACTTGTCGTCGCGCGAGCGGTAGACGATGTAGGGCCGGGTCAGGTAGCCGAGCGGGGCGCTGAACACGTGCACCAGCCGGGTGAACGGCCAGAGCGCGAACAGCGCCATCGCCACCAGCCCGTGCAGCTGGAAGCCGAGCGGAGCCTCGGCCATCAGGTCGGGGTGCAGGTCGAAGCGGAAGATCCCGCGGAACCAGACCGACACCGACTCGCGGTAGTCGTAGTGGCTGAGGATGTTCGCCGCGACGGTGTTCCACAGCCCGAGGATGATCACCGTGGCGAGGAACAGGTACATGACCTTGTCCATCTTGGTGGTCGCCGAGAAGACCGGCCCCACCGTGCGCCGGCGGTAGATCAGGATCGCCAGGCCGACCAGGGTGCAGAACCCGGCGACCGCGCCGACCGAGACGGCCATGAAGTGGTAGAGGTCCTCGCTGACCCCGACGGCCTCGGTCCACGACTTCGGCACGCCGAGCCCCATCACGTGCCCGAGGAAGACGGCCAGGATGCCGAAGTGGAACAGCGGGCTGCCGATCCGCAGCAGCCGGTCCTCGTAGAGCTGCGAGGACCGCGTGGTCCAGCCGAACTTGTCGTAGCGGTAGCGCCAGAAGTGACCGACCACGAAGGCGGTCAGGCAGACGTAGGGCACGACGACCCACAGGAACTCGTTCATGTGCGCACTCCGGGGAAGCTGGGCATCGGGAGCTCCTGGGCGGAGCCGTGCCGGGGATCGAGGGCGCGGGGTCGAAGGCCGGGCCCGAGTAGGGGTCGAGTCCGACCTCCTCCGCCGGCGGTCCTTCGGCTGCGAGCCGGCGTACGGCGTCCCACTCGTCACCACCGCAGGGGCGGCAGCGTCGCGGCCAGCGCGACGACCGCCGGCGCCCATCGCGACCCCGACTCCGTCAACGCGAGCCGGAGCAGCTCCAGGCCCGCGCGGTGGTCGAGCAGCAGCCCGTAGCCGAGCCGCTGGTCGACGGTGGCGGCGTACTCGAGCACGACGCACAGGTGGTCCGGCAGCTCAGTGTCGTCGAGCACGAAGCCCGACCGCAGGTAGGTCTGCTTGAACCGCAGCAGCGCCACCCCCCGCTTGCGGGTGTCGCCGTGTGCGAAGTAGGTCAGGAAGAGGTTGCAGCGGCGCCGGGTGTCGAACGTCTCGACGTAGTCCTGCTGCAGCTCGGTGAGCGGCGCGGACTCCAGCCGTACGACGGCCTCACGGAGCGGCTCACCGACGGCGGCCGGGAGCTCGTGCGACGCCTCCCGGACCAGCGGCAGCCGCTCGACCAGCTCCTCGTCGGGGTAGTCGAGCAGCAGCGACACCGACTGCCACGCCAGCGCGAGCTCGCGTTCGGAGAGGGTCGGACCCGGGCGCTTCCGGCTCACTTCGGGTCCTCGTCGGGCTTCGGCGGGAACATGCCCGGGGGCGCGCTCTTGCCGTCCCAGTTCAGCAGGTTGACCCTGGCGCTCTTGTCGCCGGGCGCCGCCATCGTGTCGGAGGTCTGCCGGTCGCGCAGCATCTGGAAGTTCTCGACCGCGATCGGGGTCGGAGCGCCGGAGCCCTCGCCGAACGGCCCCGAGCCGCCCATGCCCGGGCCGCCCTCGTAGTCGAGCGAGCACTCGGTGGCGAGCTCCTCGAGCGAGTGGGCCTGCTCCGCGTGGGCGCTCGGGATGACGTAGCGCTCGTCGTACTTGGCGATCGCGAGGAGGCGGTACATGTCGTACATCTCCTCCTCGGTCATGCCGACCGACTCCGGGATCGCGCCGTTCGGGTCGCGGCCCATGTTGATGTCGCGCATGTAGGACCGCATCGCCGCGAGCTTCTTCAGCACGCGGTCGACCGGCGCGACCTCACCGGCGGTGAACAGCTCCGCGAGGTACTCGACCGGGATCCGCAGGGCATCGATCGCCGCGAACAAGTTGCCCTTGTCCTCCGCGTCGTAGCCGGTGTCCTTCACGACGTCGACCACGGGCGACAGCGGCGGGATGTACCAGACCATCGGCATCGTGCGGTACTCCGGGTGCAGCGGCAGTGCGACCTTGAACCGGTTGATCAGCGCATAGATCGGCGAGCGCTGCGCGGCGTCGATCCAGTCGCGCGGGATGCCCGCCCGCTCGGCCTCGCGGATGACCACGGGGTCGTTGGGGTCGAGGAAGACCTCGCGCTGCGCCTCGTAGAGCCCGTGCTCGTCGGGCGTCGACGCGGCCGCGAGCACCTTGTCGGCGTCGTAGAGCATCAGCCCGATGTAGCGCAGCCGGCCCACGCAGGTCTCCGAGCACACCGTCGGCAGGCCGACCTCGATCCGCGGGAAGCAGAACGTGCACTTCTCGGCCTTGCCGGTGCGGTGGTTGAAGTAGACCTTCTTGTAGGGGCACCCCGAGACGCACATCCGCCAGCCGCGGCAGCGGTCCTGGTCGACGAGGACGATGCCGTCCTCCGCGCGCTTGTAGATCGCGCCGCTCGGGCAGCTCGCCGCGCAGGACGGATTCAGGCAGTGCTCGCAGATCCGCGGCAGGTAGAACATGAAGGTCTGCTCGAACTCGAACTTCACCTTGTCGGCGATGTTCTTGAGCATCGGGTCGTGCTTCGCGGTCGCCGCGGAGCCACCGAGGTTGTCGTCCCAGTTGGACGACCACTCGATCTTCATGTCCTTGCCGGAGATCAGCGACTTCGGCCGCGCCACCGGCGTGTGCTCCTGGGCGGGTGCGTCGGTGAGCGTCGCGTAGTCGTAGGTCCAGGGCTCGTAGTAGTCCTGGATCGACGGCATCTTCGGGTTGCTGAAGATCGTCGCGAGCTTCTTCAACCGTCCGCCGGCCTTGAGCTTGAGCCGGCCGCGCTTGTTGAGCGTCCAGCCGCCCTTCCACTCCTCCTGGTCCTCGTAGGTCCGCGGGTAGCCCTGGCCGGGCCGCGTCTCGACGTTGTTGAACCAGACGTACTCCGTGCCGCTGCGGTTGGTCCACGCCTGCTTGCAGGTGACCGAGCAGGTGTGGCAGCCGATGCACTTGTCGAGGTTCATGACCATCGCCATCTGTGCCATGACGCGCATCAGTACTGAACCTCCTGGGAGCGCTTGCGGATGACGGTCACTTCGTCCCTCTGGTTGCCGGTGGGGCCGAGGTAGTTGAACGCGAAGGCGAGCTGGGCGTAACCGCCGATGACGTGGCTGGGCTTCACCAGGATCCGCGTCAGCGAGTTGTGGATGCCGCCGCGCTTGCCGGAGGTCTCGGCGATGGGTACGTCGATGAGCCGGTCCTGCGCGTGGTGCATGTAGACCGTGCCCTCGGGCATCCGGTGCGACACGATCGCCCGCGCGACGACCACACCGTTGCGGTTGACCGCCTCGATCCAGTCGTTGTCCTCGACGCCGACCTTGGCCGCGTCCTTGTCGCTCATCCAGATCGTCTGGCCGCCGCGCGAGAGCGACAGCATGAACAGGTTGTCCTGGTACTCCGAGTGGATCGACCACTTGTTGTGCGGCGTGAGATAGCGAACGGTCACGCCGAGCTCGCCCGTCGAGCCGATCTCCGGCTCGGCGAACAGGGCACCCATGTTCAGCGGTGGCCGGTAGACGGGCAGGCCCTCACCGATCTCCGTCATCCAGTCGTGGTCGAGGTAGAAGTGCTGGCGGCCGGTGAGCGTGTGCCACGGCTTGAGCCGCTCGACGTTGATCGTGAACGGGGAGTAGCGCCGGCCGCCGGTCTCCGACCCGGACCACTCCGGCGAGGTGATGACCGGCACCGGCGCGGCCTGGGTGTCCGCGAAGGTGATCTGCTTGCCCTCGTGCTCGGCCGAGAGGTCGTGCAGCAGCGTCCCCGTCCGCTTCTCCAGGGTCTTGAACCCCTGGGTGGCGAGGTGGCCGTTGGTGGTCCCGGAGAGCGCGAGGATCGCCTCGCAGGCGTGCACGTCGCGCTTCAACGAGGGCCGCCCGTCGGCCGGTCCCCCGCGGACGGGTCCGTTCTTGTGGGTGAGGTAGTCGATCGAGGCCGTCACGTCGTAGGTGATGCCCTTGGTCGTCGTACCGAGCTTGTCCAGCAGCGGACCGAGCGCCTGCATCTTCGCGCCGATCGCGGTGTAGTCGCGCTCGACCTCGACGATCTTCGGCATCGTGACACCCGGGACCGGCTCGCACTCGCCGAGCTTCCAGTCGCGGACGACGCCGTGCGGGTTGGCCATCGCGTCGGGAGTGTCGTGCAGCAGCGGCACGGCGACGACGTCCTTGCGGGTGTCGAGGTGGCCCGCCGCGAGCTCGCTGAACTTGGTCGCGATCGTCTGGAAGGCGTCCCAGTCGGTGCGGGTCTGCCACGGCGGCGCGATCGCCGGGTTGAACGAGTGGACGAACGGGTGCATGTCGGTGGTGTTGAGGTCGTGCTTCTCGTACCACGTCGCGGCCGGCAGCACGACGTCGGAGAAGATCGTGGTGCTGGTCTGCCGGAAGTCCAGCGTCAGCAGCAGGTCGAGCTTCCCCTCGGGCGCACTCTCGTGCCAGTCGACGTCCTTCGGCCGGTGACCCTCGCCGGCCTCCACGGCACGCAGCGAGTTGTCGGTGCCGAGCAGGTGCTTGAGGAAGTACTCGTTGCCCTTGCCCGACGAGCCGAGCAGGTTGGCGCGCCAGATCGCGAGCACCCGCGGGAAGTTCTCCGGGGAGTCGGGGTCCTCGGCCGCGAAACGCAGGGCACCGGACCTCAGCTGGTCGACGACGTACTCCGCCGCGGGTCGGCCCTCCGCGGCCGCCTGGTCCGCGAGGTCGAGCGGGTTGCGGTTGAACGTCGGGTAGGACGGCATCCACCCCATCCGCGCGCTCTTCGCGATCACGTCGGCGGTGCTGAGACCGGCCAGCTTGCCGGTGCCGGTCTTGGCCGAGACCACGTCGGCGGCGAAGGTGTCGTAGCGGAACTGGTCGGTGTGGAGGTACCAGTACGCCGTGTGGATCATCTGCCGCGGCGGGCGGCTCCAGTCCAGTCCGAACGCGAGCTGCGCCCACCCCGTGATCGGCCGGCACTTCTCCTGGCCGACGTAGTGCGCCCAGCCGCCGCCGTTGACGCCCTGGCAGCCGGTCAGCGTGGTGAGGGCGAGGAAGCCGCGGTAGATCGTGTCGGAGTGGAACCAGTGGTTGGTGCCGGCTCCCATCAGGATCATCGAGCGACCCTTGGACTCCTCGGCGTTCTGCGCGAACTCCCGGCCGATGCGCGCGGCGGCGGAGGCCGGGACGCCGGTGATCGTCTCCTGCCAGGCCGGCGTGTAGGGGGCGGAGGCGTCGTCGTACGACGTCGGCCACTCCCCCGGGAGTCCGTCGCGCCCGACGCCGAACTGGGCCAGCATCAGGTCGAAGACCGTCGTGACCAGGTGGTCGCCGACCCGGCGGACCGGGACGCCGCGCGGCAGCGAGCCCGCCTCGCCGTCGAGGTTGTCGAAGCGCGGCAGCTCCACCAGGGCGGTGTCGTGGCTGGTGTCGATCAGCGAGAGCTTCGGGTCGACACCTTCGAGGTCGAGGTTCCAGCGGCCGGCACCGGTGTCCCCGAACCGGTGCCCGAGCGCGCCGTTCGGCACGATCGGCTCGTCGGTCCGGGCGTCGAGGATGACTGGCTTGAAGTGGGCGTTCTCCACGTGCTCGTGGGCGGGAAGGTCGGCCGCGGTGAGGAACTTGCCGGCCCGGTGGACCGGTTTCGAGACGCCTCGCGAGCTCGGCTCCTCAACCTCCGAGTCAGTCGGGTCCAGCACCACGAGGTAGGGCAGGTCGGTGAACTTCTTCGTGTAGTCGGCGAAGTAGGGCGTCTGCCGGTCGACGAAGAACTCCTTGAGGATCACGTGGCCCATCGCCATCGCGAGGGCGCCGTCGGTGCCGGGCGCGATGGCCAGCCACTCGTCGGCGAACTTCACGTTGTCGGCGTAGTCGGGCGAGACCGCGATGACCTTCTGGCCGCGGTAGCGCGCCTCGGTCATCCAGTGCGCGTCGGGCGTGCGGGTGACCGGGACGTTGGAGCCCCACATGATCAGGTAGCCGGCGTCCCACCAGTCCCCGCTCTCCGGGACGTCGGTCTGGTCGCCGAACACCTGGGGCGAGGCGACCGGCAGGTCGGCGTACCAGTCGTAGAAGGAGAGCATCGAGCCGCCGAGCATCGAGGTGAACCGCGCACCGGAGGCGTGGGAGACCATCGACATCGCCGGGATCGGGGAGAAGCCCGCCACCCGGTCCGGCCCCCACTTCTTGATCGTGTGGACGTAGGCGGCGGCGACCATCTCGGTCGCCTCCTCCCAGGACGCCCGCACCAGGCCGCCCTTGCCGCGGGCGGACTTGTAGTGCTTGGCCCGCTGCGGGTTGTCGACGATGTGCGCCCAGGCGAGCACCGGGTCGCCGTGCTGCGCCTTCGCCTCGCGGTACATCTGCAGCAGCACGCCGCGGATGTAGGGGTAGCGCACCCGGGTGGGCGAGTAGGTGTACCAGGAGAACGCCGCGCCGCGCGGGCAGCCGCGGGGCTCGTACTCCGGCTTGTCCGGGCCCACCGAGGGGTAGTCGGTCTGCTGGGTCTCCCAGGTGATGATCCCGTCCTTGACGTAGACCTTCCACGAGCAGGACCCGGTGCAGTTCACCCCGTGGGTGGAGCGCACCACCTTGTCGTGGCTCCAGCGGTCCCGGTAGAACGCGTCCGCCTCACGCCCGCCGCTGCGGTGCAACGTGCGCAGGTCGCCGGAGACCTCGGCCTTGGTGAAGAAGCGACGGGTGCGCAGGAGCGCGTCGCTGACCCCGCCGTCCATGCCCGGCGCCGACCCGCCTCCGCGGCTTTTCGATGCTCCGTCGGAGTGCGTGTCGGTGCTCAAGTCGGGATCCTCACGTTGCGGGTGGGACGGAAGTGACATTACTCAGCAGACGCTCACGCGTGAAGGCTTTCGGCCTCGTGGGCCTCGGCCGTGCGGCGGACGACCGTGAGGGTGAGCAGCAGGGTCAGCGCGGCAGTGATCGACAGCATCCACAGACCGATCGCGTAGGACTCGGTGCGGCCGTAGATGTAGCCCATGATCAGCGGCGGCACGAACCCGCCGAGGCCGCCCGCTGCGCCGACGAGGCCGGTGACGCCGCCCACGCGCGCCGGGTCGGTGACCCGGGCGATGAGGGCGAAGGTCGCGCCACTGCCGGACCCCAGCGCGGCGGCCATCGCGAGGAAGGCCACCGTCCCGATGTGCTCGAGGATCGGGTGGGTCGCGGCGACGCCGGCCCCGATGGCGACGACGACGTAGCCGCCCGCCAGCACCGGGATCGGGCCGAACTTGTCCGACAGCCAGCCGCCGACGGGGCGCATCAGCACCGCGACGAGCACGAAACCGGCCATCCGGTTGGCGGCGTCGGCCGGGGTGAGGGCGTAGTCGGTCTTCAGGTAGGCCGGCAGGTAGACCGAGAAGGCGACGTAGCCGCCGAAGGCGACGGCGTAGAGGATGCAGGCCTGCCAGGTGATGCGCAGCTTCGAGTTCGCCGCGATCCGGGTCACCAGCGAGGTGGTCGGCGGGGTGCGACCCGGCGCGTCACGCAGGACGACCCACGCGACAGCGGCGTACACCGTCAGCACCGCGGCGGTGATCAGGAACGGCGCGGCGGAACCGACGTTGGTGTAGAGCTTCACGGTGGTCAGCGCGCTGATCGCCGTGCCGCCCATGCCGGCGCCGAAGATGCCGACCGCGAGACCGCGGCGCTCGGGCGGGAACCACGCGTTCACGAACGGGACGCCGACCGCGAACGCGGTGCCGCCGATGCCCAGGAAGAACCCGAACACGAGGATCATCGTGTAGGAGGACTGGGCGAACAGGCCCAGGCAGAGCACCGGTACGACGGTCGCCAGGGACACCAGCGGGAACATGATCCGGCCGCCGTAGCGGTCGGTCAGCGCGCCGACCGGGATCCGGCCCAGCGAACCGACGAGCACCGGCACGGCCACCATGAGCGCCACGTCGGACTCGCTCAGCGTGCCGAGCTTGCCGTTCTCACGGAACAGCGGACCCAGCGGGCTGATCAGCGCCCAGGCCCAGAAGTTCACGGCGAACCCGATCGTCGCCACGACGAGCATGAGCATCGGCGAACGCTTCTCGGCTGACTCCATCGTTGCCCCCGCCGCATCGGTGGTGCTGGTCACTGCTGCTCCTCGAGTGTCACTCAATCGGACTGAGCGAACTCTGCCAAGCAATTCGAGGCCGGAACCGTGCCTAAAGTCCCGAACTTGAGGTGGAACGTCCTGATACAACTGAGTCATGGAGTCCGAGAAGATCCGCGTCTTTCTGCTCGACGACCACGAGGTCGTCCGTCGCGGCCTTCGCGACCTTCTCGAGGCAGAGGGGGACATCGAGGTGGTCGGCGAGGCCGGGACCGCGATGGAGGCGACCGCGCGCATCCCCGCGCTGCGGCCCCACGTCGCCGTGCTCGACGCCCGGCTGCCCGACGGCAGCGGCATCGACGTCTGCCGCGACGTCCGGTCGGTCGACCCGAACATCAAGGCGCTCATCCTCACCAGCTACGACGACGACGAGGCACTGTTCGCGGCGATCCTCGCGGGCGCCGCCGGCTACGTCCTCAAGCAGATCGGCAGCAGCGACCTGGTCGACGGCATCCGCCGGGTCGCGTCCGGCCAGTCCCTGATCGACCCGCAGCTCACGGCCCGGGTCCTCGAGCGGGTCCGCAACGGCCCCGAGGAGCACGAGGAGCTGGCGTCGCTCACCGACCAGGAGCGCAAGATCCTCACCCTCATCGCCGAGGGGCTGACCAACCGGCAGATCGGCGAGCGGATGTTCCTGGCCGAGAAGACCGTGAAGAACTACGTCTCCAGCATCCTGGCGAAGCTCGGCCTCGAGCGGCGCACGCAGGCCGCGGTCCTGGCCGCGAAGCTTCTCGGCTGACGCACTCCTGCGCGACCGGTCGACCCGCCTGGTTGACCGGTCAACAACGGGGGACCAAAGGCCCGACCAACTGGTGCCCCACGACCCTGCAACGGGGTGCGTGGTCTAGGCCAATCTGAGGGTGCAAGAACAAACCCATCAGGAGGCGACACATCATGACCACCATCCGCCACCAGAACGTCGACGCGGACGCCGTCCTCGTCGAATCCGACGTGGTGACACACTCAGCAGCACGCAAGGGCCTCGCCGTACTACGCATTGCCTACGGCATCACGTTCCTCTGGGCCTTCTTCGACAAGCTGCTCGCGCTCGGCTTCCACACCGGCGCAGTGACCAACGAGGCAGGCGCCAGGACCGGGATCGACTTCCTGGCCGAGGACGCAGCCTGGGTCGCCGGCGGCAGCCCCACCGAGGGCTTCCTGATGTTCGGCGTTCCCGCGCACAACCCGTTCCTGGACACCTTCAACTCGATGGCCGGGGACACCTGGGCCGACTGGCTGTTCATGCTCGGTCTGCTCGGCATCGGAGTGGCTCTCTTCACCGGCATCGGGATGCGGATCGCCGCCGGTGCGGGCGCGCTGCTCTACATGCTGATGTACGTCGCGTCGCTGCCGCTGGAGAACAACCCGGTCGTCGACGACCACCTCATCGGCGCCATCGTCGTCGTGGTCCTGGCCCTCACCCTGGCCGGCGACACCTGGGGCTTCGGCCGCCAGTGGGCACGCATCAACCTGGTTCGTCGGAACCCGGTTCTCCGGTGACCGCAACACCGGACCCGACGGTCGGGGAGTGGACAGAGTCCCACTCCCCGGTCGTCGTTGCCGTGGACGGCTCGGAGGGCAGCCGGAGCGCGCTGGCCTGGGCCGCCACCGAGGCGGCCGCGGCCGGCGCCGACCTCCGTCTCGTCGCCGTCGCGGACGAGACCCCGCTGACGCCCCGGTTCCCGGTCCGGCTCAACCACGCGCACGCGAAGAAGCTCCTCGACGAGCTGGCCGCGTCGGTCAGCGGCGTCGTGCCTGCGGAGCAGATCGGCACGCAGCTGTTCGACGGTGACGCGACGACCTCGCTGCTCGACCACCTCGACCGCGGCCGGATGCTCGTGGTCGGCAAGCGCGGTCTGGGCGTGATCCCGCGGATGCTGGTCGGCTCCACCTCGCTGGCGGTCGCCGGGCGCGCACCCGTTCCTGTCGCCGTCGTCCCCACCGGCTGGCAGGTCGACGCACACGCCTCGGAGCCGGTCGTCGTCGGCGTCGACCCGATGCGCCCCCGGAGCCGGCTGCTCCACCTCGCCTTCCGGCGTGCCGACCGGCTCGGGGTCCCGTTGGTCGCCGTGCACGGTTGGGAGGCGCCGGGGTCCGGGGTCTGGACCGACTCCCCGCTCGACGAGTGGGAGCGCGAGGCCCACGAGAAGTTCGAGCAGTCGCTGGCCCCCTGGCAGGAGCGGTTCCCCCGGGTCGACCTGCGCCCGGTGACGTCCTCGCACCACCCGGCCATCGCCGTCCTCAACGAGGCCGAGAAGGGCGCCCAGCTCGTGGTGCTCGGCCGGCATGCGTCGAGCCGGTTCACCGGCTTCGTCTTCGGATCGGTCACCCGCGCGGTGCTGCACTACGCCACCGTCCCCGTCCTCGTCGTCCCGACCGAGGAGAACTGACCCACGACGGCTCTCAGCCGGGGAGTGGCACCGTCCACTCGACCCGGGTGCCGTGCGGCTCCTCCGGAAGCATCTGCACGCTGCCGCCGTGCTCGGCGGCCCGGCGACGCACGTTGCGCAGCCCGCTCTCGTTGCGATCCTCCGGCAGGCCCTTGCCGTTGTCGACGACGCGCAGCACCAGCTGGCCGTGCGCGGCGTCGAGCTCGACCATCGCGGCCTCGGCCTCGGCGTGGCGGGCGATGTTGGAGAGCGCCTCCCGCAGCACCGCGAGCAGCTGGTCGGCCAGCTCCTGCGGCACGACGTTGTCGAGCGGCCCCGTCGTACGGACCAGCGGGGCGAAGCCCAGCACCGGGACGTACTCCTTCACCACCGCGCGCACGTCCGCACGCACCGAGTGGGCACGCGAGTGCTGGAGCTCGAAGATCGTCGAGCGGATGTCCCGGATGGTCATGTCGAGGTCGACCACGGCCTTCTCGAGCCGCTCCTTGACCTCCTCGCTGACGGCGTGGCGGATGGCTCCCTGGAGCTGCAGGCCGGTGGCGAAGAGCCGTTGGATGACCAGGTCGTGCAGGTCGCGGGCAATCCGGTCGCGGTCGGCGACCAGCAGCAGCTCCTCCCGGTCGACCAGCGCCTGGGCGCGGTCGAGAGCGAGGCTGGCCTGGTCGGCGAAGGCCGAGAGCAGGTCGAGCTCGTCCGGGTCGAGCGCGGCCCGCCCGTCCAGGGCGACGAGCAGTACGCCGGCCTGGGCGAGGTGGGCCCGCAGCGGGACGAGGATCGTCGTCCCCACGCCGCGCCGGGAGCCGGCGTGCACGACGAGCGGCTCCTTCGATCGCTCCGTCTCCGCCAGGTCGTCGGCCAGCCGTTCGACGAGGTCGGTGACGCCGGTGACGCCGGGACCGTCGGCGGCCACCACCCGGTGGCCCCGTTCCTCGTTCTCCAGCAGCGCCACGACCGAGGCGCCCGACACCCGCCGGGCGCCGACGACGATCTGGCGGAGCGCCTCCTCGAGCTGGACGGGCGGTTGGAGCGCCTCCGTGACGCGTGCGGTCGCCTCGAGCCACTGGCGGCGGCGCTCGCTGCGGGCGAAGGTCTGGGCGTTCTCGATGACGAAACCGGCGGCCGAGGCCAGCGCCTCGACCAGGACCTCGTCGATCTCGGTGAACTCGGCGCCGTCCGGCTTCTCGGTGAGGTAGAGGTTGCCGAAGACCGTGCCGCGGATCCGCACCGGGACTCCGAGGAAGCTCTCCATCGGCGGGTGGTTCGGCGGGAAGCCGTAGGACTGCGGGTGGTCGTGCAGGTTCTTCAGTCGCAGCGGCTCGGGGTGCTTGATCAGCAGTCCGAGGATCCCGTGGCCGCGAGGCAGCTCTCCGATCGCGTCGTGCTGCTCATCGGTCAGCCCGTGCGTGACGAAGTCGACCAGGCCGCCACCGCCCTGACCGATCACGCCGATCGCGCCGTACTGCGCCCCGGTGATCTGACAGGCGGCGACGATGATCCGGTCGAGCACGCTGTGCAGGTCGAGGTCGGAGCTGATCGCCACGATGGCATCGAGCAGCGCGTAGACGTGTTCGGGAAGGTGCAGCCGCCTCATGGGCGCACCCTATCCTCGGGAACCTCACGGGTCCCGGGGGAAGGCTGTCGTCACAGCGCGCGGCGCACCGGGGTCATCGAGCTGGGAGACCAGTCCCCGCCGACGCGACGGCCGCTCAGGTCGCGCCACGTCACCTTCATGTAGAGGTTCCGCTGACCGGACGCCCACGGCCTGGGGTCCCAGTTGCGACGGATCTCCGCCACCTCGTCGGGGTCCTCGACCAGCTCGGCCCGACCGATGGCCACCACGCTCCAGCCCTGGTGCTTCTCGTAGTCGATGTGGTCGATCTCGAAGGCGACGTCGGCATTCCAGCCGTAGGTGCCGAGCTCGCTGTAGGGCGCCGTGCGGAAGACGATCGCGTCCCCGTGCATGGCGTAGTTCACCGGGACGATCCGCGGTCCTACCGGCGTGGAGAGAGCCACCCGCCCGACGACGCCCGAGTTGAGAAGCTCCAGGCACTCATCGATCGTGAGCTCGAGAGGTGCGTTCATGTCAGTTCCTCCTGCTTGAAGACAAGAGTGACGTGACAGAGCGGACTCAACACGGGTCTTTGGTCCCCTCTCGACCATGCCTTTGGCCGTTACCGATTGGTAGAACGCTCATCCTTCCTAGAGCGCCTCACCGGCGAGCGCCAGATGGTCGTCGATCGAGCCAGGAACTTTACCGAGTTGACACGATCGCCTTGCTCACCTGGAATTGGAACGTGCAAATTCCCTCGTCGAACGTCTCCGCGCCCTGGTGGCGCGACTCCGTCTGCTACCAGATCTACGTCCGCAGCTTCGCGGACGGGAACGGCGACGGCGTCGGCGACATGGCCGGCATCGAGCAGCGACTGCCCTACCTGCGCGACCTCGGCGTCGACTCGGTCTGGATCACGCCCTTCTACACGTCCCCCCAGCACGACCACGGGTACGACGTCGCCGACTACCGCGACGTCGACCCGCTCTTCGGCACGTTGGCCGACTTCGACCGGATGCTCGCGACGGCCCACGACCTCGGCATCCGCGTCATCGTCGACCTGGTCCCCAACCACACCTCGAGCGAGCACCCCTGGTTCCAGGCGGCCCTCGCCGCCGGACCCGGGTCCCCGGAGCGCGAGCGCTTCGTGTTCCGCGACGGGCGCGGCCGGGGCGGCAACCGGCCGCCGAACAACTGGCAGTCGATCTTCGGCGGCCCCGCGTGGACGCGGGTCGAGGACGGCCAGTGGTACCTCAACATGTTCGACAGCACCCAGCCTGACCTGAACTGGTGGAACGACGAGGTCGGCGACGAGTTCGACTCCGTCCTCCGGTTCTGGCTCGACCGCGGCGTCGACGGGTTCCGCATCGACGTCGCCCACGGCCTCTACACGCCGCTCGACATGCGCGACCGCCGCCGCGGCGAGGGCCTGATCATGTGGGACCAGCCGGAGGTGCACGAGGTCTACCGCCGCTGGAACAAGGTGCTCGCGGAGTACGACGGCGACCGGATGGCCGTCGCCGAGGCCTGGACCGAGACGCCCGAGTCGATGGCGCGCTACGTCCGGCCCGACGAGCTCCAGCAGGCCTTCAACTTCCACTGGCTCGGCGCCCCGTGGTCCGCGACGGCGTTCCGCAAGGTCATCACCGCGACCCTCGAGGCGGTCGACCTCGTCGGCGCCTCCCCCACCTGGGTGCTCTCCAACCACGACGTCACCCGGCACACCACGCGGTACGGCGGTGGCGCGGTCGGCCTGCAGCGGGCCCGCGCCGCTGCGCTGACGATGATGGCGTTGCCCGGGTCGGCCTACGTCTACCAGGGCGAGGAGCTCGGGCTGGAGCAGGTCGACGTCCACCCCGACCACCGTCAGGACCCGGCGTTCCTGCGGACCGGCGACGGGGGACGTGACGGCTGCCGCGTGCCGATCCCGTGGTCCGGCGAGAAGCCGCCGTTCGGGTTCGGTCCCGGCGACGACCAGCCGTGGCTGCCGATGCCCGAGTCCTGGAGCGAGCTCACCGTCGAGGCACAGGAGGACGACCCGGCGTCCACGCTGACGTTCTACCGCGCGCTGCTCGCGATGCGCCGTGAGGTCGCGGCCGGGCTCCCGCACGAGGTGACCATGCTCCGCACGGCGCCCGGGAGCCTGGCGTTCCGCCGCGGCGCCGACGGTGAGCCCGGCCTGGTCTGCATGGTCGTCTGCGGCACCCGTCCGGCCCGGGTGCCCGACGAGGCCGGTGAGCTGCTGATGACCAGCGGGGACGGCCTGCTCGACGGTCCGGGCGGCGCCCGTCTGCTGCCGTCCAACACCGCTGCCTGGTTCCGCACCGCCTGACTGCGGCAGCGCTTCGAACAGCTAGAACATCGTGCTCACGGCGCTTCGAGGAGGGGCAGGCATGATGAGACCGTGCTGGACGCCGACTCGCTGACCGATCTGCTGGTGCTCGACGGCGGGCTGTCCACGGCCCTGGAGGAACAGGGCGCGGATCTCGCCGGGGCGCTGTGGACCGCTCGACTGCTGGGTGAGGAACCGGAACGGATCGCCGATGCGCATCGTGCGTTCTTCCGAGCCGGTGCCAGGGTCGCGACGACGGCGAGCTACCAGGTCAGCGTCGAGGGTCTGGTCGCCGCCGGGTACGACGTCCCGGCGGCGCGACGCCTGATCACGCGCAGCGTGACCATCGCCCAGGAGGTTCGCGAGGAGCTCGCGGACACGCGCCCGGGGTTGCTGGTCGCTGCCTCCGTCGGCCCCTACGGCGCGTTCCTGGCCGACGGGTCGGAGTACCGGGGTCGCTACGGGGTCTCCTCGGCGCGACTCCGCGACTTCCACGGGCCCCGCCTGGAGCTGCTCGCCGCGGCCGGTCCGGACCTTCTCGCCGTCGAGACCATCCCGGACGCCGACGAGGCCGAAGTCCTGGTCGCGCTGCTGGAGGACCTCGACGTGCCGGCCTGGTTCAGCTACTCCGTGCGCGGTGCCACCACCAACGCCGGCCAACCGCTGAAGGAGGCCTACGGCGTCCTGAGGGGTAACCGGTCGATCATCGCCGCGGGCGTCAACTGCTCGGACCAGGCCGACGTCCTGGGGGCTGTCCGTGCGGCGGTGTCGGCGACGGGACTCCCTGCCGTGGCCTACCCGAACCGCGGCGGCACCTGGAACAGCAGCACCAAGCAATGGAGGTACGGCGACCCTCTCGACCTCGACCTCGTCGGGCCCTGGGTCGAGGCGGGAGCCCGTCTCATCGGCGGCTGCTGTGGGACCCGCCCGTCCGACATCGCGGAGCTGGCCCAGCGCGTGGAGCGACTACGGGCTCCGGAGAGCTGACGACTACTTGTCCGTGCCGGGGCGGACCAGCTCACGGAGCTTCTCGAACGACTCCGACCAGCCCCCGCGGTGCAGCTCGAGCCGCTCCTGGGTGGCGAACTCGCCCTGCGAGAGCCGCACACGTGTCCCCACCGCGGTGCCTTCGATCACGAGGACCACGACCGTCTCGCGGTCGTCGGGGGCGGGCTCCTCCCACGCGAAGGTGTAGGTGAGCCGGCGAGGAGGGTCGACCTCCAGGAAGGATCCGGAGAGGTGGAACGGGTCGCCGTCGGCGGGCACCATGGCGAAGCGGTAGCCACCGCCTGGTCTCAGGTCGACCTCGGGCGAGGGGATCGTGAAACCGTGCGGCCCCCACCACCTGGCCAGCTCCGCCGGCTCGGTCAGCAGCTCGAAGACCCGCTCCGGCGGTGCCGACACGACGCATTCCAGCTCCAGGACGAACCCGCCCGGCTGACCGCTCATGCCCCCGACTGTGCCACGCCCCGGGGTTCGCGGGTGACTACGGCGTCGGGTGGTGGGCGTCGTAGCGCAGGAAGCCGCGCTGCGCGGCCACCGCGATCAGCACACCGACGATGCAGGCGGCCCCGCCGAGCACCAGCGCGGCCTGCTCCCCCACGGCGCTGCCCAGCGACCCGGCCAGGAAGTCGCCGGCTCGCGGCCCACCGGCCACGACGACGATGAAGACGCCCTGCAGCCGGCCGCGCAGCTCGTCGGGCGCGGCCACCTGGAGGATCGTGGACCGGTAGGCCGCGCTCACCATGTCCGCCATCCCGGACATGGCGAGGAAGAGCACGCCGAGCCACAGCAGGGAGGTCAGCCCCACGGCACCGACCACGGCGCCGTACATCAGCACCGCCAGCACGATCGCGAGGCCCTGCAGCCGCACCCGGCTGATCCAGCCGGAGAAGAGGAAGGCGATGAGGGCGCCGACTGCCGGCGCGGCCTGGAGCACCCCGACGACGGCCGCGCCGCCGCCGTACACCTTGTACGCCAGGGCCGGGAACAGCGCGCGCGGCTGCGCCAGCACCATCGCGCACAGGTCGAGCACGAACGTCATCCGCAGGTTCGGCGACCGCTTGAGGAAGCGCAGCCCGTCCAGCACCGAGCGGAGTCCGGCGCGCGGGCTGTGCTCGAGCGGTGGCATCGGCGGCATCCGCAGCAGGGCGTAGTAGGCGGCGCTGAAGGTGAGGACGTCGACGGTGTACGCCGCGCCGAAGCCCTGCCAGGTGATCATCAGCGCGCCGAGCAGCGGCCCGAAGGTGAAGCCGAGGTTGAACGAGGCCATGTTCAGCGCGCTGGCGGCCGGCAGCAGCTCCTTGTCGAGCAGCCGCGGCACCATGGCCGCCCGGGCCGGGTTGTTCACCGCGTAGAACCCCGACTGCACGGCGATCAGGCCGAGCAGCAACCACACCGACGTGTTGCCGAGGAAGGCCTGGATCGCGAACACCACCGAGACGAGCCACAGTCCCCCGGAGGCCAGCAGCGCCAGCGTGCGACGGTCCATGGCGTCGGCGATCGCGCCGCCGTACAGCCCGAGAACGACGATCGGGCCGAGACCGAACGCGCCGACCAGACCGACGTAGAACGACGACCCGGTGAGGTCGTAGACCTGCACGGCCACCGCGACGTTGGTCATCTGCTGGCCGAGCTGCGCGACGGAGTTGCCGATGAAGAGCCGGCGGAACGGGACGGACACCTGGAGCGGGCGGACGTCGGTCAGCAACCTGCTGAGCCTGCTGCCCACTCCCGGTCCTCTCTGGCTGGTGTCACGTGGCGGAAAAAAGTGCTTGTCGGGCCTGGCGCCCGCCACGTAGCGTGGCAGCACACGGAAAGGAGGTGGTCCAGAAGTGCATTCTTTCAGGACAAGTGAGGTGGCTGCTTCCTAGCAGCGCACCGTCCAGCACGGATTCCACCGGCTCCGGCCGGGGTGCGCGCTGGAAATCCACAGCAGTCACCCGACCCGTGGGCGCTCCGGTTCATGTCCGCCGGAGAGCGGCTCCCCTCCCTGAGGTGAGACCGCACCGCCCACGGGTCGTCTGCGTCACCGGGTGTTCCGCCCGATCCGGCACGGCTGACGCGTGTTTCAGGTGCCGAGCCGTTCGTCGAGCAGCCCGATGATCGGCCAGGCACCTTGGGACCAGTTCGAGATGACGGTGTACGTGATCGATGTCGAGGGCTGGTGAAGGCTGGCGAACGACACGCCTGCGTCGTACCCCTCGAGCCAGACTCCGTCGCCCGTCGCGTGGAGGTGGAACCCGAGGCCGTAGCGCCTGGACTCCTGCGACCAGTTGCTGTGCGGTCGCACCATCTCGGCGACCCGCTCCGGCGAGACGATCCGTCCGGCGAACAGTGAGTCCCAGAACGCGCTGAGGTCGGCAGCGGTCGAGTAGATGCCCCCGTCACCGTTGCCGAGCACGGGGAGGTGAAACACGTTCGTCCTCAGGCCGTCGACGGCGAGGTAGCCGCGGGCGGCGCGTCCAGGGAGCTCATCCGAGCGCAGGAAGGCGGTGTCGACCATGCCGGCGGGCTCGCACACCAGGGTGCGGACCAGCTGATGGAAGTCCACGCCGCTCGCCCGCTCGGCCAGCAGGGCGAGCACCACGTAGCCGCCGTTGTTGTACGCGAACCGCTCGCCGGCGGGGAACACGGTCTCGTGCCCGGCCAGCACCGGCAAGAACTGCTCGGTGGTCGCGAGCTCGTGCACCGACACCGGCATCACGTAGTCGGCGATGTCGGCGATGACGTCCTCGTCGAGGTAGTCGCCGATCCCGGACCGATGGGCCAGCAGCTGCTCGACCGTCACGTCATCGGCGATCAGGGGCAGGTCATCACCGAGCAGTGAACGGGCGGTCGTGCCGAGCTGGAGCGTCCCGCGCTCGACCAGACCCATGACCGCCAGTGCCGTCAGGCTCTTGGATCCACTCGCGGTCGCGAACAGGGTCTCGACCGTGTTGAGCACCCCGTGGGCCCGGTCGGCGAACCCGTACGCCGCGGAGAGCTCGGTCTCGCCCGCGCGGTCGACGCGGACCACGCCGGAGAATCCGGTGCGGTCCGCCGCTGCGTCCACCGCGTGCTGGAGCGACTGCATCGCCGGTCAGACCTCGGCCAGCCGGTCGGGGTCGACCGCCGCGTCCGTCGCCGCCGCCGAGAACTGGGCGTCGTAGAGCGCCGCGTAGGCGCCGCGGGCGGCCAGCAGCTCGTCGTGCGTGCCCTGCTCGACGATCCGGCCGGCCTCCATGACCAGGATCAGGTCCGCGTCGCGGATCGTGGACAGCCGGTGGGCGATCACGAAGCTGGTGCGGTCGGTTCGCAGCGCGGCCATCGCGTGCTGCACCAGCAGCTCGGTGCGCGTGTCGACCGAGCTGGTGGCCTCGTCGAGGATCAGCAGCGCCGGGTCGGCCAGGAACGCGCGGGCGATCGTGACCAGCTGCCGCTCCCCCGCGCTGAGGCTGCTGCCGTCCTCGTCGACCACCGTGGCGTAGCCGTCGGGGAGGTTGTGCACGAACCGGTCGACGAAGGTGGCCCGGGCGGCGGCGTGGATCTCCTCCTCGGTGGCCCCGGGCCGGCCGTAGGCGATGTTGTCGCGCAGCGTCCCCTCGAAGAGCCAGGCGTCCTGCAGCACCATGCCGGTCCGGCTGCGCAGCTCGCTGCGGCGCATCGTCGAGACGTCCACCCCGTCGAGGGTGATCCGGCCGGCGTCGACGTCGTAGAACCGCATCACCAGGTTCACCAGGGTCGTCTTCCCGGCTCCCGTCGGGCCGACGATCGCCACGGTGTGTCCGGGCTGCGCCACCAGCGACAGGTCCTCGATCAGCGGCTGGTCGGGCTCGTAGCGGAAGGACACGTTCTCGAAGCGCACCTCGCCCCGTCCGCCCTCCACCGGCGCGACGGCCTCCTCGGCCGGCTCCTCCTCGGCGTCGAGCAGCTCGAAGACCCGCTCGGCGGAGGCCACGCCGGACTGGAGCAGGTTCATCATCGAGGCGATCTGGGTGAGCGGCTGGGTGAACTGCCGGGAGTACTGGATGAACGCCTGCACGTCGCCCAGGCTCATCGACCCGTTCGCGACGCGGAGCCCGCCCAGGACGGCGATCACCACGTAGTTCAGGTTCCCGATGAACATCATCATCGGCATGATCAGGCCGGACACGAACTGGGCACCGAAGGAGGCCTGGAACAGCGCGTCGTTCTCCTCTGCGAACACCTTCTCGACCTCCGGCTGACGCCCGAAGACCTTCACCAGCGCGTGCCCGGTGAACGCCTCCTCGATGTGCGCGTTGAGCTTGCCGGTGCGCCGCCACTGCGCGATGAACAGTCCTTGCGACCGCTTCATGATCGCGCCGGCGACGAGCATCGTGACCGGCACCGTGACCAGGGCGACGAGGGCGAGCAGCGGCGAGATCCAGAACATCATGGACAGCACGCCGACGACGGTCAGCACGGCGAAGAGCAGCTGGCTCATCGTCTGCTGGAGCGTCTGGCTGATGTTGTCGATGTCGTTGGTGACCCGGCTCAGCAGCTCGCCGCGCGGCTGCTTGTCGAAGTAGCGCAGCGGCAGCCGGTTGATCTTGTCCTCGACGTCGTTGCGCATCTGCCGCACGGTGTTCTGGGTGACGTCGTTGAGCAGGTAGCCCTGCAGCCAGGAGAGGAGCGAGGAGGCGACGTACACCGCGAGCACGAGGAGCAGCACGTCGGCGACAGCAGCGAAGTCGACCCCCTGGCCGGGTACGACGTCCATCCGCGCCAGCATGTCGGCGAGCCGGTCGTCGCCCTGGTCCCGGAGCGCCTGGACGGCCTGCTCCTTCGTGACCCCGTCGGGCATCTGCCGGCCGAACAGGCCGGAGAAGATCAGGTCCGTGGCCCGGCCGAGGATCTTGGGGCCGACGGACGCCAGCGCGACACTGACCACCGCGAGCGCGACGGTGACGATCGCCTTGCCGCGGTCGGGGCGCATCCGGGCGACGAGCCGGCGGGCCGAGGGGCCGAAGTCCATCGACTTCTGCCCGACCATCCCGCCGCCGAACGGGCCACGCCCCGGGCCGGGACCGGCAACGACCCGCTCGGTCTCCCTCATCGCCCCGCCGGGCCTCGTGGCGGTGCTCATGCGGGGTCCCCGCGGAAGCGTGAGCGGAGCGAGCGGTTGCGTGGGGTGCTCATGCCACGTCCTCGGCGCTGAGCTGGGACTCGACGATCTCCCGGTAGGTCGCGCAGGTGTCCAGCAGCTCGCCGTGCGTGCCGCGGCCGACCACCGTGCCGTTCTCGAGGACCAGGATCTGGTCGGCGTCGACGATCGTGGAGACGCGCTGCGCGACGATCACCACCGTCGCGTCGCGGGTGACCGGACGCAGGGCGGCGCGGAGCCGGGCGTCGGTGGCCAGGTCGAGCGCGGAGAACGCGTCGTCGAAGAGGTAGATCTCCGGCCGCCGGACCAGCGCCCGGGCGATCGCGAGCCGCTGCCGCTGGCCGCCGGACACGTTCGTGCCGCCCTGCGAGATCGGCGCCCCCAGTCCCTCGGGCATCGCCTCGACGAACCCCCGGGCCTGCGCGATCTCGAGGGCCGCCCAGAGCTCCTCGTCGGTGGCGTCGGGATTGCCGTACCGGAGGTTGCTCGCGACGGTCCCGCTGAACAGGAAGGCGCGCTGCGGGACGAGTCCGACCCGGCTCCACAGCAGCTCGGGGGCGAGCCGGCGTACGTCGACGCCGTCGACCAGGACCTCGCCGGCGGTGGCGTCGAAGAGCCGCGGCACGAGGTTGAGCAGCGTGGTCTTGCCCGCCCCGGTCGAGCCGATCACCGCGAGCGTCGTACCGGCCCGGGCCCTCAGGCTCACGTCGCGCAGCACCGGCGCCTCGGCCCCCGGATAGCTGAACTCCACCCCGCGCAGCTCGAGCTCGCCCTGCCGGTCGACCTCCGTGACCGGGTCGGACGGGGGTACGACGGACGACTCGGTGTCGAGCACCTCGCCGATCCGGTCCGCGCAGACCGACGCACGCGGCACCATCACCAGCATGAAGGTCGCCATCATCACCGACATCAGGATCTGCACCAGGTAGGTGAGGAACGCGGTCAGCGCACCGACCTGCATCTCGCCGGAGTCGACCCGGTGGCCGCCGAACCAGAGCACGGCGACGCTGGACACGTTGAGCACCAGCAGGACCGCCGGGAACATCGTCGCCATCCACCGACCGGTCCGGACCGCCACCTCGGTGAGGTCGTCGTTGGCGTCGCCGAACCGCTGCCGCTCGAAGGGCTCGCGGACGAAGGCGCGGACCACCCGGATGCCGGTGATCTGCTCGCGCAGGATCCGGTTCACCTGATCGATCCGGACCTGCATCAGCCGGAAGCCCGGAACCATCCGGCTGACCACGAACCCGACGACGAGCAGCAGCATCGGCACGCAGACGGCCAGCAGCCAGGACAGGCCGAGGTCCTCGCGCATCGCCATCAGCACGCCGCCGACCATCATGATCGGCGCGGCGACCATCATCGTGGCGGACATCAGCACCAGCATCTGGACCTGCTGCACGTCGTTGGTGTTCCGGGTGATCAGCGACGGGGCGCCGAAGTGCGCGACCTCGCGGCTCGAGAACGACCCGATCCGGTGGAAGATCGCGGCGCGCAGGTCCCGGCCGTAGCCCATCGCGGTGCGCGCCCCGATGTAGACGGCGCCGACGCTGCAGACGATCTGCACCACCGAGACGGCGAGCATCACCGCGCCGGTGCGGATGATGTAGGCCGTGTCCCCGCGGGCGATCCCGTTGTCGATGATGTCGGCGTTGAGGCTCGGCAGGTAGAGGGCGGCCATGGTGCCGACGAACTGCAGCGCCACGACCGCGGTGAGCGGTCCCCGGTACGGCGCGAGGAACTGCTTCAGCAGCCGGATCAGCACACCCCGACCCTAGGCGAGCGGGCGGTGGGTCACCACCGAGTTGGTTCCTCCCGGTCTGCCCCCCGTCTGCAGGCCCGACGGGGTCAGGGGGCGAGGCGCTCGGTGACCCAGCCGTCCGACTCGCGGCGGTAGCGGATCCGGTCGTGCATCCGCCCGCGGCGGCCCTGCCAGAACTCCACCGCCTGGGGCGTCACGAGGTAGCCGCCCCAGTGCGGCGGGAGGGGTACGTCGCCGTCCGCGCCGAAGCGGGCCAGCACCTCGTGGTACCGCTCGTCGAGGGCGCCGCGGGAAGCGACCACCCGGGACTGCGGCGAGGCCCAGGCACCCAGCTTCGACGCGCGCGGCCGACTGCCGAAGTAGGCGGCGTTCTCGTCCTGGTCCAGACGGGCTGCCACCCCCTCGATCCGGACCTGGCGCTCCAGCCCGTGCCACGGGAAGAGCAACGCGCAGGCCGGGTTGGCCTCGAGCTCGTCGGCCTTGCGCGACTCGTAGTTGGTGAAGAAGCCGAAGCCGCGCTCGTCGAGCCGCTTGAGCAGCACCATCCGCGACGACGGCGCCCCCGTCGCCGAGACCGTCGAGACCACCATGGCGTTGGGCTCGTGCAGCCCGGCCACCGTGGCGTCGTGCAGCCAGCGACGGAACATCGCGATCGGGTCGGGGGCCAGGTCGGACTCGTCGAGGCCGCCGACGGCGTACTCGCGTCGCAGGTCGGACAGCGCGCTCTCGTTCACGCCGTCGAATCTAACCCGCCCACCGGGCCTCGCCGGGGTGACGCGCTCCACGCAGGCTCCGCGGCTCCCGAGGTGACTGCCCCGCCGCGAGGGGGCATGATGTGGGAGTTTGGGTGCCGCACGATGTGTGACGACGAAGGAGTCGCGAATGACCGAGGTCCAGCACGGCTTGGAGGGCGTGGTCGCGTTCGAGACCGAGATCGCCGAGCCTGACAAGGAAGGCTCCGCGCTCCGGTACCGCGGCGTCGACATCGAGGAGATCGTCGGCCGCATCCCGTTCGAGAAGGTCTGGGGCCTCCTCGTCGACGGCACCTACGACCCGGGCCTGCCGCCCGCCGAGCCGCTGCCCATCCCGGTCCACTCCGGCGACATCCGCGTCGACGTGCAGAGCGCGATCGCGATGCTCGCGCCGATGTGGGGCATGCAGGCCACCTATGACATCGACGAGAAGCAGTGCCGTGAGGACCTCGGCCGGGCAGCGGTGATGGTGCTGTCGTACGTCGCCCAGGCCGCCCGTGGTGTGGGCCAGCCGATGGTGCCGCAGCGCGAGGTCGACAAGGCGAACACGCTCGCGGAGCGCTTCATGATCCGCTGGAAGGGCGAGCCCGACCCCGACCACGTCAGGGCCGTCGACGCCTACTGGAGCTCTGCCGCCGAGCACGGCATGAACGCCTCCACGTTCACCGCCCGCGTGGTGACCTCGACCGGTGCGGACGTCGGCGCCGCCCTCTCCGCGGCCGTCGGCGCGATGAGCGGGCCGCTGCACGGCGGCGCCCCCTCGCGTGTGCTCGGGATGATCGACGAGGTGGAGAAGCGCGGCGACGCGCGCACCTACGTCAAGGAGCTGCTCGACAACAAGGAGCGGCTGATGGGCTTCGGGCACCGGGTCTACCGGGCCGAGGACCCGCGGGCCCGAGTGCTGCGCCGGACCGCCCAGGAGCTCGGCGCCCCGCGCTACGAGGTGGCCGAGGCGCTGGAGAAGGCCGCCCTCGCGGAGCTGCGCGAGCGCCGGCCGGACCGGGTCCTGGAGACCAACGTCGAGTTCTGGGCCGCGATCGTCCTGGACTTCGCCGAGGTGCCGCCGCACATGTTCACCTCGATGTTCACCTGCGCCCGCACCGGCGGCTGGTCGGCGCACATCCTGGAGCAGAAGCGCACCGGGCGGCTGATCCGCCCGTCGGCGATCTACACCGGCCCGTCGAGCCGCCAGGCCAGCGAGGTCGAGGGCTGGGACGCCGCCTGGGGCGACTCCCGGCCCTGACCCACCCCATGGTCCGTTGAGTGTGGGGTTGTTCGCGCATGAGTGCGGGGTTGCTCCCGCGCCCTCGCGAACAACCCCACACTCACAGGGGCACAACCCCACACTCGACGAGCGGGAGGCGGAGGGAAGGGCATGAGCGGCACGGAGACCGATGAGGCGCGGGCGTTGTGGGACGCGGAGGCGCTGACCTTCGACGAGGCGCCGGACCACGGCCTGGCCGACCCGGAGACCCGGGCGGCCTGGCGGGAGCTGCTGCTGGCCCACCTGCCAGCGGCTCCGGCGCGGGTGGCCGACCTGGGCTGCGGCACCGGCACGCTGTCGGTCCTGCTCGCCGACGAGGGGTACGACGTCCACGGGGTCGACCTCTCGCCGGAGATGATCGACCGCGCCCGCGCCAAGGCCGGTGACAGGTCGGTCGGCTTCGCGGTCGGCGACGCGTCCGACCCGGACCTGCCGGCGGGCGCGTTCGACGTGGTGCTCTCGCGACACGTCCTCTGGGCGCTGCCCGACCCCGTCGCAGGCCTGCGGCGCTGGTGCGACCTGCTCGCCCCCGGTGGCCGCCTGCTGCTGGTGGAGGGGCGCTGGTTCAACGACGCGGGCCTGTCCGCCGCGGACACGCAGTCCCTCCTGGCCGGGGTGGGCCGGAGCGCCGTCGTACGCCACCTCCCCGAGCCCGTCCTCTGGGGCCGCGAGATCGACGACGAGCGTTACCTGGTGCTCAGCGAGGCCTGACCGGCCGGATCCATCGCCGCGACGGCGGGCTGCGAGCCGTCCGGCCGCAACCGCGCCACGAGCTCCCCCCGGCTCCGGACACCGACCTTCGCGAACACCGACTTCAGGTGGTCCTGCACCGTGTGGGCGGAGATGAACAGCTGCGCGGAGATCTCGGCGGTGGGGTGGCCCGAGATCACCTCGCGGCACACGTCGCGTTCGCGGGACGACAAGCCGTACGCCGCGAACAGCAGGCCGAGCAGCTGCTCGCCTGTGGCCGGCTCGATCGCGACAGCGACCTGGTCCTCGTCGCTGCCGACCAACGGGCTGCCGTGCATGACGGCCCACTGGCCGCGTGCGTCACGCAGCCGCACCCGGAAGCCGGCCGGTCCCGCGGCACGCGAGCCGGTCGCCATCACCTGCATCATCAACAGGAACCTGCCGGGCGCGATCTCGTCGATGCGTTCCTGCCACTGCCGAGCCGCCGCCGTCGCCGACCGCAGCTCTCCGGTCGGACCGACGACGGCGACGGCCGGCCGGCCGCCGGGGGTCCACCCCCGCACCTCGGACCGCACCGCTGACCGGGTGGCTTCGGCGACTGCTGGCGCCACGGCGGTGAGGAACTCGATCTCACGCGCGGAGAAGTCGTGTCCGCTGCGCGTCATCCCCGCCGCACCCCAGCACGCGCCGTCGGCCAGGAACAGGACACGGAGCTCCTGGTCCTGTCCCAGCGGCCGCCACACGTCGTTGAGCCGGGCGCTGCGCTCCCGCTGCCGCGCGGGCAGGTCCGACAGCTTGGCGACGGACTGGCGACGTCGGGCGAGGTCGGCGAACCGGTGCGGCTCGTCCGGCGAGTACTCGGCGGCCGCGAGACGTGGCTCGTACTCCGGCGCGATCCGGGCCTCCCCGCTGACCATCGTGCTGATCACCAGGGTCTCCGGATCGATGCCGGCCCAGCAGGTGAGGTCGGCCCCGACCGCCCGGCCGACCAGCCGGATCGCCTCAGCGTGGAGCTCCCCGACGCCGAGGCCGGCGGCGGCCAGGGCGGCGACTTCGCGGCGGGCGCGGTGGGCCCGCTCCTCCCACATGCACACCAGTATCACCCCGCCCGCGGCCGCCGGGTATTCCCAAGATTCTGGGATCGACCGTGGCCGCCCGGCTGCCTAGCGTCGGGGCATGGCCGCTGCGGAGGAGGTCGCCCGATGACCACGCTGGTGTGGGTGTTCGCATTGCTGACGGCGGCGATCCACATCGCCGTCTTCGTCCTCGAGGCACTGGTGATCGAGCGACCGGCGGTGCACCAGGGCGTCTTCTCGGTGCCGACGGCTGACGTGCCAGCGATCCGACTGTGGGCCTTCGGCGTCGGGTTCTACAACCTGTTCATCGGCTGCGGCCTCGTCGCCGGGGTGGCGCTCTGGGCAGCCGGCGACGAGGCGGCCGGGCGGACGCTGGTGATCTACCTGTGCCTCTCGACGTTCCTGGCCGGCCTCGTGCTTCTCCTCGCCGACTGGTTGGAGCTGAGCCGATCGAAGGGCACGAGCGGGTGGTACTGGCAGAGCGGGCCGCCGCTGGTCGCGCTCGTCGCGGCTCTCCTGTGACGAGCGGTCAGAGCGAGTCGACGATCGCCCTGCGGCGGGCGTCGTACTCCTCGGGGGTGACGAGCCCCTGGTCGCGCAGCTCCGCGAGCTCGCGCAGCCGGACCTCGGCGGACCGCACGGCCGGCGCGGTGGGCTGCTGGTCGGCCGGGCGTTGCCGCAGGTGGCCGGCGAGGAAGCCCGCCTCGAGCCCGTTGTCACCGAGGATGGTCAGCTCCGTCGCACGGTTCGGGTCCATGCCGGTGTCCCGTGCCACCCGGCGGGCCAGCGAGATCCGCCACGCGAACATCCCCACCGCGACGATCAGCATCAGCACGAAGATCGCGCCGAACGCGCCCGGGAACCCGCTGTCGTCCGGGTAGGACCGGTGCCACTGCGCGCCGTCCCAGGTGCACGTCGGCAGCTCCAGGTGGTCGTTCATCTCGAAGCACCAGTCCGGAGCCTCCGGCTCGCCGTTCACCTCGGTCGGCACGAGCGCCATCACAGTCTCTTTCCGTAGCAGCGAGACTTCGGCGACCACGCGTAGTGACCGAACTTCTCGACGGGTTCGTAGCCCGACGACTCGTAGAGCGCGATCGCCTCGGGCTGGGCGATCCCCGTCTCGAGAACGATCACGTCCGCCCCCGAGTTACGGGCGGTCCGCTCGAGATGTGCGAGTACGACGCGCGCGAGGCCTCGCCGCCGACCCCGCGGTGCGACGTACATCCGCTTGATCTCGACCGCCTGCCTGCTGTCGAGGCGCACCACGTCGGGGCGCATCCGCCAGCCGCCCATCGCCACCGGGACGTCGTCGAGGTAGCCCACGAAGAAGGCACCGGCCGGCTCGTCGAACACCGTCGGGTCCATGGGCGTGTTGTCGGGGCCGCCGTAGCGGGCGACGTACTCCGCCTGCACCTCCGCCACGAGCAGCTGCGCGTCGGCGTGGGTGAACGCGATCCTGCGGATCTGCACCTAGGCCATCGCTGTTCCGCACGAGTCGCAGAACCGCGCCTCGACGTCGTTGCGGGTGCCGCAGGACCGGCAGAACGGGCCCGAGGCCGAGCCGGCTCCGGACGCTCCGGTCGCACCGATGTTGAGGATGCCCTTGCCGTCGGTCAGGTAGCTCGCGGTGTCCTTGGCGACCGGGGCGTACTCCCCCGAGACGTAGCGGGCGCCGACACCCATGAAGCCGGCCTGCAGCAGCCAGCCGCCCACACCCAGCAGGGGGATGCCCACGAAGAACATCCAGAACTTCGTCGGGCCCTCGAACGAGTCCATGGACCCGAAGAAGTCGATCCCGCCGACGAGGAGGAACACGAGCGCCGTGCCCGTGACCAGCACGCCGAGGACCCGGAACACCGTGCGGGCACCGGCCTGGTTGCGGAGGCCCGGCGCCGGCGGAGGCGTGACGTTGCTCATGATGTGTTCCCCGTTTCGTGGTGATCCGTCTGCGGGTGACAGAATAGGCCGCCAGGCAGCTCTGACAACGAAGTCAGGTCACTCTCACTCGACTTCCAGACGAGGTACCCGTCGTGACCGACGCGATCACCATCCCTGACCACATCAAGCCCGCCGACGGGCGGTTCGGCGCCGGCCCCTCCAAGGTCCGTGTCGAGGCCCTGCAGGCCCTCGCCGCCACCGGCACCTCCCTGCTCGGCACCTCGCACCGCCAGGCCCCGGTGAAGAACCTGGTCGGCCGCGTGCGCGAGGGCATCTCCGACCTGTTCTCGCTGCCCGAGGGCTACGAGGTCGTGCTCGGCAACGGTGGTGCCACCGCCTTCTGGGACATCGCCACGTTCGGCCTGATCCGCGAGAAGAGCCAGCACCTGTCCTTCGGCGAGTTCTCGTCCAAGTTCGCCTCGGCCGCGAAGGCGGCGCCGTTCCTCGCCGACCCGTCGGTCATCAAGTCCGAGACCGGCACCCGACCGGCCCCGCAGGCCGAGGCCGGCGTGGACGTCTACGCGTGGGCGCACAACGAGACCTCCACCGGCGTGATGGCTCCGGTCAAGCGCGTCGAGGGCGCGGACGAGGGTGCCCTGGTGCTGGTCGACGCGACCTCCGGCGCCGGCGGCCTGCCCGTCGACATCACCGAGGTCGACGCCTACTACTTCGCGCCGCAGAAGAACTTCGCCTCCGACGGCGGGCTGTGGCTCTCGGTCATGTCGCCGGCCGCCCTCGAGCGCGCCGCGGAGATCGCGGCGACCGACCGGTGGGTCCCGGCGTTCCTCGACCTGCCGACCGCGATCGACAACTCGCTGAAGAACCAGACCTACAACACCCCGTCGGTCGCCACGCTGTTCCTGCTCGCCGAGCAGCTCGACTGGCTGAACGGGCAGGGCGGCCTGGACTTCGCCGTCGGACGTACGACGGACAGCTCGAGCCGCCTCTACACGTGGGCCGAGAAGACGGCGTACACGTCGCCCTACGTGACGAACCCGGACGAGCGGTCGCTCGTGATCGGCACCATCGACTTCGACGACGCGGTGGATGCCGCTGCGGTCGCGAAGACCCTGCGTGCCAACGGGATCGTCGACGTCGAGCCCTACCGCAAGCTCGGCCGCAACCAGCTCCGCGTGGCGATGTTCCCGGCGGTCGACCCGGCCGACGTCGAGGCGCTCACCGCCTGCGTCGACCACGTCGTGGAGCGCCTGGCCTGACCCCCCACCGCCGAGGGGTCACATCTTCCCGCGACACGCGGAGATCCCAGTGAAGATGTGACCCCTCGGCGTCTCCACGCCCACCCAGGGCCGGTGCTAGATTCGTAGACCGACCCTGGGGGTGGAGGGTGGCGATGCGCGTCCACGTCCGTCTGCTCGGCGGCTTCGACGTGGCCGTGAACGGCCGCTCGGTCCCGGCCGGGAGCTGGCACCGACGCTCCGCCGCGAGCCTGGTCAAGCTGCTCGCGCTCCAGCCGGACCGCCACCTGCTGCGTGACCAGGTCATCGACGCGCTGTGGCCGGACCTGCTGCTCGACGAGGCCGGGCCGCGGCTGCACGTGGCCGCCCATCACGCCCGCGCTGCGCTCGGGTCGCGCGAGGCGGTCGTCCTCGCCCGCGGCACCGTGTCGCTGTTCCCCGACGCTGACGTCACGGTCGACGTGAACGAGTTCGACCGCGCCGCCGATGCCGCGCGGTCCGACCCCCGGCCGGAGGTCGCCGCTGAGGCCGTGGCGCACTACCCCGGCGACCTGCTGCCCGACGACCTCTACGAGACCTGGACCGAGGAGCCGCGGGCCCGGTTGCGGCTGCGCCACCTGGAGCTGCTGAGGGCGGCCGGCCGGTTCGAGGACCTGGTCGCCGCCGACCCGCTCGACGAGGAGGCGCACCTGCTGCTGGCCGGCGACCTGATCGGCCAGGCGCGGGGGCGGGCAGCCCTGCGCTCGCTGGACCGGATGGCCGAGCTGTTCCGGCAGCGAGCTCGGTGTCGAGCCGGGACCGGCCGCGACGGCGCTCCGGCGGAAGGCCGAGGCGCTGCCCGCTGAGCCCGCGGTCCCCGCGCAGCGAGCCGGGTCGGAGGTGAGGAGTCCGGGGCGGGCTCCCCTGCCGGCGCCGCGGACCCGGCTGATCGGCCGGGACGACGACCTCGCCGCGGTCGCGGCGCTCATGCGGGCACACCGGGTCGTGACGATCACCGGACCCGGTGGCGCGGGCAAGTCGAGCCTGGCGCTGGCGCTGGGCCGCCGGCTCCAGTCCGACCCAGGACAGGGGGCCGACCCCGAGGTGGTCCTGGCCGAGCTGGCGCCGGTGCGCGACGAGGCCGGCGTCACCCGGGCCGTGGCGGAGGCAGCCGGCGTACAGGGCGAAGGCGCCCTCCACCCGGACTCCCTGGCCGCCACCCTGGGATCGCGCGAGGTGCTGCTCGTGCTCGACAACTGCGAGCACCTCCTCGACGCCAGCGCCGCGCTCGTCGACGCCGTCCTCGACGCGGGGCCGCGCGCCCGCATCCTGGTGACCAGCCGCGAGCCCCTGCGGGTCGACGGCGAGGCGGTGCACCGGATCGGCTCGCTCGGCCCGGAGTCCGCCGAGCTCTTCGTCGAGCGGGCGGTCGCCGCCGCCGGTCCGGGCATCGCGGAGGTCGACGACCCGCGCGTCGTCGACCTGTGCGAAAGGCTCGACGGCCTCCCGCTGGCGATCGAGCTCGCGGCGGCCCAGCTGCGGCACCTCAGCCTGGACGAGCTGGTGGAGCGCCTCGACGACCGCCTGACCCTGCTCGTGGGCGGGCGGCCGAAGGCAGGTCCGCGGCACTCGGCCCTGGGCACCACCATCGAGTGGAGCTACCGGCTGCTGTCCGAGGACGCGAAGCAGGTGTTCGACCGCCTCGGCGTCTTCCCGGCGACCTTCGACCTGGAGGCCGCCCAGGCCGTCGCGGGCGGGAACGGTCGTGGCGACGTCACCAACGTGCTCGGCGACCTGGTGGCCAAGAGCCTGGTCGTGCACGACCCCGCCACCCGGCGCTACCGGCTGCTCGAGACGATCCGGTTGTTCGCGGCCCAGCGCCTCGACGAGGCCGGAGACCGGGCGGCCGTCACCGAGCTGCTGCGCCGTCAGGTCGTCGCGCGCGCCACCGCGACGCCCCGGGTCCGGACCTGGCTGTCCGCCTCGACGGCCGCGCGCAGCCGCGACGACCTCGACAACGTCCGGCTCGCCTTCGAGGCGAGCATCGCGGCCGGCGAGCTCGGCGACGCGGTCGACGTGGCGCTCGGCGTGAGCACGTTGTGGCGCAACGCCGTGTCGTACGCCGAGGGCCTGCGCTGGGTCAGCGCGCTCCGCACCCGGGACCTCGCGCCACCGGACCGGCTGTGGGCGCTGATCCTGGCCGCGGACGTGGGGCTCGGCTCGGGGGACCCGAGGTTGATGCGCAAGGCCACCGAGGAGGCCAAGGCGCTCGCCGACCGGGTCGACGACCCGGGCGCCGCTTTGATCGTCGCCGTGTACCACGCACTGGCCGGTCTGCGTGATCCCGAGCGGGCGACCGTGCGGCTGGAGGAGGCTGCGGACCGGGCCCGCGCCCTCGGGGAGCCGGGGCTCGAGCGGCTGGCCCGCGGCTACCGGGTGGTCGCGCTGCGGTTCCTCGGCCGCACCCGCGGGCTCGCCGACGAGATCCTCGCGCTGACCGAGGTGGACTGCGGCGACGAGTACGACCGCTACATCTGCCTGTGGGCGGCCAGCCTCGTCGCCCTGGTCGACCGCGACGGGCCGCGCCTGCGCCGGCTGATGGACGCGCAGCTCACCGACCTCATGTCCACGGGCCTGCGCGAGAACTGGCTGACGATGTACTGGGGAGCGCTCGCCCTGATCAGCAACGGCGACGACTACCTGCCACAGCTGCGGCGCGCACGCCAACGGGCCGAGGCCGAGGGCCGGGACGCCGACCCGGACTGCGTGCTGGCGCTCGGGTACGCCGCCGCCTGCCGCGACGACTGGGAGAGGGCGGCCGAGCTGCTGGGTGCCGCCGCCGACGAGCTGCTGCGCGACACGGCAGGTTTCATCCACCACGCCCTGCTGCGTGAGCAGCTGGTCCGGCCGCGGCTCGATCCGGACGTCTTCGCGGCCGCCACCGCGCGCGGCCGGCAGCTCCCCCTGGCCGACCTCCTGGCCGACCTCTGACCGCGCCACCGGCTGCCGACGGTTGCTGAACCGCCCGCGACTCCCCGGGGCGATCTGTCACCCCCCTTGGCAAACAACCCCCGGGAAGTGCCGGTCTTCCTGCATCCCTTGGTAATCAGCTCTGCTTGCGGGCGGCGCGACCGAGCTGCTCGGGGGCGGAGTCGAGCATCCGGCTGACCGCTCGCTCGATGGCGACCTGCTGCTCGTCGGGGCTGTCGTAGCTGCGTCTGACGGCCGCCTCGATGGTCACGCCGTCCTCGTAGAGGTCGATCACCCGCGGGTCGACGTACGAGCTCCGCGCGATCGTCGGGGTGTTCCCGAGGTAGCCGGCGACCTCCTTCATCGCGCCCGCGACCGCCCGTTTCCGGGATGCCTTGGTGTCCCCAGGCTCGTCGCTGGCCGCCAGCGCCGCCGCCGCGAGCACGGTCGCGTGCCAGGTGCGGAAGTCCTTCGCGGTGATCTCGGCGCCGGTGCTCTCACGCAGGTAGTCGTTGACCATGGCGGCGTCCATCGGCGTCCACAGCCGGACGTCCTTGTAGGCCAGCAGCCGGTCTCCCCCGCCGCGCCTGCGCCGCATCGTCTCGACGGCCTCGACGGCGAGGGGGTCCGCGATCTCGATCTCGTGCTCGATGCCGGACTTGCCGGTGAACTTGAACAGCAGCCGCTCCCGCTGCCGGCGGACGTGCCGTTTCTCCAGCGTGGTCAGGCCGAAGCTGCCGTTGGCGTCGGCGTAGGCGTCGCTGCCGATCCGGAAGTAGCCGAGGTCGAGCAGCCGGACCGCGGTGGCGACCGCGCGCTCGGCCGGCATCCCGTCCAGCGCGATGTGCTCGAGGATCGCGGCGCGCACGCGGGGCAGCTTGCGGGCCACCTCGGCGACCCGGTCGAACTTCATCTGGTCGCGCTTGACCCGCCAGTCGGGGTGGTAGAGGTACTGCCTCCGGCCCGCCGCGTCGACGCCGACCGCCTGGATGTGGCCGTTGGCCTGCGGGCAGATCCACACGTCCTGCCACGCCGGCGGGATCACCAGCGAGCGGATCCGGTCGACGTCCTCGTCGGGCAGCCGCGCGCCGGTGTGGTCGAGGTAGACGAAGCCGCGTCCCGAGCGGCGACGGGTCCAGCCCCGGCTGTTGGGCGAGACGGTGCGCAGGCGTGCCATGCCGGACTCATACCCCCCGGGGGCCCCGGGCATGCCAGGGGCCCATCGGGCGCACCGTGCGCGATCTGGGCCCCTCGCCGCGGTGGACGAGGGCCCATCGGGCGCACCGTGCGCGATCTGGGCCCCTCGCCGCGGTGGGCGAGGGCCGATCGGGCGCACCGTGCGCGATCTGGGCCCTCGGGCGCGGGCGGTCAGGGGCGGCGGCGGGTGGCCCAGGTCAGGGTCGCGAGTACGGCGAGCAGGCCGGCGCCGCCGAGGATCCATCCGGCCGCCGGGCCGCTGTCCTCGTCCGGAGCGGCCTCGCCGGGTCCGACCACCGGGGAGGGCTCCCCTGAGGGGGCCGGCTCGGTCGAGGGGGAAGGGTCGTCCGACGGCGGGGGCTCGACCGGCCGCGGGGCTACCTCGTCGGCGAGGGCGGCGGGCAGCTGCACCTCGAGCACCGGCGCGTTCAGGCCCTCGCTGCTGAGCAGGATCCGGCCGTCCCGGCCGACCGAGACACCCTCCCCCTGCCGCTGGGCGGGCAGCGTGACGGTGCCCCGCAGGTCGAAGCCGGGGAACGTGAAGACCGACGCGGTCCCGTAGCCCCGCAGCAGGACGTGCCGGCCGTCCGGGAAGAACGCCCCGTCGGTGACCAGCCCGGGCACCCGGGCGAACGTCCGCAGCCGGTGGGACGTGCCGGGCCGAAGCGACCGGGGCGCCTCGTAGACCGTTCCTCCGAACACCGTCTTGGACACCACGTAGAGCCGGCCGGTCACCGGGTGCGCGAGCAGCGCCTCGGCGTCACGGGCGCCGCCCGGATAGGTGAGCCCGATCCCCGGGACCTCGCCGCCGCCGGGCCGGACCCGGTAGACCGAGACGCTCGGGCGGCGGCCGAAGTTGTCGCCGATGTCGCCCACCCAGACGTCCCCGCGCCCGGCCGGGGCGAGCGCCTCGACGTCCACGACCGCGTCGGACGTGTACGTCGTCACGCCGGTGGTCTCGCCGGAGGCGGGGTCGACCGCGTAGAGCAGCGGCCCGGCCCCGGAGTCGTTCATCGTGTAGACGACCGACCCCGCGTCGACGAGGCCGCTCGACTCGAGGATGTCCCGGTCGGCGAAGCGGAACAGGGTGCGGTGGTCGACCTCGGCCGACGTGACGGGGGCGGCGGCAGCCGCAGCCGGCGTACCGGAGACGAGCAGACCAGCGACGAGGACGGCGGCCGGGCTACGCCAGCCGGTCATGCAGGAGCTCCGCCAGCTTCGGGTGCACGCCCCAGGTGCGGGTCAGGTCGTCGAGCTCGGCGCGGGCCTTGCCCGACGGCTGTGCCCCCGTCCGCACCGCGCGGAGCAGGGTGTTGCGCGGGGTGTGCTGGCTCTCCACGAACTCGATGACCTCGACGCGGTAGCCCATCAGCCGCAGGATCGACGCGCGGATCGAGTCGGTGAGCGTGTCCGCGAAGCGCTCGCGGAGGATCCCGTGCCGGGTGAGCTCGGAGTACGGCGCGGGGGTCGGTGCGCGACGCAGCTGGGCCGCCACGTCGTGGTGGCAGCAGGGTGCGGCGAGCACCATCGGGGCCTCCCAGCCGACCGCCCGGGCGAGCGCGTCGTCGGTGGCGGTGTCGCACGCGTGCAGCGCGAGGACCACGTCGGGCGGTCCGGGCAGCACGCCCTCGAGCGAGGCCGACGCGATGTCGCCCTGCACGAACGTCATGGTGTCGGCGATGCCGAGCTCCGCGGCGACGGCGGTGCTGTGGTCGCGCGACTGGGCCTTGACGTCGACACCGACCAGGTGAGCCGGCAGGCCGCGGACGTCGTTGAGGTAGGCGTGCGCCGCGAACGTCAGGTAGGCGTTGCCGCAACCGAGGTCGACCACGCGCAGCGGGTCCTCGGCCGTCGGGGTGCGCAGCCGGCCGGACGAGATCGCGTCGTCGACGGCGGGGCCGAGACTGCGGAGGAACTCCTCGACCTGGCGGTACTTCGCCTGCCGGCTGGGCTTCACGCGGCCCTGCTCGTCGGCGATGCCGACCGCGCGCAGCACCGGGTGGTCCTCGGGGAGCAGCCGCGGCTTCTTCCGGTCGTGCGCCCGCGGCTCGTGGTCCTCGGGCACCGGCTCCGGCCGCGCGGAGGTGTGCACCATCGCCTCGAGCTTCTTGGTGACCCGCAGCTGGTGGGTCTCGGTGGTCGTCTCGACGTGCCAGTTGCCGAACGGCTCGTCGAGCAGCGCGTCGACGGCGTCGCGGGCGTCGGGGCCCGGCTCGTGGTTGGACGTGTGCGCCTGGGTGTCGTCGTACGCCGTCACCTGGAGCCGGCGGCCGGCCTTGAGGTCCACGTAGCGCAGCTCGACCCGGCGCCAGCGGGGGGTCTCACCCTTCTGCCGGCCGGACCCGACGGCGCGGACGAGCACCGTGTCGTCCAGCAGCAGGCCCCGCATCCGGGCGAGCGCGCGCAGCAGCGGCTCGGCCACGTCAGCTCCTCAGCGCGGCGGCGATGGCCACGATCAGGATCAGCCCCACCAGGGCGCCCGGGATCACCATGCGGCGGTAGCGGGGGTTCATGGTCCCGAGTTTATCGGGGGACGAATCGGACGACCCGATCGCACCATTGACCGCCTCGGGGGGCAGGCCTACCGTCGCGAGAGCGGGGATCGAACAGGGGAGGAATCAATGTTCATCCAGATCATCCAGGGCAAGTGCAGCAAGCAGGACGAGATGCGCGCACTGACCGACCGCTGGAACGCGGAGCTCGCCCCTGGGGCGACCGGATGGCTCGGCGGGACCTTCGGGTTCACCGACGACGGCCAGTCGATCGCAGTCGTCCGGTTCGAGTCGCGCGAGGCAGCGATGGCCAACTCCGAGCGCCCGGAGCAGGCGGCGTGGTGGGCCGAGGCCGAGCGGCTCTACGACGGTCCGGTCGAGTTCCATGACTGCAACCGCGTGATGCTGATGATGGACGGCGGGTCCGACGAGGCGGGCTTCGTGCAGATCATCCGCGGCAAGCTCGACAACCCCGATGCGATCGAGGCCGGGCTGCGGGACATGGAGTCGATGCTCCACGAGGCCCGGCCGGACATCCTCGGAGCGACGCTCGCTGTCGAGGACGACGGCACCTTCATGGAGACGGTCTTCTTCACCGACGAGGCAGCGGCGCGCGAGGCCGAGTCCACTGCGATGCAGGACAACGCCGAAGCGGCCGAGATGATGCGCCAGTGGGACGAGATGACCCACGACGTGCAGTACCTCGACCTGCACCACCCCTGGTTCGCCTCGAAGCTCTGAGGACCGGGGACCGACTCGCCGAGCGGCGTGGTGGGCTCAGTCCCAGTACGCCGCACGGGGGAGGTACGGCGCCCGTCCTCGCTCTCCGACCGACACGTCGAGGATGACGTGGTGCGACCGGTCGCCGGTGAAGGACTGGTTGGCGACCAGGACGCGCGTGCCGTGGAAGGTCGCGTTCGACGGCGTGTCGAACGGCACGGCCGATCCGTTCTCGCCCGTGACCGGAGCCTCGGGGAAGCGCTCCAGCTCCTCCCCGTCCGGGGCGAGCACCACGAGCTGGGCGCTCAGACCCGCGTTGGCGAGGTAGATCCGCCCCGACCTCCCGATCCCGAACCCGTCGGGCAGCTCGCCGGGCAGCGACGTCCACAGGGTCCTCAGCGCGCCCGGGCGACCGTCGTCCCGGATCGGCAGCCGGTAGAGCTTGCCGTTCGTCGGGACCGTCCCGTCGGTCGCGGTCGACTGCTGGCTGATCACGAGGTCCCGGCGGCCGGGGCGGAAGACGACGCCGGTGGTGCCGAACTCCGTGCCGTCGAGGGCGCTGGAGGTGAACCACGGACGTGGCTTGCCGCCGCCGGCCGGGATCTTCCAGATCACCGCCTGCCCGTAGTCGCTGACGAACAGCGCCCCCTTCGGGCCCCAGGTCGCGTAGTTCGGGATGCCGGGCGAGTCGACGACGTTGGGCGAGCAGGCGCCCTCCGGGGTGGCCGGGGTGGCCGCACAGGTCGGCAGGTCGGGGATGCGGGCATGGGTCCGGAACCGGCCGGTGCGGATGTTCAGCGTCATCACCGACGCGGTCGACTTCTCCAGCAGCACCAGCCGTCCCCTGGCGTCCGAGGCGGCGACCTGGACGCCGCGGTCGGAGCCGAGGTCCTGGCCCGGGACCGTCCAGGACCGGAGCAGGGTGCCGGACCCGCTCCACTCGAAGACCCGCGAGCGGGCGGTGTCGCCCTGCGGGTTCGTGTACGTGCCGGCGTACACCCGACCGTTCGGGTGCTTGAACACGTAGGCCGGGTAGCCGGGATAGGGGACGGAGGCGAACACGCGGGTGTCCCAGCGCTCGCGCTCCGCGGCCGACGCCGGTGCGAGGGAGGCGACGACGGCCAGCGTCGTCAGGGCGGTCAGCAGCTTCTTCACAGTCTCTCCAGCACCTCGAGGGCGGCGCGCTCGCCGGCGCGGACGGCGCCGTCCATGTATCCGGTCCAGTACGTCGACGTCTCGGTGCCGGCCCAGTGCACGCGGCCGAACGGCCGGCGGATCGCCGAGCCGTACGCCGTCATCGTGCCCGGCGCCATGATCGCCACGGGGCCGCCCTTGGTCCACTGCTCGCGCGTCCAGTCGTGCTCGGTGTACTCGACCGGGTCGAGCGCCTTGGGCCCGAACAGGGCGGCGAACCCCTCGAGCACGTGCTGCTTGCGGCGGGCCCGGGACATCAGCCCGTAGGTGCGCCAGGTGGAGCCGCCGACGAACGCGAGCAGCACGCCCGGGTCGCCCGAGCGCGGGCAGTTGTCGAACGCGACGCGGACCGGGCCGGAGTCGTTGAGGCCGAACCCGTTGAGCCCGTCGGCGCGCCAGAACGGCTTGTCGTAGACCGCGTCGCACTTCATCAGCTGGCCCATCTCCATGTGCCGCAGCAGCTCGTTGCGCCGGTGCGGCAGCCGGGGGTACCAGTCGATGTCCAGCACGAGCTGCGGCGGTGCGGCGACGATGACCCGGCGCGCGACGACCTTGCCGCGGGCGGTGTGCACCACGGCACGGCCGTCGCCCTGGTCGATCCTCGACACCGGCGCGGCGAGCGCGACGATGTCGCCGAGACGGCGCGCGAGCCGGAGCGGGATCAGCTGCGACCCACCGACGAAGCGCCGCTCCTGCGCGGCGTTGGCGGTCTCGGAGTTGCGCTCGAACGTCCCGACGTTGCGCTCGTTCCCGGAGCACGCGACGTACCAGAGCACGTAGAGCAGGGACAGCTCGTCCGGGTCGGCGCCGAAGCCCGGTTGCGTCCAGCTGCGGATCAGGTTCTCGACGCCCGAGGCGTTGACCGCGTTGCTGCGGATCCACTCCCCCAGCGTCTGCGCGTCCCACTCGGCGGCGCTCGGGTGCGTCCAGGGCGCGTCCACCGGGATCTCGGCGGCCATGTTGTTGATCCGGGTGAGCAGCACACCGGCGTCGGGGAGGATCGTCGGGTCGGGCGGCACGGTGCCCTGGTACTCCTGCCGGCCGGTGGCGGAGGAGACGTAGACGCTGTTGCCGGCGGTGTGCTCCTTGAACGTCTTCACCCCCAGCTCCTCGGCCAGCCTGAGGATCCGGCCCTGGGTGGGACCGACGAACGCGCCGCCGGCCTCGATCACCCCGCCCGTCCGCAGGTGGTGGTTGAGCACGCGACCGCCGACGCGCTTGCGGGCTTCGACCAGCAGCACGGAGCGGCCCGACCGCGCGACCTTGCGCGCCGCCACCAGGCCCGAGATGCCGCCACCCACGACCACGACGTCGACCCGCCGCGGCAGTGCTCCCTGCCGGGTGGCAGCCGCCACCGCGTCGATCTGGACACCCCAGGCAAGCGCCCCGGCGCCTGCGCCGCCCAGCAGCGTCCGACGGCTGATGCCCGTGCTCGTGTCGGGTGACATCCGACCTCCCGCTCGTGGTGTGCGATGTCACGTCCAACGAGCGAGGAGCCGATCGGCAACGGCCCCGCGCGTCCGCGCCTGGCTCAGCCGGCCGACTCCGCCTCAGCTGTGACCGGACTCACGCTCGGCGGGCACCGGGACGAGGACCCGCGACCGGGGACGCCAGACGCGGTGGTCGTTGACCTCGGGGTCGAGCATGCCCTGCGTCCTGCTGAAGACCGCCGCGGCGAGCAGGGTGCCCAGGATGGTCATCCCACCACCCCCGATCAGCGTCCAGCGCGCACCGAACTCCTCGCCGATCCAGCCGACGATCGGCGCCCCGACGGGGGTGCCGCCCATGAAGATCATCATGTAGAGCGCCATCACGCGGCCGCGCATCATCGGCGCGGTGCTGAGCTGCACGGTCGCGTTCGCGGCCGTGATCATGGTCAGCGCGGTGAAGCCGAGCAGCGGCGTGATGAGCGCGAAGGTGAGGTACGACGGCATCACGCCGGCGAGCATCTCCACCGCGCCGAACGCCACGGCCGCCCCGATCACCAGCCGGTGCCGCGGCCGGCCGCGCCGGGCCGCCAGCAGGGCGCCCGCGAGCGAGCCGATCGCCATCGTGGTGCCGAGCAGGCCGTACTCCGACGCGCCCTTGCCGAAGACGTCGGTCGCCATCAGCGCGGAGGTCATCTGGAAGTTGAGGCCGAACGTGCCGGCGCAGAAGACGATCGCGAGGATCAGCATCAGGTCCGGGCGGCCGCGCACGTAGCGCATCCCCTCCCGGATCATCCCCTTGCCGCCGCGGGCCGCGAGCTCCGGCGAGTCGAGGTCCGCGATGCGCATCTTCTGCAGCACGAAGATCACGGCGCCGTAGCTGAGCGCGTTCGCGAGGATCACCCAGCCGGTGGCACGCACGCCCGAGCCGCCGGCGGCGATGAGGAAGCCGGCCAGCGCAGGGCCGACGATGCGGGCCGCGTTGAACGAGGCGCTGTTGAGGCCGACCGCGTTGGTGAGCAGCTCCGGCTCGACCATCTCGCTGACGAACGACTGGCGCGCGGGAGCGTCGAAGGCGGTGCCGACCCCGAACACGAAGGCGAGCACGTAGACGTGCCACGTCTGGGCGACCCCGGTGACGGCGAGCACGCCGAGGATCAGCGCGGGGCCGGCCATCATCAGCTGGGTGACCTGGAGCAGCCGGCGCTTCGGGAACCGGTCGGCCACCAGGCCGGCGTACGGCGAGAGCAGCAGCATCGGCAGGAACTGCAGCCCCGTCGTGATGCCGAGCGCGGCTCCACTGTTGCCGGTGAGCTGGAGGACCAGCCAGTCCTGGGCGACCCGCTGCATCCACGTCCCGGTGTTCGACACCACACCACCGGCCGCGTACAGCCGGTAGTTGCGGTTCGACAGTGCCTGGAACGTGGGGCTCATCCGGCGTTGGCCAGCCTCTCGATGATGGGTGCTGCCTGGCGCAGCAGGGAACGTTCTTCGGGGGTCAGCTCGCGCAGTCGCTGCGCGAGCCAGGCGTCCCGGCGTCGGCGGTCGGCGGCGAGGGTGTCGGCGCCCTTCTCGGACAGCGACACCACGACCTGGCGGCCGTCGGTCGCGTGCTTGTGCCGGACGACGTAGCCACCCTCCTCGAGACAGTTGACCGTGCGGGTCATCGACGGCGGCTGCACCCGCTCGATGGAGGCCAGCTCGCCCACGCTGCACTCCCCCTCGCGGAACAGCGCTCCGAGCACGGACAGCTGGCCGACGCTCAGCAGCTCGTTCGCCGGGTCACGCTCGGCGCGGAGCCGACGGGTGAGCCGGGCCACGGAGATGCGCAGGGAGGAGGCGAGGCCGGTGTCGGTGCGCGCGACCTTCTCGACAGTGGGAGCCATGATGCTTAGCCTAACTCATTAGCCTTGCTAAGCATTCCGGTTTAGCAGTGAGCGGAGCCTCAAGCCGGGACGACGTCGCGGCGACGGAACCCCGCGTAGCCCGTGGCGACTCCTGCCACCACCAGGAGCGTCAGCCCCGCGAGAGGAGCGAAGGTCAGCGCGTCGTCGGGGACGGCCGGGGTGTGGGAGTACGGCGAGAGGTCGCTCAGCCAGTCCGGCACCTGGAGCAGGCCCCCGAGGTAGCCCACGACGAAGTACACGGCGAGCGCGCCCCAGGCCACTCCGACGGCCCTGGGGAACCACCCGATCAGCAGCACGGCCAGCGCGGAGAGAGCGAGGACGGCGGGGAGGTAGACCAGCGAGTAGGCGGTCATCCGGCCGATCTCGCTCGTCCGCCCGCTCGTGACGGCGTACGAGATCCCCACTCCGAGCCCACCAGTGCCCACCACCAACGTGGTCCCGACCATCGTGACGAGCAGGTTGCTGAACATCCACCGGCGCCGGGTGACCGCCGTGGCCAGCACCGGCTCGAGACGACCCGAGGTCTCCTCGCCACGCATGCGCAGCGTGGACGCGACGGCGAAGCCGGACCCGGTCAGCGCCATCAGCAGCAGCGCGGTCGCGAAGAAGGCGTCGACGATGTTGCCGCCCGACTGCGCGAAGTAGTCCTTCAGCGCCGGGTTGTCCTCGACCATGTTCTCGATCGACTCGCTGAACGAGCCGAAGAGCAGACCGAGCGCGAGCAGGCCGACCGACCAGCCCAGGACCGCTCCGCGTTGGAGCCGCCAGGAGAGGCCGAGGGGGTTCGACAGCAGCCGGCTGGCCTCCGCAGGTCCGGGCCGGGGCGGGAGGATGCCGGCGCCGAGGTCGCGACGCCCCTCGAGGACAACCGTCGCCGCGAGCAGCAGCACGGTGAGCACGAGCGAGAGCCCGAGCGGCCACCAGCGGTTGTCCTCGTAGACGGCGACCTGCTGCGACCAGCCGAACGGCGACAGCCACGACCAGAAGTTCTCCCCCACGTCGCCGATCGCGCGGAGGCCGAAGACCACGCCGAGGGCCCCGAGGGACAGCCCGATCGCGCCACGTCCGTGACCCGCCAGCTGCGCGGCACACGCGGCGACCCCCGTGAACACCACGCCCAGGGCGGCGATCGCTGCGCCGTACAGCACCGACTCCTCGACGGGCTGCTGCTCGGCGAGGAACGACGCGGTGATCCCGGCACCGACCAGGACGGAGGCGAGGGAGGCGACCAGGACCGCAGCGGTGATGACGGCGTGCGGCGAGACCACGGTGGAGCCGAGCAGCTCGACGCGGCCGGAGTCCTCCTCCGTGCGGGTGTGCCGGACGACCATGAAGACCGCCATCAGCGCGACACCCAGCATCGCGGTCATGCCGGTCTCGTAGATCAAGATCCCGCCGACCTCGTTCAGCGCGAACGGCGGCCCCGCCATGGCGACCGACGCCGGAGAGCCACCGACGTTGATGGCGTACGAGGCGATCTCGACCGGGGTGTCGTAGGTGCGTCGTACCGCGGCCACCGACGCGTAGGTCAGGCCGACGATCGCGAGCACCCACACCGGCAGGTAGACACGGTCCCGCCGGAGCACGAACCGCACCAGCGGTCCAACCCCGGTGAAGGCGGTCATCGCCCGACCTCCTCCGCGGCGGGGAGCCGGTCGCCGAACTCGCGCAGGAACAGCTCCTCCAGCGTCGGCGGGTGGCTGACCAGCGAAGTGATCTTCAACGGCGCGAGGTAGTCCATCACCTCGTCGATGTGGTCGGTGTCGACGTCGAACGCGACGCGACTGTCCTCGTGCACGATGTTCTGCACGCCGGGCACCTCGTGGATCAGGTCGCTGCGCCGCTCGGTCTGCACGATCATCGTCGTCCGCGTGAGGTGCCGGAGCTCCTTGAGCGTCCCGCTCTGCACGACACGGCCCGCGCGGATGATGCTCACCCGGTCGGACAGGGTCTCGGCCTCGGCGAGGATGTGGCTCGAGAGCAGCACCGTGCGACCCTGCGCGCGCAGCTCCTCGATGCACTGCTGGAAGGCCGCCTCCATGATCGGGTCGAGGCCCGAGGTCGGCTCGTCCAGGAGAAGCAGCTCCACGTCGGAGGCCAGCGCGGCGACCAGAGCGACCTTCTGCCGGTTCCCCTTGGAGTAGGAACGCGTCTTCTTCGTCGGGTCGAGGTCGAAGCGCTCGAGCAACAGGTCGCGACGCGTCCGGTCGATGCCGCCGCGGAGCCGGGCCATCAGGTCGATGACCTCGCCGCCGGTCAGGTTCGGCCACAGCGCGACCTCACCGGGCACGTAGGCCAGGCGCCGGTGCAGCGCCGCCGCCTCGTGCCACGGGTCGCCACCGAGCAGCCGGACCTCGCCGGCGTCGGCCCGGAGCAGTCCGAGCAGCACCCGGATCGTGGTCGACTTCCCCGAGCCGTTCGGCCCGAGGAAGCCGTGCACCTCGCCGGTCGCCACCTCGAGGTCGAGGCCGTCGAGCGCGACCGTGCTGCCGAAGGTCTTGACCAGACCGCGCACGGAGATGGCAGTGTCCATGTCCCCATGATGGCGCGAGCATGCCCCGAGCGCGCGGGACTTCCGTCCCGTGACAGCGAGAAGCGCGCCTCGTCACGGGACGAGGCGCGCTTCGGCCGGACGGGCGACGGGGTCAGGCGACTCCGAGCAGGTCCTTCACGGGCTCGATGGCGAAGTAGACGACGAACAGCGCCGAGACCACCCACATCAGCGGGTGCAGCACGGCGGCCTTGCCGCGGACCACCTTGATCAGCACGTAGGCGATGAACCCGGCGCCGATGCCGACCGAGATCGAGTACGTGAACGGCATCAGCACGATGGTGAGGAAGGCCGGGATCGCGATGTCGATGTCGTCCCAGTTGATGTTCTTGACCTGCTGCATCATCAGGAAGCCGACCAGGATCAGCGCCGGCACGGCCGCCTCGTTGGGGATGATCGTGACCAGCGGCGAGAAGATGGTTGCGAGCAGGAACAGCACACCGGTCACCACACTGGCGAGCCCCGTGCGTGCGCCCTCCCCGACCCCGGAGGCGGACTCGATGTAGGACGTGTTGCTGGAGATGCCGGCGGCACCGCCCGCGGCCGCGGCGATCGAGTCGACCACGAGGATGCGCTCGGTGTGCGGCGGCTTGCCCTCCTCGTCGAGCAGGCCGGCCTCGGCGCCGATGGCGGTCATCGTGCCCATCGTGTCGAAGAAGTCGGCGAGCAGCAGCGTGAAGATGAACAGCACCGCGGTCACGAACCCGACGCGCTCGAAGGACCCGAAGAGCGAGAACTGACCGAGCAGCCCGAAGTCGGGGATGCTGATGATGTCGTCGGGGATCGCCGGGACGTTGAGGTTCCAGCCCTTGGGGTTGACCTCGTCGCCGCTGACGCTCGGCCCGACGTTGGCGAGGGCCTCGACGACGATCGCCACCACGGTGGTCGCAAGGATCGAGATCAAGATGGCGCCCTTGACCTGGCGCACGTAGAGCGTGATGACCAGGGCCAGGCCGATCGCGAAGACCAGGACCGGCCAGCCCTGCAGCGAGCCGTTGATGCCGAAGCCGACCGGCACCGTGGTGTTGGCTGCGTCGGGCAGTCGGCGTACCCAGCCCGCGTCCACGAGCCCGATGAGCGCGATGAACAGGCCGATCCCCACGCTGATCGCGGTCTTGAGCTCGGACGGTACCGCGTGGAACACGGCCGAGCGGAAGCCGGTGAGCACCAGCACCAGGATGATCAGGCCCTCGAGGACGACCAGTCCCATCGCGTCGGCCCAGGTCATCCCCGACGCGATCGAGAACGCGACGAAGGCGTTGAGCCCGAGGCCGGTGGCCAGCGCGAGCGGGAAGTTGGCCACGACGCCCATGAGGATCGTCAGCAGGCCGGCGACCAGGGCGGTGGCGGCCGCGATCATCGCCAGGTTGGGTGCCTCGCCGCCGCCGAGGAACTGGCCGTCGGCGTCCTGCGCGAAGCCGAGGATGAGCGGGTTCAGCACGATGATGTAGGCCATCGTGAAGAAGGTGACCAGCCCGCCGCGGACCTCGTTGCCGACGGTCGAGCCACGCTCGGTGATCTTGAAGAACCGGTCGATGCCGCCACGTGCCTCGCGGCCGGTCTTCGTGCCGCGCTCAGCGGTCTGGGGTGACTTGTCCACGGAGGGCTCCTAGAGAGCGATGAGAAGGGGCCGGCGGGTAGCACCGATCGGCGCACATCCTGCCAGACGGGATATCTTCTGGGTGTGGACCTCCCCCCGGACCAGCCGAACGAGATCAAGACCCACGAGATCGGTCGGCGCACCTACATCGTCGCGGACGTCGACCCGCTCGACGTGGACGGCGTGCGCACCGTCGCCGTCGGGGCCGCGCTGTGGCTGGTCGCCTTCGTGCTGCTGCTGCCGTTCGCCGGCCGGCTCGCCGAGACGGACCGGGTGTGGTGGCTGTGGACCTGCCTGGCCGGGTTCGGCCTCGGCGTCATCGGCTGGGACTACTGCCGTCGGCGCAGGAACCGACGCCAGATGCGTGAGGCCCGGCTGGCACCGAGACAGACCCCGCCGAAGCCCGACGCGGGCTAGAACTTCTCGAGCTCGTCCCAGGTGAGGGTGTCGAGCACCGGCTCCGGCAGCGGCGCCGGCAGGTTCTTCTTGCTCAGCTGCGCCTCGGAGTGCGCGCCGCAGCCGTGGTCGAACGAGACCACGCGGCCGTCGTCGTTGGCGTAGGCGTTCGCGCAGACCCCGAACAGCTGGGACAGCGGGCCGGCCAGCTTGAGCATGAACCCGCAGGAGCCGCAGTTGGCCGGGGCCGACTGGGCGATCGGGGCGTCCGGCCCGTGGGAGCCGTCGTACCAGCGCTGCGCGGCCAGCTCACGACCCTCGAGGGAGAGCACCCGCGGGCGGCCGAGGCCGAGCTCGTCGGAGACGGCGCGGACCGAGTCCTGGTCGATGGTCTCGTCGCCGGCGGTGTAGCCGGGGACCAGACGCGGGTCGTCCTCCTCCGTCGGGAGCAGGTCGCCGGGGCCGAGGTCGCCGGGCTTGATCCGGTCCTTCCACGGCACCCAGGCCGGGGCGACGATCGCCTCGTCACCGGGGAGCAGCACGATCTCGTCGATGGTGACCGACTTCTGGCGCGCGGCGCGGGCCACGGTGACGGCCCAGCGCCAGCCGCGGTAGCCCTTGCGGGTGCACGCGAAGAAGTGGGTGACGACGCGCTCGTCCTCGCCGGCGTGGCCGAGGTGCTCGCCGACGTCGACGACGTCGACCTCCTCGAGCAGGGCGTCACGGGCAGCGTCCACCGAACCGGCACCGACGGTGTCCGCCTTCTTGGTCCTCGCTGCAGTCATCACAAGGGCCGATTGTTCCCCATGGCCCCCGGGTCTGTCGCGCCGGGCCGCGGAAGTCACCCCCGGAAAGGCAAGATGTGTCCATGCGGCCCGAGGAGAGCAGCGCTGTCGGCGGCGACAGTCGTGCCCGAGCCGCGGGCGGACGGGCCCGGCGCGCGCTCGCCGCGACCGGCCGGGGGGCGAAGGCCGCCGGCGTCGCGACGGGGCGGGGTGCCCGTGCCGCAGGGGCGGCCACCGGAGCGGCCGCGGGCTTCACCTACCGGAAGGCTCGCACGGCGAGCCACGCCCAGGGCGCCGGCCAGAGCGGGCTGTCGCGGCTGATCGAGCTGCACGCGTTCAACGCCGCCGGCGACGCCGCGGTCGCGATCTCGCTGGCCGGCACGCTGTTCTTCCAGGTCCCGACCGACCAGGCCCGCGGCCAGGTCGCGCTGTTCCTGGCCCTGACGATGCTCCCCTTCGCCATCGTGGCGCCGCTGATCGGGCCGTTCCTGGACCGGTTCAGCCACGGCCGGCGCTGGGCGATCGGCAGCACGCTCGCCCTGCGGGCGTTCCTGTGCTGGGTGCTGGCCGACGCGGTGAGCGGCGGGTCCGACGTGGCGCTGTTCCCCGCCGCGCTCGGCGTCCTGGTGGCCTCGAAGGCGTACGGCGTCACCCGGGCGGCCGCCGTGCCGCGGGTGCTGCCGCCCCAGCTGAGCCTGGTCCGGGCCAACTCCCGGATCTCGCTGGCCGGGGTGGCCGGCGCCGCGATCTCGGCGCCGCTCGCGGTCGCAGCGTCGACGGCGGGCGCGGAGTGGTCGCTGCGCTACGCCTTCGCGGTGTTCGTCGGCGGCACCATCCTCGCGATCCTGCTGCCGTCGCGGGTGGACAGCTCGGCCGGCGAGCGCGAGTCCGGCCTCCCCTGGTTCGGCCGGCGGGGCCGGGTGGTCGTCCCGCACGCGGTGGTGATCGGCCTGCGCAGCAACGCCGGGCTGCGGCTGCTGTCGGGCTTCCTGGTGATGTTCATGGCGTTCCTGCTGCGCGACGAGCCGTTCCCCGGCTGGGAGGACCGCCCCGAGCTGCTGCTCGCGCTCGTGATCGGGTCGGCCGGTCTCGGCAGCACGCTCGGCATCACCCTCGGCTCGGTGCTGCGCAACGTGCGGCCCGAGGTCACGGTGGTGGTGGCGCTGCTCGCCGACACCACGATGACGATCGTGGCCGCCGCCCTCTACGGGTTGCCGACCGCCGTACTGCTCGGCCTCACCGCCGGCCTGGCCCAGTCCTTCGGCAAGCTGTCCCTCGACGCGCTGATCCAGCGCGAGATCCCCGACCACACCCGGGCCAGCGCCTTCGCGCGGTCAGAGACCCTGCTCCAGCTGTCCTGGGTGGTCGGCGGGTTCATCGGTATCGCGCTGCCGCTGGTGCCGCAGCTCGGCCTCGGCATCGCCGCCGGGATCCTGGCCGTGTGGTGCAGCTGGGTGTTCAGCGGCCTCCGCGCCCGACCGGCCCCGGACGTCATACGTCCTGAGGGCAGTTCACCGCGAGACGTCTGACGTCAGCGGCAGGTCAGAGCTCGAGCTCGTCGGCGAGCGCCCGGAGCAGCATCGCGGTCGGCTTGGCGCTCTTCGGGTCGGGGTGACGCCCGGCGCGGTAGCCCTGCTCGATGTTCTCGAGCAGCCGGTAGAGGTCCTCGATGATGTTGACCATGTCGGCCGGCTTCTTGCGCATCGACTTCGACACCGACTGGGTCGGCTCGAGCAGGCGCACCTGGAGCGCCTGGTCGCCCTTGCGGCCCTGCACGATCCCGAACTCCACCCGGGTGCCCGTCTTCAGCGCCGTGACACCCTCGGGGAGCGCCTCCGCGCGGACGTAGACGTCAGGGCCGGACTCCTGGGACAGGAAGCCGAAGCCCTTCTCGGCGTCGTACCACTTGACCTTGCCAGTCGGCACGAGATGACCTCTTCTGTGGATCGGTCCGGGGCGTTGCCGCGGACGGGTTGGGGTGGAAAGCACAAGGGTACGGCGGGCGGGCCGGTCGGCTCATCCGGGTTATCGATACCGCTCCGCATCGGCGAGCCGCTCGTTCATGGCTCCGGACCGGAAGCCGCGAGGGTCGACCTCGGCCGCCTCGAACCCCGCGTCGAGCGCGGCCCCGACCACCCGGGGGTCCGCCGACGCTGCTGCGACGGCTGCCGAGGAGACCTCGATCCTGGCCCGGTCGCCCAGGTCGCGCACCCGCAGGTCGCGGACGGCGATTCCCGCCTCGGCGAGCACCGACCGGACCGCCGCCTCGGCCCGCTCGACCCGGGCCAGCCGGAACGGGCTGACCTCGATGCCGTAGGCGACCCGGGAGGAGAGGCAGGCCGCGGCCGGCTTGTCCCACGTCGGCAGTCCCCACTCCCGCGAGGCCGTTCGGATCTGCTCCTTGGTGAGCCCGGCGTCCTTCAGCGGCGTGATCGCACCCCGCTCGGACGCGGCCCGGATGCCGGGGCGGAAGCCGGCCACGGCGTCGTCGGCGTTGGTGCCGGTGGCGACGTGCGCGAGGTCGTGCTCGCCGGCCAGCGGGGCCAGCACGTCGAGCAGCTCGGCCTTGCAGAAGTAGCAGCGGTCCCCCGCGTTGGCCCGGTAGCCCTCGCGCTCCATCTCGTGGGTCGTCGGGGTCAGCACCCGGACGCCGAGCGACTCGGCGAAGTCCCGGGCTGGTGAGCGTTCGGCCTCGGGCAGGGAGTCGCTGTAGGCGGTGGCCGCCGCGACGTTGTCCGGCCCGAGTGCGCGCACGGCGGCCGCGAGCAGGAACGCGCTGTCGGCCCCTCCGGAGAAGGCGACCAGCACCGACCCGCGTGCGCGGAGGTCGGTCTCCAGGGCCTGCAGGCGAACGGACAGCAGGTGGGCGTCGAGCCACGCGGGGAACTCGCCCAGGTCGCGGAGCACCACGTCCGTCCCGGCGTCGCGGAGCTCGTCCTCGGTGCAGCCACCGGTGAGCACCGAGACGCTGACCGCGTCGGCCGCACGCGCGCCCTCGACGTCGAGCGTGTGGTCGCCGACGTAGACCGACGCCCCCTGCTCGCGCAGCACGGCGGCCTTGCCGACCCCCCAGACCTCGCCGGCCAGGTGGTCGACGTCGAAGCCGAGGCGGTCGATGTGCAGGGCGGCGTTGCGGGTGTACTTCCCGGTGACCACGACGGTCCGGCCGCCGTGGCGGCGTACCGCCTCGAGTGCCTCGCCGACACCGGCGAGCGCCACCGTCCGTGCCACCGCGTGCTCGGGGTAGAGCGCCCGGAACCGGTCCACCAGCCCGGGGATCACCTCGGCGTCGAAGTGCGGCGCGAGCATCAGGTCGAGCGGCGCCCCGAGCACCTGCACCATCCGCTCCACGTCGAGCTCGACGCCGGTCTCGGCGGCGAGCGCATGCAGGGTCGCCGCGAACCCGGGGCGGGTGTCGATGAGGGTCATGTCGAGGTCGAACCCGACGACCAGCGGAGCGGCGGTTGTCACCGGGCCACTCTAAGTCGGCGTTTCGTTGAAACCCCATCGCGCCCCTGGGAGGATGGTGAGCCGTCCACCCGCAGCGAGAGAGGTCCCCGTGAGTCCGCGTCCGCACCACGCGAGGCGACTGGCCGCCTTCACGGCCGGGCTGCTGCTCGCGACCGGTACGACGGGCCTCCCCTCCGCGCAGGCTGCAGCAGGGGCCCGGACCGACGCCACGGACCCGTCCCGGACCACCGAGGCCGGCACCTACCTGGTGACGCTGACCGACCGTCCGACCGCCGCACACGCCGGCACCCGACCAGCCCCGGGTGAGCGCTTCGACCGGACCCGGCCCGCCGTGAGGCAGCTCGCCGAGCGCCTCCGAGTCCGCCAGGACCGGGTGCTCGAGGCAGCCGGCGACCCGCAGGTGCTCTACCGCTGGACGACCGTGCTCAACGGCTTCGCCGCCCACCTCGACGAGGCCCAGGTCAAGCTGCTCCGCGACGACCCGCGGGTCGCCCTCGTCGAGCGGAGCACCGTGCAGCGGCCGGCGAGTGACTCCGCCGGATTCCTCGGCCTGGCCGGCGCCGGTGGTGCCTGGAGCAGCGCCGGCGGACCCGCCGAGGCCGGCAAGGGCGTCGTGGTCGGCGTCGTGGACTCCGGCATCTGGCCGGAGAACCCCAGCTTCGCCGGCCTCCCGCAGCAGCGGCCCGGGACGTCCCGCGGGCTGCCCGGTTTCCACGGCGACTGCGCGCCCGCGGAGCAGTGGAAGGTCGAGGACTGCAACGCCAAGGTCGTGTCCGCCCGGTGGTTCGTGCGTGGCTTCGGGCTCGACAACCTCGCCAGCACCGAGATCGTCTCGGCCCGCGACTCGACCGGCCACGGCTCGCACGACGCGTCCACCGCGGCCGGCGAGCGCAAGGTGAACGTCCGCATCGACGGCCAGAGCTTCGGCTCCGACAGCGGGATGGCGCCCGCGGCCCGGCTCGCCGTCTACAAGGCGTGCTGGACCGCGCCGGACCCGGCCGACGACGGGTGCAGCACGGCCGACACCGTGGCCGCGGTCGACCGCGCCGTCGCCGACGGCGTGGACGTGCTGAGCTACTCGGTCGCCGGGTCGGCCGACCCGCAGGACACGCTGTCCCGCGCCTTCCTGTCCGCCGCCTCGGCGGGTGTCTTCGTGGCCACCGCGGCCGGCAACCGCGGACCCGGCGACGCCGGTGTCGGCAACGCCGCCCCGTGGGTGACCACGGTCGGCGCGAGCACGCACCGGCTCTACCAGGGCGCGGTGCGCCTCGGCGACGGCCGTTCGTTCGTCGGCGCGATGGCGTCGGACAAGGACGTGCCGAGCACCGGCATCGTGCTCGCCCGCGACGCGGCGGCCGACGGCTCGGTCCCGGACGCCGCCGCCCGCTGCGAGGCCGAGACCCTCGACGCCGAGAAGGTCGCCGACAAGGTCGTCGTCTGCGAGCGCGGTGTGATCCCCCGCGTGGACAAGTCGAGCACCGTCTCCCGGGCGGGAGGCGCCGCGATGGTGCTGGTCAACACCGTGGCCGACTCCGTCGAGGCCGATGTGCACGCCGTACCCACCGTCCACCTCGACGTCGACGACGCCGCCGCGCTCACCTCCTACCTCCGCGAGGCCGGCGACGCGGCGAGCGCCTCGCTCGACCCGGACGCGTCCGAGGACGTGGCCCTGCCGACCGTCGCCCCGTTCTCCGCCCGCGGTCCGCTGCCCGGCGGTGACCTGCTCAAACCCGACCTCACCGCGCCCGGTGTCGCCGTGGTCGGCGCCGTCGCTCCCCCGTCGAGCTCGGGCCGGCTGTGGGACCTGCGGTCCGGTACGTCGGTCAGCGCTCCCCACGTCGCGGGGCTGGCCGCCTTCCTGCTCAGCGTCCACCCGACCTGGTCACCGGCCCGGCTGAAGTCCGCGATGATGACGACCGCCGACGACCTCGACGGCGCTGCCGGACCGTTCGCCGAGGGGGCCGGCCAGGTCGACCCCGAGGGTTTCCTGGACCCCGGCCTCGTGCTCGACTCCGCCCCGGCGAGCTGGCGGCGGTTCCTCGACGGCGAGATCCGGCCGCAGGACCTGAACCTGCCGTCGATCGCGGTCGGCGGCCTCGTCGGGCGCACCACCGTGGTCCGCAGGCTCACCAACGTCGGATCCACCACCGAGACGTACACCGCGTCGGTGACCGGCCTCGACGGCGTCGACGCCCGTGTCCGGCCGCGCACGGTCGCGCTGCGGCCGGGCCAGACCCGGGCCGTCCGGATCCGGCTCACCGCGACCCCGTCGGCCCCGGTCGACGACTTCGCCCGTGGCCGGATCACCTGGACCGGGCTGACGCACCAGGCCCGGATCCCGGTGGTGGTCCGCACCGAGGCGGTCGCGGCGCCCGAGGAGGTCGGCGTCGGCGTCGAGTCCCGCCGCGTCGTGGTCGACGGACGGACCGGCACCGGCCGGCGGGTCCAGGCCGCTGGAGTGGGGCTCGCACCTGCCGACCCGGTCGGGCTGAGCCTGCGCCCCGGCGACTTCGACGTCCGCTCCCCCGCGAGCGACGCGGACACGTTCTCCACGACCGTCACGGTGACCCCGGGCAGCGAGGCCGCGCGCTTCGAGGTGGCGGCCAACAACGCAGGCGACGACCTGGACCTCTACGTCTTCCGCGACGGCGAGCTCGTCGAGCAGTCCAACGGCCGGTCCGCGAGCGAGGCCGTCACCCTGCTCGAGCCGGCGGCCGGCGACTACACCGTCTTCGTCCACGCGGTCGAGGCCGGCAACAGCGCCGTCAGCACCGGCGAGCTGTCCACGTGGGTGCTCGACGAGCCGGACGACACCGACGTCGAGGTCGAGACCGAGCAGGCCGGCACCGGGCCAGGTGCACCGTTCCGGGCGACGGTCACCTGGGGCGACGACCTCGACCCGACCCGCCGGTGGTTCGGCGTGCTGCGCTACGCCGGCTCCGACCAGCGCACCGTCCTCCGCATCGGCTGACCACCGGCCCGCCGAGTCGGCGCAAGCGGCTGCCCCACGCCCGCCGAGTCGGCGCAAGTGGCTGCCCCACGCCCGCCGAGTCGGCGCAGGCGCAGTGGCTGCCCCACGCCCGCCGAAGTGAGCAGGACGCGCGGACCTCGGCCGACGACGTACCAGCGAGTGCCGGAGAGAGAGCGCGTCGACGGACGTAGCCGCGACGCATGTGGTGGCGCAGCCCACCAGACGCGCCGACTCGACCACGTGCAGCCCACCACACGCGCCGACTCGACCACGTGCAGCCCACCAGACGCGCCGACTCGGCGGTCAGGGGAGGCGGCGGGCGACGTGCTCGGCGAGCAGCCCGAGCGGCATCGCGCCGGAGTCGAGCACCGCGTCGTGGAACGCCTTGATGTCGAAGGCCTCGCCCTGCCGCTCCTCGGCCTCGCGGCGGATCCGCTGGATCTCCAGCCGGCCGATCATGTAGGACACGGCCTGGCCCGGCGTCACGGCGTACCGGTTGATCTCCTCCGTCGCGTGGCTGAGCCGCATCGGGGAGTTCTCGAGCAGGTAGTCGATCGCCTGCCGGCGGCTCCAGCCGAGGGCGTGCATGCCGGTGTCGACGACCAGCCGGCAGGCCCGCATCGAGTCGGCGGCGAGCATGCCCATGCGGTCCAGCGGCGTGGAGTAGAGCCCCATCTCGTCGGCGAGCCGCTCGGTGTAGAGCCCCCAGCCCTCGGCGTACGCCGTCACGAACGCACGCTTCCGGAACTCCGGGAGGTCCTCGAGCTCGGCCGCGATCGCGAGCTGGAGGTGATGGCCGGGGATGCCCTCGTGGTACGACGTCGACTCGATCTCGTAGCGGCCCCAGCCCTCGGGGTCCGCGACGTTCATGAAGAAGACGCCGCCGCGACTGCCGTCCTTCGGCGGCGCGAAGTAGTAGGCGATCGCGCCGCTGGTGGTCGCCTCGACGTCGCAGTCGGACTTCGGCAACCGGCCGAACCAGTCCCCCATCGCCGCGCGTGCCTTGGCCATCGCGGTCTTGGAGTCCTCGACGACGTCGTCGCCGCTGGTGTGGTGCAGAGCCGGGTCGTCGCGGAGTGCGGCGAGGATCTTCTCCAGGTCGTCGGTGCCGACGACCTCCGGACCGAGCGCGCGGTACTCCTCCGCGAGCGACGCGATCTGCCTCAGCCCGATGTCGTGGATCTGCTGCGGCGTCAGGTCGGTCGTCGTGTAGTAACGGACCAGGCGCGCGTAGACCTCGTCGCCGTCCGGCAGCCAGGTCAGGCCGACCTTGTCGTCAGGCCGGGCCGCCGGGGCGACCTCGTCGCGGAGCACGTCGCGGTACGTCGCCATCGCCGGCCGCACCTCGGCCTCGACCACGGCGGCCAGCCGGTCCCGCAACGCGGCCGCGTCGACCCCGGCCGGGGGCTGGGCCGTGCGGAGCAGCGGGTCGTCGGCGACCGGGCTGTCGAGCCATGCGTCGATCTGCTCGACCGTCTCGGCGACGGCGAACGCCGCCGGCGCACGCCCTGCCGCCACCCCCTCGCGGTGCCGGGCGGCGAGGTCCGAGAAGTAGGACGCGATCCCCCGCAGCTTGCCGACCATCGCCTCGGCGACGTCGGCGTCGGGAAGGGCCAGCTTCGGGATCCGGACACCCAGGCTGGCCTGCGCACCGAAGACCGGGTCGGCGGCGAACTCGGCCATCCGCGAGGACAGGATCTCCGCACGGCTGTTCGCGTCCCAGGCGATCATCGCCCGGGTGATGCGCTGCTGCTCGTCGAGGCCGTCCTCCGGCAGCCCTTCGGCGCGGCGGGCGAACTCGCGAACCTCCTCGACGAGCCGGTCCTCGGCCTCCCGGCCGATCTCCTCGAACCGGTCGGCGTAGGCGTACTCGCCGATCATGTGCGCCCACGTCGGCATCACGCGCAGCCGGTGCTCCTGGTAGTCGTCGGCCAGCTGCTCAACGGTGTCGGACATGCTCCCCCTCTGGTGGCCGCGCGGGCGCGCGGTGGTGCGGACGCGGCGGCGGTCGCCGACGCGGGTGGATCAGGAGAGGCCGAGGCGGCGCGCGGACTCCTCGCGCATCTCGACCTTGCGGATCTTGCCGGTCACGGTCATCGGGAAGTCCTCGACGACCATGACGTAGCGCGGGATCTTGTAGTGCGCGAGCTTGCCGGTCGCGAAGGCACGCACCGCGTCGGCGTCGAGCGGGCCGGCGCCCTCACGCATCTTCACCCAGGCGCACAGCTCCTCGCCGTAGCGCTCGTCCGGGACGCCCACCACCTGCACGTCCTCGACGTCGGGGTGGGTGTAGAGGAACTCCTCGATCTCGCGCGGGTAGATGTTCTCGCCCCCGCGGATCACCATGTCCTTGATCCGGCCGACGATGTTGCAGTAGCCGTCCTCCCGCATCACGGCGAGGTCTCCGGTGTGCATCCAGCCCTCGGAGTCGATCGCCTCCGCGGTCTTCTCGGGGTTGTCCCAGTAGCCGATCATCACCGAGTAGCCACGGGTGCACAGCTCGCCGGGCTCGCCGCGCTCGACGGTGTCGCCGGTGGCCGGGTCGACGACCTTGACCTCCACGTGCGGGTGCACGCGGCCGATGGTGGCGGTACGCCGCTCCAGGTCGTCGTCGCTGCGGGTCTGGCACGACACCGGCGACGTCTCGGTCATCCCGTAGGCGATCGACACTCCGGCCATGTTCATGTCGTCGATGCAGCGCTTCATCACCTCGACCGGGCAGATCGAGCCGGCCATCACGCCGGTGCGGAGGGCCGACAGGTCGAACGACGCGAAGTCCGGGTGGTTCTGCATGGCGATGAACATCGTCGGGACGCCGTACACACCGGTGCACCGCTCGTCCTGCACTGCCTTCAAGGTGATGCCGGGGTCGAACCCGGGCGCGGGGATCACCATCGTGGCGCCGTGGGTCGTGCAGCCGAGGTTGCCCATCACCATGCCGAAGCAGTGGTAGAAGGGCACCGGGATGGCGAGCCGGTCCTCATGGCTGAAGTCGATCAGCTCGGTGGTGAAGAAGCCGTTGTTGAGGATGTTGCGGTGCGACAGCGTGGCGCCCTTGGGGAAGCCGGTCGTGCCCGACGTGTACTGGATGTTGATCGGGTCGGTGTTGCTCAGCGTGGCCATCCGCTCGGGGACCGCGTCGGCCGGCAGGCCCTCCCCCTGCGCGACGAGGTCGCCCCAGTCCGTCGTACCGAGGAAGACCACCCGCTCGAGCGCGTGCGCGTCGTGGCGGACCTCCTCGACCATGCCGCGGTAGTCGCTGGTCTTGAACTCCGTCGCCGACACGAGCAGCTTCAGGCCGGACTGGTTGAGCGCGTAGGCGAGCTCGTGGGTCCGGTAGGCCGGGTTCACGTTGACCAGGACGGCGCCGATCTTCGCGGTGGCGTACTGGACCAGCGTCCACTCGGCGCAGTTCGGCGACCAGATGCCGACCCGGTCGCCCTTGGCGATCCCGGCGGCGATCAGGCCGCGGGCGAGGGCGTCGACGTCGCGGTCGAGCTCGGCGTAGGTCCAGCGCCGGCCCGACGCCACCTCGACGAGCGCCTCCCGGTCGGCGTGCTCCCTGGCGACCCTCGCGAAGTTCTCCCCGATGGTCTCCTCGATCAGGGCGGGCGTGGTCTCACCGGCGGCGTAGGACTCCATGGGCCCGACCCTATTTGTGGACCCGGGCACGCGGAAGGGGCCTCGCCGTCGACACGGCGAGGCCCCTTCCCTCACGACGACTGGTCAGCTGTGCGCGTTGCGGACCACGCGGTCGTGGGCGAGCGAGGTCGCCCGCGTCTCCTTCGCGAACAGCACGGCGACGATCGTGATCACCGACGCGATGGCGACGTAGATGCCGACCGCCGTGGTGTTGCCGTTGGTGACGTCGTCGCCGAGCAGCTTCAGCGCGATGATCGGGGCCAGCGCACCGGCGAAGATCGACGCGAGCTGGTAGCCCACCGAGGCGCCGGTGTAGCGGACCGAGGTGCCGAAGAGCTCGGAGAAGAAGGCCGCCTGCGGGGCGTACATGAACGTGTGCAGGATCAGGCCCACCACGACGCCGAACAGGATCATCGACGGGCTCTTCGTGTCGAGCAGGTTGAAGAACACGAAGGTCCAGACGCCGACACCCACGGCTCCGAAGAGGTAGAGCGGCCGGCGGCCCACCCGGTCGGACAGCGCACCGACGGCCGGGACCGCGACGAACTGGATGGCCGCGCCGATCAGCAGCGCCTTGAGGACGACGTCCTTGTCCACGCCGATGTAGGTGGTCGCATAGGTGATCGAGATGACCGTGAAGATGTAGTAGGAGATGTTCTCCGCCATCCGCATGCCCATCGCGATGAAGACCTCGCGCGGGTACTCCTTGATGACCTCGAGCAGCGGCATGTGCGAGGCAGTGGCCTGCTTGGCCTCGATCTCGGCCTTCGCCTCGGCGAACACCGGCGACTCCTCGATGCTGAGCCGCACCCAGAGACCGACGAGCACCAGCACAGCGCTCAGCAGGAACGGGATGCGCCAGCCCCAGGCCATGAACGCCTCGTCGGACTGCACCGCGGCCAGCACCCACAGCACGCCGGTGGCGAGCAGGTTGCCCATCGCGACTCCGGCCTGCGGCCACGAGGACCAGAAGCCACGGCGCTCGTCGGAGCCGTGCTCGGCCGCCATCAGGACGGCACCACCCCACTCACCGCCGACCGCGAAGCCCTGGATCAGGCGGCAGACGACCAGCAGCACGGGAGCGGCGACGCCGATGGCGGCGTACGTCGGCAGCAGGCCGATCGCGAAGGTGCCGATCCCCATCATCAGCAGCGAGACGACCAGCATCGTCTTGCGGCCGACCTTGTCACCGAAGTGCCCGAAGACGATGCCGCCGAGGGGCCGGGCGATGAAGCCGAGGGCGTAGGTCATGAAGGCGTAGAGCGTGCCCTCGGTGCCGCCGATCTGTCCGAAGAAGACCTGGCCGAAGACGAGCGCGGCGGCCGAGCCGAAGAGGAAGAAGTCGTACCACTCGACGGCCGTGCCGATCAGGCTGGCGAAGACCACCTTGACGATGGAGGTCTTCTCCGGTGGGGCGAGGGTGTCCGTCCCGGAGGCGGAGGTGGGTGAGGACATGTGCTCTCTTCCTTTCACGCGGCGGTCCATCCGCCATCCATGAGAAACGACGTGCCGGTGATCGAGTCGGTCCCCGACCCGCACAGGAACGCCACGAGGTCGGCGACCTCGGCGGGCTCGACCAGTCGCTTCACCGGGGTGCGGCTGAGCAGGACGTCGTCGACGACCTCCGACTCGGCCACCCCGTGGCTGCGCGCCTGGTCGGCGATCTGGCCCTCGACGAGCGGGGTCCGCACGTAGCCGGGGCAGACGGTGTTGCTGGTGACGCCACGGCCGGCGGCCTCGAGCGCGATCACCTTGGACAGCCCCTCGAGGCCGTGCTTGGCGCTGACGTACGCCGACTTGAACGCGGAGGCGCGATGGCCGTGCACCGAGGACACATGGACGAGCCTTCCCCAGTTCCGCTGATACATGCCCGGCAGCACGGCCCGGGCCAGCCGGAAGGGCGCTTCGAGCATCACCTTGTGGATCAGCGCGAAGCGCTCGGGGTCGAACTCCTCGACCGGTGCCACGTGCTGGATCCCGGCGTTGTTCACGAGGATGTCCACGCGACGATCGGTGCCCAGCCCGAGACCGTCCAGCTCGGCCGGGTCGGACAGGTCGGCCACCAGGTAGTCGCCACCGACGTCGTCGGCGACCTCCTTGGCCCCGGCCTCGTCGCGGTCGAGCACGAGCACGGCGGCACCGGCGCTCGCGAGCTGCCGGGCGACGGCCCGGCCGATCCCGCTGGCCCCGCCCGTGACCACGGCGGTCCGCCCGGTCAGGGAGGGGGCGGGTGCGGCCGGGGCGGGCGTGACAGCGGTCTCACTCATGCCGCCTGACGCTACGGAGGCGACCCCGTCGCCGACCATGTGCCGACCAGCCACAAACAGGGCGGGTCAGTGTGGGGATGGCCCAGTCTGCAGTCGACGCAGGCGCAGCGCGAGCTGGAGGTCGAGGCCCCGCGCCGGGTCCCGCCAGTCCGCCCCCAGCAGTCGGCCGAGCCGCTCCAGGCGCTGGGCCACGGTGTTCGGGTGGACGTGCAGCCGTCGGGCCGTCTCGGCCTGGCGCTCGCCGGCGGCGTACCAGGCCTCCAGCGTGGCCAGCAGGTCCGTGCCGCGACGCTCGTCGTACTCCAGCAGCGGCCCGAGCGTCCGCGCGACGAACGCGTCGAGCTCCGCGGGGCCGTTCTGGCCGAGCAGCAGCCGTGCGACACCCAGTCCGGCCGGGTCGCTGACCTCGCCGGCGCGGCCCAGGGTGACGAGAGCCTCGAGACAGCGGCGTGCCTCGAGGTACGCCGCGGCGAGGCCGGCCGGGCCACCCGTCGCCTCGGCGACACCGACCGTGCAGCCGGCACCGGCCGCCCGGATCCGCTCGTGCAGCAGCCGGCCGACGTCCAGCGACTGCTGCCCGGGCGCGACCACCACGAGGTGCCCGGCGTGCTCCCCCGCCAGGCCGTCGAGCTCCGCGGCCAGCCGCACGCCGGCCAGGACGGCCCGGCGGCGCTGGTCCCCGTCGACCGCGACCACCGCGACGGCGCCCGGGCTGTCGATGTCGGCGCGCTGCAGCCGCGCGCGCTCCCGCAGCCGCCGCTCGTCGCGCGGCCCGGGCGCGAGCAGGTCGGCGAGCAGCTCGCCGCGGACCCGCTCCTCGGCCTCGGCCACCGACCGGTCGAACAGCAGCACCAGCGCGGTGACCAGCGCACCACGCTCGAGCGTGCGCCGCTCGGCCTGGCCCAGCGGGTCGGCGCGACCGGTCAGCAGCAGGGTCCCGAGGTGCTCGGTGCCGGCGAGGGCGACCGCGACGTACGCCGGCGCGCCCTCCGACCCGCCGAGGTCCACCTCGACGCTGCGGCCGGACAGCTTGGCCTGCCCGACGGCCCCGGAGAGCGTCTCGGGCGCGACGGGGCCGCGTTCGTCCGTCCCGGCGGTCGCCACCTCGCGCAGCTCGTCGTCGAGGACGCGGACCGCGCCGTGCAGGACCCCGGCCAGCACGGCGGCCACCTCGGCCACGCCACCGCCGAGCAGCAGCACGTCGGTGAGCTGGTCGTGCGCGTGGGCCGCCTGCTCCATCGCCTCGGAGTGCGCGCGGATCTGCCGGTTGGCCGCGTCGACCTCGGCCAGCGCCTCCTGCGTCCGCGCGAAGAGCCGGGCGTTCTCCAGGGCGAGCGCGGCGTGCGCGGCGAAGGACATCAGCAGCGACACCTCCGCGGGCGGGAACGGCCGGACCGTCCGGTGCACCGCGAGCAGGGCGCCGATCACGACGCCCTCGACCACCAGGGGCACGCCGAGGATCGCCCGGATCTGCTCGCCGGCCACGGCGGTGTCGATGTAGTCGCGGTGCACGAACCGCTCGTCGGCCTGGTAGTCCTCGGTGAAGTACGGCGCACCCGTCTGCGCGACGAGCCCGAGCAGGCCCGTGCCCAGCGGGAGCCGCAGGCTGCGGAACTCGGCGGTGAGGGCGCCGTCGGTGACCTTCATGTAGGAGGCGCCGTCGGCCTCGTCGTTCAGGGACAGGTAGGCCATGTCGGCGCCGAGGAGCTGCCGGGCCCGCCGCACGATCGCGGCGAGGATCGTGTCGACGTCGCGGATCGCGGTGAGGTCGCTGGCGGTCTCGTAGAGCGCGGTCATCTCCGCCTCGCGGCGCCGGTGCCGTTCCATCCGGTCGCGCACCCGCAGGGCCGCCGTACGCCCCTCGCGGAGCCGCTCGACCTCCGCGGGGTCCGCACCCGCCGCGAGCGCGTCGGTGACGACGGCGTCGAAGGCCTCCCGGGGCGCGTCCGCGGCGAGCAGCGCGAGGAACGGGTCGCTCATCGAGTGCCCGGCTGCGGACGGCCACGCTGCTGCTGCATGGCCGCAGGCTACCCGTGGCCTAGTCCGGCCAAAGAAGTTTTGCGTTCAACCAGTCCGGGGCGGCCGCGCCGCCGAACGGGAGGCAAGGAGCACAGCCATGCGCGGTACGTCGGCGGAGGGTCGCCGTACCGCCAGACTCAAGGAGAATCGCATGAGCACGATCCGCCCGACCTCCCGCATTGTCGCCACCCTCGCCGCCGGGGCGCTCGCCTCCGCCGCCGTGATCGGGGCCGCGCCGGCCCAGGCCGCGCCGACCGGGACGACCAGCCTCGCCGAGGTCCTCGCCGCCGACGGCAACAAGCTCGACGGCAGCTGGGACGACTTCGACATCGTCGAGAAGGCGGTCTACGCCGTCCTCGAGGCGAAGCCGGGGAGCCCCGTCGCCGTGCTCGCCGACGGCGACACCGCGCTGACCGCGTTCGTGCCGACCGACCGCGCCTTCCGCAAGCTCGTCACCGACCTGACCGGCGACCGCAAGGCCGGCGAGCGGGGCGTCTGGCGCACGCTGAAGACGCTCGACGCAGACACCATCGAGACGGTGCTGCTCTACCACGTGGTGCCGGGCGCGACGATCCGCTACGCGCAGGCCAAGGCCGCCGACGGCGCCACCCTCGACACCGCCCAGGGCGGCACCCTGAAGGTCAACGTGGTCGGCGACCACGTGCGCCTGCAGGACGCCGACAAGGACGACAAGAACGCGACCGTCATCCGGGCTGCGAAGAACATCAACAAGGGCAACGTGCAGATCGCGCACGGCGTCGACCGGGTGCTGCGCCCGATCGACCTGTAGCCCGCACCGCCCCACCAGATGACCCCGATATCGGTATGGATAGAGGACCGGATTCCGCGCCGGATCCATACCGATATCGGTGGGGTCAGGCGTCGCGGTTGCGGAACAGCGCGATGCCGGCGGCCATCAGCGCGGCCGTGAACGCCCCGAAGATCACCAGGCCGCCGACCCAGGACATCGGGTTGCCGAACAGGGACTCCCCCTGGCTGAACACGCTGTCGTTGTTGATCCGGCCCGCCGCCGCGAACGGCAGGAACCGGGTCACGTCCGCCTGGTCGTCCAGGCCGGGGACGAGGTAGAAGACCAGCGTGATCACGTTCTCGATCGCCAGCGGCCACAGGAACAGCAGGACCAGCGCTGCCGTCTGGTTGCGCACGACGCCGGTGAACGCCATCGCCAGGCAGGCCAGCAGCACCGCGGAGAGCACGGCACGTCCGAGCGCCGACCAGGTCTCGTCGCCGAACACCCCGATGCCGGTGCCGGACAGGAACGCCGCGCCGATGGACACCGACAGCAGGAACCCCACGGTGACGGTGACCGCCACCCAGGCGACGACCACGACGTACTTCGCCAGCCACACCGAGGTCCGCGAGTTCAGCGACGTCAGCGTGGCCCGGATCATCCCGTGGCGGTACTCGTGGCCCCACGACAAGATCCCGATCATCGCCAGCAGGTAGCCCACGAAGTGCGGCGCACCGGCCCGGGCGAACTGCGTGCCCAGCCAGGCGCCGATCTCGCCGATGTCCTGCTGGCTCGGACTGTCGGGCCCGCCGATCGACACGCGCATCGCCCACGAGACGGCGACCGCGACCAGGACGCTGAAGCCGAGGGCGAGACCGGTGAGCCAGTACGTCGACCGGATCGTCCGGATGCGGAGCCACTCATAGGCCAGGGCGTCTCTCATGCCTCGCCCTCCTTGCGGGTCGGTGCGTCGGTGCTGGTCGGTGCGGCCGGGACCGCGCCCCGGTCGGCCGGGACCGCGGTCGGGTCGGGAGCCGGGGGCCGGTCGACCTGGTGCGCTTCGTACTCCTGCGCGCCGCCCGTGGCCTCGAGGAAGGCCTGCTCGAGCGTGGCCGCGCGGGGCGCGAGCTCGTGCAGCCGGATGGAGCGGTCGAACGCGAGGTCGCCGATCGCGGCTGCCTCGACACCGCTCACCGAGATCAGGCCCGGCTCGACCGCCTCGACGGTCGCGCCCTGCTCGGTGAGCGCCGCGGCCAGGTCGGTCGCCTGCGGGGACCGGACCAGCACCGAGTTGTGCCGCGACGACTTCACGAAGTCGCCGATCGGGCCGCTGGCGATCAGCTCGCCTCGGCCGATGACGACGAGGTTGTCGGCCATCAGGGCCATCTCGGAGAGCAGGTGGCTGGAGACGAACACGGACCGGCCGGCCGCGGCGAACCCACGCAGCAGCTCACGGATCCACTGGATGCCCTGCGGGTCCAGGCCGTTGGCCGGCTCGTCGAGGATCAGCGTGTGCGGGTCGCCGAGCAGTGCGGCGGCCAGGCCGAGGCGCTGGCCCATGCCGAGGGAGAAGGTGCGGGGCTTCTTCCGCGCCACCGTGGTGAGACCGAGCTGCTCGAGGACCTCGTCGACCCGGGCAGTCGGGATGCCGTTGGCGACCGCGAGCATCCGCAGGTGGTTGCGCGCCTTGCGCGTCGGGTGGAACGGCTTGGCCTCGAGCAGCGCGCCGACGTGCAGCATCGGGCGCTCGAGCGCCGTGAACGGCACCCCGTCGAAGGTGGTCGCGCCCGCGCCGTGGTCGAGCCCGAGCATGAGCCGCATGGTGGTGGACTTGCCGGCGCCGTTGGGGCCGAGGAAGCCCGTGACGCTGCCGGGATGGACGTCGAAGCTCAGGTCGCGGACGGCGGGCTTGCCGCCGTACACCTTCCCGAGCCCCCGTGCCTCGATGACTGCCATGCGCGCCATCTTGTCAGTTGGTCCGGCACTGCCCGGGGAGGGCATGACGGCACGGCGAGGGTGGCGTGGGCGGTAACGTGGTGCGGATGTCCCACGACGCGCCCCGCACCCTCGCCGAGCAGCTCCGCAGCTGGCCCGACGACGCGTTGCTGCGCCTGCTCCGGGACCGTCCGGACCTGGCCACGCCGGCGCCCCAGGACTCGGCCCAGCTGGCGTCCCGGGCCGGCACCCGGGCATCGGTGCTGCGAGCCACGGACCAGCTCACCACCCTCGAGCTGACCGTCCTCGACGCGGTGGTCGCGTCCGGCGGCAGTGTGTCGCTCGCCCTGCTCCGTGACCGGGTCAACGCCCCCGCCGAGTCCGTCGACGCGGCCGTGGAGCGAATCCGAGGGATGGCGCTGGTCTGGGGCACCGACGAGTCGCTGCGGGCGTTGAGCGTGGTCACGGACGTGATCGGTACGACGGTCAGCGGGCTCGGCCCCTCGGCCGAGACGCTGCTCGCCGGCTACGGCCCGAGCCGGGTCACGTCGCTCGCCCGCGACCTCGGGATCACCCCGAGCGGCGACCGGCACCGCGACGTCACCGCGATCGCCGCGCACCTGGCCGACCCGGCGCACGTCGAGGTGCTGATCGGCGAGGTCGACGACAAGGCGCGGGCGATCCTCGAGCACCTCGAGCGGCAGGGCAAGGACGGCAGCGTCGAGAGCACCGACCGGCCCGTCGGCCGCGGGGACGAGGCCGGCCCGGTCGACCAGCTGCTCGCCCGCGGGCTGCTCATCGCCCGCGACCGCAGGCACGTGGCCGTCCCCCGGGAGGTCGTGGTCTCGCTGCGCGGCGGCCGCACCACCCGTGAGCCGGTCGACGTGGCGCCGCCGCTCGCCACCTCCGCACGGGACGCCGCCCTCGTCGACCGGGCCGCCGCCGGCGCCGCGTTCGAGCTGGTCCGGCACGTCGAGCTGCTCCTCGAGCACTGGGGCACCGCGGCCCCGGGCGGCCTGCGCACCGGGGGCCTCGGGGTCCGCGAGCTCCGCGCCGCCGCCGAGCTGCTGCACGTCGAGGAGCGGGTCGCCGCCCTGCACATCGAGCTCGCCGCCGCGGCCGGGCTGGTCGCGGTGGGCGCCACCGACGAGCACGACACCGCCTGGCTGCCGACCGACGCCTTCGACGTCTGGGCCGCGGGCACGGTGGCCGACCGCTGGGCGAAGCTGGCGCTGACCTGGCTGGACAGCCCCCGGCTCGTCGGGCTCGTCGGCAGCCGGCTCAACGGCAAGCCGGTGAACCCGCTGGTGCCCGACCTGGAGCGGTCCTGGCTGGCCGAGACCCGCCGCAGCGCGCTGCTGGAGATCGCCGCGCTGCCCGACGGGGAGGTGCTGGCCGCCGGGACGGGCGTGCCGTCGCTGGTCGCCCGGCTGGCGTGGCTCCGGCCGCGGCGCCCCGCCGCCCGTGCGGAGGCGGTCGCCTGGGCCGTCGAGGAGGCCGCCGTCGTCGGCGTCGTCGCGCTCGGCGGGGTGGCGACGCACGGCCGGGCGCTGCTCACCGACGACGACCCGCTGCACACCGCGCCGGCCGCGATGGAGCCGCTGCTCCCCGAGCCGGTCGACCACATGCTGCTCCAGGCCGACCTCACCGCGGTCGCGCCCGGGCCGCTCGCCCACGATCTCGCGCACAACCTCGCGACGATGGCCGACATCGAGTCCCGGGGCGGCGCGACCGTCTACCGGTTCACCGAGCGCTCGGTGCGTCGCGCGTTCGACTCGGGCTGGTCGGTCGGGGAGGTGCACGACTTCCTCGCGTCGTCGTCACGGACCCCGGTGCCGCAGCCGCTGGTGTACCTCGTCGACGACGTGTCCCGGAAGTTCGGCACCGTGCGGGTCGGTTCCGCCGAGTCGTTCCTGCGCAGCGACGACGAGTCGGCGCTCACCGAGCTCGTGCACCACCCGAAGGCGTCGAGCCTGCGGCTGCGGCGGATCGCGCCGACGGTCGTGGTCAGCGACGTGCCGCTCGACGTGCTGCTCCCCCGGCTTCGCGAGCTCGGCTCCGCGCCGGTGGTCGAGGCCCCCGACGGGACCGTCCGGCTGGCCCGTCGCGAGGTGCACCGGGCCAAGACGCCGCGGACGCGTACGACGCCCAGCGAGCTGCTCGCCCCGCGCCCCCAGGACGCCAAGGCGGCCGCCCGGTTCTCGGCCCGGATCGCCGCGACGGTCACCGCTGTGAGAGCGGGCGACCGGGCCACCGAGAACCGGCCGCCGGACACCGCGGCCGGCCGGCTACCCCGCAGCACCCCGACGTCCACGCTGGCGGCGCTGCGCGAGGCGCTCGAGGCCGAGCAGACGGTGTGGATCGGCTACGTCGACAACCACGGGTCGACGGTGGAGCGGGTGGTCGACCCGGTGAAGGTCGAGGGTGGCTGGCTGACGGCGTACGACCACCGCAGCGAGGAGGTCCGCTCGTTCGCGGTGCACCGGATCACCGGTGTCACGACTGCGACGTCGTGATCCCCGTCCCGCGTCGCCGGCCGTCGCCCCGCTGCGTGGGCGTGGGGTGCTGGACGGCGTAGGTGGCCTGGTCGGGGAGCATCTTGTGCTTGCCGCCCGTGGGACGCGCGAGCTCTGCCTCGAAGTCGGCGGCGTTCATCGGGTGGCCGAGGTGGAAGCCCTGGACGAGGTCGCAGCCGAGCTCGCCGAGCAGCGCCAGCGCGTGCTTGTCCTCCACGCCCTCGGCGACCATGCGCAGCCCGAAGGCGCGGGTCAGCTCGATGGTGGAGCGCACGATCCCCTGGTTGCGCAGTGACGAGGTCAGGCCCCTGAGGAAGCTGCGGTCGAGCTTGAGCTCGTCGAACGGCAGGGTGGTCAGGGACTGCAGACTGGTCCCGCCGGTGCCGTAGTCGTCGAGCGCGAGCCGGACGCCGAGGTCCTTCAACGCCTCGATGACGCCGCGGATCCGGTCCACGTCGACCATCAGGCCGGCCTCACTGATGTCGATGGTGAGCACCTTCGCCGGCAGCCGGTGCGCGAGCAGGGCGTTGGCGACCGTGCTGACGATCGTCTCGTCGCGCAGGTCAGCCGCCGAGAGGTTCAGCGACAGCGTGAGCGGGACCCCGTCCACCCGCCACGAGGCGAGGTCGCCCAGCGCGATGTCGAGCACCCGCTCCGCGATCGCCCCGGTGAGCCGGTAGCGCTGCGCCGCGTCGAGGAACTCCGCCGGCTCGAGGCGGCCCCGCTCGGGGTGCTCCCAGCGGACCAGGGCCTCGACCGCCACGATCTCGCCTTCGATGCGACGGATCGGCTGGTAGTCCACGGTCAGCTCGTTCCGCTCGACCGCTCGGTAGAGCTGCTCGGAGAGCTCGAGCTGCTGGGACTTCTCGTCCTTCTTGGGGGCGTGGAAGCGGACCGCGTCGCCGGAGGTCTTGGCGGCGTACATCGCCGCGTCGGCAGCGAACAGCAGCTCGCCGCGGGTGGTCCCGTGCAGCGGCGCGGTGGCCAGGCCGATGCTCGCCTGGGCGTGCAGCTGGGTGTCCGGCAGGTCCAGTGGCTCGGCCAGGCTCTGGTGGAGCGCCTCACCGACGATCAAGGCCGCGTTCCGGGAGGACGCCTCGTGCAGCACCACCGCGAACTCGTCACCCCCCAGGCGGGCGAGCAGGTGCGGCGTCTCGAGCTCCTCCAGCGCGGCGGCGAACCGGCCGACGACACCCTTGAGCAGGGCGTCCCCGGTGGCGTGGCCGAGGGTGTCGTTGACCTCCTTGAAGTGGTCGAGATCGATCAGCGCGACCGCGAACTCGGCCGGCTTCCCGGTGCCGTCCGCCGGGTCGATCAGCTCGTCGAGGTGCTGGTAGAGCGCGCGCCGGTTGGCGATGCCCGTGAGTTCGTCGGTCATCGCCTGCTCACGGATCGCGGCCAGCTCGCGCAGCTGCCGGAAGACGCGCAGGAAGCGCGCGGCGCACACGGCCAGGGTGGCCAGCGCCAGCACGGACGGTACGACGGCCTCGTGCCAGTCCGGCGCCAGCGTGAGGGCCACCACGGCGAACACCGCCGCCGTGGCCGGGACGCCGAGGGACCGCGCCCCGGGGACTCGGGACTTCATCTCGGCGTCGGGGGACGTGGCTCCGAGAGCGACGAGGGTCAGGGCGACGACCGGGAGCACGTCGGACCAGGTCCCGACCGCGAAGCTCCCGGCGGCGACTCGGGTGGCGTCGGCGATGGCGGAGGCCGCGAGCAGGGTGAGCCCGATTGCCCAGGGGCCGAACTGGCGGGCGTGCCCGGCGCCGACGAGGCCGAAGGCACCCACGGCCGCGGCGGAGAGCGCGGCGGTCAGGAGCGGACGGCCGAGCAGCACGGTGGCGCTCCAGGACCCGTTCCAGACCTCGTGGACGAGCGGCGAGATCAGCAGGGCGGCCACGGCCGCTCCGGCCAGTGCACCGGCCAGGCCGTCGAGGAGCACGTTGAGGCGGATCCCGCTCATCCGCTGGCGGACCGCGAGCACCAGGCCGACCAGCAGGACGACGGGGCCGGCAAGGGTGAGCACGTCGGTGGCCCAGTGCAGGGGCGCCCAGCCGGACAGCCCGGTGGCGGTGTCGCTGAGCCGGCTCAGCGGGAAGGTGGCCGCACCGGCGGCCAGCGTCATCAGCCAGACCCGGTCGTCGCCGCGGAGGAGGGCCAGCCGGCGCAGCACCGCGGCCGGAAGCACCAGCACGAGCGGGGCGAGCATCAGGTCACGGGCCCGGTCCGGCACCGGCGTGGAGGCAAGCAGGAGCGCTCCGTAGCCCAGTAGGCCCAGGAGTAGTGCGCTCACCAGCCAGCGCGATTCCCTCACTGCATCCCCTTGCCACGAACCGGACTCATGGAGAAATGTCGGCATCCGGGACCCAGGACTTGAGCGGGACGGGCTTGTCGGCCGCAGCAGTGGGCCGGTCGTCCGGCACGAGCGCCCGGTCACACTCATCGCATTCCAGCCCGGAACCGGCCGCGGTCGGCCAGACTGTGGGCCGCAGTCTTTTCGGACGGGGGAGCAGGTGCTCACAGATGGCGCGGTGACGGAGGGTCCGTCGTCCGCTCTGGCAGTCGCGGTCGCGCGGCAGCCGATCGTCGACCGCGCGGGCGCGGTGGTCGGGTTCGAGCTGCTGTACCGCCCGACGCATCCGGACACCCCGCGACCGGACGGCGAGCAGATGACCGCTCAGGTGGTGCTCGGCGCCCTGTCGATCGGGCTCGACCAGCTCGTCGGCGACAAGACGGTGTTCTGCAACGCGGAGCGCGGGGTGCTCGTCGGGGACACGCCGGTGACGCTGCCGTCCGCACGCACGGTGATCGAGATCCTGGAGACGGTCGTCGCGGACGACGAGGCCATCGAGGGCTGTCGTGAGCTCGTCGGGCAGGGCTTCGCACTCGCCCTGGACGACTTCGTCTGGCGCGAGGGGGCCGAGCAGCTGCTCGAGCTGGCCTCGGTCGTCAAGATCGACTTCCGGGCCAGCACGCGGGACGAGGTCGCGGCGCTGGCGGCCCGGTGCCGCGCGTACGACGTCCTGCTGCTGGCCGAGAAGGTGGAGACCGACGATGACGTCGAGTGGGCGCGGTCCCAGGGGTTCGACCTGTTCCAGGGCTATGCGATCGAACGACCGCACATCGTGCAGGGCCGGACGATCGGCGCCTCGTCGGTCACCCAGCTCCAGCTCGCCCTGATGCTGCTGACCGAGGACGTCGAGCTGGAGGACATCGAGGCGATCCTGCGCCGCGAGCCCGGTCTGGTGGTCCAGGTGCTCCAGATGGCGTCGATCGGGGCCTATGGCGGCGTCCGGCACCCGATCCGGACCGTCCGCGAGGCGCTGGTGCTGCTCGGCTCGAACCGGATCCGCAAGTGGATCGCGCTGACGATGCTCAGCGCGCACGCCGCCGGGAGCGTGGACGGGCTGGCCATCTCCCTGGTCCGTGCCCGCACGAGTGAGCTGCTCGCCCGTCAGCGGGAGACCTGTGACCCGGACTTCGCGTTCACCGCGGGGATGCTGTCCGCCCTGGACCTGTTGCTGGGGCTGCCGGTCGACGAGCTCGCCGAGACGCTCGACCTCGCCGACGACCTCAAGGCCGCCGCGTTCCGTCACGAGGGCGGCGCCGGGGCGATCGTCGCGGAGGTGGCGGCCTATCAGGACGCGCTGCGTGACCCCCGCACCGTGGAGCAGCCCTCCCCCGACGTGGACGGCGCGGCGGCTGCCGCCTTCGCCTGGGCCCTCCCCTACGTCTCGCTGCTCAGCACCCCCGGCTGACCACCACGTGCCCCTCTCCTGCGGGCGCGGGGACGGAGTTGCTCCGCCTCGTAAGATGTAGGGATGGACTTTGTTCGTTACGCCGAGCGCTCCGCGGGGCTCGTCAACGTCGACCTGGCCGACGCAGACGCGGTGATCGCGTTCCTCGACCAGCGTGCGTGGCTGCACGACCAGGTCACGGACCGCGACGCCGCCGCTCTGCGCCGCTTCCAGCGTGAGCTCCGCCCGGTCTTCGAGGCGTCCAACGACGGGGACGAGGAGGCCGTGGTCGAGCAGCTCAACACGCTGCTCGCCAGGCACCCGGTGACGCCCTACATCGCCGGTCACGGCGGCAAGGACGGCCAGGGCCCGAACTGGCACATGCACGTCGCCGACCGGCAGTCGTCGGTGGCGGAGCTGCTCGTGGCCGAGTCGCTGATGGGGCTCTCGACGCTCGTGTGCGACCTCGGCGCCACCCGGCTCGGCGTGTGCGACGCGAGCCCGTGCACCGACGTCTTCGTCGACACCTCCCCGAACCAGTCGCGGAGGTACTGCTCCGACCGGTGCTCGTCCCGCGCCAACGTGGCCGCCTACCGCGCGCGCCAGAAGGCTGCCGCACAGTGAACGACGGCCCCCTGATCGTCCAGTCCGACAAGACCCTGCTCCTGGAGATCGAGCACGAGCGCGCCCAGGACTGCCGCAAGGCGATCGCGCCGTTCGCGGAGCTCGAGCGCTCCCCCGAGCACGTGCACACCTACCGGCTCACCCCGCTCGGGCTCTGGAACGCCCGCGCCGCCGGTCATGACGCTGAGCAGGTGGTCGACACCCTGCTGAGCTTCAGCCGGTACGCCGTCCCGCACGCCCTGCTCGTCGACATCGCCGAGACGATGGCCCGCTACGGCCGGCTCCGGCTCGACAAGCACCCCACGCACGGCCTGGTGCTCACCAGCAGCGACCGGCCGGTGCTGGAGGAGGTGCTGCGCGCCAAGAAGATCAAGCCGATGCTGGGCACGCGGCTCGACGAGTCCACGGTCGCCGTCCACCCGTCCGAGCGCGGCAACCTCAAGCAGGCCCTGCTCAAGATCGGCTGGCCGGCCGAGGACTTCGCGGGCTACGTCGACGGCGAGGCCCACCCGATCGAGCTCGCCGAGGACGGCTGGACGCTGCGGTCCTACCAACGTGAGGCAGCCGAGTCGTTCTGGCACGGCGGGTCCGGCGTCGTCGTACTCCCCTGCGGCGCCGGCAAGACCATCGTCGGCGCGGCCGCGATGGCGCAGGCCGGGGCCACCACGCTGATCCTGGTCACCAACACGGTGTCGGCGCGGCAGTGGAAGGAAGAGCTGATCCGGCGGACCTCGCTGACCGAGGACGAGATCGGCGAGTACTCCGGCACCAAGAAGGAGATCCGGCCGGTCACCATCGCGACGTACCAGGTGATGACCACGCGCCGCAAGGGCGTCTATGCGCACCTGGAGCTGTTCGACGCGAAGGACTGGGGCCTGATCGTGTACGACGAGGTCCACCTGCTGCCGGCCCCGATCTTCCGGATGACCGCCGACCTCCAGGCCCGGCGCCGGATCGGCCTGACCGCCACCCTGATCCGCGAGGACGGCCGCGAGGGCGACGTGTTCAGCCTGATCGGGCCGAAGCGGTACGACGCACCCTGGAAGGACATCGAGGCGCAGGGCTACATCGCCCCCGCCGACTGCATCGAGGTCCGGGTGACCCTGCCGGAGGGCGAGCGGTTCGTCTACGCCACCGCCGAGCCGGAGGAGCGCTACCGGCTCGCGTCGTGCACCGGCGCGAAGACCAAGCTGGTCGAGCAGCTCGTCGCGAAGCACCAGGGCGAGCCGACCCTGGTGATCGGCCAGTACATCGACCAGCTCGACGAGATCGGCGAGCGGCTCGACGCCCCGGTCATCAAGGGCGACACCCCCGTCAAGGAGCGCGAGCGGCTCTTCAACGCGTTCCGCCACGGCGAGCTCGACCTGCTCGTGGTGTCCAAGGTGGCCAACTTCTCGGTCGACCTGCCGTCCGCGGCGGTGGCGATCCAGGTGTCGGGCTCGTTCGGGTCGCGACAGGAGGAGGCCCAGCGGCTCGGCCGGCTGCTGCGTCCCAAGCAGGACGGCCGCTCGGCGCGGTTCTACGCGATCGTCTCGCGGGACACCGTGGACGCCGACTTCGCCCAGCACCGGCAGCGGTTCCTGGCCGAGCAGGGCTACGCCTACCGGATCGTCGACGCCGACGACGTCACGTCCGCCTGAACCTCAGTTCTCGGCCAGCACGACCGGCGGGGCGACATAGAAGTCGTCAGGCCCGAGGGTCACGTCCCACAGGCGGCTGGCCCGCTCGCAGGTCGAGTCGAGGTCGCAGCGGATGACCGCGGCGGCTCCTGCCTCGTTCACCGCCATGGTCAGGAAGTGCCTGTCGTCCTCCCAGACTGCCTGCCAGTCCAGTCGGCCGGTGACCCGACTCAGCCGCTCCCCGGTGCGGCCGTCGATCACCCGCCAGCGGTTGGTGCCCGCGGCGTCGAAGTAGGTGTGCGTCGAGACGGCGTGCCGGCCGTCCGGACTCCAGTCCTCGGGGTACCACAGGCAGCTCTTCCACAACGTGTGCGACGGGCGCGTGAACGACGCGACGCGGTTGCACGCGGGGGCGTCGCGCGGGATGTCGAAGACGACCCGGTTGTTGCGGAAGTCGACCGCGACCGCGGACTGGTCGGCGTACGGGCGCAGGGTGTTCTTCTCGTAGTTCCACCACAACGTGCCGTTGGTCCTCGGCCTGGAGATCCGCGCGAGCAGCACCCGGCTCCCGGTGACCGCGACCACGTGGGCCCCCTGGGCGAACCTGCGACTGGCGATGACGCGTCCCGTGTCGGGGTTGACCACGGTGACGACGGACGGCGGGCCCTCCACCGGACCCACGAAGGTGTCCCAGGCGACGCGCCGGCCCTGGCCGGACACCGCCACGGTGAACGACGCCCGCCTCGTGATCAGGCGTTTGTCGCCGTTGCGGGCAACCTGCACCAGCCGGAAGTCCCCGCCACGCAGGGCGTCCTGGAGGACGTACCCGCGGGCCGTGTTCCAGAGCGCGATGTGCTGACCCTTCGTCGCGGGGACCCTCAGGGCGCCGTCGCGGATGGTGTTGCGGACGAGGTGGGTGATCGCGGGGTTCTTCCCGCGCGCCAGTGCGGCGGGGTCGACGTCGCTCGCAGCGGCCTGCGATCCCCCTGGTGCGGCGAGCACCACCAGCGACGTCGCGAGCGTGGTGGCGATGACGAGACGGCGGCGGCGTCGGATGCCTGTTGTCATGGAAATGCCTGCCTTTCCGGTTCGTTCGGTCAGGCAACGCGGGCACCGAACCCCCGACGGCCGACCGGTTCCTTTACCGTGCCCGCGTCCGCCGTCCTGCCGCCAGTGCCGAACGGCCCGGTGGGTGACGTTCGGCTCTGCCCGTCGTCGCGGCCGAGCGCGAGGATCGAGGGTGAGGTGAGGACCATGAAGATCACGTACCTGCATGCCTCGAAGTTCGGCAACGGCGCCCTGGTCGCCGAGGAGTTCAAGAAGCACATGACCCTCAAGGACGTCACGGTCGAGGTGCACCACATCCGCGAGGTGGACGCCCGGCACCTGCCGGAGGCGGACCTCTACCTGTTCAGCTCGCCGGGCCGGATGGGGAAGCCGATCGGCAGCATGCGCCGGTTCCTGAGGAAGACCCAGTTGGCCGCGGGCACGAAGTACGCGCTGCTGACCACGGAGGGGGCACCACGGCCGGACAAGAAGACCGGCCGGACGCCCACGGAGGAGGAGGTCGCCCGCTACGAGAAGGTCAGGCCGACCATGAACGAGATCCTGCAGGGCAAAGGCCTCGTCGAGGTCGCCGAGGACAGGGTCTACGTGACCGGCATGAAGGGACCGCTCGAGGACGGCTGGCAGCGCAAGGTCGACGAGTTCGCCGACCACCTGCCGATCGCCGCCTGAGGACCGGCGCCGTCAGAGCACGGTCGGCAGCACCGCGGCGAGCCGCTCGTAGTCGGCGAGCTCGTTGTAGACCGCCCCGGAGAGCCGGATGTAGCCCTGGCCGCCGTACGCCGTCACCTGGGCCTCGACGCCGGACGCGCTGAGCCGCTCGTACACCTCGGCCGCCGCCTCCGTCGTCGTGGCCACCCCCTCGGGCAGCGGGACGAGCCGCAGGCACGGCGCGGCCGACGCGGGGACCGGTGCGTCGACCGGGGGCAGGGACCCGGCCACCGCGGCGGCCCCCTTGTCCAGCAGCGTCGACGCCCGGTCGGCGATGGCGTGGCCGCCCGCCTCTGCCCAGAACCCGACCGCGGCCTCGAGGGTGAACCAGGCGCTGTAGTCGTCGGTGCCGTAGGTGTCGAACGGCCACGGGAACGCCATCCCGTGGTTCCAGCTCGTGGTCAGCGGCTGCAGTCCGGGTCGTTCGGCCTCGGCCACCCACAGCGCGCTGGTCCCCCGCGGCGCGAAGCCCCACTTGTGCCAGGTGCCGCTCCAGAAGTCCGCGCCCGTCGCCGCGGGGTCGGCCGGCAGCTGCCCGGGGACGTGCGCCGCGTCCACGAACGTGAGTGCGCCGACCTCGCGCGCGGCAGCCGCGATCGCCGCGGCCGGGAGCACCATCCCCGTCGGCGAGGTGATGTGGTCGGTGACCACCAGCCGCACGCGAGAACCGCGCGCACCGACCTCGTCGAAGACGGAGCGGAACGCGGACACGATCGTGGCGTCGTCGGCGTCCAGCGGGAACCGGACGACCTCGTGCGTGGCGCCGCTGCGCTCGCACCAGTGCACGACGGAGCGCCGCACGGACTCGTAGCCCTGCTCGCCGGTCACGATGACGTCACCCGGACCGAGCCGGCCCGAGAAGGTCAGCGAGGACAGGATCGTCGAGGTCGCCTGGGTGACGTTGCGGACCATCGCCACCTCGTCGGCTCCGACACCGAGGAAGGCCGCCGCGACCTCACGGGCCTGCGCCTTCAGGTCGGGTGAGTCGACCCGGAAGAACCGCATCGGGTTGGCCTCGGCCCGCTCACGGATCCGTTGCTGCGCTTCGGACACGACCCGCGGAACGGCGCCGAACGAGCCGTGGTTGAGGTGCACGAGCGACGGGTCGAGGCTGAAGGCGTCACGCATCGCGCCAGTGTGCCAGGGGCCTGGCACCTGCACCGGTCAGGCCCGGTCGAGCGTGCCGGACGAGCGGACCTGGTCGAGAAACGCCTCCGCGTCCCAGGTGGCCACCCACGCGTCGAACTCGTCGGCCGGAAGCGCGGGCGTCAGCAGATAGCCCTGGGCGAGGTCGCAGCCCGCCTTGACCAGCGCGCGCATCACCGTGAGCGACTCGACACCCTCGGCGGTCACGGTCAGCCCGAGGTTGTGGCCGAGGTCGATGAGGCTCCGGACGATGACGCCGCTGCTGGCGTGCGAGTCCATCACCGTCACGTAGCTGTGGTCGATCTTGAGCTCGGAGACCCGGAGCCCGTGCAGCTGGGCGAAGCTCGTGTAGCCGGCCCCGAAGTCGTCGATCGCGAGGCCGACCCCGAGCCGGTTGACGGCGGCCAGCACCTCGGCAGCCCGATCGGGGTCCGCGATGATGGCGGACTCGGTGATCTCGAGCCGGAGCAGGTACGCCGGCACGTCGTACTGCTCGAGCAGCGCGGACAGGTCGCTCACGAGGCGCGGGTCGGCGATGTTGCGCGCCGACACGTTCACCGACACCGGCAGGGTGAGCCCGGCCTGCCGCCAGCGACGCACCTGCTCCAGCGAGCGCTCGAGGATGTGCCGGGTCATCACCGAGATGAGCCCGGTCTGCTCCGCGGCCGGGACGAAGTCGGCCGGCGCCAGCAGTCCCCGGGTCGGGTGGTTCCAGCGGACGAGCGCCTCGGCGACCTCGACCTCTCCGGTCGACAGGCTCACCAGCGGCTGGAAGTGCAGGACGAGCTGGTCCTCCTCGACGGCGTGCCGGAGCTCGCTGAGCACCGCCAGCCGCTCCGGGCTGTTGGTGTCGATGGAGGAGGCGTAGACGACCACGCCCGCGCCCTGACGCTTGGCTTCGTACATCGCCACGTCGGCACGCTGCATCAGCGTCGCCTGGTCGTCGCCGTGGTCCCCGCCGACGACCACGCCGATGCTCGCCTCGACGTGCAGGTCGAGCCCGTTGATCACGAAGGGCTCCTCCAGCGCCTCCTGGATCTTGCGCCCCACCAGCTCGCCCGAAGCCGCCGTGCCCACCCCTGGCAGCAGTACGGCGAACTCGTCGCCGCCGAGCCTTGCCAGCGTGTCCTGCTCGCGAAGGACCTGCTGAAGCCGCGGACCGATCTGGGACAGCACCTGGTCGCCGACGTGGTGACCCAGCGTGTCGTTGATCTCCTTGAACCGGTCCAGGTCGATCAGCAGCACCGCGAGCCCGACCTCCGAGCGACGCATGTTCCTCAGGCCGAGCTGGATCTCGTGGGTGAACAGGCTGCGGTTCGGCAGGCCGGTGAGCGGGTCGTGCAGCGCCCGCTTCGTCAGCTCGGCCTCGAGCTCGCGCTGGTCGGTGACGTCGTGGAAGGTGAGCACGATCCCGCCGACCGAGCGGTCATCGGTGAGGTCGCGCGCCTGCACCTGGAAGTTGCGCGGCTCGCCGGTCGCGTCCACGAGCCGCACGTCGCGGATCCCCTCGTCGGGGGCGGCGAGCAGCGCGTCGAGCACGCTGCGGTCCTCCTTGTCGATCCCGTCGTGCAGGCGCCAACCCTCCGACGCGCGCCCGTCGGGCGTCCCGAGGATCCGCTCCGCTGCGGGGCTGAGGTAGTCCAGCCGACCCTCGCGGTCACTGACCACGACGAGGTCGGCGCTGCGGTCGACGAGGGAGCGGTAACGCGCCTCGGTGACGGCTGCCTGGTCCCGGCGCACCTCCTCCACCCGGAGCCGGCGCTGCAGGAGGCTGTTGCCGACCAGCGCGATCGCGATCGACAGCACCATGCCCAGGTCGCTGGTGCGCTGGGCGCCATCAGCGGCCAGGGTGCGCGCCTCGACGCGGCGTTCCACGTGACCGAGCACGGCGTCGAAGGCCGGACCCACCTCGTCGTCCGCGAAGGTCGCGGCGTCGGCCAGGTCGCCGCTCTCGACGAGAGCGACCTCGGCCATGACCAGGTCGCGGTAGGTCTGCTGCTGCTCCCGGATCTCGGCGAGGTGCGACGCGTCGCCCCCCATCGCCACGACCCGGCTCAACAGGTCGTCGACCGCGGCGACGGACCTGTCGACCGCGGCACGTGTGACGTCGGGGTGCACCCGGCCGCTGCTGGCCCGTCCCTCGGCGGCGTCCTGGGTGCGCAGCTCCGCCATGACCTCGTTGAGGACCAGGGCCGCCCGCTCGGCGGTGTCCTCCTTGCGCTGGAAGTAGAGGCTGCCGCCGGCGGCGGTCATCACGAAGACCACGAGCAGGAGCGCCGACCCTCCGACCCGGAGTCGCGTGCGACGGGACGTCGCGGCGTCCCTCTGTCCCGGCTCGGTGCCGGCCTCACGACCGGTCTCCGGTGCGTCCCCCGTGTGGCGCATGGTCGAAGGTTCTCACGCGAAGCAGACCCCGGGCACCGGAAACGGACGAAAGGCGCACAGGTCCCGGCTCGGTCTCGCAAAACCCGGGTGACGGCGACCGTCCACGCTGGTAGCGTCGCCAGGCTCCCACCGACCCCGCCGATGCCTCGGAGGTCCCCGCGTGTCCACCGGTTCTCCCTCTGACCCCGACCCCGAACCCGACCTCGCGGCCGAGCGGCGTCATCTCGCCGAGTCCCGCAGCGCTCTGGCCCGGATGCGCGACCGGACCGCCTCCCTGGACTCCTCGGCCGCCGGCGACTGGGTGAGCCAGAAGTTCCTCGAGTCGGCGATCTTCCGGCGGATGAAGGCGCTCGCCGACGACCCGACGGTGCCGCTGTTCTTCGGCCGGCTCGACTACGACGAGGCGCACGAGGACGCCCGGGGCGAGCGCTTCTACATCGGCCGCCGGCACGTCAACGACGAGGACGGCGACCCGATGGTGGTCGACTGGCGGGCCCGGATCAGCCTGCCGTTCTACCGCGCGAGCAAGGTCGAGCCGATGGGGGTCGAGCTGCGCCGCCGGTTCGGCTTCCAGCACGGCGAGATGACCGCCTTCGAGGACGAGGAGCTGCTCGCCGGCGTCACCAGCGAGCACTCGGTCATCTTGGAGGCCGAGATCGAGCGCCCGCGTGTCGGGCCGATGCGCGACATCGTCGCCACCATCCAGCCGGACCAGGACGTGATCGTCCGTGCGGAGCTCGAGGAGTCGGTGTGCGTGCAGGGCGCGCCCGGCACCGGCAAGACCGCGGTCGGGCTGCACCGGGCGGCGTACCTCCTCTATGCCCACCGCGACCAGCTGTCGCGTCAGGGCGTGCTGGTGGTCGGGCCGAACGCGTCCTTCCTGCGCTACATCGGCGACGTGCTGCCGGCGCTCGGCGAGATCGACGCACAGCAGACCACGATCGAGGAGCTGGTCGGCAAGACCCTGGCCGGGCTGAGCACGAAGTACGCCGTCCGCGGCGAGGACGTCCCCGAGGTCGCCACCTTGAAGGGCGACGCCCGGATGGCCGAGGTCGTCTCCCGCGCCCTGTGGTCGCAGGTGCGGCCGCCGGTCGAGGGACTGCTCGTCCCCCGCGGCGCCCGGCGCTGGCGGCTCGCGGCCTACGAGGTGGAGGAGATCCTCGAAGGCCTGCGCGCCCGCGGAGTCCGCTACGGCGCCGCCCGCGGCATGCTCCCGCAACGGCTCGCGCACGGGATCCTCGTGAAGATGGAGATCGCCGGCGACTCCCCCGACGACCGGGTGCAGGACGCGGTCGCCCGCAGCCGGGAGGTGAAGAAGTACGTCGACACGATCTGGCCCGCCGTCGACCCGGCCCGGCTGGTGCACCGGCTGCTCAGCGACCCGGTCCTGCTGGCCGAGGCGGCCGGCGACCTGCTCTCGGCCGAGGAGCAGCAGGCCCTGCTCTGGACGAAGCCGTCGAAGGCGCCCGGCTCGGCCCGGTGGTCGCTCGCCGACGCCGTGCTGATCGACGAGGTGGCGGACCTGGTCGAGCGGACCCCGTCGCTGGGCCACGTCGTCGCCGACGAGGCGCAGGACCTCTCCGAGATGATGCTGCGCGCCGTCGGCCGCCGCTGCTCGACCGGGTCGGTCACCGTGCTGGGCGACCTCGCGCAGGCGACCACGCCGTGGGGCAGCCGGTCCTGGGACACCGCGCTCGGGCATCTCGGCAAGCCCGGCGCGCACATCGAGCAGCTCACCCAGGGGTTCCGCGTGCCCGGCGAGGTGATCGAGTACGCCGCCCGGCTCCTCCCCGTCATCGCCCCCGGCCTCGAACCGCCGACGTCGGTGCGGCGGGCCCGCGGAGACCTCGAGCTGACCCGGGTGACCGACCTGGTGGGCGCACCCCTCGTCGACCTCGTCGGGGTCACCCGCGCGAAGGTCGGCTCCGTGGGCCTGATCGCGCCGGACGCGGTCGTCCCGGCCGTCGTCGCCGCCTTGACCGGTGCCGGCATCGGCCACGCCGTCGTCGGCGAGGACCGTTCACCTGCCGACGCGGACGTCGAGTTCGACGTACCCCTCGACGTCGTCCCCGCCTCCCTGGCCAAGGGTCTCGAGTTCGACCACGTGGTGCTGCTCGAGCCCGCCGCCCTCGTGGCCGCGGAGGCCGACCGGGTCACCGGCCTGCGCCGGCTCTACGTCTGCCTCACCCGGGCGGTCACGTCGCTCGCGGTGCTGCACACCGAGGACCTCCCCGCGGAGCTCGGCACCCCCTGAGGGGGTCAGGACTCCGAGGGCACCCGGGGAGTCGGCACGACCCAGCCCTGCCGGGGCGCTCCCAGCAGGTCGCCCTGCACCAGATTCGCGGCGGAGGCGATGACCACGGCGAGCTCCTCCTCGGTCTCCACGCCCTCCGCGCACACGTCGGCGCCCCTCCGCCGTGCGAAGGTGGCGAGGTCGCGCAGCACGTCCGCGCGGGCGGTGACCCGGTGGCAGCCCCGGACCAGGCTGCGGTCGATCTTCACCACGTCCGGCCGCAGCGCCGCGATGCGCGGCAGGTCCGTGGCACGGTTGCCCACGTCGTCGAGCCCGATCTGCGCGCCACGGCTCCTCAGCCGGTCGAGGTAGCCGCCGAGGGTGACGTCGTCGAGACCGGTCCGCCCTTCCTGCAGTTCCACCACGACGTCGGTGAGATCGCTCGCCAGCTCCTGCCAGAAGCGCTGGGTCCGCAGCGCCATCTCGGACGCTTTCACGAAGATCTTCACTCCTGGCGGACGGCCGGGCAGCTCCAGGGCCTTGCGGATCGCGGCCGTCTCCAGCCGGTCGCCGTACCCGAGGGCGTGGGCGTGCGCGAACACGGACGCCGGCTCGTCGCTGTGGGAGAACCGGCTGAGCACCTCGAAGGCCACCACCGTCATGTCGTCGGCGCGGAGGATCGGTTGCAGCACCACCTCGAGGGTCTCCACGGCCGACGCGATGAGGGCCTCGGAGCCTGGCTCGCCCGCGATCACCCGGTTGCGCCCCTCGGCCTTTGCCCGGTAGAGGGCGTCGTCCGCCTCCGCGAGCGTCTCGGCCGGATCCGTGCCGTGCACCCACATCGCCACCCCGGCGGAGAAGCTCTGGCCGTGGGGCGTTGCCTGTCGCATCTCGTCGAGGCGGTCCACCGCGTCCTCCAGGGTGCAGCCGGGGAGGATCACCGCGAACTCCTCTCCCCCGTAGCGCGCCAGGACCTCGGAGGGGTGCAGCATGTGTCGCCACTTCGCGGCGGCGTCGCGCAGGACATCGTCGCCGGCCAGGTGGCCGTGGGTGTCGTTGTAGGACTTGAAGTGGTCGAGGTCGATCAGCCCGATCGCCAGCGCGTCACCGTGCACCTCCGCGGTGCTGCAGGCGCGCTGCAGCTCGTAGCCCCACGACCTCCGGTTGTGCAGGCCGGTCAGGTCGTCCGACCGTGCCAGTGAGGCGAGCAGGTCCGACTGCTCCCGGATCCGCTTCAGGAACCCGGTCATCCGGCTGAAGACGAGCAGCGACACCCCCAGGCCGCCCACCGTGATCAGGAGCTCGAACCCGGAGATCCCGAGGAACCAGACCACGCCCAGGGTGACCAGCGGCATGGCCTGCCCCGCGCCCATCAGCCAGATCCACCGACGGGACGGGACGTTCTCGGTCCAGGGAGCGCCGAGGCTGGCCATCCGGATCGACGGGTGCGCGACACCGGCCGCGAACAGGACGAAAGCGAGCAGGAAGAGCACGCGCACCCCGATGGTCGGACCGCTCTGCGCCATCCCCGCCCAGGACGCTGCCGCCAAGGCCGACAGCAGCGCTCCGCCGAGGAGCACGAGCGAGGGCGAGTGTCGCGCGTCGGTCAGCACACCGCGGAGGACCACGGTGAGGCCGGCGAGGTCCACGGCGGCGAACGCGACCGTGATCGCCTTCTGCGCGGCGCTGACATCGTCGTCCTGGAGGACGGGGATGATCAGGAAGACCAGCAGCGGCGTGAGCGCCCCCAGCGCGAAGATCACGGCCTCGGGCTTGCCCGGCAGCGGGCGCCGGCGGCTGCGGTTGCGCTGGAACTGCACGATCCCCACCCCGAGGATCACGTACCCCAGCAAGGCGAGGTAGGGCGTGAGCCGACCCCGCTCGTCGTAGCCGAGCAGGTTCATCTCGACAGCGAGGACCACGTCGCTGAGCCCGAGCGTCGACACCGCGATCAACAGCGTGAGCCACCCCTCGCGCATGAGGTCGCGGTGCCGGAGCAGGTGACGCCAGGCGACCGCCAGCGCGGTGGCGATGACGAGGCTCTGGACCAGGTCCCGGCCCGCGGCGGACGGCACCACCGGGAACACGAGGAGCGAGACGGCAGTCAGCGCCCACAACAGCAGCCCCGTTGCTCGTGACATCGACCAGCTCCCACCCCACCCCGTCCCTCCAGTCTAGGAATCCGAGACGCGGACGTCTCCCCCTCGCCCTCAGGGGGCACTCGGCTCGGCAGCCCGCGGCGCCGCACACGGCCCCGCTAGCGTCGGCGCATGGACCTTCGCGACCAGTGGCCACTCCCCGGGCAGGTCGACCTGCGAGACCGGCTGCTCACGGCGTACGGCGACGAGCGGCGCGGCTACCACGACCTGACCCACCTCGCCGAGGTGCTCGACCACGTGGCCACGCTCGCCGCCGAGGCCGAAGACGTCGAGGCGGTGCTCCTGGCCGCGTGGTTCCACGACGCGGTCTACGACGGCGCCGGCGACGACGAGCAACGGTCCGCGGCGCTGGCCGAGGCGGAGCTCGCGGCGGCCGGCGTCCACCCCGACCGGGTGCGCGAGGTGGCCCGGCTGGTCCGGCTGACCGCGACCCACCGGCCGGATCCGGACGACCGCAACGGGCAGGTGCTCAGCGACGCCGACCTCGCGGTGCTGGCCGCGGACGATCAGCGGTACGCCGGCTACGTGGCCGGTGTCCGCGCCGAGTACGCCCACGTCCCCGACGACGACTTCCGGCGCGGCCGGGCCGTCGTACTGCGTGACCTGCTGGCGAAGCCGACGCTGTTCCACACCGCCGCCGCCCGCGACCTCTGGGAGGACCGCGCCCGGGCCAACGTCACCCGCGAGCTCGCGGACCACGACCGCGGATGATCAGCCGACGGGGTCGGCGACCGCGGGCCGACCCCTTGCCGGCACCGGGCCGTCGAGCCACTGCGCCTCGGGCCGCCCGACCAGGAAGCCCTGGACGTACGTCGCGCCGGCCGCCCGCACGCTCTCCAGCTCGCCGGCGGTCTCCACGCCCTCGACGCACACCTCCGCTCCGTGGGCGAGCGCGAACTCGACGAGCATCCGCACCACCGCGGCCTGGCCCTCGTTCTCGTCGCAGCCGCTGACCAGGCTCCGGTCGACCTTCACGATGTCGGGGCGCAGGCTGAGGATCCGGTCGAGGTCGCCGGGCCGCGCACCGAGGTCGTCGAGGCCGATCCGGGCGCCGCAGGCGCGGAACCGGTCGAGGTAGAGCGCGACCGTCCGGTCCTCGAGGCCGTCCCGCTCCTCGTGCAGCTCGACCACCACACCGGTCAGGTCGACCGGCAGCGACTCCCAGAAGCGCCGCGACCGCATCGCCCGCTCCGAGACGTTGACGAAGATCTCCATCCCGCCGGGCCGACCGGACAGGTCGAGGGCCCGCTGGAGCGCGGTGACCTCGAGCAGGTCGCCGTACCCGTGCTGGTGCGCCTCGTCGAACACCTGCTGCACGTCGAGGTTGTGGGCGAACCGGCTCAGCGCCTCGTAGCCGACGACGGCGAGGTCGTCCGCACGGACGATCGGCTGGACGACGGTCAGCAGTGAACGCAGCGGGGTCGGCAGTGTGCCGGCGTCGATCTCGTCGGCGGGGACGACCAGGTTGCGGCCGGACCGCTTGGCCCGGTAGAGCGCCGCGTCGGCCTGCGCGATCGCCTCCGCCGGGTCCGTGCCGTGCTCCCACAGCGCCACGCCCGCCGAGAAGGTCTGGTCGCCGGGGGTGGCCAGGCGCAGCTGGTCGATCGTGAGCACGGCGTCCTCCAGCGTGCTGCCGGGGAGGATCACCGCGAACTCCTCGCCGCCGTACCTGGCCAGCACGTCGTTCGGGCCGAGGCACTCCACCCAGGTGGACGCGCACTCCCGCAGCAGCCGGTCCCCGGCGGGGTGGCCGTAGGTGTCGTTGTAGCGCTTGAAGTGGTCCAGGTCGATCAGCGCGATGCTGAGCCGGTGGCCGCGGTCGCGCGCTGCGGCGCACGCCCGGGACAGCTCGTGGTTCCAGGACCGGCGGTTGTGCAGTCCGGTCAGGTCGTCGGAGCGGGCCAGCGCGGCGAGCTGCACGGACTGCTCGCTGATCCGGTCCAGCAGGCCGGCCATCCGGGCCGACACGAGGAGCGAGACGGCGAGGCCCAGGATCGCGATGACGAGGTCGTAGTCGGCCTCGCCGATCGCCCAGGCGATCGCCAGCGTGACGGCCGGGATGGCCTGGCCGACGCCCATCAGCCACACCCGGCGCTTCGACGACGTCCGGTCCTCCCAGGTGGCGCCGTGGGTGAAGTCGCGCATCGACGGGTCGGCCACGCCGGCCCCGAAGAGGATGAAGGCGGCCAGCCAGAGCATCTTGATCGGCACCAGCTCGGAGGCCGGCCCCTGGGTGGTGGCGATGCCGGACCAGAAGTCGCCGAGCAGCGACACGAACAGCGCCGTGCTCAGGAAGATCAGCGACCGCGACTGCCGCCCGTCCGTGAGCAGCAGCCGGGCGATCACCGTCATCACCGCGAGGTCGGCGAGCGCGTAGGCCACCGTGGTCGACCGGCTCGCGAACGACATCTCCTCGGCCTGGACGACCGGGATGATCAGGAACACCAGCAGCGGCGTGGACGCACCGTAGGCGAAGATCGCCGCCTCGATCCGGCCGGGCAGCCGCCGTCCCTTGTTGCGGCTCCGTTCGAACTGCACGACGCCGACCCCGAGCAGGGCGTAGCCGGCCAGGGCCAGGATGTTCGAGGGCCGCGGGTGTCCGTTGAAGTGAATGACGTGCAGCTCGAACGCGCCGACCGCGTCGCTGAAGCCCAGCACCGAGACGGCCACCGCGACGGTGCCCCAGCCGAGCCGGATCATCTCGGGTCGCTGAAGAAGGTGGACCCAGGCGACGTAGAGCGCGCCGGCGGTGACGATCGTCTGGACGAGGTCGCGCAGGGCCGGGGTCGGCATCAGCGGGAAGACCACCAGGGTGACCAGGGCCAACGCCCAGAGCGTCGATCGCGCGCGTCGCGACATCGGTCACCTCCCCCCGGCACTCCGAACCACTGTAGGAACATCCGGCGTCCCCGTCAGGAGGATCGGCCAAGTCAGGACAACTCAGAGCAAAGCGGGCGCCCTCAGGGCGAGCGTGCCACCGGCCTGGCCGTCGGACGCGTCGAGCACCGCGGGGACCCCGCACGGGAACGCGAGGTTCGGCGGCTCGTGGCCGAACGGCGCGCCGGTGAGCAGGGGTACGCCGAGCTGGGCGAGCCGGTCCACGAGCAGGGCCCGGACCAGGTCCTCGGGGCCGCAGCGGGTCAGCTGGCCGACCACGATCCCGCGGACGCCGTCGAACCAGCCGGACCGCAGCAGCTGCGTGAGCATCCGGTCGAGCTGGTAGGGCTCCTCGCCGACCTCCTCCAGCACCGCGATCGCTCCGGCTGCGCCGATGGCGTCGGGGGTGCCGACCTGGGCCGCGAGCAGCGCGAGGTTGCCACCGACGAGCACGCCCTCGGCCTGCCCGCCGACGAGGACCTCGCACGGGTGCGGGGTGAGCGCCAGTGCCTGGTCGGGCTCGAAGAGCATCGTGCGCAGGTGGTGCTGCAGCGCCTGGCCACCGTCGCCGACCTGGGCGACGACCGGGCCGTGGATCGTCGACAGGCCGAGCCGCGCCCCGAAGGCCTGGTGCAGCGCCGTCACGTCGGAGAACCCGACGAGCACCTTCGGACCGGCCGCGGCGAGCGCGTTCCAGTCGAGCAGGTCGACGATCCGCTGCGTCCCGTAGCCGCCCCGGGCGCAGAAGACCGCGTCGACGCCCGGGTTGGTCCAGGCCCGCATCAGGTCGTCGGCGCGGTCGGCGTCGGTGGCGGCCAGGTAGGGCAGCATCGCGTCGGTCCCGCGGGTGTGCTCCATGACGGTGACGTCGAGGCCCCAGTCGCGGAGTACGGCGACCCCGGCGTCGAGCCGGTCGCCGGGGACCGGGCCGGCCGGCGCGACCACGGCGACCCGCGAGCCGGGGCGCAGTCGCTCGGCCCGGATCAGCGAGCGTCCCGGCGGCTTCGGGGCCAGCGCCTCGGCCTTGCGGCGGCGCAGCCCGGCCGCCTTCAGCCGGCTGATCAGCTCGCGGCTCGTCACCGGTGTCGCCCCGGCGGCCACCACGTCGTCGTACCGCTCGGCCGGGATGTCGTAGTGGTCCCGGTCGAAGCCGCGGGGCGGGATGCCGAGGCCTGCCGCGAACCGGTGCAGCTCGTCGAACGACTCGTCACTCACCAGGTGCGACCACATCCGGCCGTGGCCCGGCGCGTTGGGTGGGTCGATCAGCAGGGTCACCCGGCGGACCTGGTCCGGGCGGCGTCGGCACGGTCGACCGCGTCGTCGAGGAGCATCCGCCAGGACCGGACGTGCGCGGGGTCGACGTACGCCTTCGCGGACCCCCCGGGGCGCACCGAGCGACCCACCTGGAACTGGCGCACCCCGGCGCGGACGAGCCACGGGACGTGCTCGCCCTGGAGGCCGCCGCCGGCCATCAGCAGCCGGGCGACGGCGGGCGACGCGGCGGCCCGGTCGGTCAGCTCCTCGTGACCGGCCGCCATCCCGCGCGGCGACCCGGCGGAGAGCACCGCGTCGAGCCCGGGCAGGCCGACGAGCCGGCGCCAGGCGCGGTCGGTCTCCAGCGCGGAGTCGACCGCGCGGTGGAAGGTCCACGGCACCCCGGGCAGCCGCTCGGCCAGGTGGGTGCACACCTCGACGTCGATGCCGAGGTCGCTGTCGAGGAAGCCGAACGCCACACCCTCGGCCCCGACGCTGAGGTAGGAACCGGCCAGCCCGACCAGCCGGGTCAGCTCACCGCCGGTCGTCGTGTGCGAGTCGTTGAGCCGCAGCATCACCCGGACGGGGAGCTCGGTCTCCTTGCAGATGCTCGACACCAGGCCGGGCTCGGGCGACATTCCGCCGGTCTCGACCTGGTCCATGACGAGCACCCGGTCGGCGCCGCCCTCGTCCGCTCCGGGGACGTCCTGCGGCTGCAGGACGACGACCTCCAGCAGCGCCGTCGCCCGGGGGCGGGGCTGGGCAGGTTGGTCCAGCGTGCTCACAATGGACATCGTGACATCCGACCACGCCCAACCCGACGCTCTGATGGCTGCGCGGGCGCTCGTGTTGCACGACCTCGAGGTGACCGGCGCCGCCAACCCCGACTCCGTGTCGCTGCTCGAGTCCTCGGTGAGCACCCGCCGATGGTGGGCGTCGCAGTGGGAGCAGGGCCAGGCGTACGTCGCCGGCCTGGTCGCCCAGGATGTCCAGGACGCCCTGCTCGACCACATCGGCCGGTGGCCGCTGTGCCGCGCCTGCGACCAGCTGGACCCGCACGCGCTCTACATCCATCCCGAGCTCGGCGGCCCCGACCCGACCTGGGTCTGCGAGAACTCCGGCATCGCCGTCGCCCCGTTGGGCCAGCTCGCCCGCTGACCGCCGAGTCGGCGCGTCTGGTCGCCCAAACCCCGCCGAGTCGGCGCGTCTGGTCGCCGCCAACCCGCCCAGTCGGCGCGTTCGGTTGGCGGATCAGCCTCGCCGCCGCAGCAGCCTCCGGAGGAGCAGCAGCACGAGCACCAGCCCGAGCGCCTGCTTCCAGTACGTCTTCGCCAGGATCGGCAGCACCGTTGCCCCCAGGTCCAGCGCATCGTCCTGCTTCGCCGCCGACGGCCGCGCGGTTGCGGAGGGCCGCGTGGTGGCGGAGTAAGCAGCGGTGAGGGGAGCCCGCTGGCCCCCGGCCTCGTCGCCGCCGGACGCGAGCGCGGCGGCGGACGCGGAGTCGGGAGGCGCCGGAGAGCCTGAAAGCGGCTGGCGAGAGGAGTCCGCGGCAGCGGGTTCGGCGGTCGCCGCCCCCGCAGCGACTTCCGGCGCCGCACCAGGCCCCTGGAGCTTCTCCTCCAGACAGGCGACGAACTGGTTGAGCAGCTTGTCGCTGACGTCCTGGATGACCCCGCGGCCGAACTGGGCCGGCTTGCCGGTGATGTGCAGGTCGGTGACGACCTCCACGTCGGTGGCCGCATCGCCGGCGGCGGTGAGGGCGGCCGTGACGTTCGCGCCCGCCGTACCGTTGCCGCGCTTGTCCTTGCCCTTCGCCTCCAGCGCGAACGTGCCCGCCGCCTCGTCCTTGCTGGTGAACGTGCCGCTCCCGCCGTACACGAGCGCGATCGGACCCAGCTTCACCTTGCAGGTGCCGGTGAAGTCGTCACCCTCGACGCCCGTGACTACTGCGCCCGGGAAGCACCCGGCGACCGACTCGATGTCGTTGAAGGCGGCCCACGTGTCTGCCAGCGAGGCCGGGACGGTGAACCGGTGCGTCAGCTCCACGCCGTGATCACGCCCCTGCCGCTGCCAGCACGGCGCGTCGGGTCAGCACCGTCGCGAGGTGCCGGCGGTAGTCGGCGTCGCCGTTGAGGTCGGACGGCGGGTTGGTGCCCTCGGCGGCGGCCGCGGCGGCAGCGCGTACGGCGTCGTCGGTGGCGGGCTGCCCGACCAGTGCCTCCTCGACCGCACGGGCCCGGAGCGGCGTCGAGCCCATGTTGGTCAGGCCGACCCGGGCCTCCTTGATCGTCCCGCCGTCGACCTTCACGGCCGCGGCGACCGCGACGATCGGCCACTGGTGCGCGACCCGCACGAACTTCTCGTAGTGCGCGCCCCAGCCGGACCGCTTCGGGATGCGGATCTCGGTGAGGATCTCGAGCTCGTCCATCGCCGTGGTGAACAGGTCGACGAAGAAGTCGGCCGCCTCGATGGTGCGGGTGCCCCCGGAGCCGGCCACCACGAACTGCGCGTCGAGAGCCAGCGCCGGGGCGCCGAGGTCGCCGGCCGGGTCGGCGTGCGCGAGGGCACCGCCGAAGGTGCCCCGGTGCCGCACCTGCGGGTCGGCGACCTCGGTCTCGGCCTTGCTGAGCAGCAGCGCGTGCTCGCGCACCAACGGGTCGTGCTGCACGTCGTGGTGCGTGGTCATCGCGCCGATCACGATCGCGTCGCCGTCGTCGCGTACGCCGCGCAGCGACTCGATCTTGCCGAGGTCGATGACCAGCTCGGGGGCGTTGAGCCGCATCCGCAGGACCGGGAGCAGGCTCTGCCCGCCGGCGATGATCTTGGCGTCGTCACCGCCCTCGGCCAGCGCCTGGAGGGCCTCCTCGATCGTCGCCGGGGCCACGTAGTCGAACTGTGCGGGAATCACTGGTCTCCTCCTGCGCTGCGGTCCGCGGTGTCCTGCTCGTCGAAGTGCGGCATCGCCGCGCCCTCCGTGGACGATGCCCCACCGCCGTCATGGGAGTGGATCGCCTTCCAGATCCGCTCGGGCGTGCACGGCATCCGCACGTCGTTCACCCCGAAGTGCCGGATCGCGTCCACGACCGCGTTCACCACGGCCGGCGTGGAGGCGATCGTGCCGGCCTCACCGACGCCCTTGGTGCCGAGCATGGTGTTCGTCGAGGGGGACGTGGTGTGGTCGATGTCGAAGCTGATGGTGTCTGCGGCGGTCGGCACCAGGTAGTCGACGAACGACGCCGACACGAGGGTGCCGGACTCGTCGTGAACGGCCTCCTCGAACAACGCCTGGGCGATGCCCTGCACGACACCGCCGTGCACCTGACCCGCGACGATGAGCGGGTTCACGATGTTGCCGATGTCGTCGACGCAGACGTACTTGCGCATCTTCACGCCGCCGGTCTCGGTGTCGATCTCGACCGCGCACAGGTGGGTGCCGTGCGGGAACGAGAACGAGTCGGGGTCGAAGGTGGCGTCGCTGTCGAGGCCGGGCTCGACCCCGTCGGGAAGGTTGTGCGCCGCGAACGAGGCGAGCGCGATCTCGCCGATGGCCAGGCCCTTGTCGGTGCCCTTGACCCCGAACCGGCCGCCGGAGAACTCGATGTCGTCGACGGACGCCTCGAGCAGGTGGGCCGCGATCGGCTTCGCCCGCTCGATGACCTTGTCGGCCGCGCGTACGACGGCCTCACCGCCGACCACCAGCGACCGGGAGCCGTAGGTGTCCATCCCCTTGTGGGAGATCGCGGTGTCGCCGTGCAGCACCTCGACGTCCTCGAACGCGACGCCGAGCCGGTCCGCGACGATCTGCGACAGCGCCGTCTCGTGTCCCTGGCCGTGCGGCGAGATGCCGGTGATCACCTCGACCTTCCCGGTCGGGAGCATGCGGATCGACGCGTGCTCCCAGCCGCCGGCGCCGTAGTTGAGCGAGCCGAGGACCCGGGACGGCGCCAGGCCGCACATCTCGGTGAAGGTGGAGATGCCGATCCCGAGCTGGACCGGGTCACCTGCCTCACGGCGTCGCTTCTGCTCGGCCCGCAGCTCGTCGTACCCGAACATCTCCTTGGCCTTGGCCGTGGCCGCCTCGTAGTTGCCGGAGTCGTACACGAGCCCGCACACGCTCGTGAACGGGAACTCCTCGTGCGTGATCCAGTTCTTCTCACGGATCGCCAGCGGGTCCACGCCCACCTCGACGGCGAGCTCGTCCATCATCCGCTCGATCGCGAAGGTGGCCTCGGGACGGCCGGCGCCACGGTAGGCGTCGGTCAGCGTCTTGTTCGTGTAGAGGTTGGTGCAGTTGAACTGGTAGGCGGGGAACTTGTAGATGGCGTTGAACATGAAGGCGCCGAGGATCGGTACGCCGCCACCGACGGTCCCGGCGTAGGCGCCGAGGTCGCACAGCAGGTCCACCTTCAAGCCCGTGACGGTGCCGTCCTTGGTGGCGGCCAGCGTCAGCGTCTGCCACTGGTCGCGACCGTGGTGGGCGGTCATCAGCGACTCGGAGCGGGTCTCGGTGAACTTGACCGGCTTGCCCGTGCGACGTGCCACCAGCACCGCGATGATCTCCTCCGCGACGAACTGGAGCTTGCCGCCGAAGCCACCGCCGACGTCCGGGGCGATCACCCGGATCTTGCTCTCCGGGATGCCCAGCACGACGGCGAGGAAGAACCGGGTGATGTGCGGGATCTGGGTGGAGGACCACAGGGTCAGCTGCTCGCCGGTCGGGTCGCACACGAACGAGCGCGGTTCCATGAACGCCGGGATCAGCCGCTGCTGGCGGTACTCCCGCTCGATCAGGATGCCGTTGGACCGGGCCTCCTCGATGGCCTCTTCCACCGCGCTCCCGGTGCCCGCACCAGCGGAGTCGAACTGCCAGAACGCGGACTTGTTCGTGCCGAGGTCGGGGTGGGCGAGGACGTCGTCGGTCGCGGCCTTCTTGAGGTCGAGGACGGCGGGCAGCTCGTCGTAGTCGACGTCGACGAGCTCGGCGGCGTCCCGGGCCTCCGCCGCGGAGCGGGCGACGACCACCGCCACGATCTCGCCGGCGAAGGCGACCCGATCGACCGCGACGGGCAGGTGCGCGGCCGCCTTCTGGTCGGTGGTGATGTTCCACGCCGTCGGCAGCGAGCCCTGCTCGTCGGCGAGGTCGGCGCCGGTCAGCACCGTCACGACGTTGGTCGCCGCCTTGGCAGCCGCAGTGTCGATGTGGGTGATCTTCGCGTGCGCGAACGGGCTGCGGACCATCGCGATGTGCAGCATGCCCGGGCAGCTGGATGTTGTCGGTCCACTTCGTGCGGCCGGTGATCAGCCGCTGGTCCTCCTTGCGGCGGCGGGCCTTGCCGACCTCGGCCTCGGGGCGCTCCTGGGTGGCGGTCACGACGCACCTCCCGTCCCGGCCGCGGTCTGCACGGCCTTCACGATGTTGTGGTAGCCGGTGCAGCGGCAGAGGTTGCCCTCGAGGCCGACCCGGATCTCCTCCTCGGAGGGGTTCGCGTTGTCGTTGAGCACGTCGATCGACTGCATGATCATCCCCGGGGTGCAGAAGCCGCACTGGAGGGCGTGGCACTCGCGGAAGGCCTCCTGCACCGGGTGCAGCTCGCCGTCCTTGGCCAGCCCCTCGATCGTGGTGACCTCGTGGCCGGCGGCCTGGACGGCCAGCACGTTGCAGGACTTCACGCTCCGGCCGTCGAGGTGCACGGTGCAGGCGCCGCAGTTGCTCGTGTCGCAGCCGACGACGGTGCCGGTCTTGCCGAGCTTCTCGCGCAGGTAGTGGACCAGGAGCATGCGGGGTTCGACGTCGTCGACGCACTTCGCGCCGTCGACGGTGAGTTCGATTCTGGTCATGGACGCGGGTCTCCAGGTGTGATGGTCGTCACGGGTTGGAGCCGACGCTAGGCCGCCCAGGTTGGCGAAAGGTTGGCCCGAGTCGGCGCGTCTGGCTGCCCCAACCCTGCCGAGTCGGCGCGTCTGGCTGCCCCGACCCTGCCGAGTCGGCGCGTCTGGCTGGCGGCCGGCGGCCTCAGGTCAACCAAACGCGCCGACTCGACGGGTTTCCGACGACCGAACCGGCCGACTCGGCGGGACGGGGGGTCAGCCGCGAGCGGCGGCCAGCCGGCCCTTGAGCAGCGCCCGGGCCGGATGGCGGTGCTCCCCGAGCGCGTTGAGCGCGACCTCGACCACCTCGGTGTCGAAGGGGGCGATGTCCGCGTAGCGGAGCACCGCGAGCGGCTGCGGGTCGGCGAGCAACGCCTCGCGTACGGCGACCGCGACGAACTCGGCCAGCTCGGACAGGCCCGGCGAGTTGGTGCCGGGGAGCAGGTCGCCGCCGTACGCCGTCACCGCGCCACCGACGTCGCCGCGGCGGAGCAGCATCAAGACGGTGTCCACGTCGGTGTGCACCGGCAGGGTGAGCCGGTAGGGCCGCGACGACAGCTGGCCGCCCAGGGCGCTGCGCAGGTGCGACACCTCGGCCTTCAGCGTCGACACGGTGACCACCTGGTCGCCGTACAGCAGCGCGTGCAGGTGCTCGAGCGACAGCCCCTCGGGGTGCAGCGCGAGCAGCGCGAGGATCTCGGTCTGCCGCCGGTTGAGCAGCAGCCGCTGCCCGTCGAGCCGCGCCTCGGCGGTCCCGAGCAGGGTCAGCATGAGCCCGGAGTCGTCCGGGCCGGGCTCCCCCGAGCCGTCCAGGGAACGCGAGTGCGGCATCGCTGTCTCGATGAGGCGCGCCATCACTCTGGCCGTGGCGAGGCCGATCGGGTGGGTGCGGTCCCAGGTGGTCGACAGGTCGATCACGCCGAGCTGCTCCCCGGTGACCGGGTCGTGCAACGGCGCGGCCCAGCACACCCAGTTGTGCACGATCGGAGCGAAGTGCTCGGCGCTGAACACCATCGACGCCTTGCCGGTGCGGCCGGCGAGGTCGAGCGCGTTGGTGCCGACGCTGTTCTCGTCCCAGCGGCCACCGGGCACGAAGTTGACGGTCTCGGCCTTGCGGCGCATCACCCGTCCGCCGTAGGTCCACAGGATCCGCGTCTGCGCGTCGGTGATCGCGACGACGAGGTCGCCGTCCTCAGCCGTGCGGCGCAGCTCCTGCTCGATCCGGCTGACCGCGACCTGCAGCGGGGAGCCGTTCCAGCTCGCGGCGGTGTCGGACTCGTCGGCCAGCGGGGCCTCGGCGACGTCGAGCGGCACCGCCGTACCCGACCGCTCCCAGCTGCCGATGATCTCGGCGCGCACCAGCGCCTCGGCCCGGTCACCGTGCTCGACGAAGGCCGTCCAGGCACGGACGGCGTCGAGCCGGCGGCTGTGCAGCTCACTGCGCGAACCGGTCATGACTCCCCTCCTGGGCCTGGTTCGGTCACGGTAACCGAGCGGATGGGCCCGGAACAGGGCCCGAAAGGGCCGTCAGTGGTGGATCCGGTCGTCGAGGTCGGTGAGCCGCTCGCCGCGCCCGCCCCACTGGAGGGCGATGATCTCGGCGGCGATGCTGACCGCGGTCTCCTCGGGGGTACGGGCGCCCAGGTCGAGGCCGATCGGCGAGGACAGCCGGCCGAGCTCCGCCTCGGTCAGCCCGGCCTCCTCGAGCCGCGTCAGCCGGTCATCGTGGGTGCGGCGCGACCCCATCGCGCCGACGTAGCCGACCTCGGGGAGCCGGAGCGCGACCTCGAGCAGCGGCACGTCGAACTTCGGGTCGTGGGTGAGCACGCACAGCACAGTGCGGCGGTCGATCCGGCCGGCCTCGGCCTCCGCCTTGAGGAACTTGTGCGGCCACTGGACGACCACCTCGTCGGCAGCCGGGAAGCGGGAGTTCGTCGCGAAGACCGGCCGGGCGTCGCACACGGTGACGTGGTAGCCGAGGAAGTTGCCGATCCGGGCCACGGCCGCCGCGAAGTCGATCGCCCCGAAGACGAGCATCCGGGGCGGCGGCGCGAACGCCCACACGAAGACGCGCATGCCCTCGCCGCGACGCTCCCCGTCGGGGCCGTAGGTCAGGGTCTGGTGGTGGCCGGCGGCGAGCAGGCCGCGTACGTCGTCGATCACGGCGGCATCGGCCCGCTCGGTGCCGAGCGTGCCCTCGACGGCGCGCGTCCGCTCCTCGTCCGAGGCGTCCGGCGCCGGGACCGGGCGGACGACGACACGGCCGCCGACCCGCGACGGGTCCGGGTGCTCGACGATCGTGGCCACCGCGACGGGACGGCCGGCCTCGATGTCGTCGGCGATGCCGCCCAGCTCGGGGAACGTCTCCTGCGACACCTTCTCGACGTAGACGTCCAGGATCCCGCCGCAGGTCAGCCCGACCGCGAAGGCGTCGTCGTCGCTGACGCCGTACCGGTGCAGCTCCGGCACCCCTGACCCCACGACCGCCTGGCCCAGCTCGTAGACCGCGCCCTCGACGCAGCCGCCAGAGACCGAGCCGACCGCCTCACCCGCTGGCCCGACCAGCATCGAGGCGCCGGGCGGCCGGGGCGCGGAGCGGAACGTCGCGACCACCGTGCCGACACCGATCGTCTCGCCCGCGCGCCACCAGCGCATCAGCTCGGGAAGCACCTCACGCATCCGCCACCACCTCGATCAGCTCCTCGAACGTGGCCAGGGAATGACCCGCCACGAAGTCGTCAACGTGCGCCAGGGCGGCCACGATTCCCTGCTGCACCGGCTGGTAGCCGTCCTTGCCGACGTGCGGGTTCACCCACACCACCCGGTGCGCGAGCGCGTGCAGCCGGCGCATCTGCTCCGAGAGCAGCCCGGTGTCGCCGCGCTCCCAGCCGTCGCTGAAGATCACCACCACGGCACCCCGGGCCAGGCCGCGCTGGCCCCACCGGTCGAGGAAGATCCGCAGCGTCTCACCCAGCCGGGTGCCTCCCGACCAGTCGGGCACGGTCTCCCCCGCCGCGATGATCGCGCGGTCGGCGTCGCGCAGCCGCATCGCGCGGGTGACCCGGGTCAGCCGCGTGCCGATCGTGAACACCTCGGTCGTGCCCGTCCGCATGAAGCGGTGCGCCAGCCGGAGCAGCGCGTCTGCGTAGGGGCTCATCGAGCCGGAGACGTCGACGAGCAGCACCAACCGGCGCGGCCGCCTCGCCCGGCGCCGCCAGGCGATCTCGGCGGGCTCCCCCATCCGGGCCAGCATCCGCCGCATGGTCCGGTCGGCGTCGATCTCCCCACGGTGCCAGGGGGTACGCCGCCGCGCCCGACGCCACGGGGCCCGCGGCCGGAGCTGCTCGAACATCGTGGCGAGCCGGGCCTTCTCCAGCGGCGACATCTCGCCGATGTCGCGATGCCGCAGCACCTCGGTCGCGCTGGCCATCGCGCGCAGCGGGTCGTCGTCGTCATCGCCACCACCCTCGCCCTGGACCTCCTCGAGGGAGGCCTGCGCGACCGGGGGGATCTCCTGCGGCGGCCGGTGCCGACCCGGGGTCGGCTGGTCCAGGAACCAGGCGGTGAAGACGTCGTCGTACCGGTCCAGGTCGTCGGGGCTCGCACAGAGCGTCGCGCGGCCGGCCCAGTAGGTCGCCCGCTGGTCGTCGAGGCCGACGACGGCCACCGCCGCCAGGAACGACTGCGCCCGGTCCATCGTGACGGGGACCCCGGCGGCCCGAAGCGCACGGCTGAAGCCGAGCAGCAGCTCGTCCGGCTCGTGTCTCGCCCCCGTCAGGACCGGGTTCATGACGTGAGCATCCGGTCCAGGGCCTGGCGGACGCGCTGGGCGTCCTCGCGGTACTTCACCACCGCACCGAGGGTCGCGGCCGCGTTCTCGACGTCGAGCTCCTTCGCGCCGAGCTTCTCCAGGGCACGCGCCCAGTCGAGCGTCTCGGCGACGCCCGGCGGCTTGAGCAGGTTCTCGTCGTCGCGCAGCCGCTGCACGAGACCGACGACCTGGCGGGCCAGCTGCTCGGACACCTCGGGCGCGCGGGTGCGGACGATCTCGACCTCGCGCTCGAGGCCGGGGTGCTCGACCCAGTGGTAGAGGCAGCGCCGCTTCAGGGCGTCGTGGATCTCGCGGGTCCGGTTGGAGGTGAGGATGACGATCGGCGGCGTGGCCGCGCTGATCGTGCCGAGCTCGGGGATCGTCACCTGGTAGGTCGAGAGCACCTCGAGCAGGAACGCCTCGAACTCGTCGTCGGCCCGGTCGATCTCGTCGACGAGCAGCACCGCCGGGGCCTCCCGCAGCGCCCGCAGCACCGGCCGCGCGAGCAGGAACCGCTCGTCGAACAGCGACGACTCGGCCTTCTCCACGTCGACCACGTCGCCCGCTGCCTCGAGCGCCCGCAGGTGCAGGATCTGGCGCGGGAAGTCCCAGTCGTAGAGCGCCTGCGTCGCGTCGATCCCCTCGTAGCACTGCAGCCGCACCAGCGGCAGGTCGAGCCCGGCGGCGATCGCCTCGGCCAACGCGGTCTTCCCCGTGCCGGGCTCCCCCTCGAGCAGCAGCGGCCGCTCCATCTGGAGGGCGAGGTAGACGATGGTGGCCAGCGACTCGTCGGCGAGGTAGCCGGTCGCGCCCAGCCGGGCGGACAGGTCGGCCGTGGACGTGAGCGTCGTCACCATGCTGCCGAGCGTACAGACCGGCTGTGATCGAATCGTTGCCATGGACGACTGGCTGCTCGACCTCTGGCGCGCCGAGCACGAGCGACCCGTGGAGGGCTGGGACTTCTCCGAGCTGGGCGACCGGATGGTCACCGAGGAGCCGCCCTGGTCGTACGACGCCCTCGCCCGCGCCGCCCTGACGGGAGCCCGGAGCGCCCTCGACCTGGGCACCGGTGGCGGCGAGGTGCTCGCCGCGCTGGCCGACGCGCTCCCCGCCGACACCCTCGCGACCGAGGGCTGGCCGCCCAACCTGCCGGTCGCCGCCCGCAACCTGGCGCCCCACGGCGTGGAGGTGGTGGCCTACGACTCCGAGACCGACCCCGCGATGCCGTTCCCGGACGAGCGGTTCGACGTGGTCCTCGACCGGCACGAGTCCTACGACGCCGCGGAGGTGCTGCGGGTGCTCCGGCCCGGCGGGGTGTTCCTCACCCAGCAGGTCGACGGCCGCGACTTCGAGGAGACCCAGGCGATCTTCGGCGGCACGACCGGCTACCCGCACATCACCCTGGAGAACCTCCGCGACGACGCCGAGCGCGCCGGCTTCGTCGTCGAGGCTGCCGAGGAGTGGCGCGGCGACGCACGGTTCGCCGACGTGGCGACGCTGGTGCGCTACTTCGCGTTCGTGCCCTGGGAGGTCCCGGACGACTTCTCGGTCGAGCGCTACGCCGAGCAGCTGCTGGACCTGCACCGCTCCGGGCGGCCGCTGGTCTTCACGCAGCGCCGCTTCTACCTCCAGACCCGCAAGCCCCTGCCCGGTTGAGGCCCGAGCCCGCGCGCATCCCCGGTGGTCGAGGAGCGAGCCCGCGAGCGTCTCGAGACCCAAACAGGCCCGTTCCGCACCAGAAGCACCTCAATCTGATGAATCAAGTGCTTCTCGTGCGGAACCAGGCGATGAGCCGTCGCTCACCAGCCGCCGGACCCGTAGCTCGTGGGCTGCTCACGCCGGTGCAGCTTCGACCGGACGTCGGTGCCCGCGTTGAAGGCCACCGTCAACGCCTTGTCGGCCGCGGTCCCCTGGCGCGGGAGCATCCCGACCTGCCGGGCGAAGGCGAGCCCGTCGTAGTAGATCGTGTTGTAGCGCAGCCGGCCGTCCTCGAAGCGCATCACGTCGCAGCCGCGCAGCTCCACCGCCCGGTTGGTCGCGTGCAGGCCCTGGAACGGCGTGCCGGTGAACGTCCCGGTGGCGCGCCACTGGACGACGGCGTGGTCGTCGTCCTCGGTGATGTGCTGGACCTCCATGACGATGTCCGGGAAGGCGGCGAAGAGCTCCTCGAAGAACGCCCGCACCCCGCCGATCCCGCGGAACTCCCCGATCGCCACGAAGTCGTCGACGATGTCCGGGTGGTCGAGCCGGGCCAGCGCGTCGAAGTCGCGCCGGTTGAGGGCCTCGAACAGCGCCGTCGCCAGCTCGGCCGGCGAGGTGGTGGCTTCCACGTCCATGAGGGGCCTCCGTCGAGGTGGCGGGAGGGTTGCGTCCGCGCGCGCGGACCTCCCGCAGAGCACGTTTCCGTGCGGCCCTGCGCGGAGGCAATGGCCCAACGAGGTGGTGTCAGAGGTCGGTGGGGCGGTCGACGTCGCGGCCGGTGGCGAGGTCGCCGCACTCCACGGCGCGGACCTCGTGCACCGCCAGGTAGTCCCGCGCGCCCCGGTCGCCGTCGACGGTCTCGAGCACGCCGGCCCAGTGGTCCCGGCCGAGCAGCACCGGGTGACCGGCCCGCCCGTCGTACGACGCCCGGGCGAGTGTGCTCGTGCCGACCGGGCCGGCCAGCAGCCGGCGTACGACCTCGTCGGTCACGTCCGGGAGGTCGACCAGCGAGACCAGCGCGGCCACCGCGTCCGAGGCGATCATCGTCTCCAGGCCGCAGCGCAGCGAGGCACCCATGCCGGTCGCCCAGTCCCCGGCCTCGACGACGGCAACCGCGTCGTCGTCGGACCAGCCGTCCGCGTCGAGCAAGCTGCGGGCCTCCGCGGCCGAGGCGCCCAGCACCACCGTCACCGAAGCGCAGCCGCCGTCGAGCAGGACGCCGATCGTGCGGTCGAGGAACGGCACACCCGCCCGGTCCCGCAGCAGCGCCTTGGGGGTGCCCATCCGGCGCCCCTCCCCCGCGGCCAGCAGCAGACCGGTGACGGTCACCGCTGCGCGACCTGCTCCATGTCGCGCATCGCCCGCAGCACGTTGCCGGACCCGATCTGCGCGAGCTCGGGCTCGGCGTAGCCGCGCGCCCGGAGCTCGTCGAACAGCAACGGGTAGCCGGAGACGTCCTCCATGCCCGCCGGGAACTCCGACGCCCCGTCGTAGTCGCCGCCGAGCCCGATGTGGTCGAGGCCCGCCACCTCCCGGACGTGGTCGACGTGGTCGGCCACCTCGGCGACGGTCGGGGCCGGCGGGGCGGTGTGCAGCAGCTCGCGCATCACCGGGTTCACGGCGTCGAAGTCGCGGGGGTCGCCGCCGCGGCCGGACACCACGTCGAGGCACTCGAAGTACCACTGCGCCCAGGCCTGGCTGACGAAGAACGACACGAAGCTGACCATGCAGACGCCGCCGTTGCCGGCCAGCGACGTCAGCACGTCGTCGGGCACGTTGCGGGGGTGGTCCGCGACGGCGCGCGCCGAGCTGTGGCTGAAGATCACCGGCGCGGTGGTCACGTCGAGGGCCTGGCGCATGACCTCGTCGGAGACGTGCGAGAGGTCGACGAACATGCCGATCCGGTTCATCTCGCGGACCACGTCGCGGCCGAGGTCCGACAGCCCACCGAGCACGGGCACGTCGGTGGCGGAGTCGGCCCACGGGACGTTCTCGTTGTGGGTCAGCGTCATGTAGCGGACGCCGCGAGCGTGCATCTCCCGCAGCACGTCGAGCGAGGAGTCGATCGAGTGGCCGCCCTCCATGCCCATCAACGAGGCGATCCGGCCGGCGGCGACGGCGGCGTCGACCTCCGCTGCCGTGCGGCAGAGCGCGAGGTCGTCGGGGAGCTCCTTGACGAGCTGGTGCACGAAGTCGACCTGCTCGTGGGTGGCTCGTACGGCGTCCTGGCCGGTCAGCGAGCAGGGCACGAACACCGACCAGAACTGACCGGTGACCCCACCTTCGCGCAGGCGCGGGAGGTCGGTCTGGACGGCGGGCTCACCGGTGACCAGCGAGACGGCCGAGAGGTCGTAGCCGCAGTGGTCGCGCAGCGTCCAGGGCAGGTCGTTGTGCCCGTCGAGGACACCGACCACGGGTCGGGAGGTCATCGCTGAGGCGTCACCGGGGTGTTCGGCCGCGAGAGCGGCATCCAGAGCGTGTAGCGGTCTGCCCGGAACGTCGAGCGGGAGACCTCGATGGCGATGCTGCCGGCGAAGGCCCGCCGGGCGATCCGCAGCACGGGGGCGCCGGCGCTGATCTCGAGCAGCCCGGCCTCCTCGGGTCGGGCGGCTGCGGCGTCGACCGAGTCCTCGCCCCAGGTGGGCATCAGGTCGCGACGCTGCAGCTCGGCGTACAGGCTCTCGGGGAGCGGCTGGTCGAGGAAGTTGGGCAGGATGCTGTCGGCGAGGTAGGCGTCCTCGACGCACATCGGCGTGCCGTCGGCGAGCCGGAGGCGTTGCCAGTGCACGACCTTGTCGCCCTCGTTGATCTCGAGCGCACGTGCCACGCCGGGGCCGGCGGACTCCATCCGGGCCAGCAGGGTCCGCGAGTCGGGCTTCATCCCGCGGCGGCCCATCTCCTCGGTGTAGCTGGAGAGGCGCACCTGGACGTCGATCTTGGCGCGGGCCACGAAGGTGCCGCGGCCGGGGACCCGCTCGAGCAGTCCCTCCGAGACGAGGGCGTCGAGAGCCTGGCGCACGGTCATCCGAGCCACGCCGAAGTGCTGCACGAGCTCGCGTTCCGAAGGTGCGGGACTGCCCGGTTCAGCCCCCTGGATGAGGCCCCGAACGTACTCGCGCACCTGAACGTGCTTGTGCACCGTCTGGCGCGTTCGATCTGGCGTCACCACGTCGCCCATCGCACCTCCCTCGGCCCCCACCACTTCCTACCTTAGCCGCATCCTTGGCGGCTGTGGTGTGGACCGAGTGAGGTATGACGCCTATGTACTACTCGGTCGCGATCGCTCGCAGCACGTCCAGGCGTGCGGCCCTGCGAGCTGGGAAGACTGCCGCGAGGACGCCCACCAGACCGGCCGCGACGACGTACAGCGCGAGCTGGCCGAACGGCACCTTGACCACCTCGAGCCCCTCGTCCGCGAGCGACGTCATCAGCGCCAGGCCGAAGACGATGCCCATGCCGACCCCCAGCACCGCACCCAGCACGGCGATCACGATCGCCTCGAGGCGGATCATCCGGCGCAGCTGCCCACGGCCCAGGCCGATCGCCCGGAGCAGGCCGACCTCTCGGGTCCGCTCGATCACCGAGAGGGCCAGCGTGTTCACGATGCCCAGCACCGCGATCACCAGCGCCAGCCCGAGCAGCGCGTAGATGAGCAGCAGCATCTGGTCGATCGGTGCCCGCTGCTCGTCCGCGAACCCGGCCTGGTCCTTGACCGTGACCGTGGGCAGCTCCGTGGTCTTCTCCTCGACCGCGGTCTGCACCGCCGCCGCGTCCACACCCTCGTCCATCGTGATGAGCAGGTAGCTGTCCGCCGGCGGGAAGCCGACGTCCTCGAGCGTCTTCAGCGTGGTGGCGTAGGGCAGCCACAGCACCGGGTCGTTGTCCTCGTAGACCCCGACGACCTCGTACTTCTCCGTGCCGGTCGGGAAGGCCAGCTCGACCTCGTCACCGACGCCGACGTTCTTGTCCTCGGCGACACCTTCGTCGACGATCACGGTGCCGTCACGCAGGTCGCTCATCGACCCCTCGACCATCGGCACCGCGGCGACCTGGGTCAGCGTGTCGGGCTCGATGCCGGCAACGCCCTGGCCGCCGTCACTGTCGAACGACATGTTGGCGTAACGCATCCGGCTGACCGCGTCGACGCCGTCGACGGTCTCGATGTCGTCGGCGATGGACGTCGAGAACGGCATCCCGATCACGTTGGACACCACGAGGTCGCCGTAGAAGTTCTCCTCGATCGACTTGTCCACGCTGGCCTTCGCGGACGAGCCGAGGATCGACATCGTGGTGACCAGGGCGAGCCCGATCATCAGCGCGGATGCCGTGGCCGCCGTCCGGCGCGGGTTGCGCAGCGAGTTCTGCCCCGCCAGGTTGCCGACCGTGCCGTAGACCCGGCGGTAGATCACGGTCGCCAGCGCGACGACCGGACGACTGATCACCGGGGCGGCCCCGGCGACGCCGAGGAGCACGGCCAGGATGCCGCCGCCGACCCACCAGCCGGGAGACGGGACGTCGACGTACAGGCCGGAGAGCATGGCCGCACCACCGGCGACGATCATCCCGGCGCCGATGATCAGCCGCCAGTGCAGCGCGGACTCGGGCATCGCCACGTCATCACGCAGCGCTGCGACCGGTGGGATCCTCGCCGACCGGCGCGCCGGGATGTACGCCGCCACCACGGTCACGAGGATGCCGACGACGTACGACGCCACCACGGTCCGGGGCTGGAAGATCAGCGAGGACCCCGAGAGGTCGAGGCCGAACGTCGCGAACAGCGCCCGGATCCCCATCGCGAGCAGCACGCCGAGCCCGAGACCGATCGTCGCGCCGGCTGCACCGAGCACCAGCGCCTCGAACAGCACCGAGCGGGTGACCTGGCGGCGGGACGCCCCGATGGCCCGCAGCAGCGCCAGCTCGCGGCTGCGCTGGGCGACCAGGATCGAGAACGTGTTGACGATCAGGAAGCTGCCGACGACCAGCGAGATGCCCGCGAAGATCAGCAGGAACGTGCTGATGAACGAGATCGCCTCCATGAGGTCGCTGGCCGCCTCGTCTGCCGCGTCGTCGCCGGTGACGGCCTCGAAGCCGTCCGGCAGCATCGCGGCCACGTTGTCGCGCAGCTCCTGCTGGCTCACCCCGTCGGCGGTGACCCAGGCGTCGTTGTAGGCGTCCTCACCGCCGAGGAAGAGGTCCTGGGCGGTCTGGGTGTCGAACATCGTGAGGGTGGCGCCGTTGGTGGAGCCGCCGTCGGCGAACTGCGCGATGCCGACCAGCTCCGGCCGGAGCAGCGCGGCGTCCTGGCTGGAGGTGACGACGTGGATCGTGTCACCGACCGCGTAGCCGGCGCGCTCGGCGGTGCCCTCGTCCAGCACGACCTCACCGGCCTGCTCGGGAATCCTGCCGTCGGTGATCTCCAGACCCTCGAGACCGTTCGCGGCGGGGGCGTCGTTCCAGTTCAGGCCGATGCCGGGGGCACCCTGTCCGCCGACGACCTTGCCGTTGTCGCCGACGACGAACACGCTGAACGACGAGACGTTGCCATCCGCCCGCGCAGCCCCCTCGACGGACGCCAGCTCGTCGACGAGCTCGGCCGGCATGGTCTTGGTGGTCGGCGTGCCGTCGGCACTGGTGCCCCCGATCGGGCGCACGACGACGTCACCGACCGACGAGGCGAAGATCGCGTCGAAGGAGCGGCTCAACGTGTCGGTGAAGATGAGTGAGCCGGCGACGAAGGCGACTCCGAGGACGATCGCGAACGTGCTCATCAGCAGGCGCAGCTTGCGCCCCAGCAGGCTCTTCCAGGCTGCCTTGAACATCAGACGTCCGCCGCCCCCGCCTTGAGCGCCTCGAGCTTGCGGTTGTCCATGTGCGTCATCCGCTCCAGGACGGTGTCCCGGTCGGGGTGGCGCAGCTCGTCGACGACCTTGCCGTCGGCGAGGAAGACGACGCGGTCGGTGAAGGCCGCCGCGACCGGGTCATGCGTCACCATCACGATGGTCTGGCCGAACTCGTCGACGGACCGGCGCAGCAGCGACAACATCTCGGCGCCGGACTTGGAGTCGAGGTTTCCGGTGGGCTCGTCGGCGAAGACGATCGACGGCCGGCTGGCGAGAGCGCGTGCGACCGCCACCCGCTGCTGCTGGCCGCCGGAGAGCTCGTTCGGACGGTGGTCGAGGCGGTCGCGCAGACCCACCGTGTCGATGACCGTGTCGTACCACCCGGCGTCGGGCTTGCGGCCCGCGATCGACAGCGGGAGCAGGATGTTCTCCTCCGCGGTCAGCGTGGGCACCAAGTTGAAGGACTGGAACACGAAGCCGATCTGGTCGCGCCGGAGCCGGGTGAGCTCCTTGTCCTTGAGCTTCGACAGCTCGGTGTCACCGATCGCCACCGAGCCGCTGGTCGCGGTGTCGAGCGCAGCGCAGCAGTGCATCAGGGTGGACTTGCCGGAGCCGGACGGTCCCATCACGGCGGTGAACTCACCGGCGTACAGGTCCAGCGACACGTCGTCCAGCGCCACGACCTTGGCCTGGCCGGTGCCGTAGGTCTTGGTCAGGTTCCGCACGCGGGCGGCGGCGCGCGGCGCGGTGTCGTTCTCGGTCACGGGTGGTCTTCCCTCCATCAGGCGACCCCGGTCCGGGCCGCTTGCGTCTGCAGCCCCAACCTATGTGCGTGGGGAGGTTGTGGACACCGGATTTGCGACCCATGTGTCCCTGGTCATTCCCTGAGTCGTCCCTGACCCGTCCGGGGGTGGGTCCCTGACCCGACTGGGCGGATGACTCAGCCGGACGGGGCGATCAGGTCCAGGCCGGTCACGGCGAAGCGGGACAGCTCGCCCTCGAACCGTCCCTGGGTGCTCTCGTCGGTCAGCACGCGGATCACCGGCGGGTCCTCCGGGACGATCACCAGGATGCGGCCGTCGTCGGCGGCGATCCACTCCCCGTCCGGCGACCAGAACGCGGCGGGCATCCCGTAGGCCTGCTCCGGAGGGACGTCCACGGTCAGCAGCGTTCGGGAGCCGGAGTCGTCCTCGAGCACGAGCTCGACCGTCTCCTCGTCGGTCAGCACGAGCCGCTGCCCGTCGGCATTCACCAGGGGGTGCGTCTCGCGGTTCGCCTCGCTCGGGGCGTCGGAGTCGGGGACGTTCTCGACCTCACCGGTGCGGACGTCGACGATCTTCTGCCACCCCGGCTCGAAGGATGGTCCCGGAGGGTCGGTCATGCGGAACATGGTGACCTCGAGCCGGCCGTCCTCGAGCCACACCAGCTGCGGCCCCTGCTCCTTGCCGAGCTGCTTGGCCTCCTCCACGTCTTGCTCCGGCAGGCAGTAGGCCTCCTGGGAGCGGCCGCCTCCGGCAGCGATGATCCGGACGCAGTTCGTGTCGTCGGACAGGTAGGCGACGGTGCCGTGCACCGAGGGGTCCGGGTTCTCCTGCAACGAGGGGTACGCCGGCTCCTGCCACGTCGCCGCTTTCAGCAGCTGGACGGCGACGACGATCACGGCGACCGCGACAGCTACCCCGACGACGACCATGACGATGATCACGGGCCGCGCCCTCCGTCGTGGATCCGAACCCGCAGTGGCTGTCGAGCCGTCCATGGTGTCCTCCTGCGTCGGGGCACGCGTCCCCGCTTCGAGCCTGGCAACGCGGAACGCCGCGCAGGGAGAGGAGAAGGTCCCTCATCGAACGCCGGAAGGACTAGAACATGCGTTCGAATGCTCGTAGGCTCGGGTCATGACCGTGGACTTCCAGACCTCGCTGTTCGACGCGCTCGGCGACGACGCCGGTCCGACGCTCGGACCGCTCGGCGCGTCGGTGCGTCGGCACCACCTCGCGGCAGGCGCCTGGGTCGACGTGCGGCCCGCCTGGGTCGCCGGGGCCGACGACCTGTTCGGCCGACTCGTCCGGGAGGTCCCGTGGCACGCCGAGCGCCGGCAGATGTACGACCGGGTGGTCAACGTGCCACGGCTGACGAAGTTCTACGGCGAGCACGAGACCTGGCCCGACCCGGCACTCGTCGAGGCCCGCGACACCTTGGGCGCCCACTACGCCGCCGAGCTCGGCGAGGGGTTCGTGACCGCGGGGCTGTGCTTCTACCGAGACGGCCGCGACAGCGTGGCGTGGCACGGCGACACGATCGGCCGCTCACGCACCGAGGACACGATGGTGGCCATCCTGTCGCTCGGCGAGACGCGGCGGCTGTCGCTGCGTCCTCGGCCGGGCGTCGAGGGCTCGTCGGTGTCGTTCCCGGTCGGCCACGGTGACCTGCTGGTGATGGGGGGCTCGTGCCAGCGCACCTGGGAGCACGCCGTGCTCAAGACCGCCCGGCCGGTCGGACCGCGGATCAGCATCCAGCTCCGCCCGCGCAACGTCCGCTGACCCTCCGGGTGGGCCATGCCGGAGCCGCTTCGCCCGGCCTACCGTGGAGGCATGAGGGTCGTCTGGACCCGCCGACTGAGCATGCTGCTGGGCGTCGTGTACGCCGCCTTGTGCGTCATCGAGTCCTACGCGCACCGTGACGACGGGCTGGCGTTCTGGTTCCTGACGCTGTTCAGCGCGGCCGCGCTCGTCCTCGTCGGCACCAGGCGGCCGACGCGGAACCCCTACGTCGGCGACGCCATGGTCGCCCTGGGGGCCGCCATCGGCATGCTGCCGACGATGTGGTCGCTGGTCGTGCCGATGCTCGCCGTCACCGTCATCGCGCTCACCCTGATCGAGTCCGGCCAGCGCCTCGACGGGCACCCCGCCTGAGGCCTCGACCGGCCGCGCGACAACGACAGAGGGCCCCGGCCGAAGCCGGGACCCTCCAGGTGTTGCTGACAGGTGGAGCAGGGACTCAGAAGTCCATGCCGCCCATGCCGCCGTCGCCGCCCGGCATTCCGGCCGGAGCCTTCTCGGGCTTGTCGGCCACGACTGCCTCGGTGGTGAGGAACAGCGCCGCGATGGACGCGGCGTTCTGCAGCGCCGAGCGGGTCACCTTGGCCGGGTCGATGATCCCGGTGGCGATCATGTCGACGTACTCGCCGGTGGCAGCGTTGAGACCGTGACCGGCCTGCAGGTTGCGCACCTTCTCCGCCACGACGCCGCCCTCGAGGCCGGCGTTGATCGCGATCTGCTTGAGCGGAGCCTCGGAGGCGAAGCGGACGATCGCCGCTCCGGTGGCCTCGTCACCCTCGAGCTCGAGCTTCTCGAACGCCTTGTCGGTGGCCTGGACGAGCGCCACGCCACCTCCGGCGACGATGCCCTCCTCGACGGCCGCCTTCGCGTTGCGAACGGCGTCCTCGATGCGGTGCTTGCGCTCCTTGAGCTCGACCTCGGTGGCCGCGCCGACCTTGATGACCGCAACACCGCCGGCCAGCTTGGCCAGGCGCTCCTGCAGCTTCTCGCGGTCGTAGTCGGAGTCGCTCTTCTCGATCTCGGCACGGATCTGGTTGACGCGACCGGCGATCTGGTCGGCGTCACCCGCGCCCTCGACGATGGTGGTCTCGTCCTTGGTCACCACGACCTTGCGGGCCTGGCCGAGGAGCTCGATGCCGGTGCTCTCGAGCTTGAGGCCGACCTCCTCGGAGATGACCTGGCCACCGGTCAGGATCGCGATGTCCTGCAGCATGGCCTTGCGACGGTCACCGAAGCCCGGAGCCTTGACGGCGACGGACTTGAAGGTGCCGCGGATCTTGTTGACCACCAGGGTGGACAGAGCCTCGCCGTCGACGTCCTCGGCGAGGATCAGCAGCGGCTTGCCGGACTGCATGATCTTCTCGAGCAGCGGCAGCAGGTCCTTGACGTTGGAGACCTTCTGGTTGGCGATCAGGATGTAGGGGTCCTCGAGGACCGTCTCCATCCGCTCGGCGTCGGTGACGAAGTAGGCCGAGATGTAGCCCTTGTCGAACCGCATGCCCTCGGTGAGCTCGAGGTCGAGGCCGAACGTGTTCGACTCCTCGACGGTGATGACGCCTTCCTTGCCGACCTTGTCCATCGCCTCGGCGATGATCTCGCCGACGGTCTCGTCGGCAGCGGAGATCGAGGCCGTGGAAGCGATCTGCTCCTTGGTCTCGACGTCCTTGGCCATGCCGAGCAGCTGCTCGGAGACGGCCTCGACGGCCTGCTCGATGCCGCGCTTCAGCGCCATCGGGTTCGCACCCGCGGCAACGTTGCGCAGACCCTCGCGGACCATGGCCTGAGCCAGGACGGTCGCCGTCGTCGTACCGTCACCGGCGACGTCGTCGGTCTTCTTGGCAACTTCCTTGACGAGCTCCGCACCGATCTTCTCGTACGGGTCCTCGAGCTCGATCTCCTTGGCGATGGACACACCATCGTTGGTGATCGTGGGGGCTCCCCACTTCTTCTCGAGAACGACGTTGCGGCCCTTGGGGCCGAGCGTCACCTTGACGGCGTCCGCGAGCGTGTTCATGCCACGCTCGAGTCCGCGTCGGGCTTCCTCGTTGAACGCAATAAGCTTCGGCATTCTCCGCGAATCCTCACGCTGAGATTGGATGGCCCGGTCGATGCCCGCGACGGACGGTCCCTGCTGGCCCGGCAGACCCTTCCCGCCGGCGCTCCGGGACCTCATCTTCCGGCCCGTGAACTTCCACCTGCACCGGGGCGGACCTCGGCGCAGACTGTCACTCTCACCTGGAGAGTGCTAACCCACTTTTTAGCACTCGGCACCCCCGAGTGCAAGGCGAGGTCATGGCGCGGACGAGCAGCTCCCTCCGGGTCCGGGGCAAGGGCGCGTCTAGACCATCCGGGATGGCCTCTCCGGACCATTGACCGTCGCTTCCCGGCGGTCCTAACCTGAGTTCACCTCGTGGGTGCGACGGGGTTCTGGCCGGAGCAGCGCGCAAGCGCTACTCCGGCCACTTACGTTCCCCGGTCGGTCGGGCTACCCGCGCGCCGCGAGCTCCTTCTCCACCATGGCCCCGAACGCCGCGGCGTTGCCCGGCACCAGGTCGAGGTAGAGCCCCGGCTCGGTCGCCTCCACCTCGCTGACCAGCAGCGCGCCGTCCTCACCGCGCATGAGGTCCACCCGCGCGTAGGCAAGGGGCAGGTCGAGGAGATCCTGCACGGCGGCCACCGTCACTCGGGCGATCTCCGCCGCCTCTCCGGTCACCTCGGTCGGCTCGGACCGGCCCCCGTAGGACTCGTGCACCCGGATCTCCCCCGTGCCGGGGACCTTGCGCACCTGGGACACCACCTCACCGCCGAGCACGAAGACCGACGTCTCGCCCTCGGTGCGCACCGAGTGCACCAGCGGCTGGACGACCCACGGGCCGATCCCGAGCTGGGACTCGTCGAGCCCCTCCGGTCCGCCCGGCTCACCGTCGAAGACCACGACACCCCGACCGCCGGCACCCACCCGCGGCTTCACCACCGCGGGCCAGAAGTCGGCGATCGCGGGCCCGAGCTCGCCCTCCTCCTCCACCGACACCGTCGGCACGACCGGCAGCGATGTCGCCGCGAGGTCGACGAGGTAGCTCTTGTCGGTGTTCCAGGCGAACACCTCGGCGCCGTTCAGCAGGCCCGGTCCGACCTTCCCGGCCCAGGCCAGGAACTCGTCGCGGCGCACCTCGTAGTCCCAGGTGCTTCGGGCGGCCACCAGCCGGGCCGCTGACCAGTCCACGTCCGGGTCGTCCCAGACCACCCAGCGTGCGTCGAGGCCGCGCGCGGCGAGGTCGGCCACCAGCAGAGCACCGTCGGGCTCGCCGTCGGGCAGGGCGGCGCAGGTCACGAGGAGGACGTCGTTCATGCGCGCGAGGCTACCCGGGGCATCGGCCGAGTCGCCGCCTATTACCGGCTGGGCGGGGCGTCGACCCGGTAGCCCACCATCAGGGCGCCGCCCGCCCGCAGCAGCACGTCGACGGCTGCCCGGTGCAGCACCGCGGTGTCGGCGTAGAGCACGACGTGCCGGTGCCCGTTCACCAGGCGTTCGAGCAGGTCGGGGTCGTGCCGGGCCAGCGCTCGCGCGAGCCCCTTGCCGCTGCCCGACCACTGGCCCGCCACCAGCAGGGCGAGCGCGCTCACCTGGGCCACGACGCCCCCGGCGATGAAGAGCAGCTCCGCCTCGTCGTCGCACCCGGCCATGTCGTCGAGCAGGTCGGTGAGCCCGTAGCGCGAGGCCTCCAGCTCGGCGGCCCCGACCGGGGGCGGCCCGGCAGCCAGCCGCGCCGCGGCCTCGGCCTGCAGCTGTGCCGCGATCCCGGCGGCGTCGACGAGCGGCACGCTCTCGGCGCACATCCGGATCAGCGACGGCACCCGCCGGGCCGCGTCCCGGGCCCAGAACTGCTCCAGGCTCTCCCGGGTGTGCACGAAGGCCTCGACGATCCAGCCGTCCTGCTCGCAGGTCTCCCGGTAGGGCGCGGGCGGCCCGTCCAGCACCACCACGACGTCGAGGTCCGAGGTCGGGGTCCGGTGCTCGGTGAGCACGCTGCCGCCCAGGAACGCCGCCGCGGCGCCCGCGAAACGCTCTGCCACGAACGACGTCGCGGCCGTGACCGGGTCCGGGCGATCGCCGTACATCCCCCCATCGTGGCCTCCCCTCGCGCCGGCCCGTCGCTTTCGGCCGGTTTCGCCGCGGCGTGTCGGGCAGGCCCATCCGGGCTATATCCGGTCTGCCGGACCAAGCGGACAATCAGTGACGTGAGGGGAATCCTGGCCGCGACGGCCGTGGTGGGCGTGCTGGCCATCGGCGGCCTGCCGGCGCTCGCCCTCACGCTCGCCGACCAGGAGACCGAATCGGACCGCAGCACGGCCGCCTCACAGCGGCCGCCGGGACCGCCACCCTGGGCGCACGGGAACGCCCGCGGCCACGAGAAGCCCGGCCAGGACGACCGCGACAAGGGTCGGCAGGAGGACAAGTCCGGCGCACCCGGCTGGATGCGGCACGACGGCCGGGTGCCGCCCGGGTGGACGAGGAACCACGCCGGCCGGCCACCCCACGGCTGGGCGATGCGTGCGTGGGCGCACTGCGTCACCGACGCCGCCGCCGGGCTGGACGACGGCGAGAAGCTCGACCCCGAGGCGGCGTGCGGCCGGCGCCCCGAGCCCCCGCGGGGCGCCGAGAACTAGGCCGTCAGCCCGAGGCGCCGGCGTCGGCAGCCGACAGCTCGGGGGCCGGGTTCTCGTACCGGGCCCGGAGCACGCTGCGCCGGTTGGTGCCCTCGCGGTTGTCGCCCTTCTCGATGATCACGAGGTTGTGATAGGCGTGCACGGCCACGACGTGCAGGTCGGTGTAGCTGGGCCGGTAGCTCTCGTCGACGTACTCCTCGTAGTTCAGGCCGTCGAGGAGATCTTTGACCAAGGCCATCGTGGTGGTCGGGTCGTGCCGGTCCTCGCTGCCGCCCCACTCCGGCCAGTAGGAAGTCTGGACGTCCTCGATCGCGTAGATCCCGCCGTCGGGCAGGAGCGGGAAGACGATCCGAAAGGTCTCCCGAATGTGCTCGGGGCGGTGGCTACCGTCGTCGATGACCACCTTGATCTCCCCGGCGTCGTCGAAGATCCCGCGCAGCACGGCCTCGTCGACCTGGCTGCCCTGCACGGTGCGGATCCGGGCCCGGTCCACGAAGGACTTGTCCTCGATGTCGAGGCCCACGATCTGCGCCTTCGGGAAGAAGTGCTTCCACATCTTCAGCGAGGCGCCGCCCTTGCCGGCCCAGGAGTAGCCACCGACCCCGATCTCGAGCAACGTGAACTCTTCGCCCCGCAGGTGCTCGAGGTGCCGCTGGTAGTGGGGGGTGTAACGGTGCACCCCCCACTTGTCGGTGCGGAACTCTTGCGCGAGCTCGGTGAGGTTCATCTGCAGGAGCCGCCGACGCCGCTCCTGCTGCGGGGTGGGCGGCTTCGGCGCGGCCTGCTTCGAGGCTCGTGCCGGGGCCCCCGCCGAGGACTTGGCAGCCGATGAACGAGTGGCTCCGGCGCGGGACCTGAGCCGTTGCCACGTTCCGTCGCTGACCAGCGGCTTGATCGTCTTGACGGCGGCACGACGTAGTGCGGTGGACACGCTCATCCTCCAAGTGGCCCGTCGCCGGCGCGGGACACGATCGGTTGCGCCGAGACAGTACCAACGAGGAGCGGGTCAGCCTCCGGCGACGGCGGGGATCACCGAGATCTGGACACCGTCGGGGGTCTTGGTGTCGAGCGCGTCGAGGAACCGGACGTCGTCGTTGCCGACGTAGACGTTCACGAACCGCCGGATCGCGCCCTGGTCGTCGAGCACCCGCGCCCGGATGCCGGGGTGGTTGGCATCGAGGTCGTCGAGCACCTCCGCGAGGGTGGCTCCCTCGGCGGTCACCTCGGACTCGCCACCGGTGTAGGTGCGCAGGATGGTCGGGATGCGGACGCTGACGCTCATCGGTGTCTCCTCGTGCGGTTCGGGCGGGTCAGCCGGCGAGGCCGGTGCCGGTGAAGGCGGCGTACGTCGGCTCGATCGTCGCCGCCGGGCCGACCCGGTCCGCGACGGCGTCGAGCGTCTTGAGCCCGTCGCCGGTGTTGAACACGACGGTCTCTGCCTCGGGGTCCAGCTTGCCGGACTCGAGCAGCTTCTTCAGCGTCGCGACGGTCACGCCGCCGGCGGTCTCGGCGAAGACGCCCTCGGTGCGCGCGAGCAGCTGGATGCCCTCCCGGACCTCCTCGTCGGTGACGTCCTCGACGGCACCGCCGGTGCGCCGGGTCACGTCGAGCACGTAGGGGCCGTCGGCCGGGTTGCCGATCGCGAGCGACTTCGCGATGGTGTCGGGCTTGACCGGGCGTACGACGTCGTGGCCGTCCTTGAACGCCGCCGAGACCGGGGAGCACCCGGTCGCCTGCGCGCCGAAGATCTTGTAGGGCGACTCCTCGACCAGGCCGAGGTTCACCAGCTCGGTGAAGCCCTTGTCGACCTTGGTCAGCTGCGAGCCGGACGCCACCGGGATGACGACCTGCTCCGGGAGCCGCCAGCCGAGCTGCTCGGCGACCTCGTAGCCCAGCGTCTTGGAGCCCTCGGCGTAGTAGGGACGCACGTTGACGTTCACGAACGCCCAGCCGTCCTCCTCGCCGGCGATCTCGGAGGCGAGCCGGTTGACGTCGTCGTAGTTGCCCTTCACCGCGATCAGCGTGCCGCCGTAGACCGCGGTGGTGATCACCTTGGGGCGCTCGAGGTCGTGCGGGATGAACACCACGGTCTTCATGCCGGCGCGCGCGCCGGCCGCGGCCACCGCGTTGGCGAGGTTGCCGGTCGAGGGGCAGGCGAAGACCTTGCTGCCGAGCTCGCGGGCCGCCGACAGGGCGATCGCGACCACGCGGTCCTTGAAGGAGTGCGTGGGGTTGCCGGAGTCGTCCTTCACCCAGAGGTTCTTCATGCCGAGCTCACGGCCGAGGTTGTGGGCCTTGATCAGCCGGGTGTAGCCGGGCTCCATGTTGGGGCTGGAGGCGATGTCGGTCGGCACCGGCAGCAGCGGCTGGTAGCGCCAGATGTTCTTGGGACCGGCCTCGATCTGGGCGCGGGTGACCGCCGGGAAGTCGTAGCCGATCTCCATCGGGCCGAAGCACTCGCCGCAGGCGTAGAAGGGTCCGAGCTCCTGGGTGGCGCCGCACTCGCGACAGGCGAGGTGGGTGGCGTTCCCGAACGCACCCTCCCGCAGTCCACCGGATGCACCGGTCGTGGGGCTGAGGAGTGACGTGCTCAAGGAGGCCTCCTTCTCATCTTCCCCGTGGCCGACTCTCGGCACGGGACGGAATTAGCACCTTGTCGTCCGCAAGAACTTCGACGACGGGTTGCCGGGGCTTCAGCGGGCCGTGTCCCTCTGCCCCTCTCGATGAGCGGTTCTTACTCTAGGTAGGCGTCTCACGATATGCACATCGCGTTCAGCATCCGAGACGTCGTCGTCTCACGACACAATGGCCGGATGCAGTCGTGGCGGGTGCGGCAGGTCCTCAACGCGGCGAACGGCTCCACCCTGCTCGGGGTGCTGCTCGGGCTGGCGACCCGGTCCCGGTTCCGGTCCGGCCCCCACGGCCTGGTCCTGGCGGGCGACTCCCGGCTCCCCCTGCGCGGCGCCACCGCCCTGACGGTCGGCGACGTCGTGCTCACGCACGAGGACACCGGCTGGCTGCTCGCCCACCCCCGGCTGCTGCGGCACGAGGGCCGGCACAGCTGGCAGTACGCCGCCTGCCTCGGCCTGCCGATGCTCCCGCTGTACGGCGTCGCCGCGGCGTGGTCCTACCTGCGCGGGGGCGACTTCGGGGTGCACAACCCGTTCGAGCGGCTGGCCGGCCTCGAGGACGGCGGCTATCCCCTTGTCAGCGCTCGCGAGCGGCGTCGACGGACATCTGCCTGAGCAGGTCCATCACCCCGTCCGGGCCCGGCACCACCACGTCGGCGATGTCGGCGAGGGCCTGCTCCTCCACCGACCCGGAGCACACCAGCAGCGCGGGCAGCCCCTGCGTCCCGAGGGTGCGGGCGGCCTCGAACGCCTCGAGGTCGCCGAGGTCGTCCCCGACGAACACCACCCCGCCGGCGTCGGTGTCGGCCACCACCTGGCGCAGCGCGTGCCCCTTGTGCATGCCGGGTGCGCGGATCTCGAGCACCAGCCGGCCCGGCTCCATGGCCAGACCGTGCCGCTGCGCCGCGTCGGCGAGCTCGGGCTCCAGCCGCGCGAACGCCGCGGCGGGGTCGGGCAGCCGGCGGGTGTGCACCGCCACCGCCAGGCCCTTCTCCTCCACGTAGGCGTCGGCGGCGTCCTCGGCGGCCAGCAGCCGGGGCAGCTCGGCGCGGAACGCGGCCAGTCCGGCGGGGACCTCGTGGGTGACGAACGTGCGGGAGTCGGAGTCCCACTGCTCGTTGCCGTACTGCCCGCGGACGAGCAGCCGCGCCCCCGTCGGCAGCGCGTCGGCCACGGCGTCGAGCCCGCCGAGCGCGACGACCTGGTGTGCCGGTCGGCCGGTGATGATCGCGACGGCGCGGACCTCGGCGGCGAGCGCCAGCAGGGCGTCGTGGCCGTCGGGGTGGATCACCGCGACGGTCGGGTCCTCCACGATCGGCGACAGCGTGCCGTCGAAGTCGAGACCGACCACGACCTCGCGCGCGACGCCGAGCACGGCGTCGTACTGCTTGCGGGCATCCTCGGTGCGGAACTCCATGCCCTCACCCAACCATGCGGGCGCGGCGGCTCGCGAGGGTCAGCCGCGGTAGTCGGTGGTGAGGATGACCGTCAGCCGGTCGAGGCGCATCGGCGAGATCGACGGCCGGACCCGGCGGATGCCGAGGTCGCGCCCCAAGAGCTTGGCCTCGGCCTCGAGGCGCTTGGGGTAGTAGACCGTGCTGGCCGGGATGGTGCCGTACCAGTTGTCGGATCCGACGACCTTCCAGCCCGCGCCGGACGCCCGGGCGGCGGTGCTGCCGGCCAGGCCGCTGATCCCGGAGTTGTTGTAGACCTCGACGTAGGTGCCGGCCCGGCGGACCGGCGGCTTCTTGCGCTTCTTCTTCTCCTTGATGACCTGCTCCGGCGCGGTCTTGGAGGGCTCGGGCGCGGCCGGGGTGGCGGTGACGGGCTTGGCGACGTCCACCGTGGGCTGCTCGGTGCCGGTGGCGAAGAAGGCGGCCCCGGCGACGACGACCGCGGCGGCGGAGAGCAGGGCTACGGGCGAGGAGAGGGCCACTCCGCGCTGGTCGGCGGCGCGGCGCACCTCAGACCTCGAAGCCGAGGCGGCGTGCGGAGCGGGCGCGCTGGCGGGCGGCGCGCAGGCGGCGCAGGCGGCGGACCAGCAGCGGGTCGAAGGCGATCGCCTCGGGACGGTCGATCAGGGCGTTGAGCACCTGGTAGTAGCGCGTGGAGGACATGTCGAACTTCTCGCGGACGGCCTGCTCCTTGGCGCCGGCGTACTTCCACCACTGCCGCTCGAAGTTGAGGATCTCGCGGTCGCGCTCGGAGAGCTCGTCCGCTGCTACGGTGTTCTGCGCTTCGGTCAGGGCGTTCGCGGCGTCCATCACGGCTCCTGGTCCTGATCTGATGCTGGTGGCGGTTCTATCCCTCTGGTCTCATCGTAGGCGACGAACCACAACGATGTCATTTGCTTCCGGCGTTTCGCCGGACAATGGTGGGGGCGTGCCGTCCACCCCACCCGCGCCTCCCGTGCGCCTGCCCCGCGACCTGCCCCCGCTCGCCGTCGAGCCCGGCCCCGTGGTGGCCGAACCGCTGCCGGTCGACCGGCCCGTGCGCTGGGGGATCCTGGCCACCGGCAAGATCGCCCGTGGCTTCGCCACCGCGCTCGGCCTGGTGCCGGACGCCGAGATCGCCGCCGTCGGGGCCCGCAGCCTCGAGTCCGCGCGTGAGTTCGCCGCCCAGTATGGCGTCCGGACGGCGTACGGCGACTACCGGCAGGTCGTCGAGGACCCCGACGTGGACGTGGTCTACATCGGCACGCCGCACGCGCTGCACCACGAGCACGCGATGCTCGCCCTCCAGGCCGGCAAGCCCGTGCTCTGCGAGAAGGCGCTCACCCTGACCGCGGCCGAGGCGGCCGAGCTCGTCGCCGTGGCCCGGGAGAAGCAGCTCTTCCTCATGGAGGCCATGTGGATGCGCTGCAACCCGACGATCCGCCGGCTCCAGCAGGTCCTCGACACCGGGGCCCTCGGCGCCGTGACGCAGGTCCGCGCCGACCTCGGCTTCCGCGTGGAGAAGCCGCCGACGGACCGGCTGCTCGACCCCGCACTCGGCGGCGGCGCCCTGCTCGACATGGGGATCTACCCGCTGACCTTCGCCCACCTCTTCCTCGGCGAGCCGGCGCACGTCGTGTCCGCCGCGACGCTGTCGGACCTCGGCGTGGACCTGAACCTCGCCCTGGCGCTGGCCTACGACTCCGGGGCGGTCGCCTCGCTGACGGCCACGATGACCGGGCCGTCCCCCCGCACCGCGTCGATCGCCACCGAGGTCGGCCGCTTCGACCTGCCGGACTCGTTCCACCACCCGGTGACCGCGACCTGGACCAGCGGCGAGCACACCGAGACCCTGGGCGAGCCGCTCATCGGCGGCGGGCTCGCCCACGAGGCGATCGAGGTGATCCGGTGCCTGCGCAACGGGGAGACCGAGAGCCCCCTGGTGCCCCTCGACGAGACCGTCGCGCTGATGGGTCTCATGGACCGGATCCGTCAGCAGATCGGCGTGGTCTACCCAGGGGAAGTCGCTAGGTTGGGCTCGTGATCGCAGACCACAAGTCCGACCTCGTCATCGTCGCGAACCGGCTGCCCGTCGACCGGGTGGTCAACGACGACGGGTCGGTGGACTGGCGGACCTCCCCCGGAGGACTGGTGACGGCACTCGAGCCGGTCATGCGCGCACACGACGGCGCCTGGATCGGCTGGTCGGGCGGCACCGACACCGACCTCGAGCCGTTCGAGCAGGACGACATGACCCTGGTGCCGGTCCCGCTCAACCAGCAGGAGATCGAGGAGTTCTACGAGGGCTTCTCCAACGCCACCCTGTGGCCGCTCTACCACGACGTCGTGGCCAAGCCGGAGTTCCACCGTGAGTGGTGGGACTCCTACGTCACGGTCAACGAGCGGTTCGCCGAGGAGGCCGCGAGCGTCGCCGCCGAGGGGGCGACCGTGTGGGTGCACGACTACCAGCTCCAGCTGGTCCCCGCGATGCTGCGCGCGCTACGCCCCGACCTGCGCATCGGGTTCTTCCTGCACATCCCGTTCCCGCCGGCCGAGCTGTTCCAGCAGCTGCCGTGGCGGCGCCAGCTGCTCGAGGGCCTGCTCGGCGCCGACCTGGTGGGTTTCCAGCGCCCCAACAACGCCCAGAACTTCGTGCGCCTGGTCCGCCAGCGGGTCGGCCACAAGACCCACCGCGACCTCGTCTACCTGCCCGACGGCCGTGTGGTGCAGGCCGCCGCGTTCCCGATCTCGATCGACGTCGGCGGGCTGGAGGAGCTGGCCCGGTCGGAGTCGGTCGCCGTGCGTGCCAAGGAGATCCGCGAGCAGCTCGGCAACCCGGAGCACGTCCTGCTCGGCGTCGACCGGTTGGACTACACCAAGGGCATCTACAGCCGGCTTCGGGCGTACGGCGAGCTCGTCGCCGAGGGGCAGCTGTCGGTGGAGGACACGGTCTTCGTCCAGGTGGCCACACCGTCGCGCGAGCGGGTCGAGCAGTACCGCCGCCTGCGCGACGACATCGACCGCCTCGTCGGCCGGATCAACGGCGACCTCGGCCGGATCGGCCGCCCGGCGATCTCCTACCTGCACTCGTCCTACCCGCGCCACGAGATGGCGGCGCTGTTCCGCGCGGCCGACGTCTGCGTGGTCACCCCCCTGGCCGACGGGATGAACCTCGTCGCCAAGGAGTTCGTGGTGTGCCGCTACGACGACGCCGGGGCCCTGGTCCTGTCGGAGTTCGCCGGTGCGGCCGGCGAGCTGCGGCAGGCGTACCTGGTCAACCCCTACGACATCAACGGCATGAAGGACGCGATCATGGAGGCCACGCGGGCCGACCCGCACGAGCTGGCCCGCCGGATGCGCGCGATGCGCAAGACCGTCTCGGAGCACGACGTCAAGGACTGGGCCAGCGGATTCCTGTCGGCGCTCGGCGAGGACCAGCAGACCCACCGCAAGCAGGTCCGGCCCGCCCGCCGTTCCTGATGGGCGCCCTGCCGGCTCCCACCGACCTCGAGGCGCTGCCGCGCGAGCTGGTCGCCGAGCTGCGGACGCACCTCTCCGAGCAGCAGGCCGTGGACGCCTGCGTCGTCCTGCTCCAGGGCGCGGCCGCCGAGGAGCACGCCGACCTGCTGCCGTTCCTGAGCGGCCGTCCCGGTGTGGCCTACTTCCAGGGCGGTTGGCCGGCGTACTGGCCCCGCGTCTGGGGCGCACGCGGCCTGCTCTACGTCTGGCAGGACGATGCCGCGGCCGCGGTCCTCGCCGGTCTCCACGACCCCGCCTGGCGGGTGGCCGAGATGTGCCTGAAGGTCTCGACCCGACGCGAGCTCCCGGCCGGCGACGACGCCGTCCGGCTCGCGCAGCACGAGCTCCCCCGCGTCCGCGCCGCCGCGATGCGCACCCTCACCGTCGCCGGCGACGTCGAGCACGTGGACGCGGTGACGGCCGCCCTCACCGACGAGTCCGAAGAGGTACGCCGCACCGCCGCCCGCGCCCTCGACGCGATGCGCGCCCGGCTGGACCTCCCCGCGCCCTGAGCAACCAGTCACGACCCGTCGAACGGGCAAACCGCGCAGAAACCGGCCGAATCCCAGCCCCCAAGCCACGTTTGCCCGTCCGACGGCTTCGCCGCCGCCCGCGCACGGCGCCAACGGTGCCTGGGCGCACGGCGGCCGCAGGCGCGTCAAAGGGCTTGGCCGCGGCGCCCGAGCCTGCGAGGCCGACGCGCCGCCCCAGCGCCGGCGGCCGCCGGGAGCCCAGGCACCAGCCGGTAGCCGCGCACCCCAAGCAACCCGCCGAGCGCTACCGCACGAGCCGCAACGACCCGGACTCCCGCGGCGGCTTCCCCTCGAGGAACCGGGTCAGCTGCTCGGCCGGCATCGGCCGGGCGATCCAGTACCCCTGCGCACAGTCACAGCCCAGCAGCCGCAGCGCGTCGAGCGAGGCGGACACCTCCACGCCCTCCGCCACGACCTGCTTCCCGAGCCGGTGACCGAGGTCGACGATCGTGCCCACGACGGCCTGGGCCGACGGCTCGTCGAACGACGACAGGAACGAGCGGTCGATCTTGATCTCGTCGACCGGGAGCCGCTGCAGGTAGGCCAGCGACGAGTAGCCCGTGCCGAGGTCGTCCACGGACAGCCGGACGCCGATGGCGCGCAGCCGCTGGAGTGCGGTGATCGCGCGCTCCGGGTCGGTCATCAGGTTGGTCTCGGTGATCTCGAGGATCAGCGACGACGGCGGCAGGTCCACCCGGGCGATCTCGCGGGCCACCTCGTCCACGAAGCTGGGGTCGAGCAGGCTGCGCGGGGAGATGTTCACCGCGACGGAGAACTCGCCGACGGCCGCCCGCCAGCGCTCGCCCTCGCGCAGCGCCCGGCGCAGCATGAGCATCGTCAGCGGGGTGATCAGGGTGCTGTGCTCGGCCAGCGGGATGAACTCGTCCGGGGGGACGAAGCCGAGCTCGGGGTGGTTCCAGCGCGCCAGCGCCTCGACCCCGATGATCTTCCCGCTGCGCAGGTCGACCTTGGGCTGGTAGGCGATCTCGAGGGTCTCGGCGGCCACCGCGACCCGGAGGTCGGCCAGCAGCCCGAGCCGCGAGGAGTCCTGCTGGTCGAGCTCGGGGCGGTAGACCTCGAGGCCGGCCCGCGAGTGCTTCGCGGCGTACATCGCCAGGTCCGCCCAGCGCAGCATCGTGACGGCACTGTCGCCGACCGAGCCGGTCGCGACCCCGACGCTGGCGTCGACGGCGACGGAGAAGCCGCCGAGCACCATCGGCCGGGTGAGGGCGTCCCGAAGCAGGGTGGCGCAGGCGCGCGCGTCGAAGTCGTCCGCCTCCGGGAGCAGCACCGCGAACTCGTCTCCCCCGAGCCGGGCGACGACGGACCCGCCGGGCGACGCCTCGCGGATCCGCTGACCGACGACGCGCAGGAGCCGGTCGCCGACCTCGTGGCCGAGTGTGTCGTTGACCTCCTTGAACCGGTCGAGGTCGAGCAGCAGCAGGGCGACCGGCCGGGTCGCCAGCCGGTCCTCCAGCATCCGGGAGAAGAGCCGACGGTTCGCGAGCCCGGTGAGCTCGTCGTGCATCGCCTCGTGCTCGCGCTCCTCGGCCTGGTGGATGATCATCTCCGCGCGGACGGCGTTCTCCAGCGCGACCGCGGCGTGGTTGGCCAGGGCCTGGAGCTGGTTGACGTCCGCCGCGGTGAACGGTGCGACCTCGCTGAGCCGGTCGGCCACGACCAGGCTGCCGGCCACCTGGCCCACGCTGCGGAGCGGAACCATCAGGCAGTCGCGCACGCCCTCGTCCTCGAGCAGCTGCGCGAGCTCGGCCGACTTCGGGTGGCGCGGCACCAGAACGGTGCCGCCCTCGGCGTGCTCGGCCAGCCGGTCGACCAGGGTGCAGTGCCGGTGCTCGATCACGTCGCCGACCAGCATCCAGTCCTCGTCGCCGTCGAAGGGTCGGCTGAGACGGAGCTGGACGGTCTGCACCTGGAACGCGGTGCCGACCTCGTTGAGCACGCTGCGGACCACCGCGTCGACCTCGACGTCGCGGCCCACCATCTCGGTGAAGCGGTTGACCTGTTCCAGGCTCTCGGAGCGGGTTCGCGCGCCCTCGTAGGAGCGGTAGGCCACCGCGAGCACCACGACGACCACGCCCAGCAGCCAGACGGCGCGCCAGTCCGTCGAGAGGATGTAGACACCGACGAGGGCGAGGGCGGCGTTGGCCAGGTCGCCGAGCTGACCCAGGCTGAACACCTCGTCGAGCGACCCGGGCAGCTCGCCCGAGACGATCACGATGACGCCGGTCACCAGGGTTGAGCTGATCACGCCGGTGGTGAGCACCGCGAGCCCGGTCGCCAGCCAGCCGACCGGGCTCACCGGGTCGGCGGAGCCGACCACGAAGTTCCAGACCGCGACGGCGGCGGACGTCTCCAGCACGAACAGCGCGCAGTTGAAGGCGGTCTTGACGAGCGCCTTGCGCTGCCACGCGTACGCCGCCAGCCCCCCGACGAGCCGCGCCACCACGAGCAGGTCGGGCCGTACGAAGAACAGCCCGAGCACCAGCGGGATCTCCATCATGGAGAACGCGAACGCGTTGCCGCCCAGCCGGAGGTGGACCACGAACCCCTGGGCCGCGAAGAACCCGAGGGTCACCGCCACCAGCCACGGCCAGGAGACGGACTGGTCACCGGCGGCCGCGATCGGCAGCACCGCGGTCACGTGGACGGCCATCCCCACCAAGGCGATCGCCCCGATGTAGACCCAGAGGCCTGCGCTTCTCCCCCGAGTCTCCGTCATGCTCATCGGCTACGACCAGTTCCCGCCGGCCCAGGTGCGGCCCGCCCAGGTCCGCCCGGCCCAGTCATCACCCGCCCAGGTCCGCCCGGCCCAGGTCCGCCCGGCCCAGGTCCGCCCGGCCCAGTCGACTCCGGCCCAGGTCCGGCCGGCCCAGGTGCGGCCCTCCCAGCCGGGTCCGGCCCAGGTGGAGGCGCACCAGCAGTCGCCGGCCCAGTCACGGTTGTTCCAGCGGCCACCGACCCACGACGTCCCGTCGCTGCTGGCACCCGCCCACTTGGCTGCGTTCCAGGGGCCCTGGATGTCCTTCTCGCCGCTCAGCTCGTCGAGGCCGTCGGCGACGTGCGAGGAGCCACGGGCCGCTTCGAGGGAGCCGGTCCCGGCTGACGATGCGAAGCGCTGGCTGCCGGCGGGAGCCGACGCCATCCCGGCTGCGGCGAGGTTGATCTCGCCCTGGCCGCGACCTGCGGAGTCGGCCATCGGCATCGGGGCGGCGGTGCCGCGGAGGAGAGCCTTGACCTGGTCCGGGGTCAGGTCCGGCCGCTGCTCGAGGAGCAGTGCCACGGCCCCGGACACGACGGCGGCGGCCTGCGAGGTGCCGCTGCCCTTGAAGAAGCGGTCCTCGTAGCGGGCGCCGGGGTGCACGGTGTCGACGTACGACCCGGGGTCACGCAGCGAGACGATCGAGCGGCCCGGCGCGGTGACGTCGACCCGCCGGCTCGCGTCGCCGCGGCTGGAGAAGTCGGGGACGGTGTCGTCCGACGGCCAGGCGGTGTCCCGGGTGTCCGCGGCACCGACCGCGATCACGTGCGGGTCGTAGGCCGGGTTGTTGAGCTTGCCGGACCCGAAGCCGGAGTTGCCCCCGGAGACGACGACCACGATGCCGGCGCGCCAGGCGTTCTCCACGGCGTGCGTGAGCGGGTCGACCTCGTAGTCCTGCACGCCGTCGGTTCCGTAGGACAGGTTGAGCACCCGGATCGGGTGGGCGGGGTCGTCGTTGCGGTGCTCGACGACCCAGTCGACGGCGGCGATCACCTGCGAGACGTCCACCGCGCCGTCGTACGACGCGACCTTGAGGCTGGTGAGCCGCGCGTCCGGGGCGACACCGACGAAGCGCGTCGGGTCGAGCGGGTTGCCCGGGTCCTTGCCGGCGATGATGCCGGCCATGTGCGTGCCGTGGCCGAAGGTGTCGAGGTAGCGCAGCCCGTCGGCCTGGCTCTCGAAGGACAGGTCCGGGCCGTTGACGACGTTGCCGGAGGTCAGCCCGTCGACCGGGACCACGCCCGTGTCGACCAGGGCGACGCCGACGCCGTCACCGGTGAAGCCGCGGCTCCACATCCAGTCCACGCCGATCGCGGCGCGGACCTCGTCCATCGTCGTGGCCGAGCTGTCGTAGAGCCACCCGGTGGGGGCCGGCTCGCCGATGATCCCCTCGATCACCCCGGACGGGGGGTCGAGCAGGTCGCCGTACGACGGACCGGCAGTCCCCACAGAGGTGGTGAGCGCCACCGCGGCAAGTACCGCGGATGCGCGACGTCCCCCCGGAAGCGAAAAACGCATCCGTTCAGCTCCCTCCCAGAAGCGAGACAGCTACGTCCGTCCGCCCCCGGACAGTCGCAGCCCCGACTCCCCCACCGGAACTATGACCACGCTCACAGAGGGCGAAACCGGGAGTCCGGTTAAAACCCCGAACCGGGTTGAGCGGACCAGACCACCCGCCGGGCCGGTGTGTTCGAGATCAACTTCGCGCTGGCTTCCGAGCGTTGGTGACCCGCTGGTAACTTTTGCACATGGATCTGATCCCCAAGCCGGACCAGATCGTCTCCGCAGCCGCGAACGTCGCCCAGAAGATGTTGTACGGCGGTTTGGCCGATCTCCGTCCGATGCCCCGCACCCTCATCGACGACGGCATGCTGCGCGAGGTCTACCACTACCGGCCGCGCGGCACCGCCCGCGAGCACGGCGACCCGATCCTGCTGGTCACCCCGCTGGCCGCCCCCGCCATCTGCTTCGACCTCCGCCGCGGTTGCTCGCTCGTGGAGCACTTCGTCGACAGCGGCCGGCCCACTTACCTGGTGGAGTACGGCGAGGTCTCGTTCGCCAACCGCAACCTCGGCATGGAGCACTGGGTCGACGAGGTCATCCCCGAGGCGATCCGCGAGGTCAGCCGGCACGCCGGCGGCCGTCCGGTGCACGTCGTCGGCTGGAGCCTCGGCGGCATCTTCGCGCTGCTCACCGCCGCCGACCAGCCCGATCTGCCGATCGCGTCGCTGACCACGGTCGGTTCGCCGACGGACGTGACCCAGGTGCCGCTCGTGGCGCCGATCCGGCCGTTCCTCGGCCTCGCCGGTGAGCGTGCCGGGCTCGTCACCCAGGCCTACCGGATCATGGGCGGCGCCCCGAAGCCGCTGGTCCGGCGCGCCTTCCAGCTCTCCAGCTTCAACAAGCTGGTGACCAAGCCGATCGCCATCGTGGCGAAGCTCGACGACGCCGACTTCCTCGCCCAGGTGGAGGCGGTCGACCGGTTCACCGCCAACATGATCGCCTACCCGGGCCGCACGTTCGGGCAGCTCTACCACCGCATCCTCAAGGGCAACCAGGTCGCGTCCGGCACGGTCACCATGGACGACCGCGAGATCAAGCTGGCGAACCTGACCGCTCCCCTGCTCGCGTTCGGCGGCGCCTCCGACGGCATCGCCCCGGTCCAGTGCGTGCGGCCGATCGTCGACCTGGTGCCCAACGCCGCGAAGATGCGCTTCGAGGTCGTCCCCGGCGGCCACCTGGGCATGCTCACCGGCCGGGCCGCCCGCACCACGACGTGGCGGGTCATGGACGAGTGGATCACCGAGAACTCCACCCCGGAGTCCGCGCCGGCCACCAAGGCCGCGGCCCGGAAGACCCCCGCGAAGAAGTCCCCGGCCAAGACCCCGGCCAAGCAGCCGGCCGCGAAGAAGGCCGTGACGAGGGCGCCCGCGAAGAAGCAGCCGGCCGCCAAGCGGACGGTGGCCAGCGCGGACGCGATCGGGGCCAACCCGAACCGCCGTTACGCCTCGGCGTCGAGCCGCGGCCTGGGCGCCAAGAAGTAGCCTGCCGCCCGTGCAGATCCTCGCCACCTCGGTGGCGCCCACACCAGACTGGCGGCTGGCCGTCGTGCTGCTCGCCCTCGTCGGGGTCGCCGTCGCCGCCTCGCGTCTCGGCCGGCTGGATGTGGAGCGCAACCAGGTCACCGCGGCTGCGCGGGCGGTCGTGCAGCTCGCCGTCGTGTCCCTCGTCATCACCGCGGCGCTCGAGTCGCTGTGGTGGTCGTTCGCCTTCGTCGCGCTGATGTTCGTGGTGGCCAGCGTGACCGCCGCCGGTCGGGTCGGCTCGCCGCGGGCCCAGCTGCCGTGGGTGATGGCGGCGGTGGCGGCCGGGGCGGTGCCGGTCCTGACCCTGATCCTTGGGTCCGGCACGGTGCCGTTCAACGGGCCGGGCATCATCCCGATCGCGGGCATCGTGATCGGCAACACGATGACGGCCGCGGTGCTGACCGGACGGCGCGCCTACGACGAGATCCAGGGCAGCTTCGGCTCCTACGAGGCCGGTCTCGCGCTCGGGCTCACCAGCCCTGCGGCGGCGTACGAGGTGATCCAGCCGACGGCCAAGGAGGCGCTCACCCCCGGCCTCGACCAGACCCGCACCGTCGGGCTCGTCACGCTGCCCGGCGCGTTCATCGGAGTGCTGCTCGGCGGCGGCACACCGCTGGAGGCCGGCTCCGCCCAGATCCTCGTGCTCATCGGCCTGATGGCCGGCCAGGCTTTGACGGCCGCCGTACTGTTGCGTCTGGTCGCCGCAGGACGCGTGGTGCGCGAGGACCTGGCCGACCGCTACCCCCGCTGACGTCCAGGAGCCCCGCTCGTGCGCCTCCCCCTGCTGCTCGCCGCCGCCGTGCTGCTCTCCGGCTGCACGGGTGCACCGGCCGAGGAGGACCCGGCCCCGGGCCCCGACCTGGCCACGGCGGAACAGAGCGGCGAGAAGTACGTCGCGCTCGGCGACTCGTTCACCGCGGGCCCGTTCGTCCCGACCACGGACCTGGCCGGCGGCTGCTTCCGCTCGGACCACAACTACCCGTCGTTGCTCGCCGAGGAGCTCGACATCGAGGACTTCGTCGACGTGAGCTGCTCGGGCGCCCGCACACGGGACCTGCCCCGCGTGCAGCGCACCGTGCGGGACGCCCGCGTCCCTCCCCAGCTCGACGCCCTCGGCCCCGACACCACGCTGGTGACGCTCGGCATCGGCGGCAACGACTTCGACCTGTACAACGACCTGACGAACGCCTGCCTGCGCCTGCGCGACACCGACCCCACCGGCTCCCCCTGCCGCGACGCGATGACGCGCGGCGCGGGCCCCGACCTGGCCACCGTCACCGCCAGGATCGGTCGCAACGTCGAGCGCGTCCTCGGCCAGGTGGCCCGTCGCGCACCGGAGGCGCGGGTCGTGCTGGTGGGCTACCCGCGCATCGCCCCGAGCACCGGCGAGTGCCCCGATCTGCTGCCCTACGCCACCGGCGACGTGCCGTTCGGCGACGAGGTGCTGCGCCGGCTCACGACGGCCATGAGCCGGGCGGCGGACCGGGCCGACGTCGAGTTCCTCGACATGTACGCCGCCTCCGCGGGCCACGACGTCTGCTCGGCGGAGCCCTACGTCAACGGGGTGAACGGCGACCAGCAGCGGGCGGCCGCGTTCCACCCGTTCGCCCGCGGCATGCGTGCCGTCGCCCGCGAGCTCGCCGCCCTCCTCGCCCGCCCCTGACCCCGATATCGGTATGGATCGGGCGGGGTCAGCCGGCCTGCCGGGCCCGCTCGAGGTGGCGCCGCCAGAACTCGATGCTCTCCGGGTCGGGCTCGTAGGCCTCGGTCTCCTCGAACACCACCCGGGCCTCGAGGTGCCGCACGGCTCGCTCGTGGTCGCCGACCGACAGCGCGAGCAGCCCGAGGAAGCCGCTCGTCGCCGGGCTGGGTGCACCCTCGAGCTGGAGCGCGCCGTCCGGAGAGCCCGCCCCGTGCTCCGCGAACGCGACCACCAGCTCGTAGCGGCCCAGCGTGTCGAGGAAGGGCAGCACCACGTCACCGAGTCGGTCCGCGAAGCGCGCGAGCTCCTCGGGCGTGGCCGTGAAGTGCTCCGCCAGCCGGATGTCGAGATGCTGGCTGCGCACCCGGTCACGGCTGACCGGGTACGGGTCGTCCGGAGGGTGCGCGCCGTCGAACCAGGTCCCGTACGTGACGGAGAGGTGATCCTCGCTGGACCCGAGGCCGACCAGGTCGACGCGGTCGTCGTGGAAGCGCCGCAAGGTCCGACCGCTGCCGGTGAAGCCGCGCGCGCGGAGCACCGGGGTCACGTGGCTGCGCAGGAGCGCATCGACGGTGGCCCGGGCCTGACGGGGGGCCGGGTCGGCCTTGCGTCGTACGGCGGCTGCCTTCACCCGACGAAGCTCCTCGTCGCGCCGGGCCGCCTCGTCGTCCCGGCCGAGGGCGGCGCCGACCCGGCGGACCAGGTCACGACGGCTGAGGTCCTCGAGGAGCTGTTCCAGCACCTCCCGGTCGGCCGGCGTCCCCCGCGCGGCGAGTGTGTCCACCGCGGCGCTCGCCACCTTGAGCGCCAGGGCCTCCGTCATTCCCGGGGCGCCGCTGGTGGCCGCACCTCGCAGGGCCAGCACCCCCAGCACGCCGGGCACCCAGCGCTCGTCCAGCAGCCGGCTCGCCAGCACCGACGCGCGCACCAGGTCGTCGTTGCCGCGGCAGAACAGCATCCCGCCGGAGAGGGCCACGGTGGTGTCCGGGCGTGGCGGCACGACGTCGGCGTCGGCGGCGAGCTCCAGCCAGCGACGCAACAGGTCGTACGCCGGCGCGGCCGCGAGCGCCGAGGAGACGGCGGCCAGCCAGGTCCGGGACGGCTTCTTGGCCCCGAGCTCCCCGAGCAGCCGCACCAGCGGGGCGACGGCCTCGCTCGGCGCCTGCCGGGCCGCCTCCCGCGCGGGACCGCCCCAGCTGTCCCCGTGCTCCCGCAGCAACGTGAGGTCGAGCAGGTCCGGGGGCGAGGCCGCGACGAGCACCCGCCGGGCGAGCTCCTGCGTCTCCGGCACCCGCCACACGTGCTCGGCCAGGTGGTCGAGTGCCTCGCTGAGCTCCAGGAGCGCGTCGAGCAGGGCGGTGTCCGCGAGGCCGGCGGCGCAGACCTGCTCCGCGCCGCGCAGGGCGACGGTCACCCGGCGGTCGTCGAAGTCCTCGAGCGCGGTGACCGTCCTCAGCGCGGTGGTCGCGGTCGCGGCGTCCCACGGCAGCTTGTTGCGGCGCAGCCGGTCGATGGCGTCGACCGTCGGGTCCGCGAACTCCCGGTAGCCGCCCTCCATCTCGATCCGCGGCGCCGCCAGGCCGAGCATCAGCAGCAGTGCCGAGAGCCGGACCGACGCGTCGAGCGTGGCGTCGGTCGCCACCTCCGGCCAGGCGTCCCAGCCGAGCCCGGCCTCCGAGAGTGCCCGGTCCACGACCTGCCGGTGCCGCTCGAGATCGTCCACGAGCGCCAGTATCGCGCCCCTGTCCGGGTTCGTCCGCAACGCGCCGTGTCCGGAAGATGACCCTTTACACCAGGGCGCGCCAACCGACAGGATCCCCAGGGTCAGTCCATCTCGGGACCAGGAGCCGACCATGCGCAGCACCCTCCAGCGCGCCCTCGTGGCGCTCACCCTGCTTCTCAGCAGCCTCCTCGCCGTCGGGGCGAGCACGACCGCACCGGCAGCGGCCGACGAGTGCTACACGTGGAGCCGCACGCTCAGCCAGGGCACGAGCGGCGCGGACGTCGCCGAGCTCCAGATCCGCGTCGCTGGCTGGGCCGGCTACGCCGTGAACATGGCCATCGACGGCAGCTTCGGCGCCCAGACCACCACGGCGGTCCGCAACTTCCAGAGCGCCTACGGCCTGTCGGCCGACGGGGTCGCCGGCCCGGCGACGTACGCCAAGATCTACGAGCTCCAGGACCCCGACTGCTCGCCGGCGCACTTCGCCTGGTCCGAGGTCGACGGCGGCTGCGGTGCCGGTGGCTACAGCGGCGGCTCGGTCTCCGCGGCCACCGTGCAGGAGAACCTCAAGCGCGCGATGTGGCGCGCCGAGGCGCTGCGGCACCGGATGGGCGACCAGCCGCTGCGCGTCACCTCCGGCTTCCGATCGAAGAGCTGTGACGCGTCGGTCGGTGGCAGCGGCTCCGGCCAGCACACCTACGGCACCGCCATCGACCTGACCGGCTACAGCGGCACGCCCTCGTTCTGCACGATCGCCTCCAACGCCCGGTACGCCGGCTTCGGCGGCATCTTCGGTCCCGGCTACCCCGGCCACGACGACCACGTCCACGTCGACATCCGCGCCGGTCAGTCCTGGTCCGCCCCGAGCTGCGGCATCTGACCCAGCCGCCGGCGCCACAAGAGGTGGCTAGGCTCCCGACATGTCCGAGGGAGAGCTGCCACGCGGCGTGCGGGCCGGCTACGGCATGGGGTCGGTCGCCACCGGCGCCTTCGGGACGGTGCCGGGCCTGATGCTGTTGCCCTACCTGACCGACACCCTGGGCGTGACCGCCGTGCTCGCCGGCGTCATTGTGTTCCTGCCCAAGGCCTGGGACGTCGTGCTCAACCCGATCGCCGGCCGGATCAGCGACCGGCACGTGTCCCCACTCGGTCCGCGCCGCCCGTTCCTGGTCCGCGCCGGGGCGGCCCTCGCGTTCTGCTTCGCGCTGCTGTTCGCCGGACCTGCCCTCGGCTCGACGTTCCTCGACGCCGCATGGGTCGTGGTGATGTTCCTCGGCTGCGCGACGGCGTACGCGTTCTTCCAGGTGCCCTTCGTCGCGATGCCGGCGGAGATCACCGACTCCTACGCCGAGCGGACCCGGCTGATGACCTGGCGGGTAGCGCTGCTGGCGTTGGCGATCCTGCTCAGCGGCGCCTCCGCCCCGGCGATCCGGGACGCGCTCGGCGGCCGGGACGGCTACCGGGCGATGGGGGTCTTCGTGGCGCTGCTGATCCTGATCGGCACCTTCGGCGCCTACCACGGCACCCGTCGCGCGCCGATCGGACGGGTGAGCGCCGCCGGCGGTTCGCTGAGTGACCAGCTGCGCATCGTCGGCCACTCCCGCGACTTCCGGATGCTGCTGACCACGTTCGTCGTGCAGGCGCTGGCGGTCGGCGCGATGCTCGCCGGCGTGGACTACGTCTCGCGCCACGTGATCGGCAAGCCGGGCGCCGCGACGGTCCTCTTCGTGTGCTTCGTGGGGCCGGCACTGCTGCTCACCCCGGTGTGGGCCGCGGTCGGCGGACGCGTCGGGAAGAAGAAGGGGTACGTCGCCGCCTCGCTGTTCCTGGCCGCCGGCGCGCTGTTGCTGGTGGTGGCCCGCGACGTGCCGGCGGCGGTCGTCTACGTGGCGACCGGGCTGGTCGGGGTGGGCTACGCGGGGGCGCAGGTGTTCCCGATGGCGATGCTCGCCGACACCGCCGCCGTCGACGCGGCGCGCTCGGGCGCCAACCGGGCCGGCGTGTTCACCGGGGTCTGGACGGCCGGGGAGACGCTCGGGCTCGCGCTCGGGCCAGGCGTCTTCGCCGTCGTCCTCGCCCTCGGCGGCTACGTGTCGTCGACCGACGGCGACGCGGCCCAGCCCGACTCGGCCGTCACCGCGATCATCTTCGGCTTCTCACTGCTGCCGGCCGCCCTGACCCTGGTCAGCCTGGCGTGGCTGGCGCGCTATTCCCTGACGGCCGCGGACGTCGCCGCCGTCGTACCCGTGGAGGAGACCTGAGTGAACGACCTGCTGGCCCGGCTCGAGGAGATGCGGGCGGATGACCTGCCGACCCACGGTGGCCGCACCCTGGCCTACGTCTACGACAGCGGCCTGACCGAGGCCGACGAGCTCGGGCAGGCCGCGGTGGCGGCGTTCGCGAGCAGCAACGGCCTGGACCCGACCGCGTTCCCCAGCCTGCTGCGCATGGAGAACGAGCTGGTCGGGATCGCCTGCGACCTGCTCGGCGCCCCCGCCTCCGCCGTCGGGACCGTGACGTCCGGCGGCACCGAGTCGATCCTGCTGGCGGTGCAGGCCGCGCGCGACGCCCACCCGGAGATCGCGGCGCCGTCGATGGTGCTGCCGTCGACGGTGCACGCGGCGTTCCTCAAGGCCGCCCACTACTTCGGCGTCCGACCCGTCATCGTCCCGGCCGGACCCGACTACCGGGCCGACGTCGCCGCGACGGACGCCGCGATCGACGACTCGTGCGTGCTGGTCGTCGCGAGCGCACCGTCGTACGCCCACGGTGTCGTCGACCCGGTCGCCGGCCTCGCCGCCCTGGCCGCGGCGCGCGGGATCCGCTGCCACGTGGACGCCTGCATCGGCGGATGGGTGCTGCCGTACGCCGCCCGGCTCGGCCGTGACGTGCCGGCCTGGACGTTCGACGTGGAGGGCGTCACGAGCATCTCGGTCGACCTGCACAAGTACGCCTACACGCCCAAGGGCGCGTCGATCCTGCTGCACCGGACGCCGGCCCTGCGCAAGCCCCAGTTCTTCGCGCGCGCGGACTGGCCCGGCTACACGATGCTCAACTCGACGACCCAGTCGACGAAGTCCGGCGGGCCCCTCGCCGCCGCCTGGGCGGTGGTGAACCGGATCGGCGACGACGGCTACCTGCGGCTCACCGAGCAGGTCCTCGACGGGATGGACCGGCTGCTCGCCGGCCTGGTCGAGATCCCCGCGCTGCACGTGGTCGCCGCCCCGGACTCGACGTTGGTCGCGCTGGAGACCGACGGGTCCTGCGACGTGTTCACGATCGCCGACGAGATGCTCGAGGCCGGCTGGTACGTCCAGCCGCAGCTCACCCACGCCGGCCATCCGCCGACCCTGCACCTGACCCTCAGTGCGGCGACCGCTCCGCACGTCGAGGAGTTCCTGACCACGCTGGCCTCCGCGGTCGCCACCGCCTCGGCGGCCGGGCCCGTCGCGGTGGATCCCGGCATCGCCGACTTCGTCCGGGCGCTCGACCCGACCGCCCTCTCGGACGAGGACTTCGACGGCCTGCTCGCCGCGGTCGGCATGGGCGCCTCCGACACGGGCACCGCCGTGCTCCCGAAGCGGATGGCCGGGATCAACGCGCTGCTCGACCTGGCCACCCCTCCCCTCCGCGAGGCCCTCCTCATCGCCTTCCTCGACCGCCTCTCCCGCCCCCTCCGCCGCCGCTGATCACCAAGGGATGCCGGAGATCTGGCACCTCCCGGGGCCTTCTTGCCCAGGGAGGTGACAGATCTCCCCGGGAAGTGACCGCGCTCCCGCATCGGTAGGGTCGACCCGGTGAGCGCACTCAAGGGACTCGTCGAACGCGGCCTCGTGGCCCCCGACTGGGCCGAGGCGCTCTCCCCCGTGGACGACACGATCGCCGCGATGGGCACCTTCCTGCGCGCCGAGGTGGCCGCCGGCCGGCAGTACCTCCCCGCCGGCGACCACATCCTTCGCGCCTTCAGCCGGCCCCTCGCGGACGTGAAGGTGCTCATCGTCGGCCAGGACCCCTACCCGACGCCCGGCCACCCCGTCGGCCTCTCGTTCTCGGTCGCTGCGGACGTGCGGCCGCTCCCCCGCAGCCTGGTCAACATCTACCGCGAGCTCTGCGAGGACGTCGGTTGCCCGCCGCCGACGAACGGCGACCTGACGCCGTGGTTCGAGCAGGGCGTGATGCTGCTCAACCGGGTGCTGACCGTGGCGCCCGGCTCTCCGGCGTCGCACCGCGGGCGTGGCTGGGAGCGGGTGACGGAGCAGGCGATCACGGCGCTCGCCGCGCGGGGCGGACCGACGGCCGCGATCCTGTGGGGCCGCGACGCCCAGAACCTCAAGCCGCTGCTGGGCGACGTGCCCTGGGTGGAGTCGGTGCACCCGTCGCCGCTCTCGGCGTCGCGCGGCTTCTTCGGGTCCAGGCCGTTCAGCCGCGTCAACGACCTGCTGACCCGCCAAGGCGGTGCGCCGGTCGACTGGCGGCTGCCCTGACCGTCGTACCGCCCGCCCGAACCCGCGCTCAGCAGGTCGAGTCGAGCGCTGACTGCTCGATCCGCCCGACGATGTGACCCGCGATCCGCTCGAGCGCCGCGACGTCCTCCGGCGACAACCCGTCGAACACCAAGGAACGCACCGTCTCGACATGGCCGGGCGCGGCCTTCACCAGGGTCTGCCAGCCGTCCTCGGTGAGTGACACCAGGGTGACCCGGCGACTGTCCGGGCAGGGCGCGCGCTGCACCAGCCCGCGCTTCTCGAGCTTGCTGATGACGTGGGACAGCCGCGACAGCGACGCGTTGACCCGTCCGGCGAGGGCGCTCATCCGCAGCGTGTGGCTCTGGTCCTCCGAGAGCATCGCCAGGCACAGGTAGTCGAAGTGCGTCAGGTCGGAGTCCTGCTGGAGCTGGTGGTCCAGCGTCGGGGCGAGCTTCAGCATCACGCCGGCCAGCTTCAGCCAGGCCCGCTGCTCGTCCTCGGTCAACCATCGCGTCATGGCGGAAGCATACTCGGACGATACTTGATGCTTCAACTTTCTGGGAGTAGAGTGAGCATGCCAGTACGACGAGGAGCCACATCATGACCGACCACGCCACCCGGATGCCCGCGCTCTACATCGGCCACGGCGCTCCGCCGCTGCTCGACGACCCGCTCTGGAGCAGTCAGCTCGCCTCGTGGGCGCAGGACCTGCCGCGCCCGAAAGCGATCCTCATCGTCTCCGCGCACTGGGAGTCCGCCCCGGTCAGCCTGTCGGCCACCGCCACCGGGACGCCGCTGATCTACGACTTCGGCGGGTTCGCGCCGAAGTACTACAACATGCAGTACGTCACCCCCGACGCCTCGGCCTTCGCGGCGCGGGTGGCGGCGATGATGCCGGACTCCGAGCCGGTCCACCAGCACGCGAGCCGCGGCCTCGACCACGGCGCGTGGGTGCCGCTGAAGATCATGTACCCCGCCGGCGACATCCCCGTGCTGCAGATGTCGCTCCCCACCGACGACCCCTACAAGCTGCTCGACCTCGGCCGCCGCCTGCGCCCGCTGCGCGACGAGGGCGTGCTGATCATCGGGTCGGGCTTCCTCACCCACGGGCTGCCGTTCCTCAAGGAGTTCCGGATCGAGGCGGCCGCCCCGGGATGGTCGACGGAGTTCGACGCCTGGGCGGCCGAGGCCCTGGCCCGTGGGGACGTGGACGAGCTGGCGTCGTACCGCACCAAGGCGCCGGGCATGCCCTACGCGCACCCGACGGTCGAGCACTACACGCCGCTGTTCATCACGCTGGGGGCAGCGTCCGACCCGGAGACCCCTGGCGACCAGCTGATCGACGGCTACTGGATGGGCCTCTCCAAGCGCAGCCTCCAAGTCGCCTGACCCCCCTGTTGAGTGCGGGGTTATTCACCGTTGAGTGCGGGGTTGTTCGCGTCTGCGCGTGAACAACCCCGCACTCATGCGCGAACAAGTCCACACTCAACGGTTGGGGGTCAGCGGGTGATGCGGCGCATGATGCCCATCGTCTTGAGGGTGGTCCGCGCGTGCTTCTCGAAGGGCTGGTCGGCCGGCGCGCTCATCACCTGCTTCTTCAGCACGGCCAGGTTCTGCACGTCGGTGTACTTCAGCAGGCCCTGGTCGCCGTGGCGCGCACCTACCCCGGACTGCTTCACCCCGCCGGATGGCGTGCCCTTCGAGGCGTACGCCGCCGCGAAGCCCTCGTTGACCGACACGTTGCCCGCCTCGATCCGTCTCCCCACCTCGGCAGCGGCCGCCAGGTCGGTCCCCCAGACGCTCGCCGACAGCCCGTAGTCGGTGTCGTTCGCCTGCTCGATCGCGTCCTCGAGGTCCGTGTAGCGGTGCAGCGCCACCACCGGCCCGAATGTCTCACACGCCCCGGTCAGCATGTCCTTGGTGACGCCCTCGAGGATCGTCGGCTCGTAGAACGCCGGCCCGAGGTCCGGACGCGCCCGGCCACCGAGCAGCACGGTCGCGCCCTTGGCCCGGGCGTCCTCCACGTGGGAGGCCACCCGATCCAGGTGGTCGACCGAGATCAGCGAGCCGACCTGCGGCTCGAAGTCGTACGCCGCCCCGAGCCGGAGGTTCCCGGCGGCCTCGACGAACCTGCGCTTGAACTCGTCGTAGAGGGAGTCGGGCACGTACATCCGCTCCACGTGCATGCAGACCTGGCCGGTGTTGCGGAACACCGCGTCGAGGGCGCCCGGCACCAGCTCGTCGAGGTTCGCGTCCGGCATCACGATCATCGGGTTCTTGCCGCCGAGCTCGAGGCAGCAGCCGATCAGGTTCTGGCCGGCCCGCTGCCCGATGAAGCGACCGGTCTCGGTCGACCCGGTGAACATCACGTAGTTGGCGTGGTCGATCACCGGCGGGCCGGCCACCGCCCCCTCGCCGCACACCACCTGGAAGAGCCCTTCCGGCAGGCCGGCCTCGTAGAGCAGCCCCACGCCGTAGAGCGGGGAGAGCGCCGTCTTGTTGTCCGGCTTGAGCACCACGCCGTTGCCGGCGATCAGCGCCGGGATCGCGTCCGAGAGTCCGGTGGCGAACGGGAAGTTCCAGGGCGCGATGATCCCGACGACGCCCTTGGGCTGCCGGATCTCCGTGGACGACGACACCACCGGCACCGGCCCGGCGCGCTTGACCGGCTTGAGCAGCTTCGGCGCGCGCTTCATGTAGTGCGTGGCGATCATCATCGGGTCGATGGTCTCCTCGAAGGCCATCCGCCGCGCCTTGCCGCTCTCCGCCTGGATCAGGTCGACCACGACGTCGTTGTGCTCGATCAGGAGCCGGTGGAACCTGCGGATCACCTTCAGCCGCTTGGCCACCGGCCACGTCGCCCACTCGTGCTGCGCCCGCCGGGCCGCGGCGAAGGCGGCTGCGACGTCGGACGGCGAGGACTGCGGCAGCGCCGTGATCACCTCGCCGGTGTAGACCTCGGTGAGCTTCCAGGTCTCGCCGGTCGAGGACGGCACCCGCGAGGTCAGCCGCGTGAGCAGCTCGTCGGTGATCGTTGCGGGCAGACCCATGGTCACTCCTTGTCGGCCGAGCCCGCGGCGATCCGGGTCTCGTAGTCGCGGCGGGCGGCGTGGTCGATGGCGTCCAGGACAGCACGCTCGGCCTTGAACGCCCGACTGAGGAAGTCGCTGAACGCGCGCGGCATCACCATCGCGGTGCGGACCAGGTGCCCGAGCCGCGCCGGCACGTAGACATCGGGGCGCGGGCGCTTCAGTGCGCCGACGATGGCGACGGCCACGTCCTCGGGGGTCACCGGCGGCACGCCGCGGGTGTCCTTGAGTCCGGCGGCGAGCTCGGTGCGCACGATCACCGGGTGCACAGCGGTGATGTCGATCGGCACCCGGTCGGCACGCAGCTCGACATGCAGGGCGTTCGAGAAGCCGGACACGGCGTGCTTGGTGCCGGTGTACGTCGCTGCACCGGCCACCGGGACCCGACCCGCCGCTGAGGAGATGTTGACGACGTGGCCGGGGGCGCCGCGACCCTTCCAGCGGCGCACCATCTCCTTGCTGCCGTGGATGACGGCGAGCAGGTTCACCGCGACCTGCGCCGAGGCGGTCCGGTCGCTCTCGTCCTCGACCCGGGCGATCGGCATGATGCCCGCGTTGTTGACGAGCACGTCGATCGGCCCCACCTCGCGCTCGACCTGGTCGAGCACCGCACTGAACGCGTCATGGTCGGTGACGTCGAGGCCGACGCCGGTCGCGCCCAGCGAACCCGCCGTCTCCTTCGCGAGCGCCTCGTCGAGGTCCGCGATGACGACCCGCGCGCCCTCGTTGGTCAGCAGCCGCGCCGTGGCCGCTCCGATGCCGCGCCCACCGCCGGTGATCACCACGACCTTGCCGGTCAGGTTGCGCTCCTCGCGTGCCATCAGCTGCTCCTCGTCGAAGGGTCGTGCCGGGTGGGTCGGGTCAGGCCTGCAGCATGAGCTCGGCGCAGCGCTCGCCGATCATCATCGCCGGGGCGTTCGTGTTGCCGCCGGTGATGCTCGGCATGATCGAGGCGTCGGCGACCCGGAGGCCGTCGATGCCGCGGACCTTGAGCTCGGGGTCGACCACCGCGCGCTCGTCGTTGCCCATCCGACAGCTGCCGACCGGGTGGTAGACGGTGGTGGCCCGGTTCTTGATCTCCTCGAGGAGCGTCTTGTCGTCGGCGTACTCCGAGCCGGGCATCAGCTCCTTGCGCACGCCGTTCTTGATCCCCGGATGCCGCATCGCCTCGCGGATCAGCTGGATGCCCTCGACGAGGGTCTTGCCGTCCTCGGGCTCGGAGAGGAACTTCGGGTCGATGAGCGGCGCCGCCGTGGGGTCCGCCGAGGCGAGCCGGATCGTGCCGCGACTGCGGGGATAGATCAGCGTCGAGAACACCGTGAGCGACGGGTTCGGCGGCACCTCGTGCCGGATCGGCGCGTCCTGGTTGGGTCCGGGGTACCCCCAGGGCAGCGCGTGGATCTGGAGGTCGGGGACGTCCGTGGCGTGCGAGGACCGGACGAAGCCGCACACCTCGAAGACGGTCTGGCCGACCCAGGAGTTGCCGCGGGTGTACTCCTGCAGCACGCCCTTGGCGAAGTAGGGTGCCGAGCCGCGGTTGCGTGCGGTCGGCATGTCGAACGTCAGTGGCACGAACATGTGGTCGTGCAGGTTGTCGCCCACCGGCAGGTCGGCATGGACCGTGATGCCGTGGCCGCGCAGGTGCTCGGCCGGACCGACACCGGAGAGCTGGAGCAGCTGCGGTGACTGGTAGGCGCCGGCGGACAGCACGACCTCGCGGGCGGCGCGGATCACCCGCGTGGCGCTCCCCTCGCGGATCTCGACCCCGGTCGCCCGGCCGTTCTCGATCACGACGCGCGTGGCCAGGGTCTTGGCCAGCACGGTCAGGTGCCCGAGCCCGTGGTGGTCGAGGTAGGACACCGACGAGCTGTAGCGCAACCCGTTGTGGGCGCTCTGCTGGAAGGTCGAGATGCCCTCCTGCGTGTGCCCGTTGTAGTCGTCGATCACCGGAACCCCGGCGGTGTCGCTGACGGCGGTGATGAAGCTCTGCGAAGCCTCGGTCAGGTTCTTGACCCGCGTGACCTGGACGGGACCTCCTGCGCCACGGACGTCGCTGGCGCCGCCCTCCCAGTTCTCCATCTTCTTGTAGGCGGGCAGGACGTCGTCCCAGCCCCAGCCCTTGCAGCCCTCGTCGGCCCAGTCGTCGAAGTTCTTCGGGTTGCCCCGGACGAACAGCATCCCGTTGATCGAGCTCGACCCGCCGAGCACCTTGCCGCGGGTCTGCGGGATCCGTCGCCCCAGGGCGTTCTCCTGCGGGACGGTGTAGAAGCCCCAGTCCAGGGTCTTCTTCAGCTGCGGGACGTTGTGGAAGACCGCGATCAGGCCGGGCTTGCGGACGAACCGGGTCTTGTCGACCTTCCCGGCCTCGATGAGGACCACGCTCGCGCCGCTGTCGGCGAGCCGCCGGGCGACGATCGCACCGGCGCTACCGGCGCCGACGACGACGTAGTCGGCCTGGGTGACGGTCGACTGGCTCATGCACTCCTCGTTCCGGACGGCGAACAACAGCGCAACTGTAACGCGTTCTAGTTTGCCCGGGAAGAGGTACGCCGACCTGTCCGCACCGCCTCGACGCGGATCGCTCAGCCGAGGTAGCGGACCTCCAGCGGGGTCTCGTCGGCACCGTCGCCCGAGCGACGCACCCGGAAGGCACGTGCCCCCGGCCGTGAGGAGACCGCCTCCACCAGCTCGCCGGCCCGGAAGACCAGGCCGCAGCCGTCGTCGACGGCGTAGCCGCCGGGGAGCCGTCCCGCGCCCACGAGCTCGAGGTAGGTCGGCCGGCGCAGCTCCTCGCCGTCGTAATGCGGACACGCGCTGCCACCCAGGAGCCCGAGGCCGTCCTCGAGCGGGTGCAGCCCGTCGCCGCCGAACGAGTCCGTCACCGACGCCTCGAACCAGCAGTTCATGCCGGCACTGAGACCGGCGAGCACCACCCCGGAAGCCAACGCCTCCCGCAGGATCGCATCCAGTCCGTGCAGCCGCCACAGCGCGAGCAGGTTGGCCGTGTTGCCGCCGCCGACGTAGACGACGTCCTGGCCCAGCAGGAAGCCACGCAGGTCCACGTGCTCCCGCTGGAACAGCGACAGCACCGACGCCTCCGCGCGGGACGCGGGAAACGCGTCAAGGAAGCGCTCGACATAACCGGCCGCATCGCCGCTCGCCGTTGGCACGAAGCAGACCCGCGGACGCCGGCCGGCTGCGGCGAGCGAGAGCAGGAAGTCGTCCAGCAGCGGATTGTCGGGCTCCATCGAGAAGCCACCCCCGCCCATCGCGAACACCGTGCCCGAGGTCATCGCACCATCCTGTCTTCCCAACGAAAACTGTGCCCGGAAATGCAAAACCCGTGGGACAAAGTCCCACGGGAAATGCGAAGAGGCCACCCTGGTGGGGGTGGCCTCTTCGAAAGATTATGTCCGGCGACGTCCTACTCTCCCACAACCTCCCGGTTGCAGTACCATCGGCGCTGAAAGGCTTAACTTCCGGGTTCGGAATGGAGCCGGGTGTTTCCCTTTCGCTATGGCCGCCGAAACTCTATGGAGTTAGATCAACCAACCCTGAAAAGTCTCTGACTTTCATCAAGCTGGTTCCCGACCGTAACTCGGGAACCACACAGTGGACGCGCAACATCTTTGAGGGACAAGCCCTCGGCCTATTAGTACCGGTCGGCTGGGCATTACTGCTGTACACCTCCGGCCTATCAACCCAGTAGTCTGCTGGGGGCCTTACCCGGTTAATCCGGTGGGAAACCTCATCTTGAAACGTGCTTCCCGCTTAGATGCTTTCAGCGGTTATCACTTCCGAACGTAGCAAACCAGCCGTGCTCCTGGCGGAACAACTGGCACACCAGAGGTTCGTCCATCCCGGTCCTCTCGTACTAGGGACAGCCTTTCTCAAGTTTCCTGCGCGCGCGGCGGATAGGGACCGAACTGTCTCACGACGTTCTAAACCCAGCTCGCGTGCCGCTTTAATGGGCGAACAGCCCAACCCTTGGGACCTACTCCAGCCCCAGGATGCGACGAGCCGACATCGAGGTGCCAAACCATCCCGTCGATATGGACTCTTGGGGAAGATCAGCCTGTTATCCCCGGGGTACCTTTTATCCGTTGAGCGACGCCGCTTCCACATGCCAGCGCCGGATCACTAGTCCCGACTTTCGTCCCTGCTCGACATGTCTGTCTCACAGTCAAGCTCCCTTGTGCACTTACACTCGAAACCTGATTGCCAACCAGGCTGAGGGAACCTTTGGGCGCCTCCGTTACATTTTAGGAGGCAACCGCCCCAGTTAAACTACCCATCAGGCACTGTCCCTGATCCGGATAACGGACCTAGGTTAGATATCTAGTACGACCAGAGTGGTATTTCAACGTTGGCTCCACGACAACTGGCGTCGCCGCTTCAAAGCCTCCCACCTATCCTACACAAGCCGAACCAAACACCAATACCAAATTGTAGTAAAGGTCCCGGGGTCTTTCCGTCCTGCCGCGCGTAACGAGCATCTTTACTCGTAGTGCAATTTCGCCGAGTCCACGGTTGAGACAGCGCCCAAGTCGTTACTCCATTCGTGCAGGTCGGAACTTACCCGACAAGGAATTTCGCTACCTTAGGATGGTTATAGTTACCACCGCCGTTTACTGGGGCTTAAGTTCTGCGCTTCGCTCAACAAGTGAGCTAACACGTCCCCTTAACCTTCCAGCACCGGGCAGGAGTCAGTCCGTATACATCGTCTTACGACTTAGCACGGACCTGTGTTTTTAGTAAACAGTCGCTTGGGCCTGGTCTCTGCGGCCATCATTGCTTCATGCAGCAAGTGCACTAACAAATCCGGCCCCCCTTCTCCCGAAGTTACGGGGGCATTTTGCCGAGTTCCTTAACCATGGTTCACTCGATCGCCTTGGTATTCTCTACCTGATCACCTGAGTCGGTTTGGGGTACGGGCGGCGCATAGCTCGCTAGAGGTTTTTCTCGACAGCATAGGATCATCCACTTCGTCCAAAAGGACTCCCCATCAGATCTCAGGCACATGAGACACGGATTTGCCTATGTCTCGCCCTACATCCTTAGCCGTGGTCTACCATCGCCACGGTTGGACTGCCTTCCTGCGTCACCCCATCGCTTGACTACTACCAGTTCGGGTCGTGCGCTCCACCCCCACGTCCCCGAAGGGATCTAGAGGGCTTTGGGCACTTAGCATCACTAGGTTCGTCATGGGCGCTACTTTGCCGGTACGGGAATATCAACCCGTTGTCCATCGACTACGCCTGTCGGCCTCGCCTTAGGTCCCGACTTACCCAGGGCAGATTAGCTTGACCCTGGAACCCTTGATCATTCGGCGGAGGAGTTTCTCACTCCTCATTCGCTACTCATGCCTGCATTCTCACTCGTATGGCGTCCACGACTGGATCACTCCGCCGCTTCGCTCGCCATACGACGCTCCCCTACCCATCCACGCACCTGGACCACGAAGGCCTAGCTGTACGCGTGAATGCCATAGCTTCGGTGGATAACTTGAGCCCCGCTACATTGTCGGCGCGGAATCACTTGACCAGTGAGCTATTACGCACTCTTTCAAGGGTGGCTGCTTCTAAGCCAACCTCCTGGTTGTCTGTGCGACTCCACATCCTTTTCCACTTAGTTATCGCTTAGGGACCTTAGCTGATGGTCTGGGCTGTTTCCCTCTCGACTACGGAGCTTATCCCCCGCAGTCTCACTGCCGCGCTCTCACTTACCGGCATTCGGAGTTTGGCTGATTTCGGTAAGCTTGTGGGCCCCCTAGACCATCCAGTGCTCTACCTCCGGTAAGAAACACGCGACGCTGCACCTAAATGCATTTCGGGGAGAACCAGCTATCACGGAGTTTGATTGGCCTTTCACCCCTATCCACAGGTCATCCCCCAGGTTTTCAACCCTGGTGGGTTCGGTCCTCCACGCGGTCTTACCCGCGCTTCAACCTGCCCATGGATAGATCACTCCGCTTCGGGTCTTGGTCGTGCGACTCAGACGCCCTATTCGGACTCGCTTTCGCTACGGCTTCCCCACACGGGTTAACCTTGCCACACAACGCAAACTCGCAGGCTCATTCTTCAAAAGGCACGCCGTCACAAGACACAAGGTCTCGCTCCGACGGATTGTAGGCACATGGTTTCAGGTACTATTTCACTCCCCGCCAGGGGTACTTTTCACCTTTCCCTCACGGTACTTGTCCGCTATCGGTCACCAAGGAGTATTTAGGCTTAACGGGTGGTCCCGCCAGATTCACACGGAATTTCAGGGGTTCCGTGTTACTTGGGGTGACGACTCAGAGTCGCTGTCTTACGTGTACGGGGGTATCACCCGCTACGCCGGGACTTTCCAGTCCTCTTCCACTTCAACAACGATTTCTTACTCTGTGCTGGTTCGGCAGAACCAACCAGTCGGCCCCACAACCCTCGAACAGCAACGCCTGCCGGCTATCACACTGAACGAGTTTGGCCTCTTCCGATTTCGCTCGCCACTACTCTCGGAATCACTTTTGTTTTCTCTTCCTGTGGGTACTGAGATGTTTCACTTCCCCACGTTCCCTCCAGACACCCTATGTGTTCAGGTGCAGGTAACTGGACATGACTCCAGCTGGGTTTCCCCATTCGGAAATCCCCGGATCACAGCTCGGTTGCCAACTTCCCGGGGCTTATCGCAGGCTCCTACGTCCTTCATCGGCTCTTGGTGCCAAGGCATCCACCATGTGCCCTTAGTAGCTTGTCTTGCTACAAAGATGCTCGCGTCCACTGTGTAGTTCTCAAATTACGGGCGGCACCATCGACATATCCGCGCTTACCCGTCGACCGGTAACGGCCGCATCGGTAGTTCGCAGGGGCGATGGCCCACAGAGAAGATCAAGGCCTTACCTCGATCCCTCAGGACCCAACAGTGTGCTAGGCATACCCACCCCATCCCCCTTGGTGTTCCACGCCGGCGAACCGACAGTACTAACAAGAGCTCAAAGACGAGCACACCAAATAATCGACGTTCCACTAGAAAGCATCGCCTGCCGTGACACGAACGGCCACGCAACAGACAACTGGACGACCAGGACAAACCCGGACGCCAAATGCTCCTTAGAAAGGAGGTGATCCAGCCGCACCTTCCGGTACGGCTACCTTGTTACGACTTCGTCCCAATCGCCAGCCCCACCTTCGACGGCTCCCTCCCACAAGGGGTTGGGCCACCGGCTTCGGGTGTTGCCGACTTTCGTGACGTGACGGGCGGTGTGTACAAGGCCCGGGAACGTATTCACCGCAGCGTTGCTGATCTGCGATTACTAGCGACTCCGACTTCATGGGGTCGAGTTGCAGACCCCAATCCGAACTGAGACCGGCTTTTTGGGATTCGCTCCACCTTGCGGTATCGCAGCCCTTTGTACCGGCCATTGTAGCATGCGTGAAGCCCTGGACATAAGGGGCATGATGACTTGACGTCATCCCCACCTTCCTCCGAGTTGACCCCGGCAGTCTCTTATGAGTCCCCACCATTACGTGCTGGCAACATAAGACGAGGGTTGCGCTCGTTGCGGGACTTAACCCAACATCTCACGACACGAGCTGACGACAGCCATGCACCACCTGTATACCGACTAAAAGGGGCCGTATCTCTACGGCTTTCCGGCATATGTCAAACCCAGGTAAGGTTCTTCGCGTTGCATCGAATTAATCCGCATGCTCCGCCGCTTGTGCGGGCCCCCGTCAATTCCTTTGAGTTTTAGCCTTGCGGCCGTACTCCCCAGGCGGGGCGCTTAATGCGTTAGCTGCGGCACGGAACTCGTGGAATGAGTCCCACACCTAGCGCCCAACGTTTACGGTGTGGACTACCAGGGTATCTAATCCTGTTCGCTCCCCACACTTTCGCTCCTCAGCGTCAGGTAATGCCCAGAGAACCGCCTTCGCCACCGGTGTTCCTCCTGATATCTGCGCATTTCACCGCTACACCAGGAATTCCGTTCTCCCCTGCATACCTCTAGTCTGCCCGTATCGGAAGCAGGCTCAGGGTTAAGCCCTGAGTTTTCACTCCCGACGCGACAAACCGCCTACGAGCCCTTTACGCCCAATAATTCCGGACAACGCTCGCACCCTACGTATTACCGCGGCTGCTGGCACGTAGTTGGCCGGTGCTTCTTCTGCAGGTACCGTCACTTGCGCTTCGTCCCTGCTGAAAGAGGTTTACAACCCGAAGGCCGTCATCCCTCACGCGGCGTTGCTGGATCAGGCTTTCGCCCATTGTCCAATATTCCCCACTGCTGCCTCCCGTAGGAGTCTGGGCCGTGTCTCAGTCCCAGTGTGGCCGGTCACCCTCTCAGGCCGGCTACCCGTCGTTGCCTTGGTAGGCCATTACCCCACCAACAAGCTGATAGGCCGCGAGCTCATCCTCCACCGCCAGAACTTTCCACCACCATCAGATGCCTGAAGTGGTCGTATCAGGTATTAGCTTCGGTTTCCCGAAGTTATCCCTGTGTGAAGGGCAGATTGCTCACGTGTTACTCACCCGTTCGCCGCTCGTGTACCCCCGAAAGGGCCTTACCGCTCGACTTGCATGTGTTAAGCACGCCGCCAGCGTTCGTCCTGAGCCAGGATCAAACTCTCCGTTGAATTCTATTGATAACCACCAGACAAAGCCCAGCGGGTCATCGACTTCTAGGAGTATCCCAGCAAGAGTGCCCCACAAAGTGAGGCGTCTTACCTAAAGGAATCATCGACAGATACCAAGAACGCCACAGCCGAAACCATGACCCCTCGCAACCTGCCGACTGGCGTTACAAATTAATTCGTCGACTTTTAGCACACTGTTGAGTTCTCAAGGATCAAGCGCGCACCGAAGCCCTGACCTCTCAGCCAGACCCGCGGGGCAACCCGACCAAACTTACCGGCCCAACCAGACCCCGTCAAATCCGAGACCCGCCTGAACCAGCCCCCCGCACGCCACCAGAATCGAGCCGATCCGGACCGCCCTGAGGCGTGCCAGAACCCACACGATCTGAGGTGATGAGTTGGGGTTTCGCCCGGGGCCGGACACCCGGCCTTTCGGCCTTGCGTCCCGCCGCACCCGGCGACAGAGAGAACATTAGCCACCACCGGGCCGATCAGCCAAATCGGAGCAGTGGTGGCCCCGGTCACATCGGCGTTTCCGCAGGTCAGGGCGCTATTCGCGAGGTTTCGAGGCCCGTGGGCGACGTCTGCTGGGGTTGAATGGGCGCCATGCGGATGATCGGGCTGGCCGTCGTACTGCTGGGCACGCTGCTCGCACCGACCGCGTCAGGGCAGGTCCGGGCCGGACCTGCCGTGTCCCAGGTCGCCACCGCGCAGAGCCTCGAGGGGCCCCGTCGCTACTGGGTGAAGGACTCGCACCACTACACCTCCCCGTGGTTCGAGGGCGCGCGCCGCAAGATGATCAACTTCGGCTGCACCCGGGCGCCCTACTACGAGCCGAGCCCCCGCTGCACGGACGACCGCGGCTTCCACCACGGGCTCGACGTGGCGATGCCGTGCGGCACGAAGCTGTTCGCGGGCTTCCGCGGTTGGGTGGTTCGACCTGCGAGCCAAGGAAGGCTGGGGGCGGCGTACGGGCCCAACGCGTTCCGGCTCCGCAACCACGGCAAGGGTGTCGACGTCGTGATCGGGCACGTGAAGCGGGTGTACGTCGCCCCCGGCGACCGGGTCCGCCGGGGGCAGCTCATCGCCCGGGCCAACGAGCTGGGCGCCCCGGACGGCTGCCACCTGCACTTCGAGGTCCGCCCGGTGAAGGGCGGCTACACCTCCGCCGTGCGGCCGAACCCGTACCTGATGCTCGAGCGCGCAGTGGCAGGATCGCCCTCGTGAGCATCCTGTCGATCCAGTCCCTCGTCGCCTACGGCCACGCCGGCAACAGCGCAGCGCTGTTCCCACTGCAGCGCCTCGGCAAGGTCGTCTGGCCGGTCATGACCGTGCACTTCTCGAACCACACCGGCTACGGCGACTGGAAGGGACCGCTCCTCAGCTCCGAGGACATCGCGTCCGTGATCGAGGGAGTCGCCGACCGCGGCGCCCTCGAGCGCTGCGACGCGGTGCTGTCCGGCTACCAGGGCGCCGAGGACGTCGGCGCGGTCATCCTCGACGCGGTGGCCAAGGTCAAGGCGGCCTCCCCCGGCGCGCTCTACTGCTGCGACCCGGTGATGGGCGACGTCGGCCGCGGGATGTTCGTGCGCCCCGGCATCCCCGAGTTCATGCGCGACCGGGTCGTGCCGGCCGCGGACGTGATCACCCCGAACCACTTCGAGCTCGACTTCCTGGCCGGGGCGACGACCACGACGTACGACGAGCTGCTGGCCGCCGCCGACGCGGTCCGGGCCACCGGACCCGGGACGGTCCTGGTCACCAGCGTGATCCTCGACGACACCCCTGAGGACGCTCTCGACATGGTGGCCGTCTCGGAGGCCGGCGCCTGGCGGACCCGGTTCCCCCGGCTGTCGGTCAATCCGCCCGGCGCCGGTGACCTGACCACGTCGGTCTTCCTGGCGAACCTGCTGGACGGACGGCCGCTCGACGAGGCACTGGCCCGGACCACTGCGGCGGTGTTCGCCGTGGTCGCCGCGACCGCCGAGGCCGGCGAGCGCGAGCTCCGGATCGTGCAGACCCAGGACGAGCTCGCCGCCCCGACCCGCACCTTCGAGGCCCACAAGCTCCGCTGAACCGGCGAGGTCAGTCCGTCGCGGGCGTCCAGCCGGGGCCGCGGAACAGGTAGCCCATCCGGTCGCGCCACGTGCGGGCGCGGCGCAGGTCCGCCCAGATGGCGGCGTACTCATGGGTGGCCACACGCACGGGGTTGAACGTCTCGATGTTCTTCGTCAGCCCGTAGACGACGCGGTCCCCCTCGGCCTCGAAGGTGCCGAACAGCCGGTCCCAGACGATCAGGATGCCGCCGTAGTTGCGGTCGAGGTACTGCGCGTTGGCGCCGTGGTGCACGCGGTGGTGCGAGGGCGTGTTCATCACCAGCTCGACCGGGCGCCACAGCCTGTCGACTCGCTCGGTGTGCAAGAAGAACTGGTAGAGCAGGCTGACCGACTGCTGGAGCAGGATCATCCAGGGCGGGAAGAAGAACGCCAGCGGCAGCCAGTAGGGCAATCCGGTCATCGGCGTCCAGGTCTGCCGCAGCGCCGTGCTCAGGTTGTAGAACTGGCTGGAGTGGTGCACCACGTGGCTGGCCCAGAGGATCCGGATCGTGTGGTGCGTGCGGTGGTACCAGTAGTAGACGAGGTCCTCGGCGAAGAACAGCGCCACCCAGGTCAGCGGGTTGTCCACGGGCAGGTGGACGGGCGAGACCAGGTACGCCGCCGCGAACGCCGCGAGCACGACCAGCTTCCAGCCGATGTTGATGATGACGTTGCCCAGCCCCATCGACACGCTGGTCGCGGCGTCCCTGAGCTCGTAGCCCCGCTCCTCGTCGTCGGGCAGGTAGCGGAACGAGATGGCTTCCAGGGCGAGGCAGACCACGAACACCGGGATCGCGGCGCGGATCAGGTCGAACATCGGGCGGCGCACTCCTCGTCGCGGTCGAGCGGGGTCGCCTCACGATGAAGCCGCATGCCTGGAGGGTCAACCGCCCGACCAGGATGTGGGCCGTCAGCGGACGGCGACGCGCTCCCACCTCCGGCCGCTGTCGGTGATGGCGTAGACCGCGGACGAGCCGCCCCCGCCGCCGTCGGCGACGTAGACCGTGACGTCTCCCGGCGCGACCGCCATCCCGACCACGCCGGGCTGCCCGGCCAGGACCTGCTCGCGCTCCCCCGGCGTCAGCCCCGAGTCCTCACCGGGCTCCAGGCGCACGAGCGTGGCCCAGTCCGCGCCGTCGCTGGTGTAGACGCCGTTCGGCCGCGCGCCCGGCTTCTTGAAGGTGGCGTCGCTCCACACGTTCACGTTCACGAGCAGCCGGCCGTCGGGGAGGACCACCTGGGGCCCGACGTACGCCCGTGGTTCCTCGTCGTGTGGGATCTGCTGCCACGTGCCGCTCGCCCGGTCGAGCCGGCTGACGTCGATGAACGGGAAGAACGTCGCCCCGTCGGCCCCTCCGATCACGGCGGTCGTGCCGGGATCGCCGGAGGGGGTGAGTCCGAACAGCGAGGTCTCGTCGCCCGGCAGGTCGTGCTCGGACCAGGTCACGCCGCCGTCCTCCGACCACACGAAGACGGAGGCGGGCCCGGAGCCCTTCCGGACGATCCCCTCCAGCCGGCCGGTCCCGTCACCCCGGACCTCCACGAGGCCGTCGGGCACCGAGAGCCAGTGGGTGTGGCCGTCGGCGGGGTCCACGGCGTAGAAGTCGTCGCCGACCCCGCGCCAGCGCGACACGACCTCGCCCGGCTGCACCGGGGAAACCTCGCGGGGACGGTCGAGGTCGACCGTCGACCCGTCGACACGCAGCAGGTGGAGGTTCCCGTCGGCGCCACGCCCGAGGAACGCGGTGGGGCCGCCGGCCTCGAGGTAGGTGTTGCGACCCAGCTCCACCACGCTGCGGGTCTCGAAGGCGTCATCGGTGAGGGCGACCGCGACCTCGGGGCGGCGGCAGCGGTCGTCCGGACACCTGCTCCACACGACCGCCCGCACGTCTGGAGCCCCGGGGGCAACGACGACCTGGTGGACCACCGCGCGGCGGTCGTCGACGATCGCCTCCGGACCCGACCGGCCGTCGTCGACCTGCTCGGTCGGTGAGGGCGACGGCACCGCCGGGTCGGGCGCCGTCCGCGAAGGGCCGACGCCCGTGAGGATCCCGGCCGTGCCGGCGACGACCGCGGCGACGGCCGCCGCTGCAAGGACAGCTCGGGTGGTGCGGCGCGACCGGCCGCGGCGGGAGAGCTCGGCGAAGGCCGGCGGCTGCACGGAGCGGCCGGCCTCGCCGGCGACGTCGGAGTGGAGCAGCTGGTCGAGGTCACGCACGGTGGGTCTCCTCGGAACGGGAGGGCACGACGTCGGCGTCCTCCAGCACTGCGGCAAGTGCGGCGCGCCCGCGACTGAGCCGGGCCTTGACGGTGCCGACGGGGGCGTCGACGGTGCGGGCGACCTCGTGCACCGGGAGGTCCGCGAGGTAGTGCAGGGCAAGTGCCTCACGCTGCTGGGCCGGGAGCCGGCGGAGGGCGCCGACCAGCGCGATCCGGTCCTCGCTCATCCCGTCGGGGTGGACGGCCGGCGTCGTGCGGGCGAGGAGCCGCTCGCCCAGCACCCGGCGGCGGAACCGGCTGCGAGCCAGGTTGACGGCGACGGTGCGCAGCCAGGCCTCCGGGTTGTCGACGCCTGCGAAGCGGCGCGACGACGCCACCGCCCGGACGAACGCCTCCTGGACGACGTCCTCGGCCTCGGCGAGGTCGCCGCATACGGCGTACAGCTGGCCGACGAGCCGTCGGTAGGAGGCGTCGTACGCCCGCCTGACGGCGTCCTCGCTGTCCCTGCTCATCGACACCCCTTGCCCGGTGGCACCTGACGGCCACTCAACCAGGACGACTCACGGGAGCGGGGGAAGGTTGCGGCCGGGGCGAAGAAATTGTCCCGGATTGCCCCAGGGCTGCGTGGAGCCGCTTGTCAGGTTCGAACTGACGACCTTTCGCTTACAAGGCGAGTGCTCTACCAGCTGAGCTAAAGCGGCGATGGTTGCGCACATCGTAAAGCCAGGAGCATGATGCCAACGAGCCTGGGTATGGGGGCGTCTCTCGACTAACGGAGGAGACTGACATGGGCATGGACGACAAGCTCAAGAACAGCGCCGAAAGCACCAAGGGCAAGGCCAAGGAGAAGCTCGGCGACGCCTCGAACGACCACGAGATGCAGGCCGAGGGCAAGAAGGACCAGTCGAAGGCCGACCTCAAGCAGGCCGGCGAGAAGGTCAAGGACGCCTTCAAGTCCTGATCAGTCCCTGTGGCAGGGGACGCCGCTTACGCAGACCGGCGCCCCCTGCCCCTCTGACAAGGTCGTGGGGCTGGGCCCGTTGTCCACTTACGCGGGCTCAGCCTCACGACCCTCCAGCAAGTCCCTGCCGAGGAACGTCGTGATCGACCTCCGCAGTCCCGCGGGGTCCAGTCCGTGCGCAGCGATGTGGTCCGCCGGCTCCCCATAGCGCCGCAGCTCCTCCGCCCGCACCCCCAGCGCCAGCAACCGGTGCGGCACGTCGGCCAGCACGTCGCTGACCAGCCGGCTCGACGTGCCGGCCAGGTAGGGCTCCACGAGCACCACCGCCGGCTCGTCCAGCTGCTCCCGCAGGCCCCGCCCGTCGAACGGCCGGACCGTGTTGGCGTAGAGCACGCTGACGTCGAGCCCCGTGGTCGCGGCCAGCACGGGGTCGAGCATCGGCCCGACCGCAACGACGGTGGCGAGGCTGCCGCGTCGTACGACGTGGAAGCGCCCGGGTCGCACCGGGTACGCCGTCCGGTTCTGCTGCGCAACGACGCGGACGTAGTCACGGCCCGAGCCCGCCACCGCGAGGCGCATCGCGTCCTCGACCTCGGCCGCAGTCCCCGGCACGTGGATCGTCCAGCCCGGCAGGGTGTCCATCAGCGCGACGTCACCGGGCGCCTGGTGGGTGCGGCCGCCGCCGGCGATGTCGAACGAGCCGCCGGAACCGACGAGCACGCCGCCGACGTCCTGGTGGTTGAAGCCGAGCTTGATCTGCTCGAAGGCGCGCTCGACCAGGAACGAGCCGAACGTGTGCACGACCGGCCGCATCCCCGTGAGCGCGAGACCCGCACCGACGTTGACGAGCAGCTGCTCGCGGATGCCGACGTTGATGACCCGGTCGGGGTGCCGGCGCTCGACCTCACGGAAGTACTGGCCGCTGATCTCGGCGTAGACCAGCGCGACGGAGAGGTCCTCGTCGAGCAGCTCTGCCGTCGTGCGTGCGAAGGCCTGCCTGGGGTCCGTCACTTCGCCTCCACCTCCGCCACGACGACCGACGGGCGGCCCGGGACAGGCCGCTTCAGTGCGAGCTCAAGCTGCGCGTGATCTCGGCCGTCGACCACGACCACGTGCCAGCCCTCGTGCGCGAACCGCCCTGCGATCCGGCCGCGCTCGTTCCACGTCGACGACCCGTTGTCGACGACGACGACCGTGAGCTGTTCCAGCCCCATCGCCCCTGCCAGCTCGACTGCCTCATGGTTGCTCCCTTCGTCCAGCTCCGCGTCTCCCACGAGCACGACCACCCGTGCGTCCAGTCCTTGTGCCTTGATCCCCAGAGCCGTCCCCACGGCGAGCGGCAGCCCGTGCCCGAGCGATCCGCTCGAGATCTCCACGCCCGGCACGAGCGTGCGGTCGGGATGGTGGCCGAGCGGCGACTCGTACGACGCCCAGCCGTCCAGCCAGTCCACGTCGAAGTAGCCCTTGGCCGCCAACGTCGCGTAGTAGGCCATCGGCCCGTGCCCCTTCGACAGGAAGAAGCGGTCGCGCTCCGGGGCGTCGACCGTCGCCGGCGAGACCCGGAGCACCCGGTCGTAGAGGACCCACACGACGTCCAGCGTCGAGGTGGCGGCCGACGAGTGCTTCTCGTCCCCGGTCATCCGCGCCATCAGCCGCGGCAGGTCGGCGTACGTGTGCTCGACGGGGGTGTCGAGCTCCTGAGTCGATGTCATGGAGAAGACGATGCAACTTCAAGTTCACTTGAAGTCAACTGTTGTAGTCTCGATGACGTGTCGACATCGCGAGCCCACCTCACCATCGGCCAGCTGTCGGCGCGCTCCGGAGTGGCGACGTCGGCGCTGCGCTACTACGAGGACCTCGGGCTGATCGCCTCCGAGCGGACCACGGGCAACCAGCGCCGCTACGCCCAGGCGATGCTGCGCCGGGTCGCCTTCATCCGCTCGGCGCAGCGCGTCGGGCTCACCCTCGACGAGGTGGCCGAGGCGCTCTCCACGCTCCCCGAGGGACGCACCCCGACGAAGGCCGACTGGTCGCGGCTCTCGCGATCCTGGCGGCCGCGGATCGACGCCCAGATCGAGCGGCTGGAGCGGCTGCGCGACAAGCTCGACTCCTGCATCGGCTGCGGCTGCCTCAGCCTCAGGACGTGCGCGCTGAACAACCCCGGCGACGAGGTCGTGGACCGTGGCCCCGGAGCCGTCTTCCTCGAGCCCACCGGCCGACGGTCCTTCCCCGGTGCGACCGGGCGCCCCTAGGGTGTGCGGAGCCGGGGGAATCCAAGAGGGGGCTTTCATGGCACGGGCGTGGCTGACCGAAGCATCGGTCGAACGGGTCGTCGACGCGCCGGCGGAGGCCGTCTACCGCGTGGTGGCCGACGTCACCGCCGACGGCCGCAGCGAGGAGTGCCGACGGGCCGAGTGGCTGGACGGCCACGACGCCGCCGTGGTGGGCGCACAGTTCCGCGGCCACAACCGCTTCCGCCTGGCTCGGTGGAGCCGGCTCTGCGAGGTCGTGGAGGCAGACCCGGGTCGTGCCTTCGCGTTCCGCACCGTGCCCGAGCGCTGGGACCCGACCCGCATGGACTCCACGACGTGGCGCTACGACCTCCTCCCGCAGGGCGAGCAGACCCTGGTGCGGCACTCGTACGCCATCACGCGGCCCCCGCTGCGCCCCCTGATGGCGATGTACGGCGTGCTTCTCCCCCACCACCGGGACATGCGGCCGGCGATGGCGGACACGCTCGAGTCGCTGGAGCGGTCTCTCGCGCGGAGCACCGGCACGGCCGGGGGCACCGCGCACCACTAGGCTGATGCGCATGGCGCTGCGCATCGTTGCGACACGACCCAACCCGGCGCTGGTCACCCTGCCCTGGCAGCTCCCGCTCGAGGAGTGGGGCGACGACGTGGTGGTCGACCTGCCCCGCGGCCTGTCGCGCCACGTCGTGCGGATCGTCCGGCTCGGCCAGGACGTCTACGCCGTCAAGGAGACCCGGGAGCACTACGCCTTCCAGGAGTACCGGCTGCTGCGGGACCTCCGGCGCCTCCAGCTCCCGACGGTCGAGCCGGTGGGCGTCGTGGCCGGCCGGGTCGGCAAGGACGGCGAGGAGATCGAGCCGTGCCTGGTGACCCGGCACCTGCACTTCTCGCTGCCCTACCGGTCCCTGTTCAGCCACGGCCTGCCGACCGAGAGCCTGCCCAACCTGATCGACGCGCTCGTCGTGCTGCTCGTGCGCCTCCACCTGGCCGGCTTCTTCTGGGGCGACGTCTCGCTCTCGAACGTGCTGTTCCGCCGCAGCGCCGGCTCGTTCACGGCGTACCTCGTCGACGCCGAGACCGGCGAGCTGCACCCGCAGCTGAGCGACGGGCAACGCGAGCACGACCTCGACGTCGCGAAGACCAACATCTTCGGCGAGCTGATGGACCTCCAGGCGGGCGGGCTGCTCGACGAGAGCTTCGACCCGTTCGAGATCGGCGCCCGGGCACGCGAGCGGTACGACGCACTCTGGGCCGAGCTCACCGCCACCGAGGAGTTCACCACCCAGGAGATGTGGCGCCTCGAGCAGCGCATCGAGCGGCTCAACGACCTCGGCTTCGACGTCGACGAGCTCGACATCGTCACCGACTGGGACGGCTCCACGGTCCGGATCCAGCCGAAGGTCGTCGAGGCCGGGCACCACGCCCGCGAGCTCCTGGGCCTCACCGGCCTGACCGTCGAGGACAACCAGGCCCGGCGGCTGCTCAACGACATGGCTGCGTTCACCGCCGCCAACGAGCTCGGCGGCGAGGACCGCGCGCTCGTGGCCCACAAGTGGCTGACCACGATCTACGAGCCGATCGTGAAGATGATCCCGAAGGAGATGCGCGCGCGGCTCGAGCCGGCCGAGGTGTTCCACGAGATCCTCGAGCACCGGTGGTACCTGTCGGAGCGGTCCGGCAAGGAGCTCGACCTGTTCGACGTGGCGACGTCCTACTTCGAGTCGGTGCTGGCGAAGCGGCCCGACGAGGCGGTCACCGTCACCGGGCCCAACCCCGACGCCATGTCCCGGGAGTAGGTGCGAGGTCGTCGCGAGGCTGGGCGACCGGTGCTAAGCGTTCGCCGCGAGCGATCGGCCGTCGAGCCACCGCGGCACAGCTGCCCGGTAGGACTCGTAGTCGGCTCCGAAGTGGGCGAGCAACGCGGTCTCCTCCGCTGCGATCTGCAGGCGGTCGATCGCGAGGGTGAAGGCGGCTACCGGGAGAAGGGCTTTCCAGGAGCCGCGGCGCAGCGCGTTTGCGACCAGCAGCCCCGCCATGCCGACGTACATGGGATTGCGGCTGACCGCGTTCGCGCCGGTTGTCACGAGCACCGAGGCCCGCGCCGGGTCGAACGGGTCGACCGTCGTGCCTTGACGTCGGAACTGCGCTGCCGCCGCGCCTGCGAGCACCGCCGACACGGCCGCGGTCGAGGCTGCCGCAGCAGCGCGTGCAGCACCCGGCGGCTGCGCGGTTCTTGTCAGTGCACGTTGGGCCAGGGCCGCTGCGAGCGCGAGAACCGGCGGGGGTGGACGCTTCATCCTCGTACCGTGCCACGGACTTCGGGCCGACGTCGAGCACGCGACGCCCGGGTCAGACGGGCTTGCAGAGGCGGCAGGCGGTGAGGTCCGGGGCGTCGCCGCCGGCCGGCACGAGGTCGTCCCGGTGCGCGATCAGCGAGCAGTCGCGGCGGTGCACGGTCCTGCCGCTGCCGGCCACCACGAGGACCGCACCGGCGTCGCGCTGGGCGGCCGGCGCCGCGGCAGGGCTGGCGCCCTGGGCCACCGAAGCGCTGTGCGAGACCACGTCGGCGAGGACCAGCAGCGTGTCGGAGAGCCGCTTCGCGGTGTCCCGGTTGTCGGAGGCGATCCGGGCGAGCCAGGCGCCGAAGTAGAGGAACCCGCCGCAGAACGTCAGGCCGAGGCCGAGCAGGCCGCCGCTGACGAGGTAGGACAGCTGGTCGTACTGGTAGGGCGTGTGCGCGGCGCCGTACCAGCCCAGGATGATCACGATCAGGCCGAGCGGAAGCAGCACCGCGCCCGAGACGAACAGCACCACCTGCAGGATCCGGTAGCCGTTGTTGCGCAGCGGCGCCGCACCCGTGCCGTTGGAGGTGGACCGGGCGGTGGCCCGCGGCATCGTCGTCGCCGCCGAGCCCGTGACAGGAGTGGTGGTCATGGTCATGCCTTTCGCAGGTCGGGGATGCCGGTCTCGAGACCGTGGGCGCAGGCTCCCGCGCCACCGATGACGAAGCCGCCGATGCGCTGGAGCCACCAGCCGACGCCGGAGGCGAGGATCAGCCCGCCGACCAGGAGGGCGCCGGGGATGCTCGCCAGCGGAGGCAGCCCGGCCGCGACGGGCTCGGTCGCCACGTCGGTGGTGACCGGTGCTCCCGCGTCACCGGCGGGGGCCGGGGCGCTGTCCGCGGGCAGGCTGCCGGTCCCTCCGGCCGCGCCGCTCGAGGAGCTGCCGGTGCCGCCGCCCGCCGAGATGTCACCCGGCACGTCCGGAAGGTCGATCGGCGGGAACGCGACGCCCTGGATCGTGGTGGCCGCGGCCGAGGCGTTGCCGGCGGTGATGACCAGCTTCGGCGAGACCTGGAACAGCGCGCCGATCGCTCCCTTGAGCTGACCGGCCTCGGGCGGCAGCTGGCCGGTGATCCCGGCGACCGCCTCCTCGAGCGCGCCCGTGTCGAGCTGCTTGCGCAGCACCCGGGTGTCGATGACGATCTGGAGCCCCTCGATGAAGGCCGAGGCCTGCTCGCCCTTGGCGGTGCGGGCACCCTGGGGCAGCTGGAACGAGACGCCGATCTGCTCGAGCGCCTTGCTCGGCTCGTCCGGCAGCCCGTCGATCGGGGACGGCTCCCCGACCGCGTGCACGCCGTCCCGGTCGATGGTGAACGCGTTGCCGGCGATCGCCAGGCCCGCGACCCGCGAGGTGATGTCGGAGGTCGCCTTCTTGCCGTTGCTGGTGGCGGTGGTCGTGACCTTGATCGAGTCCGCGGTGATCAGCCCTCCGAGCAACGACAGGTCGCTGATCCGGCTGGTGCCGACCGAGCGGATCACGTCGCCGCCGGTGACGAGCTCGCTGGTGCTGGTCATCCCACCGACGTCGACGAGGGCGGCGAGCTCCTCGGGGAACAGGGCGTTGGCCGGCGGCTCGGGCTCGGCCGCCTTGCCGGTGATCGCCGCGCCGAGCTGGCTCAGGTCGCCGGGCGGCAGCGGTAGCGGCAGCGGGTTCTCGGGGGCGTCCGCCGCCCTCCTCGGGCTTCCGCTCGTCGGTGCTGCCGTCCGGGGACCAGCCGACCTTGGCGATCGTGCGGTCGGCGGAGGAGCTGGTGCGCATGACCGATCCGGGGACCGGCTCGTCGGAGTCGTGCTCCGGGCCGCCCGGGGTCTGGGAGTTGACCTGGACCGGGTAGCCGTCCGCGCACAGCCCGGTGGCGCCGAGGCCGATCAGCTCGACGAACGTCTTGCACCCCTCACCGACGGCGTCGCCGGGCCAGATCCACGAAGCCCGTCCGACCGCGCTCGGGCCGGTGGCGGACTCGGCCTTGGTGTAGGCAAGGTCGAGCTCGGCCTGGGGCTCCGACGGGATCGGCAGCACCGGCTCGTAGATCGCGAGCTTCAGGGGCGTGGCCGTGGCCTCCGCGGAGAAGCCGGAGAACTGCGGCTTGGCCTGCGCCGTCGTGGCCGGCAGGGCGACCCCCATCAGCGCCGCGGCCGCGAGTGCGAACCCGATCTTCCTCATGCTGCTCCTCCCAGGATGACGTCGGACATCGTTGCGTTGATCTCGTCGGGCTCGCCGGTGGCGACGACCCGCCCTCCGGACATGACGGCGGCGTAGTCGGACACGCGGAGCGCCGTACGCGCGAACTGCTCGACCACGAGGATCGAGACGCCCGTCTCCGCGATCTGCGCGACGGTGTCGTAGAGCTCCTCGACGATCAGCGGGGCCAGGCCCATGGACAGCTCGTCGAGCATCAGCAGCGCCGGGTCGGAGGCGAGCGCCCGCGACAGCGCGAGCATCTGCTGCTCGCCGCCGGACATGGTGCCGGCGAGCTGGTCGCGGCGCTGGTGCAACCGCGGGAAGTAGGAGAACGCCGTCTCGAGCACCTTGTCGGCCGGGACGCCCGCGTAGGACATCAGCCGCAGGTTCTCCTCGACGGTGAGGTTCGGGAAGACGCTGCGGCCCTCCGGGATCGTGGTCAGGCCGAGACGGGCGAGCTCGTCGGGCTTCGCGTTCTTCACGTGCACACCGGCGAGGTGGATGTCGCCGCTGGTCGGCGCCATCTGGCCGCTGATCACCTTGAGCAGCGTGGACTTGCCGGCGCCGTTGGGGCCGAGCAGTGCGACGACCGCACCCTTCGGCACGGTGAGGTCGACGCCGCGGAGCACCTCGATCCGGCCGTACGCCGCCCGCAGGCCCATGACCTCGAGGATCGGGATCTGGCTCATCACTGGACCGCCGGGATCTGAGTCGTGTGGTCGGTGACCGGGTCGATGACCACGGTGTGGTCGGCGTCGTCGTCGGCCTGCCCGAGGTAGGCCTCCTGGACCCGCTTGTCGGCCCGGATCTGCGCGGGAGTCCCCGTCGCGATGATGTGGCCGAAGTCGAGCACGTGGATCTCGTCGCAGACGCCCATCACCAGGTCCATGTCGTGCTCGACCATGAGCACGCCGCGGCCCTCGGCGGCGAGCTCGCGCAGCAGGTCGCCGAAGTCGTCGGTCTCGGACTCGTCCAGGCCGGAGGACGGCTCGTCGAGCAGCAGCAGCTTCGGCTCGCAGGCCAGCGCCCTGGCCAGCTCGAGGAGCCGGGCGGTGCCGGTGGGGATCGAGTCGGCGCGCTCGTCGGCGTACTCCGCGATGCCGACGCGCTCGAGCAGGCGGTCCACCTCGGACCCGGTCGTGCCCAGGAGCCCGCGCAGCCCGTGGTGGATGTCGAGGGCGGTGCGCACGTTGTCCCGCACGGTCAGCGAGCCGAACGCCTCGAGCCGCTGGAACGTCCGGGCCATCCCCTGCCGGGCTCGACGGTGCACCGGGGCGCCGGTGACGTCCTTGCCGCGGAAGCGCACGGTCCCCCGGGTCGGCTTCTGCAGGCCGGTGATCACGTTGAAGCAGGTGGTCTTGCCGGCACCGTTGGGGCCGATCAGCCCGGTGACCGTGCCCGTCTCCATCGCGAAGGTCGCCTCGTTGACGGCGGTCACGCCGCCGAACTGGACCACGACGTTCTCAACCTCGAGCAGCGGCATGCGCGCCCACCTCCTGGGTGGTGACGTAGTCGCGGGGACTGATCGGCTCGCCGGACCCGTCGTAGGGAACGTCGTCTGCGGCGTCCTCCGCGACCGTGTCGTGGCGGCCCCAGGCCGGGAGCCGGTCGGCGAGGACCGGACCGGCGACACCCGAGAGCCTGCGCCCGAGGCCGAACATCAGGTTCGCCAGGCCGTTCGGGTCACGGCCGAGGGCGACGGCGCCGAAGCCGATCACCGCGAAGGCCAGCCCGGCGACCCCCGGGTAGCTCGACTGGAGCACCGGCAGCATCATCAGGAAGACACCGCCGAGCGCCGCGCCGGTCACCGACGTCACGCCGCAGACCACTGCGAGCAGCAGCAGCGGCAGGCTGGCGAACAGCTGGAAGTCGGTGGCCCCGATGTTCTCGCGCAGGCCGGCGAACAGCGCTCCGGCGAGGCCGGCCATCCCCGCGGACAGCCCGAACAGGCCGACCCGGAACCAGCGCATGTTGAGGCCGAGGGTGCCGCACGCGGCCGGGCTGTCGCGCATCGCGATCAGGATCCGGCCGAGCTTGCCGCGCCGGAGCAGCAGCAGGCCGATGCCCATCAGCACGAAGAAGATCGTCATCAGCACGACGTAGGCGCCCGAGTCGGTGATCGGCAGGCCCAGGATCGAGAGCCGCTTGGCCGGCAGGCTGCCGTTGAAGCCGAACGCGAACGACGCCTGGAACACGAGCTTGTCCATCAGCTGGCCGAACGCCAGGGTGCTCAGCGCGAGGTAGAGGCCGGTCAGCCGGAGCACCGGAAGCGCGACGAGCGCGCCCACGCCGGCGGCGACCAGGGCGGCCATCAGCAGGCCGAGCAGGTTCGGCGAGTCCAGCTTGGCGTAGGCGAGCGCGCCGACTCCGGCGAACGTGAACTGGGCCAGCGAGACGTGGCCGCCGTAGCCGGTGAGCAGCACCAGCGAGAGCATCACCATCGCGTAGGTCGCGGCGGTGCCGGCGAGCAGCAGGTTGGACTGCCCCATGCCGAGGCTGAGCAGGGCGACGACGACCACGAGTCCGGCTCCGGCCGAGCCCATCCGGCGCAGCGACGGCAGCGGCGCGGACACGATGCCCTTGACCTGGCCGACCCGCAGCTGGGCCTGCGGCATCAGCACGATGACGACGAAGAGGAAGAGCGTGGGTACGACGGCCCGGACGCCCGCGAGGTCACCGCCGCTGGGCAGGTAGCCGACCGCGTAGGACTGCATCAGCCCGAGGCCCATCGCTCCGGCGAAGGTGAGCGGCAGGCTCTTCAGCCGGCCGAGCATCGCGGCGGCGTACGCGTTGATCACCAGCAGGGTCAGGTCGTAGTAGTCGAGGCCGATGACCGGGGTGAGCAGGATGCCGGCGAGGGCGGCGAGCGACGTGCCGATGGCCCAGGCCAGCGCGGACACCAGCTCGGGGCGGCCGCCGTACAGCCTGAGCAGCTCGGGGTTGTCGACGCTGGCGCGCATGGCCGTGCCGACGCGGGTGCGGTTGAGCAGCACGAACAGGCCGAGGGCCACCGCGCCGGACAGCACGATCGTGAGCACCTGGTGGTAGGTCACGAACACGTCGCCGAGCTGGACGCCGCTCTGGTCGAAGAACTGCGGCACGTTGCGAGCCGACGGCTTCCACACCCACTGGGCGAAGCCGATCAGGCCGACGAACAGGCCGACGGTGACGACGAGCGAGACGCTGACCGGGGCGTCGCCCAGGCCGCGGGTCATGAAGCGTTGGACGAAGACGCCGAACAGCGGCGCGACCACGACGAGCACGAGCAGCAGCGCCAGCCAGGCCGGCATCCCCTGCCGCTGGGAGAAGTCCCAGAAGATGAAGGCCATCACCATGCCGAAGGCACCGTGCGCGACGTTGAACACGCGCGTCGTGCTGTAGGTCAGCACCAGGCCGCTCGCCGCGATGGCGTAGGCCGCCCCGGTGAAGACACCGAGGATGGTGAACGAGAGCAGGGTGCCCATGTCAGCTGGCCTTCGTCACACCGCTGCAGGTGAACTTCGCCGAGCCCTCGGAGACCCACTTGCCGCCCTGGAGGCGGATCCAGCGCCAGCAGTCACCGGTCTCCTTCGGCCCCGTGTGCTGCGGGCTGTGCAGGCCGTTGCTGGTCCAGTTGTCGACGCCGCGGACGCGCTCGACGAGCGTCTCGCGGGACAGCCGGCCGCCGAGCGCGATCGCCTGCTCGACGAAGAGCCGGGTCGCCGACCACGAGAAGACGCCGAAGAACGTCGGGATGGCGCCGGGCTTCACCTGCTGGAGCCACTGCTGGTAGAGCGCCATCTCCTTGTTGGAGCGCGCCTCCTCGAACATCGCGATGTTGATGAAGATCTTGGTGCCCTCGACGGCCGAGCCGCCGGACTCCACGTAGCGGGGGTCGTAGCCGGTCGGGTCGAGCACGAACGCCTCGGGCTTGAAGCTCTGCTGCTGCATGGCCTGCGCGAGTCGGACGGCCTGCTGGTAGGCGCCGAGGAACTGGACGTACTCGACGCCCTTCTCCTTCATCTGCTGCACGTAGGGCGCGTAGTTGAACTCCGAGACGTCGATGCCCTGCTTGTAGACGAAGCGCATGCCGCGGCGCTCCATGGCACGAGCCTGGTTCTGGGCGTTGAGCGGGCCGACGCCGGCGTTGATCCAGACGTAGGCGGCGTTGGCGGCGGCCTTGGGGTAGTTCTTCTTGATGTGGTCGGGCACCGCGTTCTGGAACGTGTCGGGGTTGGCCGACTGGACGCCGAAGCAGCTGCCGCAGGCCTGGCGCTCGGCGCTCACGTTGGCCGAGCGCAGGTCCGGCAGGCCGCACTTGGCGGCGGTGGGCGCGCCACCCGAGTCGAAGGCGGACATCGAGCCGACGGCGGCGAACGCGCCCTCGCAGGCCTTGGCGTAGGCCTGCTGGTCCGCGCCGGCGTCGGTGCGGCTGTCGAGCTCCATCAGCTCGAGCTTGCGGCCGCAGATGTCGGAGGTGGCGTTGAAGTAGGCGATGTAGGCCTTGGTGGCCTGCTGCGCGGACTCGAAGAGGCCCGGGACCGGGCCGCTGATGTCGGCGGCGTTGGCGATGACGATCTTGTCGTCGGTGATGCCGGTCTGGTTCTTGAGGCCGGCGCAGTTGCCGGCCTTGGTGGTGCCGGTGGCGGAGTTCTCGCCGGTCCCGGTCGCGGCCTCACCGCCGCCGCTCGACCCGGAGGCCCCTCCGGTCGACGAGCCGCCCGTGGTGCCGGCGTCGCCGCCGGTGGCTCCGGGGTCGCCCGCTACCGCGCCGCCGTCGGTGGTCAGCTCGCCGCCGACGCCGCCTTCGACACCGGCGCCCCCGGCGGCCTGGCCGTTGGCCATCCGCACCGTGCTGGGGTCGAGCTGCGACCCGCAGGCCGCCAGGACGACGGCCAGCAGTGCGGCCAGAACGGCCATGACGGGGGTGCGAACGTGCTGCACGGAGAGCTCCTCACCGACAGGCTGACCGTGGGGTCAGGCGTCGGCCCTAGTCGAACCAGATCTGCTGCGTTTCAACGACCTGCAGCACAAAAGGTGACGATCGCCACCGCGCCGGGCTCGACGCCTCGCCCCGTGCGGAGTCTCCCTCTCCACGACCAGGATAGAACGCGTTCTAGTTTGCCGTCCACCCCGCGCGGGTAGACGGCGAGGTTCTTTACCGCGCGGCGGTGTCTAGACCCCGTAGCCGCCGTCGACGTCGAGCTTCTGGCCGGTGACGAAACCGGCCCGGTCCGAGGCGAGGAAGCAGACCGCCTCCGCGACGTCGCCCGCCGTGCCGAACCGGCGCAGCGGGATGTTGCCTCGGGCCGCGTCGAGGGCCCGCTCGTCGAGCTCGCCGCTGCTGATCAGCCGCTCGGCCATCCCGTCGGTGAGCATGCCGGGGCCGACGCAGTTGACCCGGACGCCGAAGCGGCCCTCCTCGGCCGCGAGCCCACGGGCGATCGCCTCGACCGCGGCCTTCGGCGCCGAGGAGAGCCCGTCGCGCACCGGGTAGCGACGGGTCGCCGCCGTGGTCACCGCGACGACGCTGCCGTGCGCCTCGCGGAGCGCCGGGAGGGCGGGGTGCACGACGTTGAAGAATGCCGCCGCGTCTCCCCGCAGCTGTTGCTCCATCTGCGCCGGGGTCACGCGCGACAGGTGGGTCATCGGCACGTGCGGGCCGGCGGCGTACACCAGCGTGTGAAGTCCGCCGTGGTCGGCGACGACCTGGGTCACGACCTCCGCGCACCGGTCGGCGTCGGTGAGGTCGAGGCGGTACGCCGTCCCGGGCAGGCCGGCCACGGAGGCGGGGTCGGTCCGGTAGGTCAGCGCGACCCGGCTCCCACGCTCGTCGAGCAGCGCTGCGATCGTGGACCCGAGGCCGCCACTCGCGCCGACCACGAGCGCGCAGCCCGACCGGCCCTCGAAGTCGGGCGGGGCACCTCGTGCTCGGTCACGCCTCGGACCCTAGTCGGTCAGCCCGACTGCTTCGGCACTCTGTGCGGTTCGGACACGTGACTTCCGGCGGGGACACGTGCTCTTCCGGCGCTCGATCGGTCGCCGGCGCGATCTGCCGCTGTGCGCCGTGGCAAGGCTCGCGGGACGCACTCTTCTGCACGATCTGGGCACCTCGGCAACCCGCGGTGGGGGTGCAACTCGTGCAGACACCGGCTCCGCATCGTGATCAACCCCGCACTGAACTGCGAACAACCCCGCACTCAACGGGACCGGGGAGGTGGGTCAGACGGTGGCGCGCTTCTGGGCGATGGCGTAGAGGGTCACCGAGGCGGCGACGCCGGCGTTGAGCGACTCGACGGAGTTCACCATCGGGATCGAGACGAGCATGTCGCAGTTCTCGGACACGAGGCGCGACAGGCCGCCGCCCTCGGAGCCGACGACGACCACGAGCGGCCCGTCGGCGAGGTCGAGGTCCGGCAGCGACGCCTCACCGTCCGCGGCGAGGCCGATCACCATGCAGCCCGCCTCCTGGTAGGCCTTGATCTGCCGGTTGAGGTTGGTGGCCTGCGCGACGGGGATGCGCGCCGCGGCCCCGGCCGAGGTCTTCCACGCGGACGCGGTCATGCCGGCCGCGCGACGCTCCGGGATCACCACGCCGTGCGCCCCGAAGGCCGCCGCCGAGCGGACGACCGCACCCAGGTTGCGGGGGTCGGTGACCGAGTCGAGCATCACGATGAGCGGCGGCTCGTGTGCCTCGGCGGCGAGGTCGAGGAGGTCGTCCGGGTGGGCGTACTCGTAGGACGGCACCTTCGCGGCCAGGCCCTGGTGCACCGCGCCCTTGGTCAGCCGGTCGAGCTCGTTGCGCGTCACCTCGAGCAGGGAGACGCCCCGGTCGGCGACGATCTTGAACACCTCGCGCAGCCGGCCGTCCCGCTCGGCTCCCTCAGCGACATAGACGCCGGTCACCGGCATGTTCGCCCGCAGCGCCTCGACGACCGAGTTGCGCCCGGCGATCCACTCGGTGTCACCGCCCTTGACCGGCCGGCGCGGCTTCTTGGCCGCGGCCTTCTCGATGCGCTGACGCTCCTTGTAGACCTTGTGACCCTCGCGGTCCTTGGCCTTGGGGGTCGGGCCGCGCCCCTCGAGGCCGCGCTTGACCCGGCCGCCCGACCCTGCGGTCGGGTTGCCCTTGCCGGTCTTCTTGATCGCGCCGCGACGCGACGAGTTGCCTGCCATCAGATGTCCTTCGGTTGCGGGGCCGTCAGTGGGCTGGTCACAGCGACCACTGCGGACCCTGGGGGGTGTCCTCGAGGTCGATCCCCGCCGCCTTGAGCTGGTCACGGATCGCGTCCGCCGCCGCGAAGTCCTTCGCCGCCCGCGCATCGGCCCGCTGCTGGAGCAGTGCGGCGACGAGCGCGTCGACGGCGGTGGTGAGCTTCTCCTCGCGGGCGGACGAGCCGGAGGTCGACCAGTGCGGGTCGAACGGGTCCAGGCCGAGCACGGCGAGCATGGCGCGGACCGAGGAGGCCGCACCCTTCAACGCCTCGGACGGGCCCGCGGCGAGCAGCTTGTTGCCCTCGCGCACCACGTCGTAGATCGCGGCGACGGCAGCGGGGGTGCCGAGGTCGTCGTCCATCGCGGTCTCGAACTCGGCGCAGTGCGTGCCGAGGCCGACCTCGCCGAGGAGGTCGCGGGCGCGGTCGAGGAAGTGCTCGATGCGGGCGAACCCGGCGGCGGACTCCTCGAGCGCCTCGAAGCTGAACTCGACGTGCGAGCGGTAGTGCGCGGCGACCATGTAGAAGCGCAGGTCGATCGCGCGGACCCGCTGCAGCACGGCCGGGATGGAGAGCACGTTGCCGAGCGACTTGCTCATCTTCTCGCCGGCGGTGGTGATCCAGGCGTTGTGCATCCAGTACGACGCGAACGGGTGGCCGGCCGCCCGCGACTGGGCCTGCTCGTTCTCGTGGTGCGGGAACCGCAGGTCCACGCCGCCGCCGTGGATGTCGAAGGCCGCGCCGAGGTACTTCAGCGCCATCGCCGAGCACTCGATGTGCCAGCCGGGACGACCCGGGCCCCACGGGCTCGGCCAGGCCGCGGTCTCCGGCTCGGACTCCTTCTTCCAGCCCTTCCAGAGCGCGAAGTCCCGGGGGTCCCGCTTGCCGCGCGGGTCCGCGTCCTCGGCGGCCTCCATGTCGTCGATGCGCTGCCCGGTGAGCTCGCCGTACGCCGGCCACGACCGGACGTCGAAGTAGACGTCGCCCGAGCCGTCCTCGGCGGCATAGGCGTGGCCGTTGGCGATGAGCCGGCCGATCAGCTCGATGTCCTCGGGGATGTGCCCGGTGGCGGCGGGCTCGTAGGTGGGCGGCGCGACGTTGAGGGCGTCGTACGCCTTGTCGAGCTCGATCCGCATGGCGTAGGCGAGGTTGTACCAGGGCCGGCCCTGCTCGGCGGACTTGACGAGGATCTTGTCGTCGATGTCGGTGATGTTGCGGATGAAGTTCACGTCGTACCCGCGCGCGACGAGCCAGCGGCGCAGGACGTCGAAGTTCACCGCGGACCGGACATGCCCGACATGCGGCTCGGACTGCACGGTGAGCCCACAGACGTAGATGCCCGCCTTGCCCGCCTCGAGCGGGACGAAGTCGCGCACCTGCCTGGTCGCCGTGTCGTAGATCCGGATGCTCACCGACCAATCGTATCGAGCGCAGCGGCGTGCCTTTACCACGGCAACCGCGCCCGACTGGTGGGAGGCGTGTGATTGCTGTGTCGCGTGGGACGGGACTGGCGGTATCGTCGTCGGGTGCGCCCACGAGCCCTCCCCGCCCGCGCTGCCCTTGCGGCCGCCACCCTGGCCCTGCCTCTCGCCGTCGGTGCGACGGGCGGGACCGCCGCCTCCGCCGCCATCGCCGGCCGGCCGATCACGTTCACCACCTGGGACCTCGCCGCCGACTTCGCGGCCGGCAAGGCGTCGGGCGTGGCCGCGGCCGGCGGCGAGCTGCGGCTCGACTCCCCCACCCAGACCCGCCGCTATGCCGGGAAGACGTGGGACCTCGGCCGGTGGACCTCGCCGTGGACCGCGCCCGGCTTCGCGTTCACCGAGCTGGTCCCGTCCTGGGAGGCGCGCACGCCGAAGGGCACGTTCGTCGAGGTCCAGGTGCGCGGCCGCTCCGCCCAGGGGACGAGCAGCTGGGACACGCTCGGCCGCTGGGCCTCCGGCGACGACGGCTTCCGCCGCACCTCGCAGGGCAGCCAGACCGACGACCTCGCCCGCGTCGCCACCGACACCTTCGTGGCCAACGGTTCCTTCGACTCCTGGCAGCTGCGGGTCACGCTGCACCGCGCCGCCGGCACCAGCAGCACCCCGCGGCTGGACGCGGTCGGCGCGATGGTGTCGCGGATCCCCTCCGCGACCGGCGTGGCCACCAGCCGGACGTCGGTCTCGGCGCGGACGGTCCTGCCGGTGCCGCGGTTCTCGCAGATGATCCACGAGGGTGACTACCCGCAGTACGACGGTGGCGGCGAGGCCTGGTGCTCGCCCACCTCGCTGTCGATGGTGCTCGGCTACTACGACGCGCTGCCCCCGGCGAAGGCCTACGCCTGGGTCGGCAACCATCCGGACGCGGTGGTCGACCACGTCGCCCGGATGACCTACGACTACGGCTACGACGGCACCGGCAACTGGCCGTTCAACACCGCCTTCGCCGCGACCCGGACCGAGCAGGCGTTCGTCACCCGCTTCGCGTCGCTGCGCGGCGTCGAGCGGTTCATCAAGGCCGGCATCCCGGTGATCACCTCGCTGACCTTCGGCCGCGGCCAGCTCGACGGGGCGCCGATCGGCTCGACCAACGGCCACCTGATGGTCGTGGTCGGCTTCACCGCGACGGGTGACGTCATCGTCAACGACCCGGCCGCGTCGTCCAAGACGGGTGTGCGGCGCACCTACGACCGCGGCCAGTTCGAGGACGCGTGGCTCAAGCGCGGCAGCAGCGGCGGCTCGGGCGGTCTCGCCTACGTCGTCCGCGACGCCGCCCACCCGCTGCCGGCCCGGAACGGCGCGACGAACTGGTGACCGGGAACGTCTCCTTCCGGGCCTGGCGCGCCGGCGAGCTCGACACGAGCGTCCACCTCGGGACGGTCGCCGGTCCGGCCGGGTTGTCGCTCGAGGAGCCGGTGGGGCTGCGGACGTACGTCGACCCGCACGCCGACGAGCCGTCGCGGCGGACCTACGAGTGGGCGGCCTGGCTCTCGCCCGCCGTCACGCCCGGCCACCCGTTCAGCACGCTGGTGCCGTCCTGGAACGCCCGCACTCCCGACGACAGCTGGGTGGAGGTGGAGGTCCGGGCCTCGACCGACGGCGTGCACTGGTCCCGGTGGTTCTCGATGGGCTGCTGGGCCGAGCTCGACGACGAGATCCACCCGACCACGGTGGCCGATCCCGGGGAGAAGGACGCCTCGGTGTCGGCGGACGTGCTGGCCGCCCGCGGGTCGACGACCTGGACGTCCTACCAGCTGCGGGTCAGCCTGATGCGCCGCCCGGGGAGCAAGGCGGTGCCGACCGTGTCGCTGCTCGGCGCCGTGGTGTCGGGGCCGGGTCCCGCGGCCGTTGCCGGGTCGACCCCGGCGGGTCCGGCTCGCGGGGTCGAGCTGCCGGTGCCGGCGTACTCCCAGCAGCTGCACCGCGGGCAGGACCCGCACCTCAACCACGGCGGCGAGTCCTGGTGCTCTCCCACCGCGACCAGCATGGTGCTCGGCACCTGGGGCCTCGGCCCGAGCGCGGACGAGCTCTCCTGGGTCGACCCCTCGTTCGCCGACCCGGTCGTGAACCACGCGGCGCGCTACGTCTTCGACTACGCCTACGACGGCGCGGGGAACTGGTCGTTCAACACCGCCTACGCAGCTCGCTACGGCACCGAGGCGTTCGTCACCCGGCTGCGCTCGCTCGCCGAGGCGGAGCTGTTCGTGGCGGCCGGGATCCCGCTGGTGGCGTCGGTGTCGTTCACCCGCGACGAGCTCGACGGGGCCGGCTACGACACGGCCGGCCACCTGCTGACGGTGGTCGGGTTCGACGACGCGGGCAACGTGATCTGCAACGACCCGGCGTCGCACGGGGTGCCGAGCAACGACGAGGTGCGGGTCGTCTACGACCGCGCCCAGTTCGAGCGCGTGTGGCAGCGCGGGTCCGACGGATTGGTCTACGTCGTGCACCCGCACGACGTACCCCTGCCGCCGCCGCTCCGTCCGGACGAGCCCAACTGGTGACGGCCGCGCGGTGCACTGAGGTGCCGCGCCGAGGCGACGTGCCGGACAGACGCAGTTCCGGAGCGCGTCAAAGGGCTTGGCCGCGGCGGCGGAGCCTGCGGAGCCGACGCGCCGCCCCAGCGCTCCGGGACTGGGGCTGGTAGGCCCGGCGCAGCCAGAACCCGACGCCTCAGGCGAGCCGGGCGACCTCGTCGGCGGTGGCCTCGCCGGAGCGGACGGCGCCCTCCATGTAGCCGTTCCACACCGGCGAGCACTCGGTGCCGGCCCAGTGGATCCGGCCGACCGGTGTGCGCAGCGCATGGCCGTAGGACGTCCACACGCCCGGCGCGAAGTGCGCGCCGTAGCAACCGCGGGTGAACTCCTCGGCGGTCCAGTCGCGCTCGAGGTACTCGACCGGGTCCGCGGCCTTCGGCCCGAAGTAGCGGACGAAGCACCCCAGCACCGCGGCCCGTCGCTCGGAGGGGGTACGACGCGCCATCTCGCGCGCAGCACCGCCTTCGAGGAAGCCCATCATCACGCCGGGTGTCCCGCTCGGCGGTGACACGTCGAAGGTGACCTTGACCGGCCCCTCGTCGGAAGCGACCTGCCCGTTGAGACCGTCGGCCCGCCAGAACGGCTCGGGGTAGACCGCGAAGGTCTTCATCACCGCGCCCGCCGGGAGCTTCTGGGTGAGCTGGTCGCGCCACGACGGCAGCAGCGGGTCGTAGTCGAGTCGACCGGCCAACGCCGGAGGCAGCGTGACGACGACGCGGCCGCCGTCGACCTGACTCCCGTCGCGCAGCGTCACGCGCACGCCGTGGTCGTCCTGCGCGACGGCGGCGACCGGCGAGCCGAGGCGGACCCGGTCGCCGAGCCCGTCGGCCATCGCCTCGCTGATCCGGATGCTGCCGCCGACGATTCGGTCCTGCTGCGCGCCCTGGTCGGTGGAGATGAGCGTCTCGAAGTCGGTCCCGGAGTGCGTGTAGAACAACGCGTGCAGCAGGGACAGGTCGGCCGGCTCGGCGGCGAAGACGGCCTCGCACGCGAGGTGGAAGTAGGCCCGGCCGGCCGGCGTCCGCAGGTTGCGCCGGATCCAGGTCTCGAAGGTCTGCCCGTCGAGCCGCGCCGCGTCCGGTGTCCGCCACGGCTCGGTGAGGTTCACCCGGCGGGCCAGCCGCTCGAAGCGCGCCAGCCCCTGGCCGAGGTCGGCGACGGCGAACGGGTTGAGCCTCGGCACGGCGCCCTTGTGCGGCTTCACCCGGACCTGCTTGCCGCCCAGGCTGACCAGCAGCGCACCCGCGTCGTTCCAGGTCGGGAACGTCTCGAGCCCGAGCTCCTCGACCAGGGCGTACATCCGGTTCTGGGTCGGGCCGATCCAGGTGCCACCCAGCTCGACCGGCGTCCCGTCGGCCAAGGCACCCCCCTCGGTGCGGCCGCCGACCCGGTCGCGCGCCTCGAGCACGACCACCTCGCGGCCGAGCTCGACGAGCCGGCGAGCGGCGGCCAGCCCGGCCAGCCCGGCCCCGACGACGATCACCGGCGCGGTCATGCGGCTACTCCGGCCCGGTCGAGCCCCGCTGCCTTGTCCCAGCCGGACCAGAGCGACCGCAGCCAGCGCGGCCGGCGGTCCGGGAGCGCGGCGGTGCGCAGGTCGGCGAGCCACTTCGCCTCGAGCGCGTCGGCCTCCGCGAACGCCGTCTCCGTCGTGGGCGGTGCGGCGAGCCAGGCTCGCTCGACCGCGTCACGCTCGGCGACGAAGCGGGCGGTCGACCCGGAGTGGTCGCGCAGCGCGAGCCGGTGCAGCAGCTCGTGCCGCCACCACAGGTAGGCAGGGTCGTAGCTGTCGGTCGGCGCCTCGGCCGGATCCACCGCTGCCGGCTCCCCGACGCGGACCGGCTTGAACAGCGACGTGCAGGGCGCCGAGGTCGCGGAGACCCAGTGCACCTCGCGGGCGAGGTCGGCGACCCACGACGACGTGCTCTGCGTGGACGTGACCCGGCCGCCGGCGTGCGCACACGGGGCGGCCAGCGCGCCGTTGACGACCGACCACTGCGGGGTCCCGGTCGGGCCGTGGTCGCGCAGCGCCGCCATCAGGTCGGCCGGCGTGGTGGCCCGGGACGCGGCGGACTCGGTGCGAGAGCGTCGTACGGCGCACTGCGCCACTCGGCCGCGCACCGGATCGGCATGGGCACGGGCGAAGTCCGAGATGGTGAGCCCGTTGCTGATCGAGCGACCGGGTCCGCGGACCTCCTCGACCGCCCAGCGCCGGCCGGCGGTCTCGAGCACGAAGGCGCCGGTGGGGTCGGCGACGAGGTAGCTGTTGTCGTAGGAGAACTTCGGGTGCTCGTGGCTGCACGAGCCTCCCTGCCCGTGCCGCTCCAGCAGGTCGACGATCACCGACACCGCCTCGCGGGCCGAGGTGGACCGCTCGAGGCCGAGCCGGAGCAGGTCCATGCCGAGGAGCGCGCCCTCGTCCGAGCCGGTGCGGTCGCCGACCCGGCGGGTGAACACCGCCTCGTTGCCGATCACCACACCGTGCTCGTTGGCGCCCATCTCTGCGCCCCACATCCACCACGGCCGACTGACCAGCACGGCGGCCGTCGCCGGGGCCTGGTCGATCTCCGTCCAGGTGCACGAGAGCCGCGCACCGGCGGCGTACTGCTGCGCCGGGTGCCACCGGAGCACCTGGGCCTCGTTGGGGTCGCGGTCGCTGTTCTTCGCGAGCAGGACCCCGTCGTCGGTGAGGCTCACCATGGTGTCGCACATGCAGCCAACCTAGTGAGAGGCGACCGGTCCGGCGAGGGCCGAACGGAGTGCGTTGTGGTAAGGCGTCGCCCACAGGGGGCGTACGGTGGAAGGAGCCGGACAGTTGAGCGTCCCCAATTGGGGACGCTCTCATCGTCGGTGGAAAGGCGACGTCGTCATGACGTCCCACAGCGCGACCCCCATCCTCCACACTCCCGGCACCTACAGCCCGCGCCAGCCCCTACGCCTGACCCTCTCGGTCTCCCCGGGCAAGTCCGGCTTGGATGGCGGCTGGTGGCCCCAGTCGCGCGACCTCGACTACGAGCTGGCCGATCTGGTCGACAACTTCGCCGCGGACATCGGGCGGGTGCAGCGGGTGCTGTACTCGCGGCCCGACTGGGACACGCAGCCGCAGACCGTGCTCGTCGGGCGCGGGAGGCTCAAGACCGGCTCGTTCCCCGGCGACGACACCCACGTGATGATGCTGCGCATGTCGACGCGGACCGACCTGAGGCTGCTGGTCGTGCCGCCCGACCACGCCGTCGGCGACCAGGCGATGAGGATCGCAGCTGACCCCTCGAACCGTTGGTCGACGACGCAGATCCTCGCCGCCGGCGCGTTCGACGAGGCCGGGACGAACAACGACCACTGGACTGACGCCGGTGGCAGCTGGTGGCAGCACCAGGCTGGTCCCCCGTCGTCCCGGTAGGACCCCCGGGCGCCGCACGGACCGACCCGGGGCGACAGGGGAGCCCCGAGCAGGACCGAACCACGCCGGTGCCGGCGCCGCCGGGAAACCACGTCTCAGGCACGATGCCGTCGGCAGACGGGGACATCTGGGCGCACGAGACTGCGCTGGCCGGTGAGGACGCGAGCGTGGCACGGGCACGGGACTTCGTCCGCCGGCATCTCGGGGAGCACGACCTCGCCCTCCTGGAAAGCGACATGCTGCTGGTGGTGAGCGAGCTCGCCTCCAACGCGGTTCAGCATGCGCGCACTGCCTTCGCCGTGAACCTCAGCGGTGACGACGACTTCGTGATCCTCGCTGTGCGCGACGACTCGTCCTCGGAGCCGTTCCAGCTGTCGCCCAGTGGGACGAGGACCCGAGGCCGGGGCCTGGCGCTCGTGGACCGGCTGAGCCACGACTGGGGTGTCGAGCACTGGAACAGCACCTCGAAGTCGGTCTGGGCGCGCTTCGTGACGAGCTGAAGTCGTCGACCGGCGCCGAGCTGACCCGGTGCCGCAGGCGACTCAGACAGTGATGGCGACCTTGCCTCGCACCTGACCGGCCTCGAGGTGGCGCATCGCCTCGGGCACCTGAGCCAGCGGGTAGGTGCGGTCGACGGCCGGGACGACCGTGCCCGCCTCGAGCATCGGGATCAGTCGCTCGAGGTCGCCGGCGCGCTCCTTGGACGCACACATCGCCAGACGCTGGGAGACGAACAGCGACAGGACCACCGCCCGGACCTGTCGGCCCATGCCGCCGGTGAGACTGCCTCCGTCCTCTCCGCCGACGAACACGACCGTGCCCGTGGGCTCGAGCGCGCGGCGGAGCCGGGACACCGCCGGGTTACCCCCGACGTCGAGAATCAGGTCGTAGCGTCGCTCGCCGTCTGCGAAGTCCTCGCGCGTGTAGTCGAGGACGTGGTCGGCGCCGAGCGCCCGCACGAGGTCGACCTTGGCGGTGCTGCACACTCCGGTGACCTCGGCCCCGAGGGCCTTGGCGATCTGTACGGCGTAGGAGCCGACCCCGCCGGACGCGCCGATGACCAGCACCTTCTGCCCGGCCTCGACCCGGCCCACGTCGCACAGCGCCTGCAGCGCGGTGCCGGCCGAGATCGGGACGACGGCGGCCTGCTCGAAGGTGAGGTTGGCCGGCTTGCGGGCGAGCTTGTCCTCCCTGACGGCGGCGTACTCCGCGAAGGTCCCCCGGCCGATGCCGAAGACGTCGTCGCCGACGGCGAACCTGGTGACCGCCGCACCGACCGCGACGACGGTGCCCGCGACGTCCCTGCCGAGCACCCGGTCCTTGGGCCGGCGGAAGCCGAAGCCGATGGCACGCATCAGGTAGGGGCGGCCGGCCATCAGGTGCCAGGTGCCCCGGTCCATGCCCGCCGCATGCACGCGCACCAGCACCTCGTCGTCGGTGATCGTGGGCCGGGCGATTCGGTCGACACGCAGCTCGTCGGCCGTGCCGTAGGCGTCCAGCACCACCGCGTTCATCGTGTCCTGGTCGGCGACGGGGCCGTTCTCGTTGCTCGCAGCGAGCGGCCGGTCCGACCTCATCGCTGGGCCGTCGCGATCGAGATGCGGCGGGCGCGGACGACGAGCCACAGGGCGAGGAGGGGCTCGCCCAGGAAGGTGACCGAGGAGACGGCGTACGGCGATCCCTGGGACAGCACGTCGGTGAACGTGTCGAGGGCATAACCGGCCCCCGCGACCACGAGCAGCGCGCCGATCAGCTTGGGAACGTATCCCGACCGCACGGCCAGGTAGCCGATCAGGACGAGGTGGACCCCGAACAGGACGAGCCCGGCGAACCAGATGTCGTGGAAGGTGTCGACCTTCAGCAGTGCCTGAGCCTGGAGCTGCTCGGTGTCGAAGCCGGACGTGGTGGTGTTCTCGCCCAGGAGGCCCGGGATGCCCGCGAGCTGGCCGATGGCCACCAGGAAGACGCCGGAGTAGGCGAGGCGGAACCACGCCGCAAGGCGCGCGAGCTCACGGCTCACCGGGCTGAAGAACCGGAGCAGCGCCCACGCCACGACGACGTCGAGCACCACGACCAGGTAGAGGCTCGCCACCCCGAGGCGGAAGGTGCCCTCCGAGCCCATGATGTCGGTCGCCGTCCGGGCCGCGTCGCCCTCGGTGACGAGGCCGTCGATCCCGACGACGAGGCCGATCGGCGCCACTGCCGCCATCAGCAGGAGTGCGACTCCGGCGATGAGACCACCGCTCCTGGCGGACTGCTGGGTGGTCGCTCGTCGGTCCGCTTGGGACGTCGAGTCGAGTACGGGTGGGCTCTGGGCCAGGTTCTGCGTCATGGCGGTCCGATCGGGGAGAAGGGGTTTCGTACTTAGTACGGTTACGCTAACGTACTAAGTACGGGAAGCACCATGGTCAGAAAGGACCAGCGGACCAGATGTCAGCAGCACTGCCTATCGGACGGGCGGATCGCCCGCGGCTCAGCAGGGATCGGGTCATGCGTGCCGCCGTCACCGTGGCCGACGCGGGCGGCATCGCGTCGCTGACCATCCGCTCGCTCGCCGAGGAGCTCGGCGTGAAGCCGATGTCGGTCTACCACCACGTCGCCAACAAGGACGAGATCCTCGACGGGATCGTCGACCTCGTGTTCGACGAGTTCGAGCTCCCGACGGCCGGCGGCGACTGGAAGGCGGAGATGGTCCGCCGGGCAGCATCGGCCCGCGCCTCGCTGCGGCGACACCGGTGGGCCATCGGCCTGCTCGAGTCGAGGACCAGTCCCGGACCGGCGACGCTGCGTCACCACGACGCCGTGCTCGGCACCCTGCTCGCGGCCGGCTTCTCCGCCGCGATGACCGCCCACGCCTACGCGCTGATCGACAGCTACGTCTACGGCTTCGCGCTCCAGGAGGCCTCACTTCCCTTCGAGGGACCGGAGGGAGTCGGCGAGGTCGCGGAGCCGATCATGGAGCTGATGTCGACCGGGGAGTACCCGCACATGGTCGACATGGCGACGTCGTACTACCTGCAGCCCGGCTACGACTTCGGCGACGAGTTCGAGTTCGGGCTCACCCTGATCCTCGACGGTCTCGAGCGGATGCTTCCGGGCGACGACGAGTTGGCGTGATTCGGCCTTACGATCGACGTGCCGCAACGCGACACCGGAAGCCACAGGGGGCGACATGAGAAGAGCACTGGCCGTCGGACTGCTCCTGTCCGGCACGCTCGCGGCCGCCACCCCCGCCTGGACCAGCGAGGCCGATGCCTCGCTCAGCCGCACCGGGCAGCCCCAGTCGCTGCCCAAGCCGCCGCCCCTCCCCCTTCCCCTCCCGCAGCCGCTGCCGCCGCTGCCGGATGCCACCCCGCCTCGTTCGGAGCCCGCGCCGTTCCCGATGCCCCGCGCCGAGCCCGAGAATCCGGGACCGCTCCCGATCCCGCACATCGAACCGCAGCGCCCAGGACCGGTGCCGATCCCCCGCGTCGATCCGTCCGAACCCGGCTCGGTCCCGCTGCTCACGCCGCGCCGTCGCCGGTAGCCGCCGGCAGTGGGTCATGAACTGCGGCGCGGTCCGCTCGGACCTGCAGTTCGTGACCCATTCCGCCCCGGGCGCCGTCGGGACATGGATCAGACAGCGGTGAAGTCGATCGTGTGCCAACCGGTGGCGCCGTCGGGGATGACGTCCGCGCGGGCGGCCGTCTGGGTGTAGCCCGACTTGTCGGTCGCCCGGACCGCCAGCGTGTGCTCGCCGTCCGGGACGTCGAGGGTCCCCGCCCACTGCACCCAGGTGTCCTTGCCGGGCACGCCGCCGAGCTCGGCCGGGACCCAGGCGTTGCCGTCGAGGCGGACCTCGACGCGGCTGATCCCGGTGTGCTGCGCCCAGGCGTAGCCGCCCACGCGCATCGGCCCGGCCCTCACCTCGCCGCCGTCGCCCGGGACCTCGATCTTCGACTGGGTCTTCACGGGTCCCTGAGCGGACCAGCCGCGCTCGGTCCAGTAGGCCTCGAACCTGTCGAACCGGGTCACCTCGAGGTCGACCACCCACTTCGTCGCCGATACGAAGCCGTAGAGGCCGGGCACCACCATGCGCACCGGAAAGCCGTGCTCGACCGGGAGGGGCTCGCCGTTCATCGCCACCGCGAGCATCGCGTTGCGGCCGTCGGTGAGGGCCTCGATCGGCGTACCGCAGTTCCAGCCGTCCTCCGAGGTCTGCCTCACCGCGTCGGCGTCGGGCGAGACCCCGGCCTCGGCGAGCAGGTCGGAGACGCGTACGCCGCTCCAGAACGCGTTGCCGATCAGGTCGCCACCGACCTCGTTGGAGACGCAGCACAGGGTCACCCAGGCCTCGGTCAGCTCGCGGGCGACCAGGTCCTCGTAGGTCAGCGTGATCTCACGGTCGACCATGCCGTGGATGCGCAGCCGCCACTCGCTCGGGTCGATCGCGGGGAGCACCAGGGCGGTGTCGATCCGGTAGAAGTCGTCGTTGGGCACGCGCCACGGAGTGCCCTGCGGGAGCCCGAGGTCGGCGTCGTCGGGCACCGAGCCCGCGTTGACGGGCAGCCGCAGCAGTCGCCGGCTGGTCTCCACGGCGCGGCGGGTCTGGCCGAACAGACGTCCGCTCGCTGCGACGGCCAGGGAGCCGACGGCGAAGGCGCCTGACATCACCAGGAAGGACCGCCGCGAGTCGCGTCCGGTGTCCTCGGCGAACGGGACTCTCTCTTCGGGGGTGCCCGGCGGGCCCACCCTCGCGGCCGCGTCGACCAGGAACGCGAACACCACCAGCCAGGCGACGACGCCGCCCGCCAGCGGGAGCACCGACGTCGAGGTGAAGCCCGGGCGGGACATCAGCGCAAGCAGCGCGATGGCGCCCATCAGCAGGAACACGAGGTTCGCGGCCAGCCGGCTCCGCCGCGAGAGCACGCCGGCGAGTGCGCCGAAGCCGATGATCGCGACGGTCACCCCGCCCACCAGGATCGGCTTGTCCTTGCGGCCGACGAGCTGGATCAACGACTCCGCGATCGACCCCGGGGTCTGGACGATGACCACCTCGGCGACCGCCTGGATCGGGGTCGCCCGCGCGTTGAGCATGTTGGTCAGTGCGTGGCTGACCGCGATGCCGGCCAGACCAGCCACCCCGCCGGCGAGCGCGACGTACCGACGCTGTGTGCTCACGTCCCTATGTTCGCGCACCGTCGCAAGTCGGATGGCTGCGGCCGGCCGCCGGCGATTCGCTGAATCGTCCCCTTTGAGGAGGATCGCGCTCTAGTCTCGAATGGACGAGCCATGGGCGCCTCGTCGCGACAGGTCCACGCGCACGACTTGCTCGCGCGCCGAGCTGGGGGTGGGCGGTGACTACTTCCTCGTGGCGACGTCTTCCCGACGATGCCTTGGACGTCGCTGACTCCCCCGCGTCCGACGACCTCGCCCAGCTCGTGGCGGACCTCCGCGTGGCGCACCACCGGATCGACCTGCTCACCGCCCAGGTGCACGAGTCGACCTCGCGCCTCGAGTCACTGATGCGACACTCCAGCGACGTCACGATCGTGACCGCCGAGGACACCACCTTGACCTACGCGAGCCCGGCGCTCGTCCAGGTGCTCGGCCACCTCCCCGACGGCTGGCTCGGCCGCCCCCTGCTCGACCTGGCGCACCCGGAGGACCGGGACGGCCTGCTCGCAGCGGCCCGCAAGGTCGTCGCGACCGGCGCCACCGGGGAGGTGCGCGCCCGGTTCCGGCACCTGCACGGGCACGACCGCCACGTCGCGGCCTGGCTCAAGGACGCACGCGCGGACTCCTCGGTCGGCGGGCTGGTCTGGAACCTCCGCGACATCACCAAGGAGGCACTGCTCGCCGAGCGGCTCCGGCACCAGGCCTTCCACGACCACCTCACCGGGCTCTCCAACCGCGCGTTCTTCCTCCAGCGCCTCGAGGAGACCCTGGCCGGTGTCGAGGCCGACCGGTCGGTCGCGGTGTGCCTCATCGACCTCGACAAGCTCAAGGAGGCCAACGACCGCTACGGTCACCAGGCCGGTGACGCCCTGCTCCAGGTCGCTGCCCAGCGGTTCCGGACGGTGGTCCGCCCCGGCGACACGCTTGCCCGGCTGGGCGGGGACGAGTTCGGCGTGCTCTTCTGCGACGTCGACCTCGACGGCGCCACCACCGCGGCACAACGGCTGATCCGCAGCCTCGAGGAGCCGGTCACCGTCGGCGACGTCCAGCTCGACGTGTCGGCCAGCTTCGGGCTGAGCATGGTCACCCGGGCGGGCGTCAGCGTCGACCGGTGCATGGACGAGGCAGACATCGCGATGTACGGCGCCAAGTCCTCCCGCTCCGTCAAGCTGATGGTCTTCGACCCGTCGATGGTGCGCGACGACCCGCGTACGACGGCCGGGGAGATCGCCGACCTGCTCGCCGACCCGGACGGGCTCGCCACCGTGTACCAGCCGATCTGCTCCCTCGACGACGCCCGGGTCGTGGGCTACGAGGCGCTCACCCGGTTCCCCGGACGCGAGCACCGCACGGTCGAGGAGTGGTTCCGGCTCGGCCGGCTGTGCCAGCGCAGCGCCGAGCTCGAGTCCGCCGCGCTGCGGCACGCACTCGCCGGGCCCCGTCCCGCGGACGGCACCTACCTCACCGTCAACGTCAGCCCCGAAGCACTCGAGACACCCGGCATCCAGGCCGCGCTCGTCGGCGACCTGTCGCGCCTCGTCATCGAGATCACCGAGCACAACGAGCTCGACGGCGACCAGCTCAACCGGGCGATCCGGCCGCTGCGTGCCCGGGGTGCGCGCATCGCGGTGGACGACACCGGCGCCGGCTACGCGAACCTCCAGCAGCTCGTCCGGCTGCGCCCCGACGTCGTGAAGCTCGACCGCGAGCTCGTCCACGCGGTCCACCAGCACCCCGAGAAGCGCGCCCTCGTCGAGGCTCTGGTGTCGTTCTGCCGCCGGACGGGTGCCTCGCTGTGCGCAGAGGGCATCGAGGTCACCGAGGAGCTGGTCACCCTCGCCGACCTCGGCGTCAGCCTCGGCCAGGGTTGGCTGCTCGGCCGGCCGGATCCCGAGTTCCTGCTCGCGTCCCCGGCAGCCCGGGCGGTCGTCGGCGCGCAGACCTTCGGCACGGGTCCCGACCACCTCTCCCCCGTGCTGACCCGGGTCGCGGCGAGCCCGTCCTTGTTCGACCTCGGCGGCGCGGTCCGGGCGCTGGGCCGGCTCTTCCCGATCGACGACATCGCGCTGTCGGCGATCGAGGACGGCTGCATGCGGGTGTTCACCCAGCACGACTGGACGGCGTCGGGGGCGCAGTACCGGCTCGAGGACTACCCGGCTTCACGGTCCACCCTCGAGACCGGCGAGATGCTCGGGCTGCGGGTCGACGACCCGGAGGCCGACCCGGCCGAGGTGCGGCTGCTCCGCGAGATCGGCTTCGGGACCCTGATGCTGGTGCCGGTCCTGGAGGACGACGGTTCGGCCGTGGCCCTGATGGAGCTCTACGCAAAGGACGCGCGCGAGTGGAGCGACGCGGAGCTCCAGGCAGCCTGGGCCACCGTCGGCGCGGTGAAGCTCGCGTTCCGGCGCATCCAGGGCAGCTCCCCGGGGACACCGTCCGGCGGCAGCGGTGCGGCATGATCGGCGCATGACGGCGACCCCCCGGATCGGCATCGGCACCGACGTACACCGGCTCGAGGACGGCGTACCCATGCACGTCGCCGGGCTCGCGTTCCCCGACGAGCCGCAGGGTCTCGCGGGGCACTCCGACGGGGACGTCGCTGCGCACGCGTGCTGCGACGCGCTGTTCTCCGCGGCCGGCCTCGGCGACCTGGGCAGCAACTTCGGCACGTCCGAGCCCGAGTGGGCGGGGGCCGCCGGCGTGGTGCTGCTGGCCGAGGCGGTACGACGCGTCCGGGCGGCGGGCTTCGACGTCGGCAACGTCGCCGTCCAGGTGATCGGCAACCGGCCCAAGGTCGGGCCACGCCGCGACGAGGCGGAGGCCACCCTGTCCGAGGCGGCGGGCGCGCCGGTCACGGTCTCGGCGACGACTACCGACGGTCTCGGCCTCACCGGCCGCGGTGAGGGCGTCGCCGCGATCGCCACCGCACTGGTGATCCCGCGTTAGGTGAGTGCGCCCGCGACGGTTCGAGAAGACATGCTGAAGTGACACAGGCCAAGTCGGCACCGTGTCACGGACGCCAGTAGGTTGGGCCGATGACCGCCCTCACCGGGACTCAGCTCCCCGACCGTGCCCGCGTCGTCATCATCGGCGGGGGCGTGATCGGTTGCTCCGTCGCCTACCACCTCGCGCACGCCGGCTGGACCGACGTGGTCCTGCTCGAGCGTGACCGTCTCACCTCCGGCACCACGTGGCACGCCGCCGGCCTGATGACCTGCTTCGGGTCGACGTCGGAGACCTCGACCGCGATCCGGTTGTACTCGCGCGACCTCTACGCGCGGCTCGAGGAGGAGACCGGCCAGGCCACCGGTTTCAAGCCGGTCGGCCTCATCGAGGCGGCCGCCGACGAGGCCCGCCTGGAGGAGTACCGGCGGGTCGCCGCGTTCCAGCGGCACCTCGGGCTCGAGGTCGAGGAGATCTCGCCGCAGGAGATGGCCGACCTGTTCCCCTGGGCGAAGACCGACGACCTGCTCGCCGGCTTCCACGTCCCCGGCGACGGCAGGGTCAACCCCGTCGACGTCACCACCGCCCTGGCCAAGGGTGCCCGTCGGCTCGGGGTGCGGATCGTCGAGGGCGTCTCGGTCGAGGACGTGCTCACCGACCGCGGGCGGGTGACCGGCGTCCGCGTCTCCACGGGTGCGCCCGGCGAGACGACCGAGATCGAGGCCGAGTACGTCGTCAACTGCGCCGGCATGTGGGCCCGCGAGCTCGGGGCCAGGAACGGCCTGGTGATCCCCAACCAGGCGGCCGAGCACTACTACCTGATCACCGACACCATCGACGGGCTCGATCCCGACGCGCCGGTGTTCGAGGACCCTGCCTCGTATGGCTACTACCGCGAGGAGGGAGGCGGGATGATGGTCGGCCTGTTCGAGCCGAAGGCGGCGCCGTGGAAGGTCGAGGGAATCCCGCGCGACTTCTCCTTCGGAAAGATCCCGCCCGACTGGGACCGGATGGGCCCGTTCCTGGAGAAGGCCATGGCCCGCGTGCCGGTCACCCTCGAGGTCGGCGTACGCACCTTCTTCTGCGGTCCGGAGTCCTTCACGCCCGACCTCGCCCCTGCCGTGGGCGAGGCTCCCGGGATCCGCAACTACTTCGTCGCCGCAGGCATGAACTCGGTCGGCATCCTCTCGGCCGGTGGCCTCGGCCGGGTGCTGGCTCACTGGATCACCACCGGTCGGCCGGACGTCGACGTCTCCGGCTTCAACGTCGACCGGTTCCGCCCGTGGCAGGCCGATGACGCCTACCGCGCCGCGCGCACCACGGAGATCCTCGGCACGGTCTACGCCGCGCACACGCCGGGCAAGCAGCTGCGCACTGCCCGCAACACGCTGCTCTCCCCGGTCCACGACCGGCTGGTCGAACAGGGCGGCTACCTGCGCGAGGTGTCGGGCTGGGAGGGCGCCGACTGGTTCGCCGGACCTGGCACCACCCCGACTGCCGAGCCCACGTGGGGCCGGGCCCCCTGGTTCGAGCACTGGGAGGCCGAGCACCGGACAGTCCGCGAGGGCGTCGGCCTGATGGACATGAGCTTCATGGCGAAGTTCCGGGTGCAGGGCGCCGACGCCGGCGACGTGCTCGACCGGGTCTCCGCGGGAGCCGTGAACGAGAAGGCCGAGACGATCACCTACACCCAGTGGCTCGACGAGGACGGCCGCATCGAGGGCGACCTGACGGTCACCAAGCTGGGTGAGGACGACTTCCTGGTGGTTGCGTCCGACACCGCGCACGGCCACACGTCGGCATGGCTGACGCGCCATGCAGGGGACGCCGACTGCACGGTCACCGACGTCACCGCCGACTACGGCCAGCTCAACGTCCAGGGACCCCTTTCACGCGAGGTGCTCAGCGGGTTGACCGATGCCGACCTCTCGACGGAGGTCTTCGGCTTCCGCACAGCGCGCTGGATCGAGCTCGCCGGCGTGGAGGTGCTGTGCGTGCGGATCACCTACCTCGGTGAGCTGGGCTACGAGCTCTACGTCCCCGCGGCCGACACCTCGCGCGTGTACGACGCACTGCTGGCCACTGGGGCGTCGCACGGGCTGCGGCCGGTCGGGCTCAAAGCGCTGGCCTCGCTGCGGATGGAGAAGGGCTACCGCGACTTCGGACACGACATCGACAACACCGACTGCCCGCTCGAGGCCGGGCTCGGCTTTGCGCTCGCCCTGGACAAGCCAGGCGGCTTCGTCGGTCGCGACGCGGTGCTGGCCCGCAAGTCCGCCAACGCCGCCGCGGGCGGGATGGGCCAGCGGATCGTGCAGATCCGGGTGTTGGACCCCGACCCGCTGCTGTACCACGCGGAGGTCCTTTACCGTGATGGTGAGGCGGTTGGCTACGTCCGGGCGGCGTCGTACGGCTGGACGCTCGGAGGGGCGGTCGGCCTGGCCATGGTCTCCGGTGGCGGCGAGCCGGTCACCCCGGAATGGCTCAAGGCCGGCACCTGGCAGGTCGACATCGCCGGCATCCGGCACCCGGTCGAGGTGTCGCTGCGTCCGATGTACGACCCGACCTCAGCTCGGATCAAGATCTGACCGGATGCGCTCCTGTTGCCTCGAACGCCCGGACGCCGTGAGGTGGACGGCACCTTCCCTGCGTAACTTCGGTTCCCGACGGCCGTTTGTGTGGGTGTGACGCAACCACGAACGCCCTCGGCTCAGGTAGGTCGTCTGCTCGGAGGGCTGATCGTTGTTGCAAGCCTGCTCCTGATCGCCCTCCTCGCGGTGGCGTTGATCGACGGCGGTGCCAGCGGCAGCCCCCAGCCCCCGCCTTCTCGCGGCGAGGAGGCCAGGCCGGTCCCGGCGACCCTCATCACAGGAACGGTGTCCGGCGCTCGCGGCCCCCTGGCCGACAGGCAGGTTCGCGTGAGGCTCTGGCCGGCGCAGGACGACACCGAGGTCGGTGAATCCGTGGCCCTGTTCTCGCTGGAGCCGGTGAGAACAGACGACCAGGGACGCTACGTCGTCGTCCTTCCCCTGGAGGACGTTCCGGCGAATTACCTCACGCCGCGCCACATCGTGAACTTCGACGTCTGGCTCAGCGATGCCGGCGTCGCCCCCATCTCGACGTCCGCACACCATCCGCGAGGAGCCAGCTGGTGGGTGGACGTCTTCGATGAGCGGCACGACAATCCCAAGTCGCTCGACTTCGACCTCGACACCATGTCCGCGACCGAGCGGTCCAGCGACGGACCCGAGACGTGGCCCCTCATCGAGTGGGCAGTGACTCGTTGACCGACGGTCGTGCCGAACATCCAGATGCTCGGCATGGCCGCGTGCGCACCCTGAACGGCCCATCACGGTTCGCCTCGGTGCCTACTCGCCTGGCACGAAGTTGACCGAGTCGCGGACCTGGGTGGCGCGACCCACGAGTTCGGTCGACGCGTCGACCTGATGCCACATGTCGACCACGACCGCAGTCCCGTCCAGGTCCACGACCCAGAAGTCGATGAGAACCTCCTTGGTGCGGTTGCTGTAGGTGATGCCGCGAACCCCTGCTGGCGACGCGGCAACCTGGTACCACTCGCCCAGGGGGCACTGGTCGTCAATCCGCAGCCGCACGTGGATGGCGTCGTGGCCGAACGCCTCGGTCGGCGTGAGTGGCTGGACAACTGTGCTCCGGGGGAGCCGGACGAGCTGCCGGGCCATGGCCTGCGGGTTCCCGCTCGCGTCACGGCTCTGCCAGTCGCCGGAGCAGGGGCCAACGCCGGCCAGCGCGTCGGGCTGGTAGACACCGACCCCGGCCCAGGTGTCGCCCTCGTAGACCACCGGTTGTTCCCCGGCGATCCAGTTCGGGCCCGTGACGGTCAGGTCGGCTTCGATCTTGACACCGGCGGGATCGGCCCCCACGAACATCCGGTAGGTACCGGGCTCGATGACAGTCCGGTTGAGGTACTGGAAGGACGGCGGAACCGCAGCGGGCTCCGACGACTCGGAGGTCGCGGGCGGCACGGTGACGGTCCCGGGATCTCCCGGATCGACCTGGGCGACGCCGTACGCGCCAGCACCGACGAGCACGGCCGCAACCGCGGCGGCGATCCCGATCCGTCCCACGTTGCGGCGACGCCGGCGGGCCCGACCTCCACGGATCAGCCCCTCCACGTCGGGGAGAGGTATCTCGCGCATCTCCGCCTCCCGGCCGAATGCCGCTGTGAGCTCCTTGTCGAGAGTCATCCCTCATCCACCCCCTCCGCGACGCCGGTGGCGGCCAGGGCCCGACGAAGGGCCCCGATCGCCGCCGACGACTGCGACTTCACGGTGCCGGCCGCGCAGCCGAGAGCGTCGGCGATCTGCGCCTCGCTCAGATCCTCGTAGTAGCGCAGCACGATCACTGCCCGCTGCCGATCGGGCAGTGCGCACACCAACGGCCAGAGCAAGGACCGGTCCAGCACCGGCACCTCGGCGGAGGCTCCGGCGGTCTCGGGCAGCTTGTCCCACGGCTGCTCGCCGATCCACGCTCGTCGACGGCTCGACACCAGGGTGGTGGCCAGCATGCGGCGCACGTAGGCCTCGGGAAACTCCATCCCGCTGATCCGCGGCCAGTTCACGTATGCCTTCTCCAGGGTGTTCTGCAGCAGGTCCTCCGCACCCGTCGGCGACGCCGCGAGCAGGTAGGCCAGCCGGTAGAGCGACGCCCAACGGGCACCGACGAACTCTGCGAAGTCCTGGTCGGTGTTCATCGGTCACCCCCTACGCGTCCGGTTATCCCTGTAACGCGATGGTGGGGCGATCCGGTTCGTCCGCGCCAGTGGGCTCGCCTCGACCCGTGCCGAGAACCTCCTGACCGAGTCGCGCGAAAGGTGCGTGAACTATGTTCGAAAAGTGTCTCGCAGAGTGAGACCACCGCCCCGAAACTGTCGGTTCTCGACGAGAGAGTCGACTCATGACAGTCCAGCAGCTCCGACCCCCGGCGATGGCCGGCGAGATCGCTGCTGTCCTGGAGGCCTTCAACCACGCGGTGGCGATCCCGGTCGGCTCGCTCGGGCGCGACGAGCTTCCTGAGGTGCTCTCGGAGCTGGCGGTGCTGGAGGCGCGGGTGGGAGCGCTCAAGCTCGACGTCCTCGCCGAGGCCGACCGTCGCCAGATCGCCGACGAGACCGGCGACACCGGCACCGATGCCTGGGCCGCCAAGCTGACCGGCACGACCCGGGGTGTGATGTCCGGGGGGATCTGGCTCGCGAACCTGCTGCGGTCGAAGTACGACGCCACCCGCGAGGCCTTCGCGGCGGGCGGGATCAACCAGGCGCAGGTGCGGGTCATCGTCCGAGCGGCCGAGGACCTTCCCGCCGCCGTCACACATGAGCAGCGCGTGGCAGCCGAGGCAGGACTCGTCGAGAAGGCCGTCAACGGGACGAACGCCCGCCGGCTCCGTCAGGCGGCGCGACGCATGCTGGAGCGGATCAACAAGGAGCTCGCCGACGAGCACGAGGCCGGACAGCTGAAGAAGGAGGAGGACCGCGCCGAGAACGAGACCTGGCTGCAGCTCTCCGACAACGGCGACGGCACCTTCTCCGGACGGTTCACCATTCCCGAGCTCCACGGTCACCTGTTGCGCAACTACCTCGAGCGCCTCACCGCACCGAACCGTCTGTCCCGCAACCTGGCCGGCGATCTCGTCGACGACGACTCGCTGCCCGGCGCTGGACCCACCCTGTCGTGGACCGAGAAGCTCGGTGCCGGATTCCTCGAGCTGCTCGAGCACCTGCCCACCGAGGGCCACGGACCGGTCGCGGCGACCCTCTTGGTCAACATCGACCTCGCGCACCTGCTCGACGGGCTGGCGTCGGCGAAGCTCGACACCGGGGCGCGGATCTCAGCCGGCGAGGCGCGGCGGCTCGCGTGCGGCGCGGGCATCGTCCCCGCAGTCCTCGGTGGCGACTCGCAGCCCCTCGACCTCGGTCGGGAGCGGCGACTGCACAGCAAGGCGCAGCGACGAGCCCTTTCCCTCCGCCACGACTCGTGCGCGACCGAGGGCTGCGAGCGTCCCTTCGCCTGGACCGAGATCCATCACCCGGAGCCGTGGAGCCGCGGTGGCGAGACGAACCTCGACAACGGTCTCCCCCTGTGCGGATTCCACCATCGGCGGGCCCACGACGAGAAGTTCACCATGCGCCGGCTGCCCTCGGGCGAGGTCCGGTTCCGCCGGCGGACATAGGATCCGAACGCGTTCAGGCCTTCTTCTTCTTGACCTTCGGCGGCAGCGTCGCCACGAAGTCGCGCGCCTTCTCCACCCAGTCGGCCGCCTGCTCGGGCGTGTACGACGGGGGCAGCGCCACGTAGCCGCCCATCGGGCGCTCGGCCGGTCCGAACGGGCCCGCGCCCTCGACCTCCGACAGCTCGGCGAGGTCGCCAGGAGCCAGCTTCACCCCGACCGACGACCCGAACAGTCCGGCGAACATGTTGCCGTTCACGAACGCGCCGAGGTTGCCGAACATCGGCTTCACCTCGACCTCCGGCATCTCGGGCACCACGGACCGGAAGAAGGTCTTGTCCTCATCGGTGGCTTTTGGCATCTGCATGACCCGATCCTCTCACCGGCCACCCGAGCCACACCCCCGGTCAGCGCCGAGGAACTAGCCGACGGGAAGCCGGTAGCCGCGCTTGACCACGGTCTGCACGAGCTCGCTGCCGATGGCGGCGCGCAGCCGGGCGACCGCCATCTCGACCGCGTGCTCGGACGAGGCGAGCCCGCTGGGCAGGTGTCCCATCAGCTGACGACGGGTGAGGACCCGGCCCGGATGCTCGGCCAGGGCGGCCAGCACCGCGAGCGGTGAGCCGGAGAGCCGGACGGGTACGCCGTCGACACTGACCTGGTCGCCGCAGACCAGCAACGACCGGCCGGCGACCTCGAGCACGGCGCCGGCCTCGCGGGCGGCGAGCTCGGCCTCGAGGGCGGTGACCATCGCGCCCAGGCGCGACCGGGCCGGGTGGGCGGCCGGGACGCCGTACGGGAGCCATGCCGCCGCCGTCACCGGGCCGACACACATGGCGAGCACGTCGCCGCGGAACGCCTCGACGACCTCGTCGCGCAGGCCGGCAGCGCCCGCCACCGCCAGCAGCGTGGTCACGGCGGGGGCGCTGGTGAACGTCACCGCGTCGAGCTCCCGGCCGACCACCAGGTCGACGAGCGCGAACACGGGCGCGAGGTCGTCCGCGGGGTCGCAGCGGTACGTCGACACCACGGTCACCAGGGCCCCGGCGCGGCGCAGTGCCTCCGCCTCGACCGCCAGGGACTGGCCGTGCTCCTGGAGGACGAGCCGACGGCCGAGGAGGTCACGGCGGCGCAGGTGCGCGAGCACGTCGTCGAGCTGCTCCGTGTCCGGGCTCCACAGCTCCCGCAGGCCGTGCCGCCGCAGTGCGCCCACCGACTTCGGGCCGCGGGCGAGGATGTCGGCGCGGTCCAGCGTCGCCTTGAGGGTCTCGTCGAGGTCCCAGGTCGACGCGGCGTCGAGCCACGCGTTCACCCCGGTCCCGGTGGTCGCGACCAGCACGTCGACACCCTCGGCGACGAGGTTCTGGGTCGCGCGACGGAGCGCGTCGTGGTCCACGACGGCCTGCTCCTTGAGGGTGGGCGCGTGCACGACCGTGGCACCGCGCCGCTCGAGCAGTCCGCACAGCTCGGCGGCCTTGCGGGTCGCCGTGACCGCGACCCGACGGCCGGCGAGAGGGCCGGCGCCCGCGTCCTCGAGGTCGTCCGGGGTGACGGCGACGGCGCTCACGACGTGCTCCGGGGACCGACGTGCACGACCCCGTCGACCACGCGCACCTTGAACGACGGGACGCTCACCGACGGCTCGTCGAGGCACCGCCCGGTCCGCAGGTCGAACGCCTGCTTGTGCATCGGCGACGCGACGAACGGGATGTCGCCGCGGGTCCCGACGATCCCGCGCGACAGCACGCTGGCCCGGCTGAACGGGTCGTGGTTGCCGAGCGCGAAGACCTGGTCGTCGTAGGTCCGGAACACCGCGACGGCGGTGCCGTGGACCAGGGCGGTCACCCCGCGCTCCACCGGGAGGCTGACGAACGGGCAGATCCGGACCCACACGTCGTCGTCGCTCGCCTGCGCGCTCACGGGGCGCCGACCGGGATGGCCGCCCCTGCGAGGAGGACCGGCTCGTCCGCGACCGCCGGCGACACCTGGCCGCGCTCGGTGACGAACGAGATGTTCGGGTCCGGGACACCTGGGGCGTTGACGAACGAGACGAACCGCGCCAGCTTCTCCGGGTCGTCGAGGGTGGCCCGCCACTCGTCGAAGTAGGTGTCCACGTGCCGCGCCATCTCTGCCTCGAGCTCGGCCCCGAGACCGAGGGCGTCGTCCACGACGACCTCGCGCACCCGGTCGAGCCCGCCGTCGAGCGCGTCGATCCACGTCGACGTGCGCTGGAGCCGGTCGGCGGTGCGGATGTAGTACATGAGGTAGCGGTCGAGGTAGCGGACCAGCGTCTCCTCGTCGAGGTCGCCCGCGAGCAGGCGGGCGTGCGCGGGGTTCGCGCCGCCGTTGCCTCCGACGTACAGGTTCCAACCCTTCTCGGTCGCGATCACGCCGAAGTCCTTGGCCCGGGCCTCGGCGCACTCGCGGGCGCAGCCGCTGACGCCGCCCTTGAGCTTGTGCGGCGACCGGAGCCCGCGGTAGCGGTTCTCGAGGTCGATGGCGAGCTTCACCGAGTCCTGTACGCCGTACCGGCACCACGTCGAACCGACGCAGGACTTCACCGTCCGCAGCGACTTGCCGTAGGCGTGGCCTGACTCGAAGCCCGCGTCGACCAGCCGCCGCCAGATCTCGGGCAGCTGCTCGAGCCGGGCTCCGAAGAGGTCGATCCGCTGGCCGCCGGTGATCTTCGTGTAGAGGTCGAACTCGCGAGCGACCTCACCGATCACGATCAGCTTGTCGGGCGTGATCTCGCCGCCGGGGATGCGCGGCACCACCGAGTAGGTGCCGTTGCGCTGGATGTTGGCGAGGTAGGCGTCGTTGGTGTCCTGCAGCGCGACGGCGTCGCCGAGCACGTGGTGGTTGAGCTGGCTCGCCAGGATCGACGCGATCGCCGGCTTGCACACGTCACAGCCCCGGCCGCGCCCGTGCGCCTCGACGATCTCGTCGAAGTGGCGGTAGCCGTGCACCGCGATGACGTCGAAGAGCTCCTGTCGGGCGAGCTCGAAGTGCTCGCAGATCCCCTTGCTCACAAGGCGTCCTGCCTCGGCGAGCTTCTCGTCGAGCAGGTTCTTCACCACCGGGACGCAGCTGCCGCAGGTCGAGCCCGCGCGGGTGCACGCCTTGAGGCACGCGACGGTGTCGCAGCTGCCCTCGGCCACGGCGTCGCAGATCGCCGCCTTCGTCACGTTGTTGCAGCTGCAGACCACGGCCTCGTCGGGCATCCCGATGTCGGGGGCACCGCGGCCGGCGGGCAGGATCAGGTCCTCGGGGTTGTCCGGCAGCGCGATGCCGCTGGCCACCATCGGGCGGAGGATGCCGTACGCCGCCGCGTCGCCCACGAGGATCCCGCCGAGGAGCCGGCTGGCGTTCCCCTCGTCGTCCACGCCGACCACGAGCTTCTTGTAGACACCGGTCAGGGCGTCGGAGTAGACGAGCTCGAGCGAGTCCGGCGTGGTGGCGAACGCGTCGCCGAAGCTGGCCACGTCGACGCCGAGCAGCTTGAGCTTGGTCGACATGTCGGCGCCGGTGAATGCGCCCTCGCCGCCGAGCAGGTGGTCGACGACGACCTCGGCCATGTCGTAGCCCGGGGCGACCAGTCCGTACATCCGGCCGCCCGGGGCCGCGCACTCGCCGACCGCGAAGATCGCGGGGTCGGAGGTGCGGCAGTGCTCGTCGACGAGTACGCCGCCGCGCTCCGCGAGGTCGAGGCCGGCCGCCCGGGCGAGGTCGTCGCGGGGCCGGATGCCGGCGGAGAACACCACCACCTCGGCGTCGATCGTCTCCTCCGCGAGGGCGAGCCCCGCGACCGAGCCGTCCCGGTCGACCACGTGGTCGGTGGCGACTCCCGTGTGCACCTTCACGCCGAGGCTCTCGATGTGCCGCACCAGGGTGGCGCCACCGGCCTCGTCGAGCTGGACCGGCATCAGCCGCGGCGCCATCTCCACGACGTGGGTCTCGAGTCCGAGCTGGAGCAGGGCGTTCGCGGCCTCGAGGCCGAGCAGTCCGCCGCCGATGACGGCGCCGACCTTGGCGGTCCGGGCAGCGTCCCGGATCGCCTCGAGGTCCTCGATCGTCCGGTAGACGAAGCAGCCGTCGAGGTCGTGACCGGCGATCGGCGGCACGAACGGCCGGGCCCCGGTGGCGAGGACGAGGACGTCGTAGCGGATCCGCTGCCCGTCACCGAGCGTGACCGTCTGCGAGGAACGGTCGAGCTCGGTGACGGGCGTGTCGAGGACGAGCCGCACGCGCGGGTCGTCGTACCGGCCGTCCGGGAGCAGCGAGAGCTCGTCCGCCGAGGACGCGTCGAAGAAGGACGTGAGAGCGACGCGGTCGTAGGCCGGCCGTGGCTCCTCGCCCACGACGACGATGTCGTAGCGCTCGGTGAGCCCGCGCTCGACCGCTGCCTGCACCAACCGGTGGCCGACCATCCCGTGACCAGCGACCACCAGGGTCTTCCGCTGACTCATCACGTTCCTCCTTCGACGATGCTTCAAGGTAGGGAGCCCACGTTTTGCGGACGTTCGGTGAATGTTTCGGGGAGGAAAACGCCTGCTCACACAGCAGCGCGTGAGCCGACGAGGCCCTCGACGACGGAGCGGCAGCCGCCACAGCCGGTGGTCGCGCGCGTGGTGGCGGCCGCTTCCTGCACCGAGGCGCAGGCCCGGATCCGGCCCGCGGTCACGCCGGCACAGGCGCACACCTCGACGTCGTCGTCGAGGACGGGGAGCGCCGCGGCCGCGGACCCGGTCGGCGGACTGAGCAGCCACCCGGGCTCGTCGCGGCCGAGCACGGTCCGCCGGTCGTAGAGCTGGGTGAGCAGGCCGATGGAGGTGAGGTCGCCGACGAGGACGGCGGCCTCGAGCACGCCGTCACGCACGACCGCCTTGCGGTAGGTCCCGGCCAGGGGGTTGGCCCGCTCGACCACGTCACCGACGGCGTGCTCGGGGTCGCCGAGGACCGCGACGTCGAGCCCGGTCGCCCGGAGCCGCGCCACGGAGCGGTCGCCGGTGTAGCTCGACGAGCCACCGGTCAGCGCGTCCGCGAGCACCGCCGCCTGCTCCCACGCCGGGGCGACGAACCCGGTGGTCCGCCCGCGGTGCTCGGCGCAGTCACCGAGCGCGGAGATCCGGTCGTCGGTGACCGAGCCGAGCTTCGCGTCCACGACCACCCCCCTGCGGACGAACAGGCCGGCCCGGCGGGCCAGCGACGTCGCCGGCCGGGCCCCGGCCGTGAGCACGACCAGGTCGGTCTCGAGCAGGTAGCCGTTGTCGAGCTGCAGCCCCGCGTCGGTCAGCCGGACCGCGCGAGCCTCGGTGTAGACCGCGGTCCCGAGGACGCCGAGGCTCCGGGCCAGCACGCCGCCTGCTCGCGGGCCGACCTGGGACCGCAGCAGGTGCGTGCCACCCTCGACCATCTCGGTCTCCACGCCGCGGATCGCCAGCGCGCGGGCGACCTGGAGGCCGAGCAGCCCACCGCCGACCACCACGGCACGGCGCGCAGCCGGAAGGGCGGCCTCCAGCCGGTCGAGGTCGGCCACCGAGCGGAACGCGTGCACCTTCGGGTGCAGCCGGCCGTCGGCGCTGATCAGGCCGCGGATCGGCGGCAGCGTCGGGATCGAGCCGGTGGCGAGCACGAGCCGGTCGTAGCCGACCCGCTTCCCGCCCTCCAGCACGACCTCGCGGGTCGCCCGGTCCACCTCGGCGACGCGGGTGCCACCCAGGACGTCGACGCCGTGGTCGGCGTACCAGGACCCGCTGCGCAGGGTGAGGGCGTCGCGGACGTGCGAGCCCTCGAGGACGGCGGAGAGCAGGATGCGGTTGTAGGACCCGGTCGGCTCGTCGCCGATCACCGTGATCGCGGCGTCGGTGTCACGCGCGACGAGCTCCTCGACGAGGCGGGTCGCGGCCATCCCCTGCCCCACGACGACGATGCGCTCAGCCACGGGCCACCACCGCTGCGCAGACCTTGAACTCCGGCATCCTCGAGGCCGGGTCGAGGGCGTCGTTGGTCAGCCGGTTCGCGCCGACCCAGTGGAACGGCACGAACACCGTGTCCGGGCGGATCCGGTCGGTCACGCGCGCCGGCGCGGTCATCGCGCCCCGGCGGGTGGCGACCGTGACGGCGCCCTCCGCGTCGACGCCGAGCCGGGCAGCGAGCGCGGGGTGCAGCTCGACGAACGGCCCGTCGTCGCCGAGCTCGCGGATGCGGCGGGTCTGGGCGCCGGACTGGTACTGCGCGAGCACGCGCCCCGTCGTCAGGTGCACCGGGAAGTCCGCGCAGACGGGCTCCGCGGTGCCGCGGTGGATGACCGGGTGGAACCGGGCCCGGCCGTCGGCGTGGGCGAACCGGTCGAGGAACATCCGCGGCGTCCCGGTCGAGCCGGTCGGGCAGGGCCAGAACACCCCGCCCTGCTCGGCGACCGCCTCGTAGCTGATCCCGGAGTAGTCCGCGGGCCCGCCCGCCGAGGCGCGGCGCAGCTCGTCGAACACCTCGACCGGCTCGACCGGCATCGGCACGTCGGAGCCCAGCATTGCGGCCAGGTCGTGCAGCACGTCGAGGTCGCTGCGGACCCCCTCGGGCGGGGTCACCGCCCGGCGGCGCAGGACCACACGGCCCTCGAGGTTCGTCATCGTCCCGGTCTCCTCGGCCCATTGCGTCACCGGCAGCACCACGTCGGCGCGCGCGGCGGTCTCGGACATCACGAAGTCGGCGACGACGAGCAGGTCCAGCGCGTCGAGCCGCTCGGACACGAAGGAGGCGTTGGGCGCCGAGACGACGATGTTCGATCCGAAGACCAGCAGCCCCCTCGGGCCGCCGTCGGTCCCCAGCGAGGAGAGCAGCTCGTAGGCCGACTTCCCCTTGCCTGGAAGGGATTCCGGCGTCACGCCCCACACGTCGGCGACGTGCGCCCGGGCGGCCGGGTCCTCGATCGAGCGGTAGCCGGGGAGCTGGTCGGCCTTCTGCCCGTGCTCGCGTCCGCCCTGACCGTTGCCCTGCCCGGTCAGGCAGCCGTAGCCGGCGTACGGCGTCCCGCACTGCCCGAGCGCGAGCATCAGGTTGATCCAGCCGAGCACGGTGTCGCTGCCCTGCGCGTGCTGCTCGGCGCCGCGGGCGGTCAGCACCGTCACCCGGCCCGCCTCCCCGACGAGTCTCCCGAGCGCGCGGACCTCGTCGGCGGCGACGCCGGTGACCCGCTCGACGCGCTCGGGCCACCAGGACGCGGCCTCCTCGCGGACCCGGTCGAAGCCCCGGGTACGACGCGCGACGTACTCCTCGTCGACGTAGCCACCGGCGACGACCACGTGCATCAGCCCGAGCGCCAGCGCCAGGTCCGTCCCCGGGACCGGCTGCACGAACACGTCGGCCCGGTCGGCCGTCGCCGTGCGCCGCGGGTCGACCACGACGACCGTGCCGCCGCGGGCGCGCAGCGCGTCGAGGTGCCGCGCGGCCGGAGGCATCGTCTCGGCCAGGTTGGAGCCGACCAGCACCAGCACGTCGGTCTGCTCGATGTCGGCCAGCGGGAAGGGCAGCCCGCGGTCGACGCCGAACGCCCGGGTGCCGGCGGACGCGGCCGACGACATGCACCAGCGACCGTTGTAGTCGATGGCGCTCGTGCCCAGCACCGCCCGGGCGAACTTGCCGAGCGTGTAGGCCTTCTCGTTGGTCAGGCCGCCGCCGCCGAACACCCCGATCGTGTCCGGCCCGGACTCGGCCTGCAGCTCCTGGACGCGCGACGCGACGAAGCCCAGCGCCTCCTGCCACGTCGCGGTCCGGAACGACCCGGTGGCGTCACGCAGCAGCGGGCTGGTCAGCCGTTCCCGGTCCCGGAGCAGGGCCGCGCTGGTCCACCCCTTGCGGCACAGCCCGCCCTCGTTGACCGGGAACTCCGGCCATGCGGTGACCTCCACGGTCCGCCGCCCGGCGAGGCGCATGCCGCACTGCAGCGAGCAGTACGGGCAGTGCGTCTCGGTCGGCATCGTGTCGCGGGGTCCCCGCGGAGGCGGGAGCGCAGCGAGCGGCTTCGTGGGGTGCATCAAACCCCCGCATGCGCCAGGCTCGGGCACGCGGGCGACGAGCACCCGGCGGCGCAGGTAGCACCACCAGGTCACCGACGTGCAGACCGCGTAGAAGACCACGAAGCCGATCAGCGCGGCCTCGATGCCGCCGGTGCGCTCCACGGAGACGCCGAAGGACCGCGGCACCAGGAAGCCGCCGTAGGCGCCCACCGCGGAGACCAGCCCCAGGGCCGCCGCCGAGTGCCGGCGGGCCGTCACCGGGTCCGCGCTCTGCGAGCGGAAGATCGCCGGGATCATCCGGTAGGTCGTGCCGTTGCCGATGCCGGCCAGGGCGAACAGGACCAGGAAGCCGATCAGGAACGCCGCGAACGAGCCGGCCCGGACCGCGGCGATCACACCGACGACGCCGAGGCCCATCGCGACGAACACCGCGGCGGTGATCCGGGCGCCGCCGATGCGGTCTGCGAGCCAGCCGCCGAACGGCCGGAACGCCGACCCGACGAGCGCGCCGAGGAACGCGTAGTAGACACCTGTCACGTCGGGGAACTGCGTCTTCATCAGGAGCGGCATCGCGGCCCCGTAGCCGATGAACGAGCCGAACGTGCCGACGTAGAGGAACGCCATCACCCAGGTCTGCGGACGCCCCGCGACCTTCAGCTGGTCGGCCATCGTCGACTTCGCCGAGGTCAGGTTGTCCATGAAGAACCACGCGCCGAGGGCCGCGACGACCGACAGCGGCACCCACACCAGCGCGATGTTCTCGAGGTTGACCGCGGAGGCCGCGCCGAACACCGAGAGGCCGACGACGGCCGGGACGACGAGCTGCACGGTCGAGACACCGATGTTGCCGCCGGCCGCGTTGATCCCGAGGGCGGCGCCCTTCTTCGCGTCGGGGTAGAAGTACGAGATGTTCGCCATGCTGCTGGCGAAGTTGCCGCCGCCCAGGCCGGCCGTCGCGGCCGCGACGAGGAACGCCCAGTACGGCGTGCCCGGGTTGCTCACGCAGGCCACCAGCAGCGCCAACGGCAGGAGCAGCAGCAGCGCGCTGACCACCGTCCAGTTCCGGCCGCCGAAGCGGGCCACCGCGAACGTGTAGGGGAAGCGCATCGTGGCGCCGACGAGGTTCGGCAGGGCGACCAGCCAGAACAGCTGGTTGACCGAGAACGCGAAGCCGGCCTGCGGGAGGTAGACGACGACGGCGCTCCACAGCAGCCACACGGAGAAGCCCACGTGCTCGGCCAGGATCGACCAGACCAGGTTGCGCCGCGCCACGCGGGCGCCGCCGTCGGCCCAGAACGTCGGGTCCTCGGGGGTCCAGTCCTCGATCCACCGGCCCCCGCGCCGGTGCGGTGCGGGGGCAGGCTGCTGCGGTGGTCGGGTCTCGGTCTCGGTCATGCTCACGGCTGGCTCCTGGGGGTGAGGAACGGGTCTTCGTGAAGTGACGCTAGGAATCCGATGTTGCGCGACCGCTCGGACGAGGTGCCCGGTTGCGTCAACTTCTCCTCACTGCCTCACAAGCCGCCCGGGCGGTCGAGGAGCCGACTCGGTGGTTGAGGAGCGAGCGAAGCGAGCGTCTCGAAACCACCGCGTCCGCCTCGCAACGGTGACGAAGCCGACCCCCGGGAGGCGGCGAGGGAGGTGCCTGGGCCCGGGGTCGCGGCTTCGACGGTAGGGCGGCGATGTTTCGCGGGCCTTGCGTGCGGAACGCCTGCGTGTGAACATCAGGTCACGTTCGGTCGCCGCGCGGTGACGGGTACGGTCGCTCGCGTGAGCCTGCCGATGCCCCGCACCGCCGTGGTCCTGCTGGCGGCCGGCTCCGGGTCGCGCGTCGGCGCCGAGGTCAACAAGGTCCTGCTCCCGCTCGTCGACCGGCCGGTGCTGGCCTGGTCGGTCCGGACGGTCGCCGAGCTTCCGTACGTCGGCCACGTGCTCGTCGTGCATCGCCCCGAGGACCTCGCCGCGGTCCGGTCGGCCACCGGCGCCGCGGAGCTCGTCGAGGGCGGCGCCACCCGGCACGCGTCGGAGTGGAACGCCCTGCAGTCGCTGGCCGCCCGGGTCGACGCGGGCGAGATCGACGTGGTGGCGATCCACGACACCGCGCGCCCGCTCGCCGGAGCGACGCTGTTCGACGCCGTCGTCGCGGCCGCGCAGGAGCACGGCGGGGCGATCCCGGTCCGGGTGCAACCCGGCCTGCTCGCGGCCACACCGGGCACCCCGAGGTCGGGTCCGCTGGTCGCGGTACAGACGCCGCAGGCCTTCCGGGCGGCCGACCTGCTGGCGGCGTACCGCGCCGCGGAAGGGGACGGCTTCGAGGGCACCGACACCGCCGCCTGCGTGGAGCGCTACACCGACCTGGTGGTCCGCGGCGTGCCGAGCCCGGCGACCAACCTCAAGATCACGTTCCCGGAGGACGTCGCCCTCGCCGAGCGTCTGCTCGGCGGGTGATCAGATCTCCGGGACGGCCGCCTCGAGCAGCCGCAGGTCGGACTCGTCCGCGATCCGCCGCGCCTCGGGCGGGGTCTCGAGGAAAGTCATCGGGAAACGCCCGCGCAACGACTCGACGAGCGCCGGGAGGTCGTCGAGGTCGGGCCAGCCGTCGAGCGCAGCGACGACGGCGGCCGGGATCACCAGCGGGGAGGCGACGGCCACGAGCGAGGACCGGTCCACGGTCGCACCGACCACGCCGCCGTCCATCTCCTTGACCGTGTCGGTGACGGGCCGCACCCCGACCACGACCGCACCGGAGCTCGCCGCCGCCGCGACCGCCGCGCGCAGGAAGTCCACGGGCGTGCCCGGGCAGAGCGGGTCGTGCACGACGAGCGGGAGCTCCCGCACGACCACGTCGTCCCACGGGGCGTTGAAGTCGAGCAGCTCGACGCCGGCCTCACCCACCGCCCAGGCGGCGATCGCGACGAGGGACTCGTTGTGCAGCAACGCGAACGGCAGCGATCCCCGCCCGTCGGTGGGGACCACGCCCAGGGCCTCGTCCAGCTCAGTCATCGACTCTCCTGTCCTCGTTCCCATTCTCCCCCCGAGAAAGGCGGAAGCCCCCAGGACGCGTAGTACCTGGGGGCTTCCGTGTAACTGGGTCAGTCAGGAGGCGAGGACCTCGTCGAGGAGTGCCTCGGCCTTGTCCTCGTTGGTGTGCTCGGCCAGTGCCAGCTCGGAGACGAGGATCTGGCGCGCCTTGGCCAGCATCCGCTTCTCGCCGGCCGACAGGCCACGGTCACGCTCGCGGCGCCAGAGGTCGCGCACGACCTCGGCAACCTTCATGACGTCGCCGCTGTGCAGCTTCTCGAGGTTCGCCTTGTAGCGACGCGACCAGTTGGTCGGCTCCTCGGTGTGCGCAGCACGCAAGACGTCGAAAACGCGGTCCAGACCTTCCTTGTCCACAACGTCGCGGACCCCGACAAGGTCAAGGTTGCAGGCCGGAACTCGAACCACCAGATCCTGCTGGGCGACGATGCGGAGTACGAGGTACTGCCGGTCCTCTCCCTTGATCTGCCGAGTCTCGATGTCCTCGATTACTGCTGCGCCGTGATTTGGGTAAACAACCGTTTCGCCGACGGTAAAAGTCATGTGCCAAGTACCCCTTCCTAGGTGACCAGTCTAACACGCCCCGGAGACCACCCCTTCGACGTTTGTGCAGGTCAGAGGGCACATCAGGGCTTGACAGATCCGCGATTCGTGTGCAGATCCCAAGCAGGCAAGGGCATTACCGCACGTCCACGTGGCGCTGCACCGGCCGCACAGACGGGCTCCCCGGCAGCCAGGAAGGCCGACGAAACCGCAGGTCGATCCCACATCTCGTGAGATACCTGGTCAATACTTCGCGCATGAGGTTCGGCAGGCGACATGGGCAGGCCGTGTCGCTCGTGTTGTCCTCACACCCCCTGCCGTCAGTCGCGATGACCATCGCCCTCACCGCCGCGGCTGCCCTGACCGGGCGCAGCGGCACGGAGGTCGGCCTGGTCGCCGCCACCGTGCTCACCGGCCAGCTCACGGTGGGGTGGATCAACGACATCGTGGACCGCGACCGGGACCGGCAGGTGGGCCGCCAGGACAAACCCATCGCGATGGGCTGGATCGACCCCGGGACGGTCGCGTTCGCCGCGGCGGTGGCCACCCTGCTCGTCGTACCGCTGTCCATCGCCAACGGCACCGCGGCCGGCATCGCCCACCTCGGCGCCGTGTTCAGCGCCTGGCTCTACAACTTCTGGTTCAAGCGGACGCTGCTGTCCTGGCTGCCCTACGCCGTGAGCTTCGGGCTGCTCCCGGCGTTCCTGTCGTACGGCGGCCTCGGCGGGGGCATGCACGGCGGCCCGCCGACCATCGCGATGACCGTGCTCGCGGCGCTGCTCGGCATCGGCATCCACTTCCTCAACACGCTTCCCGACCTCGTGGAGGACAAGGAGACGGGGGTGACCCACCTGCCGCTGCGGATCGCGCTGCGGATCGGTGCCCCCAAGCTGCTCTGGATCTCCACCACCTACACCGCCCTGGTCGGCGCCGGGATCGTGATCGCCGCCCTGACCGTCGGCGTGAGCCAGTAGCCGATAGACTCCACCCCGCCCATCTGAGTCTTCGCGCGCCCTTCCGGCGTCGCAGCGAGAGGATCCGAGCCGTGAACGTTCGTCGCAGCATCGTCCGCGTCCCCGCCGCCCTGGCGGCCACGGCGCTGGCCCTGACGCTCTCGTCCTGCGGCTTCGAGCAGCCCACCGACATGGTCTACAACCCGGCCGTGGGCGTGAACGACCAGAGCGGCAGCGTCGACGTGCTCAACGCCCTCATCGTCTCCGGCGAGGACGGCAGCGGCACCCTGGTCGCCACCTTCGCCAACAACGACCCGGAGCAGGACGCCACGCTCGCCCAGGTCACCGCCGGGGGTGAGGACCAGGTGCAGGTCACCCTCGAGGGCGACACCACCATCGAGGCCGGCGCGCTGCTGAACCTCCTCGACGAGGGCGGCGCCCAGGTCGAGGGCGAGGCCGTCGAGCCGGGCGCCTTCGTCACGCTCACCTTCGTGTTCGAGGGCGCCGAGGGCGTCACCATCGACGTCCCGGTCGTCGAGCACGGCGAAGGCCCCTACGCGGACGTCCCCGTCTCCTGACCTCCCCGGTGGTCGAGGAGTGAGCGGGGCGAAGGTCTCGAGACCATCTCGCTAGGCTGCTCGCATGACGCCTGCGCACACCCTGGTCCTGCTCCGCCACGGCGAGAGCGATTGGAACGCCAAGAACCTCTTCACCGGTTGGGTCGACGTGCCGTTGACCGACAAGGGGCGTGACGAGGCGGCCCGTGGTGGCACGCTGATGGCCGAGGCCGGCGTACTCCCCGACGTGCTGCACACCTCGCTGCTGCGCCGCGCGATCACCACCGCCCAGCTCGCGCTCGACACCTGCGAGCGGCACTGGATCCCGGTGAAGCGGTCATGGCGGCTCAACGAGCGGCACTACGGCGCGCTGCAGGGCAAGGACAAGAAGGCCACCCTCGAGGAGTTCGGCGAGGAGCAGTTCATGCTCTGGCGCCGCTCCTACGACACCCCGCCGCCGCGGCTCGACGACAGCTCCGAGTGGTCACAGACCGGTGACCCCCGGTACGCCGACCTGCCCGACGAGATCATGCCGCGCACCGAGTGCCTGGCCGACGTGGTCGAGCGGATGCTTCCCTACTGGTACGACGCGATCGTGCCCGACCTGCGCTCCGGCCAGACCGTCTGCGTGGCCGCGCACGGCAACTCGCTGCGCGCGCTGGTCAAGCACCTCGACGGCATCTCGGAGGAGGCCGTGGTGGGGCTGAACATCCCGACCGGCATCCCCCTGGTCTACCGGCTCGACGAGCACATGCGGCCGATCGAGCGCGGCGGGCAGTACCTCGACCCCGAGGCCGCCGCCGACGCGATCGCCGCCGTCGCCAACCAGGGCCGCTGACCAACTGACCCCAACGGGGCATGGCCCTCGAGTGCCGAAAGCGGGACAGTTGCCATCGGAAGGGAGAACCCCGATGAGGCAGTTCCGCACCAGCACTGACTCCGTGTTCGACATCGACGACGAGGACATCCGAACGGTGTCCGTGGTGCCGCAGGCCGGCCCACCCGCCGAGGAAGGCATCGCCGCCCCGCAGCCCGATGAGTCGTCGGACGCGCCCCCGGACGCCTGACCTACTGGATCTCGAGGGTGGCCTTGCGGCGGCCCTCGGCCTCGAGCAGCCGGAGCGCGACCAGGCCGACCGCGCCGTAGCCCACGCCCAGCGCGAGCTCGCGGCCGATCAGGCCGGAGACCGACCCGAGCGATGCGCCGTCGGCGATCAGCCGCGCGGCCTCGATCGCGTGCGTCAACGGCAGCCAGCGGCCGACGCTCTCCATCCAGGCGGGCAGCGCGTCCATCGGGACGTTCGCCCCGCAGAAGATCAGCAGCAGCCCGAACAGCACGTTGGACATCACGGCCGTCTCCCGGACCCGGAGGCCGAGCGCGGCGTTGGCGAGGCCCAGGCCCGTGCACGACACGGCGGCGATCCCGACGACCAGGGCCAGCGGCGCCCACGACGAGGCGGGCAGCCGCACGCCGAGCACCAGCGACCCGACGACGAGGCTGAACATCGACACGATGAAGCCGTTCACCACGACGGGCAGCGACCGGCCGAGGAACAGCGCGAGCCGGTTGGCCGGGGTGACCAGGACGATCCCGAGCGTCTGGGTCCAGCGCTCGCCGGCCACGGTGTTGGCCATCGCGAACAGGCACGGGATCGCGGAGTACTGCACCGCGTTGCCGATCAGGTAGAACTCGTCGGACTCGACGCCGGCCGCCCGGCCCATGTAGGCGAACAGCAGGATCTGCACGATCGGCGCGATGAGCATCGACGGGATGTAGATCCACGGGCTCAGCCAGTTGAAGAGCGCCCGGAAGCTGATCAGGCCGCCGACGAAGAAGATGCGCAAGGAAGTCATGTCAGCGCCCCTCAGGTCAGCGACAGCGTCGCGTGGCGGCGGGCGGACCGGAGCACGGTCTCGGACAGCAGCGCCCCGACGACGCCGTAGGCGAGGCCGGTGCCGAGGCACAGCAGCACGTCGGACCAGGGCGACTCGCCCGCGGCCGAAGCCCGGATGGCGGCCATCCCCCAGGTCGGCGGCAGCGCGTAGGCGATCCACGTGACCCAGGTCGGGAAGAGCGCCAGCGGCACGAGGAAGCCACAGAGCAGCCAGCCGGGGTACTCCAGCAGGTTCCCCATCGCCCAGGCGGTGCGGTAGCGGACGACCGCCACGGAGAGCAGGAACCCGAGCAGCGCGATCGAGAAGATCGACACCACGACCGACAGCGCGAAGAGCAGCGGGCTCGCGATCGGCACGGTGATCCCGAACAGCAGCCAGCCCCACAGCAGCGTCGAGGCGAGGCTGAACAGGCCCAGCGAGGCCATCGCGGTCGTGATCGGCACGAGGATCAGCGCGAAGCGGGTCGGCGACGCCACGAGCAGCTCGAGGGTGCCGAGCCACCTCTCCCGCTGGAGCAGCCCGCTGGCCGTCGTGGTGACGACCGACCAGATCCCCATCACGGCCGCACCGAGGCCGGCGTACACCATCACCCGCTCGTCGTCGGCCTGGCCGTAGAGCAGGAACGCCACGGTCGCGAAGTACAGCGGCCAGATCACCTGGAAGATCCCGTCGAACGCGGAGACCGCGATCATCTTCAGGTGCAGCCAGTAGGAGACGGCCAGCAGCCGGAGAAGCCTCATGAGGAGACCAGCGCGACGTAGGCGTCCTCGAGGGTCGGCTGGCGCGAGCTGACCCGGCCGACGTTGACGCCGTTGAGGCTGCCCAGCACGGCGGAGGTGACCTCGGCACCCGGCTCGACCTGGACCAGCAGCAGCTGCGCGTGGCCGCGGTCCTCGACGGCGGCGGTGCGTACGCCGGCCAGCACCCGGACGTCGTCGACCACGGCCTCCGAGATGCCGAACGTCTCCACCTCGACCACGTGGCCGTCGGTGACCCGCTGCTTGAGCACGTCGGGCGTGCCCTCGGCGACGAGCTCGCCGCCGCGGATCACCGCGATCCGGTCGCACAGCTCGTCGGCCTCGAACATGTAGTGCGTGGTCAGCAGGATCGTCTTGCCCTGGTCCTTCAGCGTGGCGATCGTGCCGCGCAGCTCGCGGGCGCCGACCGGGTCGATGCCGATCGTCGGCTCGTCGAGGAAGAGCACCTCGGGGTCGTGCAGCAGCCCGCGCGCGATGTGCAGTCGCTGCCGCATGCCCCGGGAGAAGCCCTCGACGCGCTCCCGCTCGCGGCCGGTGAGGCCGACCAGCTCGAGCAGCTCCCCGATGCGCGCCTTCGACTCGCGCGGCGGGACGCCGTACAGCTCGGCGAAGTAGCGCAGGTTGTCGAGCGCGCTGAGCCGTTCGTAGAGGCCGCGGTCGCCGCCGAAGACGTAGCCGATGTGGCGGCGTACCTCCCGCGGGTCCGCCACCACGTCGTGGCCGAGCACACGCGCGCCGCCGCCGGTGGGCAGCAGCAGGGTGATGAGCATCTTGATCGTGGTCGTCTTGCCGGCGCCGTTGGGGCCGAGCAGGCCGAACAGCTCGCCCTGCTCGATGCCGAAGCTGACGCCCTTCACGGCGTCGACGGTCTTCTTCTGCCGCTTGAACGTCCCCGTCCTGGTCGTGTAGCTGCGACGGAGGTCCTGGGCTTCGACGACGCGCATGAGTTCGAACCTAGACAAACCCGGCGCCAGGAGCCACCGCATTTCGCCGAGTCGGCGCATCTGGTCGCCGCCACCCCGCCGAGTCGGCGCATCTGGTCGCCGCCACCCCGCCAAACGCGCCGACTCGACCCAGGTTCGCCAGCCACACGCGCCGACTCGACCCAGGTTCGCCAGCCACACGCGCCGACTCGGCGTCAGGGGACGAGGCGGGAGGCGAGGAACGCCTCGATGCGCGCGGTGTCGCCGGTGAGGGTCAGGTCGTCGGCGTGCCGACGGTTCCAGAGCACGCAGTAGAGCACGTCGGCGGGCGCGGCGACCTGGTCCGCCTGCGGGTGCCGCCGGTCGACCACGCGGGGCGGCCCCTCGATCAGCGCCGGCGCGGCCTCGGTCGACGAGCCGCGCGGCTGCGCCGGCACGCCCGCGGACGGGTCGGTGACGACGGCGCGCGGCGTCACCGTCCAGGCCCGGTCGGTGTCCGTGGCCACCACGCACAGCGGCGCGGTCAGCGCGGCCGGGTAGCCCCGGTGGTGCATCCGGTGCAGGAACACGTTGAGCACCTCGTCGATCCCGTCCACCGCGACGTCGGTGTCGATGTCCAGCTCACGACCGGCCGCGTCGAACAGGTCCACGGTGTGGATCGTCGTCTCGTGCAGCTGGCGCCGCTGCCAGAACGCCGCGCCGCCGGTGTCGAAGGCGAAGTTCCAGCAGGGCTTCGCGGGGTCGACGGTCCGGAGCACCTCGTAGAGGTCCTCGGCCTTGCCGGCGTACCACTCGCTGACGACCCTGGGCTTGCGCGAGCGTGGCTCGTCGTTCTGCTCCACGGCGCGTCGGCCGGTCTCGACGATGGTGGCGGCCCAGGCGTGCACGTTGCCGAGGTGGCAGACCAGGTCGTACGCCGTCCAGTCCGGGCACGCGGGCACGCGGGCGTGCAGGTCGGTGCTGGCCACCGCGACGGCGAACCGTTCAGCGGCTACGACGTACTGCTCGACGAAGTCGAGGTGCGTCGTCGTGCCCGGCGAGCTCACCGGCCCATCATGTCACCTAGGGGGCGCTGGTGACCGTCTCGCCGGTGACGAGGTAGACGACGCGACGCGCCAGCGAGACCGCGTGGTCGGCGATCCGCTCGTAGTAGCGGCCGAGCAGCGCGATGTCGACGGCCGGCTCCACACCGTGCTGCCAGTCGTCGCCGAGCATCATCTGGAACGACGAGCGGCGCAGCTGGTCCATCTCCTCGTCCATCGCCTCGAGGGCGATCGCGCCCTTCACGTCGCGCTCGGCGATGATCCCCGCGGCCTGGCCCACCATCTTCTCGGCAACCTCGGCCATCCGCTGGATGCTCGGAACCAGCTCGTCCGGGATGGCGACCTGCGGCACGCGGAGCCGGGCCACCTTGGCCACGTGCACGGACAGGTCACCCATCCGCTCGAGGTCCGCGACCATCCGCAGCGTCGCCACCAGCATCCGCAGCTCGCCGGCCACCGGCTGCTGCAGGGCGAGCAGCTCGAAGGAGCGCTCCTCGATGGTCTCGCGCATCGCGTCGACGGCGGCGTCCTCGGTGATGACCTGTTCGGCGATCTCCGCGTCAGCGGTCAACAGGGCCTGGGTCGCCTTCCGGACTGCCGTCTGGACCTCGTGCGTCATGGTGACGAGGTCGTCGACGATGGCGTCGAGCTGGTGAAAGTAGGCGTCGCGCATGAGCCCCACCTTAGGTCCTACCTCCGACCGGCAGGTGACCGCGGGGCGACGAGTCGTGAACGTCACGTGAACAGCGGGCGAAACCGCAGGTCAGGAGGCGTCCATCGGACGCGACATCCGTTCGGGCCTGCGTACGATCGACGTGTGGACACTTCGACGAACGCGCTGCTGTTCGCGCTGCTCGGCGGCGTGCTCGGGGCTGGTGTCGTGCTGGCCTGGCAGGTCTCGGAGCACCAGATGCGCCGGATGTCGCCACCACCGGAGCAGTCCGTTGCGCCGGGAATCGCCACTGTGCTCGGCGTGCTCCGCTCCAGCGCCGTCCTGGTCGACCAGAACGACCAGGTGGTCAAGGCTTCGGCGCCGGCATACGCCCTGGGGCTCGTCACCGGGAACGCCCTCAGCAGCGACGAGCTGGCGGACCTGGTCCGGCAGGTACGCCGCGACGGGCAGATCCGTGAGACAGAGCTGGCCCTGCGACAGGCTCGCACGGGTCCTCCCGTGCACGTCACCGCGCGCATCGCCCCCCTGAACAGCCGGCTCGTGCTCGCCCTGCTCGAGGACCGCACCCGGGAACGCCGCATCGAGTCGATCCGGCGCGACTTCGTCGCCAACGTCTCGCACGAGCTCAAGACCCCGGTCGGCGCGCTCAACCTCCTGGCCGAGGCCGTCCAGGAGGCGGCGGACGACCCCGAGGCGGTCACCCGCTTCGCGGGACGGATGCAGACCGAGAGCGCACGGCTGACCCGCCTGGTGCAGCAGATCATCGAGCTGTCGCGGCTCCAGGGGGACGACCCGCTCGAGGACCCCGCGCCGGTGAACGTCGACGAGGTGATCGCCCGCACGCTCGACCAGAGCGCCATCGACGCCGCCTCACGCAGCATCGAGCTCGTCCAGGACGGCGAGCGCGGGCTCGAGGTGCTCGGCAACGCCGAGGAAGTGGCGCTTGCGCTGGGCAACCTGGTGTCGAACGCAGTGGCCTACTCCCCCGACAACAGCCGCGTCGTCGTCTCGGCCAAGGCCGACGAGCACACCGTCGACCTCTCCGTCACCGACCAGGGGATCGGCATCCCCGCGGACGAGCTCGACCGGATCTTCGAGCGGTTCTACCGGGTCGACCCGGCGCGGCACCGCTCCACCGGCGGCACCGGCCTCGGCCTGTCGATCGTCAAGCACGTCGCGGCCTCGCACGGCGGTGAGGTCACCGTGTGGTCGGCCCCGGGCCAGGGCTCGACGTTCACGCTGACGCTCCCGCGCCGTACGCCGTCCCCGGCCGCCCCGGCCGGCACCGCCGAACGCACCCATCGCATCGACCAGGAGGCAACCCCGTGACCCGAGTGCTGGTCGTCGAGGACGAGGAGTCCTACAGCGACGCGCTGTCCTACATGCTGCGCAAGGAGGGCTTCGAGGTCTCGCTGGCCAACAACGGCCCCGACGCGATCGCCGAGTTCGAGAAGACCGGCGCGGACATCGTGCTGCTCGACCTGATGCTGCCCGGCCTGCCCGGCACGGAGGTCTGTCGCCGGATCCGGCAGACCTCGACCGTCCCGGTGATCATGGTCAGCGCCAAGGACTCCGAGGTCGACAAGGTCGTCGGGCTCGAGCTGGGCGCGGACGACTACGTCACCAAGCCCTACTCGCCGCGCGAGCTGGTGGCGCGGATCCGGGCGGTGCTGCGCCGCGGCCAGGAAGTCGAGGTGGCCTCCGCGACACTCGAGGCCGGGCCGGTGCGGATGGACGTCGAGCGGCACGTCGTCACGGTCAACGGCGAGGAGACGAAGCTGCCGTTGAAGGAGTTCGAGCTGCTCGAGATGTTCCTGCGCAACCCCGGCCGCGTGCTCACCCGCGGGCAGCTGATCGACCGGGTGTGGGGGTCGGACTACGTCGGGGACACCAAGACGCTCGACGTCCACGTGAAGCGGTTGCGGGCCAAGATCGAGGACGACCCCGGTGCGCCGTCGTACCTGATCACCGTCCGCGGCCTGGGCTACAAGCTCGACCTCTGAGAAGTCAGCGCAGCCACGGGGCCGGGTTCACCGGGCGGCCGTTGCGCAGCACCATGAAGTGCAGGTGGCAGCCGGTCGAGTAGCCGGTCGAGCCGACGAACCCGATCACCTCGCCCTTGCGGACCCGCTCCCCGCGGTAGGTGGAGAACCGCCGGAGGTGGTTGTACGTCGTGGCGAGGCCGACCCCGTTCCGGAGGCCGTGCGCGATGATCACGCGGTTGCCGTAGCCGCTGTTGTAGTAGCGGGCGACCACCATGCCGTTCGCCGTCGCACGGACCGGTCGGCCGCAGGACGCCGCGAGGTCGAGACCGTCGTGGAGAGTCCAGCGGCGGTAGATCGGGTGCAGCCGCATGCCGAACGACGAGCTGACCCACCCGGTCGCCGGCCAGGGCATGCCGGTGGAACGCGCCGGGGAACGGTTCGCGGAGCTCCGGGCCTTGCGCCGCTGCTCGGCGTAGTACTTGCGCAGCAGCCGCTGCACGTGCGCCCGCTCCTTGCGGATCTTCCGGAGCCGCTTGAGGTCGTCGGCACGTGCCTTCGCGGCGATCGCCTTCTGCTGGCGGGCCTGGTCGGCGAGCTCGCGGACCTGGGCCTTGGCCGCCTTCGCCTGCTGCTCCGTGGCCTGCCGCTCGCGAAGCGTCTCGGCGGCCCGGGCGCGACGCTCCGCGACCACGTCACGGCTCTCCTGGAGCCGTTGGCGCTCGACCTCGAGCACGACCTCGGCGGCCTCGAGCCTGGACAGGGCACCGGCCTCGCGGTCGACCACGTTGTCCATCGCGCCGAGGCGGCCCATCAGGTCCGTCGGCTCGTCGGTGGTCAGGACCATCGACAGGGACAGCATCACGGCGTCCCCGCTCTGGAACGCGTCCACGGCGATCGCCCGGAGCTCGTCCTCCTGGAGGAGCACCCGGTCGGCGGCCTGGCCCAGCCGGCTCTCGGCTCGGTCGAGCGTCTCCTCGGCCTCGTCGAGCTCGGCCTGCGCCCGGTCGTCGACCAGCGCGGCGGCGACCCGTTTCCCGTGCTCCCTCTCGTAGACCGCGCGAGCGGCGTCGAGGCGTTGCCGCACGTCGTCCAGCTTCTCCTTCGCACGCTGGAGCTTCCGGGTCGACGCCGCGAGGTGGTCGTGCGCCTGCTCCATGCGCTTCTCGACCTTGTGCTTGCGCTGCTTGAGTCCGTCGTCGTCGCCCGCCGCGATCGAGGCAGGCGTCAGGGAGACGATCAGGGACAGGGCAACCAGCCACCAGGCCATGCGTCGGCCTCGGTGCAGCGGGTCCACGTGGCGCACGGGGGAAGTCACCTTCGTGTGGGAACAGACGTTGCCCGGACCCTAACCGGCACGGGCCGCGGATCCGCGCATTTCCGGCCCCCGTGCGTGGCTCCACCCGCGCCAGGACGCGAGGTCCGAAACCCGCGAGCCTCGCCCACCGCACGCGGGCTAGCGTGGACCGGTGACCGCCCCCCGCCACTCCGCCCTCCCGCTCCTTGCCGTAGCCACCACGCTGGTGCTGTGGGCCTCGGCCTTCGTCGCCATCCGGCACCTCGGCGAGGAGTTCTCCCCCGGCGCGCTGTCGCTGGGCCGGCTCGTCGTCGGGTCGCTCGTGCTCGGCGCCGTGCTCATGACCCGCGGGTGGGTCCGGCCGAGGAAGTCCGACTGGCTGCCGCTGGTCACGATCGGCCTGCTCTGGTTCGGGGTCTACAACGTGGCGCTCAACGAGGGCGAGCGGAGGGTGGACGCCGGAACCGCCGCGATGCTCATCCAGCTGTCGCCGGTGCTGATCGCCGTGCTCGCCGTGCTGTTCCTCCGCGAACGCTCGGCGCCGACGCTGTGGATCGGCCTCGTCGTCGCGTTCGCCGGGGTCGCGGTGATCAGCCTCGCGACGAGCTCCGGGAGCAACAGCGACGTGCTCGGCGTGCTGCTCTGCCTGGTCTCCGCGGCCGCCTACTCGGTCAGCGTGATCCTGCAGAAGCCGCTGCTGTCCCGGATGCCCGCCATCCAGGTCACCTGGATCGCCTGCACCGTCGGCGCCGTGGCCTGCCTGCCGTTCGCGGGACAGCTCGTGAGCGAGGCCGCGGCCGCGCCGGTCACCGACCTCGGCTGGGTCGTCTACCTCGGTGTGCTGCCGACCGCGATCGCGTTCACGACCTACGCCTACGCCCTGACCCACATGAGCGCGAGCAGCCTCGGCGTGACGACCTACCTGGTGCCGCCGATCACCGTGCTGATGGCCTGGGTGCTGCTGGACGAGACGCCGCCGGCGATGGCGTACGTCGGCGGGGCGCTCGCGCTGGTCGGTGTCGCACTCGCCCGGCGCAAGCCGCGGGCGGCACGACCCGCCGGACAGGCAGTTGCCGCCGACGGGGCGCGCCGTTGAGCGTGGTCCGGCCGCTGTCCCGCGGCGAGTGCCTGTCGGAACGGCGCTAGCTCGGGTCTCGCTCCAGCCAGCCGCGGAAGGCCTCGAGGTTCTTGGTGGACTCGCCGCGGGCGATGCGCCAGTCCCACTCCTTGCGGATCGAGGTCGCGAACCCGAGCTCGAGGATCGGGTTGAACGACTCGTCGGCGTAGGTGAGCACCGCACCGAGCAGCCGGTCGATCTCGTCGGGGGTCACTGTCGACAGCGGCAGCCGGCCGTCGAGGTAGATGTCGCCCATGTAGTCGACCGCGAACGCCACCCCGAACATCTTCAGGTTGCGCTCGAGCAGCCAGCGGTAGAGGCGCTCGTGGTTCTCGTCGGGGTTGCGGGCGACGAACGCGTGCACCGCGAGCGCGTGCTTGCCGACGTCGAGCCGCACCGGCGTCTGCAGCTTCTTCTCGCCGGGCAGGACCACGCTGAAGACGCCCTCCGAGAGCTCCCTCCACTCCAGGTCGCCGTCGGCCAGCGCCGACCGGACGACCTCGACAGCACGTGCCTGCTCGGTGACTGCGCCAGTGGGATCGCTCATGCGGAGAACTCTGCCAGGTCCTCCCGCATGGCCTGCCCGGCCTGGCGGTAGACCTCGACGGTGCGCTCGGCCGTGCGGTCCCAGGTGAACTCGGCGGCCTGCCGGACGGCCCCGCGCGACAGCTCGGCACGCAGCGCCGGCTGGTCGACGATCCGGGCCATCACCGCGGCGTAGTCGGCCGGGTCGTGCCCCTCGACGAGGAAGCCGGAGGACCCGTCCCGCACCACGGTGGTGAGCCCGCCCACGGCAGCCGCCACGACCGGCGTACCGGCCGCCTGGGCCTCGACGGCCACCAGGCCGAAGGACTCGTTGTACGACGGCACGCACACCAGCGTGGCCGCGGCGTACCAGTCGGCCAGCTCCGACTGCACCACCGGAGGGACGAACCGCACCACGTCGGCGATGCCCAGCAGGTCGGCCAGCTGCGCCACGGACTCGGGGTGCTCGAGGCCCGAGCCGGAGGGGCCGCCGACGACCGGGACGACGAGCCGCGAGCGCAGCGCGGGGTCCCGCTCGAGCAGCAGGGCGACCGCACGCAGCAGCACGTCGGGCGCCTTGAGCGGCTGGATCCGGCCGGCGAACATCAGCACGACCGCGTCGCGGGGCAGGCCGAGCCGGGCCCGGGCCGTCGCGGTGGCCATCGGCTGGAAGAGGGACAGGTCGACCCCGGGGTGCACGACCTCGACGCGGCCGGGGTCGGCGTCGTAGAGGTTGATCAGCTGCTTGGCCTCGATGTCGGTGTTGGCGATCAGCATGTCGGCGGCCTCGACGACCTGCTCCTCGCCGATCACGCGTTCCTCCGGCTCGGGGGTGTCCCCCTCGGCGAGCAGCTCGTTCTTCACCTTGGCCATCGTGTGCATGGAGTGCGCCAACGGGACGCCCCAACGGTCCCGGACGAGCGCCCCGACCTGGCCGGACAGCCAGTAGTGCGAGTGGATGACGTCGTACCAGCCCTGGTCGTGCCGCGCCTCGGCCCGGAGCACCTCGCGCGCGAACACGCACATCTGGCCGGGGAGCTGGCCCTTGCTGAGCCCCTCGAACGGTCCGGCGTGCACGTGGTGGACCAGCACCCCGTCGTACGCCTCGACCGTCTGCGGCAGCCGCGACGAGGTCGCCCGGGTGTAGATCTCCACCGCGATGTTGCGCGCGGCGAGGCGCTTCGACAGCTCGACCACGTAGACGTTCATGCCGCCCGCGTCACCGGTCCCGGGCTGGTCCAGCGGGGACGTGTGCAGGCTGATCATGGCGACCCGGCCGTGCTTGCCGCGCGGCTGTCGGGTGCGAGGGGGTTGAGCTGTCACGTAGGCATACCTCCGGAGGCTGAACCGGCCCCGATTCTCACGTATTCCCTCAGACCGGCGGAGCCATGCCTCCGCCTATCCTCGGCGGATGGGACGCATCCGGGTCGGCATCTCCGGCTGGACCTACCCGGGCTGGCGCGGCGACTTCTACCCGGCCGGGCTCGTGCACCGGCGCGAGCTCGAGTACGCCGCCTCGCGCCTGACCTCGATCGAGATCAACGGCTCGTTCTACTCCCTGCAGCGGCCGACGTCGTACGCCGCCTGGCGCGACCGGACCCCCGACGACTTCGTGTTCGCGGTGAAGGGCGCCGCGCTACGTCACCCACCTGAAGAAGCTGGTCGGTGTCGAGACCGCGGTGGCCAACTTCTTCGCCTCCGGCGTGCTCGCGCTGGGGCCCAAGACGGGGCCGTTCCTGTGGCAGCTCCCGCCGACGCTCGGCTTCGACGCCGACCGGCTGGCCGCCTTCTTCGACCTGCTCCCGCGCACCTCGACCGCCGCCGCGGTGCTGGCCCAGGGGCACGACGACAAGGTGCCCGACGACCGCGCGCTGACCGTCGCCGACGCCGACCGGCCGCTGCGGCACGCGCTCGAGGTCCGGCACCAGTCGTTCGCGACGCCCGAGACGACCGCGCTGCTCCGCGAGCACGACGTCGCCCTGGTGGTCGCCGACACGGCCGGGCGGTGGCCGCTCATCGAGGAGCCGACGTCGGACCACATCTACGTCCGGCTGCACGGCGACCGCGAGCTCTACGCCAGCGGCTACACGCCGGCCGCGCTCGACCGGTGGGCCGCGAAGTGTCGGGCGTGGGCCGACAGCGGGCTCGACGTGTTCGTCTACTTCGACAACGACGCGAAGGGCTACGCGCCCCACGACGCGATGGCCCTGATCGAACGGGTCCGACGCGCCTGAGTCGGCACGTCTTTGTCGTCCCGCGCCCGCAGAGCAGCAATTACGTGCCGACTCAGGCGCCGTCGGCCGGGCTCGATCGGGTCGGATGGACCGCCTACCGGCCGCGGAGCGGTCCGTCGGACCCGATCAGGCCGCGGAGCGGGGCCCGAAAGTGCCGGGGTACGGCGGGCAGCGGACTCAGGTACGGCGCAGCCGGCCGGCCACGGCGGGGACCAGCCGGGTGGAGACCTGCCAGAACGCGATGCCGCCCAGCAGCGACAGCACCGTCGCGAGGAGCGGGAAGCGGTGCTCGAGGTGCGGGTAGATCTGCCAGTGCGAGAGGTAGATGTAGAGCGACGCAGCCGCGAGAACGCCCGAGGCGCGCGCGAACCAGCCTGGCACCCGGACGGCCCGGAGCCAGACCAGCAGCAGCATCCCGGCGATGACGACGGCGTCGCGGCCCGGCGAGTCGAAGAAGCCCGGAACGGTGGCGACCACGACGAGCGACACCAGCGCGCGCTGCCACCACGTGGTCGACTTCACCGTCGCCCAGCCGAGGGCGAACAGCCAGAACACCACGTTGGCGCGGTGGATCTCGTCGCCGCTGAACAGCTGCACCACGTCGTAGCGGGTGAGCAGCCCGCCCAGCGCGAGCCCGAACGGCAGCCAGAACGACCAGCGCCGCTCGAGCCGGTCCACCCACGGCACCGCCATCACGGCGGTGAGCACCAGCAGGGTCGCGACGAGCGCCTCGATGAACCAGTACCACCACTGCGGCTCGGTCCAGCTCCGCGGGCCGAGCACGCCGTTGAGCAGCAGCACGTTGGTCAGGCCGATGTCGCGCGTGGTGACGGCGACCGCGCCGAGCCACAGCACCGACGGCACGACCACCCTCGAGACGCTGGTGGCGAGGTGGCGGACCCGGTCGCGCCGGCGCGCGTCGGTGAGGTGGAACCGGCCGAAGTTGAAGCCGGCGACCGCGAGCAGCACGTGTGCGCCCCCGACGAGCGCGAGCAGGTTGGCGTGCGTGCCGACGATCGCCACGATCGCCAGCGCGCGCAGCAGCACGTTGGTCTCGAGCGTCCGGCCGCGCCGGGGAGCGGCGTCGGTGGCGGCGAGCGCGCGGATCGTCGTCACGTGCCAGTTCGCCGGCAGCGTCCCGAGCGCCTCCTCCAGCCGGACGGACATCTCGACGTAGGACAGCGAGTCACCCTCGAGCGAGACGAACGTGTCGTCCTCGGTGGCGTCCGGTCGGCCGAGCACCTGGGCGAACACCGCCCGCACGTCCAGCGCTCCGCCCCCCTCGTTGAGTGCGGGGTTCCTCACCGTTGAGTGCGGGGTTGTTCGCGGGTGACTGTGGGCTTGTGCACGCGCGACGATCGAGCGGTAGTCGGGCTTGCCGGTCGGCAGCCGCGGCACCTCCGTCAGCGCGAGCACCTGCACGGCGCGCGGCGGCAGCCCGAAGTGCTCCTTGGCCTCGGTCCGGAGCAGGTCGGCGTCGACCGGGCGCGCCGATGCGTCGACGGCCAGCAGGAGCCGTTCGCCGCCGTCGGCGCAGTAGACGATGTGGCCGAGGCCGGCGTACACCTGCTCGACCTGGTCGAGGTCGATCCGCAGCCCGAACACCTTCGCGAAGCGGTTGCGGCGGCCGATGATCTCGTAGAGGCCGTCGGGGGTACGACGGGCGACGTCACCGGTCCGGAGGACGTCGACGTCGCGGCCGCGGGCGAGGTCGGCCGGCTCGTCGGCGTAGCCCAGCATCACGTTGGCGCCGGAGTAGACGAGCTCGCCCACCTCGACCCCGTGGGAGGAGGTGATCGGCGACTCCGGCAGCGGCTCGAGCGTGAACGACCCACCGGGGATCGGCACTCCCACGGACGACGGCGACGTCGCAGCGAGGTCGGGCGGGAGGTAGGCCATCCGGGCGGTGGCCTCGGTCTGGCCGTACATGACGAACAGGTCCCAGCCGCGCCGGCGGCCGAGGTCGGCGTACTCGCGGACGCGCGACGGGGCGAGCCGGCCGCCGGCCTGGGTGACGTAGCGCAGCGCCGGCAGGTCCATGTCGGCGAACCCGACGCGGTCGAGCAGGTCGAACGTGTAGGGCACCCCGGCGAACGTCGTCACGCCGTGCGTGCGGACGGCGTCCCAGAAGCACGCGTCGACGACGGAGAGGTCGGTCAGCAGCAGGGAGGCGCCGGCCGCGAGGTGGCTGTTGATCACCGAGAGGCCGTAGCAGTAGTGCATCGGCAACGTGGTCGCCGCGACGTCGCGCGGGCGGATGCGCAGGTAGGACGCGATCGCCTCCGCGTTGGCCGCGACGTTCTCGTGGGAGAGCCGGACCAGCTTCGGCGAGCCGGTGGAGCCCGAGGTCGACAGCAGCAGCGCGAGGTCGGGGTGCAGGTCGTGGGCGGTGCCGGGCCGGCGCTCGACGAGGTCGCCGCCGCGGAGCACCACGTCGGGGTCGTAGGCGTCGACGACGGCCGCGAGGTTCCCGTCGTTGTCGCCCGGCACGAGGATCGCGGGGTGGCCGGCGGCCAGGGCGGCGAGGTAGGCGACCACGGCGTCGACGTGGTTGGCGCCGGCGACGAGGACCAGGCGACGCGTGGCGCCCAGCCGCTCGGCGAGGTCCTGCACGCGGCCGGCGAGGTCGCCGTACGACAGGGATCCCTCGGTCGTCACCAGGGCGGGCCGGTCGCCGTACGCGGCGAGGCGGCTCCAGAAGCCGGTGGTGACGCTCGGGGCGCCGGTCAGGACAGGACTCACCGGGGAAGGGTATTAGGTAAGCCTTACCTATGCCAACGTGAGGCGGGCCACTGGTCCAGCGCAGGAGGGGTCAGCGGGCGGCGCGACGCCCCCGCGCCGGCGGCTCGGGCTTCGCCGGCGCGCTCGCACCGGACCGGCCGAGGGCGATGCCCCCGCCGACGAACAGCAGCACGCCGCCGACCACGGCCGCGATGTAGTCCGCCGGGATGCTGTCCCGCAGGATCAGCCACACCATCAGGCCGAGCAGCGGCGTCGCAATGGTGACCACGGCGCGCAGCCAGACCGGCGCGGTCGCCACGAGCGAGTACCCCAGGGCGGCGAACGACACGACGAGCAGCACCAACCCGGCCAGGTAGAGCCCCGGGTTCAGCTCCTCGTCCCCCCACGACAGGACCGCCGCGGCGACCCAAACCAGCCCGCCGAGGAGTGCCGCGACGGACCCAAGCCTGCTCACGCTCATGGGCAAAGTGTGCCGTGCGGGGGCCGGGTCGCACCACAGGGGGGAGACCGGCCTCACAGGCGGCCCGACAGAATGTCCCCATGACGAGGACAGCAGCGGTGACGGGCGCGAGCAGCGGCATCGGAGCGGCGACCGCCCGCAGGCTCGCGGCGGAGGGCTTCCACGTGTACTGCGCGGCACGCCGCGAGGACCGGGTCGCCGCTCTGGCGAAGGAGATCGGCGGTACGCCGGTCCGCTGCGACGTGACCTCGGCCGACGACGTCGCCGCGCTCGCGGAGGTCGTCGGCGGCCGGCTCGACGTGCTGGTCAACAACGCCGGGGGCGCCTTCGGGTCGGACCCCGTGGCGACCGCGAAGGCCGACGAGTGGCGCCGGATGTACGAGGTCAACGTCATCGGCCTCCTGCAGGTCACCCAGGCGCTGCTGCCGGCGCTCGTCGCCAGCGGGGCGGGCGTGATCGTCAACGTCGGCTCGACCGCAGGCCGGATCGCCTACGAGGGCGGCGGTGGCTACACGGCCGCGAAGCACGGGACGCAGGTCGTCACCGAGACCCTCCGCCTCGAGCTCTTCGACCAGCCGGTCCGGATCTGCGAGATCGCGCCGGGGATGGTGAGGACCGACGAGTTCGCGCTGGTGCGCTTCGAGGGCGACCAGGAGAAGGCGGAGTCGGTGTACGCCGGCGTGGCCGAGCCGCTCGTGGCCGACGACATCGCGGACGCGATCGCCTGGGTGGTCACCCGGCCGCCCCACGTGAACATCGACGAGATGGTGATCCGCCCCCGCGCGCAGGCCGCCCAGCACAAGGTCCACCGCGTCCTGCCCGACTGACCGTGGCCCCGGCCGGCCGGCCGACCTGCCGCCGCTCGCTCCGCGTTCAGCGTCCGTTCAGCCGGCGATCCCTACGCTGAGGCTCCGCACCTCGGCGAGAGCAGGGAGTGGCGAATGGGGCTGATCGAGGGGACGTCCGGGCCGGCGCAGGCACCCGCCCGTACCGCCACAGCGCCTGCGGTCGAGACGCACGCCCTGACCAAGAGCTACCGCGATCGCGTTGCGGTGAGCTCGGTCGACCTGGAGGTGGCCCCCGGGGCGGTGCTCGGTCTGCTCGGCCCCAACGGAGCGGGCAAGACGACGCTGATCCGCATGCTCACCACCGTCCTGCCGCCCGATTCCGGCTCCTTCTCCGTGGCCGGCCTGCCGCACACCGGGGGCAGGCACATCCGGCAGCGCGTCGGGGTCCTCCCCGAGAGTCCCGGCTACCCCCGCGGGCAGACCAGCGCGGAGTGGCTGACCTACCACGCGCGGCTCTACGGCGCCTCCCGGAACGACGCCCGCGCCACCGCACAGCGGCTGCTCGGCGAGGTCGGCCTCGGCGAGCGCGGCGATTCGCTGATCGCGAGCCTCAGCCGCGGGATGCGCCAGCGACTCGGGATCGCCCGGTCCCTGGTGAACAGCCCAGCGGTCCTCTTCCTCGACGAGCCCACGCTGGGTCTCGATCCCCTGGGACAGAAGCAGGTGCTCGAGCTGATCACCCGCATCGCGCGGGACCGGGGGGTCACGGTCGTGCTCAGCACCCACGTCCTGGGCGAGGTGGAGCACGTGTGCGACCACGTGGTGATCCTGAACCGCGGCCGCGTCGTCGCCGACGGGACGGTGGCGGAAGTGGTACGACGAGCAGCGGCCCCACGCAGGGGGGTCGTCCAGGTGCCGCCCCACCTACGGGCCCGAGCGCTCCAGGCCCTTGCCGCGCACGACCTGGTCGCGGAGGACGCAGGCGAGGGTCCCCTGGACGAGATCCGGCTGCGACTCCCCGGTGACCAGCCGCCCGAGCAGTCGTCCGCGGCCGCGCTCCGGTGCCTTCTCGACGCCGATGTCCCCGTGCTGGGACTTTCGCTCGAAGGCGGCCGGCTCAGCGACGCGTTCCTGGCCGTGACAGAGGGAGCCGGCGATGACTGACCAGGCTGTCGCGGCCGTCCCGGCCACCGACGTGCGCGGGGTCCCAGGCTCCGCGTGGATCGTGGTGGCCGAGCAGGAGCTGCGCGACCTGTGGCTGTCCGGCAAGGGCCTCGCGATGATGCTCGCCTACACCGTCCTGATGAGCATCAACACCTACCTGATCGCCACCAACCAGGAGCTGAACTTCCTCGAGCAACGGGAGGCCGTGAGCCTGACCCTCAACCTCGCGGTCGCCGTCGGCGGGCTGATGGTCGTGCTCGTGGCCGCCGACGCGGTCAGCGGGGAACGTGAGCGCGGGACGCTGGAGACCCTGCTCCTGACGGCTGCTCCGCGTCGCGCGCTCCTGGCGGGGAAGGCGGTCGCCGCCGTGTCCTTGTGGGTCGGGGCCTTCGTCCTGTCGATCCCCTACATCTGGTGGATCGGCCGCGACGTCGGCACGTTCGGCGTGGCCCTGGTCGGCGGTTTCGTCGTCGGCACGCTGCTCGCCCTGACCCTGACGGGTATCGGCCTGCTGATCAGCACGTTCTCCCAGTCCAACGGGCTGAGCCTGGCGATCAGCTTCTTCGTGCTGCTGGCCCTCTACGCCCCGAACCAGATGCCCGCAGAGGCCACCCGCGGGTGGGCCGGCGAGCTGCTGCAACGGCTCGACCCGTTCTCGGCCGGCCTGCTCTACCTGGAGCGGCTGATCATCAACGCGCACTCGCTGTCCCAGGACCTGTCCCTGCTCGTCTTCCCCGCCGTCTGGGCGGTCGTCTTCCCAGCATTGGCGCTGGTCATGGCCGGCCGGCTCTCGCTGATCCCGAGGAGCGGAGCATGAGCCGGCTGATCAGGACCCTCCTCGCATGCGCGCTGCCGTTGGCGTTGCTGGCCGTCGTCAGTGGACCGGTCGGAGGAGCGGTCGCCGCGCCCGCGGGTCCCGGGGACATCGTCGTGGAGCTGGACGAGAGCGAGCTCGACGTCGGGCCCGGCGAGAAGTTCTCGTTCACGTCGACCATCCGCAACACCGGTGACGCACCGCTGGACGGTTACGTCGCGCACCTCAACATCCTGACCACTGACGAGAGCGTCTACGTGGACCCGGAGGACTGGTCCCCCAGACGGACTCAGTACCTCGACGAGCTCGCACCGGGTGACTCCGCCACCCTGACCTGGACGGTCCAGGCGGTGACCAGCGGGCCCCTCATCCTCTTCGTCTCGGTCACCAGCCCCACCACCGACACGGTGACGTCGAGCGGCCCGCTGCAGCTCACCGTGGGGGGTCAGCGTGTCGTGGACGCGACACGGGTCATGCCGGTGGTGCTGTGGACGCCCGGCGCGGTCCTGCTTCTGCTCGGTGCGACGTTCCTTCGGCGACGCAGGCACCGTTGACCAGCCGCGAACGACCCCGGAGGTGGAGATGCTGAACCGCGTGACGTTGTGGCCGGCGGCAGCCGGCCTGGTGCTGGCCGCGGCCGCGTGCGCCAACGGGTCGGGGGCGGAGGGACAGCCCGAGGACGGGGCGGGCGGGCCCACCCGCCAGGCCCAGGCCGTCGCGGCCGAGGACTACGACCCCAGCAGGTTCGGCGACTCGGCGAACGTCAGCCACCGCTGGTACCCCCTGAAGCCAGGCACCCGGTTCGACTACCGCGGCAGCTCGCTGGACGAGGGCGAGCGGCTGCACCACGGCGTGACCATCATCGTCACCGACCTGACGAAGGTCATCGACGGCGTGGAGAGCGTCGTGGTGTGGGAACGCGACTACACCGACAGTGAGCTCGTGGAGACCGAGCTCGCCCTCTTCGCACAGGACACGGACGGTCACATCTGGCACATGGGCGAGTATCCCGAGGAGTGGGAGGAGGGCGAGTTCGCCAAGGCACCGGCCTGGGTCCACGGCGTCGCCGGTGCGACCGCCGGGATCACCATCCCCGCCGAGCCCACGGAGGGAACACCCGACTACGCGCAGGGCTACGCTCCCCCGCCGATCAACTGGGTGGACCGCGGTCGCGTCTACAAGACCGGCGAGCGGACCTGTGTCCCCGAGGACTGCTATGCCGACGTCGTGGTGATCGAGGAGTTCGAGACGACCATCCCCGACGCGTTCCAGGACAAGTACTACGCCCCCGGGACCGGTGTCGTCCGGGTCGGCTGGCGTGGGGAGAACGACGAGTCGAAAGAGGTCCTGGAGCTCGTCGACTTCCGCACGCTGAGCGATGCCGAGATGGACGACGTCCGCGCGGACGCCCTGGCGCTCGAGGAGCGCGCCTACCGGATCAGCAAGGACGTCTGGGGTACGACGGCGCACTCCGAGGGGCCCACCGGGTGAGGGACAGCCCTCACTCGGCCCGAGGGAGCTCGACCACGAACTGGGCTCCCTCGCCGGCGTGATCACGGATGCCGACCACCCCGTCGTGGCGGGCCACGATGTCGTGCACGATGGCCAGGCCCAACCCCGAGCCTCCGGCGTCCCTGGAACGTGCTTCGTCCAGACGCGCGAACCGCTTGAACACGACCTCCCGGTGCTCCGGCGCGATGCCGGGCCCGTCGTCGGAAACCACGAGCTCGCTGACCCCGTTCTGCTCGCGCAGCTCGAAGGTCACCTTGTGGTCGGCGTGCCGCTCGGCGTTGCTGGACAGGTTCCGCACCACGCGCGCGAGCTGGTCGGCATCGCCGAGTGTCCGGGCGGCCGACACGGCGCTGACGTCGACCTCGACCACCCCGCGCTCACGAAGCCGGCCGGCCTCCTCGAGGACCAGGTCGTCGAGGTCGACCAGGTCGTGCGGGGCGTCGAGCGCGCCGGACTCGGAGCGGGCCAGGAAGAGCAGGTCGTCGACCAGCTTCTGCAGATCGACGGTGTCGGCGAGCAGCTCCCGGGAGAGCTCAGCAGGGTCGAGCCCGTCGGGGTGCGCCGCCGACACCTCGAGGCTGGAGCGCAGCCGGGTGAGCGGGCCACGCAGCTCGTGCGAGGCGTCGGCCACGAAGCGGCGCTGCCGTTCCGTGGCGTCCTCGACCCGGTCGAGCATCTCGTTCATCGTGATGGCGAGGCGCGCGATCTCGTCCTCGGAGTCGGGTGTCGGCACCCGACGGTTCAGCTCGTCGCCCTGGATGTCGGCCACCTCACGGCGGATCAGCTCGACCGGCCGCAGCACCCGCCCGGTCAGCCACCACACCAGGAGCGCCAGCAGCCCGGTCACCACCGGAATCGCAACAGCGAGTGACGCGGTCAGGATGCTCACGCTCTCGTGCACGTCGTCCAGGTTCTTGGCCACGACCAGCGTCAGCGGATCGGACTCGTCCCCGAGCGAGCGGGCGAGCACCCGGTACTCCCCGTTGCTGAGCCGCACGCCCTGGACCGACACGAGGACGTCGGCGTCACCCGCCCCGACGGGACTCGTGGCCGGCTCCAGGAGGGCGGCATTGTCGCTGACTGCGACCACGCTGCCGTCGACGTCGAGCAGCTGCAGGAACGAGTCCTCGGGGTCACCCTCGACCGGCAGCCGGCTCCCGAACTCCCCGCTCGCGACGTCCCGCTCGATGTTGTCCGCTCGCTGGATCAGTGCCTCGTCGATGCCGTGGGTGAGCACGCGTTCCTGCGCTCCGACCAGGGCGAGGGCGCTGAGGACGAGCACGATCGCCACGAGCCCGGCGGCCGTCCAGGTGACCTGGGACCGGACGGTGCGCGGCCGGAACCATCGCCGAAACCGGCTCTCAGCCGGCATCGCTGGCCAACCGGTAGCCGGCGCCGCGAACTGTCTCCAGGTCGTGGCGACCGAACGGCTCGTCGACCTTGCGGCGCAGGCGACGCATGTAGACCTCCACGATGTTCGGGTCACCCTGGAAGTCGTAGTCCCAGACGCCGTCCAGGATCTCGAACTTCGGCACCACCATGTCGGCCCGGCGCATCAGGTACTGGAGGACGGCGAACTCGCGGGCGGTCAACGGGATCTCCACGTCGCCGCGCCAGCACCGGTGCCGACCGGAGTCGAGGCGCAGGTCGCCCACCTCCACCGGCACGGGCGCACCACCGGAGGTCCTGCGCAGCAACGCGCGCACGTGGGCGGTGAGCACCGGGAAGGAGAACGGCTTGGTGAGGAAGTCGTCGGCCCCGGTGTCGAGCGCGTCGGTCTGGTCCCGCACGCCGTCCCTGGCGGTGAGCACCAGGATCGGCGTCCAGTCGCCCCGTTCACGCAACGCCCGGCAGATCTCGTAGCCGTTGTTCCCGGGCAGCATGAGGTCCAGGATCATCAGGTCGTAGCTGTACTCCGTGGCGCGCCACAGCCCCTCGGTGCCGTCGAGCGAGACGTCGACCGTGAAGCCCTCCGCGTCGAGGCCCCGCTTGACCGCAGCCGCGATCTTCTTGTCGTCCTCGACAAGAAGAATCTTCATGTCCCTGCCCTCAACGCCTCCACGGGCTCCAGCCGCGCCGCCCGGAGCGCGGGATAGAGACCAGCCATCAGACCAGTGACACCGCCGAGCACTGGCGCCAGCAGGGGGATCATCGGACCGATCACCGGGGTCCAGGTCTGGTAGGCAGCCACGCCCACCACGACCAGCATCCCCGCGCTCGCCCCGAGCACGCCTCCTACAACCCCCATGGTGGCACTCTCGAGCAGGAACTGGGTGGCAATGTGACGACGGGTGGCCCCCATCGCCCGTCGCAGGCCGATCTCGCCGGTCCGCTCCATCACCGAGACGAGCGTGACGTTGGCGATCCCGATCGCGCCGACGAGGAGCGAGACCCCACCGAGCATGAGGAACAGCAGGTCGAGATCGCTCTGGATGCCGGACCGGATCCGCTGCGGCTGGTCGGGAGAGGCGACCTTGAGACCGTTCGGCCGGTCCGGTCGCAGCGCGAGCGGGACCTGACGCGACAACAACGACGCCGCCCCGACCCGGGTCTCCACCACGACGGACTCGGGCGCCGGCAGCCGGTACACAGCCCGCGCTGTCCCCTCGGGAATGATCACCGAGCTGAGCAGGTCGTGCTTGCGTTCCACGCTGCCGAGCACCCCGATGACCACGAAGACCTCGTCGCCGATACTGATCGATCGCAGCCCGTCGAACCGGCCGACACCGAGCTGCCGCGCGGCATTGGGGCCGAGCACGGCCACCCGGTCGCCTCGTCGTGAGTGCCCCTGGTCCAGGAAGCCACCCGCGTCGAGTTCGGCTCGGACTGCCTTGAACAGCCCGGGAGAGGCGGCCTCCACGGGCAGCTTGAACGCGGACCTCTCGCGAGGGTCGTCGATCGGCGATCCTCTGACCAGCAGGCCACCGACGTCGACCGCACTCAGCGTCCCCGCGGCCACCACGCCATTGAGCCGCTCGACGCGGGAACCCGCGTCCCAGGGGAGGCTGTTCGGTGGTTGCCCCTCCCCGACCGGCAGTGAGGACACCGTGATCTCGGTGGCGGCAAGCTCGTCGAAGCGTCCGATGATCTGCTGGCTCGCGGTCTGCGACAGCCCGAGGGTGGCCACGAGCGCAGCGAGACCGATCGTGGTGCCGAGGACCGTGAGCATCATGCGTCCCGGTCGCGCGAACATGCCGGCGAACGCCTCGAAGAACAGGTCGTGCGGCAACATGCGCGAGACCGGCGGCTGCTGTGGAGCAAGCCGCTGCTCCCGCTGCTCGGTGACCTCGGCGCTGCTCACGACGGCCCCTGGATCTGCCCGTCGGCGATGCGCACGATCCGCTCCGACCACGCGGCGACGCCGGTGTCGTGCGTGATCATCACGATGGTGAGACCGCCGTCGGACAGCTCGCCGAGCAGCTCGAGGATCGTTGCGGTCGTGGTCGAGTCGAGGTTCCCGGTCGGCTCGTCGCACAGCAGCATGCGGGGCCGGTTGACGATGGCCCGGGCGATCGCCACGCGCTGGCGCTGGCCTCCGGACAGGCGTGTCGGCAGCGAGTCCTCGCGTGCGTCGATCCCGACCGACCGCAGCGCACGGCGCGCACGCTCGGCGCGTCCCGCCCGGTCCCCGGCCCGGTAGACATCCGCGAGCATCACGTTCTCCAGGACGGTCCGGTAGCTCATCAGGTGGAAGGACTGGAACACGAAACCGATCTCGGTGCTCCGCAGGCCGGCACGCTCCCGGTCGCTGAGCCCACCGACGTCGACCCCGGCCATCCAGTAGCGGCCGGCCGTGGGTTGGTCCAGGCAGCCGATGATGTTGAGCAGGGTCGACTTGCCCGAGCCGGACGGGCCGACCACGGCGACGCGCTCGCCGGCCGTCACCTCGAGGTCCACGCCGCGGAGCGCCTTCACCGGCACGTCGGCGCCGTAGTCGCGGCTGACCTCCTGGAGGCGGACGAGGGGCAGCATGTCAGCCACTCCGCTGCGCGCGGGCCTTGAAGCCCACGACGACCCGGTCCCCGGCGGAGAGCGAGCCCGCTTCGGGAGTCACGCTCACGAACCCGTCCGCGGACAGCCCGGTGCGCACGGCGATGAACTCCGACTTCCCGTCGACCGACTTCTCGACGCGAGACCCTCCGTCAGGACCGATGGAGACCGCGGTGACGGGTACGGCGAGCCGTGCGGTGCGGGTCGACTTGATCGGGATCGTCAGTCGCACCGAGGCACCGACGAGCGCGGGAGGTGGATCGGGGACGGCGACCCGGAAGGCCACGTGGAAGCCGTCGGCACCCGCCGTCCCGGCACGGCCGGCGATCGAGGAGACCCGACCCATCGTGTCGATACCGAGGGTCGGCTCGTCCACGACGACCTCCGCCCCGACCCGCACCTGTCCCGCCTGCTCGACCGGCAGCACGCCGTCGATGACGACGTCGGAGTCGGTGACGATCGCCAGCGGCCCCGTCGCCGGAGCCCCGACCGCCGTCGGCAGGTCGCTGACGCGCAGCGGCCCGTGGGAGACGAAGACGACCTCGTCCGAGGGGAGCTGCACCCCGGGCTGGGCGTAGCCGCCCGCGACCAGACCGGCTTCCGCCGGCCGGGCGGTCGCCAGCGTCGCCTCGGTCGCGATGAGCGGCTCGAACCCGTGCCTGCGGTACAGCCCCGCCAGGGCCGCGCCGGTCGCCGTGTCGAAGGACCCGTCGACCCGACCCGGGTCCAGCCGGAGCCGTCTGAGCGACCGTTCGAGCTGCGCCACGTCCGGTCCCGACATGCCAGGTCCGAGGTCCCGGTACGCCGGGAGCCGGCCCTCGAGGACGAGCACCGGCCTGCCGGAGACCGTTGCGAGGACCCCTCCGGAAGCCACCCGGTCACCGCGCCCGGGCAACCGCGTGACGACCCTGGGTCCGTTCTTGAGCTTCGACGGGGTCACCGCCAGGTTCCGAGGGGAGCCGAAGTGCGCGGTCCCGCGGGTGACGACGCGCGTGGACAGCACCTTCTCGACGACGGGTACCAGGATGGGTGAGGGGTCGGGTTCCGCCGTACGGGCCGCGACCTCGGCGGGCGACCGGATCTGGGCAGCGGCCACCCAGGTGGCCAGCGAGGAGACCAGCACCGCACCGACCATGAGGATCAACAGGTTGCGCCGTCGCATTTCCTCGCCGCCTCTCCCCAGGACCTGGGCCGGCCGATGCCGGCATGCCGATGGTGGCACCCGGCGGCTGACGGGAGCCTGAACGCACTCGAGGCGTTCGTCAGGTGAGGTTCAGCGTCGGGGTGTTCTCATCGTGCTCGTCGGATCTGTCGAGGAGGCGCCAGGTGTCCAGACTTCCCTTCCCCCTTCATGTCCGCACGTGTCCTCGGCGATCGGCCGGCTCCCTGGTCGGACTGGCGATCGTGCTGGCCCTTTCCGGCTGCGGGTCGTCGACGGGCTCCCCGGAGGGCGACCCTTCCGGGAAGGAGAAGGCCCTGCCGGGCATCAAGGAGTTCGGGCTGACCGAGGTCCAGTTCGTGGAGCACGTCGAGGACACCCAGGCCCGGATCGCCGACTGCATGGCCGAGGCCGGGTTCGAGTACATCCCCGTTGATGTGAAGACGATCGAAGCCGCACAGGCCCGCGTTCGGCAGGACCCGGGCTACACGCGGCGAACGTACAAGGAGAAGTGGGGTCTCGCCGTGACCACGCGGTACGACAACCCGGTCAGGGACACGGGGCTCGGCCCCAACCTCGAGATCTGGCAGAGCCTTCCCGAGAGTGACCGCGAGGCCTACAGCAGGACCCTGTGGGGCGACAACCCCGACATGGACTTCGTCTTCGCGTTCGACGAGGAGGACTTCTCCGAGACCCAGGGCTGCACGCGCCAGGCGGTGTCCGAGGTGTTCACCGACAAACAGCTGAAGGGCACCTACGTCAACCCCAAGGACGTGCTGGTGGAGAACGACCCGCGGATCATCGAGGCGGAGGACCGGTGGACCGAGTGCATGCGGGACGCGGGGTACGACTACGAGGACGACCAGGACGAGATCATCGAGGAGTTCCAGGAGCGGTTCGACGACCTCGTGGGTGACGACGACCCCGCAACGCTGCAGGGACCGCGGGCAGAGGCGCTGCGCAAGCTTCAGGAGGAGGAGATCGCGGTGTCGCTGGTCGATCTCGACTGCCAGCTGAAGCACACCGACGACGTCTTCCGGGAGGTCGAGATCGAGGTGTTCGGCCAGGAGGTCAGTGGCTGACCTTCCCGACGTCTCCGGCTCCACATCGACGTGGAGATGCCCGTTTCTCGGCGCATAGGGCAGACCGTGCACCTTTTTTCGTGACCCCTTCGGGTCGCTCTGCGGAGTCCCCCCGCGGGGCTATTCCCAACTTCCCAAGTGCGCGTGGACCCTGAGAAAGCCGGGCTCTTCTCTCAGCGGCTCCAGACCCAGGTCGCCAGGCGAATCGGCGGCCCGGCTCGGAGCCGGGGAGGCGCTGTCGTGCGCTGGATCATTGCATCAAGCCTGAAGCTGCAGAGAATCGTTCTTGCCCTGGCGCTCGGTGTGGTGGCGCTCGGCATCTACCAAGTGAGCAGGACGCCGGCCGACCTCCTGCCGGAGTACCAGCCGCCGACGGTCGAGGTGCAGACCGAGGCCCTCGGACTGTCCGCAGCCGAGGTCGAACAGCTGATCACCGTGCCGCTGGAGCAGGACCTGCTGGTCGGAGTCCCGTTCCTCGACGACATCACCTCCGTCTCGCTCCCGGGGGTCTCCTCGGTCGTGATGACGTTCGAGGAGGGCACCGATGTGCTCGATGCGCGGCAGATGGTCCAGGAGCGCCTGACCCAGGCGGTGGGTGTCGCCGGCCTCCCCGCGGTTGCCAAGACTCCCCAGATGATCCAGCCGCTCTCCTCGAGCAGCCGGGTGTCCATGGTCAAGCTGACGGCGGAGGAGCTCACCCCCATCGAGATGTCGGTGCTGGCGCGCTGGGTGGTCGGGCCCCGGCTCCTGGGCGTGCCCGGCGTCGCCAACGTGGCCATCTGGGGGAACCGGGAGCGCCAGCTGCAGGTGCTCGTGGACCCCGAACGCCTGCGCGCGAACGGTGTCACGCTCCCCGATGTGGTGAGGACGGCCGGCAACGCGCTCGAGGTCTCGCCGTTGTCCTACCTCGAGGCATCCAAGCCGGGCACGGGCGGGTTCATCGACACTCCCAACCAGCGCCTGAACATCTTCCACGAGCAGGCGATCTCCACCGCTGAGGAGCTCGGCCAGGTTCCTGTGGAGCGATCGGACAGCGGACCAGCACAGGGTGAGGGCGGGCCGATGGCGCTCGCAGATGTCACCACCGTGGTCGAGGACCACCAACCACTGATCGGCGACACTTCGTGCGCCGGCGGCGCTGACTGCCTGATCCTGGTCATCGAGAAGTTCCCGGGAGCCGATACCCGCGAGGTCGCGGACGGCGTGGACGCGGCTCTTGCGGCCCTCCGGCCGGGTCTCGGCGGCATGCAGATCGATTCCTCGGTCTACCGGCCCGCGTCCCAGATCGACTCCGCGTTCTCCAACCTCGGGTGGGCGCTCCTCGCGGGCGGCGTCCTCATGGTGATCGTGCTGCTCCTGCTGCTGCGGGACTGGAAGCGCGTGACGATCGTGCTCGCCGTCGTCGTGACCTCGGCCGCCAGTGCCGTGGTGACCCTGAACGTGCTCGACGAGACGGTGAACCTCCTGGTGCTGGCCGGTCTGGTCGCCGGTCTCACCGCGATGATCGACGACGCCGTCACCGACACCTCAGGCACCGCGGAGCGGATCCGCCGCCTCCGGAAGACCGGGACGAGCGCCCCAGCCTGGTCGACGGTCGTCGACAGCACCATGGGCTTGCGGCGATCGGCGCTCTTCGCCGCTCTCGTCATCGGTGCAGCCACGTTGCCGCTGTTCTTCCTCAGCGACGAAGCGGCGGCGTTCGTACCGCCGGTCGCGGCTTCCTACCTGCTCGCCGTGGCGATCTCCTTCGTCGTCGCCTTGGTCCTCACCCCCGTCCTGTGCTTGATGCTCCTCTCGCGCGGTTCCAAGGAGTCGGCGGGCTGGCTGCACCGACGCTACGACCACGCGGCCCCAGGCATGGTGACGCGTATGACGCCGGCCCTCGTCCTGGCGGGCGTGATCGCCCTGGCCGGGATCGTCGCGGCACCGTTCCTCGGCACCTCGTTCCACCCCGACCTCGAGGAGCGCGACGTCCTCGTGAGCGTCGCGGCACCGCCGGGCACCTCCCTGCCGAGGATGAGCGAGATCACCAGCCAGGCCGTGGCGGACCTGGGAACGCTCCCCGGTGTCGCCGCGGTGAACGCGCACATCGGTCGCGCCGTCATGTCCGACAAGGAAGTCGGCGTCAACGAGGGCGAGATCTGGATCTCGCTCGACGGCGATGCCGACTACGACGCCACTGTTGGTGCTGTCGAGGAGCAGGTCGCGACCGTCGAGGGGATGACCGCCGAGGTCACGACGTACACCGAGCAGCGTGTCAGCGAGGTCTTCCCGAGCGAGGACAGCGACGTTGCGGTGCGCGTCTACGGTGAGGACAGCGAGGTGCTGACGAGCAAGGCCGAGGAGATCCGTTCGGCGATCGCCGGGGTCGACGGCGTGGTCGGTGCCGAGGTCGAGAGCACGCCGGAGGAGTCGACGCTCGAGGTGCAGGTCGACCTCGCACGCGCTCAGGCCCTCGGGGTGAAGCCCGGCGACGTCCGGCGTGCCGCCGCGATGCTGGTCGGCGGGATCACCGTCGGCAACCTGTTCGAGGAGCAGAAGGTCTTCGACGTGGTGGTCTGGGGTGACCCGGAGATCCGGCAGAACGCCACCGACCTCGAGCAGCTTCTGATCGACACTCCCACCGGTGACACCATCCGGCTCGGCCAGGTCGCGGACGTCAGCGAGCAGCCCAGCGCCGCGGTCATCAGGCATGAGGACGTGGCGCGCTTCGTCGAGGTGACAGCCGACGTGAGCGGTCGCGGTGTGTCCGACGTCAACGACGAGGTGTCGGCGGCCGTGGCGGGGGTCGCCTTCCCGCTGGACCACCACGCCGAGGTGCTCGGCGGCCACGCCGACCGGCGAGATGCCACGCTCCAGCTGCTCGCGATCGGGGGCGTCGCACTCCTGGTTGTCTTCCTGCTGTTCCACTCGGCCTTCCGGAGCTGGCGTCTGGCCGGCCTCGCCACCCTGGCGCTCCCGCTCGCGATGGTCGGCGGCCTGGTGGCGACCGCGTTCACGGGCGGCACCGTCACGCTCGGCGTGGTCGCCGGGATGCTCGCCGTGCTCGGCTTCGCAGCGCGCGGGCTGGTGGCGTCGATCGCGTACCTGCTGAGCCTCCACCGGCGCGGAGCCGAGGACTGGGGAGCCGATCTCGTCGTGCAAGGCACCCGGGACCGGCTGCTTCCCCTGGTCACGGCAGCTGCTGCCACAGCAGCCGTCGCACTACCGCTGGCCGTCGCCGGCGGGCGCACGGGCTTCGAGCTCCTGGCCCCGGCCGCGATCGCCGTCCTGGGCGGCCTGGTCACGACCACCGTGGTCAACCTGTTCATCGTTCCGGTCGTGATGCTGCGGTTGGGGCCAGGTCCGGACCACGACAGCTGGATCGACGAGCTCTACGAACCGGCAACGGGCCTCGAGACGGCCAAGGCGTAGGGGGTCGTCATGAAGGACAAGCGCGTTGCCCTCGCAGCCCTTCCGCTCGCCGTCGGACCGCTCACCTCGTGCGCAGGCGTCCCCTCGGATGCCTACGTCATCGAGAACGATCCCGGGACCGTCGAGCACGTGGACGGCAGTGAGCTCGGCCGGGTGATCCTCAGCGACGGGGCCGAGGAGCGACTGGGCGTGACGACCGCTCGCGTGACCCGGGAGGGGCGGCGCCTCGCGGTGTCCGACTCGGCGATATTCGTCGACCCGGAGGGCGTGTGGTGGGTCTACGCGAATCCCGAGCCGGGGGTCTTCGTCCGCCACGAGATCACGCTCGAGGACCAACGCGACGGGCTCGCACTCTTCTCTTCGGGTCCCAAGCCGGGAACCGAGGTCGTCACGGTCGGTGTCGCCGAGATCTACGGCGTCGAGGCCGAGGTCGGGCACTGAGGGGGCTGCCATGCGTTGGATCGTCGGTGCCAGCTTGAAGTTCCGCTTCATCGTGGTGGCCCTGGCTGCCGCCCTTCTCCTCTTCGGAGTGCAGCGGGTGGACGACGCGCCCGTCGACGTGTTCCCGGAGTTCGCCCCGCCCAAGGTCGAGATCCACACCGTTGCCATCGGGCTGGCCCCGACGGAGGTCGAGTCGTTGATCACCGTCCCGTTGGAGCAGGCCCTCAACGGAGTCCCCGGCGTCAACGAGATCCGGTCAAAGTCCGTCGAGCAGCTCTCCCAGATCGTGCTGCTGTTCGACGAGGGGACCGACCTGCTCACGGCCCGCCAGCTGGTCCAGGAGCGCATCGCCACGGTCACCCCGACGCTTCCCACGTGGGCGGCGCCGCCGGTGATGCTGCAGCCGATGTCGGCCACCAGCCGAGTGCTCAAGATCGGTCTGTCGAGCAGCGACCCCGACATCGACATGATGGACCTGTCGATGACGGCGTACTGGAAGATCCGCTCGCGCCTGCTGCGGGTTCCCGGCGTCGCCAACGTGCCGATCTGGGGCGAGCGGCTGGACATGCTCCAGGTCCACGCCGACCAGAAGCGGATGAAGCAGGAGCAGGTCACCCTCGAGCAGGTCATGAACGCCACCTCCGACGCGCTCGACGCCGGACTGCTCCCCTACTCGCAGGGCCACTTCATCGGCCGTGGCGGATGGATCGACGGTGAGCAGCAGCGAGCCGGTGTCCGGCACGTCCAGCCGATCGTGACCTCCGAGGACATGGCGAGCATCCCCATCAACACCCGTGACGGCCGGCAGGTCCGGCTGGACCAGGTGGCCAACCTGGTCCGGGACCACCAGCCGCTGATCGGTGACGCGGTGATCAACCAGGGTGACGGCCTCATGCTCATCGTCGAGAAGCTCCCCTGGGCCAACACCATGGACGTGACCGAGGGAGTCGAGGCGGCCCTGGCCGAGCTCGAGCCGGGCCTGCGCGGCATCGAGGTGGACTCCGCGATCTTCCGGCCGGCCACGTTCATCGAGGACTCGATCTCCAACCTGACCCGTGCGCTCATCCTGGGTGCGCTGCTGATGATCTTCATCCTCGGCGCCTTCCTGTACTCCTGGCGCACCGCACTCATCAGCGTGGTGGCGATCCCGCTGTCGCTGCTCGCCGCTGTGCTGGTGCTGCAGGCCCAGGGGGCGACGATCAACACGATGATCCTCGCGGGATTCGTGATAGCGCTCGGCGACATCGTCGACGACGCGATCATCGACATCGAGAACGTCGTGCGAAGACTCAGGCAGCACCGTGCTGAAGGCGGGACCACGTCGACGGCGAAGGTGATCCTCGAGGCCTCCCTGGAGGTGCGCGGCGCGATCGTCTACGCCACCATCATCGAGATCGTCGCCATCCTGCCGATCTTCATGCTCGGCGGGCTCTCCGGCTCGTTCTTCCAGCCGTTGGCGCTCGCCTACGCGCTCGCGCTGCTCGCATCCATGGTCGTGGCCCTCACCCTGACTCCCGCCCTGAGCCTGATCTTCTTCAGCAGCGAGAAGTCGCTGGAGCATCGGGAGTCGCCGCTGGTACCGCCGCTCAAGCGCGGATACACCGCGCTGCTCACGCGGATCATCGAGCGACCACGCGCTGCCTACGGCGCAGTCGCCGTGACCACCGCCGCCGGCCTGCTGGCGGTGCCGCTCCTCGGGCAGGCGATGCTGCCCAACTTCAAGGAGCGCGACTTCCTGATGCACTGGCTGGCCAAGCCGGACACCTCGCTCCAGGAGGAGGTCCGTACGACGAAGCTGGTCAACGCCGAGCTGCTCGAGATCCCCGGTGTCCGCAACGCCGGCTCCCACATCGGCAACGCCCTTCTGGGGGACGAGCCCTACGGCGTCTACTTCGGCGAGAACTGGATCAGCGTCGACCCCTCGGTGGACTACGACAAGACCCGCGAGGCCGTGGAGGACGTGGTCAACAGCTACCCGGGCGTCTACCGGGACGTGCTGACCTACCTCAAGGAACGCATCCGTGAGGTGCTGACCGGCACCAGCGATGCCATCACGATCCGCATCTCCGGCCAGGACCTGGACCTGCTCCGGCAGAAGGCCACCGAGGTGAACGAGCTCCTCGGTCAGGTTCCCGGCATCATCGAGAACCACGTCGAGTTCCAGGACACGGTGCCGCAGATCGAGGTGAAGGTCGACCTCCAGGCAGCCAGGAACCACGGCGTGAAGCCCGGCGACGTCCGGCGCGCGGCCGCGTGGATGATGGCCGGCGAGGAGGCCGGCGACATCTACCGGGGTGGACGGGCGTACGACGTGCAGGTCTGGAGTCCCCCGGAGTCGCGGCAGAGCCTCAGCGACCTCGAGAACCTCCTGATCGACACCCCGGGAGGCGGACACGTCCGACTGGAGGAGGTGGCCCGGGTCAGCGTCGAACCGGTCCCGAACGTGGTCCACCACACCGACCTGTTCCGCAACATCGACGTCGGCGCGAACATCGACGGGTCACGGGACCTCGGGTCCGTGGTCGCCGATGTGGAGGAGCAGCTCGAGTCGGTGGAGTGGCCTCTGGAGTTCCACGCGGAGATGCTCGGCGAGTACACCGAGCGCCAGTCCGCGACGCAGCGCCTGATGTTCTTCGCGATCGGGGCGGCGATCCTGATCTTCCTGCTGCTGAACACGTCCTACCGCAGCTGGCGGCTGGCGACGCTGACCTTCCTGACCTTGCCGATCGCGTTGGTCGGAGGTGTGCTCGCGGCGTACTTGTTCGGCGGCGGCGTGATCTCGCTCGGGTCCATGGTCGGGTTCCTCACGGTCTTCGGCATCGTCGCGCGCAACGGGATCATGCTGGTGAGCCACGCCCAGCACCTCGAACAGGTCGAGGGCGAGCCGTTCGGGCCCGGGCTCGCGCTGCGCGCCGCGCAGGAACGGCTGGTGCCGATCCTGATGACGGTGGGAACCACCGGCCTGGCCCTGATCCCGCTCGTGGCCACCGGCTCGATCCCGGGCCAGGAGATCGAGTACCCCATGGCGATCGTGATCCTCGGCGGGCTGGTGACCGCCACGTTCCTGAACCTCTTCGTGGTGCCGTCGCTCTACCTGCAGTTCGCCAAGGCCCGGCGTACGGCAATCCCGACCCAGCGGGGTAGTCACGCCGGATGACGCACGTGGTGGTGCCTGATGCAGATCCTGCTCGTCGAGGACGAGACGCAGCTCGCGTCGGCGATCGAGCGCGGTCTGACCGACCGAGGCTTCGACGTTCTCGGCGCCACCGACGGACACACGGGCTACCAGCTGGCCAAGGATCCGCGCCTCGACGCAGTCATCCTGGACCTCAACCTTCCCGGGATGTCCGGTCTCGAGGTCTGCCGGCGACTTCGTGAGGAGGGGTTCTGGACACCCATCCTCGTCCTCACCGCCATGGACCGAGAGTCCGACGAGACCGACGCCCTGAACCTCGGCGCCGACGACTACCTGCGCAAGCCCTTCTCCTTCGACGTCCTGGTGGCCCGCTGCCGGGCCCTGGCACGACGAGGCCCGGCCACTCAGCCCGCCGAGCTGCGGGTGGGCGATCTCGTGCTGGACCCACGCCGCCGAGGGGCCCGCCACGGCGAGCAGCCGTTGTCGCTGACCCCACGGGAGTTCACGCTGCTCGAATACCTGGTGCGAAGCCCTGGACGGGTCTGCTCGAAGCAGGAGATCCTCGAAGAGGTCTGGGGGGACCTTTCGCCGCGCGACCCGAACGTCGTCGAGGTCTACGTGGGTTACCTGCGGCGCAAGGTCGACCAACCGTTCGGGACCAACCTCGTCAGGACGGTCCGGGGACAGGGCTACGTGGTCGAGGAGGAGGACGCGCCATGACCGACTCCGGCCGTCGGATCCGGCGACCGGTCATGTCGTTGCGCGTCCGGATCGTCCTCGTCACGGCCGTGGCCGTCACCGCCTTGATCATCGTGGTCGACATCCTCACCCTCCGGGCCGTCCGGACGGAGTTCGAGGAGACCGCGCGAGACCTGTCCCAGGACCGCGCAGTCGAGGTGGCCCGACTGGTGCAGGCCGGCTCCCTCACGGGTCGTCTCCCTGCCCTCGACGAGGGGGAGACCGTCGTACAGGTGGTGAGCGCCGGCGGCGTCGTGAGCCACACCGCCAACGTCTCGACGGACCTCATGCTCCGGCTACCCCGTCAAGCGCCGGGTTCCATGCAGAGCCTGGCCGTCGAGGAGCTCTCGGGGGCCGCGGGTGGGCCGTACCAGGTGACCACGCTCGAGACGTCATCGCCGGAGGGCCAGCTCACCGTCCTGGTCGCCGTCACCACGGAGGACATGGAAGAGGTGGTCGAAGTAGCGATCGCGACCGGCTCGCTGGGGCTGCTCCTGCTGGTCGTGCCACTGAGCCTGCTGCTGTGGGTGGCAGCGGGGAGAGCCCTGGCCCCCGTGGAGGCGATCCGCGAGCGCGCGGACGTCATCACTGCCGAGAACCTGACCGAGCGTGTCCCCGAGCCATCCAGGCTGGACGAGATCGGCCGCCTGGCGCGGACGATCAACGCCATGCTCGGCCGGCTGGACCGCAGCTCTGCCGAGCAAAGACGGTTCCTTGCCAACGCCGCCCACGAGCTGCGCAGCCCCATCGCCAGTCTTCGGGCACAGCTCGAGACGATCCGGGCGGGCGACCTGACCAGTGGGAGCGCGGACGAGACGGTCCACGTGACAGGACTGATGACCGACACCGTTCGCATGCAGAGCCCTGGTCGACCAGCTGCTGCTGCTCGCCCGGAGCGACGCGGGAGTGACCCAGCAGGTCAGGGTGACGGTCGACCTCGATGATGTCGTGACTGCCGTCGTGGCTGCGCAACGCCTGGAGAACCGACGTCCGGAGATAGCGGTCGACACCCGAGAGAGTCGTGCCGGTCCAGGTGGTCGGCGACCCGCTGCTCCTCGAGCAGGTGGTGCGCAACCTGCTGGACAACGCCGTCACACACGCGTCCGGCACCGTCCGGGTGTCACTCGACCAGGCCGCCGGCGAGGCGGTCCTCACGGTCGACGACGACGGTCCCGGCATTCCGGAGGAGTTCCGGGACGAAGTGTTCGGGCGCTTCGCGCGGCTCGATGCCGGCCGAGCCCGTGCGAACGGCGGAGTCGGTCTGGGTCTCGCGATCGTCTCCGAGGTCGTCCGCGCCCACCGTGGGTCGGTGGTGGTCCTCGACGCGCCGGGAGGTGGCGCCCGGCTCCAGGTGCGACTACCCCTGTCCGAACCGCCGCCTCCGAGCTCGCACCCGCCTGGCGACCAGGTCTAGACCTGGGGCAGCCGGACTCAGGTGCCGAGGACCAGCCGGGCGAGCTCTCCGAGGTCCGCGGTGAGGTCCTGCTCGGCCACGACGAACTGCCGGCCGTCGACCGTGAACGTGTAGGTGTAGCGGTCCGGCTGCGGGCGCGCTGCCGGCAGGTCGTCGAAGGGGATCCGGGCGAGCAGCGCCCGCACCTCCGCGGAGCGGGCGTCCCCGACGGTGAGCAGCAGCTCGGCCGACAGGCTGCGGCCGGTGATGCCGCCCGCGCGGGTCACGGCGACGAGATCGGTCATGTCTCGAAGTATCGCGCGGTGCCGGTGAGGCTGCTCCCCCGCTGTGTCAGACTCGGTCCCGTGTTGACCATTGGACTCATCGGCGGGATGAGCTGGGAGAGCAGCGTCGAGTACTACAAGCTGCTCAACACCGGCGTGGAGAATCGGCTCGGCGGGTTGCACTCCGCCAAGGTCGTGATGTCGTCGATCGAGTTCGCCGAGCTCACCGAGCTCCAGCGGGCCGAGCGCTGGGACGAGGTCGCGGCCGTGCTCTCCGAGGCGGCCCGCGGCGTCCAGGCGGCCGGCGCCGACGTACTCCTCATGTGCACCACGTCGTTCCACAAGGTCGCCGACCAGGTCGAGGCCGCGGTCGACATCCCCCTCCTCCACCTCGGCGACGTCGTCGCGCAGGCGGCGAAGGCCCGCGGGCTGACCAAGATCGGCCTGATCGGCACGGCCTTCACGATGAGCCGTGAGTTCTTCACGGACCGGATCGCCTCGCACGGCTTCGAGGTCGTCGTACCGGACGAGCGCCACCACGAGGCCGTCAACCGGATCGTGTACGAGGAGCTGGTGCACGGCAAGGTCGTCGACGCCAGCCGCACGGCCGTCGTCGGACTGATCGACGAGCTGTGGGACGCGGGCGCGCAGGGCGTCATCCTCGGCTGCACCGAGCTCGAGCTGCTGGTCAAGCAGGCCGACTCGGAGCTCCCCGTCTTCCCCTGCACCACCTTGCACGTCGAGGCCGCCCTCGACCGCGCCCTCGCCTGACCCGCCGAGTCGGCTCATTCGGCTGCCCGCACCCCGCCGAGTCGGCTCATTCGGCTGCCCGCACCCCGCCGAGTCGGCTCATTCGGCTAGCCCTGGGCTACGGCCGACCAAACGAGCCGACTCGGCGGTAGGTGGCCGACCAAACGAGCCGACTCGGCGGGCTCAGCGCAGGGCTTCCTCGACGGCCGGGCCGAGCACCTCGCCGGCCTTGCCCCGCACCACCAGCGAGGCCATGTCGTCGAGCGGGGTCGGCTCGTCGTTGACGATCACCAGCCTCGCCCCGCGGGCGACGGCGAAGCTCGGCAGCCCGGCGGCCGGGTAGACCTGGAGTGACGACCCGGCCGCGATCACCAGGTCGGCCTGCGACACCAGGTCGTAGGCCCGCTCCATGACACCGCGGGGCAGCACCTCCTCGAACGACACCGTCGCCGACTTCACCAGGCCGCCGCAGTGCGGGCAGAGCGGGTCGTCGTCGCCGGTGCGGTCGATCATCTCCAGCGCCCAGGTGTACGGCGCCCGGAACCCGCAACCACGGGGCTCGCCCTCGCGCGGGGCGTGCCCGATGCAGTGCACCTCGCGCGCCGTCCCGTGCAGCTCGACCACGTTGCGGGACCCGGCCTCCTGGTGCAGCCCGTCGATGTTCTGGGTCACCACGCCGAGGGCCCTGCCGGCCTGCTCGAGCCGCGCCAGCGCGACGTGGGCGGCGTTGGGGGCGAACGGGGTCGCGAAGAACTCCCGCCGCATGGCCCAGGACTTGGCCCGGACCGCCGCGGACTCGACGTACCGGCTGAACGTGAACTGCGTCGGGTCGAACCGGGTCCACACGCCCCCCGGCGACCGGAAGTCCGGGATGCCCGACTCGGTCGAGACACCGGCCCCGGTGAACCCGACCACCTGAGACGCTTCGGAGAGCATCTCGGCAAGGGGTTCGAGCAGGTCGGCCACCCCTCCAGCCTTGCACGATTCGGAGCGCAGCCGCATCCGCCGATAGACTCTGATGGTCTGTCCCCTTCGTCGTACCGACGCACCGCGGGATCCCCGAACGAAAGCCGATCGCATCGTCATGTCCGAGACCCCCGCCCGCAGCAAGCGCACCGACCTGAGGAACGTCGCCATCGTGGCGCACGTCGACCACGGCAAGACCACGCTGGTCGACGCCATGCTCTGGCAGGGCGGCGCGTTCGGCGAGCACCAGCACGTCGACGAGCGCGCGATGGACTCCGGTGACCTCGAGCGCGAGAAGGGCATCACCATCCTCGCGAAGAACACCGCGATCAAGTACACCGGCGCGGCCGCCGAGGGCAAGCCGATGATCATCAACATCATCGACACCCCGGGCCACGCCGACTTCGGCGGCGAGGTCGAGCGCGGCCTGTCCATGGTCGACGGCATCGTGCTGCTGGTGGACGCGTCCGAGGGCCCGCTCCCCCAGACCCGGTTCGTGCTGCGCAAGGCGCTCAACGCCGACATGCCGGTCGTCCTGGTCGTCAACAAGGTCGACCGGTCCGACGCCCGGATCAGCGAGGTCGTCGACGAGACCTACGAGCTGTTCATGGACCTGCTCGACGACAGCCACAGCTCCGACGCGCTCGACTTCCCGGTGGTCTACGCCTCGGCCAAGGCCGGCCGCGCGAGCACGAACATGCCGGAGAACGGCGGGCTCCCCGACAGCGAGAACCTCGAGCCGCTGTTCCAGACGATCATCGACACCATCCCCGCCCCGCTCTACACCGAGGGCGCGCCGCTGCAGGCCCACGTCACGAACCTCGACGCCAGCCCGTTCCTCGGCCGGCTCGCCCTGGTCCGCGTGAAGGAGGGCAACCTCAAGAAGGGTCAGCAGGTCGCGTGGATGAAGCGTGACGGCTCGACCCAGAACGTCAAGGTCACCGAGCTCCTCGTCACCGAGGGTCTCGAGCGCAAGCCGGGCGAGTCGGCCGGCCCCGGCGACATCGTCGCCATCGCCGGCATGCCCGACATCATGATCGGCGAGACGCTGGCCGACGTGGAGAACCCGGTCGCGCTGCCGCTGATCACCGTCGACGAGCCCGCCATCTCGATGACGATCGGCATCAACACCTCCCCGCTCGCCGGCCGTGGCCCGACGAAGAACACCAAGGTCACCGCCCGTCTGGTCAAGGACCGCCTCGACGCCGAGCTCGTCGGCAACGTGTCGATCAAGATCCTTCCGACCGAGCGTCCCGACGCGTGGGAGGTGCAGGGCCGTGGAGAGCTCGCGCTGGCCATCCTGGTCGAGCAGATGCGCCGCGAGGGCTACGAGCTCACCGTCGGCAAGCCGCAGGTGGTCACCCGCGAGATCAACGGCAAGCTGCACGAGCCGGTCGAGCGCCTGACCATCGACGCGCCGGAGGAGTACCTCGGCACGATCACCCAGCTGCTCGCCGTCCGCCGCGGGCGCATGGAGCAGATGACCAACCACGGCACCGGCTGGGTCCGCATGGAGTTCCTGGTGCCGGCGCGTGGCCTGATCGGCTTCCGCACCGAGTTCCTCACCGACACCCGCGGCACCGGCATCGCCCACCACGTGTTCGAGGGCTACGAGCCGTGGGCCGGCGAGATCCGGTCCCGCGCCTCCGGCTCCCTGGTGGCCGACCGTGCGGGCGCGGCGACGTCGTACGCCATGACCAACCTGCAGGAGCGCGGCACCATGTTCGTGGAGCCGAGCACCGAGGTCTACGAGGGCATGATCGTCGGCGAGAACTCCCGTGAGGACGACATGGACGTCAACATCACCAAGGAGAAGAAGCAGACGAACGTCCGGGCCTCCAGCTCGGACAACTTCGAGAAGCTGGTTCCCCCGAAGCGGCTCTCGCTCGAGCAGAGCCTGGAGTTCTGCCGCGAGGACGAGTGCGTCGAGGTCACCCCCGACACGGTGCGCATCCGCAAGGTCGTCCTCGACCAGAACCTCCGCGGCCGGATGGCCTCGAGGGCCCGCAAGAACTGACGCCCGCCGTACGCCGGTCGCACCGACGTGCACTTGCCGACCGAAGGCCGCCTGCTCACGCTGACAGGCGGCCTTCGCCGTTCTCGAGTGCACGTCCTTGTGACGGGCCGCCGAGCAGCTCGACCGCAGCGCGCAGCACCCGGTCGACGTACGCCGGCTCGAACATCACGTGCTCCCACGCGAACCGGACCACCAGCCAGCCGTCGACGACGAACGCGTTGTAGCGCTCGCAGTCGCGCCTGAGCATCCACCGCCTGCCGTGGAACTCGAACGACTCGGCCTCCACGACGAGCCGCAGCACCCGGTCGACCAGGTCGGGGCGGCCGATCCCGGGGATGGTCCGTTGCGCCCGGACCTGCAGGCCCGGGACGGCCAGGGCGATCGCGCGGAGCACGGACTCGAACGGGTTGTCCGCGAGCCCGTCGGCCGCTCGCGCCACCCGCAGGCACCGCGCGCGGTAGCGGTCAGGCTGCTGCTCGGCCGCGTGGACGAGCTGCGCCTTGGTGACATCGCGCGCCCGCAGGGCCGAGTCGGCGACGGCCAGAGCCTCGTCGAACGGCATCCGGGCGGCGCAGTCCATCACGGTGCGCACGTGGCCGGTGACCATCCCCACGACGTCAGCCGGGTCGAGGTCGACGTACACGACGCGCACTCCCGCCCGCCGTTCCGGCGTGAGCTTCCTGTTCCGGGGGACCGCGACGGCAGGACTCGTGGGCTGGTGCTTGAGCTTCCAGCCGTGCTGCCGGGCCGCGCTGTCGAGGCAGAGCACGCCGCTGAGCCGGTTGGCCGTCCGGAGGTCCTGGTCGGCACCCGGGAGGGCGTAGCGACCGCGGGCGTCACAGACGATCCGGCCGCGCGCGAGCGCCACCCGGATCCGCGGGCGCGACGTGAAGCGGCGCAACGTCGCGGCGTCCAGCACGCCTCCGTGCCGCTCCAGCACCCGCTCCACCTTCATGGGGCCGACTCTGCCGCGCCGACGCCGGCCGCGCGAACGGCTGTCCACAGCCTCGCCGACGTGCACTCGACGGACCGAAGGCCGCCTCCCCCGTGGAGAGACGGCCCCCGGCGTCCGTGACTGCACGTCCTTGGGACGGCCCGACTAGCGCGCGTCGCACCACCGGGACATGAGCTCGACGTAGACGGCGACCGCCTCGTCGACCCGCGACAGCGAGCACCACTCGTCCGGCACGTGGCACTGCTCCGGCTCGCCCGGCCCGAGCACCACCATCGGGGCGGGGCGGCCGGCGGACCCGAGCGGCCCGACCAGCGCCGCGGCGTCGGTGAAGTAGCGCGCCGGCTCCGCGACGGTCGGGTCCTGCCCGGTGGCCATCAACGACTCCTGGACCAGCGCGACGAACGGGTCGTCGAGGTCGGTGTCCACCGGCGGCAGGACCACGTGGTCGTGCACCGCCACGTCGGGACCGGCCACGGCCTCGACGAGCGAGCGCGCGCGGTCGGCGGCGGAGGGAACGGTGCGTACGTCGAGCAGCAGCTCGGCCGCGTCGGGCACCACGTTGACCTGCGCGCCGCCGTGCACGACGCCGACGTTCGCGGTCACCGCCCCGAAACCGTCCTGGGCCGGCCAGTCCTGGTGGTCGTGCAGCGCCACCGCGGCCCGGGCCAGCTTCACCACGGCGTTGTCGCCGAGCTCGGGGGCCGACCCGTGCGCCCCGCGGCCGGCGGCGACCAGCCGCATCCAGTGGGCGCCCTTGTGCGCGGGCACCAGCCGGTTCCGGGTCGGCTCGGCGACGACGAGCGGGCCACCTGCCACGAGCGCCGCCCCCGGGATCCGGAGCGCACCGGTGCAGCCGGTCTCCTCGCCGGCCGTGAGCACGACCTGGACGCCGCGACAGGTGTGCGGCTGGGAGAGGTGCTCCGCGACGGCCACCGTGAGCGCGGCGACGCCCGACTTCATGTCGCTGGTGCCGCGGCCGACGATCCGGTCGCCGTCGGTGTCCGCGGCCAGCGGGTCGACCGTCCAGCCGGCCCCGAGCGGGACCGTGTCGAGGTGGCCGGTGAAGGTCAGCGGTTCCTCGCCCACGGCCGCGACGTACTGCTCGCGACCGGGCTCGAAGTCGAGCCAACGGCCGGACAGCCCGGCCTCCTCGAGGATCTTGGCGCAGGGGCGGCCGGCGTCGGCCTCGCGCGCCGCGACGGTCTCGGTCCGGACCAGCTCGGTGAGCAGATCGGTGGCCGCGCTCATCGCAGCACCGACCCCTTGGTCTCCTTCATGGTCAGCACCGTCACGAACGCCAGCACCGCGGCGCCCGAGACGTACCAGAAGAACCAGCTGCTGTGCCCCGCCTCGCCGAGCCAGGAGATCACCAGCGGCGCGGTGCCGCCGAAGACGGCCACGGTGAGGTTGTACCAGGCGCCGATCCCGAAGCCGCGGAGCTCGGTCGGGAACAGCTCGCTCATGATCGCCGGGGCGATCGAGCTGAGCATCGCGTAGAGGCCGAGCCCGAAGCAGAACACCAGCAGCACGCTGCCGAAGCCGGCACCGGGCTTGATCAGCGTGGAGATCGGCACGACCAGCAGCGCGATCGCACCCGACCACACCAGCATCTGCGGCCTGCGGCCGAACTTGTCGGCGGTCCAGCCGAACGGGTACTGCAACGCCACGAACAGCGCGGTCGCGATCGACAGCGCCCAGAACACCATGCCGTCGTCGAGGCCCTGCTGCTTGACCGCGAACGGCGTCAGAGCGGAGAAGAACGTGTAGTAGCAGAGCGTCGAGAGCATCGTGAAGCCGATCAGCTGGGCGACCGCCCAGGGGTGCTCGCGCAGCGTCGTCATCAGCGGGTTCTTGAGCGCCTCGGCCTTGGCCTTGTTCTCCTCGAACTGCTCGGTCTCGGCCATGTCGCGACGCAGCCACAGCCCGACCAGGCCGAGCAGACCGCCCACCACGAACGGGATCCGCCAGCCCCAGGAGCCGAGCTGGTCGTCGCTCAGGTTGCTCGCGAGCAGCGCGCCGAGCAGCGAGGCGATCAGCACCGCGGAGCCCGTCGAGATGTAGAAGAAGGAGGAGTAGCGGCCGCGGCGGTTCGGCGGGGCGATCTCCGCGAGGTACGCCGACGCGTTGGACACCTCGCCGCCCAGCGACATGCCCTGCGCGATGCGGGCCGCCAGCAGCAGGATCGGGGCCAGCCAGCCGACCTGCTCGTAGGTCGGCAGGATCGCGATCACCATCGAGCCGCCGGCCATCAGCGTGATGGTCAGCATCATCGCCTGCTTGCGGCCGCGCAGGTCGGCGTACCGGCCGAGCAGCATGCCGCCGAGCGGGCGGAAGAAGAACGCGAGGGCGTAGGTGGCGAACGTCCCGATGAACGCCAGCGACTCGTTGCCCGCGTCGAAGATCTGGGTGGCGAAGTAGATCGAGAACGTCGCGTAGACGGTCCAGTCGTACCACTCGACCGCGTTTCCGACGCTGGCTGCGACCAGGGTGCGGAGCGGCAGCTTGTGCGGCACCTCTTCGTGTTGTGTGGCGGTGCTCTTCTGGGACACCTGGCTCATTGCGGACTCCTCCCGAGCGGGATCGACCTCGGAATCCTTCCTTTGCCCTGCCGCCGTCACACCATTCCTCGCGGGGTGGGACGACGAGCGGACCGGATCACGCGACGAGCGGTCGGCCCTTCCGCCCCGTGGCTAGGGTGCGGGGCATGGCCTCGTTCACGTTCGCGCCGCTGACCCCGACCTCCTTCCTGGTCCGCTCCGCGGGCGTGTTCGCCGACCGGGTCGCCGTGGTGGACGGCGAGCTGCGGCTGACCTACGCCGACCTGCTCGACCGGTCCCGCCGCCTCTCCGGCGCGCTCGCCGGCCTCGGGGTGGGCCGGGGCGACCGGGTGGCCGCCTTGTGCACCAACAGCCACGTGATGCTCGAGATGCACCACGGTGTCCCGTTTCTCGGGGCCGTGCTGGTGCCGCTCAACATCCGGCTCTCCGCCGAGGAGCTCGCCTGGATCGTCGAGCACAGCGGCGCGACGGTCCTGGTCGCCACCGAGGAGCTGGCCGAGGTCGCCCGCGAGGTGTCCGAGCGCACCGGCGTCCGGCTGGTCCTCGACTCCGGTGACGGCGGCGAGTACGACGCCCTGCTGCGGTCGGCCTCGCCGCGCGACGCCGACGTCGTGGACGAGCAGGACCTGCTGGCGATCAACTACACGAGCGGGACGACCGGGTCGCCGAAGGGCGTGATGTACCACCACCGCGGCGCGTTCCTCCAGTCGCTCGCGATGGCCTTCCACACCCGGCTCGACTCCGACAGCCGCTACCTGTGGACGCTGCCGATGTTCCACTGCGACGGCTGGTCGTTCCCGTGGGCGGTGACGGCGGCCGGCGGCACGCACGTGTGCCTGCGGGCGGTCGACCCGGCGGAGGTGTGGCGGCTGCTGCGCGAGGAGGGGGTCACCCACTACAGCGCCGCGCCGACCGTGCTGACGATGGTCGCCAACGCACCGGAGGCCGACGGCGCCGCCCTCGCCGGCCGGGTCGCGGTCACCACCGGCGGCGCCCCGCCGACGCCGACCCTGCTCAGCCGGATGGCCGAGCTCGGGATGGACGTCACCCACCTCTACGGGCTGACCGAGACGTTCGGGCCGGTGGCGATCAACGAGTGGCGCACCGAGTGGGACGAGCTGTCCGGCGAGGAGCGGTCGACCCTGCGCGCACGGCAGGGGGTCGGCAACGTGATCGCGCCGCCGCTCCGGGTGATCGACCCGGCCGGTGCCGACGTACCGTCCGACGGCGAGACGATCGGCGAGATCGCGGCACGGGGCAACGCGGTGATGCTCGGCTACTACCGCGACGAGGAGGCCACCGCGGCCGTCGACGCCGGCGGCTGGTTCCGCACCGGCGACCTCGCGGTGATGCACGCGGACGGCTACGTCGAGATCCGCGACCGCAGCAAGGACATCATCATCTCCGGCGGCGAGAACATCTCGTCGGTGGAGGTGGAGCGCGTGATCGCCAGCCACCCCGACGTCGTCGAGTGCGCGGTGGTGGCCCGTCCGGACGACCGGTGGGGCGAGGTCCCGGTCGCCTTCGTGGTGCTCCGCGACGGCGCCGCGCAGGACCAGGAGGCGCTCGTCGCTCACGTCCGGTCCCGGCTGGCCGGCTTCAAGGCGCCCAAGGACGTCGTGTTCGGCGAGCTGCCCAAGACGTCGACCGGCAAGATCCAGAAGAACGTGCTGCGTCAGGGGCTCCGCGGCTAGCCGTCCCGGCGGGCCCAGCGGTACTCCACCTCGGGCCGTCCGCCGCCGCCGTAGCGCGAGTGCCGGACCACCAGGCCGGAGTCCGCCAGGTGCTCGAGGTACCTCCGTGCGGTGACCCGTGACGTGCCGAGCGCCTCGGCCACCTCGGACGCCGACTGGCCGGTGCCGGAGCGGAGCCGGTCGGTCACCAGGCGCAGCGTGCCGGCGGTCATCCCCTTCGGCAGCGCCGCGGAGTCCGAGGGGGCCCGCAGCATCCCGAGCAGCTGGTCGACCTCGTCCTGGACGACCTCCTGCTCCGCGGCGCCGAGCTGCGCGCGGTAGGCGGCGTACTGCTCGAGCTTGCCGCGCAGGCCGGCGAAGGTGAACGGCTTGAGGAGGTACTGCACGACGCCCTGGGCGACGGCTCGTCGTACGACGTCGAGGTCACGCGCCGACGTCACCGCGATCACGTCGCACATCCGGCCTTCCTGCCGGATCCGCGTGAGCAGCTCGAGGCCGTGCACGTCGGGCAGGTTCATGTCGAGCAGGACGAGGTCGACCGCGGGGTCGTCGCGGAGCAGCCGGACGGCCTCGGCGCCGGACCGGGCGACGCCGGCGACCTCGAAGCCGGAGACCCGCGCGACGTAGGCGGCGTGCGCGGCCGCGGCCACCTCCTCGTCCTCGACGACCAGCACCCGGAACGTCATGAGGGGCTGCCGATCCGGACGTGGAACAGCGCGCCGCCCAGCTCGGACTCCCCGACGTCGACGCGGCCGCCGTACCGCCGCGCCACCTGGCCGACCAGCGCGAGCCCGAGCCCGCGGCCCAGTCCCGACTCACCACCCTTGGTGCTCCAACCCCGCTCGAACACCAGCGCCGCGACGTCCGCCGGCACACCGGGGCCCGAGTCGCCGACCTGGATGTCGAGCCGCGCGTCGTCGGCGACCACCCGCACCACCACCGTCCGGTCGTCCGCGTCCAGCACCGCGTCGAAGGCGTTGTCGAGCAGGTTGCCCAGGACCGTGACCAGGTCACGCGGCTCGACCGGCAGGCCGGCCACCGAGGTCGCCTCGTCGATGACCAGGTCGATGCCCCGCTCGGCGGCCTGGGCGGACTTGCCGAGCAGCACCGCGGCGACCACCGGCTCCTCGACGGAGCCGACCAGCCGGTCGGTGAGCAGCTGCGCGGCCTCGAGCTCCTCGGTGGCGAGCTCGACCGCCTCGTCCGGCCGGCCGAGCTCGATCAGGGAGACCACGGTGTGCAGCCGGTTGGACGCCTCGTGGCTCTGGCTGCGCAACGCCTCGGCCAGTCCGCGCACGGTGTCGAGCTCCCCCGACACCGCCTGCAGCTCGGTGTGGTCGCGCAGGGTCACCACCGAGCCGACCGTGCGGCCCTGCCACCGGGCGTCCGCCTGGTTGACCACGAGCACGCGGTCGCCGACGAGGTGGATCTCGTCGGGCCCGGTCCCGCCCTCCTTCAACGTGCCGACCAGCGCCGGCGGCAGGCCGAGGTCGTCGACCGGCGTCCCCCGGCTCGGGGCCGTCCCGAGCAGCCGGGCGGCCTCGTCGTTGGCGAGCTGGACCCGGTCGTCCTCGTCGAGCAGCAGCAGCCCCTCGTGGACGGCGTGCAGCACCGAGTCGTAGTACTCGTACATCCGGGTGATCTCCTCCGCCCCCAGGCCGTGGGTGAGCCTGCGGAGACGACGGCTGATCAGCCAGGCCCCGGCTGCCCCGACGGCGAGGACCGCCAGCGCAGCAAGGCCGATCGGCACCAGCTGCTCGGCGAGCCGGCGGTCGATGTTCTCCAGGGTGATCCCGACCGAGGCGAGGGCGACCACCTCGCCGGCCGTCGAGCGCACCGGCACGACCGCGCGCATGGAACGGCCGAGGGTGCCGGTGTACTCCTGCGTGAACGGCCGGCCCTCCGGCGCGCTGCCGAGGTCGCCGATGAACGGCTCGCCGATGCGGTCCGGGTCGGGGTGGGAGTAGCGGGTCCGGTCCAGCGCCATCACGACCACGAAGTCGGTGCCGGTGTCGCGGCGTACCTGCTCGGCGAACGGCTGGATCGTCCGCGACGGGTCGTCGTCGCCCAGGGCCTCGCGGACGGTGGGGGTGTCGGCCACGGCCTCCGCGATGTCGAGCGACCGCGTCCGGGCGGACTCGAGCTGGTCACGTCGCGCGTCGGCGTACGCGAGCGACACCGAGGCCCCGACGACCAGCAGCACGATGAGGGTCTGCAGCACGAACAGCTGCTGCGCCACGGAACGATCCCGCGTCCTGCGCACGCGACCTCCGCTCCTCGTAAACACAACGTACACAAGGGTGACCGGCGTCACACCGCGTCCCAGCATGGTGACAGACCCCCAGCCCTGTCACCGGAGGACACCATGGCCTACCCAGCAGCCGGCACCACGACGGCCCCCAAGAAGGAACGCACGCACTACCTCTACGTGGCGGTCATCGTGGCCGTCGCGCTCGGCGTCGTCGTCGGCTTCGTCGCCCCCGACTTCGCCGTGCAGCTCAAGCCGGTCGGCCAGGCGTTCGTCGGCCTGATCAAGATGATGATCGCCCCGGTGATCTTCTGCACCCTGGTCCTCGGCGTCGGGTCGGTGCGCAGCGCCGCGAAGGTCGGCAAGGTCGGCGGCCTGGCCCTGGCCTACTTCCTGACCATGTCGACCGCCGCGCTCGGCATCGGCCTGCTCGTCGGCAACCTGCTCGACCCGGGCGAGGGCCTCCAGCTCGACGAGGCCACCGCAGCCGCCGGCGCGGAGCAGGCGAGTGCCGGCCACGCCAGCACCACCGACTTCCTGCTCGGGATCATCCCCGACACGCTGTTCTCCGCGCTCACCTCCGGCGAGGTGCTGCAGACGCTGCTCGTCTCGCTGCTGGTCGGCTTCGCGCTCCAGGCGATGGGCCGCGGCGGAGAGCCCGTGCTCCGCGGGATCGAGCACCTGCAGCGCGTGGTGTTCCGCGTGCTCGCGATGATCATGTGGGCGGCCCCGGTCGGCGCCTTCGGTGCGATCGCCGCCGTCGTCGGCGAGACCGGCATGGACGCCCTGAAGAGCCTCGCGGTGATCATGCTCGGCTTCTACGCGACCTGCGCGCTCTTCGTGTTCGTCGTCCTCGGCTCGCTGCTGCGGATGGTCACCGGGGTCAACATCTTCAGCCTGCTGCGCTACCTCGGCCGCGAGTTCCTGCTGATCCTGTCGACGTCGTCGTCCGAGTCGGCGCTGCCCCGGCTGATCGCGAAGATGGAGCACGCCGGCGTGGAGAAGACGACGGTCGGCGTGGTCGTCCCGACCGGCTACTCGTTCAACCTCGACGGCACCGCCATCTACCTGACCATGGCGACGCTGTTCATCGCCTCGGCGATGGGCGACCCGCTGAGCCTCGGCGAGCAGGCCTCCCTGCTGGTGTTCATGATCGTGGCGTCCAAGGGTGCGGCCGGCGTGACCGGCGCCGGGCTGGCCACCCTGGCCGGCGGCCTCGCGTCGCACCGGCCCGACCTGGTCGACGGCGTCGGCATGATCGTCGGCATCGACCGGTTCATGTCCGAGGCCCGCGCGCTGACGAACTTCGCCGGCAACGCGGTCGCCACGGTGCTGGTCGGCACCTGGACCGGCAGCGTGGACCGCGCCCGCCTCGACCGGGTGCTGTCCGGCAACGACCCGTTCGACGAGACCACGATGATCGACGCCCACGAACCCGTCGCGGCCGAGCCCGCCCCGGAGCTGGCCCGCGTCTGACCGCTCGCCGTCGCAAGGACGTGCAGTCGCGACCCGAGGGCCGTCTCACCACGCGTGAGGCGGCCCTCGACGTCTGCCGAGTGCACGTCCGTACGACGAGTGGCGGCGCCGCGGTGCGAGGATCTGAGGATGCCGAACACCCGGATGACGCGGATGCCCGAGAAGGGCGTCGACGACCTCGCGCAGCTGCACGCCCTGCTGGACAGCCAGTACGTCGCCCACGTGGGCCTGGTCCGCGACGGGCAGCCGGTCGTGGTCCCCACCGGCATCGCCCGCGACGGCGACCGGGTCCTGGTGCACGGCTCGACCGGCTCCGGCTGGATGCGGCTGCTGGCCGACGGCGCCGACGCGTGCGTCACGGTGACGTCGCTGCACGGGGTCGTGGTGGCCCGCTCGGTCTTCGAGTCGTCCTTCCACTACCGCAGCGCGGTGCTCTTCGGCCGGTTCGCCGCCCTGGAGAGCGAGGCCAAGCAGCAGGCGCTCGACGTCGTGGTCGAGAAGCTGATCCCGGGCCGCGGCGCCGAGGTCCGTCCGTCGACGGAGAAGGAGCTGGCCGCGACCCTCGTGCTGGCGATGCCGATCACCGAGTGGTCGCTGCGCGTGTCCGAGCAGTGGCCCGAGGACGAGCCGTCGGACGTCGACGGCGACGCGTGGGCGGGCGTCGTACCGATGCGCACCACGTTCGGCGATCCGCAGCCCGCCCCGGACCTGCGGGAAGGGATCCCGGTCCCGGCCTCGGTGGCGCGACTGGTCCGCGAAGAGACGTGATGGAATATGTGTCCACGACCGAGGCGGGGGACCTGATGACCGAGCGCAAGGGCGGCCAGCCGGGCAACCGGCGTCGCACGATCACCGCACCCGAGCCCTCCCCGCACCTGGCCGACCTGGACCTCCAGGAGCTGCGGGCCTACCGGGAGCGACTGACCCGTGAGGAGGAGAAGGCGTCGTACTGGCGCCGCCTCGTGCACGCCCGCATCGACCTGCTCGAGGCCGAGGCGCACACCGAGGGCACGCTCGGCCTCGAGGACCTGGTCCGCGTGCTCGGCGAGACCGGCTCCGGCCAGAGCCGTCATGCCCTGCTGCACGTCCGTCCCGCGGACCCGCTGCCCGAGCTTCCCGTCCTCTCCGACATGTGGGTCACCGACGTCGACCCGCACGACCCGGCGGCCGTGGCCGAGGCGATGGAGCGGCTGACGTCGGCCGAACAACAGCTGACCGACTACCGGCGCGCGTTGCACGACCGCATCGACGAAGCGACCGGCGAGCTGATCGTGCGCTACCGCGAGGACCCCGCAAGCGCACTGTCCGCACTCCCGGAGGCATGACGGCTGCGCCCGAAGTGAGACGCTTTGGGGGGATAAGGCGGTAATCTCGGAGAGAGACCGTGCTGGGCGATCTGCCCTGGTCCGACGACGAGGGTGACACCGATGAGCGACCACGACGGCGACGTCGGCGAGCTGTGGCAGGAGCTCGCGGCGACGGGTGACCAGGAGATCCGCAACCGCCTGGTCCTCCGCTACTCCCCTCTGGTGAAGTACGTCGCCGGGCGCATCCGCCCCGGCCTCCCGCCGAGCATCGACATGGCTGACCTGTTGTCGGACGGGGTCTTCGGACTCATGGACGCCATCGAGAGATTCGAGCCCGAGCGCGGACTGAAGTTCCAGACCTACGCCGTCCCGCGCATCCGGGGGGCGATCCTCGACGGCCTGCGCGCGAACGACTGGGTGCCCCGAGCCGTGCGGTCCAAGGTCCGTGAGATCGAGCGCGCCCAGGCAGAGCTGGAACGCCGGCTCGGCCGCACCCCGGAGGACCGCGAGGTCGCCGCCGAGATGGGCATCTCGGTGTCCGAGCTCAGCGAGCTCTACAGCAAGGCCGCGCACACCGGGGTCGCCTACCTCGACGAGATCGGCGTGGGCGAGGACCTCGTGCCGGCGCCGGTGGAGCTCGACACGGACGACGCGGAGATGCGCTCCCTGCTCGTGCAGGCGATCCGTCAGCTCCCCGAGCGTGATCAGATCATCATCACGCTCTACTACTTCGAGGGGCTGACCCTCTCCGAGATCGGCCAGGTGCTCGGTGTCTCGGAGTCCCGCGTCAGCCAGCTGCACACCCGCTGCGCGATGAATCTCCGCACGAAGCTGATGGCCAACTCCGTCTGAGGAGCTCAGTGCAGCAGCTTGGCGAACAGCGCGCAGGTCTCGTCGACAGCTGCCTGCGCGCCCTCCGAGTGCGGCCCCATGTCGATGAAGCCGTGGATCATCCCGTCGAAGCGACGTGACTCCACGCGTACGCCGGCCTGCTCCAGAGCGGCTGCGTAGGCCTCGCCCTCGTCACGCAGGGGGTCGTACTCCGCGGTGACGACGACGGCCGGGGGCAGCCCCTCCAGCGACGACGCCCGCATCGGCGAGAGCCGCGGGTCGGCGTGGTGAGCCGGGTCTGCGGCGTACTGCTCCATGAACCAGGCCATCGTCGGCAGGTCGAGGAAGTAGCCCTCGCCGTTGGAGAACCGCGACGCGAAGTCGCCGAGCACGTCGGTCGCCGGGTACACCAGCAGCTGCGCCGCCAACGCCGGTCCGCCGGAGTCGCGGAGCTGCTGGGCGACGACGGCCGCGAGGTTGCCGCCCGCGCTGTCGCCGGCGACGGCCAGCACCTCGGAGCCGCCGAGCGAGGCCAGGTTCTCCCCCGCCCAGCGCGTCGCGGCCACCGCGTCCTCGACCGCGGCCGGGAACGGCGCCTCCGGCGCGAGCCGGTAGTCCACCGACACCACGACCGCGTCGCAGTCCCGGCAGATGCTGCGCGCCATGTTGTCGTGGGTGTCGAGGTCGCCGATCACCCAGCCACCGCCGTGGAACAGCACGACGGTCGGCAGCGGCCCAGCGGCAGCGGGCCGGTAGACCCGCGCCGCCATGTCCCCGGCCGGGCCCGGCACGACGATCTCCGAGACGCTGTCGACCGGCACGACCTTCTCGGCCGGACGGGCGCCGACGGCGAGCGAGCGGAACGCCGCCCGCGCCTGCTCCGGCGTGCCCTCGTGCATCGGCGGCGCGCCCATCGACGCGAGGAACTCGAGCAGGCCGGCGATCTGCGGGTCAACGGGCACAGGGACTCCTAGGGCGCGACGGGAGAATCCGAGGGTACGACGCTCAGCGGGTCGGGTCCGCGCCGACCTGGACGAGCAGCTTGCCGAAGTTCTGGCCGCGCAGCATCCCCCGGAACGCGGCCGGGGCGTTCTCGAGCCCGTCCACGACGTCCTCGCGGTAGCGCACCGACCCGTCGCGCACCCACTCGGTCATGTCGCGGACGAAGTCGCGACCGTGCGACTTGGTGAACTCGTCCTGGATGAAGCCGCGCACGGTGAGGCTCTTGGTGAGGAACTGCGCCATGAAGCCGGGCAGCCGGTCCGGCCCCTCGGGCGCCGAGGACAGGTTGTAGTTGGCGACCAGCCCGCAGACCGGGACACGGGCGTACTTGTTGAGGCGGCGGAAGACCACCTCGGAGACGAGGCCGCCGACGTTCTCGAAGTAGACGTCGACCCCGTCGGGCGTGGCCGCCTTCAGGTCGGCGATGAAGGTCTTCGACCGGTGGTCGACGGCCGCGTCGAAGCCGAACTCCTCGGTCAGTGCCCTCACCTTCTCGGGGCCGCCGGCGATCCCCACCGCTCGGGCACCCTTCACGCGGGCGATCTGGCCGACCGCCGAGCCGACCGGCCCGGTGGCTGCGGCGACGACGACGGTCTCGCCGGGCTTCGGCCTGCCGATCTCGAGCAGGCCGGCGTACGCCGTGAACCCGGGCATGCCCAGCACGCCGAGGGCCGTCGACACCGGCGCCGCGGCGGGGTCGAGCCGTCGCACGGCGCGCGCGGAGACGACCGAGTGGGTCTGCCACCCGGAGAACGACAGCACCATCGAGCCGACCGGGCAGGTCCGCGGCTCGCGAATCGACGACCTCGCACACGGTGCCGCCGAGCATCACGTCGCCGACCTCGAGCGAGGCGGCGTAGGACTTGGCGGCGCTCATCCGGCCGCGCATGTAGGGGTCGAGCGAGAGGTACACCGTCCGCAGCAGCACCTGCCCGTCCTCGAGCTCCGGCATCTCCACCACCTCGGTGGCGAAGCAGGAGTCGTCGGGCTCCCCGACGGGGCGGGCGGCAAGGCGGATCTGGGTGGACTTCATTCCTCCACCCTTACCCGCAACGCCCCCCGGCTCAACGTGGGTCTCGACACCCCCGCCGGTCGAGGAGCGAGCGCAGTGAGCGTCTCGAGACCCCACTCAGGACGGCGGCACCCGGTCCGGTGGGAACCCGCCCGTCGCGATCGGCCCCCACGACTCGACGGTGATCCGGATCAGCGACTTCCCCTGCCGGCGCATCGCGTCGCGGTACTCGTCCCAGTCCGGGTGCTCCCCGGAGATGCAGCGGAAGTACTCCACCAGCCCGTCCTCCGCCTCCTGCGACGGCATGTCGAGCACCTCGGCGGTCCCGTCGACCTGGACGTAGGCGCCGTCCCAGTCGTCGGAGTGCACCAGCACGGACACCCGCGGGTCGCGGCGCAGGTTCACCGCCTTGGCGCGGTCCGGGTACGTCGACACCACGATCCGCCCGGCCTCGTCGACACCACCGGTGACCGGCGACATCTGCGGCCGGCCGTTGCGGCGCGTGGTCACCAGCGTGAGCTTGTGCCGGGTCCGGGCGAAGTCGAGGAGCGCGTCCCGGTCGACCCGGTCCGCCGTCGCGATGTTGGCCATGCCCTCCACCCTAGGCACAGGCAGGATGGGGCAATGGTCAACGAGCCAGACTTCGACGCGATGTACGACGCCGACCCGGACCCCTGGGAGGTCGAGACGTCCTGGTACGAACGCCGCAAGCTCGCCGTCCTCCTGGCCTCTCTCCCCCGCGAGCGCTACGCCACCGCGTGGGAACCGGGCAGCGGCCCCGGCATCACCACCCGGGCGCTGGCCGGCCGCACCGACCACCTGACCGCGAGCGACAGCTCGGCCGTCGCGCTCCGCCTCGCCGAGCAGCGCTGCGCCGGCCTCGACCACGTCGACCTCCGCCTCTCCACCCTCCCCGACGCACCGCTCGAGGCCCGGGTCGACCTCGTGGTCGTGGCGGAGTTCCTCTACTACCTGCCCGGCCGGGACGCCGCGCTCGACACGTTGTGGAGTGCGACGGCGCCTGGCGGGCACCTGGCGTTCATGCACTGGAGACACCTCCCCGACGACGCGCACCTCTCCGGCGAGCAGATGCAGGAGGACGTCGCAACCTACGCCGAGCACCACGGGGCGCGGCGCTTGGTGCATCACCTCGACGAGGAGTTCCGCCTCGACGTCTACGAGGTGCCCGCATGAGTACGACGGACCTGGTGGCCGGTCTCGCCGCCGACGACCTGCGCTCCGGGGCGGATCTGATGCGGGCGGGACTCGCCGAAGTGGTCGGCCGGGGGCGTGCCACGTGGGTCGGCCCGCTGGACGAGCTGGTCGCCGGGCTCGCCGAGGTGGCCCGCGTGGACCTGGCCCTGGCCCGCCTCGTGGAAGGTCATGCCGACGCGATGCGGATCATCCAGCAAGCAGGTGGGACGCCAAAGCCGGGCGTCTACGGCGTGTGGGCGTCGCGGTCGGCCGGCACCGGCGTCGCGGCCACTTCGCTCGACGGCGGCTGGCACCTCGACGGGGAGCTGCGCTTCGCCTCCGGGATCTCGCTGATCGACCGTGCCCTCGTCCCCGGGTGGATCGGCGAGCAGCACCTGCTGTTCGACATCGCGGCCGAGACCGCGACGGCCGACGAGTCGACCTGGCAGACCGCGGCGATGGACGCCTCGCGCTCGTTCACGGTGACCCTCGACGTGCGGTGCAACGGCCACGTCGGCCCGCCGGACTTCTACCTGCAGCGGCCCGGCTTCGTGGTCGGCGGCCTGTGCGTCGCGGCCGTCTGGGCCGGCGGGATCCAGCAGGTCGTGGACCTGGTCGTCGCGGGCACCCGCGCGTTCACCCCGACGGCCCACCAGCTGCGCAGGATCGGCCTGATGGAGCAGGCGCAGTGGCAGGCCGGCACCGCCGTCGACGCCGCCGTCGCCCAGGTCATGACCGCGAAGCCGGGCTGGGAGCACGCCGTCGCGCATGCCCGGACGGCCGTGGCGACGGCGGCCGACCAGGTGCTCGAGGAGGCCGCCAAGGTGGTCGGCCCGGGCGGGCTGAGCCGCAACGCCCGGCTCGCCCGTGCCCTCGCCGACCTCGGCATCTACGTGCGCCAGCACCACACGGACGGGGAGCTCGAGCAGGCCGGCCGCCGCGCCCTCGAGGGCCGCTGACCGGCCCCGGCAACCAGCAGGTCAGGTGTTCTGCGGGAAGCCCAGGTTGATGCCACCGTGGCTCGGGTCGAGCCAGCGGGTGGTGACCACCTTGCCGCGGGTGAAGAAGTGCACGCCCTCCACGCCGTGGGCGTGCGTGTCGCCGAACAGCGACTTCTTCCAGCCGCCGAAGGAGTAGTAGGCCATCGGCACCGGGACCGGCACGTTGATGCCGATCATGCCGACCTTGACCTCGTTCTGGAACTGCCGGGCGGCGCCGCCGTCGTTGGTGAAGATCGCCGTCCCGTTGCCGTACGGGTTGTCGTTGATCAGCTTCAGCGCCTCGTCGTACGTCGACACGCGGACCACCGACAGCACCGGCCCGAAGATCTCGTCGGTGTAGATGCTCATGTACGGTGTCACATGATCGAACAGCGTCGGACCGACGAAGAACCCTTCGCCCGACGCGTCAGCGTCCGACCTTGCGGCCGTCGACGACCAACGTCGCGCCGGCTGCCTCGCCGGCGTCGATGTAGCCGGACACCCGGTCGTGCGCCTGCCGAGTCACCAGCGGCCCCATGTCGCAGCCCCGCGTGCCGTCACCGGTCCGCAGCGCCTCCGCACGCGACCGGATCTTGGCGACCAGCTCGTCGCCGATGTCGCCGACCGCCAGCACCGCCGAGATCGCCATGCAGCGCTCGCCTGCCGAGCCGAAGCCGGCGTTGACGGCCTGGTCGGCGGCAAGATCGAGATCGGCGTCGGGCAGCACCAGCATGTGGTTCTTGGCGCCGCCCAGAGCCTGCACCCGCTTGCCGTGCGTCGTACCGGTCTCGTAGACGTACCGGGCGATCGGCGTCGACCCGACGAACGAGATCGACTGGACGTCCGGATGCGTCAGCAGCCCGTCGACCGCGACCTTGTCGCCGTTCAGCACGTTGAAGACGCCGTCGGGAAGCCCGGCCTCCTTCCACAGCTCGGCCACCCACAGCGCCGCGGTCGGCACCTTCTCGCTCGGCTTGAGCACCACGGTGTTGCCGGCGGCGATCGCGATCGGGAAGAACCACATCGGCACCATGGCCGGGAAGTTGAACGGGCTGATCACCGCGACCGGCCCGAGCGGCTGCCGCGACGAGTGCACGTCGACCTTGGTGGAGGCGTTCTCGGTGGCCGCGCCCTTCATCAGGTGCGGCATCCCGCAGGCGAACTCGACGACCTCCTGGCCGCGGCTGACCTCGCCGAGCGCGTCGGAGAGCACCTTGCCGTGCTCGGCGGTGATGATCGCGGCCAGCTCCGTCTTGCGCTCGTTGAGCAGCTCGCGGAACGTGAAGAGCACCTGGGTACGCGCGTCAACGACGTGTCGCGCCAGCCGGGGAACGCCGCCTTGGCCGCGGCCACCGCAGCGTCCACCTCCGACGCCGAGGCCAGCGCCAGCTGGGCGGTCACCTCGCCGGTCGCCGGGTTGGTGACGTCGGAGTAGCGGCCGCTGCCGCCCTCCACGACGCTGCCACCGATCCAGTGCTCAACGGTCACGGTCATGGGTGCTCGTCTCCCTCTCCCACCCCCGACGGCCGGCCCTCCCGGCCCTGGCGCCAGCATCGCACAGCCCCCGTGACCGGCCTGCCGAGATAGTCGGACGTCCAACTAGGCTGGGGGCCATGCCAGCCACCCGCGTGATGCCGACCGACGAGGCCGCCGACCTGCTCCAGCTGGTCCGGGACCTCGCGACCAAGGAGCTCCTCACCCGCGCCGCCGAGGCCGAGTCCACCGAGACCTTCCCCCGCGACGTGTTCCGGCTGCTCGGCCAGGCCGGGATCCTGGGCCTGCCGTACGACGAGGCCTACGGCGGAGGCGGCCAGCCCTACGAGGTCTACCTCCAGGTGCTCGAGGAGATCGGCGCCGTCTGGAGCAGCGTCGGCGTGGGCGTCAGCGTGCACGGCCTGAGCTGCTTCGGGCTGTTCACCCGCGGCACCGAGGAGCAGAAGCAGAAGTTCCTCCCCGACATGCTCGGCGGCGACCTGCTCGGCGCCTACTGCCTCAGCGAGCCGCACGCCGGCTCCGACCCGGCCGCGATGACGACCCGGGCCAAGCGCGACGGCGATGACTACGTCATCAACGGCGCGAAGGCGTGGGTGACCCACGGCGGCAACGCCGACTTCTACAAGGTGATGGCCCGGACCTCCGACGACCGCAACGGGATCTCCTGCTTCCTGGTCCCGGCCGACGCCGAGGGGCTGAGCGCCGACGCCCCGGAGAAGAAGATGGGGCTGACCGGCAGCACGACCGCCACCATGCGCTTCGACAACGTCCGGGTCCCCGTCGAGCGCCGGCTCGGCGAGGAGGGCGAGGGCCTGAAGATCGCGCTCGCCGGCCTCGACGCCGGCCGGCTCGGCATCGCCGCGGTCGCCACCGGCCTCGCGCAGGGCGCCCTCGACAACGCGGTGGCCTACGCCAAGGAGCGCGAGACGTTCGGCAAGAAGATCATCGACCACCAGGGCCTCGCGTTCGTGCTGGCCGACATGGAGGCGGCGATCGTCTCGGCGCGGGCGACGTACCTCTCCGCCGCCCGGCTCAAGGACCAGGGCCTGCCCTACTCCACCGAGGCGTCGGTCGCGAAGCTGGTCTGCACCGACAACGCCATGAAGGTCACCACCGACGCGGTGCAGGTGCTCGGCGGCTACGGCTACACCCGCGACTTCCCGGTCGAGCGCTACATGCGCGAGGCCAAGGTCATGCAGATCTTCGAAGGCACCAACCAGATCCAGCGCATGGTGATCAGCCGCGCGCTCGCCAAGGGCGGCAAGGCCACCATCACCGCCCGCCCCTGATCCCCCGCCGAGTCACCCACCCAGGAGAACTGAATGCTGCTCGAGAACACGTCCGCGATCGTCACGGGCGGAGCGTCCGGCCTCGGTGCCGCGACGGCGAAGGCCCTGGCCGACAAGGGCGCCAAGGTCTTCGCGCTCGACCTCAAGGTGGAGGACGCACCGGTTGTCGACGGCGTCACCTACGTCGCGACCGACGTCACCGAGCCCGACCAGGTCCGCGCCGCCGTCTCCCAGGCAGCCGAGGCCGCACCGCTGCGCACGGTCGTCAACTGCGCCGGCATCGGGCCGTCGATGCGCATCCTCGGCAAGAAGGGCGTGCACGACCTCGACACCTACGCCACCGTCATCAAGATCAACCTGATCGGCACGTTCAACGTGATGGCGCTCGCCGCCGAGAAGATCGCCGAGACCGACCCCGACGAGCAGGGCCAGCGCGGCGTCATCATCAACACCGCGTCCATCGCCGCGTACGACGGGCAGGTCGGCCAGGCCGCGTACTCCTCGTCCAAGGGCGGCATCGTCGGCCTGAACCTCCCGGCCGCCCGGGACCTCGCGCAGTACGGCATCCGGGTGAACACCATCGCGCCCGGCATCGTCGAGACGCCGATGCTCGCCACCGTGTCGGAGGAGTTCCGCGCCGGGCTCGCCGCCGGGGTGCCGTTCCCGCAGCGGCTCGCCCGCCCGGACGAGTACGCCAAGCTCGCGCTCGCGATCATCGACCACGACTACCTCAACGGTGAGGTCATCCGGATGGACGGCGCCCTCCGCATGGCCCCCCGCTGACACGACGCGGCCAAAGCGTCGAAAAACAAGGGTGGGAGGCACCCCCGTAGGAGGCCTCCCACCCTTGTGCTCAGGTGGCTCGCGCCGTGCTCAGTCTGTCACCCCTGGGCGCCCTGGGCCGAGCGACGGCGGACCAGCAGGGTCGCCGCGCCGAGCAGCAGCAGGCCGAGACCGGTCGCCGCCAGTGCGTTCATGAGAGTTCCCGCACCCGTGGCGGGCAGGACCCCGAGGATCCCGTTGGGAGCTGCCGCACCGGCACCCGGACCGGCGTACTGCTCGACCCCGGCCGGGGGCTGCGGGCCGGCGAACTGCTCGACACCGGCGACCGTCGGGGGACGGTTGGTGCCCGGAGTCCCGGTGTCACAGGTGCCGTCCTCGTTGGGCATGGAACCGTCCGGGCAGGTCGGGACCGGGGCGTCGCAGGTGCCGTCGTCGTTCGGCATCGAGCCGTCCGGGCAGATCGGCTCCTCGCCGTTGGCACACGTGCCGTCGTCACCGGGCATCGTGCCGTCCGGGCAGGTCGGCAGCGGCGCCTCGCACTCACCCGCGTCGTTCGGCATCGAGCCGTCCGGGCAGGTCGGGACCGGGACGTCACAGGTGCCGTCGTCGTTGGGCATCGACCCGTCCGGGCAGGTGTCCTCGGGCGTGGTCGGGGGCTCCTCGCCCGCCTGGCAGCCGGTGTGGGCCGGGTTGCCCTTGCCGATGCCGTTGTTGTCGTCGCACTCGTAGCCGTTGTTGCCGTCGTGCTTCGGGTCGGGCATCTGGCCCTTGGGGTTCTTGTTGTCGGCCTTGCCGACGCAGCCGGCACACGGCTTGCCGGTCGACTCGCCACCGCCGTTGCCGTTCATCGACGGCGAGCCGTCGCGGGTCGAGCAGTAGGTGCCGCCCGTGCACTGGCCGTTGGCGCCGCCCGTGTTCTGGTCGGCCTTGCTCAGCGGCTGCGGCTTGGTCGCGTCACCCGACGTGCCTGCCGTGCCCTTGGTCTTGTGGTCGGCGGCCTTCGACTCGCCGCCCTGGGAGTCCTGCTGGCCCTTGTCGGCCTTGCTGTCGGCGTCCTTGTCGGCGACCGCACTGGACGACTGGTCGTTTCCGTTGCCCTTGCCGGTCGACGTCGTCGCCGCTCCAGCGGGAGCAACCACGCCGAAGCCGATGACGAGCAGGACCGCGAACAGCGCCGCAACTGGGCGCAATGGACTGAATGCCCGAGACATGACGAAACCTACTTTCCCCCCAGCTCCGAGCGGAGTCTGGTAATCAGAAAACCTTCACGACGGCCTCGGTCGAGGCACCGCGTTGGGGCTTCCCCCCAACCGCCTTGTGCCCATAAGGGGGTTTACCAAACGATTGGTAAAGTAAAGTACCTATTCGGGCGCCCGTGATTGCCGTCACAGCGTCGTACGCCGCCCGCCCGAACGTGACGATCCGGGCCTCCTCGACCCGGGTCGGCGTCGTCCGGAGGGTGTCGACGGCCGCGCGGATCGCGTCGTCCTTCGGCCACCCGTAGATCCCCGCCGAGACGAGCGGGAACGCGACCGACCGCGCCCCGATCTCGTCGGCGACGTCCAGCGCGGCGGCGTAGCACGACACCAGCAGCGAGCGGTCGCGCTCCCCCGCGCGGTAGTTCGGGCCGACCACGTGGATCACCCAGCTGGCGCGGAGACCATGACCGCGGGTCCACCCGGCCTGGCCGGTGCCGAGCCCGTGCGGGAACCGCTCGACGCACTCCGCGAGCAGGCCCGGGCCGGCCGCGGCGTGGATCGCCCCGTCCACACCGCCACCGCCGCGCATGCCGCGGTTGGCGGCGTTGACGATCGCGTCCACGTCCTGGTGGACGATGTCCCCCTCGACGACGATCAGCTCCACCGGACTGCCTCTCAGTCTCGGGAGCGGAGTCGGAACGCCCGCACCGCGAGCGGCGCGAACACCGCGGTCATCAACAGGCACCAGCCGATCGTGACGGGCACGGCGTGCTGGAGCGGCCAGGCGGCGTCGGCCGGCGCCGGGGGGCTGTTGCCCCACAGCTCGCGGGTCGCCTGGGTCAGCGAGGAGATCGGGTTCCACTCGGCGACCGTGCGCAGCCAGGCCGGCATGTTCTCGGTGGGCGCGAACGTGTTCGCGAGGAACGTCAGCGGGAACATCACGGTGAACATCAGGCCCTGGACGGCCTCGATGGAGCGCATCCGCGAACCGACCAGGATGCCTGCCCAGATCATCGCGAAGCCGAAGAGCAGCATCAGCCCGAACGCCAGCACTGCGTCAAAGAAGCCGCCGCGGATCCGCCACCCGATCAGCAGACCGGTGAGTGCCATCACGGTGATGCCGATGCTGGAGTGGATCAGGCTGGAGATCGAGCGGCCGACCAGCAGCGAGGAGCGGTGGATCGGCAGCGACTTGAGCCGGTCGACGATGCCCTTGTCGAGGTCGGCGTTGAGGCCGATCGCGACGATGAACGAGGAGAACGCGATGGTCTGCGCCATGATCCCCGGCACCAGGAACTCGCGGTAGTTGGAGCCCTCGACCTGGATGGAGCCGCCGAAGACGAAGGCGAACAGCAGCACGAACATGACCGGCTGGATGGTCACGTCGAGCAGCATCTCCGGCATCCGCTTGATGTGGATCAGGTTGCGCCGCACCACGATGGCCGAGGAGGCCAGCAGGGACGGTGGCCGGAGCTCGGGGCGCACGCCGGCGAGAGGTGCACCGGTGGCGGGCGAGTGGCGGTGCTCATCGCAGTGCCCCTTCCAGGTCGTCAGCGGACAGGTCCGTGTGGCCGTCCGGGTGGCCGTGGTCGGTTTCCTCGGCCCGGTGGCCGGTGAGGTGCAGGAACACGTCGTCGAGGCTGGGACGCTGGAGCCCGAGGTCGTCGACCGCGATGCCCGCCTCGGCGATCACGTGGCCGATCCGGGTCATGTCCTCCAGCCCGTCGGCGGCGGCGGTGATCCGGCGCGCGGATGCCTCGACGTGCACCTCCTGGGCGACGCCGCGGACCAGCGCCTCGGCGCGCTCCAGGTCATCCAGTTCCGTGAGGGTCAGGACGACAGCGGCGCGGCCGGCCTGGTCCTTGAGCTGGGTGGGCGTGCCCTGGGCGATGATCCGCCCCTTGTCGACCACGACGATGTCGTCGCAGAGCTGGTCGGCCTCCTCGAGGTACTGAGTCGTGAGGAGCAGCGTCGTACCCTCCCGCACCAGGCCCCGCAGCACGTCCCAGAGGTCGCTGCGGCTGCGCGGGTCGAGCCCGGTGGTCGGCTCGTCGAGGAAGAGCACCGGCGGCGCGGCGATCAGGCTGACCGCGAGGTCGAGCCGGCGGCGCATGCCCCCGGAGAACGTCTTCACCGTCCGGTTGGCGGCGTCACCGAGCGAGAACCGCTCGAGCAGCTCGTCACCGGCGGGCTTGATCAGCTTCTTCGGCAGCCCGGCGAGGCTGCCGATCAGCCAGAGGTTCTCGCGGGCCGTGAGCAGCTCGTCCACGGTGGCGGCCTGGCCGGTGAGGCCCATGCTGTGCCGGACGGCGTCCGCCTCGCGCACGACGTCATGGCCGGCCACGCGGGCCACCCCGCTGGTCGGCTCGCTCAGGGTGGTCAGCATCCGCACGGTGGTGGTCTTGCCGGCACCGTTGGGGCCGAGCAGCCCCAGGACGGTGCCCTCCGGGACAACGAAGCTGACTCTGTCAACGGCGGTGAAGTCGCCGAAACGCTTCACCAGATCGATCGCCTCGACGGCTGGGGTGGTCATGCCGCCATTCCAACAGACACCACCGACAGAATCGATCCCTTTACTTCCGCGACAGCAGAAAGGACCGGGGCGACGCCCCGGTCCTTCCGCCATGCAGCTACGAGCTCAGCGCGTCAGGAGGTCTCCTCGACGCCGGTCGGCTCGAAGTCGTACGTCGTGTCGTCCCACACCAGTGCGTCCACCGCGCCGGAGAAGGCGTTGTCACGGCCCTTCGAGAGACCGACCGTGAGGAGGGACGCGTCCTTGAACGCCGCCTTGGCCTCCTCGAGGGTGCAGTAGGTCGTCTGGTTGCAGTTGCTGGACGTGCCTGCTGCACCGGTGAAGTACCAGCGCTTGGCCGTGGTGGCGTCGATCTTCGTCCACTTGTTGGCGTCCGCCGTCTCCGGGGTGAACACCAGCGTCGAGTACTGGATGCCCTCGTCCGCGGAGGTGTCGACCTCGGCCGCCACGTTCGGGAGGTTGCCGGCTCCTGCACGGGCGTTCTCACCGGTGGTGAAGACCGAGTACTCCACGGCGTCGACGTCGGCGAGCTTGTCGCCCGCGAAGTCGACCTGGTTGCCGAAGGCGGCCTTGTCGGTGCTCGAACCGGTGCGCAGCCCCAGGCTGCCGATACCCTCCGGCGGCGCTACGTCGCCGGCCGCGGACGGGCCGGAGCGCAGGTACGCGTCACCGTTACCGATGGTGTTCCGGTCGATGATGCCCCAGTTGGCGCCCTGGTAGTGCGGGTTGGACGCGGCGCTGGACTCGTTGATCTTGGCAGCGACGGCCTCCTTGAGCTTGCCGAAGCCGACCGCGTCGTCCTGAAGCTCTGAGGTGCCGACGGCGTCCGCGCCGATGTCGGCCTTCTTGACCTCGCCGTTCTTGATGTCGGCGGACGTGATCGTGGCGGCCGCGAAGGCGCCGCTCACGCCACCGAGGGCGACGAGCACGGCCGAGCCGGCGACGACGGAGGTGGTGCGGCTCTTCAGGATGCTGTTCTTCTGCATAGGGATTCCCCTCTCAGTGAGCGCCCGTTCCCAGCCAGGCGCCAACGTGCTGCCCGAGAAAGACAGCAGCGCCGCCCGTGTTCGGGAAGCGCCACCAATCACCTTACGCAGAAGGGGTTTCAGGACAACCTGAGCCGGTCGGTATCACGGAGACCCTTCTCACACTCGCGCGTTCAATAGGCGCCGGACGAGCGGAGGACGGCACGCACCGTCTTTGAGATGATCACGAGGTCGCTCATCATCGACCAGTTGTCGACGTAGTACAGGTCGAGCCGGACCGACTCCGCCCAGGACAGCTGCGAGCGTCCGGAGACCTGCCAGAGCCCGGTCATCCCCGGTCGCACCTTCAGCCGCCGGTGGACGTCCGAGCCGTAGCGTTCGACCTCCTTGGGCAGCGGCGGCCGCGGACCTACCAGGCTCATCTCCCCCCTCACGACGTTGAGCAGCTGGGGCAGCTCGTCGATGGAGTAACGACGGATGAACCTGCCGAAGGGGGTGATCCGTGGGTCGTCCTTGATCTTGAACAAGAGGCCGTCGGACTCGTTTCGGTGCTCGAGGTCCTTGAGGCGCTCCTCGGCGTCCACGACCATCGACCTGAACTTGACCATCCCGAACGGCTCCCCGTCCTTGCCGATCCGCGGCTGCCGGAAGAACACCGGCCCGCCGTCGTACAGCTTGACGGCGACCGCCACGAGCAGCATGAGCGGTGACAGCAGCACCAGGATCGCGGTCGACGCCAGCACGTCGAAGGAGCGCTTCGACCAGCCGCCGGCCAGGCCCGCCTGAGGTTGCTCGACATGGAGGAGCGGAAGGCCGGCCACGGGGCGCATCGAGATCCGGGGACCCGCGATGTCGGTGAGCGACGGTACGACGATCAGGTCGATGTCGCCGCCCTCGAGGTCCCACGCGATCTGGCGCAGCTCGTCCGAGGACCCGTAGCCACCGCGGGCCACCAGCACGGTGTCCGCTCCGACCCGGTCGCACACCTCCCGCGTCTCGCCGATCGTGCCGAGGACCGGCACGACAAGCGCCCCCGGGCTGACCGTCACGTCCGACGGCAAGCAGGCGCCGACCACGTGGTAGCCGACATAGCGCTCGCGCGCGAGCACGCCGGCGACCTCACGGACCCCGGCAGGTCCGCCGACCGCGACCACCCGCCGGACCAGGCGCCCTCGGATGCGCAGCGCGTGCACGACCTTGCGGGCTGCGTAGCGCTCGACAAGGAGCATGGGTGTGCCCAGGACGAACGTGAGCAGGACGAAGCCGCGCGACAGCGGGATCTGGACCAGGTAGCAGAACATCCCCACCGCGCCGGCCGTGACGACCGAGGACATGAAGACGATGCGGAACTCCTCGGCGCCGGACCCGAACTGTCGCAGGGCGTAGCCCCCTTGGGCGCCGAGAACGAGCACCCAGGCGACCACGATCCAGGGGCCCGCGGTAGTTCCCAGGGACGCCTGCGGGTCGATGTCCCGGGCCCAGATGTCGAAGGCGAGCCTCGACTCCCACGCCAGCATCACTGCAAGGAGCAGCGTGAGCACGTCCGCAACGGCTACCAGGGACAGCACGACGCGCAGACCACGCAGGGTGCGCGCCCGCGCGGCCATGCCTCGTGATTCCCCGACGAGATCCTCGACGACGGACACTGATCCCCCTGATCCTTGCTGGTGCGCGGCAGGCGAGAGCGACCGCCAGCCCGATCTGGCAACACTTCCGAGGATAGGTGCTGAATGCCCGGGGCGTCTGCCTTTAACCGCGCCCGGTGACTGACCGCAGCGCGGGGCGTACGTCGACCAGGTAGACGATCGCCGCCACCGCGCCGATCAGGTTCAGGAAGCTGATCGGGTCCCAGATCAGCATGTGCGCGGCCAGGGCGATGCCCAAGATGATCAGCCAGGTGGTCTTGGTGAGCTTGTCGGCGGCCAGGTAGGCGTCCGGGCGGTGCGACACCGCGTCGATGACCGCCCACGCCTGGAAAGCGAAGATCAGCAGCGTGGCGACCATCATCAGGCCGCTCTGGATTTCGAAGAGCACGAGACCAGGGTAGCCAGAAGACACACCGGCGCCCCCGACCAAAACGATCGGGGGCGCCGGATGAGTCAGAACAGGGTCAGCTGTCCGTCATCGACCTCGGGGTCGACGGTTCTTCAGTTGCCGGCCTTCTCGGCCGCGTCCGTGGTGGCCTGGGTGGCCGTGGAGGCGGTCTTCTTGGCGGCGGTGCCGGTGGCCTTGGCCGAGGAGGCGGCGGGCTTGGCCGACTTCTTGGCGGCGGCCTTGGTGGTGCCGGCCGACTTCTTGGCCTGCGCGCCGGTCGCCTTGGTGGCCTTCTTGGCCTGGGTGGCGGTGGTCTTCGCCTTGGCCGTGGTGGTCTTGGCGGCGGCCTTGGTCTGCTTGGTGGCCTCCTGCTTGCGGACCCGGGCGACGAAGTCCTGGCCGCGGCCGGCGAGCTCGGCGTAGGTCTTGTTGAGCTCGTCGACGGCCTTGTTCAGCTCGGCGACGTACTCGGCGACGAGCTTCTCGATCTTCTCCGGAAGCGCCTTGGCGTCGGCCTGGAGCTCGGCGATGCGGGCCTCGAGGGCGGTCTGCGCCTTCTTGGCGTCGCCCTGGAGCTCCTCGACGCGGGTGCTGACCAGCGTGACGGCCTGGTCGCGCAGCGCCTTGGGCTCGATGTCGACCTTGGCGACGCGGGCCTGGACGTCCACGGCGGTGGTGCGGGCCAGCTCGATGGCGAGGTCGCCGGCGCCGACGGCGGCGTAGAACGGGCGCGTGGCGTCGAACTTGAACTGCTTGTTCTTGGTAGTGGTAGCCATGTCAGTTTCCTCCTGGGGAGTGGGAGTTCGCCGCGCGGAACGACTCATAGACGTCCAGCAACGACTGCTTCTGTCGTTCGGTGAGTCCGGTGTCCGCGAGGATCGCGAGCTCGACCGAACGGACTTCACCGTCTTGGGGGTCGAGGATCCCGGCCCTCACGTAGAGGGTCTCGGCGGAGATCCGAAGTGCCTTGGCGATCTGCTGCAGCACCTCCGCGGACGGCTTGCGCAGCCCGCGCTCGATCTGGCTCAGGTAGGGGTTGGAGACGCCGGCCTGCTCAGCGAGCTGACGCAGCGACAGCTTGGCAGCAAGCCGTTGCTCGCGGAGGTAGTCCCCGAGCGACTCGACCGTCTTGCCGACCCCGAACTTCGCCATGCCTCCAGTGTGCTAACTCTTGCTAGCAAACACAAGGGCGGTCTAGGTGAGTGATGCCACAGAATGCTTTAGAAACAAGGCGAATCGCTCGTACGACGCTGCGCGCCGTCAGCATGCATCCCGGCCAACGACGCCGACACCCGAGCCGGTGACACCGGGCGTGACCCGCAGGTCGGCCGGGCCGCGCTGCCCCTCGCCGGCCACCATGGCGAACCGCAGGACCCGGGTCTGGCCCGGCGTCACGTCGACGGTCGTGGACACCAGCGAGCGACCGTCGTGGTCGAGCCGGTCCAGGCTGATCGCCTCGTCGTCGACGCGGGTCTCGTCGACGTAGCCCTCGACGGGCGCGTAGGCGTAGACCGTGGTGCGGATCGTCCCGCGCGGCACGCCGGCGACCGACTCGGCGACATAGTCCGGGAGTCCCGCCCCACCCTCAGGCGCGCGCGAGGTCATCGTGAGACGCACGTCGAGCAGCTGCCGGTCGCCCTGGCAGCGCACCGGCTCGACCGACGCCTCGTAGTCGAGGTAGTAGTCCATCTTCGCGCCGGTGCCGTCGTTGAGGAAGATCCCGACATTCGGTGGGCCGGCAGGATCCCGGTCGAGCGCGCCGGCGAGCCGGGTCGGAGCGATCAGCGCCTGTTCCTCCTCGTCGGCCGACCAGAGCAGGATCCGCCGCTCCGATGCACCCTGGGACAGCCCCTTCAGCACAGTCTCGGGGTCCCCCTGTCCACTGGAGACGGCCTCGAAGACCTGGGAGGCCACCGCGTTGAAGTAGACGTTCTGCGCCGCCGGGTCGGGGATCGCGGCGTAGACCTCGCTGAGCAGCATCGAGACCGCGTTCTCAGCAGTGAGCCGCTGTCCGGCTCCCAGGTCGACCGGACCGGTGCCGCGCAGCAGGTAGGACAGCGCGACCGGGTCGGTGGAGATCACCCCGTCGACCTTGGTGCCGTGCTTGGCGTTCCACATGGCCCGGATCAGCTCGGCGGAGCGCGGGAAGTCAGGGGTGAAGTTGACGTCCTGCGGGTAGCGGCCGAGGTTCTCGCCGAACAGGGCCCGCTCTGCTGTCGTGAGCGGGATCGGCGGGGTGTCGAACATGCCCACCGTCTGCGCGTCGCCCTGGCGACCCAGCGAGATCTTCCCGCGTTCACGTTCACAGTGGCGAACGAGCCGGGGATGCCTCCGGTGGCCCGCACCTCGGCGTTGTTCTGAAAGAGCATCAGGTAGGTGCGGGGCCCGTCACCACCGAGCATGTCCGGCAGCAGCCGCACCGCGATCGAGGCGCGGCCGGAAAGGTTGGCCGCCTCTGCGAGCTTGTCCTGCAGCATCCGCACCGGTCGGGCGATCTGCGGCGCCAGCTGGCCCGGCCGGAGAGCGGCGACCCGATCCTCCTCCACCTGCAGCTGGCGGTCCGCCTCCACGACTGACGCCGCGATGTCGGCGATCGGTTGTAGGTCGACCCGTCCATCTTTGGGACGGAGGTTCTTCGGCTTCAGCGTGGCGGTGGCGTCGACCACCGACGGGAGCACCTCGGAGGCGAGGCCGTCCACCACGTCAGCCACCGTGCGCACCGCGACGATGTTGTCACCGACACCGGGGAGCTTGCTGGTGAGCCACCATCCCGGACCGCGAGTATGCGACCGGGCATCCTCGGCGTGCCCCTGGGCTTGCTCGAGCGTCGACCGGGAGCCGGCTTGGTCGCCGGAGGTCAGCTGCCCGCTGAGCGTCTGGAAGTCGCCCGCCACCAGCTCGAGCGCATCTTTGGCCTTCAGCGCCTGCCAGCCGGTGAACGCAACGAGCGCAACAGCAGCGACTCCGGCGAGCAACATGGCCCACCGGAGTCGCTGTGCTGTCTTGCCAGCTGGCATCCGAAAACTCTAGGAGCTCAGAGTCACCGCTTGACGACGAAGCCGCCGAACGCGCGGCTCGGCTCGAAGTTGCGCGTGCCGAGGTACTTGATCTTCACGTCCCACTGGCCGAGCTTGCGGACGCTGGCGAAGCGGGCCTTGATGGTGCTATCGCCGCCGCCGATCTTCTCGACGCTGACCGTCTTGGCCTGACGCGCCTTGCCGTTCGTGATGATCACCCGCGCCTCACCGCCGGGCGAGACCGTCGACGAGACGACGGCGCGCACGCGAGGCCGCTCGCCACGCTGGATGTTCGGGGCGTAGCGCGAGGTGATGTTGGTGTCGGCCTTGCCGACGGTCAGCGGCTCGGAGTCGCTGCTGCCCGCGACCTCACCGTCCGCGCAGTCCGGGATGTAGCGGGCGCGCACCGTGTAGGTTGCGCCGGCGTCGAGCCTGCGGGGCAGCGCCTGGCTCGCCTCGCCGTCCTGCAGCGGGACGGTCCAGGTGTTGCCCGCGACCGAGATGCGGACCTTGCCGGTGCCGTCCTGGCCGTTGGCGGTGACGGTCACGTTGGCGCGGTTGCGCTGGCCGTACTGCTGGATCGGGCGCGTCAGCGCCAAGTTGGTGTTGGACACCGCAGGGTTCGGGTAGCCGTTCGTGCAGGCCACGTTCCTGAAGTCGGGTGAGGCGGTGACGACCCCGGAGGTGCTGGTCGCTGCAACAGCGAGCACTGCCCCAACGGCCGTTGCCGTGGCAACGGACTTCTTAAGGTGCTTCCCGAACATAGCTTCCCCTCGTTTTCGACTGACGTCGGTCTTATGCGCCTTACCCAGAGGAGTCAGAAAGACTCCTATTTCTGGATTTGTCTCGTTGGACCCTACCAACGCGCGAGGGGGGTCTGACAACCACTAGCGCTTGCCAGTCTCATAATCAGAGAGCGAGCGGCGATTTCAGAAGCAGCTGCGCAGCGACCCGACCGGGCGACCGCCACCGAGCAGTTCCACCACGCCGGTACGGCGCACTGCCTCAACGTCCACGCCCGGCTCGTCGACCCAGCCCAGACGCTCCAAGGCGGCGGCCATGACCACCGGCCGCACCCTTGCCGCCCCGTCATCGGTCTTCATCGCGACCGCGCGCCCGTCGGGCAGGCCGACCGCATAACAAGACTCGGCCCCGGCCTTTCCGATGGCACCTGGAATAGCGTGGAGCAGATCTTTTTCGTCCCGCCTGGTCCCGGAGGTCCATTCGGGAAAGGCTCGAATCGCCTCTGCGACGCGGTGTTCCGCACCTGAGGTAGCCAGGGACAGCGTGCGGAATGCTCGGGCCAATCCGATGAGCGACGAGGAAAGAAGCGGAGCCCCACATCCGTCGACGGCGACGGCATCCACCGGCTCACCGGTGAGCTCAGCGAACGTATCCGCGATCTCCTTCTGCAGCGGGTGGTCGGGCTCGCGGTAGGTCGCGGTCTCCCAACCGTTGACGACGCAGGTGGCGAGCATCGCCGCGTGCTTGCCGGAGCAGTTCATCGCGATCGAGGTCTGGGCGCCGCCGGCACGGATGTGCGTGTCCCGGGCGTCGTCGTCGAGGGGGTAACCCAGCGGCGTCTGCAGGTCCGCCTCCGTGAGGCCGGCTGTGTCGAGGATCCGCCGGACGCCCTCGATGTGGAACGGCTCCCCGGAGTGCGAGGCCGACGCGAGCGCCAGCAGTTCACCGTCGAGGTCGAGGCCGGCGCGCAGCATGCCGACCGCCTGGAGCGGCTTGTTGCAGGACCTTGGCAGGATCGGCGAGTCCACGTCTCCCACGGACCAGGCGACCGAGCCGTCGGCTTCCAGGGCCACGACCGAGCCGTAGTGGTGACCCTCCACGAACCCGGAGCGGACGACCTCAGCAATGACAACCGGCGCAGACATGCCGCAAACCCTATGCGGCAGACTGTCCGCGTGCCTGACTCCCCCGCCCCCCAGCACTGCCCGACTCCGCGCGAGCTCGACGACCTCGAGCTGCTCACCCACGGCGCCCTGGCCCCGCTGAACGGCTTCGAGGGCCCGGACGGCCTCGTCACCCTCCATGTCCCGAGGGACGTCGCCGCAGCGGCAGAGGCGGCCGGGCGCATCGAGCTGGTCGACCCCGAGGGCGTCCCGCTCGCCCACGTGGCCGTCGAGGGCACCTACGACGCCGGCGACGAGACGGGCATCCAGGGCACGGTCACGCCGCTCGCTCACAACGAGTTCGGCGCGTTCCGGCGGCTCTACCTGACCCCGACCCAGGTCCGCGAGCAGTACGGCGACGACGCCCTCACCGTTCCGGTCGCCGACGCCCTGACCACTGGGACCTCGACCGGATCGGCGTCCGCCGCCACCGACGCTCCGGTCGATCCTCCTGGCCCTGACCGGCACCGGCACCCCCGACCTGACCCCGCCCGCGCTGATCCGCGCCACGCTGGCGGCCGCGTCCCACCTCGACGACGCCCACGTCGTCGCCGTTCCCCTCGCCAGTCGCGGCGACGCCGAGGCGGACCACCTGCTCGGCCAGCGCGTGGTCGAGCACTACGCGCCCGGCGCCGTCCTGGGCGTGACCGGCGAGGGCGACCTTCCCGGCGACATCGCGGCCATCGTCGAGCGGGACCTGCCGGCGCCCCACGAGCAGGGCCTGGTGCTGTTCTTCACCGGTCTGTCGGGCAGCGGCAAGTCGACGCTCGCCCGGGCCCTGCACGACGTGATCCTGGAGCAGGGCGACCGCACGGTGACGAGCCTCGACGGTGACGTCGTACGACGGAACCTCTCGGCCGGCCTGACCTTCTCCAAGGAGGACCGGGAGACCAACATCCGCCGCATCGGCTGGGTGGCCGCCGAGATCAGCCGCCACGGCGGCGTGGCGATCTGCAGCCCGATCGCGCCGTTCGACTCCACCCGCCAGGACGTCCGACAGATGGTCGACGAGGCCGGCGGCGCCTTCGTGCTGATCCACGTGGCGACCCCCCTCGAGGAGTGCGAGCGCCGCGACCGCAAGGGCCTCTACGCCAAGGCGCGAGCCGGCGAGATCCCCGAGTTCACCGGCATCTCCTCGCCCTACGAGGAGCCCGAGGACGCCGCGGTGCGGGTCGACACCACCGGACGCACCATCGAGGACGCCCTCGACGACGTCCTCGCCTACCTCTACGACGCCGGCTACCTGACGAAGGGCACCAAGTGAACGAGCTCCTCACCACCGCGGCGCTCTCGGTCCTCATCGTCAGCTTCGGCGTCGGCATCGTGGTCGGGCTGACCGGCATGGGCGGCGGCGCGCTGATGACCCCGGCGCTGATCTTCCTCGGCACGCCCGCCTCCGCCGCGGTCGCGAACGACCTGGTGGCCGCCAGCGTCAACAAGTCGGTGGGCGCGACGGTGCACTGGAGGCACGGCAAGCCCAACCTCAAGCTCGCCGGCCTGCTGATCTGCGGGTCGGTGCCGTTCGCGTTCGCCGGCGCCTTCATCGTCGAGGCGCTCGGCGGCGGTGGCGACGAGGGCGAGAGCTTCCTGACCTACGCGATCGGCGTGGCGCTGCTGTTCACCGCCGCGACCTACGCCATGCGGATGTACCTCCAGCTCCGCCACGTCACCGCCGGCAACGTCATCTCCCAGGACGACCCGCAGGTCCGGCCCGCCCTGACCCTGCTGGTCGGCGCCGTGGGCGGCCTGCTGGTCGGCATCACCAGCGTCGGCTCCGGATCGCTGATCATGGTCGCCCTGCTGCTGCTCTACCCCACGCTCAGCGCGGTGAAGCTGGTCGGCACCGACCTGGTGCAGGCCGTCCCCCTGGTCTTCGCGGCTGCGGTCAGCCACGTGCTGGTCACCGGCGTCGACTGGGCGGTCCTGATCCCGCTCATCGTGGGCGGCACCCCCGGCACCTTCCTCGGCGCCCGGCTGGCCAACTGGGTCTCCCAGTCGGTGATCCGGCGCGGCATCGTGATCGTGCTGACCCTGACCGGCCTGAAGATGCTCGGGGTGCCGCCGGAGTACGTCGGCCTCATCGGCGCCGCCATGCTGCTGCTCGGCCCGCTCGTCTGGGGCTTCATCCGCCAGACCCGGGGCCTGCCGGCCTTCGACAACAACGCCGCCGCCTGGCGGCTCCCCGGAAACGAGGGCTGAGCAGCTGGTCGGCAAGCGCCGTGGCCGGCCAGCTCGAACCCCTCCGCGCTGAGGACGGGCGCTCTGAAAGACCGGGGATCAGGGGCGCCCCAGGGCCCGGTACGTCCAACCGGCTCCGCGCCAGACCACGGGGTCCAGCACATTTCGACCGTCCAGGATCCGGCGCTGCTTGACCACCTTGCCGAAGGCGTCGGGGTCGAGCCCGACATACTCGGGCCACTCGGTCAGCAGAAGGACGAGCTCGGCACCGGCGGCGGCCTCTTCGGCAGTCGCCGCGAACGACAGGTCCGGCCACTTCCTGCTGGCGTTCTCGACTGCCCTTGGGTCTGTGACGACGACCTTGGCGCCCTGCAGCTGCATCACGGCGGCGACGTTCAGCGCGGGCGAGTCGCGAACGTCGTCGCTGTCGGGCTTGAACGAGGCGCCGAGGACGGCGATGCGCGTGCCGGCGATCGAGCCACCGCACTCCTCGCGAGCGAGGTCGACCATCCGGACCCGTCTGCGCAGGTTGATGGAGTCGACCTCGCGCAGGAAGGTCAGCGCCTGGTCGACACCGAGCTCGCCGGCGCGGGCCATGAACGCCCGGATGTCCTTCGGGAGGCAGCCGCCGCCGAAGCCGAGACCGGCATTGAGGAACCGTCGACCGATCCGCTCGTCGTGGCCGATGGCGTCGGCGAGCTGGGTCACGTCGGCTCCCGTCGCCTCGCACAGCTCGGCCATCGCGTTGATGAAGGAGATCTTCGTGGCGAGGAACGAGTTCGCCGCCACCTTCACCAGCTCGGCGGTGACGTAGTCAGTGACCACCACCGGCGTCCCCGCCGCGATCTGAGCGGCGTAGACCTCATCGAGGAGCTTGCGCGCACGCGCACCCGGCTCACCGTCGGCGATGCCGTAGACGATCCGGTCGGGGTGCAGGGTGTCCTTGACGGCGAACCCCTCACGGAGGAACTCCGGGTTCCAGGCCAGCGTCGCCTCGGGGGCGACCTCGGCGATGCGTTCGGCCAGCCGGGCCGCGGTGCCGACCGGCACGGTGGACTTCCCGGTCACCAGGTCACCCGGTGAGAGATACGGCAGCAGGTCCTCCACCGCCGCATCCACATACGTGAGGTCGGCGGAGTACTCCCCCCGCTTCTGGGGCGTGCCGACGCAGACGAAATGCACCTCCGCGCCCTTCACTGCGCTCATGTCGGTGGTGAAGGTGAGCCGGCCGGTGGCGAGCGTCTCCGCGAGAAGGTCGCCCAGCCCGGGCTCGAAGAACGGGGCTTCGGCCGCGGCCAGGGCCTCGATGTGGGACTCGACGATGTCGACGCCCACCACCTCATGGCCGATCTTCGCCATGCAGGCGGCGTGAACGGCGCCGAGGTAGCCGCAACCGATCACTGAGATGCGCATCAGCAGCCCCACCATTCGTCTAGACCGGACAACACAGTGCCGATCACAGTGTGTTGGACGTCCCACCGCCCGGAGTGTCGGCCCCCTGGGCAATGGGTAGCATGGCGCCTGATTCCAACGGAAGGTCCCCCTAACCGATGACGACCACGCATGCGGACTACCGCCTCTCCC
>CAVQGT010000001.1:0-143028 GCA_963712145.1 uncultured Actinomycetota bacterium | reverse complement strand
GTTCAGCCCTGTCTGTCCGGTCTTGCCGCCGCGTTCAGCAGCTCGGCCAGATGCACCGACCCTACCCCTGCGAGGTCGTCCAGCTGGGTGCGGCAGGAGAAGCCGTCCGCGAGTACGACGGCGCCCGGGCCGGCCGCCCGGACGGCCGGGAGAAGGTGCGTCTCGGCCACCGCGACGGACACCTCGTAGTGCCCCCGCTCGACCCCGAAGTTGCCGGCCAGGCCGCAGCACCCGTCGACGCGGGTGACCGTGGCTCCGGTCCGCTCCAGCAGCCGCGCGTCGCTCTCCCAGCCGAGCACGGCGGCGTGGTGGCAGTGCGGCTGGACGACGATCTCGGTGCCGGTCAGGTCCGGCGGCGTCCACCCGTCGAGCCCGGTGAGCAGCTCGGCGAGGGTGACGGTGTTGCGTGCGACCTCAGCGACGCGCGGGTCGTCGAGCAGCTCGGCCGCGTCGGAGCGCAGGGTCGCGAGACAGGACGGCTCGAGGGCGAGGACCGGGATCCCCGCGGCGGCGTACGCGTGCAGCGTCCCCACCGTCCGGCCCAGGATCTTGCGGGCGGTGTCGAGCTGGCCGGTGCTGACCCACGTCAGCGCGCAGCAGGCGATCTCCCCCACGACCCCGACGCGCAGTCCAGCGCGCTCGAGGAGCTCGACGGCGGCGTGGCCGTTGCCCGGGGTGAAGTGGTCGGTGAACGTGTCGGCCCAGATGACCACGTCCGGGACGTCAGACCTCTCGCGGGCAGTAACCCGCGCTTCGTACGACGTCCTGCGGGCCCACGCTCGCAGGGACCGCCGGGCCGGCAGCGGGATGCTGCGCCGCGCGTCGACACCGGCTGCGGCCTTGGCCAGCCGTTGCACGAAGGAGCTGCCGAGCACCGGTGCAGACAGTCCGCCGACCGGCCCGCTCATCCGCAGCCACCGCGGCAGCCGACCGAGGGCGTAGTGGCTGCGCGGCCGGACCCGGCCCCGGTAGCGCTGGTGCAGCGCCTCCGACTTGTAGGTCGCCATGTCCACGCCGGTCGGGCAGTCGGAGGCACATCCCTTGCAGGACAGGCAGAGGTCGAGCGCCTGGTGCACCTCGTCCGAGCGCCAGCCGTCCGAGACGAGGGTGCCGTTGACCATCTCCTGCAGCACCCGGGCCCGGCCACGCGTGGAGTCCTTCTCGTCGCGCGTGGCCTGGTAGGACGGGCACATCACCCCTCCGGCCGGGGCGGCCAGGCACTTCCCGACGCCCGTGCAGCGGTGCACGGCGTCGACCACGGAGCCGGAGTCGTGCGCCCAGCGCAGCTCGCGGGACGGCTCGCGCATCGGTGCGGCCAGCCGGAGGTCGGCGTCGACGGGACGCGGCGCGACGAGCACGCCGGGATTGAGCAGGTCGTCGGGGTCGAGCAGCGCCTTCACCCGGCCGAACAGGTCGATCACCTCGGTGGAGTACATCAGCGGCAGCAGCTCGGACCGGGCACGGCCGTCGCCGTGCTCGCCGGACAGGGTGCCGCCGTACGACGCCACCAGCCTCGCGGCGTCGCGGAGGAACTCGCGGAACCGGGCCCGCCCCGGCTGCTCGCGCAGCTCGAAGTCGATCCGGACGTGCACGCAGCCGTCGCCGAAGTGGCCGTAGGGCACGCCGTCGTAGGAGTAGTCGCGCAGCAGCGCGTCGAAGCCGCGCAGGTAGCCGCCGAGCCGGTCCGGCGGGACCGCGGCGTCCTCCCAGCCGGAGTGCGCGGGCCGGTCGAGGCTCACCGCGGCCAGTCCGGCTCCGTCCTCGCGGATCCGCCAGAGCGCTGCGGCCTCGGCCGGCGCGACCACCACCCTGGCGTCCAGCGCGCCCGCGTCGGCGATGACGGCCCGGGCCGCCGCGACGACCTCGGCCTCGGTGGCGCCGGCCACCTCGGCGAACAGCCAGCCGGCACCGCGCGGCAGGTCGGGGACCGTGCCCCGGCGCGTCCGCACGACGTCGACGATCCGGGAGTCGAGCCCCTCGCAGGCGACGAGCGGGTGGTGCAGCAGGCCGGGCACGGCGTCGGCGGCCTCGAACATCGACGGGTAGCCCAGCACCGCGAGGGCCCGGGCCGGTGGGTCCTGCACGAGCCGGACTGTGGCGCCGAGGACGACGGCCAGGGTTCCCTCGCTGCCGACGAGGAAGCGCCCGAGATCACGACCGTGCTCCGGCAGCAGGTGCTCGAGGCTGTAGCCGGAGACCTGCCGGCCGAACCGGCCGAGCTCGGTGCGGACGGTGGCGAGGTGGGTGTCCACCAGGGCGGCCAGCCCGGTGGCCGCCGTACCTGCGGGCTCCCTCGTGCGCACCCGCTCCCCTGCGCCGGTGACGGCGTCGAGGGCGACGACGTTGTCGGAGGTGCGGCCGTAGCCCAGCGCCCGGGACCCGCAGGCGTTGTTGCCGATCATCCCGCCGACCGTGCAGCGGGTGTGCGTGGAGGGGTCGGGGCCGAAGCGCAGGGCGTACGGCGCCGCGGCGCGCTGGAGGGCGGCGTGGACCACGCCGGGCTGCACGTCCGCGGTGCCGGCCTCCGGATCGACCGCGAGCACGCGGTTGAGGTGCTTCGACGTGTCGACGACGATGCCCGGGCCGACCGCGTTGCCCGCGATCGAGGTGCCCGCGCCGCGCATCGTCACCGGCGTGCCGGTCCTCCGTGCGACGTCGAGGGTGGCGAGGACCTCGTCGGTGTCGCGCGGCCGGACCACCACCAGCGGCGGCACCCGGTAGAGGGAGGCGTCCGTGGAGTACAGCGCCCGCGCCAGCGTCGAGCCGTCGACGTCGGCGACTCCGGCACGGGCCAGCTCGGCGAGGACCGCCTCGGCCGGCGCGCTCACCACAGCTCGAGGGAGCCCCGCAGGATCGCCGCCGCGTCGTCCTCGGTGACCTCCCGGGGCGCCGTCGCCAGCAGGCGCTGCTGCTTGAGGGTGCCCTCGACCAGGTCCGGGACGTCGGACTCGGTGTAGCCGACGGCGGCGAGGCCGTTGGGGATGCCGATGTCGCGCATCAGGTCGGCGAGCACCATGGGCAGGTAGTCCCGGTCGTCGGGCGGCCGCTCGGCGTCCGGGGCGAGCATCTGCGCGGCCCGGACGTGCCGCGCGGGGTCGGCGTCGAAGGTGAACCGGAACGCCGCCGGAGCGGTCAGCGAGACCGCCATCCCGTGCGGCACCATCGCGTGGCCCGCAGGGTAGCCCTTGGGGTGGAAGTCACGAACCCTCCCGGCGACCGGGTAGGCGTTGGCGTGCGGGATGTGCACGCCCGCGTTGCCGAAGCCCATCCCGGCGAACGTCGCCGCGAGCGCCATCTGCTCGCGTGCGACCTCGTCGTCGCCGTGGTGGACGGCGGTGCGGAAGCTGTCGGCGAGCAGGCGCATCGACTTCTCCGCCCACATGTCGGCTATCGGGTTCGCTCCGCAGTAGGGCACCCGCTGCTCCGGGGTCTTGTGCTCGAAGGACGTGAACGGCCGCGCGGTCCAGCTCTCCAGCGCGTGGCACAAGATGTCCATCCCGCAGGCCGCGGTGACCCCGGCCGGCTGGCTCATCGTGAGCCGAGGGTCGACCACCGCGAGGGTCGGCCGCAGCCGCGGGTGGCTGATGCCGGTCTTGACCTTCTGGGCCAGCACGTCCAGGACGCAGATCGTGGTGCTCTCGCTGCCGGTGCCCGTCGTGGTCGGTACCGCGACGAGCGGGGCGAGCGCGTTGACGGGGGCGGACCCCTTCCCGACGGGGACGTTCACGTAGTCCATCAGCTCGCCCGGGTTGGTCATCAGGAGGTTGACCGCCTTGGCGGTGTCGATGGCCGAGCCGCCACCGACCGCAACGTAGGCGTCCCACGGACCGGTTTCGCGTGCGAGCTCGACCGCGTGGATCAGGCTCGCGTCGGTCGGCTCGACGTGCACGCCGTCGAACACCCGCGCCTCGATGCCGAAGGCAGCCATCTGGTCGGCGACCCGCTGCGGGTGACCCGTCGCGGCGACGCCGGCGTCGGTGACCACGAGGACCCGGCGAACGCCGTACGAGGAGAGGTCGTGGCCGATCTCGTCGGACGACCCCGCCCCGAACTTCAGGGCAGGGGCGCCATACGTGAAGACGCTCTCGGGATGTTCGGGTGCGGGGTGCATGTCAGCCGGCCACCCTCAGGTCAGCCAGGGCGTAGCGGGCGGCGGAGAGCAGGTCCAGGCCCAGTGCCTCCTCGCGGTTCATCCAGACCGCCAGGTCCGTCGAGCCGTCCACCTCGGTGACGTGCGGCTCCACGTCCTCGGACCCGGGCAGGACCGAGGCCAGGAAGATCAGGTGGATCCCGTGGTAGTCCTCGACCAGCCCGTCGGAGCGGGGGCCGGTGAAGTGCGAGCTGTGCACGTCGGCGACGACGCCGGCGTTGATGTGCAGGCCTGTCTCCTCGTAGACCTCACGGACCAGGGCCTCGCGCGGGTCCTCGCCGTGGTCGATGCCGCCTCCGGGGAGCGTCCACCGGCCCGGGATCCGGGTCCGCTCGGACATCCGGGTCAGCAACACCTCGTCGTCCCGGAAGAGCAGGGCGTAGGCGGCGATGCGCTGCCGGCGGGGCGGGGCTTCGTCCTCAGGCATGCCGGGAGTCTAGTGGTGTGGCGCACACCTCCGGACGGCCTGTTTCACCGACAACCTGGCCGGGGAAACTCAACCCGTGCGCCGCGCCACCTCGTCCCGTGACCCCTTCTTCGACAACGCGAAGATGCTGCTGGTCACGCTCGTCGTCGTCGGGCACGCCTGGACGCTCTTCCCCGACTGGTCGGAGACCAGCCCCGTCTACTCCTTCCTCTACGCCTGGCACGTCCCGGCGTTCGTGCTGGTGACGGGCTACCTCTCCCGGAGCTTCAGCTACACCCGCGCCAACCTGCGCAAGCTGCTCACCACCGTGGTGGTCCCCTACCTGGTCTTCGAGACCCTGCTGGCGCTCTTCCGCTCGGCCGTCGGCGGTGAGGACATGTCCACGCTGTACGTCGACCCGCACTGGCCGATGTGGTACCTCTCGGTCCTCTTCCTCTGGCGCCTCGCGACACCGCTCCTCAACCGGGTCCGGCACCCGCTGGTCCTGGCGGTGGCCGTCAGCCTTCTCGGAGGCGCCACCTCGGGCGACCCGCTCGACGTCGCACGCGCCTTGGGCCTGCTCCCGTTCTTCGTGCTCGGCCTGACCGTCACCCGCGAGCAGCTCCAACGGCTCGCGGGCGTCCGGGTCCGGGTCGTCGCCGTCGCGCTGCTGAGCGCCGCCTTCGTGGTGGCCGTGTTCGTCACGCCGGCGATCAGCAAGGAGTGGCTCTACTGGCGGGCCAGCTACGGCGAGCTCGGTGTCACGTTCGCCGAGGGAGTCCTGCTCCGCGGCCTCATGCTGGCGGTGGCCGGTCTGCTCACGCTCAGCGCGCTCGCGCTCATCCCGACGTCCCAGCGCTGGTTCACGCCGCTCGGCTCGGCGAGCCTGGTGGTCTACCTGTTCCACGGGTTCTTCGTGAAGGCCGCGTCGTACGCCGGCGTCGGCGACCTGACCGAGCGTGATCCCGTCACCGCGTTCCTGCTCGTCAGCGGCGCCGCCGTGGCCGTGGCGCTCCTGCTGGCCGCGACCCCGGTCGCGCGGCGGCTCAACGTGCTCGTCGACCCGATCAGCACGGTCACCGCGGACACCCCCGGCGTGCTCGAGCCCGACCACCACCGCTCACACGTCGAGCAGGAGCTCGCGCTCAGCCACCGGCACCCGGTGCGCCACCTCTGAACCAGTCCGGGGGCACGGCCCGGCGCGGGACCGTCGTCTCGACGATCCGGGCCTGCTCGACCGTGGGCGCGGCACCACCGAGGTGTGCGGGATGCCAGGACGCCCGCTCGCCCGGTCGGGGCTGGTGCTCGGGCCGGGCCTGAAGCACGTCGAGCATGCCTTGCAGGGTGTCTCCGAGGTGCCGGGTGGCCTGCACCAGGTCGGCTCCACGAGGCACGTCGTACGGCGTGCCGACGCTCACCGCCACCGGCCGCCCGCGTCGCAGCTCGACGGGACGGTGCGCCGTGGCGATCCGCTGCGGCCCCCACAACGCCACGGGCAGGATCGGCGCACCGGTCTCCGCCGCCAGGGCCACGGCGCCCGGCATCAGGGCACGCACGGTGAAGGAGGTGCTGACCCCTGCCTCGGGGAACACCCCCACCGCCTCCCCGTCACGCAGCAGGGAGCGGGCGCGGAGGTACGCCGCCGCGGGCGCCTCGGGGTCGACCGGGACGTGACGCATCGCCGACATGAAGGGCCCCGCCAGGCGGTGGTCCCAGATGTCGTGCCGGGCGAGGAACCGCACGTGGCGACGGCTGCGGGTGCCGACGAGGCCGACCAGCAGGAAGTCCAGGAAGCTCACGTGGTTGGCGGCGAGCACCACCGGACCGGTCCTCGGGACCCGCTCGTCGCCCTCGACGGTGATCCGGAGACCCAGCGCCGCGAACGCGAGGCGGCCGGCCGCGATCGTCGTCCGGTACGCGATGTCCACACCGAACGTTCGCACACCACCCCCGTTGAGTTGGGCCTCCCGGCCCGCGAAAACGGCCACGAGGCCCAACTCGACGGGCCCTAACTCCCAACTCAACGGCAGGAACAGGAGGAGGAGCGCGGGTGGGGGGAGGAACGGCGGCGAGGGCCGGCCTCCCTGGTGGGAAGCCGGCCCTCGCCGTTGCTGCTGTGCTGGGTGGTGCTTCGGGTCAGCTCTGGTAGGAGCCGAAGTCGAAGTCGTCCAGTGCGACTGCCTGGCCTCCGGCGGTGTTGCCGAAGTCGTAGTCGTAGTCGCCGTAACCGGTGACGGAGTACGCGTTCGCACGCGCCTCCTCGGTCGGCTCCACCCGGATGTTGCGGTACCGCTCGAGGCCGGTGCCAGCCGGGATCAGCTTTCCGATGATCACGTTCTCCTTCAGGCCGCGCAGCGAGTCGGACTTGCCGTGGATCGCCGCGTCGGTGAGGACGCGCGTGGTCTCCTGGAACGACGCCGCCGACAGCCACGACTCGGTGGCCAGCGATGCCTTGGTGATACCCATCAGCTGCGGACGTCCGGCCGCGGGCTTGCCGCCCTCGGAGACGACCCGACGGTTCTCCTCCTCGAACTTGACCCGGTCGACCAGGTCCGAGGGGAGCAGGTTGGTGTCGCCCTGCTCCAGCACGAGAACGCGACGCAGCATCTGCCGCACGATGATCTCGATGTGCTTGTCGTGGATCGACACGCCCTGGCTGCGGTACACGGCCTGGACCTCGTCCACCAGGTGCTCCTGGGCCCGACGGACACCGAGGATGCGCAGGACGTCCTGCGGGTCCTCCGTGCCCTGGGTGAGCCGCTGACCGACCTCGACGTGGTCACCCTCGCCGACCAGCATGCGCGAGCGCTTGCTGACGGGGTACTCCTGCACCTCGGAACCGTCGTCCGGGGTGATGAGCACCTTCTTGGCCTTGTCGGTCTCCTCGATGGTGACGCGACCGGCGGCCTCGGTGATGGGCGCACGACCCTTGGGGGTGCGGGCCTCGAAGAGCTCGACCACGCGGGGAAGACCCTGCGTGATGTCGTCCGCGGAGGCCACACCACCGGTGTGGAAGGTACGCATCGTCAGCTGCGTGCCGGGCTCACCGATGGACTGGGCGGCGATGATGCCGACCGCCTCACCGATGTCGACCAGCTTGCCGGTGGCGAGCGAACGGCCGTAGCACTTGGCGCACGTGCCGGTCTTGGCGTCGCAGGTGAGGACCGAGCGGACCTTCACCTCGTCGATGCCGGCAGCGACCAGCTCGTCGATCTTGACGTCGCCGAGGTCCTCGCCGGCGGTGGCGAGCACGGCACCCGTGTCCGGGTGCAGCACCTCCACGGCCGCCGAGCGGGCGTAGGCCGCGGTCTCTGCGTTCTCGTCCTTGACGACGACGCCGTTGTCGAGACGCTGGCCGATCCGCTTGGGAAGACCACGCTCGGTGCCGCAGTCGTCCTCACGGATGATGACGTCCTGCGAGACGTCCACCAGACGACGGGTCAGGTAACCCGAGTCGGCGGTCCGCAGCGCGGTGTCCGCCAGACCCTTGCGGGCACCGTGCGTCGCGATGAAGTACTCGAGAACGGTCAGACCCTCACGGAAGTTCGACTTGATCGGCCGCGGGATGATGTCACCCTTCGGGTTCGCCACCAGTCCACGCATAGCGGCGATCTGACGGACCTGCATCATGTTTCCGCGGGCACCCGAGTGAACCATCATGTAGATCGGGTTGTTCTTGTCGAACGTCGTCTCGAGCTCGTCGGCGACCTTGTTGGACGCCTGCGTCCAGATCTCGATGAGCTCCTGGCGCCGCTCGTCGTCGGTGATCAGACCGCGCTCGAACTGCGTCTGCACCTTCTTGGCCAGCTCCTCGAACACCTCGAGGATCTCGGCCTTGCGCGGCGGCGTGACGACGTCCTCGATCGACACGGTGACGCCGGACCGGGTGGCCCAGTGGAAACCGGTGTCCTTGAGGGCGTCCAGAGCGTGCGCGACCTCGACCTTGGTGTAGCGCTCGGCCAGGTCGTTCACGATCACGCCGAGCTGCTTCTTGCCGACCTCGTAGTTCACGAAGGCGTAGTCGGCCGGCAGCGTCTCGTTGAAGAGCGCACGGCCGAGCGTGGTCTCCAGGATCAGCGGCTGACCGGGCTCCCAGCCCTCGGGCGCCTCGGTCTCGGCCGGGGGCACCACGTCGTCGAGTCGGATGCGGATCTTGCTCTGCAGCGTGATCTCGCCCCGGTCGAACGCCATGATCGCCTCGGACGTCGAGGAGAACACCCTGCCGTTGCCGGCCAGACCGTCGGCCTCGTCGACCTCACGCGTGAGGAAGAACAGGCCGATGATCATGTCCTGCGTCGGCATGGTCACCGGACGGCCGTCCGACGGCTTCAGGATGTTGTTCGTCGACAGCATGAGGATGCGGGCCTCGGCCTGCGCCTCAGCCGACAGCGGCAGGTGGACAGCCATCTGGTCGCCGTCGAAGTCCGCGTTGAACGCGGAGCAGACGAGCGGGTGGATCTGGATGGCCTTGCCCTCGATCAGCTGCGGCTCGAACGCCTGGATGCCGAGCCGGTGCAGGGTGGGTGCACGGTTCAGCAGCACCGGGTGCTCGGTGATGACTTCCTCGAGGACGTCCCACACGACCGGACGAGCGCGCTCGACCATCCGCTTGGCGCTCTTGATGTTCTGCGCGTGGTTCAGGTCGACCAGGCGCTTCATCACGAACGGCTTGAAGAGCTCGAGCGCCATCTGCTTGGGCAGACCGCACTGGTGCAGCTTCAGCTGCGGGCCGACCACGATGACCGAACGGCCGGAGTAGTCGACGCGCTTGCCGAGCAGGTTCTGACGGAAGCGACCCTGCTTGCCCTTGAGCATGTCGGAGAGCGACTTCAGCGGACGGTTGCCCGGCCCCGTGACGGGGCGACCACGACGGCCGTTGTCGAACAGCGAGTCGACGGCCTCCTGGAGCATCCGCTTCTCGTTGTTGACGATGATCTCGGGAGCACCCAGGTCGAGCAGACGCTTGAGCCGGTTGTTCCGGTTGATCACGCGGCGGTACAGGTCGTTGAGGTCCGAGGTGGCGAAGCGGCCACCGTCGAGCTGGACCATCGGACGCAGGTCCGGCGGGATCACCGGAACGGCGTCGAGGACCATGCCGCGGGGGCTGTTGCCGGCCTTGCGGAACGCGTCGACGACCTTGAGCCGCTTGAGGGCGCGGACCTTGCGCTGGCCCTTGCCGGTGGCGATGGTCTCTCGCAGGCTCTCGACCTCGGCCTCGAGGTCGAACGTCTCGAGGCGCTTCTGGATCGCCGTGGCGCCCATGTGGCCCTCGAAGTACTTGCCGAACCAGTTCTTCATCTCGCGGTAGAGCAGCTCGTCGCCCTCGAGGTCCTGGACCTTGAGGTTCTTGAACCGGCTCCACACCTCGTCGAGGCGGTCCAGCTCGCGCTGCGCACGGTCGCGGATCTGCTTCATCTCGCGCTCGGCGCCGTCCTTGACCTTGCGACGCGCGTCGGCCTTGGCGCCCTCGGCCTCGAGGGCCGCGAGGTCCTCTTCCAGCTTCTTGGCGCGCTCGTCGAGCTGCGTGTCGCGGCGGTTCTCGAGACGCTTGCGCTCGAGGTCCACCTTGCCCTCGTTCGAGGACAGGTCGCGGTGACGGGCGTCCTCGTCGACGGCGGTGATCATGTAGGCCGCGAAGTAGATGACCTTCTCGAGGTCCTTCGGGGCCAGGTCGAGCAGGTAGCCGAGACGGCTCGGGACACCCTTGAAGTACCAGATGTGGGTCACGGGAGCGGCGAGCTCGATGTGGCCCATGCGCTCACGGCGCACCTTCGAACGGGTCACCTCGACGCCGCAGCGCTCGCAGATGATGCCCTTGAAGCGCACGCGCTTGTACTTGCCGCAGTAGCACTCCCAGTCCCGGGTGGGACCGAAGATCTTCTCGCAGAAGAGACCGTCACGCTCGGGCTTGAGCGTGCGGTAGTTGATCGTCTCCGGCTTCTTGACCTCGCCGTGGCTCCACGTGCGGATGTCGTCCGCGGTGGCCAGGCCGATCTTGAGCTTGTCGAAGAAGTTCACGTCGAGCACGGTGGCTTCTTTCCTCGTGTGTCGAAATTCAGATGCTGTGTCGGGACCGAGGGGCCCGGTACGTCGTTCGGCTCAGCCGACCGACGTACCGGAACCGGCTCAGACTTCTTCGACGCTGCTGGGCTCGCGGCGGGACAGGTCGATGCCGAGCTCCTCGGCGGCGCGGAAGACGTCTTCCTCCGCGTCGCGCATCTCGATCGCGGAGCCGTCCTGGGACAGCACCTCGACGTTGAGGCAGAGCGACTGCATCTCCTTGACGAGAACCTTGAACGACTCGGGGATACCGGAGTCGGGGATGTTCTCGCCCTTCACGATGGCCTCGTAGACCTTGACGCGACCGGGCACGTCGTCGGACTTGATGGTCAGGAGCTCCTGCAGGGCGTAGGCGGCGCCGTACGCCTCCATCGCCCAGACCTCCATCTCACCGAAGCGCTGGCCACCGAACTGAGCCTTACCACCCAGCGGCTGCTGCGTGATCATGCTGTAGGGACCGGTCGAACGCGCGTGGATCTTGTCGTCGACGAGGTGGTGCAGCTTGAGGATGTACATGTAGCCGACCGACACCGGGTCCGGGAAGGGCTCGCCGGAACGGCCGTCGAACAGGTTGGCCTTTCCGTTCTCGCCGACCAGACGGACGCCGTCACGGTTGGGCAGCGTCGAGCCGAGGAGGCCGACGATCTCGTCCTCACGCGCACCGTCGAACACCGGGGTGGCGACGTTGGTGTCGGGCTCAGCCGAGTCCGCGTGGATCTTGATCAGACGCTGCTTCCACTCCTCGTCGTCCCCGTCGACCTGCCAGCCGGTCTTGGCCAGCCAGCCGAGGTGGATCTCGAGGATCTGGCCGATGTTCATCCGGCCCGGGACACCGAGCGGGTTGAGCACGACGTCCACCGGGGTGCCGTCCTCGAGGAACGGCATGTCCTCGACGGGCAGGATCTTCGAGATGACGCCCTTGTTGCCGTGACGGCCGGCGAGCTTGTCACCCACGGAGATCTTGCGCTTCTGTGCCACGTAGACGCGGACCAGCTGGTTCACGCCCGGGGGCAGCTCGTCGCCGTCCTCCCGGTCGAAGACCCGGACGCCGATGACCGTGCCGGACTCGCCGTGCGGGACCTTCATCGAGGTGTCGCGCACCTCGCGCGCCTTCTCACCGAAGATCGCGCGGAGCAGGCGCTCCTCGGGGGTCAGCTCGGTCTCACCCTTCGGGGTCACCTTGCCGACGAGGATGTCACCGGTGGTGACCTCCGCGCCGATCCGGATGATGCCGCGCTCGTCGAGGTCGGCAAGCATCTCCTCGCCGACGTTCGGGATGTCGCGGGTGATCTCCTCGGGGCCCAGCTTGGTGTCGCGGGCGTCGACCTCGTGCTCCTCGATGTGGATCGAGGTGAGGACGTCCTGCTGCACCAGACGCTGGGAGAGGATGATCGCGTCCTCGTAGTTGTGGCCCTGCCACGGCATGAACGCCACGAGCAGGTTCGTGCCGAGGGCCATCTCGCCCTCGTCGGTGCACGGACCGTCGGCGATCGGGCTGCCGACCTCGAGACGCTGCCCCTCCGACACCAGCGGACGCTGGTTGATGCAGGTGCCCTGGTTGGAGCGGCTGAACTTCTGCATCCGGTAGGTGCGGTGGGTGCCGTCGTCCTGCATGACCTCGACCAGGTCGGCGGACACCTCGGTGACCACGCCGGCCTTCTCCGCGGTGACCACGTCACCGGCGTCGACGGCGGCACGGAACTCCATGCCGGTGCCGACCAGCGGCGCGTCGCTCTTGATGAGCGGCACGGCCTGGCGCTGCATGTTGGAGCCCATGAGCGCGCGGTTGGCGTCGTCGTGCTCCAGGAACGGGATCAGCGCGGTCGCCACCGACACCATCTGGCGCGGCGAGACGTCCATGTAGTCCACGTCCTCGGCCGGAACCACGTCGACCTCACCGTGACGCTGACGGACCAGGACGCGCTCTTCCGCGAACTTGTCGTCCTCGGTCAGGGCCGCGTTGGCCTGCGCGATGACGAAGCGGTCCTCCTCGTCGGCCGTCAGGTAGTCGACCTTGTCGGTGACCTTGCCCTTGATGACCTTGCGGTACGGCGTCTCCACGAACCCGAACGGGTTGATCCGACCGAACGTGGCGAGCGAGCCGATCAGACCGATGTTCGGGCCTTCAGGGGTCTCGATCGGGCACATGCGGCCGTAGTGCGACGGGTGGACGTCGCGGACCTCGAAGCCCGCGCGGTCACGGGAGAGACCACCGGGGCCCAGCGCCGACAGACGACGCTTGTGCGTCAGGCCGGCGATCGGGTTCGTCTGGTCCATGAACTGCGAGAGCTGCGACGTGCCGAAGAACTCCTTCAGCGCCGCGACCACGGGACGGATGTTGATGAGGCTCTGCGGGGTGATCGCCTCGACGTCCTGGGTGGTCATCCGCTCGCGGACGACGCGTTCCATCCGGGCCAGTCCGGTGCGGAGCTGGTTCTGGATGAGCTCGCCGACCGTGCGCATGCGGCGGTTGCCGAAGTGGTCGATGTCGTCGGCGTGGACCTCGATGGTCCCGACCGGCGCCTCCATCTCGGTCTTGCCGTCGTGCAGCGCGACGATGAACTTGATCGCCGAGACGATGTCGTCGACGGTCAGCGTCTGCTGGTCGAACGCCTCCTGGCGACCGAGCTTCTTGTTGATCTTGTAGCGACCGACCTTGGCGAGGTCGTAGCGCTTGTTGTTGAAGTAGTAGTTGTCGAGCAGCGTCTGGGCTGCCTCACGCGTCGGCGGTTCGCCCGGGCGCAGCTTGCGGTAGATGTCGAGCAGCGCGTCGTCCTGGCCGGCCGTGTGGTCCTTCTCCAGGGTCAGCATCATCGACTCGTACTCGCCGAACTCGTCGCGGATCTGCTGCTCGCTCCAGCCGAGGGCCTTGAGCAGGACCGTGACGTTCTGCTTGCGCTTGCGGTCGAGGCGGACGCCGACCATGTCGCGCTTGTCGATCTCGAACTCGAGCCAGGCGCCGCGCGAGGGGATGACCTTCGCGGTGTAGATGTCCTTGTCGGACGTCTTGTCGGCGGTGCGCTCGAAGTAGACGCCCGGCGAACGGACGAGCTGCGACACAACGACACGCTCCGTGCCGTTGATGACGAAGGTGCCCTTGTTGGTCATGAGCGGGAAGTCGCCCATGAACACGGTCTGGCCCTTGATCTCGCCAGTCTCGTTGTTGGTGAACTCCGCGGAGACGTAGAGCGGAGCGGAGTAGGTGAAGTCCTTCTCCTTGCACTCGTCCACGGTGTTCTTGGGCTCGTAGAACACGGGGTTCTCGAACGAGAGGGACATGGTCCCCGAGAAGTCCTCGATCGGGGAGATCTCCTCGAAGATCTCCTCGAGGCCGGACTTCTGCGAGACGTCCTCACCGGCGTCGAGGCGGTTCTGGACTACGGTCTTCCAGTCCTCGTTGCCGACGAGCCAGTCGAAGCTGGTGGTCTGCAGGTCGAGGAGCTTGGGAACCTCGAGTGGTTCCTTGATCTTCGCGAACGAGATGCGGCGGGGGTTGAGATCGGCTGCACTGGTGCTGCGCGAGGCGGCCAAGAGGGGTCCTTCCAAGGGCTCGCGGGCTCATCTGGAGATGGCGCCGACCAACCACAGACCAGCCAACCGGGCAGGCTGGAAGTATTTGAGGGCAGGCGCAAGGATCGATCTTAGCCCAACGCTCGGCAGGGCACAACCGAGCCCGCGGGACCTTGCCGCACGAGAAGCATGAACGCTCCCCGGGTCGGAGTCAAGGACCGGGGACGGCGAGGTCAGTACGACGTGATGTCGTCCACGCGCCAGGTCTCGCCCTCACGCACCATCGCGAACATGACCCGGTTCAGGGCGGTTTGCTCCTCGCCGCTGTTGGCCGTGCTCGTCGAGGTCTGGTTCACGAAGAGCAGCACCTCGACCCGGTCGGTCCCAGCAGCGGTCACGCCGGAGGCCCGGACGGACGCCTCCACCTGAGCCTTGCGCTCGACGGCCGCCTTGGTCACCAGGCCGTCGAAGGTGTCGAGGTACTGCTTGCGGTACGTCTCGGTCATGAACTGCGCGGCCGCGTCCCGGTCGGCCTCGATGCTTTTGTAGTCATAGGCGAGGATCGCCTCGGCCGCCTGCTCAGCAGCCGCCGGCGCGGTCCGCCGGGCGCTGTCGATCTCGCTCTGCTCCGCGACCTCGCGGTAGTCCTTCCAGCCCAGGCCGTCGACGAACGGCCCGGCGGCGATCACGAGCAGGACCACGGCGAGCACCGCGAGCCCGGCCATCACCGGCCAGGGCACCGGACGGAGCGGCGCTGCCGGCTGCTTTGCGTCCGCCCTGACGGGGGGTGCGGGCGGCGGGGGCGCACCGGCGGACCTCTTGTCCGTGTCCACGGGTCGTGCCCGCTCGGTCTCGGGGGTCTCCGGCGCCACGGGGGCGGGCACGGCCCGCTGGCCCTTCCGCTCGCCGGCGATCCGGCGCCGGGGGCGGGGTCCGTTCGGGTTCTGGGTGCTCATGGTCTGCTTCCGGTCTCGTCAGGCCACTGGGGTGAAGTTGTCGATCAGCCAGTCACCGTCGACCTTGACCAGGTCGATGGACCAGCGGAAGTGCCGGGCGCGCTCCCCGAACGTGGACTTCGCGGTCGCGTCGGCGACCACGAGCACCTCGGCCGAGTCGGTGTCGACACTGGCGACCGCCGAGCGCAGCACCTCGCCCTGCGAGACGAGCTCGGCCTCCTCGATCTGGACGAGGATGTCGTCGATCGTCGCCTCGAAGCCGGTCCGGAACTTCGCGGTGAGCATGGGGCTCAGCCGCTGCTTCAGCGTCGGCAGGTCGGAGGCGTCGAAGTTGTTCGCCTCGACCACGAAGCGCTCTGCGGATCGGACCGCCTCGGCACGTGCCTGGTCCTCGGCCTGCGCCTCGAGGTAGCTCGGGCGGACCGACACCAGCTGGAGCACGATCAGGGCGGCCGCAGCAAGGACCAGGATCGCGAGCACCGCCGTGATGCCGCGGCTCAGCCGCGGACTCATCCACGGACGGCGCTCTGCGGGCAGGCTCGACGTCATGGTGTCCTCTGTGTCAGTCATGCGTTGCTGGAGTCGCTTCCTCGGTCACTGCTGACCGGAGAGCGGCCCGAGCAGCAGCCACTTCCAGGACTCCTGCCCGAACATCTGCGCCGCTCCACCGGTGTAGGACACCGAGTCGCTCGGGCTGCGGTCGGTGTACGTCACGGTCCCCGTCTCGGCATCGTACGCGCCGATCACGGGCGCCCGGTACGCCGGACCCGCCCGCCGCGGCGCGTGCTGGGCGCCGCGCGCGCTGGTCGTCGACTGGGGCTCCGAGCAGCGGGCCTTCTCGTTCATCGGCCGGTTGCCACGGTTGTGCGGGCTGCGTCGGTCGGTGCCCTCGTAGCCTTGCTTACAGACGTGCGGGTTCTGCTGGAGGATCAGGCCGAAGTGAGCGTCGTACAACCCGGACTTGGGGTCCTTGCCGACCACCGTGAACCCACCGGCGACGACGTAGGGATAGGCCAGCAGGATCATCTCGGTGCCGGCGATGTGCTTGCCGGTGACCTCGCCGGTGGTGACGAGGTTGTTGATCAGCTCGCCGAGGTCGACGTCGTTCTCCTCGAGGAACGTGCGCAGCTGGTTGGCGGTGACGCTGCCGTTGTCGATGACGCGGCGCAGGTCCTTGTCGGAGGTGGCCAGCGTGTCGGAGAACAGCGACAGGTCACGGGCGAAGCTCTGGATGGCGGAGGCCTTGTCGAGCTGCGTGGTGAGCACCTTGTTGCCGTCCTCGAGCAGCGAGGTGGTGACGTCGAAGTTGTCGTTGGCGGTGCGGATGAAGGAGTTCGACGTGTCGATGATCTGACCGAGGTTCTCCCCCGTCCCCTTGAACGCCTTGCCCATCTCCGCGACGACCGTGGTCAGGCTCTGCTTGTTGACCGAGTTGACCGTGGTGTCGATGTCGACGAGGAACTTCGTGGTCGAGATCGGGGTCTCGGTCATCGCCACCGGGATCTCGGTCCCGTCCTCGAGGTAAGGCCCCTCCTTGGTCTCGGGCAGCAGGTCGACGAACTGCTCACCGACGGCAGATCGGTTGGCCACGACGGCTCTGGTGTCGCTGGGGATGTCGCCGGTGTCGTTGTCGATCTCCAGCAGGACGTCCACGCCTTCTTCTGTCAGCACCATCTCGCTGACCCGGCCGATGGTGACGCCCCGGTAGGAGACCTCCGCGCCGGCGAAGATGCCGCCGGACTCCGCGAAGTGGGCGACGACCTGGTAGGAGTCATCGAAGATGAGCCGGTCGAGCCGGGCGTAGCGGGCCCCGACGAACGAGACGCCGACCATCGTGATGAGCACGAAGATCATCAGCTGAACCTTGGTGCGTCGGGTGATCATCGCTGCATCATTCCCCACACGAGCAGCGGGGCGAGCTCGTCGTCGTAGTCGTTCGATGCGGTTGTCCCGGCCCCACCGGAGGTGCCGAAGGCCGGCCGCAGCAACCCGTCGCTGGAACCCAGCAACGGCAGCCCCGGGAGGTCCGGCAGCGGCTCGTCGGCCGGAGAGTCGGGTACGGCGAGCACGAGCTTGCAGAAGTTGTTGTTCTCGTACTTCTTCTTCTTGCAGGTCTCCTTGACCTGCTTGAGCGAGACCTTCTTGCAGGCCTTGCTGTTCGGGTCACCGCTGAGGATGCACTTCTCCGCCTGGGTCAGCGTGTCGATGACCGGCCCACCTTCGTCGCAGAGCGGGTTCGGCTCGAGATCACAGACGGTCCCCGGTCCCGGGAGCTCCTGGTCGGGCTCGCCCGTGAGATTCAGGTCGAGCTGCACCGACAGGTTGGTGTAGTCGCCCATGTGCAGGTTGCGCGCCTGCGCGGGGTTCTTGCCGACCACCGCGTCGACGAACGGGTAGGTCAAGAAGACCTGGAGCGACTTGGGCAGCGCGTCCCCTGCCTCGGCCAGCTTCGTCAGCGTGGGGGCGAGCGCCTCGAGGCTGTCGATGGTGGCCACCTTGGAGTCGCGGATCACCCGGGTGCCCACGGAGCTGAGGTCACTGAGCGCCTCGAGCATCTTCACCAGGTCGTCGCGCTGGCGGTTGATCGAGTCGAGCGCAGCGGGCATCTCGTCGAGCGCGAGGGTGATCGCACCCTTTTGCTCGTTGAGCGAGATCGCGAGCTTGTTGAGGCTGTCGATCGCCTGGACGATCGCGCCCTTGTTCTCGTCGATCTGAGCCATGAACGTGTCGAGCTGGTCGAGCACGGAGCGGACGTTGTCCTCGCGACCCTCGAGCGCTTTGTTGAGCTCGGCGGAGATCGTCTTGAGCTGGGCCACACCACCGCCGTTGAGCAGCAGGGACATCGCCCCGAGGACCTCTTCGACCTCGGGGTTGCGACCCGTGCGGTCAAGCGTGATCACGTCACCGTTGCCGAGCGGCTCGCTGCTCGCGCCGGACTCCGGCGGGGCCAGCGACACGAACTTCTCGCCGAGGAGGCTGGTCTGCCGGATCTGCGCCTCGGCGTTGTCCGGCAGCTCGACGTCGTCGCGGATCAGCACGGTGACCTCGGCGGTGTAGCCGTCGAGGTCGATCTTGTCGACCTTGCCGACGGTCACGTCGTCCACCTTCACCGCGGACTGCGGCACCAGGTCGAGGACGTCGTTGAACTGCACGGTCACCCGGTAGGGGTTGTCCCCGAGGTCAGCACCACCGGGCAGCGGCAGGCTGTAGACATTGAAGTCGCAGCCGGTGAGCGACAGCGCGCCCACGCAGACGAGCGCGGCGACGCGGGCCACGCGCCCTCTCAGGGTCGTCGTACGGCGGCTCATCACTTCTCCTCCAGGACGCCGGCCAGGGACCGGTCGACGTACTCGACGTGCACGACCTCGGAGGACTGCTCGCCGGACCGCGCGAACGCAGCCGGCCGAGGCACCGCCTGGCGGAGCAGGTCGCAGCTCTCCTTCGGCGCCGCGGTCTGGTGCAGCATCGCGCAGATCACTCCGGCCGGGTCCGTCTCCAGATCCGCCACGTTCTCCCCCATGTTGGTCCGCGTGTCGAGCGTTCCGGTCTTGGGGTTGTAGGTGTGGAACAGGTTCGTCAGCGCGGTCGGTGCGACCCCGAGCGTCTCGTCGAGCGCCGCCCTCTGCTTCACGAGAATCTTCGTCACCGAGTTGAGTCCCTTGATGTTGTCGGACAGGGAGTCCCGGTTCTCCCTCACGAATGTGGAGACCTGCTCCATCGCGATCCCGAGGTTCTGCAGGGCCGCGGCCAGGTCGTCCCGCTCGTCCTTCAGCAGGTCGGCCGCGCCCACGAGGGAGTCGTTGAAGTCGCGCACGGTCTGGTCGTTCTCGGCGAGCGCGCTCACGAAGCGCTCCATCTCCCGGGCGGTGCCGAAGAGCTCTTCCTTGTTGTTCTCCAGCGTGCCGGTGAACTTGCCGAGGTTCTCGATCGTCTTGTTGAACTGAGCACCCTGACCGGCGAAGTTGCGCGCGGTCGAGTCCAGCAGGTTCGTCAGCGCACCCTTGCTGTTGGCCCCGTCCGGCCCGAGCGCGACGGTGAGGTCGTCGATGCTCTGGTAGATCTCGTCGAGCTCCAGCGGCGTCGCCGTCTCGTCGACGCTCAGCTCGGCACCGCTCTCCAGCACGTCGCCCCCCGTGTAGACGGGCGTGAGCTGCACGAACCGGTCACCGACGATCGCCGGCGAGATGATGACCGCCTTGGCGTCGGCCGGGATCTTGTACTTGGCGTCGTAGCTCATCGTCACGGTGACGTCGGTGCCGGTCGGAGTCACGGTGTCGACCGTGCCGACGGGCACACCGAGGATGCGCACGTCGGAGCCCTCGTAGAGCGAGACCGTCCGCGGGAAGGACGCCGTCAGCGTCTTCTTGTCGTCGCCCGGCACGACCGCGAGCAGCAGGGCGGCCACGACGGCCAGCACTGCCACCGTGGACAGGATCTTGGTCACGTTGTTCCTCTTGGCGCGCATCTCACTCGCCCCCGCCGGCCGCCGGGACGGGCGGCATGTTCTGGATGTAGGTGTCGAACCACGGCCCGTTGCCGAGCGTGTTGGCGAACACCCGGTAGAACGGCGCCATCAGCCGCAGGCTGTTGTCGAGGTTCTCCTGGTTCTTGAGCAGCACGTCCACGACGTTGTCGAGGTGGTCCAGGGCCGGCTTGAGGTCGGCTCGCGTGCCCTTCACCAGACGGGTCAGCTCGACCGACATCTGTGAGGTGGCGACGAGGAGGTCGTGGACCGACTCCCGGCGAGCGGAGAGCGCGCGGAAGAGCTTGTCGCCGTCCTCCATCAAGGTGACCAGGTCACCGCTCCGGTCGCCCAGGACACCGGAGACCTTGCGCAGGTTGGTCAGCAGGGTGTTGAGCTGCTCGTCGCGCGCCGCGATGTTCTCCGACAGGTCGGACATCCCGCGCAGTGCGGCCTGGAACTCCTCCGGGGTGTTCTCCGTCAGCTCCGCCATGGTGTTGAGCGCGTCTGCGAGCTGGCCGGTGTCGATGCGCTCCGAGCGGTCCGCGAGGCCGGCGAAGGCCTGCACGACGTCGTAGGGCGAGGTGGTGCGCTCACGAGGGATCTCCGAACCCTCGGCGAGCTGCCCCGAGCCGTCCGGCTCGAGCGACAGGTACATCGCCCCGAGCAGGGTCTTCACCTTGATCGCGGCAGCGGTCGTGCTGCCGAAGTCCACGCCGCTGTCGACCAGGAACTCGACACGCACGTGGTCACCGGCGAGGTCGACCTTCTGGACCTTGCCGACGCGGACCCCGGCAATCCGGACCTCGTCGTTGGCCTTGAGCCCACCGGCCTCACTGAAGGCGGCGTAGTAGGTGTCGCCCCCGCCGATCAGCGGCAGGTCCTCGGCGCGGAAGGCCGCAAGGATGAAGGCAACGATGACCGCCAGGCTCACCGCGCCGATGACGACTGGGTTTCTCTCACGGAAAGGGACGCTCATCCGAGATTGCACCTCGCTCCCCCGGTGTCGTAGTCGACGGGCACGGACGCTCCTCCTGGAAGCTTCACCTGACCCTTGAAGCTGCACAGGTAGAAGTTGAACCAGGACCCGTAGATCGCGGTCCGGCCCACCTTGTTGAGCTTGATCGGGAGGACCTGCAGGGCGCGGTCGATCTCACCCTTGTTCTTGTCCAACGTTCCTGCCACCTTGCGGAGCTGGGTGATGTCCTTGGTCAGACCCGGGCGGATTCCCGTGACCAGGTCGGAGGTCTCCACCGCCAGCGCCGAGACCGAGTCGAGCGACCCGAGGATCGCCTCGCGGTCCTGGGAGAGCCCGGAGACGAACTCGCGCAGCTTGATGAGCGTGTTCGACAGCTCCGTGTCGCGGTCGCCGAGCGTCACCATGACCTCGTTGAGGTTGGTGATCAGGTCGCCGATGATCTGGTCGCGGCTCGCCAGCGTCGTGGTGACCGAGGCGGTGTGCGCGAGCAGGCTCTCCAGGGTGCCGCCCTCGCCCTGGAAGACAGTCACGATCTCGTAGGCCAGCTTGTTGACGTCCTCGGGAGAAAGCGCCGCGAAGAGCGGCTTGAAGCCGTTGAACAGCACCGTGAGGTCCAGCGCGGGCGCGGTCTTCGTCAGCGGGATCGTCGCGCCTTCGCGCAGCACCGAGGGGCCGCCCACACCCTGGGTCAGGGCGATGTAGCGCTGGCCCACGAGGTTGCGGTAGCGGACCGAGGCGAAGGTGCTGTCGGTGAGCTGGTGGTCGGCCGCGACCTTGAACGTCACCAGGGCCCTGGTCCGGTCGATGATCTCGACGTCCTTCACGTTGCCGACCTTCACGCCGGCCACCCGGACGTCGTCGCCGTTCACCACGCCGGTGGCGTCACTGAAGACGGCCTTGTACTCCTTGGTCTCACCGAAGGACACGTTTCCGATGGTGATCACGAGCAGGCTGGTCGCGACGGTGGTGACCACGATGAAGATCAGCAGCTTGACGGCGTCCGCCGTCGTCCTCTTGTCGAGCATCTTCATCGCACACTCACCTCCGTCCCGCGGGCAAGGGGGCCGAAGAGCAGGGTGGCCACGTCGGGCACTTCATCGGGGGCGACTCCCATCGCGGATGCGGCGATTGCGTTCACGACGGACTGCTCCGCCGTGGTTCCGGCGAAGCCGGAGGTGAGGTCGAACCCGGGGGCGACCCGCTTGCCGACCGGGTAGTCGACCCCGGTGTTCAGGTTCGGCGCGTAGCGGTAGCCCGGCAGGTTCTTCTGGCTGTAGCTCGGGGCGGCGCGGCAGTCGCGCTCGCTGATCGGACCCCTGCGGTCGGCGTACTGCGGGTCGTCCCGGACGTCGTACCCCCGGGGCTGCCGCGGGATCGTCTGGAGGTTGATGTGCAGGCCGTAACCGCGGTAGGCGCTCTCCATCGACGGGCTCCAGTCCACCATCGACTGCAGCAGGCAGGGGTACTCGGAGGAGTACTTCGCGAAGAGCGGGAGCTGGGCCTGCCCCTGCTTGCTGAGCCTGATGATGTTGTCGCCGTTCTGCTCGAGGAAATCCTTGCTCGTCGAGGAGAAGCTCGCGACGTCGGAGAAGAGCGCCTGGATCTTGGCCTCCTGCTCCACGAACGTCCGCCCAGTGGTGACGCTGTTGCGCAGCAGGTTGGCGAGCTCCGGGACGACCTCGCGGTACTCGTCGGAGACCTGGCCGAGCTTGCGGAGGTCGTCGACGAGCAGCGGGATCTTCGGGTTGGTCCGCTTCAGGTAGTCGTCGAGGATGACGAGGTTCTCACCGATCTGGTCGCCGCGGCCCTCGAGGGCGCTCGCAAGCGCCGTGAGTGTGTAGTTGATCTCCGCGGGCTGGACGGTGCGCAGCAGCGGGTAGAGGTCCGAGAGCAGCTTCTCGACCTCGATGGCCACCTCGGACTGGGTGATGACGTCGTCGGCCTTGATGCTCTCCGGCGACGGCGACTCGGGCACCTGCAGCTCGACGTACTTCTCACCGAACAGCGTCTTGGGGACGATGCGGGCGGTCGCGTTGGCGGGGATGATGTCGGTCTGGTCGGGGTCGATGGCCAGGCTGAGCGTGGCGCCGTCGCCCGACGAGTCGATGTCGCGGACGTCTCCGACGATCACACCACGGATCTTGACGTCTGCGAGAGCGGGCAGCTGGAGCCCGATCTTCGAGGTCTGCAGGGTCACCGGGACGTAGTCGACGAACTTCTTCGTGAAGACCGCGTAGGTGGCCCAGACGAAGAAGAGCACCATGACCAGGAAGGCCACGCCGAGAACCTTGTGCCCGCCGGAGGCGAGCAGGGAGCGGGCGCTCATCGAACGCTCACCTCCGTGCCCCGGGCCAGCGGGCCGAAGAGCAGGGTGGCGATGTCGGGAACGTCAGCGCTGGGCAGACCGAGGACAGGGGACGCCACCGAGTTCACCACAGAGCGCTCTGCAGCGGTGCCGGCGAAGCCGGACGTCACGTCGAAGCCGGGGGCGGTGCGCTTGCCGACCGGGTAGTCCACACCGGTCTGGAGGTCCGGCACGAGCCGCGGCGGCGGGAGGTTCTTCTGGCTCCAGCGACCGTTGATGGCGTCGTTGCAGTCCGAGAGGTCGACCGGTCCGCGCTTGTCGGCGTACTCCGGGTCGTCGCGGACGTCGTACCCCCGAGGCTGCCGGGGCAGGGTCTCGAGGTTGATGTGCAGCGTGTAGCCGCGGAACGCCTCTTCCTGGCGCGGGAGCACGTCGACGACGCCGTTGAGCAGGCAGGGGTACTCGGGGGCGTACTTCTCGAAGACCGGGAGCTGGGCCTGGCCCTGCTTGCTGAGCCTGATGATGTTCTCGCCGTTCTGCTCGAGGAAGTCTTTGCTCGTCGACGAGAAGCTCGCGACGTCGCTGAAGAACGCTTGGATCTTCTGCTCCTTCTGGATGAATGTCTTCCCCGTGGTGACGCTGTTGCGCAGCAGGTTCGCCAGCTCCGGAACCACTTCGCGGTAGGTGTCCGAGACGGCCCCGAGCTTGCGGAGGTCGGTGATCAGCAGCGGGATCTGCGGGTTGGTCCGCTTGAGGTAGTCGTCGAGGACGACCAGGTTCTCGCCGATCTGCTCACCACGCCCCTCGAGCGCGGTGGCCATGGCGGTGAGCGTGTAGTTGATCTCCGCCGGCTGCACGGTCCGGAGCAGCGGGTAGATGTCGTTGAGGACGCGCTCGACCTCGATCGAGACCTCCGACTCCTCGATCGTGTCGCCGGCCTCGATGTGCTCCGCGTCCGGCTGCTCCGGCACCTGGAGAGCGACGTACTTCTCGCCGAAGAGCGTCTTCGGCACGATCTGCGCCGTCACGTTGCTCGGGATGGTGTCCAGGGAGCCCGGGAAGATCCCGAGGGTCAGGTCGACGCCCTCCTCGGCGGAGCGGGCCTCGGTGACCTCGCCGACGATGACGCCGCGGATCTTCACGTCGGCGTTGTCGGGGAGCTGCAGTCCGGCCTTGGCGGACTTCAGCGTGACGTTCGCGTAGTCCGTGAACGTCTTGCTGAAGATCGCGTAGGTGAGCCAGCAGAAGAAGACCACCAACGCCAGGAACGCCACGCCGAGTACGCGGTACTCGATCGCGGAGAAGAGCTTGAAGGTCCTGGAGCTGCGCATCACTAGCCTGCCAGCCTCACCGTCGTCGTCGTGCCCCAGATGGCCATCGACAGGAACAGGTCGATCACGTTGATGGCGACGATCGAGGTGCGGACGGCGTGCCCGACGGCGATACCCACGCCGGCAGGACCGCCGGACGCGTTGTAGCCGTGGTAGCAGTGGATCAAGATGACGACGACCGCGAAGACCAGCACCTTGCCGAACGACCACAGCACGTCGCCCGGTGGGAGGAACTGGTTGAAGTAGTGGTCATAGGTGCCGGCGCTCTGCCCGAAGAACTGCGTCACCGTGAGACGGGTGGCGAAGTACGACGACAGCAGCCCCACGACGTAGAGCGGGACGATCGCGATGAGCCCGGCGATGATCCGCGTGGTCACCAGGAACGGCAGTGACGGGATCGCCATCACCTCGAGCGCGTCGACCTCCTCGGAGATCCGCATGGCTCCGAGCTGGGCGGTGAACCCGCACCCCACTGTCGCCGCCAAGGCGATCCCGGCCACCAGTGGTGCGATCTCCCGGGTGTTGAAGTAGGCGGAGACGAAGCCGGAGAACGCCGCGGTGCCGATCTGGTTGAGGGCTGCGTAGCCCTGCAGCCCGACCTCCGTGCCGGTGAAGAACGACATCGCGGTGATGACACCGACGGTGCCGCCGATCACCGCGAGCGCTCCCGAACCGAGGGTGACCTCGGCGAGCAGGCGCAGGATCTCCTTCTTGTAGCGCCGGATGGTGCGCGGGGTCCAGGCGATCGCCCGGAGGTAGAACGACAGTTCCTCGCCGAGGTGGTCCAGCTTGCGCATCGGCGTCTGATACATCGACTTCACGTTAGCCATGGCTCGGCCTCACCCTGTCTTTGGCGGGACGAGCTGGAAGTAGATCGCGCTCATCACGAAGTTGACGACGAACAGGAGCATGAAGGTGATGACCACCGACTCGTTGACGGCGTCCCCGACGCCCTTCGGTCCACCGGCCGCGTTCATGCCCTTGTAGCAGGCGACGATCGCGGCGATGAGGCCGAAGACGAGGGCCTTGGCCATGCCTTGCCAGAGGTCTGGTAGCTGAGCCAGCGCCGTGAAGCTCGCGAGGTAGGCGCCTGGGGTCCCGTCCTGGAGGACGACGTTGAAGACATAGCCGCCCGCCACACCGACCACGCTGACCAGGCCGTTGAGGAAGACAGCGACGAGCATGGTCGCGAGCACACGGGGTACGACGAGGCGCTGGATCGGGTCGATGCCCAGCACCATCATCGCGTCGAGCTCCTCCCGGATCTTGCGCGCGCCCAGGTCGGCCGCGATGGCGGACCCGCCCGCTCCCGCGATGAGCAGAGAGGTCGCGATCGGGCCGGCCTCACGAACAACCGCGAGGACCGCGGCCGAACCGGTGAAGGACTGGGCGCCGAACTGCTTGATCAGGCCGCCGACCTGGAGGGCGATGACCGCGCCGAAAGGGATCGCGACCAGTGCCGTCGGCACGATCGTGACGGAGGCGATGAACCAGGCCTGCTGGAGGAACTCCCGCATCTGGAACGGTCGGCGGAAGAGTCCACGGAACACGTCGAGACCGAAGGCGAACAGCTTGCCCGCGGTGCCGATCGGCGCGAGGACCCGCGACGAGGTCAACGTGGACAAGTCAGCTCCCCGGCGTCAGGGACATGTTGTCGTCGAACGAGCCGGGCGGCGGGGTCACGCCGTGCTCGCGGCACCACTCGCCGGGGGTCCTCTGGCTGCGTCGCGGGATGCCGTTGGACGGCTCGATCTGGTGCGGGATCGGGGGCAGCGGCGGCAGCTCCTGGTCCTTCTCGGCCTCGAGGTCGTCGGCGTCCTTCTCCTCGGACATGCCGATCGGGCCGACGCGCTGGGCGTTGAGGAACTGGCGGACCACCGGCTCCTCGGAGGACAGCAGCATCTCGCGGGGACCGAACATGGCCAGGTGCTTGTGGTAGAGCAGGCCGATGTTGTCCGGCACCGTGCGGGCGGTGTTGATGTCGTGGGTGACGATGAGGAACGTGGCGTCGATCTGCGCGTTGAGGTCGACGATCAGCTGGTTGAGGAACGCCGTACGGACCGGGTCCAGACCGGAGTCCGGCTCGTCGAAGAGGACGATCTCGGGGTCGAGGACGAGCGCGCGGGCGAGGCCGGCGCGCTTGCGCATGCCGCCGGAGATCTCACCGGGCAGCTTCTGCTCGGCGCCGACCAGACCGACGAGCTCCATCTTCTCCATGACGACGTCACGGATCTCGGACTCGGACTTCTTGGTGTGCTCGCGCAACGGGAAGGCGACGTTGTCGTAGAGCGTCATCGAGCCGAACATCGCGCCGTCCTGGAACAGCACCCCGAAGAGCTTGCGGATCTCGTAGAGATCCTTCTCCGAGCAGCTGGCGATGTCGGTGCCCTCGATCATGATGCTGCCGCGATCGGGCTTGAGCAGGCCGATCAGGGTCTTGAGGAACACGGACTTGCCGGTTCCGGAGGGGCCGAGCATGACGCAGATCTCACCGGCGGGAATCGTCAGGCTGACGTCTCCCCAGATCAGATCCTTACCGAAGGACTTGGTGAGTCCGTCGACCTTGATCTCGACGCCCACGAGCGTCCCTCCCTTGCGGTTGCATGCGTGACCGGGCATTTCCCCGAGGAAGGCCACTGCTTCGGCCTACCTTCTGCCCAGCGTTACCAACGAGTAAACGGCCGCGAGGTTACGGCGCACGCCCCGCGAGTTCGCGCCCGATGCCGCGGCACCCGCAAGCTGTTCGTGGGTGCTTGGTGACAGCAAGTGACACACCGTGTCCGCCGCGGACACAGTGTGCCGAAGACGGACTCGGCTGTCACCTTTACTTTCTCTTTACTTTGGCTGCCGAGACGGCTGGACATGCAGAACGGCGGCCGCCCCCGTCAGGGGACGACCGCCGTTCGAGGCAGTCAGGATGACCGTGAGGTCACTTGACGGACACGGTGGCGCCGGCGCCCTCGAGGGCGTCCTTGGCCTTCTCCGCGGCTTCCTTGTTGACCTTCTCGAGGATGGCCTTCGGAGCGGCCTCGACCAGCTCCTTGGCCTCCTTGAGGCCGAGGCTCGTGAGCGCGCGGACCTCCTTGATGACGTTGATCTTCTTGTCACCAGCGGCCTCGAGCACGACGTCGAACTCGTCCTGCTCCTCGGCCGCCTCAGCGCCACCAGCGGCGCCACCGGCAGCCGGAGCGGCGGCAACGGCGACGGGGGCGGCGGCGGTCACGCCGAAGGTGTCTTCGAACTGCTTCACGAACTCGCTGAGCTCGAGGAGGGTCATCTCCTTGAAAGCGTCGAGCAGCTCGTCGGTGCTGAGCTTCGCCATGGTGGCGTTTCCTTCCGTTACTGGTCCGGGCGGGTGCCAGGACCGGTGGGTGTCGGTTTGCTGTCGGGGCCGGTGAGCCCCGGGCTACTACTGAGCCTCGGTGGTCTCCGCGGAGTCGGCCGAGGCCGCTTCCTCGGTGGTGTCCTCGGTGTCGGCCGCAGCGTCGGCTGCGGACTCGGCCGGGGCGTCGTCCGAAGCAGTTGCCGACTCACCGGCACCGCCCTGGAGGATCGACGGGTCCTGCTCCGCCTTGGCCTGCAGCGCACCGGCGAGGCGAGCAGCCTGCGCGATCGGGGCGTTGAGCAGGTAGACGGCCTGGCTGAGCGAAGCGAGCATGCCGCCGGCGAGCTTCGCGAGGAGAACCTCACGCGACTCGAGGTCGGCCAGCTTCGCGATCTCCGCCGCGTCGAGGGTGTTGCCGTCGAGGACGCCACCCTTGATCACGAGAGAGGGGTTTGCCTTGGCAAAGTCACGCAGCCCCTTGGCTGCCTCGACCACGTCGCCGTTGATGAAGGCGATAGCGGTCGGCCCGGTGAGCAGGTCGTCGAATCCTTCGACGCCGGCCTCGGTCGCGGCAATCTTGGTGAGCGTGTTCTTGACCACGGCGTAGTTGGCGTTCTCGCCGAGAGCGCGCCGCAGGTCCTGCAGCTGCTTAACGGTGAGACCGCGGTACTCGGTCAGCACAGCACCAGCAGAGTCCTGGAACGACTCCACGAGCTCTGCGACGTCGGCTGCCTTGTCTGGCCGCGCCATGGGTCTCCTTCCGGTCATCACTCGATCCGGAGCCCGACCGGGCGGAGGCCCACTCATAAGAAAAACGCCCCGGCGCAGGAGGCACGGGGCGCGCACGACGAGGCATGATGCTCGTCGTCTCACTCGGTGTCACCTGCGCAGGCCGTCCGCTGAGCGGAACCTTCAGTCGATGTGTCCTTGCGGGCACGCCGACGACCGGCGGTCTCTGGTTTCACCCCGAATGCTACGGGAGGGCACCCGGCCGCGCCAAATCCGCCCGGGCCAAAGATCCGGCAAAGCACGTACCCGCGGGCACGGGCGGTGCTTCCATGGACGGGTGGATCTCTCACTCGAATCACTCAGCTCCGTCCTCGAGCAGGCCGACTACCGGGTCCGGGCGGGCGCGCACGCCGCCACCCGGGTCTGGCCCACCGGCTTCGAGGTCCTGGACTCGCACCTGAGCGGCGGCTTCCGCTCCGGTGAGCTCGTGCTCATCGGCGGCCCGCAGGGTCTCGGCAAGACCACCTGGGCGCTCCAGGTCGGCCGCAACGTCGCGCGCTCCGGCCGCGCCGTACTCATGTTCTCCTTCGAGCACGACCTCCAGACCCTCCTGATCCGACTCGTCGCCCTCGAGGCCGGCCTGCTCGGCGGTCCCGACGCCCCCTCGCTCAACCGGGTGCGGCAGACGTTCGAAGCGGCCGACGGGCTCTCCGGCTCACTGGCGGAGCGGCTCGCGGACACCGACGGCGGTGCCAAGGCGATCGAGGTGGTCCAGGAGTACTCCGACCGCTTGGTGCTGCACAGGTCGACCGGTAGCTCGACCGGCGTCAACGAGATCAAGGACGCGATCATCAAGGTCCGCGAGGAGACCGGCCAGCTGCCGCTGGTGATCGTGGACTACCTCCAGAAGGTGCACGTCCCGGGCAACATCCCCGACGAGGAGGAGCGCGTCACTCAGGTCGTCGAGGCGCTCAAGGACCTCGCCCTCGACGAGGACGTCCCGGTGCTCGCCATCGTGGCCTCCGACAAGGCGGGCATCCAGCAGGGCAAGCGCATGCGCGTGAACCACCTGCGGGGATCCTCTGCGCTCGCCTACGAGGCCGACACGGTGCTGATCCTCAACGACAAGTACGACGTCGTCGCCCGCCACCACCTGGTCTACAACGTCGGCAACGTCGAGCGCTTCCGGCACTGGGCCGTGCTGACGATCGAGAAGAACCGCAACGGCCAGGCCGGCGCCGACCTGGAGTTCTTCAAGCGGTTCGAGCAGGGCCGGTTCGACCCCGAGGGCCGCATCGTCGCGGAGCAGCTCGTCGACGAACGCGTCTTCGTCGAGTAGCACGCCAGCCGGCTCGGTATGGGTCGTCCCGCGCCCAGGCCAGTCGGCACGTATCTGCTCCTGCCCCACCCCAAAGCAGCAAACACGCACCGAGTCCCCGCCCACCCCGCTGAGCGGGAGAGCGCCACGAGGTGTGAGGCGCGAGTAACCCGAAGCCCAGGCCAGGCGAGGCGGAGACGGAAGTACCCGCGCACGTAAAAGCGCCCCGAAGACCATGCCGCGGCAGCGGCTGCAGGTCTTCGGGGCGCCCAGTGCGCGGGTGCTTTCGGCGCAGCCGCGCCGTCAGTGACGGCGCGGCGGGTCAAGCGAGACTCAGGCCTCGTCCTCGACCGCGACGTTACGCGTGCGGTTCGGGTCGACCAGGACGCCGGGGCCCATGGTCGTGGAGACGGTGACCTTCTTCAGGTAGCGGCCCTTGGAGCTGGCCGGCTTGAGCCGCAGCACCTCCTCGAGGGCTGCCGCGTAGTTCTCCGCGAGCTGAGCCTCGGAGAAGGACGCCTTGCCGATGATGAAGTGCAGGTTGGCGTGGCGGTCGACGCGGAACTCGATCTTTCCACCCTTGATGTCCGAGACCGCCTTGGCGACGTCGGGGGTGACCGTTCCGGTCTTCGGGTTCGGCATGAGGCCACGGGGGCCGAGCACGCGGCCGAGGCGGCCGACCTTGCCCATCATGTCCGGGGTCGCGACGACGGCGTCGAAGTCGAGCCAGCCACCGTTGACCTTCTCGATGAGCTCGTCGCCACCGACGATGTCGGCGCCGGCCTCGCGGGCGGCGTCAGCCTTCTCGGCGTTGGCGAAGACCAGGACCCTGGCGGTCTTGCCGGTGCCGTGCGGGAGGTTGACGGTGCCGCGGACCATCTGGTCCGCCTTGCGGGGGTCGACGCCGAGACGCATGGCCACGTCGACGGTCTCGTCGAACTTCTTCTTGCTGCCGGCCTTGGCGAGCTTGATCGCCTCGAGCGGGGTGTACAGCGTGTCCTTGTCGAACGACTCGGAGGCTGCGCGGTAGGTCTTGCTGCGCTGCATGTCTGGTTCCTTGCTTTCTCACCAGGTGTGGTCGTCGGGGCGCGTCAGCGGCCCTGCCACTACTTCTGTGTTGGTCGTGTGGAGCGGAGCGTCAGTCGGTGGTGACGCCCATGGAACGAGCGGTGCCCTCGACGATCTTCATCGCGGCATCGATGTCGTTCGCGTTCAGGTCGGGGAGCTTCGTCGTCGCGATCTCGCGCACCTGGTCCTTGGTCAGCTTGCCGACCTTCTCCTTGTGCGGGACGCCCGAGCCCTTCTGAAGGCCGGCGGCCTTCTTGATCAGCTCAGCCGCCGGAGGCGTCTTCGTGATGAAGGTGAACGAACGGTCCTCGTAGATCGTGATCTCGACGGGGATGACGTTGCCCCGCATGGCCTCGGTCTGTGCGTTGTAGGCCTTGCAGAACTCCATGATGTTCACACCGTGGGGACCGAGAGCGGTACCCACCGGCGGAGCAGGAGTGGCCGCCCCGGCCTGCAGCTGCACCTTGACGAGCGCTGCGATCTTCTTCTTGGGAGGCATGTTTCCTAGGGTCCTTACTGTGTTGCCTTGGGATGGTGCATTTGGTCTCGGCTTCGCCGATCCAAGAGGACAGACCTGCTAGACCTTTTGAATCTGGCTGAAGCTGAGCTCGACCGGGGTCTCCCGGCCGAAGATCTCGACGAGGGCCTTGACCCTCTGGGACTCCGCGTTGATCTCGGTGATGGTCGCGTGGAGCGTGGCGAACGGTCCGTCGACCACCATGACCGAGTCGGAGACGTCGAAGTCGGCGACCTCGACCTTCTTGCGGGTCGCGGTGCCGGTCGCGCCGGCGGTCTCGGGCTGGGAGGCCTCGACCTCGGCGACGACGGCGGGCGCCAGCATGCTCTCGACCTCTTCGAGGCTCAGCGGCACCGGCTGGTGGCTGTGGCCGACGAAACCGGTCACGGACGGCGTGTGCCGGACCGCGGACCAGGACTCGTCGGTGAGGTCCATCCGGACGAGGACGTAGCCGGGGAGCACGGTGCGCTTGACGAGCTTGCGCTGCCCGTTCTTGATCTCCGCGACCTCTTCGGTCGGGACGATCACCTCGTGGATGTAGTCCTCCATGTTGAGGGAGGTGATGCGGTTCTCGAGGTTGGCCTTCACCCGGTTCTCCATGCCGGAGTAGGTGTGGACCACGAACCAGTCACCCGGCTTGGAGCGGAGCGCCTCGCGGAACTCCTCCAGCGGGTCGGAGACGGTGGCGGCGTCGTCAGCCGGCGCGTCCTGGGCGGCCTCGGCCACCAGGTCGGCGTCGTCCGAGCCCTCGTCGGTCTCGTCGACCTCGGCGGTCGGGGTGAGCTCAGGAGCCTCGTCGGCCTCGTCGGCCTCGTCGACCTCCGGGGCGTCGTCGGTCACGTCGGTCTCGGCGGCCGGCGCTGCGTCGGCGGTTTCGGCAGGCTCAACCACCGGCTCGGCCTCCACGGCCGGGTCCGGCTGCTCGTCGTACGACTGCGACACGGTTAATCAGTCACCTTCACTGTTGATGCTGCGGGGTTGCCCGAGGGATCGGAGGGCAGGTCACGCGAAGACCGCGAAGACCAGCTTTCCGAAGCCCAGGTCGAGCAACGAGACGATCGTCATGACCACGGCCACGAAGACCAGGACCACGATGAAGTACGTGATCAGCTGTTCCTGGGTCGGCCAGACGACCTTGCGGAGCTCGGCCACGACCTGGCGGTAGAACGTGGCGGGGCTGGTGCGCTTGTCCTGCGACGAGGACGTCGACACCGAGCGGCTCTCCGACACTGTTCCTCCACCTCAATCTTCTGGTCGGCCGGCATCCACCGGCGTTGCCACCTGGCGCGAGGTGTTCGCGCCGGGTCTCGCAGGGCACGAGGGACTTGAACCCCCAACCTTCGGTTTTGGAGACCGATGCTCTGCCAGTTGAGCTAGTGCCCTACGGCGGTTCCGCCCCTGCTCCCCTGCTCCAGATGAGGGCGCAACGGGAACCGTGCGCATCCACCTGGGGGCATGACGATCAAGGGTGAGATCCACCAAAGGTGAAGTGTACGGGGAACCCGAAGGGGAAGTCGAACCGAGCGCCGGGTGGCCGCACCCGCGGCCCTCCCGACCGGTGAGCCCGGGTGTTCGGGGACGGCGCCGGGTGGAACGATAGGCGCCATGAGCGCAGCGACCGACAGCACCCACGCCGTTCCCGCCCGCCGCATCTCCGCCCGGATCGGGGGGATCGCGGAGTCCGCCACGCTGGCCGTCGACGCCAAGGCCAAGGCACTGAAGGCCGCCGGACGACCGGTCATCGGCTTCGGCGCCGGCGAGCCCGACTTCCCCACCCCCGGCTACATCGTCGAGGCAGCGGTCGAGGCCTGCCGCGACCCGCGCAACCACCGCTACACCCCCGCCGGCGGCCTGCCCGAGCTCAAGCAGGCGATCGTCGACAAGACCCGGCGCGACACCGGCTACGAGGTCGAGCCCGTCAACGTGCTGGTGACCAACGGCGGCAAGCAGGCCATCTACGAGGCCTTCGCCACGATGCTCGACCCGGGCGACGAGGTGATCGTGCCGGCGCCGTACTGGACGACCTACCCCGAGGCGATCCGGCTGGCCGGCGGCGTCCCGGTCGAGGTCCTCGCCGACGAGACCCAGGACTACAAGGTCACCGTCGACCAGCTCGAGGCCGCCCGCACGGCGAAGACCAAGGTCCTGCTCTTCAACTCGCCGTCCAACCCGACGGGCGCCGTCTACGACCGGGCCGAGACCGAGGCGATCGGCCGCTGGGCGCTCGAGCACGGCCTCTGGGTGATGACCGACGAGATCTACGAGCACCTCGTGTACGACGGGCTGGAGGCCGCCTCCCTGCCCGTGGTGGTCCCCGAGCTCGCCGACACCTGCGTCGTGGTGAACGGAGTGGCGAAGACCTACGCGATGACCGGGTGGCGGGTCGGCTGGGTGATCGGCCCCAAGGACGTCGTCAAGGCCGCCACCAACCTGCAGTCCCACGCCACCTCCAACGTCTCGAACGTGGCCCAGCGGGCGGCGATCGCGGCGCTCACCGGCGACCTCTCGGCGGTCGAGGAGATGAAGACCGCCTTCGACCGGCGCCGGCGCACGATCGTGCGGATGCTCAACGAGATCGACGGCGTGGTCTGCCCCGAGCCGAAGGGCGCGTTCTACGCGTACCCGTCCGTGAAGGGCCTGCTCGGCCGGGAGTTCGACGGGGTCACCCCGACCACGTCGGCCGAGCTTGCCGAGCTGCTGCTCGACAAGGCCGAGGTGGCCGCGGTGCCGGGCGAGGCCTTCGGATCACCGGGCTACCTCCGGTTCTCCTACGCCCTGGGCGACGACGACCTGGTCGAGGGCATCACCCGGATGCAGAAGCTGCTCGGCTGAGCGGGACGCCGACCCGGATGACAGCCGACACGGGGGTCGGGCGGTCGATCTCGACGCTGCCCAAGGCTCATCTGCACCTGCACTTCACGGGCTCGATGCGGCACGGCACCCTGCTCGAGCTCGCCGAGCGGGACGGCATCGTGCTGCCCGACGCGCTCGTCGAGGACTGGCCGCCGCAGCTGTCCGCGGCCGACGAGAAGGGCTGGTTCCGCTTCCAGCGCCTCTACGACGTGGCGCGGTCCGTGCTGCGGACCGAGGGCGACGTACGCCGGCTCGTGCTCGAGGCGGCCGAGGACGACGTCGCCGACGGCGGCCGGTGGCTGGAGATCCAGGTCGACCCGAGCGGCTATGCCACGCGTTTCGGCGGGATCACGGCGTTCACCGACCTGGTCCTCGACGCGGTCCGCGACGCCGCGGAGCGCACCGGCATCGGGATGGCCGTGGTCATCGCCGCCAACCGGACCCGGCACCCCCTGGACGCGCGGACCCTGGCCCGGCTGGCCGCCCAGTACGCCGGCCGTGGCGTGGTCGGCTTCGGGCTGTCCAACGACGAGCGCCGCGGCAGCACCGCCGAGTTCGCCCCCGCGTTCGCGATCGCCGAGCGGGCCGGGCTGATGCTCGCCCCCCACGGCGGCGAGCTGCTCGGCGCCCAGAGCGTCCGGGTGTGCCTGGACGAGCTGCACGCCGACCGGCTCGGCCACGGCGTACGGGTCGTCGAGGACCCCGCCCTGCTCGAGCGGGTCGCCGAGCAGGGCATCGCCCTCGAGGTCTGCCCGGTGTCCAACGTGGCGCTCGGGGTCTACAGCGACCTCACGTCCGTGCCGGTGCCGACGCTGCTCGAGGCCGGGGCCACCGTCGCGCTCGGGGCCGACGACCCGTTGCTGTTCGGGTCCCGTCTGGCCGGGCAGTACGCCACCATGCGGGCCGCGCACGACCTCGGCGACGCGCAGCTCGCCGAGCTGGCCAGGATGTCTTTCCGGGCGTCGCGGGCCCCGGAGGACCTGAAGGCCACCGCCTGCAAGGAGATCGACGCCTGGTTGGCAGACTGACGCCATGACGAACGCCCCGGGGGACGACCAGCAGCCGCAGCAGCCGCAGCAGCCTCCGTACCCGGCCGGCCCGCCGCCGTACCCCCAGCCCGGCTACCAGCAGCCCGGCTACCAGGGCTACCCGCCTGCCGGCTGGTACGGCGGGCCGCCGCTCGTCCGACTGCCGGACCACCCCAAGGCCACCACCGCGCTGGTCCTCGGCATCATCGCGCTACTGGGTGGCTTCACCTGCTACCTGCCGCTCTTCCTCGGGCCCTGGGCCTGGGCATTCGGGCGCCTGGCGGTCAAGGAGATCGACGCCCAGCCGGGACGCTACGACGGCCGCGGGCAGGCGCTCGCCGGCTACATCCTCGGCGTGGTCGCCACGGTGCTGCTGATCCTCGGCCTGGTCGCGCTGATCGGGTTCGTCGGCCTGTTCATCTTCACCGGGACGAGCGACCCCACGCCGCTCGAGAGCGAGTCCTTCTAGGGCCTCGGCAGCGCGCAGCCGACCAGCACGGGCTCGTTCTCGAGCCAGACGCCGAACCTGGCGAGGACGCCGGCCTGCACCTCGGCGGCGAGCGCCAGCAGGTCGGCCGTCGTGGCCGTGCCGCGGTTGGTCAGCGCCAGCGTGTGCTTGGTGGACAGGCTGGCGCGCTCGTTTCCGTGCCCCTTCGCGAAGCCGGCCCGCTCGATGAGCCACGCGGCGCTGGTCTTGAACGAGCCGTCCGGCAGCTCCCACCGCGGAGCGTCCTCGGGGAGCCGAGCGGCATGGGCGGCGGGCAGCACGGGGTTGGTGAAGAACGACCCCGCGCTCCAGGTGTCGTGGTCGGCAGGATCCAGCACCATCCCCCTGCCCCGGCGCAGCCCCAGCACGGTCTCCCTGACCCGAGCCAGGGGGGCGCGACCGTCGGGCTCCACGTCGAGCGTCCGGGCGAGCTCGGCGTACTTCAGGGGCGCGCCGAGGTCACCCAGGCGGAACTGGAAGGTGACCTCGAGGACGACGTAGCGCTCCGGGTCGCGCTTGAACCGGCTCGTCCGGTAGCCGAAGCCGCAGTCCGCCGCCGCGATCGTGCGCACGGACTTCTCGGCCCGGTCCCAGCAGCGGACGGAGGCGATGGTCTCGGCGACCTCCTGACCGTAGGCGCCGACGTTCTGGACGGGGGTGGCGCCCACGCTGCCGGGGATGCCCGACAGTGCCTCGATGCCGACCCAGCCGCGCTCGACGGCCAGGGCGACCAGGTCGTCCCAGACCTCGCCGGCCGCGACCCTGACGGTGGCGCCGGAGCAGGCGTCCTGCTCGACGCTGACGCCCCGGGTCGCGATGCGCACGACCGTGCCGTCGAAGCCCGCGTCGGCGACGACGAGGTTGCTGCCGCCCGCCACCAGGAGCAGCGGCTCCGCGCTCTCGTCGGCGGCGCGCACGGCCGCGACGAGCTCGTCCGAGGTCGTGACCGCGACGAGGGTGCGCGCCGGCCCGCCGAGCCGCAGGGTGGTGAGGTCGGCCAGCAGTGCCGGCTCAGACACCCAGCACCGCCTTGGGCTGGCCGAGCACCTTCTGCTCCCCGCAGGTGACCTCGAGGGCGACGTGGGCGGCGTCGTCGGTGACCTGCGTGACGGTGCCCTTCACGACCACGGTCACGCCGGTCTCGTCGTCGGGGACGACCACCGGCTTGGTGAACTTGCAGCCGAGCTCGCGGACCCGGCCGGGCGCGCCGGCCCAGGTGTCGAGGGCGCGGGCGGCCAGCGCCAGGGTGTACATGCCGTGGGCGATCACGCCGGGCAGACCCACGGAGCCGGCGACCCGGTCGGACCAGTGGATCGGGTTGAAGTCGCCGCTGGCGCCGGCGTAGCGCACCAGGTCGGCGCGGGTGACCGTGTAGGTCATGCGCGGGGAGCGTGTCACCGGTCTGCATCGTCGGCCTCCTCGGCGCGGTGGACGAGCGTGGCGAAGGCGGTGCACACCGGCAGGCCCTCGGCGTCCGTGATCTCGCTGCGGGTGCCGATGATGTCGGCGCCGCCGATCTGGCGGAGGGTGTCGACGGTGAGTGCCGCGGTGAGGGTGTCCCCCACCACGACGGGACGGGTGTAGGTGAACCGCTGCTCGCCGTGCACCACCCGGTGCAGGGCGATCCCGACGGAGGGGTCCTCCATCAGCCCGGTCATCGCCCGGAACGCGACGACGATGGGGAACGTGGCGGGAGCGTGCTGCCCGTCGTACGTCGACCCGGTTGCCCGGGCGAACTCGAGGACCCGCTCCTCGGACACGACGTAGGGCTCGGTGGGCGGGAAGCTCCGGCCGGCCAGGGACGCCTCGACTGCCATGGGCGCGACGCTATCAGCGCCCACATGCGAGAAGGAGCGGCGCCCGGTGACGGGAGCCGCTCCTTCTCGGAACGCGTGGTGGGACGGGCCTCAGCGGGTCTCGCGGTGCGCCGTGTGCTTGCGGCAACGCGGGCAGAACTTCGCGAGCTCCATGCGGTCAGGGTCGTTCCGCCGGTTCTTCTTGGTGATGTAGTTGCGTTCCTTGCAATCAACGCAGGCCAAGGTGATCTTGGGGCGGACGTCTGAGCTCTTGCTGGCCACGGTGTGCCTCTTCTTGGTCGAATGTGCTGCCGGTTGTTGCTGCTCCAGTGTGCCCGATCCTGCAGGACCGGGACCAGCTGAGTCGTGATGCTGGGTCGTGCATGTGAGTAGCGGGGGCGGGACTCGAACCCGCGACACCACGATTATGAGCCGTGTGCTCTAACCACCTGAGCTACCCCGCCACCGGGACGGGGAGCCCGCCCGAACCTTGCGGTTCGGGCGGTTTCCCTACCCAGAGCCCCTTTACGGAATCGAACCGTAGACCTTCTCCTTACCATGGAGACGCTCTGCCGACTGAGCTAAAGGGGCAAGCGACGAGAAAGAATACACACGCCTCCGGCGGAACATGAAATCGACTCCGATCAGGTCCTCCCCGGAGCGTGGAATCCCCTTGCAGGCATGATGTCTGGCGTGACCTCCTTCTACGTTGCCGAGGGCCGCGGACGCTTCGGTTCGCAGCCCTCCACGGCCGGCCCGTGGGGCCCGGACAGCCAGCACGGCGGGCCTCCCGCGGCCCTGCTCACCCGGGGCATCGAGGACCTCGCGCGCGACGAGCACCGCGTCGTGGGGAGGCTCACGATGGAGCTCCTCGGACCGGTCCCCGTCGGACCGCTGCGGCTCGACGCGGCCGTGGTCCGGCCGGGCCGTTCGGTGGAGATGTGCGAGGCCACGCTGTACGACGAGCAGCGGGGCCGACCGTGCGCCCGGGCCACCGCGTGGCTCTTCCCGGCGACCGACGACGGCCCGGTCCAGGACGACGCGCCGCTGTCCCACACCCCCGAGGACGGGATCCACAAGGATCCGCCGACGAGCTGGTCCGGCGGCTACCTCGACTCCGTGGACTGGCGCTGGGTGCACGGCGCGGTCACCGAGCCCGGCCCGGGCGTGGTCTGGATGCGCCCCCTGGTCGACCTCGTCCAGGGCGAGCCGATGAGCCCGGTGCAGCGGCTGATGTCGTGCGTCGACTCCGCCTCCGGCGTCTCGGCCGCGCTCGACCCCGCGGCGTGGGGGTTCCTCAACACCGAGCTGACCGTGCACGTGCTGCGCCCGCCGGTCGGCGAGTGGGTCTGCCTCGACGCGACCACCACTCTGGGCAGCGGCAGCGTGGGAATGGCGGTGTCGCACGTCTACGACGCCCGGGGGCTCGTCGCGCGCAGCTCGCAGGCGCTGCTCATCCAGAAGCGCTGAGGTCCCCCACGGTCCACCGGGCGACGAAGTAGGACACCCCGAAGGGGTCGTCGCGGTAGGTCAGGCCGGCGGCCTCGGGCCCGTCGGGGAGGCCGAGCGTGCCGAGCAGCCGGAACACGGAGCGGCCCCCGACCATGAGATCCCGGGCCAGCATCGACGTCGAGGCCGCGCAGCGCCTGCGCGTCCCCGTCGGACAGGGCCTGCGCGACCGCGTCGTCGAACGGGAAGGCCCGGGGGTCGAGGAAGCCCGGCGCCTTGTCGCCGCGGCGCGTGCTGCCGTCGCCGAGCAGCAGCAGCGCCACGGAGCCGGAGCGGCCGGCGAGGTCGCGGAGCTGCTCCACGAGGGTGTCGAGCTCGCCGTCCGCGGCGTCCCAGGGCACGCTGACCAGCTTGGTCGTCCCGGCCCACCCGGCCTCGTCCAGCAGCCGCCGACCGACCCCGAGGGACAGCGGGAGGGCCGCTCCGGCCCCCGGCGGCGTGCGGTCGGCCGTCGTACCGAACCGGCGGACGTCCGGCGGCAGCGCGGCGTCCCACAGGCGGGAGGACTCCGCTCCCCCGACGACCACCACCACGTCCGGGGTGCGCTCGAGCAGCCCGCGGACCGCGGCCAGGCAGGCCGCGCGCAGGTCGGCGCCGACGTCGGTCGCCCCGGTCAGCTCGCGCAGCAGCAACGGCGGGTGCGGACACACCACCACGGGCACGCTCATGCGAGTCCTCTCAGCACCAGGGACGGGTCCCGGGTGCCCTTGATGCTGGCGACCATGTCGAGGACCTGACGGGTCTCGGCGACCTCGTGCACGCGGTAGACCTGGGCGCCGTGCCAGGCGCTGACCGCGGTCGCGGCGAGGGTGCCGAGCAGCCGCTCCCCGATCGGCTTGTCGAGGGTCTCGCCGACGAAGTCCTTGTTGGACAGGGACACGAGGACCGGCCAGCCGGTCGCGGTCATCTCGTCGAGGCGACGAGTCAGCTCGAGCGAGTGCCAGGTGTTCTTGTCGAAGTCGTGGGCGGGGTCGATCAGGATGCTGCGCCGGTCGACGCCGAGCTCCGCGGCCCGCTCGGCCAGCGCGACGGTGTCGGCGATGGCGGATCGGACCACGTCGTCGTACGACGGCCGGTGCGGCGGCGTACGGGGCACCGCGCCGTTGGTGTGCGTGCAGACCAGGGCGACGCCGTGCTCGGCGGCGACCTCGGCGAGCACCGGGTCGTGACCGCCCCAGGCGTCGTTGAGCATGTCCGCTCCGGCAGCGCAGACCGCGCGGCCGACCTCGCTGCGCCAGGTGTCCACGCTGATCACCAGGTCGGGGAACTCGTCGCGCACCCGGGCGACGAACCCGACGGTCCGGCGGAGCTCCTCCTCGACGTCGACCTCCTCGCCGGGACCGGCCTTGACGCCGCCGACGTCGACCAGGTCGGCACCGTCGGCGACCACCTGGCGGACCCGCTCGAGGGCCACCTCCTCCTGCCAGGTGGCGCCCTTGTCGTAGAAGGAGTCGCGGGTGCGGTTCACGATCGCCATCACGAGCAGATCGGTGTCGGCGAACTCGCCCCGTCCTAGCTTCAGCACGCTCGCGACAGTACCCGGCTCGGGTATGGCCCCTACGGGCCATGTGACACGCGGACATATTTAGTCCGAAATTGCGACGACAAGCACGTTCGGCGGGTCCATCCTGGGTCGTGGGGGGTCATCGGGGGCCACCGCAAGACAGCACAGGCCCGCGAGGGCCGGACCTTCTTCGGAGGCACTACATGAAGACTGCATACAAGGTTCTCGCCTACCTGATCGCGCTCGAGGTGGTCGTGCAGGCCGCCATGATGGCGTTCGCCGTCGCCGGTCTGGCGATCTGGGTCGACAAGGGCGGGGTGTTCGACAAGGCCGCGTTCGAGGACGAGAACCTCTCGTTCACGGGCATCGCCGGGTTCATGGTGCACGGCATCAACGGGATGATGGTGATCCCGCTGCTGGCGCTCCTGCTGCTCATCGTGTCGTTCTTCGCGAAGGTGCCCGGCGGGGTCAAGTTCGCCGGCATCGTGCTCGCCCTGGTCGTCATCCAGGTCATGCTCGGCATCTACGGGCACGAGACGCCGTACGCCGGCATGCTGCACGGCCTGAACGCGCTCATCCTGTTCACCGCGGCGCTCTACACCGGCCGCGTGGTCAGCGCCGAACCCACCGAGGTGGGCCAGCGGAGCGAGGCGGCTCGCGTCTGACGCACCGGCACGCACGACAGCACGACACATCATCGGAGTGGGGCGGGGCAGTGTGACCAGGAGTCGTCTTCGGATCCTGCTCGCCTGCCTCGCCACCCTCGCGATCGTCGTGCCGCTGGCCTGGATGTGGCAGGCCAGCCGGATGCCGTCCACCTACTCGGTGATGGACATGGGCTACGTCGACCACGGCGGCGGGCCCGGCACCTCCATGGACGGCCACGGTGACCACGGGGGCGGGGCGGCGGTCGGCGGGTCACCCGTCAGCGTGGCCGACCTGACCGCAGACCCCGACGCTCCCGCGGACGTGACGGTCGACCTGGTCGCCGAGAAGGGCCGGTTCACCCTGGCCTCGGGGCGTGAGGTCGACGGCTACACCCTGAACGGCACCTCGCCAGGGCCGCTCATCGAGGCCGACCAGGGCGACCTCGTCGAGGTCCGCGTGCGCAACGAGTCCGTTCCCGACGGGATCACGCTGCACTGGCACGGCGTCGACGTCCCGAACGCCGTGGACGGGGTGGCAGGCGTGACCCAGGACGCGGTCGGGATCGGCGAGGAGCACGTCTACCGCTTCGTCGCCGAGGACGCCGGGACCTACTGGTACCACTCGCACCAGGTCTCGCACGCCCAGGTCATCGGCGGGCTGCTGGGCCCGGTGCTGATCCACCCATCGCGGCCCGACCCGGGCTCCGTCGACGTGGTCGCACTGACCCACGGCTACGGCGGCGTGCGCACGGTGAACGGCGAGGAGGGGGACGTCCCCGCGGTCGCCGAGCCCGGCCAGCGGGTCCGCCTGCGCGTGATCAACACCGACAACGGCCCGGTCCAGCTGTGGGCCGGTCAGCCGTACGCCGTCCTCGCGATCGACGGCGTCGACGTCAACGAGCCCACCCCGGTGGCGGGCAAGGCGCTGACCCTGACCGCGGGCGGGCGCGCGGACCTCGAGCTGACCGTCCCCGAGGACGGCTCGGCCGCCCGCGTCGAGATCGGCGGAGGCGCCGCCGTACTGGTGGGCCCGGACGGCGCGGACGCCGCGGAGGTCGAGCAGCCCAGCGACGAGGTCGACCTGCTGTCGTACGGAAGCCCGGCATCGCTGGGGTTCGACCCCGGTGCGGCGACGCGCCGGTTCGACTACTCCATCGACCGCCGGCCCGGGTTCGTCGACGGCAAGCCGGGCCTGTGGTGGTCGATCAACGGCCACCTGTGGCCGGACGTCCCGATGTACGTCGTGCGCGAGGGCGACGTGGCCGTGATGCGGATCGAGAACAACAGCGGCGACGTCCACCCGATGCACCTGCACGGCCACCACGCCGTCGTGCTGTCCCGCGACGGCGAGAAGGCCACCGGCAGCCCGTGGTGGGTCGACTCGCTCAACGTGCGCGACGGAGAGACCTTCGAGATCGCGTTCCTGGCGGACAACCCCGGCGTCTGGATGGACCACTGCCACAACCTCACGCACGCCGCCGAGGGCCTGGTCGCGCACCTGATGTACGACGGGGTCACCACGCCCTACCGGGTGGGCGGCGCGGCGGAGAACGAACCGGAGTAGACCCTTCGGGTAGTCCTGCGGCGTTCCCGGGACGCAGGGCGGCCGGCAAAGGTAAAAAGTAGCCCCTGCACGCAACTCGGTTTGGCAGCACTTGATGTCTTCGCAACGCCTCCTTCGTCCCCTCGCCGCCGTCCTCCTCGGCCTCCTCGGCGGCTGGATCGGTCTCGCGCTCGGCGGCACCGTCCACCACGAGGTCGGCCCGCTCACCACCTCCATGCGGGTGCTCCCCACCTGGGGCGGCGGCACCAGTGTGGAGATCGCACCGCTGGGCGAGCTCGAGCTCGACACCCACGGCGGCCCGCTCGGCCTGCGCGCCACCCTGACGGGCTTCGACGTCGAGGAGGCCCAGGCCCTCGTGGCGCGGCCCGAGCTGCTCGCCGACCTGAAGCCCCGGGCCACCGCCGACCTCGCCTGGGAGCTGAAGATGGCGGCCCTGCGCGCGGTCCTCGCCACCGTGCTGGGTGCCCTGGCGCTGTCCGCCCTGGCGTCGCGTCGCGTCGTCTCCACGCTGGTCGGCGGAGGCACCGCACTGGTCGCGGTGACCTGCTCCCTCGCGATCGGCCTCGCCACCTGGAACCCGACCGCGCTCGCCGAGCCCCGCTACACCGGGCTGCTGAGCTCCGCCCCGTCGGTGGTCGGCAGCGCCGAGACGATCGTCACGGACTTCTCCCGGTACGGCGACCAGCTGGCCCAGATCGTCCGCAACGTCAGCGGCATCTACACCGCGACGTCCACGCTGCCGCTGCTGCCGGCCGACGACGTGGTCAAGGTGCTGCACGTCTCCGACCTGCACCTGGCGCCGCAGGCCTGGGACCTGATCCGGACCGTGTCGACGCAGTACGACGTCGACGTGGTCGTGGACTCGGGCGACATCACCGACCACGGCAGTGCGGCCGAGAACCGCTACGTCGAGGAGATCCGGCACCTCCCCGTGCCCTACCTGTGGGTCCGGGGGAACCATGACTCCGCCGCGACCGAGCGCGCGATGCGCCGGCTGCGCAACGTCACCGTGCTCGACGGCAGGCCCAAGGAGGTCGCCGGGCTGACCTTCCTCGGGGCCGGCGACCCGACGTTCACGCCCGACAAGTCGCTCGCGAACAGCGCGGACCAGGTCACCGCCGCGGCGGAGCGGCTCGGCGAGGCCGCGCGGGAGCACGGCGACGTCGACGTGCTGGTCTTCCACGACCCGACCGACGCGGAGCTCCTCGACGGCGCGGCCGGCACCGCACTGTTCGGCCACCTGCACTACCGCAAGGTCAGCCAGGGCGACGCGGGCACCTGGATGATGGTCCAGGGCTCGACCGGCGGATCGGGACTGCGCGCGCTCGAGCCCGAGGAGCCGGCGGCGATCATGCTGTCGGTGCTGTACGTCGACCGGACCACCCACGACCTGCTGGCCTACGACGACATCCGGCTCGGCGGGCTGGGCGACGCCTCGGCACAGATCAACCGGCACGTGCTGGACGCCCCGGGCCCGGCCACCACGATGGTCGCTCCCGAGCCGGAGCAGACGACGGGGGAATAGCCGGACCCCGCACCCCGTTGGTATGGTTGAAACTGAAACTATCAGCGGGAGTGGTCAGAGTGCAGTTCGGGATCTTCACCGTCGGCGACGTCACCACCGACCCCACCACGGGCCGGACACCCACCGAGCACGAGCGGATCAAGGCGATGATCGAGATCGCCAAGAAGGCCGAGGAGGTCGGGCTCGACGTCTTCGCGACCGGCGAGCACCACAACCCGCCGTTCGTCGCCTCCGCGCCGACCACGATGCTGGCCTTCATCGCCGCGCAGACCGAGCGGATCATCCTCTCGACGTCCACGACGCTGATCACCACGAACGACCCGGTGAAGATCGCCGAGGACTACGCGATGCTCCAGCACCTCGCCGACGGCCGCGTCGACCTGATGATGGGTCGCGGCAACACCGGCCCGGTCTACCCCTGGTTCGGCAAGGACATCCGCGACGGCATCCCGCTCGCGATCGAGAACTACGACCTGCTGCACCGGCTCTGGCGCGAGGACGTCGTCGACTGGGAGGGCAAGTTCCGCACCCCGCTGCAGGGCTTCACCTCCACGCCGCGCCCGCTCGACGGCGTCCCGCCGTTCGTCTGGCACGGCTCGATCCGCTCCCCCGAGATCGCCGAGCAGGCCGCCTACTACGGCGACGGCTTCTTCGCGAACCACATCTTCTGGCCGGCCAGCCACACCGCCCAGATGGTCGGCCTCTACCGCAAGCGCTTCGAGCACTACGGCCACGGCGCGGCCGACCAGGCCATCGTCGGCCTCGGCGGCCAGGTCTTCATGCGCAAGAACAGCCAGGACGCCGTCCGCGAGTTCCGGCCGTACTTCGACAACGCCCCGGTCTACGGCCACGGGCCGTCGCTCGAGGACTTCACCGCGCAGACCCCGCTCACCGTGGGCAGCCCGCAGCAGGTCATCGAGAAGACGCTGGGCTTCCGGGAGTACGTCGGCGACTACCAGCGCCAGCTGTTCCTGATGGACCACGCCGGCCTGCCGCTGAAGACCGTCCTGGAGCAGCTCGACCTGCTCGGCGAGGAGGTCGTTCCGGTGCTGCGCAAGGAGTTCGAGGCTCGGCGCCCCAGCCACGTGCCGTCCGACCCGCCGACCCACGCGTCGCTCGTCGCGGCCGCCGGCGGACCGCGCGACACCACCGTCCACGCTGCCGGCGACGACGTCACCGGCCGCTCCCCCGAGGGAGCACAGCAGTGACCCGCACCCTGGCCGTCGTCACCGCGGGTCTGAGCCAGCCCTCGTCGACCCGGTTGCTGGCCGACCGGCTCGCCGCGGCGACCGACCGGGCGCTGCGCCTGCACGACGAGGCCGTCACCGTCGAGGTCGTCGAGCTGCGCGACCTCGCCCACGACCTGACGAACAACCTGCTGACCGGCTTCCCCAGCCGGGACCTCGCGGCGGCCATCGACACCGTGACGCGGGCGGACGCGGTCATCGCGGTCACGCCGGTCTTCAGTGCGTCGTACAGCGGTCTGTTCAAGACCTTCTTCGACGTGCTGGACAAGGACGCCCTGGCCGGAAAGCCGGTCCTGGCCGCGGCCACCGCCGGCACGGCCCGGCACTCGCTGGTGATCGACTTCGCCATGCGGCCGCTGTTCACCTACCTGCACGCAGTCGTCGTGCCGACCGGTGTCTTCGCCGCCAGCGAGGACTTCGGCAGCAACGCGGGCGGCAACCTCGCGGACCGGGTGGACCGCGCCGCACGCGAGCTCGCCGACCTCGTCGTCGGCAACCGCGCCGCCGGACCGGTCGACCCCTTCGACAACCCCACCCCCTTCGAGCAGCTCCTCGGCTCCTGACCGTCGAGTCGGCGCAAACGGCTGTGCGAACCCCGTCGAGTCGGCGCAAACGGCTGGCGCTGTCGACCAGACGCGCCGACTCGACACCTCCTCGCCGACCAGACGCGCCGACTCGGCACCGCCTCGCCGACCAGACGCGCCGACTCGGCACCGCCCCGACCCCAGCGGCCGGCACGCCTCCCGTCAGTGACGCCAGGCGATGACGTCCGGCATCTCGTTGGTGTCCTGCGGCACCAGGTTCGAGGCGTAGGACTCGTAGACCAGCGTGCGACCGTCGTCGCTGATGGCCACCGCCGTGCGGCCACTCTCGCCGTCGGCCGGGCCGTTCACGCCGACGGAGGCGAGGTACGTCGTACCGGTGCGCACGTCACGCACGTAGGTGTCGCTGCCCGGCGCGTCGCCCGGGACCAGGTTCTCGGCGAACGAGGAGAACCCGACGTAGCGGCCGTTGAAGGACAGGCTCGGGATGAAGCTGTGGTCGTTGCCCTGACCGCCGTCCGCTGCGACGACGACGCGCTTGACGGCGCCGGTCGACAGGTTGAGCCGGAAGATGTCGGAGAAGTGGCCCTTCTCGCCGTTCTTGATCGACGTGCTCATCGTGCTGAAGGCGGCGAAGCGGCCGTCGCCGGAGATCACCGGCCGACCGAGGCTGCCCATCGGGAACGGTTGGCCGGGGTCGTTGTCCTCGTGCCAGATCCGCCTGGTCGTCCCGGTGGAGACGTCGCGCACCCAGGCGTTGTGGTCGTTGCCGAAGGTCACCCAGCGGCCCCAGTGGGAGATGTCGCCGACGAGCACGGAGCGCGGGACGTCCTCCCCCGTGGCGTTGAGGGAGACCTGCTTGGTCGCCCCGGACTGGCCGGACTTCACGTAGACGTCCTCGCGGCGGTCGGTGTCCGTCTTCGCGAACCGGCCGAACGTCTGGAACGCCACGTGCAGGCCGTCGCCGGAGATCACCGGGAAGAAGCTGTTGCGGCCGGTCTGGCTGCCGTCCTTGCGCGTCGAGACGGGTTCGACCATTCCGGTGGAGATCACCTTGAGCACGACGTCGAGCACCTCGCCGTTGTGGTCCGCGAACAGGTTGGTGGCGGTGGTCGTGAAGGCGACCGCCTCGCCCAGCGCGGAGATGGTCGGCTCGAAGCTGTCGCCGTTGCCGACGACGCCGGTCACGGTGGCGCTGACGAGCGTGGTGCGCTGCTCGACGGTGTCGCGCAGGTAGACGTCCGAGAACCCGTTGGTGTCCTCGTCCACCAGCGCCGAGGTGGTCGAGAAGACGACGTACCGGCCGTCGCTCGACGCGACCTGCGCGGAGCCGTTGAGGTGGGACTTGTCGGGTGCCTGGCTGCCGTCCGCGTCGCGCAGGGCGACCAGCGCGTTGGTGCCCTCGGTCGAGGTCTCCCCGGCAGCGGCGGGGGTGAGCCCCGAGGCAGCAGCGAGCGCCAGGGAGGCGAGGCCGGCGGTGCGGAGGGTGAAGCGGCGGGTGGAGTGGTTCATCGTGGTTCCTTGCGTCCGGTGGTTGCTACCAGGACGGGGGCGGTCCGGGAAAGGTTGCACGGGCGATAACGTCAGCCCAGCGAGCCGAGGAGGTCGGGTGCAGGGTCGAGAGGTTTTCGTCGTCGACGCGGTGAGGACACCGGTCGGACGGCTGGGTGGCGCGCTCGCCGGGGTCCGCCCGGACGACCTCGGCGCCGTGGTGATCCGGGCGCTGCTGGACCGCAACCCCGGCCTCGACCCGACGCACGTGGACGAGGTGGTGTTCGGCGCCGCCAACCAGGCCGGCGAGGACAACCGCAACGTGGCCCGGATGTCGGCCCTGCTGGCCGGTCTCCCGGTGTCGGTGCCCGGGGTGACCACCAACCGGCTCTGCGCCTCGGGCCTCGACGCAGTCGTCACCGCGGCCCGGGCGATCGCGGTCGGCGACGCCTCGGTGATGGTCGCCGGCGGCGTCGAGTCGATGACCCGCGCGCCCTACGTGCTGCCCAAGCCGGACCGGGCGTTCCCGGCCGGCAACGCGGAGCTGTTCAGCACCACGCTCGGTTGGCGGATGGTCAACCCCGAGATGCCGGACGTGTGGACCCAGAGCCTCGGAGCGTGCACCGAGGCGCTGGCCGAGGAGTTCGGCGTGGACCGCGAGGACGCCGACGCGTTCGCCGTCCGCAGCCACCAGCGCGCTGCCGCCGCATGGACAGCGGGCGCGTACGACGACGCCGTGGTGCACGTCGAGGGCACGTCCCTGACCCGCGACGAGGGCATCCGCGACGGGGTGAGCACCGACTCGCTCGCAGGTCTGCGGCCGGTCTTCCGGCCCGACGGCCAGGTCACCGCCGGCAACGCCTCCCAGCTCTCCGACGGCGCGGCCGCGCTGCTGCTCGCCGACGAGGACGGCCTGCGCGAGCTCGGCACCGAGCCGCTGGCGCGGGTCACCGCCACCGGCGTGCACGCCGTCGAGCCGCACCGGTTCGGGATCGGGCCGGTCGAGGCCGTCAACCGAGCGCTGGCCAAGGCCGGCCGCAGCCTCGGCGACGTCGCGGTGATGGAGCTCAACGAGGCCTTCGCCGCCCAGGCGCTGGCGTGCATGGGCCAGTGGCACGATCTCGACCTCGACGTGGTCAACCCGCTCGGCGGGGCGATCGCCATCGGCCACCCGCTGGGCTGCTCGGGTGCCCGGTTGGCCGGCTCCGTCGCCCACCAGCTCGCGGCCGCCGGGTCGGGGGTGGGCGTGGCCACGCTGTGCATCGGCGTCGGCCAGGGCCTGGCCGTCACCCTCGAACGCTGACCACTCGCCGACCCCAGGAGGACCCCATGCCGGACACCGTGCCCCTGCACCACGTCGTCGACGGCGACACCGGACCGGTGGTGATGCTCGGCGCCTCGCTCGGCACCGATCTGTCCCTGTGGAACGACCTCGCCGCCGACCTCGCCCGCGACCACCGGGTGGTCCGCTTCGACACCCGCGGGCACGGCCGCTCCCCCGCCCCGGAGGGCGGCTACACCGTCGAGGCCCTCGCCGCCGACGTGGTCGCCCTCGCCGACGACCTCGGAGTCGACCGGTTCGCCTACGTCGGCCTGTCGCTCGGCGGCGCGATCGGCCAGGTGCTCGCGCTCGCGCACCCGCAACGACTGACCTCGCTGGTGCTGGCCAGCACCGCCCCGGTCTTCGGGAAGCCCGCCACCTGGCGGGAGCGGGCCGGGCTCGTCCGCCGCGACGGTCTCGAGCCGCTGGTCGAGCCGACCTTCGCGCGCTGGTTCACCGACGAGTTCCGCTCCTCGGACCCCGCAGCGGTCTCCTGGGTCCGCGACATGTTCGTGGCCACACCGCGCGAGGGCTACGCCGGCTGCTGCGAGGCGCTGGCGTCGTACGACGTCACTGACCGGCTCGGCCGGGTCGCCGTCCCGACCCGGGTCGTCGTCGGCGCCGAGGACCCGAGCACGACTCCGGAGGTGGGCCGGTCGATGGTCGCCGCGATCCGCGACGCCGATCTGGTCGTGATCGACGGCGCGGCGCACATCGCCAACGTGGCTCGGCCGACCGAGTTCCGGTCAGCGGTGCGCGAGCACCTGGCGGCCACCTCCGCTTGAAGGCGCGGCGGTCCAGCAGATGCTGAAACTGCGGTGTGCGCCAGCCCCGGATCATTCAGCGTCGGACGACGAACCTGAAGGCGAACAGAGTGCCCTCCGCGTTGCGCGCGTGGAGGTGCATCACGCCCCGAGCACGGGAGTAGATTCCGGTGCCGCCGGTGATGGCGAAGACTGAGTCTCGGGCGTCGTAGAACGGACCCTCTACGACCAGTGACCCCTTGGCCAGCAACGTCGTGAAGGAACACTGCCAGGCCTTCCCGACGACCGTCCGGACGCAGGACCCCTGGTTGCGACCCACCCTGTCGGAGTTGGTCCGATTGAACACCGGATTGGCGAAGACGAGCTGGTCGCCGCTGCTGTCGCCCTCCGGCTCGAGGTCGATGACGGTGTCGGTGACGGCACGCTCGACCACGGTGAAGCGGGCTGCCGCCTGATTGGTCTGCGTCCTGGCGCTCTGGGCGCTGCTCTGGGCGTTCGTGTCCTGGTTCGCCTGGGCCGCGGTGACCGCGATCCCGGCCGCTGCGACGACGGCCACCAAGCTGCTCGTGAATAGGGGTTTCCCGTGCATCTCACTCTCCCGTCTCGACCCCCTCGCCAGACGCGCAGAGCTGGTTTCCGCCTGGTTGTCTTCACGCTAACGCCGGGCGCGGTGGTCGAACAGGACTACAAGACTGGGTGAATCGGGCTTATCCGCGCAGAGGCCCGGACCGGCTCTACGGCGCTGCTCAGACCCAGTCGAACGTGACGCCGGTGAGCTCCTCGCTGAGGTCCCACAGCTCCCCCGCCAGCGCCTCGTCACGGGCCAGCCGACTCAGCTTCGCCGGCCCGGCGGGACCGCGACTCTCGCGGAGCCGCTGCGGGCCGGAGTACGTCGACGGGCCGGCCTCCGCGGCGGCGTAGAGCACCGGATCCGCCCCGGCCTCGGCCGACTGGAAGAGCAGCCGCATGAACAGCGGCGACAGCTGCTTGATCCCGGGGATCGACCCGAGGCCCTGCTCGCTGGCCACCAGGTTGGTCGCCGCGATGCCGGGGTGGGCCGCGTTCGAGACCAGCGGCGAGCCGTGCCTCGCCGCCTGCCGCTGGAGCTCGAAGGCGAACAGGATGTTGGCGAGCTTGGAGTTCGCGTAGGCGCGCTCCGGCTGGTAGCCCTCGCGGGGGTTCGCCTCCAGCACGCTCCGCCGGCCCCGGTGGTGGGCCAGCGACGAAACCGTGACGACGCGGGGAGCCGCGGCCTCGTGCAGGTGCGGCAGCAGCCGACCGGTGAGCGCGTAGTGGCCGAGGTGGTTGGTGCCGAACTGGAGCTCGTGCCCGTCGGCGGTCTGCCGGTAGCGCGGCGGGGTCATCACCCCGGCGTTGTTGACCAGCAGGTCGAGCGGGCCGTCCCAGGCGTCCGCGAACTCCTTCACCGAGGCCTGCGAGGCCAGGTCGAGCCGCGCGACGCGTACGTCGCCGCCGCCGGCCCGGCGGATCTCGCTCCGCGACCTGCTCGCCGGCCGCGGTGTTGCGACAGGCCAGGGTCACCGCAGCGCCCTTGCGGGCGAGGTGGGTCGCGGCGTAGCGGCCGATCCCGGAGTTGCCCCCGGTGACGATGACGCTGCGGCCGGCGTACGACGGCAGCTGCCCGGGCTTCCAGCTCATGAACGGCCTCCCTGCCGGGGACGGCGCAGCACGACCACGGAGCGGCCGGCCACCTGGACCTCCACCCCCGGGAGCAGGGTCGTGGCGTCGTCGAAGACCGAGACGATCCCGGCCTGGTCGTCCGCGGTGTCGAGGGCGACGAGCCAGCCGTCGCCGTACACCTCGTCCGGCACCGTGAACGTGAGGGTGTCGTGGTGGGCGTTGAACGCGACGAGGAAGGAGTCGTCGACGACCTTGGCACCGCGCCGGTCCGGCTCGGGGATGGCGTCGCCGTTGAAGAAGACCATCATCGACCGCGCGTGCTCGTGGGCCCAGTCCGCGTCGGCCATGCTCGTGCCGTCGGGTCGGAACCACGCGATCTCGGCGACGGTCGTGCCGTCCTCGAGCTGCGTCTCGCCGGCGAAGAAACGGCGCCGCCTGAACACCGGGTGGTCCCGGCGCAGGGCGACGACGCGGCGTGAGAACGCGAGCAGCTCCTCCTGCCAGCCCTCGAGGTCCCAGTCCATCCAGGCGATCTCGTTGTCCTGGCAGTAGACGTTGTTGTTGCCGCCCTGGCTGCGCCCGAGCTCGTCGCCGTGCAGGATCATCGGGACGCCCTGCGAGGTCAGCAGCGTGACCAGGAAGTTGCGGTGCTGACGGGCCCGCAGCGCGAGCACGTCGGCGTCGTCGGTCTCCCCTTCGACCCCGCAGTTCCACGAGCGGTTGTGGCTCTCGCCGTCGGCGCCACCCTCGCCGTTGGCGTCGTTGCGCTTCTCGTTGTAGGACACGAGGTCGCGCATCGTGAAGCCGTCGTGCGCGGTGACGAAGTTGATCGAGGCGATCGGCTTGCGGCCTGAGTGCTCGTAGAGGTCGGAGGAGCCGGTCAGCCGGGAGGCGAACTCGCCCAGCGTCGCGGACTCGCCGCGCCAGTAGTCGCGGACGGTGTCGCGGTACTGCCCGTTCCACTCGGTCCACAGCGGCGGGAAGTTGCCGACCTGGTAGCCGCCCTCGCCGACGTCCCACGGCTCCGCGATCAGCTTCACCTGGCTGACGATCGGGTCCTGCTGCACGAGGTCGAAGAACGCCGAGAGCCGGTCCACCTCGTGGAACTGGCGGGCCAGCGACGAGGCGAGGTCGAACCGGAAGCCGTCGACGTGCATCTCGGTGACCCAGTAGCGCAGCGAGTCCATGATCAGCTGGAGCACGTGCGGGTGCCGCATCAGCAGCGTGTTCCCGGTGCCGGTGGTGTCGTAGTAGTGCTTCGGGTCGTTGTCGACGAGGCGGTAGTAGGCGGCGTTGTCGATGCCGCGGAAGCAGAGCGTCGGGCCGAGGTGGTTGCCCTCGGCGGTGTGGTTGTAGACCACGTCGAGGATGACCTCGATGCCGGCCGCGTGCAGCGCCTTGACCATCGCCTTGAACTCTTGCACCTGCTGGCCGCGCTGGCCGCCGGCGGAGTAGGCGTTGTGCGGGGCGAAGAAGCCGATCGTGTTGTAGCCCCAGTAGTTGGCCAGGCCCTTGTCGACGAGCGTGGTGTCCTGGACGAACTGGTGCACCGGCATCAGCTCGATGGCGGTGACGCCGAGGTCGGTGAGGTGCTCGATCATCGCCGGGTGGGCGATGCCGGCGTACGTCCCGCGGATCTCCTCGGGGATGTCCGGGTGCGTCTGGGTGAGGCCCTTGACGTGGGCCTCGTAGATGACCGACTCGTGGTACTCGATGTCCGGGTGCCGGTCGTGGCCCCAGTCGAAGTAGGGGTTGATCACGACCGAGAGCATGTTGTGGCCCAGGCTGTCGTCGCCGTTGAACTTGGCGCCCTTGCCGAAGCGGTAGGAGAACAGCGACGGGTCGCCGTCGATCTGCCCCTCGATCGCCTTGGCGTAGGGGTCGATCAGGAGCTTCGCGGGGTTGCACCGGTGGCCGTGCTCGGGCTCGTAGGGGCCGTGCACCCGGTAGCCGTAGCGCTGACCGGGCTGGATGCCCGGCAGGTAGGCGTGGTGGACGAAGCCGTCGTCCTCCTTCAGCTCGATGCGCGTCTCGGCGCCGTCGTCGGCGATGAGGCAGAGCTCGACCTTCTCGGCCACCTCGGAGAACAACGCGAAGTTGACCCCGGAGCCGTCGTACGTCGCCCCCAGCGGATAGGGACGCCCTGGCCAGATCTGCATGCTGAACCTTTCGGATTCCTCTCTTTTCCCCTGCTTCACGACGTGAAATGGTGATCGCATGGCTATCTCCACCACGGATCCGCGCACAGGGGAGGTCCTGCGGACCTTCGACGAGCTGACCGACGAGCAGGTCGAGGACCGGCTCGCGCGGGCTGCCGCCGCTGCTTCAACCTACCGACTCACCGATCACGCCAAACGTGCCGGTTGGCTGCTGGACGCCGCGGCGATCCTCGACAAGCGCACCGACGAGCTCGCCGAGCTGATGACGCTCGAGATGGGCAAGACCAAGAAGGCCTCGGTGGCCGAGATCGGCAAGTGCGTGAACGTGCTGCGCCACTACGCCGAGCACGCCCCGTCGCTGCTCGCCGACGAGCCCGTGGACGCCGGGGCGGTCAACGCGAGCAAGGCCTACGCGCGCTACCTGCCACTCGGCGTCGTGCTGGCGATCATGCCGTGGAACTTCCCGCTCTGGCAGGCGATGCGCTTCGCCGCGCCCGCACTCGCGGCGGGCAACGTGGGCCTGCTCAAGCACGCCAGCAACGTGCCGCAGACCGCCCTGTTCATGGAGGAGCTGTTCCGCGACGCCGGCTTCCCCGCCGACGTGTTCCAGACGCTGCTGATCGGCAGCGGCAAGGTCGAGAAGATCCTGCGTGACGACCGGGTGGCCGCCGCCACCCTGACCGGGTCGGAAGGCGCCGGAGTCGCCGTCGGGCGCACCGCCGGCGAGTCACTGAAGAAGGTGGTCCTCGAGCTCGGCGGCTCGGACGCCTTCGTGGTGATGCCGTCGGCCGACCTGGCCAAGGCCGCGAAGGTCGCCACCACCTCGCGTTGCCAGAACAACGGGCAGTCCTGCATCTCGGCGAAGCGGTTCATCGTGCACGCCGACGTGTACGACGAGTTCCTCGAGCTGTTCACCCAGGAGATGTCCGCCCTCGTGGTCGGCGACCCCATGGACGAGGGCACCGACGTCGGACCGCTCGCCACCGAGCAGGGGCGGACGGACGTCGAGGAGCTGGTCGCGGACGCGGTCGCCAAGGGCGCGACGGTCCACCTCGGCGGCGAGCGGCCGGACCGGCCCGGCTGGTGGTACCCGCCGACCCTGATCACCGGCATCACCGAGGAGATGGACGTCTTCACCGAGGAGGTGTTCGGTCCGGTCGCGATGGTCTACCGGGTGGCCGACATCGACGAGGCGATCTCGCTGGCCAACGCCACCCGCTTCGGACTCGGCTCCAACGCGTGGACCGCCGACGAGGACGAGCAGGAGCGGTTCGTCCGGGACCTCGAGGCCGGCCAGACCTTCATCAACGGGATGGTCGCGTCCTTCCCGGTGCTCCCCTTCGGTGGGATCAAGGCATCGGGCCACGGACGCGAGCTCGCCGACCACGGCATCCGTGAGTTCATGAACATCAAGACCGTCTGGGTGGCCTGACCCGTCCACCAACGGGTCAGGGGACCAGGGCCATTCGCGTGTCGCGGATGGCCCTGAGTTCGCCTGGCATCAGGGACGAGACCGCCAGGCGACGACGGCGGTGACCACGGCAGCGAGCGCCGGGACTCCCGCCGCCCAGGCGGCGTCGGCAGCGAAGTCCTGGGTGGGGTAGACCAGGGCGGCGCCGACGAGCCAGCCGGCACTCGTCAGCAGTGAGGCCTTGCGAGCCCACGGGCTCGGCGAGGCCAGCAACCAGGCGCCCAGCGCGATTCCAGTGGCCACCAGGAGGGCGAGGATCAACCCGGCGGTCCCGTCGTCGGGTCGGTCCGACACCGCGGCCAGCATGAACGCGGGCACGGCCACGACGGCTGACGCGGCCAGCCACGTGATGGCCAGGGGGCGCAGCCCGGAAGGAGACGGCTGGGCGGGGCCGAGGTTCGTTCGCTCGGCGGCTTCTCGTGTGGGCATGCCCCCAGGATGTTCGGCCGGCCCGCCCCGGACCAGAGCACGGATACTCAACCGCGCCTCAACGGACCAGGCCGCCGCGCACGGGCACCAGCCCCGCCGGCGGCCCGTTCTCTGCCAGCTTCAGCACGGCGTCCACGTCGAGGTGGGCCTCCACGGCATCGGCCAGGGTCTCGAGACGGGCCTCCCGCGCCGCGGGGAACGACACCTCGCCGGGCCGGAAGGCGGCGCGGCCGAGCAGCCCGGCCACCTCGGCGAGCCAGGCCCGCCGGAACGCGTCGCCCTCCAGGCTGCCGTGCCACATCGTGCCGAAGACGGCTCCACGGCGCGCGCCCCCCGGGAACACGTCGTCGCCACCACCGGCCACCCGCCCGTGGTGGATCTCGTAGCCGGTCACCTCGGCGCCGAGCGCCTCCCCGCGGGGCAGCCGCAGCACCTTCTCCTCGCCGAAGGTGGTCGCCACGTCGAGCAGCCCGAGTCCGGCGGCCGAGGCACCCGCGGTCCCCTCGACCCCGGCCGGGTCGGCCACGGTCGCCCCGAGCATCTGGAACCCGCCGCAGATGCCGAGCACGGCGCCCCCGCGTGCGGCGTGGGCGGCGACCGCGTCCGCGAGACCGGTCTCCCGCAGCCAGGCCAGGTCGGAGAGGGTCGCCCGGGTGCCGGGCAGCACCACCACGTCAGCGGTCGCGAGGTCACGGGGCTGGTCGACGAAGCTCACCCGGACCCCGGGCTCGAGGCACAGCGCGTCGATGTCGGTGAAGTTGCTGACCCGGGGCAGCACGACGACGGCGACCCGGAGCGCGTCGGCCTCGGGGACGGCCGTCCCGACCCGGTCCCGGAGCGCCAGGGAGTCCTCGGAGTCCAGCCACAGGTCCGGCAGCCAGGGCAGCACGCCCAGCACCGGCCGGCCGGTGAGCTCCTCGAGCGTGCTGAGCCCGGGCCGGAGCAGGCCGAGGTCGCCGCGGAACTTGTTGACCACGAAGCCGGCCATCAGCGCCTGGTCCTCGGCGTCGAGCAGGGCGAGCGTGCCGTGCATGGCGGCGAAGACGCCCCCGCGGTCGATGTCGCCGACGAGCACCGTCGGGATCGAGCCGTGCCGGGCCAGGCCCATGTTGACGAAGTCGTGTGCCCGGAGGTTGACCTCGGCCGGGCTGCCGGCCCCTTCGCAGACCACGACGTCGTAGCGGGAGGCGAGGTCGTCGTACGCCGCGAACGCCGCCTCGGCGAGCGCCGCCCGTCCGTCGACGAACGACGACGCGTCGAGCGTCCCGGCCGGCCGGCCGCGCACCACGACGTGGCTGCGCAGGTCGCTGCCCGGCTTGAGCAGGACCGGGTTCATCGCCGACTCGGGCTCGGCCCGGGCGGCGAGTGCCTGCACCCACTGGGCCCGGCCGATCTCGGAGCCGTCGGCGGTGACCATCGAGTTGTTGGACATGTTCTGCGCCTTGAACGGCGCGACCCGTACGCCGCGGCGGCTCAGCGCCCGGCACAGCCCGGTCGTGACGACGGACTTGCCGGCGTCGGACGTGGTGCCGGCGACGAGGAGGCTGCCCATGCCGGTCAGGGAACCAGGTCGGCGAGGAGCCTTTCCACTCGGGCCTTGATCTCGTCGCGGATCGGGCGGACGGACTCGATGCCCTGGCCGGCCGGGTCGTCGAGCTTCCAGTCCTCGTAGCGCTTGCCCGGGTAGATCGGACAGGTGTCGCCGCAGCCCATCGTGATCACCACGTCGGACTCCTGCACGGCGGTGCCGTTGAGCAGCTTCGGCGTCTCCTGCGCGATGTCGATGCCCTCCTCGGCCATCGCCTGCACCGCGACGGGGTTCACCTGGTCGGCGGGCTGCGAACCGGCCGACAGCACGGTGACCCGGCCGTCGGAGAGGTGGGACAGGTAGCCCGCGGCCATCTGCGAGCGGCCGGCGTTGTGGACGCAGACGAAGAGGACGGTCGGCTGGTCGGCGTGGTCGGTCACGAGATCTCCTGGGGCGTGGTGGTGGGGTAGAAGCGGCGGCGGGCCCAGAGGGCGACGTACACGAGTCCGACGAGGACCGGGACCTCGATCAGCGGCCCGACGACCCCGGCGAGCGCCTGCCCGCTGGTCACGCCGAAGACGCCGATCGCCACCGCGATGGCCAGCTCGAAGTTGTTGCCTGCGGCGGTGAACGCCAGCGTGGTCGCGCGCTCGTAGCTCATCCGCAGCCGGTAGCCGAGCAGGAACGAGCCGCCCCACATGAGCGTGAAGTAGGCGAGCAGGGGCAGGGCGATCCGCGCCACGTCGAGCGGCCGGTCGGCGATCGTGTCGCCCTGGAGCGCGAACAGGATCACGATCGTGAACAGCAGACCGTAGAGGGCGGCGGGGCCGATCTTCGGCAGGAACGCCGACTCGTACCACTCCCGGCCGCGGGCGCGCTCGCCCAGCTTGCGGGTGAGGTAGCCGGCCAGCAGCGGGATGCCGAGGAACACCAGCACGCTCTTGGCGATCGACCAGACGGAGACGTCGAGCGACGACTCCGCGAGGCCGAGCCAGCCCGGCAGCAGCTCGAGGTAGAAGTAGCCGAGGGCGGCGAAGGCGATGATCTGGAAGACGGCGTTGAGCGCGACCAGGATCGCGGCGGCCTCACGGTCCCCGCAGGCCAGGTCGTTCCAGATCAGGACCATCGCGATGCAGCGGGCGAGCCCGACGATGATCAGGCCGGTGCGGTACTCCGGCAGGTCCGGGAGCAGCAGCCAGGCCAGCGCGAACATCAGGGCCGGCCCGACCACCCAGTTGAGGACGATCGAGGAGACGAGCAGCTTCCGGTCGGCGGTGACGTGACCGAGCTCGTCGTACCGGACCTTGGCCAGGACGGGGTACATCATCACGAGCAGGCCGACGGCGATCGGCAGCGACACCGAGCCGACCTCGACCTGGGAGAGCGCGTCGTCGAGGCCGGGGACGAGCCGGCCGAGGACGAGCCCGAGCAGCATCGCCGCGCCGATCCACAGCGGCAGGAAGCGGTCCAGGGTGGAGAGCCGGTGCAGGACGTCGGCCTCCTGCGGCGCTGCCGAGCCGGTGCGCACGGAGTCCGACATCAGCAGTCACCGCCGGTGAGGGGCGCGCCACCGACGGCGGCGAACAGCGAGACCATGGCCTCCATCGCCTCGGGACGGGCCTGGTAGTAGACCCAGACGCCGCGCTTCTCCCGGTCGAGCAGTCCGGCCTCGTGCAGCACCTTGAGGTGGTGACTGATCGTCGGCTGCGACAGGTCGAAGGCCGGAGTGAGGTCGCAGACGCAGGCCTCTCCGCCCTCGTGCGAGAGCACCATCGACATCAGCCGCAGCCGGACCGGGTCGGCCAGGGCCTTGAGCAGCGGGGCGACCTTGGTGGCGTCCTCCTCGCTCATCGGCTGGCGGGCCAGCGGGGCGCAGCAGGCCAGGGCGTCGGAGAGGACGGGAAGTTCCGTCGAAGAAATAGACACGCATCTATGTTGACAGGCATCTATGTTCGTGGCAATCTCGGGGTTAGACATAGACAGTCGTCAATATCTCGAACGAGGAGCCACCATGAACCGCATCCAGCTCGCCCTCAACGTCGACGACGTCGACGCCGCCGTCGACTTCTACAGCAAGCTCTTCGACGCCGAGCCGGCCAAGCGGCGCCCGGGCTACGCGAACTTCGCGATCACCGAGCCGCCGTTGAAGCTGGTCCTGATCGAGAACCCCGGCCAGGGCGGCTCGCTGAACCACCTCGGCATCGAGGTCGCGGACACCGACGCGGTCGACGCCCGGCAGACCCGCCTCGCCGCGGCCGGCCTCGCGTCGGTCGACGAGCGCGACGTCACCTGTTGCTACGCCAAGCAGGACAAGTTCTGGGTCGAGGGTGCCCCCAACGGCGAGCGCTGGGAGGTCTACACCGTCCTCGAGGACAGCGCGACCTTCGGCACCTCCCCCGCGAAGGGCGAGGTCGGCTGCTGCAGCAGCGACGTCACCGACGAGTCGGTCGCAGGGCCCGTCGCCGCGGCCTGCTGCTGACCCACCACCCGAAACCACCCGAGAAACGCCCGAGACCACCAGGAGAACCACCATGTCCTACTCCCCGATGAACGCCGCCGTCGCCCGTGAGCGCGCCCGCGAGCTGGAGGTCGCCGCCTCGCAGCGCCGGCTGGCCCGGATCGCGACCTGCTGCAGGCCGTCCTACCTCGCCGCCCGGTTCGCCGAGCTCCGCGAGCGGCTGGCCCACCGCAGCACCGCGGCCGCCTGCTGCAGCTGACCACCACTCCGCTGCAAACGGATCGCCCGCGACCGCCAGGGGAACGCCCTCGCGGTCGCGGGCGATCCACGCTTTGGCAAGATCACCTCATGGAGATCAAGCTCGGCGGGCCGTTCACCGACTACCTCGGCGTGAAGTTCGAGGAGGTCAGCGGCGACCGCGTGGTGGCCACCTGGGAGGCGGCGCCTCCGCTGCACCAGCCCTACGGCATCGTCCACGGTGGCGCGCACTGCGGCGTGGTGGAGACGCTGGCCAGCGTGGGGGCCGCGACGTGGCTCGGCGACCGGGGCCAGGTCGTGGGCGTCAGCAACTCCACCGACTTCTTCCGCGCGGTCAGCGAAGGGCGCCTCACCTCGACCGCGACGCCGGTGCATCGCGGGAGGTCCCAGCAGGTGTGGCTCGTGGAGACCGTCGACGAGGACGGCCGCATGGTGTCTCGGGGCCAGGTGCGGTTGCAGAACCTGGCCCCCGCTACTCACTCCTAGGCGGGGATGGACTCCACGTTGTTGCGCTGGGCCGGGAGCCCTTTGACGTAGGGCGACAGCAGCGCCGCGAGCCCCTCGCTGGCGATCCGTCGCTCGTAGTCGCGCTGCTGGTCCGACTGCTCGACGATCCGCGGCTCGACCGCGGCCTCGACGGGTGCGACCGGACGGCCGACGGGAGGCGGGGTGTCGTCAGGGTGAGTGGCGCTCCAGCAGTCCGCGTGGAACGAGCGGTCACCCTCGGTCGGCCCGGTGGCGGCCTGGTGCTCCTTGATGGGATTGCGGCAGTGAACGCAACGGGGACGTTCCACGGCAGTGGCCTTTCTAGTCACCGGCTCCCAGCCCGACGTTGGCCTCCCCAGGCGTCGTGCTGTTCCGGTGGTTCACCTGTGGACGGTGCGGCCCCGCCGCGTCTTTCGATCGCGTTGTCCACCTGACATGGATCAGGATATGTCCGGCGAACCGCCGCGCACCAGCGTTTCCAAAACCAAATCTTTCGCGTCAGCGCAGGGCGGGCGCGGACTCCTCGGCGGAGACTTCTCGGCGTACGTCGTCCAGGCTGAGCTTCTGCCGGCGTCGCACCACCAGCGACGTGGTCGCCAGCGCCGCCACGCCCCAGACCACGACCACGACCGCGTCCGTCCAGGGCGAGCCGGCCAGGCCGCCGAGGGTGACGTGGGCGAAGCCGTCGGCCGCCTGCGGCACGGGCAGCACCGCGTGCAGCAGCTGCAGCGCCCGTGGAGCGGTGTCGATCGGCACCAGCCCGCCGAGCGAGACGGCCTGGAGGGCGGTGAACGCGATCGCGACGATCCACCCCCGGCGCGGGCCGAGCAGCGCGACGAACGCCTGGTTCACGGCGGTGAAGGCGGCCGCGCAGACGAGCAGCAGGACGGACAACCCCACCGGTGAGGCGAACCGCGCCCCGAACGCGAGGGCGCCGAGCAGCAGCAGTGCCGCCTGGACGGTGCCGACTGCGACGGCCGGGAGCCAGCCCGCGAGGGTGACGCGCCAGGTCGGTCGGGCGGCGCGCAGCGCCAGCTCCGGCAGTGCCCGGCGGACCAGGAAGGTCACGAAGGCCCCGAGCCACAACCCGAGCGCGAGCACGGCCGGAGCGAGCAGGGTGGAGCCCTCCCGCTGCGGGTTCAGGCTGCTGGCGACCGTCGCGACCGGGTCGGCCACGACGCGGGCCGCCTCGTCACCGGAGGCGGGGATCTGACCTGCGCCGTCGGCGAGGCCCGTGGCCAGGCGCTGCGAGCCGTCCCCGAGCTTCACCGAACCGTCCCCGAGCCGGGCCGACCCGTCGGCGAGCTGGACGGCCCCGTCGCGGGCGAGGTCCGCGCCGCCCGCGAGCCTGCCGGCGCCGCCGGCAAGCCGCTGCGCCCCCGTGGCCAGCCGGGCCGTGCCGGTGGCGGCCCGGTCGGCCCCGTCGGCGAGCTGACCCGTCCCGCGGACGAGGCGGGCGGCACCCCCTGCAGCCTGGTCGATCGCGTCGGTGAGCCGCGGCATCCCGTCGGCGAGGCGACGTGCGCCGGAGGCCACCTGACGGGCGCCGGAGCGGAGCTGGTCGGCGTTCTCGCCACGGGCACCGGCCGCCTGGACCGTGGCGGCGCACAGCTGTGGACGCGCCGCGGCCACGACCGGGGCGGTGAGGCAGGCGTCCTTCCAGGCGGTGACCAGGTCGGCGTACGCCGCCGTGCCGTCGGCCACCTGGCCGGCCCCGTCGGCGAGCCGGTCGGCCTGCCGGGGCAGCGGGTCGGTCCGGCGCTCGAGCACGCCGAGCCCGTCGGCGAGCGTGCCGGCGCCGCGGTCGAGGCGCCCGGCCCCGTCCGCGAGCCGGTCCAGACCGCGGGCGAGCTCGGTCGCCCCGTCGGCCAGCCGGCCGGCTCCGCCACCGAGCTGGTCGGCGCCGCCGGCGAGCGTGCCGAGGCCGCCGGCGAGCTCGCTGGCGCCGCCGTCGACCTGGCGGGCGCCCTCGGCGACCCGGTCCGCGCCGTCGGCGACCTTGCCGGCCGCGTCCGAGGCCCTGCCGAGCTTCAGCCGCAGCTCGTCGGTGCGGGAGAAGACGCCCTGGAGGTAGGTCTGGGTGACCCGGTGCCCGAGCTTCGCCGCGGCGACGTCGGCGACCTGGCGGCTGGCCTCGGCGACCAGCGCGCTCGAGGAGTCGTTGCCCTGCACGGAGAGCTCGGCGTGCTGCGGGTCGTCCTTCGTCACCGACGACAGCGACTTCGAGAAGTCCTCGGGGATGGTGATCACCGCGTAGTAGTCGCCGTCCGCCAGCCCCTGCCGGGCGTCCTCCTCGTTGGTCAGCTGCCAGCCGAGGTTGGAGCGGGTCTGCTTCGTCGGGGAGGTGAGGCCGGCGGCGAGCAACCGGCCGGCGGCGATGACCTGCTTGTCCTTGCCGGTCCCCTGCGTGACCGGCTGGTCGAGGTTCACCACGGCGGCGGGGACCTGGTCGGTCCGCTCGGCACGGTCGTTGAGCGACCAGAGCACGAGCGCCCCGAACACGACCGGGATCAGCAGGGTGCCGACGAGCACGCGGCTCAGGTGCGGGCGGATCGTCACAGCGTGACCTCCAGGGTCGGGACGGTCGAGTCGTCGATGCGGACCACCGGGGCGGTGCCGGGGTCGGTCGCGGTGCCGGCGACCACGGTGGCGCCGAGCTCCGCCAGCCGCTCCAGCGCGGCCCACCGGGCGGCCACCTCGTCGGGGCCCGCGAACCGGTCGACGTCGTCCACCAGGACGAGCGGCACCTGGCCGCGGGCGGCCTCCCGCTCCAGCGCGGTGAGCTCGGGGCGGGTCGGGAAGCGGTCGAGCAGGAGGGCGCGGCGGCGTACGGCGGCCGCCTCGTCCGGCAGCACGCGATCGAGCACCACGGCCCGGCCGGTGCTGCCGCCGAGCCGGCCGGACAGGGTCGCCAGCAGGGCCCGCCGGGCCACCCGGTCCTCGGTGCACACGGCGACGAGCCTCCCCGGCCGGACCGTGAGGTCGACGTCGGCGAAGACGGTGTGGTCCCCGTCGCGGAGGGTGAGCCCCTCGGTGCGTACGGCGACCGCACCGTGCTCGGCCACCCAGGCCTCGTGCTCGAGGTGGTGCACGAGCCCGGCGCCCTCGACGTCGAGCTCGGGCAGCGCGGCGTCCAGCCGGCGGGGCAGCCACCAGGCCCGGTCCCCGAGCAGCGCGAGCACGGCCGGCACCAGGGTCATCCGGACCAGGAAGGCGTCGACGAAGACGCCGACGGCGAGGCCGAGGGCGATCGGCTTGACCGCCATGTCGCTGTGCGGGATGAACGCGGCGAAGACGCTGATCATGATGACCGCGGCCGCGGTGACGACCCGGGCGCTCGAGGTGAACCCGACCGTGACCGAGCGCAGCGCGTCGCGCGTGTGGACGTACTCCTCCCGCATCCGCGAGACCAGGAAGACCTCGTAGTCCATGGCCAGGCCGAAGAGCACGCCCATCAGCAGGATCGGGAGGAACGAGATGACCGGCCCGACCTTCGTGACGTTCATGGCCTCGGCGAACCAGCCCCACTGGAACACGGCGACCACCGCGCCGAACGACGCGCCCACGGAGAGCAGGTAGCCGAGGGTCGCCTTGACCGGTACGGCGATCGAGCGGAACAGCACCATCAGCAGCAGCAGCGAGAGCCCGACGACCACGAGCGCGAACGGCAGCAGCGCGCCGCGGAGCCGGTCGGAGACGTCGATGGTGACGGCGGTGTGGCCGGTGACCTGGAGGTCGGTGACGCCGTACCGCTCCTCGAGCGTCCCGGCCCGGTCGCGGATCGCCCGCACCAGGTCGGCGGTCTCGGGGTCGGTCTGCGCGTGCTCGGGGATGATCTGGACGATCCCGAGGTCGGCCTTGCGGTTGGGGGTGGTCAGCGCGACCGCCTCGACGCCGTCGAGATCGCCGAGGTCGTCGCCGAGGTCCTTCATCACGCCGATCGGGTCGGTGGTCCGGATGATGTCGACCGTCACGAGCAGCGGAGCGTTGAAGCCGGGGCCGTAGGCGTCGGAGACCAGGTCGTAGGTGACCCGCTCCCCCGAGCCGGGCTCGGCGGTGCCGTTGTCGGGCAGGCCGAGCGCCAGGTCCTTGGCCGGCACGGTCATCAGCAGGAGGAGGCCGACCACGACGACGACGGTCAGCGCCGGGAGGCGGGTGGCGAGGCGGACCCAGCGGGCCCCGACGGTGTGCGTCTCGTCCGGCGCGACGACCGAGTGCCGGGCCGCCCGGGAGCCGGGCGGGGGCCGGAGCCGCTCGCCGGCGAGTCCGAGCATGGCCGGCACGAGCGTGACGGCGACCGCCACGGCGACGGTGACCGCACCGGCGGCGGCGAGCCCCATCACGGTGAGGAACGGGATGCGCGCCACCACGAGGCCGCACAGGGCGATCACGACCGTGACCCCCGCGAAGATGACCGCGGAACCGGCGGTGGCGAGCGAGCGGGCCGCCGACTCGGCCACGTCCATGCCCTGGGCGAGCTGGGCCCGATGCCGGGAGACGATGAACAGCGCGTAGTCGATGCCGACCGCCAGCCCGATCATCAGCGCGAGGGTCGGGGTCGAGGTGTTGATCGAGCTGAACGCGGCCACGGTGACGATGCCGGCCATCGCGACGCCGACACCGACGACCGCGGTGACGATGGGCATCCCGGCCGCGAGCAGCGACCCGAACGTGACCGCGAGGACGACCAGCGCGAGCAGCACCCCCACGCCCTCCACCCAGGTCACCTCGACGGCCTTGTTCGCGAACAGCGAGCCGCCGAGGTGGACGTCGAGAGCTGAGCCGCGCGGGAGGGCGGTGGCCTCCTCGAGCTCCGCGACGGTGGCGTCGTCGAGCTCGTCGAGGGGGATGTCGAGCTGCACCTGGGACAGCGCGTGCCGGCCGTCCTCGGACACGGTCAGCCGGCCGCCCTTGTCGAACGGGTCGGTGGCGATCAGGACGTGGTCGACGTCCTCGACCTGCTTCAGCACGGCGCCGACCCGCTCGTCGTACTGACGGATCCGCTCGCCCTCGGGCGCGACGAAGACGATCTGGCCGGAGACCCCCGCCACCTCGGGGAACCGCTGCTCGAGCACGTCGAGCCCCTGCTGCGACTCGGTGCCCGGGATGGTCAGGTCGTCCTGGAGCTGGCCGCCGAGACCGCCCGCGAGCAGGCCGAGGCCGAAGAGGACCGCGACCCAGGTCGCCAGGACGCGACCGGCGCGGCGCACCACCGCGTGACCGAGGCGGTACAAAGCGGAAGACATGTTCGATACACTAGCGAATCGAATACAGAACCGTATCCCCGAGGAGTCGTCATCTCCGTCACACGCGCCTGCCCCGCCTCAGCGCGGGATAGAGTCCGGGCGATGCCCCTGCCCAAGACCCCGGCGCGCCGCCGCCGCGAGAACACCCGGGCACGCCTGCTCGAGGCCGCCCTCGAGGTCTTCGCCGAGAAGGGCCTCAAGCGCGTGACGGTCGACGACCTGGTCGGCGCCGCCGGCTTCACCCGGGGCGCGTTCTACTCGAACTTCGAGAGCATCGAGGAAGTCTTCTTCGCGGTCTTCGACGACCAGTCCCGGCGGATGATGGCCACGGTCCGCGAGACGATCGACGCCGTCCCCGCCGGGGAGTTCACGCCGGCGTCGATGGGGCTGATCCTCGACAGCCTGATGCCGTTCGGGCGGACCTGGTACCTCATCCAGAGCGAGTTCACCCTGCTCGCGCTGCGCAACGACGAGGCCCGTGAGGTCTTCGCCGACCACCACCGCCGCTTCGAGCGCGAGATGGAGGAGCTGATCGGCGACATCATCGACCGGCTGGACCGCGAGCCGACGATCCCGGTCCAGAAGCTCACCGAGACCGCGATCGCGCTCTACCTGCACAGCCTGGCCCACGAGAACCTCGGCACCGGCGCGCTGGGCACCGCCGACCTGGTCGACATCGTGCTGCCCCAGGTGCTGATCGGACTCTCGCGACCTAAGGGCTGACCCCCGACCCGGCGATCTCCTCGAAGACCAGCTGGGTCTCGGTATGACGCACCGCGGGGTGCACGTTGATGTGCTCGAGGACCAGGTCCCGAAGCTCCTGGGCCGACCCGACCGCGACGTGCACCAGGTAGTCGTCCTCGCCGCCGACGTGGAAGATCCGCAGCGCGCCCGGGATGTCGGCCAGGATCGCGTGGAAGCTGTTCACCAGGTCGCGGTTGTGGCTGCCGAGCCGCACCTTGACCACCGCCTGCAGGGGCAGCCCCAGCCGAGCCAGGTCCACCTCGGCGCGGAAGCCGGTGATCACCCCCGACTCCCGCAGCGCACGGACCCGGTGGATGCAGGTGGACTCGGCCACGCCGACCCGGGCGGCGAGCGCCGCGTTGGTGAGCCGGCCGTCGGCCATCAGCTCGGCGACGATCCGGCGGTCCGTGGCGTCGAGACGGGCCGCAGGATCCTTCGGAGGCGAAGGTCGGGCCATGGGCAAATCTCCATGATCTTCGGGGCGTTGCCCGAGGAGGCTGACGGGTTCTTCGGAGGATATTGCAGTACGACGAAGATTCTCGCACGCTTCGTCCCATGGAGCTCTCCCTCGACTCACGCGCCGTCCACGCCGGCCGGGCCGACCTGACCGGCCTCGGCGTGCACGCCCTCCCGCTCGACCTGTCGACCACGAACCCGCTCCCCGGGATCGAGTCCGGGGGCGCCTCCTACGAGGCGATGGCCACCGGCGGGCACCCGGGTGAGGGCGGCCTGGTCTACCAGCGGCTGTGGAACCCCACCGTGGCCCGCTTCGAGGAGGCGCTGGCCGACCTCGAGCAGACCGCGGAGTCGGTGGCGTTCTCGACGGGCATGGCCGCGGTGACCGCCGCGGTCCTGGCCGCCAAGGCGGAGGCCGGCGCCGGGGCGCGCCACGTGGTGGCGGTCCGGCCGCTGTACGGCGGCACCGACCACCTGCTCGCCTCCGGGCTGCTCGACGTGGAGACCACGTTCTGCGGCCCCGACGAGGTCGCCGACTCGGTGCGCCCGGACACCTGCCTCGTGGTGCTCGAGACCCCCGCGAACCCCACCCTCGAGCTCGTCGACATCGCCGCCGTCGTCGCCGCGGCCGACGGCCGGCCGGTCCTGGTCGACAACACCTTCGCCACCCCGGTGCTCCAGAACCCCGCACTGCAGGGCGCCGCGCTGGTGCTGCACAGCGCGACGAAGTACCTCGGCGGCCACGGCGACGCGATGGGCGGCGTGATCGCGTGCGCCCCCGACTGGGCGGCCGCGCTGCGCCGGGTCCGGGCGGTCACCGGTGCGCTGCTGCACCCGCTCGGCGCCTACCTGCTGCACCGCGGCCTGGCCACCCTGCCGCTGCGGGTCCGCGCCCAGCAGGCGTCCGCGGAGAAGGTCGCGGCCTGGCTCGGCGGGCACCCCGGGGTGCACCGCGTCCACTACCCGGGCCTGCCCGAGTGCGACCCGCTCGGCGTGGTCGGCCGGCAGATGCGCGGCCCCGGCGCGATGCTCGCACTCTCCGTCGAGGGCGGCTTCGACGTCGCCGCGCGCGTCGTGACCGAGGTCGGCCTGTTCACCCACGCGGTGTCGCTCGGCGGGGTGGACTCGCTGATCCAGCACCCGGCCGCACTGACCCACCGGCCCGTCGACGCGGCCGCCAAGCCGGGCAGCGACCTGCTGCGGCTCTCGATCGGCCTCGAGGACGCCGACGACCTGTGCGCTGACCTCGACCGGGCGCTGCGGGCCGCGACTGCCTAGGAGAGTCTGACTGACGAAGGCCCATGGTCGTGGGGTCGTCTGCTCCTTCGGGTCGGTAGGACCGTTGATCGGCCGGTCCACGGTCCTATGGACCCGAATGGCGACAGTTCCGGAAGCTAGGCCCAGACGCCGGAGGTGCCGCGCCGGTGGCTGTCGACGAGATGGGTGTCGACGATGCCGACGGCCTCCATCAGTGCGAACATCGTGGTCGGCCCGACGAACGTGAACCCCTTGCCACGCAGGGCTTTCGACAGGGCGACGGACTCCGGCGAGGTGGTCGGGACCTCGGCGTACGACGTGGGGGCCGGCGTCTCGGCGGGCTGGAACGACCACACGAGGTCGACGAGCCCGCCGTCCTCGCGGAGCCGGACCGTCGCCCGGGCGTTGGTGATGGTGGCCTCGATCTTCCGCCGGTTGCGGACGATCCCGGCGTCGGCCATCAGCCGCTCGACGTCGCGCTCGTCGTACTCCCCGACGACGTCGGGGGCGAAGCCGTCGAAGGCCTCCCGGAAGGCCGGACGCTTGCGCAGGATCGTCGCCCAGGAGAGCCCGGACTGGAAGGCCTCGAGACTGATCCGCTCGAACAGGCCCTGCTCGTCGCGGACGGGCAGGCCCCACTCGGTGTCGTAGTAGCTCATCAGGAGCGGGTCGCTCGCCGCCCACGACGGACGGGCCAGACCGTCCTCGCCGACGACCACCGGCTGCTGCACAGGTTCCTCCACGGAGGAACGGTAACCGGCCTCAGCACCTCGGCAGCGGCGCCAGGTCCCGGGAGAGGTCGGCGCGCAGCCACACGTCGCGGCCGCACACCGTCGCGACCACGCGGTACTTCTCCTCGATGAGGGACCGCAACCGGTAGTCGTCGTCGATACCCCAGGAGTTGAGCGGGGTGACCTCGACCATCCACGACGGCGCGTCCGGACCGGCCAGCGCCGCCCGGAGCCGGGTCTGGTCCGGGTCCAGCGTGCGCATCGGCAGGCTCCACAGGTGCGGGTAGGGCGACGGCAGGTCGGCCGCCTCCAGGATCGCCGGGTTGCCGTAGGCGACGACCGCCGAGTCGCCCGGCCGGCTCGAGCTCGCCAGCCACTGCCCGGTGCGCTCCTGGAACCAGACGGCCGGGACCATCACGTAGACCAGGCCGACGAGCACCGAGCCCAGCACCGCGGCGGCAGGCACGACCGCGCTCCAGCGACGCATCCGCCTGCCCGAGCGCAGCCCACCGGCCACGACGATCCCCGCGGCCAGCGACACCACCGGCGCCAGCTGGAGCAGGTAGTGCGCCCAGTAGCTGCCGCCCGCCGCGATGGCCGCGAGACCGAACGCGAAGGCGCCCGCGATCGCCCAGGTCTCCTCGCGGCCCGCCAGCGCGCCCTCCCGCCAGGCGAGCACCCAGGCTGCGAGCACGGGGACCACCCCGCTGACCATGGCGAGGATCACCAGGGTCAGGCCGCGAGTCACCGGCGCGGTGGTGCTGTGGCCCCAGATCACCTCGAACGCTTGCCCCCGGAACGCCGCGACGTCCTGCCAGATCCGCAGGCCGTCGACGCCGGAGACGCTCACCCACAGGTAGACCAGGACGTTCGGCACCAGCGCGCCCAGCACGGTCCCGAGCAGCACCACCCTTGACCGTTCGCCGACCGACCTCCGTCGGACGGCGTCGGCGACGACCAGCGCGACCACGAAGACGAACCCCTCGAGGAAGTTCTGCTTCACCAGGGACGCCGCACTGGCGAGGACCCCGCCGGCCACGGCGAGCCCGAGCTGCGCCCGCCCGGGGCTCCGGCGCCACGCGTCCAGCACCAGGGCGACGCTGCACATCACCAGCGGAGCGGCGAAGAGCTCGCCGTCGGCCTGGTCCGCCCCGACAGCCGGGGAGGCCATCAGCCCCGCGGCCACGAGGGCGGACCACCGGGCAGCGCGTGGCCCGGCGGCGAGATGACCCGCACGTGCCGCGGCCACGACGAACAGGACCGCGAACGGAATGCTGAGCACGCGGATCGCGCCGTCCCACTCCGTCGTCGCGGCCAGCCGGAAGAGCGCCAGCAGCAGCGGTGGACGGTCGACGTAGTAGTCCCCGTAGAGGAACTCGCCGCCGCTGTGCCACTGCCGTGCGACGAGGAGGTAGCCGCCCTCGTCCGACCGCAGTGGCATCAGGACATAGGTGCTCCGCAGCACCAGCACGGCGGCGCACAGCCAACCGACGACACGCGCGGTGGACGTCGCCTGCCGCGCCGCCGCGACCTGCAGCTCCCCGGTCGTCACGACGCCGCCACCGCGTGCCGCCGCGAGTGCATCGCCTGCCTGACCAGCAGGACGTAGACGACGACGATGAACGCCAGGTGGAGCCCGTAGACGAGCGGCTGCGACCCGTCCGGCAGGTAGGTCCCGAAGACGTAGTGGTCCAGGAAGGAGCCGTCGTACGGCGTCTCACCCGCACTGGCCCGCAGCGACTTCTCGAGCCGGGTGAGCGGGCACCGCCACTGCATTGCCACGATCGTGATCCCCCAGGTCACGGCCAGGACGTGCGGCGGCAACCAGCGGGCGTCACGCAGCGCCAGCATGCCCCCGCACATCTGGTAGACGAGGTAGGCGATGTGGAGGACGACCACTCCCCCCGCCAAGAAGCTCCCCATGTCTCGAGGCTAGGTTCCGCGGGGCCGATTCGGACCGGCCGACGGCCAAGACCGCCCGGGCGGACTACCTGATGCGGGACCTTCTGCCCAGGAGCAACCGGACATGTTGGACGATGGCGGGGTGACCGCCCGTGACCTCGCGTTCTCCGACGAGCTCGTCGACTTCTGGCGCGAGCGCCGGCTCTGCACCGTCACCACGCTGCGGCCCGACGGCAGCCCGCACGTGGTCCCCATGGGGGTGGTGCTCGACCCCGGCGCCGGCGCGGCCTGGGCGATCACGTCGGGGAAGTCGTGGAAGGTGCGCAACATCCGCGCCGCCGGACCGGACGGCGCGCCCTTCGCCGCCTGCCAGGTCGACGGTCGGCACTGGTCGACGATCGAGGGGCGGGCCGTGGTCCTCGACGACCCGGAGTCGGTCCGCGACGCCGAGCGCCGCTACGCAGAGCGCTACAAGGTGCCCCGGGAGAACCCCGACCGGGTGGCGCTGCGGGTCGAGATCACCCGGCTGCTCGGCAACGTGCGCTGACGCGCCGGGTCAGCGGTTGCGGGACCAGATCGCCGTGGACAGCGCGGTCGCGAAGCCGCACCAGGCCGGATAGGGCACCAGCGCCACCGCTGCGGGTTTCGACACCGCGGCCGTGCGCCGGACCAGGTCGGCACTGCTCAGCGTGAGCAGCGCGGCCACTCCGGCCGCCGGGCCGAGCCGGTGCCCCCGGAAGAACACCCAGGACCAGGCGGCGTTGACGGCGAGGTTCGCAGCGAGGGCGCGCCGGTACGCCGCCGCCTCCTCGGCACGTCCGGAGCGCTCCAGCCGGTCCAGCGCGTGGCCGGCCGTCAACGCGAGGTCGGTGTAGAGCGAGGTCCACGCGACCGGGAAGGCCGCGTCGGGCGGCTGGAAGGACGGCTTGTCGAGGTCGGCGTACCACTGCGTCCGGACGTCCTGGCTGGCCAGCCCACCGAGGGCTGCGGTCGTCGCGACGGCCGCCGACACCCGGGCCAGTCGGCCGAGCCGGCCACTCATCGCTCCTCCAGGCCGGCGGCGTCGCGGACCCACGCCCACATCCGGTCGACGTCCTCGGGGGTCTCCCGGGTGGCCTTGCGGTAGTGGGTCGGCCGCTCGGCCCGGTCCATCCAGAACCGGCCGCCGTGCGGGGCGGGCTCGGTGGCGGCGAGCCACACCACGGTGTCGGCGCCCTGCTCGGCGTCGCGCAGCAGCGGCCCGGTGACCTTGCGGAACGCCGGGAGCGACGTCCGGACGCCGGGGGTGTCGGCCCAGCCGGGGTGCATCGTGTGCACCGAGATCCCGTCGGGTCCCCAGCGCTGCTGCAGCACCGGGGTCAGCGCGACCTGCATGCGCTTGGAGCGGGCGTAGGCGGTGGTGCCCTGGTAGTCGCCGCGCTTGTAGTCGGGGTCGTGCACCGGGAGCTTCTGGGTGTACATGCCGCCCGACGCCACCAGCACGACACGAGCGTCGTGGCCGGACAGCACCGGCCGGAGCAGCTCGGTCATCAGCACCGGCCCGAGCACGTGGGTGGCGACGGTGAGCTCGTGGCCGTCGACGGACTCGGTGCGCTCGGCGGGGAGCGCGCCGGCGTTGTGCACCAGCACGTCGACCCGGTCGAGACGATCGGCGAGGGCGGTCGCGCAGCGGCGTACGTCGGCCAGGTCGGACATGTCGCAGAGCTCGAGGTGCAGCACCGCGTCCGGGACCTCCCGCTGGATCTCCTCGAGCGCCGTGGCCCCGCGCTGCTCGTTGCGCACGACGAGGTGGACCTCGGCGCCGAGCCTGGCCAGCCCGAGGGCGGCCGCCTTGCCGAGGCCGGAGTTGGCCCCGGTCACCAGGGCCCGCTTGCCGGCCAGCGCTCCCGGCCGGGGGTCGTCGGCAGGCCAGCCGTGGCGGCGCACCCAGTAGCCGATCCTGGTGTAGCCCGGGACGATCGCCCGGTCGAGGGCGGTGTCGAGCAGCTTGGTCATCGAGGCCTTTCCTGGTGCGCGTGCCGGAACAGCGGCGGGAGGAAGCGCACCATCAACGTGGACCAGGTCAGGTGCGTGATCACGGGCGCCTGCAGGCCGTTCGACGCCCGGCGCTGGAAGCCGAACAGCGTGCCCATCACCACGGCGGCGAGGACGAGCGCGGGGTTGCGCGTGGTGGTGGTCGAGAGCGCGTAGACGGCAGTCGAGGAGGCGACCGGGTGCCGGTCGCCGAGGGCGGCGTACATCGCTCCGCGGAAGAAGACCTCCTCGCCCAGTCCGTTGGCCAGCGTGGTCAGCAGCACGAGGGGGTCGTTGCCCTCCTCGGCGAACACCAGGACGCGCGAGATCGCGTTGTCCAGCAAGGGGATCCGCCGCGCCACCAGCGCGCAGGCGTAGAAGAAGCCGAACGCCCCGACGCCGGTGGCGACGGGGGTGATGACGGGTCGGCGGAGCTGCTCGTCGCGGCTCTGGATCCAGCCGAGGTGCAGCGGCCCCGACAGCAGGCCTCCCGCGGTCCACACGCCGGCGACGCTGAGGGTCGCGGCGTAGAAGCCCTTCGACCCCGGCTTCGTCGACAGGGAGGCGCCGAGCAGCGCGGCACCGGCGACCGAGACACCGGCCACGACCCGCTTGCGGCGGCGTACGACGGCAGCGGTCTCGGCGTGCTCGACGGGCACCACATGGGTCAGCGGCATCGGCAGCTGTCCGGAGAGCCGGCGACGGAGGGCGCGCAGGGTCATCGGCCCGCGGCCTGCTCCCGCCGCTCGGCCAGGGCCTGCCGCACGGCGTCGTCGTAGCCCGTCAGCTCGAACGGCACGACCTTGGTGATCGCGTCGTCGTGGACCACGACCTCGTTGGCCATCGAGTCCACCAGCGCCCGGCCCGCCTGGGTGTCGACGTCGGTGACGAACGACAGCCAGCGCGAGGACAGGCTCGGGGTCAGCAGCGGGACCGGCAGGATCGGCAGCGACCGGTTCTCGATGGCGGCGACCCGCTTGAGCATGGTGGCGTACTCCAGCACCTCCGGGCCGCCGACCTCGAAGACCCGTCCGAGGGCCTCCTCGTTGCCGAGCACCCCGACGAGGTAGCGGACGACGTCGTCGACGGCGATCGGCTGCGTCCGGGTCCTGACCCAGCGGGGCGTGATCATCGCCGGCAGGTGCTCGACGAGCTGCCGGGTGATCTCCCAGGAGATGCCGCCGTGGCCGACCACGATGCCGGCGCGGAGCACGGTGACCGGGACGCCGGCCTCGCCGAGCAGTCCCTCGACCTCCCGGCGGCTGCGCAGGTGGGCCGACAGGTCGTCCGAGTCGCTGCCCAGGCCGCCGAGGTAGACGATCTGCTCCACCCCGGCGCCGGCCGCGGCCTTCCCGAAGGCGCGGGCGGCCTCGGCGTCGAGGCGCTCGAAGTCGGGCGAGTCCAGCGAGTGCACGAGGTAGTAGGCCGCCGTACAGCCCTCGAGCGCCTCGGGCAGCGAGGCCTCGTCGTGCACGTCGCCGTGCACCGGCTCGCCGGGACCCGCGTAGTCGAGCGGCTTGCGGGTCATGGCGCGTACGTCGTGGCCCGCGTCCTCGAGCGCCTGGGTGAGGCGCCTGCCGACGAATCCCGAGGCGCCGGCGACGAGGACAGGTCCGTTTGACGTCATGAGACCTCACCCTGCGGCATCGCCGCGGAGTCCGGCAAGCGGTGCCGGGGCGGCTGCGGTCGCTGGTGGCCGAGCTCGCCCCCGATCCGGCCTCCGAAGGGGCGGCCGTGGTCGGCGTACTCCTCGCGGTAGTAGGACAGCGTCCAGGCGCCGACCTCGACCCGCGAGGCGGTCCTCAGGATCCGCTGCCGCACCGGCTCGCCGTTCACCCGGCTGTCCCCGGCGCGGCCGAGGTGGACCAGGACGTACTCGTCGTCGGCGTCGCGCCGGACCTCGGCGTGCAGTGGCTCCAGGCCGGGCAGCCGGATGTCGCAGTCCTCCCCGCTGCCGATCGTGGTCACCGCGCCGCGCAACGGGTAGACCGGCTGGCGGTCCCCCGGCCACGGGTCGGCACGCGGCGCCAGGATCAGCCGTGGGTCGCCCCCGCCGCGGGGGTCGTGGGTGGTGGTGACCGGCCCGCGGAGGCGGCGCAGGAACGTGGGTGCCAACGGCAGCAGCGTCGCGGGAGGAGCGAGGCTCTGGTCGGGCAGCAGTGCGTCGTCGCCGGACCTCACCCGGCCGCGCGCCCCCGCCCACGCACCACGGGCGCCGCCGATGCGGATGTGCCGTGACCCGGTGAGCCGGCGCTGGAGCCAGGAGGTGCGGGTCGCGCCGAGGGTCAGCAGCACGGTCTCCCCGGAGACGACGGTGACCGCCAGGCCGCGCGCCGCCAGCGCGGACGCGAAGCCGCGCACCGCGGCCGAGTCAGCCCGGCCGGCGAAGGCGGCGGGGTCGCTGACCCGGAGCTCGAGGTGACCGTCCCGACCGCGCAGGCTGCCCTCGACGGGCTCACGGCCGGGGGCGTCGACCGAGAACTCCAGGTCGGCCTCGACGTCCAGCAAGGTGGCCATCGTGCTCAGCCCTTCTGCCCGGCGTTGTCCTTGGTCGTCACCTGGAGGGTGCCGTTGAGCTTCCAGGTCGCGCGGGGCGCGTCCGAGCCGGTGTCGCGCGGCACCTCGACGGACATGTCGATGAAGCTGTAGTTGATCGCGGCCTGGCGACCGGTGAGGAACGACCACATCTCGCGGCCGAGGTCGGTCCAGTCGAGGACCTGGTCGTCGCGGGTGGTTTCGTGGTTGATGGTCATGGTGGACACCTTTCCTACTTCAACACTTTCCTAAACACTCTGTTTAGGTTTACGATCTAAGAGTGACCACGACCTCCACCGAAAAGCAAGAGGCAAAGCCGAATCTCACGATCGGCGACCTCGCCCGGCGCACCGGCCTGACCCCGGCCGTGCTGCGCATGTGGGAGACCCGGCACGGCTTCCCGGTGCCGCACCGGCTCGAGAGCGGTCACCGCCGGTACGCCGAGTCGGACGTCGCCCTGGTCGAGAAGGTGCTGCGCCGCCGGGATGCCGGGATCCGGCTCGACGTGGCCATCTCGGAGGCCGCCGCGTCGAGCGCCCCGGGCAGCCCGTCGGTCTTCGCCGAGCTGCGTCGCCGGCACCCCCACCTGACACCGCACCGGCTGCGGAAGTCGACGCTGCTCGCGCTCTCGTGGGCACTGGAGGACGAGTTCTGCGCCCGCGCCGAGTCGCCCGTGCTGTTCGGCGCGTTCCAGACCGAGCGTTTCTACAAGCCCTCGGCCGCTCGGTGGAACGAGCTCGCCCGCGTCGCCCGCGCCACCATGGTGCTGGCGGACTTCCCGAAGGTCGCGGACGCCGGGACGCGCCGGAAGCCGACCCGGGTCCCGCTCGCCGAGGACGCGCCGATGCGTCGCGAGTGGGCGGTCGTCTGCGACGCGGTCGACCTGCCCGCCTGCCTGACCGCGTGGGAGCTCCCCGGGCAGTCGGAGGTGCCCGACCGGCACCGGGTGTTCGAGTCGCTGTGGACGATCGAGCCGCGGGCGGTCCGCGACGCGGCCCGGGTCTGCGCCCAGGTCGCCCAGTCCGCCGGGGTGGCGGAGGCCGGCCCGCTGCTCTACGAGCTCGCGGACGACCCGGCGCCCGGGGTCACCGACCTGGCCGGCGCGACCACGCTGTTCAACCGGGTCGTCGCCTACGTGGACCGCCTCGGCCACTAGAGCCGGGGGGCCGTTCCACCCAGGTGCCGCGCGCCCACAGGGGTCATTGACCGTCGGCTGCGGATCGTCCTTCGATGGAGGTCCCAACCAGGAGGAGGCCACCATGGCCAAGTACTTGCTCAAGGTGTCGTACTCGGCGGACGGGCTGAAGGGCGTCATGAAGGAGGGCGGCACCAACCGGGTGAAGGCCGTGGAGCGCGCCCTCGCAGGCGTCGGCGGATCGCTCGAGACGTTCTACTTCGCCTTCGGGCAGGACGACGTCTACGTCATCGCCGACGTGCCCGACCACGCCTCGGCGATGGCGATGGCCGCGACGGTCGGGAGCTCGGGTGCGATCGACAGCTACGAGACCGTCGTCCTGCTGTCGCCCGCCGAGGTCGACAAGGCCATGAACGTGACCGTCGACTACGCGCCGCCCGGTTCGTAGCCACCCCGCCGGCCGGCGAACAGGTCCGCCAGCACCGCGTCGGCGGCCCGACGGCCGGACACCAGCGCGCCCTGGATCGAGCTGGTGTCGCGGTGGTCGCCGGCCACGTAGACGCCCGCGCCCGCCACCCGGACGGGCTTCCGGAAGGAGTGCGGCGCCGTCATCGCGGGCAGCGCGTGCGGGACGTCGTACGACGCCACCAGCTCCCAGCCGGCCGCGTCCTGCCCGTGCAACCCGGCGGCCACCCGTCGCACGTCGGGCTCGGCCAACGCCGGCGCACCGGCGGCGTGGACCACCGAGGTGGCCACCAGGGACCGTCCGTCGGAGGAGTACTCCGGGGCCGAGGCCGTGAGCACGACGCTGTTCGCGACGCCGGACCCGTCCGCGTCGACCACGAGCGTCCCCGACTGGTCGGACCACGGCAGGGCCGCGTGGTAGTAGGTCGTCACCCCGCGCGCTTCGGGCGGCGCGCCGAGAGCAGGCACCAACCGGGACGCGGTCCACGCGTCCGTCGCGACGACCACGACGCGGGCCCCCACCTCGCGGCCGTCCACGACGGCCCCGTCCGCACGCAGCTCGGTGACGGGCGAGTCCAGGTGCAGGCTGCCCGGCGCGAGGCCGGCCGCGAGCTGCTCGGGCACCCGCTGCATCCCGCCGGCCGGGACCGCAGAACGGCCGCGGGCGAACATGCGCATCATCAGGTCGAGGAAGCGGCGCGACGCGGTGAGGTCGCGCTCGAGGACGACTCCGGACAGGAACGGCACGAGCACGTCGTCGACGGCGGAGGCGGGGATTCCCGCGCGGCGCCACGCCTCGGGACCCGGGACGTCGTCGCGGCGCCGAAGGACCGACGGTGGCAGCGCGACAACCTGCGCCGCGTAGGCCGCCAGCGCGGCCTTGCCCCGCAGCGACGTCACCGACGAGGCCACGGCCGCCGGTGCCTCGGTCGGCGCGGCCAGCGGGTTGGGCACCCGGTGCAGCCGGCCGCCGCGGTGCACAGTCACCGCACTGTCGAGCTCGCGGAGGTCCAACGCTTCGAGGTCGAGCACGCGGCGGGCCTCCGGGTATCCCGTGCTGAGCACCTGGAAGCCCCGGTCGAGCCGGAAGCCGTCGACGACGTCGGTGCGCATCCGGCCGCCGACCCCGTCCGAGGCCTCGACGACCCGGACGTCGAGCCCCTCGCCGGCCAGCCGCCGAGCGCACGCGAGCCCGGCCAGGCCCGCTCCCACCACCAGGACATCGGCATCCGGCATGACGACCCCTTCATCAACAGATTTATCAACAGCCTGTTGAAGTTTAGCCGGTCGTGCTGATGGGGGCGACGTACGCTGGACAAATGCGGCGCTACGCCACCGTCCTGCTCCTCCTCGGGCTGATGGCGGGCGCCTGCGGCGAGCCGGCGCAGACCAACGCCGGGCCGTCCCCCTCCCCCGGACCGACCGCCCGCTCGTCGAGCGATGCCACGGAGCGGAGTCCCACCCCGTCCGAGCAGGCCACCCCGGGTCCCCGCACCGGCACCCGGATCATCACCGCCGGCAGCGACTTCGGCCCGATGCTCTACGACCGGACCGGGCAGCCGATCTACCTGTTCGACAAGGAGCGCACCGCCGAGCCGGCCTGCTACGGACAGTGCGCCGCCGACTGGCCGCCCGTGCTCACCCGGGGAGAGCCGAAGGGGGTCCAGGGAGCCCGGCAGTCATTGCTGGGCACCACCGAGCGGCGCGACGGGACGGTCCAGGTCACCTACGCCGGCCATCCGCTCTACTTCTACGCGCACGAGGGCAAGTACCAGGTGCTCTGCCACGACATCGAGGAGTACGGCGGGGTCTGGCTGGTCGTCCGGCCGGACGGCCGCCCGGCAGCCTAGACCGAGGCGAACCAGCCGGACGGCCCGATCTCGGTGCCCATCCGCGGGACGTACTGGTCGAAGTAGATCCGGGCGATCAGCTCGCGCCGGCTGCGCACGCCTGCCTTGTCGAAGACCGACTTCAAGTGGTCCTGCACGGTGTACGCCGACACGTGGATCGTCGCGGCGATCTCCTTCGTGTCCACCCCCTGCAGCACCAGCTGCGTGACGTCGCGCTCGCGCTGGGTGAGGTCGAACGCGGCGACCACCAGCGGGACGATCTCCGGCGGCCGCGCCTCGTCGATCGTCACCACCACGTCGCCGTGGCTGTCGCCGCGCGGGCTGAGCGGCGCCGCGTGCAGCACCAGCCACATGCCGCTGCGCGAGCGGACCCGGCAGCGAGGCGGGCTGTCCACCTCACCGCGGGCGAACCGACGTGCCGCGCCGACGAGGGAGGCGATGATCCCCGTCGGCGCTGCCATCCGCTCGCTGCCGATCAGGTCCGCCAACCGTTCCTCGGCGCCGGCGCTCATCTGCTCGACGCAGTCGTCGGGGCCGACGATGATCACGGCCGGGCCGGGCGTGGCCGGCGCGGGCGCCGAGGCGACCCGCGAGAGCAGGCCGCTGCGGACGCCCACCGCCATCTGCTCCGACAGCGACGCCATCAGCACGACCTCGTCGTGGTCGAAGCCGTGGTCGGAGGCGTCGCGGAACAGGGCGGCGCCGCCCCAGACCTGGCCGCGGTCGCGGAACAGCACGCGGAGCTCGTCGGTGTAGCCGAAGTGAGGCTCCATGAACTCGCTGACCCGGCGGGACCGCGGACCCGGGCCGGAGATCCCGGCCGCAGCAGCGGGCACCTCCTGGCGCGCGAGCTCGGTGAACGCAGTCGGCTCGCCGTCGCCGTACTCGATCAAGCCCCACTCGTGGTCGTGCTCGTCACGCCCCCGCAGGTCACCGAACTTGCTCGTGCCGGTGAGCAGCAGCGTGCTCGGGTCCACCGTCCCGATGCAGGCCGCGACGTGGGGCACCGCCCGCTGCACCGAGTCCAGCGCCTCGGCCAGGAACGTGTCCACGTCGAGCCCGGCGCGGGCCACGACCTCGACGTCGCGCAGCACGCGCTGCGCCATCAGCTCCTGGCCCATCGCGCCAGTGTGGCGCCCTCCGCACGGAAGCCGCCATCCCATTTTTGTGGGGGTCTGAACCACCCCCGGAAATGGGATGGCCCGCCTGCAGGAGGAGACGCCATCGTTCCCACCATGAGCACCGACATCCTCGGCAGCACCTCGCAGCGGGTCGTGCCGGTCAACCCGACCGGATGGTCCCGTTCGCCCGGTTTCGACCAGGGCCAGCTGCGCACCGGGTCCCGGCTGCTCACCGTCGCCGCCCAGGGACCGCTCGACGAGAGCGGGCAGCTGATGCACGACGGCGATCCGGCCGCCCAGCTGGCGCTCGCGCTGGCCAACGTCGCCCGGGTGCTCACCGACGCCGGGATGGACTGGGCCGACGTGGCCCAGCTCCGGGTGCACACCACGGACCTCGACGCGCTGCTCGAGGTCTACGACACCCTCGTCGACCACCTCGGGACGGTCGGCGCCCGACCGCCCACCACGCTCGTCGAGGTCTCCCGGCTGCCGGTCCCCGGCATGACCGTGTGCATCGACGGACTCGCGCTCCGCTGAGCGCATCACTTCCCCACCCCACCGATCTCGGACGAACAGAGAGAACCCAGACGCATGACCATCGAGACCCGATCCGAGTCCACCGACCTGTCCGCGCTCGCCCGGTCGCTGAAGGCGATCTGCGGTGACATCGTGCACGTCCCCGGCGACCCGGCGTACGACGCTGCCCGGACCCCCTGGAACGTCGCCGTCGACCAGCGGCCCGTTGCGGTGGCCGTGCCCCGCACGGCCGAGGAGGTCGCCGCCGTCGTCTCGGCGGTGGCAGCCCTGGACCTGCGCGTCGCCCCGCAAGGCACCGGGCACGGTGCCGCGCCGCTCGCCGCACGCTCGCTCGCCGACGTCGTCCTGCTCCGGACCACCGAGCTGACCGACGTGCGCGTCGACCCCGACGCCCGCACGGTGCGGGTCGGGAGCGGCACGATCTGGCAGGACGTCGTCGAGGCCGCCGCACCCCACGGCTTGGCGGTGCTGCACGGCTCGTCGCCCGACGTCGGGGTGGCCGGGTACGCCCTCGGCGGCGGCATCGGCTGGTACGCCCGCAAGCACGGCCTCACCGCGAACAGCATCACTGCGGTCGAGCTGGTCACCGCCGACGGCGCGCTCGTCCGCGCCGACGCGGAGAACCACCCTGACCTGTTCTGGGCCGTCCGCGGAGGCGGCGGCAGCTTCGGCGTCGTCACCGCGCTCGAGCTGCGCCTGCTGCCGATCGCGGACGCCTACGCCGGCATGCTGCTCTGGGAGATCGAGCACGCCGAGCCGGTGCTGCGCGCGTGGGCGGACTGGGCGGCCACCGCGCCGGACGAGGTCACCACGTCGTTCCGGGTGATGCGGTTCCCCCCGATGCCCGAGCTGCCTGAGTTCCTCCGGGGCCGGGAGATCGTGGTGATCGACGGCGCCGTCCTCGGCGACGACGCGTTCGGCGAGGCCCAGCTCGCCCGGCTGCGGGCCCTGAACCCCGAGATGGACACGTTCGCCCGGGTGCCGGCGGCGTCGCTGTCGCGGCTGCACATGGACCCCGAGGGCCCGACCCCCGCCGTGGGCGGCAGCGCGATGCTGGCCGATCTGGACGACGCCGCGATCTCCGCGTTCCTCGAGGCGGTCGGACCCGGCGCGACGACGTCGCTGTTGTTCGGCGAGCTCCGCCAGCTCGGCGGTGCCCTGGCACGGCCCGCCGAGGGCGGGGGTGCGGTGTCGCGGCTCGACGCCGCGTTCGTCGCGTTCTTCGTGGCGATCGCGGCGACCCCCGAGCTGGCGGCCGCAGGGGAGGCGTCCACGGACCGTGCGCTCGCGGCGCTGGCGCCGCATCTCACCGGTGGGCAGTACCTCAACTTCTCGGAGCGCGCCGTGGACCCGAGCACTGGCTACGACGCGTCCGTGTGGGAGCGACTGCGTGCGGTCCGGGCCGCGGTCGACCCCGCCGGAGTCCTGGCGGCGAACCACCCGATCGGGTGACTTCCGGCCCTACCTCTGGGTCTGCTGCCCTGACTTGACTGGGGTGAGACTGGGGGCCGACGAGCGGGAGGCAGTCATGTTGTTCCACGACCGCACCGAGGCGGGGAAGAAGCTTGCGGAGAGGCTCCTGGAGTCCCCGGAGCTGGATCCCATCGTCCTCGGGGTGCCTCGTGGCGGCGTGCCCGTCGCCGCAGTCGTGGCGGAGGCCATCGGTGCGCCGCTCGACGTCGTCGTCGTCCGCAAGCTCGGGGTCCCTTCCCGGCCCGAGCTCGCGATGGGCGCGGTCGGCGAGGGCGGCGTACAGGTGCTCGACAAGGGGTTCGTCCAGATGGCCGGCGTCCGGCCGCTGGAGCTCGCCGCCCTCGAGCGCCGGGAACGCTCCGAGGTGGAGTCCCGGGCCCGCCGGTTCCGGGGGAACCGGCCCCCGCTCTCCCTGCACGGCCGGACCGCGATCCTGGTCGACGACGGGATCGCCACCGGGTCGACGATGATCGCCGCGTGCCGGGTCGTCCGGGCCCAGGGCGCCGGCCGGGTCGTGGTCGCCGTACCGGTCGCCCCGGAGGAGGCCATCGACCGCCTGGCGGAGGTCGCCGACTCGGTGATCTGCCTGCGCACACCGAGCCCGTTCTTCAGCGTCGGCCAGTGGTACCGCGACTTCTCCCAGACCTCCGACGACGAGGTGGTCGCCCTGCTCCAGCGCTCCTGGACCGCCCCGAGGCCCCGGGCCGCCGCAGGGCCGGCGTTGGAGCGACCCGAGCGCGACGAGGAGATGAGCCTGCTCACCGCCACCGGCCGCCTCGCCGGGCACCTCACCGTGCCGCGGGACGCCCGCGGGCTGGTCGTCTTCGCGCACGGCAGCGGCAGCAGCCGGCACAGCCCGCGGAACCGGTACATCGCGCACATCCTCAACGGGGCCGGACTCGGCACGATGCTGCTCGACCTGCTGACCCCTGCCGAGGAGCTCACCCGGGCCAGCGTCTTCGACGTCGAGCGGCTCGCCACCCGTCTGGCGGCCGTGACCCACCAGCTGTCCGAGGACCCCGGCCTGGCCCGGCTCGACATCGGCTTCTTCGGCGCCAGCACCGGCGCGGCCGCGGCCCTCGTCGCCGCCGCGGAGGCCGGCGCCCGGGTCAGCGCCGTCGTGTCGCGCGGCGGCCGGCCCGACCTCGCCGGCAACCGGCTCGCGCTGGTGCACGCGCCGACGCTGCTGATCGTCGGCGGGCGGGACCACACCGTGCTCGAGCTCAACCGGCGAGCCCTGGCCGAGCTGCAGTGCCCGCACCGGCTGTCGGTCGTGCCCGGCGCCACGCACCTGTTCGAGGAGAACGGCGCCCTGGAGACGGTCGGCGAGCTGGCCAAGGACTGGTTCCTGAGGTACCTGACGCCGCCCCCACGGATCCCCGCACCGCGCGAGGGAGTGGAACCGGTGACCAAGTTCCTGCACAGGACCTGACGTACGGCCCTTGGCCGCGCGCCCGGCCGGCGGTTGACTGAAGTCGAGGCGAGAGGAACCCCACGAGGTGAACGGGCCCAGGATCGCGGGAGAGACCGCGACCAGGCCGAGATTCCCACACCGTGTCAAACGGCCGAGGTCCCTCTCGTCTCCGCTGTGAGCGCGGGCGAGAGGGACTCAGCGGCTCAGGGCTCAGGACGTGGCCTGGTCCTCGCCCTCGAAGTGCTGGACGGTGGCGTCCGGCCCCGGGAACACGAAGCCCTCGTGGCCGTCGTCGCTCCAGCGGACGACGTACGGCGGCTCGCCGTTCTTCCCGCGGACCTCGATGATCTCGCCGTCCCGCACCGGGTCGTCGACGTGTGTGCCGTGCACGATCAACCTGTCACCAACCGAGGCATGCATCGCTGGCTCCTTCACTGGTCGCTGCCGTGGTGTCAGCCTGCCGCGACAGCGCACCCCACGAAAGGGGCTAAGGTCCCCGGCAGTCCGATTCAGTAGCGCGCGGCACAGAAGGCGTTCAGCCGCTTGGCGAGCTCCTCGATGACCCCCACCGCGTGGTGGTCCGCCATCCACGCGGCGTACAGCCTGATCACGACGGACCGGGGCCCGGTCTCGATGCTCAGCGGCACGAGCCCGAACCGCGGGTCGTCGGAGACGATGGCCACACCCCGCCCGGCCGCCGCCACCGCCTGAGCCACCTCCGGTGTCCCGAACTCCGTCGTGGCGCCGAGTCCGATCCCCGCTGCCTGGAGAGCGCTGTCCAGCGCCTGCCGGGAGTGCTGCTCGGTCCCGAGCACGAGCAGGGGCTCGGCGACCAGCTCGGCCAGCGGCACCGATCCCCGCGCCGCCCAGGGGTGCGCGGGCGGCACGTAGGCCCACACCGGCAGCGAGGCCAGAGGAAGGCTGGCCAGGTGGTCGGGCGGGGGCCGGGTCCCCACCGCGAGGTCGGCCCCGGTCTCGACCGACGCGTAGATCTGCGAGGGCAGCCGCTCCCACACCGACGGCATCGGGTCGGCAGGCTCCCACGTCGCGAGGAACGGCGCGATCACGTCCGTCAACGTGGTCCCGGGGCAGCTGATCGTGATGGTGGACATCGCCCCGTCGCGGATCGCCGCCGCGGCGCGCGTGGCCAGGTCGGCCCGCGCGACGACGTCCCGGGCGACCGGCAGGAAGTGCCGCCCGGCCGAGGTGAGCCCGAGGCGGCCCTCGCCCCGGTTGAACAGGGCCAGCCCGAGCTGCCGCTCGAGGCCGCGCAGCTGGCGGGACAGGGACGGCTGCGAGACGTGGACCTCGCGAGCGGCGGCCGTGACGCTGCCGGCGTCGGCGACCGCGATGAAGTAGCGCAGCAGGCGGAGCTCCACGGCATACCTCTCAGGCATGGGAGACGAGACATTCAGGTATTGGACAGTATGGCGCGCCGCTCGGATGCTAGAGCCATGGACATCGAGCAAGCACGCCGCCTCGTCACCGCCATTCCCGGGCCCCGTTCCCTGGAGCTGCATGCCCGCAAGGCCGCCGCCGTGTCCTCCGGCGTGGGGGTCGGCCTGCCGGCGTACATCGAGCGGGCAGCCGGCGGCATCCTCGTCGACGTCGACGGCAACCAGCTGATCGACTTCGGCTCGGGCATCGCGGTGACCGGTGTCGGCAACGCCGCGCCGCGCGTCGTGAAGCGGGTGCAGGAGCAGGTCGCGGACTTCACGCACACCTGCTTCATGGTCACGCCCTACGAGGAGTACGTCGAGGTCTGCGAGGCGCTCGCCGAGCTCACCCCCGGCGACCACGAGAAGCGCAGCGCGCTGTTCAACTCCGGCGCCGAGGCCGTCGAGAACGCGATCAAGGTCGCGCGCACGTTCACGGGCCGGCAGGCAGTCGTGGCCTTCGACCACGCCTACCACGGGCGCACCAACCTGACGATGAGCCTGACCGCGAAGAACATGCCCTACAAGCACGGCTTCGGACCGTTCGCGTCGGAGGTCTACCGCGCGCCGATGGCCTACCCGCTGCGCTGGCCGAGCGGACGCGAGAACTGCGCCGACGAGGCCTTCGACGCGTTCGTCGACATGCTGCACACGCAGGTCGGGGAGACCAACACCGCGGCCGTGATCATCGAGCCGATCCAGGGCGAGGGCGGCTTCATCGTCCCGCCGGAGGGCTGGCTGCGCTCGGTCTCGGAGTTCTGCAAGGAGCACGGCATCCTGCTGATCGCCGACGAGATCCAGACCGGCTTCTGCCGCACCGGCGACTGGTTCGCCTGCGACCACGAGGGCGTCGTCCCCGACATCATCACCACCGCCAAGGGCATCGCCGGCGGTCTCCCGCTGGCCGCCGTCACCGGCCGGGCCGACGTGATGGACTGCGTGCACGCCGGCGGGCTGGGCGGCACGTACGGCGGCAACCCGGTCGCCTGCGCCGCCGCGCTCGCCTCGATCGAGACGATGCGCGCCGACGACCTGTGCGGCCGGGCCCGCAAGATCGAGGAGCTGTTCCGCGGACGGCTCGAGCAGCTGCGCAACCGGTACGACGTGGTCGCGGACGTCCGCGGCCGCGGCGCGATGCTCGCCATCGAGCTGACCGCGGGCGCCGGCGACCTCACCCCCAACCCGACCGTGACCGCCGCGGTCAACAGCTACTGCCACAGCCAGGGCCTGGTCACCCTCACCGCCGGCACGTTCGGCAACGTCTTCCGGTTCCTCCCGCCGCTGGTCTCCCCCGACCACCTGCTGGAGGAGGGCCTCGACATCATCGACGCCGCCTTCGCCCACGTCCTGGAGGGCTGAGCCGATGAACGAGCAGGAAGCACTGGCCAAGGTCCCGACCGGGCTGTTCATCGGCGGCGCGTGGCGTGAAGCGTCCGACGGCGGCACGATCGAGGTCGAGGATCCGGCGACCGGGAAGACCCTGGCCGCGGTCGCATCCGCCACCCCCGAGGACGGTCAGGCGGCCCTGGACGCCGCCGTCGCCGCGCAGGCCGACTGGGCCCGGACGGCGCCACGTGACCGCGCGGAGATGCTGCGGGCGGCCTTCGACCTGCTCACCGCGCGGGCCGACGAGTTCGCCCTGCTGATGACCCTGGAGATGGGCAAGCCGCTCGCCCAGTCCAAGGGCGAGGTGACCTACGGCGCCGAGTTCTTCCGCTGGTTCTCCGAGGAAGTCGTCCGGATCTCCGGCCGCTGGTCCACCTCACCCGACGGCAAGACACGGCTCATGACGATGAAGCAGCCGGTCGGCCCCACGCTGATGATCACGCCGTGGAACTTCCCGCTCGCGATGGGCACCCGCAAGATCGGGCCGGCCATCGCGGCCGGCTGCACCATGGTCGTCAAGCCGGCCAGCCAGACCCCGTTGACGATGCTCGCCCTGGCCGACCTGCTCCGCGAGGTCGGCGTACCGGACGGGGTCCTCAACGTGGTGCCGACCAGCCACACCGCCGCGGTGATGGAGCCGATGATCGGCGACCCGCGTCTCCGCAAGCTGACCTTCACCGGTTCGACGCCGGTCGGCCAGAAGCTGGTCCGGCAGTCGGCCGACCAGCTGCTCCGGGTGTCGATGGAGCTCGGCGGCAACGCACCGTTCCTGGTGTTCGCCGACGCCGACCTCGACAAGGCTGTCGACGGGGCGATGCTCGCCAAGATGCGCAACATGGGCGAGGCCTGCACCGCGGCCAACCGCTTCCTGGTCCACGAGGACGTCGCCGACGAGTTCGCCCGCAAGTTCGCCGCCCGGATGGAGGCCGAGGTGGTCGGCCGCGGCACCGAGGACGGTGTCACGGTCGGCCCGCTGATCGACCGGAACGCACAGGACAAGGTCTCCGAGCTGGTCGAGGACGCGAAGACCCGGGGCGCCTCGGTGGTCACCGGCGGATCGGCCACCGGCGAGGCCGGCTACTTCTTCTCGCCGACCGTGCTGACCGACGTACCGGCCGACGCGGACCTGGCTCGCGAGGAGATCTTCGGTCCGGTCGCCCCGATCACCACCTTCTCCGACGAGGAGAAGGCTTTGGAGATGGCCAACAGCACGCAGTACGGGCTGGTCGCCTACGCCTTCACCAACGACCTGTCCCGCACCATTCGCGTCTCCGAGGGTCTCGAGTTCGGCATGGTCGGGATCAACCAGGGCATCGTCTCCAACCCGGCGGCGCCGTTCGGCGGCGTGAAGCACTCCGGCTTCGGCCGTGAGGGCGGTCCTGAGGGGATCGACGAGTACCTCGCGGTGAAGTACGTCGGCATCGCCCCCTGAGCGCGCCCCAGCCCCGTCAGGAGGCCGACTGCGCCTCCCGGAACCGTGCCTCCATCTGCGCCTTCATCGTCGGCAGCTCCCCCTTGCGGAAGCCTCGGATCATCGCCCGGCCCGCCAGCGGGTGCAGCACGGGGATCCGCGGCTCGAGGATGGAGCGGACCGTGATGGTCGTGCCACCGTCGTCCGGCGTGAAGCTCCACAGCCCCCGGAGATCACCGACGACGAACCGCTCAGGACCGTGCCAGTCCAGGGTCAGCTTCTCGTCGGGGACCTACTCAGTGAGCGTGAGGGTGCCGCCCACGCTCAGACCCAGCAGGTGGTACTCGTACCGGATCCTGGTGCCGACCCCGTCGGGGGGCGCCTCGAGCACGGTGTACGTCGTCCGGCCTGTCGGGCGTCGTCATCAGCTCGACGACCTGGGCGAATGCGACCTCGACCGGGACGTCCACGTGGATGGTTGACGTGTAGGTGGTCATGTCGCCACCTCCTCCTGGATCGAGCCTCGTCCCTCGTCGTGCAGCCACCAAGAGGCCAAGGGCCTCTGACCGGCAGACCGCCGTGGTCAGGGGCTGTGCGGGAAGCGGTGCACCTCCTGCGGCCAACCGACCGCGACCGCGACCCTGCCGGCCCAGTACCGGGCCTGCGCATCGTCGGGCACATCGACGACCGTGAATCCACCGAGGTGCTCCTTGGTCTCGACGTACGGCCCGTCCGTGAACACGGGCGAGCCGGTGCCCGGGTCGACACTGCACACGACGGTCGACGCGTCCAGACCGCCGTCGCCGAAGACGAAGACACCGGCAGCCGTCATCTCGTCGATCACGGCCCTGCCGGACGTGCCCCTCTCGCGCATCTCCTCCCCCGTCAGGTCGGGGACCCACTCGTCGTTGAAGGCGATCAGGTACAGCGCCATGTCGAGCTCCTCTGCTCACCGGCAGCCCGGACGGCTGCCACTCACTTTCTCAACGAATGCACTCCTGTCGATATGACATCTTGCTTCGGCCCCACGGGCGTCTGTCGGGCTCGAGCACGCCAGCCCGGGCCTGCGTGGACTCCGGCGGCCCCGCAGCGTCACGCCGGGAGGCACCTTCTTGGACGACCGCTTCCTATGGCCTGCTTCACATTGCAACCCTGAAACGGTGATGGTTAGGTAAGCCTTACCTAATTCGCCTTCTCTCGTGAGGACCCCATGAAGCGCATCGCTCACTGTCTCGCCTTCCTGTCCCTCGCCACGGTCGCCCTGTCGGGCTGCACGGGCGACAGCTCCGCCAACGAGAAGGAGAGCACCCAACTGCCCGCCGGGGTGGCCGAGCAGTACCAGGTACTGGAGGCAGAGGTCGCGGAGCGCGGCGACTCGACAACTTCCGGCGACTGGACAGTGAACTACATCGTCGAGGCGGCCGAGCCGTGGTTCGAGCAGCACGGCAATCACCGCCACGCCTTCCGCGCCGCGAAGCCGGCCGAGACCAACCACATCGAAATCATCCCGACCGAGACCTCAACCGGTCGGATCATTCCCGACGTACCGATCACCGTCGAGGTGATCGACGAGAGCGGCCAGGTAGTCCAGAAGCAGAAGCTGAACTTCTACTACTCCACGTTCTTCCACTACGCCAACAACTTCTCCATCCCCAAGGCGGGCACCTACACGCTCCGCGCCACCCTCGGCGCCCCGAGCTTCAACCGCCACGGCGAGGAGGCCGAGGGCCCGGCACTCGCCGAGGGCGTGACGGTGGAGTTCTCCGACGTCGAACTCGGTCCGCAGTGACCGAACTCCTGGACCCGCAGCCCGCCGCGGCCTGCGAGTCCGACCCGACCACACCGCTTCTTCTGCCATCGTGGGCGCCGTACGTCGCCGCGGGAATCGCCATCGCCGCTGGGATGGCAGCCGTGCTATGGACCACCGCGCACGTGCAGGCCGACGCGCTTCTGCACGAGGTAGCCCTCTTCGCGCATCTGGGCTGCCTGGTGGTGGGCTTCGGGGCCGTGATCGCGGTCGATTGGATGGCGCTGCTGTGGGTGCTCGGCCGGCGTAGCCTCACCGAGGTCCTCGGCATCGCGGGCGCCGTACACGTGCCGATCTGGATCGGCTACGCCGGTCTTGTGCTGTCCGGGGTGCTGCTCTCACCGGACCTGGCCAGCACGCTGACCCAGATCAAGCTGGTGCTGGTCTTGGTCATCGGACTCAACGGCGTCCTCGCCACCGGGTTGCAGCGACAACTCGGTGACCGGCACGGACGCCGGTTGGTGCTCGTCTCGGCGGCGTGTGCATCGCTCTCCCAAGTCGCCTGGTGGAGCGCCGCGGTCATCGGTTTCCTCAACGCCCGCTGACCGTCCGCCTCCAGTGGCCACGACCGGCGAGATCGTGAACGTCGAGCCGAGCCGAGATTGGTGGGAGGTCCCGGTGGTCGGGGAAGGGGAGACCGCCTCCCCTTCCCCGACCGGAGCGGTCAGTTCTGCTCAGTGAAGGCGTACAGGTTGCCGTCCCAGGCGCCGAAGATGACGGTGTTCCCGCTGACGGCGGGGCCGGCACTTACCCATGCACCGATCTCGCGCTCCCAGACCACCTCGCCGGTGACGCGGTCGAGTGCGTACGCGGAGCCGTTGTTCGAGCCAACGTAGACGGTGTCGCCGCTGACCGCGGGCGAGGAGTGGATTCCGCCGAAATCGAGTCGGCCAGGAAGCAGCCTGCTCCACACGACGCTGCCCGTCTCGGCGTCGAGTGCGGTGACGTTTCCGTCGGGGAAGCCCATGTAGACCGTGCCGTCCACCACTGCTGCGCTCGCAGGGGTCGCGTTACCGGGGATGTTCGAGGTTCCCCGGCTGCGGTAGGTCCACAGGTCCTTCCCGGTCTGCGCGTCGCGGGCAACGAGAGCGTTGTTCGCGCCGATGAACACTCGCCCATCCGCGGCGGTCGGGATACCGTCCTGCCAACCGCCCAGGGTGTTGGCCGACTGCCACAGCTGCTTGCCGGTGCCGGCATCGTAGGCGAGCATCCGGTCGGCGGTCTGGTTGCCCACGTAGACCCGGCCGTCAGCGACGACCGGGGTGCCGTCGCTCATCGTGGAGCCAGTCATGGGCGACTCCCACAGGGTCTTGCCGGTCTTCGGGTCCAGCGCGGAGATGGATCCCCGGCTTCCGGATCCCAGGCGGTCCTGGTGGGTCCAGAAGACTTTGCCTTCGGCCGTGGTGACGCCGTAGTAGCCGTAGGTGCGCTGGTTGACGTCGGGGTTCTGCGATCCGTCGGGAGAGCGCTGCCAGAGCTGCCGGCCGTTGGCGGCGTCCAGCGCGTGGAGGTTGCTGCGGAGGTCCTGGGCGTATACGACGCCGTCGGCGACGGCGATGCTGCCGTGCACGGAGATCGGCGTCTCGTGCTCCCACAGCGTGTCCCCGGTCCGGAAGTCCACGGCTCGGATCGTGGCGTGACCCTCGCCGTCCTCGTCCCGGGTCGCGGCGTAGACCACGCCGTCGGCCACGACCGGCGAGCCGGTGAGGAAGGAGCCCGCTGTCCGGTGGCTCCACGAGAGCGCCAGCTTGGTCGGGTCGATGGAGTCGGCGGAGACGCCGCTGTGCCGCTCGTCGCCGTGGTGCTGGGCCCAGTCGGCTCCTGCCTCGGGCAGTACTGCCACGTCGTCGGTGACGGTGAAGCCGGCCGACTCCGTCCAGGTGGCGCCGGAGGTGTCGGTCGCCTCGACGTCGAGGGTGTGCTCACCCGTGCCGGGGCGGGCACCGGTCAGCTCGGCGAACCAGGTGAACTTCCCCGACGGCTTGAGGAGTCGCCAGTCGCCGCCGTCGATTCGGTATCGGGCGCGCCGGACCTCGTCGGAGGTGTCGTAGGCGCTGACCTGGATCTCGTCGAGTGCGGCAGCGGGCACTTCGGCTCCCGGCGTGGGCAGGTTGATCGTCAGGCCCTGCTCGATGCCGTATTGCCGGAACGGGTTGGTGAAGTCCTCACCCTGCATCTGGACGTACCGGAACCCACGCGGGCTGTGGTCGATGGTGTAAGAGCTGGAGTTGGTCTGGACGTGCTTGGCGCCCTGGACCCAGTCGGGGTCGTTGTCGGGGTCGTTGGAATGCTCGTGGCCGACGAGGACCAGCTCGGTCTGGTACTGCTCGAGCAGGTCCCCGTACTGGTCGTACTCCGACGGGGAGCCGAACGGGACGTTCATCGGCTGGTGGGTCAGCACCACGACCTTCTTGCCCTTTGCGTTCGCAGCGAGGTCTTGGCGCAGCCAGCTGAACTGCTCCTCGAATGGAGCCTGTCCGTTGTTCTCCAGGACGACGAAGTGTCGGTTGCCGTAGTCGAAGGAGTACCACTCGGGCCCGACGTAGCTTCGGTAGTTGTCGATCCGCGCCGGGTAGGTCGCTGCCCCGCCGTAGAAGTACTCGTGATTGCCGACGGCCGGCCAGACCGGTACCCCCGACACCGAGGTGCCCGCCCGGTAGTTCTCGAACTCGGCATCGGTCGCCCCGTCGGTGAGATCACCACTCACCTGGATGAAGCCCAGGTCCTGGGAGGTGGAGTTGATCTCCGCCACCTGTGCTGTCCACGCCGCCGCGGACCGTAGCGGGTTGCCGGGGTTGGCGTGCGGGTCGGCGATATTGGCGAAGGTGAAGCTGTTCGCGCGGCTCTTCGGATCCGGGACCAGGGCGAAGTCGACGGTCTGCTCGCTGCCCTCGGTCAGCTGGCCGAGGTCGCGGTAGAAGCGCGCGGTGGAGTACTCGTCCTTGCCGACGGTGTAGCCCGCGGGCTGGCTGACGAACACCAGGTCGGTGATCCGGCGGGTCACGTCGGTGGTGATGGTGTATCGGCCGGTCAAGTCGGTCTGCGTCACCGACGCGCCGTCGGAGACGCTGACGTTCTCGATGCCCTCCTCGTCAGCGTCCTGACTCCCGTTGCCGTTCTCGTCGGCGTAGACGACGCCGGTGACGGTCGCGGTCATCGGATCGGCGGCGGCGCTCACGATCGGGGTAAGCGGGTCGACCAGGACCAGAGTGCCCAGAAGTCCAGCGGCCACTGACAGGGTGGTACGGATGTTTCGACGGGCTCCGTCGGTCGGAACCTCACAGGTTGCCATCAGGCGATGTCCTTATCTGAAGATCGAACCAGGCGCCGAGCAGGTCGTAGGTAAGTCCCTGGCTCGGGTGTCTCGGGGTCGCGGGAGGGCACCTCCTCTCGTCGTCGGCAGGCACTCAGACGACCAGCCGGGTGAAGAACCAGGTGAGCCCGAGCAGCGCGATCGCCGATGTCGCCACGGCATGGGCGACCGGGGACCAGGCGAAGCGGCGACGCATCCAGGTCAGCGCCGGGAACAGGGCGAGGATCACCAGCGACTGCCCCACTTCGATGCCGAGGTTGAAACTCAGCAGGGACGTCAGCATCTGCCAGCTGAAGTCGGAGTTGAACGTGAGCGCGCTGGCAAACCCCAGTCCGTGCAGTAGACCGAACCCGAATGTGAGTGGAATGCGGTGCCGCATAGCGCCGCCCAGCAGGTTGTCGGCAGCGACAAAGGCGATGCTCAGCGCGATCAGTGGCTCGACGACCTGGGCAGGCAACGCGACCCAGCCGAACGCTGCAAACGCGAGCGTGACGCTGTGCGCCACCGTGAAGGCCGCGCCGAGCGCCATCACGTTGCGCAGACCGCGCGCGCCGAGCAGGAGAGCCACGACGAAGAGCAGGTGATCGGTGCCCTCAGCGATGTGATCGATGCCCATCGTGAGGAACCGCGTCGAGGAGGACAGGACCCCGGACTGGCCAATCGAGAGCTGACGGTGCCCGGCGTCAAACACGAACTGGCCAGTCTCATCCTCGAGGTCGTAGACGACGATGTTGGTGTGGTCGTCGACGACGGACTCGGCGTCGGAGAACACCCCATAGGACAGCGTGTATCCGCCGCCGGCTCGACCAGGACAGTTGAACGACGTCGTCACGACCGCGTACGCAATCCCGTCGCGGCTCTCGACGCCGGTGTCCTCGACGGCTGAGTCACACCGAACGCCGTCGAGGAACAGCCGCAGGTTTTCGCGGACGTAGGAGCCGACGCGCTCCTCGGAGGCAGCGAGCACGGCCGCTTGCTCACCATCGTCGGCTGCATCGAGTGCGCCCTGTCCGAGCCCGAGCGTCGCGGCGAGCACGTCAAACTCAAGGCTGAGCGAGTAACGAACCTGACCCCCGTGCTGGCTGATCTCGGAGAACCCGGTAGTGCTTCGAACGTGTGCATCCGCCGGCGTGGGCGCCAACAGCAACCCCAGGGTGATCGCCGCGGCGATTCGGGTCAGGACCTTCATGGGACTGCAAAACCTCCGCCATTGACGCGAATCCGGCGGGTCTGACCCGATCACGTCCAACCGACGGCGGCCCAAAGTAAAGGTGAACAACCAGGGCCAGCGAAGGGACGCGTGGGGCGACATCGCGAGCAGGCTTCTACGCATCGTGTTCCGGCGATCAGGACGTCTCCGTTGCGCGCAGGGGCCGAGCCGCCCACGAAACAGCGGTCAACGAGTCCGGCCGGCCCTCCTGGTTCTGCAGGCGGGCGCTACCTGGCGCCAGCGAGGAAGTGCCACTCCGGGTCGTAGTCCGGATGCGTGGCGTACTGATCGGCCAGGATCGCCGCGATCGAATTTTCTGGGCCGAGAGCCCGATCGCACCACCGGATCAGGTCCAGGTCGTCGAGCGCTTGCTCGACCGGCTCAGGGATGGTCTCGCAGAGACACATGACCCGATCACCGGCCACGCAGTAGTCGCATGAGCAGGCCTCAAGCTTCTCCAGAGATCTCGCCACGAGGAAGTCGGTCAACGTCACCTGCCAGACACTAGCCCGGGCTTCTCGTTGCGACATGGGCCCTAAGTGCTAGGACGTGGCCTGGATCTTGCGCGGGAGGCGGCGGACGGAGTACGCGGGTACCGGCTGGGAAACGTCCACACATGGCTGCGAGTTCGCGCGGTCGAGTAGATGCGTCTTGACGCCGCCTCAGGCGCGCGGAGCTCGAAAGGCCCACGGCCCATACCAATCACAGCGCGCCGCTCATGTCTGCCTAGACTTCATGCGTGACGCAAACGCAGTGGGAGTGGGTCATCTCCGTCGTGATCTTCCTGCTGCTGGTGCCGGTGGTGCACTTCCTTTCCCGGTGGCTCACGAAGCGCTGACTTCATGTCCCCGGACATCACTGTCGATGCACACACATCGCGTTCAGCAGTCCAGCCAGACGGTGCGCGACCTACAAACGGAACGCCCGCGACCAGGTGCGTCACTTCGCCGCGTGGCGGCAACACGGAATATCCGCCCTGCCACTGTCGAGGCGATGCCCGATCATGCGGCTGCGACGCGCACCGCATCGGGACTGCGCGCGTCGATCGAGCGATTCAGCTACGACATCGGTCATGACGCAACCGTGGCGCCGGGTTTGCCCGCGTCCGCGTACGACCGCACGATGGAGATGTTGAGCGGGAAGTCGATGCTGAGGTCGCGGAACAGCAGACCCGCTGCGGTCGCTGCCGCCTCCGTTGTCTGCGCGGCGACAGCGTGGGCGAGAGCGGCCGGCGTATGCACGACGACCTCGTCGTGGAGGAAGAAGACCAGGTGGGGTCGGGTGTCGAGGGGGCCGGTCTCGCGCAGGCGCCAAAGCCGGTTGCGCAGGTCGGCGATCCAGCACAGCGCCCACTCGGCGCCGGTGCCCTGCACGACGAAGTTGCGGGTAAAGCGGCCGTAGGCGCGCCGGAGGCGGGCCCGGCTGTCGGGATCGGCCGGTGGGTCGTCGGGGTCGCGGTCCCACGCGTCGCCCAGGCTCGGTGACCCGCGGCCCAGCAACGAGCGCACCACCTGGCCTCGCTCGCCGGCACGGGCCGCCTCCTCGACGAGACCGAAGGCGGCGGGATAGCGCCGGGTGAGCCCGGCGACCAAGCGGCCGCTCTCGCCGCTGGTGGCGCCGTACATCGCCCCGAGCAGGCCGAGCTTGGCGGCGTTGCGGCTCGCGACCGCGCCGTCGTCGACCATCCCCTGGTAGAGGTCGGCGCCGCGGGCCGACCTGGCCAGCGCCCGGTCGCCGCTCATCCCGGCGAGCACGCGTGGCTCGAGCTGGGCGACGTCGGCGACCACGAACATCCAGCCGTCGTCGGCCACGGCCGCGGGTCGGACCTGCGCCGGGAACGACAGCGCGCCTCCGCCGTTGGATGACCACCGTCCGGTGGTGGAGCCGGCCGGCTGGTACGACGGCCGGAACCTGCCGCCGCTCACCCATTCGTCGATCCACGCCCAGCCGTTGGTCTGGAACAGGTGCGCGAGCTGCTTGTACCGCAGCAGCGAGGCGATGCCCGGATGCTCGAGCGCGCGCAGGGAAGACGCACGGGTGTCGGTGACGTCCAACCCGGCTCGGCGCAGCGCCGCCAGCAGCTCGGGTCGCGAGTCGGGGTTGAGGCCCGGTGCGTCGAAGGCGCTGCGCACCTCGGCAGCCAGCGCCTCGAGCCCCTGCGGTCGGGCCCCGCGCGGTGGCCGCGGCCCCAGCAGGTCGGTGAGCAGACGCTCGTGGACGTCGACCCGCCACGGCACGCCGGCGTAGGTCATCTCGGCCGCGACGAGTGCACCCGCCGACTCCGCTGCGAGCAGCAGCCCAAGCCGGGCCGCCTCGGTCGATGCCGCCACCACAGCCAGCTGCCGGGCGTCTTCGAGGTCGGCGCGCAGGTGTTCGGCCGTTTCGTCGATCGAGAACAGGGTCGGATCGGACGGCGCGCTCGGCCGGAGCCGGTCCCAGTACGCCGACTGCTCTCCCTCCAGCAGCTGCGAGTCCGCCGCGGGCGCACGCCGCAGCAGCTGGTGCCCCAGCCGCAGGTCGTGGCAGCGCTCCACCCGCACCCCAGCCGCCAGCAGCGACGGGTACCACCGTGCGGTGTCGTCCCACACCCAGCGCGGCGCGTCGACCTCGCGCGCTCTCACGTACGCCGGCAGATCGGCCACCGCCAGCGCACGCTCTGCGTCACCGTCAACCAGCAGCACACGGTCGCCCGGCAGGCGCGACAGCGAAACCCGGGTCATGAGGACACCCTGACACCCTGCGACGGCCCCGCGACGCGCCCGTCCATTCACTCTCCCGGTTCCGCCTCGGGCGTGACATGGCGCACCGGCCGTGCTCCGTGCGCCGCTTTGGTCAAGCTGGTGGCAGGGATGAGGCGAGGCGCACGTGAATCTCGGCGACGGTCTCGATCAGGAGCGGGCCGTCCGCTTTGAGCTTCGGGTACAGCCTCTTGGGCCACAGCGCCTCGACGCCGCGGGTTGTGAACGATCCGCCGATCAGCGGCCAGTCGGCCTCGACGAAACAGAGAACGCCGTGGACGGGGAGATCGTCACCCACAATGCCGCGCACGATGTCGACTTGTTTGAGCACCCCGTCGACGACCTTGGTGCAGTCCCGGGTGCCGACAAGAAGCTTCTCGACGCGCGGTCGCAGGAATCCGCCTTCGACCTTGAGTTGTGGGCGGCCCTTGTACTTCTTCGCGTCGATCACGTAGACACCCGTCGGGGTCACGGCGATGTGGTCGATGTTCGCCCTGCTCCCTGGGATGCGTCGGTCGTGAAGCACGCGGAGCGCGTCCGAAGCGAATTCGTTGAGGCGCCTGCCGAGTCTTTCCTCACCCAGCGCCCCGGTGTCCCAGGCCGCCGTGGACTGGGGGTCGTCGCTGAGAGCAAGGATGAGCCCGCCGAGCTTGGGGTGTTTGGTTCGGGTGCGCTCTTCATGCTTGGCCTTGCGGCGCTCGAACTCGCGGCGTGCGGATGCTCCCGGGCTGCCGGCCTCGACGGCTTTCGCAAATGCAGGCGATGCGTCTGATGACGTGTCGTGCGTGATGCAGCGGACGGTCTTGCTCGAACGTTCGTAGATCGCTTCAGCCCTCGCGGGTAACTCGATGCTGCACACGCGACACGTGCCGCTGTATCGCAGCCGCATCCGCTTCTCGTCCGGAATCGACTCCCCATCCACGTCGGAGACGGTATCGGGCAATCAGGTAACGGACTCCGCCTTTGCCGCTTCAGTGAACGCCGAATCGGAGCGTCGGTCACCCACGACATAGCCGCGTTCGCGCTGGCCTCTGGGCCAGACCAAGGGGGCCTATTCGCCGGAGGACCCCGCGGCGTTCTGACGGCCTAGCGCCTGATGGCGCGATCTGTGGGGAGTTTGTCGTAGACGACACGTCGTCACGGCGGGATGGTGGAGCCATGCAGCCTCGCGCAGTCACCTTCGTGATCTTCGATGGCTTCGACGCTCTCGATCTGGCCGGTCCGTTCGAGGTGTTCGGTGAAGCCGGATACGAGCTCACGGTCGTGGCCCCGAAGGCGGGCCCGGTCCGATCGGACATGGGGCTGACGATCCACGCGCAAAGCTCGGTGGCGAGCCTGGATCCGTGCCGTCCCGGGACGCTGTTGGTCGTGGGGGGTGACGGCGTTGACGCGGCGAGGTCCGACCGCAGCCTGGTCGACTGGGTGGCCGCGGCCGCCACGAAGGCCGACCGGGTCGCATGTGTCTGCTGCGGCGCGTTCCTTCTCGCCGAGGCTGGGCTGCTCGACGGGCGCCGCGTGACCACTCACTGGAGGGAAGCGGACCGGCTGGCGCGGGAGTATGCCGCAGTCATCGTCGACAGCGACCCGATCTTCATCCAGGACGGGCCAATCTGGACCTCCGCAGGCGTGGCAGCGGGCATGGACCTGGCGCTTGCCCTGGTCGAGGCAGACCTCGGACCCCAGAGAGCCCTCGGGGTGGCCCGGGAGCTGGTGCTGTTCCTGCGCCGACCGGGGAGCCAATCGCAGTTCAGCGTCCCACTGTGGTCCGCACAGCCCGCAAGCGATGTGATGCGCGACGTCGTCGAGGCCATCCACCTCGATCCGGGTGCGCGACACGGGATCGATGACTTGGCGTCGCTCGCCGGGCTGAGCCCAAGACATCTACAGCGGCGATTCACCCAGGAGACAGGTCTGCCACCCACCGTGTACGTCGAACGGGTCCGCGTCGAGGCGGCGCAACGGGCGCTCGCAGAACGCGACGACCCACTGGAAACCATCGCGCGACGCTACGGCTTCGGCACCGCCGAGACACTGCGCAGGACGTTCCACCGGCTCGTAGGAATCGCACCCTCCGAGTATCGAGACCGATTTCGCACGGCGCACGCCATCGCGGCCTGGCACGAAACCTCAGAAGCGTCACGACCGGCGCAGCCGCGCCTCGAGGGAGTCACTACATGAACTACGCAATTCAACGCACGGCTCCGCAGTTCAAGCCTGGGCGCGAGGAGCCGCTGACGCGCTCCGGCGGCGAGATCCCGGTGCGACCGAAGGCAGGCAGGCCATCGATCGCATCCCGGGCACGACGTCCCGCACTCTCCAGGATCCGGGCGGCCTTGTCACACCGTCGCCGTATGGGCGGTCCGACGGCGCGGGAATCCGCCGGCAGCGGCGTCAGCCCGATCGCCAGCGGAGCGTCGCGGGGCATCGCCCTCTTCAGCAGCCGATGAGCCATACAGCCACGCCGTGTCCGCTCCAGGCTTGTCCTACCTGAACTCCGCACCTCGGTCCACGACGAGACGGTCAGCCGCGAGCGCACTGACCGAGGGTGAGGACCTTGGAGATTCGAGCGCCGCTCTATGTGGGCGGCGCCATCGCCGGAATCGCACCCAGCTGCTGCATCATGCTGAGGGTGTCGAAGACACCCCAGTGCTCGCGGGCAAGGCCGTCGTCATCGAACCGCGTGATATCGATCAGCTGCACGTCGACGCTCTTACCGCTCGCGGGCACGCCCATGAAGGCCTCGCCAGTGTGCGTGCCCGTCGCTCTGATGCGACCGACGACCTTGTCTCCGCTCGGGAGGACGTCCTCCACGTCCATGCGCAGGTCCGGGAATGACGCCCGGTACATGCGGAAGAGCTGCTTGACCCCCTCCTTGCTCGGTTCCAGGCCCGGGATGGCCTCGTGTTCGACGAAGCCGTCTCCCAACTGGTCCCCGAACCCGTCGATGTCCCCCGCGTTGATCAACTCGTAGAGGCGCCTCATCGCCGCCACACGCTCCATGGGTACTCCTCGCGTCTCGGCCCCACCGCTGAGGCCGGGCCTTGTGGATGGTTGCGCGGGGGCGGATCGCAGGGGTGATGCGAGAAGGGCGTGCCCCCACGAGGCTTCCGGAGCCGAGGACGGGAGCGCTCTAGGTGTCATCGTCGACCCGCCCGATCATGCTGTCCAGATCGGCGCGGGAACGACCAGACAGGTGGCTTCGACGCGTCATCAGCGCACTGTCCACCTGCACGTGAGCCTTGCCGCGACCCAGTTGCTCTCACGACCGGACGACGACGAAGGGCCCCTGACCGCGGAGGTCAGGGGCCCTTCTCACTGGGTGGCAGGTGCAGGATTCGAACCTGCGAAGGAATACTCCGACGGATTTACAGTCCGCTCCCATTGGCCGCTCGGGCAACCTGCCATGCTGCCCCGGTTGGTGCTTGGCGCAGCGACACGAAAGAATACAACAGCCCTACCCAGTGACTAAATCCGCCTGCTCGCAGGCCTCAGGAGGACCCGCCACCATGGCCGACTCGTCGTTCGACATCGTCAGCAAGCTCGACCAGCAGGAGATCGACAACGCGATCAACCAGGCCCAGCGCGAGATCAGCCAGCGCTTCGACTTCAAGAACACCGGGGCCACCATCACCCGCTCGGGCGACAACGCCGTGGAGATCTCCGCCAACGCGGATGACCGCGCCACCGCCGTCCTCGACGTGTTCAAGGACAAGCTGATCAAGCGCGACCAGTCCCTGAAGATCCTCGACGCGAGCGAGCCGCGGCAGTCCGGCAAGGAGTCGAAGATCTCGGTCGCGCTCAAGGAGGGCATCTCCCAGGAGGACGCGAAGAAGATCGGCAAGCTCATCCGCGACGAGGGCCCCAAGGGCGTCAAGGTCCAGGTGCAGGGCGACGAGCTGCGGGTGTCGAGCAAGAAGCGCGACGACCTGCAGGCCGTCATCTCCCTGGTCAAGGGCCAGGACTACGAGTTCGCCGTCCAGTTCACGAACTACCGCTGAGTCGGTGCGCTGACACGCGGAGAAGGGCCCCGTTCTCACGGGGCCCTTCTCCGTTCTTCCCTGCTAGTCCGCCGAGACGGCCTTCAGGACCTGCGACAAGGCGAGCCCGATGCCGATGCCCAGGGCGGCCCGGCTGACCGCTCCGATCATCGAGATCACCATTGCCTCCCAGCGGACCATGGCCCGGACCTGGCTGCGCGTCATGCCGACCACGCGGAGCAGACCCAGCTCACGGGTGCGCTCGAAGACCGACAGCCCCAGCGTGTTGACGATGCCCAGCAGGGCGATCAGGGCCGCCAGGGCCCGGCCGGGTGCTCGGCCAGCGCCGCCGCGATGGACTCACTCTAGGACCGGTTTCGTGAAAACCTGACCGACATGGATCTGTGGCAAGAGGCGTACGACGAGATGGACGCGATCGACCCGAAGCAGCTGAACCTCGAGCAGCGGCTCAGACGGGCCGAGGTGAAGACGCTGCTGGTCATCGCCCAGGAGCTCAAGGCGCTGCGCGCGGGTCGTTTCGCCGAGTAGACGGATCACTCAGAGGCCGAGGTCACGGCCGATGAGCTCCTTCATGATCTCGTTCGTCCCGGCCCAGATCTTCGTGACGCGGGCGTCCCGCCAGGCTCGGGCGACGCGGTACTCGTTCATGTAGCCGTAGCCGCCGTAGATCTGCACGCAGTGGTCGATGACCTCGTTCTGCACCTGCGCGGACCACCACTTGGCCTTGGCCGCGTCGATCGGGGTCAGCTTCTTCTCGGTGTGCTGCATGACGGCCTGGTCGACGTACGCCTGCGTCACCTCGACGCGGGTGACCAGGTCGGCGAGCAGGAACTTGGTGTTCTGGAACGCGCCGATCGGCTGGCCGAAGGCCTTGCGCTCCTTGGCGTACTCGATCGTCTCCTCGAGGATCTGCGCGGCGTGGCTGATGTTGGTGATCGCCGAGCCGAGCCGCTCCTGCGGCAGCCACGTCATCATGTGGATGAAGCCGTTGTCGAGCTCGCCGATGATGTTGGTCGAGGGCACCCGCACGTCCTCGAAGAACAGCTCGGCGGTGTCCGACTCGGGCTGCCCCACCTTGTCGAGCTTGCGGCCGCGCGAGTAGCCCTCCATGCCGGCCTCGACGCCGAACAGCGTGATGCCGCGCGCCTTCTTCTCCGGGCTGGTGCGGGCCGCCACGACCACGAGGTCGGCGGAGTAGCCGTTGGTGATGAACGTCTTGGACCCGTTGACGATCCAGTCGTCACCATCCTTGACCGCGGTGGTCTTCAGCGCGGCGAGGTCCGACCCACCCGACGGCTCGGTCATGCCGATCGCCGTGAGGTTCTCACCGGTGCAGAACTTCGGGAGCCAGCGCTCCTTCTGCTCGTCGGTGGTGAGGTGGACCAGGTACGGCGCCACGATGTCGGCGTGGATCCCCACGCACGAGGGCAGCGCCATGTTGACCTTGGCGAGCTCCTCGGTGAGCACGGCGTTGAACCGGTAGTCGCCGGCCTCGGAGCCGCCGTACTGCTCGGGAATCTCCAGGCCGAGGAAGCCCTGCTTGCCGGCCTCGAGCCAGAGCTCGCGGGGCATCGACTTCTCCTCGATGTGCTCCTCGAGATGCGGCTTGACCTGGCGGTCGAGGAACTCTGCCACGGAAGCGCGGAACGCCTCGTGGTCCTCGTCGTAGATGCTGCGGCGCACGGTTCACCTCACGTTACTGGGGAGTCACTTCTCGGCCATCCTCTCAGGCGGGAGGCGGCCTGCCTACCGGTCCGGGCGCAGATCACACGCCCGATCGCAGCCGACCCCGCGTGCGGGGCGCAGCCAGTGGGTAGAAGGCGCACGAGATGGACGTCGCACAACACCTGAACCTGTCGTTGAAGGCCGCCCTCGCGGCCGCACTGTCCTGGCTGGCGGTGCAGCCGTTGTGGGGCATCGCCGACGAGTACCCCTACTACGCACCCCTCGGCGCGGTCATCGCGGTGACCTCGACCGTGGCCGGTTCGGTGCGCGAGTCCGTGCAGGGCCTGGCGGCGATCCTCGTCGGCGCCGTCCTGTCTCTCTCGGTCGCCCAGCTCGACCTCCCGGTGGTGGCCGACCTGACCCTCGTGGTGGCGTTCGGTACGGCGATCTCGGGGTGGCACCGGTTCGGCACCAAGGCCAGCTTCGTCCCGGTCACCGCGCTGTTCGTACTCATCGTCGGCCGCGGCGACGCCCTGGACTACGCGGTCGCCTATCTCGGCCTGGCCACGCTCGGCGCGGCCATCGGGATCGCCCTCAACATCGCCTTCCCGCCACTGGCCCTCACCAGGATGGCCGACTCGGTGTCCCGGCTGCGCGGCGTGCTCGCCGGTCAGCTGAACGAGCTCGCGGAGGGACTGGCCAGCGACGCCCCGCTCACGACCGAGGAGTGGAGCAGTCGCCGACACGCGATCCGGCCGACCATGGAGGAGATGCAGCGCGTCGTCGGGCACGCCACCGACGGCCGACGGGCCAACTGGCGCGCGCGTCGGTGGAGCAACCACGCGGAGCAGCGCTACCAGCAGGCCCGCGCCCTCCAGCAGGTCGCGTTCCTGATCGAGGACATCACCAGCCTGGTCATCGAGCAGGAACACTCCGAGAAGGAGAGCGTCGCGCTCGGCCCCGAGCTCCGGCCTTACGCCGCGCGTGCTCTGGGCGCGATGGCCGATGTGCTCGAGTCGGTCGAGGGCGAGTCGGCAGACCCCGACAAGCTGCGCTCCGCCGACAAGGCGGTCGTGGCCCTCGCTGACGCGATCCGCACCGCGCGGGAACGCTCGTCCAGCGACCTGTTCGCCGCCGGCACGGTGGTCGCCGGTGCGCGCCGGGCGCTGGCCTCGCTCGTCCCGGACCACCTCCGCGGCGAGCTGCCCTCCGACTGGTGAGCAACCCGCCACCGGACGGCATGACCCACCAGCGTCCGGGGTAAGGCACCTTGGACCCGACGAACGAGGAGACCGGATGCGCCTGCCGCTTGGCCGCGGACCGCTGAGCAGCGCCGTCCTCCGCACCCTGGCGGAGGGATCGGCCACGGACGAGGAGCTGCTCCTCGAACAGGTCGGGCGCGCGGTGAAGACGGCCGACCTGCTCACCGACGACGACCTGCACGTGACCCTGTGGACCCTGCACGAGCTGCACTTCCGCGGCTTCGACGAGGTCGACCCAGCCCGGGAGTGGGACCCCGCCCTGATCCGGGTCCGCACCGCGCTGGAGGAGTCGTTCGAGCACGAGCTCCGCGCCCGCACCACGTCGTACGTCGAGGATGCGCGCGCTTCTCTCGATGGCGTCTCCGACCAGATCCACCACGTGATCGCCGCGGTGCCGGGGCCCTCGCTCGCGCACTACGTCCAGCGCGAGGCCACGCGCGACCAGCTCGTCGAGTTCATGGCGCAGCGCAGCATCTACCACCTCAAGGAGTCGGACCCGACCTCGTTCGTCCTGCCCCGCCTGGACGGCGCCCCGAAGGCCGCGCTGGCCGAGCTGCTCTACGACGAGTACGGCGGCGGCCGGCCCGACCGGCTGCACGCCACCCTGTTCGCCCGCGCCCTGGAGGGCTGCGGGCTGGACGCCGCCTACGGCGCGCACATCGACCTCACCCCCGGCTACACCTTGGCGGTCAACAACGCCATGGGCATGTTCGGGCTCAACCGTCGGCTGCGCGGAGCAGCGCTCGGGCACCTGGCGGCGTTCGAGGCGACGAGCTCGCTGCCGTGCCGCCGCCTCGCCTCCGGCATCCGCCGTCTCGGGCTGCCCGACAGCGTGTGGGAGTACTTCGACGAGCACGTCGAGGCCGACGCCGTCCATGAGCAGGTCGCGATGCGCAACATCTGCGGCGCGCTCGTCGAGGCCGAGCCCGCGCTGCACGACGACGTCCTGATGGGCGCGGCAGCGTGCGTGCTGCTGGATGCGGTCGTGGCCGAGCGGATGCTGGACACCTGGCGGACCGGCCAGAGCACCCTGCTTCCCGTGGTCGAGGCGGTCGGCGCATGAGGGACCGCAACGTCGTCGAGGTCACCCCCTGCCCGGGCGGGCCGCTGCTGGTCCGGGGCGCCGACGTGGTCACCGACGACGAGGGCATCCAGCACGAGGTGACCCGGCCGGTCGTCGCGGTCTGCGCGTGCGGGAAGTCCCAGCGCCGGCCCTGGTGCGACGGCACGCACAAGGTGATCCCGGCCCGATGACCACCTCCCCGAGCCCCCGCACGGCCGCGTTCGGGCCGCTCGACATCGCGTACGACGAACAGGTGCTCGAGCCCCGGGCCTGGACCCTGGCCCAGTCCGAATGGGCGGCCGCGCTGCTCGCCACCTGCGGCGACGGCCCGCTGCTGGAGATCTGCTCGGGGGCGGGCCAGATCGGCCTCGCCGCAGCGATGCTGTCCGGCCGCTCGGCCGTCCTGGTGGACGCCTCCGCTCCCGCGTGCGCGTTCGCGCGCAGCAACGCCGAGGCGGCAGGGCTGACCGACCGCGTCGACGTACGCCATGCACCGATGACCGAGGCACTGGCCGCCGGGGAGCGGTTCCCGCTCGTGCTCGCGGACCCGCCGTACATCCCGTCGGGTCAGACCGGGGTCTTCCCCGAGGACCCGCTCACCGCGATCGACGGCGGAGCCGACGGCCTGGACCTGGCCCGGCTCTGCCTCGAGGTCGGGGCACGGCACCTGGAAGTCGGGGGCCACCTGCTCATCCAGCTGCGCGACGCCGGCCAGGCCGAGCGGCTGATCGCCGTGCCAGGCTCCACAGCGGACCGGCTGCTCACCGCGGTGGAGACCCGCACGTACGAACAACGTGGCGCGGTTCTGCACCTGGTCCGTTCCCTCAACCATTCGTCGTAGAACCGTTGTGGGTGTTGCGTGAGGGACGCCGGTGCGAGCCTGAGGCGACAGGTGCGGACATAACCCTCCTACTGGTCGAACGGGCCATGGACGCGCTGTCCCGTTTGGGGTGAACTGGAGACGGGGCCTGCGTGACGGGGGTGGGACGGAGGAGGCGTGACCCCGCGAACCAGCACGCTCAAGCGCATCGGGGGGATCGGTGCGCTGCTCGTCAGCGGTCTCGGGCTCTGCGTGCTTCTCGGCTGGTACGCCGACATCGAGGGCCTGCGCAGCATCACGCCGGACTTCACGCCGATGCGGCCCCACACGGCCGTGGCCCTCATCCTGCTCGGTATCGCCGTCTGGCGGCTGCACAGCAGGCTCGCCGCCGTGCTCGCGGTCGTCGCCGGGGTGGTGGCCCTCGAGGGCCTCGTCGCGCAGGCGGTCGGGGCCCCGGACCTGACCATCGACCAGCTCGTGCCCGGGATCGACACCGGCGAGTGGGCACCGCGGATGGCCCCCGCCACGGCGGTCGGGTTGCTGCTGCTGGCCGTCGCCGTGGTGCTCGCCCCGACACAGCGACGGGACTGGGGCCGGGGGCTGGCGACGGCCGCATTCGCGATCGGCTACGTCGCTGTTCTGGGCTACAGCTACGGCGTCAACGACCTCTACACCGTCGGCGGCTACACGAGCATGGCTCTGCACACCGCCCTCGCGCTGTGCGTCCTCTCCGTCGCGCTGCTCCTGCAGACGCCGGACGAGGGCCTGGTCGGCCTGGCCCGGGAGAGCGGCGGTGCGGGACGGCTGCTGCGCACGCTGGTGCCGTTCCTGCTGGTCGTCCCCGCCGTGCTCGGGGAGCTCCGGCTGCTCGGTCAGGACGCAGGCTGGTTCGGGACCCCCTTCGGCTCGGCGATCCTGGTGATGGGGATGACCGGCCTCGGCCTCGCGGTGACCTGGCTGGCCGCTCTCCAGATCCGCGCGATCGACCAGGAGCGGGCCGGCTCCGCTCGAGCCCTGGTGGACCTCAACCGCACGCTCGAGCGCGAGGTCGACGAACGCACCGCCGAGCTCGGCGCGGTGGCGACCCGGCTGGCGACCCTCATCCGGCTCGCGCCCGTCGGGATCGCCGAGCTCGACAACGCGGGGGCGGTCGTCACCAGCAACGACACCTTCGCGTCGTTGTCGGGGCTCAGCTCCGACGAGTCCCGGGGGATGGGATGGGTGACGGCCCTCCACCCCGACGACGCGGAGAGGATCTTCTCCGAGTGGGCGCAGACGGCGCCCGCCGGCCGGTCCTTCAGCACCACGCTGCGGCTCGTGCTCCCCAGCGGCCACGTGCACTGGGTCCAAGGTCAGACCACTCCCCTCGTCGAGCGCGGTGAGCTCACCGGGCACCTCGCCGTCGCCGTCAACGTCACCGAGCTGAGGCAGGCACAGATCGAGGCGGCCAAGTCATCCGCGAGGTTCCACGCGATCTTCGAGTCCTCCCCGGTGGGCACCGCGCTGGCGTCCTCGGAGGGCCGGATCGTCGAGGCGAACCGCCGGCTGTGCGAGCTCACCGGGATGGCGGCCGAGGAGCTGCGCACGCGCCGGGTCGCCGACCTCTTCCGCATCGAGGACGTCACCGACGACACCCAGTGGCTGGCGCCGCTTCTCTCGGGGGAGATGGAGACCCACCACATGGAGCGGCGGCTGGCACGGCCCGGACCGGAGCCGACCTGGGTGCGGGTCAGCGTCGCGCTCGTGACCGAGGCCGAGCAGCCGCTCGGCCTGCTGTTCAAGTTCGAGGACGTGACGGCCCGCCGCCGGGCCGAGGAGTGGATCGAGCACCTCGCCACGCACGACGCACTGACCAACCTGCCCAACCGGCTGCTGCTGCTCGACCGACTCCAGCAGGCGCTACACCACGCGCGACGGTACGGCGGCGGGGTCGGCGTGCTGTTCATCGACCTCGACCGGTTCAAGTTCGTCAACGACACCTTCGGCCACGACGTCGGGGACGCGCTGCTGGCCAAGGTGGCCGTCCGTCTCCAGCGCTGCGCCCGAGCCACGGACACGGTCGCCCGGCTCGGCGGGGACGAGTTCGTCGTCGTGTGCCCCGACGTCGCGAACGACCAGGACGTGCTCAAGGTCGCCGGTCACGTGCGCGAGGCCATGGGACGTCCCTTCCCGGTGGGCCAGCAGGAGATTTCGGTCGACGTCAGCATCGGAGTCGCCCTCGGCACCGGCACCGACACCGCGGAACAGCTGCTCAAGGACGCCGACCACGCGATGTACCAGGCGAAGTCTCGTGGACGCGATCGTTTCGAGGTCTTCAGCGAGGGGCTCCGCGGCCGCATCCAGAACCGTCTCGACACCGAGCTGGCGCTCCGCGGCGCCGCGGAGCGCGACGAGATCGAGACCTGGTTCCAGCCGATCGTCGACCTCCAGCAGGACGGGGCGGTGGTCGCCCGCGAGGCACTCGTCCGCTGGCGGCGGCCGCACCACGGGCTGGTGATGCCGCTCGACTTCATCCGCGTCGCCGAGGAGTCGGGGGAGATCAAGGCGCTCGGGACCGCCGTACTGACCCAGAGCTGCCTCGCGGCCGTCGACGCGGACGCGGACTGGTCGGTGAGCGTCAACGTCTCTGCCAAGCAGTTCATCAACGATGACTTCGGAGCGATCGTCGACAGCACGCTCGAAGCGACCGGGCTCCCGCCGTCTCGGCTCTGGCTCGAGCTCACCGAGAGCAGCGTGGTCGGCGCGATCGACTCCGCGGCGGCGACCTTCCAACGGCTCCGTCGTCGCGGTGTCAAGGTCGCCATCGACGACTTCGGGGTCGGCTACTCGTCGTTCGCCCACCTGCGTCAGTTCCCCGTCGACCTGCTGAAGGTCGACATGACGTTCGTGCGCGACATCGTCTCGTCGCAGCACGACCGGGCGATCCTGCACGGCATGCTCCGCATGGCCGAGGCCCTGGACCTCGACCTCGTCGCGGAGGGCATCGAGACAACGCAGCAGCGTGACCTGCTCCGCGAGCTCGGCTGCCACCTCGGCCAGGGGTTCCTGTTCGGGAGGCCGGCACCGTTGTCGCAGCCCGTGGTCCCCCGCCAGGCGACCAGGGAGTCGACGCCGACGGTCAGCCGTGACGACGCAACGGGCGGGTCGCCGGTCCGCTGAGCACGGTGCCGTCCTGGGCGAAGCGCGAGCCGTGACAACCGCACTCCCAGGTCTGCTCCGGAGCGTTGTACCGCACCAGGCAGCCGAGGTGGGAGCACCGTGCGCCGACGACGTGCAGGCTTCCGTCCTCCGCCCGCGAGACCGCACGCTCACGGCCACCGACCTTCGCGACCGTCCCCTCGCCCGGCGCCAGCCGCGCCGGGTCCACCTGACCGTCGGTGTGCCCGGGGAGCACACCGGCCAGGAGCTCCCTCGAGACCGTGGCCTGCTCCTTCACGAGCGCCGGAACGCCACCGGGGAGCAAGGTGCGGGTCGGCTCGAGGAACCTGGCCCACTCCGGACGTTCCCCGACGATCCGACCGGCGATGGCCAGGCCGGCTGCGACGCCGTTGGTCATCCCCCAGCCACCGAAACCCGTGGCCACGTGCACGTGTGGGGTCGACGCCAGCATGCGGCCGACGTAGGGCAGCTTGTCGTGGCTGTTCACGTCCTGCGCGGCCCACCGGGCCTCCACCGCACCGAGCCCGGGGACGAGCTCGTGGGCGTCGCGCTCGAGCTTCGCCAGCGACTCCCCCTGGGCCTCCGAGCCGGGGCGGAACGTCCGGCCGCTGAAGACCAAGCCGTCTCGCCAGCCGCGGATCGAGGGCGCGTTGCCGACGCCGTAGTACATCCCGTCCAGCACCTCAGGAGCGGGCGCCGCGATCGCGAACTCGCGGCTCACCGAGACCCGCGGGAAGAGCAGCGCTCGGTCGAAGACCGGGTAGTGGGTGGCCACGACGACGTCGCGAGCGCGTACGACGTAGCCCGAGTCGGTCTCGACCCGCAGGCCGCCCCGCTCGTGCAGGGCGACCACCCGGGTGTCCTCGTGCACGCGGACGCCGCGGCGCAACGCCGCCGCCAGCCAGCCCCGCATCAACAGTCCCGGGTTGACCTGGGCCTGGTGCTCGAGGCGGACGGCTCCCGCCACGTCGAAGGGCACCGCGAGCTCACGCTCCAGGGTCACCGGGAGGCCGGCCTTCTCGGCCGCCCTGGTCTCGGCCTCGAGCACCGACACCGAGCGGTCGGGGAGCGCGTAGGTGTAGGCGGGGCGGCGTTCGAGCTCGCACTCGATGCCCTCGGCAGCCACCAGGTCGCACAGGGCGTGCAGTCCGGCCACCTGCGCGGCGGCGTACTTCTTGGTCACGTGACTTCCGTGCCGGCGACTCAACGTCCGGTAGGCCAGACCCTGCAACGCAGACACCTTGGCGGTCGTGTGACCGGTGACTCCGCTGCCGACCCGGTGTCCCTCGAGCAGGATCACCGAACACCCCGAGAGGGCGGCGTACCAGGCGCTCGCCATGCCGGCTATCCCGCCGCCCACGACGACGACGTCGCAGTCCTCATCGGTCGAGAGCGCGGGCTGGGCGTCCTCGTCCGGGATGTCGGCGGTCCAGGGCGGTGTGTCGACCAGGGGCATGCCCGGCCGGTACCCACCCGCATGCGCGCCTAACGTCCGCGCTGTCAGGCGTCGATCGCGTGGAAGACCGTGGTGTGCTGCTTCTGGTAGCCGACCGACTCGTAGAGCCGACCCGCGGACGTGGGGTTGCCCGTGTCGAACGCCAGCGTCGCGTAGGGATGCCCGCGGTCGGCGAACAGCACGGCGGAGAGGTCGAGCAGCATCCGGCCGAGGCCGCGCCCCTGCGCCGAGGGGATCACGCCGAGGTACTCGGTGTAGCCCTCTGTGTAGCCGTACTGCGGCCAGTCCTCGACGTACTCCGCGTTGATGACGAAGCCGACGACCGGTTCTTCCGGAAGGGCGGTGTCCACGATCACTCGGCTCTGCTCGGGACGGAAGGCCTCGTCGCCATCGACCTGCGCGGCCCAGGACTGGTCGGTCTGGAGGGGCGTGCCCCACTGGCCCGCAAAGGCCAGGTTGAAGGCCTCGACGACGCGCGCGGGGTCGACCGCTGCGTAGGGACGCAGCTCGTACGACGCCCCCAGCCGCCGATCCCCCTGGTCCTCGACGCCGGCAAGGGGGCGGCGCAGCTCGGTGTACCAGCGGACCGGCCGCAGCCCGGCAGCCACGACCAGTGCTCGCCGGTCCGCGTGCTGCTCCTCGACGAACCGGCCGATCTGGAACGTCGGCGCGGGTTGGCCCGCGGCTCCGGCCTGCTCGCGTCGCTGGGCAGCCAGCTCACGAGCCCGCACGAGCTGCCACGCCAGCACCTCGCGACCGATCCCCCGGCCACGCCAGCCGGGGTCCACCCCTCCCGTGACGTGCACCAGCACCGGCTGCCGCTCCCCCTCTCGGCTGGTGACCCGACCCCAGGCTCGGGCGGCGCCGTCCTGGTCGAGGCCGATCAGGGTGTTCCGGGTCAGGTCGGTCGTCTGACGCGTCAGGTAGTCACGCAGGTCGGCGTGGGTGACCCGTTCCTTCTCCTTGTCGCTGTTCTGGACGTGCTCGACGAGGGCGTGCCACAGGTCCAGGTCGTCGCCGGTCAGCGGTCGCCACGTGAGCCCGTGCGCGGCGCTGGGCATCGTCGAAGGAGTGGATGGTGGGGGCGCGGTCGAGGACATCCGTCAGACCGTAGGGCAGGGAGCAGTCGCTCGCACCCGAGTTCCTGCGCGTTCGCGATCAAGCGGCGCGGAGGAGCCGTTCCAGGGCGTGCTCGGCGGGTGAGAAGGGCGTGCCGGGACGCCCGGCGAGCTCCCCTGCACTGGGGGTCTGGCCGAGGAGTTCGGTGCCGGCGTGGTCGGTGCGGAACCAGTAGCCGTGCGGGGTCCGCCACAAGAACACTCCCGGCACCGGCTGGTGATGTCGCCAGCCCCGGCCGTGGGTCTTCACCCGGTGCGCGTACCTGCTCATCGGTCCGAGGTTGGCGATCCGGGTCTGGCCCGGTGGACCACCCTCGTCGGGGCTCACGTAGGCGATGGTGTGGTCGAGGTCCTTGCGCCGCGACAGGTTGCCCGACCACGGGAACACGTCCGCCGGGGTCCGCAGGTGCACCTGCTCACGAAGCCGATCGGGCACCTCGTAGCCGTCGACCGGGATGTCGTCGGCCAGGTCGAGCACCGGCTTCAGCGTCACGTGCGCGTGCCGTAGGAACTCGCGGACCTGCTCGATCGTGACCGGGCCGACCCCCTCCAGCCGCGCCACGCCGGTGCTCTCACCGCCCCGGGCGGCGTCGAACGACTCCCGCGAGATGTGCAGGTATAGCGTCGCGTTCGGCAGCAGCTTCTTCGGGTCGATCCTCGCCAGCGTCTTGACGAACGCCGCCGGATCACCGGCCGGCGCACTCGCCGGGGCGGTGCCGCCACACGACGGGCACGCGCTCTCCGGCTCGTCATCGGAGTCGTCCTGCGACGGATGCACGTCGCCGGGAGTCACCGGCCCCTCGGCGTCTGCGTCCTGCGTCTGCGTCTGCGTCTGCGTCTGCGTCTGCGTCTGCGTCTGCCTCGGCGCCGCCGTGCGGCTCGCGCACCGGCTCCTCGGCATCGGCGATCGAGCGTCAGCGTCAGCACCGGCAGAAGCCGGGGCGTCGGATCCGGCGTGGCGCTCCAGGAGCAGCAACGCACGGGCCGGGTTGGCCAGGATCCCCAGCGCCTTGGACCGTCGCGCACCGACCGGGTCGGTGTCCCCCTCCAGCAGCAGGATCTGCGCGATCCGGTCACACATCGCCACGAAGAAGATCGCATCACCGGCCTCCGCCTTCGCGATCACCGTCTTCAAGCCGTACTCGTTGCACTGCCCCGTCGAGACGAACCGTTCCATCGCCGCCGCATCCGCCCGCGCCTGCGCAGCTCCCGGATCGGCCTCGACGATCTTCGCCTCCAACAAGTCGCAGAACCGCACCCACGGCAACGACCCGAGATACGGCTGGACCTGGCCGTCCACCCACCAAGCCTGCTCGAGCGACAGGCCGACCGAGCGCGTGCGACTCGCCACGTGCCGCACCTGCCACACCCGCGCCCCACCGGCCTTGAGGGCCGCCCACTCGCTGGGCAACCGATGCCGCACATCGAGCGCGTCGGCGATCAACGTCGACGCCGCCACCGAACCCCGGCCCACCAGGCACCCCAGCTCCGCAGCGGCGAACTCCCCCACCAACGGTGTCCCCGCCCCGCCGTACCGCTTCGCGCGCTCCGTGCCCGGAAGCACCCGACCGGAACCGCTGCCGTTCCCGAGACTGCGCTCGTCATGCAGATCGGCCCAATGCGCAGCCAGCACGAACTCCGCGACCTCAGCCTCCACCAACCGGGCGTGGTTCAGGACCAGGGCATCGGCCGCGGCCTGCCCATCGGTCTCATCGATCCACCCCAGCTCCATGCAACGACACTACGACCCACCACCGACACTTTCCGTCACCCCGTTTCCCCTTGTGCACAACGGGAAACGGGGCGGTCAGAGGATCGGGTTGAGCAGCCAGCCGGGCAGGACCGAGAACAGCAGCCCGGCCGTGAACGTCATCCCGATCGCGACGGCGACGCCGTTGGGGACGTTGTACGTCGACGCGCCGACCGTGTCCGCAGGCCGGAACAGCTCGCGCAGCCACAGCGCGTAGTAGACGAGACCGATGGCCACGTTCGCCGCCATCACCACGGCCAGCCAGGTGACCGGGCCGGCAACCGCGTCGAGCACGACGACCTTCGCCAGCAACCCGATGATGCCCGGCGGGAGCCCGGCCAGGGCCACCAGTGCGAACGCGAGCGCCCAGCCGGCGCCGGGCTCCTCCCGGACCAGGCCGCGGTAGTCGGACAGCTGCTGCCGCGGGTGGCGCGTGCCGACCACGGCCGCGACTGCGAAGGCGCCGAGGTTGATCACGGCGTAGACGGCGAGGTACCCGGTCGCCGCGTCGAGGGCGCCCGGGACGGCAGCGGCCGCGCCGAACGGGACCAGGATGTAGCCGGCCTGCGCGACAGACGACCAGGCCAGCAGGCGCACCGCGTGACTCTGGCGCAGCGCGAGCACGTTGCCGACCGTCATCGTCAGCGCGGCGAGGACCGCCAGCACCGGCGCCCACACGTCCGCGAGGCCGGACAGGCCGCGCGACAGCACGAGGAGCAGCCCGACGATGCCGGCCGCCTTGGAGACGACCGAGAGGTACGCCGCCACCGCGATCGGAGCGCCCACGTAGGTGTCGGGCACCCACATGTGGAACGGCACCGCCGCCACCTTGAACGCCAGCCCGACCACGGTCAGCAGCGCCGCGGCCACGAGCACCTCGCGCGGGCTGTCGCCGGTGACGACGGCGACGTCGATCTGGCTCAGGAACACCGACCCCGTGGCGCCGTACAGCAGCGAGACGCCCATCAGCATCACCGCCGTCGACACCACGGAGACGAGGAAGAACTTGATCGCCGCCTCGGCCGCGCGGGCGTCGCCACGGCGGAGCCCGGCGAGCGCGAAGGCCGGCAGCGACACGACCTCGAGCGCGACCACCAGCGTCACCAGGTCGCGGGAGGCCGCGATCACGAGCGCACCCGTCGCCGAGCAGAGCAGCAGGAAGTTCCACTCCCCTTGCGGCGTGCGCCCGTCGGCGACGGCGGCCGTGCCGAGCAGCGCGACGACTCCGGTGCCGAAGAGGGTGATCGCCCAGAAGGTGAGCGTGAAGCTGTCGACGACGAACGAGCAGGGCGCCGGTCCCGACAACGGCTCGACGATGCAGAACGTGCCACGTGGGTCTCCGCGAAGGGCGACCGCGAAGCCGGACGCCACGGCGACCGCGACGACGGTCAACGACGCGGGCACGAGCGCCATCGTCCGAGAGCGCGGGGGGCCGGCGAACGCGTCGACCAGCAGCACGACGACGGCCGCGAGCGCGAGCGTCAACGGAGCCGCGATCGCGGCCCAGTCGATCGTCTGCAGCGCGGTGCCCATCTAGAGCCCTCCCAGGAACGCCCGCGCCGCGTCGGCGACCGGGGTGAGCAGCAGGCCGGGCGCGACGCCGAGCACGAGCGTCAACGCGAGCAGAGGTGACCACGCCACCCACTCCATCGGGTGCACATCCCGCGCGGGCGGCAGCTCGGACGGAGCCAGGGGCACCGCCGCCTCGGCCTGGAGCATCGAGCGCATCACGGCGAGGAAGTAGGCGGAGGTCAGGATCACGCCGAACGCGGCGATGACCGCGAGGGTGACGTAGGTCGATCGCGGGAGCGCGTCCGAGGGGAACACCGACGACCGGATCGCGAGCATCTCGCCCCAGAACCCGGCCAGGCCCGGCAGGCCGAGCGACGCCATCGCGGCGAACGCGAACACTCCGCCGACGCGGGGCACGCGGCCGTAGAGCTGCCCCAGCCTGGTCAGGTCGCCGGTGCCGTAACGGTCCTTGACCGCCCCGGCCACGAAGAACAGCAGGCCGGTGATCAGCCCGTGCGCGACGCTGGCGTAGACGGCTCCCTGCACGCCGCCGACCGTGAACGTGGCGACGGCGAGCACGACGAAGCCCATGTGCCCGACGCTCGAGTAGGCGATCAGACGCTTCAGGTCGGTCTGCACGAGGCACGCGAGCGCGGCGTACACGATCCCGACGACCGCGAGCCCGGCGACGAACGGCACCAGCAGCTCCCAGGCCGGGTCGACCACGGGCATCCAGAACCGGACGAAGCCGTAGGTGCCGAGCTTCAGCAGCACCGCGGCCAGCACCACCGAGCCGACCGTCGGCGCCTTCGAGTGCGCGTCGGGGAGCCAGATGTGCAGCGGCCACAGCGGCGTCTTGATCGCCAGGCCGAGGGCGACCAGCACGGCTGCGGTCAGGGCGGTGGCGCCGGAGGGCTGGTACGACGACGCGATCGCCACGATGTCGAAGGTGCCGGCCTCCGACCGCACCATCACGAAGCCGACCAGCATCAGGGCCGACCCGAGGACCGTGAACACCAGGAACCGGGTCGCCGCACGGCGCCGGCCGACCGGGTCGTGCGCGTCGCCCCAGTGGTGGATCACGAACCACATCGGGATCAGCGCGACCTCGAAGAACGCGAAGAACAGCACCATGTCGAGGGCGAGGAAGCTGCCGAGCACACCGGCCTCGATGAGCAGCAGCAGCGCGGCGAGCTGGGCCCGGCCGCCGCCCTCGGGTGGCTGGCGCAGCAGCGACAGCAGGCAGCACGCGACGATCAGCGTGGTCATCAGCAGCAGCGGCGCGGAGATCCCGTCGAGGCCGAGGTGCCAGCGGACGTCGAGCGCCTCGAGCCAGACCTGGTCGACCCCGCTGTCCTCCAGCGACGCCGACGCGACCACGACCGCCCACACCGACCAGCCCAGGGTGACCAGGCCGCCGAGCGCCGCGAGCCCGACGGCGAGGCCGTCCGTGCGGCGGTGCGAGGCGAGCCAGGTCAGCAGCACGAACCCGAACGGGACAGCGACGAGGCCGTTCAGCGCGACGGCGCTCATGCCAGCACTCCCGCCACGACGGCCAGGGCGGTGGCCCCGACCACGACGACCATCAGGTAGGTCTGCACGTTGCCGGTCTGCGCCATCCGGAGCACGCGCCCGAGGCCGCGGACGGAGGCGCCGACCCCGGACACGTAGCCGTCGACGACGTCCCGGTCACCCGCGCGCACGACCACCGCGAGCCGGCGTACCGGACGCACCACACCGAGCTCGTAGAGCCGGTCGACCGGCGGGTGGGGCACGACGACTCGCGGCCACATGTCGCGGCCGCGGCGGCGCCAGGCGACGAGCACACCGGCGACCGTCGCCGCGACGAGCAGCGTCATGCCGGCCGACTCGGCGAGGTGGAAGAGGTGCTCGTCGTGCTCGGGGCCGAGCAGCACGGCCGGGTCGACCACCATCAGCCCGCCCAGCGCGGTGGGGATCGAGAGCAGGTAGAGGGGCACCCGCATCGACGCCGGCGCCTCGTGCACGTCCTCGGGACCGCCCTCGCCGAAGAACACCAGCAGCCACGCCCGGAGGGAGTAGGCCACGGTCAGCAGCGCGGTGACCACCATCGACAGCAGCAGCATCCATGCGATCCACGGCCACACGAGCCGGCCGCTGGTCGCCTCGTCGAGCGCCCCGGCGATGACGGCGTCCTTGGTGAAGAAGCCGACCAGCGGCACCACCCCGGCGAGTGCGCCGAAGCCGAGCGTCATGGCCACGAACGTGTCCGGGAGCTTCTCGCGCAGGCCGCCCATCCGGTCCATCGTGGTGGCGCCGCCGACGGCGTGCACGACCGAGCCGGCCGACAGGAACAGCAGCGCCTTGAAGGCACCGTGCGCGAGCAGGTGCAGCACGGCCGCGGACCAGGCGCCGACCGCCAGGGCGCCGAACATGTAGGCCAGCTGGCTGACCGTCGACCAGGCCAGCACCCGCTTGAGGTCGTCGGTGGTCAGCGCGTAGAGCGCGGCGATGAACATCGTCACCGCGGCCACCCCGGCGAGCAGCGTCAGCGCGGCCGGCGACGAGAGGAACAGCGGGTAGACGCGCGCGACCAGGAACACGCCGGCGGCGACCATGGTGGCGGCGTGGATCAGCGCGGAGATCGGCGTCGGGCCGGGCATCGCGTCGGGGAGCCAGGTGTGGAACGGGAACTGCGCCGACTTGCCCATCACGGCCACCGCGACCAGCATCGCCGGCAGCCAGAGCTCGTCGCGCGGCAGCGCGTGGTCGGTGATCTGCGCCATCAGCGTGCTGATCCGGTAGGACCCGAACCGCTCGCCGAGCACGAGGATCGCGAACAGCAGCCCGAGGTCGGCGGTGCGCGTGATCAGGAACGCCTTCACCGCACCGGCGCGCGCCTCCCCGAGCTCCCAGTGGTGCGCGATCAGGAAGTAGGAGCACGCGCCCATCAGCTCCCAGCCGATGAGCAGGACCCAGAGGTCGTCCGCGACGACGACGGTGCTCATCGCGCCGGTGAAGATCGAGACGAGCGCGGCGTACGACGGGTAGCGGGGGTCGCCCTCCAGGTAGCCGAGGGAGTACACCTGCACCAGGAACGCCACCGTCCCAGCAAGCAGGAGCAGGAGCGCGGAGAGCTGGTCGACGTAGACCGAGAGCTCGATCGCGGGGCCGAAGGCCGACGTGCCGACGAACACGTGCCCCTCGGGCTCGGCGCTGCCGAGGTGGGCGACTGCGACGACCACCGAGAGCGCGAGGCCCAGGGCGGACCCGCCCACCGCGATGCCGCGGCTCGCGACGTCGCCGCGGTGCCCGGTCAGCAGGATGGTGCCCGCGGACAGGAAGGGCACCACCATCAGCGTGAGGACGGCCCAGCTCACGGGCTCACCTCGTCCCGGTCGGCCAGCTCACGCAGCTGCTCGACCTCGATGTGCCCGTGGGTGCGGAAGACCAGCAGCACGATGGCGAGCGCGAGCCCGATCTCGGCCGCGGCGATCACGATCGTGAACAGCGCGAGGGTCTGGCCGCCGTGCAGGGCGTCACGGAACGACGCGTCGAAGGCGACCAGGTTGATGTTGACGGCGTTGAGCATCAGCTCGACGCCCATCAGCACGAGCACCGCGTTGCGGCGGGCGAGCACGCCGTACACCCCGATCGCGAAGAGCAGGCTGGCCAGCACCAGCGGCCACCACAGCGGCATCAGGCGTCACCCCGCTGGTCGGGCTCGTCGGCCCGCAGCCGGCTCAGCACGATCGCGCCGACCAGCGCGGCGAGCAGCAGCACGCTGAGCACCTCGAACGGCAGCACCCACATCCGGAAGATCGTCTCGCCGGTCACCTCGGCGGTGCCGACCTGGACCTCGTCGAGGTCGAGCCGCACGTCGCGGAACCCGGCCACGACGGTCGCGCAGAGCAGCACCCCGACGAGCCCGGCCGCCACCGCCGCCGGCAGCGCGCGCGCCACCGTGAGGTCGGGCTGCGGGCCGGTGGGGGCCTTGGTGAGCATGAGGGCGAAGAGCAGGAGTACGACGACCGCACCGACGTAGATCAGCACCTGCACCCACGCGACGAACTCGGCGGCCAGCACGAGGTAGACCCCGGCGACCGAGCCGAGCGTGACCACCAGCCACAGCGCGGCGTGCACCAGGTTGCGGGTGGTGACGACCAGGAGCGCGGACCCCACGGCCAGCACGCTCAGCACCAGGAAGATGACCTCGGGCGCACTAGGCATCCGAATCCCCCTCCGCGGCCGGAGGAGGCGGAGGCGCGAGCCGCTCGGCGGCCTTCTCCGCCACGCCGATCTCCTTGGCCGGCTCGGCGCTCTCGTCGAGGGCGGCCGGCGCGGGGACGGTCCACATCCACTCGCGGAGCCGGTCCTTCTCGTGGGTGAGCTCGCGGATGTCGAGCTCGGCGTACTCGAACTCGGGGCTCCAGTGCAGCGCGTCGAACGGGCAGGCCTCGACGCAGATCGAGCAGTACATGCAGATCGAGAAGTCGATCGCGAACCGGTCGAGGACGTTGCGGGTCTTGTCCTTCCCGCCCTCGGTGGTCGCGGGGATCACGTCCTTGTGCGAGTCGATGTAGATGCACCACGCCGGGCACTCGCGGGCGCAGAGCATGCACGAGGTGCAGTTCTCCTCGATCAGCGCGATCACGCCGCGCGAGCGCGGCGGCAGCTCCGGCATCGAGTCCGGGTAGTGCGCGGTGACCGACCGCTTGGTCATCTGCCGCATCGTCACGGCGAGGCCCTTGACCAGGCCGGATCCGGGGAAGCTCACCAGACCACCACCCCGACCGCCGTGACCACGAGCTGCAGCAGCGCGAGCGGGACGAGGCCCTGCCAGGCGAACCGCTGGAGCTGGTCCTCGCGCAGCCGCGGGTAGGCCACGCGCACCCAGATCACCACGAAGGCGACCGCCAGCGTCTTGAGCAGCGTCCACACCCAGCCGAGCTGGTCCTCCCAGGGCCCGTGCCACCCGCCCAGGAACAGCACGGCGGTCAGCGCGGACAGCACCACGATGCCGGCGTACTCCGCGAGGATGAACAGGGCGAACCGCAGGCCGCCGTACTCCGTGTAGGGGCCGAACACGATCTCCGCGTCCGCGACGGGCATGTCGAACGGCGGCCGCTGCACCTCGGCGAGACCGCTGGTGAAGAAGACGAACGCCGCGATCGCCTGCCACAGCAGCCACCACGGGCTCCAGGCCTCGACGATCCCGGTGAGCGACAGCGTGCCGGCGGCCATCGCGACCGAGGCCGCCGCGAGCACGAACGGCAGCTCGTAGGCCATCAGCTGCGCCGCGACCCGGATGCCGCCGAGCAGGCTGAACTTGTTGGCGCTCGACCAGCCGCCCATCAGGCTGCCGATCACGCCGACGCCCATCACCGCGATGACGAAGAAGAGCCCGATCCCGAGGTCCTGGCCGACGATCCCCGGTCCGAGCGGGATCACCAGCATCGCGACCAGGTAGGGCAGCAGCGCGACGGCGGGCGCGATCTTGAAGACCATCCGGTCGGCCGCGGCCGGGACGACGTCCTCCTTCTGCACGAACTTCACGCCGTCGGCGACGAGCTGGGCCCAGCCGTGGAACGCGCCGGCGTACATCGGGCCGACCCGGGCCTGCATGTGCGCCATCGCCTTGTGCTCGACCTGCCCGACCAGCAGCGGCATGACGAGGAAGGCGGCCAGCACCAGCGCCAGCCGCACGGCGATCTCGAGGGCGTCACTCACTGCGCGGCCCCCACTCCTCCGGCGTCGGCACACCGGGCGGGCGGGTGCGACGGCGGCTGGTCGTGGCCGGAGCCGCGTGCACCGCCTCGTCGCTCTCCCCCGGCTCCTTGGCCCCCGGCCACGGCTTGGCCACCCGCGAGGCCAGCACGAACTCCTTGCGCAGCGGGTGTCCCTCGAACTCCTCGGGGAGCAGCAGCTTGTCGAGCTCGAGCGGCGTGCCGTCGACGGTGAAGTCCACCCCGAACATCTCGTGGGTCTCCCGCTCGTGCCACCGCGCGCCGGCGTACACGTGCGCCACCGACGCCAGCGCGGCCGGGTCCCGCGGGATGAGCGTCCGTACGACGAGGTGGTCCACGCCCCGGGGCCGGTGGTCGGCCACGTGGCAGACGATCCGGAACCCGAACTCGAGCTCGTCGACGGCGGTCAGGAAGTCGAAGAAGGAGCAGTCGAGGCCGTCGCGGGCGAGCAGCAGCGCGGCCTCCCAGTGCTCCGGGTCGACGTCGACGGAGACGGGCCCGAACCCGTCCTCCACCGAGGCGGCCTCGGGGAAGTCGTCGGCGAACGCGGCGCGGACGCGTCCCGGCCAGTGCGCATCGGTCACGAGGCGCCCTCGGTCGGCGGGAGCACCAGGCCACGGGTGACCGAGGCTGCGCCGGTGTCGCGGTAACGGTGCTTGAGGGACTCCCCGTCGATCTTCTCCTGCAGCTTGAGGATGCCCTGGAGCAGTGCCTCGGGACGCGGCGGGCAGCCGGGCACGTAGACGTCGACGGGGATGATCTGGTCGACGCCCTTCGTGACGCAGTAGGAGTCCCAGTAGGGGCCGCCGGAGTTGGAGCAGGAGCCGAAGGAGATGACGTACTTCGGGTCCGGCATCTGCTCGTAGAGCCGCTTGATCGCGGGCGCCATCTTGTCGGTGACGGTGCCGGACACGATCATCAGGTCGGCCTGGCGCGGCCCGGGCGCGAAGGGGATCACGCCGAGCCGGATGAAGTCGTGGCGTGCCATCGAGGTGGCGATGAACTCGATCGCGCAGCAGGCCAGCCCGAAGTTGAAGACCCAGAGGGAGTACTTCCGGCCCCAGTTGAGCAGGTAGCGCGCCGGCTTCGGCGCCAGCCGCTGACCCAGCCCGATCGACGGCATGCCGAGCTGCACCGCTGGTTGAGGAGGGAGCGGAGCGACCGTCTCGAAACCATCTACGTCCACACCAGCACCCCCTTGCGCCAGGCGTAGACGAGGCCGACCGCGATGAAGCCGACGAAGACGCCCATCTCCGCGACGCTCACCCAGCCGAGGCCCTCGAACACCGTGGCCCACGGGAACAGGAACACCGCGTCGACGGCGAAGATCACGTAGAGGTAGGCGTACACGTAGTAGCGGACGTGGCTCTGCGCCCAGCCCTCGCCGACCGGGTCCACGCCGCACTCGTAGGTGAGCAGCTTCTCGGTCGACGGCGAGGTCGGTCGGAACAGCCAGTTGCCGGCGAACATGGCGCACACGAGCAGGACGCCGACGACGAGGATCGCCACCAACGGGGCGTACGCCCCGTAGAAGTCAGCGCCTCCGTAGTCGGCCACGTGGCGAGTCTAGGGAAGACCGGCCCCGTCCGCAGGCGCCCCGCCCGCCGGGTCAGGGAACGACGTCGTAGCAGCGCCGGATGCTGCTGCCCAGCCGGCTGATGTCGGCGCCGTACACATGCAGCGAGATCGCCGTCGTCGTGCCGCTGTTCGAGACGTGGTGGATGTCCCCGGGCGGGGCGATCCCCGACACGGTCCCGCGGCGGTTCACCGCGTGCCCGGAGACGACCAGCTGACGCCGTCCCTTGCGCCCGGCGAGCCGGTAGAGGGTCTCGGTCTCCTGGCCCTCGTAGACGCCCACGGAGCACCAGGACACATGGTCGTGCACGGGCGTGGCCTGGCCGGGGAGCCAGACCAGCGCCACCACGGAGAAGCTCCCGCCCGGCTCGACGTGCAGGACGTGCTGCGTGTAGCCGTCCACGGAGCCCTGCCGCTGCTCCTCGCTGAGCAGCCCGGGGATCGTGAGCGTCGGCCGCAGGTAGTTGGCGACCTGCTCGGCGGTCTCGCCGTCGGACAGCCCTCGGGCCACCACGGCCCGGATCCGGGTGACGAGGTCGGTGAGCGGGGTGCGTACGACGGTCGCGGTCATGACGCCACGAGCTCCTCACGCCGTGACCGGGCGGCCACATGAGCCACTACCGCGGCGACCTGGCGGCGGAGGTCCGGCACCGCGGCGACCTCCCACTCCACGCCCCGGCGCGCGGCGCCGAGCACGTGGATGCCCCGGGCCGGCACGCCGTCCACGCCGACGAGCAGGCCGTCCGGGGTCAGGTCCAGCCCGAGCCCGGCCGCGTTCGCCCGGAGCAGGCCGCGCCCCGCCAGCGCGTCGACGAGCGGGCTCCAGCCGGGTGTGCAGGCGGGCGCGGGACCGGTGCAGTTGACCACGAGGTCGAACGACGCCGCGTCGACCGAGTCCGGGGTCTCCAGGCGCAGGCGCCCGTCGAGCAGCAGCCCCTCGATGATCCCGGCCATGGACGGCGCCATCCGGTGCCGGGACACCTCCCACGGCCGGGCCACGTGCCGGACGAACCGGTCCCGGTCGGAGTCCGACAGCCCGGCCCACACGTCGTTGGCGACCGACTTGACCGCCTCGACGAGCTCGCGCCAGTCGCCGCCGGACGCCTCCAGCGCAGCGGCACGGCGCCGGACGTCGGCCAGCGTCCCGGCCAGGCTCGCCGCCGTGGCAGGGAACGCGACCCCGGTGCCCGGCGCATGCTCGTGGTGCCGGCGCGGGAGCATCCCGTGCCGCGACACCGCGACCATCTCGACGTCGTGGTGGGCGTTGGCGAGCTGCGCGGCCACGTCGACGGCGGTCAGGCCGGAGCCGACGAGCAGCACCCGGCCGCCCGGGCCGACGCGGTCGGTGAGGTCGGCCGCCCACGGGTCCGCGGCGTACGCCGTACCCAGGTCGCGGTAGCCGGGGAGGTCACGCGGGGGCGGGTTGCCCAGGGCGAGTACGACGACGTCCGCGACCACCTGCGCTCCGGTGGCGAGCCCGGCGACGTAGCCCGTCGACCCCTCGTCCAGCCGCACCACCTCGCCGCGGAGCCGACTCACCCGCGAGCCCGGCCGGACGTCCACCCGGCCGAGCAGCTCGGCCAGGTAGCGGCCGTAGACCTGCCGCGGCAGGAACGTCTCGGGCGTGACCACCATGCCCTCGGCCGCGCACCAGCGGAGCAGGTCCTCGGGGTCGTCCTCGAAGGCACTCATCCGACCCGCGTAGTTGTTGAGCAGGTGCAGCGGCTCGGCGGTGCGGTAAGCGAGACCGGGGCCGACGACGTCGTGGCGCTCGACGATCCGCACGTCGAGCGGGTCGGCGACCGTGCGGAGCAGCGTCGCGGCCGCGATGACACCCGCGGCCCCTCCCCCGACCACGAGCACCCGAGTTGGCCGATCTCCCATGCATCTCACCTCATTACTAAACACTATCGAGTTACTAGACTAAACATGTCGAGCCGGGAATCCCAAGTCGCACCGCGACACCGGCGCGTCCGAGGTCCACCGATCGCGCGACCGACCTGGGTAACGTTCCGGTCAAGCACACGCAACCCGAGGCAACCTCGACGCCACCTGCAGCGTCTGAGAGGTGAGGCGCACACACGGGCGCCAGCACCCAACGAGGTGCCCGGACGGGGAGATGACGATGCGAACCACCACCCAGCGACCAGGCCGCCGACGCCGGTCCGCGGCCGTAGCCGCCACCACGATGGCCGTGATCCTGGCGGCGGGAGGCGTCGCGTACGCCACCCTCGGGCCGACCTGGGGCACGGCCACCGACCGCGCCACGACAGCACCGACCGTGGCGGGCACGTCCTCCTCCAGCCCCACCTCCGACTCGCCGGATCCCACGCCCACCGAGGCGCCGACTCCCACCGTCACGGCCGAGCCCGAGCCCGAGCCAGTTCTCCGGCCCGGCGACGAGGGCAGGCAGGTGCGCGAGCTCCAGGCGCGCCTCGCCCAGCTCGCGTGGTTCGCCCCCGTCACGACCGGCTTCTACGGGCCCGGCACCCGCACGGCGGTCTCCGGCTTCCAGGAGAAGCGCGGCTTCGAGGCCACCGGCGTCGTGGACGAGCGGACCTGGCGCCGGCTCGTGCGCATGACGCAGGCACCGACCGAGGCGGAGCTGTTCAACCGGCCCGGCCCGACCCTGCTCGCGGCCGGCGACACCGGGCGGGACGTGCGTGAGCTCGAGGCCCGGTTGCGGCAGATCGCCTGGTTCTTCGGCGACGTCGACGACGACTACGACGCTCGGACCCGCGAGGCCGTGACCGGCTTCCAGGCCAAGCGCGGCATCCCGGCGACCGGCGAGGTCGACCAGCGCACGCTGGAGCTGCTCGACGGCATGACCACCGAGCCCACCGCCGACTCCCTGGCCAACCGGGCCCCGGACCCGGCCGACGGCCGGCCGCTCGACCCGCGCTGCACCACCGGCCTGGCCCTGTGCGTCGACAAGACGTCGGACAGCCTGCGCTGGGTCGTGGACGGCAAGGTCGAGATGGCCGTCGACGTCCGGTTCGGGTCGGCCGAGCTGCCGACCCGCGAGGGCCAGTTCTCGGTCTACCGGAAGTCGCGCGACCACGTCTCGTCGCTCTACGACACCTCGATGCCGTTCGCGATGTTCTTCAGCGGCGGGCAGGCGGTGCACTACTCCCCCGACTTCGCCGCGAACGGCTACAACGGCGCCTCGCACGGCTGCGTGAACGTCCGCGACTACTCGGCGATCGCCAGCCTGTTCGACCAGGTCCCGCTCGGCACGAAGGTGGTCGTCTACCGCTCCTGAGCGGCGAGCAGCCGGTCCGTCGGCACGGTCAGGACTCCCCGGTGCGGGGCGAGCCACACGGTCGCCCCGACCTCGAGGGCCACGGCGCGCGCCTCCGCGCGGGTCAGCATGACCGTGACGTCCTCGCCCTGCTCGGTGGAGACGCTGACCCGGACCTCGAAGCCCACGCGGACCAGCCGCGCGACGACACCGGGGACCGCGTCGACGGTCGCCTCGTGGTCGAAGAGGTCGATGTCGTGCGGACGGATCAGCGACCCGTTGAGCCGGGTCACCTCCCCGAGGAACGACATCACGAAGTCGTTGGCGGGCTCGTCGTACAGCTCGTCGGGAGTGCCGATCTGCTCGATCCGGCCCTCGTTGATGACCACGATCTCGTCGGCGACCTCGAGGGCCTCCTCCTGGTCGTGCGTCACGAACACGGTGGTCACGTGCACCTCGTCGTGCAGGCGGCGCAGCCAGTCGCGCAGCTCCTTGCGCACCTTGGCGTCCAGGGCGCCGAACGGCTCGTCCAGCAGCAGGACCGTCGGCTCGACCGCGAGGGCGCGGGCCAGCGCCATCCGCTGCCGCTGACCACCGGAGAGCTGTGAGGGGAGCCGGTGCGAGAACTGGCCCAGGTGCACCAGGTCGAGCAGTTCGGCCACACGTCGCTGGACCTCGTCCTTCGGTCGCTTGCGGATCTCCAGGCCGAAGGCGACGTTCTTCGCCACCGTCATGTGCTTGAAGGCGGCGTAGTGCTGGAACACGAAGCCGACGTTGCGCTTCTGCGGCGGGAGGTGGGTCGCCTCGGTCCCCTCGATCTGGACGGTCCCGGCGTCGGCCGATTCCAGGCCGGCGATGATCCGCAGCAGGGTGGACTTTCCGCCGCCGCTGGGGCCGAGCAGCGCGGTCAGCTGTCCCCGGGGGATGGAGACGGACACGTCGTCCAGTGCGACGAAGTCCCCGAACCTCTTGCTGACTCCAGTGACTTCGATGCTCATGACTCTCCCTTGGGTCGGAGGACGGACACGATGACGATGCAGATGACCGAGGCGAAGGCGAGCAGGAACGAGACGGAGTACGCCGTCGCCTGCTCGAAGTTCTGGTACTTCTGCTCCACCACGAGCGTGGCGGTCTGGGTCTTCTCGACGACGTTGCCGGAGACCACCTTGACCGCGCCGAACTCGCCGAGCGAGCGCGCGAGGCTGAGCACCACGCCGTAGACCACGGCCCACTTGATGCTCGGGAGGGTGATCCGGAAGAACGTCTGGCCACCGCTGGCGCCGAGACTGCGCGCCGCCTGTTCCTGCTCGTCGCCGATCTCCTCCAGGACAGGCACCACCTCGCGGATGACGAGGGGCAGCGCCACGAAGACAGTGGCCATCACCATCGCCGGGGTGGCGAACACGACCTGGATCCCGGCCTCGGCCAGGGAGGGGCCGAACCATCCGGTCCGGCTGTTGTAGACGAGCAGCAGCGCCAGACCGACGACGATCGGCGAGACCGAGAGCGGCACGTCGATCAGCGCCGACAGCACCCGCTTGCCCGGGAACTCGTAGCGCACCAGCAGCAGCGAGATGCCGACCCCGAAGAGGAGGTTGATCACGACCGCGCTGAACGCGACCACGAGGGTCATCCGCAGCGCGTGCAGGACGACGGGGTCCGACAGCGCGATGCTCAGCGACGAGAAGCCGTCCTCGAAGGTGTGCCGAACCACGAGGGCCACCGGCCAGGCCACGAGCATGAAGAGGTAGCCCAGCACGACGGCACGCAACCCCCACCGCACGGCTGGTGACTCCTTAACCACGGCGGGCCACCCTTCGCTGGATCAGGTCGAGCGCGACGATCACGAGCAGCGCGATCACGAGCAGCACGGTGGCAACGACCGCGGCGGCCGCGGGGTTGCCGTTCTCGATGTAGGTCAGCACCCGGACCGAGGCGACCTCGGTCTTGAGCGGGAGGTTGCCGCTCAGCAGCACCAGCGAGCCGTACTCGCTGATCCCGCGGGCGAACGACAGTGCGGCGCCCGCTGCGATGGCGGGGACCAGGCTCGGCAGGATCACCCGCCGGAAGATGGTCAGCCGGCTCGCCCCCAGGGAGGCGGCCGCCTCCTCGACGTCCCCCTCGAGCTCCTCGAGCACCGGCTGGACCGTGCGCACGACGAACGGGAGGGTCACGAAGGCGAGCGCCAGGAAGACCGCCTTCTCGGTGTTGGCCACGTCCACGCCGATCGGGCTCTGCGAGCCGTAGAGCGACAGAAGCACGAGGCCGGCCACGATGGTGGGGAGCGCGAACGGGATGTCGATCACCACGTTGACGACCGACTTCCCCCAGAACCGGTCGCGTACCAGGACCCAGGCGATCGCCGTACCCATCACCACGTTGAGCGCGGTGACGACCAGGGACTGCGTCACGGTGAGCGTGATCGCGGCCAGGGTCTGCGGGTTGGTGAGCGTGGTCCAGAAGTTCTCCCAGCCGCCCTCGACAGCCGTGGCGACGACTGCGGCGAGCGGGATCAGCACGAGCAGGCTGAACCAGGTCAGCGCGATGCCGAGCCCCAGCCCCGCGGCCGGACCGAGCGCCCCCGCACGGGGGGACCGGCGCCGCAGCGTCGATCCCCCCGATGCGATGGGTGCGAGCACGCTCATTCCTTGCCGACTTCCTTCTGGATCGCCGGCACGATGCCCGACTCCTCGTCGAAGAACTTCGTGGCCGCCTCGGCCCAGCCACCGAAGTCCTCGTCGATGGTGAGCAGCGTGGGCGGCACCGGGAACGGGTTGGCCGGGTCGTTGGCGCCCTCCACCTCGACGTCGATGGCGTCGTTGAGCGGACGGAAGCCGGTCTTGGCGAACTCGGTCTGACCCTCGTCGGAGAGGACGAACTCCAGCCACTTCTCGGCGAGCGGGTCGGCGTCCTCGAGCACCGCGCCCGAGTTCTCGATGAGCAGCGTGTCCTCCGGGAGGATGTAGTCGAACTTCTCGCCGTTCTGGCGCGCGAGGATTGCCTCGTTCTCGTAGGAGATCAGCACGTCGCCGTTGCCGCTGTTGAAGGCGGTGGTGGCGTCCCGGCCGCTGCCGGGGAGCGCGACGGCGTTGGTGAAGAACTTCTTCAGGAACTCCTCGGCCTCCTGCTCGGTGCCGCCGTTGGCGATGACGTGACCCCAAGCGGCCAGGATGTTCCAGCGCGCGGACCCCGAGGAGCTCGGGTTCGGCGTGATGATGCCGACGCCGGGCTTCACGATGTCGTCCCAGCCCTGGATGTTCTTCGGGTTGCCCTCGCGGACGACCAGCACCACCGTGGACTGAGAGACGACGCCCTTGTTCGCGCCGTCCTTCCAGTCCTCGGCGACAAGGCCGGCGTCGACCAGGCGGGTCACGTCGGTCTCCAGCGAGAAGTGGACGTAGTCGGCGGGAAGACCGCCCTCGACGGCCCGGGACTGGTCACCGGAGGCGCCGTACGACGTCTCCCACTGGACCCCCTTGCCGTCCTCGGTCTCGGCCCATTTCGCGGCGATCGCCTTGTTTGCGGCCTCGGGAACGGCGAAGCCGACCAGGCTCAGCGTCGCTCCGTCGTCCCCGGCGGAAGCGCCGCCCCCGCAGGCCGCCAGGCCCAGCAGTCCGGTCAGCGTGGCCGCGACCGCAGCTTTGAACTTGATGCTCATCGCACCCTCGTCTCTCTCGGCCCGGGGGTCCCGGGGTCATCCGTTCGTAGTCACGTAACTTACTCGACTTTACTGACGAAGTCGCCTTACGGCCGCGTGTCTCACCTCACGGAGCGTGGGAGGGTGGGTGATGTGGCTCACGTCGTAGTTCTGGACGTGGCGTGAAAGGGGCTAAACGCGGTCGTAGCATGACCGGTGTAAGGGGAACCTCACAGGGGGGCCGAGGTCGGCCCCCGCGGAAAGTAGGCGCAGCGTGACCAAGCAGGTCAAGCAGCTCGACCGCGTGATCATCCGCTTCGCCGGTGACTCCGGCGACGGGATGCAGCTCACCGGCGACCGCTTCACCCAGGAGACGGCGACGTTCGGCAACGACCTGTCGACGCTGCCCAACTTCCCGGCCGAGATCCGCGCGCCCCAGGGCACCCTGCCGGGGGTCTCCTCGTTCCAGGTGCACTTCGCCGACCACGACATCCTCACGCCCGGCGACGCGCCCGACGTGCTGGTGGCGATGAACCCGGCCGCGCTCAAGGCGAACCTCGGCGACCTGAAGAAGGGCGCCACGGTGATCGTGGACAGCCACGACTTCACCAACCGCAACCTGAGCAAGGCCGGCTACGCCGAGAACCCGCTGGAGAACGACTCCCTGGCGGAGTACGACGTCCAGGCCTTCGAGCTCACCGACCTGACCGTCGAGGCCGTCAAGGAGTTCGGGCTCTCCCGCAAGGACGCCGGCCGCGCCAAGAACATGTTCGCCCTCGGCCTGCTCTCGTGGATGTACGGCCGGCCCACCGAGCCGACGCTGACCTTCCTCGAGCGGCGGTTCGCGAAGGCCCCCGACATCCGCGACGCCAACATCACCGCGTTCAAGGCGGGCTGGAACTTCGGCGAGACCACCGAGGCCTTCGCGGTCCAGTACGAGATCAAGCCGGCCCCGATGGCCACCGGCACCTACCGCAACATCACCGGCAACCTGGCGCTCGCCTACGGCCTGGTCGCGGGCTCCACGCAGTCCGACCTGCCGCTGTTCCTCGGGTCCTACCCGATCACCCCGGCCAGCGACATCCTGCACGAGCTCAGCAAGCACAAGCGGTTCGGCGTGACGACCTTCCAGGCCGAGGACGAGATCGCCGGCATCGGCGCCGCCCTCGGGGCCGCGTTCGGTGGCGCGCTCGGCGTCACCACCACCTCCGGCCCCGGTATCGCACTCAAGTCCGAGACGATCGGCCTCGCGGTGATGATGGAGCTGCCGCTGCTCATCGTCGACGTCCAGCGCGGTGGTCCCTCGACCGGGCTGCCCACCAAGACCGAGCAGGCCGACCTGCTCCAGGCGATGTTCGGCCGCAACGGCGAGGCCCCGGTCCCGATCGTGGCGCCCCAGTCCCCGGCGGACTGCTTCGACGCGGCCGTCGAGGCCACCCGGATCGCCGTCACCTACCGCACCCCGGTGCTGCTGCTCTCCGACGGCTACCTCGCCAACGGCTCCGAGCCGTGGCAGATCCCCGACGTGGCGGACCTCCCGGTGATCCACGCCGACTTCGCCACCGGCCCCAACCACGTGTCGAAGAAGGCTCTGATCGCAGCTGGCGACGGAGAGGCAGCGCAGCCGGATGAGTTCTGGCCCTACCTCCGCGACAAGGACACGCTCGCCCGCCCGTGGGCGATCCCGGGCACCCAGGGCCTCGAGCACCGCATCGGCGGCCTCGAGAAGGGCGACGGGCACGGCAACATCTCCTACGAGCCGGCCAACCACGACCTGATGGTCCGGACCCGGCAGGCGAAGGTCGAGCGCATCGCGGACACGATCCCGCCGCTCGCCGTCGACGACCCGTCCGGAGAGGCGCGAGTGCTGGTGCTCGGCTGGGGCTCGACGTACGGCCCGATCGGCGCCGCGGTCCGTCAGGTCCGCAACGCCGGCCTCGAGGTCGCCCAGGCGCACCTGCGGCACCTCAACCCGTTCCCCAAGGATCTCGGCGACGTCCTCAAGCGGTACGACGCGGTCATGGTCCCCGAGATGAACCTCGGCCAGCTGTCCATGCTGCTGCGCGCCAAGTACCTCGTCGACGTGGTCGGCTACAACCACGTGCGCGGGCTGCCGCTGCGGGCCTCCGAGCTCGCCGACGCCATCACCGAGCTGATCGAGCACGCCAACGACGCAGTCGACCCCCAGGAGGTCGCACGATGAGCACCGAGTCACTCCCCTTCCCGGGCCTGCGCGACGTCCCGGCCGCCGAGGAACCGCAGAACCGCAAGGAGTTCACCTCCGACCAGGAGGTCCGCTGGTGCCCCGGCTGCGGCGACTACGCCGTGCTCGCCGCCGTCCAGGGATTCCTGCCCGACCTCGGCCTCAAGCGCGAGAACATCGTCTTCGTCTCCGGCATCGGCTGCTCCTCGAGGTTCCCCTACTACCTCGACACCTACGGCATGCACTCCATCCACGGACGCGCACCCGCCATCGCCACCGGTCTCGCGACCTCGCGGGCGGACCTCTCGGTCTGGGTCGTCACCGGCGACGGCGACGCCCTCTCCATCGGCGGCAACCACCTCATCCACGCGCTGCGCCGCAACGTGAACATGACGATCCTGCTGTTCAACAACCGGATCTACGGCCTCACCAAGGGCCAGTACTCCCCCACCAGCGAGCTCGGCAAGGTCACCAAGTCCACCCCGATGGGCTCGCTGGACAACCCGTTCAACCCGGTCTCCCTCGCCCTGGGCGCCGAGGCCACCTTCGTCGCCCGCACCATCGACTCCGACCGCAAGCACCTCACCGCGGTGCTGTCCGCGGCCGCAGCCCACCGCGGCACGTCGCTGGTCGAGATCTACCAGAACTGCCCGATCTTCAACGACGGCGCCTTCGACGCGATCAACAAGAAGGCCGGCAACGACGGACCCGCCGACGCCGGCGTGATCCCGCTCGAGCACGGGCAGCCGATCCGCTACGGCACCCCCGACGAGAGCGGCCTCGGCAGCCAGGGAGTCGTCCGCGACCCTGCCACCGGCGGGCTCCGCCTGGTCGCCGTGGCCGACGTCGACGAGGGCGACCTGCTCGTGCACGACGCCCACGCCGACGACCCGACCACCGCGTTCGCGCTGTCCCGGCTCACCGACGCGGGCGTGCTGTCCCGCGCGCCGATCGGGATCTTCCGACAGGTCGAGCACCCGACGTACGACGACCTCGCTCGTGAGCAGGTGGTCACCGCACGCCAGGGCACCGACGACACCCGCGCCGCGCTGGCCGGGCTGCTCGCGAGCGGCGACACCTGGACCGTCGCCTGACGGCTGCACCCCGTAGCCTGCAGCGGTGTCGGAGAGTTCGCGTGGTTTCGTGCTGGGCGCTGCGGCGTACACGATGTGGGGCCTGTTCCCGCTGTACTGGCCGCTGCTGGAGCCCGCCGGGGCCGTCGAGATCCTCGCCCACCGCGTCGCGTGGTCGATGGTCACGATGCTGCTGCTGGTGCTCGCCGTACGACGTGGCCGGAGCCTGCGCGCGCTGATCGTCGACCCCCGCAAGCGGACGATCCTGACCCTGGCCGCCGGGGTCATCGCGGTCAACTGGGGCACCTACATCTGGGGCGTGAACAACGGCCACGTGGTCGAGACCTCTCTCGGCTACTTCATCAACCCGCTCGTCACCGTGCTGATGGGCGTGCTGATCCTCCAGGAACGGCTGCGCCGCCTGCAGTGGGTCGCCCTGGGCATCGCCGCGCTCGCTGTGGTCGGCCTGACCGTCGAGTACGGCCGACCGCCCTGGGTCGCCCTCGTGCTGGCCTTCTCCTTCGGCAGCTACGGACTGGCCAAGAAGCAGGCGAACGCCGGAGCGGTCGAGAGCCTCACGTTCGAGACGATGGTGCTGGCGCCCGTGGCCCTGGGCTACATCTGGTTCCTGGTCGCCACGGGCTCCTCGGAGGTCGGCCCGAACGGCGCGGGCCACGTCGTGCTGATGGCCCTGACCGGCGTGATCACCGCGATCCCGTTGATCTGCTTCGGCGCCGCGGCCACCCGGGTGTCGATGACGACGCTCGGCCTGCTGCAGTACCTCGCCCCGACGTTCCAGTTCGCCCTCGGCGTCTTCCTCTTCGACGAGCCGATGCCGACCCTGCGCTGGGTCGGGTTCGGCCTGGTGTGGCTCGCCTTGGTGATCTTCACGGTGGAGGCGGTCAACCACCGCCGCCGCCAGCTGCGCCTGGTCGCGGAGGCGTCGGCGATGTGACCGGAACGTCGCGGAACCCGCCGGCCGGCGGTAGCGTCCCACTCCTATGAGACGAGTCGCCGCTGCCGTGTCCGCCGCCCTCCTGGCCGGCGCCCTTGCCGCGTGCGGGCCGACGGAGACCGACGTGGCTTCCGGCGCCAGCCCGTCACCATCGCCCTCGACGCCGGCCGCGGAGATCCGCGTGGTCGAGGAGGACGAGGCCGATCTGCAGCTGTGGGTGAGCAACCAGTCGTTCGAGGACGACCCGGTCGAGGTCACGATCGCGATCGACGGTGTCGAGGTCGTCTCCGAGCCGTTCGACGTCGAGGGCCAGCACACCTGGGTCCTCTTCCCGATCATGGCGCCGCCCGGGAACCACGTCCTGACCGCCACGTCCGACACCGGCGCCACGCTCGAACAGCGCTTCATGCTGCCGGAGCAGGGACTGAGGTACGCCGTGGTCGAGTACTGGTACTACACCGACGACAAGGCGGGCCGGCACTTCAGCTGGCTCATCCAGAAGCGCCCGGTCGGCTTCGCCTGACGCCCACCGAACGGGCCGTCCGGCGAAGTTCATCCCGGTTTCACCTCGTGGCCACCGTCGCCTGTTCTCGGATGCCTAGCGTCCGAGGCGACGACCACTCACGAGGAGAGCCGATGACCATCACGCCCCGCCGCGCACTGCTGCCGCTGGTCAGCACCGGACCACACGGGTCCCGCAGCGCCATGACGTGCCTCTACCGCTGCGGCAACGCGTGCGACCACCCCGAGCCCAACCCCACCGACAACCAGACGATGCGCAGCCTCGTCGAGCAGGCCATCGCCCGCCGCTCTCTGCTCAAGGCCGGCGCCGTCGCGGGCGGCGCCCTCGTCGTCGGTCACGCCACCGGCACCGTCCCGGCAGCGGCGGCGCCGGCGACGACCACCAGCCGGATCGGCGGATCGTTCACCCCGGTGAAGCCCAACGTCCGCGACAGCGTCACCGTCCCGGGCGGCTACGGGCACCACGTCGTCGTCGGCTGGGGCGACCCGGTGGTCAAGGGCGCCCCGGCGTTCGACGTGCGGAACCAGACGCCCGAGGCCGCCGCGAAGCAGTTCGGCTACAACTGCGACTACGTGGGGGTGCTCCAGACGAGCGCGACCACGGGGCTGCTCACCGTGAACCACGAGTACACCGACGAGCAGCTGATGTTCCCGACCGACCTCTACGACTCGGCGACCATGAAGCGGATCGCGATGGCCAGCCACGGCATGTCCGTGGTGGAGATCCGCCGCCGGTCCGACTCCACCGGGGCCTGGAAGCGCGTCCCGGTCTCGAAGACGCGCTACAACCGCCGGATCACCGCGTCGACCCCGTTCCGCGTCGACGGCCCCGCCGCGGGTGACCCGCGCCTGCGCACCACCGCCGACCCGACCGGGAAGCGCGTCCTCGGCACGCTCAACAACTGTGCCGGCGGCACCACGCCCTGGGGCACGGTGCTCAGCGGCGAGGAGAACTTCAACCAGTACTTCGACAAGTCCGGCGAGCTCGACGCTCGCTACACCGAGTCCTACGCCCGCTACGGCATCACCGGGACCGGCAGCCGCGGCTGGAGCGAGGTCGACCCCCGGTTCGACCTGACCACGGAGCCGCACGAGCCGTTCCGGTTCGGCTGGATCGTCGAGGTCGACCCCAGCGACCCCACGGCCACCCCTCGCAAGCACACGATGCTCGGACGCTTCAAGCACGAGGGCGCCAACGTCGCGCTGGCCGACAACGGCCGGGTGGCGGTCTACATGGGCGACGACGAGCGCGGCGACTACATCTACAAGTTCGTCTCCCGCGACAAGATGGAGCGCGGCGACAGCGATGCCGCGGCCCGCCACAACCGCACCCTGCTCCGGCACGGCACCCTCTACGTCGCCACGTTCAGCGGCGACGGGCTCGAGGACGGCCGGTACGACGGCTCCGGCCGCTGGATCCCGCTGACCAGCGACGAGGAGTCGTACGTCGACGGCATGAGCGTCGCCGACGTCCTGATCAACACGCGCCTCGCGGCCGACAAGGTCGGCGCCACCCGGATGGACCGGCCCGAGGACATCGAGCCGAACCCCGTGAACGGCAAGGTCTACTGCGCGTTGACGAACAACTCCAACCGGGGCACCAAGCACCCGGTCGACGAGGCCAACCCGCTCGCGGAGAGCATGGTGCGCTCCGAGCTCGGCGCGCCGCTCACGCCGGCCAGCGGCAACCGCAACGGCTACGTCCTGGAGATCACCGAGCGCGAGAGCCGGCCGACCGCGAAGCAGTTCACCTGGGACCTGCTGCTCGTCTGCGGTGACCCGGAGGCCCCCGAGACCTACTTCGCGGGCTACCCGAAGGAGAAGGTCAGCCCGATCAGCTGCCCGGACAACGTCGCCTTCGACCCCAACGGCAACCTGTGGATCAGCACCGACGGGAACGCTCTCGGCTCCAACGACGGCGTGTTCCGGGTGCCCGTCTCCGGCGGGGAGCGCGGCCACGTCGAGCAGTTCCTCACCGTCCCGGTCGGGGCGGAGGCCTGCGGTCCGCTGATCAGCCGTGACGGCCGGTCGGTGTGGGTGGCGGTCCAGCACCCGGGCGAGGTCGACGGCGCGACGTTCGAGAGCCCGGCCAGCACGTGGCCGCACACCCACGACTACCCACGCCCGTCGGTCGTGGTGGCCTACAAGCCCTGAGTCAGGCGGTCGCCACCCGCGCTACGCGGTGCGGGTGGCGACGACCTCGGCGAATGCGTCGAGGGCGTCGCGGACCGGGCTGCCCTCGGGGAGCACGGCGAGCAGCGCACGAGCCTCGGCCGCGCGCTCCAGGACGTAGGCGCGGGCCTCTCCCATCGCGGGGTGCTTGCGCAGCAGATCGAGCGCCTCGGCGTGCAGGGCGTCGTCGGAGAGGTCGGACTCGAGGAGCTCCAGCAGCCGGGCGTCCGCCGGGTCCGTGGACCGCTTGGCCAGCAGCACCGGGAGCGTGGGGACGCCCTCGCGGAGGTCCGTCCCGGGGGTCTTGCCTGACTCCTTGGACTCGCTGGCGATGTCGAGGATGTCGTCGGAGAGCTGGAAGGCCGACCCGATCTTCTCCCCGTACGCCGTCAGGGCGTCCTCGACCTCGAGCGGTGCACCGGCGAACCGGGCGCCGTAGCGGGCGGAGGTGGCGATCAGCGATCCGGTCTTGCCGGCCACCACACGCAGGTAGTGCTCCAGCGGGTCCTCACCGTCCACAGGGCCGAGGGTCTCCAGGATCTGTCCCTCGACGAGGCGGGTGAACGTCTCGGCCTGGATCCGCACCGCGTCGGCACCGAGCCGGGCGGTGAGCTCCGAGGACTTGGAGAACAGGAAGTCACCGGTCAGGATCGCGACGAGGTTGTCCCAGCGGGCGTTGGCCGACTCCGCTCCGCGGCGCAGCACGGCCTCGTCCATGACGTCGTCGTGGTAGAGCGACGCCAGGTGGGTCAGCTCGACCACGCAGGCGGAGGTGACGACACCGTCGGCCGTGGGGTCGCCGGTCTCGGCCGCGAGGAGCACCAGCAGCGGCCGGAAGCGCTTGCCTCCGGCATGCATCAGGTGGCGGGCGGCCTCGGTGACGAAGCGCGCCTCGCTCTGGATGGCCTCCTCGAGCTCGACCTCGACCTCGGCCATCCGGGCGCGCAGACGCTCCTCGAGCTCGGCGTCGAGGATCGGCAGCGCCAGCGAGGCTGCGGCAGGTGAGGTCACCTTCGGTCGTGCTCCTTGGTCGGCGTTCTGGTCGGCCCGGTCAGCGGATGAACTGACCCGCGGTCGCGGCGAGGTCGAGGACGGGTCCCGGGACGATGCCCAGGGCGGCCGTCGCAGCGAAGCCCACCGCGATCACGATAGTCGTCAGGATGCTCGGCATCACCACCGTGGGTCCCTCACCGATCGGGTCGGAGAAGTACATCAGCACGATGACGCGGATGTAGAAGAAGGCCGCGACGACGCTGAGCAGCACCGCGATCACCACCAGCGGCCAGGCACCGCCTGCGACCGCGGAGGTGAAGACCGCCCACTTTCCGGTGAAACCGCTGGTGAGCGGGATGCCGGCCATGCCGAGCAGGAAGAAGGCGAAGACGCCCGCCACGAACGGCGACTCCTTGCCCAGCCCGGCCCAGCGGGACAGGTGGGTGGCCTCGCCGCTGCCGTCCCGGACGACCGTGACGACGGCGAAGGCGCCGATCGTCATGAAGCCGTAGGTGACCAGGTAGAACAGCACGGCCTGCAGCGACGTGATCTCGAAGCTGCCCGGGTCGGCGACCTCGTGCAGCCCGACGAAGCCGGTGAGCAGGAAGCCGGCGTGCGCGATCGACGAGTAGGCCAGCATCCGCTTGATGTCGGACTGGGTCAGGGCCAGGATGCAGCCGACCGCCATGGTCAAGATGGCGACCACCCAGATCATCGGCGTCCAGTCCCAACGGGCCCCGCCGAAGCCGACGTAGAACAGCCGCAACAGGGCGCCGAAGGCGGCGATCTTGGTGCAGGCGGCCATGAACGCGGTCACCGCGGTGGGCGCGCCCTGGTAGACGTCCGGGGTCCAGTTGTGGAACGGCGCGGCGCCGACCTTGAACAGCAGGCCGACGGCCATCAGGCCGATGCCGCCGAGGAGCAGGGCGTCGGAGCCGATGCGGCCGGAGATCGCCTCGCTGATGTCGGCGAGACGCATGGAGCCGGCGTACCCGTAGACGAGGGCGATGCCGTAGAGGAAGAAGCCCGAGGAGAAGGCGCCGAGCATGAAGTACTTCAGCGCGGCTTCCTGGGACAGCAGCCGGCGACGACGTGCCAGCCCGCAGAGGAGGTACAGCGGCAGCGACAGGATCTCGAGCGCGACGAACATCGTGAGCAGGTCGTTGGACGCCGGGAAGAGCATCATGCCCGCGACCGCGAACATCATCAGCGGGAACACCTCGGTGTGCTCGAGGCCCCGCGTGGACGCCTCGCGCTCGGCCTCGGTGCCGGGCAACGCCGCGGCCTGGCCGGCGAAGGCGGTCACGCCGCCCTCGAGGTGCCGCTCGGCGAAGAGGAAGACGCTGATCAGCGACAGCACGAGCAGGGTCGCCCAGATGAAGATCGTGGGGCCGTCGACCGCGATCGCGCCCTCGGCGGCGATCGAGCCGTAGCCGGCGGAGTCACCCCGGGGCTTCAGGTCACCGGCCACGATGATCGTGGCGACGAAGGCGCCGATGACACCGACGATCGCCACCAGCGACTGGATCATGTAGCGCAGGTGCCGCGGCACGAAGGCCTCGACCAGCACCCCGACGATGGCGACGCCGAACATGATGAGCAGCGGCGACAGCAGGGAGTACTCGATGCTGGGCTTCGAGAACTCCGCGGCCGACTCGGCGAGCTGGGCGATCACTTGGTGGACTCCTCTTCAGCGTCCGAGGCGTGTTCGGCGTCGGCGGGGACGTCAGGCTTCGGGTCGGAGACGCCGGCCTGCTCGAGGGTGTGCCCCACGGCCGGGTTGATGATCTCCGTCAGCGGCTTCGGGAAGAAGCCGAGCAGGACGATCAGCAGCAGCAGCGGCGCGAGGGCACCGATCTCGCGCACGTTGAGGTCCTTCATGCCGGCGAGCTCCGGCCGGGTCGGGCCGGTCATGGTGCGTTGGTACATCAAGAGGATGTAGAGCGCGGCCAGCACGATGCCGAGCACCGCGAAGGCGGCGTACCACCAGTTGTAGGCGAACGTGCCGACGAGCACCAGGAACTCGGAGATGAACGGCGACAGGCCCGGCAGCGACAGCGACGAGAGGCCGGCGACCAGGAAGACCCCGGCGAGGACCGGGGCGACCTTCTCGACGCCACCGAAGTCGCCGATCAGCTGGGTGCCGTGACGCTTGATCAGGAAGCCGGTGACGAGGAACAGCGCAGCGGTCGAGAGACCGTGGTTGAACATGTAGAGCGTCGAGCCGGCCTGGCCGTAGCTGTTCATCACGAAGATGCCCATCACGATGAAGCCGAAGTGCGACACCGAGGTGTAGGCGATCAGGCGCGGGATCGACTTCTGCCCGATGGCGACGAGCGCGCCGTACAGCACGCTGATCACCGCGAGGACGAGCACCACGGGGGTGGCCCACTCCGACGCCTCCGGGAACAGCCCGAGGCAGAACCGGATCATCCCGAAGGTGCCGATCTTGTCGAGGATGCTGACCAGCAGCACCGACGTGCCGGGGGTGGCCTCGGCCGCCGCGGTGGGCAGCCAGGTGTGCACGGGGAACATCGGCGCCTTGATCGCGAAGGCGATGAAGAAGCCGAGGAACAGCCAGCGGCCCACGTTTGTGTCGATGTCGGCGGTGATCGGCGCGAGCTCGGTGAGGAGGTACGTCGGGCCACCGGCCGAGTCCGCGGACACGACGTACAGGCCGACCACCGACGCGAGCATGAGCAGCCCGCCGAGCAGCGAGTAGAGCAGGAACTTCACCGCGGCGTAGGAGCGGCGCGGACCGCCGAACCCGCCGATCAGGAAGTAGATCGGGATCAGCGTCGCCTCGAACAGGACGTAGAACAAGAACACGTCCATCGCCGCGAACACACCGAGGGCCAGGCCCTCGAGCGCGAGCATCCAGGCGAAGAAGGCGCCGGCGCCCCAGCGGCCGTTGTCACCGTCGTTCCACGACGCCAGGATCACCACCGGGGTGAGGATCGCGGTCAGCAGCACGAGGGTCAGGCCGATGCCGTCGACGCCGAGCGCGTAGTGGGCCCCGAAGGCGGTGATCCACTCGTGCTCCTCGACGAACTGGTAGCGGTCACCGCCCACGTCGAACCCGAGGCCGACGCCGGCCACGAGCACGAGGGTGAGCAGCGAGAACCCGAGCGCCACCTTCTTCGGAAGGTCAGCTCCGGTCGCGCCCTCACGGCGGGGCAGCATGGCCACGACCAGCGCGCCGACGAGCGGCAGCGCCATGGACGCGGTCAACCAGGGAAAGCTCACTTGGACACCAGCCTTGAATGTGTCAGGTGCGGACGCGGGAGGTGGAGACTCATGCGAGGTTCACCGCCAGCAGGGCCAGCAGCACGATGACCGCGCCGGCCAGCAGCGACAGGGCGTAGGACCGGACGTAGCCGGTCTGCATCCGGCGGAACCGCTGGGACATGCCGCTGAAGGCAGCACCCGTGCCGTCCACCGCGGCGTCGACGCCGTGGTCGTCGAAACCGACGAGATCGCCCACGAACCGGTCGCCCGGCCGCATGAACAGGGTCTCGTTGAGGGCGTCGCCGTAGAGGTCGGCCCGGGCCGCCTTGGTGAACACCGAGACCTGGGTCGGCGCGACCCGCGGGACCGCGTTGCGGCCGACCGTCAGCCACGCGACACCGACGCCGGCGGCGACGGTCAGCGTGATGATCAGGGTGATCACCAGCGCGGAGACCTCGAGCTCGTGGTGGCCGACCTCGCCGACGACCGGCGTGAGCCAGTCGGTGACCCAGTCGCCGAGCAGCAGCAGGCCGCCGAAGACCGAGAGGCCCGCGAGGACCATCAGCGGCACGGTCATGACCTTGGGCGACTCGTGCGGGTGCACGTCCTTCTCCCAGCGCTTCTCGCCGAAGAACGTCATCAGCATCAGCCGCGTCATGTAGAACGCGGTGATGCCCGCACCGGCGAGCGCGGCCAGCCCGACGACGATGTTCTCGCCGAACGCGGCCTCGATGATCTTGTCCTTCGACCAGAAGCCGGAGAACCCGGGGAACCCGATGATCGCGAGGTAGCCCATCGCGAAGGTCACGAACGTGACCGGGACGGCCTTCTGGAGCGCTCCGTAGTGGCGCATGTCGACGTCGTCGTTCATGGCGTGCATGACCGAGCCGGCGCCGAGGAACATGTTGGCCTTGAAGAAGCCGTGCGCGAGCAGGTGGAAGATCGCGAACGCGTAGCCGTACACGCCGAGGCCGGCGGCCAGCATCATGTAGCCGATCTGGCTCATCGTCGAACCGGCGAGCGCCTTCTTGATGTCGTCCTTCGCGCAACCGATGACGGCACCCCACAGGAGCGTGACCGCGCCGACGATGACGACGGCGGTCTGCGCGACCTCGGTGTACTCGAAGATGAAGTTGGAGCGGACCACCAGGTAGACGCCGGCGGTCACCATCGTCGCGGCGTGGATCAGCGCCGACACCGGGGTCGGGCCCTCCATCGCGTCGAGGAGCCACGACTGCAGCGGGACCTGGGCCGACTTGCCGCAGGCGGCGAGCAGGAAGAGCAGGCCGAGTGCGGTCATGGTGGCCTGGCCGGCCTGCTCGGAGACCGCGGAGATGCCGGCGAACGACACCGTGCCGAACGTGGCGAAGGCGAGCATCGTGCCGAGCGCCATGCCGATGTCACCGACGCGGTTCACCACGAAGGCCTTCTTCGCGGCCACGGCCGCAGACGGCTTGTGCTGCCAGAAGCCGATCAGGAGGTAGGACGCGAGGCCCACGCCCTCCCAGCCGAGGAACACGCCGAGGTAGTTGTCGGCGAGCACCAGCACGAGCATCGAGGCCACGAACAGGTTCAGGTAGCCGAAGAACCGCGCACGGCGTACGTCGTGCTCCATGTAGCCGATCGAGTAGATGTGGATCAGCGACCCGACACCGGTGATCAGCAGCAGGAACAGGGCCGAGAGCGGGTCGTAGAGCAGCGCCGCCTCCGCCTTGAACGAGCCGGCGTCCACCCAGGTGTAGAGGTGCTGGCCGATCGACCGGTCGTCGGCGTCGCGGCCGAGCAGCGCGAAGAACGCCACCAGGCTGATCACGAAGGAACCGAGGACGGTGCCGGAGCCGAGCAGGTGCGCCCACCCCTTGGTCCGGGTGTTCCCGCCGAGCAGGATCACCGCGGCGCCCAGTGCGGGCAGCGCGATGATCAGCCAGAGCAGCGAGAACACGCCGTCCGCGGGCGCGCTGTGGATCACGGGCACGCTGTGCCCGGAGGACTCCGACAACGCCGGGAAGATCACGGCTGATGTGGTCAACGCAGCGCTCCTTAGTACTTCAGCAGGCTCGCGTCGTCGACCGAGGCCGACCGGCGAGTCCGGAAGATGGTCATGATGATCGCGAGTCCGACCACGACCTCGGCTGCGGCGACGACCATGACGAAGAAGGCCGCGACCTGCCCGTCGAGGTTGCCGTGCACCCGGGCGAACGTGACGAGCGCGAGGTTGCTGGCGTTCAGCATCAGCTCGACGCACATGAACACGACGATGGCGTTGCGTCGCGTGAGCACGCCGATGCAGCCGATCGTGAACAGGATCGCGGAGAGGGCGAGGAACGGGGTGGGGCTCATGCCTTGTCCTTCCCGTCGGTCGTCTCGGTGCCTTCGGTCGTCGAGGAGCTCGCGTCGGCGGCGTCGCCGTCACGCATCGCGCGCTGGAGCTCGACGATGTCGTCGGCCAGCGACGGGGCCGACCGGATCGTGCCGCGCGCGGTGAGCAGGCGGGAGACCGAGGACTCGGAGGGCGTGCCGTCGGGCAGCAGGGCCGGGGTGTCCACCGCGTTGTGCCGCGCGTAGACGCCCGGTGCCGGCAACGGGCCGGGGTGCTTGCCGTGGTCGGCGTAGTCCTTCATCCGCTGCGCGGCCAGCGAGGCCTGCGACGGCTTCGGCGTGAGCCGCTCGCGGTGGGCGAGCACCATCGCGCCGATCGCCGCAGTGATCAGCAGCGCGCTGGTCGCCTCGAACGCGAAGACGAAGTCGGAGAACAGCAGCTGGGCGAGGCCCTGGATGTTGCCGTCCTTGTTGGCCTCCTCGAGCCCGGTGACCGCACCGATCGCGACCTGGGACACGCCCATGACGAGCAGCACGCCGAACAGGATGCCGACCGCGGAGGCCATCAGCCGCTGGCCCTTGATCGTCTCGACGACGGAGTCCGACGCGTCGACGCCGACGAGCATCAGCACGAACAGGAAGAGCATCAGGATCGCGCCGGTGTAGACGATGATCTGCACCGCGAAGAGGAACGGCGCGTCCTGGACGGCGTACAGCACGGCCAGGCCGATCATCACGACCGCGAGCAGCAGGGCGGCATGGACCGCCTTGCGCGCGAACAGGATGCCGATCGCGGCCGCCACCATCAGCGGCGCGAGAAGCCAGAAGGTCACCACGGGGTCAGCCCTCGCTCTCGTGGCGCTTGTCGGTGGCCGGGACGCCGGCGGACTTCGGGGCGAAGTTGCCGCGGTAGTAGTCGCCCTCGTCGTCACCGAGCAGCATCGCGTGCGGCGGCTGCTCCATGCCGGGGAGCAGGGGCGCCAGCAGGTCCTGCTTCTCGTAGATGAGGTCGGCGCGGTTGTTGTCGGCCAGCTCGTACTCGTTGGTCATCGTGAGCGCCCGGGTGGGGCACGCCTCGATGCACAGGCCGCACAGGATGCAGCGCAGGTAGTTGATCTGGTAGACGCGGCCGTAGCGCTCTCCCGGCGAGTAGCGCTCCCCGGTCTCGTCGGAGTTGGAGGCACCCTCGACGTAGATCGCGTCTGCGGGGCAGGCCCACGCACACAGCTCGCAGCCGATGCACTTCTCCAGGCCGTCGGGCCAGCGGTTGAGCTGGTGCCGGCCGTGGAAGCGCGGAGCGGTGGGCTTCTTCTCGAAGGGGTACTGCTCGGTGACCACCTTCTTGAACATCGTCCGGAAGGTGACGCCGAACCCTGCGATCGGGTCCCAGAACTGTTCCTTGAGCGTTGCCATCTAGTCCTGCTCCTCCCCTGCTGTCGAGGGGACGGTCGTGGTCGGTCTGAGGCTCTGGCCGGGCATCGGCGGGACGGGGTAGCCGCCCGCGAAGGCGTCGAACGCCTCCTCCTCCGCCTCCTCGGCCTCCCCTTCGTTCTCGGCGCCGACGAAGAAGAGCACCA